>CAWAGW010000011.1:0-239317 GCA_963781715.1 uncultured delta proteobacterium
CAGTATCAGGACCGACAACCCCTTTGCTTTTTATCCGCTGGTCGGAGGCGCGGCCACTTGATACCCATTACAGCTTGAACTTTTACGAGCAATTACTTATTGGTTTTGGATGACTTGTGCTTCAAAAACATGTAAAGTTTCTTTGATTTCTGCCTTCCAACAGCATTCAGGCAATCAGTTTATCGCCCACAATCCAAAGCGGAGGTGACCGAAAATGACTAGACCCACTTCAGATATGCGACCTGGAAACGTAAAGAAGCGTTTTGCAAACAGTGTTGTTCCCCTCTTCAATGGGAGAGCTCTTATCGAGGCTGCCAGGAAAGACAATGCCATGATAATGGCGGCCAACATCCGGTGCCGTTTACCTGTGGAGGGAATTGTATTGGCTTCAATGACCAGTAAATCGCCTGTGATGTACGAGATAGCAAAATCAGAACTAAGCTACACAGAGTTTACACCTGCCAGCTTTGCCGAGTTTATTGTTGCTGAAAATGAAAGGCTTGGAAATACCAAGGTTCCTTTTGCTATTCATGGTGACCACATCACAGTTAAGAGCCCTCAAGAAATAGAATCGGTTAATTCCATCATTGGAGAGGAAATTGAAGCTGGTTTTACTTCTTTTGCGATTGACGCTTCTCATATGGAGAACGAAAAAAATCTGGCTGCCACATCAGAATTGGCCAAGCCGATAACAGCGCAAGGTCTTAATCTGGAAGTAGAGTTGGGTGAGATTGGAGCAAAAAGCGGTAGCAGCGAGGGTTTTACTCAACCGGAAGAGGCGGAATGGTTCATCCGAGGATTGGACAATAATGGAATCCATCCTAATTTGTTGGCCATAAATAACGGGTCCATTCATGGAACTTATTTCGGAACTGCGCATGAGGGAATTCAGCTAGATTTGACCAAGGCGATTTGGGAAGCCATCCAACCTTGGTCGGTCGATATTGCGCAACATGGCATCACCGGAACTTCTGTCGAAAAAATCTCCACATTTATTCAATACGGAATTCGCAAAGGTAATGTGGGTACTTTGTGGCAGAATATCTCTTTTGGTCTTGCCATGAACCAGAACGGCAATGCCATCACAAACGAACAGCGTGACTATATCAAACGTCCCTATCGAGGATTGACCGATGAATTGTGGGAGGAAATGTGTGATTGGGCACGGGAGACAGGAAACACTGGGGGTAACATAAAAAAAGCCAATAAAGTGTTTGCCGCTAAGATGAACGCTTTGCCTCTGGCGTTCAAGAGGCGCATTACAGAACACGCATACGAAGAGGCCATACGTTTGTTTGAAGCGACCAGATCGATTGGACTGGCCGAAGCTGTGTGGGATTTTGCGTGAATTCCATCCCGTCAGCCAACAAAAAGCAACCACATTGCTGGTTGTGTTTTGTTGGCTGACGCAGTTTCTAATACCTTACTTTTTGTTGCTGAAGTTTCTCTTGCGTTCCCAACGTGTTCCTATTGGCGTATCAATTACCAGAATGCCGCGTTGCCCCAAAAGATCTCTGAGGTCATCCGCTTCCTTCCATCGACCGTGGGCTCTGGCTTCTTCTCGCTTGGCAATTAGAGCATCCTCCTCCTGGTTCAAGGGCTCAAGTTCGAAATCAAAGATTCCTAGAACTCTATCCAGTTTTTGAAGACTTTTGAGGATCTGTCCCCGTTGCTCCCTGCTCAAATCACCACTATCAAGCAGGGGATTAGCTTTACGGCTAAATTTGAATAAGGCCGCCAAAGCATTCGGCATGTTTAGATCATCTTCCAATGCTTCCATGAAGCTTTGTTCGAGCCCATATATCATTTCCGGAACTAGCGAGTGTTCCTTGCCTTCACCCCGGGTCTGCTGCATACGATGGATGAACTCAACAAGTCTGTGATAGCCTTGCGAGGCATTTAATAAATTCTCGGGCGTCGCGTTGATTGCTTTGCGATAATGAGTGCTCAGAATCCAGTACCGGATTTCCAAAGGGGAGCGACCCATTTGGATCAAGTCTCGAATGGACAGATTTTCATCAAAATGATCTTTGTCCTTCGCATCTCTTTCCGTCCATACTCGTGCACAAAGCATCCATATATTGGCGAACGCAAGACCTGTTAAAGATCCTCCTATTTCACGAATGTTTTCCAGGTGGGGAAAGAGAAAGTCGGCACTACTGATTTGCACGTCGATGGGCGAACCGAGGTGATGCAGTGCTATGGAGGCGGCCGCTATGTGCCAGGTGGGAAGCACATTGCCCCACTCAGTCTTAACATACGTTCCGCGTTTGAGTTCTGCGAGAGTGGCCCGCTTCAGCAGCGTAAAATCTCTAGGATTTAGCTTTTCGTATGCGTCCAGGTCAACGGTTGCTCCCAGGCGAATCTTTTTTAAGTTGATTTTTGAAAGTTTTCCATAGTCTTTGCTCTGAGAAATATTGTAATAAACCGAGCGTAATTTCTCGTAGGCAAGACCTTTGGTTATGAGAGATTTAACGAATTCGGTGATAGTGTCTAAATTCTCCGACGTTCGGTGGTAACTGTAAGCTCTCTGGATGGCCAACAAGTCGAGGTCACGAAGGAAATCTTCCAGTTGTTTTTGTGAATAGTCCGAGAGTTCCGAATTTGCTGCAAAAGCCCCCTGGATTGTTCTGCTGTCCAGGTCAGGAATATGGACAACCTGATTGGCTGAAAAGCCCTTGAACGTGAGGAAACGGGTCAACAGATCCGCAAGCAAAAAACGCCTTGCTTCCTGCAGGGTCAGATGCTGGTCGAGTGGCGGGCCGGTGACAAAAATGCGCACCTTTCCTTCTTGGACGGGTTTAAAGTCGACCTTTTTCCTTTCCAAAACATCGAACAGACAAAAATCCGGTTCCAGCATGGTCGTGAAAAGGTTGGTGCTCAAGTAACGGTCTCCTCCGTCCGGTAATACTGATACAACTATTCCTGCGTCCCGTTCGGAGGCGATTTGAACTGCGCCGGCCACGGCAGCACCTGAGCTCATTCCTGCAAATATTCCCTCTTCCCGAGCCAGTCGTCTGGCCATCTCAAAGGCTTCTTCATCTCTAACGTGAATGATTCTATCCAGCTTATGGCGATCAAATATCCCGGGAACGTAGGATTCTTTCATGTTTTTGAGGCCTTGAATCTTGTGTCCCGGATAGGGCTCGATTCCTATTACTTCAATGGCTGGGTTCCTCTCCTTTAATGCATGGAGGATTCCCATTGCAGTGCCTGTTGTCCCCAGTGTGACGATTACTGCATCAACTTTGCCTTCGGTTTGTTCATATATTTCCGGACCCGTGCCGAGGTAGTGGGCCGTGGGATTGGCCGGATTATTAAATTGATCGGGCATGAAGTAGCGCTCGGGGTTTTGGCGAACAAGGTTGTAGACTTCCTCAATGGCACCGTCGGTCCCAAGACTACCAGGTGTGAGCAGTATCTCTGCCCCAAAGGCTTTGAGGATCTTCTGCCGTTCGAGGCTCGCAGTTTCCGGCATAGCAAGCAAAAGGTGATAACCTTTCACTGCAGCTACTATGGCCAGGCCTATGCCTGTGTTTCCGCTCGTGGCCTCGATTAGGATTTTGTCGTGGGTGAGCAATCCTTCGTTCTCTGCAGCTTCAATCATCGTTAGAGCCGGGCGGTCCTTGATGGAGCCTCCTGGGTTCTTTGCTTCTAGTTTGACGTACAGAGTCACTGTTGAATTGGGATTGATTTTGTTGATGCGTATAAGTGGAGTGTTCCCAATACAGCCCAACACATTGTCGAAGACATTTTTCATCGCGGTTACGCTTTTATTGTTTAGTTGAGTTGATAAATTCCAAGTTTTTGGGAAACAGGTTGTTTTCTCGATGGTTCATAATTAGTGGCATCGGGCAACAAAGTTATATAGGCATTCTTGTTGTCCCTTGTCAAAATTTTTCCATTAACTGAATCCTTGCGCTTCGCTCCGTTCGCGGACAACAGATTGCCCGTCGAGCTTCGTGAACGACAGTTTGGTTTGACGTATAGAACTGTTGATTGTATAAATACCCACGTTTTGTTTGGAACTTGCTGCAATACTAGTTATTTCCTCTGACTTCACATCAAATGAATTGAGTTACACGCAACAAGAGAAGGATTCTTCGGGGATTTTGAATCCAATAGAGGCAAGAGGAGCGTTCGATGAAAATCGGGGTAATTGGCACTGGGGGTGTAGGCGGGTACTTTGGGGGTCTCCTTGCACGGGCTGGAATCGATATTCATTTTGTGGCTCGTGGCAAGCACCTTCAGGCTATTCAGGAAGAAGGACTGCAAGTGGTCTCGAGTCAGGGAAGTTTTCGAGTGATGATTCATGCCACCTCGGAGCCGCATGAAATTGGGCCGGTGGATCTGCTCTTGTTTTGTGTGAAATCTTTCGACACGGCCACTGCTGCAAGATTTGCTGCTCCGATGGTAGAGGATGACACGGTCATTCTGACCCTCCAAAATGGCCTCGATAATGCTCAAAAAATTAGCCAATACTATGGTGACGAAAGAACATTGGAGGGAACTTGTTACGTTGAGGCTTCAATCGCATCGCCCGGGGTAATCGCCCATGTCGGCAAACCTGGCCGCATTGTGTTTGGGGAGAGGACCATACAACCAACCGAGAGAACGAAAAAAATTCTCGATGCATTCATGGAAGCACGAATAGAGGCAGAGCTGAGCAGTGACATAGAGGAAGTATTGTGGTCAAAGTTTTTGTTTATTTGCGCCATTCACGGAGTTACGACTCTTTCAAGAGCCCCATTGGGCTTGATTCTCTCCTGTTCTGAAACCAGGGAATTAGTGGTCAGTGTTATGCGCGAAGTTGAGATACTTGCTCGCGCCAAAGGCGTCAATTTGCCGGATCAGGTGCTTGCCGACTCGGTCGCGCTGGCGGAATCCTACAACAAAAAGTTCAAATGTTCTATGTTACGGGATTTGGAATGGCGGCGGCCAATGGAGATAGAGGCACTGAATGGCATGGTAGTAAGACTGGGCAAGGAGGTCGGCGTGGAAACCCCCCTAAATCAAACGATCTACGCCTGTCTTAAGCTTGAAAACCAGAAGATACTTGATCCATTTTGGGCCACTCAATTAGAGGAATGATTCAAGAGCGATTTCAGCCGGCCCCATTTTGTCAACCACATCCATCCTCGTCACCGCAGTCGCGGGGAGAATTCTGACTCCAAGAGAGCAGCCGGCAGATTGTCTGATTTCGAACTAAACGACAGTGCAAGAATGTGGAGTCATATCCTCGTCCGAATAGATTCGCTTCTGCAAGCCAGGCGAAAATAGTCTGTTTACCATAACGCAATGGCCGAAGGTCAAGGAGGCATGCATGTACATTGTCATCATGGCGGGCGGTTCTGGAACGCGCTTTTGGCCGGCCAGTAGAGAGTCTCTTCCCAAACAATTTCTCAATATCATCGGCGATAAGCCTATGGTTATCGAGACATTTGAACGAATTCAGTCATTAGTGCCAGATGATCGCATTTTACTGGTTATCGGAGAACGGCACAGGGCGGAGACTGAAAGACTTTTTAAAAATCATGCCGTCAGAATTCTGGCGGAGCCCAAAGGGCGCAATACCGCGCCTTGCATAGGTCTGGCAGCTAAATATATCGAACACTTGGGGGGCTGCGAGCCCATCATCATCCTTCCAGCAGATCACTATATTGCACGGCCGGAAATATTTCGTACGGGGCTTCTCCAAGCAGCACAAATCGCATCGGGTGGGGGGATTGTTACTTTAGGAATTGTTCCAACCAGACCTGAGACAGGATACGGCTACATCGAGCGTGCCGCAAAACCTGAGGAAAGCAGTGTTTACCCGGTCAAAAGGTTTGTCGAAAAGCCCAGTCTGCAAACCGCCGGCGATTATCTCCAGAGCGGCAACTACTACTGGAATGCGGGTATTTTTGTGGCCACCCCACAGGCCCTCTTAGCTGAATTTGCCTCTCACATGCCTGCCTTTTCGCAAGGTCTTGAACAGTTAGGGGCGACTTTCGATAAAGCCGAATTTCCCAATGCACTGCAAACCTTATATGACGACACAGAAGGAATCTCATTCGATTACGCTATAATGGAGAAAACGTCTCGACCGGTCTATGTGATCCCTAGCGAATGCGGTTGGAGCGATGTGGGTTCCTGGCGAAGTCTCTACGAGGTCAGAATGGAGCGTGACCAAGACGATTTTGGCAATGTAGCGGAAGGCAATACGTTGCTTATAGATTGTAGAGACTCTTTTTTGGTCTCCCGTGGGAAAAGATTTTTGGCGGCATTGGGTCTCAAAGATATTTTAGTAGTGGATACCGAGGATGCATTGCTTGTTGCGGATTTAACAAAGAGTCAGGAGGTCAAAAAGATCATAGATCGATTGAAAAAATCAAATTCAATGGGTATTCTTTAAAGGCGCAATTTGCGTGTTTTTGTATGACACCCCGGTTCCCTGTGATACTAGCACTGAGTTTCTTGTTTTTTCGCGAAGATTTTTTCATAAGCGTTTGTTTTTGCTGGCCAAAAAATTTTTTTCAGCTTTGACCTTTGACCTTTGACCTTTGAGCTTTGAGCTTTGAGCTTTTGGCTGCGGCTATGCCGCGCTGTGCACCAAACGAGAATAGCATGGCATGAAGTTCCTGTATTGCCCCTTTTGTGCGACTCCCCTGACAGAACTCCAATCACGCAGTAGAACGCGTCTTTATTGCCCTGTCTGTGACAAGGTCCATTACAGGAATCCCACCGTGGGTGTCGCGGTGATTTTAGTGGCAAGAGAAGAGGTGCTTTTGGTACGCAGAATAGGGACTTATGAAGGGATGTGGTGCATCCCGTGCGGTCACGTTGAATGGGGAGAAGATGTTCGGGATGCGGCAGTACGTGAACTCAGGGAAGAAACGGGACTGGAGGCTGCGGTTGGGCCGGTTTTTGCGGTTCATTCAAATTTCCATGATCTGGAGCACCAGACTGTTGGAGTTTGGTTTTGGGGAAAGCGGTTGGCAGGCAAGCTAAAAGCTGGATCTGATGCTAGTGAAGCCCGCTATTTTCCGCTTGACGGTCTGCCTGAATCGCTGGCATTTCCGACTGACAGATTGGTTTGTGAGAAACTGCTGTACTGTTTCGAAAATGGAAACCCGGCGCAGTTGTTTGATTTTTGTTTAGATAAGGACTGGAACTTATAGGGGTAGAGATCTCTCGTAGAAGTGTTCATCTAGAATTTGGATGGTGGATAAAATCTGAACGTCGTTTGACTTTCCCAGTGGAATGCCCTAATATTTATTGACAAGCAGAGTCTTTCTGCTAAGCTTTGACTGTTTACAGGTAGGAAGTGTTGTTCGCAAAATAAGAGAATGGTAATGGACGACCCTAGTAGTAGTAAGAGTAATACGAAATTTAGATTCAACAGTTTGAGCCAAGGACCTGTCATCAGGGTTTTGAAGAAGAGGAGGGTGCGAGCCTTTCTCTGAGAAGGTGGTATGCTCCCTTTAACAAAACCCGAGCTTGGCTTGGGTTTTTTTTCGCACAAAAAATCTTGTTAGAGGAGGTGGTGCCAATGAAAGTTGTGCTCATTCGTGGTCGTAACCGACAGGACGCCCGTAAAAAAACTCTCGACTACTGGTTTGCCAACCGCGACCAGTTTAATTGCACAATGAGGGATTTTCTGCGAAAATGTTCGACCGACCCAACGGGACGAATTGTAATGTACAAGGAGTGAATTATGGAAAACGGAGACCCTAGTCATTGGTGTTTCTGTCTGAATGAGGGCTGAAGAAAAATCTTTCAGCCCTTTTTCTTTTTTTCGGCCCTCACCATCATTCCATCGAATACGGCATCTTTCAATCGCTACATTATCCCCCCGCTTTTGTCCTACTTTCACATTGACCCATTCATAAATCTTTGCTAAACATTTTTCCTGATTTTTACATTCGGTTGGAGCTTCCATTCCTTAATAGAATTAGCAGTTAGCGGGGGATAGTATGTTCGGGGCAGGTCAATTGTTATGTGTGGAATTGAAACGCAGCGTCGCCAGCATGTTGCCTTGGGACATCCCATGGTATGATCCGAGCCATGCCGTATTTTTCGCAGCCCTTTACGGAGCTCTTTCAGTCATCGGGTTGGGTGTGCTGGCCGCGGTGTTAATGACGGTAAAGCGGCTTAAAGAAGGAGACAAGCAACGTCACCACTAGAGCCAGCCGATTGGTGGCATTGTCAATGAGTGAGGCTGCCGGCTTGAGCGACGCATAGCTTGTGTGGCTATGCGTAAGTTTACTTCTTGTGTGTAGCTTCAAGCCTTGGGTTGAGTATCAGTAACTCGGATTTAAGTGGAATCATCTTTCATGCGAGCCCGATTGTGTAGAGCTTTTTGGGTGGCCCATTTGCCAGGGGTTCAATATGGAGCTTCCTCAACGGACAAGAGCTGCCATCAATGGATTCTTGCTCCCCAAAGAATGTGAATTGCCAATATCACCACTACCCGTATCTGCAAAACTGATCAATTGTAACATTTGAAAGTGCCATCCGTTGATGTAAGCCTGCGTCCGGGAAAACTGGATTGGTTGGACAGGGCCGATCTGTGCTTGTTGACCATCCCTTATCTTTGGTTTTGCAAAGCTGTATAAAAGTGCGAGCTTTGCAATGGGACGGGCTCCCACGTTATTGATTATTCTTGCCGCGCAGTTGTTGATTTTGTGGCCGCGAGGTTTGTGTTGCTGGTTCACTGGGAGGTATTAAGTGGATTCCAAGGTTTTTCGCGAGTATGACATTCGAGGCATAGTGGATGAAGAAATAAAGAATCCCGATGTGATTCTCCTCGGCAGGGCTTTCGGAACTTACATGGCCGACGAACAAAAAAAGCGGGTGGTAGTGGCCAGAGATTGCCGGCTAAGCTCAGAACTCTACCGGGAATTGCTGATAGAAGGTCTTCTTTCTTCCGGCCTGGAAGTAGTTGATGTTGGTTTGTGTCCAACTCCCCTTCTCTACTTTGCCATACGCCATTTGCAGGCAGATGGGGGAATCATGATTACTGCCAGCCATAATCCTCCCGAGTACAATGGGTTTAAGGTGTGCAACGGCTTCGACACCATTTCTGGAGCGGAGATCCAAAAGCTGCGCGCCGTTATGGAAAGCAAGAACTTAATGGCTGGAACCGGCCATCTAAGCCAATATGATATCATCAAGCCCTATACGGAGTTTGTGGTTCAAAACATTAATCTCGCTAGAAAGCTTCGCGTTGGGGTGGATGCCGGCAACGCCACTGCCGGTCCAGTCGTCTTGCCGATCCTGGAACAATTGGGTTGTGAGGTCCATCCTATCTATTGTGAAATGGATGGCACTTTTCCAAACCACGAACCGGATCCAACGGTTTTGGAAAATCTGCAGGATTTGATCAGTTTGGTCAGAGAGAAGAAGCTCAATGTGGGTGTCGCCTATGACGGAGATTCGGATCGCTTGGGTGTTGTAAATCATTTAGGTGAAGTGGTTTACGGAGATAAGTTGATGATCATTTTTGCTCGTGAAATTTTATCTCGTCGGCCAGGTACGACATTTATTTCAGAGGTGAAGTGTTCTAAAATCTTATATGAGGACATAGAAAAAAGAGGTGGCAGGGCCATCATGTGGCGCACGGGTCATTCTCTCATAAAAGCAAAGATGAAAGAGGAGGGTGCAGCTCTGGCCGGGGAGATGAGCGGGCACATGTTTTTCAAAGACCGTTATTTCGGCTACGATGATGGAATATACGCATCCTGTCGTTTGCTGGAGATACTCTCCAACACCGGTGAAACTATTCCGGAGCTACTGGCAGGGGTTCCTGCCACTCACACCACTCCGGAGATCAGAGTGCCGTGTCCCGATGAGATGAAATTTGACGTCGTCGCTAAGGCCACCCGGTTCTTTAAGAAAAATGGGTACGATGTCATTGATGTTGATGGCGCTCGTATAGTCTTTCCGGACGGCTGGGGGTTGGTTCGGGCTTCCAACACCCAGCCTGTGTTGGTGCTTCGCTACGAGGCGGAGACTGCCGAAAGACTCGAAGAGATTCGCAAATTAGTGGAAGGCACCATTGAAAGCATTAAGCACAAGTAGCCAGGAATTATGCTTTGGTAATTTTTGCGCGACACTCCTTTACATTTTTTGTGGCGTTTCGCGTATCGATTACCAGTGAGGCATTTTGCGTAATCCAGTCGTAGTCATAGGCTGAGTGGTCGGTCAGAATAAGGACAGCATCCATTTTCTTCAGCACTTCTTCAGTCAATGGTATCGACCCCATGTTAAATTTGTGTTTGCGGCCTGGCTTGAGTTTGGGAATGTGAGGGTCATTGTACTGAATTTTGGCACCACGCTGCATAAGCAGTTGCATGACTGCATAGGAGGGGGATTCGCGATCATCGTCGATATCTTTTTTGTATGCAACTCCGAGCACGAGGATTTTAGCGCCGTTGAGGCACTTTTTTTCTGCATTCAGTGCCTCATTGGTCCTCTCCAACACGTAGTAGGGCATAAAGATGTTGACTTCTCCGGCCAGTTGGATGAATCGAGGAGTAAGATCATATTCACGCGCCTTCCAGGATAGATAAAAGGGGTCGATTGGAATGCAGTGTCCGCCTAATCCCGGGCCGGGATGGAAAGGTGTGAAGCCGAAAGGTTTGGTCGAGGCTGCTTCGATAACTTCCCAAATATCGATATCCATCCTCTGAGCCAATATTTTGAGTTCATTGACGAGGGCTATATTGACACTTCTGTAAATATTTTCAAGCAGTTTTGTCAATTCTGCGACTCGGGTGGACGAGACCGGAACGATCTGGGATATGGCGTGTTGGTATAATTGACAGGCATGTTCGAGGCAGGCGGGGGTGATGCCTCCGATTACTTTGGGTATATTGCCAGTGTTGAAAGTTTTGTTTCCTGGATCCTCCCGTTCGGGAGAAAAGGCGAGATAATAGTCCCGGCCGACTTCTAGCCCGGTTTGTTGAAACCTGGCGAGCATTAATTCTTCAGTGGTTCCGGGATACGTGGTACTTTCCAGAACGATCAACTGCCCTGAGCGTAAGTGGTTTGCGATAGTCTCGGTGGTATTGGTGATGAAGCGAAGGTCGGGCTCAAGTTTTTCGGTCAGCGGGGTTGGGACGCATATGAGAATACAGTCAGCTTCCCGCAGTCGCTCGAAACTGATGGTCACATCTAATTGCTTTTGTTGTAAAAACTTGCTTATGGGCTCTATGGGGATGTGCTTAATATAGCTGTCACCGTGCAATAAAGCGTTTATTTTTCGAGTGTCGATATCAAAGCCGATCAGAGGAAATCCAGCTTGTCCAAATCTAATTATCAAAGGCAGTCCTACGTAGCCAAGGCCGATGACGCCAACGGTTGCTTGTTTGCTTTTAATCTTATCGAACAATTCAGACATGATAGGCATTATCCTTGTTTTGATGTCCCAATTTTTGAGATAGCAGGGAAATTATTTCTCTAAATCTAACGATTTTAAAATCGCTACTGGGAAGAGTTTGACTTTAGGCCGAACCAAAAGACGTCGAGCTTCAAACGTCTCACATAAAAGCCATCAACAACCCAATTTTGTCAAGGGAGCAATTTGACTACAAAGCAAAAAGTGCAAGAGAAAACCGGGTGCCTGGTCACTGGTGTGGCCGGCTTTGTGGGCAGCCATCTGGCTGAATGCCTTCTTTCGCTGAACTTCAAGGTCGTTGGAATAGACAACTTCTTCTCCGGCCATCGAGAGAATATGCTTTCCTTTTTTGACAACAAAAACTTTTATTTTCACGAAACCTCCATTACTGAGCCTCACCTGCTTGATAAACTTAAGCGGTTGCATCCAGACTTGAGTTATTGTTTCCACCTGGCGGCCATAGTCAGTGTTCCCTATTCCATGGACCATGTCGATGAGACCATGGAAATCAACTATCGAGCGACGGAAACCTTGGTCAGGGAGTCGACCGAGCTTGGCTTCACCGCATTTGTTTTTGCCGGTTCAGCTGCGGAGTACGGCAATGATCAGCGCTTGCCTCTGAAAGAACAGTATGCCTCGGACAAAACAAAACATCTGAGTCCTTATGGTCGATCGAAGTTTCTAGCATCGCAGTGCGTTGCCAAAGAAAGGGGTGGAGTTGCGTTGCGGTGTTTTAACATCTATGGACCCCGGCAGGATCCGGCAAGTCCATACAGTGGGGTTGTCTCCCGGTTTGTTGATGCGGCCCTAACTGGTAAATCGTTGACCATTTTAGGGGACGGATTACAAACCAGGGATTTTGTTTATGTTTCTGATGTAGTAGCAGCTTATCTTCATGCCGCAGGTCTTAAGGGATCGATTTCATCACCGCTAGGCGGCATATATAACGTTGGAACCGGTCAGGCTGTAAGCATCTTGGATCTAGCCGGTACGATTTTAAGCTTGACCAATACATCAGACTCATTGGTGTTCGTAGCTGAACGTCCAGGAGATATTAGGCATTCTCTTGCTGATGTCGAATACTTCAAGATTGCCTCAGGTTGGACTCCGAAAATCCCACTGCATTTAGGCTTAAGCAATACCTTGGAGTGGACTCGAAAACATAGCCAATGACGGAACTTTTCAAAAGTTATCGTTATTTTAGCCTTTTATCAACGCTTGTTTTGTAGTAGAGTGCATTTCATGGGTTAAGTGCTCTCTTAAAGTGACAATTTGACTTTGATAAATAAATAGTGCCTCGAGCTGTTTCTCGGGCAATAGCATGGAGGAAAAATAGCATGCCTTCTTTTGGTAATTCTTTCTCCGGACTGGCCAACGATCGGTAAATTGACCCACGAAGAATTAATAAGGGCCATCCGTTTTATGATCGCAGCTGAATATGAAGCCGTGCAACTTTATGTGCAACTCTCGGAGTCCACGGATAATGAATTGGCAAAACGAGTTCTTGCCGATATTTCCGAGGAGGAGTTGGTGCATGCCGGTGAATTCCTGCGCTTACTTAAAGAGTTGGCGCCTGAAGAGGAGAAATTCTACCAAGAAGGTGCTGAAGAAGTTCAGGAAATCATCGCCAAATCGAAGGAACATTCCTGACTTTATGGAGCGGTTTTTATTTTGAGCAGTCGCATCTATTATGGCTTGATGACTGCCAAGTTCCTGGCTTGGCTTGCTGAACGCGCCGGCGAAAATTTAACGAGTCAAATCAAATTTGTATTATGCGGAAAATTCTAATCATAAATGAGGATCCCTCTTGGAGAAAGTTTCTAGAGGAAGCCTTGTCGCCTTCTTATGCCGTTAGCTATTGGCCGGATGGCAAAAGCATGGAAGAGCTTTTGCGGCAGACTCGGTTTGACGCGATTCTTCTAAATATTCAGCTCCAGCAGGGAGATGGATTCAAGTTGCTGAGATGGCTAAGAAAGTCGGTTGAGCATGTCCCGGTCATTGTTACAAGTGAAATTGAGAAATCAGAGTTGATTGTTAAATCGGTAAAAGAGGGCGCCTTCGACTTCATCTCTAAGCCTTTCTCCGCCGAAAAAATTGGTTTGGTGATCGAACGCGCTTTAGAATACAGGGGCTTGAAGAACGAGATTGATTATCTGCGAAGGCGGCAGGATGTCATCTATGATTTTGATGCGATTGTTGCTGTCAGCCCGTCGATGAAGCAGGTGATTAATACTATAAAAAAGTTTGCCAACACGGATTCAACCATCTTAATTACTGGCGAAACGGGTACTGGTAAGAGCTTACTTTCCGGAAGCGTTCATTTCAACAGCTCCAGGCATAAAAAGCCTTTTATTAATATCAACTGTGCTAACATTCATGAGACATTGCTGGAGAGCGAACTTTTTGGTCACGAGAGAGGGTCATTTACCGGCGCAAGTAAGACACGCATCGGACGCATGGAACAGGGCAACGGAGGCACTGTATTTCTTGATGAGATAGGCGAAATGAGCCTTGCTCTGCAATCGAAATTCCTGAGAGTTTTAGAGAGTAAATGTTTTGAGCGGGTAGGAGGCAACCAGACCATTTATTCTGATGTAAGAATAATCGCTGCAACCAATAAGATTCTTGAAGAAGAGGTGCGAACTGGTAGGTTTCGGGAAGACTTGTATTATCGGATCAATGTTCTGCGAATTCACCTTCCGCCTCTCCGAGAACGACGGGATTGTATCGGGCCTCTTGCTAATAGGCTGCTTGAAAAGGCAAGTCTGTCGCTGCGGAAAAAGCTAAGTGGATTTTCTCCTGAGGTCGTCTCGATTTTCAGAGATTATTCTTGGCCAGGCAATATACGTCAGCTTGCCAACATCATTGAAAGGGCTGCCATACTTGAGGAAGGCCCGGTTATTACTATAGAAAATGTTCTTCTCAGCGAACTCGGCCAGGTGACAAGAGACCTCATCCCTCCAGCGCCGTTCAAGTCACTTGAATCGAACGAAAGAGAGGCCATCCTGGCGGCATTGGGAGATTGTTCCTGGATTCAAAAAGAAGCTGCACAAAAACTTGGCATAAGTCCAAGGGCTTTGAACTACAAAATAAAGAAAATGGGTATCACCCACCCACGTTGGTTGAAACATAAATGAGAGTCGCCCGGAGATGTCAGCAGGTCATATCGTAGTGTCCACTAGAAATGGCTATTTGGTCGTCCGGAGTTGTGTCATCGGGGATCAATGATGTTCTGACATTGAAATCGGTTCCTTTGAATCGAACATAGACCTCTTCGGTTCCATACCTCATGAGGTCTAGGCATTCCCAGCTTATACCACGAATGAAATCTAACAGACTTTTTCTGAACCCGGCAATCAAGTCAGCATCAATTATCCAATGCTCGATGTCTCCTTCGACTTCAATTTCATAGCGAGGATGCTGTGCCGGTTCGTTGACCGCCATTCGAAAAGTGATGTCGATGCCGCCAAAGGGCGTCAATATATGTTTTTCCACATCTCCCGACTGGTTCACTTTTGTCGATAGGACAATAAAGGGGATAGTTAGTGAAACAGTTTTCATCCAAGACCCTCGCATGGTGTTTTTGATTAAGGTTGCCATGTCGAGCCAACGGTAATTGCCTCTGGTAAATTTGCCCGCTATGAATCGACACCCTTCACATTAGCGTTTCTTGCAGCAACTGAGAGTGGCTCCAGATCCCCTGAGGCAGCGGACCTCGGGATGTGTTTGGGTGCATATATTATGCCAATAGGAAATAATGCGCCTTTTGGTGTGATACATCTTGTATATTATAAAATCTTCTTACCGGATTTGCTCCAAATCCCGGTTCTTTCCCCTCTTTGAAGAATTGAGTTCATCGGTTGTAATCTCCCTGATCGATTACGTTATTACGATATGGTAATGAGTGAAAATGCTGACCATGTTGTGCAGGCCGCCTATGATGGCGATTATTAGACTCTTACTCAAATCGGGTCGGGCGCTCTTCGATATATTGGGTCAGAGTCTTGATAGTGTGATGTTTGCTGGTTCACATTGAACCATATATGAAAATGGCATGTGAGTTGCACATTTACAATAGCCAACAGTGTAAAACTCGTTCTTTGACCATTAAGAGAAGCTTGAAAAGGGCAAACTATCCGAAAGGATAGGACGCAAAGCCACTGGCCTAAGTCTCGATAGATCGGGATATGGCCGCAGGGTTGCCGGGCTGATGCAGCACCTCCAAAGGCTGGATCTGGCACGGCCAATGATGGAGGTGTTAAAATGTCGTGCAGTTATTCCTCGAAAAGTTACACGAAAGATCAAACAAACTCCTTTACGTTTCTAGTTTTTTTTATCCTCTCACTGTTAACCTTTAGCTTTGCAATTTTTAATTGTGCCTACGCAGGCCAGGTGACCCTTAGCTGGGATCCGAACAATGACGAAAATGTCGCTGGTTACAAACTTTATTACGGAAACTCTAGCGAAAATTACCAGTATAGCGTTGATGTCGGTAATGTTACCAATTATTCCATTAGTAACTTGCCGGACGGTGAAAGATATTATTTTGCCGCAACGGCATATGATTTTTCCAGCAACGAAAGTAATTTTTCGGAAGAAGTATCGTGCGTAGTAAATAACCAGCCCCCGGTAGCGGATGCGGGACCCAATCAGACGTTGCATGCCGGGGATGAGGTTAGGTTGAGCGCAGCCAACTCCAGTGACCCTGAAGGTGGAATGCTTTTGTATCAGTGGACTCAGACTGATGGAATTCCCGTGGGTCTCTCCGATACCCAAGCAACGGATGTTGTTTTCATTGCTCCGAATGTCGAACCGGAAGGCGAGTCTCTGACCTTCGCGTTGCAGGTGACTGATGAGTGGGGAGTGAAATCGCAGGCCGGTTGCACAGTCACTATCGTTTCGGCGAATCTTCCTCCTATTGCAGATGCCGGACTGCAACAAAACGTTCGGGAACTGGAAATAGTACATCTACAGGGTTCGGGCTCGAAAGATCTCGACGATGGAGTTGATTCCTACACGTGGACCCAGCTGTCGGGTCCTGCCGTCACCCTGATAGACCCGGATTTGGCTGATCCGATATTTGTTGCCCCTGACGTGGGTCCGGATGGAGCCTCGCTGACTTTCCGGCTTACGGTAAGGGACATGAGCGGCCTGGAGTCCAGTGATACATGCCTTGTGAATGTGACCTGGATCAACGCATCCCCTGTTGCTGATGCCGGTCCCGATCAGCAAGTCAACGCCGGCAAGACTGCAGTATTGGATGGTTCTGCCTCGACCGACCCGGACGACGGAATCGCATCTTACCAATGGCATCAGACGAACGGCCCACCCGTAACGTTGAGTCGCCCTGATACCGCCAAGCCTTCGTTTAAGGCTCCATCGCTCAAATCCTTATTGACTACCTTATCGTTCGAGCTGACCGTGACGGATACTGGAGGTCTAAGATCTACAAAAAGCTGTAATGTCTACGTTAGAAACCGCGTGTCCAGTTCGAAAAAAACAAGCAGGTGGTATAGATGATAGCCGCCACGGGTTGCCTAAGCTTTAGGCAACCCGATTTTTTATATGAAAGCGATCCGATAACGTCTGTCATCCATCGATTAGGTCCTCAAAATCATTCAGTGCTTTTTCGCCCAGTATTCCCATCTTCTTCACATTATCAGAGGTAAACAAAGCAAAGGTGCCGGTGGCTCTCACGCACAGCTTTTTCTCTTCATTGTAAATATAGCCTTCCATGACTGCCTCTCTTTTTCGCTCCGTGTTTGCAACCCTGCCTTCCACTCTAAGCTGTTGGCCTACAAAAACAGGTTTAACAAAATCAACGGTCATGGATTTGGTCAGAATGAATTTCCTGAGCAAATGTATGGCCGCCCAGCTCATAATTTCATCCAGGATAGTGGATAATACCCCACCGTGTACCAGATTGCTCCAGCCGCTGAGATGCGGTGGTACCGTCAACCAGGAATAAACGGTCTTTTGGTCGCTGTAAAATTTCATCCGGAGTCCACACTCATTAACCGGACTGCAGCCAAAACAATTATGATTCCCGCTGTTGGGTATCTCCGTATAGTTGCCCTCTAAATGCATCTGAACTTTTTACTCCTCTCGGGTTCATCTTTGTTATTCATTCCAATTTACATGAGATGCAATTCTTGCCGAAGTACTTTCCCGACCTGCGGAATAACCTCCTCTACTTCACGGCCATCCCGAAGATATGCGGAGTGACGGGAATCAAAGGTGACTTGAGTGTAAAACAATCCATCTCTAATTTTGTGAATCCGGCTTCCGCCAAAATGGTGTGAGTGTTTCGATTCAAATTGCAGCCCTCAAAAAGCCATCGCCAGGGCCTGTGAATAAAATTTTGAAGAGAGCGCAATTTAGAACCTTCTGGAGCCGCGACATGTTCCAAAAAAATATAGCGACCACCTGGCATCAAAATTCTGTGGACTTCCGAAACCACTCGAGAGGGATTGTCCACCGAACAAAGGACCAATGTGCCGACGACTGAGCCGACACTCGATGTTCCTAAATCCATCTCTTCTCCCCTTATGCCCCTGATATCCAGATCTAATCCAAACCGTTCTGCCCGAGCCTTTAGGTAGGGATGCATCTCCGAGTTCGGTTCGATGGCAACGACGCTGGTTCCATGACAAAAGTAACGAAAATTTGCTCCTGCACCCGGACCTATTTCTACTATTTTTTCAGACAAATTGGCAAAGATGGATCGTTTTCTAGGGCCATAGACGTTGTCCATGTATTTTTCAACTAGATTTAAAAAATAGGCGTTTAAGCTGCTACGAAGGTTTTTGTGTTGATGCACGCAGGAATTTCTCCCTCAACGGTATGCATTAGTTGTCATGGTTGGGCGCAATTTTGATCTCTATGAGTTGCCGGGTCACATGTCCCTGCTAGTCATTGGAATCATATAAGAAATCAGCATCTTCCTCCGGCAAGGATGGGTTGATGCTCATGCCGGAGCCCGTGTCAAATCCCTTTTGAGTGGTCAGCCCGGGAAGAATCTGTAAATACCAATAATCAGCCACCGCTTGGTTATTCTGTTTTGCCTTATTTCACTTTCCCTGATCGACGATTCCTGTGCTCCGGGTCCAGTTGCTGTGCGGTGAAAAAACCACTTTTTGTTCGTCGTCTTGTTCAAAAAAATGCATTCGACTCAAGTCGAACAGTAAGTTCAAATTAATGCCGGCCTTAGCTTTTGCATACTTCATATCGGCGGTCAAAATAGTCAAATCCTGATTTTCCAGACCGACCTGCAGAAGTAGCTCTCTTCCTAAGGGCTCGACAGAGAGCAATTGGCATTTAAGATCTTGTTGCTCGCTCCGATCATGAACAGCGATATCTTCCGGTCTAATGCCTAGCAGATATCGTTTCGGTGCCAATTGTCGTGGTCTATTGAATCCATCCACTTTGATCTTTTGCCTGCCGATACTAATCCCCCATGAATCGCTCTCTTTAAAAAGATCAACTTTCAGTAGATTCATGGGGGGTGAGCCGATAAACTTTGCTACAAAGGCGTTGGCGGGCTTGTTGTAAAGTTCCTCTGGTGACCCCACCTGCTCTATGTCGCCATCATTCAAAAGAGCTATTCTATTACCCAAACTCATGGCCTCTACCTGATCGTGGGTGACATAGACTGTCGTTATTTCAAGCTGTCGTTGGAGGGCCTTCAGTTCCATACGGGTTGCGGTCCGCAACTGCGCATCCAGGTTTGATAGGGGTTCGTCCAGCAGGAAAATACTCGGTTGTCTTACAATGGCACGCCCGATGGCTACTCTTTGCCTTTGGCCTCCACTCAGCTCTCCGGGTTTTGCTCTGAGCAGATGCGATATCCCAAGCATCGAGGAAACTCGACTAACTGATTCTTGTATGGTCGCTTCCTTTTCTTTAGCAACCTTTAAAGGAAAAGCAATATTTTCGAATATGCTCATGTGTGGATAGAGGGCATAGCTTTGGAATACCATCGCAACATTTCTTTCCTTCGGTGTCAAAAAGATTTTCTTATCACTGGAAGCGGCAAGTTTTTCGCCAAACCAGATCTCCCCGCCGGTCGGTTTCTCCAATCCTGCTATCAAGTTCAAAACGGTGGACTTGCCGCAGCCGCTCGGACCCAACAGCACGAAAAATTCACTCTCCCTGGTCTCAAGATCGATGTCTCGCACGGCAAGTACGCTGCCGCGTGCAGTTACAAACTTCTTGGACAGGCGAACCAGACGTAATTTCAACCTTTCAATGCTCCTCGAGTCAGGCCCTGAATGATGCGTCGTTGAAAGACTAGTGTCAGTATAATTAACGGCAAAGTACTCAATGTGGCAGCCGCCATGATGTTTCCCCACGGAGTTTGACCGTGCAGACCCTGAAAAAGCGCAATGCCGACCGGAATCGTGCGGGCATGGTAGTCGGTGGTCAGCATTAAGGCAAACATGAACTCATTGAAAGCAAAGATGAAGGCCAGCAAGGTGGTAGAAAAAATACCTGGAGCTGCCACTGGTAATATAATCCTGCGCAAAATCTGCCACCGAGAGCAGCCGTCAATCAGTCCAGCCTTATCTAGGTCTTGAGGAATCTGGTTAAAGTAGCTCACCAAGATCCACAAAGACAACGGCAAGGTCCAGGCTATATATGGCAGGATCAAGGCTGCGTATGTGTTTACCCAGCCAAGTTCAGCCATGACTTTAAACAAATAACTTATCAGACTGATCTGTGGAAACATCGAAACCGCCAAAACAAAAAACAGTACGAATAATTTACCGGGGATTTTCAGCCGGGTTAGGGAGTAGGCGGCGAGGCAGGCGATCCATATAGTGGCAACAGCACTTACTGCCGAAACGATCAAACTGTTTCGTAAGTAATCCAAGAAGTGAAGAGAAGGGGTTGTCAAGATTGCATGGTAGTTGTTCAGGGTAAATGATAGGTTGCCGGCCGCCGAAAGAAAGTAAGGATTCGAACTCAGACTGGTGGCAATCATATAAAGAAAAGGAGCCAGAGAGAAAATCAGCATGAACAATGAGCCGGTGACGATGAGTAGCCGTTTGATTCGTTGTTCCGTCATCTTAATTCCTCACCAAAACGGCCGATTTTCACGTAAGTGATGGATAAAATGAAGGCAATGAAAAAGAGAACCACTGAAACTGCGGAGCCATAACCAAAATCACCAATTAGAAAATAATTATAGCCATACAGTGAGAGTGAGGTGGTTGCGCCGCCGGGACCCCCATGGGTCAGTACATAAACGATATCAAAAATGCGCAGGGCATCGACAGTTCTAAAGATCAAGGCGACGATGAGTGCAGGCCTGATCAAAGGAAGAGAGATCTTGGTGAATCGCTGGAACAAATTGGCGCCATCCACCTGAGCTTGCCGGTATAATTCTTCGGGTATTGCCGAAAGACCGGCCAGAAGAATGATGGCCACAAACGGTGTAGTTTTCCATGCATCGGCTATCACCAGCGAAGTGAAAGCGCCCAGTTCACTTCCAAGCCAATTTATCGGGCTTGTTGAGATCCCGAGTTTGGTCCAGAAGAAGTTGGCAAGCCCATAGTTGTAATTGTATATAAGTTCCCAAGTGCGTGCCGATATGGCAGCCGGTATCGCCCAGGGAATAAGTACGCAGGCGCGCAATAGACCACGTACAGCTGTATTTTCGTTCAGCAACAGCGCAAAAATCAGTCCTAGGATAATTTCCAAAGGCACCGAAACCAGAACGAAAAGCAATGTGAATCCAAAAGACTGCCAAAATCCCGGATTGTTAATCATCCAGAGATAATTGCCGAGGCCGGTGAATCTGGCTTTGAGGAAAGTGACGTCCAGATACATGCTGTCGACTATGGTGCCTAGAACAGGCACCAGGATAAAAGCGACTATGAAGATAATTAGCGGAAGCAAGAATGGAGCGGCCTCTCGCAATTCTTTAAGACTGTAGCCTTTCATTCAATACCTTTTAGATTACTTTGCTTGGTAGCGGTTGACGATTTCTTGTGCCTCCTTTTGGGCAGATGCAAGGGCGGTTTCAGCCCCCAGTTTGTCTGCCAGCACCGCATTCAAGTAACGCTGCAAAACATCAGAAAGTTGCGTGTAATATGGCACAGTGGGCCTCGGTCGGGCATTTTCAAACACTTCCTTTAGTCGCTCGAGATGCGGCATATTTTTCAGAACTTCAGGGTCGCTGTAAATATCCCTTCTGGCAGGATTCCAGCCCAGCTTCAACGCCAGTTGTTTCTGAGTGGCAGAGGATGTTAGGAATTCAACCATTTTCCAGGCGAGACTCTTTTGATCTGAGAATCTGGAGATTCCCACATGCCATCCCCCCAAGGTCGATACGCTTTTCCCACCTGGGAAGTGGGGTAATGGCGCAATTGCCGTCTTTCCTCTCACTTTGGAATCCGCGGCCTGATGGAGGGGCCATGCGTAAGGCCAGTTTCTTTCAAACAGAGCGTTGCCCTGCTGAAATGCCTGTCGAACCTGTTCTTCCCGCATTTCGGTGTAGGTGCTGGGGGGCGAAATCTTGTACGTGTAGATCAGATCACGCATGAAACGAAGAGCCTCTGCGTTTGCGCGAGTATTCAAAAGAATTTTTCCGTCTTTGAGAAAAATCCCCCCTCCGTTCGAGCCCGCAAACTCTAAAAAATTGCATATTAGCCCTTCATACTGTGCCCCCTGCCAGACAAATCCGTAGAAATCCGGCCGGATTTTCCTTATTTTGCTCTGAACTTTTAGAGAATACTCGACCAATTGCTCCCAGGTTTGAGGTGCATTCAAAATTCCTTGCTTTCCAAGCAGGTCTTCTCGGTAGTAAAGCAAGCCTCCGTCGACATAAACCGGAAGGGCAATCAACTGTTTTTGATACCTGTCTGCGAGGTTCAAGATATTTGGAAAGAATACGTCAAGATTCAGATGATCTTTTTTGACGTATTCATCAAGAGGCTCGATCCACCCTGAAGCTGCAAACTGTGCGATCCACACAACATCCATAAGGAACACATCGGGATTTTTCTTTCTGGCCTCAAGCGCTATCACCAATCCCTGTCGTCTCTGGTCGGTGTCGGTTGGTTGCCTTAAAAGATTCACCTTGATATTCGTTTGAACTTCGAATTGCCTGACAAGCGATTCCCAAAAGTCTAGCTCGGATGGGGCTCCTCCCACCGAAAGGGTGATGCCTTTTTCGTAATTCATGCAACCGGCAGCCAAGATCAAACCCGCAAGGCAGCAAAGTGTCAGGATCATCTTCATATCGCTGAATCCCCATCTGATATGCAACATTCGAAAGACGGAAGTTCCCACACGGTGGGCTTATCGGCTCGCGTTTAGGTGTGACGATTTAATTCGAAAGATCGGCTCCAAAGATCTGAAAGGGTCCAAGACCTGTTCCACATAACGGGTCAGAAGAAATTTTTGGCTGTTTATCGGCATGACGGAGAATACGTTGGCGCGCCAAATGCGGATACCAAAATTTATCCTCTGGATGTATTGATTGTTTATGGCCGTGCAGACACGCTTGCTGAACTTGATGAACGCCGATGCGATTGGAGTGGACAACAGGCCCACGAAAGAGCCGTCAGTGAGCAGGAGCGGATTGAAGCGGAACAAGGTTATCGTGAGCGAGAATACAATGAAAAGCCAAAAGCACATAAGGAGGCTGGACAATAATGGGAGCCCGGAAATCTGCCACCCGTTTTTTAAACGCTTTCGATAATACCTCTTTTTCCTGCATAAGCCGTGACTTCCGAAGCGCTGTGAAGCCCCAGTTTTTTCATCAGATTTGTTCGATGGCTCCCTACGGTCTTGAAGCTGATTGAAAGAATATTGGCTATTTCTTTGTTGGTGTGCCCCTCGGCAATCAATCTGAGGATCTGTAGCTCTCTAGGGGTAAGCCTGTTTAGGGACAGCGATCTTTGTTTGACATCCATCGTGTTCGAATGCAGTGAAATTTTGCTATGCAGAGCAGAGCTCAAAAACCGCTTTCCTTTGGAAACTTCTGCTAAAGCTGCAACAAGTTCGTCTTTAGGAGCGTTTTTCAGCACATAACCCTCTGCTCCAGCGCTGTAAGCTGCTAACACATACTCTTCCTCGTCGTGTACGGTTAGCACAACAATTTTGGTCTGAGGGTGCCTTGCCTTTATCTCCTGGATGGCTTTGATACCGTTCAGTTTGGGCATGGATAAGTCCATAAGGACCAGATCAGGAGTAAGTTCATCAACTGCCTTGACAGTCTCCAGACCATCTTGTGCTTCATCAACAACCTGATAGTCGGGTAGAGCCGAAATAAGAGCAGACAGACCCTGTCTAAGAATAGTGTGATCTTCTCCGATTATCACGCGTTTTATGGGTTGCATCAATTGTCCGGCCTATTCTAGGTATTGGCATTACCTTCTTTGTGTTTATAGACCTGTACGTTTTAAGCTATACTAACTATCGTAGTTTGAGCAGGATAAGAAATACTGACGATCGTTTGCTGATACTCTCTTATCACTAATCATTGATTATGATTGTGCAAGCTCGATGCGGCCAATTGGTGTGGCAACCATCACATCTCGTTTGGATAGAAAGCTCGAGCGAATATGAAAACCGATGGAAGTATATGATAGCTTATCGGTTTAAGGCATAAGAGCATGTATTTTTAAAGGATTGCTACCATGAGGATGAACAGACTACTAAATCTGCTATTAGCAATGTCTCTGATCCTAACGGCTTGCGGGATAAGGAATTTACCTACCTCCGATGAAGAGCATTTGAGAGCCGGATTAGATGCTTACGAGAGAGGAGATTACGCGCGGGCTGTAAATAACTTAAAACCTCTGGCCGAGCGCGGGGATGCAGTGGCCCAAACCAAATTGGGCAATATGTATTATCTCGGTCTCGGGGTTCCTGAAAACAATAAGGCGGCGGCAAAATGGCTTCGTAAAGCTGCAGATCAAGGTGATCTGGAAGCCCAGATTACTTTGGGAACTTTGTACATATTAGGCGTGGGAGTCGATCAGAACTATGCAGAGGCGGCCAAGCTGTTGCGCTCACCAGCTGAATGGGGCATCAGCGGGGCCCAATTCATACTAGGCATGCTTTATATGAATGGGCAAGGAGTCGCACGGGACCCTGTTCAGGCTTACATGTGGCTGGGGCTGGCGGCGACTGGAGGCAGCAAAGCTGCGATAGAAGCCCGCGCGAAGCTAACCGAAAAAATGACCTCAGAGCAGATTAGTCGTGCCCGTGCAATGGAAAAAAATTGGAAACCCCATCGACTTTCCGGAGAGTAAAGCGTTGTGCTGGATGAATTTCGCAATGCTCGAAACGAATCCTCTATTCTTCGAGTTCAAGTTTCGTGGAGAGAAACCTTAACATATCCTTCAGCGTAACAATACCAACTAAACGACCGCTTTCTACAACCATTAAGCGACTTATGCCGGTGCGGTTCATCGCCGAAAGTGCTTTCATGGCGTCTTCCTGAGGATCGATTGTATTGTCCGATGAGCACTCCGTGTTGAGTTCTCCTACCGTTTTCTCATGGCGCTTTTCTTTCGGTACTTCCTTGACCTGTTTAACGGTTATACATCCAATCAACTTATCCAAGTCGACCACCGGATACATCTTATAATGATATTGGTAGATGTAGTCCTCAAGCAATTGCTCGATGGTTGTCGAAGGTTTCACAGTAATCGGATCGGATTTCATGAAACGACTAACGGGTTCGCCTTCCAAAGCTTCACGCGTTATCATTTGTTGATAGGACATCCGAGCTGCGTTCTGGAGAAAAAGGCCGATTAGAATCATCCACATTCCGCCAAATAAGTTGCCGTAAAACATGCGATAAAAGCCGAAAACGATCAGCGCGATGCCAAAAAAAGAACCGATTTTAGAGGCAATGCGAGTGGCCCAGTTCAGGTCGCCCTTTATTCGCCAAAGTATGGATCTCAGAACTCTTCCCCCGTCTAAAGGAAAGGCGGGGATCAAATTGAAGGCAGCGAGTATTCCATTGATAATTGCAAGATATTTCAAAATGCCATTGATTGGCGCAGGCCAGCCGTTATGGGCCCCGGTTGAATAGAGCCAGTAAAACAGAAGAGCAATGGCAATGCTGGAGAGTGGGCCGACTATAGACATGAAAAATTCAGCCTTGGCATTCGGCGGTTCTTCTCCCATTTCCGCTACGCCGCCGAAAATGAAAAGAGTGATCCCTTTCATTGGCATCCCCTGAGCCCTGGCTACGAGGGAATGCGAAAATTCATGAACGATGATGGAAATAAATAGTCCGAGCGCAGCCACTATCCCCATGATCCAGTATGTCTGCGTGGACAGATTCTTGTACTCGAATGGAAAGAATCCCGTGGAAAGAGACCATGCGACCAGAACTGCGATAATGATCCAGCTAAAGTCGATATTCACTTCAAAGCCGAACAGCTTAAACAACCTAATTTTTCTGCCGAACATTTCATCTCCTCCGGAGCATTAAGTGCTTCTTTCCACCTCTCTTCATATTTAATGGTAATCTGTTGCTAACCTGTCAAGTTCGACCAATTCTCTGGTTGTTGTTCACCTGTGCAGTCTCCTCTGCCCTCAACACTCCTGCGATCGAGAGCTTCCTGCACCTCCGGAACGATTGCCGTGTTGCCCCCTAACCCACAGCCTCCAGTAGCCGCGAAGCTTAACGGCAATATACCTCCTGAACTTCTTCCACAATTCTTAGGCAGCTTCAGCGGCTTAACGCTGTAGCCCTGTTTGGCGGAGACGGGACGTCCGCATTCGGTTGCTGCCAGCCAAATAAAGGTTGAAGCGGGCGGCGCGATTCTCTTCAGGTGAGCTTCCAAATGAGCCAAAAATGATTTATCAGCTCGAAGCACTTTGCTGCAGGCGGGATCTCTTCCCATGATGGCGCCGTTGGTTGCTTTTCCCAAATGATGATAAAGAGTTTTTCTCCCGCTTTTAGATCGTACTGACCAAACAGGAACAATATGAATAGTTCCCCCCTCTCCCATGCCGGTTGGGTGAATTCTGTAGTCGGCATTGTCAGTGGTGACAACAAATAGAGTGCTAATTCCATCGATAGTTATGACATTTTCGGAATAATCTCCAAGCGCAGTCAGCAATACATTGGCGGTTATTGTTTTTTCTTCATTAGCAGCAGTTCGTATGTTGACTGCAAACTTCCCGATTTGCCGATCTAAAATTATCCTCGTTACTACCGCGTTTTCATGCACGCCTACCTTATTTTCTCTTGCAAGCTTGAGGGCATTATCTTTGTAGCCTAGCAAAAAGTGTCCTCCAGGATATTGCACAGCGTCGATGTGGCCTGCATTTACATCCTGAAAAATCTTCAGATCCGCTCTGTAAATGGACCTTATCTCTTCGATCGAAAGATGTTTTCCGAGCAGACCAAATTCTTTTTTCAATTCCGTTTTGGACGCAACCTTGGATTCTCCTGAGACCTCGTATACCACTCTACCGCACATATTTATTATGTGTTTATCCGGATCACTACCGGTGCAACCCATTTCTTCGAGTGCCGCGAGTGTGGCGGCGTTTCTTGTCAGATTCATCCTGGCGTAGCGGTTTTCAGAGTCAGTCAACTCTAACAGTGCGTACTGTAGGGCTACCTTGCTATTTTTAAGAAATTCTTTTGTATTCTTCTTAGCTAAGTTCGACATAGCCCTGTAATCGAGCCGGAAAGATTTAAAACGAAGACTTTGGGGAGCATCTGAGATCCCCATAATTCGCTTTGCCTCATTAATAAAAAGAGACTTTGTTTGAAACATTTCAATCAACCGCTGATCCATGTCCTCTTCAGGATGCAGGGTCCAGCCCGAGAATGTGAAGATATCTTGGGGATGTGAGATGATGCAGTGCCTGCCGCCATGTTTATAGGCTTGGTAAGTTACATTCAGATAAGCAAACATTCCACCTATACCTAGAATATCGTATGCTTCATGGATCGTACCTGGCAGAGGGCCGCAGGCTAGTTCCGGTTTAGGTGGTTTTTGCGCGAACCAATCGAGATTTCGATCCTGGTTCATTGAAGCAAGGTACTGGTCTAACAGCCTGTTGAGAGCCACATGCCCGGACTTTTGAAACAGCTGAAGAACTTCGAATCTCTGTTCATCAGTAACCCCATTTTTTAGGTTGAATTCTTGTAGAACTTGTTCGTTTGTTTGTGTATTTTGGCATTCCGACGGTTTGTGTGCGGCCTTTTGGATATGGTTCGACATGGTCATGCTCCTTGCAGCTATTTTTCGTTATGCAGGAATTTTTCTGTCCGTGATGTGATGTGTGCTTTACAACTGATGTGCTATCTCCTATTATTTGCAAATCGGGGCACTTATGTTTGTTGTATGTTTTCATAAACCTGCTGATTACATGATATAAGAGCCGAAAAAGCTTAAACAAAGAATATTAAGTCTAAGTTGGTGTGTGATCTCCATTTAACGCTTCGAACAAAGTTAATAATCCAGGAGGTACAAAAAATGCTCATGTTAGACAATAAACGCTTATCACTTTCGAAGCTAGAAAAACCCATTGGATTGATAGTCCTTTTAGCTGTTTTGCTATTCGTGCTGGGAGGCTGTGCTGCTCTCCAGAATCAGCAAGCGATGGACACAGAACGTCTGCTGTCCGCTGCCGGGTTTCAGATGAAGCTCGCAGATACCCCTGAAAAGATGGCTCACCTGAAAACTCTTACACAGCGAAAGCTTGTGCCGCACGAACGTGATGATAAAATCTACTATGTATACGCGGACGCGAATGAGTGCCAATGTATTTACGTCGGAACTGAAAAGGCTTATCAGCGCTATCAAAAGCTTGCACTGAAGAAACAAATCGCAGAAGAACGGCTTAACGCTGCAGAAATGAATGAAAATGCGGCTATGGATTGGGGAATGTGGGGTCCATGGGGACCATGGTGGTAAGTTGCGGTAGCCAAGGTTTGGGCAGATGCGACCGCTTCATTTTATGAATTTAAGCGGTTCGCTTGGGTGTAATAAAAAAGAGAGAGGATTATGAAAGCCAGGGGATGTGCCGTTGAAACCACTCGCTGACTTGTAATCCTCTCTCAAGTTCTGTATGCATTGAGCCACATGTTTTTCGCTTTGTCTATCGGTAAAAGTACCTATTTTTGCTCAAATCATGAACTTTTTTTACGTGTGCATTCAAGCGGCGTCAAGCTCGACTGTTTGCTTTTTTGACTTCCAACCTATTGAAATGCTTTAGTTCCTTGCTCAATTTTTGATTATCTGCAGTTTCCGGGGACTCTATCTACACTTTGTTTTTGGCTCATGCGGTTCACCCGACAACCTGAGAAAATCAATAAATCATGAGGAAAAAGTCAGCGGGTACAGAAAGTCCCGAATCACTTCTAATGCGAACATCCACCATAGTGTCTCCGCCCATTCCGGGGACACTTGCCGCGATAATTGGAAAGCGCAGACCGAGAGATACTCCCTCGATGGTCGCCAAAGCGTAGCGCTGGGAGACGTCAAAGCCTACATCCAGTTCGTAACGATCGGAGATCTTGTTTAAAGTGGGGGCGACTCCATTCACGTTATTGAACCAGCGGTCGATGATTAGATTGCTGAAAGGATCTCGTACGACGTGCACCCCTGCAGCCACGAGCACGCCTGCCGTCCTGTGCAGGAAAGCCGCCATCTGGGCGCGAGTGACATATTCGTCCGGTCTGAAATTCCCGTCTGGAAAGCCTGTCGTGATGCCGTTTTCTTGAGCCCAGTTTATATCGTCATAGGCAAAATTGTCAGGGGGTACATCTGGAAAACTTGCTATCACATAGGTAATGCCGGCGCCAGCAATGAAGGCCAAAAAGAGTAGTCCAGTGAATAGCCATTTCCCGGGAATTGATTGAAGATTGTTCATGATATTGCCTCCTCATTCTGCATCGATGGAACAAATCAGGGTGCTAATAGAGCAAAATGGTAATCAGCTTTATCCATTCCCTATGGATGGAAATTATGTGTAATTTGTATCGGTGAGAAAGAGAATAATCCAGTTTTTCTCGCAGTTCAAAGAGAATTAGGGGAAATTACTCAATCCTGAGGCAGGAGTCTGCCCACACCTATCGCTCCATTGTTTGCACCCGCTACTCTTGATCACTCTCTCCCGAGCATCCGGATGGTAGAGCCGGGAGCGCTTCCCCTGCGATTGTGTTGCGAGCAAAATTCATCCAACTCCACTTTGATTCGGAATCATCTATAGCTTCCAAGATTATGTTGTTAATGTAGAAGGTTGGGTTGAGCAGTGCGAAACCCAACGCCTATTTTGCTGGGTTTCGTACCTCAACCCAGCCTACTTGGAATCCAAAATATTTTTCTTAATCGCTATAGTTTTTAGAACAGTGGAGCACTGTGCAAACAAGAGCTTTACCAATTCAATCTTACGAGTTCATAGTAATTTGGCCGCATAAACTAATGGCTTTTTCAATGGGTTGAGCTAATAAATAAAAAAAAGGAAGCATTGCGCTTCCTTGAAAAAGAGAAACCAACTCTGGGGGGGGAATGAGGCTGGCACGAGGATTTAAAAGCAAAATTTATGCCCTAAGAGATGAAGAACATAACTCACTTCGCATTATCGTCTCGGTCGTGGAGTAGAGGAAGTCTAACTGCGGACTTACTTCCACCCGGCTGTGCGAGTGTGATATCTTTCCCAGTGCACAAAACGTGATTGTGTGTGTTCAATCGGTTGTACTCAGGTAATTATGATGCCCAGCGTTATCTGGATGCTTATCGCTACTTTGATAGACACCTTTGGCAATTCTTCTCTGAATGAGCAGGATATGTCGGAAAGGCGATCGTTAACTCAATAATCTGCAATGGAAAAAGTACAGGCTTGAATCTGGATCGAAATGAACGGTTCTTTTTACAGGGATCCTTCATTGTGGTTCGTCCAAGATACCGCAAATATTTAATTTAAAAACAAGAAAATGTATCGGCCCAGCCAAATGCTGAATGCCGGTGTTCGCTGGCAAGGCCTAGGAGGCTGCCCGAAGAATTATTCAGATTAGATCCGGACTGGCTACTGTCCGGCGTGGATGAAATTGCATACATTACTGCAGTTAAAACCATACATACAGCAAGTCCTGTTGAGAGAAAATTATTTTGTGAAGTGCGTCTTTTGTACAAAGTGGGTAGCTCAAAAATTTTTGACCGCTGCAAATGTTTCAAGATGGATAGGGCAGAAAGGGTTCATTGTTCATGAGTTCAGCAATAACAGGAATGTCCTCAAAGAGTCCCTTCAGGGTTTTTCTGCGATTCCTAGGGCCGGGTTTCTTGGTTACCGTCGGCTTTATCGATCCTGGCAATTGGGCGACTAATATTGAGGGGGGCTCCAAATTCTCCTACGAGTTGCTCTGGGTCATCACCTTGAGTACCATCATCCTCATAGTGATCCAGAACATGGCTGCGAGGCTTGGCATTGCCACCGGTAAATCTCTGGCGGTGAACATTAAGGGAGGCTTCTCCCCACTGGTGGCCGGAGGTATTGGGATCACCGTAGTTTTGGCATGCGTCGCAACAGACGTTGCAGAACTATTGGGTGGAGCCATAGGCTTCGCTTTACTGTTCGGCACTCCTCTTTGGTTGGGAGCGCTGATGACCATAGTTCTGGAGGTGTTTCTCATCGTCAGTCAGCGATACCATCGTTTGGAGGCCATAATCCTCGCCTTCTTGGGCATTATCGCATTATGCTATGTTATTGAGGTTATGATTGTAAAACCTGACTGGCTTCAGCTTTTGCCGGCGTTGGTAGTGCCGCGTGTCAACAATAACAGCATTTATATCGCAATGGGGATACTTGGTGCGGTGGTGATGCCGCACAATATTTTTCTGCATTCAAATGTGATTCACAGTCGAAAGTGGGGGATCTCCGAACAAGAGAAGATGTCGTTATTGCGTTACGAGAAGCTCGATACCTTTACGGCAATGATTCTCGGCTGGGTCGTCAATTCTGCGATGATTGTTGTGGCCGCCGCCGTTTTCGCACGCCATCATGTAGTCGTGACCAGCATTGAGCAGGCATCCGCTACGTTGACGCCACTCGCAGGCCCTCTGGCGGGCTTGCTCTTTTCAGTTGCCCTGGTCTTTTCAGGAGTTGGTTCATCCATCACCTCATCGATGGCCGAGGCCAATGTGGTTACAGGGTTTCTGGGAAAACCCGAAGATCCCCGCACCTTGCTTTATAGGGTTTCAGTTTTCGTCACTGCCATCCCTTCATTTTTCATTATAATCTCTGGTATGGACACTTTTCGGATTCTGATTTTCAGCCAGGTGGTGTTAAGCATTCAACTCCCGTTCACACTGATCCCATTGATTGTGCTGTGCCGCAGGAGTGATGTCATGGGCGCATTCCGCAGCTCGAATCGCGAGTTCGCTGCGGCTCTGATTATTTCCGGCATTGTCATAATGCTCAATCTTTATTTGCTTTATTCAACCATCGTTGAAGGAGCGTGAGATGCAGGTCTATAAGAAGATATTGGTCACCATTGACTGCTCTCCGGTAGACGAGGCGATTCTCAAACATGTAACCGCCTTGGCACTGCAGAACAGGGCGGCGGTTTACCTTCTGCATGTAGTCCATTCGCACACATTGGATCAAAATCGCGTGCTGCGCGAGAATTCCGAGGCGTGTTTGTCTGCCCACCAGGACGCTCTCCGCAACAAAGGGATCGAAACACACATCATCATTAGAAGCGGTGAGCCCGATCTGGAGATACTCGACGAGATAGATAAGGAAGTCTATGATCTCATCGCAATGGCAACCCATGGTCATGGTTTTTTGGGCGATCTGCTTTTTGGCAGCGTATCCGACAAGCTAAAACACCGCACTCAGGTGCCGTTGCTCTTGATCAAGTCAGAGGCAAGTTGAATGCTGTCCGTCTCTATTCGAATTGTAATGGCTTATCGGTTATTTTTGAAATCCGCCTAAGGAAGTACTTGCAGTTGCAGCATTAGTCAGCCCTGCTTTTATCATTGCACGAATGCAGCTCCTCCTCCAGTTTGTCGATTCGGCCGCGGTATTTCTGCTGAGCTTCTCGCACCAGCCTCAGGCTCTCTCCTTTATCGATCCCTACACCCCCCGTCGCTTGACAGATATTCAGCTGCAGTTCGGTAGTGTCGAGCCTGCTTCGGTACTTAAGATTCAGCAGTTGGAGCTTTTTAATGTTTGTTGCCTGTTCGGAAATGGTTTTGGACAGCTTGGGCATGAGCAGGCCAAATTCTTTGATTTCCATTGCGCTCTCGGGGCCTTGGATCTGGCGGATCAAAGTGTTCGCATATTCCTCGAGTCCTTTGCCGATCTTTCTCGCCTGTAATCCATAGGTCTCGGTTGCGGGAGATCCGGTCATAGCGTTTGCCAAGTTTTCAAGGTCGTCTGCGTAATCCTTGACCTTTAAGGCGCGATCTTTGACTTTCAAACCATATTCATTTGTGATCGCCTGGATCCGCCCTCTGTAGACATGGACGGTAGCCACGAGCGCCACGCAAAGAGCGACAAAGATAAGCCCCCATATAAATTTGGTCACTTTCAATCCTTTCTTGCTTTCTTCTGCATCAGAACCACAACATTGAGGACTTTCTGATCCCTCATGCCCCAATTTAACTCTATTAATTTCTCAAATAAGTCGTTTCGATTGGCGGAAAAATCAGGTATTCACTGCATTCTTAGGGAACAAAGACTGCATTTTCTGAGGGCGACTGTATTTAAATCGATTCGTTTTATAGGATGTGGCCTTATAGCATAACCGCCGAAGGCCGACGAGCTGCGGGAATCATTGGCTAATGCCCGTAAATGGCTTCTGGGACTGTCCATATTTGAGGCCTCTGAATGATGGGCTTGAAAAACATAAGGTGAAGGTTAACTTGATAAGCAGACATTTACAACAACCCTGGACGGCGAGAAGAAACAATGAACGAGAAGCCACGACTAGTAGATCTATATGAAGATAAACGATAGCAAAGAATAATTCTGCAAACTGCGGTTATTATTCTTTTGCTGATGCAAGTGGTCATCTATTTTGCAGCGGTGAAGAATTCAGGCGAACAGTCCTTTGTGGTCGTAACAGATGCCAAGGGAAATACGATTTATGAAACCAAGGGAAGCGGTGTTAGCAGTTTTGAAAAGCTTGCGTTCGCAAACATTTTTGGTCCGATGGAAAACTACAATGTGAACGTCAAAACAAAAGTTGTACCTTTTCCTTTTCGAGCTTGGCTGTCAGCAGCCATAGGGATTCCCATCGGATTGGTGATGCTGGTCGCTTTTGTGGTTAAATCATATTTTTCTCTGTTTTATGGTGAAGATGCAGGCAGTGAACAGAAGAAGCAGGGTGGTGCTTCTGACGGATCCAATCTATTGGGAAACTTGTTTCAGATATTTTAGCGGATTTCCATCTTTCACATCGGTTTTCTTGCGCTGGTGAGTGTGCTCATTTTATGGCTGGTTCCCAATTTCATAGCTGGTTTTGCCCGTTTCGGACTGAATACGATCAAGGAATTCAAGTGGTTTTTTGCCGCCCTGTTTCTTGTGCTCACTGCCATCACCACCTGGGGCATCTACCTGCGGTATAAGCTGTCTACCAAAATGATCGAAAAGCAGCTCGACTTGGAAAAATTGGTTCATCCGGCTAATGAGTACCTCTGGGTGTGGAGATGATAGAGTTGCAATTTAAAGTAGACCATATCTCGGAACCCATACGCCTGTCTTTTAAGGGTTTTGATTTTGTTGTTGGTTCCTTCGACAACGGCACTGGTGATGGAATATTTGAAATAGTTGAGAAGCCCCGTTTTGTAGCCAGCCAAAGTTTTGGCTACCCTGGCAAGAGGGCTGATTCCAGATTGCATAGCATCCTTAATCCACACTTCAAGGAAGCTCTTTGCACTGTCAAACTCCTCATTGTCCCAGAAGAGTCGCAGCTGCTCTTTCATGGAATGAGCAATGAAAAGGGGGTGATTGGCCTTAAGGAGGGCATCGAGTCGGGCTTTGCGATCAGGGTCAAGGGAGTCGTAGTTTCTCAAGAGCAGGAAACGATTCCCTTTGAGGGATTTTTGTCCGAGTTCGTCCAACTCTCTTTGCTGGCCTCTTCGGATTTCATCAATGGCTTGGTTCATGAGAGCCGAGACGTGGTAGCGGTCAAAGACAATATCAACATGGGGCAGCCACCCACGAATAGCAGAATAATAACTTCCGCTCATGTCCATGGCGATCGGATTGAGTTTCTTTGCCTTCTTGGAGAGCTTTTCGATGAAGGGCTGGATCTTTTCTTTACTCCTGCCTTCAACGGCATGCAGGATTCTTCCATTCTCGATATCGACAAAAATGGTCATGTATTCATGGCCCTTTCTCAAGCTGAACTCATCAATTCCAAGGTATTTGACTTTATGCAAGGGAACCGACCTGTAGAGCAAAGAGAGCCGCTCTTTGTGGATCTGTTTGACAAGATCCCAGCTCACTGCGAGGTACTCCGCGACCGAACGGATGGTGCCAAACTTCAAAAGATCCAAAGCTGTGAGTGCGAAAGACCTTACATAACGGTGTTTACCATCCATAAAGGGCAGAGTGGGCCACCAAAGATGTCCACACCTCAGGCATTTGAGTCGGTGGAGCAAAAGGTCCAAGAAACACCTTTTCCTTCCAATGGGACTCATACGCAGAAGTCTTCTTTTTTGCCCTTTGAAACTGGCTTGTCGATTTGTGCATTCTGGGCACCTCACATACTGATCCGTCATTTGGGCATTGATGTAGATGCAGTCTCCAGAGAAATGGCTGGACTCATAGTGGATACCTTTCAGACCAAAAGCATGGTAGAGTATAGATGTGGACATGGCTTGATTTCCCCTCCCGTTGTTCGATTGCAGTCAAATAACTGGAGTTCTTGCCATGTCCATTTTCTTTTTTCAACTTCGGGTACTCATTTTCCGGAAGATCCAAAAAATTTCGTATTGAACAGCAGCTGTTGGCAGAGCAGTCGACTCGGTATTTTCTCAAGGAAGCCGAGAGCGTTGATGAACGAGCGTCGGAAGGGACCGAGGGACCGGAGCAAGGTGCAGGAGAGATGGTTCTGCAGAGTTCTAATGTGAGACACATGCATGGTTGAAAGCTGCGCGTAATAGGAATATCCTCTTTTACTCCGCCAAACTTTGATATCCTCTTAACACCCTGACTGCAAAAGAGTCGTTTCACAAAAGTTTTTTTACCTATTTGCCCTCAATCGACGAAGAGATATTCGATAATTATCGAATAGATAATGCTTGTAAATCGGACGTTCTGTAACTAGATTAGAAGGCAAGATTTCAGTCATTGCGATTCTATATTTATTTTATACTCGATGCGTAAAATGAGGTTGGTGAGGGAATTTTCCATTGTAGAATGGTTAAGATTCAATGGCCAATCGCTGAAAGTTCCCGAGACTACGTTCTTGCTTCAATAAATGCAGGAAAGGAGGAGGTGTGCTATGGCGCAGGACACAAGATTTCTCGCCTTAGGCCCGAAATGACAATTCTCCGACAAGCTCCTAGTACTACAACGAGAGATCGACACCTCCGCGCGAAGTGACACTCCAGAACGAAATTTCGTTGTCGTACCGGGTTGTCATCGATGTTGCAGGACAAGACTGTTGGAGTAGAAGGATTGCAGTGGTGAAAAGAAGAGTCGTAGTGACAGGAATGGGGGCGATCACGCCTGTCGGCAACGGAGCTAAGGCGTTTTGGGAAAACCTTATTGCCGGTCAATGCGGTGTCGACAGGATTACGCTCTTTGACAGTTCGGGCCTGCCCTGCAGAATTGGTGCAGAAATAAAGAATTTTTGCATCACCGATCATATCCCCCCCAAACTTGCACGAGAAACTGATCGGTTCATGCATTTTGCTTTGGTGACGGCAGCTGAAGCCTTGAATGGCAGCGGCTTGCAAATAGGGTCTGCCGATCCCTATCGGGTAGGAGTTGTATTCGGGACTAGCGCCGGTGGGTTGACAACGGTCACCGATGCACAAACGAATTTCATGTCAAAAGCCAGATACCGCGTAAATCCACATTTTATGTCCAAAATGCTGCCGAATCTAGCTGCCGGCCACATTGCCATTCGTCACGGATTCAAGGGACCCTCGCTAACCATTGCGACAGCTTGTGCCACTGGGACCGACGTTGTCGGCATAGCCATGAGTCTTCTACGAACAGGCGCAGCGGACGTCATACTGGCTGGAGCTTCAGACTCCCTATATTGCCGGTTGGTTTTTGCCGGTTTGTGCTCGGCCAGGGCTATGTCTACTCGTAATGATGAGCCTGCCAAAGCATCTCGGCCTTTCGATCGCCATCGGGATGGGATGGTGATGGGGGAAGGGGCTGGCACGGTTGTTCTGGAGACGCTCGATCATGCTAGCCGGCGAAATGCGCCAATATGGGGAGAACTGATCGGTTATGCAAACTGCGGAGACGGATTTCACACCATGGCGCCGCAACCGGATGGAAAGGGTGAGATATATTGTATGCGCGAGGCACTGACCGGCGCCGGGCTCGGACCGCAGGAAATCGATTATATTAATGCTCATGGAACGTCCACTTCTCAAGGGGACAGAGTTGAAACTCTTGCCATAAAGGAAGTTTTTGGTCCACGCGCATATCAAATACCGGTAAGTTCCATCAAAGGGGCTACCGGGCACATGATCGCTGCTGCAGGGATTATCGAACTGATAGCGTCATTGAAGGCGATCAATCAAAGCACTATCCCCCCAACGATCAATTATGACGAACCGGACCCCGAATGCGATCTCAACTATGTTCCCAATCACGCTCAGCATTTGTCCATAAACACAGTAATGTCCAACTCCTTCGGTTTCGGCGGACAAAACGCCAGCATAGTTGTCAGAAAGATCTAATAGAAAAATCGAGAAAACCATAGGATCAGAGAAATGAACAAAGGAGCCGTAATAGCCTTAGTTCTTATCCTGGTAGCCGCAATCATTTTGGCGCTGGCATTGTTAGGGCAAACGAGGAAACAAAAGGATATCATCGCTGACCAGGAAAAGCAGTTGGCTCGCCTCAACTCAGAATTAGAGCAAACAAATGAGAAAGAACATTCCCTGCAGCAGAGGGCTCTGACAAGCTCCGAGGAAGTGCGGACTGCAACGCAACGCAACTCTGATCTGCAGGATATGCTCCAGGTAAAGAGCCAACAACTGCAGAGCCTTCAGCGAAAAATCCCAGAGCTGGCAAAGGCTGAAGAAGATCTCAAAAAGCAACAAATTTCGCAGGAAGAAACGATAAAGAGTCTGCAAAATCAGCTCGATGATTCTCATTCTAATCTTGTTTCCTGCCGACAGAACATTGTAGAGGAACAGGCTACGGTTGCTAAGCTTCAAAAGCAAGCCTCAGAAGCCGAGAAGGAACAAGCCCAGCATGCCAAGAGTGAGAATCAGAAAATCGATCAGCTTCAGCGACGCATTGCAATGCTCCAGGAGCGGAAGGAGTCGGCGGAATCAAAATTGGAACCGGCTGGCGACAACTAATGCAGCACTTGTCTCTCAACTGAAAAAGCATATCCAAAAGCAAGAGTTGTGATTGCCATCACAGAAGTCACACGGTGAGTTCCACCGATAATGATTTCTCGATCTGACCAGACATGGAAAATGACCGTAAAACTTATTCTGCATGCATTAAACGGCCAAAACCTCTCTTTGAATAGTAATAATGGCGTCTCTAAGAACTGCAACCATATGATCGATTTGTTCTTCTTCGATAATAAAGGGTGGCGCCAGCAATATATGGTCTCCGTTGATTCCATCAGCGCCCCCGCCTCCCGGATAAGTAATAAGGCCATTGAGGAATGCTGCTTGCGCCACTTTGGCATTCACTTTAAGAGCTGGATCGAAGGTGGCTTTGGATCTCTTTTCTTTGATCAGTTCAACGCCTGCGAATAATCCCAATCCTCTAACATCTCCAACAGTCTCAAGTTCCAGAAGATCCTCAAGTTTCCGTAAAAGGTACTTTCCCATTTCCTCACAGCGCTCGACCAGCCGATGCTCTTCTATGTATCGGATAACAGCTGCTGCAATGGCTGTTGAGAGTGGATTCTGAGAGTAAGTGTGCCCATGAATAAAGCTTCCAGAACCTTGCTCTAAAGCTCTGTGGATTTCCTCCTTAACGATCACCGCACCGATTGGTGTGTATCCGGAGCTGAGCCCCTTGGCCGTCACGATCAGGTCAGGCACTACATTCCACTGATCAAGACAGAAGTTGCGTCCACAGCGTCCGACACCAGTCATGACCTCATCGGCGATCAACTTGATATCATAACGATCGCAGATGGCTCGAATCTTCTGCCAATAGCCGTTTTTCGGCACCAACGCACCGGCAGTTGCTCCGACAACCGGTTCTGCGATGAATGCCGCAACCGCATCCGGCCCTTCATATTTGATGGTACGCTCCAGTTGTTCTGCGCATTGCAAGTCGCAGTTGTCGGGTAGCATGCCGAAGGGGCATCGATAGCAGTAAGCTGGTTCGATATGGGGAGTGTGAAGAAAAAGAGGATGGTAATGTTTTCGCCGTCCTGTATGTCCACCTAATGCCAGTGCGCCTGTCGTGTTGCCGTGAAAACTGGTCCAGCGGGAGATGACTTTATACTTATCGCTCTTTCCAACTTCTCTCCAGTATTGTCTAACTAGTTTTACCGCCGTTTCGACTGCCTCAGATCCACCCGAGAGGAAATATACTTTGCTTAAATCAGGATCGGAACAAAGACGACTAATTCTCTCGGCACACTCTATCGCAGCTTCACTGGTAAAATGACTGCCATGCGCAAAAGCCAATCTATTCGCCTGAGAAAGCATGGCCTCCCGAATTTCAGCCACTCCATGGCCGATGCTGACCACGCACGCTCCACCAGAACCGTCTGTATAGCGAGTGCCGTTCTTGTCCCAAATGTATATGCCTTCTCCGCGGTCGACTGTCGGATAAGTCTTGCGAAGGTTTCTATAGAAAATATGGTCATCCATGTCTATTGAGTTTCTCCTCATTGCAGCCCCCCATGGGACCTCTGTCAAGTTTTATGAACTCCATAAGTCTTTCCAGGCAAACGCGCCTGCGCGAACTCCACGGCGGTTGGGTGATAGATTGGGATATCAGCGGAGGGAATTCCAGTTATGCAAAAATGCCTTCATGCTTTCGAACCATCGCCTCTAGTTTGCTCTGCTGAAGTTGAAGTTCGGTGAGCATTCTGTCATGGTACTCAGAAGTCGTGCCATGCATTTTGCCCAACAGATTTTGGTAATATAAAACGCCTTCCAATAGCTTGGTCCGAAAGACTTTAAAATATTTGGCACTCTGCTCGCTCAGCACGGTCTTCAGTTCATCAATCTCATTTTCCAAATAATCAATATTCAACTTGAGTTCGCTAATGAACATGTTTGGGCGAGGGGTCTCATTGATGATATTTGTTCTGCCATAAATATGGTCTACCATCTCTTGCAAAGATATAATTCTTGAGAAGTAAGCCAAATTGGGGCCCGGGCAAATAGCCGGCGTTGCGGGTGCTTCATTTGGCTCCGTAAGGTCGTGCGCTAAGATTGCAGCCCCTCCCAGGTCATTGCAGATGCAAGACTTGGTCACTATTCTTTCATAGGCTTCTTGATAAGCTTCGGGGTTTAGGGACTGGCTTTGAATCTGCTGCAGTTTCTTTTTTTGATAAACTCGAGAAGCAACACAAACCGGCGTATCGGTGAATTCCGTGTTGGATGCCAGCAGACCTTTGCTGCACGGGCTACCATAGTGGTCCGATCGAATTCGTTCGATTCTTGTCAATTCGCTGGCTGAAGTTCTGAGGTTACTAAAAGGAACTCCAAGAGGCGAGACATCGCTCAAATAAAGATCGTCTTCGTCTGCCTCGCATAGTTTTTCCAGTGTTTCCTGATCGACGGTAGTGGCTTCCGGTACGAGCAGAAAAGCAGTACCCCAACCAACCGCGTCTATTCCGTAATGGTTCAGCAAAAAGTTATGTTCTTGAGCAGTCCCGACACCGCCCTGCGCGGTGATGCGAACTGGGTGGGGATAGGCAAAGGTGCGTTTCCCTTTATGAGCTAAGGCCTTATTGTATATCTGGAAAAGCTCCGATACCAGATCGTGTTTTTTCAGTTTGAATTCTTCCAGGTTGGGTCCCATGAGAGAACCCCCCTGGCCGAACGCATGGCCTCCGCAATTAAGTCCGGATTCTACTCGATATTCGGAGACCCAAAGTCCCTTTTTGGCAAAAAATTTGCCTTGTGTGTGAGCGGAGCGAAAGTCGCTTACTTTTATGACGATTTTCTTTTTTATAAATCCACTCTCGTCTGCGTGAAAGTCCTTGAATTGCTCTACATAACTATAAAGACGTCCGTTAAAACCAGCGGAAAATACAATTGAGGACGTAAGATCGCTGTTGGCGAAACCCCTCAGGGCGGCCAGTGCTTCTGAGTACTCACTGGGAAGAGGATCACCTTTCTTATCGTAGTTTGTCCGATCTACTTTGGTCATGATGTTGAGGTCGATCGATCCGGGCTGAATCTTTTTCCTGAGCTCGGCTTGCACTCTTCTCTTTTCAACGGGTTTCTTCGTCGCGAGCATGGTTTTGTAGAGCTTTTTTAACGGCGAGCTGTCTGCTAATAATTCAAAATACTTGGTGATTTCGGAGTCTATCTCGAACTCTGAAGCTTTAAGCCTTTCGAACTGGTCCCTGACCGCCTGATCCAGCAAATTGAGGTAGGCTGTGATACGCCGAGCCCGCGAATCGTGATTGTGTCTTTCAATTGGAATATATTCTTTTCCGGCAAGTTTACAGTGGAATTTTCTCATTTTTTCAATGAGCAGGTCGTCCACTGATGAAATGACGGATGATATGCCGTACTTGGCCACCTTAATTGGTGACTCAATTGTAAAAGCAGTCCCCATGACAGGTATATAAAATGAATGTATGTCTTGTTGCATTTGCTCCTCTTTCAAGACGTGCCAGCATTTATAATTTCTTTTAGCATACTGCGATCCGCGCCAGAAAACAGATGCAGTGTTGGGATAGTGGATGGTTGCTTTTGTTCGTATTGCATGAGAAGTGATAAAAAAAAGTCAATAAATGAAGGATCCTCTTTCTCTTGCGGTTTGGGGATTAACGTCTCCGTGATTTTGGTCGCTTGGATTTCGCTTCTGCCACGTAGATGTCCATCCTGCAAACTTTGGTAAATATGCATCAGGCGCCATGCTTGATCGGAATCCCCTCTCCTCTCGGCTAATTCAGAGAGTATTCTATAGATAACGGCATTCTTCTCCAGTTCTGTACCTGCTTTGATGAGGAGGCGCTCTGCTTCTCCAACCTCACCTAATTCCCATAGCGCCCAACCAAGAAGCACACGCCCCCTGATTTGACGAGGATGATACACCAGACCTCGGCGACAAGTTTCTACGGCCTCTTTCCAAAGCTTTCTGGCGCAGAACTCTTCGGCCAGAGGGACAAAAAGCTGAGAGGAAGGGTCCTGAGACAGCAAATTACAGGAGAACTCCAGCAAATTTTCGGTGGGCATAGAGAGATCGGTCTGTGATTTGCGATTCCTGCCACCATCCAAGCTTTCTGACCCTGAAGGTGGTTGGGGGTGATGATTCGACAAGGGCCCGTCAGTTTTGTCGATGTTCCGGGCTGTTGAACTATCGATAGCTTGAGGCGCCCGGTCCTTGGCCCCTTCGTTAGTCATGGTCTTTTCCTTGAACAGATATTTAATATGTGAAAGAAATCCTGAAGTTTTGATTTAAAAATATCTCATCCGCGTGGTCAAGAGTTAAATCTTGTCTCATTCAAAAACGATACTCTTTGAGGATGAAACCCATCATTTTGCACCAACTTTTTTCTGGATTCCCAACTTTATAGTAATGACGGGCCGAGCAAGCACATGGCCCTCTTGCCATTCCTGCATAGGAGGGAACCCGGGAAATTCAATCAGCTTGCACCAGCAACTATTGCACCCCGAAAAGTATAACATGTGATGCATAAATTGGATCTTCTGCCTGACCCTCACCGAGGCCACTATAGCATGAAGCTCGGAAAAAATATGTTCTATCTATATTATTATAATCGATAAGGCTGAAAAGTATCGAAGTCTGGTTCCGCTATACCGGTAAATTGCGCTAAACGGGCCAAAACGCGCCGATGCATGAGAGTTCGGCAAACGGCCATGAACCTGATATTCACAAGGAAACACGAAAGTCTCCTGAGTCGCCCGCCCGGCATTGCAACGTGCTTCTGGCGGGAATCCAGCGGCGCCGCCCAGTTTAGGACGGGGTTTGAACGGAATTGAAACTATACTCAGTAGGGATGAAAAGCTGCAATTTGGATCACCCCGATAACTGCGTTCCTGTCATTCCCGCATGCTTCTGGCGGGAATCCACAAAGGGGTGCAGGGCTGGATTCCCGCCAAAAACGCGCGGGAATGACCGACGGTGAAGTCGGAAATAAAGAAACCGAAATGAAGTTTCATAAGAGAAAGAAACAGCCTTGATAGATGGTGGTGTAGGTCTTTGACACAAAAAGCTTAAAGAGCAAAATTGTCTACTATATGCCAACAACGGCGCCGATTTTTGCATGAGAAAATATTATACTTGATGGCAGGGGATCGTCTGATGAAAGCTATCGAGATCTGGCTTCCCGTCCACGGCTATCTCGGTCGGGAAGCCTGAAAAATGCGATATGTTCTTTTAAAACTTGGATGCAGCTTGCTCGTAGGATTTTTTCAAATCATCCAAGGATTGTTTGGCACCTGATTTCATGGACTTCCAGGACTCTCCACTGGCATTCTTTAAGTCCGCAATCTTTTGCGCCACCTCCTGTTTTTCCTGCTGAAGCTGGGCAATCTCTTCACTCAATGCGGCCTTTTTTTCTGCGCCCTCCTGGCTCAACTTGGCTTCCAGGTCGGTAATTTCTTGATCCAGCTTGGCATATTGCTGTTCAAGTTCTTTTAGAAACTCATCTTTTTTCTGAGTCGCATATGTTTTTGCTGTTTCTGCAGCTTGTTTGGCCTGTTCTTTGACCTGCTCGGAAGTCACTTTGCCTTTTTCTTCGGTTTTTTCGCTGTTGCTTCCACAGGCGCCGATAAAGGCTACCAATGAAATTGCCATGAGCGTCAAAAGGAGTTTCTTCATTGTTGATTCGCCTTCCTCATTGGGTTGAAGTGAAAACACAATTTTTGATTGAATGCATTTTGACTAGAATTTTGAGGATGCCTTTTCGAAGGCGTCGTGCAAATCCTTTACCGCTTTATCGAGCCCGGTTTTCAGATCGGCCCACGCTTCTGAACCTGATCTTTTCAGATCCTGCAATTGATCCTGCGCCTGTTGCCGTTTTTCTTTTAAGTGTTCAATTTGCTCGTAATATTTGGCTTTCTTTTCAGCTTGTTTTCCCTCCAGTTTAGCTTTCAGTTCGCTGATCTTCGCGTCCAATTGGTCGATACGAGCTTCCACTTTTTTCTCATAAGCTTCTTTTTGTTCCGTCATTGATGGTCTCCTCGATCAGAAAATATGACTTTAAATTCTGCTACTATCATGAGCAAAAATATACTGTAATGATGTACAACAAATATGCACGAGAAGGCAGTACGTCAAGTTTATCAGGACTGATGCAAGGGTGCTCCGCTCTCTGCCGAAAGCCTTAGACTCCAAGCCGAGAGCGGCATCCCGCATTATTTGCCGGAATTTATCGAGAAGCGCTTTGTTGTCTTATTTTAGGTTACAAGCACTGAAGGGGTTCAGCTTTTACGGTGAGGATTTACCGTCATAACCGGGACGGCAGAGTTCTTGACAACCTGATCGGCCACACTGCCGAATATCACTTTTTCAAGTCCCTTGCGACCGTGGGTACCCATCACAATGAGGTCAATTTCCTCTGACTCCGAGTACTTTATTATCTCTTCTGCCGGGTCGCCTCGCAGCACTTCTACTTTGGTGACCGGATGGTCTTTGAATTGCTCGTCAGTGAATTCCTTCAACTTCTGCTCGGCGCCCTTCAGGAGATCCTGTTCGAACTGATTAAGCGAAGGGTGCGGGATATAAAATGTTGCGTAATGCTCCATGGAACTGACAACAAAAAGAATGTGAATTTCAGAATCGAACTTGCTAGCCAGGGTCGTCACATAGGGAATTATTTTCGATGACACTTCTGACAGATCGACCGGGCACAGAATCTTCTTGAACTCTTCCATGCAGTTCTCCTTTTGCAGTAGCATAAGCAGTTGAAAGTGGCCTCTAACATTATTCGCTTCGGGTTGGACGATATTGAGCAACTGGTAACTAAAGGTGCATTTATTGTCAATAGTGACCTTGTTCAACGATGGAACTATGAATCGTGGGTCGTCCCATGACGGGTTACAGACTTTCGCCCGGCTGAAATATTTGCCCGCTTGATCCTTATAAGAAGTTGCTAGCTCGAAGGAACACCGCTGATCCCACCAAGAACAGCAAATAAAAATGCCAAGAACAAAGCCTGGATTATCCAACCGATCAGGCAAACTCCCACGGCGCGAAGAGTGCTCTTATAGTCGAGGGCCTGCCTGATGGCGATGACCATAGCTACCAGCATCCAGATCGCGGCCACGAGAAACACAATTCCGGTCAAGACCGGAATAATGCCGAAGACTCGAATGAGTCCGGGAGAGCTGGAAAATCCCGTGGTTCGCAGCAACTGACCGAAATCGGCATGGGTCTGCGGTTCGGGAAGCAGCTTCGTACCGATTAGATATGCGAGATATGCCCAGATGTACCAGCCAAGCAGAGCGGCCAAGGTGCCCACCACAAGACCTCCAATCCCGACTCGCTCTATCATGCCGATTCCTGAAGCGATGCTGGCCAGCACCACGATACTCATGGCCTGATTCATCGCCCCAGTATCGGCTTCCACCTCTTCATACAAACCTGGATCCAACCTTGCAGCTCGAATTATTCGACTTTGAATACTCATGCGAGCAACCTCCTCTTGAATGGGTGCCTTCTCTTTCAATTATGCTTTTGAGTTATTTAACTTAAATGCATTAATGACATTTCGCAACATCTTGTGTGCTGCATTATTTTTTCGGCAACGGATGATTGCAATTTTGCCGCATAACCTATAAAAACACGGATATCATTAGGTCTCTCTACAGTAATAAATAATCAACAATCACTCGACGAAAGCTTTTGTGCATGGCTTATGTGTGGTGCAATAAGGAACAGTGCCGAATCCCAGCATTCCGTTGTTTGCTCTGCAAGAAGGAATGCTATCCAGCAGAGGATGCTGCTGACAGAGATGCATTGGCACTGGAACTCCTTCTAAGAACCGGAAAATATGAGGAGCGATTTGTGATGAAGCGAAAGGAAAAAGTCAACAAAGCAGAGGCCTCCACGCCGTCTGAAAGTGAAAAAGAGAATCCGGCAAAAGAGTCCCGCAAGGGCAGTGAGGAACAGGATGTGCAAGATCTGTTTTTATTGGATAACGGAGAGCTCAAACCATTTAAAGCTGAAGACTACACAACTTCGACTTTGTACCAAAGGCTAGAGTCGTATTCAGTGGAGTGCAAGCTTGTGCGTCCGGAAGATCCGGCCAACCTTCTGTATGAAGGCAGAAAGCCCTCGAAGAAAACAATTCCGATTGTTGTCACAAAAAGCGACGGCTGCCTGCTCCTGGAATCATGGGAACAGCTGGAATCAAATCCGGAGCAACTGGCAGACGCCGCTGAGGTCATAGGCGCTGCGCCGGTGAAGCAGGTGTTCGTTCTAAAGAGAAAATAGGTTTGTTCGCAACTTATGGTTTATCCAAATGAGTGATGCCAAAAGAGTTCGCGTCGGCAAGATATTGCGCAAACTTAAGGAAGTCTATGGAACCGAGCCCTGGAATTGGCATACGAACCAATCGCCATTTAGGGTTCTGATCGGCACAGTGCTCTCACAAAGAACAAAAGACGAAAAGACAGATGAGGCCGCTCAAGCGCTGTTTTCAAGCTATCCGTCTCCTCGCCGGATAGCTGATGCTCCCCTGAAAAATCTAGAAAACATCATCAGAACTGTAAATTATTACAAGACCAAAGCCCAAAGAATCAAAGAGATCTGTCAGGTTCTGCTGGAAAAATATTCGGCCGAAGTGCCGGCAAGCGTTGAGGAACTGTTGAAGCTTCCCGGAGTTGGCAGGAAAACAGCCAGTTGTGTAATGGTATACGGCTTTAAGAAACCCGCCATTGCGGTCGACACTCATGTTCATCGGATTTGCAATCGAACTGGAATCGTCAATACCAAAACCGCAGAAGAGACCGAACAGGAACTGTGGAATATTGTTCCCAAGAAATATATCCTTTACCTCAACGAGTTGTTTGTCAAGCACGGTCAGAATATATGCAAGCCTGGAAAACCTTTGTGTTTTAAGTGTTCGATCGCTGATCTCTGCAAATTTCAACACAAAAACTTATGGACTGGCAACGGTTGAAGTTGGGGCATTGCTACGATTCATGCCCGATTCGCCTGTCAATTCCTTGTAAAATTGAAGGGTTTGACGGGCTATCCTTTCCCAGCTGAAATATCGTTCGACTCTTTTACGAGCAGCAATTCCCATGGTTTCAAGCTTTTCCGGTGCTGACAGTAGTAGGTTAATTGCAGTTGCCAGGTCTTGTGCGAATTTATCCGGTTCCTTGGATTCTAAGCTTCCCCGACCTAGCGGCTCATAATAAACAAGTGTACCTGTCTCACCATCTTTCACAGCCTCAACAATGCCCCCGACTGCAGAGGCTACTACCGGAGTGCCGCAGGCCATCGCTTCCAGGTTGATAATTCCAAAAGGTTCGTAGATCGAAGGGCAGACGAAGATTGCGGCATGTGTATAAAGGCTGATTAGGTGTTCTTTGGGGAGAAGCCGTGGTATCCAGATCACATCGGTCGCAGTTCGACTCCTAGCCTCGGCAACTTTACCGGCTATTTCCCTCCCCAGTTCGTTCGTATCAGGAGTGCCTGCGCATAGCACCACCTGATTGCCGGGGTTAAGGTATTTGATGGCATCTACAAAGTGACCGATGCCTTTCTGCACGGTTATGCGCCCAACAAACAGAATAAAGGGCCTGGTTGGATCGATACCGTAGCTCTGCACGAGTGCAGGATCGGGAGTGGGCTTATATTCATTCAAGTCAATTCCATTGTAAATGACACGTATGTTTTCGGGTGATATACGATACAGTTCCTCGACATCTTTTTGCATGGACTCGGACACGGCGATAATTCCGTCTGCATTCTGGTAGGCCGTTTTTTCAATCCAGGAGGTCGCGTTAAAGGCTGTACCAAGCTGCTCTCTTTTCCATGGACGATGAGGTTCGAGAGAGTGAGTGGTTAAAACAAGAGGAACCTTTAGCATTTGTTTTATCAGGCAGCCTGCAAAGTGAGTATACCAGGTATGGCAGTGCACTAAATCAATATCTTCTAAGGCTTCCACCATAAACATATTCTTGTAGAGTGCATCCATAAACTTAAGATGACGGGGATCGCGGGTTGTCATCTGCAGGCCATCGTCTATTCCCTGGACGGACAAGTTACCCGAATTTGACGCTTGTTCGCCGAAACAAAGCACGTTGATCAAGTTCTTTTCATTTTCGAGTTTTGCAAGTTCTCGAATAAGGTATTCAATATGAACACCAGCTCCTCCATAAACATTGGGAGGATACTCATTCGTTAGAAGCGCAATTTTCATTCGAACCTCATGAACCGCAGTTGCGTGCGTTCTTAACCATTAACGTTTTTCTTCAACTGTGGTGTTGTATTTTTGTAACTTCTCAATGACTGTGGGCCTCAGCGAATTGTACTTGTTGGGTTTCGCTCAACCCAACCTTCTACACAGTTACTCAGTTGTGGGTCTTGGCAACTGTAGGGTGGGTTAGGCGCGTCTTTTAGCGCGGTAACCCACCGAAATTGAGAAATTGCGAAGAATTTATTTAAGCCTCTGTTTTCTTAAGCTTTTCGTGGTTTCGGAACAAAAAGTTCAAAATTACAGTTGCCTGCAGACCGATCGAATTCTGCTGTCTAATTCCCAAGTAATCCTTAACCGGCTACTCTGACGACAAAGCCGGCCATCGGGTTCCTGCCTGCAATCTTGCCGACGCCGCCGGAACTTATAACACAAAAAAGTTATAATTGTATTAATTGGCAAAAGAAATGCCATGAATGGAGAAGCCTTCTTGCTCAAGCGCTGGATTCAAACTTTTCTTATGAGTTTGGTTTGATATGATGGATTTGTATCTGTTCGGATTTGCGCATCAGCTGAGATGTTGAGGAGACGAGAAAGATGGATACTTGTTCTTTCGCACTCATCTGTTTGAGAGAAAGGTATTGATCACATTGCAGGTAAAAAAATTCTCTATTCCGGAAATCATCTTCGGTCGTGGCAGCCTGGAATATGTAGGCTTATGCGCTCGCAGGCTTGGTGCAGAGAAGGTCTTTTTGGTGAGCGATTCCGGTTTGGAAAAAGCCGGATGGGTTGAGCACGTGACCTCGGTTCTTGATCGAGAAAAACTCAGCTGGGTCTATTACTCGGATGTGGTGTCAAACCCTCGTGATTTTCAGATACAACAGGGCGCGGAGTTTTATAAACAGGGGAGAGCAGATGTGGTCATAGCCCTTGGCGGGGGCAGCCCGATGGATGCAGCCAAGGGCATCGCTTTAGTGGCAAGCAATGGTGGAAAGATTCACGATTACGAAGGTGCCAACCGTATCCACAGGCCCCTGCCTCCCATGGTGTTTGTTCCCTCCACTGCGGGAAGCGGTTCTGACATCTCACAGTTTGCCATCATCACAGATGTAAAACGCCGGGTAAAAATGTCCATCATCAGCCGCACTCTGGTTCCCAATATTTCCGTTATCGATCCGGAAATCCTCTTGACCAAAAACGAATCATTGATTGTGGCATCGGCTATCGATGCCATGTGTCATGCGGTAGAGGCTTATGTTTCTAAAATCGCTTCCCCATTCACCGAGGTTCAGTCCCTGAAGGCTATTCAATTGATCATGGAAAACTTGGAGACAGCCAAACAGACTCGCGATCTTCAATCGCTGGAAAATCTCAGCATTGCCAGCACATCTGCCGCCATGTCGTTCAGCAATGCCAGTTTGGGAGCCGAACATGCGCTGGCGCATTCGTTGGGAGGAATGTACGATGTAATGCACGGTTTGGTGCATCCCGTATTGCTGCCTCCGGTTATGCGCTTTAACTTGTCGACTTGTGTGGAAAAAATGGCTGATATTGGTAGGATTCTTCTTGGCAAGAGTCGGCGTTCTGCCAAATCCACCGCTCTTGCTGGTATAGAAAGGCTTGAGGATTATTGTAAATCCTTGGGTGTTCCGGTTAGGCTGCGGAAAATTATTCCGGATGATTCCGGATTGAAAGAGTTATGCCGGATGGCTTCCAAGGACGCCTGTCTACTGACCAACCCTCGAACAGCTACCTGGGAGGATCTACTGAGCATCTGCGAGGAGGCATGGTGATGCAACAGACGACAACTCTGGAAGATCTGATCGGAATCGAATATGCCAAGTTGGGTTTCTTCCGGGAAGTGCAGGAAAAGATAGCCGAACTGCAGGCGTCCAATCTGGAGCTTACCCACAAAAAACGCCATATCGAGGCGATCTTGAACGGAATTACCGACGTCATGGTGGTGCTCTCTTCGGATTTGCGCATCGGTTCTGTGAATCAAGTGTTTAAAGATGTCTACAAGGATTCCCAGCCGCGCGGCAAATATTGTTATCAAATTTTTAGACAGCAGCAGCATCGTTGTTCGTCATGCCCCGCGATGACGGCTCTGGAAACCAATGAAATTTGCCGTCAAACGGTTATTTATCCCATAGCCGGCATCAACAGGCATTTTGAAATCACTGCCTCTCCATTGCGAAAACCGGATGGTGAACCCTGCCGGATTTTACTGCTCAAGCGGGACGTTACACTTGAAAAGGAATACCAGGCAAAATTTTACCAGGCCGAAAAGATGGCAACCGTTGGATTATTAGCTGCCGGTGTGGCCCATGAGATAAACAATCCTTTAACAGCGATTTTCGGATTTGCCGAGGGTTTGAAAAGGCGTCTGCCGAAACTGGAAGGTCGTTTGGATGGAAGCGACGTCCAAGACTTCCAGGAGTATGTCACCACCATATTAAAAGAATGTCAGCGCTGCCAGGGAATTGTGCAAAGTTTGCTCACTTTCAGTCGGAAGTCCTCCCCCGATTATTCATCGATTGACCTGAATAAATTGGTGGACGATACCTTGGTCTTGCTCAGAAATAAGCTTAAACAGTATCCAGATCGAATGATCCATCTGGAATTCGATAAAGCGCTGCCAACAATCAGGGGAGATGCTTCGCAGTTGAAGCAGGTCGTACTCAATCTGCTGCTCAATGCATTGGACGCCGTTCGCTCCGGAGGGGAGATCACTCTGCGCACTATCAATCAGAATAGAGACTGGGTGAATCTGGCCGTGAAAGATACCGGATGCGGCATTGCCGCCGACCATCAAAGCAAGCTTTTTGAACCCTTCTTTACCACAAAGCCGGTGGGGCAGGGGATCGGTATGGGTCTTTCAATCTGCTACAATATCATCCAGCAGCATGGCGGCGAAATCAATGTCTGCAGTCAGCAAGGGCTCGGATCTACTTTCATGGTAAGACTGCCGCGAGAGAAGCAGGATGGCGATCTTTAATCCCATAAAAGTTTTGGTCGTCGATGATGAGGAATCTATCCGGCGTTTAGCGGAAAAGGAAATTGCCGGATTGCGCCGATCGGTCATGACAGCCGGTAGCGCCCGCCAGGCAATGGATATCTTGGCCCGCCAACAATTCGATGTAGTGGTCCTGGATGTTCGCCTACCGGATGCAGACGGATTGGAACTGCTCGAAAAAGTTCAGGAGACCACTCCAGACGTTGAGGTGATACTGATAACCGGGTATGGCGATATTGACAGCGCAGTCGAAGCAATGAAAGCGGGCGCATATGATTACATTACCAAGCCGTTCGCCCTCGACCGGTTGGAGTTGGTCATCGAAAAAGCTTACCAGAGAGTCTGTTTGCAGCGGGAAATCCGTCTCCTCAGACATAGTCAGACCTCTCAGCCCCGCCAAAAACTGGTAGGACACAGTTCTTCCATTCAAGGCATCCACTACCTCATCGAAAAGGTGGCTCCTGCTTCTGTCCCTGTGCTGATAACCGGAGAGAGCGGAACGGGGAAAGATGTTGTGGCGCGTGCCATTCATGAAAATAGTAAACGGTGTGATCAGCCACTCATCATTAAGAATTGCGGAACACTGCAAAAAGAGCTGGTGCGAAGTGAATTGTTCGGTTACTGCAAAGGGGCCTTCACCGGAGCGAATGAATCCCAGGAAGGTCTTCTGGCGTTGGCCCATCAAGGGACGCTCTTCCTGGATGAAGTGGGCGAGCTTCCTCTGGAAGTTCAGGCATCGTTGCTGCGGGTTCTTGAAAATCAAACCTATCGCCGGGTGGGGGACAAACAGGAAAGGCAGGTCGATGTAAGGTTTCTGTTCGCCACCAACCGCAATCTGGCGGAAGAAGTTTCCAGAGAAAGGTTTCATGAAGCGCTGTATCACCGGATCAATGTTTTTCATATTGAGCTGCCCGCCCTCAGGGATCGCAAAGAAGACATCCCTTTATTGGTCGACTACTTCCTTGGACTTTTATCGGCCGGCAGCAACGTGTGTCATATATCCAAGAATGTGATGCAGCATTTGCTCGGCTACCAATGGCCGGGAAATATTCGCGAGCTCCGCAATGTCATCGAGAGAGGCATAATCCTTTCAGAAAATGGCATGATCACTGCCCGTGCACTGCCGCGAGAACTCGTCGAAAGAAGTGATGGATCCGGCGAAGAAAATCCCTTCCTTTCCTTGCAGGAAGTTGAAAAATGGCACATAAGACAAGTTTTGGATCAGGTCGACGGTAATCGTACCCATGCCTCCACCATACTAGGTGTCAGTAGAAGGACTCTCTACCGTAAATTGAAAGAGTATCAACTGGATTAGAATGATGTTCGAGAATACCCATGATCAATTTCCAGTCCCAAAACTGGCTATCTGTTTATCCCCGCCCCTACCCGTCGTTATTCCCTGTGAGACACAGTGCGCCATCCTGGCTCATGCCGGGGATCATTGTGAGTCGAAATGACACATAGTTTTTATGTTTTTGTTATCGTTAGAAAAAAGGTTAGAGTCGTAAGAAGTTTGCCCTTCCCTCTGCCATCTTTCCAATTCAACTTGCCATAAAGACCCGCACCCAATCTGCTGGATTAACGTTAAGTCATTAAAAACATTACCTAAAATATTTTGGCATGGTTATTGTTTATACAATGTTGCGGATTAATTGGGACTGAACCTTAAAACTAAAACCTATAACTAACTGTTTAGGAGGATTATCATGGCAGTTGCAGAACAAGTATTTGGATTCTTTATTCCTAGAGTAACCTTGATGGGAGTTGGAGCACACAAGGAAATCGGCGAGCGCGTCAAAGCTCTGGGCGGTAAAAAACCATTCATCTGCACGGATAAGGGCATCACCGGTGCCGGCATCACCGATCAGATCGCCAAGATTATCAAAAAAGATGTGGGCGTTGACTGCGTGGTTTTCGATGACACCATCCCCAATCCGACCGATAAGAACGTGGAAGCCGGCCTGAAGGTTTACAAGGATAACAAGTGCGACCTGATCATTTCCCTGGGTGGCGGTAGCTCTCATGACTGCGGCAAAGCTATTGGAGTTGTCGCAACCAATGGCGGGAAAATCCATGACTATGAAGGCATAGACAAGTCTATCAAGCCGATGCCTCCGTTCATCGCGGTGAACACGACCGCCGGAACCGCCAGTGAAATGACGCGTTTTTGCATCATCACGGATACCAGCCGCAAAGTGAAAATGGCCATTGTGGATTGGAGAGTTACACCGAATCTGGCAATCAACGATCCATTGCTGATGGCAGGAATGCCCCCTGGATTGACCGCTGCGACCGGCATGGACGCCTTAACCCACGCTGTTGAAGCTTACGTATCAATCATTGCCACGCCGGTAACCGATGCGTGTGCAATCAAGGCCATGCAGTTGATTTCCGAACATCTGAGAGCTGCGGTAGCCAATGGTGGCGACATGGTTGCTCGAGATGGCATGGCATACGCGGAATATCTGGCAGGCATGGCTTTCAACAATGCCAGCCTGGGACATGTGCATGCCATGGCCCATCAACTGGGAGGTTTTTATGACCTGCCCCATGGGATATGTAATGCTATTCTGCTCCCTCATGTGGAGCGCTTCAACATGATCGCCAAAATGGACCGTTTCGTAGATATAGCGATTGCTCTGGGTGAACCCGTTGAGGGGCTGTCAATACGCGCGGCCGCTGAAAAAGCTCTCGATGCCATCAAACAGCTTTCAAAGGATGTCGGCATTCCGAGTGGATTGAAGGAATTGGGAGTCAAAGAGAAAGATCTCAAAACCATGGCCGAAAACGCACAAAAAGATGCCTGCGGCTTGACCAATCCTCGCTGCCCCAAACTCGAAGATGTCATCGAAATCTATAAGTGGGCCATGTAGCTGCTCAACGCTGAAGCAGTACAGCGAATAACAAAGCATCGCTGGGCGTGACAGCCGGTGCAGAGCGGGAGTCCAGGATTCTGAGAATCATGCGACTCCCGCCGCTAATTTGGATCTGAGGAGTAGAATACTTGAAGATCAAGCTTTATGGGCTTCTTTCATGCCCCCACTGCCGTCAGGCCAGGGAGTTTCTAACAGAGCAGGGTGTCGAATTCGACTATGTTTATTTGGATCTGCTATTGGGCGAAGAAAAGAGCGGCACGATGAGGGAGTTGCGGAAAATCAATCCCGAAGTCACTTTCCCAACTCTACTCATAGGGGACAAAGTGATCGTCGGTTTCAAGAAAGATCGGATTGCCGAAGCGCTGCTGAATTCCTAACTTGTAAATCTGCTTAATCTAACAGCCTGAGCTCACCCTTAGTTTTTACTGGTTGGCCTCTCGACTCAGTTTTCTATAGATGGGTGCATCATGGCTTCACGCTGAGCCAAAGAATTTATCATTAGCCAGGGAACCAAGCTCGCTGCACCAAAAGATTGGCGGCTTGTTCATCAATAATGGTAACGCGCTTGTAAAAAATCGATCCTTTCACTGCTCGCGACATAGACCAAACGGTGTTCTTGCGTGATTCGGCGCGACCATACACCTGCACCGAGGAATTTCAGAGATTCAGGCTTGCCAACTCCCTTACAAGGATCTCGAATGACAGCTTCAATCAATTTAAGAATTCTAATTGCAATCTTGCGGTCCGTCTCAACCCAGTATAATAAATCTTCTCTAAATTCAGATTGGAATACGGCATCCCTCTGTTCTGCTTTCTCGGTTTTTTTGGCATGACTCTTAATCAAGGCCTATCTCTTTACGAAGCTCTTCAATTGTCTGGATTTTTCCACTTTTATTTCGGGCTTTTTCAAGAGCAGAGAGGAGTCGGTGAGCGTTGTTCGGCGACCTGAGCAAGTGGGCCGTCTCTAGAAGACTGTTCAGTTCATCTGCAGCTATCATCGCAACGTCTTCGCTGCCACGTCGTTTTATGACTACTACCTCACGATTCTTCGAAACCTCATCTATTAGAGCAGCTAAGTGTGCGCGGGCATGAGTATAGGTTGTTTGAATTGGCATATGCTCCTCCCTTGATTGTTTATGTACGTATAGACTGTACATGTTCAAGGTTCACATGTCAAGCATGCGCAGAAAGAATAGTATCGTCCAACTGACCTCTCTGCCATCGTGGAAAGCCAACCTGGCTGCACAAAACCCTAATTGATGATGTCATGGTGCCAGGTAGCTAAAAATCAATCCCGCGTTCTTGTGAGCAAGCCGGGTCCTACACTTGGTTCAATCATAACCTCTGCGCATGCTGGCGGCGATAAAGTTCGGGGGGACAAGGGCAAAGGTGGAGTCGTGCAGACACAGGTGAGGAAGTAGCAGGGATAAGAGATTCAAACCTCAACAAGAGTACTTGCTGCAGGTTGCTGGAATTGCCACCAGTTTTTTTAACTTTTCCGATAGAAGCGTGTAGTTGAGATGAAGGTTGCGCTGTGTTGTGATGAACTCAGGTCCGTTGGCAGCCAGTCCTAGGCGCAGTTGGTGATCATTGATGAGTTTTTCGACGGCTCGTGCCATGGCTCTCCCCCCATCCTCAGGCACGAGCAATCCGGTTTCATTGCGCAGCACCACTTGCGGGACCCCTGCAACGTCAAGGGCGACTACCGGGCAGCCGCATGCTTGAGCTTCCAAAAATACCATTCCCAAGGATTCCCCTATGCCCGGAAAAACGAAAATATCAGCCGCTGAATAGTGGGCCGGCATTTCGCTCCGTGCCACGCGTCCCGCAAAAACGACCGATCCAGGCAAAAGGCTTTCTGCCATTGAACGAACCTCACCTGCCATGGGTCCGTCGCCGCATAGTAGAAGCATGAATTTACCATGCTCTTGTTTGAGTAATGCCAGGGATTTCAAAAGATAGCTTATGCTTTCGAATTTAACATCCGCTCTGAGCATTGCGGCGGTCAACAACAAGGTCTCGCCTTGTGTGATGCCATATCGCTCCCGGATCGTTCGCCTCGACTGTTCATCATATTGAAATTCTTCGGGGAAAATTCCAGGTGGGATGTAAGTTGTGTTTCGAGAGGGAAGAATGCGGTGGAGAGCCTCAAGATCGTCGATGTTATTGGTAAAGGCGTGCCGGCAAGCCTTTAAGGCCATACGGTTGAGGTAAAAGCCGAAGCGGGTTTTCTTTTGCTTGCGTCTCCGTGTGCTGTACATGGGTTGAAACAGGATATAAGGAATATTCAGCAGGCGGCTGACCCAGGGCCCCAGAACATCGGGAGATTTGTAATAGCTGTGGTAGGTGAGCCAGATGTTGGGGCGAAACCGGGCCGCATTGCGATAGGCGGAGACAAAACTTGTGGCTGCTTGCAGCCAGCCCCGGTGACTCTTCCAAAACCACCTGGAACGGAATGCAACTATCTCTCTGCAATCGTGGCCGAGCGCCCTTAGCGCTTGCTGAATGCCGCGAGCAATGGTCAAATCTCCGGAGGGCAGTGGGTGAGAGAGCGGCTTGTTTGGACAATAAAAGGCAATTTTCACGTCTGGCCGAGCGCCTTTTTGAATAGTTCACACAGTTGAGTAACACAGCGACGGTTGTCGAATTCCATTTCTACTTTGGCCCTCGCTCGTTCTTGTTGTTTTTCGAATTTTTCGGGGTTGAGCAGAATGCGCATGATTCCGTGTGCCAAAGAGGCTGGATTTTCGGGCTCTACCAGAGTGCCGCTGATGCCGTCTTCAACCAATTCGGGAATCGCCGACACTTGGGCAGCGACGACCGGCAGTCCAACAGCCATTGCTTCCACAAGTACATTGGGAATGCCGTCGCGGTCTCCGTTTGGGGCCACCTTGCATGCCAAGGCGAAACAATGGGCCGAACGATAATGCTCAATGACGCCTTCGTGCGGCAGCGTTCCAAGCATTTTTACCTTGTGTTGAATACCAAGATTCCGGACGATTGCTTTTAATTCGCTTGTTATTTCACCACTTCCGATCTGCACCAATTGAAAATCCAGGCCTGCCTCGTCTAGGAGCTTGGCTGCCATAAAAAGATCATCGTAGCCTTTTTTTGCGACGTGACGTCCAATAGAGAGAATTTTATAAGGCGGTCCGGGATTCGGGTGATGATCGAAGGTAAAAAAGTCGAGATCGATGCCGTGATAAATGGTGTAAATGGTCGTCTTCGGAACTCTATCGCTTCCCTCGGAGCTCAATTGCGCTAAGTATCGAGCGTTGTGTTTTGTGCACGTAACGACAAAACTGGCACTATCGATTTTCCGAGCCAGTTGATCGGGATCGGACGTGTAAATGTCCTTGGCATGAGCAGTGAAACTGTATGGCCGTCCCGTCAGTTGTGAAGCGAAAAGAGCGACCGAAGTGGGGGTGTGACAAAAGTGGGCGTGGATATGCGTGACCGGCCGTCCTAACAAGCGGACCGAGGTGAGATGTCCCGCCTGCAAAAAATGCCGCAAGGTTGCTGTAGTTCTTCGCTCATAGGCTCTGCGTATTGCAGCGTCAAGGTTTGTCAGGTACCGGTTGCCCAAACTTCTCCAAGCTGTCCAGTTGCTTTGCAGCAGGGTTTGCCAATGTGGCAGCACGTATTCCGGCATGTAGGTGACAGGGGCCTTTATCGCGTTTACTTTTTCATGTGAGAAATCTTCTCTCGGCTGTTTGAGAGAATAAATTTCTATGGGTATTCCGAGTGATTCCAGGAGAAGGATCTCTGAGCTTATGAAAGTTTCGGATATCCGCGGATAGCCCTTAAGGATCATCCCGAGTGGATGTTTATTTGCATTGTCACTGAGGGGCATAAGATGAAAGTTCTGAAGGTTTATTTTGCGTTCGCATGAAAATACTGGTCGACAAGCCCGGTGACTTTTTTCATTCTATCACTCTGTTTGTTCTCCAGGATGCGCGTGCGGATTACGTCCAAGGCTGTAAAGGGAAACGATTTCATTTTTTGCTTATAATATGTTCCGTTATCCAGAAGATGCAGTAATTTTTGCCGCAACGCCCGAGGATTGAGGGCACGAGGATCGATGTAATCACAAAAACCCTTAGAACACAATACTTGAGCGCGTATCAATTGCTCCTCGCGGGGAACCGTTCGAGGGACAATCAGGAAGGGTTTCTTTTGGCTTATGATTTCGCATACAGTATTGTAACCTCCCATGCTCACCACTGCTTGAGAAGCTCCTATAAGCCCTTCCATAAAACGGTGGAATTTTAGGCAGATGAATCCCAGCGTCTTGCATTTTTTGGCTACTTCGCGATAGTTTTTTCGTGACATAAAGGGCCCGGTTACAACCACGACCCGGATGTGCTTGGGGACCCCTCCTTCACCCGCGTCAAAAGCGGCCAGCACCGTATCTACCACAGGGTGGCCGTCGCCACCACCACCCGTGGTTACCAATATAAGGCGTTCTTCCTCTTTAACTCCCAAGTCTTTTCTAGTTGCACGGATTTCCTCCGAAGAGGGTACATGCCTGGGAATGTAGCCGGTGAAATGAACTTTGGAGGCCACATGAGCTGGAATCCGATATTCTCTTATAGCGTCATAAAACTCGCGGCAGCCGTAGACCCAAATCTCTCCGTAAAGCTGGGCCATAGCATCGTATATATCTTTGCCCTCCCAGTCCTCGATGGTGGATTCGGCGCTGTCCATGATGTCCCGCAAGCCCAGAATCGACTTGCAGTAAGGGAAATCTTCTTTCAGCCACTGCAGAGTGTCTACGACTTCTCGCTTCAACCCTAATGGTGCTTTGTCTACGATGAAAAAGTCAGGCCTGAAAGCTTTAGCTGTTGCCTGGATAAGACTTTTCCGTATTTCCAGGACTTCGGTCGCGTCCAGGCGCATAGACTGGGGAAGGTATTGCTCGTTAGTAACCTTGATCATGCCTGGTATACGCACAAAATCTACGCGCTTGGCAATGTCAAAGCGACCTACCAAATGAGAGCCGGTCAGGATCAAAATGTTGGCGGGGCTCTTCCTGAGACTGCGAGCGATTGCCAGGCTTCTTCGGATGTGCCCCAAGCCATAGGTATCATGGGAATACATCAGAATCTTATAAGGGACGATATCACTCACAGTACTTCTTCCGAATGAATGGCAATTCTGAGAGCAACGCAATTCGTTCGACCCTCAATCAAATTTATCGATCCAAGGGTCATTAGAAAGTACGTCACCCTATTTTATGTAAGGATTATCTGGATAAAACCGAAATCTAACTATCAGCGAATTGCATAATAAAATCAATAGATGTTGATGGCAATAAAGATCTGCAGACTCAAAATCAAAAAAACTAGCGATTAAAGTATATTTTTCTCCTCGTTAGATGCCGTTTGATAGTCTAATATAATTTCCCACATAGTGACATTGGAATGATATCTAACGCTAAGCGGATTTATTTGCAACGAGTTTCTTGACCCAGTAAGCATCCCTTTAAGGAGGTTCTGTAATGAGTTGTCAGGTGATTCAAACCGAACGGGCACCCGCGGCTATTGGTCCTTATTCACAGGCAATCAAAGTGGGTGACTGGCTTTTTGTAAGTGGTCAAATCGGTCTCGACCCTCAAAAGGCTGATTTAGTGAGTGATGATTTAACGGGCCAGGCCAGGCAGGCACTGGACAATCTAAGTCAAATAGTTGCAGCCGCGGGTTGCAGGTTGAGCGATGTGGTCGCCGTCGACGTCTATCTGACGGATATGGGCCAGTTTGCCGCCTTCAATGAAATCTATCAGCAGGTGTTTTCGACTCACCGGCCGGCGCGGGCCGTTGTAGAAGTAAGCGCACTGCCAAAAGGGGCGCTTGTGGAAATAAAATGCATAGCTCATCTGCATTAGTTTCGATTAGTCACCCTGCCGTTTATGGATGATCGCAAGTTCAAACAGCTTTTAGATTGGTTTGAACTCTCCTGGGACGGCTACTACAGGGTTAGGAAAGGAGTCAAAAAACGCATTCGGAAGCACATGCTGGAATGCGCCTGCCGGACTGTTCAGGATTACATATCGAGACTGGCAGACGATCCAGAACTAAAAGAGCAATGCCGCGTTCTTTTGACCGTTTCGATAAGTCGTTTTTTTCGAGATCAAGAGCTTTGGCAAGTCTTGCAAGAGAAGATTCTACCTGAGCTCGTTTGCGAGCAAAGAGCTGGAATCAGAGTGTGGTCGGCGGGTTGTGCCAGGGGAGAAGAGATCTACAGCTTTAAGATACTTTGGGGCATCATTTGCAGCCGCCTTGGTTCTTTTCCGAAACTTGAAGCTTGGGCCACCGACATGGATCAGGACTACCTCACAGCCGCGTGCGAGGGAATTTATTCTGTCAGCAGCCTGAAGGAAATTCCTAATGAGCTGAAGGGAAAATATTTCGAACGTCTCCCTAAAAAACAGTTTTTCGCCATTCGAGATTCTGTCAAACAAGGGATTTTTTGGAGGCGCCTTGATCTTTTGAAGGATAATCCGCCCGCTGAAAGCTTCCACATGATTTTTTTGCGGAATAATATTCTCACTTACTACCAGAAAACCCCACTCCATACAGCTTTGTCAAAAGTGACGAAATCTCTTGTGGCAGACGGATATCTTATCATCGGCTCCAAAGAGAAGCTTCCTGAAACAGCCGATCAATTTCGACCCTGCCCCGGGCATTCCAGCATATTTGTTAAGCACTTTACCTAGCCCGCAAACCTCCATTTAAAGTGGCCTAGGCATGCTACGGTGTGGCTGCGCGGCAACGTAGCCTAGAGCCTTCTGCCCGTTCCAAAAACGCCCACGAGGGGCTGGGCTACGGAGAATTCTCCATGACCTTGATGCATGTAGGCTTCTGCCCGCCGGCGGTTTTCGGACGTCAACCAGTAACAGACTACAACATGTCCAAAATACGGTCTTTGAAAGCAGGATTAAGCGATAGAATGGATCTTGCCTCATCCGGTGTTGCTATTTCTCGTCCAACTTCTCGTGCTATGCGGACGATCTTTTGCACCAGCAAGGGATTGCTGGCGGGGGAACCGTCCGGCATGAAGAGGTTGTCTTCCAGCCCAACACGCACGTGTCCGCCGAGAACGATGGCTGAGGTTGCCAGCGGTATCTCGCTTTTACCGATACCCGCTACAGACCAGGTGGAGCCCGGCGGGATACTTTCAGAAAGAAACAGCAGATTCTTGACGGACCCCGGCATAGCCCCCGGTGCACCGAGAACGAAATCAAAATGCAGAGGTGGTTTGATATAGCCTTTCTTTTGGAGATACAGCGCATTGTTGATCATGCCCGTTTCAAACACTTCAATCTCAGGTTTAACCCCGGTCTCCTGATAGACCTTCGCCAAATATTCTATAAATTGGGGTGAATTCTCATAAACAATGCCCGGAAGGTTGTTGGAACCGGTTGTAAAAGAACCCATTTCCGGCAAAAGTCTTACCGGATTAACACGATTTTCCCGGTCCATCCCGGCACGCCCGCCTGTGGAAAGCTGGATGATAACCTCGGGGGCAAGTTCCTTGATTCTCCGCACATTTTCTTTGAAAAACGCGAGATCCAGGGTAGGGCGATGCTCTTCATCCCGGGCATGGACGTGAAAAAGGGCGGCTCCTTCATCAGCACAGCGCCGCACATCCGCTGCGACTTCCTGGGAAGTCGTGGGGAGATTTGGGTTGATCTGTTTTGTCGGCACATTTCCTGTTAGTGCGACAGTAATGATTAGTTTATCCATCATGAAAAAACCTTAATTGCATCTACCAAAGTCAGTAGTGATGAAAGGTCGAGTTCTTGGCGCCTGCTGCTTAACTGCCGGTTCGCTGTTGACTTTCAGCTCTATGCGCCATGCCCTATGCTCTATGCGACTTCGCAGGAGTTGGACGTTTTTGCCTGTTGGAGACGACAGTAACTGGAGAATGCCTGAATAGCTTTTCAGCAATAGAACCTACCAGAACGTGTTCCAGGTCGGTTCGCCCCTTGGCTCCCATGACAACCAGGTCTACCTCTTCCTGGTGGATGACTTTCATCAATTCCTCATAGGGGTGCCCAACTTGAAAAACTATCTTTACATGATCTCTGGGAAAATGAGAATTATCCACGAGCTTTTCCAATTGTTCAATTCTTTCTTCCTCTATAACTTCGATATAATTCTTTGTATGCACATCGTAGCCCATGTTTTCGATGGTGCTGACAGCCTCTACATCGCGTATGTTGATCACGTTTGCCAGGATCAGCTTTGCATCGAACTTACTGGCAAGCTCTGCCGCCAGATCATAAGTCCCTTCGCAGTAGTGTGAGAAACATATGGCAGCCATAATCTTTTTGATGTCGTTCATATAAGCTCCAAAATTCTCAATTATTGAAGAACTGCTGGTTGGTTCATTGCTATTATGATTTATTGTTCGTTATCTTGCAGAGAACGAACTGGAAGCGCCCGGTAATTTCGGGTGGATGATATCCTGTCAGTGTATTGATAGCCCCTGCTGAATGTAAAAACTTGCGCGGATATTGCTTTCTTTTCAGAACACCATATCCAGCCGCAACTCAATTGGATCTCTGGAACGATTCTTACATTTTGACCGCAGGTTGTTTCATAGCCTGAATATGTTGAATCCTCAACATAAAGTGAGCGCAACTCTTCCAAGGTGGGCATACGCCAATTGTCATATTTGCCCAAAAGGTTTGGCGGCCCCATCCTGCAATAACGCTCCGCATCCTGCCAATCTATGTCACCCTGATTGTCTGTCTGAGCCCACATAAGGCCAAGTTTATGGTCCGTAACCGTGCCGTCGCCGTTATCGGTAAAACGCTCGCTCGTGGACGCCCGGGATATTTCTATGAAGCCGGCCAGCAAAGAACAGGAAAGCAGCGCCAGGAGGACCGCAGTTGCTTTATTTATCATCTTAACCTCCACTGTATTCCGATCCTGAGCGATTCTTTCAAGTCAGGTGATTGCGGACGAATCACTCGGACTTGGTCTATCCATTCACTCGGTTCGCGGTGACCATGTTCGCGGTTTGCCTGGCTCTTGGTCTCTGCAGTAGATACACCAGTCCAAAAATAGCCAGTCCGACAAAGCACATCCAGTAACGCTGATCGTAAGGCAAACCAAGCAGGTTAGAGGCAAATCCGGGCCGCATCATGACCATGGTAACTGCGAGAAGAATGGGAATCTCATAGAACCTGTTTCTAGTTATGAACCACCCTTGGGTCGCTGATGCAAAAGCAAAGTTACCGATACAGGCCATGCCGAAAATGAGAAATCCTTGCAGCCAGCTGTCAACGTTATGCAAAATAAGATCATAGTTGAAGATAAAAAAGAACGGTAAAATAGCTGTTCGAATGTCGTACATGAACCCTTGTATGCCCGTGGATATCGGGTCCGATTTGGCGATTGCCGCTGCGGCATAGGCGGCCAGACCCACAGGGGGAGTGTCGTCTGCCAAAATGCCGAAGAAGAAGCAAAAAAGGTGGGCGGCCATAAGAGGCACGATAAAATCGTATCGAGCTCCGATAATGACGATAGCCGGCGCGGTGAGAGAGGCCATAACAATATAAGTGGCTGTCGTCGGCAGCCCCATGCCAATGATCAGGCTTGCCAGGGCGGTTATGACCAGCATGATGTAGATATTTCCTCCGGAGATGACATCAATCACCTGAGTGATGAGTCCACCCAGTCCCATGGCAACGACACCAACTATAATGCCTGCGGCAGCGGTAGCCATGGCGACGCTGACCATATTCCGGCCACCCGAAGCGAGGGATTCAACTATCTCAACCACACTCTGCTTTAAGGCAGGGTAAAGCGGCTGTTTTGCGCGCCATGCTTTCACGGGATTTTGCAGAAGCATGAGAATAGCCATAATCCAAATCGCATTGAACGCTGCTGCCTCGGGAGAGTGCCGCAATACAATCAGTTGATACAGGAGAAATCCCAATGGAATAAGATAATGAAATCCACTGAAGAATGTCCTAAAAAAAGGTGGAAGTTCCGCAGGGTCCATGCCTTTAAGGCCCAGCTTGGAAGCCTCGATATGAGAAATGTATAAAAGAGCGGCATAAGAGGCAAAAGCCGGCACGGCCGCAGCCTTAACGACCTCGATGTAGGGTACGTTTACATATTCTGCAATAATAAAAGCTGCCGCCCCCATAATGGGAGGAGCCAATTGTCCGTCGGTGCTGGCAGCGACTTCTATGGCTGCGGCTTTAGTGGCCGGGTAACCGACTTTTTTCATGAGGGGGATGGTGAAAGTTCCGGTTGTGACAATATTTGCAATACTCGACCCTGAGACCATACCTGTCAATCCGCTGCTGAGTATGGCAGCCTTGGCCGGACCTCCCTTGAACCTGCCCAGCAGGCTCAAGGCCAGCTGGATGAAGTAAAAGCCAGCCCCTGCTTTCTCCAACATGGCGCCGAAAAGCACAAAGAGAAAAACGATCTTGGCCGAAACATCAAGTGGAATACCATAGATGCCCTCCGTGGACATGGTCATCTGACCGATAAAACGATTCAGCGACACACCCTTGAAGGCGATGACGTCGGGCATGTAAGGGCCCAGGAAGGAATAGGCGCAAAAGGCGATTGCGATGATTGGAAGCGCCGGACCGATAACTCTTCGAGTTGCCTCAAGCAGCATCACCACCAGGGTAATCCCAATCACTATGTCACGCATGTTTGGCGACCCGTAGCGCATGGAAATACCTTCGTAATCCAATACTATATAAATGGCAGCGAGGGCCGCAATGATACCAAGTGCGTAGTCCAGCAATGGGATCCGGTCTTTTCTGGAAAGGTATTTAAGTCCGAACCGAGGCTCCTTCAGCATGGGGTAATTCAGGTAGGCTATGAGAATAGCAAATCCCAAGTGGATAGCTCGAGTGAATGAAGCATACACGATAAGCCAACTTGCGATGGACAACTGAAAGGCGCACCAAAGAACAGCGATGGTGGGTATTATATATCGACCCGGTCCTTGCGGTATTCGAGCAATCCCCTCTTCTTCCTCGGCCATTCGTTTGGCTATTTCTATTCCGTCGTCTACTCTTTGCACCTCAATGTCCGTCATGGCGATTCCTGTCTTATTGGTTGGAAGAGATTGACTTGCTTCAAGGTATGCTAAAATATTAAAGCCCATCGCGAATTACCGGGATGCATGTTGTTTCAAGTCGGAGACTTGAAACAACCAAGGGCTGTGTAGACGACCATGCCCCGCTAATCCGTGATCAGCCGATATTATTTTACATGTATAAATCTTCCCCCCGTTGCTGCAATGAGAATCATATCACATGGTTTATCTAAAGAGAGAGGAGTAAATTTGCCGATTTAAGAGAGCGGGGGGAGGGGCGGTGGGTTGCCCCACCGCCGAAGTACTGCGATCTAAAAAGTCCTCGTTATTGCTTCGGTTTCAAATCGTCGGGGATATACTTGTCCAGCCCTGTTTCCTTATAGTACTTGTAAGCGCCAGGATGGATAGGTGCTGAAAGTCCCTCCAGCATGCTTTCTTTGGTCAATACCGCATAGGCGGGGTGTAGTGTTTTGAAGTTTTCGAAACCGTCAAAGACTTCCTTGGTTACAGCGTAGACTATTTCATCAGGAACCTTGGCGGACGTCACAAACGTTGCCTTTACACCAAATGTTTCTACGTCGGCTTTGTTGGTTGCGCCCGGATAAAAAGCGATGGGGATTGTCGCTTTAGCATAATAGGGATCGGATTTGAGGAGCTCATCGATACCCGGTCCGGTGATGGGGACCAATGCGACTTTTCTTGCTCCAGCAGTGGCTTCCTTGATGGCGCCGCTCGGATTCCCGACGGTATAAAAGAAGGCATCAATGCGGCCGTCCTGGAGGAGTGAAGGAGCCTCTGCGGCCTTAGCTTGTTTCGGTGTAATGTCTTTTTCAGGATCAATGCCGACCGCTTTGAGAGCGTCGATAGAGTTCTGCAGCTGGCCCGAGCCCGGATTCCCAATATTTACGACTTTGCCTTTCAGATCCTTAATGCTCTTGATCCCCGCATCTTCAGCGGCAACCAGGATCACCGTTTCAGGATGGATGCTGAAGACCGCTCGAAGATCCTTCTGAGCCCCTTTGTCTTTCCATTCGGCAAGCCCGTGTACGGCTTGATATTGACGGTCGGATTGAACGATGCCGAAGTCCAAATCGCCGGCCATGACTGCATTTACGTTAAATACCGAGCCGCCCGTGGATTCCACGGTGGCGCGAATCCCATATACGTCGCGCTTGCTATTGACCATTTTGGCAATGGCGCCGCCAGTGGGGTAGTAAACGCCGGTAATACCGCCGGTACCGATCGTTACAAAGGTCGTTTTTGCTTGCGCCGGCGCGGGTGTAAACCCTGCTGCAAATGCAAATCCGAAGCAGATAGCCAAAGCCACGATAAAAAGTCGCCTCATAGTAAACCTCCTTTGGTAATCAGGTGAACTCAGATTTAAGGTTATAAACACTTCTTCTTCCTAAATGCCTCCTTTCTATAGGTTGCTCTTCGGCAGTCGAAGTTTCTCGAAATTTGAAAAAATCTAACAAACAAGAACACAGCTTAAAGTTTTTATTTGTTAACAGTTAACAAATTTTCAGGTCTGATGCAACCGGCATGTTTTTGGCCGAGATATTTTCTGCCGACACGTTTAAGGTGGACAGTGGCATTGCCTCGTCCATCTATCGTGATTTATCTTGATCCACTGTGCACCATCTGTTATGTCTTAATGCTCAAATTCGGCGCTCGTAGATCACTAAATTTTTTCAGAATGCCGTTGTTTTTGGCTAAGCGGCCATTGGTTGCAACTTTATGTATCTTGAGGGGTTTGTTAGAAGGAAAGGAGAAAAAATGAATAAAGGTATTTGGGTCAGCTTTCTTTTGGTTTTATCCTGTTTTTTGTTGGTGAACGTCAGTTCAGGTCTTGCCGAGGAAAAGGTGATCATCAACGGAATTGACGCCAACTTTCCGCCTTTTGCTTATGTCGACAAGAATGGCAACCCTGATGGATTCGATGTCAAGTCCGTCGATTGGATTGCAAAGGAAATGGGCTTTAAGGTGAAACATCAGCCAATGGATTGGGATGGCATCATACCCAGCCTGAATGCCAAAAAAATCGATATGATCGCATCTGGCTTGAGTGTTACCGATGAGCGCAAGAAGCAAGTTGCCTACACTATCCCCTACTGGGTAATCAAGCAAGTTCTGGTCGCCAAAAACGATACTGATTTGACTCCTGAAACAGCTCTCGGCAATGGCAACAAAGTAGGGGTCCAGCGCGGGACCTCGGAAGCCAAGTGGATGGAAGAAAACTTAATCAAGAAGGAAGGGAAGGATTTCGAACTGGTTTACTATGACTCTGCGCCTCTTGCCATAGAAGATGTCCTGAATGGCCGTATTGTTGCTGCCGCCATGGACGATGCCCCGGCTAATGATGCAGCCAGCAAAAAACCGGTAAAAATCATTGGTGGCTTCGGCATGCATGACGAAGAATTTGCCTACGCAGTGCGCAAAGACGATACTGAGCTTCTCAATACATTGAACGAAGGCCTTAAAAAGCTTATGGCTTCCCCTCAATGGGGGGAACTTCAAAAACAATACGATTTAAAGAAATAAGAAATGCTTTCTTGAATTTTCTATCCGGAAGCGTCGGCTCGAACCGATGGCTTCCGGTTTTTTTGTTCTGAAATCTTTCCGGATTAAGATGGCTCAGCGCGGATTAGGGGGGACATGGTCGTCTACACAGTTCCTTCGTTGGTTCAAGTCTCCGACTTGAACCAACATGCATCCCGCTAATCCGTGATGAGCCATTGAGATTTTCAAAGTGACTTTGGATCTGCACAGATAAGGTATTGCTCGGCTTTAACCACAATATGAAGTGTTTGAAATAATGCCTGAAGGTCTTGTCGCAGTTTTGAATGCATTGCCTTACATGCTCAAGGGCTCATTGGTTACGATAGGAGTTGTGGTCGGCGCCATGGGGCTTGGCCTCAGTCTGGGTGTGCCGTTGGCGGCGGGTCTTGTCTACGGCCCGACCTGGCTGCGTAAAACCATTGCGTTCTATGTTTGGTTTTTTCGTGGCGTTCCCCTCTTGGTGCTGCTTTTCCTTTTCTATTTCGGTCTCTTTTCCCTGATGGGCATCAATTTTTCTGCGTTTTCGGCGGGAACCATCGTTTTGGGATTGATAAGTGCTGCATATCAATCACAGATTTTTCGGGGGGCTATCTTATCCTTGCCGGAAGGGCAGCTCAAGGCGGCACGAGCGCTTGGTATGAGCGATGCCAAGGCCATCATGTTTATCATCTTGCCTCAAGCGCTGCGGCTTTCGATTCCAGGGTGGTCCAATGAGTATTCCATAGTGTTGAAGGACTCAGCGGTTACTTATGCCCTGGGGGTTGCAGAGATCATGGCTCGCACTCATTTTGTAGCGTCCCGAACTTACCAGCACCTTCCTCTGTATATTGCAGCCGGGATAATTTATCTTTTATTGACTTACATCGGCGTCAAAGGGCTCCGGGTTTTGGAGAAGCATGTAAGAATACCCGGATATTCATATTAGAGATTCTCACAAAAATGCAGAATCCAGAATATGATAAACTCCAATACCAATTTACGCGGTTCGCTGTAAGCCCGCCACGGCGGTGTCATGGAAGCTTTTATGGCAAGATCTGAGAACGATTCTGTATTGAGAGTCGAAAACATCCGAAAGTCATTCGGAGATAAAGAAATTTTGAAGGGACTTTCCCTTTCCGTAAAGAAGGGGGAAGTCAAGGTTATCATTGGGCCTTCCGGAGGCGGAAAAAGTACGCTGCTGCAATGCATAAATTTTCTCGTAATTCCAGATGAGGGAGAAGTATGGTTGGAGGGAGAGAAAATAAACCATGGGAAAAAACGCGAACTCTATGCGTATCGGCAGCAGGTAGGGATGATTTTTCAGGACTTTAATCTGTTCGATCACCTCAATGCGCTGGAAAACGTGCAGATAGCATTGGTACGCGTCAAAAAGATGGACAAAGCAAAAGCGCGTGAAAGGGCTTCTGCGGAATTGCGCAGAGTCGGCTTGGCAGAGCATGCTTCCCAATATCCCGCAGAGTTGTCGGGTGGGCAAAAACAGAGGGTTTCCATCGCCCGAGCCCTGGCAATGGACCCCAAGGTGATGTTGCTGGATGAACCGACTTCCGCGCTTGATCCCGAATTGATTGGCGAAGTGCATGCGGTGATTAAAGATCTGGTTGCCAATGGCATGACTATGCTAATGGCAACTCACCAGATTGGTTTTGCCAGTGTATTGGCCGATGAGATCATTTTTATGGAGGATGGGTGCATAGTCGAGCAGGGCCCGCCGACGAAAATCCTGTTGGATGCTGAATGTGCGCGAACCAAGGAGTTCTGTGCCAAGATAACGCATATATCGGGCGATAGCTGAGAATATAAGTCAGGATAGGCTGTCATAATAATGGAAGAATTTGTATATATTCAACATGAGGTTTTGCCTAGTCTGTTTCAAGGATTGTGGATCAGCGTATTGCTGATCATCCCGTCAGCGTCGCTGGGCCTTGCCATAGGGATTGTAATGGGTGCTCTGCGGGTATTTGCCAGCCGGCCTGTGGCGATGTTGGCCAATATTTACGTGGCAATATTTCGTGGGATTCCACTCGTGGTGCAATTGTTTATCTGGTATTTCGGATTGCCTTATTTCGGCATTTACTTTTCTCCTTTTCTGTCATCGGTGGTTGCTTTCTCCCTTTGCAGTGGAGCCTACCACTCGGAGTATATTCGCGGGGCTCTGCTCTCTATTAAAAAAGGCCAGATGTTGGCTTCAGAAGCCCTCGGTTTCACCAAGCTGGAAATGCTGCGCTCCATAATTCTGCCGCAGGCGCTTCGGCGCGCACTGCCGGGCAGCGGAAATGAGATCATTTATCTCATAAAATACTCGTCTCTGGCTTATATGGTGACCTGCATCGAGCTCACGGGCAAGGGCAAAATCCTGGCGTCTCAATCGTTCAAATATACTGAAATCTTTCTTATCGTCGGAGTCTTCTACCTCGTGCTGGTATCTTTGGCGGGGCTGTTACTAAGGCATATGGAAAATCGTCTCAGCCTCCCCGGCTTTGAATTTCATAGGGCATGACCATTGAGTAGAGTTCAACCAGCATCGTATTCGCCTCTCACCCCGGAAATCATTGCGGCTGTTCGCCAGGCAGTGGGTGATGAGTCTGTTATCCAGGACTCGGACAAGATACAAAATTTTGCCAGAGATGCTACGGCCGGACTGGAAAGCCTTCCCGAGCTCGTTGTTGAACCCGATAAAGCCGAGCAGGTCCAGTCCCTGTTGCGCCTGGCGAATGCGCATCATTTTCCGGTTACGCCAAGAGGGCTGGGGACTGGTTTGGCAGGGGGAGCGGTACCTGTTTTTGGAGGAGTGGTGCTGTCCTTGGCCAGGATGAACCGCATAATCAACATTGATGAGAAAAATCTTATAGCGGTCGTTGAACCGGGTGTCATCAATCTCGAACTCAAAATGGCTGCCCGTGGCAAAGGGTTGTTCTACCCACCGGACCCGGCCAGTCTGGATACTTGTTCCATTGGCGGAAATGCGGCAACTAACGCGGGGGGATCGAGTTGCGTAAAATACGGAACAACACGCGATTATGTGCTTGGACTGGAAGCAGTTCTACCTGATGGCGAGCTCATCAGGACAGGGGTCCAAACCCGCAAAGGTGTGGTCGGCTATGATCTCACCCATCTTTTAGTCGGCTCCGAGGGGACACTGGCAATCATTACCAAACTGGTCTTGAAGCTGATTCCTCATCCACCGGCTGTAAGCACGATTGTGGCTTTATTTCCTGATCTTGCCTCTGCCATGGCAAGTGTTTCTGCAATTCTTGCCAACGGATGTGTACCATGCGCGTTGGAATTTCTTGATCGCAACTGCCTGCAACTGGTTGGTAATGCGTTGCCCTTTGAAAGTGCCCGCAATGCGGGAGCTTTTCTTCTGGTGCAGGCAGACGGAGCGGCGACGGTGGTTGATGTCGAAGTAGAGAAAATGGGTGGTTTTTGCCTGGAGAATGGTGCCGTCGATGTAATTTTAGCACCCGATTCATACAAAAGAGCTCAAATGTGGGAGGTTCGAAAACAGGTTTCCATCAACATCGAAAACAGCTCTCCTGTTTACATTCCTGAAGATATAGTAGTGCCGATTGCGAAGATAGCGGATTTGGTGGAAAATCTGCCCGATTTTGAAGAGCGTTATCAGGTGAAAATATACTCCTTCGGTCATGCGGGAGACGGCAATATCCATCTCAACATTACTGCGCAGAGCCGGGATACTATGGCGAAGGTAGAAGAAGGTATTTACGCCATATTGCAAAAGGTTGTCTCGATGGGTGGCACCATCTCTGGAGAACACGGTATTGGCCATGCCAAAAGGCGTTTTCTGCATCTTGAGTTATCTTCTGCCAATCTCAATTTGCAGCAAAGCATCAAGCAAGTGTTTGACCCTAATTTGATTCTTAATCCCGGGAAAATCTTTCAATAAATCGGAGTCTGTCTTCATGTCGGTGCGTTCTGCTCTGGTGGCTTCCGGTAAGGTCTACCAGACTCATGGCATCAGCCAGCGAGTCAAGCAAATCAGTATCTCGGCAATAAAAGAAATGCCCATCATTGCCAATAAGGTTGGCGGCTGTGTTTCCTTGGGCCAGGGCATTCCTTCTTTTCCAACGCCGCCCCACATAGTCGAGGCCGTCTGTGGAGTTATGCGGGAAGATCTCCATTCCGGCAAATATACGCTAGGGCCCGGATTGCCGCAATTGCGCAGCGCGGTTGCCGAACAGCTGAGCGGCCAAATAGGCAGAGCGGTCGACCCGGAAAGTGAAATCTGTATCACCGTTGGTGCTATGGAGGCTCTTCTGGCGAGTATCCTCACAGTGGTTGAGCGGGGAGACGAGGTGATTTTGCCGTCGCCCAATTATGCTTCCCATATCGAACAGGTCCTTCTGGCCGAGGGTGTTCCGGCATTTGTCCCGCTGCTGCCGAATGATTGGCAGTTGGATGTCGAGGCGATTCGGGCGGCGCTTACATCCAGGACGAAAGCCATTGTCCTGTGCAACCCTCACAACCCAACAGGAGCCAATTTTGTGGAACCCGCTTTGCGGGATCTAGCCCAATTAGCCCTGGAACACGACCTTTTCATTATTTCTGACGAGACTTACGACTTTCTGGTGTACGACGATCAGCCTCACTTTAGCCTCACGACTATGCCGGAGCTGAAAGATCGAATGATTGCCACCTTCAGCTTCTCCAAGAAATACGCGATGACCGGTTGGCGGGTGGGATATGTTTACGCTTCTGAACCTCTTTTGGACCACATCATGAAGATCCATGATGCTGCTGCCATTTGCGCTCCGACTCTGTCACAACACGCAGCACTTGCAGCACTTCAAGGTCCTCAGGACTGCGTCGATGAAATTCGATCGGTCTTGAGGAAACGCCGCGATCTCACTTGCACGCGGCTCGATCAAATGAGTGAATTCTTCGATTATGTCAAACCGCAGGGAGCTTACTACCTCATGGCGCGGTACAAAGTTCCGGGTGTGGATTCCATGGAGTTCTCCTTGCGCCTGCTGCGGGAAGCCCACGTTATAACTATTCCGGGAGCTGCTTTCGGGCCTGCCGGAGAAAACCACATCAGACTCTCGTTCGGGGGCACCGAATCCGAAATCAACGAAGCTTTCGACCGCATCGAGCGCTGGTTCTCCACCAATCCGTTTGCTTAGGGAATATTAGGCTTGCAGGGCCAAGCTTCGCAGGAATGACGATTGCAGCTTCACCTGAATAAGAATCACGTTTAGGTAATACTGAGCGCGGGGCGTTGCCTGTCCTAACCGGTTCAAGAGGCTCACATCGAGTGGCTGCTCGCGAAAACTCCAACAGATCCTGGATTAGATTTTGCACACGCAAAGGGTTGCGGTCTCGAACCGCTCTTGCCGTGGTATCTATTCATTCAGAATGGCAAAGCTGTTCACTTTTGCATCCCAAACGACGTAGTAACGATATACTTTCCCCGGTGCTACCGATTCTTCAACTGGAGGGACGTCATCTTTAACCATCCCAAAAGACGGTTTTAACGTCAACTTCATGCTTCCTGCGGGGCGCTCCCAAGTCAGTTTACCGCAATTGCCCAGTTCCCCTACAGCGTTGCCACTGTCCACAAGGGTGACTTGTCTCATGCCGCCTCTACGTGAGTACTTTCTTTCGACCGTAATTACTGCTTTTTCATCGCTGGTTTTATATACACTGGCTTTAGGTACAAATTGCTGCGTGCCCGTACAGCTAGCCAAGAATAGAACCGATGCCGCCAACAAACATCCCAAGCTTTTTGCCATCGATCTGTCTCCTTTGAAGCAGTTGGTTACTTTGTAATTGAAAACTCTGTGTGTTAGTGTCCCAAAACTATCACAAAATATCCGTTTGATGCCAACAAAAATAAATTCCTTTGAAAATACAGAATCCCTAATTCAAAAGGTTGAAAAATTCGAATTAAGCGGGATCCAAAAAGATTCGATTGCTTGCTATTACGTCTGGTAATTAGTATTCACAGTGGTAGCAAAAATGATTTCCGAGCATCCACCATTAGTAACGGATCACTGACGAATGGAGTCCAAATATGAATAAGCAACCAGCTGAAAAAAACATAAGAGAGGCGATTTCCCTGGCTGAGGCTTGGCAAAATCGGGCGAACGGACTGCTTACTTCCGAAGAAAAAGACATCCAGGATCAAATGTTACGTTTGCTTACCAATCCAATTGACAAAGTCATTATGGTCAGGATGATCGACCAGAGCTTTCGTTCTCACGACTCGCGCCGCGTTGCTGATCAGATCAATTATTTGCTGACAAAATATGGTGTTCCGGACTTTTTTTCATCCGGTGACAGGTTGCTCATGCGTGTGTTCCTTGGAGTGGGGAGGTATTTCCCGCATGTCTCGGTTCCTAAGGTAATCGACAAAATGCGAGAAGATAGCAGTCGGTCGGTCATTCCCGGGGAAAAGGATGTGTTGTATGCGCATTTGGGAAAGAGAAGAATCGAAGGCGTGACAATGAACATCAACAACCTGGGAGAAGCGGTTCTTGGGGAAGAAGAGTGCCGTGCTCGCCTGAATAAGTATCTGACGGATTTGAAGGATCCCGAGATCGAATATATTTCGATTAAAATATCAACCATCTACTCTCAAATCCAGTCACTGGCCTTCGATCATACCGTGCACATTCTTATAGAACGTCTGTCGCAACTGTTCAGGGCCGCCAGAGACAATCATTTTACCCGAATGGATGGAACGGTAGTTGCCAAGTTTGTTAACTTGGATATGGAAGAATATCGCGATCTGGAAATCACGGTCAGTGTTTTCAAGAAGACTTTGGAGTTGGAGGAATTCAAAGCTCATTCTGCCGGAATAGTGCTGCAGGCTTACCTGCCTGATTCTTTTGAGGTGCAGAGGGAACTCACCGAGTGGGCAAAAAAGAGAGTTGCGGGCGGCGGAAACCCTATCAAAATCCGCATTGTCAAGGGTGCAAATATGGAGATGGAACAGGTAGAAGCTGCTCTCCATAACTGGCCCCTGGCTCCTTATGACAATAAACTGGACGTGGATGCAAATTTCAAGCGTATGGTGGATTTCGGCTTGGAGGCGGAAAACATCAAAGCTGTTCACCTGGGTATAGGATCTCATAATCTGTTCGAACTGGCCTACGCTTATCAGCTTGCGAAGGAAAATCAGGTGACCGATTTCTTTTCCTTTGAAATGCTCGAGGGTATGGCCGATCACGTACGCCGATCCATTCAGGAAACGGGCGAGCAAATTGTCCTCTATGCGCCAGTTGCCACCAAGGACAACTTCATAAATGCTATCGGATATCTGGTTCGTCGTCTGGATGAAAATACCGCGGAAGAAAATTTCATGCGCTATTTGCCTAAATTAAGAACGGGCTCTAAAGAATGGAATTTTCTAAAGGAACAATTCATTGCGTCCTGTAAGCATAAAGACAAAGCACGCAAGGCGCCTCACAGAGTGCAAAACAGACTGGAGGAGGGTTTTTCCGATAGAATTGGAACATGCCGCACGGGAGAATTCACGAATGAACCGGATACCGACTGGTCTCTGCCTCTCAATAGAAAATGGGCTGAAGCGGTTAGGGGAAAATGGGAAAAGAGTCCGCAGGAAAAACCGATGGAAATTCCCCTGGTAGTCGCGGGGCAAGAACTTTATCAGGATAGACAAAACAAAGAATGTTTTGATTTTTCCCGGATCGATGCAGAAGTTTGCGTGGCCCGGTATTCGATGGCTAACGAGGATGACGTTAATCAAGCCGTTGCAACGGCAAAAGCCGATCCGGACGGCTGGAGAAATAAAAGTCAGGCCGAACGGCACAAAGTGCTTTCCAAAGTGGCCATGGAACTGCGCCTTGCCAGAGGAGACCTCATTGGAGCCGCCGCCGCCAATACCGGCAAGGTTTTTACGGAGGCGGACGGCGAAGTGTCGGAGGCCGTAGACTTCGCCGAATACTACCCTTTTTCCGCCAAGAACTTCACCGATATGGAACATGTTCAGTGTCGGGGCAAGGGGGTGGCCTTGGTCATTTCTCCCTGGAATTTTCCCATTGCCATTCCAAGTGGAGGCATCCTTGCCTCTCTTGCCGCCGGTAATACGGTGGTCTTTAAACCCGCCTCAGCAGCAGTAGTGGTAGCCTGGCAACTGTGCCGGTGCTTTTGGAGAGCCGGGGTTTCCAAGAACGTTTTGCAGTTTTTGCCTTGTTCAGGTAGCAGCATCGGGGCAAAACTCACAAATCATCCTGATGTCGATTTCATTATCCTGACCGGTGGTACTGATACGGGAATGGAGATATTAAAACAGAGGCCGAACGTTTTCCTGGCGGCTGAAACCGGCGGCAAAAACGCCACTATCGTAACCTCCATGTCTGATCGAGATCAGGCTATAAAGAACGTGATCCATTCAGCGTTTTCAAATTGTGGTCAGAAATGTTCCGCGACTTCTCTCCTGATATTGGAAAAAGAAGTATATGAGGATGAGAAGTTTAAAAGGCAGTTGGTGGACGCTGTTAAAAGTTATGCTGTGGGATCGGCCTGGGAGTTCGAGAACAAAATGGGGCCTCTTATTCATCCTCCCAAAGGAGACCTGGAAAATGCTTTGACCCGTCTTGAACCGGGGGAATCGTGGGCTCTTAAACCTGAAAACGTAAAGAATAATCCCTATCTCTGGACTCCGGGCATAAAATGGGGTGTGCAGCCCGGATCGTATACTCATATGACCGAATTTTTCGGGCCTGTGCTGGGAGTAATGCGTGCCAAGGACCTTGATCATGCCATTGAGTTGGTCAATCAAACGGGTTTCGGTCTGACTTCGGGTTTGGAAAGCCTCGACAATCGTGAACAAAGTCACTGGAAAGCAGGTATAAGAGCCGGAAATCTCTACATTAATCGTGGTACAACTGGTGCCGTAGTGCTGCGTCAGCCTTTTGGGGGGATGGGTAAATCGGCTTTGGGTGCCGGAATTAAAGTGGGCGGCCCTAATTATGTGGCTCAATTCATGAACTTCGAGGAGACGGATCATCCTGCCATCGGAGCGATAAAAAATGACCACGCCCTGTTGCGTGTTGCGCATGAATGGCAGCAAAAACTCTATTGGGGCCAACTTGCGGAGATTGAGAAGGATCTCCAAAAAACCATTCGCGCCATCAAAAGTTATCTTTATCAGGTAGGGCAGGAATTTTCCCAAGAAAAGGATTATTTCCATCTGCGCGGGCAGGACAACATTTTTCGCTACTTGCCCGTCGGCACTGTGGTGGTCAGGGTCCACGAGGACGACACTTTGTTCGAAGTGCTGGCAAGAATTGCCGCGGTTAAGATTTCAGGCTGCGAACGGATAATCAGCATTCCTACCGATCTGAATAACAATGTCACGGCTTTTCTGGTTGGCAAGGAGGGCCGAAAGCTGGTCGATCATGCGCCCGTGAATCGTCATTCCGACGATGACCTTATCGAATTGATGCCTCAAATTCAGCGTATCAGATATGCAGCACCGGACCGGGTGCCTTTTGAAGTATATCAAGCGGCGGCAAAGACAGGGTTTTATATTTCCCGCACCAGTGTCATGATGGAAGGGCGGATCGAGATGCTGCAGTATTTTAAAGAACAGAGCATTTGCGATAATTATCACCGCTATGGAAACTTGGGAGAACGTGCTTTGATTTAGGGCTGCCCATATTGGTCTCGCTGTCAACAGGGCTTAAGCCCTGCGCTAAAGGGTTTCGGGATGAGATCTGGGCAGAGTTTCTTTCATGAATAAACAAGCGATGAGGGCTGCAAGTCCGCACAAAAACAGCGCAAAGAAGGCTTGTTCATAGCCGGCGACAGTAAACGTTCCTTCAACCTTTCCATTCCGCTCCAACAGGTAACCGAGCAGCGGCTGGAAGATTGCGCCTCCTGCGAAAGGAAACAGGTTGACCAGGCCTGTGGACGTCCCGGCGATCTGAACAGGAAACAGTTCCTTGGTGGTCGTGAAACCTACGACAACAATGGCACTGGAAAAAATTCCAAGGGCGAAACAAATTAAATAGAGAACCGGTATAGAGAGATCGCTGGTATGGAATGCCAATAAATATGTAACACTTAGCAGGATAAAGCCGGACAACAATAGCACCGGCTTGCGTCCGCGCAGTACCCGGTTGGATAAGAAACTGACCAGTGGACTTCCTACGATCATGCCGATCGCTAACATGGATAGGATCTGCCCGGCCTCAGTTTTTGTGAGTCCATAAACTTGCATGAGGTAAGGGCCTCCCCAAAGTCCACCGAAAGAGAAAAACACAGCGCAGTCAAAGAAGAACCAGATGGCAACCGGCCAAAACCAAGGATAGATGAGAACTCTTTTGACGCCTTCCATTAGCCCGATTGTCTTCACCTCGAATGTTGCTGAATCCGTCAGGGGCGGCCACCCGAGATCGGTAGGCCGGTCGCGTACGAACAACCACACCAGAATGGCCATTACCAGAGTGAAGACTCCTACAGCTGCAAATGACATGCGCCATCCAATCGAGTCGCTCAGCAGGGCGAGTGGGGTTGCCGCCGTAAGAGAACCAATTCCACCCATAACCATGAGAATGGCGGTCATAGTGGCAAATTCCCTGATGCGAAACCATTCCGCCAGTATTTTCATGGTAGGTACAAAAAGCATGGAGACGCCCAATCCGACCGCGATTCGTCCGACAACCGCCCACAAAATAGAAGATGCTGAACCCAGAATCACGGAACCGATGAAAGCTAAGACGAAGAAAACGCTAATCGACCTTCGAGGACCCCAAGAATCCGAGAGGAGGCCGGCCGGCAACTGCATGACGGCATATGGATAAAAATAGGCTGAGCTTAACAGACCCAGTAACGCTCCTCCCGCCTTGAGATCGTGCATCATGTCGGTAGCCACGACCGCCGGGCAAAGACGATGGAAATAAACGAGCACATAACTCAGCGCCAGAATCCAAAAGATCAGCCATCGATAACGAAGAGGATTATTAAATGATTTCAGCAGCATATGCTTCTATGTTCTTGTTGAGCTTTAAACTGTCGGTACCAGGTACCGATTCGACCGCGTTATTCTGCTTGTACCATCAAACCTCACAATTGCCTAAGCAGCTTCAACAGTGTTAGGCTGTGCTATCTTTGCAGATCAATCTAAAAAGAGGAAGAGCAAATGAAACACTCGCAGGATTTAGCAAGAGCACTTGGGGTTTCGCTGCCTGAAACTTATATCAAGTTTCTGGAAAAACACGAAAACAGACTGACGGACAACCCGGTAGATGATACGAGCTCTATTAAAGGGCTGGGCACAAGTCATTTTGTTATAGGCACCACTCTGGCCTTCCGCGACGCCACCCCGAAATTCTTGAGGCATTGGGTAGTCATCGGCTATGCAGGCAAGAAAACCATTGTGATCAACAAGGCATATGAAGAGATTGATGACTATGTAGCTTTGGATGTTCGAGACGGCCGCGTTCTATTTGTGGATGCTCTCGGAACAGCGGTGGAAGTTGCGAACAACTTTGACCGTTGGATTTCCTCGGACCTTAAAATAACCAGGCTGAACGAACTGAAAAGGCTCCTCAGCCGCGAAACCAAGAGTAATTTGACCGTGCTGGTGTTTGAAGACGAGTTGAAGGCTGAAGAAGCGCGTTTGAAAATCTTAAAGCTGCAAAAGCAGGGGTTTATCGATGTAGAGGATGCGGTGGTCGTTAGCAAACACATCGATGGTACTATCAAGCTTCACCAAGCTCAAAAACTAAACCACAAAGGGGTTTGGGCGGGGAGTTTAACCGGGCTGATTGTGGGAGGCCTTATTGCGCTGCCCGTTATGGGTGCTGTTGTTGGTGCCGTAACCGGAGCGCTTGCCGGCTCGGTCAAGGCTGTCGGAATTGATGAAAGCTTCGTCAAGGAATTGGCGGAGATGTTGAGCGCGGGTTCATCCGCCATCTTTACTCTGGTGCGAAGCGCTGATCCAGATAGAGTATGCGAAGAATTTTTTGCTTTCGGGGGAACGGTCCTGTTCAGTTCTGTAAATCCGGAACGCGCGAAAGAGATCCAGGACATCCTGGCTGCTTCAGCACAGGGAGCCTCGCCTGAAATTTGTGATGATAGAAAACCAAGCGAGTAGAAACCTCATTTGTCGCAGGTTTTGGGGTGTAGCAAAAATGGCTCGTCTGGCAACTTTACCTGGTCCGGTGTTCATCCGAGACCCTAATCCACCGCCCCGCAGCAAGTAGTGTCGCCAATAATGAGCTGACAAAGCGCATTTTTTTTGATAGCTTGCCAGCTACCGCTAATCCAAGATTGGGCAAAATTCCTTATATCTTCATCAGCTTGCAGCCCATGTTTGGTTGACTCTTGGGAGAGAAAGGATTTTATTGTGAAGAGCTTGGCATGCCCGAAAGTGTTCCTCACTTTAATCATTCTTGCAGGGATTGGTTGCTTTTGCGGATGCGAACAGAAAAATGAGTATGTTCCGCCGCCCCCACCTCCGGTCACAGTGATGCAGCCCGAACAAAAGGACGTAACCGACTACGCGGATTTTACGGGTACAGCGAGAGCCACGGAATCGGTTGAACTGCGTGCGCGAGTGAAAGGTTTTCTGGAGCGCATTAATTTTCAGGAAGGTACGCTCGTTAAACAGGGTGAGTTGCTTTTCGTCATCGATCCCAAGCCGTTTCAAGCAGCGTTGGATCAAGCCAAAGCGGACCTCCAAGCCAAACAGGCCGAGCTGGCAAGGGCGCGCATCGAATATCGACGCAATCAAAGGCTGGCCGCCCAAAACGCAGCTTCCGAACGACAGCTGGTGGAAACCAAAGCGTCGCAGGAAACGGGCGAAGCCGCCGTCGCAGCTGCCAAAGCCAAAGTCGAGGAAGCGGAGTTGAATCTTGGCTATACTCACATCACCGCTCCCATCAGCGGTATGATTACCAGGTCATTAGTTGATAAAGGAAATCTCGTTGGTGCGAGTGAAAACACCCTGCTTGCCACTATCTATAAAATTGAGCCGATCTATGCGTTCTTCAATGTAAGCAAACGCGAGATCCTCGAGTACATGGAGAAGGCGCAACAACCTGAGAAACCCTCTAATGAGAGCAGCCATGCCGTCTATCTGGGTCTTGCAAACGAGATCGGCTATCCCCACAAGGGTGAAATCAACTACATCGACCCCTATGTCGATCCAGACACCGGCACCGTTCAGGTTAGAGGCATTTTCCCTAATGCCGATAGAAGGATTCTCCCGGGGATGTTCGTACGAGTGCGGATACCCATCGGAATGAGCCGGAATGCCCTGTTGATAAGTGAGCGTGCCATTGGAGCGGATCAGGGCGGGCATTTTGTGCTGACTGTCAATAAAGAAGATGTCGTCGAGCAGCGTCAGGTGGAACTGGGAGCCTTGGTCGACGGGATGCGTGTAGTCACGAAGGGAATCGACACTGAAAATTGGGTAATTGTGAGCGGAATTCAGAGAGCCAGACCGGGGTCTAAGGTCAACCCTACCAAAGAAAGCGCCATATCGCAAACAACAGAACGAGCCCCAAGCAAAAAGTCTCAGCCCACTGAAACCGCTTCCAAACCATAAAGGTGCCAGCTCATGTTCTCTCGCTTTTTCATTCAGCGGCCCATTTTTGCCACGGTCATTGCCATCGTTACCGTAATTGCGGGCTTGGTCGCAGTGGCGGTACTGCCCATTGAGCAATACCCTCCTATCACCCCGCCAACGGTAGAAGTGTCGACCGTTTATCCCGGCGGCAACTCCGCAGTGGTTGCAGAAACCGTCGCAGCGCCCATCGAACAGGAAGTGAACGGCGTAGAAGGCATGATCTACATGTCTTCCACCTCTGCGAGCGATGGGTCCTATAAGCTCACGGTGACTTTCAATATTGGAACCAACCTGGACATGGCTCAGGTGCTGGTGCAAAACCGCGTGGCCGTGGCCGAGCCAAAGCTTCCCGAAGAGGTCAAAAGGCAGGGCATAACGACCAAAAAGAAGTCGACCAATATTATCCTGATGGTCACTCTAACTTCGCCGGACGGCCGCTACGACAGCCTGTATTTAAGCAACTTCGCAACCCTTCGAATCAAAGATCAATTGAGCCGCATCTATGGAGTGGGAGATGTGATGATCTTCGGCTCCAGCAACTACAGCATGCGAATCTGGCTGGATCCGGAAAAACTGAAATCACGCAATCTGACAACCCAGGACGTGGTAAATGCCATACGTGAACAGAACGTGCAGGTAGCAGCCGGGCAGATCGGCCAGCCGCCGGCACCCACGGGGCAAAACTTTCAGTACACCATAACCACGCTCGGCCGGCTGACCACGGTCCCGCAGTTCGAAGATATCATCATTAAAACGGCAAAGGGTGGTCGAATAACGCGCGTCAAAGATGTCGCCAAGGTAGAATTGGGAGGCCAGGTTTACGATCAGTATTCACAGCTTAATGGCAAACCGGCTGCCAGCATTGCCATCTATCAACTGCCCGGTTCCAACGCCCTGCAAGTTGCGGATCAGATTCGTGCGACCGTGGCGGAATTGAGTAAGTCTTTCCCCGAGGGCCTGCAGTACGAAATCCCATTTGATACGACCAAATTTGTGAAAGCCTCCATTGACGAAGTCTATAAGACTCTGTTCGAAGCGGTGCTGCTGGTTTTCCTGGTGATTTTTATATTCCTGCAGGACTGGCGTGCTACCCTTATCCCTGCGGTGACGATCCCTGTGTCCCTCATCGGCACGTTTGCAGTCATGCTCGCCATGGGCTATTCCATCAACATGCAATCGCTTTTTGGGTTGATTCTGGCGATTGGAGTCGTAGTGGACGATGCCATCGTCGTCGTCGAAAACACCACTCGACACGTAGAAGCCGGACTGCATCGCAAAGAAGCCGCGATCAGGGCAATGGAGGAAGTAACGGGGCCGGTCATCGCCACCACCGTCGTGCTTCTTGCTGTTTTTGTTCCCACGGCTTTTTTGCCCGGGATAACGGGGCAGCTTTATCGCCAGTTTGCACTCACTATCTCCACGGCAACAGTTTTTAGCTCCATCAATGCGCTAACCCTCAGTCCCGCCCTTTGCGGTTTGCTGCTGCGTCCCGCCCCTGAAAAAAGAAACATCTTGTTCCGTGCGTTCAATTACGTCTTCAACCACGGGGAAAACATCTACCGAGGGGCCATTGCTTTTCTGGTCCGAAGAACGGCGATCATGATGATCCTGTTTTTGGGAATCATATTCCTTACCGGCTGGGGATTCGGGTCGTTGCCAACCGGGTTCATCCCCACTGAAGATCAGGGCTACATGATTGTCGCGGTTCAACTTCCCGATGCGGCTTCACAGGAACGAACGGGAGAAGTGATTGAAAAGATCAATCAAATGCTCAATAAAACTGAAGGGGTTGCAAATTGGGTCTCCATAGCGGGCTTCTCGATGCTCGACTCAACGGTTGCGTCCAATGCGGCAACGGTCTTTGTGATCTTTAAGGACTGGGCAGATCGCAATGACCCCAGCCTCACCCAGGAAGCTATATTGGCAAGACTGCGCCGTCAGTTCTGGGGAATCGAGGAAGGATTGGTTTACGCCTTTTTGCCGCCTGCAATCAACGGACTGGGCGTGGCCGGCGGCTTCCAGATGCAGGTGGAAGATCGTGCCGGCGCAGGCATTGCTCAGCTTCAGCCGGTGGTGCAGGAGATGTTGCAGGCTGCCGGCGGCCAGTCGGCCCTGACCTCACTCAACACGACTTTTCGGGCGGATGTGCCGCAACTCTTTTTAGATATCGACCGGGTCAAAGCAAAGACTCTCGGCATTCCCCTGGAGAATGTCTTCAATACCCTCCAAACCTACCTTGGATCTGCTTACGTCAATGATTTCAACATATTTGGACGTACCTTTCAGGTCAAAGTTCAGGCTGAAAATCGCTTTCGAGTGACACCCGCCAGCATCAAACGCTTGGATGTTCGCGACATGGACGGCAACATGGTGCCCGTCGGCACTCTGGTGAAAATTGAAGAAACACTCGGACCACAGATCATCAACCGCTATAATTTGTACCCGTCGGCAGCCATCAATGGTGAGGCGGCTCCGGGTTACAGCTCCGGTGAGGCGCTGAATATCATGGAAGAGATGGCCGGAAGCGTTTTGCCTCCTTCCATGGGATTCGAGTGGACGGGGATGTCCTATCAGGAAAGGCAAGTGGGCAATCAGGCCCTCTATATATTTGCCCTGGCGGTTTTGCTTGTTTTCCTGGTTCTTTCAGCCCAGTACGAAAGTTGGACGAGTCCCTTGGCGGTCATCATGGTCGTGCCGCTTTCGCTGCTCGGAACCGTCGTTGCCGTGGCGGCCCGCGGAATGGAAAATAACGTTTATACGCAGTTGGGAATCGTGCTGATTATCGCCCTTGCCAGTAAAAATGCCATCTTAATCGTGGAATTCGCTCGAGAACAGAGAGCTAAGGGCAAATCAATTTTGGATGCAGCGGTGGATTCTGCTCATCTCCGGTTTCGTGCGATCCTCATGACCGCTTTTTCTTCAATCCTGGGATTTTTGCCGCTCGGATTTGCCATGGGCGCCGGGTCCGCAGCCCAAAGAGCGCTCGGTACGGCGGTGATCGGCGGCATGATCGCGGCTACTCTGTTTGCCGTTTTGTTCGTTCCGACCTTCTTTGTGGTGTTCCAGCGACTGAGTGAATCTCTGGGGAAGTCGGGTTCCGACGCTAATAAGGAAGCGACGAAGTAAGCACCATAAGGAATGAAAGGGCAGGAGCCTTTACGTAGCGCAGGGCTTTAGCCCTGCCTTGTGGCCTCACTGGCAGCATGAAGGCTTCACTCCAAGCGAGATTGCAGATTTACTAAGGAGTGAGGGCTTCAGCGCGCCCCAGGACTGTTAGTTGGACACACATGACCCCGTGGGTATTGAAAGTCCCCCTTTCGCAAAGCGGGATTTAGGGGGATTTTGATGAATAATCAGCATGTTAAAAAATCCCCCCTAACGCCCCTTTGCAAAAGGGGGGGACCAAATCGCTGACTCCCTGTTGTTGTTGGCAAATTGTAATGCCAATGAAAACAGATACTTTTCAAAAGCACGGGGTCATGTGTGTCGAACTGTCAGGCCCCTGAAAGGGGAGAGGTTTAGGTGAAGGGGAGTAAATCCAAGAGCGTTCACCCTCTCCCTCAAGGGACAATGTTGCAGAATTTAAGGATGCACTCTTCAGAAAGTCCCCCTTTCGCAAAGGGGGATTTAGGGGGATTTTGATGAATAATCAGCATGTTAAAAAATCCCCTCTAACCCCCTTTATACGAAAGGGGGGAACCGTTCCACTAATTCGGCAGCATTGCCCTCAAGGGAGAGGGAGTTTCCGGACGAATTAGGCTAAGGAGCAGAAAGAAAACTATCAGCTGGTTTGCCGAGGGGAAAGAGAGCTATGCCTGGCCGTCTCACAAGTTTTCTAAAACATCGGTTTGTGGATGACAGATTTCTCTTTTTGCTCATATCCATACTCTCTCTTTTGATCATTTCTCCGATCATAAGAAACTTCATCAAGTTAAATCTTCTCGTCGATATCTTTTCAACGACGATCCTGTTGGCGGGGATTTATGCTGCGAGCAGGAAAAAAATCACCTTTCGCGTGGCTATCACACTCGCCATCCCGATGCTCCTAACGACCTGGACAGGAGCCGCGATTCAGTGGCGATCATTGATGCTGATGAATGATATTTTTTCTGCCATCTTTATCGGTTTTACCGCTTTGGTGATTTTTGGCTACCTTATACAGATTCAGAAGATCAGCACGGATGCAATATACGGAGCTGTTGTCGTCTATTTGCTGATTGGTGTTTTGTGGGCGTTTTTATATTCTTTTCTCGAAATCCTCCAGCCGGGGGCTTTCCAACTAAGTAGGCTATCCTCGGAGATGGTTGAAGAAAGAAGATTTGTCCTGTTCTATTACAGCTTCGTCACCTTAACGACATTGGGCTACGGGGACATCACCCCGATGAGTCCTATAGCTGCATCTCTGGCCATTGTTGAAGCAATCTTCGGCCAGGTTTATTTGGCCGTTATGATTGCAAGAATTGTGGGCATTCATGTCGCCCAGTTCGGCCACAAGAATTCGACGGACTGAGATTATCATGTTTGGGAACCAAATCACCTGAAGGGAGGCCTCGATGCGAGTGGGGGAGATACTGGAGCAAAGACCCTGGTGCCATGTTCTGCATCTTTTATTCGTGATTGTTTTTGTTTCCGGCACGGCATGTACTACTCTCGGTCCAAACTTTGAAAAACCACAAGCACCGGTGTCGCAAAAATGGATCGAGCAGGGCAACTCCAAGGTAAAGACCGTGAAAGATGCAGACTACAAAGATTGGTGGAAAGTCTTTGATGATCCGATACTCGATTCGCTCATTCAAACAGCCTACAAACAAAATCTGGATCTGCAGATTGCCGGTACTCGCATTCTTCAGGCTCGTGCTGCTTTGGGAATTGTAGTGGGCGAACAGTATCCGCAAGTGCAGGATGCAACAGGAGCTTATTCCTACAATCGCACGAGCAGGAACGCAGCTAATACCGGGGCGGGGGACCTCAATTTCCAGGATTACATTTACGGACTCGATGCTGCCTGGGAAATTGATTTCTGGGGCAGGTTCCGGCGCGCGGTCGAATCCGCTGATGCGAGTCTTATTGCCTCCATTGCCGATTACGATGACGTGCTGGTTTCACTCACGGCTGATGTGGCCGCGACTTATACCCTGATCCGCATCTTTGAGGAGCGTTTGGCGGTCGCCTACGAAAACGTCGATACCCAAAGAAAATCTTATGATTTGACAGATATTCTTTATAAAAACGGCGCGGTAACCGACCTGGACGTTCAACAGTCAAAGAGTTTACTGCGCGACACGGAAGCAACCATTCCCTTTCTGGAAACCGGCCTGAGGCAGTCGGAAAATGCGCTGTGCGTTCTGCTCGGCATACCGCCAAAGAACCTGAATGAAATGCTGGCCAGTCCAAGCCTTATTCCAAAAGCGCCCTCGGAAGTTGTCATTGGAATACCTGCAGAATTGCTGGTTCGAAGACCCGATGTTCGCAGGGCGGAGTTGCAGGCTGCGGCACAGAGTGCTCAGATTGGAGTGGCCAGAGCCGAATTGTTCCCGCGTATCGCGTTGGTTGGCTTTTTTGGATTTGAGTCGAGCGATTCTTCATTGACAGGAACCGGTGGCAGTGATTTTGCCGATCTGTTCAGCTGGGACAGCTTCACCATGACCACCGGCCCCACCATTCGTTGGCCGATTTGGAATTACGGACGGTTGACGAACAATGTTCGACTGCAGGACGCGCGTTTTCAGCAGTTGCTGGTCAACTATCAGAATACGGTGTTGAGAGCTGCTCGAGAGGTGGAGGATGCGCTGATTGGTTTCCTTCTCGCGCAGGATCAGGTCGCTCTGTTGCAGGAAAGCGTCGCTGCGGCCAAACGCGCTGCCGATCTTTCCTATCTGCAATATCAGGAAGGGGCCGTAGACTACACGCGCGTGTTGAACTCTCAGCAATTCCTGCTGCAGGCTCAGGATCGCCTTACTCTGGCCAAAGGCTCGGTGCCGACCAATTTGATTGCGCTTTACAGATCCTTGGGCGGAGGCTGGAAGATGCGGCTGGGCAAGGATTTTGTTTCTGCAAACAACATCGCCATGATGAAATCTCGAACAAACTGGGGAGATCTGCTGCCACCAAGAAACTTGCCTACCAACCTGCAGCCGCCTCCCCCGGCAAATGTCCACGAACTGCCGCGCAAACCCGATTGGTAAGATGTTGCTGTCTGTATAGGGCGTGTCAACGGCGGTCTTGAATCGCCCAGGATTGCGGCGTCGGCTGGAGCCCTTGGTTAGCAAATTCGGGCGCATATGCAATCTATCGTTCTATTGGTAGTGTGATTGTCTTCTACTCTTGGCATAGATATATTCTGGATCGAGATCGACGCCGCAGTCCCATTGTATTGTATCGAAGGAGACCTGGACACGCATGAACTGGTGCAGATCTTGGATTCGCCGAAATACACCAAAATGGAGCATCGGCTTGATATCGAGGGTACCTTTTTCGCCGTTTTCAAAGACGAGCGAGAAGCGTGTAATCATCATGAGGGGTCACTTCCTTTACTGAAGGGTACATAGTATGCTCCTTACTGGAGAGGTTTTATCTTAAAGGGCTCTTCACCATTTATAACAAGATGCCAGTTGGCCATCAACTCCTCCTGATGCAGTTCAGCCCATGCCAGGATGAGTTTTATCTGTTTACTAGGAAGATTGCCCTCGATTACATCACATGTGCGTATATCAACAGTCGCCTTGTACTCGTTGTAGTACGCATGAAAATGCGGAGGTGGATGTTCACCCGGGGAAAAGTACATCCTTATTATGATTCCGTAAAACATTGAGATGGTAGGCATCTCGCCTCCTTATCTATGGTCTGTGGCTGCAAGTACGACGGGTGTCGTGCAGGCCACGCTAACGAAGAACTCACTTGACGCAAACGCGCCAGCGTTTTGCGGTCAAGTGCAGTGACGGGTTGGCTGGCATCATGCCGAAACTATTTGCCGAACGAATTTAATGATATTGCCACTGAAGAAAACTCACGCAGCAGTTGCTTATCAACAGTCACTAAAGGGACTTTCAGGTCATTTGCCGTAACGATAAATTCACAATCATAAGCAGAACAATTGCTTGTTGAGGTAAGCCTTAAAACTTCATATGATGATACTTCATATTCTCGCCCCCTCATTAATTTCAGGGCACTATTCATTATCTGCTGAGCCTGCTCCAACTTTATGACATTTTTTCGCATATAAAGAGTAAGGACATTGCGGAATTCGCTACGCCATAAAATCGGTGCCGCCCACTCATTGTCGTTTTGTAGGGCTCGTTCCGCTAAAACCGATTGCTCGCTCGATAGGAAGAGATAGCCGATAACATTTGTATCAACCACAATCATAGCCGACCTTCTGCTTTTGCCTGGTTAAATTCCTCATCACTGATCGGATGTCCGGTTGTCAATCGGCGGAGCTGGCGAGCATTCTCAAGTACCTCGTCGAGATTGATTCGGCGGCTTATAACAGTATTTTCAATGCACATGATAATCTCGCTATTGATGGAACGCCGATTTATTTCTGCGACTGACTTAAGCCGCTCGTAAAGCTCATCAGGTATATTCTTTACCGTAACAGTTGCCATATTAACACCTCCAAATGATTTCAATGTGGAACCATTATGAAACCGAACAGGGGTATTGTCAAGCGCAAAACATTCTTTATGCCAGCCAACGCCAGGTTTCAGCGGCACGCAAGCACCCCTGCCGAGGAGCTACAGAAAACGCCGACCAATATGCACCGGGTGGTTGCGTGTCCGGCTGCAAACCGTTGTTAGCGCATAAGCCTGCAACTTCTAAGCGCTTTTTCTTGTTTCCTGTCCGGCCTCGTAGAGGAACTCGGGAGCAAAATCGGCACCATTGGGCCATTCAATCGTACCCGTATCTGGATTCACGTAGACCTTCTTGTAAAGTTCAATGTCTTTCAATGGCTCGAAGACCTCACCGTAGAGCTCGTCTTTCAAGTCCACTTCCTTGACTTTCCCGTCATTAAATTCCAGCCGCAGTTGGTAGTCTTTCAAATAGAGTACATGAATTACATGTAGAAACATATTGACCCCCTATGGCAGTGGTGGAAGTTTCTGCAGCGGTTTACGTTCTCTTGCGAGTTGCCAGTTTACCATCAGTTCCTCTTGATGGATTTCAGACCACTCGAAGAGCATACGGAGTGCTCTCTTGGACATCTGTCCTTTGACGATTCCGCTCTTGATCGCGATCGTCACCTCCTGGTCCTCATACCTGGCATGAAAGTGAGGAGGACCGTGATCATTATAGTTCATGAATATGATAATGCCATAAAAGCGGCAGATCTCTGGCATTTGTCCTTTCCTTTTCTGTTTTCATATAGCCAACACCCGAGCAAACGCCAAAAGCTAAGGGGCGCGGCGGCTTTATGCCGCGTCCCTCTTGAGCTTCTTGTTGGACGAAGCCGCTATGCGGCGGGAAAAAGTCTCAACTCATTATAAATCATTGTATAACTCCCAGCGTGACCCAATTCCGGGCACCATCAATACAAAGGGAGGTATACCATGAACCAAGCTGAAACGAATCGATTTAATGAACTTTATCAACGTCATCTGCGTTTGCTCAAGCTCCAGGGGAAAAGTCAAAAAACCATTGATGCTTACGGGCGCGCTGTGCGTCGGATCACTGAATGGTTTGATTGTTGCCCCAATGAGTTGACTCTGGAACAACGGGAACAGTATTTTTCCGACCTGGTGAAGTCCCATTCCTGGAGTACCGTCAAAATTGACCGTAATGGTCTGCAGTTTTTCTGGAAACATGTCCTTAAACAAGACTGGCAGTGGGTAAATATCGTCAAAGCTCCCAAAGTCCATTCACTGCCGGATATTCTCACCGTCACCGAAATTGAACAATTGATCGGTGCCACACGCAAACTGCGCTACCGGGTTTTCCTCTTGGCAACCTATTCCATGGGCTTGCGCCTTGCAGAAACCCTGTCCCTGCAGGTGGGCGATATCGATGGTAAGCGTAAACTGGTTCATATCCGCCGCGGCAAGGGGCACAAGGATCGTTTCGTCCCGTTGCCCGATCTCACCTACACAAGCATTGCGCGCTTTGTGGTTGAAACATCACAATCCCTGCTGGTTATTCCCCAGTGCCGCGGGTTCACCCGAGGATATTCGCAGTGCCACCACCCACATGGATCGCGGCGGTACCCAAGCTGCGATGAAAGCCGTGGTGGAGCAGTGCGGCATTAAAAAAAAGTCTCGATTCACTCGCTTCGCCACGCCTTTGCAACCCATCTGCTTGAAAAGGGTTTGAGCCTTCGTCATATCCAGGCACTCCTCGGCCACAGCAACCCCACCACCACAGCACGCTACGCTCATTTGACAGACATTGCCGAACAGAATGCATTTGCCACCATTAACGGTCTGATCAATACCCTCCATGTCGATTTAAGGAGGATCTGATCATGCAACTCGCCTCTATCCTTGATCAATATCACGATGCCTTTCAGGCCAAATACGGCTCACGGCTTCTACCCGGTCATCTGCGCGCCATCGCGGCCATCAGTCGATGCCGGACACCGGAATCTGGTCAATTGCTCGTGCAATGCACCGACTGCGCTCATGCGATGGTGCGACCACTTTCCTGCGGGCATCGCAGCTGTCCCCAATGTCAGAATCATGAAACCTCCCTTTGGCTGGATCGCCAGCAAAAAAAGCTCCTGCCCGTCGACTACTTCATGGCAACCTTTACGCTTCCCTATGAGCTTAGATTCCTGGCATGGGACAACCAGACCCTCGTTTATAATCTCCTTTTTGCCTGCGCTTCCAGCACACTGAAAGACTTTGGCTTAAATCCCAAAAATCTTGGCGCCGACATCGGTATGACCGCGGTCCTCCATACTCATAACCGACGTCTCGATTATCACCCCCATGTCCATGTCGTGGTCCCGGGAGGCGGCGTGGATAAAGCCAGGAAACAATGGAAAAAGAAGAAGAGTAAGTATCTATTCAATGAATTCGCACTGGCCAAAGTGTTTCGTGCTCGATTTCTGGAGGCATTGAGCAAAGCCGGGCTCAGTGTCCCCGGCTCAACGCCCCGGAAATGGGTGTCCGCTCTAAAATACTTGTCCCGGTACCTATACCGGGGCGTCATCGCTGAAAGCAATATCGTCTCCAATCAAGATGGCACTATAACTTTTAGGTACATCGAAAGCCGCACCGGCAAAACTCTTTACCGGACCCTCAGAGCCGAAGACTTCTTATGGCTCGTCCTGCAGCATGTTCTACCCAAAGGGTTTCGTCGGGCTAGAGACTATGGCTTTCTGCACGGCAATGCCAAAAGGCTCTTGTCCTTGATTCAGTTGGTTTTGCAGGTTTTGATACAAGCCTGTACACCACGGTCCCGGCCGACCTTTGTGTGTCCCATCTGTCACGCGCCTATGCAAATCCTGGCTGTCGCGCGTCCGGCTTCACCAGCGGGATAGCAGCCCAAAACGGCTAAAACCCGGCATTGACTCGATCAAAGGAGGAATTGCCCATCTCTATGACATAGATATCTCCCTTGTTAGCTTCTCGGTAAGCTAGACGCTCTCGCTCGCCCTAAAAAAATATTCGGCCAATCCGGGCTGAAACTGCCTCTCGTTCCCCAAAAAGATATTTGCATATATAATGAGACCGACCAGTACCCGACGGGCTCGTCCAACGACGGGATAAGATCGTGGATCGCTTCGCTCTCACGATCTATCCTTATTCGTTAGAGCTCATTGTTTTATATTCTTTTATATCGTACATGCTGCTTCAACAAACCCCTTGATAAGCGGATGCGGCACCTCAATGGTCGATCGAGTCTGCGGGACAAACAGTGTAATTATAAAGAATCTCTTACTTGGCAATTCCATGATTCGAATTTCCTCGTCTTGATCTACACCGGAAATTAAAATCTGTGGATGAATTAGAGAAGACTTGAACGTCGGATTAATGCCGAAGTTGCAATAGTAATTTTCCTCTGTCCTGTCAATTCCGTACAGCTTATGAGCAAGTGTATCTTTCTTGAGGAAGACATCCATGGTTTTTCCGGCAAGTGAGCATGCCATCCTGCTGACAAACAGGTTGGAGGACATGGTATCATACTCCTCATGTTGCGCATCTTTAATCCCAAGTATGCTCCTTGCAAGTTCTATCACTGCATGTTGAAAACCAGCGCAGGTACCGAGGTGCGGAACATCTTTCAGACGCGCGAACGTGATAGCATGCAATGCGCCGTCCAAACTCTTAAACGGACTGCCGGGGGCGCTCCAAATTCCGGTAAAACCCTTCAAGATTTCATCCCGATATTTCTCCACAGTTAAAGTCTCAATCCACTCATAATCGAAATCGTATTTGGCCTTCAAATAGTCAAGGGATTCATTTAACGCAGTGTGCGGTACAAAAGTGTCGTAATACTCTCCAATAATTGCAATTTTCGGCTTCATCTTATCTCTTGCCTCCGAACATGTTGTCTTATGTATGTTGTGCATCGGGTAGGTCAGAGGTCTCTCGACCTCTTTCCCCCCTAAGAACCGTGCATGACAGTTTCCCGTCACACGGCTCAAGCATCTCAAAAGGCAACCCTTATGGGGCGGCCCGGCCTATGTTACCTCTCAAGTTTGAGCCATGGCCCGAAATTCCCGGGCGGACATGGCTGGAAGCAGCTTGCTGTCCTTCTTATTCCGACGACGCCAGAAGTACCCGGCATATTCAGGCAAGTAAGGATTGGCATCTGCTTTGATCTTCACATATCTTCGAATTCCGAGAGAGCTTAGTCGCAGAACCTGGTAGAGTTTCTTACCAGACCTAGCGGTTTTAGCCCATACGGCGAATACATTCCTTCCGGCGGCTGACCAATAACGATTGATCCGCCATTTCACGGATTTGTTGGAGTGCCGTCGGCGTACCATCCGCCGGAGTTCTTCGAAGACATAGGTGTCGATACGTTTAAAGGCTTCCGAGGCCACCACATGGCGGTGGTAGTTGGCCCAACCACGAAGAATTGCGTTAAGCTCCTTGATTAAGGCCGGCATCGGCGCGCCGACGTGTTGCCGAATTACGGTTCCCACCTTTTCCATGAGGGCGTGGACTCCCTCAGGTGCAGGCTTGATGTGCAGCACCCTGCCATGCTTGCGAAAGGTTTGCCCGAGGAACGTAAATCCGTCTTTGATGCGCGTGATCAGGGTCTTCTCAGGTGAGAGCTCAAGACCACGCTCGCGAAGGAAGCCTTCAACCACCGGCTGGATGGCTTCTCCCAGGATGGTTCTTGATTTTCCTGTGATGATGAAGTCATCGGCGTAACGGATGAAGTTGATACGGCACCTTCGGGGGACTGCACAGCGGACGGTTTCCTCTATCCCGTCAAGCACCATATTCGAAATGGTGGGACTGATAATCCCGCCTTGTGGAACTCCCTTGCGCGTGGGATAGCGGATACCGTTTTCCACATATCCCGCCCTTAACCATTTATGAAGCACGACTTTGTCCATCGGAATGTTTTTCATCATCCAGTCAAACGAGATGCTGTCGAAACAACCCTTGATGTCCCCTTCGAGTACCCATGGCGCCGAATTGGGCTTTGACAGAGCGTTGAAAGCGCAGGCCACAGCGTCCGCACATGATCTGCCTTCCCGAAAACCATAAGAATTCTTATCGGCTCTCGTTTCGGCTACGGGCGAAAGCCCCAGCTTGTAGAGCGCTTGTTGTGCCCTGTCGTGCATGGTGGGTATCGATAGGGGCCTTAACTTGCCGTTCTTCTTTTCAATGTAGATCCTCCTCAAGGGCTGAGGATGATAACCACGTCTGCGCAGGCTGCAGGCAGCCCGCCATTTGGCTCGGACGCCTCGCCACAGAACGCCGTCAACGCCAGGGGACTTTTTCCCCTTATTGGAGGTCACTCGCTTCACAGCCAGTAGCTTGGCGTAGAACGAATGGGTAACCAGATGTTGCAATGATCGAACCCTGTTCCATCTGTTTTCCTTCACAGCCTTTGCGATACGCACTTGCAGCCTTCTGACTTCCCGTTGGGCTTTCTTCCAGTCAATGGAATTCCACCATCCCGCGGAGTCTCCGAGTGCACCAGCCTTTTGAGCCGTCATCTGCTTTCTCTTCTTCAAAGGTTCTCCAAGCTCTCTCGCAATGAGACACCAGTTGGACGTCTGCACGCTCTTTCGCCGGTGCTGAAAGCTCTCCGGTTTTGGCGTTGAGCCATGTTTCATGCTCTATCTTTCGGCTTTCCCGAAAGCATTGGCTTCTTCCAACCTCTCTTTCCCGTCTCTCCATCGGCGTGCCTTGCGGTTCGCTTGCCTGGAATTGCTCCGGGCGAAGGACGGGGTTACCACGTTCCACACAGTTGATCCCATGGATGACTTAGGTGCGTCCTCTACGCCGAGGGTGCTGCGGTTCCGTACAGGCAGTTAGGAGACCTGCAACCCGACCCCTTGCCGCAAACTCTGGGAAGCGACCTTAGACCTGATACACGCTTTCGGCGTGTGTTAATCCTCGTAGGCCCGTTGCCCTGTGACGACGCTTACAGACATTCATCTACTTTCACCCTATCATCCGTCCCTAGCCCTTAACCGGGGAGGATTCCCGGAGGGGTTCTCGCGTCACCGTCCGAACCCGATTCGGTACATTGTCCGCAGGGCTTCGCACCCCGTCATCAGCGCGACGGTAGCACGCCTGCGTAGGGACCGGCAGGAACATGCCGGGTATTCTAACTTACTTAATACACTCAACTATGCGACTTCGTGTCGCACCCCAACATGAGGGCTCAGGCGCGGCGGCCGAGGATTTGAGACTTACACCGCTGGCGTGGTCCGCCGTCGCCTGCAGCCCTGGGTTAGCAGTGTTCTTCGAGCAATGTTTGAAGACGCGTTACGACTTGAGTAACGATTTCCTTCGGAACAGCGGCGATCAGGGTCGCTTGGCGCGCCCGCCAGTCCAGGCTCTTTACCTGGTCCGCCCCCACCACACCCGTCACAGGTAATCCCGCAGGCAAGGGCACCTCGAACGGATAGCCTTTCACTTGTGTGGTGATGGGGCATAACAGAGCCAATCCAACCCGACCGTTGTAAGCCGACGGAGACAGAACCAGGGCAGGGCGACGTCCTGCCTGTTCGTGGCCCGCTCGCGGATCGAGCGTTATCCAGACAGCATCTCCACGTTCCGGAACATATTCACCTTTCAGCCTCACCAGACCTCCTTACCGACTGCTGGCCCAGTATCCCACTCGCGAGGAAGGTTTTCGTCAGTGACGTCGCGCAACAGTTGCTCAAGGGTAAGCGGTTGCTGCGTGACCGCCTGCACAACGAGCCTGCCTTCGACGAGGGACAGTTCCACAGCCGCATCCGCGTGGAGACCCGCCTCCGCAGCGAAGGACTTGGGGATGCGGAGGGCTAGACTATTGCCCCACTTCTGAACTCGTGTCTTCATGTTGACCTCCAATACCTGCAATGTTGACTTCTTGTAGCTACAATGAAGATACGTTGATAAATTTGTGAGGTCAATACCAATTCGCGAGATTCGGCTCATATGCGACTGCCGACCGCCTTCCCACCGAGCACGCTAACATAGTATTAGGCTGCCTAAATGAAATGGGAAAATGCGGCTCGGGCAGCCGGATATACTCCCTGATCCACAGTCTCCGACCTGAATAAACCATTAGTGATATTGCTAACTTAAGAGCCATATTCCACTTTTCGGTAAGCGGTATATACCGCTTTCCTGCGCAGCATATAACGCCTAATCAGAGCCTGTCAGCGGGGCTTTGGACTCCCATTCCGCCTTTGTTCAGGATGTGCGTGTAAATCATAGTGGTCCTCACGTCCTGATGGCCCAAGAGCTCCTGCACAGTTCGGATGTCGTGACCTGCCTCCAATAAATGGGTAGCAAAAGAGTGGCGCAGCACATGAGGTCCAACCAGCTTATCGATCCTCGCCTTTCTCGCCGCTTCCTTGACCGCCCTCTGCAAAACTGTTTCATCTATGTGATGTCGCCGCTCGATGCGCGTTCTCGGATCGATCGACCGCTTCCAGGAAGGAAAGACGTACTGCCAACCCCACTCCCGATACGCGTGAGGGTACTTTCTTTCCAGCGCGTAGGGAAGGTACACGTTTCCAAAACCTTCCACCAGGTCCTTTTGATGGAGCTTCTTAACTCCCACCAGATGCTCCGACAGCGGCTTGATCACACAAGCCGGAAGCATGGTGACTCGATCCTTCTCCCCTTTGCCGTCCCTCACGAGGATTTGCTTGTAGCCAAAATCCACGTCCTTAACTCTGAGTCGAATGCACTCCATCAATCGCAGTCCGGCTCCATAAAGCAGATTGGCCATGATCCATTTCTCATCTTCCAGACCATTGAGTAGAGCCTTCACTTCTGCTCGAGTCAAAACAACCGGAAGTTTTTTCGGCTTTTTTGCCCAAATGACATCTCCAAGTTCTCCCGGATCCTTGTGAAGGACTACTTTGTAGAGAAAAACCAGAGCACACAGGGCCTGATTCTGAGTGGAGGATGCCACGTTCTTACTGGAGGCCAGATGCGAGAGGAAGTGGTTGATTTCCGGACTTCCCATCTCCAAGGGGTGGCGCTTGTGGTGGAATAGAATATATCGTCTGATCCACTGAATGTAGGCTTCTTCTGTTCGTATGCTGTAGTGGCGCAGTCTAATGGCCGACCGGACCTGATCGAGAAGTCGCGGTTGTTTCTGATCCCGATTGCTGGATGAACAAGAATTCCTCATGTATAACCTCCCGTATGTGAGAGGAAGGGGGGCACCGGTTAAGATTAAAGAAACACATACTCAAAAGAAGGACCCGGCGCCAACAAGAATGGATGCCCGGACTAATCCAAGTTTTTAAATCGTAATGAATAATCGGCTCTCCAGCCGCTTAATCCCATTTGTGTCAAATCTAGGTGAATAAAAGGTGAATGTCAAGTATCATGTCCAGAACGACACCATTAATATGAAATTGCGACAAGTTATGTTGTTGATTATGACCGCATTGACTAAAATTCGCATAATGCACCCAGTGCATGCTGATGTGATATCAAAAAACGCGCGGGTAGCTCGATGAGCGCAGTTGAGGGTGCCATGAATAAAACAGATTATGGAGTTTTCGTTCATTTTCATCCGCTGTAGGCTCGGGGTCAAATCTGCTCTTGACTCATTTGCTGTTACACCCGTAACCTAAATTTAGCGATCCTTTCTGCACGCTACCGTCATCCCCGCGGAGGTGGGAATCCATTTGGTATCCACAATGGCGCAGGGCTGGATTCCCGCCAGAAGCCTGCGGGAATGACTAAGGCGAACATTGGAAGACTCCAATCGCCAAATTTAGGTGTAGCTTTGCCCTGATCAGCATGGGAGGGCGAGTCTTTGGAAGAGATAGTGAAGCCGGAATATGGCATACCTATCCTTTTGCCTTATGATATTCTCGATTTGGTTCACAGCATCCGGCCGGAGCGGGTTCGCTAAAAGTGCAAGACCGATAAGTCCATTGCCATTGCCCATGGTTTGGGAGAGTTCTATCAGAAACCAGAAGCTCACAAGAAATCGAAAAAGGGTAAAAAGAAGTAAATAAGAGCATTCAGGAAAGTCCGGTTTGGATCAAACACTGAGAAATGAGATGTGATGGTCAAGCACATATTGCCGGAGAATCCTTTGGAGCTTATCCGTAGGTATGTTCGACACGGGTAACTTTTTTGGATCCATCATGTCAACATGCGGATGAAAGGAAGATTAATCGCAAGAAACGCGATCATTAAATCCACCACCGATTATGAAATCCTTGAAGAGTATCCGATGGATAAATATCTCCCAGCTATCTGGTATACTCACATTTCGGAGGAGATATTTTCCACCTTGTCTTTGCTGTTGATGTCAAGGAAGATAATGTTAAGGTTGTCACTGCTTATCGCCCAAGTTCGGAAGAGTGGGAGGCCGATTTCAAAACAAGGAGACAGCCGTTGTGAGATGTCATGTATGTGGATCAGTTATGAAACCGCTTGTTACCAATCTCCCTTTTAAGGTGAGCGAAACGAGCATCGTTGTACTGAAAGGGCTCCCTGTGCTCCAGTGCGACAATTGCAGCGAATATTTGCTGGAAGACCAGGTGATGGAACGCATCGAAGAGATCCTTCAGAAGGTTGATTCCGCTGTGGAGCTCGAAGTGATCCGGTATGCAGCCTAAGTTTTCGTTATCTATTCCATTTTTCCAGCATCCTCCACGACGAGAATCTCTGAGACCGGCTGAAAATTGCTAAAAGGCCGGCGAAGAATCAGGTGATGCGTCTGCAAATGGTCATTCGCGGAGGTTTCCCGCCCTAAGTCTGCAGGAACAAGCTTTGGCGGTAAACCAGCCCCATCATCCTTTCTTGATTCCCGCTTAAAGACTGCGGGAATGATGAATTGTGAATATTGCGGGAATGACGAAAAAGGTGCGCATCGCGTATAATAAAAACGTTGATGCCAATAAGCCCAGGCCTTAAGTGCTCGGCCACACACAAAGGCGGCAGTGCCCGTAAGGAAGGAGAGAGCAAATGCAGCTTGTTCTGGAAGCAACCTATAAAGACGGGGTCCTGGTTCCCGACAGATCCTTGGGGCCGGAAAAAGAGGGAAAAAGATTCAAGCTAATTCTGATGGAGCAGGAAGAATTATCACTGAAAAAAGAGCGTTTCTTCCGCTACGTCAGGAGCAACACCTTCAAGCTCCCTGCAGACTACCGTTTTGACCGGGACGAGATTTATGAGCGATAAGGTTTTTTTCGACACGAATATCTGGATCTACCTTTATGCCACAAACCCTCAGGAAAAGCATGAAAGAGCTCAGCGACTTGTCGACGAAGCTTTCGAGAGGATAGTAGTGAGTTCCCAAGTGCTGGGAGAACTCTACCACGTCTTGACACGGAAGGGCTTCCAATCGATTGAAACCGCAAGACAGAGCGTCAAAGAGAATGCAGTTGCATTTCCCATCCTGGAAATTGGCATCGATCATGTGCTGAAGGCTATCGACATAAATCATAGATATGGATATTCCTACTGGGACAGCTTGGTGATCGCAACGGCGCTCCTCTATGACTGCCAAAATCTTTACTCTGAAGATATGCAGCATGGCCAGCTCATCGAAGATAAGTTGAGAATCATCAATCCATTTCGGCCAAACACGTAAGTAGAGGTTTTTCAAGGTAAGCGGTTATGAAGTGTCAGATATGCGGGGCGACGATGAGACCGCTCGTCACCGATCTTCCTTTTAAGGTGAGCGAGACGAACATTGTCGTACTGAAAGGGCTCCCTGTGATCCAGTGCGACAATTGCGGCGAATATTTGCTGGAAGACCAGGTGATGGAACGAGTGGAAGAGATTTTTCAGAAGACTGATTCCGCTGCGGGGCTCGAAGTTATCCGCTACGCGGCCTGAAAGTGTTTTTTCCCGTCATACCCGCGCAGGCGGGTATCCAGGTTTTTTTCTGGATTCCCGCTAGAAGCCCGCGGGAATGACAAAAGCGAGCCTTGGGGGATTAAAATCGCCAAATATAGGTCTAATATGGGAGGTAGACCGTTATGAGATTCAGTTACGATCCTCGGTACAACATTGCCTATATTTGCTTTCAGTCAAAATCTTCAGGAGTTGAGTCCGTCAAAGTGAGCGATGAGTTGATCGTGGATATGGCTCCCGACGGAACAATATACGGCATTGAGTTATTGAATGCTAACGAACAACTGCAGCGTGGAGATATGGGGAAGCTTCTGGTTGCGAACGAGGCAACCGGTGAGCAGGTCGAAGTGCCCTTGTTGATACAGTGAACCTGCAGATGGAAAGTAGTTGGACTGAATTTTTACAGAACCATCAATTCGAGAAAAAATGAGAATACGTGATTTTTGAAAGAGCATTTCCGACAGAGACTGGAACAGTGCGCATGTTTGGTTTTCTACGACCCCGAGGGGCGCTACCGGGAAATTGTGGATGATCTGGGGCTAGATGACTGCCGCGTGATCGACGGCGGCGCCAATTGGCCCAAACTGCGAAGTCTCCTCAACGTGGAATCCTCCAGTGAAATTTTGACCGCGCTGCTCTCTCCTTTCGAAAAACAACGTGAAGCTTTGGAGCATTGCGAAGCTTGTCGTACTCAACACTCAGCGGTTACATTTGCGGGAAGCCTTGGCCATCTTTCTTTTCTTCTTTTTCGCTTTTTTTCTCGCCTGCTTGGACAATGACTGGAGCTTTTTAAATTCTCTCAGCTCTTGTTTCCAATCCTGGTCGGGTTGTTGAAAACAATGCCACCATGACATGGCGGCGTGAAGATCGTCCATCGAGCGTCTCCGCATTTCTTCCCGCACCTGGTCGAGTGATTCTTCGACCGTAAACTGCGAGGCTTCCTCAAACCGCTGGTAGCCGATGAATTCTCCTGTAATCAAGTCGCTTTCATAGCCGGCTCGGATCTGATCCATCATTCCCTCGGGATGAAGAGCGTAGATTCTCTTGGCCAGAAAGTCCCAAAAAGCCGAATCCGGTTCAGCTTCGCTGCCTGTGAACAGTCTGCCAAAGAAGGCCAAAACTTGTTCGCGCGGTGTCATGCCTTCCGCTACTGCATAGGTTAAGGCATGCATGGCGGCGCCCCGGGAGTATTCATTAGCATCCCGGTTCAGCACAAGGGATTTGATCTGCTCCATATTCCCGTCGCAGGTGCGGAACAGAATCATTGGCAAATCCTCGGTCAGCATGTCCTCGAAGAGTTTTTGGGGCAGATCTCCCGGCAAGCTGAAAAGCTCTACAATCTGCCTGTGTGCCGCCGTTTCGCGAAAGTGAGCCAGCAGCATGACGGTATAAATATGAGCTACGTAATCCTGGTCTTCACTGAAAGATTCAGGGTCTGCCAGGATGTCCTCAAGAAGCTTGATCAAATATGGGGTGATTTGTTCTCTGAGCTCGATAGCCTCTTCCACAGCTTCATGTTCATACTCGCCCAGATTGATTTGAAGAGCTTCAAGGATTTCTTCTATTCTGTATTCAGTATCAGTCATAAATAATTGCCCCCCCAATCTTCATATCAACGGCCCCCACGCTTGCTCGCGAGTTGAATGCGGTTCTCATTACCCAAGTGTACGTAAATTATCATAGAAGGGTTAATCTTTCAAAGGTATGATGATTGAGGGGAAGCGTTTACGAGGTAGCCCGGTCCAAAATGAGAATTGCTGCGCCCTGTCCGATTTGGCTTTTTTGAAGAGGAGTTATGTGATACTTATTGTAAGCTTACTGGGCGCTTAGATGCTTCATTCATGCGACGATAAAATCTTTGGCCAATCTATGCCGTGAATTTAGTGCAATCCTCTAAGAGAAAAAATCGATGCACTTAATCAGTGACTGGTTTCGACGCCAACTTTCTGATCCTCAAGTAGTCATCCTCGTTGTACTCCTGTTAATTGGGGTGACCACCATCCTGATGCTGGGGAATATGCTTGCCCCGGTGCTGGCCAGCGCGGTGATCGCATATCTGCTGGAAGGTTTGGTCGGCATGATGGAGAGGTGGAAAATCCCCCGTATCATTGCCGTGCTGCTCGTTTTTCTCATTTTTTTGGCTTTCTTGTTCTTTGTGCTGTTTGGACTCCTTCCGCTTCTGTGGCAGCAAATCGGGCAATTGTTTCAACAGTTGCCATCGATGATCAGTTGGACACAGCGTGAACTCATGCGTTTGCCGGAACGTTACCCGGCCTATATTTCAGAGCAGCAGGTTGTCGACCTCACAAACGTCATCCGGTCGGAACTCTCTTCTTTGGGACAGCGAATACTCTCTTTCTCGGTTTCTTCGGTTCCCGGCATTATATCCATCGTAGTTTACATCTTTTTGATGCCGCTGCTGGTGTTCTTTTTTTTGAAGGATAAAGACCGCTTGATCAATTGGGCGACTGGTTTTCTCCCCGAAGACCGCCGACTGGCCAGTGAAGTATGGCAGGAAGTGGATCTGCAGATCGGCAATTATGTGCGCGGCAAGGTTTGGGAAATCTTTATCGTCTGGGGAGCCAGCTATGCGACCTTTGCTGTTTTGGGTCTCGATTTTTCCATTTTAATAAGTCTTTCTGTCGGCTTGTCGGTGCTGGTTCCTTATATCGGTGCGGGAGTTATGGGTCTGCCGGTGGTTCTAATAGGCTATTTTCAGTGGGGATGGGGTCCTCAACTCGCCTATGCGGGCATCGCTTATCTTATAATCCAGCTGTTTGACGGCAATCTGCTGGCGCCGTTGCTTCTCTCGGAAGTAGTGAATTTGCATCCCATAGGAATCATCGTAGCCATACTTGTTTTTGGAGGTATGTGGGGTTTTTGGGGCGTGTTTTTTGCCATTCCCCTTGCTACCTTGGTTCAGGCTTTGCTCAAGGCCCTCTCGCGTCAGCGCAAAAAAGATTCCCAAATGCCCGGAGCTCAAAATTCCGGACAAGTAGACGCAAAACCTTTAACCCCTGGCGGCGCAGTTAAATAGAGCCCCGTCTTGAAAGTGTCTTTTAATGCAGTGCGCTGCGGGTTTTTGGATGGAGTCTAAGTCGTGTCCGTCCGCAAATTTTAAGTTCCTCTCCCCCCCAATGTTGCTGAATTAAGGAGATCCGGGTAGGGGCGAATTGTTGGCAGCCGGGCTTAGCTTGATGCATGTGGGAGTATATGGTGGCTGGCATGAAAAAACAATGGATTCGTATTGACATATCCTGTGAGGCCGAAGTGGCTGATGAGCTTGCTTTCGATGTGGCTGAAGCATTCGGAACTGGAGTCGAAATAACAGGAGAGGGCATAAGGCTGTATTGGGAAGATGAATCATTTTCTAAGAATTGGACTCATATTTTGGACAGACTGTTGAGTGGATTTAGGCAGTCATCGGAATTAACCTTTCCCATAACATATAGTTATTCAACAATCGCTGAAGAAGATTGGACGGAACGTTGGAAAGACGACTTTAAGCCGCTTCGAGTAGGAAAACGTTTTGTCGTCAGCCCGACATGGGAGACAGTTAAAAGCGATAGCGACGATATTGTCATTCGGATCGATCCCGGGCGTGCTTTCGGAACGGGTCATCATGAGACGACCCGCTTGTGTTTGGAGTGGCTGGAAGAGGGTGGTGCAGTGGGCATAGGTGCGGCTCCCAACTCACTTCTGGATGTCGGAACGGGTTCAGGAATCCTGGCGATTGTAGCAAGTCTGTTGGGTTTTGCACGTGTTTTGGCGGTTGATACCGACCCTGAAGCCATTGAGGTTGCCGAGGAGAATATGCGGATCAATGGCCTTACGGGAAGGATAAAGCTCAGACTTGGTACGGTAACCGGCGAGAGTCGATTTGACGTGGTGCTTGCCAATATACAGGCCAATCCGCTGATAGGGATGGCAGGAAATCTGGCAAAGAGCTTAGCGGAGGCCGGGAGGCTGGTCTTGAGTGGTATTCTAGTCGAGCAGAAGGACCGGGTAAGAAAGGCTTATGAAGGTCAAGGCCTGGAGTTGATTGAAGAAAGAATAGCCGGAGAGTGGTGTCTGTTGGTGTTCGGATTTATGAGCGAGGTTGCCTAAGATGACTAATCAATTGAATACTGGCGAATGGATCACGATAGATGCAAATCAGAACCTTCAGGTTCCCTCAAACCCGAACATCGCATTTATCGAAGGTGACGGGATTGGCCCCGACATTTGGTTCGCGACCAAAATGGTACTGGATGCAGCGGTAGAAAAGAAATACGCGGGTGGAAAAAAGATCAATTGGATAGAGCTCTACGCAGGCGATAAGGCCCATGCACAGAAGGGAGAATGGCTTCCCGACAGGACTTTTGAAATGATCCGCAAGTGCGTTGTGGCTATCAAGGGGCCCATCACTACACCCGTGGGGGAGGGAATACGAAGCCTCAACGTGACATTGCGCAAAGTGCTCGACCTTTATGCCTGCATTCGGCCTGTCAATTATATCCCCGGTGTGCCTTCACCGGTTAAGGAACCGGAAAAGGTAAAAATGGTTGTCTTTCGGGAAAATACTGAAGATGTGTACGCAGGAATTGAATGGGAAGCAGAATCTGAGGATGCGCTTAGAATAACTGAAATTCTTAAGGAACAGTTTGGAGTAAGCGTTCCGGAAGGATCCGGGATCGGTATCAAGCCCATGAGTCGAAAGGGGACCGTCCGATTGGTCCGCAGGGCCATCCGTTACGCCATTGATAAAGGGTTGACTTCCGTCACGCTGGTGCACAAAGGCAATATCATGAAGTTCACCGAAGGAGCCTTTCGCAAATGGGGTTACGAGCTGGCGGCAGAGGAATTCTCCGCACAGACCCTGAGCGAAGACGAATTGTGGGAGAAATACGACGGCAAAGTGCCGTCCGGCCGGGTGATCATAAAAGATCGCATAGCCGATGCCATGTTTCAGCAGGCACTGCTGCGGCCCGATGAATATGACGTGTTGGCCGCTCCTAATTTGAACGGCGATTATCTGTCCGATGCACTGGCGGCTCAAGTCGGCGGTTTGGGCATGGCTCCGGGAGCTAATATCGGCGATGAGTGCGCACTCTTTGAAGCCACCCACGGAACAGCACCAAAATATGCCGGTATGGACAAAGTGAATCCAAGCTCGTTGATTTTGTCCGGGGTGATGATGCTGGAACACATCGGTTGGAATGAGGCAGCCACGACCATACAAACTGCACTGGGCAAGACCATTCGAGATAAAATCGTGACTTATGATTTGGCGCGCCAGATGGATGGAGCCAAAGAGGTGAAATGTTCCGAATTTGCACAGGCAATCATCGACCACATGGGCGATTAGTTACTTGTAAACGGGCTGGTCGCGGGATGGATAGTTGCTGCCAATAAAAGAATTTAAATGCTCATGAATTGACCAATAAATCAACAAGTTCTGAGCCATAAATCCACCCTCATTTGCGTCAAAGGTGGTCGTATGGTTATGAAGCTCGATCTAAAATCACTGGCCCGTTCTCTTCAGGATCTGTTTTTCCCCAGACGCTGTGCGGGTTGCCTCACTACCTGGCTTTCGGCTGAAAGGGGGTTCTGGTGCGAAAACTGCCTCGGAGAACTTCCCTGGCTCAGATCTCCCCTTTGTCCCAGCTGCGGTCGGCCATTTTTGAAAAGCGACTTCGCTTGCGATCATCTGTGCGGGGAGTGCATTCTAAAAACTCCCCCTTTCACCAGCGCTCGTTCCGCTGTGCAACACACCGGTTTAGTGAGAGACAGGATCAATCAGCTAAAGTTCGGCGGCCAGCTCCACTGGGTCCCACCGCTGGCTCAGCTCCTGGAAAAGACGGTTCAACAGCGGCACATCTCATTTGATTTTATAACTGCCGTGCCGTTGCACACGAGACGCCTGCGCCAACGAGGATTTAATCAGTCGAGCCTCATTGCCAACGCTCTTGGCAAAAGCATGCAATGCCGGGTGCGATTTGACGTTCTCATCCGCGGTCAATGGACAAAGCCCCAAACCAGGCTCAGCCGTCAGGAACGGTTGCAGAATGTAAAAAATGCTTTTTCCGTTGCAGCCCCATCAGAGGTGGTTGATCGAAGAATTCTATTGATCGATGATGTTTTCACCACTGGTACGACTCTGGCTGAATGCAGTAAGACACTGAAGAGAGCGGGGGTTTCGGAAGTGCATGCCGTTACAATTACTCGATCTTTGCCGGAGATGCGGATAGATTTGGAAGAAGCTGGAAAAGCACTTGAAGTCTGATGTTTGATGTTGCATAATGCCTTCGCCTAAAAATTTATTATCCATACCAATATAACTATATGTATTCTTGCGATTATTATGGATTCGTCAGGGGCAATTCCAGGAGGCTGGCCGAAAATGGCCTCTTTGTCATTTCGAATCTCGCCTTGGCGCGATGAGAAATCCGTTTAAGCAACCACTTGTGGTTTTAAGATTTCTCGCCTTGGACTCGAAATGACAATTTTCGGACAGGCTCCCGGAAATGCTTTTTCGGTCTATGGGAAGCAAATGATCACATCTAAGCCGGAAAGTTTGGTTTGATAGTATTAAAAGGCTCCAGGGGGACTCCCCGGCCTCCGTTATGCTATAGGTGCTGCTCAAGTTGAGTTGGGGGAAGACCATGAACGGACCCACAAAGACGCTGAAGGGTTTTACCGTAAGCAAAAGGTGTGACTCTTGCGGGGCGAAATGCAGTATTGCAGTGGATGAGGGTGAAAGATGTATTCTGAAATGCCTCCAATGCGGTAAGGAATACAACTTTCACTCCAAGCCTGCTTGAGGCTGCCGACTTAGTAAAGCTCCCAAGCTGCAGTTTTTGCAAGAATCCCTTTTTGCTTCAGCCAATCGAGATCGGAGCTAACTAAGAACGGTCCATTAATGAGACTAGATTTGTTATAGGTGAGAGGCAAACCGTCAAAATCGACCACCACCCCGCCTGCTGCCGTAACTATTGCCTGCCCCGCCGCCGTATCCCACTCCCAGGTCGGACCAAAACGCGGGTAGAAATCGGCCTCTCCGGCCGCCACCGCACAAAATTTCAACGCACTTCCCCTGGTAATCACTTCGTGTTTCGGTAGAAGGTGAAGCACTTCCTCCAGTTGGGGTGAAGGATGGGATCGACTTTTGACTACCCGAATGCTTTCATTCTGAGGTGCCTTAACTGATAAGGTGCTATGCTTTCCGTTGTCAAGTCGCCAGGCACCTTTATTGACATCGGCAACGTAACAGACATCGGTCACCGGAATATAAATTACACCCCAAACGGGCCTGTCCTTTTCGACAAGTGCGATGTTAACCGTGAACTCCCCATTGCGTTTGACGAATTCTTTAGTGCCGTCCAGTGGATCGACAAGCCAGAACCGCGACCATGCGTTGCGTATCGAATACTCTATCTCCCTGCCTTCTTCGGATAGAACCGGAATCTCCGGGTATCGCTCCTCTAAGGCATGGGTGATAATTTGATGGGAGCGAGTGTCGGCTTCCGTAAGCGGTGATCGATCCTCTTTCCTCTCCACACTAAACTCGGTACCATACACTTCCAAAATCGCTTTTCCAGCTTCTTTAGCCAGTTCAGCCAGGAATTTGAGATCCTTCACTAGCCCTCCTCGATTTTCTTTGATCGGTTGCAAAACCATATTGCCTATCAGTCGTCTTCATCCATATTGGTCATTATACCCAGCGGTTCGATCAGATCCGAAAGAATTTTCGATCTGGCCCAATCGGTGGTTTTTCTATGGCCTTCAAGGTGAAGTTCAATCAGCTCCAAGGCGTTGCTCTGTGCTTTTTGATATGCTTGATTGCGGGCCGTATCGATGATCCCCCAGTCACCGCTCAATTGAAACTGTTTGAATGCTTCTGGTGCTTCCGGGAACATCAGTTTGGTGAAGGGGCGCATGAGAGAGATATAAAATCCCAACGAAGATTTTTTACGGCTTCGGATGATATGGCCGAGTAGTCCTTCGGTATGGGTGTCGGCCAACAAGTCTTTTATGACTCTGGCAAAAAGCTCGATGGGGCTGTCGGCGTATGTTGACACAATCTCATGCCACAAGAAACCATCGAAAACATCCTCCCGAGCTTCTCCGATTTCATGGTAAATCCAGGTCTCCAATTCGAACTCGGCCACTCGATGCAGTTCCGGACCCAGTTCCTTTGGACGTGAGCGAATTTTTCGAGCATCCAGATTGTGCTGCAGTAGAGCGAAAACTATGGCGTCTCTAATCGATGGACGCATTTCCATGATGAGATCCCAGAGAGAAAACAACATGGCCGTGCGTCTGGCAAATATTTGGTCTCCCTGGCGCATGGCTGGGGCAACAAAGAGATCCCTGGCCAGTTCACGATCTACCATGTCAATCTGAAGTGCGCCCGCTTTTCGTGAATCAATCAGTTCGGCTAGAAAAAACGAAGGCTTCATTGCTGTAGCATAGCCGGCTCCGTAAATCAGCCCAATGGGACGCAGTATCGAATTAATGGCTTCAGAGTCGAAGGGATCATAAACTTTTTCGCCGATCCTTAGGGGTTGAAATTCGTTTTGGGAGATTCTTTCCCAGTGTCGTTCCCTCTCGTCGACCCATTCAAGCAAATCGGTCGGCTCAGGTTCCTGCCAAGGTTGAAGGCCGGATTCCCATTTGTACAGATCCCTCAAACGGAGCAGCAGGCCACACAGAGAATAGGTGCCGCCGAAGTGAGCATCCGATATATCACAATTATTTTGCACCTGTTTTTGAAAGTCCTTGATGACGATATTGTTCACGCTGGAATTCTCCTTACGCAGCAATCTAATATGGATTTTTAATATTTTACCCCTATTGGGTTGGGTAGTCATGCCGGATGGCCAAAAAAAGATCCCCCCGGCGTTGCTTGGAATTGTTCGTTGGCTTGTCGGTGTTTGCCGAAATCTGATTGAAAAGGACGCCGCTGCAAACAATAGAAAATTTTTCTCTTACAACATCCTGCCGCTTTTGCGCTATTCTCCTAACCCGGCAAAGCCGGAACCAAAATTCGAAATCCGAATATCGAAATCCGAGGCAATGCCAAATGACCAAATACTCAAACTCTCAAAACGAGCAACATTGGGCAACAGCGCGGGTCGCTTTTCGGCATTTGAATTTTCCGTCCTTGAAGTTGTTTCGAATTTCGTGCTTCAAGTTTCGGATCTTCTACCATAAAAAGCACGACTTTCACGATTAAGGTACTATAGTGTTTAAGAAAGAGATTTTGGAACCGACATCTGCCGTCAAGCTTAATTCAACGGCATTGTCCCCAGAGGAAGAGAGCCGGGGTGAGGGTGAAAGTCCGCGAATTCGAACCACCTTACTTAACTCTCTCCCTCGATGGGGAGAGCAACCTAGTACAGGTGGGCGCAAGTTTCTAACCAGTTATGGGGCGATAGAAAGTCCCCCTTTTACAAAGGGGGATTTAGGGGGATTTTGATAGTAACTCGCTTGTAAGAATCCCCCCTGACCCCCCTTTGCGAAAGGGGGGAACTCTAACCGGGGACACATTTTCGCCCAGCTGTACTAGGGTTCCCGGATGGGAACGAACTAATGGAGCAGAAAAGCTGCTCTTGGATAGTAGAGGGGGAAGAGAAGATGAGCTCTGTGCAAAACAGAACAAAATTTGGAGCCGTTCATCTGCCGGTGGATGGACTTTTTTGCTGTCAAATGGTTTTGTTGCTGTTGGCTTTAGTTTTTGTTGTCCTTCCCATTCGTTCTATTACGGCAGCGGATTCGGATCTCGAGATCAAATTACTGCTGAATCAGATGGAATCACGGTATGCAAGCATACAGGACTATGTGGCAATTTTCCACAAGCAGGAACGCGTTAACGGGAAATTATTGCCGGAAGAAACGATTCTTTTCAAGTTTCAAAAACCTCTTAAGATCTATATGAAATGGATTGAAGAACCGCACAAGGGAAGGGAAGCCCTATATGTCAGAGGAAAATATGAGAACAAGGTCATCGCGCACAAGGGAGGTTTTTTCGGGTTTTTGACCGTGTCCTTAGATCCAAAAGGCCGACTCGCCATGAAAGGGAATAGACATCCCATTACCGATGCCGGCTTGGGGCATCTCATCAAAGGATTGCAAAAGGATATTCTTGCAGCTATGGAGCGCAATGAGTTCGATGTTATCCGCATGGGCCAGGAGCAATTCCTGGGGAGATCGACGCTGGTCATCGAAGCCAGATCGGATTCACGAGGACCGCGTAAATACTATGCATCTCGCATGATCCTTCATGTTGATAAAGAGCTCATGATTCCCATCGGCGTTGCCTTTTACGACGAGGAGGGAGAGCTATTTGAACGCTATGCTTACACAAATCTGAAAATCAACGTTGGATTAATCGGTGCGGATTTTTCAAGGGACAACAAGGCGTATGGATTCTAATGCATGAAAGTTAAGTCCGGAGTCTTGTCGTAACACCGTTGACAATTCATCAAAAATATCGTTTAAATAACATCTTGTTTTTTTGGGCAAGAAGAGGTCTTGGGTAAACCGCTCGATGTATGGGAATCGAGTTTCAATAATTTATCTGGATTGGATCTGGTTGTTTGTTCGGTTCAATACGACATTTCAGGGAGGAATAAATGGATTTGATGAGTGTAGCGTATGCCATGGGGACGATGGGGCAGGGAGGCAGTGGAACGTCCGGAGGCGGCTTTGCTGCCTTTGTACCTCTACTTTTAATGGTAGTCATTTTTTATTTTCTTCTTATTCGGCCTCAACAAAAGAAGCAAAAAGAGCATCGATCGATGTTGGCAGGCTTGCAGAAGGGCGATGTAATCGTAACCCAGGGCGGACTGCAGGGTAAGGTCGTCGGCCTCACTGAGACAGTTGCAACTATCGAAATCGCTGAGAGAGTAAGAGTGAAAATTCAGCGAGGCTATATTGCTTCGCTTGTGTCCAGGGGCGAAGTCAGCGAATAGTTCTTCTTGAATATTTTAGGTGTTCGATAGGATAGGGGGCACAACAGGGTTATCGCTGGTGTGCCTTTGCTTTGTTGAAGGGCGTGGCTCAACGATATACGGTCGGGAGGAGTCAGTTTGAAGAACTTGAAATGGCGAGCAGTTTTGGTCGGTGCGGTTGTATTGGCCGCGCTTATCTATCTTGTTCCAACTCTGAGTTCCAGTCTTCCTCAGGGGTTGAGCAAATTTTTTCCCAAAAAGAAAATAAACCTGGGTTTGGACCTCCAAGGTGGAATGCACCTCATACTTGAAGTGCAGGCGAACAAGGCGGTTGAGGGGACGGCCGAACGAATGGTCGAAGATCTCAAAGAAACCTTGCGCAATGAACACGTTCCATTCGGTTCGATTACGAAGGTAAAATCTTGGGACATACAAGTCCAGTTGCCTTCCGGGAACCAGCAAGAAGAGCTGAGAAAGGTACTTGATAAGAACTTTCCCAGCCTGGAGTGGAAAAGTGCAGAAACAAGCGGGCAGGGAAGCACTGTTCTACTCACTTTAAAAAAGAGCGAAGTCCAAAATATCCGCAAGCTGGCCATCGATCAGGCGCTTGAAACCATTCGCAATCGTGTTGATCAGTTTGGCGTATCGGAACCGGATATTCGTCCGGAAGGCGAAGATCGTATATTGGTACAGTTGCCCGGAATCAAAGACCCGCAAAGGGCGGTAAGTGTGATCGGTAAAACTGCCTTGCTGGAATTTAAGCTGGTGGCTGAAAATGTAACCTCTGAGCAGACTAAAGAGGGAAAACTGCCGCCCGGGGTGAAGGTCTACCCCATGAAAAGCTTTGACGCGAATACCGGAAGAACCGTCGAGAGCAAGATTGCTTTAAAGGATCGGACGCTGATGACCGGCGAATACATAACGAATGCTCAAGTCCGAATCGATCCTCAGTACAACACGCCCTATGTAGCTCTGGAGTTCAATCCTCAGGGAGCTCGACTATTTGAGCGTATCACCGAGGCTAATGTTAAAAAAAGATTGGCGATTGTGTTAGATGGGGTCGTCTATTCTGCGCCTGTGATTCAGGAGAAAATCAGCGGTGGCAGGGCCAGCATCACTGGATCATTCAGTATGGATGAAGCGCGCGATCTGGCGATCGTTTTAAGAGCCGGCGCGCTGCCCGCACCGGTAGTTGTGCTCGAAGAACGAACGGTCGGCCCCTCCCTCGGTCAGGACTCGATTCGCAAGGGTTTTATGGCATCTCTGATCGGGGGCGTCGGTGTAATCATATTCATGATCATTTATTACAGTCTATCCGGGGTGATTGCCGATATTGCTCTGGTATTGAACGTCCTTTTGATTATGGCAGGTTTGGCAGCTTTCGGGGCTACTCTGACTTTGCCGGGTATCGCGGGTATTGCACTTACAATCGGTATGGCGGTGGACGCCAATGTGTTGATCTACGAACGCATTCGGGAGGAGCTGCGCTTGGGTAAAACACCACGGGCCGCGCTGGAAACGGGATATGACAGGGCAACACTGACCATTTTGGATGCGAATGTGACGACCCTGATTGCGGCTGTAGTTCTCTTCCAATTTGGCACGGGACCGATTCGAGGCTTTGCCGTAACTTTAACCATCGGCCTTATAGCTAACCTTTTCACCGCCATAATCGTAACGCGTGTCATCTTTGACTACTTGTTACTGCAAAGACGTATGCGAACGCTCAGTATTTGATGACTATTGCAAAACCCTCGCAACGCACAGCAGCGCTGAAATGCAGGGCTGCAAGAGGCAGTTTTAAGATAGATTCTTAGTGGGTGACAAGACAGGGGAACCGAATCATGGAACTGATCAAACCTGGGATCAATATAGATTTTGTGGGGATGCGTTTCAAAGCCTTCCTCTTTTCCAGCCTCCTTATTTTGCTTGGCTTGGCTGTTTTGGCTTGGCGCGGGGGCTTAAATCTCGGCGTGGATTTTGCCGGTGGAACCCTTATACAGGTGCAGTTCAAACAGAGCACCAATCCGGACGACATTAGAAAAGCCCTGAAGGACTTGATTGCGCGCAGCACAATTCAGGAAATCGGCAGCGGGGAAAATGAGTTCTTGATTCGCACTGAGGCGATTACATCCGGGCTGCAGAGTTTTGCGCAAGAGATCCAACAAAACCTGACCAATGTTTATGGCAAAGATAATGTCACGGTCCGAAGAGTTGAAATGGTCGGCCCCAAGGTAGGGCATGACCTGCGCCAAAAAGCATTGTTTGCGATTTATTATGCGCTGCTTTTTATTGCCATCTATATTTCCGGCCGCTTTGAATTCAAGTGGGCCAGCAGCGCAATCATGGCAGCTTTGCTGATAGCCGGCGTCTATCTGCTTCAGGCAGCCGGTATTAGTGTCACATATCTGATTGTGGTAGCTCTGATAATTACCCTTGGGCTTTGCTGGAAACTTAAGCTGCCTTATGCGCTTGGCGCGGTATTGGCACTTATCCACGATGTGCTTATCACTGTGGGCGTTTTTGCCCTGGCGGACAAGGAATTCACCCTCGAAATCCTTGCAGCTCTGCTGACTTTGGTTGGTTTCTCTTTAAATGATACTATTATTGTGTTTGACCGAATTCGCGAGAACTTGAAAAAAAGCAGGCGGCAGGACTTGGCGGTAGTGATTAATAACAGCATCAATCAGACCCTGAGCCGGACAATCCTTACCTCGGGCACGGTTCTTTTTGTGGTGCTTTGTCTGTTCATATGGGGTGGAAGCGTCATTCATGATTTTGCTTTCGCTCTGTTGGTGGGTATTATCACAGGGACGTACTCCTCCATTTATGTTGCGAGCCCGATTTTGCTCCTCTACGAAGATTGGACTAAAGGCAAAGGTCGAGCCACAAAGCCTGTCCCCAAGAGCGCTTGATCGAATCCAAACCAAACAGGGTTTTGCGGCGCTAGGATTTTTCGGGAATCAGTAGAGGTTTATACTTTTTCCCTGACCACCGCCCATTTCACCGGTAGCGCAGGGCTTTAGCCCTGTAGGCACATGCCCCTGGCAGAGCTAAAGCCCTGCGCTACGAATAACGGTGGGATTTTCTACTGGTTCACCCACACCGACATGTTCTCGAATTCCCCGACGATTTTCTTGGTGACAGAAGTCTTCAAAAAACTCCAAACACCTTCCGGATTCGAGTGTCCCAAAACCACTATGCCGATTGAGTGTTTTTTCGCGTAGGAGAGGATCTCAGTGGCTACTTTGCTGCCCTTTTGCTTTCCGGGAAGAACCGTGACCTGGCATTTCGAATCGTCAATTCCCGCATTTTGCAAAATTTGGCATGCTTCCGTAATAAACGGTTCTATTTGTTTGCCTGCCTCTGTTTTAAACCATTGCCGCAAGTCTGCTGAGGGTTCAGTTCCGGGACTGGTCAGGGTATGCGGAACAGATTGAGCGACGTGCACGAGGTCTATGGCAGTTCGTGTCTCTGCCAGCATGAAAGCCGCATGGTCAACAGCCCTCAATGATGGCTCCTCATTCTGGATACATATTAGAGCCCTTGAGGGGTCAACTTCTCCCTCCACAAACCACACCGGGCTTACGATGCAGTAGTGCAAAAGTGCGTTGCTCGGGTCGTCTTTGAGGAGCCCTTCCAGTGGACTGCTAATGCGTTTTTGTACCAGCACGGCGTCAACTTTTTTAATGTCGGCCAGTTGGCAAGCGTGGTGAGCTACGCTCATCGCCTTTTCCTGCGTGTGTTCTTGGATCCTTTCCTCGGAGAAGCCATTCAGAAGCAGGACCCTTTTCGCCTGATCCAAGGCAGCCCGCGCATTCTGTTCACGTTCGCCAATCAATTTTTTCTTTTTTTCGAGCATCTGCGCGGAAGTTGGCCGTTGTTCGTAGATAGGCGGGAGTGCTGGAACAAAATAACTAAGAATTAGGTCGATTTGATCCAATCGTGGAAAAAGTCGGGCGACAAAGTAGATTGGCAGCAGAGCCTCTTCTGTGCCATCGATGGGGAGCAGCAGACATTTCGGTATCGATTCCATCGGTGTCTCCTCTGATTTGTTGTCAAGCCAGCTCAACCGCCGGAGTTGCTTTGTGCTGGCTGCCGATTTCAAATCGAAGGCTGTGCCATTGCGAGACTCGGCATAGCTGTCGAAAACCCTCGGAAACCAAATTGGGATGATTGTTCACCTCGCTCAGGTGAGCGAACACGACTACCTGCAGAGCTTCATGATAAACCGATTTGAGAAGTTCGCAGGTGTCCTCATTGGAAAGATGTCCATGCCTGCTGCGAATTCTCTGTTTCAAATGCAGCGGATAGGGACCCTTGAGCAGCATATCCATATCGTGGTTGGCTTCCAGGATAAGTCCATCACAGTCTTGAAGTCTGGTTTTAACCAGATGGGTGGCAACCCCCAGATCGGTGCAAATGCCGAGTCGAGTGGTCTCGTTCTGGATGATAAAACCGCAAGGTTCGCCCGCATCGTGCGAGATGGCGAAGGGTCGAAATTGCAGGTCGCCGATGGTAAAAGCAGTGCCGGGGCGGAAAATTTGCAGGTCGGCGAGTTGTCCGATCTGAGGTGGAATTTTGTCCAGGGTGCCTTGGCTCAAATAGACCGGAAGGTCAAAACGCCGGCTCATGACCCCCATGCCTCTTACATGGTCCTGGTGCTCATGACTAACGACGATCGCGTCCAAGTTGCGTGCCGGTACGTCACCCATATCCGTGCGCCTTACCAGCTCTTTTCCACTGAGGCCCGCGTCGAGAAGAACCCGCGTTCCGGCACTGCAAACCAGGATGGAATTACCTTTAGAACCGCTGGCAAGAACCTGAAAATAGAGGGACATAAGCTCCTAAGCCGCAATCTTGGTCGAGGGGCTCTGCGAGCCACGCATTCGTGTAAGCTTTCCGGAAAAAACGTCGTGCGTCGGTATCAATCAGTGCTTTTAGAATTTGACAGAGAGACTTTCGGACTCAATCGGGCCGAGTAACACCAGAGCCAGTTGATCCGGTTTAAAAACTTGTCGGAACCAATTTTGGATTTCTTCAGCAGTTACCTGGTTGATTTTTTCTTCAACTTCTTCGTAAGCTACATAACGACCAAATAAAAACTCGTTTTTGGCCAGCCGATTCATTCTGGAATCGCTGATTTCAGCATTGAGATACATGCTGCCCTTCATGTACTCCTTGGCGGCATTGAGTTCGGTCTCCGATATGGGTTGGTCTATCAGAGTGGTCAACTGATCTTTGATAACCTGAAGAGTTTCGTTAACGTTCTCAGATGCTATCCCGGAATAGACTCCGAGCAGACCGGTATCCTCATGGCTGTTCATGAACGAATAGACAGAGTAGGCCAGTCCCCGTTTCTCTCTGATTTCCTGGAATAACCGACTGCTCATGCTACTTCCAAGAATGACGTTGAGCAGATGGCAAGCAAAACGACTTTTGTCCAAATGAGATGTGCCTTTCATACCAAGGCACAAATGAACCTGTTCCAAATCTTTTGAAATCACTTCATAGATGTGCTGGCTTTCAGGCGTCTGGCGGGTATTGAAATCCTCTCTAGTACTTAACGTCTCCATCGAAGGAGCTACAAGCTCAACAAATCGTTCGTGATCCAGGTCGCCGGCTGCTGCAACGACTATTCGAGCGGGATTGAAGGTTCTGGAAAGGTAGCGGAGAATGCATTCCCGATCAATTTTCTCAACAGCTTCTGCAGTTCCATAAATTGGGCGCCCGAGAGGATTATGATTCCAAAACATATCTTGAAAAACGATGTGAACGTAGTCATCAGGAGTGTCCTCAATCATCCGGATTTCTTGCAGGATAACCTGTTGTTCACGTAAAATTTCCTCGGGTGCGAATGTCGAGTGCAGGAAAATATCTGTGAGTACGTCAACTACCATGGGTAGATGGGTGCCCAGCACTTTGGCGTGAAAACAGACATGTTCCTTGGATGTAAATGCATTAGCGAAGCCCCCGACAGCGTCCAGTTCTTTGGCGATGTCCAACGCACTCCGCCGGTGAGTTCCTTTGAATAGCATATGTTCGATGAAGTGAGTGACGCCTCGCTCTTCTTCACCTTCATCGCGAGACCCCACACTCACCCAAATACCTGTGGACACGGACCTGACGGCGGGAATTTTTTCGGTTACGACTCGAATTCCATTGCTCAAGACAGTCTTATGATACAACACTCCCCCTCTCTTCATTAACCCCGGACGACAGGCGATACAGACTCAGCTGGTTTATTCTTTATCCGATTGCGGTTTTTCAAGCACAGCCTTGCGGCTGAGTCTAACACGTCCGTCTTTATCGATCTCGATCACCTTGACGAGCACCTCATCGCCTTCCTTGACAACGTCGGTGACTTTGCGGACCCTATGATGCTCGAGTTGCGAGATGTGGATCAAACCGTCTACGCCGGGCAGAATTTCAGCGAAGGCACCAAAATCTGTAATTCGGACGATACGTCCCATATAGACCTGACCGACTTCCGCTTCTTCAGTCAACTTTTTGATCTTGTTTATCGCTTGATCGCAGGCTGCTCCGTCAGGACTCATGACGACTACCCTACCGCTGTCGTCGATGTCGATCTTACAGCCTGTTTCTGCCACAATGGCGCGGATAACTTTGCCGCCGGGCCCGATAACGTCTCTAATCTTCTCAGGATTGATCTGGATGGTTACCACCCGTGGAGCGTAAGGAGAAAGTTGCTCCCTTGAGACGGGCATGGCTTCTTTCATTTTCCCGAGGATAAACAGACGTCCCTGTCGTGCTTGCTCCAATGCGCGCTGCAGGATTTCGCGGTCAATCCCGGCAATTTTCACATCCATCTGTATGGCGGTGATCCCATTCTCGGTGCCCGTAACTTTGAAGTCCATGTCCCCAAGATGATCTTCATCTCCGAGAATGTCAGACAGCACAACGATGTTGTCGCCTTCTTTAACGAGCCCCATGGCAATGCCGGCAACCGCGTCTTTCATGGGAACGCCGGCGTCCATGAGGGAAAGGGAAGCGCCACAGACGGTCGCCATAGAACTGGAACCATTGGACTCAAGAATTTCAGAAACCACCCTCAGTGTATATGGGAATTCACCGTCTTTCGGCAGCAGAGGCTTCACGGCCCGCTCTGCCAGAGCTCCATGGCCGATCTCGCGCCGCCCGGGCCCACGTAAAGGCCGCACTTCGCCAACACAGTAGGGAGGAAAATTGTAATGCAGCATGAAGGATTTAAAAGTCTCGCCTGCAAGGGCTTCAATCTTCTGTTCATCAGACGACGAGCCGAGTGTAGTTACAACCAGTGCTTGGGTTTCTCCACGCTGGAAAATGGCCGACCCGTGTGTTCTTGGAAGCAATCCGACTTCGATCCTGATAGGGCGGACTTCATCGAATCGCCTGCCATCGATTCTCCGTTCGGTTTCGATCATCATCTGGCGGACCACGTGTTTTTCAAGGTCGCCAAACGCGCCTTCAATTTCCTTCTCGCGGTCTGCAAAATCGCCTGCCGTAAGCTCTTCTATAACACGCAGCTTGAATGCCTTTTTACGTTCTTTGCGCAGCATTTTTTCTGGAGTCGTCATGACCTGGTGCATTTCCTTGGCCGCGATTTTTTCTACTGCCTCGGTTAGAGCAACATCTTTGCTGGGGGGTGAGGCCGCATCTTTGGTCATTCCATGCTCCATGGCAAGAGCCTGCAGCTTATCTTGGGCCTGCAGGATGGGAATGATGGCTTTGTGAGCGATTTCAATAGCTTCCAGTAGGTCTTCTTCACTCACCAGGTTGGTGCCGCCTTCGACCATAACCACTGCGTCGTGACTGCCTGCCACCACCAGATTCATATCGCTTTCGCCCAATTGTACAGAGCTGGGGTTTATCACAAATTCTCCATTCACCCTGCCAACGCGCACAGCTGCAACAGGCCCCTGGAAGGGGATACGCGAAATGTGCAGTGCTGCCGACGCACCGGTCAATGCCACCATGTCCGGTTCGTTTTCCTGGTCAACTGAAAGGACGGTTGCAATAACTTGAGTTTCGAATGCGTATTTTTTAGGAAAGAGGGGGCGGATTGGGCGGTCGATAAGCCTCGATGTCAGAGTCTCCTTTTCGCTGGGTCTGCCAATCTCGCGGCGGAAAAAACCACCGGGAATTCGACCGGCAGCGTAGCTCATTTCCTGATACTCTACACTCAAAGGAAGAAAATCGATCCCTTCACGAATGCGGTCTTCTTTTGTCGCAGCCACGAGCACCATCGTGTCTCCGTAGCGCATCATAACAGAACCGCTGGCTTGTCGAGCGACCTGTCCGCACTCAATGATGAGCGGCCTCCCGCCGACTTCCACTTCTACCGAATACTTCATATAATATTTCCTTTTCTTCTAATTATTCTAATTATAGTTCGCCGCTGATAGCAACAATCAAGGGCAAATAAGGAGGATCTAGCGGCGTAATCCAAGCCGTTCAATCACGGTATTGTATCGGTCTACGTTCTTTCGTTTGAGGTAGTTGAGTAATTGCCTGCGCTGCCCTACCAGCTTCAACAGACCCCGGCGGGAGTGGTGGTCCTTTTTGTGGACCTTGAAGTGATCGGTCAAATAGGTGATCCTTTCACTCAACAGCGCGATTTGCACCTCTGGAGAACCGGTATCAGAGGGATGCGTTTTGAAATCGTCAATGATAGCGTTCTTTTTTTCTGGGGTCATTACCACGGTTATTCCTCCTTCTCATAGAACATATTACGGCTAGTTGCATTGAGCGCCAATTTAGCACAAAAAGTAAAATCCGCTAGAAACATTACATTATTCCTTTTCCTTTAAACACTCGCAGACACCTTCGCTTCTCATTATCATCCCGGCACTCGGGCCACCACAAGGCGGTCAGCTGCCGGTCGGCGCCGGCCAGCAGGCGGACAGGGCCTGCTTCCTGAGAGAGCTGTTCACGCTGTTCTTTAGCCCATGCGGGATCCAGATATCCATTACTTAAGCCTTGCAAAATTTGCCCATCTTCAATGACGATTACAGGCAAATGGTCAAGCGCTTCATTCATTGGGATAAGTCTTTCCCTCCAGCAATTGTCTTCTGAAGTCAGTCTAAATTGTTCGAAAGAAAGTGCCCGCGAGATATCGAATGGACCGCTGGCCAGTCTTCTCAATTCGCTTACATAAGCACCGCAGTTCAACTCCTGGCCGATATCTGCCGCCAATTGTCGGATGTAGGTCCCCTTCGAGCAGCGCACCTCCATGACAGCTTCAGGCCAAACATAGCTCATCAATTTCAGGTGGTGGATGGTGATATCCCTTGAGGGCGGCTCAACTTCCACTCCTTTACGGGCCAATTCATACAGTCGCTTGCCTTGCACCTTCACTGCGGCATAACGTGGTACCCGTTGCCGATAGATTCCAACGAAGCCGCTTGCTGCGCTCAATAAATTGCTTTCGCAAATAGCCGGTCCATCATAAGTCCGAACAAACTGACTGGTTCGATCCAACGTATCCGTCTCCACTCCAAGACGCATAGAGAACCGGTAGTGCTTGTCTTGCAGAGAGAGTTGGTCCGCAATGCGGGTAGCTTGATTAACGCAGATTAACAATACACCTGTAGCGAAGGGGTCTAGAGTTCCACAATGCCCGGCCTTTTTCAGGCCCAGGGATTTTTTTACTTTCGCCACCACAGCAAAGGAGGTGAGTCCCTCGGGTTTGTCCACAATCAGGATTCCGCTATCGGTCGCCGGCGCACAGTGTGTGCTCGAATGAATGCAATGAGATGGTCCGGCCCCTGAATTCATCTTTATACAAACACCTGTGTTCGTCATCATGCACCAAGCAAATAATTGAGCGCTTGCTGAGTGAATTCGGCACGCGCCTTCTGCAGATCGCCCGCAACGCGAAAAGCGGCAGCACGACGATGCCCGCCTCCATCATATCTTTGCGCGAATGTCGCAACGTCGACATCGCCTTTCGATCGCAGGCTTACGTGGACTTTGCCGTTATCGTCTTCGCGGAACAGCATAGCCAGTTCAACCGATTTTACCGAGCGTAAATGGTTGATGAAACCCTCGCTGTTTACCGGAGTGGTGGCTGTTTCTTTGAACATCTCTTGGGTCAGTTCGGCCGTCGCCAGTCGATTATCGGCATCGAAAGCTATGGTTGCAAGCATTCTTGCCAGCAATTGGACGCCTTCGGGCGATGCCGATTCGTAAATCTGCTCGGCGATGTGGGCAGGCTGAGCTCCCGCTGCTACCAGCTCAGCTGCAATTTGTAAAACGCTTCGGCTGGTATTGGAAAATCGAAACGACCCGGTGTCAGTCAGCAGTCCCGTGTAGAGCTGGGCTGCAATGTCGGCATCCAGCGGCAACTGCAAGCATGCACACAAATGGTAAAGCATTTCACAAGCGCTACTGGCCGAAGTGCTGACCCAAAATGGTTTGCCGAATGGAGCATCGTTCACATGGTGGTCGATGTTAACCAAGGTTGAAATGCTGCGAATGGAGTCCGCTAGACTATTTCCGACGCGAAGGTAACTGCCGCAGTCAACCAAGATGGCAGCATCATACCGGTGCGGCTTTGCAAGATGCGGCATAATTTGGTCACTCCCCGGCAAGAACTCATAGGCCGGCGGCACCGGATCCTGACAGTAAGGATCGGCTTCCTTCCCCAATTTGCGAAGAATGAAAGTCATTCCCAAAAGGGAGCCTATGGCATCACCATCCGGGCGTACGTGCGTTGCCACCAAAAATCGATCGTGCCGTTTAATTACTTCCGCGATATTCCGTATAGGGAGATCTTGCCCGTCATTCATCCTGTTGCAACTCTTTCAACAATCGTTCCATTTTGTCGCCGTAATCAAGAGAAGAATCGTAGTGAAATTCGATCTGAGGTAAATACCTCATGCGCAGCCGCTTGCCCAATTGCTGGCGAATAAACCCGCGTGCTTTATTCAGGCCTTCCACGGCGCTTTGTTTTTCATCGTCGTTTGGTGAGCCCATGACGCAGTAATAGATTTTAGCAAGATGCAAATCTGCCGTTACGTCAACCCCAGTGATCGTTACGCCGGTAACCCGCGGATCCTTCACTCTGCGAAAAATCAGATCCGCGACTTCTCGCTGGAGCTGATCCGCTACTCGATCAGATCTTTTGTATTCCATGATAGAGTCATCCTCCCAGAGGAATCAATTCCACTTCTCGTTGAATCAGATCGGCCAGGTTCATGGAATCCATATAGTCAATGATACGGTCCAGAATTGAGTTCAGTACTCGACCGTCACTTCCGATAACTGCCACCCCTATAGTGGCGCGTTGGTGCAAATCCTGGTCTGCTACTTCAGCTACTGAGACGTTAAAACGATGGCGGCTTTTTTCCACCAGGCTTTTAACGACTTTTCGCTTTTCCTTGAGGGACTGATTCCCGTGCAGTCTGAAAGTTATTCTGGCAATTCCCACTGTCATGGCTCAAAATTCTAAAAGTGTCCATAATGGTCGCTTAATCTTATGCAACTCGAAAGGGATTATTACGATTTACTCCCCGTTTGAGGTTCCCCTCCGATTTCCAATACGCGTTGGACCTCCTGGAGTTCGTAAACTTCCAGAATGTCGTTCACTTTGAGGTCATTGTAGTTTTCTATACCAATGCCGCACTCGAATCCCGCTTTGACTTCTTTGGCGTCTTCTTTAAAACGTTTCAGGGAGTTCATCTTGCCGTCATAGATCACGACCTGATCGCGCAAGACCCGAACTTTGGCATTCCGTTCAACTCGGCCATCCAGCACATAAGATCCGGCGATGGTGCCAATTTTAGGTACGTGGAAGGTTTGCCGCACTTCTGCCCGCCCGATGACATGTTCCTGGTAGACGGGCTCGAGCATTCCCACCATCGCGTCTTTGATGTCGTTAAGAATCTGATAAATGACATCATAATAGCGCAGGTCGACCTGTTCCTGTTCGGCCACCTCATGAACTTTCGCGTCGGCGCGAACATTGAACCCGATTACGATAGCGTTGGAAGCAGAGGCCAACATGACGTCCGTCTCAGATATTGCCCCAGTCGCCGAGTGAATAAGGTTCACCTTAACCTCTGGTGTGGACAATTTTGTCAACGAGTCGCTGATGGCTTCCAGCGAACCGTGCACATCGGTCTTTAAGACGACGTTTAAGTCTTTGACTTCGCCGACTTTGATTTGATCGTACAAGCTCTCAAGAGTAACCTTAGTGGAGCGGGTGAGTTCTTTTTCGCGCAGTTTGAGGGTACGGTTCTCCGCAACCATTTTGGCCTGCTTCTCATCTTCCAGTACAATGAAGTCATCTCCTGCACTGGGAACTCCAGAGAGCCCAATAACTTCGACTGGTATCGACGGGCCCGCCTCCTCCAGCCGTTGACCCCTATCGTTGAACATGTTCCGAACTCTGCCCGAGTTAACCCCACACACATATACATCTCCAGCGCGGAGTGTGCCTTCCTGTATCAGAATGGTAGCGACGGGGCCTCGTCCTTTATCCAGCTTGGCTTCAATTACCCAGCCGCGAGCGGGCTTGTTCGGATTGGCTTTGAGCTCCATGATCTCAGCTTGGAGCAGCACCATCTCGAGCAGGTCTTCGATGCCGATATGTTTTTTGGCGGAAATTTCAACCATAGTTACATCACCGCCCCATTCTTCGGGGATGAGCCCATGTTCAGCCAGTTCTCGTTTAACCCGTTCAAGGTTTGCGTTGGCTTTATCAATCTTGTTGACTGCCACGATAATCGGAACGTTTGCGGCTTTAGCATGGTTAATGGCTTCTATGGTTTGCTGCATCACGCCGTCGTCCGCAGCCACCACTAAAATGACCAGGTCGGTCACCTTTGCGCCACGGGCACGCATTGATGTAAACGCTTCGTGGCCGGGAGTGTCCAGAAAGACCACTTCACCTTTTTCCAGTTTGACATAATAGGCGCCGATGTGCTGGGTGATCCCCCCCGCTTCTCCGCCGATGACGTCAGTGTTGCGAATGGCGTCCAGCAGCGATGTCTTGCCGTGATCCACATGGCCCATAACCGTAATGACCGGCGGTCGTAAGGTGAGATCTTGGGGTTGGTCCTCTCTTACCTGCAGAATGTCTTCTTCTTCGAACGATGTACTCTCCACCTCGAAATCAAACTCCGTAGCAAGCAGTGCGGCCGTATCAAAATCGATTGCCTGGTTAATGTTTGCCGGCAAGCCCAAATACAATAATTTTTTAAGCAGTTCGCCGGCCTTGATTCCCATTTGCCTGGCCAAATTGGCCACCGTAATCGCCTCGTCAACCTTAATACGCCGTTTGCCCGGTTTGGGGACAGTCGGCTCGGGCTTCGGCACTTCCTTCAGGGATGGTTTTCCTCTATCCTTGCCCCTTTCTCGGCCGGCTTGAGCTGCCAGTTCTTTTTTCGAGTAAAGGTTTTCCCGCTCAATTACTTCTTTGCGACGAGGGCCTCGGTGGCGTCGATCACCCGCCTCTTTTTCAAATTCTGCCGGTTTCGGGCGTTTCTTTCTTGGGAGTTCTTTAACCTCCTCTTCTTTTACCGCAATGCGAGCGGCCACCGGCGGCAGTTCCTCTTCTTCCTCCGGTTCTTCCGGGATGATATCGGGAAGCTTGATGATGCGTGCCGGCTCGTCCTTCGGAGACTTCTTTCGCCGCCTCTTCTTGGTTTTCTTAGGCTTGGCTTTGCCGTCTTCGCCCTCTTCCTCTACCTCCTCGGCTGCTTCGCGCTGTTGCTCTTCGCGTTCTTTTAATTCAGGTTCCACAAATTCAGGGCTGGGGACTGTCTGTGCGGCTTGTTCAATTGGCATCTCGGTTTCCGTCGGCTTTTCTTTAACAGGTTCCAGTCGTGCGGCCTCTTGCGGAGCCTCCTTGGCTTCCACAACGTCTGGTTGCTCGCGCGGGCCTGGTTCGATGATTTCTTCTTCTGCAACCGGGGGAGGCTGCGGGACTGGCGCTGAAGGGGGTTCCGGCTGAAGTTCTTCATGCGGGGGTGTAACGTCGGGCTGAGCTTCCTCTGGTTCCTCCTCCGTTGGGACTTCCGGAGCGACCACAGGAGTCACTTCTGCAGGTGCCTCAACTGCTTCAGGTTGAATCTCCAAGGGTGCAGGAGTTATCTCCTCTTCGGAAACCTCAACAGGCGGGACTTCTTCTTCCGCCACCTTCTTGCGTCTCCTGATTACCGCTCTTCCGATCCGTTTTTCCTCGACTTTTTGTGTTGCGCCACCTGAATATTGATCGCGAACCTTCTGAACTGCCGCTTCATTGAGCGTGCTCATGTGGTTCTTGACCTGGATGCCCAACTTAGTGATCTTTTCTATCAGTTCCTTATTTGTCGTATCTAGTTCTTTTGCAAGTTCATGCACCCTCATTCGCGCCATTAAAACTTCCCCCTTGTTGTACTATTAAATGTCTCTCACATCTCGGCCTCCGCTCCTCGGAATCCTCTCTAGTCCCATTGTTCGGGAGGATTGAGGGCTGTGGGAGGATGTTTTTGGCTAATCCTCTGGCCTGATTGCGAAAAGCCTTTCGAACCCGGTTGGTGAAACGCAGCCGGGGCAGGCAATCGGGGCATACATAAGCTCCCCGTCCCCCTGTACCGCGATTATAATCGATTACCACCAATCTTTCAGGATTGATTGCTAACCGCAAGAGAGCAGATTTGCGTTTTCTGGCATTGCAGACCACGCAGGTTCTAACGGGTATGTGTCCAATCTTGACCAAAACTATTCCCCTGATCTTGAACTTTCTTCCAGTTCGATGTTGTTTTCATTGGTCAAGGTGGTTTCTTCTTTTTCGGCTTCCTCTTCACTTTCTTCGTCTAAAGTCGGTGCGTCGGTTGGACTGATTTCTTCCTGGAGTTCTTCATCCAAACCAGGAGCGTCGGTTGAGCTGGGTGGTTCTTCCGTTGGTTGTGTCTGAGCTAGCCGAGTTGCTTCTTCTTGCATCATGGCAAGTGTTGACGGCGATATATGAGTCAATTCTTCAAGCTCGTCCAGTTCGGCTTCTACAAACACTTGCAGAGAAGTAATCCCGGCTTCGTAAAGCTTGTCCGCCAACTCTTCCGTCAAGCCGTCGATGAGCAAAAGCGATTGGTAACCCGCTTGCTTTTGTCGCTCATAGCGACTTTCACTCTGAACATTAATGTGCCAATTGGTCAATTTGGAAGCCATCCGAACGTTCTGTCCCCGTTTGCCGATTGCCAGCGAAAGCTGGTCATCCGGTACGATAACGTCCATGGTTCGATTGGCCTGATCTATGATCACTTTCGAAATGATAGCCGGTGCAAGCGCGTTGACCACGAATTTTGCCGGGTCCATGTTCCAAGGTATGATGTCGATCTTTTCGCCGTGGAGTTCGTGAACTACATTTTGCACGCGCGATCCCTTCATGCCGACACAAGCGCCCACTGGGTCGACATCGGGGCTCTTTGATACCACGGCGATCTTGGCACGTGACCCCGGTTCCCGGGCGGCGCTGATGACGCTGACAATGCCTTCGACGATTTCAGGTACTTCGGCATGAAAGAGTTGAATAAGGAAATGTGGATGAGTCCGGCTCAAAACGATCTGAGGCCCCTTGCTGATCTTTCTGACATCCAGTATGTAAGCGCGAATTCGGTCGCCCTGGCGATAGACCTCCCTCGGAATCTGCTCCTTTGCCGGCAAAATGGCTTCCGCATGCCCGAGGTTTACAATAGTGCCATTTTTATCGACCCGTTGAACAATCCCTTGAATAATTTCGGATTTCCGGCTGATGAACTCTTCATAGACGACTTCCCGTTCAGCATCCTTCATTTTTTGAATGATGACCTGCTTGGCGGATTGGGCGGCAATACGGCCGAGTGTATCCGTGTCCATACGAATACCGAGCTCGTCGCCGATCTCGCTCTCCGGATCCAGATCGTGAGCCGCTTCCAAAGAGATTTCTTTATCCGGATCTATGACTCTTTCAACGACTTCTTTGAACAAAAAGGCTTCGAGTTCGCCATATTCTTCACTGAAGGTCACATCAAGATCGAGTTTGCTTCCAAATTTTTTCTTGATTGCGGATTTGATGGCCTCTTCCAGAGTATGAATCAATGTCTGGCGGTCGATGCCCTTTTCCCGGCTGACTTGGTCGATCAACCGCTTGAGTTCACTGGCCATGGTGCTCTATCTCCTCACAAAGTCTATGTATAGAAACTCGTCATGTGCTGACAATTTCTCTATTTTTCAAATGAATCAAAATAACACAATCGGGCGCGCTCCAAGAGCGCCAAAGGAATCTCGAACACCTCTCCCTGGCAATCGACGGAGATCGTCTCGGGGTGAACAGCCATTAGAGTGCCTTTGAATTTTCGCCGATTCTGCGAAGGGTCCAATGGGGTCGAAGTTCTTACTTCTATGATATTTCCAAGATACATTTTAAAGTGTTCCGGCTTGCGCAACGGGCGATTCAATCCAGGCGACGAAACCTCCAGATGATATGGATTTTGAATTACATCAGCCACATCCAATAGGTCGCCCGCTACCTGACTTATTCGAGCGCAGTCATCTACGGTTATTCCATCCGGCTGATCGATAAAAATGCGCAAAACCCACCCCAGAGACTCTCGACGATATTCGAGCTCGACCACTTCCATGCCTTCAGATTGGATAACCGGCTCGATCATTTCCCAAAGCTGATTCGTTAATTCTGTTGTTCTTTCTTCCATTCCCCACAAAGCCCGACTGTTGAACAAAAAAAAAGTGGGTGAATTACCCACTTCTCTTAGCAGACCAACAATAAACTACTAGAAGTTAGAAAAGGCTTCTTTACTGAACATCTAGGAGTCGGTCATCCACTAATCGAAGTAAGCTCGCTGCCCGAAAGCGGGGACTTGCTGCCACCTCAAAAAGGGAAGCCTTCTCACCGAGAAGGAGCACCTTCTGTTCTGGAGCGGGCGACGGGATTCGAACCCGCGACCCCAAGCTTGGGAAGCTTGTGCTCTACCAACTGAGCTACACCCGCAGGTAGCCCATAACAGCTTGAATACTAATTGGTTATATGAGTCAAAGTCAAGGTGAATTTCGTGGATGGCGAGTCTTTTTCTTTGCTGTTGCTGGTATGATAGTAGATGATCCATAGGGCGATGATTATCTGACTGAATGGCATTTCCCTGAAGCAAAAGGCTCTAGTACAGCCGGGCGGAAGACTTCAACCAGTCACGGAGCAATTCTAAGTCCCCCTTTCGCAAAGGGGGACTTAGGGGAATTTTAAATAAGAATCAGCAGGTTGAAAAATCCCCCTAACCCCCCTTTGGAAAAGGGGGGTACTCAAACCGGATGATAACTTCCGCAGAGCAGTTCTAACTGGTGCGGGCTTGCAGTAACAACGCTCATCATATTTGAATCGATAAAATGCGGTAAATCCGGATACCCGCGGGAGTATAGACGGTTACTTCGTCCCCTTCACTCCGTCCCATCAGGCATCTACCCACGGGGGATTCTACGGATAGTCTGCCGCTGTTGACATCCGACTCATATGGGCCGACCAGTTGATATCTATGGGTTTGCCCCGTATCCATGTTGAGTACAGCAATTACTGTCCCAAAACCCGCCTGCCTGAAATAAAACTTGCGGCCGACTACGACTTCGCTCCGGGCCAGCTTTTCCTCCAAATCCTGAATTTTTCTCTGCAGCCCCACATGGCGCTCGCGGGCATGCAGATACTGCTGATTTTCCAGTTTTACTCCGTACGAGCGCGCCTCTTGCAGTTCTTCCAAAACCTCCGGTCGAACTACTCGGCGCAAGTAAACGAGCTCTTTCAAGAGCCGGTAATAGCCATATCGAGTTATGGGAACCTTCATCATAACCGTTACCTGAAAAAATCGGTCGGGATTTCTCCCCGCTCCTTTCTGGCCTGAAATAGAGAAATTCCAATCACCGTCTTGCCATCCTGGATAATTCCCTGGTTAATAAGATCGTGCACTCGATCCAGTTCAATGATTTCAACCCGCGAGATCTCATCCTCATCCAGTTCCCCCGAACGTTTCTCGAGGCTCGAAGCTGCAAAGATCTCGATCACTTCGTTAGAATATCCTATGGCAGGATAATAGCGAAAAAGGGTGACGATCTGCGCCGCGTTAAAGCCTGTTTCTTCCTGCAGTTCGCGCCTCGCACAATCCTCCAACCCTTCTCCGGGATCGGCTTTCCCTGCAGGTATCTCCAGAGTCTCCCGGTCGATTGCATAACGCCATTGCCGCACCATAAGGATGTGTTTGTCATCTGGGAAGGCCACAATGGCGGCAGCTTCAGGATGATCCACTCTTATGCGCTCGGTTGTTCTTCCTGTTCGCAGTCGAACGGTATCTAGGCTGGCGCTAAAATGGTTCGCGTATAAAGTGCTGAGCGTTTTGATTTTCTCTTCCATGAAATTAATCCACATTACCTCTGCTAAGCTTCAAAAATCAGCCTGTACTGTCTCCTAATAAGACAAATAAAGCATTTTTCTATTTTGGGATCAATAGGTGATGTGGTGCTTATCAGATCCATCGCGTCAGCGACTGAAAAACTTACCTGGGCCTGGCAATGACGCTCTAACCAGGCAAGGCCGGAACCGAAATTTCGAAATCCGAAACAAGGCCAAATGATCAAATGATCAAATGATCAAAACGATAAACATTGGGCAGCAGCATGGGTCGCTTTTGGTCATTTGAATTTTCCGTCTTTGAATTTGTTTCGAAATTCGTGCTTCGAGTTTCGGATTTTCTGTCATAAAAAGCACGAATTTCACGATTAAGGTACTAGACAGTATACATATTCTAATCTGGTTGCGGCCAGAGCTCCGCGCTGCGTTTATGGGTTTTCCTCGATCTGTCGGACATGCTTGACTCTGCGGTCGAGGCTTAATACTGTTGTACCAAGGTTTTTTGTCCGCGGGAACTTCAGAGTTCTGGATAATCGGGGCACCCTGGTTCATTTGCACAAAATTTAAGATTAAGAACGAGACATTGGGAGAGGTAAAAAGGAAGGGAAACATGAAGCAAAAAATCGGATTCATCGGCCTTGGGATCATGGGTTCTGCTATGGCGGCAAATATCGCCGGGGCGGGTTACCCATTGACGGTGTACAATCGCACGGCTGGTAAGACCTTGGATTTGCAAAAGTTGGGCGTCCAAGTAGCCTCGAACCCAAAGGCACTGGCTGCAGAAAGTGATGTGGTGATCCTTATGCTGACCGATCATGAAGCCATCGACAACGTGCTTTGGGGACCGGAAGCGGCTGTGGAAGCGGTTACACCCAACAAAACCATCATCAACATGAGTACCGTTAGTCCTATGTATACAAGAGATTTGGAGAAAAGACTTTCATCCAGCGGCGCTTGCTTCATTGACGCTCCGGTGTCCGGAACTAAAAGGCCTGCTGAGGACGGAACGCTGCTCATACTTGCCAGCGGTAACGAGCAGGAGGTTCAAAAAAACACCCCATTGTTTGAGACAATGGGAAAGAAGGTCATCTATTGTGGAGAAGCGGGGCAGGGCTCCATGATGAAGATGACGATCAACCTGCTGCTGGGTGTGATGATGGAGGGGGTCTCCGAGACACTCAATTTTGGTAAGATGGGTGGCCTTACCGAAGATGCGATTTTTGATGTGATCTTCTCCGGACCACTTAATTGCGGCCTCTACCAGGCAAAAGAAAATATGATTAGGAGTATGGATTTTCCGACCCAGTTTCCTCTGAAACATATGACCAAAGATCTCAAGTTTGTGGTAGACACAGCCTATGAGACCGGAGCTGCCGTGCCGGCCGCCCATACCATGCTGCACCTCTACCGACTGGGGGTGGGGCAGGAGTGGGGTAGCCTGGATATTTCGGCCATACATAAGGTGATTGACTTCCTCTCCCAGACCAGAAAAGGAGGGAGTTATTAGTTCAGATCTCCAATTGCAAAACAAATTCCTTGGGGCCATGGTGGGGAGCGCTCTCGGTGATGCCCTCGGGGAGCTTGCTTTCCGTCATCCTGAAAGAAGCATGCTGGTCGAGGTTGTGCAGGGCAGCGCCGAGCTCGACTACACAGATGATACAGCTATGGCTCTGGGTGTTGCAGAGTCGCTGCTGGAAAAAGGAGTATTAGACCAGCAGCATTTGGGCGAGACTTTCCAGCGGAACTTTGAACAAGAGCCCTGGCGTGGTTATGCGCCCGGGCCTCCGACTATTTTTTCACGGGTCAGATCTACGCGCATATCATATGTTGAAGCTGCCAGAAGCCTATTTGACGGATCGGGTTCCTTAGGCAATGGGGCTGCTATGAGGATTGTTCCTGTTGGCTTGTTTTTTCATGATGCAGCCGATCTTTACGATAAAGCAGCGGCGTCGGCGGAGGTTACCCATGCTCATTTGGTAGGGATGGATGGTGCCGCTGTGCAGGCTAAAGCAATTGCCATGGCCGTGGGACTCAATCCTGCAAAGAGGTTTTCAAGGCAAACCTTCATGAATGAACTCGTCGGTTTTGCCAAAAGCCGAGAAATTAGAAACAAAATGCAACTGGTCGGTCGCTTGCTCGAGGAGAATGCAACACCTCGGGAAGCGGCGGACCAATTAGGGCGGACCGTTTTGATGTCCGAATCGATGCCCTTCGCAGTCTATAGTTTTCTTAAGTTTCCACAATCCTTTAACGAATGCCTCTTTTGTGCAATTCTAAATGGTGGGGATAGAGACACTTTGGGTGCTATGGCTTGCGCCATAAGCGGTGCTTACCTGGGGCTTGAGGCAATTCCGGAAGGCTGGGTTGCAAAATTGGAAAACAGTCAAAACATTAAGCACTTAGCAACTAGTCTGGCGGACAGATGTATCGATTCGGGTTTGTCATGACATACAATGCCTCATGGGCTCGAAATGACAGGATTGGAACGTTGTCTTGGAAGCTATAGAATGAAGGAATCGAAATGGATCAAATTGTCTACTCACCGATCGGTATAATTAGATCTCCTTTCAAGGAGATTGAAGGTTCGCCCATTCAACCCGGAGGAGCCAAAGGTATCCGCGGATCGGCGGAAATAGATCCGGCATATGCAGAAGGGCTCAACGATCTGGATGGATTCTCTCACATCGTTTTGCTCTATCATTTTCATCTCTCTGAAGGCTTTTCCCTGACAGTAAAACCTTTTCTTGACGACCAACCGCGCGGGCTGTTTGCGACACGAGCCCCCCGCCGTCCCAACGCGATCGGGTTATCGGTAGTTAGGCTTATCGATAGAGAGAATAGTGTCTTGCACATTGAGGATGTTGATATCATTGATGGTACCCCGCTTTTGGACATAAAACCTTACGTTCCGGAATTCGATGTCAAGCAGGTAGAGCGTTGCGGCTGGCTTACCGACAAGGCGAAGGGGGCGGCCAGCGTAAAAGCAGATAAACGATTTGCTTGATGTGCGGGCAGGGATGTATTCAGGTTTCTTTTTATGGATTCCCGCTGACGGGTCGGGTGCTTTCGTGGGAGTTGCAAACGGAACGTACTTTCTAGCTGTTTCCTGGCGGACTACTGATCATGGCTCTATCAAATTTTCATCGCAAGCCGTTGAACATTGCCCATCGGGGCGCCCGGTCACTGGCGCCTGAAAACACTCTCGCTGCTGCAAGAAAGGCGCTTGAGGTCGGTGCGGACATGTGGGAACTGGATGTCGGCATGAGCGCAGATGGCGAGTTGGTTGTAATTCACGATCTTACTTTGGAGCGAACTTCCGATGTCAAGAGAGTGTATGTGGATCGCAAGCCATGGCGAGTGTGCGATTTTAGTCTGCGAGAGTTGAAGTCTTTGGATTTGGGTTCATGGTTTGTCCGGGAAGATCCGTTCGGCCAAATTGCTGTCGGAAATCTTGCCGAGAGGGAATATGTAAAATATATGGGCGAACCGATACTCACCCTCCAAGAGGCTTTGGAATTCACTCTCCAGCAACGTTGGCAGGTAAATGTGGAGATTAAGGATCTGACTGGAACCCAAGGTGACTTCAACGTTGTCGAACAGACTATTCATCTGATAGAAGACTTAGGGGCGGAGGCATACGTTATCTTATCTTCCTTCAATCCTGCATATCTGAAAAGGGCAAGCAAAGCCAATCCTAACATCCCCACCGCCTTGCTGACGGATTTCCCTCAAATCAATCTCATCGCATTGTTGGGCGAACTAAAAGCACAAGGCTATCACCCTCGAATTGACGACATGCAATCCGTTGATGTTAGATTTCTGCAATTGCATGGCTATGATGTGCGTGTTTGGGTGGTCAATGATGAAGAGACCATGAACGCCATGATTGAAAGAGGGGTCAATGCAATTTTCACCGACTTCCCGCAACTCTTGAAGGCGGCTTTGAATGAGCTGCCTTAAAACCATTTTGCAGCAAGCGATGGGCGGCAAATTCACAGAATCTACTCTTCCCGCTATCTATAGCTCCCATCACCAGGAGATTCCGTGCCAGCGATTTTCTTGCAAGTTGCCCAGCGCATTTTGCCAGGAAGTGGGAATATCGATAGCCATTGCGCTACCTCCCACATCTTCGGGGCAAGTTGTTGCAGCCGGTCCACTTGACCATCGCGCGGCGACCTCCTAACGTAATGCACAATCAATTTGAGGCTATTGTTTCTGGGCTTGAATTCATAACTAGTACAGCCGGGCGGAAGTCTTCAACCAGTTATGGAGCAATTCAAAGTCCCCCTTTCTTAAAGGGGGATTTAGGGGGATTTCGGCACCAAGCGGACTTTTCAAATCCCCCCTACCCCCCTTTGGAAAAGGGGGGAACTCAAACCGGATGATTACTTCCGCCGAGCAGCACTAGTAACATGAGAACGCTGAAACCCTAATTTCCCTCTGACTACAGAGTGAGCCATTTCACCAATGTAGCGTAAAATCTTATCAAGGAGAAGCCATGATCGAAAAGATTACAGAACTGTTGGGGGCCGAAGCCGATTCCTTATTGAACCATGTCAGCAAGACTATTCGGAAAGAACAACTGCACTTACCCGGCCCCGATTACGTGGATTGTGTGATGGCCCTGTCTGATCGAACTCCATCGGTGCTGCGCAGCATGCAGATGGTCTTCAATCACGGGCGACTGGCCGATACCGGTTATGTTTCCATCCTTCCAGTCGACCAGGGAATAGAACATTCAGCCGGGGCTTCCTTTGCGCCTAACCCAATCTATTTCGACCCTGAAAATATCGTTAAGCTTGCAATGGAGGGAGGATGCAACGCTGTGGCCTCGACTTTGGGGGTGCTTGGGGTGGTCGCAAGAAAGTATGCCCACAAGATCCCCTTTATCGTCAAAATCAACCACAACGAGCTGCTGAGTTACCCGAATCAATATGATCAGATTCTTTTCGCCGACGTGAAACAGGCATTTGACATGGGCGCGGTGGCGGTGGGAGCCACCATTTATTACGGATCGGAAGAAAGCCACAGGCAAATTCAGGAAGTGACGGAATGTTTTCGGTATGCCCATGAATTGGGTATGTTCACCATTCTCTGGGCTTATCTGAGGAACCCTGCATTCAAGGTAAACAAGACGGACTACCATGTCTCCGCAGATTTGACCGGGCAGGCAAACCATTTAGCTGTAACCATTGAAGCCGATATTGTGAAACAAAAGCAGCCCGAGAACAACGGCGGTTTCAAGGCACTGAAGTTCGGTAAAACAGACGAAAGAGTGTACACTGAATTGACGACTGATCATCCCGTAGACTTAACACGATACCAGGTTGTCAACTGCTACATGGGAAGAATCGGTTTGATTAACTCCGGAGGGGCTTCCGGCGAAAACGATCTGGCTCAGGCGGTTAGGACTGCCGTGATCAACAAAAGGGCCGGAGGCATGGGGCTCATATCGGGCCGTAAATCATTTCAAAAGCCCATGAAACAAGGTGTTGAGCTATTGAATGCAATACAGGATGTCTATCTTTGCAAGGATGTATCGATCGCTTAGAGCCCTGTCTGAGAAATGGGTGGACTAATCATAGTGTGATCCTAAAATGTTGAATGTGACTCTGCTTGTTGCACTGCCGGATGAATACCGATACTTCAAAAGGGCTACCGGGCCATGGCAGATTGTTTGTCGACGACCTTTTCGGAAATTTCGTTGCTCGGTTGCCGGCAAACAACTGAATCTAGTGGAAACGGGGATGGGGCATGACAGGGCAAACCGGGCCTTGAGCTGGATGATAAAGGAGAACCATCCCGATATTGTATGTTCTTTTGGATTCGCAGGAAGTATCAATCGCGAGTTTCAAGTAGGCCAGGTTACTTATGGGAGCGGTTTCGTTCTTTCGGATGAATGCAATGAGGGTGCTTCCAAAGAAATGATTCGCTTAGAGTGCTCTGCCGAGGCATGGTTGAACTTTTGTCAAACTCAAGGGCTGAGAGCTGCACAGATTGTTACCGAGGAACGGCCGGAATCAAAGCGTTTGCTAGGCCTTCGTTTCAGAGAAACCTCTTCGGTTGTGGATATGGAAAGCTACTTTATCGCAAGATTCGCGCAGGAAAAGGGGATACCGTTTGTTTGTTTTCGAGCCATAAGCGATGGGCTTGAGGATGAGATTGATTTTGATTTGGGTGAAATCACCACAGAAGGCCGGGTTAAAGTTGCGAAAGTTTTGCGCCTGCTGGCCCGAAAACCTCATCTTTTGCCGCGATTCTACGCTCTTTTTAAAAAGTCTACGCGAGCCGCCCGAGAACTCGGGCAAGTCGTTTCTGCCTTTGTGGGGATCCCCCCCTCCACGATGGATCAATTCATCTCACAATGCCGGCTCACCAAGATCAAATAAAAGTGAGGGAGGCATTCATGAACGGCTGATCTGAGCAGACCATGAAAATGCGACCGATCGTTAAAAGGCGGAAGACATCATCAACGGTCGGTCAACATTCAACATTCAACATTCAACATTCTTGCTCCGGGATTCCGCATGTTCACGGGGATAGGTTTGGAGTCTGCAAAGTCTGCAATATGTTTTGTGATGGACTCTGGAGTAATATGAGTCTGTTTATAGATCGTAAAGAAGAAAGTAAGAAGGGCCGGAAAGAATATCAGCAGGCAATCTACCGTGGCCAAAAGAATTTCTCCAATCCAGAAGGTAACCGTAATGTTGAACAGAAGGACAGACACGTAGAGTACGGGACCCAGGAGAGCGATTCCCGGAATGGAATGGAAAATGGTTTTTCTTCCGGGCTCCAAAGCGGACCAGCGATCGAGGATTTGCAGGACCGCAATCATCACGAAACCAACCAGTAACCAACCGATAAAGTTGCTCATGGGTATACCAAAATATATACCGTTTTCCCGATACCCATAAATTTGACCCAGGAACCAGCGATTTCCCTGCAGTGCTACAGGATCGATGACGATATCCAGAAAGACAAAAAGAAAAGATCCAAGGAGCAGCGTCTGCCAGGATTGGCGAATCCGATGCGTTTCAAATACGAACAAATTCCCTTGGGAGAAGAGTACCGGGCTGAGCAAAAAGATGGCCATGGAATAGCTGCAGTAAGACAGAAAAACGTAGGAGAGGGAATCCATGAAGGGAACTCCGGCAATCCAGAGTTCTTCGGTAATCGTGGTAGGGATATAGAAGTAGTCGCCGTATGGGATCCCCCAGTGAGTTGAGCTATATTCAGAAAACCAGGCTACACCAAAACCGAGTGGCAAATAGAGTAGAGTGCGTCGCCAACCGATCTGGGTTGATCCGGCAATCAGATAAACCAGTAGGAACAAGAAAACGTAAGGGCGTAGCAGAACAGTCCCAAAAAACAAGCGTAAAAACTCAGGCATGAAGATTCCACTCAACCATCCGCAGTAAATCTTTGCCGGTCATCTCCCTTATCACCGTTGGCTCAAAACCGCAGTGTACCATACACTGGGCGCAGCGGGGATCTTTGCCTGAGGCATAATGCTCCCAGTCGGTTTTCGTTATAAGTTGCCTATAGGTGGGGTAGTGAGTGTCCGTGATCAAATAGCAGGGAGATTTCCAGCCCCGAATATTCCGGGTAGGACTTCCCCACGGAGTGCACTTCAGGGGTCGATTACCTGCGAGGAAGTCCATATAGATTGGATTACTGATCAAAGGAAAGCGTTTCTGCCATTTGCGGATCTCATTGAACTTATGGGTTATTTCCTGACGGTTGAGGAAAACATCCCGCTCCACTTTTTCATAGTTGAACCCCGGAGCCACAAGGATTCCATCGACACCTACCGCGGCTAGTTGTGTGAAAAGTTGTTCCAAGTCTTTGACGTCGGTTTCACGATACACGGTGGTGTTGGTGCTGACGCGAAATCCCTTCTCCTTGGCGGCCTTAACCCCTGCAAGAGCCTTCTTGAATCCTCCTTTACGGCCGATGATTTGGTCGTGGACCGCTTCAGTGCCGTCAAAATGAATGTTCCAGGTAAAGTGGGGGTTAGGGCTGAAGAGGGACAGAGTATCTTCCAACAAGAGACCGTTTGAGCAGAAGTAAATGTGTTTGCGGCGTCGCAACACTTCCCTTACCAGTCCCTGAATATGGGAGTACAACAAAGGTTCCCCTCCGGTAATGGTAACGACTGGAGAACCTGCTTCATCCACTGATTGAAGGCACTCCTCCATCGTCATTTCATGCTGTAGCGTGCTGGAATATTCAATTATTCGGCCGCAGCCGGAGCAAGTAAGGTTGCATCGGTGGGTGGGTTCCAGCATGAGCACCAAAGGGAAGTGCGCATCTTTGTAAATTCTTTTTTTGAGCAGGTAGGTTGTCATTGATGCATAAAGTGACATGGGAAAACGCATGTTTTATTACCTTCCGAATGTTGACAATCACATTAGCAACTTCTCAATAATTATGGGCAGACCGGCTGCGTGTGAGACGAAAGCCATTATCGACTGCCCAATGTATTGAAAAGCTACACAAATTACGGCTAAGTCTTACGGACCTATCGGCAATGCCGGAAAACATCATTGCGCGGGAAACTCCATTGCTGTGGTAGCTCAAACACTTTAAAATAGCTCAATACCCCGACGTTTGGCCACGATAAAATAACACCGGCATTTTTTCACGCAACCCCCAGGTCGTCTTCACGCGTCTCGGTTTCTCATGCTTCACAATCGGGCAGGCCGGACTGTTAGCGATTGACGTAGCCGTTATCCGTGTACCACCGGACAGCTTCCTCAAGGGCAACAGTCACCGGTGTCTGGGGGAGTCCTAATTCTCTTACCGCTTTGTCCGATTTAAAAAACATATAGCGATGCGCCATTTTGACACCTTCACGGGGAATTAAAGGTTCGCAACCCGTCAGGCGCGAAATCACTTCATTTAAGTATGAGAGATAAAGCACCGGACGGTGCGGAAGTCGAAATCGCGGGGCCGGAATATTTGTAATCTTCTCCAACAGTCGAAATATCTCAGCCAAAGTCAGGTTTTCGTTTCCGAGGATATATTTTTCTCCAATCTTGCCTTTATCCAGCGCTAACAGATGACCGTAGGCTACATCTCGAACATGAACAATATTTAGTCCGGTGTTTAAATACGCCGGCATTTTCCCATTGAGAAAATCAACAATGATCTTGCCGGTTGGGGTTGGCTTATGATCACCGGGTCCAATAGGTGTGCTGGGGTTCACAATGATCACCGGAAGTCCCAGCCGAAAAAATTCCTCTGCCTTGCGCTCCGCCAAAAATTTCGATCGCTTATAGTGACCGACCATGTCCTGCAGCCTCACGGGCGTTTCTTCGTCGGCAGGCGTGCCGTCAGAGTTCAACCCCAGAGCACCTACGCTGCTGGTGTAGACTAACCGATTGACACCTTGCGTCAGTGCAGCTCGAAGCACATTGGCCGTGCCATTGACGTTATTGTCATAAATTTCCTTTGGATTTCTGGCCCAGAGACGATAATCGGCGGCTACATGAAACACCGCTTCGCATCCTGCCATGGCCCGATAAACACGATCAGAATCGCGCAGATCGCCTTGTCGCCAATCAATTTCCTCTGCAGGCAACCAGACCTGAGTGGATTGTTCTCTCCGCAAGGCTCGAACGCCCCAGCCTCTTTCCAGTAGCTGAATTGCGACATGGCTGCCGATGAAGCCGGTTGCACCTGTTAAAAATGCCGTTGGCATGCTTAGATCCTGTAAACGGAAATTGACCTCGGACTATTCTTTCTGACTCACGCCCCTATCAAGATAGATTCCCATTGTGACTCTCGTAACGGGGCATCTAATTTTGTGGACCAAAACCCGCACTCCCGCAGAAGTGGACTGCATCCGTCGGTCTGCAGCGTTCGTTGCGTCCACCATATAACAGAACGACAGAGTGTATTCAATCCACATGTTTACCAGGAGGTGCCGCTTGATTTTAAATAATTCGGCGGAAAGCGGTAAGCAATAACCACCATAAACGGAGTCCGTGATCCTCCAGTAAACCTTTTTTGTTGACACAAAATAAAGCGTAGAGTAGAGACTTGACATTCTACCATGCATATTTGAAGGCATAAAAACCCGCTTTTTGCTTTAAACGTAGATGGAAGTAGGCGAAACTTCATGAACTTTATGAGAAGGAGGTAAAGATGCAAAAGAAAGGTCTTCTGGCTCTAATGTTGGTAACATCGTTTGTGCTCTTTGGCTTGGTCGGACAAGGAATGGCTGCCGACACCGTTAAAATAGGCGCATATCTGCCAATGACCGGGGCGGTTGCAGCCTACGGCGAAATGGAGAATAACGGAATTGAAATTGCCCGCAGCATGGAACCAGAAGTGTTGGGAAAAAAGATTGAAGTGATTTTGGTGGACACCAAGAGCGACAAAATCGAGGCTGCCAATGCGGTGACTCTTTTGGTCGAGAAGGAAAAAGTGGTTGGTATCCTCGGTGAAGCCATCAGCGGCAATACCATGGCTGGCAACCCGATCTCCGAAGCAGCCAAGATACCTTCAGTGAGCCCCACTGCAACGAATCCTCTGGTGAATCAAGGTAAGAAGTATGCCTTCCGCGCCTGCTTCATCGATCCATTCCAGGGGGAAGTTGCTGCTCGTTTTGCTCTGAACGAGCTTAAGGCCAAGACTGCTGCTGTAATCATTGATATAGCTCAGGATTACTGTGTCGGCCTGGGTAATTTCTTCGTTAAAGAATATGTAAAAGGCGGAGGCAAAATTGTCTCAACGACCTACATTCAGACCGGCGATCAGGACTTTTCAGCTCAGCTGTCTGCGGTTCAAGCAGCAAAACCCGATATTATTTATGCACCCAATTACTATACTGAAGATGCTCTGATGGCGAAACAGGCTCGTGACCTGGGCATCAAGGCTCCCATTTTGACTGGTGACGGAGCCCAGGCGGACGCCCTGATCGAAATCGGTGGAGCATCCGTGGAAGGAATGTATTTTACCGGTCATTTCCACAAAGACGCTGCTACTACGGAACGATCCAAAGAATACATCAAACTTTTTGAGAAAAGATTCAACAAGGAAGCTGATGCTTTCGGGGCTCTCGGTGCCGATGCCTATTTCCTGCTCGTGGATGCCATTAAGCGGGCGGGTTCCACCGATGGCACAAAAGTTCGGGATGCTCTGCAAAGCACGAAAGACTTCAAGGGAGTATCCGGTGTGATTACCATGGGACCGGATGGTAATCCAATTAAAAGTATGGTGATCAACAAAGTCCAAGATGGCAAGTTTGTTTACGTTACTACGGTTAATCCTTAGCCGAGCGAGTCAAATCGGTGATTAAGGCTAACTGTGGTCGCCGCGTTTTTGCCAACGGGCACAAAAGCTCCCAATGACACAAAGCACATAGTTGACAGCTAGAATGGAGGCAGGGTAGGCGCTTAGTCTACCCTGCCTTTTTTAGGCAGAAAGCCAACGAAAAATCTAACTGGTTTTCGGCAAGACCTCCAGAAAGTGTCTCTAGCCTGATATGCTGCTTGTTTTCTTAAGTCTACAAGATGTCCACCTGGGGAAGGGCGAATGAGGTTTACCGGACCACCTTCGACTGTGCCTTTACTGTGTTGAAATTTGCACTCTTAGCGAGCTGAGGTCCGAGCTGCAAAGTATTTGGAGCGCAGCCTTCATGCTCTGAGTTCATTAGGCGATCTCGGAAAAGGACTTTATGTGACAGGGACAATCCTATTTCAGCAAATAATCAATGGGATCTCGCTGGGAAGCTTGTACGGCTTGGTCGCCATCGGATACACGATGGTGTATGGCATCTTGCGATTGATCAACTTCGCTCACGGCGACCTGCTGATGTTCGCAGCCTACACGGCTATTTATTTGATCGGCATCTTTGCGCTTCCATGGTATATCAGCTTTCCGCTGGCGCTGGTGATTACAGGATTAATGGGAATCGTGCTGGACCGGTGCGCTTACAGGCCGCTCCGCGATGCGCCAAGGATTTCACTGCTCATTTCCGCCATCGGCGCGTCTTTCCTGCTGGAGAATCTGGCCATTGTGATTATCGGCGGAATTCCGAAAGGGTTCCCCAGGCCAACGATGTTCGATCACGTCATAACGATCATGGGTGTCCGAGTGCAGGTTTTGACCTTGTACACGCCGGTCATCACAATCGTTTTGTTGCTGGGACTTCTGTATATCATCTATCGAACCAAGGTTGGCAAAGCCATGCGCGCCGCTTCAAAAGACTTCGAAGCCACTCGCCTGATGGGTATCAATCTGGACCAGGTCATCGCCATCACTTTTTTTCTCGGGTCGTTCTTGGCCGCCGCAGGCGGTATCATGTGGGCGATGAAATATCCACAAGTCAACCCGTTCATGGGCGTTTTCCCCGGACTCAAAGCTTTTATTGCTGCCGTGCTGGGTGGGATAGGCAATATCGTCGGCGCCGTCATCGGCGGATTTCTGCTGGGGTTGGGCGAGATTATGATTGTGGCCCTTTTCCCGGAGTTGTCGCAGTACAAAGATGCTTTTGCTTTCGTTATTCTAATTTTGGTCCTGTTGTTTCGGCCGACCGGTATAATGGGGGAACCCATGATCGACAAGACCTAGTCTTTTTTAGGAATGGTATCGTTGTCACATGATACTTACCGATTACTGACTATAGCAAAACCTCCCTGCCGTCAACGGAGGGAATCTTATCGGAGTTTTGAGTTAGTTGCTTGGAACTATAAGGAATGAAGGATGAGCAAGGAGAGACGGAACCTGCTACTAAACATCATGAGCATCATTCTGCTGTTCGTGGTTCTTTTCCTGTTCAATACATATGGGACTAACTATCAGATTCGCATCCTGAATAATATGGCCGTGTTTATTACGCTGGCCGTAAGCTACAATTTGGTGAACGGTATCTGTGGGATACTGCACCTTGGTCCCAACGCTTTCATAACAATCGGTGCCTACACGTCTGCTTTACTCACCATGAGTGCAGCTGAAAAACAGATGACTTATATCATTGTGCCGTTGATCTGGCCGCTCAATGTTTTGCATACGCCTTTCGTTATATCGCTTTTATTGGGCGGTCTGATGGCGACGGTGTTTGCCTATGTCATCAGCTTCCCAGTTTTTCGTGTGCGAGGAGATTACCTGGCAATCGTAACTCTCGGATTCGGTGAAGTGATACGGGTCCTCGCAAACGCCCTGCAAAGCGTTACCAACGGACCGCTAGGACTTAAGGGATTGGTGCCTTATACCAATCTCTGGTGGTCTTGGGGAATCGCCGTAGTTACAATCGTAGCGGTCACTAAATTGATCAACAGCAGTTATGGGCGGGCGATGAAATCCATTCGAGAGGATGAAATTGCCGCCCGCGCTATGGGTATAGATCCGTACAAGCACCTTCTTATGGCGTTTCTGATTAGCGCCTTCTTCTCGGGTATCGCAGGAGGGTTGCTGGCTCATTTGATCACTACCATCTCACCGACCTTATTTACATTTTTTCTGACCTTCAATTTGCTCATTATCATTGTGGTGGGAGGCTTGGGAAGCACAACCGGGGCGGTCATCGGTGCGGCGCTGTTTGCCTGGGGTGGAGAAGCTCTGCGGGTGGTGGAACGCCCAACCGATCTTGGATTCCTCAAAATTCCGGGTATCCCCGGTATGCGCATGGTTATTTTCAGCATTATCCTCATGTTGGTCATTATCTTCGCTCGCCAGGGTATAATGGGGCGCCATGAATTCAGCTGGGATTGGCTGTTCTCAAAGTTAGGCAGGAAAGAGAGGGGACTTTAGGAATTCCCATGGATGATTTCTTCCAACTGGACGACCTGGTAATGCAATTTGGCGGTCTGACCGCGGTAAACGATTTCTCCATTAAGCTGAGGCCTGGAGAACTGGTGGGATTGATTGGACCTAACGGTGCCGGGAAAACCACGGTGTTTAATATGATCACCGGTTTCCTGACACCGACTTCAGGGCGAGTGATCTGGAAAGAAAATGAGATTACCGGATTTCCCGTTCACAAGGTTACTGAACAAGGCATTGCCCGGACCTTCCAAAACATCAGACTATTCACGGACTTGACAGTTCTGGAAAATGTGATGATCTCCTTTCATCAACGCATACGAACATATTTCTGGGAAGCAATGTTCGGGTTTCCCACCTATAAGCGTGAAGAGAAAAGAATTCGCGATAGGGCCATGGAGTTTTTGCAGGAATTAGGGCTGGCCCATCTTTCCAAAGAGAAAGCAGGTGGATTGGCTTATGGGCAGCAGAGGCGCCTGGAAATCGCCAGGGCTCTAGCAACCCGTCCCAAGTTGCTGTTGCTGGATGAACCAGCGGCAGGCATGAATCCTCAGGAAACCAACGAGCTTGCTGTGTTGGTGCGTGAACTTCGGGACAAACATTCGCTTACTATATTTTTGATTGAACATGATATGAAATTCGTCATGGGCCTTTGTGAAAGAATGAAAGTGCTGGATTATGGCATTACGATCGCCGAAGGGACCCCAGCAGAGATTCAGAGCAATCCAGCCGTAATCAAAGCCTACCTGGGCGAACCGAAGTAATAAAAGCAGACTTGGAGAATCACCGAATGCTTAAAGTTGAGAACCTGCATGTCTACTACGGGGGAATCCACGCATTGAAGGGTATTCATCTTTCCGTAGAGAAGGGACAGATTGTGACTCTTATTGGAGCTAATGGCGCCGGTAAGAGCACCACATTGCGGACTATCGTCGGGTTGGAGAGGCCGCGGTCGGGTTCGGTGAAGTTTCTCGAAAACGAGACTACGCGGTTGAGTACTCACCAAATAATAAAGAAGGGCATAGGGATAGCTCCGGAAGGTCGGCGGGTTTTCCCGAATCTGACCGTCTTGGAAAATCTGGAACTGGGTGCGTATAATACCAGCCACAAGGATTTTGAAAGCACTTTGGACTGGGTGTATACGTTATTTCCCAGGTTAAAGGAACGACTCAAGCAGCTGGCGGGGACTCTAAGCGGCGGAGAGCAGCAAATGCTGGCTCTGGGGAGAGCGCTTATGAGCAGGCCTGACCTGGTGCTGCTGGATGAACCTTCACTTGGATTGGCTCCTCTAATCGTCGAGGAGGTGTTTAACACGATCCAGACGATCAATAAGCAGGGAGCTACAATTTTGCTGGTGGAACAAAATGCAATGGCGGCTCTTCACGTTGCGAACTATGCCTATGTGTTGGAAACGGGTAGTGTGACTTTGGAAGGACCCGGACAACAACTTTTGCAGGATGAGCGCGTTCGTAAAGCCTACCTTGGGGAAGACTAGCGGCCCGCTTTCCAGCACTCCTCTCAAAAAACGGTTCCCTTGACTTTTGAGTCTGTCTTTTCAGTTTAACTAACCATAATCTTTGTTTAAAATTTACAAGAGTGCCAGTTCCGACTAGCCGTGAGGTTCAAAATTGTCTATTTAATTTGTGAGTCTCAGCACTATATTATACAAGTTTGCACCTTGCTGGTTTGAAGTCCGCACTCTAAAAGATGTGAAGTGAGGATTTCAGCCAGCTGATTTTAAACTTGAACGAACTGGACCGGGGACCCCAAAGTATATGTTGTCCCATTTCTAATGTAGCGCAGGGCTTCAGGCCTGCATGGTCGATGACCGTTGAGGGCCTTGGCTTGCGAAACAGGACGGGGATTTTCGTTCTCTCGGGTGTCCCCTGGTTTAATAACGAGCTTTTTATGCGGCAGCAAAACCTCTTCCAAAAGCAAGTTGAGCGAGAACTGGAATCAATGGCTCCGCTGGCGGACAGAATTCGACCAAGGAGTCTAGATGAGTTTGTTGGTCAGACTCATCTGTTGGGCCCAGGCCGTATTTTGGATCGTCTGCTATCCAGTCGGCAACTGCAGTCGTTGATTCTATGGGGTCCTCCGGGTTGCGGCAAGACGACCCTCGCTCGGCTGCTCACCAATCATACTCAAACTCATCTAATATCGCTGTCAGCTGTCACAGCAGGTACTCGAGAAATTCGCGCCGCAGTGGAAGAGGCCAAGCTGGTTTGGATGAAAGCCAAGAAGCGTACCTGGCTTTTTATGGATGAAATCCATAGATTGAACAAAGCTCAGCAGGACTCCCTCTTGCCGCATGTAGAGCACGGGACTCTGATTCTTCTTGGGGCCACCACGGAGAATCCGTCATTTGAGGTGATTCGCCCCCTCCTGTCCAGAACTCGAGTACTAATTCTGGAACCGTTGCTCGAAGCGGAACTCCGGATCATAGTGCACCGGGCACTGGACGATGAAGAAAGAGGGCTGGGAAATTTCTCGGCAAGTTTGAGTCCGGATGCAGAAACATATCTGCTGGCTGCCTGTGGTGGAGATGCTCGGGTTGCTCTGAGTGCTCTGGATATTGCCGTACGGTCTACTCCTCCCGATGAGCACGGAAGACGTTTGATTGGACTGACCACCATAAAAGAGGCCATGCAGAGGCCCTCCGTACATTATGATAAAGGAGGTGAAGAGCATTTCAACCTGATTTCGGCACTTCATAAAAGTGTGCGTGGAAGCGACCCGGACGCCAGCCTCTATTGGCTGGCGAGAATGCTGGAAGCGGGTGAGGATCCCCTCTATATTGCCCGCCGACTGGTGAGAATGGCCTGTGAGGATGTTGGTTTGGCTGATCCCTTTGCGTTGGTGCATGCCATGAGTGCAATGCAGTCTTACCAGCTTTTGGGAAGCCCCGAAGGTGATCTGGCTCTTGCTCAGGCGGCTGTCTACCTTGCTCTGGCGCCCAAAAGCAACACCGTTTACACGGCTCTGGGTAAGGCTCGCGATATGGCTGAGAGAACCGGCTATGCCACTGTTCCTTTGCATCTTCGCAACGCTCCTACCGATCTGCTGAAGAAATCCGGTTATGGGAAAGGTTACGTTTACCCACATGACGATCCTAGCGGGTGGGTCGCAGAAGAATATTTGCCGGAGGCTCTGGTGGAGGAATCATTTTATAATCCTACTACTAGAGGTTGGGAGGGGAAGTGGCGGCAACTACTAGCCAAGAGACGTCAACAGGTAGCGAGGGAAAAAGCCTCAAATCCAAATCAAGAGCAGCTGAACCCGATAAGCAAGCATGAAGAATTTAAAAAATAAAAGAAGAGATTTGGAATCTTTTAAACCGTTTAAGCTCGTTAAGTACCTTTCTGTTTCGAGTCTGGTGGTCATTCTGGTGAGCACCCTTTTGTTGTCTTCGTTCATTACACAGCGGGTCAAGGCAATTTTACTGCAAAAAAGCGAGCAATATGCGTATCTTTTAGCTGAAAACATTAATCATCAGGTTTTTTTTGAATTTACTTTGCCCACCTTGATTGTGGACGGAGCGATTCGTCTGAGCCGAAAGAGTCAATATGAAAGACTCGATAAAGTTGTGAGGAACACGATTCACGGTTTTTCTGTTGAGCGTGTGAACATCTATGATCCCGATCAGGTGCTCACCTATAGCACCGTACCTGGCAATATAGGAACCAAAGGCGACCTGGGGGAGCCTTTTCAAAAAGCCTTGAAAGACGAGTCCGTTTCCTTTCTGGTGGGAGAGAGCGGTTCTTTTTTGGGTTTTGACTGGAACGGCGGGGTTCGCCAATTGAAGACGTATCTTCCCATGTGGGAGGAGCTCCCCATGAGTTTGAAGAAAGGCAAAGTCCTGGGGGTCTTTGAAATCACTCAAGACATGACGCGCGAATATGAATCCATCCACCGCTTCCAACTCATAATAATACTCAGTTTCATGGTTTTTGTCGGGGTGCTCTTTACTACTATAATCCTAATAGCTAGAAGAGCAGATACAATCATAGCGGCTCGAACTTCGGAACGTAACAAATTGGAGGATCAACTTCATCAGGCAGAGCGAATGGCGGCTTTGGGAGAAATGGTGGCGGGTGTTTCACACGAAATTCGCAATCCTTTGGGAATAATTCGCACCACGGCCGAGCTGCTCCAGGGTCGTGCGGAAAACGAGCGGCAAAAGCGATTCTCGGCAATCATCGTGGAAGAATCCACTCGCTTGAATGATATCCTGACGGAATTCCTGGACTTTGCGCGGCCGAGGACGCTTTCTCCATCACACTGCCGCATTGAGGATATCGTCGAGAAGAATTTAAGCGTGTTGGATCCTGAGTGCCAGAAGCTTGGAGTGCAGGTGGAAAGGCACTATGAGACCGGTAAGTACACCATGGAAGCGGATCGCGACATGCTTTATAGAGCCTTCGTCAACCTTTTCTCCAATGCCCTGCAAGCCATGCCGCAAGGAGGAGTTTTGGTCGTTAGAACTGCATTTGTAAACGGCAAAGGTGGACTGCCTCAGCTCGAAGTGCAAGTCAGGGATTCAGGGCAGGGTATCCCTTTGGACATACAGAAAAAGATTTTCAATCCTTTCTTTACGACTCATGAAACGGGCACAGGATTGGGACTTGCTATTGTCCAAAGCATAATTGACAGTCATAATGGCGATATAGAAATCGAAAGCCAGGAAGGGGAGGGTACTGCTATAGTTATAAGATTGCCCCTGTTCCAGCCGGGTCCAACGGATATTGAAGAAGTGACGGTATAATTCATTATGGAAACTATTCTCATTGTCGATGACGAAAAAAACTATCTCTTAGTCCTGGAGGATATGCTTCTAGAAGAGGGCTACCAAGTAGTTACCGCAGATTCAGCGCAAAAGGGTCTTGCCATCGCTGAGGATCATGAACTAGATGCCGTGATTACTGATATGAAGATGCCCGGGATGGACGGGATTGCCCTTTTTGAGTCCATCCACGGGCGCTTTCCAGATGTTCCGGTTATCATGATGACTGCCTACGGTACCCAGGAAAAAGCCCTGGAGGCTATGAAAAGGGGTGCTTTCGATTATATTTTTAAGCCGTTTGAGAACGAACAGTTCAAATTTACCATACGCAAAGCTATCGACCATCACCGCCTGGTTTTGCAGAATCGCTATTTGACCAAGGAACTCCACGGACGGTATCAATTCGACAACATTATCGGCAAGAGTGCCGCTATGCAGCGCATTTTCCAGTTGATTGAAAAAGTTGCGCCAAGCAAAGCTACAGTGCTGATCACGGGCGAATCGGGTACGGGTAAGGAACTGATTGCCAAGGCCATCCATTTTAATAGTCCGCGCAAGGATCTTCCGTTTATTTCGGTGAATTGCGGAGCTTTGCCTGAAAACCTGCTGGAAAGCGAGCTCTTTGGGCATGAAAAGGGAGCGTTCAGTGGAGCAGTAAATCAGCGCAAGGGACGCTTTGAACTTGCGCATGAAGGGACGTTGTTTCTTGATGAAATCAGTGAGATGTCCCCGCCGTTGCAGGTAAAACTTCTCCGGGTGTTGCAGGAAATGGAATTCGAGCGGGTGGGCAGCAGTCGGAGCATGAAGGTGGATGTGCGTGTGGTGGCAGCTTCCAACCGCAATTTAAAGTTAGAAGTTGCAGAAGGCCGATTTCGCTCCGATCTCTTTTATCGTTTAAATGTAGTCCATATCCTGATACCTGCTCTGCGCGAACGAACCGATGATATTCCGCCTTTGGTAAATCACTTTCTGAGCAAATACAGCGAGGAAAGCGGCCGTTCCCCGCTTACTATTCACCCCGAGGCGATGCGCCTGTTGCTTGACTATCATTGGCCGGGGAACATTCGGGAGCTGGAGAATGTAATCGAACGCGCCGTTATTCTCTGCACTGATGAACAGATTCTGGCGACAGATCTTCCATCCGAGGTTAGAGAACCAGGCCAGGTTGCGAAACCAGCCTCGTCGGCCGGTGCTGAACCACGGGAAAAAGGAACTGGATGGTCTGCCGACTCGCATGGTTTGCCCGAGCTCGACCCGGGTGAGAGGATACCCCAATGGGGGTTAAAACCTCGCCAGCTGCGGGCGTTCGATTTTCTGAAAAGTCATGGTTTTATAACCAATAAATACTATTCTCAGCTAAATGACATTTCCGAGCGCCAGGCCTTGAGAGAACTAAATGAACTGGTGGATTCCGGGCTACTCACGCGCATTGGCAAAGGCCGTGCCTGTCGCTATGTTCTGGGCGAAGATAATCGGCACTTTCCGCTTTCCTGATCCGGTTGGGTGAAAGGCGCCGCCATGCCCTGGCACACTCATGGCTGCAAACGAGCGGCTAAGCATCTTTGTCCGTATGCGCAACAGGTGACCTTTGATTTACACGGGTCTTGTGATTTTATCCAAGGAAGGGATCCTTGGCCGTGCACCCTTTTTCGAACCGACTGGAACTTGACCATCCACCCTCTGGCACCTGATTAGAGTAAACCACGACACAGACCGCAATCCTTACCGCTGCTTCCTTCCGGACCTGACGGGGTTCGGACCCGCCTGTTGCGCGGTGTCCAATCGGTATCAGAGTTAGAAACGGCCAGCCCAGTACAAGCCCTCACAAAGGGCCTTCAACCCCGCTAAGCGGATTTCGGGTTACAAGGCACCGCTAACTCCCCATCTAGCACGACCAAGGTAATAGTCGCAAAAACTAGTGATCTTTTATCACATTATCGCATCACTGACAACCGATTAGCTGGGATGCTGAAATTCAATGGGACTAATCCGGCATTTTCCGGCGAAAACCGGCTAAGCTCCTTCCAGCAGACGGCATTGAGAGGATTCGAGCGCTAACAGATCTCGTAAGGTAGGTATGGTTGTTCCGCAGGTAAGATGCCACCAACCACCGATATAAATGGCCCGCTCAGGGAGGCGTTGCGCTATTTTATGCTTGATTTTCGAAGCCATTAGTCGTTCGCGTTCAGCCCAGAATTCGATTTCTTCCACTCCTTTCATTGATGGAAGCCGACTGGCTGAATTCTCAGATGCTGCTATGGTTCTTCCGGCAAGTTGGTAGGTTTCATTCATCGAAGTACGGTCTAAAGGCAAGCCGAGCAGGGTTTGTAAATTGCCGCCGGAAATCAGTTCGGTCCAACCGGCGATGCACTCACGACTGAAAATTGAAGAATCAACCAGAGCAATTTCGACACTTCGCTTTTTTGAATAACTTGCTGCTGCCCGATATTCGAAAGGCAGTGATATCTGATTAAAGATACTTACGATTTGCGGATAGCTTCGCGCATGAGCAAGAGAAATGCCATGATTTGTCGCTGCCTTACGGAGGTTGCAACGCAAAATTTTGCGAAGTCGCCGGCAGTTCTTCCGGCGGTATCTATAGCCGAATGGACTGAGTTCGACCAAGATTAAATCTGGGCGGACTCGCTCGAACAAAGAAAGAGACTTCCTGAATCCTTCCGGATCGCCATGGACTGTGCCCACGAATAGAACTGATGCTGTTACGCTGTGCTCCATGCGCTTTACGACAAGGCGGTCAAGAGTTCCTCGAAATGGCTGATATGTAAGTGCGCTCTGAGTTTGGAGTTTTTGTAAGCGACAAAAAATACGCCTGTTGCTGCAGCCAGAGCTTCATCCACTGCAGAGTCTCCAACATACAAAACTTCATTGGATGAAGCCGAGAAAGTCTCTAATATTCTTTCCATGCTCTCCGGGTGAGGCTTTGGATAACGCACATCAGAAGCAGAGACGACCAGGTCAAAGTATTTGTCCAGGTCGAAGTGGGCGAGTATGTCTCTGGTGGAGACAGTCCGATTTGTTGCCAACGCGACCCGATATGACTTCTTAACGAATTCCAGGATTTCTTTGAGGCCGGGTTCGCACTGCATGTAGTCGTTGAATTGGCTGAAATCTATCGTTTGACAATAACTTATGGCTTTTTCGTATTGAGGTCCTGAACCCAGAAGGTAGAACAACGATTCGCGAACAGTGTGCATATGAATATATTCTCGTTGTTCCTGTCGAACGCCACCGTGGCCGACATGTTCCATCACGTGGCTATAAAATCGCACGTTAGCTTCTTTGGAATCGAACAGAACTCCATCACAATCGAAAGCAACGACTTTAATCGCGTCGAAGCGCACCAAGTTTTCCTGAGTATCTGAAAGAAGTTGAACTTTGCTCATGATAATCAATCTTAGATTCGGGGTTAGGAGTTGAGAGACTAATCGTCAAACTTTACAAAGCCTTACTTATAGAATAGGCTGGCGAGTGTCAAGCAAACGCAAAAAGAGCTTAAAGGTACAGGCCAACCAAATTGCTGAATAACAATCTTAACCGGACTATGCAGAAAATGTAAGAGAGTGCCCCTATGGATTATTATTATGATTACCTCGTGATTGGCAGTGGAATCGCCGGCCTAAGCTTTGCCCTGAAGGCTGCGAAACAAGGCACGGTAGCTGTAGTGACCAAAAAAGACCGACTGGAGACAAGCACAAATTATGCTCAGGGAGGAATTGCCTCAGTCCTTGGGCCGGACGATTCCTTTCAACTTCATCTGCAGGACACCCTCAACGCCGGCGACGGGCTGTGCCATCAGGATGTGGTGGAAACCGTTGTTCGATCGGGGCCGGATCGAATCCGTGAGTTAATCGAATTGGGGGTTCAATTTAATCCAAACTCATCGGGAGGCGCATCTTTTGATCTTGGGCGAGAAGGCGGCCACAGTCGCAACCGTATTATTCATGCCCAAGACATGACCGGGCAGGCCGTGGAAAGAGCCCTGGTGGCTGCAGCCGAATCGAATCCGAATATTCAAATCTATGAGAACCGACTTGCGCTGGATTTGATCGTAGAAGAGCACTCAATCCGGGCAGGTTCCATCCCCGTGCGACAGGAGAGCATCTGCCGAGGGGCATATGTTCTGGACAGTGCCGGCGGAGAAATCCACAATTTTCTCGCAAACGTCGTGTTGCTCTGCACCGGGGGAACGGGTAAGATCTATCTCTACACGAGTAATCCTGACGTGGCCACGGGGGATGGTGTTGCCATTGCGTACAGGGCTGGCGCCAGACTCGCTAATCTTGAATTTGTGCAGTTCCATCCCACCTGTCTGTACCATCCCCAGGCGAAGAATTTCCTGATTTCAGAAGCTGTGAGGGGAGAGGGTGGGCGCCTTATAGACAGACGCGGTCGAGCGTTCATGGAGGATTACCATCCTCTGAAAGACCTTGCGTTTCGAGATGTGGTCGCTCGGGCCATTGATACTGAAATGAAAAAGACGGGAGATGACTGTGTTTTTCTGGATATCACTCACCTCGATCCAACTTTCTTGAAGAAGCGTTTCCCAAACATATACCAGAAATGCCTTTCTTTCGGCATCGACATCATAAAAGATCCCATACCGGTGGTTCCGGCGGCGCATTATATGTGCGGCGGAATTGTCACCGACCAACACGGCCAGACATCATTGAAAAAGCTGTATGCGATAGGGGAGTGTGCGTGTACGGGTCTGCACGGAGCAAACCGATTGGCTAGCAACTCTCTGCTTGAGGCGATGGTGTTCGCTCACGAGGCAGCTCTTCACTGCTCCGCTCATTTGGAGGAATGGCGAAAGCTGGAAAGCCCCCAAGTTCCTAAATGGGTGAGACCGTCACAGGAGGAGCGTAGTAACGCTCAGAGTGAAATGGTGCTCATTGCCCATAACTGGGATATTATTCGTCGTCTTATGTGGAACTATGTGGGCATTGTTAGAACAGACAATAGGCTTGCACTGGCAAGAAATCATATGGCACAGATTCGTCACGAGATAAAAGAGCACATGCCTTATATTAAGGTCAACAATGACCTGGTCGAGCTGCAAAACCTGGCTCTGGTGGCGGAGCTAATCATACGCTGCGCGATTCAGCGCAAGGAGAGTAGGGGCCTGCACTATAATCTGGACCACCCCAGGAAAGACGATGTGAACTGTCGACACGACACGATCCTGCAGTATCGAGCAGAGGACTTCCTTTATTCTGCGCTGGATTGGAAAAAAGTCCTGATAAAACAGAAGAATCCGATACGAGAAGAATAAACCAAGGAGCTTCACCTGCTCTTCCATCATCGGAAAATTCATTGATTGCTTATAGAGGGACATTTAGTAAACCATTCCGGTACGCTCTGCGGCAAAGAGAGCAGGAAAACCGGAGCTGCAATGTCATCCTTTGCTTTTTGGCTCGAAAGGACTTTCGAATTCCTGATGCTAAAATCATACCGATGCTGATCGCAGTTGGCTACCTGAGAAAGGGAGTTGCCTTGTTTCCAAGAGCGTTCAGAAGAGATATCGATGAGTTTGTGGGCTTTGATTCCTACAAGTAGGGTGAGGTGTGCAAAACCATGAGGGAAAATGCTACGTTGCATGAAGATGCTTCGTCACGACTGATGACAGCGGTGCGCGTCCACCAGTTCGGCGGAATTGGAGATATTGTGTATGCCTGGCACACGAGATGCTGGCTGGCAGGTCCCACAAGCCGGGCAAGATCATTTTGGCGGTAGATGCGTGAGTACTTCGAAATCCGCAAACACCGCGCGGACTGCGGTATAGATGAACATGTTCCGGCGCGGGCGCAGCATGTTTTTAGGTTCGTGTCCCCGCGATCAAGGCCGATAACGCCGATGCCGCGGCTGTGTATGGATGCTATCCGATCGCGCTGTTATCTGGTTGGCTGCGATTCCAATGTCTCCGCATCCATTATAGGACTGTTCGGTGGGGCTTCGAGCAGGCGACGGGAGTTTTGCTCCACGCGCATGGTGAGGACGCCACCCATGAAGCTGATCTCATAATTACGGTCCGAAAGATCGACTCTGCTGATGGCCTCTCGCAACCTCTGAAACTGTCTGCGGGCCTTGCGATAGATGTAAACACAGCCAGCGATGCCCAATATCAGTGCAGCCAGGAAAACCCACATGGGTGTCGCAAGCACCTTGCCAATGGCCATGATGATGCCGACCAGCGCCAGAACAAAAAAAACCTGCAAAATAATGATCAGGTACAGATAGAAGATACCCTGATTAATATTCGGTTCGTGGTTTTCCTCTTCTGCAATTTTTCGATTTCGCCTGAATAAACGATTAAACAACATGCGATCCTACCTTGGGGAGGCCCGTAAACTCAGCGCTCTTGGGCCTCGTTGATGGAACCGGGCAGTAAGGGAGGCGATTCCGCCTGTATGAGCATCTGTTTTTCGACCCGGAATTTTTCAATATCAAGTTGATTTTCCAACATTTTCTTCGATAGTTTGTAGCGCAGGAAAATTACCCAGGTAACCAGAAATGCGATGAACATTGATGCTCCCAAGAAAAACCACTTGAACTCTCTTATGGTAACAACGCTGATTTTGAAAAAGTCTCCAAGAAAATTCGGGACCATCCATAGAAGAAGAACGGCAATCACGAGAAAGAACCCAACATGAAAAATGGAAAATCCATTGAAAAGATGGAACAGAGATCCAAAGCGATTCGTCTTTGATGATTCGGCAGTCTCCTCGGGCTTGCTCTTTTCTTCACCGTAGAGAAGATTGAGATACACTTTGACCACGAAAGAGACCAACAGCACCAAACCCACGGGAATTCCGACTGCTGCCGAAACCCAGGCCCTAAAAGGAAATGGTTGGGAGTCGGTATGAATTTGAATCTGGTAGTTTTCCAGGGGACCAAATGTGTTTTCGAAAGTCATCCGCTCATAGCTCGTCAAAGACGTTCCCGATGTCTCGTACTTGATAATGCCATTCTGGTCGGTTACGACGACACGCGATTTTTGCCCCGCCTGACTGGCGGCAGCCAAATAGATCAACAACTCAAGAACAAGAAATGCCAGGACGGCAATCGTTAGGATGATTTTTTGGTATCGTTTACCTTCGAAAAGGTCCAGAAGACGTACTTTCTGTGACATGGCTCTCGATTCAATCACTGCAATAAATTAGGTCACCGGATAACTCCAGGCTATCACCCGTCCTGGAGGGTGTCAAACGAAAACACCTGCCTCGAATGCCTCGCGACATTTGCTTATCGCGAAACTATATTAACATTCTTTAGTTTCCTTTTCAAAGCGCCACGGCATACATTTTTAGTTTGAGAAGTGACGGCACTCTAAAAAGCTAACGCCCTACAGGGAGGGACGGTACCAACCTATAAGGCGCTTTATCGATCCAGCAAGCATGATAGGATTGCTAGTCAAAAGTTAGTGATTTCGGCGATGATCATCGCCGTGATTTCAAACCCGAGCTATGGTTAATACGGATTCAGTTCTTTTTCCCTCGGAAACAACGGCAAGTATCGATATGCTAACGATATCACCAGCGCGCAGTATGCCAGCATGGCGATACCCGGTGCATATTCATACATAGTGGGAAGATAGACCTGCCAACTGTCAAAAGGCATTACCGGTATGGCAAGGGTCTGAATGGTCATGACGAACCGGTTAATCATAATACCGAGGCAGTCGAGGGCAAACGCCGCAAACAGTAGACCGTTGCGCGCCCTGGCCTGCGGAATCAGTAAGATTATGGCAGGAATGACCCCACATATGACAATTTCAGTAAAAAGCAACCACATTCCATAAGGCTCGCGGTAGAAGTCGGTCAATTTGAAACCGAAGCCGGGAGCAAGGTCGAGAGCCCAATAAAGAGTGTCGGCAATCTTCAAGACAATGTAGATTGAAAGAAAACCGGCAACAATTTTCGCGATAAGATCGTAGACGCTGCGGTCCACCAGCTGCTTCTTGCTGACCTTTTCAATCGCCCGGCATATGAGAGCGGTGAAGGCGGGTCCGGAAGCGATAGCGGAGAGAATAAACAAGAAGAAAGTCCAAGGCCAAATAAAGAACCCGGTCCGGAAGGCGAACGGTCTGCCGAAGAGCACTCCGGCGACTCCACCGAGAGATCCCTGGTGAAAAAAGCTGAGGAATGTGCCGGTCAACGCAAAGATCGCCATAATTTCATGCATTGAGTGGCCAAAAATGTGCAAGGGCTTGACCGCATCTAGTTTGCGGTTTTCCAGAATAAGCGGTACGAACTCAATGACAAGCACAATGGCGTAGCAAGAAATACAGAAAATAACTTCTGTGAGCATCGAGTGCACATTGGCATGCCAATAGCCAAACCAACCGCGCAATGGTTGGCCGATTTCAAGCAGCAAAACAGCCAGGGCGCCCGTATAGCACACGAAACCAACAACGACGGCAAGATTTATGATCTTGTAGAGTTCTTTTAAAGCTGGAAAAAGCCGTGACATCCCGTAGAATAGGAAACCCGAAAAGAACGCACCGGCACCCAAGGCAATTATGGCCAAATCGATCGTAATATAAAATCCGAATCCGAAATAGTCGTTGAGTCCAGTAACGTTCAAAGCCTTCAAGAGGACCACGATCCCTGCGTATACCCCCCATCCGATTATAGCGAACAGTACGAGTAACCATCCTGCAAAAACCGGAAATGGGCTACGCCTAACTCCATCAGGAATCAATGCCTTATCCATCCGCAACCCCTCTTATATTAAAGGTCTCAAGTTAACGCCCTTCAGGCGAGCTGATCCAGGACTGAGAGTCCGTTATCCAATATGTAAGATCTATTATGCAACATCCGAGAAATGCACAATCCTATAACTACAAGTTCTTATTCGCCAAGCGGTGCACCCATTGATGGCTGCTGAGATAGTAAACTTTGGGCTCTGTGTTGAGCTTGCTGAGCAATCTGAAAGCACGTTCACTTGCAGCCATTTTAGCGACCTCGCTGTGTGCATTCAATAGATTGCCAAAAGCGATGGCCTTGGAGGGGCAGGCTTCAGCACAAGCTGGCGTATAGGTTACCTCGCTCATTTCGATGCCGTCCAAATAGGCTTTCGAGCGCGCGTCGTTGAGTCGATGATGGCAGAAACTGCACTTTTCAACCACACCACGCATTCGCGTGCTGACCTTCGGGCTGAGCATCTGCTCCATGGGCTTCGGCCAGGCGGGGTCCCACCAGTTAAAGTCTCGCGCGTGGTAAGGGCAGGCGACCATGCAATACCGGCATCCGATGCAGCGCGGGTAAATGTGGTCGACGATACCCGTGGCTTCATCTCTCACGGTAGCATTGACCGGGCACACGAAGGTACATGGGGAATGATGAGGGGAGTTGCAGTGCATACAGGGCCGCGGCAAATAGCTGTACCGATAGTTGGGATATCCTTCACCATTCTCCAGGTAAAATATTTCCATCCAGGTGATCGACCGAAGCTTATTGGACTCATCAGGGCGAAAAGATATGTTGTTCTCTGCCTGGCAGGCTACACTACAGGCCATGCAGCCGGTGCACTTGTCCAGATCAATCGCCATTCCATAGAGAACACCGCTTTGCGTATGTCCTTTGTCACTCACAGATTACCCCCTTAAGCGCGAGCCAATTGGGCGCGAGTTGCCCAAACCGTTCCCATACCGGTAATGGGATCCATTTGCACTTCAATGACTTCGTTGGCATTTATACCTTTATCTTTGATGTACTCATCATAGGCCGTATGCCCCAGACCATGCACGACAAAAACAGTGTCCGGGTGTGCGCCGGGAAAGACATGAATTCGAACTTTGACTTCCCCTTGAGGAGTTTTCAAAGTTGCTCGATCACCCTCTCGCATTCCCAAAGACTTTGCGGTCTCCGGGTGAACTTCGACGAAAAGATCCTTGCCTTTAAGCAAAAAGTTCCAGAGCGTTTTAGTCATAAAGGGCGGATTTGCCATGTATCCACTGGAAAGATACATGGTCCGGTAGCTGACCATTAACAACGGAAAAGCCTTTTCATCACCGGATGGTGAAAGCGGAGCGTAATGGGGAAGGTAAAGTGCGTCGTCCTCTACATTGACACCTCTGTCTTGCAGGGATACGCATGCCAGTTCGTACTTTCCCGACGTTGTCTTGATCTCTTGCAAGGCCCCAATCGGCGCCCCGTACCAGCATAGTCCGGAAGTTAATTTGCTCCAGAGGTCTTTTGCATTTTTATAGTTGGTTTTGGGTGCTTGACCGGGTTGCAGGGCCCAGGGTTTGAGTCCTGGCTTGTCCGCCACCGCACCTGTTCCTGCTGCGGCAAGCCCTTTGACCCGACCTTGCAGGTATGTTTCAAAGTTTTTCCAGGGCAGCGAACCTTTTACCGTTCCTCCAATTTTCTCGGCTACCGTCAAAACCACGTCGCCCGTGTGCTTGGTGTCCAAACGCGGCGGCAGAATGGGAGTTGAAACCGCATAGTAAGCGTAAGGTACACCCGGCAAGCCTATTACATCATCATGGCGCTCCAGAGCCATATGATTGGGCAGGATCAAATTGGCCTGCACTGCGGTTTCATCCATATAGGAAGTGAAGGTGACGATTCGGTCGACCTTTTTTATTGCTTCTTTTACCAGGCTGTTTTCAGGCAGGCTGTAAACCGGGTTTGCTTCATAAATCATCAACATTTCGATGGAATATGGTGTTCCTCCTCGGTTGAGTGTATCTAAAAACGCATACAGCCCGTTTCCCGGCAACGGCGCCTGCTTGGTCTGAGTCAAATCCAGCCTCGGTTGCTGCAGTCCTTTCTGAGCCCATTCGTCGACCTGCACTTCAGGAAGGGGCTTCAGAGGAACCGGAGGTACCAGGGAGACCATACCCCCCGTTTGCATGTTCCCCTTCAGGAGGTTCAAAGCCAGGAAACTCAAGTCCGAATAAATATTGTTGGGAGTTTCTCCGCTGTCTTCCCCCCAAATCGCAACGGCATTTTCCTGGGCCGCAAATTCTTTTGCCAGTTCTTCAATTTTTGTCGCCTCAACGCCCGTCCACTCAGCGATCTTTTGGGGAGCGTAGTTTTTCATGACTAGATTCTTGAACCCCTGCCTTGTCTTTCCGCTTTTATCGGTCCAGTCTTCGAAGCCAACAACCTGACTGCTCATGAAATTTACATCATACAACTTATTCTTTATCAGCACGTGGATAATACCCAGGGCGAGGGCGGCTTGCGTGCCAGGCTTTACGGCTATCCATTCGTCGGCTTTTGTCGCGGTCAATGAAAGACGGGCTTCAATCTGAACTATCTTTGCTGGGACGACGCCGGGCTGTTCCTGCCTCCAATGTCCAAAAAGGGACTGCATGCGGCTTGGCGCTCCCCAGCCTGCAAGCATGTCGGCACCAAAACTCAACACATAACTGGCCCGCTCCAGAGCAAACGCTGGTGTTGCCGTTTGCCCTAGTGTTAACGTAGAGGCCAGTTCAAGACTGTCGGCATGACTCGGCATTTGGAAGAGATTGGGCGAACCGTAGGCTGAGAAAAACTGGCGCAACAAGTCAAACATGCTGCTCCTGGGGCGCCCGCTAATGCAGGCAAGGCCCTGGGGATTGCCGCGCGTTCTCATTTTGCTCAGGCCGAGACTAAGCTCACTAATGGCCTCTTCCCAACTGATTGGTTGAAATCCCGTGACATCGCCGCGTGCCTTGGTCTGCTTCAGTGGCTGTGACACTCTATACGGCGCGTAGAGAAACTGACAGCCTGAGGCGGCCAAGGGGCAAACCCCGCCCTGATTGACGGGGCTGTCAGGATTTCCTTCAATATAAATGGCGTTTTCCTGACTCACCAAGTGAGCCTGGATTCCGCAACCACCGTCACAGAAAAGGCAAGTGCTGGGAGCTTTGCTGACCAGAACCTCTCTTGGGGGACGGCCGCCAGGACCAGTTCTGACTCCAGATAGCAGAATCGTCGGCCAGTTTCCACGGCAATGGTGACAGCAAGGTGCCCCCTACCGCTCCCGCAGCAAATTGTAGGAATGCTCTACGACCAAATTTCATGCCATTGACCCTCTCATTAAGGCAGCTAATGTCCCGAACGAAGCGTATCCTTTAGAAAGCCTGACTGCTACTTGTGGCACATCTGGCAGGCGTTGGTTGCGCCTCGCTCGGCATGGCACCCTTCGCATGCGACCATTTTCATCGTCGACTTGCTGTAGCCAGTCCATCTATTTTCGTAATATATTGGGAGTTTTTCTTCATCCGTCGTTACATCCCGATGGCATTGTACACACTCGAGTTCGGCCGCTTGGTGAGGGGCGTGGCTGAAATAGACGTTGTCCGGTTGCCATCCGTAGACAAGCCAAAAGATCTCGCGGTCTTTTTGTATGTAGTCTTCCACCAAAATGCGCTCTTGTTCAGAATCCGTCATGGGCTCTTCATGACATTGGCGGCAGTTTTCTATGCCAGGGGCGCCGGAATAAGATCCATCCGGTAAATAATAGTGACAATCTTCACACGCACTGTCCTGATGTGCAGCGTGGCTGAAGTTGATGGGCTGCGTTTTTTCGGAATAAAGGACTTTGGGGAAGACCACCCACCCGACAATTAAAGCCACAATTAGACCCGCAAAGAAAAACAGTCCTCCCAAAATAGTTTGGCCGGATGCGCTTTTTTTCTCTTCTTTCATAAGGCAGCCTCAGGTATTTATTTCAGTGTTTTTGAGTATTGTGCTTACGGTATTGATTCATTGGGGCCGGGCCTGACACCTAAACAGCCAGAGTAAAAACATTTTTTCACAAAAAGACGTTTCCTTTTAATCGCTTCATCCTACGCTTGTCAAGAGAAAATACGGAACCACAGCGCGCCCTGCGCGTCGGCCATGAACGGTCTCCATCGAACAAAAGTGGCTATGCAATCGGAGCTCGGGTCTTGCTACAGGAACAGCTAATTCGTCTTGGCGCTATTCCTTTGTTGATAAGCAGCAACCTTTTCCGGTACATACTTTGCTGAGTGAGTCGGCAGAAACATATGAAACTGGATAGTTTCCGGACGGACAGATAGGATCGGTTCGAGAAACTTTGGGTTAGCCCGTCAAAATTGCTAATGGAGTGGTGGAAATGCGTATCATGACGTTCAACTTGCGATTCGAAAATGACAGAGATGGTCAAAACTCATGGTCTAACCGGAAAAATCTTGTCATCGACGTGATTCTAAAATATGCGCCTTACATCCTGGGCACCCAGGAAGGAACCCAAAGGCAGCTTGCCTATTTGCATGATTGCTTGTCAGGTTATGAGATGAGTGCCCCTGAGCGCTCATTCGATCAAACGTGTCAATATCCGACCCTATTCTATCGCAAAGACAAATTGAGAGTAATTTCCTGTGGGGAGTTTTGGCTTTCTAAAACGCCTCACATACATCGCAGTAAGAATTGGGACAGTGCCTTCCCGCGCATGATGAGTTACTCTTTATTCGAAGATCTTGACTTTCATAAGACCTTCTGGGCTATAGTCACTCATCTTGACCACATCGGCATGGAGGCGCGTCGGCAGCAAGCGAAAATCATAGCCGAATGGATCGAGCGGAAAAGCGAGCCTGTCGTGCTGATGGGCGATTTTAATTCCATGCCCGGATCACAGGTGCATGATTTGTTAGGTTCGGCAAAGACCAGGCTTCGCGATACCTGGCAAGCACTTGGCAGACCCGAGGGCAAAGAAAGCATGACTCACCATGGTTTTCGAGGCATTCCTCAGAAGGGACGGCTGGACTGGATACTGGTGAGCGACCAATTTCGCGTCAGTGAAGCTGCTATAGTGCGTGACAGGTCCGGCGAAAGTTATCCATCAGATCATTATCCTTATATTGCTGAAATAGATTGGAAGTAGAAATGAATAGACGCTGTTGGATACAACGTTATACGAGGGAGTATATATGAAGGACAATATCCGGGTTGCAATGATTCAACCCAAACCTTATCCGGTTTTCGATGACCCGAGGAATCTTGCTCATGCCTTGATTTTACTTGAAAAATGCAGAGGGGAGGAATTGGATGTTGTGTGCTTCCCCGAATACTTCCCCTATCAGGGAGATTCCGATCTGGCCGCTGCGGCCAGGCGATATGGCACATACATTATAGCCGGGTTAGTGGAGGCAGATGGGAATAAACTATATAATACTGCAACCCTTTTCGATCGCCATGGTCGCATTCTGGGAAGACAGCGCAAGAGAAACGTTGGCGTTATGGAATCAGATCGGCTGGGCATTTCAGCGGGTGATGGAGTTTATCGCGCTTTCCCGACTGATTTCGGCAAAATAGGAATGCCTGTTTGCATCGATCTGTGGGGACAGCCCGAAGCTGCAAAGCAGCTTACCGATCAAAATGCCGACATTATCTTCAACATCAGCAACTTCCCCATTTTGCGAGGTCATTGGAAACGCGCAGCGACGGTCAGGGCTTTCGACAATTTTATGCCGATAGTCGGGGTGAACACTGCGGACTATAACGCCCTGATTCAAGGCAGACGCGTTCATCAATACGGCGGCCATAGTTTTACCGTTTATCCGCCCAAAATGTTGGATAAGCACGATTTTAATCGGTGGTTCCGCAGTTTTGACAATGCCGACGAGTGGGTCCAAGCAGAGCTGGATGAACTGGAACAAGTGCACATTGCAGAGGTCAATTTGAGCAGTGCGAGGCAGTTTCGAAGTGAGTTTTGGGGTCGGTTCGGCTTTCGGAGAAATTGAAGGCCGCCACAGAAGCTTCCGGATATCCACTTGCGAGGGTATGAAAAAGGGCTTTCATAAGAATTCCATGGTTTGGAGCAAGCAAGACGAATAATGAAAACGCTCGTGGCTTCTGTATTTTCACAGAAAGCCGAAGGCGAGAATTGTCTGCCGGAGTTTGTTGCAAGGTTTGCGGTGAACAACTTCTTACGAAATCAAAAGGGGCAACTTGTTAGGTCAGATTTTAGCCGAACTTCCTGAAATTACCCTTCTTGAATTAGGCTGGTTGTCTATAGGCCTGGGTTTTCTGTTCTTCGGCCTGGGTTTCTTTTTTTATTTGAGAAGGAGAAGGGCACGGCAACGGACCCTCAGGCGAGTGAACCAGCAGTTTAACGGAGTGCCTGTGAGGGCGCTTGCTTCCAATGCCTATTTTTGCGGAATGAAGCGTCACTGGGACAGTCAATGGCAGGGGAATGGTGTTTTGATGCTGACCGGAGAGATGCTCTATTTTCGCTCATGGGGCAGGAATCTTGATCTGTCCATTCCTTTGAAAAGTGTGGAACGCGCTGAAATAATCCACAAAAGAGGGCCGTTCTTTTTGCTCCGCAAACATTTGAAAGTCGTGTATCGAGGCATGGACGATCATCTGAGAACTGCAACCTGGCATGCAGAAAAGCCGCATGATTGGGTGCGAATGATCCATGAGAATTTAAAGGAGAATGCTTTAGATGAAGAGGGAGCACCGCAGGAACATATATCTTAAAATGAAAACGCTCGAGCAGGCTCGGGGAATATGGGCAACAACAACCTCGGGCATACGAGTGCCGACCGATACCGTGCCCACCACAATGGGATTGCAGCGGGTTACTGCTGAACCGGTAACTGCCAAGCACTCGGTTCCCCATTATCACGGTGCGGCAATGGATGGGATCGCCGTAGAAGCTCAGGATACCTTCGGTGCGAGCGACGTGAGCCCTCTGCAATTGGTGATGAATCAAAATGCTTATGCGGTCGATACGGGGGATCCCCTCCCCCCCGGAACGGATGCTGTTATTATGGTCGAACAAGTGGAAAAGGTGGGGGAAGCGGAAGTCGAAATAAGGGCAGCGGTGTTTCCCTGGCAGCACGTGAGGAAGGTTGGTGAAGACATCGTGGCTGGAGAGCTGTTAATCCCTCAGAATCATCGACTGCGCCCTGCGGACCTGGGAGCTCTACTGGCTGCGGGGGTCACCAGTATAGCTGTCTACCGTCGTCCCAGCGTCTGGATTCAACCCACCGGAACCGAACTCATTCCTGCAGACAGGGCTTCGGAGGCGAAGCCGGGCGAGATTATCGAGTTCAACGGCATAGTTCTCTCCGCGATGGTCCAAGAGTGCGGGGGTGAGTCTTTCGTTCAACAAGTCATCGTCGATGACTACGATAGTATTAAGCTTGCCTTAAGCCGGGCCGTTGATTCCGATGCAGATGTAATCCTGCTCAATGCGGGTTCTTCGGCCGGTAGTGAAGACTACACCGCCGAAGTGATCGGGGAACTGGGTGAGGTTTTTGTACACGGTGTGACAATGATGCCCGGCAAACCAACGATTCTTGGGATGGTTAAACGAAAGCCCGTTATCGGAATTCCCGGATATCCGGTTTCGGCAATATTGGCTTTCGAGCAGTTTGTTCGCCCCTTGCTCCTTTCTATGCAAGGGTTGCCGGCGCCTTCATTCCCGCAGACGGAGGCGAATCTCGGGAGAAAAATGCCTTCTCGCCTTGGCCTTGAAGAATTTGTCCGGGTAATTCTTGGCAGGGTTCGTGGGGAACTGGTTGCCATGCCATTGCAGCGAGGTGCCGGGGTGATCACTTCACTGACACGGGCTGATGGCATCCTGCAGGTACCTCAGGAGTCCGAAGGTCACGATGCAGGAGAAAGGGTTCGCATAAGGCTGCTCCGCCCGGAGGAAAGCCTGGACGATACGCTCATAATGATAGGAAGTCATGATAACACAATCGATGTGCTGGCCAATGAGTTGAAAGTAAGAAACAGCCGTTTGCACCTCTCTTCCAGCAATGTGGGAAGCCTGGGGGGATTGCTGGCGGTTCGCAGAGGCCAAACCCATTTTGCCGGCAGCCACCTGTTGGACACCGAAACCGGCGACTATAATTTTTCTTATATCGCGCGTTATTTGCCAAGAGTGCCTTTGCGTCTGGTGGAATTGACCATGCGGCAACAGGGGCTTCTACTTCTTCCCGGAAATCCCAAAGGAATCGAGGGAATCCGAGACCTGACCCGGCCGGATATTCGGCTAATCAACCGTCAGGCGGGATCCGGCACCAGAATACTGTTGGATTATCAACTCCAGCAACTGAATGTGGCCCCTGATGATATTGACGGATACGATCAGGACGAATTCACCCATATGGCCGTGGCGGTGAATGTTCTGAGCGGCAGGGCCGACACCGGAATGGCTATTTATGCTGCTGCTAAAGCTTTAGGTTTGGATTTTATTCCAGTGGCAGAGGAGCGATATGATTTGGTGATCCCTGAAACCAGCTGGGATGATCCAAAGATGCAATTGCTTCTGGATATCATCGGCACGGACAGCTTTCGGCAAAAGGTGACAAAGCTGGGGGGCTATGACGCATCAAATTCTGGTAGGCTGGTGGGACGCTGGGATGGACAAAGGTGGCTGCAAAGTTAAGAATTGTCCATAAATGTTTTTTGATGCCGTTGATGACCAAGCGAAGCGAAGCTGGAAAAAGGAGATACAATGAGTAAAGAATTACCAAAGTGTGCTCGGTGCCCCATGAACCTATCGGATCGACTGTGCAGAAACGAGGGTGGAAAAGCACCTCCATTCTGCCCGACTCAGAACTTGCAGGACCTGATTGAAACGAGCAGCCTGGAATACGATGATGAACAGATCCAGAAATTCGCCAGACAGGCGTCCATCCAAGAAGCTGAAGGCTACGCCGACAGGGAACTCGGTTATGCCCACGTCAGGCCTCTTAAACCGCGCATTGTAGAGATCATGGAATTCTCAGCCAAAATGAGCTACAGGCGCCTCGGACTTATTTTTTGCGCAGGCCTGCGAAAGGAAGCCAAGATCGTCGAGAAGATCTTTTCGTCCAAGGGTTTCGAAGTAGTCTCCGTTATCTGCAAGGTTGGTCGCATTCCCAAGGAACGGATCGGCATCGACGATAATCAAAAAATAGCCGTGGGGCAGTTTGAAGCCATGTGCAATCCGATTTGTCAGGCTGCAATTGTCAATGACGCACACACCGGCTTTAATGTTTTACTGGGTTTGTGCGTCGGTCATGACTCTCTGGTGTTTAAATATTCCGAAGCGCCTTGCACGGTTCTTGCCGTTAAGGACAGATTGCTCGGGCATAATCCATTGGCAGCAATTTACAGCATTGACAGCTACTATCGTTCACTGAAATAGTTCTATTTCGTCACATTAGCTTCACACGGTCATTCTCGCATTCTTTTGGCGGGAATCCCGGAAAAGCATTGCGGACAGCTGTCTGCAAGGCTATCGGCGGGAAAACAAAAAACTTAAAAGCAAGTTTTCATCTTTAACAAGGATGATTGACTGGAGTGCCGCCATGATCGTTTACGAAGTTAATCATGAGATGGACAAGGAAGTAGAACAAGAATACCGTGAGCGGCTGGACTTGCATATCCGGCAGATGCTCGGCTTTAAAGGCTTCGCAAGCGTAGACTGGTATACGCTGATAAGCGAAGATAATGAACGGGTGGTGCACTGGACTATTCACTACCAAGTTGAATCGATGTCGGATCTGAAAAGCTATATGGACAAACATGCGGAGAAAATGCGGGCCGAGGGGGCCAACCGATTCGGCGACCGTTACTCGACAACGAGGAGAATTTTAAATCTTCACCAACATTTCGAGTAATGCTTCTCGTCAAACGGCCATAAGGTTAGCAGGTAAGGACTAACATGTTGAAGACGGCGCCTGCGTCTCGACAAATTCTGAAAAAAATCTTGGTTTGCCCTCCATTTCCCCCTAAAAAGCAGCCGATTGCTTTCGCCTTGCCCGGCACGACCATTATACCATCCACCCCGCAGTCATCCTGCCTCTCAAAATTCACTCCCGCATAAGTCCGATCTCTGATTTCCAAATCCTTCCAATGTCTTAATTGCCGTCCGTCCAAACTATGTTTCAAGACTGAGAATTTTCATGTGGACAAGGGCTCCTTTTTTTATTATGCGTTATGCCATAAATGGCACAGTAATTTTCCATTTCAGAGGGAACTGATTGCTTGCAGCAAATGGGGGATAATTTCTGATTTGAGTTTATATGAAAATGCGGAATCCAAAAGGTGAAGCGACTTTTCAGTTCAATGAGTCATTATTTGCTAGGAGGAAGGCGGATGAAGATAAGGTACTCTTTGCTAGTTCTGGTGGCTTTTGTCTTGACATTCTGTGCTCTTGCTTTGGCTGGAGAAGAGTATGCGGGTGTTTACGGTGAGGGCTCGCACAAGTTTTCACTGGCGACGGGCAGCCCCGGGGAGCTCGGATTGGTGCAGGCTTTGGCAGAGGTCTACACGCCCAAAACCGACACGACCATTCAATGGAAAAAAGCAGGCTCGGGAGCGTCGCTGAAGCTCCTGAAGGACAAAGCCGTAGATATGATCATGGTGCATGCACCAGCGGCAGAGAAAAAGGCTGTTGAGGAGGGGTGGGCTGTGGACAGGACTTTGATCGGTTCCAATGAGTTCTTCATCGTCGGCCCAGCAACCGATCCGGCAAAGATAGCCGAAGCCAAAAGCGCAGCTGATGCCTACGCCCGGATCGCACAGGCAAAAGCCAAGTTCTTTTCCAGAGGTGATAACTCAGGAACTCATAAAAAAGAGATGGCAATCTGGAAAATGGCGGGTATTTCTCCAGCGGGGGACTGGTATGTAGTGACACATGATTTTATGACCGCTACTCTGAAGCAAGCCAACGCCGAACAAGGCTACTTCATGACCGACAGCAGCACATGGGTGGCCGAAAAAAAGAATTTGCCCAATTTGAAGGTTCTCTTCAGAGGAGACAAATTTCTCGTGAATACTTATCACGCTCTTTGTCAGCCTGAGGGAGCGACTCCCGAGGCAGAACAGGCCGCTGCGTTCATCGAATTCGTCGCCTCGGACGAAGGGCAGAAGATTATTCAAAATTTCGGCAAGGATAAATATGGAGAAGGGCTCTACAACGACGCCGAATACGCCGAGCAATACGACGATTGACAGCTCGTCTGATGTTGTGCGAGCGCTTCTTGGCCGATCGGCCGGCATGCGGAAGCCGCGCGCAGTTTAGGTGAAGAGGTATTACAAGTACTTGGGACATCAACTCAAAAAGGAGGTCGTTTTATGGCAAGGTCGAAGCAGGTAATGGCGCTGGCGTTAATGTTTATCTTGGCTCTGGGACTGACCCCGTTTGTCAATGCTGAAGATCAGGTGCTCAAAATGGCAACGACCACCAGCACTGACAACACCGGGCTTTTGGATTATCTGGCTCCGCGCTTCAAACAGGACACCGGCATTGAATTGCAGTGGGTCTCGGTGGGAACCGGCAAGGCCTTGGAGCTTGGGAAAAACTGCGATGTGGATGTGCTGCTCGTGCATGCTCCCGCTGCAGAAAAAAAGTTTGTGGATGAAGGGTATGGGGTTGACCGCCGCGAAGTGATGTACAATGATTTTGTTGTTATCGGACCCAAGGACGATCCCGCAAAAATCAAAGGTCTCTCGGTGGCGGATGCTTTGAAAAAGATTGCGAAAGACAAAGCAACCTTTGTCAGCCGCGGGGATGACTCGGGGACCAACAAAAAGGAGATCGCTCTTTGGAAGAAGGCAGGCATTCTAGGGATAGATAAGGAAGCCTGGTATATTCAGACAGGTCAGGGGATGATGGCGACGATTAATGTTGCCGCCGAACGTAATGGTTATACCCTGACCGATCGCGGAACCTACATCACTTATGAAAACAATCAAAAGGGCAATCCGCCCCTGGTGATTCTGGTGGAAGGGGACCCCGAATTATTCAATCAGTACAGCGTGATCCCTATTAATCCCAAAAAATGCCCCGACACAAAATTTGAGCTGGCGAAAAAATTCTCCGACTGGATGGCTTCTCCGCCAATTCAGAAATTGATCGGCGACTTCAAGTTAATGGGCAAACAACTTTTTACGCCTAACGCCAAATAGCGTAAACGGCAATCACGGGGACTGCCTCCGGACTGGAAGGCTGCCCGAAAATGCTGAATTCAGCATTGTGATGAGAAATCTGCAATATAGAATGCTTGTACAAGCCGGATTTCTCGCCTTCGTCTAGAAATGACAGTTCTCGATCTTCCCAGTACAGTTTGGAGGGAGTCTGTAATCGGTTATGGAGCGATTCTAAGTCCCCCTTTTTACGAAAAGGGGGACTTAGTGCTCGGCTTTACTAGTTTTTCTCCAACCAGCTGGTGATTATTGAATAACAATCACCGACCCGGCCAGGGTGTTAATGCTGTGAGTTCCTTGTGCCTGATAATCCTGACATGAGGACGCATCATGGGTTCGTCCCGGAGGGATCGGTGGTTTTTTGTTTTTCGGCCAATAACGAGGACTCGGGATCGGATGACTTTCCGCAGCAGATCTTTCGTTACAATCGCTTAGATTAGTTTCCATCCGAGGAGTCTTTTCCTGACGCAGCGCAACCCTTTAGGGCTGCTATTTCAGTCCTGCCCGCAGCGGGGCTAAAGCCCTGAACTAAGAGTTTAGGAATGGGAACTGAATCAGGTAGGATATTTAATGCCCTATGAACTACATTCTGGAAGGGTTGATTAAGGCGTTTCAATTACTGGTGAGAGGCGATCCTGAAACTTTCTCGGCAATTCTGGTAACCTTGCAGGTGTCGACTTACTCCATGGTGGCAAGCCTGTGCCTGGGACTCCCCCTTGGCTTTCTTTTGGGCTACTCAACCCTTCCCCGCAAAAAAATGGTGCGAACTCTCGTCGACACGCTGCTGTCTCTACCCACCGTCCTGATCGGCCTGATTGTTTATGCTTTTGTATCGTACCGGGGGCCTCTGGGGGAATTCGGTCTCCTGTTCACATTGCCGGCCATCGCCATTGGGCAGACCATCCTGGCTTTACCCATCGTGGTTGCACTCGCGGCCACGGCGGTGGAAAGCCTGGATCAGAGGCTGCACACAACGCTGTTGACGCTCGGCGCAAATCGGCGACAATTTCTCCTCACCAACCTTTGGGAAGCTCGCTTCGGGTTGCTTGCTGCGGGAGTTACAGCCTACGGCAGAGTTCTTACCGAGGTGGGCATTTCCATGATGGTCGGAGGAAATATCAAGTGGCACACTCGAACCATAACAACTGCTATTGCCCTTGAGACAAGTAAAGGCCTGTTCGGGATGGGGATAGCACTGGGACTGGTGCTCATGACCATTGCCTTTGCTGTCAACCTATCTCTGCTCTTCCTGCGCAGGAGGATACGCCATTGAATGAGAGCATTTATGAGCTGAGGGGAATAAAACATTGCTATGGAGATCTCGTCGCTCTGGGTATTGAAGGCATTTCCATTTCTTCCGGGACCATCACAGGACTTGTCGGTCCGAATGGCAGTGGCAAGAGCACGCTATTGAGACTTCTTTCCTTTCTCGAGAAGCCGTCTCAAGGAGAAATATTTTTCAAGGGCAACCGCATAGAATCCTCCACGCGATCTGCCAGACTGCAGGTGACACTACTCAATCAGGAGCCCTATCTGCTCAAACGTTCGGTTATGGAGAATATAGCCTACGGCTTGAAGGTTAGAGGAAAGAATCAAGGTTACGAGGGGCGAGTCCAAGAGGCTTCTCTCTTGGGTGGGACTGGCTCCGCGAGAGTTTGCTCGTCGACAATGGTACGAACTTTCCGGCGGAGAGGCGCAAAGGGTTGCTTTGGCTTCCCGTCTGGTACTGGGTCCGCAGGTATTGCTGTTGGATGAGCCGACCTCGAGTGTCGACGCGACGAGTGCCACTCTCATCAAAGAAGCTTCGCTGAGGGCCAGAGAACACTGGGGGACGACGCTTCTCATCGCGAGTCATGATTGGTCCTGGCTGAACGAAGTGTGCGATGAAGTACTGCACCTGTTTAGAGGAAACATCATCGGGTCTGGCATGGGAAATGTGATTTTCGGTCCCTGGTCCAGCCGTTCAGACGGGTTCTCAGAAAGACGCCTCTCAAGTGGGAAAGCCATCGTGGTGACAGCTGCACCAAATGAAGAATCGGTGGCAGTCATAAATCCCGGATCGGTATCTATTCATACGGATACTTCCACTGAAGAGGTTCAAAAGAACGCCCTACCCGGCACAATATCGGCCCTCGCTTTGCAGAAGCGCAGCGGCAAAGTTCTGGTGACCGCGGCGGTGGATTCCATCTATTTCCACGCCGAATTATCCGATAATGAAGTGCGCGATCGAATGCTTTTCCCGGGTCGGCAGGCATGGGTATGCTTCCATCCCCGGGACATCAGGTGGGTATAATCCGCATCAATTCCGCATCCACATGCTCTCCGGAAATTATCAGCCCAAAGACATATTGTGTTACTGCAGCTTATCTTTCCCAACCAGGAAGAAATCGAGGAAACACGAAGGAAAAACAATCGGTTAAATAAACTCCTTGGCGTGATGTTCGTGTCCTTCGTGGTGCAAATGGGGCCTCGGGTGGAAACCGACTGGCATGGTTTCTTCTGCGATTTCAGGCTGAACCTCCCGAAGAGAAGAAGGAATCGAAAAGAATAATTAAGCTAATCTGCAAAGTGTGTTAAAAGAGGGTCCGAATGAAATAAGAAGTTGTGGAGCTGTTAAACTAAGTGAATGTTTACTTTGTAATAGCGAACACTCGGAAACCGGACTCGACCGTCCCGCCCGAAAACGATAACCAAGGAGAATTAAGCAAAGATGGCTGATGCGAGCGCTTCCCCCCAGGCTCAACCCAAACGGGGCAAAAACAAAAAGATGAAGTGGTCCTGGTTGTTGGTAATAGTGCTGTTTGTAACCGCTTTAATCAGCGCCTACTGGTGGTTTTTCATGCGCAATCGAGTGTCTACCGACGACGCCTACGTAAAGGCGGATAGTGCCATGGTCAGCACTCGTGTGCCGGGAACCATACAAAAGCTTTTGGTCGATAATGATGACTTTGTGGCCGAAGGCGCCGTATTGTTTGAACTGGATCCAGCCGACTATCAGACAGAAGTCAACAAAAGGCGGGCGGCGCTCGGGCGAACTGAGGCGGATATTGAAGTTTCGCAAGTCACTGTCGAACTCACCGATTCTGTAACGGAAGCCCAGGTGGAAGTAGCGCAGGCGATGCTGAAGGGGGCTCAGGACAAGGAGAGAGAGGCCAGACATCGGCTGGACGAACTGCAACAGCATCGCGCATCTGCCGAAGCCGAATACACTCAGACCCGGCGGGATTATGAACGTTACTCCAACCTTCTCAAAACGGGTGCCGGGTCGCAGCAACAACGAGATAAGGCGAGTACCGCTTATAAAAAAGCCAGTGCACAGCTGGAAGCCGTAGATGCGCAAATTGCCGCGGCAAAAGCCTCGCTGGCAGGAGCCCTGCAAGACATCAAACGCGCCCAGGCACAATTGCAGAGCGCACTGGCTGACCGCCTTCAGGTCAGCGTGGAAAAGAATAAATTGGCTTCTCTTAAGGCCAAGCGACAGGAAATGCAGGCCGATCTGCAAATGGCCGAATTGAACCTGTCTTACTGTACGGTCAAGGCACCCATCTCTGGCTACATAGCGCAAAGACGCATTCAGGTTGGAGATCGTGTTCAGCCGGGACAAGCACTCTTTGCAGTAATCCCTTTGCAAGCTGCGTATGTGGAAGCCAACTTCAAAGAAACCGAATTAGAGCACGTGCGCCTGGGGCAGCCTGCCGAAGTGCATGCTGATATGTACCCCGGCTACGCGTATCATGGAAAGGTGGTTGGAATTCGGGCAGGCACCGGGGCTGCCTTTTCATTGCTGCCGCCTGAAAACGCTACGGGCAACTGGATCAAAGTGGTGCAGCGCGTCCCGGTTAAGATCGAGCTTGATCCCATGCCACCTCCTGATTACCCTCTGCGAGTGGGGCTTTCATTGGAAGTGACCATTTCAACTGCCGACAGAAGCGGGCCGCGGCTCGTTGCAGGGCGTACTCCAACCAGTTCAGCCGAGTTACATCCGAGTGAATCCTCAAACAGTTCCACAGACCAATAAGTGGCTTGTAGCTTTGGCGGTCATTCTGCCAACGTTTATTGAAGTCATGGACACCAGCGTAGTCAATGTCTCGCTGCCCCATATTCAGGGGAGTCTAAGCGCCGGTGTGGACGAAGTTACCTGGGTTCTGACTTCATATTTGGTCTCCAATGCCATTATCATACCCATCACCGGGTGGCTCTCCAGTGTTTTCGGCCGCAAACGCTATCTGATCTTTTCCGTTTCGCTGTTTACTGTAAGCTCGCTTGCATGCGGGGCCGCGCCGACGCTTCCGGTGCTGGTAGTGGCGCGCATTTTTCAAGGACTCGGGGGTGGCGGTTTGCAGCCTCTGTCGCAGGCAATTCTTCTAGAAACGTTTCCTGTGGCCGAGCATGGCATGGCAATGGCGGTGTTTGGCATGGGCGTTGTGTTTGCCCCTATCCTTGGCCCCGTGGTTGGAGGATGGATCACAGACAACTGGACTTGGCGATGGGTATTTTACGTCAATCTGCCGGTCGGTGCTTTGGCCATTTTTCTTGCTATCCTGCTGATCCACGATCCCCCCTATATCCGTCGTACCACGTTTGGCATTGACAAATGGGGCTTGTTTCTGATCGCGCTCGGTCTCGGCTGCCTGCAAATTGTTTTGGACAAGGGAGAGAGAGAAGACTGGTTCGACTCCAACTTCATTGTAGTATTGAGCATTATTGCGGCAGTGGCTCTGATCACTTTCGTGATCGTGGAACTGCGTGCAGAACATCCCGTGGTGAACCTGCGCGTATTTCGCGACCGCACTTTTGCGGCTGGTAATATGATCATGTTCATGGGGTTTTTCTGCCTGTTTGGTGGAATCGTTATGCTGCCGCTGTATGCCCAGACATTGATGGGATATACTGCGTTATATGCGGGTCTCCTGTTGGGACCGGGAGGTGTGGCCAGTTTAATGGTCATGCCGGTTGCCGGAATATTGATGAAAAAGGGAGTCAGCGCGCGGCTGCTGCTTGCTATCGGGCTGAGCATCATGGCCTATTCCTTGTGGTTGATGTCGGGTTTCAACCTACAAGCCGATTTTTATTCCATTGCCTGGCCGCGCATCGTCCAGGGGTTTGGCATGGGACTATTTTTCGTGCCGCTCTCCGCCTCCACTTACGTTAACGTTCCGCGAGAAGAGATGGGCAACGCTTCCGGCATATTTAATTTGCTCCGAAATCTTGGCGGCAGTTTTGGCGTTGCTTTCAGTGCGACCCTCTTGGTTCAGAGATCGCAGTTTCATCAAACTTTCCTGGTGGAAAACGTTACCCCATTCAGTCCACAGTTGCGCGAATATGTGCGGCAACTCATGGAGGCTCTGCCCGGTCATGCGGCAGCTTTTGCGGATTCGTCACGACTGCTGGCTGCAATCTACCGGGAAGTGCTGAGGCAGGCTAATATGCTGGCGTTTAACGATATATTCTGGCTATTTTCCTGGTTTACGGCTGTCCTGGTACCGCTGACTTTGTTCATGCGGACACGCAATGGTGACGCTGCCGGCCAGGCGCCCGGTGGTGTCCATTAGAAATAAGTTGGGAGGGCCAACGACGATGCAGAGCTCGAAACGAATTCTGATTGCGGTAGACGGGTCACCCCATTCCTTAAATGCGGTTAATTACGTGGCCCGGAATTGTTCCCGTTCGATCTTTGTGAACCTTATCCATATCATGCCCAAAAGGCCGGAACAGATCTTTTGGCAGATCAATCTGGATAAAGAATTTATTGATAGAATGAAGGCGAAATACGAACGGTGGGAGAGAGAACAAAGAGATGCAAGCCTCGCCTTTCTTGAATCAATGAAGGCGGTCCTGATTGGTTTCGGTTTTCATGAAGATCGACTGAACACGATCCTGCGCGAACGCCAAGTGGGTACCGCCACTGATATTGTTGCCGAGGCCGGCAAAGATTACGATGGACTGGTTATTGGTCGGCGAGGATTAAACAAAATGGACAGCCTTTTTTTGGGCAGCGTATCGAATAAGGCTGTTGAGCTGATTGAAGATATCCCAGTGTGGCTGATTGGCGGGGATGTCCGTTCTCAGAAAATTCTTGTGGCGGTTGATGGCTCGGAGAATTCAGCAAAGGCCGTGAATTATTTGGCGGAATTCGTATTCAACGTGTCCGCTGAGATATCTCTCTGTCATGTGATAAGGGGTAGAGAGTCGTTTGGAGCTCCGGTCTTTGAGTTTGATCAAGAGATGGAATTTAGACTGGAAGAATCACTGAAAGAAGGACTGGCACAAATGTTCGTGGATTATGGCGAATGCCTGATAAAGGCCGGCATAAGCTCGCAACGCATTTCTGCAAAATGCATAACCCGCAGTTTCAGCCGAGCCGGTGACCTCGTAAGGGAGGCTCACGAAGGCGGGTATGGTACTATAGTCATGGGAAGACGCGGTATCTCAAAGGTTCGAGAATTTTTGATGGGACGAGTGACGACCAAAGTATTGAATGGCGCCGAGGGTTTGGCGGTTTGGATTGTGCCTTAGGGACTTTTGCATGCGACTTAAGGGAGGCAGACCTATGAAAACGATTTTAACATTCCTTTTTTGTTTAACTTTCTCACTATTTAATTACGCTCCTTCTGCAGCGGTCTCTATGGATAGTGTGACAAAATCGGACACGTGGCTGGAAGCTCAGCTGGTTACTACCTATGCATTAAACGACAGTCTGAACCCGTTCAAATTGAACGTGAGTGTAGAGAAGGGTGTTGCACATCTGAGCGGCACCGTTGACACTCCTGTGGAACGTGAACTTGCAGTCGAGATAGCAAAAGGGGTGGATGGCATCAAAGAAGTGCAGGACGATATCAAGGTTCAACCACAAACTCAGGGGAGCCAAACGGGTTCCGCTCAGTCGTCTTGGTATAGAGAGATTGAGGATATGACCATCACGGCCAAAGTCAAAACGAAACTCATGTGGAACCGCTATACAAATGGTCTGAATATCGGCGTAAGTACGGATGATGGGATCGTGAAACTCAATGGTCAGGTTGAAAATGAAGCGACCCGTGATTTGGCCGGCCAGATAGCCCGAAACACCAACGGGGTTCGAAAAGTTGTCAACGAGCTAACCTTACCTACAAGTGGAAGCGAAAAAGCCGAGTCGGGCGAAAGTCAAGCAGAGCAAAAAAGTAAAGGGCCAGGCAACGCTGTTGAAACATTAGGTCAGGTGGCCGAACAGGTTAAAGGCAAGGTCAGTAAGAGTATGGAGCAGGCCGGTCGTGCAGCCAGTGACGCATGGATCACCGCCAAAGTCAAAACTGTGCTGATGTTTAGCAAGGATACCGAAGGCTCCGATATCCAAGTCAGCACCGAAAAAGGTGTTGTGACTCTTACCGGAACCGTGACGAGCCAGGCTCAGGCAAGCCGTGTTGTGCAAATCACTCGTGACGTTCAAGATGTGAAAGAAGTAAACTCTGCGCTCGTGGTGGAAAAAAGCGTGTGAGCGCCGTCCCGACGAAGCCATTGTCTAAATGCCGGTCCAGCAATCGGTTGCGGGGCTTGGAAAATACTGCTACCGTGTATTCGCTGCCCTGCCAGGGCTCTGGCAAAAGAAAATCTTTCAACCTTGATGAGTATAAGGTTTAGGTGAGGCGCCTTCCTGGTTATGTAAAGCTTTCTGCAACGGGCTTGCTGGCAGAAAGAGCGCGCGCACTGGAAGATTTGCTGCATCACTGTGTTTTGTGTCCGAGGCAATGCAGGGTCAATCGCAACAGAGGTGAGCCTGGAGCATGTGGTGTAGATTCTAGACCCAAGGTTGCTGCCATGACCATTCATCCGTGGGAGGAACCACCCATATCCGGAACGAGAGGATCGGGCACCATTTTTTTCTCGGGATGCACCTTGAAATGCATTTTCTGCCAAAATTATCCGATCAGTCAGATGGGGATCGGGCGCACTATAAGTGTGGAAGAGTTGGCCGGCGGGATGCTCAAATTACAGAAGCAAGGGGCGCATAACATTAACCTGGTGACTTCCACCCACCAGATGCCTGCCGTGGTTCGAGCGCTTTGCCTGGCGGTGCCGCGCGGTTTGCATATCCCGATTGTTTATAATACCAGCGGATACGAACGTGTTGAAACATTGCAGCTGCTCGATGGTATCGTAGACATCTATTTGCCCGACATCAAATATGACGAAGTGACAGCGGCGAGATTTTGCTCCCAAAGGGAGGATTATATAAACTATAATCGGCCGGCGCTGGTAGAAATGTGGCGACAGGTCGGTCCTCTGCAGACCGATGAACAAGGCATTGCGTTGCGCGGTCTGCTTGTGCGCCATATGGTCCTGCCGCAAAATCTTTCCGGAACCCGGAATTGCCTGGATTTTCTACTGCGCCATATGGGGCCGGACGCCTGGGTCAGCCTGATGAACCAATACTTTCCCGCGCACAAAGCTTTGACCTCGCCTCCATTGAATCGAAAGGTAACCCGAAAGGAATACCGGCAGGCTTTCGAGACATTGCTCGAGCTGGGACTGAACAACGGCTTTTTGCAGGATTGTAGCGAGACCGACGAAGTAACATGCGCCTGAGCGGTGGATCAATTTGAAACATTCTTGAAACATTTTCTTTGACAGCTTCGAGGACTTCTTCTAGACTTCATTCCTACCCGTTTTGCTCACAGAATAGAAGACAGTGGGTTAGCCGGCTTGGCGGGCCAAATGAATGAGCGCCTGGTTCAAACTTGGCTGCAGCGAAGTGTGCCAGTCCCGCGAACGCCAGCCGGCGTTGCAGCAGTGCACTACAAACGGCAGCTTTAGGATAGATTCCAACGAGATGAACTTGCCTTACGAATCACAAATAAGTGGACTATTTAATCGACCGGTTGCCTTTGCCCCGCTGTTGGATGAGATCCCTGTTGCGATCGCAGTGCTCGATCCCGATCGGCGAATCGTTTTTATCAACAGAGCCCTTGAGGCTTTGACCGGCTTTGTTCATCCTGAACCGACAGGAATCCCCTGCGCGCACGTTATGCGCAGCGACATCTGTCTGCAACGGTGCCCTGTCGGGCGCAAGGAGGATCTTACGGATCCTGTATGCATTGATGGCGATATTATAAATCGTGACCGACAAAAGATTCCGGTGAGAGTAACGTATGCTCCAATCCGAGATGTAAAAGGTCGCCTCGCCGGGTTTCTTGAAACATTGGAAGACGTCAGGCTGCTCCGCGAACTCGATGGAAAAATCGGCACTGCCTATGGCTTTGGCCAGTTGATTGGACGCAGCCCTGAAATGGAGAGGATTTTCCGGATACTGCCGGTAATTGCTCAATCAGATTCGTCTGTTTTGATTACAGGTGAGACCGGCACCGGCAAAGACTTTGTCGCCGAAGCAGTTCATCAGGCCTCGCAACGTGCCAAAGGCCCTTTCGTAAAGGTTAACTGTGGGGCTTTACCAGAAACACTTCTGGAATCGGAACTGTTCGGGCATCAAAAAGGCGCTTTTACCGGCGCTATGGAAAACAAGCCCGGACGCTTCCGTCTTGCACATAATGGGACTTTATATCTTACCGAGATAGGTGATCTTCCACTTTCTTTGCAGGTGAAGCTGCTGACATTTCTAGACGACAAAGTGGTTTATCCCCTGGGAAGCACCAGGGGTTTTCACGTAAATGTACGTGTGATCACCGCTACCCACCGCAACCTTGAACAGATGGTCCGGGAAGGGCGTTTCAGGGAAGACTTGTTGTTTCGACTAAACGTGGTTCGGCAGCAGCTGCCCCCTTTGCGCGAACGTGGAGAAGACATTCGATTGTTGCTGGATCACTTCCTGTATAACCTCTCTTCACAATTCAAAAAACCCATCAAGGGCTTTTCTGCCAAATCTCTACGCATCCTGCAAAATTATTCCTATCCTGGAAATGTGCGCGAGCTCCGAAATATCGTTGAATACGCCCTCAATATTTGCCAGGAGGATCAAATCCAACCCCGACACCTTCCGGCCTATCTCACTGAAGCAAAAACGACACAGTTAACACCTGGGATGGAAGGATCACAGACAGTCATTCCCGCCGCCTCAATAATTCCAATGGATAATAAGGAGACTGCACCGAACTGGGAGGCCATGGAGCGAAGGATGATCCTGGAGGCGCTTTTGAAGGCCAGAGGACGACGAAACCAGGCTGCCAAGATTTTGGGTTGGGGAAGAAGCACGTTGTGGAGAAAAATGAAACAATATGAAATTGTATCCTGAAACGGATGCCGGATGCTGGATATCGGATGTCCCAAGGGATGGGGGAATAAGGGGGCGATGACGCAAGTGGGAGGCAACCGACGATGTTTGAGTGGGATAGATTCGCAGGGATGCTTGAATGGCAAGTAAAGTCTTGGTGACTCTTTACGGCAACGATGTGGCTCCTCGTTTTGATTTGGCTACCGAGGTGCTGATCGCTTCAGTCGATGATGAAGGAGTGGTGCGCGAGGAGAAAACTATGGTTCTACCGCAGGCCTCCGCCGAAAAGTTGTGCCACATGGTGCTCACCGAAGAGGTCAAGGCTGTGATTTGCGGGGGGATCGAACAAGAGTATTATGACTATCTGACCTGGAAGAGAGTAGAAATAATCGAATCCGTGGTGGGATCGTATAATAGCGTTCTTGAAAAATTCGCAAGAGGGGAACTCAAGAGCGGGGATATTCTGTTTGACGGATTGGTAGGGGATAGAAATGGCGGTCAATAAATGGTTTAAGATGGCGAATCTGCTGCATATGCCAGAGGAGGGGGATGCCCATGATCGCTACAATATCCTCCGCCGCAACATGATCATATTGATGATTCTGGTGACGCTCATCCCACTTCTTTTAATGGCTTTTGTAAATTACCATCAGTATCGGACTGCATTGAGAGACGAAATTGTCAACCCCCTGCGCGTCCTGGTAAACAAGACCAAACACTCTTTTGAGCTGTTTCTGGCGGAAAGGCTTTCCGCGGTGAGCTTCATAGCTTCGGCTTACTCCTTTCAAGAGCTTGCTGATGAAAATACTTTGAATCGCATCTTTCAAGTTATGAAGCGTGAATTCGGTGGTTTTGTCGACCTCGGATTGATCGATTCCAATGGGATTCAAGTGAGCTATGTCGGCCCTTATGACGTCAAAGGAAAGGATTATGCCGAACAGAGCTGGTTTCATGAAGTGCAAGTGCGAGGAAGCTACATCAGTGACGTGTTCATGGGTTACCGGAAATTTCCGCATATTGTCATGGCAGTTCAACACCGAACCGAAACCGGTCAAATCTGGATCTTGCGGGCTACCGTTGATACGGAAAAATTTGATGATTTGATTGCTTCCATGGGGCTGGATCCGGAAAGTGACGCCTTCCTTCTCAACAGAAGCGGCGTTTTTCAGACACCTTCCAAGTTCTATGGCGGCGTTCTGGAACAGTTTCCACTTCCCCTGCCTCCCATCAGCTATGAGGCCAACGTCATTGAAGACAAAGGTCCAAAAGGGAGGGACGTCTTTTTCTCATATGCTTATTTCGTGCATCCGGCCTACATACTCGTTGTGGTCAAGCCCAAAGCCGAAGTCCTCAAAACATGGTACACTTTGAAAAGTGAGCTGGCCATCCTTCTCGCGGTCAGCATAGTAGTCATAATCTTGGTGGTCTATAAAATTGCAGGCGTATTGGTGCGACGCATCCGCGAATCCGATGAAAAACGCGAGGCGGCGTTCCGCGAAATGCAGCAGACCCACAAGCTTTCTTCCATAGGCAGACTGGCAGCGGGAGTTGCACACGAAATCAACAATCCAATGGCGATCGTTAATGAAAAAGCAGGATTAATGAAGGATTTGATTGAGTATAAAGCTGACTTTCCAGATAAGGAAAAGTTTCTTTCATTGGTGAATGCCATCCTTCAATCGGTCCAACGTTGCCGCTCCATCACGCACCGCCTGCTGGGATTTGCTCGCCGCATGGAAATTCAAATAGAAGTATTGGATCTTAACGAAATTCTGCAGGAAACCTTAACTTTCCTTGAAAAAGAGGCCCTTTACAGGAACCTGGATTTACGTCTGAACTTAGCGGAAGATCTTCCCAGAATCGCGTCGGATCGAGGACAACTGCAGCAAGTCTTTTTAAATTTCTTAAACAACGCCTTTGCTGCGGTGGAAGATGGCGGTCTGGTCGCCATTACAACATGGGAAAAGGACCTTGATACCGTAGCTGTTTCTATCAGGGACAACGGCACCGGCATGTCGGAAGAGACCCTCAAGCATATCTTCGAGCCGTTTTTCACCACCAAAAAAGACAAAGGTACCGGACTCGGTCTTCCAATTACCTATGGAATCATAAAGAAGCTTGGCGGTGATATCGAGGTTCAGAGCAAAGAAGGGCAGGGGACAACCATGACCGCGTATTTGCCGAAGAAGCCCAAAGAAGGATATGGAGGATAGCATGCAGGACTGGAACGTGCTTCTGGTGGATGATGAGGAAGAATTCGTCACAACCCTTGCTGAAAGGCTCCGCTTGCGTGGGATTCCCGTTCGAGTGACAACGGATGGGGAAGAAGCACTGCGAATGATGGAGGCCGAGCCTTTCCAAGTGGTGGTTCTGGATGTTCTCATGCCGGGACTTGGTGGGCTTGAAGTTTTGAAGAGAATCAAGGCGGATTACTCCGACGTCAAGGTGATTCTGCTGACCGGCCAAGGTTCGACCTGGGACGGTATCCAGGGGATGCGCATGGGTGTTTTCGATTACCTGGTGAAGCCATTGAACATAGATGATCTGATAGGCAAAATCCGTGAGGCCGTCGGTGAAAACTAATCGAGTCTGGATGGCGAGCACTCGATGTGTTTAAAGGAACATGGATGATGAGGTGAGGGGCTATCCAGGCTATAATTTCAACTGGAGCAGAAGATGAGAAAAACCACCGCAAAAGAGTTGGCTTTTTTCGGCAGAATCACGGCTGGGTTTACCCATGAAATCAAGAATATTCTGGCCATCATCAAAGAGTCCTCCGGTCTCATGGAAGATCTGTTATTGCTGACAAAAGATGATCCATTCCCACATTGGGAGAGGTTCTCTCGCCGAGTCCTGGTCATCCGGCAGCAGGTGCAGCGTGGTGTGGAACTGGCAAACCGCCTCAACCGTTTTGCGCACAGCCCGGATGAACCCGTCAGTCGAATCGAGCTCAATGAATTGGCGGATCAGTTGGTCCGACTTTCTGAGCGCTTCGCGCGTCTGAAAGAGGTGACCTTAAAATCGAGTTGCTCGGAATCCGCGGTGGCGCTGGTAACTTCACCAGTCGAATTGCAGATGGCTGTTTTTACTTTGATGGAAAGTTGTTGGAATCAGATGCAGGCAGGAAGCGAAATCGACCTCACAGTTGAGCTACGCGAAAAGAGACCCTGCATGTCTATTCGTTTGATCGGCGAGACTGGTGATATGGTTACCGCTAAACAAAAGGTGCAATCGTCGGAAAGCTTCCGGGCTACCCAAGAGCTGCTTGGTGAGCTGGGCGGGGAAATCCTTACCGACAATCAAGACGGCTTTACCCTCGCCTTTGTCGAGACGAAAGAATAAATGCATTCATGCTGATTTTTCAGACAGCTGGCAGGAGTTAACTTGATGGCGCAATTCAAAGTTCTGTTAGTTGACGATGAAGAGGAATTTGCCTTTGCTCTTGCAGAGCGTTTACAAATGCGGGGTCTGGATACAAAGATTGTGCACAACGGAGAACAGGCACTCTTTATGGTACAGGATTATGTGCCGGAGGTTGTGTTGCTCGATCTCAAAATGCCGGGCATGGATGGGTTGGAGGTGCTGCGTCGAGTAAAGAAGACACACCCGCAGGTTCAGGTCGTCATCCTTACCGGGCATGGTTCCCAAAAGGATGCGGAGATTGCCCGCCGCTTGGGTGCTTTCGCTTATCTTCAAAAGCCCGCTGACATTGGTGAGATTGTGGACACTCTAAAGCGGGCTCATTCGGGTTCTGACGGTTGAAAAGAACAGCTGTGGGATCCGTCTGCTGAACGTACAAAAATGCAGTCAGGGGAGAATCAATGAAAATCAAGGTCATGCTGGTAGATGACGAGAAAGAATTCGTCGATGTTTTGGCTGAGCGGTTGGAAGCAAGAGATTTTGATTTGGTCAAGGCATACAGCGGCGACGACGCTCTGGCAAAACTGCAGGAGCAGGAAGTCGATGTGGCTGTTGTCGATGTACTGATGCCGGGCAAAGATGGTGTAGAAACCTTGCGGGAGATCAAACGGTTGAATGCCCTAATCGAGGTCATTATGCTGACCGGAAACGCTACCGTCGAGACCGCTGTGGAAGGCATGAAACAAGGGGCGTTCGATTATCTACTGAAACCGACTGAAACGCGGGACCTGGTGGCCAAGATCGCCAGGGCTTACAAGCGCAAAGCGCAGCACGAAGACCGAATCCGCCAGGCGGAAATTGAAAAGATCATGCTCCGAAGAGGCTTTTAGCCGGCTGTGCGTGCATGGGGTTGCCTGGCAAGACCGTTTCATCGGCTTGACCGAGTGTGCTGTGCCCTAGATTTGTGATTGGCATATGGGAGACCACTTGCAGTGGATTGCGCATTGCAGTGAACCCGCGATAGTTTTATTTTGTTTCATTTTAGATCAATCCATTTGTTTTAAATCGTTTCAATTAGATTCACAGTTCGCGCCAACCTTTCTTCCTAATAACTAATTCTTCGTAATCATTATTAAAATATTCTGGCATGGAACTTGCCATTGCCACTACCGGGACTGCCTTTGATTGAAGTCACTGCCGAAGACCTTGCTTCTTGCACGGTGCTGCTGTGAAAGTTGCTGGAACACCGATTTGAGTCGAAACATGCCGATACGAGTGTTGATAATCGATACCGATGAGAATTTTTGCCAGAATGTTTCTCAACGCTTGTTGATTGAGAAATACCAAGTCTTTGTAACGGTTGATGTAGTGGAAGCGAAAAAAATTGTTCAAAAGGAAAAAATAGATGTAGTGTTGTTGGGACTTAAAGGGCTGAAGCAAAGGGGCTTGGCATTGCTTACCAGCATTAAAAGGATGCGGCCTTCCACCGAGGTGATCCTGATGCTGCCTGCCGGGCATCTTTCCCTTTCTATTGAAGGCATGCGCTTGGGAGCTTTCGATGATCTGCTGATGCCATTCGACATCGAAACTCTGCTAAGCCGAATTAAAGCCGCCGATCAACACAAACAAAACCAAAAGAAGGTCAAAAAATCGCACTTACACCAGCGCCGAAAGAATTTGCTGGAGTGCGGCAAGATCGAGCTCTCTAAAAGCGAACAAAAACCTTATGTGGAAGACGAACCCAACAACGTGGGTGGTGCTGAAGAGAAGGAATCTTAGGGAGATTTTGGATCGACGGAGAGTGGATGGTGGTTTCAAGATTCGAACCAAAACCGAGAGCAAAGTCTATTGAGGAGAGATTTGAATGAGGATTAAAGTGCTGTTGGTTGATGATGAGAAGGAATTTGTGGAGGTTCTGGGGGAAAGGTTGGAAACCCGAGACTTTGATGTGAGCATGGCATTTAGCGGTGATGAAGCTTTGCAGGCGATTTCCCGGCAGGATGTCGATGTCGTTGTTTTGGACGTTCTCATGCCGGGCAAGGATGGGATCGACACATTGCGTGAGATCAAGGAGTTGAAGCCTATTTTAGAGGTCATCATGCTGACCGGCAACGCTACCGTGGAATCAGCGGTGGAAGGACTCAAGCTTGGCGCTTTCGATTACCTCATGAAACCCACTGAAACCAAGGAACTGGTGGCGAAAATAGTCAAGGCTTACAAGCGCAAAGTGGAGCAGGAAGAGCGCATTCGCAATGCAGAGATCGAGCGGATCATGCTGACCAAGGGATGGGGCTAGTGAATCCGAACAAACTCGAGGGCATTGTTCAACGCTAAGGCACAATGCGGGGGGATGGACCGTACTGCCTTTTGTTGGATCCTGCCTTGTGAGACCATTCACACAGTATGGGGATTGAGAGAGAGTCTAGAAGGGGACGACTATGAAATCGATTAAGGTCAAAGAATTAATGGTGCCTCTAAGCGAGTACGCAACGGTTGCCGAAGAGGCCACTTTGCATGACGCGGTAATGGCCCTGGAGGCGGTGCAGGAAAAGTTCGACAAAGCAGCCGAAAGGGATAAGCATCGAGCCATTCTGGTGTTAGACAAGAATCAACAAATCATAGGCAAGGTCAGCCAGTTCGATGTACTTCGCAGTCTGGAACCCAAATACGAAGAAATAGGCGACATGAAAGCGATTTCACGCTTTGGTTGGAGTCCGGATTTTGTCAAGTCAATGCTCAGCAACTATGGGCTGTGGGAAAAGCCTCTGCAGGATATCTGCAAAAAGGCGGCACAGAAGAAAGTAAAAGACATCATGGTCACCTACAGCGAGGGCGAATATGTTTCTGAGGATGCTACTCTGGATGAAGCCATCCATTTGCTGGTGATGGGTTATCACCAGTCCCTGTTGGTAACCCGCGACACATCCATCGTCGGTATTCTTCGATTGACGGACGTATTTGGAGAAGTCTGCAAGATGATCAAATCCTGTTCGATATAGAGGTCTTTCGATCGTGAACCGATTGAACTGCAATTTGAACTCGGAAATCGAGATGATTTTAATCGTAAGGAGCATTTTATGAGCGCTGAGGTGAAATCTTCCGGACCCAAGATAAGCAGTCGTATCATTTTTATTTTAATCGGAGTTGCTCTGTTTCTTATCGTTTATTATTCACCTTCCTGGCCGGATGCCATAGATCCCATGGGCAAGCACTTTCCACTCACACGCGAGGGCAAAGGGGCTTTGGCCGTATTCTTACTTGCCGGAACCTGGTGGGTTTTTGAAGTCGTGCCGATTGGGGTCACAAGTTTGGCAATCGGCGTTTTGCAGGCTCTGTTTCTGATCCGTCCGGCCAAGGTTGCGTTTAAGGATTTTATGGATCCTTCGGTTTTATTTATCTTCGGCTCCATTGTTATCGGTATGGTGTTCACCAAAACCGGATTGACCAAAAGACTGGCCTACAAAATGCTGATGGTGGTTGGAGAGAGGACCAGCATGATCCTGCTGGGCACTTTTGTCGTGACCGCGGCATTAACGCATATCATGGCCCACACGGCTGTTGCGGCAACGGTATATCCATTGCTTCTGGCGATTTATGCACTTTATGGGGAGGGCAATAAGCCAACCAAGTTCGGCAAGGCTCTCTTTATCGGTATGGCTTACGTCGCCGGCGCGGGGAGCATCATCACGCTGCTCGGAGCAGCGCGCGGAGCGGTTGCCATAGGTTTTTACAAGGAAATAATCGGCAGAGAAGTGACGTTCTTCCAGCTTACCTATTATATGTTCTTTATAGGGTGGTTGATGGTGTTTTTGTTGTGGGGTTTTTTCATGATCTTCTTAAAGCCGGAAAAAAAGACCATCCCGGGATTGAGGGAGCGCGCCAGGGAATTGAATTCCGAGCTCGGAGCCATTACCGGCCAGGAGAAGCTGGCCGCAGCCATCATCTTCGGCGTTATTGTCATCATGTCTTTGCAGTCTTTCGTTCCCGAGCTAAAGGTCCTCAACAAATCGGCAATCCTGCTGGTTTCGACGATTCTGTTTTTTGTTCTGAAGATCCTCGACATCGAAGATTTGGAAAATATTCCGTGGAACATCATTCTGCTGTTCAGTGGGGCTATGAGCATCGGCTTTTGCCTGTGGGAAACCGAAGCCGCCAAATGGCTGGCAGTGAACTGGCTGGTTATGTTCCAGAAGGCCAACTGGTTTGTTTTTGTGATGGGCATTGCCTTCTTCGTCATGGTGATGACCAACTTTATTATGAATGTTGCGGCAATAGCTATTTCCCTGCCGGTGGCGTTGGTTATCGCCCCCTATCTCGGGGTCGCGCCGCAGGTGGTCCTTTTCGCTTCTTTGGTAACCGCCGGCATGCCTTTCGTGTTGCTGGTTGGTGCAGCTCCCAACGCCATTGCCTACGATTCCAAGCAGTTCACCAGCGGCGAGTTTTTCATGTATGGAATCCCCGCCAGCATTTTACTGATGATCGTGGTGGGTTTTGCCGCGTTGGTCGTCTGGCCCTTGCTCGGCATGCCGGTAACAATAGCCGCGGGTTAGTAGGGTATCCGCAAATCCAAGACAAACAGCCCTAAAGTCCCCCTTTTCGGAAAAGGGGGACTTCCGCTGCCATTTCTATGAAACTCATTCCAGCAAATGCTCGCCATCTAACGAACTTGCCTTTACACAATGTAAAAAATATCGACAGCCAGTGAGTTCCACTCCGATCCATGCCCTCATCGCAAATAGAAAATATTTTGTCGTTATAATGGCTTAAGTCTTATGCGGTGGTGCAGACATCTTTGGCACGACCGTTGCCTATCTTTTCTTCGGCAGATTTGCAGCGGCAATGAATAGCTGCCTCTAATCCATCATTGAGCGACTAAGGTGATTGAATGGAACGAAAAGATTATCGAAAGTTGTATTGGAAAATCATCGCAACAACTCTGTCGTTTTCGTTGGTTCCGCTCTTCACTTTAGGCGCTACCATTTATTACCAGTTTCGCGTTTCCTATACTGCGAAAATTATGGAGAGTCTTCGAACGCTTACTGAAAACCGAAGAAATGCCATTGACCTGTTCTTCGACGAACGGCTGTCGCAGCTCTACACGCTGGCTTATACCCATTCATTCGATCAATTGAGAGATGCAAAATATCTGGATCAAGTTTTCACGCTGATGCAGACAAGGTCCAAGTCTTTCGTGGATATCGGCATCATCGATCAGGACGGCAACCACGTGGCGTATGTCGGCCCGTATAATTTGGAAGGGGTGAACTACAAAAACGAGAGTTGGTTTCATGAAGTGATGCTTCGTGGAGTGTACATAAGCGACGTTTTTATGGGCTTCAGGAAGTTTCCTCATTTTATAATCGCCGTAATGCGACGAGAGGGGGATCGAAACTGGATTCTTCGGGCAACCATCGATACCCAGATCTTTGACACGATGGTCAAAGCGGCTCAAGTGGGAAAGCGGGGAGATGCTTACGTGGTGAACAGGGAAGGCGTATTGCAGACGGCGCCGCGTTTCGGAGGAAAACTGCTGGGCAAGATAGAAGCACCGGGCAGTTCTCAGCTTTCAGGCATCCACGTGGAAAACATGCGACTCAACGGTGAAGCGGCTTTATTTGCGACGACCTGGCTCAAGAATAAGGATTGGATGCTGGTCATAAAAGAGGACCCGCGACAAGAGCTGAGCCCCTTGTTCGAAGCGCGATATATGATGATCGGCATCATTGCCCTGGGTGTTTTGGTGATCGTACTCGGTACCGTCTTTGTCACGCGCGCCACCGTAGGACAACTCATCCAGACCGACCGCGAAAAAGCAATGCTGGATGCCAGTCTGGAACAGTCGGGTAAAATGGCCGCTTTGGGCAAACTGGCTGCCGGTATAGCCCATGAGGTGAATAATCCGCTTGCTGTGATCAAGGAAAAAGTTGGTTGGATAATGGATCTTCTAAGTGAAGAAGATATCTCGAAAAGTGAGAATTTTAAAGAGTTTGACGATGCTGTGCATAAGATTGACCATCACGTAGACCGCGCCAAAAAAGTGACTCATCGTCTTTTGGGTTTTGCCCGCCGCATGGAACCCATCAAGGAAAAGGTCGATATCAATAAACTTTTGGATGAAACGATTGATTTCCTTGAGAATGAGGCTCACTACCGCAACATTACCATTCAGTCAGACTATTATCCCGATTTGCCGACTACCCTCAGTGATTCCTCGCAACTTCAACAGGTTATCTTGAATATCTTGAATAATGCCATAGACGCCATTGGAAAAGACGGCGAGATCAATGTCAAAACAAAGCACAATTCGAAGGATGAGCAGATTGTCATCACCATAGCGGATAATGGTCCGGGGATTCCAAACGATCGGCTGGACAGGGTCTTCGATCCGTTCTTCACAACCAAAGAAGTAGGCATGGGTACCGGATTAGGTCTATCCATAAGTCACACCATCGTGGAAAAATTGGGTGGACGAATTATGGTCGCAAGTGAGATGGGGAAAGGCACGGCTTTTACCATCTATCTTCCGGTGATTAAGCAGGAAAAAGTATAATTCGAGGCTTCCGGTAATAAACAATGAATTCCCTTCCGCTCGCTGCCTGTCGGTTGAGAAAGTGAGGTTAGTAAGAAATGGAAGGTTTTAGGGTTTTAGTTGTGGATGATGAACTGGATTTTCTGGAAACAATTGTGAAACGGCTGCAACGAAGAAAAATTGACGTTTCCGGTGTGGAGAGTGGAAAGGCGGCCCTCGATCTTTTGGAGCATCAACATTTTGACGTGGTGATCCTGGATGTGAGGATGCCGGGAATGGACGGCCTTGAGACTCTAAAAGAGATGAAGAAGAAGCGTCCCCTCATGGAAGTGATCATGCTCACAGGACACGCATCCGTTGAGTCCGGAATGCAGGGTATGCAACTTGGAGCTTTCGATTACGTCATGAAGCCGGCTTCCATTAATGATTTGCTGGAGAAGATACAGCAGGCGTACGAGAGGAAGCTGCTGCATGAAAAACATGTAAAGGACACACAGTTTATTAGATAGCAGTGCCCGCCCGCAACTCTTTGCATATTCATAGTTTCGCAGGCGGGGATAAGCCCTGGATGCATCAAGCTAATCGCATATCGTTGTAGCCTAGCCCCTTGTGGGCGTCATGGAAACAGGCACAAGGCCCTAGGCAACCAGACAACCGGCGGCCATTTCATGAACCGTAAACCCGCTAGCTTGATGCATATGGGGATAAACCCCGTCACTGCGGTAAAAAAGGTTTCCGGATGGACACTAAATAGGGCGCTTCTTGATACCTTGCACTCATCATAAACAGGGTCGTATGCCAACCAGAGCAGACATTCAACATCGGTTTCTTCACCAGTACCTGGCGTGTATTCTAGGGGTCATGCTGGCTGTCGGCCTATGGTTTAATAATGAATACGGCTATTCAGTTGTTGCTTTGATGCTGGCGGGAACTGCCCTCTACTCAAGTCGCTACTTGATACAGCTTGTCGGAGCAAGCAACAAACAAAAATTCTTTCTCGATCAGCAGTTGATTCAATCTCAAAAGCTGGCATCCATCGGTGAACTCTCGTCCGGAATTGCGCATGAGATAAACAATCCATTGGCCATTATCGGCCAGGAGGCAGAATGGATGCGGCACCTTTTGAAGGAGGGGGGCAGCGAAGAGAGCGAGCGGTATGAAGATCTACGAGATTCACTGCAAGCAATTGCTCGGCAAGTTGATCGCTGCAAGGATATAACTCACAAGTTGTTGGATTTTGCGAGAAAGAAGGATCCCCTGATTCAAGCGACCGACGTCAATAAATTGATTGAGGATATGGTAAAACTGGTAGAAAAAGAGGCAGTGCATAAAAACGTGATCATTGCCAGAAAATATGAACAAGATTTGCCGTTTATTTTTACCGATCCGCCTCTGTTGCGGCAAGTTGTTTTAAACCTGCTGAACAACGCAGTTTACGCGATCGGCCATGATGGCACCGTAACAGTCACTACCCGTGTGGGTCAAAATGATTCGGCAGTTGTAGAGATAACAGACACAGGATGCGGTATCCCCAAGCAAGATATTAGCAAGATATTCGATCCATTTTTCACCACCAAGCCACAGGGTAAGGGAACCGGCTTAGGCCTGTCGATTTGCCACGGAATAATAACAAGACTTGGAGGTCGAATTTCTGTGGAGAGTGCAGTCGGGGAGGGAACTACATTCTTTGTCGATCTTCCGCTCAAACAGAGGAAAGGAGAGGAGTAAAAATGTCTTCCGGACCAAGAGTTTTGATTGTCGACGATGAAGAACGCTTCCGGAACACACTGAGAAAGCTGCTCGCGGTTTCCGGTGTGGCCGCCACTACTGCCGGCAGCGGAGAAGAAGCGCTGCAGGAATTGAGCAAAGAGGGCTACGACGTGATTTTGCTTGATGTCAAGATGCCGGACATGAGCGGCATCGAGGCACTTGCAAAGATTAAGAAGATTGCCCCGGCGATTGAAGTAATCATGCTGACAGGACACGCTTGTGTAGATGTGGCTGTGGAAATTATGAAATTGGGGGGGTATGAGTATTTGCTAAAACCTTGCCCACTGGACGACCTGATTCTCAAAATTGATGCGGCTTACGAGCGCAAATTGGCGCGTGAAGGGAAATCTGGTCAATCCGCAGCTGCTGCGAAGTCTATTCAATAAGAATGAGGGTAGATTTGGCTGATTCTGAATGCCTCTCTGCGACGTTTCGATGCTTTTATGTCGCCGCCGATTCTCTTTTGAGCGGGGGGCCGGCGGGTGTACTTTTTATGATCAAAGCTCTATCTTCTGTCTCTCATTCGTATTGTCCAAGTTGTTTGTCGGGTCAGTTGATTTCACACTGAAGCGGCAACACTATCTCATCCCGTTCATCCCGAGATTAAACAAGACTCCCGTGCGCAATCGTCAGAAAATTCGGGATGGTTGTTAGAATTCTACGCGTGTCTTTCGCTTTCGGGCAGGAGCGAGAGAGCCCCGAGCACGCCTCAACCTGATCCGTCAGCTGTGTCACCACAAGCGAGCCTTCATAATATTTTTCTTGGTAACCTCAGCATTTGCAATTATTCTAGACCATACTGGCGTTCAATAAACGAGTGTATTGAAGGATACCTTCATTTCATATCGTCTAAATTTCAGTTGAATTTGTCTCGGAATTCAAGCAAAGAAAGCGGCTCTTTCAGGAAATACAATGAGAGATGAAGACAAGAGTAAGAGACAGCTGGCGGAAGAGGTGCGCAGGTTGCGAGCGCGACTCGCCGCATTGAGAGCTGACCGGATGAATTCCGCGAATCCATTTGGGTCTCCGCAGAGTGCCGTTGGGACCCGATCCACTACCAATGAGGTTCTCGATATACTGAAAGCTGCAATTTGTATTCTAGATCGAAATTTTCACATCGTCTGGATAAACAGCGCCATGGAAAAGTTTTTCGGGTTGAACAGGGAAGACGCCATCGGCAAGGACAAGAGAGAACTCATAACGCAGCGCAGGGCCGAGCTTTTCGAAAATGCCGAAGAGATCTCCAGAAGAATTTTTGCTTCCTATGAAAATAACGACTACGTGGAGCATTTTGAATGTCATGTGCTGGCAGACGGCAGCCGCGAAGATCGCTGGCTCGAACACTGGAGTCAGCCTATCCGGTCGGGTTTGTGTGCGGGAGGCCGCATCGAGCATTACTACGATATTACGGAGCACAAACTTAATGAGAAGGTTTTGCGGACCTCGGGACATTTTTTACGTACCATCATTTCCGGCGTTAATGAAGGTATCATTGTTTACGATGAAGAATTTCGCTACCAGCTGTGGAATGAGTTCATGGAAAGGCTGACTGGAATACTGTCCAAGGAGGTCCTCGGAAAGAGTCCTTCAGATTTTTTCCCGCATTTGGAGGAGACTGGGGTCTTGCAAATGATGAGCCGAGCCTTAAAGGGAGAGACGGTAAGGTCTGGTGACATTCCGTTTATGGTTCCGCAGACTGGCAAGAGAGGTTGGGTCACAGGGGTTTACAGCCCCCGCATTGACAGCGCTGGAAAGATCGTAGGCGTTGTGGCAACGGTGTTTGACATTTCAGATCATAGGCTGGCCGAACAAAAGCTGCGTGACAGCGAAGAGAAATATCGAAGTATCTTCAATGCAGCTCAGGATGCCATCGTGATAATAGACCAGGAAACCGGTAATATTCTGGATGTCAATGAGACGGCAAACCTCATGTATGGTTATAATCCAGGTGAAATGACAAAGTTGAGCAGTTTTGATATTTCTGCAGAGCCGGAACAATCCTTCTTAGATATGCAGGAAAAGATAAATAAAATTCCCTCAAGATACCACCAAACCAAACAAGGGATCGTATTTCCAGTTGAGATTTCTGCCAGTTATTATTTTAAAAATGGCAAACGTTTAATCACCGCTGTCATTCGTGATATCACTGAGCGCAAAAAAGCCGAAGAGGCTTTGGAAAGATCGCAACGGAGACTTCGTTACCTGACCTCCAAGCTGATTACTGCCCAGGAACAAGAACAAAAGCGGATTTCCAAGGAGTTGCACGATGAACTGGGTCAGTCATTACTGGCTCTAAAATTGCAAGCCCGCTCGATTGAGCAAAAGCTTGGCGACAGACAGCATGTTCTAAAGGAAAAGTGCCTGGAAATGCTGCATTATATTGATGAAGTGGTTGAAAACGTGCATCGTTTGTCGCGCGACTTGAGCCCGCTTATTCTCGAAAATCTAGGTCTTTCTGCTGCCTTGCGTTATCTGATTGAAGAGTTCAGCAAAAGAACGCAAGTGCGATCCTCAGTTTCAATTGAAGACATTGAAGGAATATTTCCGCCTGCTTCACAAACACTCATATATCGGATTTTCCAGGAGTGCCTGACTAACATTGCTAAACATGCGCAGGCTTCCCATGTGTCCCTGGTTATTCGGCAGGAGGGAGATTTTGTCACGTTTCGCATAGAAGATGATGGCAGAGGCTTCGATCTTGAAAAGGCTTCTGAAGACAAGGGATTTGGCAGTGGATTGGGCTTGACTGCGATGGATGAGAGAATCAGGATGCTCGGTGGCACCATCAATATATCAAGTGGGGCAAACGTGGGGACCAAAATAACCTTTAAGGTCCCAAAGAAGGACTATTGGAAATCGACAGAGAACGAGAGTGTATGAACAGGAAAGGAACAGCTCCCTACCCAGAGGGAGCATCTTCGCATCCAAGTGAAGCCGACCGACTTCACATGGAGCAGATAAAACTGCTTTACACACAGGCTCCGGCAGGACTGCTGGCTACCCTCGTGAACTCTGTTGTGCTGACTTTAGTCCTGTGGAAGGTCATTGCCAGTTGGAAGCTGATCCTATGGCTCGGCTCGGTGTTGCTGGCCGTCTGGTTGAGACTTCGGCTGATCAAATCCTACCGCAAGTCCTCTTTGGAAGACACTCATGCCGATCGATGGACTGTTTATTTCATGCTGGGGCTATTGGCGTCCGGTGTTCTAATGGGTTCGGCTGGAATCTTTCTGTTTCCTTATGAATCCTTGGCTCACGAAGTCTTCCTGGCGTTTCTGCTGGGTGGTATGGTCGCCGGAGCTACCGGAACCTACTCGGTAATGCTGAGAGGATTTCTCCTATATACACTGCCGATCATAGCTCCAATTACTGTCCAGCTGCTGCGCCAGGGAACCGAGATTGAAGTAGCAATCGGCGGCCTGCTGGTGATTTTTTATGCCATCATGGTGAACACCGCATATTACGTTCATAAGACAACAATCCAGTCCTTGCGGTTGCGATTTGAGAACAGCGAGTTGGTAGCCGATTTGATGGTTTCAAAGTCTAAATCTGAGCAGGCGATCGAGACCCTGCAACACGAAGTTTCGGAGCGAAAGAATGCAGAGAAAGCCCTGCGCGAAAGCGAGCAACTCTTTCGGATGCTGGTAGAAACTATGAACGAGGCGCTTGGCCTCCAGGATGACCAGGGTATCATCACCTACGTCAACGGCAGGTTTTGCCAAATGCTCGGTTATTCCCGAGCTGAATTGTTGAGGCTGCGAATGCTTGATTTATTTGATGCAGCCAATCGCGCAAAGTACGAAGAACAAATTGCTGAACGCCGACTTGGGACGCAAACTTCGTATGAGATCGAAATGTTAAAGAAAAATGGAGAGAGCATTGCCATCATTATTTCAGCATCGCCGGTCTTTGATGAACACGGTGAATTCGCGGGAACCATTGCCGCCATAACCGATATTTCAGTGCTGAAACGCGCGGGAAGAGAGCTACTCGAGTCTGAAGAGAAATACAGAATGATTTTCGAGAATTCTCCTCTTGGAATCGTTCACTTTGATCCGGACGGGACCATTACGGCATACAATGAAAACCTTGCCAGGATGAGCGACACTTCCAGAGAGGAATTCATTGGGCTGAATCCGCTTACTTACTTGCAGGACGAGGAAATGAAGTCGGCCATTGCCGTCTGTCTATCTGGTAAACAAGCACACTACGACGGCTATTATCTTTCCAGAAGAACCGGCAAAGTCACACCAATTAAAGCGGACTTCAGCCCAATTGTGGCGGAAGACGGCACGGTTTTGGGTGGAACCGGAATCATTCAAGACATATCAGAAGAAAAAAGAGCCCAAAAAAAACTTGGCGACCAGCTCCATTTTCTGCAGACGCTTATTGACACCATACCCAATCCCATTTTCTACAAAGATACCAACGGCCTTTATGTAGGATGCAACAAAGCCTTCGAGGTTCGTTTGGGCTTGAATCGAGAACAAATTGTGGGCAGTTCAGTGTACGATGTACTTCCGAGAGATTTGGCGGAAGAATATAGTCAAATGGATTCAGAGCTTTTTCGAAATCCTGGAGAGCAGGTCTACGAGACTTCCCTGGTTTATTCTGATGGAAAAAGACGCGAGATTATCCTCAATAAAGCAACTTATTCCAATGTAGAAGGAGCTTTGGCCGGACTGGTCGGAGTCAGCGTAGACATTACCGGCCGAAAGCGGGCCGAGGAGGCTTTAAGAAGAGCGCACGATGAGCTGGAAATGAGGGTCAGGGAGAGAACTTCTGCCCTGGCCGCCGCCGTTGAAGACCTGCAGAACGAGATATCCGAGCGCAAAAAAGCCGAAGAGGCCTTGCTCAACAGTTCTGAAAAGCTAAAGTTGTTCGCTTATTCAGTGATACACGACTTGAAAAGTCCGGCAATCGGAATATATGGAGTTGCGAAACTTTTGCATAAGCATTATGAGAAAGCCCTTGATGAAAAGGGACGCATGTACTGCGAACAGATACTCAAGGCCTCCGAACATGTGGCTCTGCTGGTCGAGCAGATTAACATGTATGTAGCGGCCAAAGAGGCGCCGGTGATTATCGAAAGACTCAACGTAAACGAAATATTAAGAATGGTGCACGATGAGTTTTCCACTCAGCTTAGCTTACGTCAGGTGGACTGGGTCGGTCTGGATGTCCGGGTAGAGATCGATGGAGATAGGCTGTCCATCCATCGAGTGTTTCGGAATCTTGTCGATAATGCATTAAAGTACGGTGGGGAAAGGCTGAGCGAAATAAGGGTTGGATACCAGGAAGACGCCGACTTTTTTATTTTTTCGGTGGCGGATGATGGAGTAGGTGTATCGACCGAAGATTCGGAGAGAATTTTCGGGCTTTTTAAGCGAGACAAAACGTCCAGGGGAATTTCAGGGACTGGCTTGGGCCTGGCCATAGTCAAAGAGATCTCCGAGAGACACGGAGGCGAGGTTTGGGTTGTACCTGGCCCACAGCGAGGCACAACCTTCTTCATTTCTATTGCCAAGCGCCTCGAGATCTAATAGCGTTGTGTCTATTTCAAAACTAGCGTAGAGCAGGGCTTGAGTCCTGCAAATGTTCAGGTGGGTTAAAAGTGCTGAACGACACAAGGCAGTTTGGGTTGACTCTGGGCATTGTCAGGGAGTGCTTCGCCCACCCTGACCCACAAGAACTTGACAGCCTGGAGGCATAAAGCTAAATGAGGAGTCTCATCACCTTCCGGATTGTGACTCCTGGATTCTGCATTCGGCATTTCCATAGGAAAGGGCAATGATAGACTTTATAAAAGATTTTTTTAATAAGATTTCAGAGCATGGCTTCTCGGATAACGAAGAGGAAAAATTTCAACAAACACGGATAGCGACGTGCGCGCTTTTGCTTGAGATGGCGACCATCGACGGAGAGTTCAGTGAAACAGAAAAAGCGAATATCGTCGAAATACTCAAAACAGAGTACGGCTTATCTGGTGAAGATGTTGATTCCCTTATAACCGCAGCAAGCGAGCAACTTGAAGAAAGCATAGATCTCTGGCGTTTTACAAATCTTATTAATGAGCATTCCACCATAGAGCAAAAATTACAAATCATTGAAATGATCTGGAGGATTGCCTACACTGACGGCAAGCTGGATCAACATGAAGATTATCTGGTGCACAAGCTTGCCACGCTTCTGCGTCTTACTCACCACGAGCTCATTCAGGCGAAGTTGCAGGTCATCCTACCCCGATAAACTCGCCTCCGCCAATCCGGCAAGAATGGGTTGACAGTAAAAGATGGGGGCCGGTATCTTCATCGCGAAATCTTTGGCGAGTCATTCTCAGGATTATCGGCACTAAGAAATTCAGAAATGCGGATAGCCTTCGGCATCTTGCCGAATTATAGTCATTTTACGAGCCGTAATGCAGGAGGATAAATATGCGTTATTTTAAAAGCTTATTGGCCATTTTGTTGGTGTTGTCGGTTAGTGGGGCAGCATTAGCTCAGGACGCGAAAAAGGTTACCATTGGAATCAGTCAAATTGTCGAACATCCGGCGCTGGATGCGGCCCGTCAGGGATTTATCGACAGCCTTGCGGAGCATGGATATATAGAAGGCAAGAACGTCACGTATGACATTCAAATAGCACAGGGCAACATGGCGACAGCAAACAGCATTGCCAAAGCATTGGTCGGCGAGAATGTGGATTTGATTCACAGCATTGCTACGCCGACTTCGCAGGCCTGTGTGAATGCCACCAAGACTATTCCTATTGTCATTTCGTCCGTCACCGATCCTGTGGGTGCTGGTTTGGTAAAAAGCCTTGAACATCCCGGCGGCAATGTTACGGGAACAACCGACCGCAGTCCGGTAGATCGCCAACTGGATCTAATCCTGGAAATTGTACCCAAAGCCAAGCGAATAGGTTTCATGTACAATTCGGGCGAAGATAATTCGATTTCTTCACTGAAGCAGCTTCAAGAAGCAGCTGCCAAGAGAAACATGGAAGTCGTCGAAGCGACGGTGAGCAACTCCAGTGGAGTGTATCTGGCTGCCAAGAGTCTAGTGGGGCAAGTTGATGTCATTCATATTCCGACTGACAACACGGTCGTGTCAGCCTTCGAGTCGGTGGTTAAGGTCTGCGAGGAAAACAAGATTCCTCTATTTGCGGCCGATATCGATTCGGTCCCACGTGGTGCAATTGCCGCATTGGCCATTGACTACTATCGCTTGGGCCGTCAGAGCGGCGACATGGCTGTGCGCATTCTACAGGGTGCCAATCCCGCCGACATGCCCGTCGAGACCTTAAAGGATCTTAAGCTCGTAGTAAATGAGAATGCAGCTCAAAAGATGGGAGTTTCGCTTCCGGAAACCGTTGTAAAACGAGCTGATAAGGTGCTTTAGAGCCTCATGTCCCTTTATGTCTTTGTAGGCGCTCTGGAACAAGGCCTTGTCTATGCCTTGATGGTTCTTGGCGTCTACCTCACTTTCAGGGTGCTGGACTTTCCGGACCTCACTGTCGATGGTTCGCTTCCGCTGGGCGCCGCGGTCAGCGCTGCGCTCATAGTGCGAGGGATGGATCCCTTCCTGAGCTTGCTGTTCGCTATGCTCGCAGGCGCGCTGGCCGGATGTGTGACTGCTTTTTTGGCCACCAAGCTCCGCATTATGAGCCTTCTTGCCAGCATCATCACGATGACTGCCTTGTATTCCATAAACATCCGAATCATGGGGCGACCCAATCTGACCCTGCTCAATCAGCCCACCATTTTGGATGCGTTATCTTTCATCGGTCTTCCTCGCTACCTGCTGACTCCCCTGATATTCTTATTGATTATAATCTGTTTCAAAATTCTTCTGGATCTGTTCCTGCATACCCAATTAGGCATCGCATTGCGGGCTACCGGAGACAACCCGCAAATGATACGCTCCCAAGGTGTCAACACGGATATGATGATTGTACTCGGCGTAAGCCTATCCAATGCGTTGGTTGCCCTCTCGGGTGGCTTGGTGGCGCAAAGCCAGGGGTTTGCGGACGTGGGAATGGGAATCGGCACAATTGTAGCGGGTCTTGCTTCAGTCATCCTGGGAGAAAGTCTGGTTGGTACTCAAACGGTGTTTCGTCAGACGCTGAACGCTATTTGCGGCTCGCTGCTGTATCGTATGACCATCGTAATAGCGCTCACCAATCGGGTCGGGTTTTTGCGGCTGACGCCCAGCGATCTTAATCTCATAACGGCCGTTCTAGTAGTCGTATGCCTGACGGTACCCTTGTTGAGAGACCGATTGGTACTTTGGAAAAGGACGCAGGGAAGCTGATATTTATTCGAGTTACTTCGCACTAGGGACTGCAATTGCTTGAAATCAAGAAACTAAAGAAGATCTTTAACCGTGGCAGCATCAATGAAGTGACTGCCATCCAATCCTTAAGCTCATTCATTAATAATCGAGATTTCGTCACCGTCATCGGCAGCAACGGCGCAGGCAAATCTACCTTATTGAACCTGATAGCCGGTACCTATCTGCCCGATGCAGGGGAGATACTATTTGATGGTGAACGGGCCACCAACTGGCCCGAACATCGTCGAGCGGCTTATGTCGGCCGAGTTTTTCAGAATCCGCTTTCGGGTACCTGCGCTTCCATGAGTGTTGAAGAAAATTTTGCATTGGCAAGCCGAAGAGGTTTGAGGCCGGGGTTCCGCTGGGGAGTCACGAACTCGGAGCGCAAGCTCTTTCGAGATAAATTGAAACTCCTCGGGCTGGGACTGGAATATCGACTGAAAGACAAAGTCGGTCTCCTATCGGGTGGGCAGCGACAGTCGCTCACTCTGCTCATGGCTACCTTGCGTCGACCGCGTTTGTTGCTGCTGGATGAGCACACCGCAGCCCTGGATCCGAAAACAGCCGAGCAGGTTTTAGGCCTGACCAGAGAATTGATCCGGGAGATGGAGTTGACCGCGCTTATGGTCACTCATAATATGAGACATGCCATCGAACTGGGCAATCGCCTGATTATGATGCACAATGGAAGAATTATCTTGGATGTTGATGGACGAACGAAGCAGAATCTTACCATCCATGACCTGCTGAACGAATTTTCAAAATTAAAAGGCCAGGATCTGACAGATGATAAGATGCTCCTCATTTAGGCGATTGGACCGGTTTTCGGTTCAGCGCGAAACGATCCTGCTGAACAAATGCTGCACAGCACTCCACCCCATCTTACGGCGAAGTACGCCCAACTGATCCTGCAGAGGTATCTCTTTGGGACAGACGTCTTCGCAACCCAACAAGCCTAAGCAACCGAAGATTCCCTCATCACTGCCCACTAGATCGAAATATTCTTTGTTGCTTCGCTCATCGCGCGGGTCCAGCATGAAGCGGGCGATGCGATTGAATGCAACCGCTCCCATGAACTCATCGCGCATGTTGGCTTTCCCGCAGCCGGCCACACAACAGCCACATTCAATGCAGCGCTCGAGTTCGTAGATTTCTTCAGCCATTTGATTGCTCATGGGTTCTTCGGGGGCATTTGAATCAAAGACTTTATCTGAATGAATCCAGGATTCAACCCTTTCATTCATGCCTCGAAACCAGGTGCCCGTGTCAACCGAGAGATCTCCGATCAGCTTAAAGACGGGTAAGGGCATCAGCGTAATTTCGTTCGGCAGATCCTTTGTCTTGGTATGGCAGGCGAGGTCAGGTCTTCCATTGATCAGTATGGCGCATGAGCCGCAAATCCCTGCACGGCAGCAAAAGTCAAACTGCAGACTCGGGTCTTGCTCTTCGCGTATTTGATTCAGGGCGATATAAAGGGTCATGCCGTCGGTTTCTTCCAGATGGAAAGATTCCATATGTGGCGTGGATTCCCGATCTTCAGGATTATATCGAAAGATATTGAATTGTAGAGATCTTGCCATCAATCAATCCTCGCGCGGGTTATAATTTTTAAGGATAGAATGTTGCACTTTAGATCAAATCAATCGTCTCTTATGAAACTTCATTTCAGTTTGATTAATTCCAACTTCACCCCCGGGTCATTCCCACGCGTTTTTGGCGGGAATCCAGCTCTGCCCCCTTTATGGATTCCCGCCAGAAGCATGCGGGAATGACGGGAAACTAACGAAGTTTCATAAGAGAAAAAGTCAGAATGCAAATGCAGTTTTTCATCCTCAACAAGTATAATTGTTAATCGTTGCTCGTTATCCGGCATCCAGCATCCGGATCAATGCGGTTCCGGCAGGTCTTCGGCAACGTTGCAGACGGTCGGATCTTCGGAGCAGATGATCTTGCACGCCCCGTAGCCTCTGTCTCCGGGAGGGATCTCCCAGACGGCTGAATTGGGTTCGTAACTGAGACTCGGAAGGTTTTCCCCTTCACTCCATGTGGCCAGCGTTCGCTTCAACCAGTCTCGATCGTTCCTCTCCTCAAAGTCTTCCCGTGCATGACATCCTCGGCTTTCCGTCCGCATCAAGGCACCATAAGCAACACACAGAGCAACCCTGACCATGCCTTTAAAGCGCAGAGCCAATGCGAGTTCAGGATTGGCTCCCAGACCGTTGCTTTTGATTCCAATATGCTGAGCTCGTTCATGGATGATTTGAAGATTTTCGACGGCTTGTTGCAGATCGCTGCCTTTGCGAAATATTCCGACCCTTTCCATGAGCTCATCCTGCATGGCGTTGCGCAGTTTATAAACGTTTTCACTACCGTCTTTGCAGCGTTTGATGCGTTCAATACGGTCCTGGTCTCTGCCCACGGCCGACTGGACGTATGACGTTTTGAATTCCACATCAGAGCTTTGCAGGAATTCGACGACCTTTTGGCCGACTATTCTTCCGGCTACTATGGTTTCTGCCAGGGAATTTCCGCCCAGGCGATTGAAGCCGTGGAGATCCCAACAGGCTGCTTCTCCTGCAGCAAAGAGACCTTTGAGGCCATAGACGGCGCCGTCCTTATTGGTACGCACACCTCCCATGCTGTAATGTTGTGCCGGGCGGACCGGAATCATCTGGGTAATGGGGTCTATCCCCAAGAATTTGTTGCAAATCTCTTCGACTTCCCGAAGCTTGGTTTTGATATGGTGGGCACCCAAGTGGCGGATATCCAACCACAGATGGTCACCATAGTGGCTTTTAACACCCAATCCTTTACGGATATGATGCATCATCCAGCGGGAAACCACATCGCGGGAGGCGAGTTCCTGTTTGCCGGGTTCATAAATCTGCATGAACCGTTCGCCATTCACGTCCTTTAAAGTTCCGCCGTCGCCGCGGCATCCTTCCGTCACCAGTATGTTGGTTGGAACAATTCCGGTGGGATGAAACTGGATGGCCTCCATGTTGCCAAGCGGAACGATGCCGGTGTCAAGGGCGAGAATAGCTCCGGAACCGTCATTGATGACTGCATTGGTGGTCTCTCGGTAGATTCTGCCGTATCCCCCCGTAGCAATTAAGGTAGCCTTGGCAAGATAAACCCTGAGTTTGCCGGATTTGAGGCAGCGTGCTACGGCTCCCATGCAATTTTGTCCGTCATGGATCAGAGAAACCGCCTCCACCCGATCGTGCACCGTCACTCCAAGCTTCACGACCATGTTGTCCATGGTGAACAACAGTGTATGCCCGGTGCCGTCCGAAGTATAGCAGGTTCGCCATTTGGCTGTTCCGCCAAAATCTCGTGCTGTGATGAGCCCTTCCTTTGCTTTGGCTTCGACCTTTTCAAATTGTTGGCCCGCTTTAAAGTAGGTACCCTTGCCAGCCACAACTCGATTCCACGGTATCCCCCAAAATGCCATTTCTCGAACAGCCACAGGAGCGGTTTCAGCAAACATGCGAGCGACCTCCTGGTCGCATCCCCAATCTGAACCTCTCACAGTGTCGGAAAAATGGATGTCCGGGCAGTCACCTTCGCCCATGCATGCGTTTCCTAGCGACGCCTGCATGCCGCCTTGGGCTGCGGAGGAATGGGATCGCCTCGGTGGCACAATGCTCAGGCAGATGGTTTCAAAACCCTGCGAGGCAGCTTCAACGGCTACCCGTTCGCCCGCTAACCCCGCCCCGATACAAAGCAGGTCCGTATAAAAAGTATCCAATGGCAACTCCTTGCTTGGATATTGGATTCGGCCTAAACGGCTGCCTGGATGATGAAGTAAAAAGTAGAAAGGGTCACCAGACCAATAATGATAAAAGTTAAGGTTACCTTTTTCTCGATACCCTGAAATAGGCCGCGATTGGCTCTTTTAATCCACCCCCATTTCACGCCGATTCGATAAAAGCCGATGCCGACATGGAGTTCGACCAGTGGTAAGAGGATGAGGTAAAAGACCAACCACCAGCCCCCTTGAATGCGCGCAGCACTTTTCGCAGCGGTAATGGGTAGGTTGGTGAGGACGGTCCACATGTGGACAGATCCCATGATCAGAATGATCATTGCGGTTATCGCCTGAACCAGCCACAGCCAAGTGTCGAGGTGATTTAGTCTGACGCTGTGCGACCAGAGGGAGGTCTGTTCTTTGAGTCGGAAAGGAAGCTTGCGGGCTGCGAGCACAAAATGGAGCAGAAAAACAAGAGCAATGACCGGCCCTCCTGTTTGCGCCAGGTAAGTGGCTTCAAGAAACTCAGCTATGGCATTCATTGCACCGGACCCAAAGTTGACACTGGCCACTAGAATCATATGGCTCCACATGAACAAGATGAGCGCCACACCAGTGAGCATTTGCAGGAAATCCAGATAAGCCTCATTTTGCTTTGTCTGGCCTACTTCAGGAAATGTTGTGTAGCTCGCCATTATTTTCCCCTGCTGCTTTGAATAATGCTCTCCTTCAAAAGAGAGAACGTTTTCGATGTGCTTCTTTTCTAAGGATAAGTAATCTTGCAGCCTTGCCTTTGACTCATATTAAGTATTGTTTATACTGTTTTTTAGTGCACTTCAACTGAATAATATCAAGGCTGATAGCTTCTACGGTCAACTATTAGCTGATCATAAAAAACGTATGCGCTCCTTCCGAAAGTTTAGTTTGTAATAACTCAAATTGACAAGATAGGTGGTGCCTCTTAATTTCATCTGTAAGAATTCAAAATCAGATTTATCGTTTCTTTACTTTTGTTTTTTAACTCACAGCTGAACCTATAACCAAAATGATCGAGATATGAAGATTCTTCTTTCGATTACTGCAATTATGGTTACTGGATGGTCCTATTGGATCGTATCCCGCCGACTGCCGACAATTCGACGATGGATGCTCACTAATTTACGCCTTTCTATTTTCTGGCTGGATTCATTTCTCAAAAAATCGCAAAGAATCTATGAATTCAGTTCTCAGGATGAATGCCTTCTTCGTTTGTCGCTGGTCAACAGTCACTGTGACATGCAGTTGGCCGATGGCACTAAAATTTTCAAAGGGGACTGTGTCGCGGAATTGCACTTTTGGAATGAACATTTTCCCTCGATGCCGCAAAACGGAGCTGATTTGGCATGGGCTGCGGCTTTTAAGCGTCTCATGATTCAATCACTACATGAACTTGCAGCATTCATAGAACAAGATCCGCAAATGGAGAAAGTTAACGCATTTTATGGGGACACGACTATCGGCAGCCATCGAGATTTCCCCAGTTTTTCACTGCAAGCCAGACGTTGGGGATTCGAGGTAACCACGCAAAGTGATGAGGACAGCATAAGGAGGCGTCTCTCTGAGTTGTTCAAGAATATCTACACGACCGGATTGATATGGGCCTTTAATCCGGAGAACTTAAACGGCAATAAACTTTGGACGGTTAGGCGAGACTATATTTGGATTTCGCGACAAACGCTTGTTGAGCGGTACGGAGCAAAACTGGACCGCAGAGGACCACCTTCGAAACATCCCAAATTGGTATCCCGCCAAATATCCCCCAAACCAAACTCACCTTCCATTGGTCATACGAAACCTGGGCCAGTTTTTCAGGTCCAACCTAAAGTGTTAACAGCTTCTGCTGAGTCCAGAGACTAACTGCAGCGGGAAACCTTCACTTAGCCCGATGTTTTAATGCGAGACGCGGGAACTGGGGCGATAAAAGAAATAATAACTGTATCAAGGTGACGGAATGATTCCAGGAACAAGGAAGCGAGTAAGCCAGGCTGTTTTTCTCGACGACGAAGATAAGCGAAAAAATGCTGAGACGGCTGAGGGCACTCCGAGTTCTGCTCCTCTAAGCCGGGTCTCAACAGTTATTCAAAAGAATAACCTGGTCAAACTAACAAACAGTTTGAACCACCAAGTGGGTGTCCGACAGGGAACCACGCAAAGTGTTTGGATTCATCAGATCGAAAAGACCGTTCAGAAGTGTTGCCGGCATTTTCTAGAGAGCCAGCACGAGGAGGGTTACTGGTGTGCGGAGCTCGAATCCAACGTTACCATCACCAGTGAATACATCATGTTGCTGCATCTTCTGGGAATTGTAAATCTCGAGGTGCAAAAGAGTGCGGTCAAATATCTCTACAACGAACAGCTGGCAAACGGTGCCTGGGGTCTTTACTACGGTGACGAAGGCAATTTGAGCATCACCGTGGAAGCTTATTTTGCGCTGAAACTGGCGGGAGAAGATCCCGCCGATGAGCGTCTTCGGAAAGCCAGGGACTTTATTTTACACCAAGGCGGTGTCGAGTCCTCCAGGGTGTTCACCAAAATCTGGCTGGCTCTGTTCGGCCAATACGACTGGCATGAGATCCCGACCATGCCGGTGGAGCTGATGCTTTTGCCGGAGCATTTTTACTTCAACATCTATGAATTCAGTATGTGGGCCAGGGGCACTTCGGTCCCGGTCTCCATCGTCATGGCGCTGCGGCCGCAATTTGATCTGCCTTCCGAAAAAACAATTCCCGAACTTTTTGTAGGCGACAAGCCCTCTTTGTTTCCACCGACCACCACCATCACCTATACCCACAGGATATTTTCCCTGATCGACCGGTTGGCGAAATTGTATGAGAAATACCCTGTTCGTTCTTTGCGGGAGCGGGCCATTCGAGCGGCAGAAGCCTGGACATTGGAGCGTCAGGAGGAAAGCGGCGACTGGGGAGGCATTCAACCGCCGATGGTGTATTCGGTGCTGGCTTTTCACTACCTGGGGTATTCTTTGGACCACCCGGCTATGGTCAAGGGGTTGAAGGCGCTGGAGAACTTTTGCCTTGAAGACGACCATGGCTTCAGGATGCAGTCGTGTGTGTCGCCTTTATGGGATACGGCTCTTACTGCCCTGGCCATGTTGGATGCGGGGGTGCCCGCAGATCACCCGAGTTTGCAAAAAGTCACCCGCTGGCTGGTGAAAAATCAGATAAAGACGGGTGGCGACTGGCAGGTAAAGAACTGCTGTCCTCCCGGAGGGTGGGCCTTTGAATTTGTCAATACCCACTATCCCGATGTGGACGATTCGGCGGTCATTCTTTATGCCTTGCATCGCTTGAGCGATTGGGAGTGTGAGGGGCTGGAGTGTTGCCGGGATTCGGGCATGCAATGGTGTTTGAGCATGCAGAGCAGCTGCGGGGGTTGGGCGGCGTTTGACCGGGACAACACCATGATGATTTTGAACCGGATACCGTTCGCCGATCAGGAAGCCATGGTGGATTATCCCACAGCCGATGTAACGGCCAGAATGCTTGAAGCCATGGGATTTTACGGCTATCCGAAGAGCCATCATCGAGCCCGCTTGGCGCTTCAGTTTCTGCATGATTTGCAGGAAGATGACGGCTGCTGGTGGGGGCGCTGGGGGGTTAATTACATCTATGGCACCTGGAGTGTTCTGCGGGGACTGGTCTCGATCGGAGAAGATCCCGGGGCGCCATATATCCAGGCGGCTCTAAGTTGGCTGAAAGAACACCAGAATCCCGACGGGGGCTGGGGAGAGACTTGCGAGACCTACGCCAAGCCGGAGCTGCGAGGGCAGGGGCCGAGCACCGCATCTCAAACGGCTTGGGCAGTCATGGGGTTGTTGGCCGGGGGGGAAGAGGAAAGCCCGGAGGTACAGCGAGGAATTCAATATCTATTACGCAACCAGAAGCCGGACGGAACCTGGGACGAGCTCTATTTTACCGGCACCGGTTTTCCCAATCATTTCTACATTTGCTACCACAACTACCGCAATTGTTTTCCCCTGATGGCGCTTGGCCAGTATCTGCGAACGCAGATTGGCCTGCCTCTTTTTGCATCTGCTAACGGATCAGGACAGACCGCTGTCCCGCTTCAGCGGTAGCGCGGGGCTCCTGCCTTATCGACTTTTGCATGGCTAAGGCCCTGCGGCTGCCAATGTGACGGGAATATTTGTTCTTTCGAGTTCCCAAAGCAAAATATAGGAGAATCCTCATGGCGAAGATGAAAAGCCGCGAAATTCGACTTAAGAACCGTCCTTCCGGAATGCCGACGGAAGATGACTTTGAAATCGTCGAAGCGTCGGTTTCAGAACCAGGTGAAGGAGAAGTTCTTGTAGGCAACATTTACATGTCTGTTGATCCCTATATGCGTGGCCGCATGGCGGACCGCGAAAGCTACGTGGCTCCGTTTCAGATCGACAAGCCGCTCGAAGGTGGATGCGTCGGCCGGATCATCCAGTCTAAACACCCGATGTTTGAACAAGGGAATTACGTATCCAGTATGAGAGGATGGCGTGAATTCTATGTATCCGATGGATCTGACCTCACACAGGTCGATCCCGCTCTGGCTCCTGTGCAGGCTTATCTTGGAATTATGGGGATGCCCGGAATGACTGCCTATATAGGACTCCTGGAAATGGGCAAACCAAATGCGGGTGATACGGTTTTTGTGTCGGCTGCATCCGGAGCGGTCGGTTCTGCTGTGTGTCAGATTGCTAAAATCAAGGGCTGCCGTGTGGTTGGAAGTTCGGGTTCAAATGAAAAAATCAACTGGCTTCGCAAAGAAGCCCGCATAGATGTCGCCATCAACTACAAGAAGACCGAAAATCTGATGACAGATCTCGCTGAGGCCTGTCCCGACCGAATAGATATATACTACGATAACGTCGGCGGCGAGCATTTAGAGGCATCGCTGGAAAATATGAAAGAATGTGGGCGCATCGTGCTGTGCGGGATGATTTCTCAGTATAATGCAACTAGACGTCCGCACGGGCCTGCTAATCTTTTCCGAGCCATTGAGAGACGTTTGACCCTTAGAGGCTTTATCGTGACCGACCATTTTGACCGGATGAAAGAGTTTCAAGAGCAGATGAGCAGTTGGATTAGAGAAGGCAGGGTCAAGTGGAAGGAGACGGTAGTGGAGGGGATTGAGCATGCTCCACAGGCATTTATCGGCCTTTTTAAGGGCGACAACCTTGGCAAGATGCTGGTGAAAGTCGGGCCTGATCCGGCGTAACGCGGGACCGAGAAAGTTGGAACACTTTTATCCCGGCTCCCCACCTCCAACATCGGCAACATCTTCGAGCACATCTTCTATGTAAAGCATTTTCACGAGCACCAGGCCCACAAGGACTATCCCGTTCACTGACAGCAATTCTCATTTTACTGTACTATGAACCTAGGAGCCTGTCCGGGAATTCACGACGCCGTCATTCCGGCGGTCTTTAAGCCGGAATCCATGATACGGAAATCCTTTTTTGGTGCGGGCCTGGATTCCGGCTTAAAGCTTGCCGGAATGACAATAGACACCATTCGGCCAATTATCGGACAAGCTCCTAGCCAAAATGAGAATTGCTGGTTCACTGAATAAAACAGGACAATGTTGCATTGAGTTGTGGTAAGTTCGGCGTTCAAGAGGTCTCAAGAAGCTCTAGTTTCCAGTGTTCAAGTTTGTGAGCGGGTATCGTCCGGCGAGATTGTTGGAATAAGATCGATGCAAGAACCTTTAAAGATTAATGAAAGGGGCGCGGAAAAGTCGAGATGGTGGGTTCTTATCGGCTTATTTGTGCTTTCTTTCATCATTTATACACTGGATCGGATTCTAATTCCTTTCGTTGTGGCCGGATTGCTTTCCTATATTTTTAGGCCGGTAGTGACCTGGCTTGAACAACGCCTCCGAAGTCCTCGTTTTTTGGTTGTTCTTGCCGCTTATATTCTCTTTCTGGCACCACTCTCAATGCTGATGTATTGGCTGGGACCTTCCATTGCAGAGAGAGCCGAGCAGTTTGTTGGCGACGTGCCCAACATGATCAATGCTCTGGTGCATAGGGTATTTGATGGCGAGCAGATCAACTTTATGGGAGTAACCCTCAAGGCAGACTTGGTTTCGGAAGAAGTTCTGAAACGATTGGGGATAATCCTCAAGAGTCCGGAAGGGCTGGTTCAGATAGCGGAGTATGGTTTGGAAATTGCCATAGGAGTGATACTCACTCTTGTTGTGCTTTTCTATTTTCTCATGTCTTCCAAATCCCTGGCTGAAATCTTTGTGAGTGCAGCGCCTCCTAGCAGACGTCCGCGGATTTCCTATTTTGCTGAGCACATCGATCTTGTTGTCGGCAAATACCTTCGAGGGTTACTGCTGATCATAATATTTCAATGTGTTACCACCTGGATCGGGCTGGAGTTCTTTTTCGATTTGCCTTATGCAATCCCTCTGGCACTTATCGTTGGGCTGCTGGAACCCATACCGGGTATCGGTCCAATTCTAGCCTTCGTTGTCGCGGCGGCATTTACAATTCTCTTCAGCGGCTTTTGGGCAACGATAGAGGTATTGGGGTTTATTGGCTTCTTGCGTATTGTTGTAGATAATATTATCGGCCCGATTATCCTCGGGTGGGCCGTCACTCTTCACCCTGTCCTCATCATTTTCTCACTGCTGGCCGGGGTTACTCTTTTTGGAGTCGTAGGGCTACTGCTCGCCATTCCCCTGGCTGCGTCGGTAAAGGTGCTGATAGACGAGTGGGAACAGGCGCCACAATAAAAAAAGAGATCGCTCTGATCTCAAAATGCAACATTCCATCCTTATCATGTGTAGGTAGATGTTGAGAGGGAATCACTGCTTGCGCCGAACCGAAGCTTCGGCTGGAACCGCCTGCCCTGGGGAATAGACGCGGTCTTTCCAATTAACATTGCCCGCCGACTGGCCCCAAACACCACGTGCGGCAATCGCTGCCACCATTGAATAACCAATTGGAAACAGCAGGCCGTACCAAAAGGGAATCCTGAAGTAGACTGTCTGCCCAATATTAGTGGACAGAAGCGTCAAGGAACCCACACTCGTCAGAATAAATCCCAAAGTGCCGAAGTTTAAACCCCATTCCGCGACCAGGCCAAAACCAACCCAAACCGGCAGAAAAAAACCCAGCCACCCGAGAAGCAGAGCTCCTACGGACACTATAAGAGTTTTTGTTTTACTTCCGACAACATCAACAGCTGTTCTCGATAAGCCTCTCCAGAGAGAATTAAGATTGTTGTACATCCTGACACGAATGAGGTCATTGCCGCCCATCAAGTAGGTCCGGCGCCCTGAGTCCTTAAGCAAGCGGGCCATGGCGGTATCTTCACTAAGCTCTGCACGTACGGCGGCGTGGCCGCCTATGTGGTCGTATGCATCGCGGCGGATAAGGATGAACTGTCCGTCTGCCGCGGCTTCACTGCAGGAAGGATCGTTGATTTTGCGTAAATCGACAATAAAAGAGACAAGGACTAGACCCGCGGGGATAACCAATCGCTCCCAAAAGGAAATAAGTATTTGAAACGGTTCAAGAGAAAGCATGTCCGCCTGCTTCGTTTGTGCATGCTGAACCGCTGAACCAAGCAGAGGAGGAGCGGCGGAAGTGTCGGCATCCATGAAGCACAACCATTCGCCGCGAGCTGTCTTTACTCCCTGCCAGCATGCATGGGGCTTGCCCACCCAGCCTTCCGGCAGTTCTCCGGCAGACAGCAAGCTCACCCGCGAATCCGAGAGAGCGATCTTTTCCACTATTTCCGAGGTGCCATCTGTTGAATTATCATCAACTATTATAACTTCTAGAAGATCCCTTGGATAATCTTGATTCAACAAACCATTGACACATGCAGCGATGTTTTGTGATTCATTCCGTGCGGGGATTATTACTGTAACAAATGGGAAGCTAGTCCCGGGCAACGTATCGGGGGGTTGAATCACCTCATAAGACCTGAATTGCCTGATTGCTCTAAATAAAAGCCAGACAATGACTCCCAACCACGAGATGCCGACTAAAAAAGCCAAATTGATACCTCCACAAAACATTCCATCATGAAGCCGACAACCTGCCGTGTTTCGGCTGCTCGACACGGCTTGGAGAGACTACAGCTATCGAGATCCAAAATCAAATATTCAAAATCCCAAATCAGTTCGTGAGATGAGCGCTAACTCAAATTGGTAAGCCACTGGTTCGACCAGTGAGACTTGCAAAGCTTTGAGCGTTCCAGGAGTAGAATTCTCCTCCGGTGGTTTGATGAGCTTGAATACCAGAGGAGAATTCCATGACAGAACCTTACCAAAGCTTGTCCCATTCAAAGTGGAATTGCAAGTATCATGTTGTTTTCGTTCCCAAACGCCGGAGAAAGACGGTGTTTGGACAAATTCGCAGAAATCTTGGCCCCATATTTCATGAACTGGCACGCCAGAAGGAATGCCAGATTCTTGAAGGGCATCTGATGACAGATCATGTCCACATGTGTATCGCAATTCCGCCGAAACATTCGGTAGCCTCCGTGATAGGCTTTCTCAAAGGGAAAAGTGCCATTGCGATTGCCAGACAATTTGGAGGAAGACAGCGCAACTTTACAGGCGAACATTTCTGGGCAAGAGGCTATGCTGTTTCGACGGTTGGTTTCGAACTCGAACAGGTTCGCACTTACATACGGGAGCAAGAATCCGGTGATGATGGTCGGTTTTAGGCTGTTCATACTTGAAAGAACTCCCTACACGTAACCACTGAACTTGGAACTAGGGCGACCGTCTTTGAGACGGCCCCGCTCATCAAGCCACCGGCTTCGCCGGGGGTGTCTGACTGGTGCGTTCAAATTCCGATGACATGGTCAGAGTGTTGGGAAAAAACCGCGCGCAAAATAATTCAATAGCCAAAACCTTGTATAACGTGTAGTAATGATTAACTATTAATTGAGTGTCAGAGTGTCAACCAATATGAAAATAATTATTTGCTTAAGAATCTCAACAACTATAGTGTTTAAGAAAATGATTTTGGTTTCCAAGTAGGCTGGGTTGAGGTACGAAACCCAGCAAAATAGGCGTTGGGTTTCGCGCTACTCAACCCAACCTACGCCAAAAACATTATCTTGGAAGCTATAGCTGAACGAACAATTCGCTGAGGGGCATATCCGCACTTTCCCATAAGTCCTGACACCGCCTGGAGGCTGTATGAGTGTAGCGGTTGTGCGCTTTGAAAATGTCGAAGACGGCCATTTGATGATGCATTTTGAGGGAAAACCCGACCTTGCTGAGATTGGCGATCTTTGGGACAAGGCCTTGATGACCTTAAGGGCGGATAAAATCAACCACTTGACCCTTGATCTGGAAAAGGTGGGGATTGTGGATACAGCGGGTGCTACCCTGCTGCATAAGCTCAAGCAACATTGTTCAGAAGAGGGAATAAGCGTTACTGAAAAAAACATTCCCCCTTCCGTGCAGCAATTTCTGGAGTACATACAAAAGCACTCTCCCCCAAAAAGCGATTCCCATGTTGCCGCTAAAAAAAACCTTGTCGCCCACCTTGGTGAAAGAGTTCAAGATCATCTGACAGAAGCTCGAAGTTTTGTTCATTTTTTAGGTGAATTCTTGTCTGCTGCAGCCGGTCGTTTGTTGCGGCCGCATACCCTGCATTTTCGAGAGATTCTCTATCACACTCAAATGGTGGGCGTTGGTGCTGTTCCTCTTTTGGTATCGTTGAGCCTGCTGTTGGGAATGTTGATGGTTTTTCAGGGCATGAATTCAGTGCGGAGTTTCGGTGCCGACATCTATATAGCGGACATGGTTGTCATTTCAGTCACCCGTGAAATGGGACCGTTGTTGACAGCCGTGGTTCTGTCCGGACGAACTGGAGCAGCTTATGCAGCAGAGTTAGGCACCATGAAGATCAACCAGGAACTGGATGCCCTGGCGGTGATGGACCTCGATGTGACTCATTTTCTTGTGCTCCCGAGAGTCTTCGCTCTGATGATCGCTGATCCTCTATTGACAATGATCTCAAACGCCGCCGGAATTCTGGGAGGGTTGGTCACCAGTTACGTCGTTTTGGGACTTTCCTTCGAAAGTTTTTTACTGGAAGCCCAAAAAACATTGTCTGCCGACGATATCTATACCGGACTCATAAAAGGATTTACCTTTGGCGCGTTTATCGGACTTATTGGCTGCTTCAAGGGATTTAGAACAGGTATGGGGGCCAGCAGCGTCGGACTTCAGACTACCTCTGCCGTTGTCACGTGCATCTTTCTGGTGATTTTTTTTGATACGCTCTTCAGCTACATCTTTCAGCTGTATGGGTGGTAGAGAAATGAGTGGGATGCGGACTGGAGATCAAGAGACCGATGCTCAAGCGCAGGGTGGTGATGTCATCTTGGTCGAGAATCTCGAAGTTGCCTACGGTGAGACAACTATTTTAAAAGATGTAAGCTTCTCGGTTGAACAGGGAGAAATTTTGACTATTCTGGGAGCGAGCGGCTGCGGGAAAACCACCCTGCTTCGTGCTATGACCGGACTGATCGAGCCTATGCGAGGCAGTATCCATGTGGCTGGGGAGGAAATTACGGGTAAAGATATGGAGGAGGCCCTTTCGCGGGTTCGCCGTCAAATCGGCGTGCTGTTTCAGTCGGGGGCGCTGCTGCAGTCCCTCACTATCGCTGAAAACGTAGCGCTCCCACTCGATGAATTTACGGACCTTCCACCTGAACTTAAAAACGACATTGTGCAAACCAAATTGAATTTGGTTCGACTGGGAGAAACCGCTCACCTAATGCCGGCTGAGCTGAGCGGAGGCATGCAGAAGCGGGCCGGTCTTGCAAGAAGCATGGTTCTGGATCCCAAAATACTATTCTGCGATGAACCTGCCGCTGGGCTGGATCCCATCACTGCCAGAGAAGTCGACGAACTGCTGTTGGAACTCAACGAATATCTCGGAGTCACCATAGTGGTTGTAACCCATGAACTGGCAAGCATTCATAATATTTCCCGTCGCTGTATCATGCTCGATGCCGAGCGCAAGGGCATAATAGCAAAAGGCACGCTGGAATCGCTGAAGGATGAAAGCGAGGACGAACGAGTCCGCGCATTTTTTAACCGAGAGATTGATAAACCGTAGAGCAAACACAATGAGTAAAAAAATCAACTATTTCACTCTTGGGTTATTTTTCTTGGCCGGCATGACTATTATCATTGGGGGCCTAATCTGGCTGGGACTGTCCCATTTCCTGACCAGTTCTAAAACTTATGCGACATTTTTCGATCAGTCGGTGGGGGGCTTGGGGCCAGGTTCGGGGATTGACTATCTCGGTGTGAAGGTCGGTCGGGTCTCTTTGGTAAAGTTAGCCGACCACGACCAGTTGGTCAAAGTCCTCATCCAGATAGACCAAGACTTTAAAGTAACCGATGATATGGCCACTGAGCTTTCGTTAAAGGGGATTACGGGGGGAAAAGGTTTGTCGATCGTAAAGGCGCCCGGCAATATCAAGCAGATAACGCCCAAAATAGATTTTCCTGTTGAATACCCGGTGATTCCATCCACCATAGGCCAGATCCAGCAAATTGAAAATGCTCTGGAGAAAATTTATCAAAAAGTCAAAGCCGTGGATTTCGGAAAATTGGCTTCTTCATGGCAGAAGGCGGCACAAGATGTAGATAAGCTGGTAACAAGTGAAAAGGTTCAGCAGACTCTCAGCAACGTGCAGGAGGTTTCCAGCGATTTGCAGAGACTCCTGGCCGGCTTGGGGAAGGCTAATACGTCGGAAGAATTAAGTCAAACGCTTGAGAATCTCTCTAAAACTGCCGATGCCGCGCGCAAAGCCAGTGAAGTTGTAGCCCGTCAATTGCAGGGGATACCACCTCATACTATCTCCAACCTTGCCGATAATATGAACAAAATGGTCAAGAGCAGCGAGCGATCGATAAATACAGTCAAAACCCATATTGACGAATCCATGGCATTGCTTCAACAAAGCCTGTTCCAAATGAATCAAGTTCTTGCCGAGATCAAAGAGCTGGTGGCATCGCTGCGTGAATCTCCCGGAAGAATCTTAACCCGACCGCAGGGCGGTGAGCCATTTAAGAGGTGATCACATGAATTCTCGAACTTGCCTTTCCATTGTTATACTTGCGTTGCTGAGCGGCGGCTGTTCCTCCATGTTAATCAAAAATACCAAAGCGCCCATCCGCTACCAGTTGACCTACAAGACTGCACCAATCAATTGTTCCGCTTCCTTTGATAAAGGATTGAGGGTGTGGAATTTCACTGCAATCAGCCCCTACGATCAGACGCAAATGGTCGTCGAGAAACCTGAGGGTCAAACCCTTTCTTCCAACACCTATCAGTGGGTTGCGAATCCTGGTGAGATGGTGGCTCAAAGCCTGCTGCGCGATTTGAGTATGGGGACCATGTTTACTCAAGTTGTCAGTGCAGAAGACCCAACCAATGTTAAACTCGACATGACCGGGCGGGTTTTTGAATTTGCCTGGAGGAGAACCGGTGCTAGTTCTCGGGCGGTTTTAGAGGTGGAAATTAGTGTTTCGAGCACCGGAGCAAATCCTGCAGTTGTCTTTCGCAAGAGCTATAATTTAAAGAGTCCGCCATTCACCGAGGATAGCTCTGAAACTTTCGCGGGAGCGATGAGCAGCTTGATGGGGGAATTTTCACGTCAATTGAGACAAGACCTCTGTACGGCTGCTTCCAGCGAAGCTTCTGCACGGATGTCTTTGCGTGTGGAAGAAGGGCACTCTTTTGGCTCAAATGATGAAACAGTTTTTGCAGTTTGCCACTTCAAAGATTAGCGTTTATAATTGCTTGATATCATTGAATCGAAATCTGGGACTTGTAGCGTTCGTTATGTGCCCGCTGCAAGTTTTATGGCTCATCGCGGATTAGTGGGATTCCGGTTGGTTCAAGCCGGAGACCTGAACCAACCAAAGGGATGCGTAGAGGACCATTTCCCAGTAATCCGCAAAGAGCCAGTTTTATTTTGTTGAGAGGTGAAAAAATTGATGAAAATTGGATTTGTTTCCATAATGTTGTTATTTTTGTTGGCTTTTCCCGTTCATGCCGCATCCTCGCCGTCCTCATCCGTTGACAAAGAACAGGTGGTTGCAAAAGCGAGACAGCTCATTTCCAGCGACATCGCCAGTCGTGCCGACCTCGAAGACGGCATCGCAATGCTGAAAAAGAATCTTTCGGTCTTTCCCCATGAAATCGAGATTCCAATACTCCTGGCACAAGCAAATTACAAACTGGCTGATCCAAGTGCCGATGTAAAAAAAGAATTCCCTTACTACGAAAAAACCGGTGTTTATGCAAAAAAAGTCTTGGAGATGGACTCGGATCGAGGTGAAGGTCATTACTGGTATGGCCTGTACCTCTTGAAAAAGGCACAGAAAGTCTGGGGCTTTAGCGCCTATTCTCTCGCCAAAGAAGGCATTCGAGAACTTGAAAAAGTTCGTCAGGCCAAGCCCCAATACGATAATGGAGGAGCTTCCAGGGTATTGGCGCTGCTCTATTACACCGCACCCGGCTGGACGCCTTTCGGCGATCTGGACAAATCGATAAAGCTTGCCGAGGAGGCCACCGGCTTGGCTCCTAACTATACCCTGAACCGGCTCTATCTGGCTAATGCGTATAAAAAGAAGGGCAACAAGCAAGCGGCCATCCGTGAGTATCGCACCATTCAGGCTAGCTCAAACAATGTCCCTGGCGTCCACAGGCTGGCAACCGAAAACTTGGCTTCCATCGAGGGCGCATCCTAGACCATAGCTGGTGATCCGAAAAAGGCGGAGCCTAAAGGCTCTGCCTTCAATGCTTGGCATATGGAATGCGCCGCAATTCCTAAGCAGGCTTTCGAGCTTCCACAAGGCTGTCCATACCTTCACCATGCCTGGCTAACTTTACTTTCTCGAATCCAGCCTCGCGCAAAGAATCCTCAATTTGGGAAAAGGTGTAGGTTTTACCGCCCCGCGTAGCAACAAGCATATTGATGTCGAACAGGGCACCTGCCGGCGGCTTGGTGCGCGACTCATCCATTACATGGTCGCGAATCAGAATGGTTCCTCCCGGCTCCAAAGCCCGGAAAATTTTGCTGTAAAGGTTGACATTTTCTTCAATGTTGTTTTGATGAATGATGGCTGAGAGCAATGCCAGGTCACAGCCTGCAGGGAGCTCATCCTTATAAAAATCTCCGGCTTCCAGCTCCACTTTTGCCGCTAGCCCCTCTTTATGGATGCGTTTACGGGCCATTGGAATGACTCTCTCTAGATCAAATATCACAGCCCTCATGTCCGGATTTTTCCGCAAAAACGCTATCGTGTATGTTCCGGAAGCGCCCCCTATATCCAAAAGACGACGATAACCGCTGAGATCGTATACTTGAGCGATCTTTTCAGAAACCTCTCGACCTACCACGTGCATGGCGCCGATGAATGAAGTCCATTCCTCTTCATCCATTTGTATCCCCGGTTTGGTTTCAGGATCCATGCCGATTTGCACAACGGTCGTAAGACTACTCCATGTATCCCAAAGATGATTATAGTGCCTGATCATCGGCAAAACGGACTCGGGATGCCGTTCCGAATACAGAGCCCCTTCTTCCGTGAGGCTGTAAAGGCCATTTGCCTTGTTCAACAAACGGAAGCCCACCAGGCAGTCCAGAATCCGAGTCGTTGCTCGTGCATCCAAGTCCAGTTCACCGGCCAGGGTTGCAGCAGAGATCTCGCGTTCATGGAGGTTAGTGAAAAAATTCAGTTCGGCGGCAGTCAAGATAACTCTACTCTTCATGAATGCTCTGGCATCTGCCATAACCTTATCTTGTCGTCCCATCATTTGGTTCCTTTCCCGCATACCGGCGGTGTGCGTCAAATCCGGTCATTGGCTCCTATTAGCCGATCAGACCCTCACGATTCTTAATTGCCATCATGGTGGCGAGCATTATTGCAATCACTTTTTCTTGGCCCTGAGTTACCGCAGAAACGTCAGCTTTGCAGACGGTAAGAGTGCGACCTGTCTTGGTTACCTGCCCCCGAGCAGCCAAAAAATCTCCCTCTGCCGGCGAGAGTAAATTGACCTTGTATTCAACGGTCAGTACCGCCGCGTCCGCGGGCATTAAGCTATATGCAGCATAGCCGCAAGCCGTATCAGCAATAGTCGTTACAATACCAGCGTGAATAAAGCCGTGCTGCTGAGTGAGGTCGTCTCTGTAGGGGAGTTGTATTTCCACTTTTCCAGGCAAGACTTCAGTGAGAGAGGTGCCAATGGTTTTCATCAGTGTTTGCCCGGCAAAGCTGGCCCTCACCCGATTCTCGAAATCGGGGTCGGGAACATTATAGCTTGACATCCGTTGCTCCCTGGTCGATCGAGGTTCTCGCTGTCTAGATGGACCTGATGAAATCAGCGGAGAAAAGTAGTCTTTTCCAGAGCATCTTTGCGCGCCGTCTGCAAGGGATCGCCGGCTTGCTTGCCAAGGCATACCAGCGCTAACGGAACCTTGGGAGGATCGATGCCGAGTATCTTGCGCATGCTTTCGGCATCAAACAGGCTGTACCACAAGCTCCCCAATCCCTGAGCATGGGCGGCTAGAAGCATGTTCTGAATTGCAGCGGAGCAGGCGTGTTGATAGCCCATTCCAGCGCACTCACCGTCCAGAAATTTGTCTGCGCCGGTCTTATCCGGGTTGCCTATTACAGCAATGATCGAGGGGGCAGACAGAAGAAAATCCACCTGGTAGCGGCCCAACCATTTCCAGCCGCTTTTTTCGTGCAGCGCTTTCTTTCGTTCTTCTGCTTCGGCATGAATTTTCTCCTTAACTTCCTGACTCGATATCACGATGAATTCCCAGGGTTGAGCATTCATTGGGGATGGAGCCCAAACGCCGGCATCAAGAATTTTTTCGATTGCTCCCGCGGGGACCGGTTTCGGCAAAAAAGCTCGGCAACTTCGTCTTTCTTTGATCGCTGCAAAAATATCCATGTTACCTCCTGTTAGCTGTATCTATTATTAACTATGATAACGACTTTCTCTGACTAATGCAGCTTTTACTTTATCGCAGCGCCTTCCCGAACCAGGAGCTAATTTGGCCCTGCGCTGTCAGCAATTCTCATTTTGGTTAGGAGCTTGTCCGATAATTGGCCGAATGGTGTCTATTGTCATTGCCGAATAGCGTCTATTGTCATTCCGGCAAGCTTTAAGCCGGAATCCAGGCCCCCGCACCAAAAAAGGATTTCCGTATCATGGATTCCGGCTTAAAGCTTGCCGGAATGACGGCGTCGTGAATTCTCGGACAGGCTCCTAGGTTCATAGTACAGCAAAATGAGAATTGCTGCTGCGCTGCAAGTTGCCCTTGACAGTTCGTCCCAATGGCGATAGTTGTAAGTTACGCAATAAGGAGAGCTAATGCATCGTATTTGCCGTACCATCATTCAAATCATAATTAGCCGGAACCTTCTATCGAGGGCCGGAATGGGATGACGTACGGCTAGGCTTTTAGAATCGTTGCATTTCAAACCCGCCCCCGATGAAATCGAGGGCGGGTTTTTTATTGGCCGAGATAACCTGCTTAAGCAAAAGTCGCGTAAAGCACGATCATGAATGAAGGCAGACGAGGAAAAACCATGTACTACGCGCCGGCAATCATCATTCAAATAATTATTATCACCGGCCTTGGCGGGGTGCCGGAAAGGAGGGATTACGGCTGATGAAGCCTCAATCGTTGATCTTTTCACCCGCTCCCGATGCAATCGAGAGCGGGTTTTTTTGTTTTCGGGCAAAGTCTTCAGCCATTTTGGCAACTTTCTGTGAAGGCTTGATCGCTTAGCGATTTCTATTTTCAGCGTCCAATCATGGACTAATCACAAAGGAGGACATCATGGCTCATTTAATTGAAATCTATGACACTACGCTTCGTGATGGTGCACAAGGGGAGGGATTGAGTTTTTCTCTTGCCGACAAGCTCGATCTTACGCATGCGATAGACTCTCTCGGTATCCACTACATCGAGGGCGGCTGGCCGGGGTCGAATCCCAAGGACATGGCCTATTTTGAGGCGGTCCGCGGCATGCAACTGAAGAATGCTCGTGTTGTCGCCTTCGGCTCGACGCGTCATGCCAAAAACTCGGCCTGCCATGATCCGAATCTTCAACAACTGGTCACTTCCAGGGCGCCAATTGTGTGTATTGTTGGAAAAAGTTGGGATTTGGCCGTTCGAGAAGCTCTGCGGGTGAGCCTGGAGGAAAACCTCGACATGATCTCCTCGTCAGTCGAATTTCTTAAAGACCGGGTAGAGCAGGTCTTTTTCGATGCGGAACACTTTTTCGACGGCTATAACAGCAATCGCGAGTATGCTTTGAAAGCGCTCAGGGCAGCTGCGGAAGCAGGCGCTCAGGCGCTCGTCCTGTGCGATACCAACGGCGGCAACCTACCGTCCCGCGTCGCTGAAGTAACTGCTGAAGTGGCTAAAGCCTTTCCCAGTGTTGCCATCGGCATCCATGCGCACAATGACAGCGGAATGGCTGTCGCCAATTCTGTTGAGGCAGTTCGAGCGGGTGCAATCCAGGTGCAGGGAACCATGAACGGTTTTGGCGAGAGGACGGGAAATGCGGATTTGGTGCAAATTCTACCGAACCTCGAATTAAAGCTCGGCAAAGTTTGTATCGGTGCGGATCGTCTTCAGCGGCTCACCGAAGTAAGCCGGTACGTCTATGAAGTTGCCAATCTGCCCTTGCACGACAGCCAGCCTTTCGTCGGCCGCAGCGCCTTTGCTCACAAAGCCGGCCTGCATGTTTCGGCCGTCTCCCGAAATACTGCAACCTATGAGCACATCAGCCCCGATGCGGTAGGCAACCACAGACGGGTGCTGGTCTCGGAACTCTCCGGGAGAAGCAATGTCTTGGCGCGATCGAGGGCGGATCTGAGTCCTGAAAAAGTCAAGGAAGTACTGGAGCGGATCATGGATCTGGAAAACCAGGGGTATGCCTTCGAAAATGCTGAAGCGAGTTTTGACCTGTTGGTTCGCAAGACCCTTGGGGACTACAAGCCGTCGTTTGAGTTGAAGACTTTTCGGATCATCACGGAGTCCGACTGGAATGGGAGGCGAGTTTCCGAAGCAATGGTAAAACTTGATGTTGCGGGTGAAGAATACCATACTGTGGGGGAAGGGGACCAGGGACCGGTCAATGCTATCGATCAAGCACTCAAAAAAGCTCTGCTGCCGGTTTATCCCGTGCTGAAAAATCTGCGCCTGGTGGACTATAAGGTCCACATCGTAAATGCGCAGGCCGCTGCGGCGGCAAAAGTGCGGGTTGTGATCCGATCGGCGGACCAGAGCGGCGTATGGGGAACAGTCGGAGTGTCGGAAAATATCATTGAAGCCAGCTGCCTGGCCCTCGTGGACAGTGTTGAATATATGCTCGGTAAAAACAGGAAATAACAGGGGCAGAGTAGGACACCCTCCCCCCGCCCCTCTCCCTCAAGGGAGAGGGAGTTTCCGCCTGAAGAATCTTTAATGATCGCAGTGACTTGGACTTTCAGTCAAGGGATTGTCCCGGCTGCTGCTCGTCTCTTTTTCTTTTTCCAGAAGACTCTTCTTCCGCTCAAGTCCCCAGCGATAGCCGCCGAGTTCGCCGTCTTTCCGGACCACTCGATGGCAGGGGATCACAAGGGCCAATGGATTTTTGGCGCAGGCGCGGCCAACCGCTCTGGCGGCTTTCGGCCGGCCCAGAGCTTCGGCAATTTGTTGATAGGTTTGAATGCTTCCATAAGGAATGGTGCTCAGGATTTCGTAGACTCTCCACTGAAAGGCCGTTACCCTCAGATCCACCGGTAGATCGATGTCGGGCCGGCATCCGGAAAGATGTGCCAGCAAGACCTCCATCCACTTTTTCATGCGGTCATCGCCCCTGTGTATTTTGGCCGCAGGATATTCGGAACAAAGGGAGGCTTTGAGCTCTGCGTCGGAATCGCCCAGGCTAACGGCACATATTCCTTTTTCGGTGGCGGCGATGAGCAGACGACCCAAAGGAGAGTCAGAAATGACATACTCGATGCTTATCCCCTTACCGCCGCGCCGGTATGTGCCGGGAGTCATCCCGAGTCGAGCGGCAGTTTTTTCGTAAAGACGACTGCTGGAACCGTAGCCGGCTTCGTACAGCGCGCTGGTAACATCCTGGCCTTGCTTGAACGATCTCTTCAATCGGCTGACTCGACAGGCTTCGGCATACTGGCGCGGTGTGATGCCCAGGATTCGCTTAAATGTCCTCTGAAAGTGGCAGGAACTGATGCCCAGCCGGGCGGCGAGAACAGCAAGAGTCAGGGCGTCGTCTGGATCGTGATTTTCAACAAGCCGGCAGGCCTGCTGAACCATTCTGGTTTGTGGATCGGAAATTTCGGCTTGATTTGGCCTGCAGCGGAGGCAGGGCCGATATCCTGCTTTCTCCGCGGCTTCAGGCAGCAAGAAGAATGTCACCTTGGTTCGCTTGGGGCGTCTCGAAGGGCAAGACGGTCGGCAGTAGATTCCAGTTGAACTGACCGCATATACAAAAGTGCCGTCAAATTCTCTATCACGAGCCAACACAGCCTGCCACCATAGATCGCTATCGACCTGCACCTGTTTCATGTTGCTCCGTTCCTTTGCTTGTATAAATGTTCTCTTCTTATGGAAGGAGCATAAACCATCACTAACCCTTGCGACTATCCGATTGTTGCGCTCAAATTTTTTTTGTGTCCATCGATCAGCCCCAAATTCCGGATCGTGATCCCTCGCGAGGTGGCAGAGTCAATGGCTGTTCTGCCTGGCACTAAGGTCCTGATCCTCCAATACGAAAACCGGATTGAGCTCATCCCCCTCAGGATTATGTAAAACCGCTGAAGCTTATGGGGCTCTGGTTTGGACGCAAGATGCTCATTTCAAAGACATTGAAAGCGTCAAATACGTTAAGATGACGAGGCAGATGAGGATGGCGATAAAGTGCAAGAGAAGATCTCTCGATCAAAGAATGAAACACTTCCTTAACTCGACTATCTCAGGTAGAAGTAAATATGATAAAATTTGTTTGGCCTTGGACACAACCAACAAAGGAAAACGACGATGACCATTTCTCACGATCGGCAGGAAGAGACTCTTGAAGCCAAAGTCCGTTGGTTTCGTTCCTTGCCGCTTGCCCAGCGCATGGAACTGTTGTGCTCCTTCACAGAGATGATTCTCGCTAACAACCCGGAAATCGTGGAGCAACGCCATGCTGAACCTGTTGCAGGACGTGTTCGCATCCTTTCAGCGAAATGAGGTCAAGTATCTGGTGATAGGGGGTATTGCTGCCGTCTTATATGGCATCCCCCGTGCGACATTCGATTTGGATATTCTAATCGATGCCACCCGAGATAATGCTCAACATCTCCTCGATGCTCTTTTGGAAGCCCGGATGGGTACAGCTGCTTTGATCACCCCAGAAGAATTGCTCGCACAAGAGATCACGATCTTTAAGGACAGGGTTCGGATCGATGTTCAGACTTCGACGCCCGGACTTCAATTCGCTCGGGCCTGGAAAAGGCGGGAAACGATGAAATACCAAGGGCAAGTGTTCTATGTCGTTTCACTGAAGGATCTCATCGCTTCAAAACGTGCAGCAGGTCGACCATGCGATCTGGAGGATGTGCGCCTCTTAGAGCTTAGCGATAAGGATGATTAGTGAAGTGCCCTTGCGCTGCCGCAATCCGAATTCTTCCAGCCCTCACCTACTTAATCCTTAATCCTTCCTTCCCTTTGAGCTTCCAGCTCTTAACTGTCATCTTCCTTTTTTTTCCGAAATTCGAAATCCGCAATCCGAAATCTTCCAAACCCCTCTGTCTTCTAATCCTTAATCCTCTTGTTTTCTGGGGCTCGGGTTATCTCTTGCTGGCGTGTAATACCGTTATGCCGATTACGGTTTCTCCCTCGTATCTGATAATGATGTCGTCATCTGTGAGTTCGCTATCCGTGGCATGGCTTGGTTTTTTGAAATTGATATATAAGACGTCTGCTTCGGCATCGTAAGAAGACCAAAGATACTTAAAAGGAGCAGACCTGACTGCGGGTATGATCTGCAAATACTTTTCAACTAGTTCTTCGGCCATATCTGTTTTCTCCTGTCGAGCGATCGAACTTTGCTTGTAGTAAAGGCAGTTATGATAAATCCATCTTGTTGAAGTTCCTTATAGACGACTACCAAATGTCTACTGAAAGGCATTTCACGAACGGCCAAAAGTTCTCCCGCACCGCCGGCCAAAATCCGAGAGGGGCTGGCTATCGCATCGAGTACATCCAGTCGCATACCCGCAAGTTCATTATGCTCCTCAATGATATGGACCCATCGTTCGTCGGTCAATCGAATCGGTAATCCATTAACGGAATGGGCCGCCTCAACCACTCAAGATCCTCCATCTGCAAAAACATACAATGCACATGCTTTCTTTGGATCGCACTTTACATAATTGCAGCGGTGCTGTCCATTTTTCTTCCATACTTATCTTATTACCAATTGAGAACTATCTTTGCTGTAAGAATTGTAATTTTTCAATTTCGGTGGGTTACGGCGCAAAAAGACGCGCCTAACCCACCCTACAGTTGCTGAAGCTGTGCAGGCAGCTATCGCTTACGCAGCGGATCTCGCTCGCGAGCGTGTCATTGAAATGCCCGCTGCTTAACCGACAATATGCGCATCTATCCCCCAAAAGAATTTTATAGAATCATCGTACTGCGTCTGAAGAGACAAGACAAAATGTATGTCTTGGAGATATGCGGCCGCCTTATTCAGCTTCTCTTGACCGAGTCCGTTACGGGAAGTCAGTGGATTGTTGATAACAAGCGCATCAGAATCCGACAATAACACCAAAGGCTTCAATATTTGGATGCGGTTATGCCTTACAATCAAAAGGCTGATTGCCGGTTGCTGCTCACCATCCACAGGATAAACCCTATGCTCTCTGCCTTCCGTCTTCCGTCATCTGCCCTCTGCCTTGTGTCCCCTCTATCCAGCCCCCACCTGCTTAATGCCTAATCCTCTAATCCTTAATCCTTGATTCTTCCGTGCTCCGTCCTTCCTCTCGCTTTTCACGAAGAACGATTTAACGAAGAACCAGGCACGAAAAATAGGCAATTGTACCTATTGACGACACATCCCGTTGGTGTAGAGTGCCTTCTTACAACAGGCTTTCAGCTCAAGGGCTAACGAGGTAAACACAACCACCCTCCAGCCCATGGCCGATAGCTCATAGCCTGTATCAAAACGCTGAAAAGGCAAACCCTCCGAAAGGTGGGGACGCAAAGCCTCCGGTCTCATTCCTAAGTTAGGGAGATAGCGGGGCTGCCAGGCGATTCCAAGATGTAAGCCCGCCTTGTGATCCGTCCCTGTCCCGAGGGCCAATGCTGCAGTGATGGAGGATGTTCCGCACTTTCGCGAATGGGAATCCACTGACCAGAACACGCCAACGAAGGGGATGAGATGACAAAACAGTTTGGTACTGCAGGATTGGGTGCGCGAAAAATGGCCAAAGACCGCTACATTAAGGTGGCTGGGTACGCGGGAATATTGCTCGCCATACCGATTTTTCTATTTTTGAAGCCAAGGATTTTCCCGAGTTCCGGAGGATTGGCAGGGCTGATCGGACTCGCTGCTACGGCTGGTGTGGCTTTATTCTTGATGAAATCCATTGACAAAAAAGCCACGCACGTCATTAAGCGGGCCAAAGACGCCGATCGTGGAGCGCTGGCGGAGGAAAAGGTTGCCCTTCAGTTGGACCAATTGCCGGAGGGATACTTCGGTTTTCATGATGTTGATTTTAAAGGCTTCAACATCGATCACGTTGTCTTGGGTCCTGCGGGAATATTTGTTGTCGAAACCAAAAGCCACCGGGGAACTGTGGACGCCAATGGACACACTTTGCTGCTGAATGGCAAGCCGCCCCAGAAAAATTTCTTGAACCAGGTCTGGAGTCAGAGCAAAAATATGCAGGAATACCTCTGGAAAATGACGTCCAAAGAATGGAAGATCAAACCCATCCTCTGCTTTACGAATGCCTATGTAAAAGTCAGAAGACCGGTCAAGGGAGTAGAGGTAGTCAGCCTTAAGTACCTGAATACTTTTCTGAAGCGACAGCCGAGCAGTTTGGAAGCGGCCGATGTCGAACATATTTTGCGCGTTCTGAAGTTCCGTCTTGGAAAGCAGGAAAACCTTCGTCCGTTACCCGTTGAGTGATGCTGCGTACCTGTCTACAGGTAGAATCAATAAAGCTGCGGCGACCGTTTTCTCTTGTGAAATCCATGAGTAAGTGCTAGGGGAATTGTAATCTTGAGAGAGTAGTCCACTGTTAATCCTTGATCACGCGCAATGTTTGGCAATTGTAAAAGGCAAGCCATGTGTGAAGCTAAAGACAAATGTCGCTGCGGGAAATGATCGACAAATGGCAAAAGGGCTGCCTTGCGTAGCGCTTATCGATGAATCAGCTCTTCAACACACTCAATAAAGTAAAAAAATAACTAAACAGGTTAATTTTTTCTCCATTTGTGTTACCTTATGGACATCACCTTTAAAAACAAGAAGCTCCAGAAGGACTTCAACGAAGGGGCACGGCTCGAAAAGGTCCTTGGAGCTTTGAGGGCGAAGAAGGTCCGTATCCGCATGAAAGAACTTCGCGCAGCGAGGACCCTGATGGATTTCTGGCCCCCCAAAAGTCCGCCCGCCCGGTGTCACGAATTGCCCCATGGGCAAAGATCAGGGCAATTGTCGGTGGACCTGGACCATCCCTATCGCCTGATCTTCGTGCCAGACCATGATCCATTGCCCGAGCGTGAAGAAGGCGGGCTGGACTGGTCAAAAGTCACGGCCATCAAGATCCTGGGAGTGGAGGACACTCATGGTTAACTCAAGTCGCAACCAATACATCCCCGATTACCTGGTGACGCCGGGTGAGATCCTTGAAGAATATCTGGACGCTCATGGCATGAGTCAGGCCGAGCTGGCGGCGCGCACGGGAATGGCGAAAAAGACCATCAATGAAATCATCAGAGGAAAGGCGTCCATCACCCCCGACACCGCGCTCAAGCTGGAGCGCGCTCTCGGCCGGCCCGCTCATTTCTGGAGCAATCTTGAGCGCCAGTTTCAGGAAGATCGCATCCGGCTCGTCGAAAAACAGTGTCTCGAGGCCCACCTCGGTTGGTTGAGGAAGATTCCCGTCAATGCGATGGTCAAGCATGGATGGCTGACGAAGCGAAAAGACAAGCTGGCGCAGCTGGAAGAAGTTCTCCGTTTTTTCGGCATCGCATCCCCGGATCAATGGGAAAGGGTCTGGCGAGAGCACCAGGTGGCCTATCGACAAACTCAGAGGTTTGAAACCTGTGCCGAGGCTGTTTCCGCCTGGCTCAGGCAAGGCGCCATCCAGGCCCGGCAAATCAAGTGTGAGCCGTTCAACAGGAAGAAGTTTCAGAAGGTGCTGGAATCCATCCGTACCCTGACCAGTGAAGAGCCACAGGTCTTTGCGCCCCGTTTGACAGAGCTTTGCGCCGAGGCGGGCGTGGCGGTTGTATTTGTACCGGAATTGCCCAAAACGGGGGTATCCGGTGCGACCCGCTGGATCGGCGGCAAAGCGATTATCCAATTGAGCCTGCGGTACAAGAGCAACGATCAGCTTTGGTTCACCTTTTTTCATGAAGCCGGCCACATTCTCAAACACGGCCGAAAAGAGATCTTCATCGAAACCGACGGCCTGGACGGAGGAAAAGAAGAAGAGGCCGACGCTTTTGGCCGCGACAAACTCATTCCCCCCGATGAACTGCACCGCTTTCTGCAGCACTGGAATCAATCCAACGAGGAAATCGCGGCCTTTGCCGACCGGATTGGCATTGCTCCCGGGATCGTTGTAGGACGGCTCCAGCATGACAGGCTCTTGCCCAACTCCCATGGGAACAAGCTCAAGGTCTACTATTCATGGACGAGTGAGGAAGCCGCGTGAGGAGTGGTCATTTGAAAAGCGGCGGTAGGATGGGGAAGTTCGGGGATATTGCAGGGAAAAAGGGCAGGGGCCGAGGCTGCAATATTTAACGTATCAGCGGTAACCTGACACTTAGGATAGTGTGAAATTAACACAACAAAAGCCAAAGGGAGATTTGACCCCTTTTTTCTTACAATAGCGCTCCTCGTTTTCCCTTTGTATAATACGTTCCGCCTCTGGAATCGCCGACTGCGACTTCGATTAGGCCAGGAGGCTGAAATGGCTGCGGGTCAAGAATTGAACAATTTGATGCGCAACGGATACTACATATACCATGACTTTGTGGCGGGTAAATTCAACATCGACCATGTTATCGTCGGGCCGTCTGGTGTATACGCGGTAGAAACTAAAGCCAGAACAAAGCCGATTACAGGAAATGGCAAGTTCGATGCGGAAGTGCTCTATGACGGCAAGTCACTGAAGTTTCCAAACTGGATGGAAAGCAAACCAATACAGCAGGCTGTTGCCGAAGCTGATTGGCTGATGAATTGGCTTTCAAGTGCCGTTGGCGAACGTGTTAATGTTTTTCCCGTTGTTACATTACCCGGCTGGTATGTAAAAAGAACCAGCTCAGGAGGAATACCTGTAATAAATCCCAAGCAGATATACAGTGTGATCAAGCAAAGAAACGGACCTCCACTCCCTGATTCAATGATTCAGAGGATCGTTCATCAGCTGGACCAAAGATGCCGTGACATGGAGCCGAAAGCTTACGCTTCTGCTTCCAAAAAATTCTGATTTCCGTAATCGGTTAGGAGGGAACGGCGAAACTTGAACCTGCTGATATTCAACATCTTTTGCGTGTTTTGAAACCCCGTGTCGAAAAGCTGGAGAACGCTTCATCCGCTCTTCATTGAGTGATGCTGGGTGTCAGATCTCCAATCAGATTCAAGATGGTATATGGCAATTATTTTGTGTTGTTAAATCTATGGGCAAGTGCTAGGGAATTTATAATTGTCGAGAGAGTAATCCGCCATCATGCCCTTGGACACATGAATTGCTTTGTAGATGTGGAAATGGCAAACAATGCCTGAAGCGAAGAGAAAGCACGAATCGGCAGAGGTTATTTCGCCATCTCTGTCGGATCTAATTGGCAGGTGGTTTTCGCTCTGGGACCTCCCGGGATTTGATCAACAGATTACGATAAATTTCAGTACCCGCCTCCAACGAACGCTCGGCGGCTGCTATGCAAAGCGCCGCCGGATCACCATCGCGTTCCACCTTGAAAAAACTCATCCTTCGCTACTCGAAGAAGTGCTATGTCACGAATGCGCCCATTTGGCAGTTTTTGAGCTATATGGTGAGAGCTGTCGGCCGCATGGTCCTGAGTGGACACAGCTCATGAGATTGGCCGGCTTTGAGCCGCGCAGGCGCATCGTGCTGAATGAATCGGGCGTTGCTAAGCAAAGTGGCCGACGCCGCCATCTCTATATCCATTCATGTCCAATTTGCCAAACCCAGTGGATGGCGCGCCGACCTGTTCGCAGTTGGCGCTGTGCCGGCTGCATGGCTTTGGGTCTCGATGGGTGGCTTGAAATCAGAATGCGCCCAGTCCAGCAAGAGACAAGGCCATGAGTACCGGCTCCTGCCCATTCTGCAGTCCCGATCCGAGCCGCGTATTCTATGAGGGAAAGCTTGTAGTTGCTCTTTGGGATAGCTTTCCGGTTGCACCTGGCCATGTGCTTCTCATCCCTAAGCGCCATGTACCGACCTGGTTCGATGTGACTTCTGAAGAGCGTCTGGAGCTCATAGCCGCAATCGACATCGCTCGAGACCACATTCTCTCCCACTATAAGCCCGACGGGTTCAACCTGGGGGTCAACATTGGGGAGGCAGCCGGCCAGACCATCTTTCACCTCCATTTGCACGTGATCCCACGCTACGTCGGGGATGTGGCGGACCCCACGGGTGGCGTCCGCCACGTGATACCAGGCAAAGGAAACTATCTGAAGAACAAAGACTGGGAAGCCGAGGCTGCAGCAGTCAGCGCTGAACAGAAGCCTGAGGATCATACTGTAGATAGGTTCCATAAACAGCACCTGATTTGCGGGGGCGACGACCCGCTACTGTCTCATCTGCTGGTGCACCTGGACGGCTGCGAGCGTGCAGATCTGGCTGTCGCTTTTATTCTCCGGAGTGGCTTGGATCTTCTAGAGGAACACCTGCAGGATGTTCTGGATCGCGGCGGCCGAATCCGGCTTCTGACCGGAGACTATCTTGGAATTACCGACCCGCAGGCTCTCTTCCGGCTTCTGGATCTCCGTGAAGGGGCGGACAGCCGATTCGATCTGCGAATCTTTGAAAGCGGAGGCATAAGCTTTCACCCCAAGGCCTACATCTTCTACTCAGCTGATCCGCCTGGCAGCGGCGCGGCATATGTCGGAAGCTCCAACCTGAGCGCGCAGGCGCTGGAAGACGGCATCGAGTGGAACTATCGCGTTATACCTGCTCAGAGTCGCAAAGGGTTCGAGTCTGTTGCAAATGCCTTTGAGAAGCTCTTCCACCACGCCAGGACCAAGCCTGTAGAGCATTCCTGGATACAGGAATACCAGAAATCGAGGAGGCCGCCTTGCACCTCCGCCCCCGCTCAGACGGCTCCAGACAACACTGTCGAAGACGCTCAGCAGAAATGGGCCAGGCCTTCACCTCAACTGGTCTCCGCTGAAATCATGCCGGAAGAGCCCAAAGCGCCGCCCGAACCCCATTGGATTCAGCAACAGGCCCTTGAAGCCCTAGAGGAAACCCGCGCAGAGGGAAACGGTGCTGGACTTGTGGTCCTTGCGACAGGACTTGGCAAAACATGGCTCGCGGCTTTTGACACCGTCCGATTCAAAGCAGCCAGAGTCCTTTTTGTTGCACACCGTGAGGAAATTCTCCTGCAGGCACTCAAAACCTTTCGCCGCATCCGCCCTGAGTCGAGTATGGGGATGTACAATGGCACGGAAAAACTGCCTAACGCGGATGTGCTGTTCGCGTCCATTCAGACCTTAGGCCGTATTGATCACCTTCGCCGCTTCAGCCCCGTCGCTTTCGATTACATCGTAGTTGACGAATTTCACCATGCCGCGGCACGGAGCTATCGAAAGCTGATCGATTACTTCCAGCCAAAATTTCTGCTCGGTCTCACCGCAACCCCGGAAAGGACGGATGGAGGAGATCTGCTGGCGCTCTGCGATGAAAATCTCGTCTATCGGTGTGATCTCATGGAGGGCATCAGAAGAGGCCTGCTTTGTCCTTTCCATTATTTTGGCGTTCCGGATGAAGTCGACTACAATAATATTCCCTGGCGCAGCGGCCGCTTCAACGAGGAAGCTCTTACCAGGGCTGTAGCCACAGAAAAGCGCGCATGGAATGCACTCGAGCAGTATCGAGCCCGTGCCGGCCTGCGCACGCTGGCATTCTGCTGCTCGCAGCTGCACGCCGATTTCATGGCGAAGTTTTTCGCAGAGCAGGGATTAGCAGCTGCCGCTGTGCACTCCGGCCCGACGAGCGCCCCCAGAGCGAGCACCCTGAAGAGGCTCACAGAAGGGGAGCTTGATGTGGTCTTTGCCGTCGATATGTTCAATGAAGGAGTAGATCTCCCAAATGTCGACACGGTGATGATGCTGAGGCCGACCGAATCCCGGATTCTCTGGCTCCAGCAATTCGGTCGCGGCCTTCGCGTCTGCGCGGGAAAGGATCACTTGCGCGTCATCGACTACATCGGAAATCATCGGACATTCCTGCTCAAGCCCCAGACGCTTCTCGGACTGGGCCGGAGTGATCATGAACTTTCCCTGGCACTGGAAGCGATCCAGAAGGGGGAGGTCGATCTTCCCGTTGGATGTGAAGTGACATATGAACTTGAAGCCATAAACATCCTCCGCGCACTTATTAGACCAAAGCCTAGTGAAGCTTTACGCGGCTGGTACGAGGCGTTTACAGAGAGCCACGGCGAGAGGCCGACGGCTGTCGAAGCATTCCATGAGGGCTATAGCCCGCGCTCAGCGAAAAAGTTCTATGGATCATGGCTTCGGTTTGTCGATGCCATGGGCGATCTTCCTGGCATGGCACGAGGGGTGCTCGATCATTTGCAGGCTGGCGAGCTGCTCGACATCCTCGAGATCACACCCATGACCAAGAGCCTCAAAATGGTCGTTCTCATGACCATGCTGAATGCGGATCAGCTACCGGGACGAATACAAATCGATAAACTCATCGATGGCTTCGCCCAGTTGGTGCGACGCTCCGCAAAACTGAAAGCAGACGTCGAAGTGGATCTTGAGAACAGCAGAGCACTCCGCAGATATCTTGAGCAGAACCCGATAGCTGCATGGGCCGGCGGGAAAGGCACCAGAAACAAGCCATTCTTCTCCTATCGCGACGGGATTTTTCAGACCACCTTTTCCATGGAAGACGAGCTTCGTCCGATATTTCAAGATCTTGTCCGCGAAATAGCCGACTGGAGGCTTGCCGAATATCTGCAGAGACCAGGACTGAACAACACTGATGGGAGTGACATCGTCTGTAAAGTCAGTCATGCGGGAAGGCGGCCGATTCTGTTTCTCCCAGACCGAGAGCTGCAGCCGAATATCCCCCGGGGATGGACAGACGTCATTGTGGAAGGGCAACCGCACGAAGCCAATTTCGTCAAGGTAGCAGTCAACGTAGTTCGCCGAAAAGGCCAGTCAAAGAATGTTCTTTCGGACACTCTACGAGGATGGTTCGGTGCTGACGCAGGCCTACCTGGTACAAGCTTACATGTGAAATTCCGAAATGCGGGGGAAGGGCTTGTGCTTGAGCCAGTCGAGCATGAGCCCCTATGAAGTAAAACTGTCTCGCCAAACGGGAAGTGCAGGGAAATGCGAACGAGGGTATGTTTATCTGAACTAAATAGTGCCTCAGAATGAGGGCGCAACAGACCTTAAATGAAAGCAGCAGAATTAATATCCAAATGCCTGGCAGTAGATCTCGAAACAAAAGGTGAAAAGATCTACAGAATCGGCGCATTGTGCGGCGACAAACAGTTCGAGCGCAAAGGACACTTTGCTCCAGCACAAGCACTTAATGAACTAGCCCGCTTTGCCAAAGACTGCCACTATCTGCTCGGCCACAATCTTTTGGACTTCGACCTACCTTTGCTTCAACGCTTTTTTCCACATCTTAATCTGCTGAAAAAACCAGTCATAGACACTCTCTACCTGTCGCCCCTCGCCTTTCCCGAAAACCCTTACCACCGGCTAGTCAAAGACTACAAGCTGGTCAAGGATTCTTTGAACGATCCGGTTGCTGATGCGCGGCTGTCCTTGACCCTGTTTCAAGATCAGTGGCAAAGTTTTGCGGAACTGGCAAGGACGAATCGTACTCACTTGCTTTCGTTATACCGCTATTGCCTGCAAAACGGAAACCTTGCGGCGGATTTGAATGCCGGAGGATTGGCAGCGGTTTTTGATGGCTTGGGAGCGCCTGTAGTCACAGAGAATGAAGCCTGGGCCATTTTTCGCGATACCAGTAAAGGGCGAGCTTGTAAGGTTGCCGCCGTCGATTTGGCCGCCGATTTTAACGGCAGTTCACAATACTGGCCGGCTTTGGCTTATTGTGCAGCCTGGCTGCAGGTGGCGGGGTCTAATTCGGTGCTTCCACCCTGGGTGCGCCATCGTTTCCCAAAAGTTGTCGATATCCTGAATAAGCTGCGAGACATCCCCTGCAACGACACTGGTTGTCAATACTGCCAAGCGACACATAATCCCACCCTGCAACTGCAACGCTATTTCGGCTTTGATTCTTTCCGGCCTTCTGATGCCCAAAGCGTAAATGGGGACAGCTTGCAAAAGGTGATCGTTGAAAACGGTCTCAGTGAGAAACCTCTGCTCGCTATTCTACCAACCGGAGGCGGCAAATCCCTATGTTACCAACTGCCGGCGCTTATTCGCCATTTCAGGCGCGGCCAACTGACCATCGTCATATCTCCTTTGCAGGCACTGATGAAAGATCAGGTGGATAACCTGGCGGAGAAAACAGGCACGCCCTCTGCTGCTGCATTGAATGGGCTATTGACCCCGCCCGAGCGAGGCGACGTGCTGGAGCGGCTGCGGCTTGGTGATATAGCGATCCTATATGTGGCCCCGGAGCAATTACGCAACCTATCTTTTCGCAAAACCATTGCGCAAAGAGAGATCGGTTGCTGGGTGTTCGACGAAGCGCATTGCCTTTCAAAGTGGGGGCATGATTTCCGGCCGGATTATTTGTACGTGGGTCGATTCATTCGGGAATTTGCTGAAACTCATAACGGCCCGGTGCCGCCAATCGCTTGTTTCACTGCTACCGCCAAACTGGAAGTAAAGCAGGAGATTATTGAGTTTTTCAGCAGAGAGCTGGGGCAATCCGTGCAAGTTTTGGAAGGGAGCGTTGAACGCGATAATTTACGCTTCGAAGTGCAGACGGTCAATCGTGCTGAAAAGTCTGCACGCTTGCATAATATTTTGAGCGAACTCTTGCCAGAGCATGGCAGCGCTGTCATTTATGCGGCTACTCGCAACAATGTGGAAGATCTGGCGAGATACCTGGAAGTCAAGGGCTGGAGTGTTGAAGCATTTCATGCCGGCTTGAGTGTGCCGGAAAAACGCAGGATTCAAGAATCCTTTGTTGCTGGCGAGACTCGCGTCATTTGCGCAACCAACGCATTTGGCATGGGTATCGACAAAGATGACGTGCGATTGGTGATTCACGCTGAGATTCCGGGCTCCCTTGAGAACTACTTGCAGGAGGCAGGTCGCGCCGGGCGCGACCTGCAGCAGGCGGAATGCATTTTACTCTATGATCAGCAGGATGTGGAGACTCAATTCCGGCTGGGCGCCTTAAACGAGCTCAAGCAACGAGACATTGCACAAATTCTGAGAGGGCTTCGCCGGATGCGGCGCAACGAACGGGACGATATCGTGATCACCGCCGGCGAGCTCCTGCGTGCTGAGGAAGTCGAAACGACCTTTGGAACCGATGACCGCCAGCACGACACCAAAGTGAAGACGGCTGTCGCGTGGTTGGAGCGCGGCGGATTTTTACAGCGAAATGAAAACAATACGCGCGTATTTCAGGGCAGGGCACTGGTTAAGAATATGGATGAAGCCAGGCAGCGAATTGCTGCTTTAGACCTATCAATGACTCAGCAACGCCGCTGGCTAACCATTTTACAGGCGTTTATGAATGCAAATTCAGATCGGGGGCTTAGTGCGGATGAACTGGCGGAGCTGCCCGCGCTCAAAGGAGATCGAGATCCGGCCAAGCGCAATGACACGCGGGGGGAAAGCGAAACATTGCGGGTGCTGCGCACACTCCATGACATGGCTCAAGCGGGCCTGATCAAGCAGGGATTGCAGCTTACGGCTTACGTTCGTTATAAAGCCAAAAGCCATTCGCCGTTGGTCTTCGAAAGGATATGCGCACTTGAAGACGCCATGCTGAAAGTCATGCGCGAAATGGCCCCAGATGCCGCAGAGCAGAACTGGCTCCATTTGTCATTACGCAAGTTGAACCAGCGTCTACTTGATGAGGGGCATGATGGAAGCAGCCCTCCCACACTGCTCAACCTGCTGACAAGTCTACGACTTGACGGTCGGGGACTGGCTGGTAAACGCGGCAGTTTGGAATTGATCCACATCGACCGAAATTTTTATAAAGTCAAACTGCAGCGCAGCTGGGATGCTCTTGTGGCTACTGCTGAGAGACGCCGCAGAGTGGCCAAAACTGTGCTCGACGCCATTATGTCGAAAGTGCCTGCCAGTGCCCCCGCCTCCGCAGATTATCTGGTGAGTTTTTCCAGTGATGATCTGCTCAATGCAGTCCGCTTCAACATCTATCTTGCAGGCCAGCTAAACGACCCACTTGCCGCTATTGATCGCGCTCTCATGTTCTTACATGAACAGAAGGTCATTACCTTGCAGCAGGGTCTGGCCGTGTTCAGGCAGGCCATGACTATTCGCATTCTGCCCGATAGCAAAGGGCGACGGTATGGAAAAGGCGATTTTGAGCCACTTCAGCTGCATTACAAAGAGCGCATTTTACAGATCCATGTGATGAACGAATATGCCCGGTTGGGACTGGAAAAAATTCGCCAGGCACTGGAGCTGGTCCTGGCTTACTTCACTCTTGACAGAATCGCTTTCATTCGACGCTATTTCCCCGGTCAAAAAAAGCTGCTTGAGAGGGCGACCAGCCAGGAATCTTATCGGCGGATCGTGGAAGAGCTTGCGAACCCGGCGCAGATACAGCTGGTAACAGGTGATGAAGACGACAATACGCTTATTCTGGCGGGTCCTGGATCGGGTAAGACACGCACGGTAGTACACCGCTGCGCCTATCTCATCAGGGTAAAACGGGTACCCGCCCGCAGTGTGCTGGTGCTCTGCTTCAACCGCAATGCCGCGGCTGCATTGCGACGGCGATTGTTTGAACTGATCGGCGCTGACGCAAAAGGAATCACAGTCAAAACTTATCACGGTCTGGCAATGATCCTTACGGGGACTTCTTTTGCTGAAAGGGCTGAAAGAGGACACGATGGAGGCATCAATTTCGATGAGCTGATCCGCGATGCGGTGAAACTTTTGAGAGGCGAGAAGGAAATTGCTGGGATCGGAGAAGATGAAATACGCGAGCGGCTTTTGGGTGGATACAGCCACATCCTGGTGGATGAGTATCAGGATATCGATCAGGATCAATACGATTTGATTTCAGCTCTTGCCGGGCGAACCTTGGATGACTCCGATGGGAAACTGAGCATCCTCGCTGTGGGTGACGACGATCAAAATATTTATACTTTCCGCGGTGCCAATGTTGCCTTTATCCGCCGCTTCCAGTCAGACTATCAGGCCAAGATCCATTATCTGCTGGAGAATTATCGGTCTACGGGGCACATTGTCGATGCCGCCAACCAGCTGATCAAACACAACCAGGATCGCATGAAGACGAACCGGGAAATACGGCTCAATGATTCACGTTCTAAAGATCCACCCGGCGGCCGGTGGGTGGAAATGGATCCGCTGATTCGAGGCAAGGTTCAAATAATCCAGGTAATTGATGCAGAACAACAAGCAGAGGCCCTGGCCGATGAAATAAACCGTTTGCAGCGACTCGATGCTAATCTCAAATGGACTGATTGCGCCATTTTATCGCGCACCCGCGAAGCGCTTCACCCCATTCGTGCTCTGCTGGAACATCAAGGGATTCCCGTTGCGTGGACCATAGATCGAGACAAGGTGCCGCCTCTTTACCGCATCCGCGAAATTGCGAGTTCTTTGGTGGCCCTCAAGGAACGGCGAAAAGACCTGTGCTCAGCGAGCGAGCTGATGTCAGATTTGCATAAGCGGTTTCAACATGGCACTGAAAACGCCTGGGTTTTACTGATGGAAAACCTCTTGCAGAGTTTTCGGGAAGAAACTGTCAATGCTGAACTGCCGGTAGAGCACGCGATCGAATATCTCTATGAAACGCTGACCGAACAACGGCGAGACCATTCCTTCGGCGGCGGAATCTATATAAGCACTGTACACGGAGCTAAGGGCATGGAATTCAACCATGTTTTTATCCTGGATGACGGCTGGCCCGGAGGCAGGAGCACGCAAGAAGCAGAAGAGGAGCGACGGACCTATTATGTCGGAATGACCCGAACCAGGAAAATGTTGTGTCTGTTTCAGCGTCAAGACCAAAAGAATCCTCACAGCAAACTTCTCACAAGCGACTCCGTTGCGCGGCGATGTGTTGCAATCAGCAAAACGTCGCCTACCGGGATCACGAATAGACGTTATGAACTGCTGGGAATGCAGGACATTTACCTGAGTTTTGCCGCCCGATACCGTGATCAACATAAGATCCATGCTCATCTAGCCAGGGTCCAAGCAGGTGATGCGGTAACCCTGAAGGCAAGAGATGGTAAGTTGGAAGTTCTCGATGACAAAGGCTGTTGCTTAGCACAGTTATCCAAAACGGCAGGCAAGCTGTGGTCATCCCGCCTGGCTCAAATCGAGCGCGTAACAGTGGTTGGGCTCATCGTTCGCCACAAGGACGATTCGGAGGAAAGTTACCGCAGCTCTTGCGCCTGCGACAAGTGGGAAGTCCCGTGGTTGGAGATTCAATATCGCCGGGTGTAAAATGTTTTCGGTTTTGCTGTATGCCAACGTTACAAGGGGCCTTTTTTAAGAAAATAATGGTTCACCATGTGGAACTGAAACGAACCGCTTGGACCCTGTAATGTCAAGGGGCAAAAACGCAAAGGCTTTGGTTGAGATAAAGGCGCGAAGCAAACGAGAGTGTTGTGTGCACAGTCAGCTTGAAAAACTCTGAAGAAAACGCAATAAAAGCCAAAGGCAGATTTGACCCCTTTTTGACCCCTTTTCATGCGTGCGATGCGGGATATCGTTGAGTGCCGCACAGAATCTCTCGGAGGGCATGTCTTCGAGTGCGACCAGTGCGCAACACTCCATTACGCTTATCATTCCTGCCGCAACCGGCACTGTCCCAAATGTGATGCCAAAAGCACCGCCAGATGGCTCGATAAATGCCGCCAAAGCCTCCTGCCCGTAAGATATTTTCACATTGTTTTCACTCTCCCCCGGGAACTGCGCGAAATCGTAAGGATGCACCAGAAAGTGCTCCTTTCCGTCCTTTGTCAGGCGGCCGCCCACTCCCTTATGAAGCTCGCACTCGATCCCCGCTACGTAGGTGACAAAATAGGGGTTTTGGCCGTAGTGCATACCTGGACTCGGGCGATGATCTATCATCCTCACGTCCACATGCTGGCAACCGGAGGAGGCGTCTCGCCGGATGGAGCCCGCTTTCTCTTCGCAAGGAGGGGTTTTCTGGTACCGGTCAAGGCCCTCAGCCCGATATTTCGTGCAAAGTTCGTTGAATTGGCAAGGAAAGCTCTCCCGCAACTGAAGTTTCCACAATCGATCTGGAACAAAAACTGGGTGGTCTACGGCAAATCCACCTTACACGGAGTCGAAAAGGTCGTAAGCTATCTCGCCCGATACATCCACCGAGTAGCCATTACCAACAGGCGTATCATCTCCATAGAGGATGGCAAGGTCCAGTTCCGCTATAAAGATTCCCGTGAGAAAATCTGGAAAACAATGTTGCTACCGGCATCAGAGTTCATTCGAAGGTTCCTCCAACATGTCCTCCCACAGGGTTTTCACAAAGTCCGCTACTATGGAATCCTCGCCCCCTCAAACCGACATCTTCTCAGCAAAGCCAAGGCAATCCTCGAAGATTCAACCGGCAACCAGTCAGGCTCCGATGAACATGAATCGAAGGATGCCCCCTGCATTCACAATGAACCGAAGCGGTGTCCCTCCTGCAAAAAAGGCGTTCTGATTTTCATCGGCACAGTGCCTCGCAAAGGAAGAAGTCCGCCATGAGAAAGACCGACCCTACATGCGAGCTTATCTTCTTCAAGATGTCGATTCAGTGCTTTGGACATCAGAGGACTCTTACGCCCTTGCGCCTCCAACAGGACGCCCGGACACATATCAACTCCTGTTCGGCTCAGTTCATCTTCCCCTTCAAGGTGAAAAATTGCTTCACCCGGGTTATTCCTCGCTTGAATTTCAAGCCACTTTACACCATACTCAACTCACAGAGTTGCCTCGTCACCATTAAATCCCCATATGATTGTTCCTAAGTACCCCGAGCTCCCTCGTGCGAAGCGGTTCAGTGCAACTCGACTTTTTGCGTCGGCTACGCGCCGCAAAAACTCTTTTTCGTTATATTTCTGTAAGAGAAAAAGTAGATACCACAGATGAAACAACAGAATGAAGTCCAACATATTATAGAATTACTTTCTCGTTGGCTAACTCAAGTTAGGCTTAGCTCTGCCCTTACTTATTATGATATCAATAAAATTTCTGAAGATTTCGCATGTAAACTTCTGAATGCGATTTATGAATATGAACTAATAAATTTAAATATCG
>CAWAGW010000012.1:0-32458 GCA_963781715.1 uncultured delta proteobacterium
TTTTTGCAGGCATCGTCCAACCTCTTTAAGTTTTGTTCAAGCATCACAGATGATTTTAATGTTGCGTTATATCGGACCGTCGCAATTTACCAACGGCAAAAAGATCAATTTTCGAAGGAAGGTCGCAGGCTTTAGGCCTGCCTCATCGAAGCAGAAGGTAGAAAATGTCGATCAAATCAGTACAGCAGCACCCCTGGGCGCTATCGGCTCCGCAGGATAATAGAGAAGGTAATAGAAAATATGCACTCTCTAATCTTCCTTGAACTCTAGCCGTGAATGAAAACAGAAAGAAAAATCGCGCAACTACTCCCAATTCTAATTTCATTGGTAAATGAGAACAGTTATTTAAACATCCGCAAACTTAGTTTATATAAAACTCTGCTGTTTTTCAAGAATTATTCCCGGAAACGAAGCAACATGTGAGTAACAAGACCAAGAAGCTATTTCCATATCTCTGAACCGTTTTGGAGTAGTTCCCGTCGAATCTGAGGGGGGTGGGCCAAGGAAAAGGCTGGAATTACTGGAATTAACAGTTAACGCATAATCCGCTTAATGTCGGTTTGGAATTGACGATAGACTCTCACAGCAAGATCGCCTAGTGGCTCCTCCATACGTTCGGGTTTTGAGAGGGCCAATGGAGATGGCACATTGAATATCTCGAAAGAAATTAAATTTATTTGAAGTTTCTGGTCAACAGAGGCTAATTCCGCTGCAGTGAAGTTTTCCCCAAGAAAAATCTTTCTTTCCAAAGTCACTGTGTCCAAGCTTTTGAGAAAATTAATAATGGCGAGGAGATCAAAGTTGTTCTGGAACCGCTTTATGTTAGTGTTCACCGCCTGGCATTCTGCCTTGAGGCTATCATAAGCTTTTTGGTATTCACCCATCCTCTGGTAGAATCGAACATATGATTCGACGAAAAGTTTCCTGAACTTGGCTTTGTCAGTGAAGCCTCTGACCCGAATGAATCGCACTCCGCGAGAAAACTGCTGGGTGATACAGGCACCCCAAAAAGAATCCCTAGGTATTTTCAGGAGGCGAAGAAGTTCCTCCTGCATATCTGATTTAACAACCAAGTAAGCCAACCTGGTCAGACGTCTTCCGGTTCTTGAGGCCTGGAATTTCGTGTTGTCGGCCTGCTCGAAAAGCTCCTCTACCTGCAGTTCCAGAAGGCGTCTTTCGGTCAAATAATTCTCAACGACTTCTTCTTTAACCTGCCGAGTTAAACTGGCAATTAAATCATCTTCCATGGGAATTCCTTATAAACAGATCCTTCCCCTTTTTAAATGAGCATTCAGCCCAATTGCAGCATATAAGTTTGAGGATTCAGAAAGAGCGCAGGATATTCCGGGTGGAAGTTGTCAACGTGCTTTAGCACTTTAAGCTGAATGGCTTCAGTGATTGGTTCGAGCAAAATAATCGCTGCAAAAAGATCGTCCATTTCATTACAGGGATAGGGGATACCTCTCTCGTTTACTGTTGAAATGTGCCGATGAGTTCTTGCTGACATCCAGATGGAAACTTCATTGCTTAGCGCGAGAGTTCTCAGCTCTTCAATTGTAGCCCGAGTTACCTGATCGAAATTCATGCCGTCCAGAACCACCATGGAAGGCTTGAACTTTGCCTGTTCTTTCAAATTGTGCAGGCTTTGCTCCAACTTTTCGGGTGTAAAGGTCTGATGCAAGTAAGCCAAAATGAAACGCAACGGCTCGATGCGATGTTGCAGTTCATTAAAATCAAATCTCTGTTGAGATGCGACGAGATTTTTCAAGAATTCAGCATACCAGACTTTTATTTTTTCGGGAACTTCATTCAGGCAAACATGGAGCACAGGGAAACCGCGCAACAACTGTTCCAGAGCAATGTGAGTGAGGCATGCGGTCTTACCGACACCGGCCCTTGCCAACAGTACACCCAGATCCCCAGTCCCGATAGGATTGCCGAGAGCCTTTTGAATCAGCTCCATGGTGTTCAGATTTGTAGACTGTTCAGTATCCATGGATTTACCTCCGTAATTCTAATTTATTTTCAATGCAGACAAATTTCAAATTGTTTCAGACTGAAGAACAATATTGAGCATGAAGTGGAGAAATTTTGTCAATCATACGCAGTGTCATCAAATCTTTTTTTCATGCTTTTTGGTTTTCTCTTTGTTCCTTCATGACTTGTTCTGCAATATTTTTGGGTACCGCATTGTAGCGTGCAAACTCCATCGTAAATTCTGCCTTTCCTTGAGTTGCAGACCTAAGTACCGTTGAGTAGCCGAACATTTCCGCTAGAGGCACCTCAGATTCCACGCTCGTGAAGGCCCCATCTTCAGAGGTGCTGATGATAATCCCGCGCCGTTGGTTAAGAGTTCCCAGAACAGTCCCTTGAAACTCCGAAGGAGCTTCTACCACCACTCGCATCAGAGGCTCCAGCAAAACGGGTTGAGCTTTGTTGTATGCTTCTCGAAAAGCTCCAATCGCTGCCTGTTGAAAGGCGAGGTCCGAAGAATCAACAGAGTGGGCAGCGCCATCGTTGATGGTAATTTTTACTCCTACAATCGGAAAGCCGGCCAGAGAACCCTTTTTCAGACATGCCTGAAAACCCTTGTCACAGGACGGAATAAATTCCGAAGGAATGGAACCGCCGGTAATTTGATTAACAAACTCATAGTCCTCGTTTGGATTGGGTTCCAAAAAGCCGGCTACTCGTCCGAACTGCCCGGAGCCACCCGTTTGTTTCTTATGAGTGTAGTTAAAATCGGCAGGGCGAGTGACCGTCTCGCGGTAAGCGACTTTTGGCATACCCGTTGTTACCTCCGCCTGGTACTCGCGGCGCATTCGTTCTACATAAACATCCAAATGCAGTTCGCCCATACCGCAAATGATGGTCTCATTGGTTTCTTCGTCGAGGTAAGTTTTGAATGTAGGATCTTCCTTGGTGAAGCGGGTCAGCGCCTTGCTCATATTCATTTCAGCTTTGTTGTCTTTCGGCTTGATGGCCAGCGAAATGACGGGGTCGGGAACGTGCATGGATGACATGGCATAATTTATTCGGCCATCCGTAAAAGTGTCTCCAGAGGCACAGTCAATTCCGAATAGAGCAACGATATTCCCGGCGCAAGCGTTCTCAATATCCTCCATCTGATCGGCGTGCATCCGAATGATTCGTCCGACTTTTGATTTTTTTCCGGAACGTATGTTGATTATGGTGTCACCCTTCTGCAGGGTGCCCTGATAGATTCGCACGTAAGTAAGCTGCCCGTAACGGCTCACTTCAAGTTTGAAGGCCAGCATGACCAGTGGAAGATCGGTAGCGTTCTTCAGGGCGACTTCGGTTTCTTCCTGGTCTAAATCCAGCGCTATGGTAGATACGTCAAGAGGACTGGGGAGATAACTCGCAACGGCATCGAGCAGTTCCTGCACGCCCTTGTTTTTATATGCTGACCCGAGCAAAACCGGTGTAAGTCGAAGCGACAGGGTTCCCCGGCGAATGGCGTCATGCATTAGATCTTCTGTGACTCGTTCTTCCAGAATGGCTTCCGTGAGTTCGTCGGAAAACAGTGACACGGCATCAAGCAATTCTTCTCGTCTGTTCTCCGCCGAGTCAACATATTCCGCGGGAATTTCGCTTTCCACGATCTGTTCGCCGTGCTCTCCTTCAAAGGAGAGGGCCTTCATCCTGATTAAATCGATTACGCCTTGGTGATCGGATTCAATCCCAAGGGGGATCTGCAGAAGGACGGCATTATGATTCAGCTTTTCTCTGAGTTGGCGAACCACTCGGAATGGATCGGCGCCCGTTCGGTCACATTTGTTGATAAAAGCTATCCTGGGTACCTGATAGCGAACCATTTGGCGATCTACAGTCACTGATTGAGACTGGACGCCTCCCACTGCGCATAGTACCAAAATGGCACCATCCAGAACGCGCAATGCCCTCTCCACTTCAATGGTGAAATCGACATGGCCCGGGGTATCGATGATATTGACCGAATAGTCCTTCCAGTTGCAATAAGTGGCGGCCGACTGAATGGTGATGCCCCGCTCTTTTTCGAGATCCATGAAATCCATGGTCGCGCCGACCCCGTCCTTGCCTTTGACGTCATGGATAGCGTGAATGCGATGGGTATAGTAAAGCATTCTTTCAGTGAGCGTTGTTTTCCCAGAGTCGATGTGAGCGCTGATGCCAATATTTCTTAATTTTTCCAAGTCGTTCTGCATGGTTTTCCTTCTAATCTCCGTTCTTTTACTCTCATTCTATTTTCTAAAATTGGTGGTTCTGTCGACCAAAAAGAAAAACGGGCACAAAGAGTGTGCCCGTTGAACAAGCATGCATATGTAACAGAGATAAAAAGAAAAGGAAAGAGCGAAAAAAAGCTTTTTGCCGATTAAGGCAATTTAATTTTCATACCGGGTTGGATGTTGGCTTTGGCTGAGAGACCGTTCATCTTGCAAATCATTTGGGTCGTTGTTCCGTATTTTCTCGCAACAACCCAAAGGTTTTCACCAGTTTTTATGGTGTGGGTTTTGTTAGATTTTTTAGTGTTGGAAGTTATTCTTTTTGAGGAAGGAGAGGAAGATCGTGATTTGGATTTGGTCCCGGACTGGTTGGAGGAGTCAATCTTCAATTCTTGGCCGGGGCGAATCGCCGTATTTTTCTTAAAGCCGTTGAGTTTGCACAAGGTGGCAACATCCATTCCGTTACGCGTCGCTATTTGCCAGAGGGTGTCACCAGATCGGACTTTATAGGTGAAGCTCTTTGAAGATTTTTCAACTCTTTTGACTTTTTTGTTGTTGTTGCTCGCGGTTGAAACAGGGCTACTCTCAGAACCTGATATGAGCACTTCCCGCTTGCCCACTTTGAGGATCTGACCGTATCTAATGGCGGACTTCCTCTTGAGTCCATTCAACTTGCAGAGATCATCCAGCGAAATGCCATTCCGTATGGCAATTTTTCCCAGCGTGTCACCCTTCTTCACCTTGTATGTAATTACCTTAACGGTTTTGGTTGCGCGGGTCTTGCGGGTAAGTTTTGGGGAGAGATCCCGAACGGTTGTGGGGGAGAGCGAAGCCAGTTGGACTGGAGAACTGTCTAACGCCAGATTAGGTTGCATCGTTTGAGCCAGATGAACAGGCTCCACCTCAAAGGCTCTCTTGTAGAAAACCAGGCAGCTGCCAGGAGTGATAACATCATTTCCACGCAGGCGATTCCAACGGCACAAATCTTTGGGAGAAACGCCAAAGCTCTGGGCTAGAGCTTTTAAGTTTGGCTCACCGCCTTTGACATAGTAGTGGACCTTTTTAGGGAGGAATGCCTGCTGAGCCATCTCAATGACTTGCCGCTTCTGACCATTCAGCTCTTTGAGCTCTTTGAGTTGACCGGCCATAGTAGACCATGGGGTAAAAAACCGCACGTGCATGTGATCCTGATGTCCGCGTAGATGTTGGATAATTGCGCCTCTGGCATTACCAAACAACGTGTCCAGATATGCGGGGTTCTTGCCTCTGCTCAAAGCATAGTCGTACAGGAGCCTCTGGACCCGCTTGTCAAGGAAAATATATTGTATTTTTTGCGACCGCAGGAGGTTTTCAACGAGCTGCCAGGTCTTGGGCACGTCAAGGTTGGCTTGATTCATGGGAACAAATCGATCCAAATAGCGATTGCCCTTGGCATACATGCCAACATCGACATCACGACCATTCTGATGAGAGCGGTGATGACGCATACATCCGCCATCCGGCAGAGAAAAATCGCCAGTATAGAGGTCGCAAGAATCAGGATACTGTCGGCGCACGCTTTCAACGGCATCGAGAAGGGCCCCCACCACTTCAGGTGTTGTGTAGGTACGCTCCGCTTCTCTTAACGTGTACCCGCGAAACTCACGGGGAAACGGTATGCCGTTTTTTAATTTTCCCTGATAAGGTCGACCAATAGAAGCTGTGATAGCAAATGCGGTGTTAATTAAGGCTAACGGGGTAAGTATGATAAGTAAGCAGAACCACGTTCCTCTAAACTTAAGGCTGGAGCACACCCTCTCCATCAAGCCCTCCTATTTGTGTTCAAACCTCCTTGAATCTTCCAAAATCTAAGTGGGACAAACCCTAGAATAAGTCTCTGGTAATAAAAAAAGCATCTAGTGTCAAACCCTTTTTTTGCTGAATTTTAGGAGTAGTTTTACTTATATTTTATAAGTATTCGAATTGTATTGTTATTATTTATTATGGATCGCGAGTGACAATTTACCATGAAAAGGTTGAGGCGCGTGGATCTTGAGAATTGATCGACAATTGAATGATTTCCCCGCTTACATGGATTCTTTCGCCAAAAGTAGTAATTCCTGGTAGTATAAAAGGTGCACTAGGATTCATCGTTCTGTTCGTTTTCCAGCAGCCCGTAAGGGTCGCCGCAAAAGACAAGCTTGCCCTTTTCGTCTGCAGAAACTGGAATGTATTCAACGATGAGAGGAACGGGGCGTCTGAGCTTTATAAAAATCTGCCGATTGCTCTTGAGGTAGTCTCCCACGCTGGCGATGGCCGGGTTCTCGTCATCTGTCAGGAGAACCGCGGCAAGATCCAATGCATTGTCCACGCGGATGCAGCCGTGGGAAAAATCTCGTCGTGCCTGGCGAAACAGTTGCTTATTGGGAGTATCGTGCAGATATACACCGTAGCTATTGGGGAACTCAAATTTGACCCGCCCCAGAGGATTTGTGGGACCGGGGCGCTGAAAAAGGCGAGGCGCTCCCCATGGATATGATTTGGACATTGCTACATAACCGTTTTTTGCCAAATAGTTCGGGTCGGCCCTCAAGTTATCGTTCAGTTCCAGGCGGATTCTATCCGGCACATACCATCTGGGATTAAAGATCACCTGCTGAATGGCACTGAAGAGAGTGGGCGTTTGGTTGACCCCAACTGTCTGCTCCCCCAGTTTGACTTTCTTCCCCGTTGCCTTACCGACAATGATTCGATAGGAACTCCTCATTTTGCCTTCGCTATTGTACTCTAAAATAAATTTAGGGATGTTTATTCTGACATATCTCTGATAACGGCGAGTCTGGCTTTGTCGCAGCTTCTTTAGACTGTAATCGATCATTTTGAGCTTTTCGCTGTAAGATTCATTGAGCCTGCCGATTGTCTGCGTGCCAACGACGCCATCCGGGTTAAGTTGATAAGAGAGCTGAAATTTTTGAACTGCCTGCCTGGTCGATTTGTCGAAGACCCCGTGGATTTTGCCATCATAAAATCCTTCCTCTGACAGACGTTCTTGAAGTTTTTTGACGCTGTACCCGCGTGCTCCGAGTTCTAATTTGGGCAAATGTACAAGCGTAAATGGATGCTCAGCAGCCAGATGTTTGTATTTTGCCAAGGCCTCGCGAATAGTCGCATAATCTGGAGAGGCAGGCTCAAGCCGATCCAGAAATTCTGTTATGCTGATCTCTCCGGATAGCGTCTTTGCCAGTTGTTGCCCTGAATAAGGGTCCATTTCTTTGGCATAGCGAATGAGATTATGTATCAACTGAATGTCGATTTTTCCGGCAGTGCTAAATATCTCACGAGCTTCTGGCGGCAGTACTGCCGCGGGGGTGAACCCTGGTGCCTGAACCGCCGGAGACAGCAATGCGTTTGAATTGCGGTCAACCGTCTCAGACAAGTTATTGGGTGCAGCATCTAGCCCAGTTCGAACGGGTTTGAGCCAAGCGCTTTGATGAGTGTTGGAGCATCGGATGCGGGGGCGCAACTGTTGGACTATTGCTATTTGATCTTTAAGTTCCTGCAGATGATAGGGCTCGGGTTCGAGACCATCGTCTTCCAGGCGCTGCAACCTTTTCATAAAACCTGTTGCCTCATCTGTAAGAGAAAATCTTGAAGAGAAAAAGAAGGGCTCCCAATGGCGTTTTTGGTAAGCGTAAAGAATGGCTCTTACGGTTGGGTCAACGTTCGATGCGGGATGCATGACCTGCCAAAGGTAATAATGCCACAAGGGGGAGTTCTTTGCGCATAGAACTTCCTCGGCTTTCGCCGGTGAGACGGTGGCTTCTTTTGCAGCAAAAGAAAAGTTGGCAGAAGACGAACACATAAAGATGAATAAAACTGTAAGCCAAAAGAATCCAGAGGTGCCATTCTTGGACATATACTGATTTGTAAAGCTGCGCTTGGGAAGGTTATTCAGTCTATTCATTCCGGCTGGTAGCATTCATTTTTCATGAAGGTTCTGTGGGAGTCACTTCGAGTCTCTGCTGAGCATTGTCTATTTGGTCCTCCATCAGTTCGACAGGTTTGGCAGCGGGAATCACTGCAAAACTGGCAGAAATGACAGTCGGCGCAAGCATGCTTCTTGGGGCAGTCTATTTTGCTGCCTTCGGGCGAGTACACTTTCAAGCCGCCAACTAGAACAAATTGTAGTTTTTCTTCCTTTTCATTCAATGCAATTACTCCCTCCAGCACCATCCACTAAGAGCGGGTCCGAGAATTCTGCTTTGTCATTTCGAACGAAGCGGAGTGAGAAATCTGTTGAATTAGCTGCTCGCGGGAGCAAGATTTCTCGCCTTCAGCTCGAAATGACAGTTCTCGAACATTCCTCTAGGCATTGATAATGGAATTATAAGATTTGATAACCTTTAAGCCAAGAAAATAAAAATAGTTTTCTGCACAACTCATTTATGTTATTTGCAGTGTTCTTTTAGGGAAGCGGCGCTTCGACTGAGATTGTAATCCTCAGGTGAGGAGCGCAGTCACCACACTGCCGGCGCCGAAACCAGGCATGACAGGAAAGCCGGTTTCGAGATTGGCGCTGTTGGCGGTGAACTTTATGATGCGGAAAGACCGAATTGGCCCAATCCAACGGCGTGAATAGCGAGAATGCAGCAAAATTGAACCATGATTACTTCATGGGACTAGCTTTGCGGGAGGCACAAAGAGGCTACATGCAGCTGGAAGTTCCTGTCGGTGCAGTCATCATAGATGGTCACGGAACGATGCTGGGCAAGGCATGCAATTCGCCTATCCGCATGCATGATCCAACGGCACACGCAGAGATTTTAGCTTTGCGCCAAGCTTCCAGAAAGTTGAAGAATTATCGGCTCCCTGGTACGATATTGTATGTGACGTTGGAGCCTTGTGCGATGTGCCTTGGCGCTATGTTGCTGGCACGTATCGAAACGCTGGTATTTGGGGCTGCCGATCCCAAATCGGGTGCCGCAAAAAGCGTCGTAGACTTGACAAATGTATCGGGTTTCAATCATTATATCGAGGTGGTTGATGGAGTCCGCGCTGACGAATGTGCGGATCTGCTGCGGCGTTTTTTTAAAGAGCGCCGCGATAAGAACAGAACGTAAGAAGAGGAGAGGTACCGAAGTGGCCGTAACGGGGTCGACTCGAAATCGACTTGTCCTGTGAAGAGCAGGGCACGTGGGTTCGAATCCCACCCTCTCCGCCACAGCAAAAGCTGCTTGAAATACGTTGTTGCTTAGCATAAGAATGAAGCAAGTGGAGAGATGTCCGAGCTGGCTGAAGGAGCACGACTGGAAATCGTGTGTACGCCCAAAAGGTGTACCGAGGGTTCGAATCCCTCTCTCTCCGCCACCTTTCTTACCTTAGTTAGTGTTCGTCCGGAAACCGCCTTTCATGTAGCCCAGCCCTTTAGTGCTACCTGATTTGGCAGGGCCAAAGCCTTGCGCTACGGGATTACGGATGAAACCTAATTAGTCGGATCTAACAGAACTGCCCGAACCATACAGCAGGCGCTTTTCCCATAATCTTCGTGCAACTGTCGGTTGAAGTTACGGATTGTTCATAAGGTATGTCTTACTTAGTGTTGGCGCGCAAGTGGCGCCCTCAAAATTTTGATGAGGTCGTGGGACAGCCTCATGTGACCAGAACGTTGCAAAACGCCATCCGTTCCAACCGGGTAGCGCATGCCTACTTGTTCACCGGTGCCCGCGGTGTGGGTAAAACTTCAGTCGCCCGAATTCTGGCCAAATCCATCAATTGTGAAGGAGCAACCGATTCCCCACCGTGTAATGCCTGTTCGAATTGCCGGGAAATCACTCTCGGCAACTCGGTAGACGTGCTGGAGATTGACGGGGCTTCCAATCGAGGTATCGACAGTATCCGCGAACTGCGCGAAACCGTGCGTTATCGGCCGGCCAAGAGTCGCCGCAAAATTTACATCATTGACGAAGTCCACATGCTGACGACGGAAGCCTTCAATGCTCTGCTCAAGACCTTGGAGGAGCCCCCCGATCACGTCCTTTTCATTTTTGCCACCACGGAACCGCACAAAATACTGAGCACTATTTTGAGTCGCTGCCAGCGGTTTGACTTTCGACGCATTGCTACTGGTGAAATTGTGAAGCATCTGAAAGACATATCTAATCAGGAGCAGGCACAAATTTCCGACAATGTGATGTATGCCATTGCACGTGAGGCCGACGGCAGTATGCGTGATGCTCAGAGCCTGTTAGAACAACTGCTTGCTTTTAGTGCAGAGGGCCTCGCGGATGACGAAATACTGGATGTGCTCGGGGTGGTGGATCGCAGAAGCGTCCACCGTATAGGGCGAGCAATCTTGGAGGGGGATGCTTCCAGCTGCCTTGAAGTGGTCAGCGACCTTTACCGGCGCGGCATCGACAGTAGGCGTTTTTGTCAACAGCTGTGTGACCATTTCAGAAATCTATTGTTCTGGGCAATAAAAAAAGATGATGATCCCCTGAATTTGGATTTACCCGAGGAGGAAACACAACTGTTAAGAGAAGAGGCGCAAAAGACCAGCTCCGAATCTCTTTATCTTTTCTTTCAGATGCTGCTGAAAGGCGAAGAGGAAATTCGTCGTTCCTCAATGCCAAGAATTGCTTTGGAAATGCTTCTTGTGCGTTTGGCTCGAATGCCTCAACTGGAGTCGTTGGGGTTGTTGCTGGAAAGACTCAACGCTCTGGAGACGCGCCTGCAGGGTGACGGCGTAAGAGAGGCAGTGTCAGCACAAAGTGAAAATCGTTCGAGGGAACCCTCTGCTGAGGTCAGTTATGCAGAAGAGCCTCCCCCACCTGACGATGCGTTCTTCCGGGAACCTGAACCGCCGCTGGATGCTGCTGTCGCCGCAGAACCCCCTATATCCAAGCCAAACGACTCAACGGATGTGCTCACCCGGTGGGACGGTTTCCTGCTGTGGCTCCAAGCCAAAGACCCGGTGCTTCAGGCCAAGCTTTCGCACAGCCGAATCAGCTCAACTGCTGATGGCATTATAGAGTTGGAAGTCCCCGAAGTTTTTGAAGACGCCCTGAAAGATCCGCGCACTATGGCCAAACTTTCAGAGTTGGCCGGTTCTTTTTTAGGTATAACGCCGAGATGGAGCATAAAAGGTCGTTCTTCACTGCAGTCCGGCAAAAAGAACCAACGTGTTTCGAAAAAATCCAAATCGAATCCCAAGCGTTTGGTTATGGAACATCCCATGGTTCAGCAAGCCTTGGAAATCTTGGGTGGAGAGCTTATAGAGATAAAGAGTCTTAAAGAAAGTTAAGAAGTCGGAGACAAAAATCTCGAGCGTATTCGTAGAGCAGGGCCAAGGCCCTGCGCTGCGTGGATGAATGAGAGAGCCAAATTAAGCAACATATACATCAAAGGAGCAACGAATCATGGTCAAAGGCTTCAACCCGATGCAGCAAGTTAAGGCATTGCAGGATAAAATGGCAAAAGTTCAAGCCGAATTAGCCACTAAGACAGTAGAGTCCAGTTCCGGGGGCGGAATGGTGACAGTTGTGGTCAATGGGCGCCAGGAAGTCGTTAGTATAAAAATCGAACCTCAGGTAGTGGACCCCAATGATATTGACATGCTGCAAGATCTGATAGTCGCTGCCGTTAACGATGGGTTGCGCCAGTCACAGGAACTGATGGCGAGTGAGATGGGCAAGATTGCGGGTGGATTGAACATTCCCGGGTTGAAGATTCCCGGCCTATTCTAACGAAGAGCGCTATTAGACTTATCAAGGATGAAAATCTGCATTTATATTCTACCTAAATTTGGCGTTCCCATCAGTAACCCCCCGTCATGGTGGCGAGGTACCGCCGTGTTATAGGCGGCGTCTTTGACCTGGCATCCAGTGGGGCGAGCTTCTTTTCTCTTATGAAACAAATGAAGTTTCATAAGAGAGAGAAAGGAAACTGATTACTCGCTCGAAGCTGCCCCAACTTGGCTGGACTCCCTGGGCACGATGCCATGGACTTTCATACGAATTTCCATGGCTGGGTTTGGCCACAACTAACCATGAAAATAGTGGCATAAAGCGGAAACTGGGGTAGCCTCGCCCTCTAAATTCCGACTCCTGATTTCTCATCTTCATGGGGACCCCGGTTGCTTTGAGCAAGCACCGCGAGTTATGGAAATGCTACCTTATCGCCATCAGAGAGAAAGCACGGATGGGGGCGACCTCACATTCTGGGTTCTGAATTCTGACTCCTGGATTCTGCATATTTTGTAGATCGCTGCCCAGTGAATGATGATCCCGCGGGCTGCCCCTTGCCATGCCTTGAAAAATAGCGCATCCCCCGGAAGTTTTCTTCGAAATGTTTCGACCATAACGAGTGCCACGGACCTTGTGAGCTTTTTCTTGATCTCCAGGCAGAACCGTGTTATCTGGACAGAAATTTTTGTTTAACAGTTAAACACAGCAGAGGGATGAAGCCGCGATGGAAAAAACCAAATCACGCATTGTAGGCGTTAGAGTCAACAAGGATCAGGAAGCTATGCTGTCAGAACTTCAAAAACGCGCAAAAATGACCAAATCGGAAATTCTCCTACAGGGACTGGAAACCCTGGCTGAGTACTACACCTTGGGGCCTGAACAGGAGCCTATGGAAACTGCTCTGAGGCGCATGGAAAAAGATGCGCTGCACCACATGATGAGTCTCAAAAAAATTCGCCGTAAAGAAGAAGCAATCAGAGATTTTGTTCGTGAAATCAGGGCGGTTGATGAAATCATAGACAAACATGGCTGTGAAAAGAGCATGCTTATTCAAATCATGCTGGATGTTCAAAAACAAAACAACTGGCTTTCGAAGCCCGCCCTGCTGTGGATTTCCGAGCGACTGGACGTCCCGATGGCCCAGATTATGCGGATTGCTACGTTCTACACGGCTTTCAGCTTGGAACCGCAGGGCCGGCATATGGTTCAGGTCTGCACAGGAACAGCCTGTCACGTGCGTGGTGCAGAGGAACTTGTGACTCGTATGCAAGGTGTCATGAAGGTGGCTCCCGGCGAGACCGACGACGAACAGAAATTTACCCTGAAAACGGTTAACTGTTTGGGCTGCTGCGCCATGGGCCCCGTAATAACGGTAGATGGAGATTATTACAGTAATCCAAATGTCGAACAGTTGAAGCAAATGGGCGAAAAGTACGAATAGACTATAGGATAGATGATTATGAATAAGCTCACATCAGTACAAGATCTGAATACTCTGCGTGCAAAGTTGGTCGCGGATCGAAATGCAATTAAGAAATCGGTGTCGGTTTGCCTTGGAACGGGTTGCCGTGCTTACCCTTCGGCGGCTGTTGCGGATGCTTTTGCCGAGCAGGTCAAAAAGCATGGACTGGAAAAAGACATTGTCATAAGACGAACGGGTTGCCATGGGTTTTGCGAGCGAGGCCCGATGGCGATGATATTTCCGGAAAAGATCTGCTATTTTCAGATTAAAGTCGAGGACGTGCCGGAAATCGTCGAGCGCAGCCTGGTCAACGATGAGGTGGTGGATCGACTGCTGTTCGAGGACGAAGCGACCGGCAAGCGGATTGCTCAGCAACACGAAATTCCTTTTTATAAGCTGCAGAACCAAATTGTTTTGGGCAATAATATTTTGATCGACCCCAAGAGTATTGATGATTACATCGCTTTGGGCGGTTATTCTGCTCTGGCCAAAGCTCTGTCGGATATGGACCCGGTAGGCGTTCTGCAGGAAGTCAAGAAAGCTGATTTGCGGGGACGTGGAGGCGGAGGATTTCCCGCCGGTATTAAATGGGAAACTACCCGCAACGCACCCGGTGAGCCAAAATACGTTATCGTCAATGCGGATGAGGGAGACCCCGGTGCTTACATGGACCAGGCCGTGCTGGAAGGAAATCCGCACAGCGTTTTGGAAGGATTGATTCTTGGTGCTTATGCCATGGGTTCTACCCAGGGATTTGTCTATGTCCGCCAGGAATATCCGCAAGCGACTCAACATATTGGTATAGCTATCGAAGAGGCAAAGAAATATGGGCTGCTTGGCGACAAGATTCTGGGCTCCGATTTCAGTTTTGATGTGATGATTCATCAGGGTGCCGGTGCATTCGTTTCGGGTGAATCCAGCGCGCTTATGACGGCCATCGAGGGGATGGTCGGAGAGCCTCGACCTAAATACGTCCGCACGGCGGTCAAAGGCGTGCATGAACGGCCGAGCAACTTGAACAACGTTGAAACCTGGGCAAATGTGCCGCTGATCATCAACAATGGTTCCGACTGGTTCCGTTCCATGGGCACCGACGGAAGCAAGGGGACCAAGATTTTCTCTCTGGTAGGGAAAGTCAAGTATACGGGACTGGTTGAAGTGCCGATGGGCCTGAGCCTGCGCCAGATTATTTTCGACATGGGTGGAGGTATTCGCGGCGGCAAGAAGTTTAAAGCGGTGCAGACCGGTGGCCCCTCTGGTGGATGCATCCCCGAGCAATATCTGGATACACCGGTGGATTTTGATGAGCTGAGCAAAATGGGCTCCATGATGGGATCAGGTGGCATGATCGTCATGGATGAAAACACCTGCATGGTGGATGTGGCCAAGTACTTCACCAGCTTTCTGGCTGATGAATCGTGCGGGAAATGTGTGCCCTGCCGGGAAGGGTTGCGTCAGCTCAAACGAATTCTCAAGAAAATCACCGACGGCAATGGCGAAGAAACCGACCTCCAGTTGATCGAAGAACTTGGCGGATTCATGCATGATGCGTCGCTGTGCGCCCTTGGGCAGACTGCCACCAATCCTGTCATGAGCACCTTTAAGTACTTCAAAGACGAATACGATGCTCATGTAAAGGAAAAGAAATGCCCTTCCTGCGTTTGCCAGGCACTCACTACATTCTACATCGATCCTGAGAAATGCACGGCTTGCGGCATGTGCTTGAAACAATGCCCGACCGATGCAATCATCGGCGACAAAAAGGTTGTACATATCATCGAGCAGGAAAAATGCATCAAATGCGGTACCTGCTTCAACGTGTGTCCGACGCGTTTTAGTGCCGTGGCCAAGATACCTGGTATGACTGCACCGGAACCCGTTCCTTTTGGGACTAAGGCAAAAAAGAGCAGCAAGGGAGATAAATAAATGAAGGATGTGACCCTTAAGATCGACGGCAGTGATGTGACTGTTGCAGAAGGGGCTACTCTTCTGGAAGCAGCCAAGAGCATAGGGATACAGATACCCACTTTGTGTTACCATCAGGACGTTGAATCGGCCGGTGTTTGTCGTTTTTGCATGGTTGAAGTCAAGAAAGGCAATCGCACCCGCTTGGTGGCTTCCTGCGTATACCCTGCCGAGCAAGGTATCGAGGTTCAAACCGATAGTGAGAAAATCAACAGCGTCAGAAAGATGATCCTGGAACTGTTACTGCCGGTGGCCGCTTCCGGACCGATAAAGGCCCTGGCCAAAAAATACGGGATCGAAAAATCCCGTTTCGAAGTGGCAGAGGAAGAACAGACGCACTGTACGCTTTGCGGTATTTGTGTGCGCTATTGCGATCAGGTTACTCAAGAACATGTGGCCGGATTTGTGGGTCGAGGCGTAAAGCGAAAGGTCGCTCTGATGGCTGAAAAAGGCGATCAATGCGTGTTTTGCCAGAAATGTTATGATCTCTGTCATGGCGGCCGCTTTATAGAAATAGCCGAAGGTTTTCCGGAAGTACTGTAACGATTCATATGGTGTAATGGCCAATTTGAGAGGGCAGTTGCGCGCCGCCGATTACCCCTGTTGCGCAGTGTTAAAAGCACTGCTTGCAGGAGATCGAGGTGTCGGCATTGCCCTTTTATAACGCCGACTCTAAGGCGTAAACTGCTGTCAGTTGGGAAAGCGTAAGAGAATAGAGGCGTTGTCGTTTTTCTTCAACCCAGCGAAAGGCCGTGATCAGATATAGCGTTTAAGAAAAACATTTTGGATTCCAAGGCTGGGTTGAGGTACGAAACCCAGCAAAATAGGCGTTGGGTTTCGCGCTACTCAACCCAACCTACATTGAAAACACAATCTTGCAAGCTATAGCTGCAACGAAACATAAAATACGCCTGAACCAGATTTTGCAATAAAACAATTGGGGTAGTTATGAGGGCAGTCCTGCGTGTCGCAGGATTCAGGCCTCCCAGCAATTCCCCACGGCTCAAGTAGCACAGGGCTTTAGCCCTGCTTCTCGTTTTCCCTACAATGCCTCCGTTACGCGAGGGGAATAAGAACCACCCTGGATTCCTGCTCGAAGATGCCGCTTTGGCGGGACTGCGCGAGCATGACGAAAAGACCTTCACGCGAACACTGGAATCGGGAGCTTTCAATCTGGGTGTCTACTTACACTTATTGAGAAGTAACAATTTTAGTCAGTTCAATTAGACAGGATGAATAAGAAGAAATGAGCTTAAATGGATATCCCCCGATTTTGCGGGATCTTATTCGAAGGCTGAGCAAACTGCCCGGACTGGGAGAAAAAAGTGCCACCAGAATTGCCATGCATCTTTTGCGCGCTCCCAACGAGGATTCTTTCGCTCTGGCTCAGGCTATCCAGCAAATGAAGAGTCAGATCCACGCCTGCACCCGCTGTTTTCATTTTACAGACTCCGAAATTTGTTCAATCTGTGCCGACCCGACCCGCGATACGGGAGAGCTCTGTGTCGTCGAAAGTACCGCCGATCTTCTTGCCCTCGAGACGTCAGGTGCTTTCAAGGGGCGCTATCACGTGCTGCAGGGCGTTTTGGCTCCCCTGGATGCTGTCGGCCCCGATGACATCCGCCTACGAGAACTTCTCAAACGGCTTGATGAAGAAAATATCCGTGAGCTCATCATTGCCACCAATCCGAGCAACGAGGGCGAAGCAACGGCCCACTATTTAGTCAAACTGCTGAAAGATCGCCCGTTGCACATTTCAAGAATCGCTTATGGAATACCGATGGGTGGAGACCTTAAATATATAGATAGGATCACTTTGGAGCGCGCTCTTAAGGGGCGCCTTGCGTTTGAGTAATTTCATCGAAATCTTCAAAGGATAAGGCTCACATTATCGGCTTTTGGTTGCATATGACGGTTCGGCCTGCCGTAAAAAAATCCCGCGATTCCTTTCCATTGTGGCTTCTAAATGACCAATAACATGGGTAAATACCATCTATTGGCAGAGCGGATGCCGTTCACAATTACCTTGACCTTTTTTGCACAATGCTGGTATAAACCTACGGATATTTAATAATCACCACGCTCGAGGGATCGCCGTGAGTGTGCTCAAATCACTTGGAGTTGGGCCTTCTTGAGGTGAGTTTTAATATCAAATCGTTCAATGTGGAGACTAGCTATGGTTGAAATACGCTTTCATGGACGCGGAGGGCAAGGAGCAGTGACCTCCGCAGAACTCACGGCCCTGGCGGCCATCGAAGAAGGTAAATTTGCACAGGCCTTTCCCAGTTTTGGTCCTGAGCGCCGCGGCGCTCCTGTTATGGCATTTGTGCGGGTCAGCGACAGTCAGATTCGAACCCGAGAAAAGGTCTATGAACCAAACATTGTCGTTGTCCTAGACCCGTCACTGCTGCAGATAGTCAATGTGGAAGCAGGGCTCAGAGAAGGTGGATTGGTGGTTTTGAACACGACCAAGAGTGTTGATGAAGTGCGGCGGGAAACCGGGATAAAGGCTCGTTTGGCTCTGGTGGATGCTACCAAAATTGCCTTGGAGACCATGCGGCTGCCCATTACCAACACGACGATGCTTGGGGCGCTGCTCAAGGCTTCCGGATTGATTCCGGTGGATGCGCTGCGTGGTCCCATCCAGAATCGCTTCGGTCCCATTGCCGAGAAAAATCTAACGGCATGCTTACGCGCTTTTGATGAAACCAGTGTGGAGGTTTAAACCGTGCCTAAGGAAACCGGAATTTGCAGTTGGAAAGAATTGGAGCTGGGAACCGCTATTCTACAACCGGGGAGTGCGGGTGAACTAAAGACCGGGGACTGGCGTTCTATGCACCCCGTAACCGATTTTGATACCTGCATTAAATGTGGCCGCTGCTACATTTTTTGTCCTGATATGGTCTATGTCCAAAACGAAGAGGGTTTCTTTGAGCAGAACTACTACTATTGCAAAGGCTGCGGGATTTGTGCCCACGAATGTCCTGTAGATGCAATTAAAATGGTGCAGGAGGGCAATTAAGATGGCCAAGCGAATTGGAATGGAAGTCTCCATTGCTGCTGCTGAGGCCGTAGCATTGGCTGATGTGGATGTGATTGCTGCTTATCCGATTACCCCGCAAACTCATATAGTCGAGCATCTCTCTGAGTTGGTTGCCAATGGTCATTTAGACGCCGAATTCATTCCGGTGGAATCGGAACACAGCGCCATGAGCTGCTGTGTGGGATCCTCAGCGGCAGGCGCCCGTACCTTTACCTCGACCAGTTCCCAGGGCTATGCGCTGATGTCTGAGATCTGCTACATAGCGGCCGGTCTGCGGCTGCCCATCGTCATGCTTACGGCCAACCGCGCGCTGAGCGCCCCAATCAACATTTGGAACGATCACGCCGACATGATGATGAGCCGCGATACGGGCTGGATACAAACCGTTGCCGAAAATGGTCAAGAAGTTCTCGACCTTGTTTTCCATGCCTTTCGGGTCGCCGAAGATCACCGGGTTTTGCTGCCTGTTATGGTCAATCTGGATGGTTTTATTTTGAGCCATATGATTGAACCGATGATCCTGCTTGATAAAGAGGAAGTCGACAGTTATTTGCCTCCCTACAAGCCCAAACTTCGCCTCGATCCCCAAAACCCTTTGACCATGGGACCCGTCGGGATGCCGGAGGTATACACCGAGGCTAAAGTTGCACACGACGAGGCTCTCAAAGCGGCCTTGCCGATCATTGTTGAGGCCTGGAAGGATTTTGGCGACAAATTCGGCCGTCACTATAACCCAGTGGAAAAGTACAAGACCGATGACGCTGAAACAATCATTGTTTCCATGGGAAGCATCTCTGAAACCGCGATGAGTGCTGTTGACGTGATGCGTGGTGAGGGCAAAAAGGTTGGTTTAGTCCGAATCCGCTTGTGGAGGCCCTTCCCGCAAGACCAATTTGTGCAGGCGGTCAAGGGTGCCAAGAATCTTGCGGTGATCGATCGTGCCATGACGTTGAGCGGTGTCTGTGGGGCGGTTTGTGCCGAAGTGAAATCGATACTTTATGACCGTAACCTTCATCCCAATGTGCAAAACTATATCGCCGGTCTCGGTGGACGGGATGTGACCGTTCAGAATTTCACGGAGATGGCTGAAGACGTTACTTTACCAGCAACCGAAGCTTATAAAATAATCAATGTGAGGGAATGATGGGAACTGCAGCAGAAGCGATAAAGGATTTTAAAGGTTTTAGCCTCCGCAATATGCCGACGGTGGAACCCTTGTCTCCGGGGCATCGTGCCTGTCAGGGTTGTGGTGAAGTGCTGCCTTTAAGGCAGGTGATGAAGGCTCTGGGAGAAAATGTGATCGTGGTCAGCGCTACCGGCTGTATGGAAATCATAACGTCGCCTTATCCGCAGACTGCCTGGCGTGTGCCCTGGCTGCATGTGGCATTTGAGAATGCATCTGCGGTGGTGAGCGGCGTGGAAGCAGCTTACAAAGCCATGAACCGTAAAGGCAAGATCAATCAACCGGACGTTGTTTTCCTTGCCTACGGCGGTGACGGAGCTACCGCCGATATCGGCTTGCAATCGTTGAGCGGCGCTTTGGAACGCGGCCACAATTTCATTTATGTATGCCTCGACAACGAAGCGTATATGAACACGGGTATTCAACGTTCTTCTTCGACCCCATACGGTGCTATGACTACAACGTCACCGCCCGGTAAGAAGAGTATCGGTCAGTCCACCTGGAAGAAGAATCTGCCCGCTATCGCTGCGGCCCATGGGATACCCTATGTCGCCACGGCCTCGCCGGCTTTCCCGGTAGATCTCATGAACAAGGTCAAAAAGGCATCCATGATACCAGGCCCAGCCTATATCCATATCTTTTCACCCTGCCCGACGGGATGGCGCAGTCAACCGGAAGCTAGTGTGGAAATAGCCAGGTTGGCGGTAGAGTCCAAAGTGTTTCCGCTCTACGAGGTAATCGACGGTCAATGGAAATTGTCCCGCAAGGTGCACAAACCGATACCGATTTCCACTTATTACAAGCCACAGCGGCGTTTCCGCCACTTAACGGAAACGGAAATCGCAAAAATTCAGGAGCGAGTCGACGCCGAGTATGATGCTTTATTGGAACGCTGTGGAGAAGTTTAGCGATTTCCCATCCGAACAAGTCGCAGCGGCTTGTAGTGCAAGGCTTCAGCCCTGCTGAGAATTGGCACCACTGAATGCAGGCTGCCTCAAAAGGCAATTTATGGATGATGCTTAGCTATTCTGCCTGCTGCGCAAGTTTTGCTTGACAGCGGACAGGGGGTTTGTTAGTTAAGCACGTCGTTCACGATTCCGGGCAGGCAGTTAAACATGATTTGGCCCAGTACTGAACGGCAAATTTGATCCCCGGTAGCTCAATTGGCAGAGCGGGTGGCTGTTAACCACTAGGTTGGCGGTTCGAGTCCGTCCCGGGGAGCCAATAATAAAACAAGGGCTTAGGGGAAATCCTTAAGCCCTTTTTGCTTTTTTGGAAATAGCTTTCCAACCGCATTTCCAACCTACAACACAAATTTCACCTCGCTTCGAGTACTCACCAGTTGCTAAAATCAACAAGCTTTTTTTTATTCTATCTTCAAACAAAGTGCAATCCTCTCAATCTCATGGTAAATGTGAACTCAGGGAGGTATGAGTCCTGCCCTGATCGAGATTTGGGGGACGGAACATCGTGAACCTTATTGGATGGATTGGTGCTGTGTGGAGGATTCTCTCTCTTCTTCTTTACGGTTATAAGCGCGAACACATAAGACTGCCTACCAGACTGCTGGGGGAACGAATCTTATTAGTTTCCTTTGAGACGCCTGAGGCGGTGCAAATAGACAACATAGGGTATGTTATCAACATCAGCAGAGGCGGTTTGGCTTTTCGCTACTTATCGAAAGAGAATCTCACCTCTGGGCTACACAAACTGAAACTGTTCTCTTTTGAGGACCCGGACGCTTGCATAGAAAATATTGCCTGCAAAGTCATTTATGATTACGAGGCCAAGTTCATTCTGAGTCTCCCGCCATCGAGACGCTGCGGTGTGGAGTTTGAAAGTATCACTGATGAGCAGTTACCCAAAGTGGAGAATTTGATTGTAAAGTGTGCCTATTGAATTGCCACTCTGGTCCCCGGCAAATCTGGTCCCAGGGCATGTAGAAATCATGCCATGTTTGAGATTTAAAAACGGAACAATCGTGTGTGTTCCCGGCGTGAAAGCCTATATGGAAGGAACGGGGGGCAAGAGAGAAGGAATTAATAAAGAAAATGGCGGTTCTTCGCTAGAAGCTTGGGTTAGTAAAGCCGGCCAGAAGTAACTCAGGAGCAGCAGACCCTTCCAAAGACCGTTGGGTATATGTCTAATTGTCATTCCCTACTCTCATGCTTGTAATTTCACATCTTTTCTTGAATACAAAAAATGTATCTCCCTCACAAAGCTCTTTCTTTTTCTGAGATATTTTTATGGAACTATCTGGGTATACAGGGCAGCCATTTGCACATCTTGAAAAAGGCTGTTCAGACATGCTATCGCGCAGGCACTCAACCGAGACTATCGCATATTCATTAGTGTCATAGTTCTCAACACCCATGACCCCAGGATCAAGTATGAATCTGCTCAATCGAATGACAAACAAAAAAGCCGGACATTAAGCCCGGCTCAAAGATTTGCGTGAAAGAATTAGCCTCATTCACTCTGCCTTGGGTTGTTCCTTTTCTGCCAATCTTCTTTCCCCAGACGCGACAAAATTCATTGGCGGCAAGTTAAGAGAGGTTAGCCCTGATCTTCTAGTCAGATCAGAAACAAACTCCCTCAAATATGGAAATATAATAGTCGGACAATTTACATGAGATAATCGGTCAAACTCTTCTTTCGCTGGGTCCGAATCCAAACGAAACGCGCCCCCCATCTGAACAGCCAAATTAATAGGCGAATCCTTGGATTCTGTGGACAGACTTAGGATCACCTTTAGGATTCTCTTTGGCTTTACATAACTCGTTTTGCATTCCAAGTTGATTTCAATAGCTCGTTCCGTCAATTGATCCTCTTGCGCGTTATCATTGGCTTCAGTATTTAAGGAATAATTGACGCTAAGAAGTCGAATATCTTCGACGCTAAAGTGCACGGGCATGGTTTAAACCTTCATCCGAGGTTTGGCATTCGCTGGAATTCCGAACCGTTACGTTAATATTCTTTCGTTTTTGAGTGATAAGCTTAGCACTAATCCGATCAACTCTCTCCCATCCATCATAATCTTGATAAATTGCTCTAAGTGCTTGCGGAAATTCTCTAAGGATGCGAAGCACATTATCTGCTTGGCGCCCCTGCGTTGATTGCCCTGATTCGTAACGAGCGAAATTCTTTTCCCCAACTCTTAACGCCTGCGCAAACCTAACCTGAGTCATCCCAAAGCTTTGACGTATTTCTTTTATTTCATCAGAAGTTAACAAGCCATCGATGCTTCGTCTAAAATTCGTAAGCATTCTCTCGATTTCACGTTCATCTTTTTCGTTGAGAAAATACTCTTCGCATTCTTCACATTGCAAGACTTTACTGTTAGGAATGCGCGCCCCTTTTCCCTTGTACTCGAAATCGAGATCCTTCAGGATGCTCTTCATTGTGCCATTCTCGCATACCGGACAGACCATTCCTTCGGAAAACATTAGAGTTCCCTCCCAAGATTATCATCCTTTTTGAAAGACATTATAAGAACCATCAAGTTACCAATTTCGGCAACTTTCAATTTGATGTACAGGTTCACATTCCCTACCTTTTTTTTATACACATCTTGCCAGACTTTATAATTGTTGAACTCGTTTGTTGATTTATAAAAATCTTTTCTTTCAAGATCGAGAACCACATCTTTCGCCTCTGTTTCCGAGAAACCAAGGGAGTGAGCAGAGCGAATAGATTTCCCAGTTAGCTTACACTGACCTCCCGCAATTAATGACTTAATTTGCTCTAATGGGTACTCGGGTTTTAACTTGTCCAACAGTTATTCCCTTTCAAGGTATCATATTGATACTTTTTCCAATCTGTCAAGCGGATTTTTGATGAAATCCTGAAAGCCACAGTAATGTCCGGTTAGGTTTTTGCATAAAGGACATCTGAGGGCTGCTCTGTGGAATCCGAGGCCATGGAATATTTGTGTTCTGAATCGCGCAGCTCATTCTGAATCTTGATCCGCAACTCCCTGACTCTCTTGATGCTGACCTTTTCCTGGTAGTGTTTATGGCAATAGATGGCGAGCAGCAGATACGTGATAAGTCCCGAAAGGATCTGCACCATCAGCCCGTATTCTGTTCTTGCGATAAGGTGATAGACCTTGAGGTGGCGTTTCCACCATGCAAAGAACTTCTCAATTTGCCATCGCAGTTTGTAGACAAAAGCAACTTGTTCGGCTGCAAGATCATGGCGATCTGTGGCAACCCAGTAGTCGATGTCATCGATGCGGTATCCAACGACTCGGACTTCTTTCTGTGTCTGGTTTACGTTGGCAGTACCAAGTAGAACGATGGCATTATTAGCAGCGGCTGAAAAACCAGCCAAAAGCAACGGTTGGGAAAGCGGCCAGAGGTGTGTTTGGGCGAAGTTGAGCGTCGATGCTGGCGAGAGTAAAGCGCAATGAGGCGTGGGGTGCAGCGGCATAATTTATGGCGCTCACCCCTAGTTGGTTTTTTTGGGTCATCGCGGATTAGCGTGAAAAGTACCGAATCCAGCGAATGCCCGGAGTCTGAAGTTCACAAAATTCCTGTATCCGAATGCAAACCGTATGATCGACCTGAGGGCGCCATTGAGGCCCTCGACAAATCCGTTGGTAACGCCTTCGATGAAGTAATTGAGGATTTCTTCCCACCAGTTGCGCAGGGTTGTTACGAATTTGGTCAAGTGTCTGTTGCCGGTATAGGTCGCTTTGAGGATCCAGGCAGAGAGAAACCGTGCGGCCTTGTCCCTGCAGTCGATCTTCTCGAAGATTCGGCGGAACTCCTCTTTGAGCAAATACAGGGTACGAAGCTCAGGGCATAGTTGCAGAACCTTCTTGAGTTTCTCCTCTTCGAGGGGTGATAATTCGGAGCGGTTCCGTACGAGTATCCAGCGGCTGCCCTTAATCTCTGATCGTATCTCGGGGGAGAGCCCTTTCTGGTGCTCTGTCCGGAGTTGGGTCGGGCGAGTGTTCAATTGCTTCATGACATGAAATCGGTCGACCACCACCTGCGCATGGGGAAGCTTGTTTCGTGCAGCTTGGTGATAAGGAGCCCACATGTCAATAGAGACGAAACGGATAGCTTTACGCTCTTCAGGGCTTAGGCCATCCAGCCAATGCTCCAGTGTCTTTTTCTCTCTATCGGGCAGAACTGCGAGAATGCATTTTCTGGTGATGTCTGAAATCACCAGCACGAACTGTTTATGACGCTTCTTAAGTGAGATCTCATCGATTCCCAATACCCTTGTGGCCCTTGGGACAGAGCACATCTGATGGAGTGCTGCCCAATAATTGAAGATCTGTTTCACGGTCGAGTGGCTCAGACCTTCGCGAACTGCAACAACCTTGCATGTGCTGCCAAGGCATGACTGATAGACGTGTTTCTCAAATGCCAACGCTTGCCTCCGATGAGAATCAACGAAGGGCAGCTCCTCTGTGAAAGTACACCCACAGTGTTCGCATTGGAAACGACGAGCCATGAAATGCCGGAACGTCTTTTTGCCCCACACATCCAAATGGCGGATGCACCGATGTTCTTCCTGGTGGATCGCCGAGGAAAGGGAACCGCAATAGGTACACAACGCGATCTCTTCTCGATGAGCACACCAAAGATGGAGGACTTCATGCTCTCCTTCTCGACGGATTGCGTACATCTTCACCACCAGAGCGGCTACACCCAACAACTCGGTCAGCGTATTATCCAAAACCTCATTGAACTCTTCTTGGCAGATTCGTTTCACAGCCTTGGCAGCATCCTTGACGAAAGGAATAACGTAGGGCAACAGTTTCATGGGAAAACCTCCTTGTCAGGGTTATCCCATGCTTATTTATACTCTTTTAATTCAGATGTCCCGCGGAAATTGGGACTGTCAAACATTTTTCACGTTAATCCGCGATGACCCATTAAAGTTTGTGTTTTGGAACGAAAAAACCCCACCCCCCGACATAGGAGGTAGGGTCCGGTTATTGCGCCCGCCGCGCGTCGCGGACCCCTGTTTCGCGGATAGGGGTCCGCGGTCGGGAATATCCCGATTGTGGGCGCAAACTGGGAAGGTGCTTGATGCACCTATTCAATGCAACTTTATGAAATCTTGGTGTTGTTCGTGCTTGGTTGTTCTTGCACCGCTATCAGCGGTTGCCACTATTTGCCTTCTTTGTACACATTTCAAAAATGGTATTCAGTTTCTCACGAAGTTTTCTTACTTGTTCCTGCCTCTTTGCCTTAAGTTCCTTAGCAGCTTTAATCAACGCAGAAGGGTGCTCACTTTGCGGCTTAGTAGTTGTCGGCCTCCTCTCAGACTTCTCCACCACATCCCAACAAAAAATCATTGCCCAATAATTTTTGAGGTATTCATTCAGTTCCAAATTGCAATCACCCGAAAATTTCTTTTCACCCTCGACTGATTTCTTTTCTGCCATAGCCTGCACGTACAAGTCGCTACACTCTTTTCGAGACGAATTGGAGTTCTCAGCACAAACTTGCACCTTATCCAATGTTTTAAACAGAGCCTTTTCATCAGCACTCGCTGTCACTGTCTGGCTCAAAAGAATAGCCCCAATCACCAACCTAACAGCCCACTTCATAAGCCATTCCCCCATCCACGTCTGATCAATCAGTTTCGCTTTTGTTCATGCTGTTTCTTCCTTGCTGCAACTAAACGCTAACTTTGTCAAGTTTCCAAAATGCATCAAAGTCTTTCCTTTGGCGGTGATACCAACAAACTTAGTGATATAGGTGAGCGGTTCGCCTACGGTGTCCAGGTCCGCACCATACGCAATGATTAACCCCTTTGCCCCGAGTGTCTTCAGCGCCCTGGCTAAAACAGTCTTACCGCAAGCCACGTCACGCCGAAGAATCCACACAGGAACACGGTTTCCTTGTTCAAAATCTGCTATGTGTTCTGGTTTTGCGAGTTCACGAAGGTAACTTGTACCTGGATTCCATGTCCATTCAGGATTCACGCTTGCCCATGTTCGCAGTATCCAGAGAATCTTCTTTTCATGTTTACCTAGCCGCACAAAACACCTCCGGCCAATTAGCATATAGGTAATCCTCGGCATCTCGCTTGATCTCCGCCATTTTTCCCGCTTCCTCAAGCTCTCGCTGCTCCTGCTCTTGAAATTCCTCCATATCGTAAAACCTCTGCAGCGCCGCAACCGTAATCTCTGAAAGTACCTGCGGATGCAAAGCATCAAGCTCAACTGGCGCCTGGCCGCCATACTCTTTAAGCCATCTTTTGTAATTCGGGTCCTTGTCTTTCGCTGCCTCGGGATCGCCGGGCAGAGAGTAATTCACAACCTGCTCGGGATTGAGTGCAGCCCGATATAGCTCGACATCAACCCCACCATACTCGCGCAGTCTTTTTTGTATGCTCTTGGGGATCGCCACGCCCGATGGATCGAGATCGGCCAAGTAAACCAGCACAAGCTCCTGCTCCCGCATTGCTGCCTTGCTATATCTGCTCGCCATCTGTCCAACCAGTGTTGCGCTGCATTGGCCTCTTACCACATTGATCCTGGTACAATACTGCCAGACACTATTTTCAATGATGGATGCGAGAGCGTCTTTCTCGGTGGCAATCTCCACATAGACACTTTGGTTCTGTACCCTGCATCTGTGATAGTATTGCCGATTCATGAACTCTTTCATCTGTTCCCTGGCATATGCTTGCAAGTCAGAGGCACCCGCTTTTTCAATGGTGCGTCTGGAACGATCCTCAAAAGCGTGCCAAGGTAATAAATCGGCTTCTCGGAGGGTTACCAACATTCTTGAAATTCTCTGATATTGGCTCAAAAGATTCTCGACCAACTGTTTAGCTACCGTCTGGCAGTAGACTTGGCGGATCGTAAGCGGCCAATATTCGCGCAAGCTCTGCACTATGCTTATTATCATCGGTGCAAGCTGCCTGTTCTCTGCCCTGAAGAGCTTATTGATACTAGTAGCAATAAGAGGGTCTTTATTCATTTATCCCCTTTCACGTTAGAGTAAACAAAAAGGCCCACCCCGGCATGGAGTAGGCCCGAATATGGAAAAAGCGCCTGGTGCTCCTATTCAATGCAACCTTTAAGGGTTCTAAATGAAAAACCCCGCTGCCTGTTACGGCGAACGGGGTTCACAAAAAGTGGATATTCTTGAATCTATGTGATGGGTCTATGCAGCCCTTGATCGAAATTTCTGAAATTTCATCGCAGCATTAAAGCGTTTTTCTATTTCGTACCAGTAATGTCCGGTTAGGTTTTTGCATAAAGGACATCTGAGGGCTGCTCTGTGGAATCCGAGGCCATGGAATATTTGTGTTCTGAATCGCGCAGCTCATTCTGAATCTTGATCCGCAACTCCCTGACTCTCTTGATGCTGACCTTTTCCTGGTAGTGTTTATGGCAATAGATGGCGAGCAGCAGATACGTGATAAGTCCCGAAAGGATCTGCACCATCAGCCCGTATTCTGTTCTTGCGATAAGGTGATAGACCTTGAGGTGGCGTTTCCACCATGCAAAGAACTTCTCAATTTGCCATCCTGGATCAGATGCCTCCCTGAGGTATGTTCCTCGAGGTGAAAGTAGACCAAGGCTCTGAGTTGTTGTTCGAAATTCATTTGCAGCGGCCTGTTGCCTTTTGCCATGAGTGGATGGGCGGTGGCGAGGGCATTTTCAGTTGGTTTCAAAAGTTGATCGAAACTGGGCGCAGTGCACTTTGGAGCGTTAGGGTAGAATTTTCGCGGCATTTTCGTAACTCCTTAAAATTATAGGATTTTACGAAAACAGCCGCGACCCACACCTTCATTGGAATGTCAAGTAAAAAAGTGGCCCAAGGCGTTGTTTTTTTACATTTTTTTCTACCCTGTATCATGCAATTTCCTTACCGGACAGTGCTGTCTATGATCAAAACCTTGGAGTAAACATCATGTTTAAGAAAATTTTATATCCGACGGATTTTTCCAGCGCTTCGGAAAAAGGCTTGGAATACATTAAAAAGCTAAAGGAAGCTGGCACTGAGCAGGTGATCCTCCTTCATGTCATCGACTCTCGGACGCTCAACGAAGTAAGATTCTATGATGGTCTGGAGGAAAACTAAAAGAAGAAACCAGAGAAGACATGGCGGCTCTGTCCAAACAGATAAGTAAGCTTGGACTTGAGGTAGAAAGCCATATTCGTGTGGGAGTCCCGTTTCGAGAGATTCTGAATATGGAAAAAGAGGATGGCGATATCTCCTTGCTGCTTTTGGGATCTCACGGCAGAAGCAATATCGAGGAGATGCTGCTTGGCTCAGTCACCGAAAAGGTTGTGAGAAAATGCACTAAACCTGTCCTTGTCGTAAAGAGATAAATATCTACAAGGGCTTATGCTTTGGTGTCCTAAAATCCCGTTTCAGATCTTGAGCTTGATTTATTTTGCAAAAGTCTGCTTCATTGAATCCGAAGGGTTGAGCCTGGAAGGAGACTTTACAGGCATTCACGAAGGAAGTGATCATTCGGGAAAGCTGCGTCATTTCGGTGGAGAGACTGAAACCTCTACTTTTTTAACTTCGGCTATTTTGCCGACGATATTGCTGATTTTTGATGCCATTTTTTTTTGCATGAACGCAGGAGCACTCAATGTGACCGAGACTATTCCGTCATGAGCCTCGACCTGCGTCAACCCCATTTCTTCAATTAAAATGGCTTGGACGTGAGCAGATAATGCCAGGTCGTCTACGGTTTTTTGTGACTCCGGCGTGGTTTGAAAGCGGGGCAGCTTTATTGCGCTGGAAATAACAAGTACTGCGTCATCTACAGTCATGTTTCTAATATTGAGCACGATATCATAAAGGCTAGCATCCGAGGTGTTCTTGCCGTAGAGACTTAATCCCCATCTGCGTCTCTCCTCATCGTCCTTCTTAATGACTTTGCAGGCCTCTTCAGCCGAGATGTTCTCCCCGTTCATTTCTTCTTTGACTCTCTCTTCAAAAGCCGCAATGATGCGAACTTTAAGTAAGAACGTGAGGAATGTTCTGCAGAAAAAAGTGGCCGGCCAATCCATGATAAACAATATTGTCATTGCGAACGTGCCTTAACAGTGCGGATCGCACGTAGGAAATGTAGCTCTCCTTCGCAATAGTCAGTCGCTTGAGAATAGATGGGGCGTCATGGATGGCCCTGATGAGTTTAATTTCCGAGACATTAAACTCTTCTGAAGCTTCTAATAGAATATTTCTGGAAATACACTGGTAGCCCAAAGTCTCAGCCAGTTTTTCTGCTACTTCTTTGCCTTGGCTGTAAGACCCTCTCGATATCGATATAATGGACATAGTGGCCTCCGTACGGGTCATAAAAGATTGTAGCTAAGCAAACGTTTGTTAACAACTCATTTGTCAATCGGTAGAATATCTTAAGGACAAAACTGCAGAGCTGTTTCTAGTAATTTCGTCTATTTGTTTAGCTCGGGTTCACCTGCTTGCGTCGAGTGAGTTGACTCATCATCTTATTTATTCAATGAGAGGTATCATGCTACTAGGTTATAATACCAACGGTCTAGCGCATCATGATCTGTTTGACGCGGTCGACATCCTTTCGGATATCGGCTATCAAAGTATTGCCATCACCATAGATCACCATTGTTTAAACCCTTATGGGAACCGAATTGACGAGCAAATCGGGCGGTTGAATGGAAAGCTTCAAAGCAAAGGTTTGCGCTCGGTCCTGGAAACGGGAGCCCGATTCCTGTTGAATCCGAGAGTTAAGCATGAACCGACGTTGATGTCGCCAAGTTCAGAGGGAAGGAATGAGCGCGTCGATTTTTATCGCCGTTCCGTAGACATTGCTGAGCGGCTTGGCAGTGATTGTGTTTCAGTGTGGTCCGGAACTCTGCGTGAGCCGATTACTGAGGACCAGGGGTTTGCCAGACTGGTGGAAGGGCTGGGGCGTGTGCTGGATTATGCTATCCTGCGCGGGATTGTAATAGGTTTTGAACCAGAACCGGGAATGTTTATCGACAGCATGGACCGCTTCAAAAGATTGTTGAGCTTTCTGGAAAGTCCTTACTTTCAACTGACTCTGGATCTAGGCCATCTGCACTGTTCTGGTGAAACGTCCATTGCTGAGTGCATTACACGCTGGGGCCATCGGATTGTAAACGTTCACATCGAAGACATGCGCAGAAATGTCCACGAGCATTTGATGTTTGGCGAAGGCGAGATCGATTTTCCACCCATCATCACCGCGTTGGCTGAAATAGGTTACGAGGGTGGATTAAATGTGGAATTGAGCCGGCACAGCCACGATGGAGTATCTGCGGCACAGCGTGCCTACGATTTCTTGAAGCCGCTTGTTGAATAGTATTTTACTTGTCAAATGTAGATTCACCTCTGCTGAGATTCCGTTTCCTCTTGATCGCACTTGTCTACTTCACCTACTCTGCTTAGAAGAGCAAAGCACTTAGGGCACTTTGGATTTTGGTTCGGTTCCGGATGCATAGGGAAAAGAGCATTTGTGCCCGGCCCACTCCAGCCACACTTATCGCATCTATAGACTGGTTCGTCCAACATTTGGCGACTCCTCCTCATGAGGCAATTTCTTATCGAAAGACTTTCAGGTGAAAATTGAGCAATCCGCATTTTTCACATCAAGCCTTCTGACCCAAGTCCTAAAAGAACAATAATGATGAACTCTCAGCACATCAAGGCCGCGGACCGTTAATGTTCTTTCTGCCGCGGTCTCAGAAGCTATCAGCGGGCAATCTAGGAAACCTTACTTTGAACTATTAAGGACTTATATTATCAGCTCAAGGGAGCTTTGGATTCAACAGATCTAGAACGGAGGTCATGAAAAATGCCACGCGACCAGAAAAAACACGTTACGCTCGATCGGTTTCTCGTCCAGCGGCAACAAGCTTTTCCCGGAGCTAGTGGGGAGCTGACTAGAGTAATAACCCAGCTCGGTGTTGTGGCAAAGATTATCTCAAATTACATGCGGCGGGCAGCTTTGGAGGGATTGCTGGGGCTAACCGGAGAAGTCAATGTACAGGGTGAAGAAGTCAAGAAGCTTGACGAACTGGCACTGCTGACGCACGAAACATAAACACGAGCTTCGGGCGCTGGTTTTAAGGCAGGTCGGCTGCTGTCTGAGAGGACCGCGGCTGCTCGCCATGTAAAATATCAGGACTCCTGCGCCCCAATGGCCTCAGATTTTCGATCTTTATTGTCAAGTGGACATAGTTCGGCCTTCTTTCTGCCTGAGCGGGCGGGTTTGAGCTTTTGACGACCAATCGATCTGCGCTATATCAAGCGGAGCTGCAATGGTGCGGCGAGGCGCTCCTTGATCCACGCATGGTCAAGCCATGGGTCGGCTATGGTTTGGCGAACGAAGGAGATCAGTCCTCTAATTCCGGTGTCTTGGATGATTTTTTTGAGCTTTTCCGAGTTTTGAGCCATGATGTTGAACATATGCCCCAGTTGCATCAAGTAATGATATCCCTTCATGGCGTTCCAGTCGTAGGCAAAACAGTGTTCGTACTGGTAGCCGTGATGTTTTTCCACCAGAAAACCTGTCTCTATGCTCCATCGGGAGCGTGCGCCCAAATTGCAGCGTTCATGAAGGTTCCACCTGTTCAGAGGCTCGCTGGATATCCAAAGATGCCGACTGCTTTTGGAGACCTCGCGCGTGCCCCCTTTTTCGATCTCCCGCCAGGTCTCCATGCATTCGACCACATGGACGAGCTCGGTCTTCTTGCCGTTGGCGCCAAAGCAGTACTCTATCTGGTTGGCCCATCTGAAATTCTGCCTTCTGTTGCCCCATGTGCGAGTGTACCGATTCTTGGGCTGGAGCGTGCTTATGGCTTCAAATTCACCCTGTACGGTCGGTAAACTCTTGTCCTGTAAAACGATCATGTATCCCCAT
>CAWAGW010000013.1:0-7367 GCA_963781715.1 uncultured delta proteobacterium
AGCAGGTCCTTTAACGCAAAAGCACCTCTCCGTCCATGAAATTAGCACCAAAGAGTACAGGAAAAAATACGGATTCTCAATGAAGACGCCTCTTTCGGCAAAGTCATTGACAAAAGCAAGAAGCAAAGCGGCCAAGAAACGGGGGTTGCCAGAGAAACTGAAGCAATTTATTGAAGCGAGACGGCAGAGCAAATCGGAGGCGGGGGCAACAGGGGCAGAAAAGCCGAAGCGTGTGGTGAGGAGGAGGAAAGCTTCGTAGGAGACAAAGCTCTTGTTGAAAAGAGCAAATGATACCACTCCTTTCACCAAGGATTAAATCCTACCGGCTTTGAAAACAGAAACCCAAACTCATTGATCTCATTGCAGCCTGGTTGCAGTGACCGCGATAGCAATCCCATTGATCAACATTTCCGCCTGATTCGAAGTTCGGTGTTCCGGCAAGGTTAAGAGTAGGGCCAATAACCTTGCCGGACCGAGCTTTTTGCCTGATTATTCCGGCCCTGATTTCTTTTTAAACTTGGCCATCAGAACAAGGATTACTATTGGTAATATTACTGTTATCGCTCCGACGATTTCACCCCAACTAACATCTATCATTTTATTCTCCATGTCATCGATGATGAGCACATTATACTGCATGATGCGAACGAATTACTAACCTCATGCTTTGTTAAATAAAACATGAAAGCACAGTTGCACCAATGCCATTCAATTATCGCATGTAAGTATAGCTACTTAGGATTACAAAGTGTAATTGCTTATAGGCGGACAGGAGGGGCACGCACTTCAATTGTTGAGTTCACGAATTTCGAAAATGGGAATCTTACTTGGCCCAATTCGATCATCCGTAGAGAATGTCTTACCGAAAGGTCAATAGCCGAAATTGTTGCTGAGTTAATAGTCTGGAAGGAGCTTCCCGTTGAGCGTAGAGCCTTGATGAGAGGAAGAGAGCCAACCAACCGACCTTGAATGGCTTGGTTGGGCGAATCATTCAACCCCGGCATGTGGACGGAATCGTAAGTGCCCGTATACGGGGGTGGGGGAGAACAGATCGCCAGGGATAGAAGCAAGAATATCAACGTGCAAATGGAGAGCCTCCACCCTTTTCCCTTCGGGCGGGCCTTATTCACAGCACGTTTGTCAGAGGCGATTGTCACGGTTTTGCCCACGTTTGCTGAAATGGACAACTGGTTTCAAGGGAAAAGAGTCACCGCCGTTAACGAGGTGCCCCGGTCCATATCACTTGAATCCTTGACAGGCCAAAGAATTTAAACTCTTTTAAATGTCTATGATAGCATAATGCAGGTCCCGCATCCAATCAACCTTGGCACAAAACCGTTGAGGTCAAAAACTAACCGATTCAACAGAGAAAATCTAAATGGGAATAGCATCTGACATCGCAATCATCATCGTTGCAGCCCTCATAGGAGGCTTTGTTGCACTGAACGCTGATCACTTGGCTACATTCTGGCTGGAGTAGCTGTTGGCCCCCATACTGGTGAAGTTACGGTTTGCGAGATTCACAAAAAATCACATGCCACACTCTTCCAAAACGTTCACCTCTCAAGAACATCCGTAAAGGAGGAGAGTGCCGGGGAGGCGCAGGAATTAGCGGTGAACGCGCCGAAGAGTTGTTGCTGGTCATCCGGGAGGCTTTGGGGTCCGCATAGAGCAACGAGCGCCTGCCTCAGATGATCTGTCCTGAACGAAACTTGATTTGACACTGGGCCAGGTTCCCTCCGGAGTTTGTCAACGACAGCTACATTCCAAAACTCTCGTTCAGGTTCTTTCCATCGTACAGTTTCTTGCCTTCGATAAATGTTGCCATCGGCGTCCGACCCTGGCAACGTTTTCCCTGATGGGTCCTCTCTTTGTTGTACCTATCCATGAAAAGATCGAGGTCTTGTTGGAGCATCTCGATGTCCGAGTAAATCTTCTTGCGGAAAGCAATCCGGTAGAACTCGTTTAGCATCGTCTGGTGGAACCGTTCACATATACCATTGGTCTGAGGGCTTTTCACCTCTGCTTCTCTGAAGTACCACACTCACACGGGCAAAGAAAGACGTTTTTGGAGAAGCATTTCGTACAAGCCGCTGGGGATTTATGAGATAATGATGAAAGGGTCTTCGTCGAAAACACTGGTCCACTTGGCCGGAACCGAGCGCAACCTTCCGGTTTCGTCATGGTAGTAAACCCTATCTTGCCCCCAGTTGTGTTTGTACATTACAAGGGAGTATGTTTTCCCGTGGAGGGGATGAAAGGGATGGGTGATTTGGAAAGTTTGTGTCTCACGCTTGCTCAGGCGAGCATTTGACGTTGCAGACCAATGCCATGATCGAGTCTTCGTGTGATTGGATCGTGAGGACACGGGAGGATGTGCTCAGAAGGATTGAGATTCTTATGGCGAGTTCAGGCCAAAATCTGGAGTGAAAGATGCGAGGCAGGATCACCATAGTAGCCCGATTCAAAGCTAAGGCTGAAATGAAAGAGGGATTCCAAAAACTGCTATTGGCGTTAATCAGGTCAAACAGGTTGGATGAAGGCTGCATCAATTACGACCTGCACCGGGGAATCAATGATCGTCGCTGTTTATATTTTACGAGAACCGGAAAAGCAAGGAGCATCTGGCCAAACATTCCACCACGCAGCATTTTCAGCAGTTTGAATCCAAGGCCGAGGATCTGTTTACGGAGGCGCCGGAGTTGATTTTACTGAACATAATAAGCGGTAGAGCAACTCCAGAGTTGCTTCTGGCGGGCCATAATTGTTTTCAGTCACGCATCTGCACTCTGAGGTTCAAGTTGCCAAAATGTCGATTTGAAAATTTGTATTTCGTTCTTGCCGAGTTGCCAAAATCGAAACGAGTCCGATTTCTATCACCTTGGTGGGCGTGGGTTTCAGGCCTGAAAAGTCTTGCCCAAAATTTGCCCAAAACGGCCAAAAGCATCGGGAATAGGCAGTAATAATGGTGAAAATCAGCGAAAGGGCCAAAGCCATTTAGTTGTTAACTTTCAGCAAGATAGCCTACTTTTCTTTACTTGATCCTACCGGTACTTTTTGACAGATCACGCATTCGTAATCAGCAGGTCGCGGGTTCAAATCCCATCGCCGGCTCCAATAAAATCAAGGGGTCAGCCGAATTGAGGCTGACCTTTTTGCTTTCCGGAGGGGATTTTTGCCATAATTTTTGGTTACCCTGCCCTAATAAATCTTACCCATACTTTCCTGAAAGATCCCGCTGAGCAGGGTCCCCCCAGACTCGTCGGGGGCGGCAGCAATCTCTCCTGCAATTCCGAAAGTCACAAGAGCACCCACCGCCGCCACGAAGATATCCGTTTCAACCGCGCAGAAAGCTCCCGTGATTACGCTCGCTGCGCAACCCGTCCCCGTGACCCGCCCCATCAGCGGATGGCCGTTGGAAACGATAGCTGCCCGTGAGCCGTCAGTACGGATATCTTTGTCTCCCGGATCAAACGCCGGGCCGTTTCCGTGCGGAACCTCGTCGCGCCGGCGCCCACCGGATCGAGCACCACGGGAATCGACCTCCGCTGCGCCGCCGGTGCGGCCTGGAACATGGAGTCGATCCAGTGCGACAACAAGGTCCCGATGTTAATGACCAGGGCGACGGCCAGTCCAACCATCTCCCCGACTTCCTCGGCGGCATGCGCCATGACCGGCAACGCGCCGATAGCCAGGAGCACGTTGGCCGTAAAGTTCATCACCGCGTGGTTTGTGATGCTGTGAATCAGAGGATGGCGCTCTGCTGTTCTTGGCCTGATCGGTTCGAGGTTGCGCCTCAACTTTGCATGCTCGCCCCTGCTGCCCGTATTCGAGCATTTTCTACGTCAAGATCCTGATCTGGCCGTACGTTTTTCAATATCATTCGGGGAGACACTTACCGGGACCCCTTCGAATGGCGTTCTCCTCTTGCTCTTGATGGTCTTCGGGTCTCTGAGTTGCTTCAATACCTCAATGCTGTCCTTAAACCCTTTGTAAAGCCTGCCCATCTCGATTGCCATGCCAGCCATTGACGCCATGGCCTGAACAAAATTCACATCGTCCAGGGTGAACTCCCACGGCTCGGCGGTGTAAACTCGCAAGGCCCCAATAGACTGCCTGCCTGCCATCACTGGAACGGAAAGAATCGAAACAATCCCCTCCTTTTGTGCCTCTTCAGGATATTGAATTCCAGGGTCGTCGGTAACATCGTGGATCGCCACAGGCCCATCGAGAGACCGAGCTAAGATAAGCTACCGATATCGTTACAATATACTCCATAAAGCGGGCATTCCTTGTTCAGGTGCAAGAGGAAACAAAAAACCATCTTGGGCTGAAACCGAGATTGTATGCCAAGCTTACAGGCGATAACCGAAATTTGGCCGACTGATCATCCCGATCAATATGGACGTGTGGCGGCTCGCCTGTTGCAGGCGATTTATAGGGCCGGTTAATCAATCCGGTGTCGTCGAACCAGTCGATCTATGAACAATTCAAAGTCGTTCGGATCGCCTTCTCTGTAGTCTTCCGGATACAGAAGAGCGGACATGTAAAAGATGCTTGAAAGCTCCCATGCCTGCGTCGCTCTCATCGCAAAAGAGTGCAGTCCCGTCTCGATCTCTCCCCTGATATCGTCGGCCATTCCCTCGTAAAACGAAGAAACCATCTCGGGAAGTTCCATCAAAATCATCGTTTTTTCTTGAAGCTTTTGTCCGTATGCCTCAGAATCATCTCTTAGAAACAGAGCTTCTCGTGCTTCATGCTCAAGATGTCTGATCTTTTCTGCCGCACTTTTAAGGATCGAAACAGCACTGCGTATGTTTTCCCTTTGGGTCATGGCTCCTCCAGAGATCAAACCATTAAGAGTTAGATATACCGGTCCGCAAGTTCCGTTATGAGTTTTTCCACATCTCCGGCCGTCTCCGATGACATCTCCTGCATTGCAAGTCGCAGCCGCTGGCGCATGGCGGGGTCGTTTAGCTCGTCAAGCGACCTCCAACCTCCTCCCCGCCGTCCCAGGCGAAACAGGAGCTTCTCTTCCGCAGGCAGCGCCAGGTAGCGGTCGATTGTCGCCAGCATCGCCTCTTTGTCTTCCGGCAGCTTTCCGGCCACTTCTTCGAGCAGGTTCCTGTTGAATGCGATTTATAGGTCTCAAGTTCAGGCTGCTGAGCAAAATATATTTAACAAGTCAATGCTATTGACGAGGAGCAAGTACTTGAGAAATCGTGTTTCTACCCGTCTTTTCACGCACGATCACAACTCCGATCGACTGAGCAAACGCGAATCCTTCCCAGATCGCTCTCACTGACTGTGATTGTTCGTTGTATCGCTCATGGATAGGGGGGAATACATTCAACCTATTCTTGAGTTGAGCCCACTCGGAGTAGCCGGAGACCTCGATAAAGCGATCAAAGCACCTTTCTAGGTTGTGACCCAAGTCCTTTGCATGCTTTGTCGTGAGACCCTCTTTGAGAGCAATATATGCTTTCAAAAAAATCTCGGTCGCCATACGGCAAGGTAATATCGCTCTGGAATCTGGTCGTCTTTCCTTTAGCATCGAAACGGCTGATCTCAGTTCCTGATCACCCGCTGTCATGAGTTGAAGGCCAAATGCATCAAGGCCGGTCGCCTTCAAAAGCTCACTTATCCCAAGCCCATAATCAATACAGTCAGCCCAGAACAGGACGTAATCCCATGCAAACTTGCTCGTCGATGTAAGTTCCGCCTTAAGTCCAGGTGGCATTCCTTGCAGGCAGTCGATAGCATTCACCTGGACCCTACCAAACATTATCGGAATGGATACCGGCCAAAACTCTCCATCAAAATAGTAGATAGATTCAAATAGGCTTCCGATTTGATCTGCCCCCGGTTTTGATCTCAGCTCTGAACCACTCAATGATCTCCGTGGCAATGGAGGATGTCAAAGTAAAGGATGCCTTAAAGTCCAAAGAATATCTACCCAGCGCTTCCCAAGGTCGCTTGCGGTGCTCAATTCCCGCGTCACGAAATTCTTGATCTATTTTTTCCAACCATTCAATAGGAACAGCCACACTAAAATCCTCACTAGAGACAAAGGTTTAGTCTAACGGAGAAAGTCTTACCTCAGGGCAAAGTCGGAGTCCAGTAACTCTGCAATCTGTAACATGCCAAGGCCAAATATCCTCCTCTCCAGAGACAGAATTGGAAGCATCTTGTCAGCGAAGATCAAAGACGACCCGCCAGTCATCATCCGGACAAAAGTTGCCCTCTTGGGGCTCATCTTTTGAGCACCAAGATCCGAAGAAATCTTCAAGGTGCCCCTCCGCCATTATTTGCAAGATGTTGGTTGGAAATGGATACTTTCTTTTCAGATATTTCAAACGATAGGCATCATCCTCATCGAAAAAATCAATCCCGTCTATATTCGTATTGCATACTAGTCTTATGCATTCATCCTTTAATATATAGTCTCCTGTGGCATACTTCTGGACTGATCCCTCAAAGACTTCGGACTGAAGCTGAGCGAGTTCTGCTAATGTTTTGCAGAGTTCAAGGACAGTAATATCCTCTTTATGAGAATCTCCTGTCGATGGTGCTCGGTATGAGATCAGTTCTCTGTAAGCTTTTAAATAAGTTATTTGTTCTTTAATATCGTTGGCCAGTTTTCTATCAAGTTTTGCCAAGATGTCAATCACGATGTTTATAGTCTTACTATGAGTCATTTTAACTATGTCACTCGATGCCCACTCGGCTAATGGCGAGGTGAAGACTACAGCTCTAAGCATCGAAAGGACAGAGTAATATTCAAGATAAGGCACAACTACCCTGAGATTCTTTTGTCCAGCAAATAATAAGCTTTGGGACATGACTGAGCAGGACAGCACCATCTTCATTCCCATGTATATGCGGCATATCCACTGAGAATTCAAATCATCGTTCCATTCTTTCGTGATCTTGGAATATGCTCTCGCAAGCTGTTGGACAAACATCTTTATTGAGTCTTCCGAGAATAATTCAGGAAGGTATCTGTAATTGTACCACCATTCGCGGCCCGCCAATGTACAACTCTTGTTATAGACTAGCTTATCGGTTGAGATGAAGTTCATGCCTGCCCTCAATTCATTGAAAAATGGTTTTCCGTTTTCAGTATCGGAAAGGCCTAACTGCGCCGCTGGGTGGAAATGGGTTTCGCTTCTCTTATCTACGTACTCCTAAATAAACTGGTCCGCAAGTTCCGTTATGATATTTTCCACGTCAGCCCCAGTTTCCAATGCCAGGTCCTTCATCGCGGCTTGTAACCTTTGCCGCATCACCGGATCATTCAGATCGTCAAGTGATCTCAATGCCCCTCCTCGCCGCCCCAGCCGAAACAGAAGTTTCTCCTCAGGGGG
>CAWAGW010000014.1:0-267500 GCA_963781715.1 uncultured delta proteobacterium
GACCCATGCTACGGATGTGGTAAAGATATAGACATACCAGCTCTGCTATTTGACATATCTGCAAGTAAGAAACATGACGAAATGGAAAACACTGAATATACTTTCAGAGGAGCGCATATGAACATAAAGTATCTTTCAAACTATGGCAATGCAATAATTGGGACCAATATTAAGCAATCTAGCATACATGCCGGGAATATTTTTAATGCGTTAAATACCACAATTGATGAATTCAGTAAAGACCAAGGAGAAAAAAATAACCTTCTCAAAGACGTTCAGGTTGTGCAAGGTTCAGCAAGTAGAGATGACAAGGTCAAGTCCAAGAATAACTTGGAAGCTTTCCTTTATCGTAATGTAGAATCGATTGGTTCTGGTGTTGTCGCATCATTACTGTTTGAACTAGGAAAACTACTTATATTCTGAAACTCGTATCGTTAGAATCACTTGTGTCGCCTCAATGGAGCAGGAGCTAACCCGGCACTCAACCGGACCGCGCATCCGTGGGGCAGTCAACAGCAGTCGGTGAAAATGCACCTTCGTGGTGCTTCGGCGCGGCCGGTTAGTTTTTTGTTGGATGAAATGGGGAATCGAACGTTATGAAGCAGCCAGGATGGGATGAGAATCGCCGGATTCGCTTCTTCGGGGATCATGGCGCCCCGGTGATAGTACTGCACGGAGGCCCGGGCGCTTTTGGCGGCTCGGTACGGATGGCACAGGTCGAGGCGACGCCTATTTCTCCGGTGATCTCATCCGATCCCGGAAAACCTTGGGTGAAAGCGCATAGACCAGGTTGAAATCCCGGTAGAACGAGGAAATCGATTCATAGCCGGAGTCGTAAGCCACCTCCGTGATGCTTCGGGACGAAACGCTCAATCCTATGGACGCCATCAATATCCGGTAAAGCCGAAGATACTGGAAAATTCCAACCTTTACATCGGCCTTGAAGAGACGCGCAAGGTGACGCCCGCAATAGGGTAATGCCGCGGTGAAGTCGGACATGGTCAATTTTTTTGCGTAGTTCCTTTCAATGAAATCCATGACGCTGCGGCTCTGCGGATGCCCCGGTTCGGGCAGTCGAGCCAGATCCACGGGCCGGTGCATGTCTTCGTGCAGGACTTTCAGCAGCAGGTCCAGGCACTCCCGATTGAGACCCGTTTCCAGGTCCCGCGCTTTTCGAATCGCGATCCGGTCGAACAGGGCCGCGCCGAGGGCGCTCATCTTGAAGACAACGATTTCCGACGCTTCGATGGGAAACGGCTCCGGGGCAAAATAGAGGGATTTGTAGGCGATGGAATCCCCCACAACGGTTCAGCAATGCGGCAGGTCAGCCGGAATGAACGCAGCCATGGACCAGAAAAGAGGCTGCTTTCTGGTGGAGTCCACCAGGAGGGAGACCCCGTTTTGGACCGTCAGCACCTGATGGTGGGCATGGGCATGCAGCTCCCTGGTGGAATAGGCATCGAGGCGCCCGCTCAGCGTCAGTGCCGGCTGGCCGGCGCGCGGGATATCGATTCTCACGTGTTGGTCCGCCATGCATGCACCGGGTTCCGGGGGAGATATCCATGAGCACGAAATGTCCGAATTTGAGAATAGAATGACTTCCTTTCAGATGCAAGCCATATCACGACAGGGTATAGCAGTCTCCGAAAAAAGGCGACCGTCACATCCGACATGTGAAAAGGAGGTTGACCATGAAAGGAAAACGGTTTGAGAGAGGGTACTCTGCGCTGCGGATGCTCGATTCCGAGGGTGCGGAAAGGACCATCCAAGGTCTGCGGGACATCGCGCCGGAAATGGCCGATTTCCTCGTGGAGTTCGCCTACGGCGACGTGTTTTCCCGTCCGGCACTGGACCCGAGATCGAGGGAAATCGCGACGATAGCAGCCCTTGCGGCACTGGGCAACGCCGCCCCCCAGCTCAAATGGCACATCGGTGCGGCCCTGAATATCGGCATGACACCGCAGCAGATTATCGACATCATGTACGTGTCCACCGTCTATCACGGGTTCCCTGCGGGATTGAACGGCATCGCCGCCGTACGGGAAGTCCTTGCGGAAAGAAACATACGATACGCAGCCGCGAAACGCGAGCATGCGGCAGACAGGCGGACGGTGGGATTGAAGATCATGGATGCCACGAGCAGGGGTGCGGGCGAGAAAGTCATGAGCAGCCTGAAAGATATCGCCCCGGAGATGGCGGACTTCATCATCGAGTTCTCCTATGGCGATGTCTTTTCCAGGGGGATTCTCTCGCCGAAGGAGACTGAAATCGTGGCGATCGCCGGCACCTGCGCAGCCGGCACACAGCGTCCTCAACTGATCGTGCACATCGAGGCGGGCCTGAACGTGGGCCTGGCCAGAGAGCAGATCATCGAGATCATCTGCCAGATGGCCGTATATGCCGGGTTCCCGGCGGCGCTCAACGGCATTTCCGCCGCGCGCGAAGCCTTCGCCTCACATGGAGCCTAGAGCCTGCACAGCCGCCCGATATCCTCCGCCCTCTCGATTTCGAGGCCGCCGGGTAGAATTGGGGACTGGAAATGTACAAGGTCGCTCCGAAACATACTATTTCGAAACTCGAGATTTTGCTCGAACTTGAATCCGGCGATAGAACAAAAGCGCACATATCCTACGAACTCACTGCTATTGGCTCGGCGGGTGATGAGCTCATTGAGGAAATCACCGAAGATTGGCACGAAGGTTTCATGGTGGAGTGGGAAAGCATGGCGTGTTTGGGGTCTTGAATTGTGAATTTCAGGGATATTTCTTAGTAAACTTATATTTCAAGACGTGACCCCAAAGACACGTGAGCCGTATGCCAGGTGGTGCGGGAGGGGGGTGGCCGCGAGGTCCCTCCCTATCCCGATTAGGAGAATGCTCAAGCCCATGATTAGTATTGTTTCCACAGCTTAATAGGGGCGCCGGAAAGGGCAGATTGGTCGCATGTTACAACTATTCAGCAGCATTTTGCATAGATGGGGTATCCCTGTAGATCTTAACCTCAAGATTCAGACGGTCTCCTATCGACTCCCGGGCGATCTCCAAATCGTAATGGGCTTGAAGGTTGATCCAAAACTGAGGCGACATCCCGAAGAAACGCCCCAGCCTCAGCGCTGTGTCCGCCGAAATAGCCCGCTTGCCTTGCACGATTTCATTGATGCGCCGGGGAGGAACAGCTATGTCTTTGGCAAGCCGATACTGGGTAATGCCCATGGGCTTCAAAAACTCCTCCAGCAAAATCTCTCCGGGATGAATCGGGGCAAAGTCTCTTTTCATAGCAAATTCCATTCAGTGGTAATCGGTAATTTCAACATCGAAAGCATTTCCGTCCCGCCAGCGGAAACAGATTCTCCATTGGTCGTTTATCCGGATGCTGCGTTGACCAGCCCTATCGCCCCCAAGTACCTCCAAGCGATTCCCCGGAGGAATTCGAAGCGATTCCAGATCGGGCGCCGCGTTCAGCATGAGCAGTTTCACATGGCCAAGCCTCTGGATACCTTGCGGCAGCTTCCGCGAAAAACGGCCCTGAAAAATCTTCTCCGTTTCTTTGCAGGCGAATGTCTGTATCATGGCAAAGAAACATTAACGTCATGCGTTATTAATGTCAAGCAGGCCTTTTTCCTACTTACCCAGTGCTGACGCTTGAAAATTTGTAGGGGTAATCATGATGAAAACATCAATAAAGTCCGTATCCTAACACGTTCATTCAGCGGACGGGCGACCACGTGGTACATCAATAATCCATACTTACAAGCGGAGATCTTTACCAGTTCTCGCCCGCCGCTGATGATTTTGTTATGAGCTAAAAAGGTGAGAATAATGAAAATTTCAAGAGTAACAATTTTAACGCTTGGCGTGGGCGATTTAGGCAAAGCTACAGACTTTTATAAAGCTGTACTTGGTACACCTCCCAATATATCGGATGGGATTACTTTTATTGAGCTGCCTGGCACCTGGATTGCCCTCTATCCTTTTGTAAAACTCGCAAAAGATATTTCGCCCGATGTTCCTGTAACTCGTAGCGGGTTTAACGGAGTCACACTTGCTCACAACGCTCGTAGCAAGGATGAGGTTGTTGAAATTATGCGTGGAATGCGGGACGCCCTTAAATTTTTAAGTTTCTAAATATGCTGAGAGGACGTATAAGGACGGATGCCAAGGTTAGCCCGACTCGATGCCCCTGGTGTTTTGCATCACATAATGATCAGGGGAATTGAGCGCCGAAATATATTTAGAGCTGAAAAGGATCGGGAAGACTTTCTGCAGCGCCTCTCAATTCTTCTGCCGAAAACTCAAACATCTTGCTATGCGTGGGTTCTTATGTCCAATCACGCCCATTTTCTTTTCAAGACGGGAACAGCACCGATTGCGAGGGTAATGAGAAGACTCCTTACGGGTTATGTGGTGAGTTTCAATCATAGGCACAGGCGGAGTGGGCAACTCTTTCAAAATCGCTACAAATCCATCATATGCCAGGAGGAGGTGTATCTGCGGGAACTGGTGAGGTACATCCACCTGAATCCCGTCAGAGCCGGGATAGTGACGGAGTTTTCGCAGCTGAACAAGTATCGCTATTGTGGTCACAGTCCAATAATGGGCAAACAGGATATGCCTTGGCAGGATGTTAAATCCGTTTTGGGGTATTTCGGCAAGACGATTAAAGGTGCAAGGAAGTCATATTCATCTTATGTAGAGGCAGGATTTAACCAAGGTCGTCGCGATGAATTGACTGGAGGAGGATTAATTCGAAGTCTCGGGGGTTGGTCCGAAATCGAGAAAGCAGGTATTAAGAGACCGCTTCACCACAAGAGTGATGAAAGGATTTTGGGTGAATCAGATTTTGTCTCCGAAATTCTTTTGCAATCTAGTGAAAAATACGAGAGAAAATATCAGCTCAAGCGGTTAGGTTTTGATTTGGACCGAGTAGCAATGAGAGTCTCTGAACTTTACGGGATCGATCCTGAAGATATTTTGGCAAAAGGCAAACAGCGCAAGCGGGTGCAGGCCAGAAGCCTTTTTTGTCACTGGGCAGTGAACGAACTGGGGATCTCTCTTACAGATCTGGCGCGACGAATTGGAATAAGTGTACCGGCGGTCGGGTATTCTGTGGAGAGGGGGGCAATGATCGCAAAAAAGCATAATTTTCAGTTAATACAAGAAAAAATTTAGAATTTTAAGGGCGTCCCGTCCCGCACACACAGTTTTTTAGTGGCTATATTTAAAGGCCTAACCCGCCGCTTCACAGGACGCCAAACAGCGGGCGCCTGTGAGCTTTCAGTTGGATGCGAGAATAGGAACATGGTCACATCAAGAAGCCGCAAAGGGCTATGGTATATTGCCGATCGTCTCGTCAGGACATGCCTGAAGATGGCGAGGCCTGGGTTGCAGGTACTTGAATTGAAAACGAGAAGATACGACCAACTGGGGAAGAAGCTTGACTATGCAGTCAAAAAGCATGCTAATGCTTGATACTTTGCTGAACGCTATATCGATGCTGTCTAAGTCACCGCTGAATTACTGGGCTGAGTTCGCTGTCGATATTCCGTTTGGTGCTGTGCTGATCTTTGCAGGTCTGCGAAGTCATAAACTTGGTCTCATCGCATTTGTTCTAACCATCCTGCTTGGCCTTTTTCTCTTCAGTATTATTGAATACTCATTTCACCGCTGGCTGTTTCACGGTCCGGTGCGGATCATGGCACAGGGTCACCGCGCGCATCACGAGAATCCGTTGGGCTACGATTCTTTACCGTTCTTCTTGCCGGCGTTCTTACTGCTGGCGCTCACAGGCGTGTTTGTGTTGCTTATGCCTGTGAAGTATGCCTTTCTGCTGGTGGGGTCCATCACTCTAGGCTACGTTACCTATGGGCTGAGTCATTTCACCATCCACCACCATCGTTTTCATTATGTTCTTGCTCGAAACTGGGCTGCCAATCATCACATTCATCACCACCACGCCGATACCAACTTTGGTGTTACAACGCCAATGTGGGATATAGTGCTTGGCACGCGCTACAGAAGAGCATCTTAGTATGCATCTTGGCATCAGCTCTTTCATGTTTAACTTTACCAGCCCAGGAATGGATTGAATGGATTCTATGCGGTGTTAAGAATACTGAAATCCCTCAGTAAGTACAGCATCCAACGATCGGCTGGAGGCGACGCAAAAAAACGCGCGCCTCAGCCGTAGCGTTAGGGTGCGACACGAAGTCGCATAGTTTGGGTGTACTCAGGTACTTACCTGGAGTACCCGGCATGTTCCTGCCGGTCCCTACGCAGGCGTGCTACCGTCGCGCTGATGACGGGGTGCGAAGCCCTGCGGACAATGTACCGAATCGGGTTCGGACGGTGACGCGAGAACCCCTCCGGGAATCCTCCCCGGTTAAGGGCTAGGGACGGATGATAGGGTGAAAGTAGATGAATGTCTGTAAGCGTCGTCACAGGGCAACGGGCCTACGAGGATTAACACACGCCGAAAGCGTGTATCAGGTCTAAGGTCGCTTCCCAGAGTTTGCGGCAAGGGGTCGGGTTGCAGGTCTCCTAACTGCCTGTACGGAACCGCAGCACCCTCGGCGTAGAGGACGCACCTAAGTCATCCATGGGATCAACTGTGTGGAACGTGGTAACCCCGTCCTTCGCCCGGAGCAATTCCAGGCAAGCGAACCGCAAGGCACGCCGATGGAGAGACGGGAAAGAGAGGTTGGAAGAAGCCAATGCTTTCGGGAAAGCCGAAAGATAGAGCATGAAACATGGCTCAACGCCAAAACCGGAGAGCTTTCAGCACCGGCGAAAGAGCGTGCAGACGTCCAACTGGTGTCTCATTGCGAGAGAGCTTGGAGAACCTTTGAAGAAGAGAAAGCAGATGACGGCTCAAAAGGCTGGTGCACTCGGAGACTCCGCGGGATGGTGGAATTCCATTGACTGGAAGAAAGCCCAACGGGAAGTCAGAAGGCTGCAAGTGCGTATCGCAAAGGCTGTGAAGGAAAACAGATGGAACAGGGTTCGATCATTGCAACATCTGGTTACCCATTCGTTCTACGCCAAGCTACTGGCTGTGAAGCGAGTGACCTCCAATAAGGGGAAAAAGTCCCCTGGCGTTGACGGCGTTCTGTGGCGAGGCGTCCGAGCCAAATGGCGGGCTGCCTGCAGCCTGCGCAGACGTGGTTATCATCCTCAGCCCTTGAGGAGGATCTACATTGAAAAGAAGAACGGCAAGTTAAGGCCCCTATCGATACCCACCATGCACGACAGGGCCCAACAAGCGCTCTACAAGCTGGGGCTTTCGCCCGTAGCCGAAACGAGAGCCGATAAGAATTCTTATGGTTTTCGGGAAGGCAGATCATGTGCGGACGCTGTGGCCTGCGCTTTCAACGCTCTGTCAAAGCCCAATTCGGCGCCATGGGTACTCGAAGGGGACATCAAGGGTTGTTTCGACAGCATCTCGTTTGACTGGATGATGAAAAACATTCCGATGGACAAAGTCGTGCTTCATAAATGGTTAAGGGCGGGATATGTGGAAAACGGTATCCGCTATCCCACGCGCAAGGGAGTTCCACAAGGCGGGATTATCAGTCCCACCATTTCGAATATGGTGCTTGACGGGATAGAGGAAACCGTCCGCTGTGCAGTCCCCCGAAGGTGCCGTATCAACTTCATCCGTTACGCCGATGACTTCATCATCACAGGAAAATCAAGAACCATCCTGGGAGAAGCCATCCAGCCGGTGGTTGAAGGCTTCCTTCGCGAGCGTGGTCTTGAGCTCTCACCTGAGAAGACCCTGATCACGCGCATCAAAGACGGATTTACGTTCCTCGGGCAAACCTTTCGCAAGCATGGCAGGGTGCTGCACATCAAGCCTGCACCTGAGGGAGTCCACGCCCTCATGGAAAAGGTGGGAACCGTAATTCGGCAACACGTCGGCGCGCCGATGCCGGCCTTAATCAAGGAGCTTAACGCAATTCTTCGTGGTTGGGCCAACTACCACCGCCATGTGGTGGCCTCGGAAGCCTTTAAACGTATCGACACCTATGTCTTCGAACAACTCCGGCGGATGGTACGCCGACGGCACTCCAACAAATCCGTGAAATGGCGGATCAATCGTTATTGGTCAGCCGCCGGAAGGAATGTATTCGCCGTATGGGCTAAAACCGCTAGGTCTGGTAAGAAACTCTACCAGGTTCTGCGACTAAGCTCTCTCGGAATTCGAAGATATGTGAAGATCAAAGCAGATGCCAATCCTTACTTGCCTGAATATGCCGGGTACTTCTGGCGTCGTCGGAATAAGAAGGACAGCAAGCTGCTTCCAGCCATGTCCGCCCGGGAATTTCGGGCCATGGCTCAAACTTGAGAGGTAACATAGGCCGGGCCGCCCCATAAGGGTTGCCTTTTGAGATGCTTGAGCCGTGTGACGGGAAACTGTCATGCACGGTTCTTAGGGGGGAAAGAGGTCGAGAGACCTCTGACCTACCCGATCAAGTGCCTGAAAGAATTCGAAATTGGATTTCGCCTCACCCAACGGTGCAACAGCTTGATTGACCGGCCCCACATAGTTGTGGCCATAGGAGGCAACGATGTCGTCTTCTTCCAAAAAAGTGGTACAGGGCAGGAAAAGATCCGCGTAATCCGACGTATCGTCCAGGAATTGACCCGCGAGCACTACAAAGTCATTATTGGCAAAGGCTTTTGCCACTTTGTTGGAATTGGGCGCCATGCAGACCGGATTGCCGGCCTTCCCGAAAGGATGACGCTGTGACCTCGATAATCAGACGAGGTTGAATCAAACTTTACTCTAAGTTTAGCGATCTCATTCGTAACCACCCGTCATGCCGACAAAAGTCGGCATCCAGTGGGTGATAACGGACTTCCGAATTCGCCAGCATCACGATTGTCGTTCTGCACAAGAATCACCAAACTCACGTTTATATATCTCAAGGAGAATAGAGAATCTGTCAACGGTTTAAATTTCCTGAATAGAACCTCCACCAAAGATCACACAGCAGATAATGTTTGGACGAAACTGCATTATGGTATAACAACAATACGGTTTTTGCGGTCAACAAAGCTCCTTCTGAAGGGACGATGAACCGGTGGCACATTCACCCCTGGTCTCCATTGTGATACCAACCTACAATTATGGCTCTTATCTGCCCAAGGCGGTAGCGTCCTGCTTCAATCAAACTCATGAAAACATCGAGATTATTGTTGTGGATGACGGTTCAACTGACGGTACCCGAGAGATAGTCGAGGAGTTTGGGGATCGAGTCCAATACGCATACCAGGAGAACAGCGGAGTCTCTGCGGCGAGGAACAAAGGGCTCGAACTTGCTTCGGGAGAATTCATGACTTTTCTAGACGCAGACGATTACCTGACAGAGGATTCGATCGAAACCAAACTGCAAATTCTTCTAGAGCACAAAGACATAGGTATCGTGGTCAGCAGCAGCTATCGACAGAAGGAATCTAATGATGGAGCAGAATCACCTTTGACTTTTAGGCCAAAAGTGAAACGGAACCTAATCTCTGACAAATTCTATGAGGATCTTCTGCTGCAAAAGATTTCGTTTGCCACCTGCACAGCATTGATCAGAACCGATCTGGCCAAACGGTTCCAATTTCCATCCGACATAACCAATGGAGAGGACATAGCCTATTTCACCAAGATATTTTTCTGCAGCAAAGGGTGCTATCTGGCAGAACCCACGGCAGTGGTAGTCAAACATCCGGAGAGCTTGAGACAGAACATCGAGAAAATTAAGAAGCAAAACATGGCGCTCGTTCATGCCATTTTTGACGATCCATTCTATGAAGGAAAGCTTGAATACCTGCGAAAGGAATTTAAATCGAGCAGTTATTTTTCCCTGGCAAGCAGCCTTTATCGTGCCGCAGATAAGAAACTTGCAAGAAAGTATTACCTCGCTGGAATCAAACACAAACCGCTCAATATTTTACGAATAAATACATTGACAAAGTTTCTCAGGTCCTTTTTTTGATCGGTTCATCGCGGATTACCGTGAGATGGTCATCCGCGCAACCTGAATCCCTCAAATCCGCGATGAGCCTTTTGGAACAGAGAGCGTGGCAGCGCTTTTGAACGAGCGTCTTTGCAGATTTTCCCGCCGGTAGAATTCCGGGCCGAGCTGTGCTATTCTGGTTTGCGAGACAATTAAGTGGCCTGAGCGACGGATGCCTGCCCTGCCCTTCGGCGATTCGACCATGAGATCCGGCTGGTTTTCCTGGTGCAATTGGCCTCAAACCAATCGACCCATGAGGCTTTGTTTTTGTGAAAATAGCTTTGATCAATAAGGTCATCAGTCAGGGAGGAGGCGGCGGGGAACGTTATGCAGTCGACCTGGCCCGCTATCTTCTCTCGCTGGGTTGCGAGATCCACACTTACGGTCAGGTGCTCGAAGACTTGCCTCCGGAAATTCATCGCCACCTCATCTCCGCCCCTGCCAAGCATGGTTTTCGAAAGATTATGGGATTTATCCGAGATGTAAGATCGGCCCTCGCCTGTCAACACTATGACATCGTCTATTCGCTGACCCAATTTTATCCGACCGATCTCTATTTCATGGGCGGCGGTATGCATGAACATTGGATGCATGTGCGCGATCCCAATCCATTATTAAGACAGCTGCGATATCTGATCAACCCGACTCATCTGGTCCAGCGAAAAATTGAACAGCAATTGTGTCGGGTCGAAAATTGCCGAGCCATCATCGCCAACTCCAACATGGTCAAACGCCATGCCATACACTACGGCGGGATTCCGGAAGACCGCATTCACGTAGTCCACAACGGCGTCGACCGCGATATCTTCAATCCCGCATTTCGCCGGCAATACCGCACCATCACCCGGCGGGCATTCAATTTAACAGACGACCAAATCGTCATCCTGTTCATTGCTCATAATTGGAAGCGAAAAGGACTGGGAACGCTGATACGGGCACTCGGCATGGTTATTCGCCAGGTGCCTCACTATCAACTGCTGGTCGCCGGCCGCGGTCGAATTGGATCGTTTATCAAAATCATCGAACAGCAAGGCCTGGAAAATCATATCCATTTCGTCGGCCCTGTTGAAGCCCCCGAGCGTTATTATGCCGGAGCCGATCTGATGGTCCTGCCAACCATGTACGATCCCTGCGCCGGAGTAACCCTTGAAGCGTTGGCCTGCGGGCTGCCCGTGATCACAACTGCATTCAACGGCGCCAGTGAACTGATGGACGACCAATGCGGCTACATCCTCGAAAACTACGCTGATTCGAGAACACTCAGCCAATACTTGTCACAACTCGCCGACGACCAAATCCGATCGAAAATGGGCCAGCACGCCGCAACGATTATGCAGAATCATACATTTCAGGGAGTCGCACAAAAGACCTATGAGATCATGCATAAAATCGCAAGCAAATCGAGCAGTTAGACAATCACATAGCGTTTTATGGTATGAACGACCTCATCGGGATCATCCAGAAGACTGAACAACTCCAAGTCTTCTGGTGAAATGTAATTGCGAGCAAGCAGCGAGTCGCGCATCCAGGCTATGATACCGTTCCAATAGCTCGATCCCACCAAAATCACAGGAAAAGGCTTGGTTCTTTTCGTTTGAATAAGGGTTAGAGCTTCAAAGATTTCATCCAGCGTCCCAAATCCACCCGGCATGCCGATATAGGCCTGCGCGTATTTCACGAACATTACTTTGCGAACAAAAAAGTATTTGAAATCCACAACTATACGTGCAAACTCATTGCTTTCTTGCTCCAGAGGCAGACGAATATTAAGGCCAACCGATTTTGCTCCCCCTTCGTTGGCTCCCTTATTCCCCGCTTCCATGATGCCGGGCCCACCTCCAGTTATGATATTATAGCCGCTCTGTGCAAGCTTCTTAGCAATAATCACCGTATTCTCATAGTTCGCATCACCTTGCTTAACGCGAGCCGAGCCAAATATGGAGACCGCCGGGTAGATATCGGAAAGATTGTCAAAGCCGTCCACAAATTCTCCCAATATCCTGAAAAGTCTCCATGAATCCTGAGCGGTCATCGCGTCAATAAGATATTGCCTCTCCAACATCTTTGGGATCCTTTCTAGGGTGTACATCTATTAGTGTCGAACTCTGCTGCAAATCGGCAGATCAAGCTTCGCATCGCTTTTAAATTTTAAAAGTGCTGCATATTATTAACAAACAGGTTATGAAATCAAGCAGATACTCGGTCATCGCTATTGCACCATATTTTTCTGGATCGCTTGCCTGCGCCGCAATACGAAGTTAACTTGTCATGCAGACTTTCAATAAACAGATTGAACCGTTACTGAAAATAGGCTATGTAGCCAGTGCTCAATGGATATAATCAGTTGACAATGATTTTTTCGCGCCCTGAGCCGGAAAATTCAGCTCGGTTTGGCGATCTATTAGAATGGAGGCCCACTTACCATGGATATGAAAGAATTTGTGCGAGCATCATTAAAAAAAGTTTCTAAAAAGGTGGCCGAAGGGTCTTTAGACGTTCACGAGGAAGGCTACGACGACCAGGAAGAAATGCTCCTGGATTGGATCTGGATTGAATTAAAGGAAGAGTCGCCGGACAAGGATGAAGTGGTCAATATGGATTTGGACGATCTTTACGAAGTTATCGAGGGTTCGGCGGATATGTACGAGGATTATCGTATTCTGCTTGAATCAATTAGAAATAACGGCAATTGAGGGGAACTCAAAAATGTTTCTCTTCTTCCAGCGTCCCGATCAGGACGCTTTTTTTTCCTCTCACCAAGTTTCGGAACATAGACATATGAAACCTCTGCATTTGAAGCCGGGCAAGGAGAGACGTATTTTAAGGGGCCATCGGTGGATCTTTAGCAATGAAATTGCCGATCGTGTTGCAGATTTCGAACCCGGCAGCTGGGTTAAAGTGTTCACGTCGAAAGGCATTTATCTTGGTTCAGGATATTTGAATCCCGGCTCTCTAATTGCTCTGCGGCTGGTGTGTCTGCCAGGGCAAAATCCGGACAAAAACTTCTTCCTTTCTCTGTTACGCAATGCCGATAACAGACGCAGCAACATCCTTTACCCGGGATCCGAGTGTTACCGGGCGGTCTTTGGAGAGTCGGACGGTCTTCCGGGATTGGTTGTGGACCGCTATGGCGACATCGTCGTCTATCAAATAACCACCTGGGGCATGGCGGAAATGGAAGAACTTTTCCAGGAACTGCTCATGGATTTGTATAAGCCCCGCGCTCTAGTGTTCCGAAACGATGCGCAAGTAAGAGAACTCGAAGGACTCCCCTCAGAGAAAGGGGTTGCTCACGGGAACATTCCCGAACAACATTGGGTTTGGCTGGAAAATATGGAAATGCGGATAGACCCGATCAGCGGCCAGAAAACCGGTCTTTACCTTGACCAGCGGGACAACCGCAAGGCTTTGGTTCCGTGGGCGAAAGGGAAAAGAGTGCTGGATTTATTCTGCTACAACGGTGCCTGGAGTTTAACGGCCGCAATGGCGGGTGCAGCGGAAGTGATCGGAGTCGACCGGTCTACACCGGCGATCACTCAGGCGAAAGAAAACGCCGTCAAAAACCGCACCGAGGGAATCACCAGTTTTGTCGCACAGGATGTTCTTCCATTCCTTAAGGCGGTTCCTCAGGGAGCCTTCGATATCATCATTTTAGACCCGCCTGCATTTGCCAAGAGCAAGAAATCATTGCCGGAAGCAAAAAAAGGATATATTGATATCAACCGACGCGCGCTGCTAGCGTTGAGGCAAGGAGGCCTTCTGGTGAGCTGTTCTTGTTCCTATCACCTGAGCGAGGAATCCTTTCGAGAAGTGATACTGCAGGCCGCTCAAGCGAGCGGCCGTCAGCTTCGCCTGATTGAAGCCCGCGGTCAGGCCAAAGACCACCCGGTTCTTTTGGCAATGCCGGAAACGAGTTATCTGAAGTGTTTATTTCTTGAAGTAATCTAGCAGCATAGGAATCTACATTGCCAGCAGGCTGGCGCTGTCCTCCTATAATCTTGGCATCCAGCTTTCCTCATCCGTGAATTCTGAAATGACCGGCTGCTCACGGACACTCTCCAGCTTGTTTAAACCATCAATCAGAGCCTTTGCGCTGGCTAACACGATGTCGGTATCCACTGCTCGGCCGTTGACCATCTGACCATTTTCTTCCAATCTCAGAGTCACTTCTCCTTGAGCATCGGCCCCGGGAGTGACGGCGTTGACTTCGTAGCGCACCAAACGCGGAAACCGCTTTGTCATCTTGCTGATGGTTTTGAAGGCAGCATCTACGGGACCATGGCCAAAACCGGCATCCTGCAGGATCTGTCCATCGACTTCCAGCTGCACCGTAGCATTGGGTACGGATATCGAGCCGGCGGTGACGTTCAGATAAAGGAGTTTGTAGCGAGCCAGCTCCATGGCGGCTCTGGCACCCACCAAAAACTCCAGATCGGCATCGAACACTAGCTCTTTTTTGGTTGCCAGCTCCTGAAAATCTTCATAACACTGCTGCAATCTCTCTCCGTCCAGCTCAAAACCCAGTTCGGCAACTCTAGCCCGGAACTGGTCGAGGCTTGTATCGCCCGTCAAAAAGTCTCCGCTGGTGGAAATTCCAAGCTTCTCCGCCGACATGATCTCATAGGGAGGTTTCTCTTTGGTATCGGCAAGTTGCGGAACGACTGTTTCACAAATGAAAGCATTTGAACCAACCACGGGTTTATGCGGTTGCATCGTGATTCCTGTGAGCCGTTTCACCAGCCGGCTGGTTGGATATATCTGGCCGAGCTGGATTTGGGTCGACCAATCAAAAGTGGAACCGCGAGTGTTGATGGCAGCAACGATTTCTTCTAAGGCCGCGTTTCCAGCTCGCTCGCCAATCCCGTTGACGGTACAGTGAATTTGCCGGGCGCCTTCGATCACCGCAGCTATGGAGTTTGCAACCGCGAGCCCCAGATCGTTATGGCAATGAATGCTGAAAACCACCTCATCGAACTCACTGACTTCTTGTTTCAATTTCTTAAACAACCGATTGATATCAGAGGGGGTCGTGTAGCCTACTGTATCGGCCAGGTTGACACTCGTGGCTCCTGCCTGAATGGCTGCTTTGACTAACTGGATGACTTCCTCCGGTTGTCCGCGAAAGGCGTCCACCAAAGAAAATTCTACATCAGGAGTAATTTCTTTTGCCATTCTTATAGCGGAAACCGCAAGCTCCAGAGCTTGTTCCGCACTTTTCTTCAAAAAATGCTGACGGTATTCTCGAGATGCGGGCACAAAAGTATGTATTCTCTTCCGTTCGGCATCCCTGAACGCTTTGGCAGCGATCTCGAAATCCCGCGGATTGGAGGCACGTGCGAGGACAGCCATCACGGGCCCTTGTACTTCCCTGACAATGCGCTCTGTGGTCCCGAACTGTTCTTCTGAAGCCGCAGGAAAACCTATTTCCAAAATATCAACCCGTAAGCGAGCCAGTTGTTTGGCAAGCCGCACCTTTTCTTCCACAGAAAGGATAGTTCCGGGAGATTTTATGCCGTCGCGAAGAGTGGTTTCAAATATCTGAATGTGCCCCATAAATTCCTCCTTGCCTCAACATGAACAGTGAGCGTTATTCTTCAGAGTTTCACAAACTTAATGGATCAACAAAGAGCCGCATTCGGTTTGCCCTTGCCCTTTTATTTTCCAAGCCGATAGTTGCAAGAGCAGAGGGGTCTTGTCAACTTTTTTCACCATCAAAGTGGCTTTTTGATTTTTTTGTTGCATTTTAGTCCCATTTTTGTATTATGGTTTTGCTGTAGTTGCCTCCATTTATGGCATTTTTCGGGCGAAGAGAGCAGCTTCCCCCCATGAATCGGAGGTTTTTTCATTTATTAACCTTAAGTGAAGGTATCAGCATGACGTGAGGATGCAGAGAAAAAGATGAAATCATTAGGAAAACACCTGATCGTTGAACTCTATGGGTGCTCTTCTGAGCTATTAAACAACCTGGTTCAGGTGGAAAAGATTCTTATCGAAGCTGTCGAGCTTTCGAAAGCCACCATCGTCCAACCTGTTTTCCATCATTTTTCCCCGCACGGTATCAGCGGGGTCGTCGTGATCGCAGAATCCCATTTTACCATTCATACCTGGCCCGAATACGGTTATTGCGCTCTGGATATTTTTACCTGCGGAGAGCAGATCGATCCGGATGAATCGTTGCATTTCATGAAGGATAAGTTCCAGGCCGAAAATATGTCAGTGATGGAGATTAAGCGCGGAACTCTGGACATTCCTTCGCAGGATTTGAGGCATAAGCCTTGAGCGTGAATGCATTACCCACATATTTATGGTTCCGGGAACCGGTTCAAGGCGGACTGGCTATTTCATACCTCTGTGAAAACGTGATTTACAGCGGACGTTCACGCTTTCAGCAGATCGATATTGTGGACACCAGAATGCATGGACGTATGCTTTTTTTGGACGGGGTTGGTCAATCTTCCGAACGAGATGAGTTTATTTACCATGAGATGCTGGTTCATCCAGCGCTGCTCAGTCATCCTGAACCCAAATCGGTACTGGTGATTGGAGGAGCTGAAGGGGCTACGCTCAGGGAGGTTTTCCGTCTTCCTGGTATTGAGCGCGTCGTTATGGTGGATATCGACGCCGAACTAATAGAAATCTGTCAACGGCATTTGCCCACATGGCACCAGGGAAGTTACGACGACCCTCGGCTTGAGTTAATCACAATCGACGGTCGAAGCTACGTTCAGGAGTGTTCGGAATCATTCGATAGTATCATTGTCGATTTAAGTGATCCGTTGGAAGGCGGACCGGCAGTTTTGTTGTTCACACGCGAGTTTTACTCGTTGCTCAAAAGTCGACTCTCTTCGAATGGAGCGATAACCATTCAAGGCGAAGGGATCAGCCCGCAGGAAATGCCTTTACATGCGCGTATGGTGAACACCCTTAAGGCAGTTTTTCCTATGGTTCATCCCTATCCATACACGATCCATAGCTTTCACCGTCCGGATGCCCATATTCTGGTTACTTTGGACCCTGGCTGGTCCTTAGAGGGTTTCGCTCGACGTATTGAGGGAGCTAGCCTGCCCCTCCGCTACTTATCTCCGGAAATAGCACGTGGTATGTTTAACTTGCCTCCCTACCTGCATCAAGCCTATATGACCTATGATCAGGTTTTAACCGACGCAAACTGCTTCACCCTAGCCGGTGATGTGACTTAGAATTTATTGAATTGTGACTCCCGCCAAATTGGTCCGAGTCATTTTAGTCGCATCTGATTTGATCTCAACAGCGAGGTGCTACTATGCCCATTTATGAGTATCGTTGCCAGAAATGCGGGAAAAAGAATGAATTTATAACCTTTAACATTTCTGAACCCGTGCCGTCGACTTGTCGCTATTGTAGTAGTGAACTCATCCATCGCATTCCATCCAGAGTGCGTGTGCGACTTTCGGAAGAAACACGCCTTGAACGTTTAGCGGACCCGGCTCGGCTTGGAGGTTTGGATGAAAATGACCCCAAAAGCATGGCGCGCTGGATGAAAACCATGGGGCAGGAAATGGGCGAAGACTTTGATGAAGACGTAGACGCGATGGTTGAAGAAGCTATGGAAGAGGAAGCAAGAGGAACATCCAAAGAGGGTGATAGCCTTGCGGACGAGGACTTCTAACATTTTGGGAACTTCCAACCACCTCAATGCATTGTCACGCCTTGGTTGGCAAGTGGAGTCAGGTCAAACAGACCTTTCATTGGCTGAATATGTTGCAATGCAACTGTACCTTCCGGCTGATGAAGCCTCCAATCTGATCGATTTTGGTTCGGTGCAAATTGACGGCCGGGCAGAGCGTAATCCCAAAAGAAGACTGGCCGGCGGAGAATACATCAAAGTCTTTTGGCCAAGGCATGGCATTCAGCGGTATTATGAAATCAGCAACCAGCGCATCCTGTTCCACGACCGATATTTATTGGCGTACAACAAAGAATCCGGCGTCTCCAGCCAACAGATTCCGGCGGATGCCTACAACAACCTCTTTGCCGGCCTCCACCGCTTTCTTGCAAAGCAAATCCCAAAGCCTTATGTCGCGCTCCATCATCGCCTTGACCGCGAAACCACCGGAGTGATCCTGTTTGCCATCCACCGGTCGGTTAATCGTAAGCTTGGAAATACTTTCAAAGATCATAACATCCATAAAGACTATTTGGCATGGGTCGAAGGATGCACTAAGCGCGATGAGTGGATTTCCACCGATGATATCGGTCGCGAGCAGGGCCGTTACATGGCTCTCCCGCGGGGCATGGGTAAGCCGGCTGAAACCTCGTTTAGAGTACTTCATCGGGAAAACGAACATACGCTCATTTGGGCGCGCCCCAAAACAGGACGTACACACCAAATTCGGCTTCATCTTCTCTCCAGTGGCCATCCTGTGGTTGGGGATCGCCTTTATGGCAAAGAGGCATCGGAGAACCTCTACCTTCATGCTTATCGCTTGAGTCTTTTTCATCCGGCAACAGCAGAACCGCTGGTCCTGACTGCGCCTATACCGTTAGAATGGTCGACTCCTGCCGGCTTGAATATCCCTGATGAAATGCCATGATGCGCGGGGCGGCGGCATCTTTAATTAGGCATCCAGGCTGCCTTCCTTGGATTCCCGCCAGAAGCAAGCGGGAAGGACGAGGGGGAAGAACAGATTGATCGAAACAAACCATGAAAATGTGATTGACAGCTCAGATCCAGAAAATATAGAGAATGGCCGCTTCCTATTCTGAATTCTGAATTTTGGCTTCCGGATCCTACATTTTCATATCAGGAGTCTAAATTGAGCAAGGTATTGATCATAGGCGCCGGTGGTGTCGGCGGAGTTGTGACACACAAGTGTGCGCAAGTGCCGGAAGTTTTTTCGGAGATCGTCCTGGCAAGCCGCACTTTGGAAAAGTGTGAAAAGATCCGAGATCAGTTGTCCAGAACCATAGAAGTAGCAAAGGTGGATGCAGACAATACTACAGAACTGGTCGATCTAATTAGAAACGTGCAGCCGCGTTTGATTATCAACGTGGCGCTCCCTTATCAGGATCTTTCCATAATGGATGCCTGCCTCAAGACCGGAGTTGATTATCTCGATACCGCCAACTACGAACCGCCCGATGAAGCCAAATTTTGTTACAAATGGCAGTGGGACTATCAGGAGCGCTTCAGACAAAAGGGCTTGATGGCGCTCCTGGGCTGTGGATTCGATCCAGGTGTGACCAATATCTTTTGCGCTCACGCTCTGAAAAATCATTTCGATGAGATCCATACCATCGACATCATGGATTGCAATGCGGGCGAACATGGGCATCCGTTCGCCACAAATTTCAATCCTGAAATCAATATCCGAGAAGTGACGGCCCGAGGCAAATACTATGAAGACGAACGATGGGTAGAGACCGATCCTCTATCCGTGCACAAAACCTTTGACTTTCCCGAAATCGGGCCGCACGAGATGTATCTCATGTACCATGAAGAACTGGAATCACTTGTTAAAAACCTACCCGGTATCAAGCGAATCCGATTTTGGATGACATTTTCGCAGGAGTATTTAACCCATCTGAGGGTGCTTCAAAATGTAGGTATGACGCGCATCGATCCGGTTCAGTTCCAAGGCTGCGAAATAGTACCACTGCAATTTTTGAAAGCTCTCTTGCCCGAGCCTTCGTCTCTCGGGGAAAACTACAGAGGCAAAACTTGCATCGGCTGCCTGATTGAAGGCTTGAAAGGAGGAAAAAGGAAAAAATACTACATCTACAACATCTGTGATCATGTCGAAGCTTATAAGGAAGTAAAAGCTCAGGCCATCTCTTACACCACCGGGGTCCCCGCCACGATCGGGGCAATGCTCATGCTGCAAGGGATCTGGAAAGGGACAGGAGTGTTCAACGTCGAGGAATTCGATCCGGCACCATTTATGGAGCGGCTTTCTAAATACGGACTTCCATGGACGGAGAAGTTTTTGGAGTGAGATGAAGATCGATACCACAAACATCCAGACACCCTGCTATGTAATCGATACAGACGCCCTCAAGAACAATCTTGAAGTGCTGAATTCCGTGCAGCGCCGCACAGGATGCAAGATCCTCATGGCACTTAAAGGCTTTGCCATGTTCGGTGTCTTCCCGTTAATCCGACCATACCTTCATGGAGTAGCGGCCAGTTCCCTGGATGAAGCTCGACTTGGTTACGAAGAATTCGGCAAGCAGGTGCATGTGTTCTCCCCTGCCTATAAAGAAGAAGAATTCCGAGAACTCCTCAAATATAGCGATCACATCGTTTTCAATTCATTTTCCCAGTGGGACCGTTTTAAACCCTATCTGCCCGGTCCAAATAAAGAAGTGTTTTTGGGAATTCGAGTGAATCCCGAACATTCGGAAGTCAAAGTGCCAATCTATGACCCGTGCGGACCTTTTTCCAGACTGGGAGTGACGATAAAGAATTTTGATCCGGACAATCTCGCTGGAATCAGCGGCCTGCACTTTCACAATCTTTGTGAGTTGAACGCCGACTCGCTGGGGAGAACACTGTCAGTATTTGAGGAGAAATTCGGCCGGTTTTTGGATGGGATGCAGTGGGTGAATTTTGGAGGTGGACACCACATAACCAGGAAAGACTACGATCTGGAGTTGCTGTGCAGCCTGATTTCCGACTTCAAGAGACGTCATCCGGTGGAAGTATTCCTAGAACCGGGCGAAGCTATCGCACTGAATACAGGAGCCCTGGTAACTTCCGTCCTGGATATCATCCACAACGAAATGGCAATTGCCATATTGGACACTTCAGCCGCTGCGCACATGCCAGATGTTTTGGAAATGCCCTATCGGCCGGAAATTCTAGGGGCAGGAAAACCGGGGCAACACCCCTTTACCTACAGGTTGGGAGGTTTAACCTGCCTGGCTGGAGATGTGATTGGAGATTATTCTTTCCCGGAACCCCTTAAAGTGGGCTCTAAGCTGATATTCCTCGACATGGCTCACTACACAATGGTCAAAAACAATACCTTCAACGGAGTTCGACTGCCGTCCATTGCGATTCAGGATAATGGAAAAAGCCTGGTTACTATTCGCACATTCGGCTACCAAGATTACCGCAGTCGGCTTTCGTAAATCCCCCGCAGCGGAGCTGATTCGTTCCCTCTGATGCTATCGCCGGTCCAAATTGGACCCAGGTTGGGCAGAATCCGAACCCTCTTGGAGAATCATTCTCCGGAGTTGCCGCGCGGCAACCACAATGATGGCACGGTTTGTGCTGGTATCGACAAGAAGTATATAAAGTATAACTAAATTAGATACATAGAGCATATACTAAACGGCCAAAAATCATACCAATTGGGCAATTGCCGGGCGTTTGAGCACAGATCGCTAGAAAGTGCATGGGTCCAGTTTCTGCTGCTGGGTGGGTCCATTCTTATTCGGTGATAGCACCTCTGAGAACTGTTTAACCGTAGCGCAGGGCTTTAGCCCTGCAAAGAATGAATGAATTCGCGACAATATGTTGCGGCTTGAATGGATCCCGATTCCAAGAGCAATTGGCCACAAAGGCGCGTTCCCGGCTGAATACTAGCGGAATTTAGCGATTTCATCGGATGAGTAGCCACTCATGCAGACACTATTTGTCATTCCGTCTTTTCGTCACACGGCATCCAATCCAGATTAACGGCACACCTGAAGCCGTCCAGTTCCTCTACCATGGCTTCGCTGATTTGACCGATGCGTGTGAGAGCCTCCATCATCTGCTGTCGCTCTTCTCCCGCCACTTCACTCTGCTTGAGAAGATTTGCAAAGTCCAGTTGAGCCATTTCCGCGCGGCTCTTGAATGCTTCTAAAAGATGTGCGGTGCCCTCATCCAGGATTTTATAAAGGTAGCCGTACTTGAAATTCTGTCGATAGTCCCTGAAGTCATACATGAGTTCAGACTTGGTTTCCGATTTCACCAAACTGACAGCCTCCTGGAAGCTCTGGCTCTCCTCGGATTTAGTTTCTACCGGACTTTTGCGCCGCCCAATCTTCCCCTTCAGTTGATTTAAAAAACGAGTCAGCCTGCCGAGTCCAAATTTCATGAGAAGCGTTCCACGGCCGACCACCTGCTCGTCCACAAAGGCGCTGAAAGACGGTGGGGTAATCTTCTCCATGGCCGACCAATCGTAGTCTTCTGACGCACTGATGACCCGCAATTCAATGTCGAATTGAGCCAACTCCTTGCGATAATCTTCGAGGGCGGTAGTGAAGAGAGACCAAAAAGCACGTGAGGAATGTTTGAGTCGATCCTGCAGGAACTCTTCCTGCTCTTTCGCAAACTCGATCACTCGCAGATTAACTTTCTCGATGAGATACCGGGCCAGAGATTGTCTGAATTCCATATAGAAGCGGTGCAGTTGAAGCAGTAGTTGACGATAGTCGGACAGGTCCTTTTGGTATTGAGGATCGACTGGATAATGCTCAACCATGTCCATGGTTTCCTTGATAAGAGGACCATACGATAAATCAAAATAACTGCCCACGGCGTTGTCCAGTTCCTTACGCAACGATTCCTTGAGCCCGGCTATGGCATTCTCCAGAGTACCCAGCGTACCCTGCAGGGCTTTCTGTTTGCTTTTCAGATGTTTGCTGGATTTTTTCAGACTGCCCAGATTTTGGTTCATGAATCTTTTGTGGGCACGAGTGGTATCGTTAATGCTTCCCGCTACCATACTGAGCCGGCTAAGGCCGCTGCCTAGCAACACCCTAGTCCGCTGGCTGGAGATGCGCCGAGCCATGTCTTCTCGAAACCGGCTATAGCCTTCCTCTGTGCGGGCAACCAAAGCATCAGCTTCGCGCCACATTTCGAGCCGACGCCGGTCCCGCTCCGGAGCCGCTTCGTCGAGTTCGTCGATCAGATGATACAGAGCCGAAAAAGAATACAGTTCGGGGTTAGCTACAATCCAGCTCAGTTCGGTACGCACGCGCTCAGTCAGTTCGTCCAGATCCTCTTCATGGTTATGCACATCCAGGTCTGAGTTAAGAATGAAGAGGGTCTGTGGAAACATTCGCAGGGTTTTTATGAAATCCAGCAGCTTGAAATCGGCTTCTCGTAGGCCGGTTCGGCTGCTGATAATGTACAGAATAAAATGACATTTCAACAGATACTGTTGAAGAAGCGACAGATGAAGGGGATTTGGAGAATCGCTTCCCTGGCAGTCGGCCACCTCAATTTTATCGCCAAGCCAAGGCACCGGGTAATGCAGTTCCATGTCGCGAATATAAACCGCCTGCCCTTCTTGACCCACATAGCGCTGATGTTGTGAAAGGGATTCCTTATCAAAAATGAGGCGATTGACGGAGTCACCAACGTTTTTATGCAGCCCCTTATATCCATCCAGGTAAGCATTCAGAAGGATGAAGTTCGGATCCAGCTTGCCTCTGGTCTGCTGCCATTCTTCTTGAGTTTTACCGAGCCACTCTTTCAACCTCTTGCGGTCCTCGGAGGAGCGCACATCAACAACTTCGCCTTCATCCATTGCTTCTTGCGAAATCGGGAGCATCCGAATGGCAGTATTCATTTCATCGGCTATTTGAGACCAGGGCTTGAGTTCAACCCAACCCCCGATATCCCCATTGGTGAGGATTCGGGTAATGAATGCGGTAATGATTCCCGCACCTCTTTTTAGCAGGTCCTTGCCCGCAAGAGCATTGATCAGTGTGCTTTTGCCCGATTTTACCGAGCCTACGACCGCCACTCGCAGCAGAGAATCCTGCAAAGAACCCTTTACTTGGGTCAAATGATCTCTCCAACGGGAAGCAGCAGATTTTTCGACCAGCTTGTTTTTTTCCAGTTCTTGGATTGTTTCTTCAATAATCTCAACTCGTTGTTCAATTTTTCTTTTAAATTGAAGATATTCGCTCATGATTCTCCGTCGTTATGGTCAGCCACAAATAATCCAACTTAGCTCGAACCCTGGCCGTTCTACCTTTGGACGCGCCAAACTGAGCTCAAAACTGAGGTGCGCAGCTTGTTGTCAACTCCTCAGAGACTCGAAAAATACTGGCGTCTCTTTTCACCCGTAGCGTAGGGCTTTGGTTACGCACAAACTATACCTGTTAAGGATAGAACATCGCCTTTTGCCAGAAAAGCTTGGAACACAAAGGCAAGTTTTCATCCTTAACAATTACAGCAGGGCTAAAGCCCTGGCTACGAGTACGGCCAGATATTTTACTTTTCCGAGTCTCGTATGACAATGCGGATGAAATTTTCGGATAGACAGTAGCTACTTATCCAGAAATTGGTAAAAAAATCAAGAAAAGTTAGGAAAATTCGACTGAAGAAAAACAGGATTTTCGAATCATGCCTTCAACGTATTCAATAACTTTTTCCAAATCTTGAGCATGAATCCAGCGGAATTCCGGATCTCCGCGAAACCAGGTCATCTGACGTTTGGCATAGCGTCGCGTGTCTCTTTGGATGTTGCTGACTGCTGCGTCAAGCGCAAACTCCCCTAACAGGTGCTGAACTAACTGCTTATATCCGAGAGACTGCATTGCCCTAAGCTCGGGTCCGTATCCCATATGGAGCAGCTTTTGAACTTCTTCAAGAAAGCCCTGCTCCATCATTTCATGCACGCGGGAATTGATCCTCCGGTAAAGTTCATCCCGATCTCGATAAACAAACACCTTCACGGTGCGATACCGCTTCTCCTCGAAACGATGTTGTTCTTGCCAGTACGAGAGGGGCTTTCGGGTCAGTCTGAAAACTTCGAGCGCGCGGGTAATGCGCTGCCGGTCATTGCAATGTATTCTTGCAGCAACCAGGGGATCGACTTGACTCAGCTCTTCATAAAGTCTCTGCAGTCCGTACTCCTGCTCTTCAATCAACAATCGTTGACGAACATCCGGATCGGTAGGCGCTCCCTCGCAAATTCCGCACATCAGTATCTTCATGTAAAGCCCGGTTCCTCCCACCACCAGAGGAATTCTATCTTCTTGATGGAGCTTGTCGATAACTGGGCTGGCGACTTCCAAATAACGGGCCGCATCAAAAGGTTCATCCGGATTCACAATATCCAGCAGATGATGTCGAATGCGGATGCGTTCCTCGGGCGTGGGTTTGGCCGTGCCAATATCCATGTAACGATAAATCTGCATGGAATCGGCGTTGACAATTTCAGTCTTCAACCGTTCACCGAGATCCAGTGAAAGTGCTGTTTTTCCTACCCCGGTAGGACCTGACAATAAGATGATAAAGTTTTTAGCTGACAATGAACACTCCGCTACCGCTCGGAATGACAGATGGCGCCTGCATGAGTAGGTACTCATCCGATGGAATCGCTAAAATTAGGCACCCGTTTAAGTTCGATTGAAGATACGAGCTATTTCAGCATGAGTAAACTTATGCCAAACAGGCCTTCCATGCGGACAGGTAGCTGAGATAAGAGTACTGTCCAAGTCTTCCAACAAATGCCTAATCTCTTCCTTGTGTAGCTTCTGCCCCGCTCTGATAGCGCCGTGACAAGAAGCGGTTTTGGCTAAGCCAGCCAAAACATCCCACTCCGGACCTAGTTGCTCTTCTTCGGCCTTTTGGAGAACTTCCCTCAATAATACGTCGGGGGGATGAAGACTCAAAATATCCGGGACTGCCTGTATTATGAAGCTCTGCTGTCCAAACGGTTCAATTTCAAAACCGACTTCAATCAGCTTGTCTACCCACTGACGAAGCAAGGCCGCTTCTTTTGAAAAGAGCTCCAATATAACCGACCTGGTTAGACGCTGTCGTCCGGATTCCCCCAGTTTCCGGGTAGAAAGCCGGTCATAAAGAATTCTCTCATGGGCAGCATGCTGATCAACCAGCACAAGCCCATCCGATGCCTCGAGGAGAATGTAGGAGTTTGCCAATTGTCCTAAAATAAGCAGCCTCGAGAAGGAAAACTCTTGGCCCGATTGCCGCTCGGCTTCAGACCCGGCTGAGTCATCCATTCTCACACCAACCGTAGAGCCGGCAGGGAAAATGATCTGGCGCGGTGCCATATCAACCGGGCCGTTTCGAGTCACAGGGTTTTGTAAGCCAATCTGGGTTTCCCTAATTGACTGTGAGTGCTTATGGAATACACTTTCGGGAGCAGTGGGAATCGGTCGACCAAGATGATCTGCATGCCCGGTTCGCGACCCCTCCAATGTCCTTCTTATTGCAGTTTGCACGAGTTGCATAATCTCGCCCGGACTGCGAAATCGAACCTCCCTTTTGGTGGGATGCACGTTGACATCAACCATTGTTGGCAACAGCTTTAGGAACAATACTACCAAAGGGAACTTGCCTTTAGGCATCAAAGTGTCGTAGGCCTTTATAATGGATTGATTCACAAGGCGATCCCAAACGGGTCGACCGTTAACATAAACGAACAGAGACTTGGTATTGGCCCGTTGAACCTCGGGAGATCCTGCAAAACCATGAAGCTCGTACGGAGAGCTCTCAGAAGCAAAAGTAATGAGATTATTCACCGACTCTGCACCGAAAAATTGAAGAATCCTCTCTGCATGACTTTTATCTTCTGGAAAATCGTGCATTACTCGGCCTTGATGCGAGAGCTGAAAATGGATCTGCGGGTGAGCCAAGGATAGCCTCACGAATTGGTCGGCAATATTTGCCATTTCAGTTTCTACCGATCTTAAGAACTTGCGGCGGACGGGCACGTTATAAAATAAATCGCGCACTGTAACCGAAGTTCCAGCCGAACAGCCGGTTTCGCGAACATCCTTCAACACACCGGCTTCCACTCGGATGAATGCTCCCGATAGCGCTTCCGGTTCTCTTGTAGTCAATTCGAAACGGCTTACGGCGGCGATGCTGGGAAGTGCCTCTCCTCGGAAGCCCAAAGATTCTACCGACTGCAAATCATCCAGGCTTTTTAATTTGCTGGTAGCATGCCTTTCCAAAGCCATGAGCGCATCGTCCGGACTCATACCCGAGCCGTTGTCCACCACGCGTATTTCTTTACGTCCACCTTGGAGCAGGCTCACCGATATCCTTTTGCTGCCCGCATCTATGCTGTTTTCAATCAGTTCTTTGACGACCGCGGCGGGCCGTTCTACCACCTCACCGGCAGCAATTTGGTTGCAGAGGGTATCCGGCAAAATTGCAATCTTAGCCATATTCTTCTCCACTCTAATTTTTAACGGCTGATTAGAGTTCTACTCTATTGACAGACTCGGACTCTTACAGTATGCAATCTTGTAACCCACGCCAAATCAAGGCAACCCATCGTGCCAGACTAACGCTGGCAGAAATGAGAAACACGGATGCGTCCAAACCCTTTCCAATCGCTTGTGGATCTGCTCAGTAACATATTGGAAGCTCACACTACCGCCTTCTTTCTGGTGGACTCCAAGAAGCGCCATTTTCATCTGGCTGCAGCACAATCCCTAAGCCGATATCTTACCGAAACTCTTACACTTCCCATGGAACAGAGTGGGATTCTATCGCAGGTTCACAAAGCAGGTCAGACAATTCATCTTGATAAGATGCATGAAATTACAATGGCATTATCCTCTACTCTCCCTTTTTATCGCGAAGGCGAGTCTCATATCAAGGGTCTTTTGATTCAGCCGGTAGGACAAGGTGATGGGGTCCTCTATGTGGACACCAAGTACAGCTGGGGATTCAACACAAAGCAGCAAAAATGGATAAGAGAGATTGCCGAGCTCCTGCATGAGTTGGTCAAACAGCAGGATTCGAGAAGGAGACAAAAGAGCTTCGACAACATTTGGGATCTCATGCAACGGTTGGATTATGCTAATTTCAAGGGAGGCAGCTTTCACGACTACTGCCAACTAGTGGTTCAAGAATGTGCACGGTTCCTGGGCACAGAGTATGGACTTATGGTCTTGAAGGATGTTTCCGGCTCCAATTACCATTTGCTTGCTGCCACATCGAATATACCGCAAAGCTATTTTCGTCAGAACTTCGACATCAAACAAGGCTTAATCGGGTGGATTTTTCGTAATCAAAAGTCTCTTTTCATTCCGAAACTCAACGCGGACTCATCTGAACATTATTTACTCAGCCCTAGAGAAAGCCTTCCCCACCATGGTACGTTATGGGGTCTGCCAGCCCTATCTAATCTGGGGCACTCCGTGGTATTGGCTTTTCTCGCACGGGGTGTCATGGATTGGAGCGCAGAGGACCGCTATACGGTATCTCATATGTTGTCCTATCTACACCTACTTTTAGAACAATCGTATTTTAAGGAAGAATATGAACACCTGCAAGCCTACGACCTATCATCGGGCCTTTTGAATAACCTCGCTTTTGAGGCAAAAGTCGAAGAAACATTGATTGCATCAATGCAAAAGAGTGTGCCTTGTACATTGGCCCTGCTTCAAGTAGAACCCTGGCAAGTCTTGCACACTAAAGTTCCCCCGAAACGCATTCGAAAGTGGCAGCAGCAACTAGCTGAAAGCCTGTACCGGGCTGTTCCGTCCAAGGTCTTTGTCGGCCAGGTTACAGAAAATCGTTATGGGGTAATACTTTCCGGAATGGCAACGCAGGAAGTTAATCAATTACTGAATGCTTTGATGGATGTAAGCCAACAATTTGTGCCTAAACGCACGAAAAAAATCCATGTTCAGCCGTACCTGAGTACGGCCAGCTTTCCTCAAGACGCAACAAACCACGAAGAACTGTGGACTCTAGCTTATCGACGCCTGTTTGAAGCGTTTCGAGCAAACAACTGACAACGCACATCAAAGGCTGTATAAGTGGGGTGGTTCTCCTCTATACCTTTTGAAAACGGTTTTTCTGAAGCTCGCCCCTTATTGGTATAAGGTGTCGGCTTCAATCAATAAAAGAATTGACCGCTGAGGTCATTGTCTATACACTTGGCGGCCATTGAAAGATATTTGATGGAACTGCAGACAAGAAGGGTGACGCATGCTTGATAGACTGTTCAGTTATTTCTCCAAAGATCTGGCCATGGATTTGGGAACTGCCAACACCCTGATATACTTACGAGGGAAAGGCGTGGTCCTGAATGAACCATCTGTGGTAGCCATCAATCAAGATACCCATGAGGTGATCGCTGTCGGGCAGGATGCCAGAAACATCATTGGCAGACACGGTCAGCGTGTCGTAACTATCAGGCCTTTGAAAGATGGGGTGATCGCTGATTTTGAAGTCACCAGTGTGATGATCAAGTACTTTCTCAACAAGGTGCTCAAGAGGCGGCAGTTGGTGCGCCCAAAACTGGTTGTGGCTGTGCCGACCGGAATCACCGCGGTCGAGAAAAGAGCGGTTATTGAAGCTGCAGAACAAGCCGGGGCTCGCCATATTCACTTAGTCGAAGAACCGATGGCTGCTGCCATTGGCACGGGTCTTCCCATAGATCAGCCCTATGGAAACATGGTGGTTGACATTGGAGGCGGAACCACAGAGGTTGCAGTGATTTCCATGTTTGCCATAGCCTACAGCGAATCCGTCAGAGTAGCCGGAGATGAAGCCAATGAGGCAATCCTGCGCTACATGCAGCGAGAAAGGCAGATGATCATCAGTGAAGTACTGGCGGAAAAGATCAAAATGCAAATTGGAACTGCCGTTCCCCTTGACGAGCCGCTTTCTATGGATGTCACTGGCAAGGAGATTCTTAGCGGGATTCCCAAGACGTTCACAATAACCGATGAGGAAATCCGCGAGGCTATCAAAGAGCCTGTGATGGCCATTGTGGAGTCCGTCAGACGGGCGCTGGAAAAGACACCGCCCGATCTCGCCGCAGACATTCACGAGAAAGGCTTCTGGCTGGCTGGTGGAGGTGCACTGCTGACCGGTCTGGACCAACTACTTAACCAGATGACACATCTCAAGGTTAATGTTTCGGATGATCCACTCACGGCAATCGTGCGAGGAGCAGGGGCAGTTATCGAACACCTGGATTTTTACCGTCAGGTCTTTATCAATTGAAGGGCTTCGCAAGCCATTGGAGCAAAAAGAGATATCCCCCGGATTCCCAGTAACTTAAAATTCCGCGAAAATGCCACGGCAGACAGGCTGCCCGGACTCAAGAGGATTCTCACCCGACTGATCATCAAATCAAGCTTTTGTCGGGTAAGCACGTGACCGGACAGCCTGGGCAAAGGCGAATGCTTCACCCTGACTCTATGAGCCGGTCTATATTTTACGAATCTAAATTGCCAAGGGTAAGAGGGCCTCGGGCAGAGATAAGAAGTTGGAGGGGATTATGTATGTCGGCTGGAATATGAAAACCAACCTGCTCACCGCAACGCCGGAAACATCGGTTTTTAAAGCAAGGGAATTGATGGATGAGCACCGGATCTCACACCTCCCTATAACAGACGGCAAAGCGGGTCTGTTGGGTATAGTCACAGATCGTGATCTAAAAGAAGCCTGGGCGTCATCCGCAACGACTTTAAGCGTATATGAACTGACTTATGTGCTGCAGAAACTCGTTATCGCAAAGGTCATGACCAAGAATGTGATTACCGCTACACCGGATATGACCATCGAGAGGGCCGCCCGCATAATCTTGGATCACAAGATAGGAGCGCTTCCCGTTCTCAAGAGTCACAAGCTGGTCGGCATCATCACCACAACTGACCTGATGGACGTTTTACTGATGGCTTTAGGTTTAAGCGACGACACTAAACGCCTTTCCCTGCTGGTTCGAGACCGAATGGGTGTTCTTGCACAAGTCGGACGCTTGATGCAACAAGCTGATATCAATATAAGAAGTATTATGACCGTACCTTTGATAGGTCATACGGACATCTGGCAGATTCTGCTTCGCACCAACTCAAGCGTTTATGAAAAAGCAGTTGATACTTTGCAAGAAGGCGGGTTTAAGGTCATCTCTGAGTACGTCGAAGATTTGACCCCCTTCATGCCCAAAAATTAGCGGGCTCACTATTCCATCGACGTTCAGGAAACACCATGGCGGACATTATCGATTTATCCGAGCGATTTTCCGGCAAAGACAACCTCATAACAGCCGGACCACTGGAGTTTCGGCGAGGGGACTGGCACGGAGGCTATGCCATGATGTGCACGCGCAGGGAATCGCTTCGTTTCGAAGAACATAGAAAGCAGGCCTTGAGCTCTCCCGGTCATCAACACATCGGCTACGTACCCAATCATTTCAGCCTTGAAAATGGCTATCATTACACAATCCTCGGGCTTTTCCGCTACAGGGAGGATGAAAAGATGATGCGAAGGGTCTACCGCCTGGCCGGCCTTATGGAATGCGTGACCAATGCTCCATCAGCCATTCTCAGGACAGATCTCTTGAGGCGCTTTTACCAGAAAATCCTTGATGAAAGGGACAGCCTTAACGTCGTATGGCGTGGAAATGTTCGCCACTTCCTGCTCCCGCTGCAGCCAGACTTACATAACCCAAATCTTTTCTTCCACCACATCGCGAACTGCGAATCCCTTAAGGAACTATTTGCGGCGATCGAAACCGAAACGAACAAACAACTTGATGTCATTGCAGAAAATTATGTTATCTACGTGCCCGAGAACTTCATAGAATAATCCGCTGCCAGCCTTTTCTAGTTTTGACTCTTGAGTCTTTAATCTCGAATTCTCGACCTCCGCACGCCCATGACCGCAGCATGGATGATGTCTTCCTAAAAACATTTTCAAACAATCATAGTCAATGCAATGCGTTGTGAGGGTTGCCTTTTCCAACCTTTTCAATTCGCACAGCGCATACCTTGTACTCGGGAATTTTGCCTATGGGATCCAAAGCATCGTTTGTTAAGAAGTTCACCGGCAATTCCTTAAAGTGAAATGTGGCAAAAACCATTCCAGGTGAGGACCGATCTGTAATCTTTATTCTGGCAGATACTTCACCTCTGCGTGAAATTACCCGCACCCAATCACCCGCTTTAACACCTTGAGCCGCTGCATCCTGAGGGTTCATTTCGATGAATCCTTCCGGTGCAATTGAATCCAACCCGTATGACCTGCGCGTCATAGTTCCGGTATGATAATGAAAGCGGATGCGCCCTGTGCTGAGATAAAAGGGATACTCGGTATCCGGAAGCTCGGCGGCCGGCTTGAATTCAACCGCATGGAATTTTCCTAATCCCCTTGCGAACCGATCTTTGTGCAAGTATGGTGTACCCGGATGATACTTATTTGGGCATGGCCACTGCAAGCCGCCTCGTTCAAGGCGATCGTAACTCATTCCGGCATAACTGGGAGTGAGCCTTGCCATTTCATCAAATATCTCCGAAGGTGACTCATAATCCCAATAGCCGTGCGAAAAAGGACGGGCGAGTGCGGTGCTGCTGCTGGATTCCGCTTGTTTCGCCCGAATCTTTTTGCTGATGATTTTGGCCAATGAGCAAATAATCTCCCAATCCGCCATGGCGTTTCCCAGTGGTTCCAGACCCTTGCGCACACGTTGAACGCGCCTCTCGGTGTTTGTGAATGTTCCATCTTTTTCTGCAAATGAAGCCGCCGGCAACACCACGTCTGCCAATTCAGCTGTCTCCGTAAGGAACAGATCTTGAACGACCAAAAAATCCAGTGCCTCCAGAGCCTCCCGAACATGGGTCGCATTAGCATCGCTCAGAACCGGATTCTCACCCATGATCAACATCGTCTTCAAGCTGCCCTGCAGAATTGCGGGAAACATCTCGGTGAGCACCAACCCCACTCGATTGGAGAGTCGCATGCCGGTGGACCACCCTTGCTGGAAGCGGGCCAATACCTCTTCGTCAGCGACACTCTGATAGCCGGGCAGCACGTTCGGTAAAGCCCCCATATCGCATGCACCTTGAACATTATTCTGCCCGCGCAAAGGATTCAAGCCACCACCCTCTATACCGATATTACCGCATAGCATGGCAAGATTAGCCAGTGATTTGACGTTATCGGTCCCGGTAATGTGCTGGGTGATACCCATCGCGTAGAGAATCATGGCTCTGGGGGCTTTTGCGTACATCCTCGCCGCACGCCGCAGGTCGTCTGCACGAATTCCGGTAATCTTCTCGACGACTTCAGGAGTATAGGCCGCAATCGCCGCTCGCATTTCATCGAGCCCTTCGGTGCGTTCTCGGACGTATTCTTCGCTCCAAAGCCCCTCTTGTATGATTATGTTGAGCATTCCATTGATCCACGCCACATCCGTTCCCGGATGAGGTTGCAGCCAAATTCGAGCAAATTTAACCAGCTCGACTTTGCGCGGATCGACCACGATCAGCTTAGCTCTCCTGCGATCAACGGCCCGTTTTATCATCCGTCCGATGATTGGATGGCACTCCGCAGTATTGCTGCCGGTAATCAGGATCACATCAGTATTTTCTATCTCGGCCATGGAATTAGTCATTGCACCACTGCCGAAAGCTGCGGCCAGACCGGCCACTGTTACGGAGTGTCAAAGTCGTGCGCAATGATCAATGTTGTTGGTTCCAATTACCCCACGCATGAATTTCTGTAACAGGTAATTCTCTTCGTTTGTGCAGCGGGCGGAGCTTAAAGCAGCGACACTGTCAGGACCGTACTCATGAACTGTTTCTACGAAACGGTCGGCTACCAGGTCGAGAGCCTCATCCCAATGTGCTTCATGCCAGCTGCCGTTGCGTTTGATCAAAGGCTTGGTCAGTCGATCCGGATGATTGATGAAATCGTAGCCAAATCGGCCCTTACTGCAAAGGGCACCCTTGTTCACTCCGCCACCTGTTGACTGCACTCCCACCACTTTGCTGTCGACGACATTCAACTCCAGCTCACATCCGCAGCCGCAATAAGTACAAGTGGTTCTGACTTTGGTGGTTTCCCAAGCCTTACCTTTGCTGCGAGTTCTTGCCTCAGTCAGCGCGTTCACCGGGCATACGGACATACATTCGCCGCAGGAAATACATTCCGGCTTGAATTCGGATGTGGGGACAACCGGTGCAATACGCGCATAAGCTCCGCGCCCTTTGAAGTTGATGGCTCCTACCTCGCTTATTTCCAAGCAGGCCTGAATACATCGTCCGCACAGAATACAGCGTTGCGGATGGTATTTTATAAGCGGCGTAGAATAAGGCTCGGGCTCAAATTCGATCGGCCTTATGTAATAGCCGTGCAAATCATTGTGGCCGATATCGTATGCGTGAACCAGATCCTGCAGTTGGCAGTTGCCGCTGATTTCACAGGCAGGGCAATTCAACGGATGCTTCTGTAAAATGAGCTTCAAAGTTTCGCGGCGAAGTTTCTCTAGGAAGAGGGTCTCAGTGGTAACCACCATCCCATCGGTTACTTGAGTCGTGCACGCTGCAACAGGCGTTGGAATTCCCTCCACTTCCACAATACACAGCCTGCACGAACCCAGCGGTCTAAGTTTTGCCGTATAACACAGTGTCGGGATTTGGATGCCGTTGTTGCGAGCCACCTGTAGTATCGTCTGGCTTTGCAGAGCCTGAACCGGTTTGCCGTTCAAGGTCAGATGAATACCTTCAATATGATGCTTTTTGTAAACCGTCATTTTTCTTATCCACCCATCCAATTATTTCTCAGTAGCTACCAATAGAATACGATAGCATCGCAAACAACGATCCGCTTCCAAAAGGGCATCTTCGGGTGATAGTCCCATTTCCACTTCTTCGAAATCGTCGACGCGGTCCTTAACTGAGCGCATCGGCATTTTGATGCGACGGAAGCCGCTGCCAAGCCGATCTACGCTATCTTCATCAATGGCTGCAACCGCTCGGAAGACCCTGCTCATCCGTTCTTCCTCGGTTAGAGTGACTCTGCCTTCACGCAAAAACTGGTCAATGGAATGACCAACCCGAAATCCTGCAGCCATCGCTTCAATTAACGTAGCCGGTCCGGACACACAATCACCGCCTGCAAAAATCCCCTCCTCCGAAGTTTGTAAAGTATCAGGATCCACCTTCAGGGTATTCCAGCGAGTGAGTTCTGGGCAACATTCGCCTTCCAGGCACAAGACGTCAACTTTTTGGCCTATCGCAGGTATCAGCATATCGCATTCAATGACGAATTCAGATCCGGTAAGCGGAATTGGCCGGCATCTACCCGTAGCATCCGGTTCGCCCAGTTCCATGCGGATGCACTCGACTCCGATAATTTTACCGTCTTCAATGAGCACTCGAATCGGGTGAGTCAAAAAATGAAACCGGACTCCTTCTTCCTCGGCATCATGAATTTCTTCACGATCTGCCGGCATTTCATCCCGAGTACGCCGGTAGAGAAGGTTTACTTGTTTGACACCCAAACGCAAGGCCGACCTGGAGCAATCCATGGCTACATTTCCGCCTCCTACGACGACTGCAGCTGTGCCAATATCAATCGGTTCATTGAGGTTCACATGGCGCAGAAATTCGATCCCCGGGAAATATCCCTCTGGATTCTCATCTTCACCAGCCAGTCCTAGACCGCTTCCTTTTTGAGCACCAATAGCCACGAAAATAGCACCAAAGCCCTGTTCCTTAAGTCCTTTCAGGGTAATATCGCGCCCCAGTACACTTCCGTAGTGGATCTGAACTCCCATTTTCTGCAGGGTTTCGAATTCCGCTCGCAGCACTTCCCGTGGCAGCCGGTAGTCAGGTATTCCCATGGCCGCCATCCCGCCGGGTTCGTTGAGCCCTTCGAAAATCTCAACTGGATATCCACGCAGCAGCAAGTGGTAGGCTGCCGTCTGCCCTGCCGGCCCAGCTCCAATGATGGCTATTTTGGGCGCTCCCGGTTTCAGGCTGACTACCGGATCGGAATGCCTGACAGCAGCTTCCATATCCACGTCAGAAACAAATCGCTTCAGGTGTTTGATACTGACGGGATCGTCCAGCTTTGCACGACGGCAAGCAAACTCACAAAAGCGAACACACACACGGCCACATACGGAGGATAGAGGATTCCTTTCATGAATCACTGAAAGTGATTCAGTATAGCGAGCGGATTTGATGAATTCGATATAGCGCGGGATATCCAAGCGTTCCGGGCAAGCTTCAATGCAAGGTGCCGTGACTTTTGCATGGTAGCTACGCCGTGGGCGATGTTTTCCATCCACTACGGCTTTTCGAAACTCGTCCTCAAAGTTTTCGAGCAAAGCCATTACGGCATTCATCGAAGTGTGACCGAGCTCACATTTGGAACCCGCCTTCACCATCACTCCAATTCTACGCAGAGTATCCAGATCATCTTCTCGCCCTTTTCCCTCGCCTATGCGGGTCAGTATGTCAGCCGCCACACGAGTTCCCATCCGACATGGGATGCACCGCCCGCAAGACTCTCTCTGGACGACATCCATATACGCTCGTGCCATATCGATTAGATCAACTTCGCGGTCAAACAGGCAGAATCCGTTCCATCCTAATATTGCCTGAATCGGGTTTCCCGGCTCATACTCGATAACTTGCTCGAGCTTATCGAAGCTGCTCTCTTCGCTGCCATCTTGACGGTTGTCAACCGCCTGGTCGTTCCACACGCCCACAAGTATCTTACTCAATTTTAGCACTCCTCCTAACTGACCATGATGTCCGATAGAAGCCAGCAAAGAACATTTGCACCCCTTCTTCCATAGCGCAAGGCTCCCATCCTGCAGGAACAGGGCAGGTTAAAGCGATGTGCTGCATTTACGACTTGCATCGGTGTCTCTTCCGAGTCCCTGATAGACAATCACCGGCACTTACCCAGTACCACAACAAGAGATCGAGACACTATACTCCTCGTCATTCCGAGCAGAGCGAGGAATCTTCAAAGCTATCGATACTCAACAAAGATTTCTCGCTTCGCTCGAAATGACACTACAGAACTAAATCTCGTTGTAGCACTAGTGTTCACCACTCCAGTATAACTCGTAATAGAAATAATTTCATTTCGGCCCGGATCGTTGCAGTAAGTCCCCTGTGAAATTCCATCAGCGCTCCAGATAAAATTTTCTCAGTAAATAGAGCAGCAATGTTTACTATAGCTTCCAAGATAATGTTTTTGGTGTAGGTTGGATTGAGTAGCGCGAAACCCAACGCCTATTTTGCTTGGTTTCGTACCTCAACCCAGCCTACTTGGAAACCAAAATCATTTTCTTAAACAGTATAACATAGGCACTTTATTGGATAATATGTTTGTCAGGAACTGGATGGAGATGAAGACTTCGAAAATGCGTTGAGTGATGCTGTCATCAGGTTTCGATTTTACTTGTTTTTTGTCAGGAGCAATCTTCTGCGTTGTATCGATTGTTCAAATAATTCTCGTCCATGATTCCCAATACAATGGGTAAAGTCGCGATATCCGGCGGTTTGAAATCGAATATGAGCTCCAAAAAGTACACGACAATACGGTAAGTAGCCCCCCAAAGGATTTCCGTTCGACTCTGATGCCTGTGGAGAAAACACGGCATGTCCTGCACCCCGCGATCAAGCTTTTTCTCAACCTCCGGCAACACGTGGAGACGATAATTTGCATAATTCCACGGATTCAGGAGAGAGCGCAAAGGAATGGCTACAATTTTTTCTACTTCCCAGCTCGGCACAAATTGCCGCTGTCTTCGAATCCACCCAATCATCGGGTAAATAACCCGTTTGAATAACAGCAGGCGCTGAGAAGGTAGAGGTCCCAAGAATCGAATCCCCAGTGGATTTAAGCGCATCTCTTCCCAGCTCTCGCGAAGGGCGGTGGCGAGCAGCAAAGACAAAAGTCTTGCCTGTTGTGGTTGGGCAGAGCGAAAGCTCGACCAAAGCCGCCAGCGGGCAAGAGGAGAGAAAGGAATCGACAGCAGTTTAGCCAAATACGGATCCAGTTGTGCCTCCACTGTTCCGCCCGGGCAACACAAGTCACCGGATTGCCTTACTTCCTGGGATCTTTTGTTAAGAACAATACAGGTTTCCGGAGCTGACCCGTCCTCGGCCGCCAATCGACCTAACAAGAACATAACGCTGGATAACACTGCTCCATCCAGAGAATCAGGTCGAATGATCGGCTCCTGTCGCAGTCTCTCTTGAACTACTTCGAGAATTCGACCCTCTAGAGCCGATGAATCATCCAGAAGACGATCTATTAATCTATTTCGATTTTCCCCCGCCAAATCAACCATTCTCGGTATTTTTCTTCAATTCGCTTACCAGATATTCGAACACGCGTCTTCACTTCGGGCGCAAAAAGACTAATCTTATACTCTTCCAACAACCATCTGAAATCAGCAACAAACTTTAAGCTATCTTGATCAGGCTTCCCTAAGACAGCCGTTTTCATCTTTTCATAATAGCTCTGGTATGGAGCAAGCTGTTCACCCTTAATGCGGTCTTTCTCCGGTGCCGCATACCCTCTTTCGGCCCTTATCTGTAGTGCTCTGAGGTAGCGTGGTAGTTGTTGCACTTCAAAGCGGGTATAATGCCCTGGAAAATCGGAAGGCACAAGAGTATTTAGGTCTTCAGTCAGGATTTGTATGCGCTGCAGTATGCTCATATTACCCTTGGCCATTTGTTGAAAACGCTGCAGGCTTCGCCTCGTTCGCTCTCTATCTTTAACTACCGCCAAAACTTCCGCCAACATTTCACGGCCTAGCAGAGCCAGTTTCCCTTTGAGTTGATTGACTGTTTCGAGGAACTGCTCATGGTTCGGCCATCCCGCTGAAAAGTGCGCGTCCCTTAGGGTAAAAAGTTCGCACATCAAGTACTGCAGCAAAATCTCATTGGCCCTCATGCGGCTTCCCATAAAAGCAAGCTTCAACGACGTCTCTTCCGGGTAACCCCAGTCTTTTTTGAGCTGCTTAAGCTCAGTCTTAAAAGTCAATTGATAAAGCAAGCCCAAGCCTCGGTAAGATGCATTCTGGGCCTCGGTAGGGTCTCTGAACAGCCTGACTGCAACCTTATCCCCCTCGGCAACAAGCCCCGGGTAGACGTATCTCGGAATGCCGGAGACGTCTGTACCCAGTTCCATTCTCGGCTCGATTTCTCCGAAGTTCCAAGTTGTAAGACCCTCTTGCTCATGGTGCTTTCGAGCTTTCTCAAATAAATCATCCTCGAACCTGTTTGCGGTCAATCCATTAAGCGCATTCAGATCGCGCCCACTACCAAGCACCTCGCCATCAGGGCCGACAACCTCGTAGCGCATACGAAGGTGCGGCGGTAAAGCATCCTCTTCCCATTGACCATACGGTACCTCAAGACCTTTCAAATCCCTTAGGCAACGGCTCAGCTCTGCGTAGAAGTCTCCATGTCCATAATTGAGACAACCGAGCGATTGTCGAGCAGTTTCCGCTATCGGAACAAGCTGGCGACGCCGGACTTTGGGCAGGGATTTAAGAAGGAAGGTAATTTTCTCCAGCAGCATTCCCGGGACCAGCCAAGCCAAGGTTTCCGGTTGAACGACTGCAAGGGCATGGACGGGAACTATGGCAGTTATACCATCCTGCTCTTCTCCCGGATTGAATGAATACTTTAAAGGAAGCTCCAGGTCCTGGATCTTGAATTTGTCAGGATATTCATCTAATTCGGCAAAGTCGGGTTCTGCACGCAGCAAGTCGGCTTCCTGCATGCGCAAAAAACCGTCACCGCCCTGATCTTTGAGGAACTTCTCGAATGAACGAATGTCGGCAATAATAGAGTGTTCAGCGGCGTTTTCATTCTTTTGGAGAACGGGCGGCAAGCGTTTATCGTAAAAGTCGTAGACGGCCGCATCATCAACAAGGAGATCCCTTCGGCGCGCCTTGCTTTCAAGTTCCTCGAGTTTGTCAACCAGTTGTCTGTTATGTTCGAGAAATCCGTAGCGCCGCGAAACATCCCACTCCACGAGAGCTGAACGAATAAAGATTTCCCGTGCCTCGGCAGGATTAATACGGCTGAAATTGACTTTTCGCCGTTCCACCACAGGCAGCCCGTAAAGGGTCACTCTTTCATACGCCACAACTTGGCCTCTTTTCTTTTCCCAATGAGGCTCAAAATATGAATATAGGCACAAATGCCTCCCTAATTCCTCCACCCATTCAGGTTGGATATTGGCAACCGTTCGTGCGAAAAGACGCGAAGTCTGCACCAGCTCGGATGCAACAATCCAGCTCCCACCTCTGTTGAATAATCCTGAACCGGGAAAGAGCATAACTTGTCGATTTTTTGAAGAGAGATAAATGTTTTTCTCTTTTCGCAAGCCAATGTGACTGAGGTACCCGCTGAGCAAAGCTCGGTGAATGGATTCGAAGCTTGCAGGAGTGTTATTGGATTTGATCACTCCAAGCTCTTCCAGAATCTCTCCAATCTCTTGACGAACGTCACGCCATTCCCGCATCCTTCGGTAAGATAAAAAATTCTCCCGGCAAAAGTGGCGCATTTGGGTTTGGCTGGCCCTGCGCACACGGGATTTGGAAAATTTATGATCGCGACTTTTATCAGCAGTTTTGGAATCCTTTGAACGATCCCCATCGGCCGATTCCTTCCCGCTGAATTTTTGTTCATAAGCATGCCATATTTTCAGCAGTGAAATAAAATCTGAGCGTGGATCACAAAACTTTGCGTGCGCCTGATCCGCCTGCGCCTCGAGATCAACCGGCCGCTCTCGTGGATCCTGAATGCTCAATACAGCGGTTAAAATTGTCAGTTCATCGAGAGATTCCTCCTTTTGTGCCCGCAGGAGCATCCTTGACAAGCGGGGATCCAGAGGCAGCCTGGCCATGGTTCTGCCCACATCTGTGAGTTTGCGGTGGTCATCGACTGCATTCAATTCCTTCAAGACAGCAAATCCATCTTTAACAGCACTGGGCGATGGAGGGTCCAAAAATGGGAAATCTTTAATATTTCCGAGACGCAGGAACAACATCCGCAGGATAACCTCTGCCAGGTTCGAGCGCTGAATCTCGGGAGGCGTGAATACCGGCCTTGATAAATAATCATCCTCTGAATAAAGGCGAATGCAGATGCCGGCTTCAACACGCCCGCAACGGCCTTTTCTCTGATCGGCACTGGCCTGGGATACGGGAACAATCGGCAAACCCTGCGTTCTCGATCGGGCATTGTACTGAGATATGCGGGCCAACCCACTGTCCACCACATACTTGACACCGGGAATGGTAAGAGATGTTTCTGCGATGTTTGTGGCAACGATGATTTTGTGTTCATTGGTTGTCCGAAAAATGCGCTGCTGATCGGATGCGGCCATCCTCCCAAAAAGCGGCAAAACCATCGTGCTGAAATAGCGTTTTTCTTGCAGCCGTTGGACCGTTTCACGAATGTCACTCTCCGCCGGCATAAAGATGAGGATATCGCCACGGCCGAGTCCCTTGCCACGCTTTTTCAGAAACTCCACTGAATCAATGGCCCGATCAATGTAAGTGACGTCACTTTCATTTTCTTCAGAATTTTCGACCGGCCGGTACCAGACTTCGACCGGGTAGGTTCGGCCCGAAACCTCGATGATGGGCGCCCCTCCGAATGCTAGTGAAAATTTTTCCGGATCGATGGTCGCGGAAGTTATGATCACTTTCAAATCCGGCCGCCTGGGAAGAACCTTCTTTATCATGCCCAGCAAGAAATCGATATTCAGCGTTCGTTCATGTGCTTCATCGATGATCAAGGTGTCATAGGACCGAAACAGGCGATCAGATTGGGCTTCCGCCAGAAGAACGCCGTCCGTCATGAATTTGATCCGGGTGAAGCGACTGGTCTTATCCTGAAATCTGATCTTGTAGGCCACCCAACTCGTTCCAGCATTCCCCAATTCTTCAGCAACTCGGCTGGCAAGAGTTATTGCAGCAATGCGGCGCGGCTGCGTACATCCTACCTTTTTCTTCCGGCCTCGGCCGGCCTCTAGGCACATTTTCGGAATTTGGGTACTCTTACCCGAACCGGTTTCTCCCGTGATCACCAAAACTTGATGTCTTTTAATGGCATCGACAATTTCCTCTCTCTTTTCGGTGATGGGAAGTTCCGGCGGGTAATTCGGCAAAAAAGGTCGGCTGCTGCCGGCGTCCAAGCCTACACTCTGATGCTTTAAATCGATCAAACTCATAAATGCTTCAAAGTTGCTTTGCTCTGGGTTGTGCTTGCCGCTTCAACTGAAAGTCACTCCTCTACATCAACATCCAACAATAAGAGATCTTTACAAATCTTCCAGGTTATGTCAATTGTCTGGGGCAAGATTCCACGCCATATGTCGCTCAAATCATTTGACCATGGACCTTCCGCAACTATGAAAGGAGAAGGATGGAACATTTTAAGAGCCAGGTAGAGGAAGCCGTAGCATTTGTCAGCACTCGTCTGCCGATGCAACCCCAAATCGGTCTGATACTGGGCACGGGACTTGGTGACGTGGCGGAAGCAATGACACGAGCCACACAATTGCCGTACACGGACATACCTCATTATCCAGCGTCCACCGTCCAGAGTCATGCCGGAAGGATGCTATGCGGCAGTTGGGCGGGTAAGCTCATCCTGGCCATGCAGGGAAGAATCCATCTTTACGAAGGTTATACCGCACAGCAGGTATCGTTTCCCATCCGGGTGCTGGCAGGCCTGGGGATTCGAACTCTAATCATTTCCAATGCGGCTGGGGGATTAAATCCCCAATTTTCCGCAGCCGACCTTATGCTCATTTCAGACCACATCAATCTTTCCGGGCATAACCCTCTCGTCGGCCCCAACGTCGATCGCTGGGGACTCAGATTTCCGGATATGACACAACCTTACAGCAGACATCTGCAACAGTTGGCACTGGAAACCGCGATTCAAGAGAGGATCATGCTGCATCGGGGGGTCTATGTAGGAGTTCTGGGCCCCAGTTTGGAAACGGCCGCAGAAACGCGTTTTCTTCGCGCTATCGGAGGCGATGCAGTCGGCATGTCGACCATTATGGAGGTGATTACCGCTGTTCACGCCGGACTAAATGTGCTCGGGATCTCGGCGATCACCAACGTTAACTTACCGGACGCCTACGAGCCGGCATCCATCGAACAGGTCATCGCCAACGCTAAGCAAGCCGGACCCAAGCTTATGCATCTATTAGAAAAAACCATAAAACAACTCTGAAGGTACGGACTTCCTCCAGGAGAAACAGCACCATGCATTCTGAAAACACTCATGCGGATCTCTTGCTCATAAACGGCATGCTTCTGACTATGGATGCCGATGATAAACAATTCAATCCCGGCGCCGCAGCGATCCGAGGTGAACAGATCATCGCAGTCGGTCCATCTCGTCAACTTGAAGCAAATGTGCAGGCAAAAAAGGTGCTCGATGTCACTGGGTGTGTGATCATCCCTGGACTCGTCAATGCTCATACCCATGCCGCTATGACATTGTTTCGGGGACTCGCCGACGATCTTCCGTTGATGGATTGGCTGCAAGACTATATTTTTCCAGCGGAGCGAAATTTGACCGCTGATATGGTCTATTGGGGAACAATGCTGGCCTGCGCTGAAATGATTCTATCCGGTACCACAACTTTTTGCGATATGTATCTATTTGAACACAAAGTCGCTGAGGCCGCTAGAGATGCCGGCATGAGAGCTCTAGTGGGAGAAGTTTTGTATGACTTCCCTTCACCCCATTACGGCAGCATTGAAAATGGGCTCAAATTCACCGAATCTCTAATTGACGAATGGAAGGGAAATCCCCTGGTACGAATTGCAGTGGAGCCGCACGCCCCCTACACTTGTTCCCCGCAGCTTCTCCTGCGTTGTCAAGCTTTGGCTGAGCGCCATGGGGTGCCTCTCATAACCCATTTGTCCGAAAACCAGAACGAGGTCGATGAGGTTCTCAGAAATTACGGTCACCGGCCGGTCGCTCACCTGGAGAATCTCGGACTGCTCAATTCAGGTCTCATAGCAGATCATTGCGTTGCCTTGGACGATCGGGATATGGAACTGCTCTCCAGTCGGGATGTCCAAGTGGTGCACAATCCTGAAAGCAACATGAAGCTCGCCTCGGGCATTGCCCCTGTTTGCAGGCTCCTTCAGCTGGGAGTGAATGTGGGGCTCGGCACTGACGGCTGCGCCAGCAACAACGATTTGGACTTGTTCGGTGAAATGGACTCCTGCGCCAAATTACATAAGGTGGCCAATATGGACTCCACAGCGCTGTCTGCCCGCTCCACCCTAAAAATGGCGATACAAAATGGCGCCAAGGCATTGGGATTGGGCGATAGGATTGGTGAGATTTCTCCGGGGAAATGGGCTGACTTGATCGTGGTAGATTTCCAAAAACCTCACCTAGTGCCCCTCTACGAACCCACAAGCCAGCTGGTGTACGCGTGCAGAGGTGCAGACGTAAGGCATACCATCATTCATGGTCGGTTGGTGATGGAAGATCGGCAGCTTCTCTCCATGGATTTGAACGAGGTTATGGAACGTGCCAGAAAATTCAGTCAAATCATTAGACCACTCTGAACACTGCGCTTCACTTCGCGAAGTCGACTGGCTGCTGACGGACGCCGACTGGATTGTGACCTGCGATCGGTCCATGAGCTGCATCAAACGGGGCTCCGTGGCTATCGATGGAAAGTCGCTGGCAGCAGTCGGGCCCACTGAAGAAATTCAGGCTGCCTACCGGGGACGACAGGTACTTGACCTTACAGGCCACATGGTACTTCCCGGACTGATCAATACGCACACCCACGGCGCTATGAGCTGTTTGCGAGGGCTTGGTGACGACCTTCCGCTGGGGCGCTGGCTGCATGAAATTATTTTTCCCGCAGAAGCGAAGCACGTCAATTCGGAATTCGTCTATTGGGGATCTCTGTTAGCCGCAGTCGAGATGCTGCTAAACGGTGTGACGACATTTTGCGATGGGTACTTTTATGAAGAGTCTGCTGCCCGAGCTGCCTATGAAGCGGGGGCACGAGCCGTACTTGGGCAGGGGATACTTGACTTTCCCTCTCCGGATCAACCCAATCCTGAACTCTCGCGGAAACGAGCAGAAGAATTTCTTGCCTCTTTTCCCAAAAACGATGATCGTCTTCGCCCCTCTTTGTTTTGCCATGCTCCATACACCTGCGGGGCTGAAACATTGCAGTGGGTCAAAGAGCTTTGTCGACAGCACGGAATTATCTTTCAAATGCATCTATCCGAAACGGCAGGAGAGGTGGAAGAACTCACTCGCCAGCATCATGCCAATCCTGTAAATTATTTGGATCGGCTTGGTATATTGGATGAGAATACCCTTTGCGCTCACGCTGTTTGGTTACAGCCGGATGAAATCGAACTCCTGGCTAAGCGCCGGGTTGGGATTTCTCACAACGCTGAAAGTAATATGAAACTTGCTTCAGGAGTGGCGCCACTGCCGGCGTTGCTCGCCGCGGGCGTCACCGTAGGGATAGGAACGGATAGCTGTGCCAGCAATAATGATCTCGATTTATTTTCTGAAATGGACAAGGTAGCCAAGTTACACAAAGTCTACCAACTGGACCCTGTTGTTTGTGCCGCACCCCAGGTATTAGAGATGGCCACAATGGGCGGCGCAGCCATACTCGGCTGGGACGACCAGATCGGCAGTCTAGAAGTCGGAAAAAGAGCTGATTTGATAACCATCGACTTGCTGCAACCTCATTTGACCCCCATCTACGACCCTGTATCGCACCTTGTATATGCGGTTAGAGGCAGCGATGTCAGGCATGTATGGGTGGATGGCCGAAAACTGGTCACCAATGGAAAGTTGCAGACCTTGGACGTGACCGAAGTCATGGCTCGGGTTGTCTGTATTGCCGCAAAGATAGCACATTGAATTGGATAAGTCATTTTAACACCACGGATACATTGAATGCGCAAAAAACAAAAAATATTGATCGTTGATGATGAAGCACCCTTTAGAGCCGCCATGCGAAGGTTGCTTGAGAAGACCTATACCCTGGTTGAGGCAGAAACGGGCAATAGAGCCATGCGACTGGCCCAGGCTGAAGAACCGGATTTAATACTGCTCGACATTGCGCTGCCCGATGCCAATGGGTTGGAACTCTTGCCTCGTTTAAAGGAACTGCGGCCCTCCCCCACAGTCGTCATGATTACAGCATACGAGCAAATAAAGGATGTAGTCATGGCCATCAAAGGTGGGGCCTTTGATTATCTTGTCAAGCCGGTTGATATCGACGAATTTGAATTGACAATACAGAATGCTTTGGAGCATGCCGGACTGAAGAACGAAGTCGACCGACTGCGCCAGGAAGTACAGAGGCTTCAAAAAGTCGACCGGCTGATAGGCAAAAATCCTAATTTTTTGGACGCCCAGGTACTCGCCATAAAAAGCGCTCAAAGCAGGGATGCGGGAGTTTTGATCCAGGGGGAGAGCGGGGTTGGGAAAGAACTTTTTGCTCGATTGATCCACGCCGAGAGTCCACGCGCTGCATATCCTTTTGTTGCCTTGAACTGCGCAGCCTTTAGTGCCGAAATCATAGAAAGCGAACTCTTCGGTTACGAAAAAGGAGCTTTTACCGGAGCACGCTCGGAAGGAAAGCAGGGTCTGCTGGAAGTTGCCGACGAAGGAACCTTATTCCTGGATGAAGTGATTGATCTGCACCCCGAGATTCAAGCAAAGCTCTTGAGGGTTCTGGAAGAAAAAGAATTCTTCCCGTTGGGAGGCACTCGCAAAAGACTGGTCGATATAAGAATTCTCTCGGCCACCAACCAGAACCTATGGAAAGGTACAGAGAGCGGGAAGTTCAGAAAAGATTTATACTTCCGTCTAGCGACCATTCGCATTGATCTTCCTTCGCTGCGGCAAAGGTCGGAAGATATCATTCCCCTGGCTCGATACTTTTTGGAGCAATTTAATGATAAATACCACAAAAGTTTTAGGGACTTGAGCGCTGAGGCCGAACACATTTTGCTGTCCCACTCGTGGCCGGGCAATGTCCGGGAATTGAGAAATACGATAGAACGATTGGTGCTGCTGGAAAATGAGGATACCGTACTGGCGTGGCACCTGCACTTCCTGGAGGAACAATCAAAGAAGAAGAGTCAGCCTTCCTCGGATAATTTGCTCGTGGCTCTGCCCGATGAGGGAATATCGCTCGAAGAGTTGGAGCAAAGGATCATCACGCAAGCTTATGAAAAATGCGGCAGAAATAAATCCAAGACCGCACGCTTCCTTAGTATTCCCAGGCATGTTCTCATCTATCGATTGAAAAAGCATAGCATCGAAGATTGAAGAATATTGTTTAATTTTAGCAGGACTGGATAATATTCACCAATACATTTTAAGTTATTGAACTTAAATATATTATTTTAGTTATCAGAACACCAGAGTTGATTATCAAGAAATGAATAGAGAATTTTCTTCACTTTCCCAGTCTTCAAAACTCTCCTCAGATTAGCCACTTCTTAAGAGTAGAGCTCGTTTGCCCAGGTTTTTTCATTGTGGCACTTCCTTTGCATCCTCTCTAACGCGGAGGCGGAACGTGGAAGTTCAAATTCGAATACTGCTAGTTGAAGATGATGCTCCTCTAAGACGCTCTTTGAAAAAGTTTCTAACAAATGCCGGGTACTATCTGTACACTTGTTCCGATGGTCGCGAAGCGCTGATTGTTGCTCAAAGTTTTCGTCCTGATATCCTCATTGCGGAATACCACTTACCCGATGCTAATGGTGCTGTGCTGCTCGAACGGTTGATGCGATTTGTACCCGATGCTGTAGCTGTGTTGATTTCTGAGTATGATTTCCAGTCGATAGCTGATGAGATAGTTCGAGTTCATGTTCATGGGTTTTTGAAAAAACCCTTCGACCTGGCTGAGTTAGAAACTATTTTGATCTCTGCTTGTTGTCAAGTTCGTATCTCCATGCGGAACCTGGAGTGGAATGCTGAACCGGCTGCTAAAGTGTACCTGCCTCCCCTAACAAGAGGGAAACTCTCAGAAAGCTCGAGTAGAGTTGATGTTGAAGATTACAATCAAGTTAGAATTACGAGTGAGAACGCGATCTGGTTGGTGAGTACCGATAAAAAGTGAATTTGTTGTTCGCCATCAATGCGGTTTCAAACGAAATGTTGAACTGAAGTTCCAGCGCAAACTGAAGTTACTGTTGATTGTCACGCTAAAAAATGAAGTGCTAAGTTGTAGCTCAAGTTGAAATCATTCTGATTTACCCCGGAACAAATTCTGAGAGTGCCTGTTTTGAAAGCAAAGGCCATAGGGTTAAAACCTATGGCCTTTCTTTTGTCGTTAAAATCCTCGCCCTACAAGCGAAAAAGGCTTGCACAAAAAGACAAGTTCTATGAATATGACTTACGAAAATCGAGTGACTTCACAGATAGGAGAAACGGATGGAAACACGAAAATTAGAATTGATTCAAAAGATGGAAGACAAAGGAATAACGCCGACCCAAGCCGCAGAATCCATGGGCTTCAACCCGCTGTTGCTGAACCTCTACCTGGTAAAAGATGCCTATCCGGTACCACCAAGAATCCTGGATAAGCTCGCTGAAGTAGTGGGTAGCTGAACGTCTTTATCCCAAGAGGCTGTCCGAGAATTGTCGTTGCGAGCCGAGGGCGAGAAATCTTTCTCCCACAAGTAGCTGATTTGACTGACTTCTCACTTTCGTTGCGCTACGTTAACAGGGAAAAAAGAGGATTCTCAGGCAGCCTCCTGGTCGCTCCATAGCTGCCTTCGCTACTCATACCGTTGAATGGGGAAGCCGGCACTACTTGAACTCACCTGCAAGACGCTCTTCGAGAAGAGAAAATCTTCGATCCATTTTGTTATTTCGAACTGCCATCGCCAAGGCTTTTTTGCTGCCGACGATAACCACCAGCTTTTTTGCCCTCGTTATAGCAGTGTAGAGCAGATTACGCTGCAGCATTACGTAATGCTGAGTCACCAAAGGGAGCACCACGGCCATATATTCACTGCCCTGCGCTTTATGCACACTAATCGCATAAGCGAGCGTCAGCTCGTCAAGTTCAGAGAAATCATACGCCACCAACCTGCCGTCTATTTGAACCTTCATTTCCTGGTTTTCAATGTCTAAGTGAACAATTCGCCCCATGTCTCCATTAAAAACATCCTTGTCGTAATTGTTACGAATCTGCATGACTCTATCCTGCAGTCGAAATACCCTACCACCTCTATCGATGGACTCTGATTGGGGATTCAATGCCTCCTGCAGAGCCTGATTCAGTCGTTGCGTTCCGACGGCACCCCGATGCATGGGGCTTAAAACCTGTACGTCCTCCATCGGGTCGAAGCCGAACCGGGCGGGAATGCGGTCGATACACAGCCTTAACATGATATTGAAAGTCTCCTCCGGGTCGTCCTTCTCGATGAAATAGAAGTCTTGCAAGTGGTCGGAATCACTTTTGATGCTAGGAAAGCGGCCGTCCCGAACCATGTGTGCGTTGACGATTATCCGGCTTTGCCGCGCCTGTCGAAAAATTTCAGTAAGCCTGACAACCGATACTGTCCGCGACTCGATGATATCATTCAGAACATTCCCGGGGCCGACCGACGGCAACTGATCGACATCCCCGACCAAAATCAAAACAGCATGACTGGGCACCGCCTTAAGAAGATAATGCACCAGCAGAATATCCAACATAGAAGCCTCATCGACAACGATCAAGTCGGCGCCAAGGGGGCGTCCTTCGTTTCTTTGAAACCCGCCCAATTGTGGGCTGTATTCCAGCAGTCGGTGTACCGTACTGGCGGGATGCCGCGTAGCTTCACTCAACCGCTTAGCCGCCCGACCGGTAGGCGCGGCCAGGCAAACACGGGCAGACAGCTGCTTATACACAGTGAGGATTGCGCGGATAATGGTTGTTTTACCTGTGCCCGGTCCTCCTGTGATGACAACAACTTTATCTCGCAAAGCCTGCTTGACAGCTTGTTCCTGGAGAGGAGCGAGCTGAAATGGAAGCTTTCCGTGAAGCCAAGAAATAGCCTTTTCTGGATCGAGCCGATGCTGCAGCGGTGGAGACAGGCGCAGGTATGTCAAACGATGTGCCACCTGCGTCTCAGCCAGATGATAGCCCCTCAAATAAATGACACAGTGATCGCCAAAATGTGCCACCAGATCCTCGGATATCGATTCTCTAACCAGGCGGTCACTCTCTACCAGAGCTTTCAGGGCCTCCTCGGTTCCTGCCGTTGGGATTTCCAGAAGTTTCTGAGCGCGATCCAGGAGCCATCGCTGTGGAACACAGACATGACCTTCTTCGGTCGCTTCATGCAGTACGTAGAGAAGTCCGGCTTCTGCACGAAAAGAAGAATCAACGGGAAACCCAAGATTTCGTGCTATCTTGTCGGCTGTAAGGAATCCGATTCCCGTTACATCCATAGCCAGTCGATATGGATTTTCCTTCAAAACTTCCAGGGACGTCTTACCATAATGTTTGAAAATTCGGCTGGCATAAGTAGTACCCACACCGTGGCTGCGCAGGAAAACCATGAGCTCGCGTATGTCTTTTTGTTCATCCCAGGCCTTCCGGATTTGTTCGATCCGATACTCGCCAATTCCCTGAATTTCTGAGAGCTTTTCTATTTCATGGTCGATAATGTCGAACGTATGTTCCCCGAATTTATTGACGATGCGTCTGGCCATTACCGGGCCAATACCTTTGATCAGTCCCGACCCCAAGTACTTCTCAATCCCTTCCGCAGTTGCGGGCCTGATAGTCTCGTAGTTACTGACTTTGAACTGTTCTCCGTAGCGTGCGTGGACGGACCATACCCCTTCCATGGACAAGACTTCTCCAGGAATAAGGTGCAAAAAGCTTCCGACAACGGTCACGAGATCCCTGCGTCCGTGAATCCTCACTTTGATCACTCCATAGCCATTTTCCTCATCGCTGTAGGTGATACGTTCGACCTGTCCTAGAATTCTTTCCGTCATGAGCCGACTCTCAAGGCCTTCTTATTTTTGCCGCTTGTAAAGGTTTTCCGTCCGAATGCAATTGAAAATCAACACACGCGTGTTAATATACCACTCAATCACGCCAAGGCACGACAGAAGTTGGTAGGTTGAATTTGAACCGCAAGGTTTTTTAATTTTGTACGACCGGAAGTTTTGTGGTAGGAACAATTCATTTTACTCACAAAAACGGCTAAGCGAACAAATTCGTTTGATTCAACACCATTCTTGAGCGGAGAGGTTAGGCATGTCCCTTTACATTAAAACTGAAGATTTTCGCAAGCATGGCATCAGCAAGTATTCTGATTTGGTGCTTGTACGAGCCGCAGTACAGAAGGAGCTGAATATCGACCAACTCTTCGTTTCATTTGTGAACAGGCGAGAATATATACGGGTGGATTTTCTAAGACCTAGACCGCCGCGTCGTCCAAAGAGACGATCATACCGCAAGAAAGCTTCTGAAAATTCTAGACAGGCTTAAATATCGGGCATCCGGTGCGGTGCCCTAACCATTTAACTACGACTGCCTAACCCCCTTCAAAAAATATCATCTTCAGTCTTTTAAAGTTTCTCAATGCTCAGAACCGCCTTAAGAAATAACCTCGACAATGAATTCCTGGCACTGTTCGTGTATGGCACGCTTAAGCAGGGATGCGAAAACCATGAAGTTTACTGCAAGGGAGCTTTATCTGTGGAGCCTGCCAGGGTAAGAGGAAAACTCTACCAACATCCCGGCGGTTTTCCGATGCTGCAGATACCTGTAAGCGACATCGTTGCCATTGGAACTGCCGACCACCTGGCAGACATGACTGTACAGACAAGGCATCAAACGGACTCGACCGACTCAAATGTCCAGTTTTACTTTGAAAAAGATGAAAACCACTGGAGGCTTATCCAGGGGGAACTGATGATATTCGATGATCCCGGACCTCGTCTTTACGCCATCGATGAACTCGAGGAATTCTATCCGGGGCAAACTAGCCTGTATCGTCGAGTGTTGATACCCGTTCTTACTCGCAATAATTCGGTCGTTTCAGCTTGGGTTTATGCTTCAGAAATCGACATTGAGAATCTCAGACCGATTGAAGCGGACGTCTGGGCTTGTTAGCAACCCATGCAGAGCTTGCGCATTTTACACTTTGTTTTCACCAACCAAGTCCTTAATCGCACCCGCAATCTTGCTCAATGCACCAAGTCTTTCTTTGGCACTCTTCAAATAAGGCAGAGCATCCGGATTTTTCTGGCGGCCCAAAGCCTCTGCAGCCCAATTCACCACATAAGGATTCCGATGTTCCGTTACCTTACAAAGCAGTTGAAAGCTTTCGGGTGTCCTGATATTTCCCAGCACCGCAATAAGGCCTACCTTCAGTTCGTCAAATGCAGGGTCCTCGTCAAAAATCTTCTTAATTTGGGCAACCGCTCTATTGTTAAATTTCTCCAGATTGCTAAGGCACTTGTGTGCAAAAAATGGAAAACGAAACATGGACAGTTCCCCAAGCAGCCGAATGCTCGCATCAGTCCCATAATCTGACAGCAGGTCGGGCACAAAAAGGCTTGCCCAGGAAAAATTATAGGCCAAGGGAAGAAGATAAGGGATTGCGCTCTCGCCGGCATCTTCAATCTGCTTTAGGACTGGTGCCAATGCTTGTTTGCGAGCTTCATAGCCTTCTTCCTGTCGAGCCGGAAACCGCCTGACATCATTGGCTATTTTCAGATTATCAACCAATGCTCTTAAACGGTCATTATCGGTGGCCGGATAATCTACTTGATATGTTTTAGCTCGCTGACTGATCCAGAATTTCTCCAGCCAGGTAGAAGGAGAGTAAAAGTATACCAACTGCTCTCGGTCGGCGCCTTCCCTTTTATGATATCCGTTCTCTTGATAAAATTCCTTTTCTTCCTGAGCGACCTGCCAGCGACGGCGGCAGATACGGAATGCGCCATCATAGTCTCCATTTGCCATTAAAGCCATAAACACCATGTCGTGCAGACGATCGTCTTCAGGATAGGTATCCAACAAACGCATAGCGAACTGTTGGGCTTTTGCAAAATCCTGTGAGAACAGTAAATCGAATCCCTTCTGGACATCCTTTTCCAGTCGCTCTCGGAGTTTCTGTCGTTCCTCCATTTCATTCAACTGATCTGCCGGAATCGCCTTTCTAACCTCCTCATGCTTCAATAGGCAACATTTTTTGTACTTCTTGCCAGACCCGCAGGGACAGGGTTCATTACGACCGACCTTCCCTGTAGTGAGCTGATCCGCCAGAGCCATCTGACGTCTTGACTCCTGATAGGAGTGCAGTCGCTTCTCCAGTTCTTCCCGGGTAATTTTATATTTCTCGCAAATTTCTGCAGAGTCGCCACCCTGCATGAGGTCAAAGACCGGTTGCAAAGGGTTTTGGGAAGGTTCAACGGCCGCTCGGGTCCTTTCCATGGCTTTATTCCTTTCAAGTACCAATATTAAGTTCCTGCACAACAAACGAGCACTATTCAACTATTCATGTTTTGTGCAGCAAACGCAGGGTCTTTTAACAGCTTTTCAGCTTCGTGTAAACCTTCAGACTGAAAATGGTGCGATGGTACGACTGGATATTCGATATAAGCGCCGAGCTGGCTCCGATCACAATTTAAAAAAATCAAAAAAAAATCTAAATAATTGTCCAACTTTTGATTTTCGCTTGCAGCCGAGCACCTCTCCCTAACACGGCCGTCAGGCACGCCCCGAGGCTCCCTATGGGATGTTGGTGACCCGATGCGAGTCCCCACCTATGTCTACTCGAAAAATGGCTGGAGAAGGCGATTTGAAAATTCTACTTTATTAGTAATATTAGTTACTTATAAAGACATCCCGTTTGACTTCCCATCCCTCCTGTGCTAACCATGTCCACATGGACTTGAAGAAACGAGCAGCCCAAAACATTGCCGAACGCCTCACCTGGTGCACCGCCTCAAGAGATCAGGCGGGGATCACCCAAGATCTCGCTGACGGCAAAGACATCTCCGAGGTTTACGGGCTCGGGGAAGCCGGTCTGTTCGACGAGTTCTTCTATTTCCTTGACCAGTTCGGGTTCATGGAGCTTTTCATGAAGCTCCATCCAGTCAAAAACAAGCGCATCAGCAACGTCCAGTTCCCCACCGTGATTCTCATCTATTTGATGCGCATCGTCTCCGGCCTCTCCTTCTTCTGGCATACCCATCCAGTGATCCTAAGGTCCCAACCCTTGATGCGGCTGGTGGGGTTCAACGGAAGAGAAATAAGAGAGGGCACCAGCAAGAGGGGCAAAAAATCGGGCTCCAAAAACGAGGGGAAGGAATCCGAAGGAAAAGAACCCACCCCCATCCGCGGGCCGATCTGTCCCGATTCTATTGCTGCCTACATCCAGGCCATTAGCGCCCTTGCCCTGGAGAGGCTGTTCAATGGGGCGATCCGCATTTTGGCGGCGCACAGCTTTTTCCCCAAGCGGGTGAAAGCGCTTTTGGACGCCTCCGACATCGAATCCACCGAAGCTTGCCAAGGCTGCGGCAAAGTCACCAAACAGAAGGCGCCGGAGTTGCGGCGACGAAAAAAACGCATCCAAAAAGTATTGGAAACCGTGTTTGGCTTCAAGATCTGGGTGGTATGGGACCCGAACAGCCGTATTCCCCTGGCCATGCGGTTTGCCACCATCGATGTGCACGACATCAATGAGGCGCAGGGGGTCGTCCAGCAGGCCATCGAGAATCTGGGGGCTCATGCTCGAATCACCTCCCTTGCCATTGATCGCGGATTCATGGACGGTCCCTTTCTTTGGTGGCTGAACCGGAAGGGAATCCTTTTCTATATCCCTGCCAAAACCAACATGAATGTCTATGGAGAAGCCCTTTCGCTGATAGGTGGGGGCATCCGAAAAACCAGAGAGAGAAAACGAGCCGTCGGTGGAGGAAAGAATAAAACCACAGTCTTGGATCACTGGGATGTTGCAGGGATCGAATCGCTCACCACGGCAGGATTTTATGGACCGCTTGGCAGCGGCTCTCATGAGAACAAAAAGGACTTTGTAGCCAATCCCCTCCATGCGGTGGTGGTTTTGCACGATCCTTACAAAGAAAAACATCCTCACTCCGACACCCTGGTCATCCTCACCAACGGCCCTGTCACAAACCCCTTGAGTGTCTATGACAGCTACGACGCCCGAAGCGAAATCGAAAACGGACTCTTTCGGGAAGCCAAACAAGCCTGGTTCATTGAACGGCCTGCCCGAAATACAGCCGCTGCCTTTCGATCCCACGTCTATCTCACCCTCATCACCATGGCCTTAACCAACGCCTTTAGGACCTGGATGGATCAACAAGATACATTGGAGCAGCAGGGAGAAGAAACCGGCATTCGCAAATTCCGCGAAAAAATCCGACAGGAAAATGGCAACAAACTCATCGTCTTTGACGAAGATCGCTACGCCATCTTCGACACCTATGAAGTGTTCATTCTCTGCGACCGAAATGTTCGTAAACCCACCGGGGTCCCACAGGTGGTCTCGAAACAAGACATCCTAAAAAAGTACGGCGCCCTCCTGGAATAGTCTGTCACCCCTATTTTCTGTTATCCCCCATTACCTCCCGCACAACAAGCAAGGCCCTCTTTTTTATCACCAAACTTGCCCTTCCTTTCCCGGACTTTCTCTTAATTGGCCTAAAATCGAACTTGCCGCTGAACCATACACTACCCACTTGTCGGTCAATTTGAGGCGCTTAAGGCAGCCAATAAAGCCCTCAGGCTCTGTGTTAGTCGGTCCTCGCTCTTGGACCCTTCCTTATCTCGAATATCCAGATGGTACGATTGACAACTTGATCTTGTCGATCTGGTATGAGATAGATAAAAATTGACGACGACTAATATTGGGCAACCGTGAAACAACTTATTATCAAGGCATTGAAAAAGGTAAGACATGACCTGTGATCCCGCTGAAAGTCTTTCAGCGAGTCTGGAAGACTACCTAGAAGTTATCTTTCATCTGGAGGAATCGAATAGAGTCGCCCGCGCAAAAGACATTGCAGACCAGATGAATGTGCAGCGTGCTTCCGTTACCGGCGCACTCAAGGCACTGGCGGGGCGAGGATTGATCAATTATAGTCCTTACAGTTACATCACGTTGACTACAACCGGGCGTAAGGTCGCTCGCGGCATCATCCACCGCCATAACACTCTGCTGGAATTCTTTGTGACGGCCCTGCAACTAACTCCCGAGGAGGCGGAGGCCAATGCTTGTCGAATCGAACACTCGATTGACCTTGTTGCAGTCGATCGCCTAGTCCGTTTTCTAGAGTTTATCAAAACCTGTCCGCGCACTGGAATCGATTGGTTCGACGCCTTCGCTCGATACTGTCAACGCGGTGTGCAGACTTCGAACTGCGAGGATTGCGTCCAACTGTGCTTGCAGAGAGTTGCGTCAACAGACGCACGACGGGACACTCAAGATCTCTCCACTGACGGAGGGTCACGGCCCGCCATTGAGACGAGCGAGTCTAACTCCAAAATCTAAAACAGCTGAACTTTCCTCATACGCCCGATCACAGAAATCGCCCAAGTGCTGAGCACTTCGCTCGAAATCTTGGAGGAACGCGTTTAAGTTTTCTGTTTCGTACCACTTTTCGTAAGACACAAGCCCCTGCATGAGTGAAGATATTATATCTTTGGTATATGGATTCATCTGGCTTATAGCCGAATATAGGGCTCCATTTTGGGCGAACATTCTGCCAAGCAGGTTAATTTCAAGCCGATAGCTGGGGCTGGTAAATTCCATGGTTTCAGCTATGTCCACAGACAGTTCCCTTAAAACTCTCCCCACCAACATTGTGGTCATATGAAATAGCACTTGAATGATGCTCATCATCCGGTCATGCTCTTCGGGCGTACATTCCTTGATGCGAATTCCCTTTTGAGTAAAAAGATTTCGCATGACGTTCCAATTTTCAGGACTTATACGAACAGGGCAAGCAACTAGTGTTTGTCCTGCAAATGTCGCTATTCGCCCTCCAAACATTGGATGGAGTCCCACTACTGATGCAGGAGATCGCAACATTTCCCGCACAGGTCCAACCTTTAGACTCGTCACATCCATAAGCAACTGATCGGATCGAACATAGGGAACAAGCTCGTGAACAATCTTGACGGTTTCATGCAGAGGCACAGCGAAAATCACCACATCCGACTCTTGTAGCACATCTCTGCTTGTCCGCTCTGTACCCAAATCCGCAATTTCGACCTGGTAACCGAGGTCCTTGAAAAAATCCGCGAAAAGACGACCCATTTCCCCTAGACCGCCAATCACGCCTACTTGTGTGTCAAGGTTCCAAAAACTTGGAGTACTTGGATTCGATATGTTCGAAAAACCAGTCAAGCCCTCTTGATCTTTCATGATCTTCATTCCTTTTGGATCCGAGAAATCTTAAAATGGCTTTCCCATGATCCGGGTGTTCTATATCCCCTTAAATGAAAAAGCCGTGGGCAGTCTAAGGGTACCCGCGGCTTTCGATGCTAGTCGTAATGCAAATTCTTAAGACCGGTGCATACCCTTAAAGCGATGACCTCCTGCAATAAAGATATGAATAATATAGGGTATGCATGAAAGACCTTCCTTAAGTTTCTAAATTTGGTACGTGAATCTAAATTAAAGGATTCAGGATTGTCAAGCAAATTGCTTCAAACTTTAGACTTGTTTGCAGCCAAAGCCGGGCTGCGCCATCTGTGCCCCTGCAGTCAAAGATGCAAATTCCTACGCATCGCTTATACCTTACCGGTTCGGGCTACTTCATTCAAAAAACTTGCTAGCTTTTCGGCACAGCCGGAACTTGAGAGCAAAAAACTTCGGTCGAATCGCAAAGTATCCTGCCCAGCCTCAGCCTCTTTTAGTTTCCGATCCAAAGCTTCCTCCAATTGCTCTTCTGAGGAAACGCGCACACCAGAATCAGTCTCTAACAATAGTGCTTCGATTTCGCGAAAATTAAAAAGGTGCGGTCCCCAAACACAGGGTTTGCCTTGAACCACAGCCTCCAGAGGATTATGCCCCCCAAACCGAACCAGACTCCCGCCTACGAACGCCACATCCCCCAGAGCGTAAAAGCGGCTCAGCTCTCCAAGTGTATCCAGCAGGTAAATGGGCTTATCTCTTGATGAATCGCCCAGTGACCGCACAGCCGATGGCAAACCAAAGTGCTCAGCAGTTGCGACAATGTCTTTAGCCCTTCTAACATCTCGAGGAGCAAGGATTAATAGAAGATTGGGATGCTTTTGTCTCAGTCTCTGGTGAACTCTGAAAAGGATCTCCTCTTCGCCCTCATGAGTACTACCGGCGATCCACGTTCTTCTTCCGACTATTCCAGCAGAATTTCTCAGACAATTCGCTTGGGACCGAGTGACCAACTTCGGCAGAGCATCAAACTTGAGGTTGCCTATTGCATGCACTCTATCCGGTTTTGCACCCAAAAGCAAAAAGCTATCTTTGTCCTGAACAGATTGAGCAAAAATGTGGTCGAAATATTCAAATGGCGAGAAAAAAGGTTGAATTGACCGAAACCGTTCGGCTGATTTTGGAGATAATCTGGCATTGACCAGAAGCCGCATAACTTTCCGGCGCTCCAAAGCCCTGAGCAGATTGGGCCAGATGTCTGTTTCAACCAGCACAAAAATCCCCGGGCTGAGGCGCCGAACAAAGGCATCTACAATCCAGGGAAAATCATGAGGGAGATAGAAAAAGTGCAGAACATAGGGACTCAGACGTTCTTGAGCGACGCTTTGTCCCGTTTCGGTAGTTGTTGAAACAACGATCTCAAGATCGGGACGTTTCTTTTTGATACTTTTCACCAGAGGCACGACCGAGAGAACCTCTCCTACAGAAAGTACATGGAGCCAAATCCGGCGGTTTGGAGGCAGCTGTTCGGGAAGCTTGAGACCCATGCGATACAGCCAGCTTCTCTGATATTTCCCATTCAATGAAATCTTCAAGAAATAGTAAAAGGTCATGATGGGCCAGCAGAGGATTGCAATCAGATTGTAAGGCTTGAAAAATTTAAGATTATTCATGGAGGACCGCGGTTCCCGCACTTTTCAAGACAAGATCAGCTACCCTGTCCGCCACCCCCGGCGTCCCGAGCTGGCTGCGGATTCTCGCCAGGTCCCTCCTCTGCCGACCCAGTCGCTCCGGACTCATCAGCAGGTCAAGAGCTTCCGCAGCGATCGTTTCGGGCCGTGCGTCCTTCTGCAGCAGTTCCGGCACGATAGATCGGCCTGCAATAAGGTTTGGGAGTCCGACGAAATTTACTCGGATGAGATGTCGTCCCGCATAATACGTCAAATTGGACACCCGGTAGATTATGATCATTGGGGTACCCAATATCGCTGATTCTAACGTAACCGTCCCTGAAGCAGTAAGGATGAGATCGCAAGCACGAATCACCCCGTAAGTATCACCTTGGATGACCCGCACCGGAAGATCGTAGCCGGCTATCTGCTCCTCAATCCGGGGACGATCCAGTGTGGGTGCCAGTGGCAACAAAAACGAAATATCGGGGAGATCCTTTTGAATGAGCTGGGCTGCATCCAACAGAACCGGAAGCAAGCTACGAATTTCGCTGCTGCGACTCCCCGGAAGCAGCCCCAATAAAAACTCGGAATTCCCCCTGTGATATTGCCCTCGTTCTGCTGATTTGCTCCCGGAAACCTCCTCCAATACATCGAGCAGGGGGTGTCCGACGAAGTCAACCGTCATTCCGTACTGATCGTAAAACTTGGACTCAAAAGGCAGAATAACTGCCGCATCATCGACCAAACGCCTGAGCGTGTGCACCCGCCCACTTCTCCAAGCCCACACCTGAGGTGTTATGTAGTAGAAGACGCGACTGCCGAGGTTTCGAGCAAGCCGTGCAATGAGGAAATTGAAATCGGGAAAATCTATGAGTACAATAACCTGAGGGCGTTGTCTGGTAAGGTGGGCTTTAATTTTTTGCCATGCGTGAAAGATGACTTTAGAGTGGCGAAAAACTTCGAACAAGCCTACAACAGCGAGATCACGGTTATCCAATAAGAGTTCGGCACCGGATCTTTGAAGCATCGGACCACCGAGACAAGTGATGTTGGCCTGCGGACTTTTGGCTTTAATTGCTCGAACCAAATATGACCCATGGAGATCCCCCGAAGCCTCACCTGCACTCAGAAAAATTTTGGTAGTATTTCTGCGGCACGATCCCATTTTTGCGCATCTGCTCATTGATGTTGTTCGATATTTCCAGTGCGACAGCCAACGCCCGACGCCCTGCCTGTCCATCTACAACCGGCCTAAACCCTCGTCGGATAGCGAGAAGAAATGAGATAATCTCTTCCTCCAAGGCATCGGTACCGTAGACCTCCAATTCCTCAATAGAAATCTGAGGGAATCCAGACTCATCGGGCTCGTTTTCGCGATACATAGCGTATGCCTGCTTATTGGCAAAATCTGCAACCATATAACAATTTTCCTGAAATATCCTCAACTTACGCAAGCTTTTGAGAGATATACGGCTAGCAGTCAGGTTTGCAATGGAGCCATCGGCAAACTCCAGTCTCACATTGGCAATATCTGGCAATGAAGTCAGGACCGACACTCCGGCTACCCGAATTTGCGTCAAAGGAGCTTTCACAATGTGAAGTAGGATATCTATATCGTGGATCATGAGGTCCAAAATAACATCCACCTCCAAACCACGCTCATTGAACAGTGCCAGGCGGTGCGCTTCCATGAATGCGGGATGCTTGAGACGAGGCTGAATGGCTTGGAAGGCAGCATTGAATCGTTCCAGGTGCCCTATTTGCAGAACGCATCCATTCTTTTGGGCCAACTCATTGAGATGATCAGCCTCTTCCAAAGTCTGGGTCATAGGCTTTTCGAGCAACACATGAACGCCTCTTTCCAGAAAATCTTTGGCAATGGCATAATGGCTGGGGGTGGGAGTGACAATGCTTACCGAATCCACTCTGCCAAACAAATCACGATAATCTGTCAAAGCCTCTGCCTTCACCGTTTTCGCCACATTTCCCGATTGAGCTTGGTTGATATCCACAACCGCAATGAGGTTAGCCTCTGGAAGCCTTGCGTATTTTTGCGCATGGAAACGACCCAGGTAGCCAACTCCTACAACGCCTATGCGCATTGAATCAGCTTTATGACGCCTGACGAGTACCGGGGATTCCTTGGCACAAATCTGCTCGCCGCGTTTAAAAATTGGACTCACATGAGTTTTTTTTGCAGGTTGAGACGTCCCAATTTTATCTTTATCCGTCTGCGCGAGAATTGTGATGCCGGCTTCGTTAGCCGAGTCGATCATCTTTCCCCGGTCAAATATCAGCGTCTTGCCGGCCTCGATGACTAACAAGCGAGCCCGAACCCTTTTCATCGTTTCGATAGTATCGAACCCCACCGCTGGAACATCAAATCGCAAATCCTGGCTGGGTTTACTCACTTTGATGACCACAGCACCTTCGCGACAAAGGCGTCCACCCCTGATGATGGTTGCATCTGTCCCATCAATCCCTTCGACTGCCAGCACCGCTTGATTTTTGAGGACCAGGCATTGCCCTATATCCAGGCCGCCGATTTTCTTCGCTATATCCCAGCCGAAGGCAACATCTGCTTCTTCTCGACGATTCGGCTTACGGCGCGTCAATATTCCCACGGGAGCAATCAGTTCTGGAAGAAAGATGGTGGAAGGTTCAATGTGTATTCCTTCGGTTTCAAGTTCCTCTGCCAGAGCTCTTAGAAGGAAGTCATCTTTCTTGTTGCGCAATTTGTTCATAAACTTTACCGCTCGCCAATCCGGTCGAATGCGAGTATAAAGCTTGGCCTTGTTAATAGCTCCAACCATGGCTGCGCGGGTGATGCCGGCAGTCTGAAAAGTTCGTATCAGTTTGTTGAGCTGCCCTAACTTGAGCATGTGAAGTTCGGCAACATATTTGGCTAAGGCAGGATCCGTTTCTCCTTCAAAGCCGACGGCCACTACTTCCACGCCAGCCTGACCAGATGCATGAGCAAACAGAAGCGGAAATTGGCCGCTCCCCGCAATCAGGCCGATTCGAGAAAGTGATTTGTGAGCCTGCAACTCTTTATCGTACATGGAATAGCTACCTCGTAATGCCTCGTTTGGAGCGATTCGCTACGAATTGAAGGAGATTCTCAACCTCTGGTAGAGGATCCACTTCTTCCCGAGCCTTAACGATCGATTCCTCCATCGTTAAACCTGAACGAAAAAGTATCCGATAACATTTTTTTAGGGCGTGAATAGCTTCGTTAGAAAAGCCTTTACGCTTGAGGCCCACCAAATTTGGTCCATACAGCTTCGCAGGGGCTCCGAACGCCAGCATATAGGGTGGCATGTCCATTCGAAGACCGGATTTTCCCCCGATAAAAGCGTGTGTCCCGATGCGAATGAACTGGTGTATGGCCACCAAACCACCAATCACCGCATGGTCACCGATTCGGACATGTCCGGCGAGAGTTGCAGCATTGGCCAAAATGACACAATTCCCGATCTTACAATCGTGCGCGACATGGGCATATGCCATAATAAAATTGCGGTTACCCAGTCTGGTAACGCCCCCTCCGCGAGCAGTGCCGCGATGGATAGTGGCATTCTCGCGTATTATATTTTCATCTCCAATAATGAGTTCTGTTTCCTCATCTTTGTAACTCAAATCTTGAGGGGGATATCCGAGAGTAGTAAAAGGATAGATTTGATTGCGTTTACCAATTGTAGTATGACCATCAACAATGGCATGAGGTCCTAACACGGTTCCCGAACCAATCTTAACATTTGGGCCAACGATGCTATAGGGTCGAATAATCACATCTTCGGCTAACTGAGCATGGGGCGACACAATCGCGGTGGAATGAATCTCCATGAACTTTAAAATCTCCTACCAATCATTTAGAAAAACCATCAGCACCCACTGCAATGATCAGAACCATCAGATTTCCACCTCCGGTTTGCCGGAATCTATGGTCGCCATCAGTTCGGCTTCAGCAACCAATTGATCATCCACGAATGCCTCGCCTCTCATTTTAAAAATGGGTCCCCTCTGCTTCATCACCTCTAATTTTAGCAACAGCTGATCTCCAGGCCGCACAGGCTTCCTGAAGCGCACTTTATCAAGACCCATCAGATAGACTGAGTTGTTTTTAGGTTCCGACAACAGTGCGAAGGCCAAAATACCGCCCACCTGAGCAAGGGCCTCAACGATCATGACGCCAGGCATGACGGGATTTCCCGGAAAGTGCCCTTGGAAAAACGGCTCATTGATGCTTACGTTCTTTACTCCGACCACTTTATCCGCTGTCAACTCCGTAATTCGGTCTACCATAAGGAACGGATAACGGTGCGGTAGAATCTTCATGATTTCCAAAATATCCTTGGCCATAATTTCCTCATGCCTGCTTGTTTGGCGCCCCACTCGCAAGAGCAGTTCACAGGGCGTAAATTATAATTTGCCCTCGTTCACTTGCCCATCGAGCTCAAACTTCTGCTGAGTGACTTTTCAAGTTCATCAACTTTCATCTTCAGCCGCCGCAACTCTTCCCTATAGTGCGAAAGTCGGCGGATATGAGCACTGTTTTTAAGCCACTCTTTGTGGGGCACTGCCGGTATTCCGCTCACATCTTCTCTTTCCTTCACCGAGTTGGAAACCCCCGATTTGGCACCAACCCGGGCCCCGTCGCCTATTTTGATATGGCCAACCACGCCCACTTGACCCGCCAAAACGACGTGCTTGCCGATACGTGTGCTGCCGGAGATCCCAACCTGGGAAACCAAGATTGAATGTTCCCCTACAACCACATTGTGCGCGATCTGAACAAGATTGTCGATTTTACAACCGGTCCGAATCCAGGTTCTTCCGAAAGTGGCTCGGTCAATCGTACAATTTGCACCGATTTCCACGTTGTCATCAATCTGGACGATGCCAATCTGAGGGATTTTAACGTGCTGCCCACGCTCGTCCTGAGCGTAGCCGAAACCATCGCTGCCTATCACAGTTCCGCTATGAATGGTGACCCGGTTTCCGATTTGACAACCGTCCAGAATGGTTACTCCCGGATAAATCAGGCAGTCTTCCCCTATTTGCACGTCGGACCCCAGGTAGACGTTGCCCATGATGCAAGATCCCGCGCCGATGGAAGCGCGATCCCCAACGTGCACCAAGGCGCCGATTGCCACGCCTGATCCCAAATGCGCATGTTCAGCTACATGCGCTGTCGGATGAATACCGGAAAAAGTATTCGACGGCTTGACAAAAAGCTGTGCAGTCTTTGCTAATGCCAAGTAAGGCTGCTCACAGATAAGTAGAGGAAATTCCAAATCTTTGAACGATGGGGGCACTATCAACGCAGCCGCTTTACACCCAGCCAAAGAAGGCCCATAGCGGGCATGGGTCAAAAAACTCAATTGACTCGGCCCCGCGTCCTCCAGGGAAGCTATTCCGTCAACAAGAGTTTCAGGATCACCGCTAAGAGTGGCCCCTACATGCTCTGCAATCTCGCCCAAGGGTATCGATTGCATTGAAGTTTCAATACATTCTGCCATGCCTCTTTGCCGTAATTACTTCCGCGGGGTGACCTTATTGAGTTCTTTAACAACCCTTTCGGTCAGGTTGTATTCATCTTTGGCGTAGACTATGCCACCTTTTCCAACCTCAAATATAAAATCGTACTTCTCTTTCTTGCCTATATCGATAACGATTTGCAGGATCTTATCAACGATGGGACCAGTGAGGTCATTGGATAGTTTATTGAGTTCGGATTGGGACTGCATGAGAGCTTTTTCGCCTTCCTGTTGTTTTGCCACTAATTCTTTTGCTTTTTTCGTCCTGGCCGCTTCATCCAACATTGGGGCCTTTTTTTCGTATTCTTCCCGCAACTTCTTAAACTGGCTGGCCTTGCTTTCCATCTCGCCTTTTACTTTTGTCTGTTTCTGCTCGAATTCTCGTTTAGCCCTCTGACCCCAAGTCGATTTAGCAAGGACCGTCTGAATATCGAAGTACCCGATCTTTGGCGAAGCAGCCCAACAAGCGCCACCAGACACAATCATGAAAATGGTTACAAGCACACCTGCGCAAAACAACTTTTTAGTTTGCATTTTGTTTTCTCCTTAGAAAAATGCTCCTGCCGAAAACTGAAACTTATTGCTGTCTTCGCCTTCACGGCGATCCAAGTTGTAAGCCCACTCGACTCGAAGAGGCCCCATAGGAGAATTCCATCGAATTCCCGCCCCTGCGTCATAGCGATAATCGCTAAACTGGAAGGGATTGCTGCCGAGAAAAGCGTTGCCATAATCGAAAAAGAAGACTCCCCGCATCCCCATTTTTTCTATTAAAGGGAACAGTATTTCGGCATTGGCCAGTCCATAGGTCGTTCCACCAATGTATTCGCCGTTTGCGTCCTGCGGACCGACTTCTCCCCAGTTAAAGGCCCGAAGTGTATTGATGCCGCCAAGGTAAAATCTTTCGTAAATGGGTGCCGGATTGCTGGAACTCTCATTTATCCAGCCCGCTGAACCCTTCACAAAACCTATCAGCTTCCAATATAAAGGGAAATACCAACCTGATTGGATTTCGGACTTAAGGAAATCACTGTCACTGCCGATATAAGTTGTAGCATATTGGAGGGAGATTACGTTGATGGAGCCTCGTGTAGGCAAAAACGGATGATCGGTGCTGTCCCTTTCCAGTATGCCGGTAATTGCACTAAGATTCGACCGGCCTTCTTGTGATTTTAGGAGTGAAGAGGCATCATCGGCAACATCAGAAATTTTGGCATTTTCAAAAGTATAGTAAGCACTTATCATACTCCAGTTGCCGAAGGCGTAACCGGATCTCAACCTGATGCCGACTGCATCCTTGGTAAAATCGGGGTAGTCTCTCAACCAATTGTAAACGTCGAACCCGGCGTTTATTGGCTTATCGAACAACCACGGTTCCGTGAAGCTGAGCACGTAGCGTTGTGCCGACTGACCAAAATATCCCTTAAGCCCCAGATACTGCCCTCTACCAAAAAGATTGCGCTGAACAACTTCGCCGGTGACGAACAGACCATCATCGGATGAGTAACCGCCTCCAACGCTTACCGACCCGGTAAACTTTTCCTTCACTTTAACATCGAGATTCATAACCTCGGGCGAGGCCCCCTCGGAAGGCACAATTTCAACATTTTCGAAAAAATCCAATTTACGCAAATCGGTCATGCTTTTTTCCATTTTGTCGGCACTGAACTTGTCACCTTCAGATAAATCGATTTCCCTCCGAATGACCTTATCGCGCGTTTTGGTATTTCCGGAGACAGTAATTGTGCCGATATGAACCTCGTTACCCCTGTCAACCTGATAGACAATATTCGTGGTGTGATCTGCCCGATCCTGTTTTACATCCGGATTAACGTCAACGTATGCATAACCCTGGTTCATGTATCCTTTGCTTATGTCTTGGACATCGTCGCGCAGCTTTTCCCGACTAAAATAATCATCGGTTTTTACTCTGAGTTTCTGTTGCAGTTGTTCATTCTCTTCCGACGCCCCCCCAGCTATCTCCACACTCTTAACCCGATAGCGCTCCCCTTCCTGAACCGGGACTTCGATAAAGATTCCATCTTTGCGAAAAGAAACGTCGGGCGTACCGACCTTAGCATCCATAAAGCCTCGATCGTGATAGTAGACGGTCAATCGGTCAACATCCGTGTCTAAAATATCTTTCTGCAGGATACCGCGATCGGTGAACCAGGAAAGGAAAATACTTTTCTGCTTCGTCTGCATAACACCACGAAGCTTTCGGTCGGAAAAGTGTTCGTTTCCGGTAAAAGAAATTTTTTCGATGTAGATTCTCCCCCTTTCTTCGATATTAAACGTAACTACAGCATTCCTGGGGTCACGCGGGTAGGTGATATCGGTGGTCACTTCGGCATTAAAGAAGCCTTTCTGTTGATAAAGCTTGAGTATCTTCTGCACATCTTCATTAATGATATTTTTTTCCAAGACGGTGTATGGCTTGGTTGCGATAGCTGCCAGAATGTCCTTCTCTTTAATTTTTTTGTTTCCCTTTATGTTCACTTCCTGAATAGTCGGATTTTCCTGCACCACAAACGTGAGGAGCTTGCCTTTTGGTGTATCTGTAACTTCAGCCTCAACTTTCTCAAAATACCCCATCTTGTAGATAGACCGGATATCATCCCTCACTTGCTCGGGGCTCAGGATCTCACCAACTTTACTCTTCACACTCAACTGGATTGCAGCCGACTCTATCCGTTCATTCCCTTTCACCTGAATGTCGGCAATCACAGCCTTCGCGAGCAAAAAGACGGCAACGTCCTTGCTGACAGTATCGGCTGCCTTGGCAAGATTTTCTATTCCACTTTCCTGTCCAAAAAGTACTTCGGTTTTCTTCTGACCTGGGACATGCACCAACTTGGCATCGATGCTGATGGTATTGCCGATCTTATTGAAGCTCCCATATAACGCATAATCGGCACCCACCCTCCTTGCCGCGACTCGAGCTTGCTCATCTGTGCCCGCAACTTCGGTCGACTCGACAGCCTGCAGCCCAAGTTCGGAAAGTTGACGGACCATGACTTCCTGGAGTGTTTGACGAACATTGGGTAACGCCTGAGCACTACGAACTACGAATGGCATAACCGCCACTTTCGGTTTTTCATTCTGCGCCCACACTTCTATGCTCAAGCACAATATCAAACTGACCAGGATCGCTAATTTGCGCATCCGTCCCCCCATGACCTTTATTCTTCCGTTACCACCCCAAGTTCTTACGGACTCGTAAAAACCGCTCTCCCATTTTCCTTCTAGTAAGAGGCCTCAGACGTGCTTTCTCCGACAGCACTAAGCCCTCGCCATACGAATGCGGCCGGGATGTTTGTTTTTTCAGGATCCCTTGCGACAGACTTGCTTATCCAAAAGAAAGGACTCCTAAGGCATTGTTCGTCTAAAAAAGAGCTAGACTATAGCACTTTCGTAAATTCAACCCAAGTACATTTAAAATGCCAGGAATAAACTGCAGACATTCGTTTAATTCGCAGACAATTCCTCTTTTAGGTGGCCATCCACCAAACGCAGCGTGCGATGCATCATGGACGCCAGTTCCATGTTGTGCGTAACAATCACCATTGTAACACCCAACTCTTCGTTGAGTTCGACCAGCAATTCGTGAAGGGTCCTGCCGGTTCTTGTATCCAGGTTACCGCTCGGTTCATCGGCCAGAAAAAGTTTGGGTCGTAATAACAAAGCCCTGGCCACAGCCACTCTTTGCTGCTCACCTCCGGACATTTCGCCGATGCGATGATGAAGACGATCCATCAATCCGAGTTTGCCGAGCAAATATACAGCTTGGGCTTTGACGTCCTTTTTAGATTGCCCCGCAATCAGGCCGGGCATCATCACATTCTCCAGGGCGTCGAATTCCGGCAGCAGGTAATGAAACTGAAAAACAAATCCTATGTGATGGTTGCGAAATTTCGCCAATTGTTTTTCATCCCACAAAAAAATATCCTGCCCACCGTAGAGCACTTTACCGCCAGTTGGTTTATCCAAAGTCCCAATAATGTGCAAAAGCGTTGATTTCCCGGCACCGGATGCACCTACAATTGCCAGTCTATCGCCACTTCTTATCACCAAGTCAAGGTCCCTGAAAAGCTCAATGGAATGCACCCCGCCCTCAAAGACCTTGGTTAATCCCATGGCATGGACCTCTACCGCCTGGCGAAGATTATTCATAGCGAAGCGCTTCTGCCGGTTCCAATTTGGCCGCCTGCCTGGATGGATAGAGTGTTGCAATGAGACTAATGGCAATGGCCGAAAACGCGATGATAGCTACATCGAGACCTTCCAAATGAACCGGCAGAGTGGAGATGTAGTAGACATCTCGCGGGAGTTCGATGAAATGATACTTTTTGAGAATGCCGCACAGCCCCATCCCGCCCAAAAGGCCCAAGGTGGTCCCTGAAACTCCTATCATGAGGCCTTCCAATACAAATATCTTGCGTATGCTGGCGGTTGTGGCGCCCATGGCTTTAAGGATCGCTATGTCGCGCGTCTTCTCCATCACCAACATGATAAGAGAGCTCACGATATTGAAAGCCGCGACAAGCACGATTAGAGTCAGGATAATGAACATAACAACCTTTTCAAGCTTCAGGGCCGAAAAGAGGTTCCTATTCATCTGCATCCAATCCCGCACCCAAAAGGATGGGCCGAGGCGCGATCTCAACTTCTGGGCGATTGCCTGGGCGTCATATATGTCTTCGACTCGCACCTCGATGCCCGATACGACATCGCCTATACCCAAAAACTGCTGTGCCGATTTCAGGCTAATGTAAGCAAGGGTATTGTCATATTCGAACATGCCCGACTGAAAGATGCCGACCACCTGAAACAACCTGCTCTTGGGAGTCTGCCCGATCGGAGTTAAGCGGCCGGTTGGAGAAATTACGGTGACCCAATCTTTTTGTCGAACCCCAAGGTTGTTTGCCAACTCGACCCCGAGAATGATCCCTGGATTATCTTCGGTCGAGCCGGCGGGCGCATTCCCAAGATCCGTAAGGTTGCCGCGGATCATATCTTTTTGAATATTGACAACTTCCGTGGCTGTTTGCGGATCTATTCCACGCAACAGAGCGCCTGAGACTCCCTTCCCCGAACTGAGCATGACCTGCGTGTATACATAAGGAGATGCTCCGGTGACTCCGCGCTCAAGTTTTATCTCATCGATCACTTCGGGATAATTGGAAATTGTGGCATCGAAGCGGCCCACAACGATGTGGGAAGTGATGCCGAGGATGCGATCCCGCAAGTCCCGTTGGAATCCGTTCATGACTGCGAGAACGACGATCAAGGCAGTCACGCCTACCGCCACCCCAGCGATGGATATGAAAGTGATTAGAGAAATGAACGTCTGCCGGCGCTTTGCCAATAAATAGCGTAGACTGACAAAGAATTCAAAGTTCATAAAGCTTTATATTTTCTTTTCCGGACGAAGGTGAGGAAAAAGAATCACATCGCGGATCGATGCGGAATCAGTGAATAACATGACTAAACGATCAATTCCTATTCCTTCTCCTGCCGCTGGCGGCATGCCATATTCCAAAGCCCTAATGTAGTCATCATCCATAAGGTGAGCCTCTTCATCACCCGCCTGGCGCGCCTGCAACTGGAGCATGAAACGTTCTTTCTGGTCCCGGGCGTCATTTAGCTCGGAAAAAGCATTCGCCATTTCCCTCCCCCCTATGAAAAGCTCGAAGCGATCGGTGAGTGTCGGGTCAGTTTCGTTCCGTCGAGATAATGGCGAAACTTCCAGCGGATAATGGCTCACAAACGTAGGCTGAATAAGTTTCGGCTCCACTGCTTGATCAAAAATTTTGGTCAGAAGTTTGCCGTGACCTTCGTAACGTTCGGTTTGAATGCCGATAGATCTTGCATAGTCTGAGGCTTTGTCAATATCATCGATTACCGAGCTCGGAACATCACCTACTTCAACAAGAGCCTGTGTCAGACGATAACGTTGCCAAGGCGGAGTCAGGTCAATGGAATTTCCTTGATATTCAAGCTGCAGCGAGCCTCCGTTGACAACATTGCTTATGGCGACAAAAAGCTCTTCGGTTAAGACCATCAAGTCCTGATAGGTGGCATATGCTTCATAGAATTCCAGCATGGTGAATTCCGGATTGTGCTGTGTAGAAACTCCTTCATTGCGGAAGTTCCGGTTCAGCTCGAATACACGCTCGAATCCCCCAACCAACAGTCGCTTGAGGTAAAGCTCCGGGGCTATACGCAAATACAAATCCATTCCAAGGGCATTGTGAAAGGTTTTGAAAGGTTTTGCCGTGGCTCCTCCCGGTATTGGCTGCATCATGGGTGTTTCGACTTCGAGGTAGCCTCGGTCAGTCAGAAACTGACGTATAGCTTGAATGATTTTGGCCCGCTTTCGAAATATTTCTCTCACCGACTCATGCACGATCAAATCCACATATCGCTGCCTGTAACGCGTCTCGACATCTTTAAGGCCATGGTATTTCTCAGGCAAAGGACGAAGATTCTTGCTCAAAAGGACCAATTCTTTTACGAGAAGAGTCAGTTCCTGGGTTTTAGTCCGAAAAAGGCTGCCACTAACTCGGATAATATCCCCAATATCGATCTTTTTCGCCAGCTTATAGGGTTCTTTGCCAACTTGATTTTGCTGAATATAGATCTGTATCTTGTCATTTGCATCAAGAACATGCATGAATATTGATTTTCCAAAAGAGCGAACAGCCAACACGCGGCCCGCAAGTGTAAAGGATTGGGGATCAGCTTTCAGTTCCTCATCGGTCTGGTCGCCAAATTTTTGAATGAGATCTTGGATGTGATCCGGGACCGGATACCCGTTGGGGTAAATTGGAATACCCGCCTCCTCCATTTGCTCAGCTTTCTGAATCCGCTCCCGCATAATCACGTTCAGATCTTCCATTACACTCGTTTCCCTTTCTCACAATCCAATAATTTGCAATTTTATCTTTTGAATCGACGAAAACTAGTTGATTTGCCTGATAACGTCAAGGGCATTCCCGGATCATTTCTTTGACCTATTCTTCAATAAGCTGGATGAACCAAAAGCGATGATCAATACCCCAAGAATAAAGAGGACCCAGTCTCCTTCCTGAAGAAGTCTTTTAATTCCGAGCACCAAAAGAAAACAACCTCCGAATAAACTTAACCATAATGTTTTACGATCCATCGAGCACAACTCTCCTCTTGTCCTGATAGTGCGGCAGAAAATCGCTTGAATTTCTATCGATTTTCCGACCAAAACGCAAAACAAAAGTGAACAGAACTCAATAGGCTGGTTTTTCCCGATCTGCCGTGCAGAATTCTTCCAGGACCACTGGATATTCGAGATAAGGAAGGGTCCAAGAGCGAGGACCGACTAACACAGAGCCTGAGGGCTTTATTGGCTGCCTTAAGCGCCTCAAATTGACCGACAAGTGGGTAGTGTATGGTTCAGCGGCAAGTTCGATTTTAGGCCAATTAAGAGAAAGTCCGGGAAAGGAAGGGCAAGTTTGGTGATAAAAAAGAGGGCCTTGCTTGTTGTGCGGGAGGTAATGGGGGATAACAGAAAATAGGGGTGACAGACTATTCCAGGAGGGCGCCGTACTTTTTTAGGATGTCTTGTTTAGAGACCACCTGTGGGACCCCGGTGGGTTTACGAACATTTCGGTCGCAGAGAATGAACACTTCATAGGTGTCGAAGATGGCGTAGCGATCTTCGTCAAAGACGATGAGTTTGTTGCCATTTTCCTGTCGGATTTTTTCGCGGAATTTGCGAATGCCGGTTTCTTCTCCCTGCTGCTCCAATGTATCTTGTTGATCCATCCAGGTCCTAAAGGCGTTGGTTAAGGCCATGGTGATGAGGGTGAGATAGACGTGGGATCGAAAGGCAGCGGCTGTATTTCGGGCAGGCCGTTCAATGAACCAGGCTTGTTTGGCTTCCCGAAAGAGTCCGTTTTCGATTTCGCTTCGGGCGTCGTAGCTGTCATAGACACTCAAGGGGTTTGTGACAGGGCCGTTGGTGAGGATGACCAGGGTGTCGGAGTGAGGATGTTTTTCTTTGTAAGGATCGTGCAAAACCACCACCGCATGGAGGGGATTGGCTACAAAGTCCTTTTTGTTCTCATGAGAGCCGCTGCCAAGCGGTCCATAAAATCCTGCCGTGGTGAGCGATTCGATCCCTGCAACATCCCAGTGATCCAAGACTGTGGTTTTATTCTTTCCTCCACCGACGGCTCGTTTTCTCTCTCTGGTTTTTCGGATGCCCCCACCTATCAGCGAAAGGGCTTCTCCATAGACATTCATGTTGGTTTTGGCAGGGATATAGAAAAGGATTCCCTTCCGGTTCAGCCACCAAAGAAAGGGACCGTCCATGAATCCGCGATCAATGGCAAGGGAGGTGATTCGAGCATGAGCCCCCAGATTCTCGATGGCCTGCTGGACGACCCCCTGCGCCTCATTGATGTCGTGCACATCGATGGTGGCAAACCGCATGGCCAGGGGAATACGGCTGTTCGGGTCCCATACCACCCAGATCTTGAAGCCAAACACGGTTTCCAATACTTTTTGGATGCGTTTTTTTCGTCGCCGCAACTCCGGCGCCTTCTGTTTGGTGACTTTGCCGCAGCCTTGGCAAGCTTCGGTGGATTCGATGTCGGAGGCGTCCAAAAGCGCTTTCACCCGCTTGGGGAAAAAGCTGTGCGCCGCCAAAATGCGGATCGCCCCATTGAACAGCCTCTCCAGGGCAAGGGCGCTAATGGCCTGGATGTAGGCAGCAATAGAATCGGGACAGATCGGCCCGCGGATGGGGGTGGGTTCTTTTCCTTCGGATTCCTTCCCCTCGTTTTTGGAGCCCGATTTTTTGCCCCTCTTGCTGGTGCCCTCTCTTATTTCTCTTCCGTTGAACCCCACCAGCCGCATCAAGGGTTGGGACCTTAGGATCACTGGATGGGTATGCCAGAAGAAGGAGAGGCCGGAGACGATGCGCATCAAATAGATGAGAATCACGGTGGGGAACTGGACGTTGCTGATGCGCTTGTTTTTGACTGGATGGAGCTTCATGAAAAGCTCCATGAACCCGAACTGGTCAAGGAAATAGAAGAACTCGTCGAACAGACCGGCTTCCCCGAGCCCGTAAACCTCGGAGATGTCTTTGCCGTCAGCGAGATCTTGGGTGATCCCCGCCTGATCTCTTGAGGCGGTGCACCAGGTGAGGCGTTCGGCAATGTTTTGGGCTGCTCGTTTCTTCAAGTCCATGTGGACATGGTTAGCACAGGAGGGATGGGAAGTCAAACGGGATGTCTTTATAAGTAACTAATATTACTAATAAAGTAGAATTTTCAAATCGCCTTCTCCAGCCATTTTTCGAGTAGACATAGGTGGGGACTCGCATCGGGTCACCAACATCCCATAGGGAGCCTCGGGGCGTGCCTGACGGCCGTGTTAGGGAGAGGTGCTCGGCTGCAAGCGAAAATCAAAAGTTGGACAATTATTTAGATTTTTTTTTGATTTTTTTAAATTGTGATCGGAGCCAGCTCGGCGCTTATATCGAATATCCAGAGGACCAGAAGGTTATTGACAAAGGCAGTGGAATCCGTCTATTTAGTCTAAAATATTCAGGACGGGAAACATAGAGCGCCTGTAGCTCAGTTGGATAGAGCAACGGACTTCTAATTCTACAGTATCAAGGCTAAGTTATTGAATTTACGTAACTTAGCTTTTTGTTTTGTGAAGTTTTGTGGTGTGATTTTATGCGGTGTTAGGTGATGTCACTCCCCAGAATGCACCCCAGCTAATTTACCCGCCAGACTTTCCAGTAAAATAGACCAACAGGAATGTTCCAATAGCGACAGCAATTGTTGCTAATGATAGTATTATAGTGAATATCGCCAGCGCCCAAGTTCCATGAACTAATTTTTTAGTTGACCTCCACTGTAGAATGTCAAATGCCAGTTTACATTGGTCTCCCAGATCTCTTGTGGCATATGTTCGGGAATGCTTAGATATTATTTCCTTTAGTTCTTCATCTGAATAGTCAATGTATTTTTCGAAATGCTCGCTTTTGTCTGACACTTTCATTCTCCATATCTACCTGATTTGACAAGATAAAATTACTATGCTAAGCTAAGTGTATAATTAACCTCATCAAACAACAATCCCGAATTTGCTTTCTGATGAGGTTAGCATATTTCGGGATTTTTGTTCAAAAACCAAATGAAACTAGAAAACCAAGTAGTTAGCCTTGAGCTGTCAAAAAAATTTAAAAAATTGGGATTAAATCAAGAGAGTTTATTTTATTGGGGCGTTCCAAAATCAGGTAATATACCAGAAGGACAATTAAATGAAGGATTGCCAATAAAGAATTCTAAAATGTATAAATTTAGAGATTATTATTCCGCTTTCACTGTTGCTGAGTCAGACACCCCCGGCGAAGCCGGTGGCTTGATGAGCGGGGCCGTCTCAAAGACGGTCGCCCTAGTTCCAAGTTCAGTGGTTACGTGTAGGGAGTTCTTTCAAGTATGAACAGCCTAAAACCGACCGTCATCTCCGGATTCTTGCTCCCGTATGTAAGTGCGAACCTGTTCGAGTTCGAAACCAACCGTCGAAACAGCATAGCCTCTTGCCCAGAAATGTTCGCCTGTAAAGTTGCGCTGTCTTCCTCCAAATTGTCTGGCAATCGCAATGGCACTTTTCCCTTTGAGAAAGCCTATCACGGAGGCTACCGAATGTTTCGGCGGAATTGCGATACACATGTGGACATGATCTGTCATCAGATGCCCTTCAAGAATCTGGCATTCCTTCTGGCGTGCCAGTTCATGAAATATGGGGCCAAGATTTCTGCGAATTTGTCCAAACACCGTCTTTCTCCGGCGTTTGGGAACGAAAACAACATGATACTTGCAATTCCACTTTGAATGGGACAAGCTTTGGTAAGGTTCTGTCATGGAATTCTCCTCTGGTATTCAAGCTCATCAAACCACCGGAGGAGAATTCTACTCCTGGAACGCTCAAAGCTTTGCAAGTCTCACTGGTCGAACCAGTGGCTTACCAATTTGAGTTAGGAGAAATGTTGCCAAATGGAAAATATTCATGGAAAAGCGGTCATGGTTGGTTGGCTAGTGAGATATTCCCAGCTGATTTACAAGAACGACACTTCAAAACAGAAGCCGATGCTAGAGCTGTAATGCTAATTTATCTAATAGAGAGCAACGGACACCAATCCGTTCCTCACCCAACAAACAAGAACCTTGAAAATAAAAGAAGTTTGTTGTAAACATTCCATCTGACCTACGGACACCCATTTTCACACCCCAGGTGTCCGTAGAACGGCTGCGCCTGTAGCTCAGTTGGATAGAGCAACGGACTTCTAATCCGTAGGTCGGGGGTTCGAATCCCTTAGGCGTGCCAGAAAATTCAATAGGTTATGGCTTTTAAACCATCACTGATTTTGCGTCTGAGTGGTAATTTGAGTGGGACTTTTCTCGCAAGCCATTAAATCAATTAGAAAAAACCGCTGGATAAATTTTTATTTTTGCATGGAACAGAGGACAAATCCTCGAAAAACCAACTCCTTCCAGCCTGACTGGATTTATGTTTCGCCATATTTGGAGCCAGAAATGCGAGGATCGGGATACGTGAAATATTTTTAGACAAATATAGACTTTGGGTTGGGAAGTTCGCAGTATGTATATGTGATGTTATCCATTATTCACGGGTGTTTTGCGCAGGTCAATATAGCAAAAAGATATCTGCACATATTTTTAGACCAATGTATATCGCTATGCTCCAACCATCTTCAATTATGTTGATTGGAACCTGACGCACCAATAGAGTTGCATCGAAAAGACGAAGCGATGTGGTCCAGTCCAAGTTGAAATTGCAGAACTCTTACTCCAGACCAAACGTTCTCACTAAGAAAGCTGCCATCTCGGCGCGAGTCACCGAGGCATCAGGACAGAACTTCAAAGGATCGTTTCCACAACCTGTTGTAATGCCATCCGCATAAAGTTGCTCGACCCAGTCTGCCGCCCAATATCCCGAAGATACATCCGAAAATAAGCCGGCAACCTTTGGTGGAGAATAAGACCTTCCATATTTAGCTCTCAACAGTAAGATCGCCATTTCGGCACGGCTGACAGCATTTTCGGGGCAATACTTAAGTGGACTATTACTGCAACCGGTTGTGATGCCGTCCTGGTAGAATTGTTCAATCCAACCGGCAGCCCAATAGCCCGCAAGCACGTCCTCGAAGATTCCGGTTGGTGTAGGTGGAGAAAAGCCAATTCCCTGGATGCCTCGCTCCAAAAATACAGCCATCTGAGCACGAGTTACAGCATCCTCAGGGCAGAACATTCCGCTAGCGCACCCAGTAGTGATCCCGGAGTCGACGAGCTTTTCCACGTAATCGTGTGCCCAATGATTCAGTGGCACATCGCCGAAGAAAGAATCCTGCTCGGATTGATCGAAGCGGAAATAATCCAATGTTAAACCATACGTTCCCCCGTCACTAAATTTCATTTCAAAAAGGTGAATTCCAGGCAATAGCTGGATAGGTGTCATAGGAAAATCGCTCAATACATAATCTTCCCAATCACCAGTATTTGCGGTATCAAGGCTTCCAAGATAATTGCCATCCAGAAAAAACTCACATCTGTCGCCACCGACATCGTCAGCATATCGCATACCGATAGTCTTAATGGTCACAGGAACAAGAGTACTGAATTTGTATGCAACCTTCCCCGAATCATCGAACGGCGTAGTATTGTCGCCCCCCGCATGAATGGCCATGCCCTCAGAAACCTCGCCATTGCTATCATTCCTGATACCTCCTGATGAAGCGCTGGTAAGGTAAGTTTCTGCCTCTATCTTGACAATCGGATTTGCTATTTGAAAAGAGTTAACCGGTAATCCAGCAAATGGGTCAAAACGCTCGTGTGCAAAGAGATACCAGGCAACACTTGCAACATGCCCTTTCCCAGGGTCTGCCCAATCGTGGCAAAGCGGATCGGCGATGGCCAGAAAAGAAAGCGTTAGTGTTCCAGGAACTTCGGCTGGTTCAAACAAAAAACTCTCCAACTGGCCGACATAAAAATCGCCTCGCTCCCTATAGCCGGCCCTGTAAAAACTCGTCGCCATCTGCCCGGTTCCTTCTAGCCAAATGTTGCCCTCCAGTTTGCATCTATCTGCGTATTCAGATACGGAAATTGGAAGAAAACCATTTAAATTTAATGTGTTAAGAGAAATTGTATTTTTATATCGCAGCGTCTCATCATCCGACCGTTCAGCATCTGGAAGACTAAACCCGTACTCTTTTCCTAATGACAAAACTCGCCACGAATGATTATCGAGCGGACCTTTTCTCCAATTGAGGTCATTAAAGTCAAGCCAGTTCTTGATTGATTGCGCTGCCCCGATTTTATTGAATAGCATTAGGGACTTGTAGGCGTCTAAATTACCCTCGGCGTGTCCTTCCTCTTTGTTAAAGTTCTGGTCATCATTTTCCCATCCCGATGCGATATATCCTTCAGCTTGCTGAAAAGACATTAGCAGTCGAGCAATCGCCTCTGCCATTGGTTGATAGCTCGTGTCGCCTGTTGCAGCTTGGTAATGATGAATAGCCATAAGAAGCCAAGCATTGTCGCCTATCCACCTGTTTGTGTTTTTAAAAGGAACCCCTGTAAGAGAGTCTCTAAATTGAAAAAAACCGCATGGATCATTTTCCCCGCAGGGATCTGTCGCGCTGCATGCGAAATCGAAGCTAGAACACCTGCCCCCGAAGAACTCTATGGCTTGGTTATTGAAAAAATCCAGTATTTTTTTGGCTTTTATATTATCCCCCTCCAGAGTAAATACCATTACTGACAAGGCATTATTATATGTAGACGCATTGTTGTCTTGCTGGCTCGGCAATAAACCGGTTGTAGTATTCTGTTGCTGAGATAACCATTCATAAGCTTTCGAGGATACGGTTGGTGCTTCTTCAGCTCTAGCTATTGTGCCGTACAGTAAAAATGCAATTGAGATAGCATACAGGATGGGCATTTTCAGCACTAATAGTTGCTTTTTCATCGCCGTTCTCCTTTTTGCAGGGGCTTATGCCCGGTCCAACCTTCATTTCAGCACAATAACATCGGTGCTTTTTCTCTTCCTCCTCACACATGACAACCAACTCGGGGCTATGAAACATGAATTCATAGCTTTTTCTTCCAGTGAAAAGACCTAAGCAAGGATGGCTAACTCTCAGAAAACATTGGGTCGAAGTCTCTAGTATGAGTTGGTTCTACTCCAACCCGAATGTTCTCACCAAAAAAGCAGCCATTTGAGCACGAGTTACTGAGGCATCAGGGCAAAACTTTAGGGGACTCTCACTACAGCCCGTCGTAATCCCTTCAGCATAAAGTTGTTCGACCCAGTCTGCTGCCCAATAGTCCGGCGAGACGTCCGAGAAAACCCCACTAGCTGTTGGAGGCAAATGAGAGCTGCGGTACTTTGCCCTCAATAGGAAGATCGCCATTTCGGCTCGCGTGACTGGTTGATCAGGACAGTACATTAGCGGGCTTTCATTGCATCCTTTGGTGATCCCATCCTCGTAGAATTGCTCGATCCAGTTGCGAGCCCAATAACCTAATGGGACATCGTCAAAAATGCCGGAGGCAGTTGGTGGGACGAATTCGCTCCCATTGATACCCCTTTCCAAAAAAACCGCCATCTGGGCACGGGTAACGGTGTCTTCAGGACAATAATTGCCATGTCCACAGCCCTGAGTAATCTTGGCATCGAAAAGTTTTTTGATGTAACCATAAGCCCAAAAAGAGGGTGGAACATCATCGAACTCTGAACCTTCCTCCAGGCCCAAAGCAAAAAGGTCGCAAGTCCCGCCATTCCCCGAAAAGAACAGCATCCCATCTGAGATGGCGACTTGAGTAGTCGTATCCCCTGAATATCCTAACGGATATGAAAAAAGTTTCTTTCCCGTATTCTCATCGATGGCATACATATTAGTGTCCGAAATAAAGTAGACCACTCCGTTTGCCACAGAAGGATTATAGATTGCTGCGTAACCTTGATATTTCCAAATCTCTTGTCCCGTAGCAGCGTCTAGAGCATAAAGATAGGGATCAGTTGGAACGTAGATGACATTTGTTTGCGTGTTGCAGGCTATTTTACCTGTGATTTCAGAGAAGTCCTTTTGCCAAACAATCGAGGGAGCATCTGGGTTATAGGCTACCAGGAGTTTGACTGGATCATATTGGTAGTCGAATCCGACCAAGAGTTTGTCATTGCAAAGGGTGTATGCATTTATGTCGTAATAATTCTCCGGTTCAGGTCTACTGTAAGTGACCTCGATGTCTTGTGTCAGCGCATCAATGCGCAGCATATGGTCCCCCTCGGAGGGATACTCTTCCATCGGGACCTCGGCTGGAACAAATATTTTGTTTGCCTTGAGTAAGACGTAATTGCCTTTAAATCCGACGTCATCGGTTTGTTTACTCTTGTACCATAGGATCTCACCAGTCTTTTTACTCAGTGCAAAGAGTTTTCCGTAGCCTATAAAAGGAGCCTCAATGACATATACACAGTCATTTGCTTCATCGACAGTGACTAGGGCTTCAGCGGCACCGGAAAACCCCAATTCAAATCCGATCGGAGCTTCCCACAACTCTTCACCATTAGCATTGACCGCATAGAGATAAGTCGGATTAGTCTGCTCCATGTAGAAAACCGTCCCGTCTTCAGCAACTGTAGGTTGCGGAGCCCAGCCAGCATTTCCGTTGCCGAATTTCCAGAGCGTAGCCCCATCCAGCGCATTGTAAGAGGTCAATCTGTCCCCTGCACCCGAGGTGTACAATTTGCCCTCATAAATCGCAGGAGATCTGAAGATGACGCTAAAAAAGCCATCATCGCAGCCGATGCCCCACCTTCTTCGCAGCTGGGAAACGTTCTCTTGATTGATGAGAGTTTCGCTGGGATTAAAGGATGTGTACTGAGCATCATACCCAAAGTGCAGCCAATTGGCATGGCTGGCTGAAGGGTGAATGATGAACGCAATACAAAAAGCCACTACTATTACGGGTAATTTAGTTGCGTAAGACGGGCTTATCCTTGCGAAAGAAACGCTGTCCATAAAACCCTCCAGTTTTTGAGATGACATGAACATAGTGGGATTGTCCAAGTACACTGATATTGGTTTGGATGACGCTTCTCTACAAGGCCAATGAAAAAACCCACCTCCCCAAGTGCTGGGTAGGCGGGCTGGATGTGCTCTTCCCCCACTTGGCAACCCCGCTATCTTGCCTATTTATGGCGAAGACCGGAGGCTTTGCGTCCCAACCTTTCGGATGGTTTGCCCTTCAGTAAAGAAGCTTTTCAAGTGACTATCACTTTGCAGTGGAGAAAAACAAAAATCAATAGGCACATCTGGATATTCGAGATAAGGAAGGGTCCAAGAGCGAGGACCGACTAACACAGAGCCTGAGGGCTTTATTGGCTGCCTTAAGCGCCTCAAATTGACCGACAAGTGGGTAGTGTATGGTTCAGCGGCAAGTTCGATTTTAGGCCAATTAAGAGAAAGTCCGGGAAAGGAAGGGCAAGTTTGGTGATAAAAAAGAGGGCCTTGCTTGTTGTGCGGGAGGTAATGGGGGATAACAGAAAATAGGGGTGACAGACTATTCCAGGAGGGCGCCGTACTTTTTTAGGATGTCTTGTTTAGAGACCACCTGTGGGACCCCGGTGGGTTTACGAACATTTCGGTCGCAGAGAATGAACACTTCATAGGTGTCGAAGATGGCGTAGCGATCTTCGTCAAAGACGATGAGTTTGTTGCCATTTTCCTGTCGGATTTTTTCGCGGAATTTGCGAATGCCGGTTTCTTCTCCCTGCTGCTCCAATGTATCTTGTTGATCCATCCAGGTCCTAAAGGCGTTGGTTAAGGCCATGGTGATGAGGGTGAGATAGACGTGGGATCGAAAGGCAGCGGCTGTATTTCGGGCAGGCCGTTCAATGAACCAGGCTTGTTTGGCTTCCCGAAAGAGTCCGTTTTCGATTTCGCTTCGGGCGTCGTAGCTGTCATAGACACTCAAGGGGTTTGTGACAGGGCCGTTGGTGAGGATGACCAGGGTGTCGGAGTGAGGATGTTTTTCTTTGTAAGGATCGTGCAAAACCACCACCGCATGGAGGGGATTGGCTACAAAGTCCTTTTTGTTCTCATGAGAGCCGCTGCCAAGCGGTCCATAAAATCCTGCCGTGGTGAGCGATTCGATCCCTGCAACATCCCAGTGATCCAAGACTGTGGTTTTATTCTTTCCTCCACCGACGGCTCGTTTTCTCTCTCTGGTTTTTCGGATGCCCCCACCTATCAGCGAAAGGGCTTCTCCATAGACATTCATGTTGGTTTTGGCAGGGATATAGAAAAGGATTCCCTTCCGGTTCAGCCACCAAAGAAAGGGACCGTCCATGAATCCGCGATCAATGGCAAGGGAGGTGATTCGAGCATGAGCCCCCAGATTCTCGATGGCCTGCTGGACGACCCCCTGCGCCTCATTGATGTCGTGCACATCGATGGTGGCAAACCGCATGGCCAGGGGAATACGGCTGTTCGGGTCCCATACCACCCAGATCTTGAAGCCAAACACGGTTTCCAATACTTTTTGGATGCGTTTTTTTCGTCGCCGCAACTCCGGCGCCTTCTGTTTGGTGACTTTGCCGCAGCCTTGGCAAGCTTCGGTGGATTCGATGTCGGAGGCGTCCAAAAGCGCTTTCACCCGCTTGGGGAAAAAGCTGTGCGCCGCCAAAATGCGGATCGCCCCATTGAACAGCCTCTCCAGGGCAAGGGCGCTAATGGCCTGGATGTAGGCAGCAATAGAATCGGGACAGATCGGCCCGCGGATGGGGGTGGGTTCTTTTCCTTCGGATTCCTTCCCCTCGTTTTTGGAGCCCGATTTTTTGCCCCTCTTGCTGGTGCCCTCTCTTATTTCTCTTCCGTTGAACCCCACCAGCCGCATCAAGGGTTGGGACCTTAGGATCACTGGATGGGTATGCCAAAAGAAGGAGAGGCCGGAGACGATGCGCATCAAATAGATGAGAATCACGGTGGGGAACTGGACGTTGCTGATGCGCTTGTTTTTGACTGGATGGAGCTTCATGAAAAGCTCCATGAACCCGAACTGGTCAAGGAAATAGAAGAACTCGTCGAACAGACCGGCTTCCCCGAGCCCGTAAACCTCGGAGATGTCTTTGCCGTCAGCGAGATCTTGGGTGATCCCCGCCTGATCTCTTGAGGCGGTGCACCAGGTGAGGCGTTCGGCAATGTTTTGGGCTGCTCGTTTCTTCAAGTCCATGTGGACATGGTTAGCACAGGAGGGATGGGAAGTCAAACGGGATGTCTTTATAAGTAACTAATATTACTAATAAAGTAGAATTTTCAAATCGCCTTCTCCAGCCATTTTCCGAGTAGACATAGGTGGGGACTCGCATCGGGTCACCAACATCCCATAGGGAGCCTCGGGGCGTGCCTGACGGCCGTGTTAGGGAGAGGTGCTCGGCTGCAAGCGAAAATCAAAAGTTGGACAATTATTTAGATTTTTTTTTGATTTTTTTAAATTGTGATCGGAGCCAGCTCGGCGCTTATATCGAATATCCAGAGGCACATGTGCCCATTTTCATATGAGTACTTTTGCCTACAGATTGGCCGTCGGCAATCTTAAATGTAGTTCTCACCTCATCTTCTGCTCGCATATCAAATTTTATCCACGCCGAAGAGAGGCCTTCAAAATCAATCAGCCGTGGCTCGTGACATCAAATACCTTAAATCGTTGTCACACCGCACTGCCCTGTAAAAGAAAAGACCCTTAACCTGGCATCGGCGAAACCAACAACAGGTAATATATTCAACCGTAACCGTGCTGGCGGCGACATTATTTCAGACATCCATACCTACTTGAGTGAGCATCCAGAGGATATTGAAGCCCATCTACTCTTCGATGCCTGTAGATTCAAACTGAGCCTAGCGGATATGCAAAATAGGGGATATCCAGAAAAAGACATGCGCAAAAGCCTGAAGGTACTGGCTTCGTCCATGAATTCAGTTGCGTCTAATTATCTCGACTTTGGCCATTTCCGAGTCGGGGATATCTGGATGCCCCAACTCTCAAAAAAGTTGTGTGATACTCCTACGTCCTACAGTATTTGACACAGACAGTCTCATAGACTGATCCTGCATACCCCGCGATATCCCGCCTTTTGTATCTTCATTGTACCCCGCTTACCCGGCCTATCTGTTGGGAGGTGTTTGCACATTCTGCCAGACCTGGCCTTGCATGCACAACCATCTCGCCGTTATATAGCCCCGAATGGTTTCCATCCCCAAAATCCACTGCAAAATGAAGGAGTACTATGTCAAGTTCGGTTACCCGCACCAAGGTCGAATCCTATGCCAACGACGTGTTGCGAAACAAGATCCGCTGTGATCTCCCTTCCTGCCCCGTATGCTATACACCGCCGACTGGGTTCACACGCCATCAAGCCCGTCCTCGCAGATTTTACATTCTATGCGACTTGCTGGTTCAGGTGGTTTTTTGTCTTGTGATTCGATGGCGATGTCCTGGCTGCAAGAAAACCTTCACTCAACAACCTCCGTTTGCGTTTCCCCGTAAGCGCTACGTTCGAGAGACCATACTCCATTTCACCGAATTCTATCTGGAAGAGGCAGCATCAACCTATAGGAAGGTGGTTTTGGAACAAGGTATGCCCATCTTCCATGCTTCCACGACCAGCGAAGAGAGTATCGATTATAGAAGTCTTGCTCATTCGACTCCCTACCGATGGATCACAACCCTTGGCGGATTCAAGGAAATCTTGCGTTGCGCCCAAGATCTGATTGTGCAGAACAACCCGCTCTCTTCTGTTTGCCGTGAGTTGGCCGCCATCGAAGTCTGTCCCAAAAAGTACGTCAAAGCCGCTCGAAAATCGATCCTCACACGCTGCCGACAGATCCTCCATTTGGAGGTGAAGTTCCGGGCCGCTTTTAGTGCTTCAATATTCCCCTTCTTTGCAACGCGCTGTGCCTGGGGATGATCTACGATCGCCTCCAACCTTAATAACGGAGGAGGCGTTTGAAGCAAAAAGATGAAAAATGGGCACTTTTTTGGTGTGATCTCCTTCGCCCCGTCCTCTTTGACGAGGTGGAACCGGAGCAGACCCACGACTTCTTAAAAGGGCTCTCGAAAAAGGAGATCGTCTTCCCCGACGGCCGCATGGGCAGGCCGTCGCTCTCCACCCTCAGGCGAAGGTTGAACCGGTATCGGGCCGGAGGATTCGACGCTCTGGCAAGAAAGGATCGGCAAGATCGGGGCCATCCCCGAAATGCCCCGGACGAGATCATCTCAAAAGCAATCGAGCTCAAAAAGGAGCAACCCAAGCGCTCGCATAAGACCATCAACCGTTTCCTGAAAGACCTTTATGGCGTAACTCTTCCCCGTTCCACCCTTTACCGGCATCTTAAGGAGGCGGGCGCAACCCGTTTGAAGCTCGGCGTTGTGACAAAGAAGGTGAGGAAACGATGGTCCAGGGACCATACCCATGACCTCTGGGTGGGCGATTTCGAAGAAGGCCCTTATGTACTCTGCGGCCAGGAGATTCTTCCCACCTATCTTTCCGCCTTCATCGATTGCCATAGCCGATATGTTGTGGAGGCACGTTACTACTTGCGCCAAAGCCTCGACATCCTCATCGACTCACTCCTTCGTGGACTGGCCAAACACGGAGCGCCTTTGGAGCTCTACCTCGATAATGCCAAAGTCTACCACTCAAATGGTCTCAAAGCCGCCTGCTATCGCACTCATACCCGCCTTATCCACCGGCCTCCGGGAGATCCTTCCCCGGGAGGCCTCATTGAGCGCTTTTTTGCCACGGCCCAGGATCAGTTCGAATCCGAAGTGCGCGCACAAGACGCCCTGAGCCCCGAGAACCTCAATCGAGCGTTCAGTGCATGGCTTGCCGTGGACTATCACGATAGCATCCATTCAGAGACCGGCCAGACCCCGAGGGACCGCTACCATACGGGACTTACCGTCATCCGCCACGTGCAAATGGACCTGATCCTCTCCTCTTTCATGCGAAAGCTCACCCGCTCGGTGCACAAGGATTTTTCCGATATCCGCCTCGACAACCGCTTCTACAGAGTCGATCAAACTTTAAGAGGAGACAAGGTCTGGGTCCATTTCGATCCTTTTTCCTCCACCGATACCGTCCAGATCTACTCCATGAAAAGAGAATATCTTGGGTCGGGGGTCCTCCACCATCGGCAAAGCGCACACACTCCAATTCTCGCACAACCCGAGGGAAAGCCGAAACACAATCTCCTCGATCTCCTCGTTCGAGAGCACCAAAAAAAGCTTGCCGCAAACACCCAAGGCATCGATTACCGCAAGGTTATCTCCCAGCGGCCATGGCCGTTTTATGCCTTTGTAAAATCCCTTGCTCAGCTCTTGGGTTATAAAGAAGGCCTCTCCGCTTTCTCCGCCGAACAGCTCGAAATTCTAAAGAAATTCTACAACCAGAACCCGGCCCTCAGCGAGCCCATGCTCAAAGAGGCCTTTGCCCGAACCTATAACAAGTCCTTTCCCTATCTTATCCATGAACTCAAACAAATTCTTCGCAAAAAGGAGTAATCCCATGTTCCTCAATCACTTCAAAATGAGCGACCATCCCTTCCAAGAACGCCCTCCCATGGACTGGATCTTAAGAGACATTCGCATCTCCCAGTGCCTGGCAAGACTCGATTACTTCTCAGCCCAGGGCGCCCTTGCCCTCTTGATCGGCCAGACCGGTGTCGGCAAATCCACTGTCCTCAGACTCTTCATTGAAACCCTTTCCAAGAGCCGATACCGCCCGCTCTATCTTCATTTCACGGGAGTCAGCTCCAGCGCCTTGCTTCGCCTCATCGTCACAGAACTCGGAGAAGTCCCTAAACGCGGAAAAGACAGTCTCTTTCTTCAAATACTGGAACGTTGCACAAAAGATGATCTCACAACCGTTCTCCTCATCGACGAAGCCCACCTCATCGATCCCGTCGCCCTCACCGATCTGCGCCTCCTGGTGAGCTCCGCCGTCGATACCAATCTCCCACTCAAGATCCTCCTCGCCGGACAAGACCCCCTGGCTCGACTCCTCTCTCGCAGTTCCCTCACGGACCTGGTCCACAGAGTCTCCGTGCGTTGCCGCCTCTTTCCCCTCACCAAAGATCAAACCTCAGCCTACATCGATGCCAGGATGGGCTCGGCAGGAAGCAATGAAAAGATCTTCGAGGTCGAAGCCAAATCCCTCATCCATGACTACTCAAGCGGGGTCCCTCGACAAATCAATAACATCTCGACAGCTTGCTTGCTCAATGCCGCATCTCGAAATCTCAAAAAGATCAACGATGCACTTGTCACCGATACCATGACCGAATTCCAGCTTCCATAGGAGGAACTTATGACACGCCACTATTCCAAGGACAAACTCAGAATGCTGCGAAACGACATCCCCATCGCACCACTCATCTCCGACTTCCTTCGCCTTCCCTGCAAGGTCTCCGAAGGCTACTTCCGCTTTCTCTGTCCCTTGTGCTCCGAATTCAACACAGCCACCAACCCCAAAACCAACCTGGCCAGATGTTTCAGATGTCAGAAAAACTTCAACCCCATCGATATGGTCATGGCCGTCAGATGCTGCAACTTCCGCGACGCCGTCAAATTGATCGATGGACTCCAGAATCGATGAGCTTATTACCCATCTTTGCCCCCAATAGTCTTACTCCTTGGGGGCAAACACGTCCAATTAATCTGAGACTTCCAGAGTCAAGTATTCTGAGACGTAGCATGTGGATCGGTTGGAGCTTGCGTCACCAATATGATCGCCTAAAATTGTTGGCCAACAACAACCGTTTTCTGATCCTTCCTGAATGGCACGTCCACAATTTGGGCTCTCGCATTTTGTCGTTGTGCCAAAAAAGACTTCCCAGCGATTGGCAGGAGACCTTTGGTCACCCCGTAGTATTGCTGGAAGACCTTCGTGGACCCCCGGAAATTCAATGGGACCGTATATAACTTACATTTCGCACGCAAGAGACTATTTTTTTAGAGTTTGGGGCAGCAAGCTATGTTAAGGATAACATCAAGAATTTATAAGGAAAAGTCGTATCTTCTGGACAAAGTCAATTCCATTTGCTATGTGCACAATGAACGGGGCTGCCAGGAGACATATAAGACATAGTTTTTAAATCGGAATTGAAAGTTCCTTTACCTATCCTGACGCCTCATACCATTTAAAAAGGGAGGCGTCGTGGAGCAATTTGAAAGTCGGTTCAAGCAGGTGGACGTGTTGCCAATGGTGAAGCATTTCATGGATCAGCTTGGCATGTTCAGTCTCTTTTCAAAGTATGTCCCGGCAACGACTGGTCATCTCACCGACCATGCGCAAGGCCTATGCCTGTTAACGGCAAATATCATCTGTGACAACAAGCCACTGTACAAGGTTCAGGAATGGTTGTGTCAGTATTCTGATGGTCTTGGGATAGACCCGGTTAATGCGCGCCTTTTTAATGATGACCGGCTCGCCAGAGACGTTTCGGCGCTGTTTCGCTCAGACCGGCATTCGCTAATGACTGAGGTTTCCTCTAATGCCATTTCGGTGCACAAATTGCTCACCGATGAAATTCACAATGACAGTACCTCGGTGACATTTATTGGCAAATACAATACCCCCGATCCGGAAGCGGTCAAGCTCAAACATGGTCACAACAAGGATTTCAGGCCAGACTGCAAGCAGGTCGTATTCGGCCTCAATATCACGGCAGATGGTCATGTGCCGCTCAGCTACAAGCTTTTTGACGGCAATACCACTGATGATGTCACCCATATTCCGAACTGGAACGGTCTGCGTGCCTTATTGGAAAAAGAAGATTTCATTTACGTGGCCGATTGCAAGTTGTGCAGCCAAAGCAACTTAACCCATATTGCGGCAAATGGCGGTTCCTTTATCACTGTGGTCCCGAAGGATCGGAAGGAAGTCAAACGGTTCATAAAGCATCTAGAAAAAAATGGGGTGACATGGAAAGACGCCTTTAGCGTGGAAAACTCGCGAAAAAAGGCTGAGGTGAACGTCTATAGGACCCATGAGGCCGAACGGACAAAACAAGGCTTTCGAATCATTTTTGTTCATAGCAGCAGCAAACACAAAGACGATGAAACGCGAAGACGGAAAAAAATAGAGACGGCGATTGCCAAATTAGAAGAACTGTCACCGAAACTCAATGCTCACCATCTAAAAACCAAACAGGAGATCAAGACGGCCGTTGACAAAATTTGCAAGGATGTCAAAGAGTTCATCGATGTTAAAATAGTAACGGACCGTAAGCAGGTTAAAGTGAAAGCCTCTCCCGGCAGACCTTTCCCAACGAAAAGCGTCTACAACTACAAATGGAAATTTACGCACAGCATTCAGTGGCAACTAAACGAACAAGCTCTCGCCAGGGTATCAAAGACCGATGGAATCTTTCCCTTGATCACCAATACGTCGCTGGAAGCCAGTGAGGTGTTGAAGAAATATAAGAGCCAGCCGTTTCTTGAGAAACGCATGTATACTCAGAAAACTGTTTTGGAAGTAGCTCCGGTTTTCCTGAAGAAGGAACACCGCATTGAAGCCATGCTGTTCCTCTATTTTGTGGCCTTGATGATCGTGTCGCTGATCGAACGGAAGATCCGCATGAACATGGCGAAGGAAAACATCGACAAGTTGCCCATCTTGCCGCAAGGAATGAATACCAAAAAACCGACCTGGAACAACCTTCGATACTTCTATCGCAATATCCACTTCTCGCAGATAATCCGGGACGGGATATGCATCCAGGCAGTGGTGCAAGGGCTCAAAGGCTTGCATAAACAGATCAACCGCTTATTAGAAATTCCCGAGTCTGTATATCGATTCCAACAGGATGGTTGGTGGCAGTTCAAGCCAACCTGATAGGTTCATCAGCGGATGTTGCCTGAATATTCCAAAAATATTTTCTCAGAGCGCGAAATGTAAGATATATGCAATAATTTGCGTTTGTCCCAATGTAACTCAACGAAATTCAGTCACCCTCGCTCCCTTTATTGCCGGTATTTTCCAGGAAATCTTTTGCGACGGGTTGGGGGTTATCTTTCAATATTTTAAACGGCACAGCACTCTTAATATGCAAATCGCGCTGCGGAAATGCAATTTCGATCCCATTGGCATGAAAGCTGTCCCAAACCGCCATAAAAACCGCGTCCTTGACATTGCCAATCCCATTTTTGGGATCATCGATCCAGACTCGCAATTCTAGATTGACCGTACTGTCACCATATTCCACAACATAGCATTTTGGTTCAGGGGTCTTTAAAATACGGTCGATACTCGTGGCTGCGCTTAAGGCCAGCGCTTTTGCCTTGTTCAAATCCGACTCGTAGGAGACACCGATCGGCAAGATAAGGCGTACCAGGTTATCGTCGTAAGATAGATTTTCTGTTCTTTGGGTCGCAAAGACCTCATTGGGTATGAGCAGCAATGATCCGTTGCGCGTGGCCACCTGAATATAGTTTAATCCCATTTGCGTAATCCAGCCCCAGCTGATGCCTTCAAAGCTTTTCTCAAAGGTGATCACATCTCCCGGCCGAATGGGTTTGCTGATCAACAGCATTATCCCGCTGATTAGATTGGATCCAATTTTCTGAAGTCCAACACCGATTCCAAGACCTATGGCTCCCCCGGTGACGGCGATGGCTGTCATATGGATGCCAGCCGCTCCTAAGGAGATCAAAATCACCACCGCCACCGTTGTCGCCCTGATAACTCTCTGTAGCAACGTTCGGTCCGAGGAAGTCAGATTGGTGGAAGTCATTAACAAGTGGGCAATAAAGCGATCGACCACGCCCGTTGCTGTATACAACAGAACGAAGATGGTAATCGCTTCAATCAACCCCCAAACGGAAATGCTAATTTTACCTAATTCGATCGTCATGCTGTTAAGCAGGTTAACGGTGGGTTCCCATAATTTGAATATCCGCAAAAATATACCCACCAAGCAGACCACGTATACAAAGCGAGACCAGAAAATACTCTTTATGTAAAAAGATGCAAAGCGAATGACGATCAGGGCACCGGCAAGGTTGACGGTCATGTGCAGAAGGGAGATCGGCATTGTGAACTTTTTGAAAAGTACCATGGAGAACCACATGAGCAACAGCCAAAATAAATACCCGAGCAATTGTGCAAACTGGGCCGGGATCAATTTAAAAATTCCCGTGCGGGTCTTAACCTTCTCCATGCTTTTGTCTAAGTCGTGATGAAGCTTTCGGGCTAAAAGCCAAGCGATCAGAAAACTAACGCCAATGGCGACTATCTGCAACAATCCGATAGGATGAGCAAGGTCTTCACAGAACCCTTGAACTTGGGATGTAAAGAACATCGAAACGTCACTTGAAAACATTGGATTTGCACCTCCTGTCATCCTGACGATGTCTTTTTGGCTGAATAAGTCTTGGGTTTAGACTTTTCAAAACCTTGGTTATCTTTCCAGCAAACCAAATATCAGCCGGTCGCAATACAATTGAGAGCATCTTACCAATTGGCATTATTACCGATACCACTTGGACATCTCCTCGATGCCACGAAAGGCCCAATGAATGCAAGATTCGATCGGTGTGATAATAATCGCCCACAGTGGTTTTTCGGGGCCTTGATAACTACAGGATCGTTGGCGCTATGCATAACACCCCGGCTGCAGCGGCGGCGCGAAGCACCCTCCGCTGCAACCGGTTGGCTGGCTATCACTTCGCCTTCTGCACAGCCGGAATCTTCCAAGTGCCGTTGAGGATGGACGGCGATTTTTCCGTCGGCCAGTAAAGGCGGAGCATGGGGATGAATCGACCCGCGGGTGCTGGGAGCCAGTTGGACTCTTTCTCAGGACCGGGGTTGGCCTGTTGCAGGTAGAGATCCACCGAGCCGTCCGCATTCAATTTTAAATCGTCGCGGGCGCTGAGTGTGTAGCGGTTGAGCGGATTGTCCACGAAGAAGTAGTCCGCGTTAGGAGCGGTGACATCTTTGAATTCGGCTGCGGAATATGTGCGTAACCGAAGCAGATGCCCCATGGGTGCGCGTGTGGCTTCCGGTTCGCGGACGTTGGTCATCACGCGCCGGGTCATCTCCATGGTGACCAGCGGGTAGCCGTAGATGTAGGCATCCTCAGTGATCTGCTGCGCTTCCTGCACGGAAACGCTGTTGGCAGACTGGGCGCGGGTCCCGGGTCAAACTCGGAGGTGACGATCAGAGGCTGCGCCCCAACCAGGAGCTGGGATCTATCCAGGCGGGTCATACCGGCCGGGTTGGTGAAAGCGGTGGAAGCATCTTCCGCCAATGCCGCCCAACCTGCTGATGCGGTGCCGGTGAGGGGAGAATTGATTTCGTAGAGAATCAGTCCCTCCCCATACGCCAACCCGAAATAACCACAAAGCAAGACGGTCATAGAGAAAATGAAGGATGTTCTTTTGCTCATGCTCTTTACCTTTCCTTGGCACAATCCCCTTTCTTGAACTCTGGTTTTCACCCTTTTCCCGTCACCACGGGCAAAGCCACTTCTGCGCGGCGTAGGCCCGTCCCCCCTCTCACAACCAAGGGAGGGAGGACCACTTCGCCACCTTTGCACTTTTACTCTGACTACTGATACAAAACATCTCCAAATTACTTAAGTTCGAACTTGACTCCAGAAGGGGCCAAAGCAAACTCCAAGCCTTGTGTTGTTCCTTTGAGCTCGATTTTCACTCCATTCTGATTTTCCATAACGGCTACACCCCCACCTCCGGCTACTGTAGCTGACGCTTTGGCAGCAGTGTAATTGCCATTGAAATCTTCCAGTTTCTTAAGGTTAAAGACTTTACCTGTGGCCGTGGCTTTGCTGATGCCCACATCGACCACGCTGAGACCCTCGATCTTGAAATCATGTTTTTCCTCACCGCAAGTCAGAGTGCCTCCTCCCCACTGAAAACCAATGCCTACCGCCACCGATCCGGTGTGGAGCTCCAAAGTACAATCCGGTGTCTCCTCGGCAGCAATGCCCATTGTGGCAAAAGCCAAAACAAAAAGGGTTGCAAAAACAATGGAAAGGCTGACCAAAAGTTGTTTCCTGGTTTTTCGCATCTTCATGATTTTCTCCTTTTAGTTGATTTAAGTGATTAACACGTTGTGACCGTTGCTGTAGCCCTTTCATCTGCTGACCTAGCTTGATCAATTGCCGCCCAACAATGGATTCTTAACGAGGGAGGGAATTACCGGGATGATGTTCAACTTTATCTGCGCGCGCTGTCCGAAGTCGTCCTGGCTGACGACCGAGTATTCGACGCCGAATTGGAACTTGACCGGCACCTTCCCGAGTTTGACCGTCTTTGCTACAAAAAGTCCTCCCAAGTGGCTGAACTCGTCGAAGCCTTTCGGAACGGGCTGGCTGAAAAGCACCGGGATGGTGGGCCGAGTGATGAGCTTCCACTGGTCCTCCCCCCGTCCATAGAGGGGAAAAGGCAAGATCGGCTGAAAGATCATCCTGCCGCCGACCTTCGAACTCCCTTTGTTGAGATCGCCGTCAGAGAAATAGAGGTCGAACTCGGTGAACAGCGCCCAGACATTCGACACCGGGTTCGAAAGTTTGGCGCCGATCTCGGCCAGGTTGCCTTGCCCGGACTGCACAGAAGCCTGGCCGCTGTTTCCCTGCGCCACGGCTCCAGAGCTCAGTTCCTGACTGTAGGCCGTTCTTCCAAAAAAAAGGAACGCGACCATCAAGATCATCGCCCAGAGGCAATCCACCTTGTCGATTGACGCAAAAGGCCTTTCCCTAGCAGCCAGCCCAGCTTCTTCAGAGGTGTGCTGAGGGATCAAGAAAAGTTTCTCCCATTTCATTTCGTTTTCCAATATCTCTTCTTCAGTATCCTATCTGAACCCAGAACCTGCGTCAAAACCGCCATGTCCGAGCGTCTCTTGCTCCGAGAGATTGAACGATAGACAGTAAGAATGAAGAGGGGACCGATGTTTTTCACGCCTCTTTTAAAAAAAGCAATATGTTACAAAGAAAACTGGTTTGACTTAAGTCGGCTTCAGCCAATTAACGAACCCATCGACTTATAGTCGATGAGCGTTCAGTTAAAACAGCGGACAACAAAGTCGGTTCAAGTTTTCCCTGAAGCGTACTGCAGTCAGTAGTGTGTGCCTAGTAGTCAGATAGCAAAAAGTGCCTTCCGACAATGGTCGGTTATTGCATCCCCGGCGGACCTTGTTCAAGCTGGCGCATCACCGCATCCATCGCCTTCTGCATGCTCAGCGAATCAGCCCGCTGGCGCGGCGGCCACTCCTGCAAGCTCTTGACATGTTCGGCGATAAGCCCTTGGGCCGGGATAAGAGTCCACAGCTTTTCAGCAAAGAGCTTACGGCCCATGTAGCCCCATTCATGCGAATGCGGATCAAAGAGTTCCATTGGGTCCATGCGCAGGTTAAAGAGATACGGTACCCGCGGGTAAACGAGTGGGTCCCACCAAAGGCCATCTTCCTTGACCGCAAAAGACATCTTCCAGTCTCCGACACGCAAACCGGTCAAATCAGATTCGTCATAATAGAAGTATTGATTGCGGGCCGACTTCTCGGTCTTCCCCATCCAATGGTCCAAGTTATTGTAGCCGTCGAGGTGCACTTTGTAGGTCATCTCACCCATCTTCTTGCCCTTGAGCAGTTCTTCCTTGATGTCCGCTGCGCCGGCAGCGGCAGCGAGCGTCACGTAAAGGTCCTCATGGCTCTGGATACCGTTCGAGGCACTGCCTGCCGGAATCTTTCCAGGCCAACGCACAACCAACGGTACGCGCACGCCGCCTTCCCATGTAGTACCCTTTTCACCTCGGAAAGGCGCATAACCCCCGTCCGGCCAGAACAGCAATTCATAACCGTTGTCGGTGGAATAGACCACAATAGTGTTGTCGGTAATACCCAGATCATCCAGTTTTTTCAGAAGCTGACCTACTTGCTCGTCGTGCTGAATCATGCCAGCCCGATAGACATCGATTTCAGGACGTCCCTCATCTACAGCCTTCTGGATGTATTCTTGCGGGACGTGCGTCCAGATGTGCATTCGTGTGGGATTGAACCAGACAAAAAACGGTTTGTCTTCTTTCACGCTCTGGTCAATAAAACTTTCGGCCGCTTTCAGAAACTCAGCGTCCACATTTTTCATACGCTCGCGGGTCAGAGGACCGGTGTTTTCACAACGTTGTTTGCCCATGCGGCCAAACTTGGGATCTTCCGTCGAGTCGTCTTGATCCGTTGCCCAACAGTGAAGCACGCCGCGCGGCCCGAATTTCTCATTGAAGTCCGGATTTTTCACCCCTGGGTAGTCAAGCTGTTCGGGCTCCTCCTCTGCATTGAGGTGATATAGGTTGCCGTAGAACTCGTCAAAGCCATGTACCGTTGGTAAAAATTCATTGCGATCACCCAAGTGGTTCTTCCCAAACTGGCCGGAGGTATAACCGAGCGGCTTCAGCACCTCAGCCAGAGTGGGGTCTTCCTTTTGGAGCCCCAGAGTCGAACCAGGAATACCAATGGTCGTCATCCCCGTGCGGATGGGCATCTGTCCGGTAATAAACGCCGCGCGTCCGGCCGTGCAGCTTGGTTGAGCGTAATGGTCAGTGAAAAGCATCCCTTCCTTGGCGATGCGATCGATATTAGGCGTGTGGCCCATCATACCATGGGTGTAAGCCCCGACGTTCCACATGCCAACGTCATCCCCGAAAATAACCAGAATATTGGGTCGATCTGTTTTACCGACCGCTGTGGAGGTTCCGGCAAAAGTCAGAGCGACACAGCCCAATAGAACCACCACAATGTTTTTTGTCATTAATTGCAAGTTTATCATGTTTTTCATCCCCCCCTAATTTCTGAGGACTGCAGCATTTATCTTTCCTGAAAGTCCCTCACTTTTCGGGAAAGATAGTCTTCCAGTCATTCTTCATACTGATGATCACCCAACCACTCTCTTTAGCAACTTCTAGGCCCTTGCACAGCCGTCCTACCTCGGTATTGCACGTGTAAGCGTATTCGCGTTCGGCGTCGTCGTGAAGCACCAGCATCTCCAGATGGGCACTTTTCCCGCTGTCGGTATATTGCAGCATCTCGATGTCACCATCAGAATTACCAAACGCAGCGATCGGACGTTTGCCAATATGTTGATTGATGCCAATAGGTTTTCCAGCTTTGTCGTCGATGAAATTGATTTCCGGCAAGCGCACTAGCACATATTCCCCATCGCGCAACTCGAATTTTGTCTTGATACTGCTGCCGACAACCTGTTCAGGCGGAATGCCATAGACCTTTTCAGTCCATGGCCGCATAAACTCAATGCCGCCGCCGGAAACAATGAACGTCTTAAAATCATTCGAGCGCAGATAAGCCAATAGTTCAAGCATCGGCTGGAAGACCATGTCCGTGTAAAGTCGACCGGTCTTAGGGTGCCTGGCCGTAGCCATCCAGTCCAGCACTATTTGTGAGAACGCCTCGGTCGTAATGCCAGCATGGGTGGCCATGATAATTTCGAGCAGCCCGTGCTTGCCGCCCTCCATGACCGTTTTAATATCTCCTTCAAGCACAGCCTTGAAAGGCTGTTTGTTTTTCCATTCGGGATGCTGCGGGGCCAGCGCCTTCACGCGATCAAGTGCGAACGCGAGCTGAACATATATGGGGTGTGAAGCCCACAGCGTGCCGTCATTATCGAAAACCGCGATGCGCTCCGGCGGCGGCACGAACTTCATGCTTGCCTTGTCAGTGGCCGTTTGCACAAACTCGATGATCGCCGACTTTGCCGGCCCGTCGTTCCAGGACGGGAGCACATCTGTATCGGCAGCTGCCGTTGAAGCCACAACCAATAAAACAGATAAGAAAACGAAAGTACGTTTTACATATTGCATCGGCTGCCCCTTCATATGGTTTGTTAATTTGAAGTGGGTACCCCTTTTACGAGGCACCCACTTCTTTGTCGCATTATACTTACTTCACACAGTTGTTACTCACCCGCGTGGCTGATGTGTTTAGCAGACTGTATCGCCTCGATCACCTGATCCAGGTTGTAGCTCGCCGGCATCTGCAGCGAGGGAAATTCCCGATACGTCTCGAGTTCCTTCAGCCACAATATCTGCCCGATGGGCAGCAGGTTCCAGTCATAGATATACGCCGTGCTTGGAGCGGCCAGGGCGCCGCCGTAGCCCAAGAGGGTACCATCAACCGACGCGACCGACCTCTCGAAGGGATCGCGCTTGAGGTTGTTGACATAGGTCCAGTGATAGTCTTGTGCGGAGAGGAAGATATCCTGCGCATTGGAAGACACCATCGTGTAGTAGAACTTCCAGTTCTTGTACCGCACCGCCGAAGGTTTTGCACCGGTGTAGTAGAAGAACGTGTCGCGTGCCGAATCCGACTTGCCTTCGAGATAGTCCCGCTGGTCGACGCCGTCCAGCGTGGTCTTGACGATGCCGGGGTACTTGCCGGCCTCAATCTGCTTCTTCAGGCCATCACCCGAAGGACCGCCGGCGATATTGACGAGGGTGGGCACCCAGTCCAGTGACGAGAATATCTGGTCCGGATTCGTGCCAGCCTTGACGTGCCCCGGCCAGCGAATGAGCATCGGAGCCCGCATACCGCCTTCCCAGGTGGTGAGCTTGCCTCCCCGGAAGGGCGTTATACCGCCGTCCGGGTAGGTGATCGCCTCGGCGCCGTTGTCGGTGGTAAAGACGACCACGGTGTTGTCAAGCTCGCCCATATCTTCCAGCTTTTTAAATACGTAGCCGATGTTGTCGTCCATCTGCTTCATGCCGGCTTCGTTGATACCCCAGTCCTTGCCGCCCTTCTTGCCCAACATGTCCATGTACTTGTCCGAGAGCATGGTCGTGACGTGCATGCGCGCCGGGTTATACCAGACGAAGAACGGCTTGCCGGTTTTCTCGGGGTCGTTGCGGTCGAGGAAGTCGATGACCTGGGCGGAGATTTCCTCGTCCACGGTCTTGGAACGTTCCAGCGTCAGTGGCCCTTCGTCCTTGCAGCTCTGGTTCTCCTCAGTGCCATCCGAGGACGTACAATGAAGAACCGGCCGTGGCGGGGTCATGCAGAGCCCGTCTCGCGGATCGATGGCGCCGGGGACTTCTTCGAGACCCTTAACCGGGGTGTTCTTACAGGGCTGGACAACGACCTGATCGGTCGGGGAGCTGTTGATATCCGGGAAGCTCACCCCCTGCATGGCGTCGAGGTGATACAGGTAGCCCCAGAACTCCTGGAAGCCGTGTGCCGTTGGCAGCGACCCCGCTTTATCGCCGAGGTGGTTCTTGCCGAACTCGCCGGTGTTGTAGCCGAGATCCAGCAAAAATTTTGCCAGCGCCGGCGTGCCCGGCAACAGCGAACTGGTGGCACCCGGAAGCTGCGGCATGACCATGCCCGCCCGCAACGGATGCATGCCGGTGAAAAAGGCGGTGCGTCCGGCCGTGCAGCTCTGCTCGGCATAATAGGTCATGAACCTCGCGCCTTCATTCGCAAGGCGGTCGATGTTGGGCGTCTCCCCAACCATGAGTCCCTGATGGTAAGCGCCGACGTTCATGATGCCGATGTCATCGCCCATAATGAACAGGATGTTCGGCTTTCGGTCGGCTGCGATCGCGGGGACGGCCGTCCAAGCCAGCGCTACGGCAAATGCCACAGCCCAAAAGATAAACTTTTTTGTTGGTGATGTTCTCATTTTTAGTTCCTTTCATTCCCTACCATGGATTTTTGGTGTTTGGTCCTCCAATTCCGTGGAGAGGGAAACTGTGTGAATCACAATTTCCCGCGGCCGGCGCATAAGGGTCGCGGCCTGAACCGCAAGCGAGTGCGCCCATGCCTCAATCGACTTAACTTGCTCCGGCGAGTAGTTCGTTTTCCCGCCGGCGCGGGTCTCCCCTGCCACCCAAACCAGGCTACTGGCCACTGCCAAAACAACAAACTATTTCCACTTCATTTTCATTTTAGCCTCCTCAATAAAGATTAATCGATCCTGGACCCGGACATGCCAAACCAGCAGTCCACTGCGCGACACGATGTGGTCCAAGACCAACCAAGCACCAAGTTGGATTAAAACGCCGGGTTCGCCACGGCGCATCCTGACAACCAAACATTGGTCCCAGCGACAGCCGATAGCAGGCGCCGTTTCTTCATGTATAGTTTTCCTTAGTTGTTGCTGAAGCTATCCATTGAAACATACGGGCGGCCCTGACAGACTTCGTAGATGGCTGGAACCAGATCGACAACGGCGCGCCGCTTTAAGACGAAACCTTGCGCTCCAGCTTCGGTCGCTTCGGTAACCACAGTGGGATCGTCGTAAAGGCTTACGACAATCACTTTGATTGCAGGCTGATTCAGCTTGATAAGACGCACAACGTTGGCAGCTCCGGAAACCTGGAACGAAAGATCCACTATCACCAGGTCGGGTTTCATTCTGTGGATGGCGTGGATCAGTGAAGGTTCATCGGCGACCATGATAACGGATTCTGCCAATGTTTCGATCATCCGTCTCATCCCCTCAAGCATGTTCGAGTGAGTGTCAGCCAAGACTACATGACCGCAGGACATGGAAAGTCCTCGTTGGAGCTCGACGCGTTCTTCTCACGAAAGGCATCCCCTAAGGTTCGTTGTCAACTGCCGGCGCGATGAATTCGGCCGTAAAAGTCGCTCGAATCCTACTTGCCGCGCGATGATCCTACTTGTGTGGTCACGCGATACAATTGCCCATCTTGATCAGTGTACATGTGCAACTGTGAAAAAGAACCTCGGAAAATTACCAGCTTTTTCAGGAAAATTTACTAGGGGGGAACTAGGAAATTTACTAGGAACTTGTCCGAGAATGCCTTTTTGTCATTTCGAACGGAGCGCAGCAAAGTGAGAAATCTGTAAACTAACAGCTTGCAAGCATAAGATTTCTCGCCTTCGGCTCGAAATGACAGTTCTCGGACAGGCTCCTAGGTGGGGAACTACAGGGACACCAACCCATATTTTAAAGCATATTGGATCAATTCGACACTGGTTTTGGTTTTGAGCTGCTCCATCATGCGGTATTTATGAAATTCGACGGTCCGGGGTGAAATGTTCAACACGGCCGCGATCTCCTTGGCGGATTTCCCTTCCGCCAGAAGCTGCAAGACCTCCCTCTGGCGGGGGCTCAAAGCCACTTTCAATTCCCCTTGTTGGAGGGATCCATCTTGATAGGAATCAATGAGGTCTCCCGCGATGATGGGTGTGATGTAGGTGCGCCCCTGCATAGTTTCTCGGATCGCTGTGATCAGCTCCTGCGGTGCGGAGTGCTTCAGCACGAACCCTGAGGCGCCGGCCTCGAAGGCGCTGGCTGCATAGCTCACTTGTGAATGCATGGTCAGAAACACAATTTTTATACGCTCGTCGATCTTTCTGACCTGCCTGACCGCATCTATCCCGTTGAGCCCCGGCATAGAGATGTCCGCCACCACGACGTCAGGGCTCAGCCGTTTGGCCTCGGCGACCAAAGTGCGGCCGTCTTCGACCGCGCCCGCGATTTCAAACTCGGGCTCGAGGATGGCGCGCAATCCCTCAAGAATGATTTTATGGTCGTCAGCCAGCAACACACGTATCTTTTTCATGGAGGCCTCTATGAGACGGGGGCAGATGTTTCCGTCAGCGGTTCTGAGTTAAGACGCACTGTGACTTCGATGGTGGTTCCCTTCTCGGGCTCAGAGCGGATACGATAGGTCCCATGGACGAGTCGCACCCGCTCGCGGATGCTTGATAGGCCAAGGCCGGCCTTTTCGCGTACTTCTGCTCCATCGAACCCGATACCGTCATCTTTAACAGTCAGGTGGAGTTCATTTTCGCTTATGCTCAGGGATACGCTAACGCAACGGGCACAGGCGTGCTTAGCGATATTGTTAAGGCCTTCCTGAACGATGCGATAGATCGAAAGGGCGATCTCCTTCGGGAGCTCTCTCGGAATGGTCTGCACGGAAGAACTCATCTCGATCCCTTCCCGAGCTGCAAATTGCCGGCACTCCGCCTCTATGGCCTTCGACAAACCTAAGTCTTCCAGGATCGACGGGTGCAGCCGGCGAGAGATGTTTTGGACGTCTGCCGCAATCTGTATGGTTTTATCCCTGATATCTATCAGGGGATTGCGGATGGAGTCGGGTCCGTCCTGGACCGTCGCTTCCATCCTTCCGGCTGCGATGGCCAAAGCGGCCAGCCGCTGAGTCAAGTCATCGTGAAGCTCGCGTGCCACTCGCCGCCGCTCTTCCTCCTGGTTCAGAATCAGTCGGCCCGTCAGGATTTGGAGCTCCTTTTCCCTCTCGCGGATAATCGCTTCAGCCTGCAGGTGCTCGGTGACGTCCCGTGCTGCTGCGAAGACACGGTTGCCAATTCCGACCGCACTCCACAGCATATGGCGGTAGATTCCGTCTTTGGTTCGGTAGCGGTTGGCGAAATCGACCACTTGCTGTTGGGATGCCAACGCCCGCATTGCGTCCAGGGTAGTGGCGGCATCGTCGGGATGAACGAATTCCACATAGTGCCGGGACATGAACTCCGCAAGGCTATAGCCCAGGGTTTTCTCCCAAGCTGGGTTGAGGCGCAGGAAATAGCCGTCGGTGTCGGCGATACAAAACAAATCCAGGTTCATGCTGAAGAAGTTATCCAGCTCTTCGCTTTTCTGCCGCAAAGACTTCTCGGCGCTGCGGCGATATCGCTTTTGGACCAAAAGTCCAAGGATCAGAAATGACTGCCCGAAGATAAAGACAAGGCCTCCTATGATATAATATTTATATTCCCAAAGGGTTGGCTGCCTGTTTATCACGATACTCCCTTCCGGCAAAGCATCTTCATCCAGGCTCCAATGCCTGAGCTGTCGCCAATCGAACATCGGTACACTGGGCACTTCCAGGAAAGCCTTTGAAGTTGTCAGGCTTTGAGGATTGGCGAGAATTTCCAGAACCAGCTTGGCCGCCTGGGCGCCTAGTTGCTCGTAACTGACCAGTGAACCACCTACAATACCATGCTCCATCAGGGTGTCGTAAAGCCCAAAGACCGGCGCGGTAGAGGCCCGACTCAGCAGTTGGACTGCATCCCGTGGGTTGTACATTTTTGGATCTTCCGGAAAATGAGTACCCGAAGTTGAAAAAAGAAAATGGACATGGCAAGAACTCCAGTTATTTGACTGCAATCGAACAACGGGAGGGGAAATCAAGCCATGTCCACATCTATACTCTACCATGCTTTTGGTCTGAAAGGTATCCACTATGAGTCCAGCCATTTCTCTGGAGACTGCATCTACATCAATGCCCGAATGACGGATCAGTATGTGAGGTGCCCAGAATGCACAAATCGACAAGCCAGTTTCAAAGGGCAAAAAAGAAGACTTCTGCGTATGAGTCCCATTGGAAGGAAAAGGTGTTTCTTGGACCTTTTGCTCCACCGACTCAAATGCCTGAGGTGTGGACATCTTTGGTGGCCCACTCTGCCCTTTATGGATGGTAAACACCGTTATGTAAGGTCTTTCGCACTCACAGCTTTGGATCTTTTGAAGTTTGGCACCATCCGTTCGGTCGCGGAGTACCTCGCAGTGAGCTGGGATCTTGTCAAACAGATCCACAAAGAGCGGCTCTCTTTGCTCTACAGGTCGGTTCCCTTGCATAAAGTCAAATACCTTGGAATTGATGAGTTCAGCTTGAGAAAGGGCCATGAATACATGACCATTTTTGTCGATATCGAGAATGGAAGAATCCTGCATGCCGTTGAAGGCAGGAGTAAAGAAAAGATCCAGCCCTTCATCGAAAAGCTCTCCAAGAAGGCAAAGAAACTCAATCCGATCGCCATGGACATGAGCGGAAGTTATTATTCTGCTATTCGTGGGTGGCTGCCCCATGTTGATATTGTCTTTGACCGCTACCACGTCTCGGCTCTCATGAACCAAGCCATTGATGAAATCCGAAGAGGCCAGCAAAGAGAGTTGGACGAACTCGGACAAAAATCCCTCAAAGGGAATCGTTTCCTGCTCTTGAGAAACTACGACTCCCTTGACCCTGATCGCAAAGCCCGACTCGATGCCCTCCTTAAGGCCAATCACCCCCTTTTCATTGCTCATTCCATGAAAGAGCAGCTGCGACTCTTCTGGGACAATGAGGAGTTTGACAGTGCAAAGAGCTTCCTTGAAGTGTGGATTAAGGATGCTATGCAATCTGGAATCAGCCCTCTTGCCAGGGTAGCCAAAACTTTGGCTGGCTACAAAACGGGGCTTCTCAACTATTTCAAATATTCCATCACCAGTGCCGTTGTCGAAGGAACCAACAACAAAATCAAAACCCTTAAAAGACAGGCGTATGGGTTCCGAGATATGGTCTACTTTAAATTGCGACTCTATCATCTCCACACCCAGAGGTACTCATTAGCCGGATGAACCACATTTTTCCGGTAATATCGGTAACCAGGACCAGATATAACACGATGGTCCCGGAAGGTGCGCGGGAGACCATATCCAGCATATCCTCGAAAGATCTGTCGTTGAGGTAGATGAACTCCAGTTGCCCTTCCCACTTCCTGAAATCGCGTCGTGCTTGGTCTAAATACGGTTTGTGTTCCGGAAAGACCCCGATCACCACGTAAACACGCTTTGCCTCTTGGACAAGTTGCAGCGCTTGCTCCAGGGTCCCGATCATGTCATATGCGATAGATTGCCGAATGATGTGACGCTTCGTCTGCGGCAGTTCTAAGGTCAAAGGCAGATCGAGCGCCAGAACGGGCGTATCCGGGAAGAGATCCCGACCTTCGTTCAGGAGGAAGTGCAGGGTTCCTTGTTCCAGGGTGATAAGAAAATCAATGTTGCGCCGTGCATACCTCAGGCGTAGCAGTTCGGCAAGTTGCTGTCTGTATTCGGGGTCGGGATTGTGCGCCAAGTCCAGATATTCGAAGAATTGTTGCTTAACGCCCATTCCAGCGGCCTCCAATGTTACCCTGATTCCCTGGTCGGTCTTAATGTTAGCGGGCAGGTTGACTTCAAAAGTATGCAGGACCAAAACGTTTTTCCCGGACAATTCGGCAGGGGAAGTAGCCGGGGCGGGCGCTCGATTCCGGGATTCATGCGCCGCCAGGGCGATATTGGACGACGTTTTGGTGGCAAGACCAATTCCTGCAATCAAAACGAAAATGAAAAACCTATGTAGTACCCTCAAACGCATCCACCGTATCCGCAGGAAAATTTATCAAGAGCAACCAGAATGCATTTTTCTAACCCGGGCATCCGCAAAATGGCAAGCGGAATCAGACCGGTGGTCTCGAATCAGAAACCTGCATCTTTTGCATCAAAGCCATTTAGGTACTTGACAATTCGTTTTCAAAATATCCTAATGCACCTATCCAAGGTCAGTAAGAATTCGCATGGAGCGTAGGCCTACTTTGTCAGAGCAAAGAAAAAGATTTGATTCGCGAAGTAACCTCTTCAGCACAGGCACCATACCGTCATTCCCGCTTAAAGATTGCGAGAATGACATGTGCGGCTAATTTGACAAAGTAGAAGTAGACATTCAAAATGGTAGATTGACATATCACCTTCTCAGACACTCCCGTTGCACGGAAGTACAAGAGAAAGAGAGTCAGGATTATGCCAACAAAACCACGACTAAGAACCTTCAACTTGGTCTCATACATCAGTCTTGTGATTATGCTGATCGTGGCGCTTTTAGTGGAACCCCTTTCATCTGCAGAGGAAAAACCCGGGCAAAAGAATCCTGCCTATACCGGTTCTTCCAGTTGCCGCGAATGCCACGAAAGGTTTTACAAACTCTGGGCGCCGTCCCACCACGGTCTTGCCATGCAACCTTATAGCGATGAATTGGCGCAAAAAGAGTCTGGTTCCACAAACAGAAGATGTCGTGATCGGCGAATATCGATACCGGGCCTGATAAACCCGGGCGGGCGGATATGTGCTTGAGAAAGGGCCGGAAGGCGAGAAGAAATATCCGATCCGCTACGCCCTTGGCGGGAAGAATGTCTATTATTTCCTGACACCCCTGGAGCGTGGCCGGCTTCAGACGCTGCCGGTTGCCTACGATGTTCGAAGAAGAAACAATGGTATGACACGGCTGCAAGCGGCATGCGGCACTTTCCCGATATTCCCGAGCGACCGGTGGGCTGGAAGGAATGGTATTATACCTTCAACACAGCCTGTCACGGTTGTCACGTGAGCCAGTATTCTCTCAATTACGACCCAAAAACCGATAGCTATCAAACCACTTGGAAGGACCCGGGCATCAATTGTGAAACGTGTCACGGTCCGGCGGAAGAACACATCGAAGTCTGCAGGAAAGCTCCCAAAGGGACTGTTCCGAAAGACCTCCGGATCACGCGCGGCGGAAGATCATTTACGCATGATCAAAACAACGCCACCTGTTCAAGTTGTCATGCGAAATCCTCGCCCATCACGAGCTCCTTTAAACCGGGTGATCGATTTTATGATCATTTTGATCTCGTAACCCTGGAGAGCGCGGACTACTATCCCGATGGGCGGGACCTGGGTGAAAATTATACCTATACCACCTGGATCATGAGCCCCTGCGTGAAGTCGGGTCAGTTGGACTGTCTTCATTGTCACACTTCGAGCGGACGTTTTCGTCAGAAAAAGGACCCGAATCAGGCGTGCATGCCCTGCCATGAAAAGCGGGTAAATGATCCCGCGCCGCATACTCACCACGCTGCCGAATCCAAAGGAAGCGTCTGCATTTCCTGTCACATGCCGCTAACGGAATTCGCCCGGATGCAGAGAACCGATCACTCCATGCGGCCACCCGCGCCGGCGGCGACCATTGCTTTCCAATCGCCAAATGCCTGCAACCTTTGCCACCAGGATAAGGATGCCGCCTGGGCCGACAAACAGGTGAGCCAGTGGCACAAAGGAGACTATCAGGCGCCGGTGCTGAACCGTGCGGGACTCATTGAGGCGGCGCGAAAAAGCGATTGGACACGGCTGCCTGAAATGCTGGCTTATCTTTCCAGACCGGATTATGACGAAGTAACGGCAACTTCTCTGATCAGATTGCTGAGAGGGTGTGAAGACGAACAAAAATGGCCTGATTTTTTTCCAGATGATTCATGCCCATCTCCCCTGGTCAGGGCCGCCGCCGCCGAACATCTGCAAGGAATGCTTTCGAAAGAGGCCGTTCAATCCCTGGTTGAGGCAACGGGCGATGAGTCTCGACTGGTTCGGGTGAGAGCCGCGGCGAGCATTGCGGGACTGGATTTGAAAACGTTCCCGGAGAAACAACAGAAACAGGTAAAAAAGGCCACCGAGGAATATCTTGCGTCCATGCACTCTCGCCCCGATCAATGGACTTCCAACTACAATCTCGGCAATTATTATTTGGATCTGCGGTGAATTCGAGCAGGCGTTAGGAAGCGTATCAGAAGCGCCGCGAAGATTCGATCCTTCCAGATCATGCCGCTGGTCAACATGTCCATCGCCTACGCAAGAGCGGAGGATGATGACGTCCGGGCTGAGGAAAGCCTCGCAAGGCCCTTTCCATTGAGCCGAAAAACGCAGCTGCGCAATTATAACATGGGGCTTCTGAAAGCCGAGCAGAAAGATTACGATGCTGCTGAATCCTATCTGCGAGACGCCCTGGAGGCGGACCCTTCAATGGCGGAAGCTGCCTACAATCTGGGGGTTTTGCTTGTAAATCAAGATCCTAAACAAGGGATTGCTTATTGCCGAAAGCCTACCGGATGCGCCCCGAAAACACAAAGTATGGTTACACCGTGGCGTTCTATGAATATCAAGCCGGTAACATTGATGCCGCGATCAAAATCCTTAAGGATTTGACAACGAATCAACCTTCATTTGTGGACGGATATGCGATGCTTGGGGACATCTACGAAAAAGAAGGGAAAAAAGAAGAAGCCAAAAAAGTCTACCAGCAAGCATCTGATAATGAAGCTCTCTCGAACCAGTTTCGCTCTTATTTCCGTATGAAACTTAATGGCTTACAATCCAGTCAATAAAGTTCTCGAAACTAGAATAGCCCAGTTCCACCTAAATGGTGTTGTTACCTTCTTCGCCGTAGAGATCACTAGTTCAAGTTTGCTTTGCGTAGCTGCTATACATATCGATCTGTAATGGATCTTGGGAACGGTGCAGCTTTGATAAGCAAATCCGTATTGCAAATCTGTCAGCGCAGAGTCCATATAGGTTTCAGCAACAGAGAGGCTTATGGACACCGACGATCATAACGTGATCGGTGATGCTGTATGTAGCACCTGATTGAAGGGGGCTCGTCAATAGTTGCAGAACATATCTTCACCTTTTCTCAATGCCTCTACAGATCGCGATAAATAGCGGCTGTACGCAGTCCATAAACCTAATATCATCAGTAAAATAGAGTAGTTTTACAAACTGCTAGGTGCGGAAACGCATGCCGGGTGGTGTGGGGGCTGGGGAGAAAATCCCCCGGCTACCCGATTAACTGACCGTTTTCTCGCCGCCCTGGCAGAAACCCTCGAAGACGTTAACCCGCGATCAGGCGAGGTCGAAACGGTCAAGGTTCATGACTTTGCTCCACACCGCTACAAAGTCGTGCAGGAACTTCTCCTGGGAGTCCTTACATCCGTAGACTTCGGCCAAGGCCCGGAGTCGGGAGTTCGAGCCGAAGACTAAGTCGACACGGGTGCCGGTCCACTTGAGCTCGCCCGTTGCACGGTCACGCCCCTCGAACACGTCTTCGTCTTCCGAGGTAGCCTTCCACGTCGTGCCCATGTCGAGCAGATTCACCAAGAAGTCATTGGTGAGTGTCTCCGGCCGCTTGGTCAAGACGCCGTGCTGGGACTTTCCGAAGTTGGCATTCAAGGCGCGCATACCGCCGACGAGAACCGTCATCTCAGGAGCGGTCAGCGTCAGCAGTTGCGCCCGATCAACCAGCAGTTCCTCTGCCGATACGGCGTATTTGGTTTTGAGGTAGTTACGGAACCCGTCTGCAGCGGGTTCTAGCACGGTGAAGGACTCCACCTCGGTTTGCTCTTGCGACGCATCCGTGCGTCCCGGCGTGAAGGGAACGGTCACATCTTGACCTGCCTTCTTTGCAGCCTGCTCGACACCTGCGCATCCACCGAGGACAATTAAGTCGGCAAGTGACACCTTCTTCCCGCTAGACTGCGCGCTGTTGAACTCCTTTTGGATTCCCTCAAGGGTTTTCAGCACAGTCTGCAGTTGGGCCGGCTGGTTGACTTCCCAATCCTTTTGCGGCGCAAGCCGAATGCGCGCCCCGTTCGCACCGCCGCGCTTGTCGGAGCCACGGAACGTGGATGCCGAAGCCCAGGCGGTCGAGACCAGCTCCGAGATCGACAGGCCAGAGGCAAGAATCTTGCCCTTGAGGTCTTTGATGTCTTGTACGTCGATCAGCTCATGATCGACTGCGGGCACCGGGTCTTGCCAGATCAGTACCTCTGCCGGGACCTCCGGGCCAAGATAGCGCGAACGGGGTCCCATATCGCGGTGGGTCAGCTTGAACCACGCCCTGGCGAAGGCGTCCGCGAATTCCTCGGGATTCTGCTGGTAGCGCCGCGCAATCGGCTTGTAGATCGAGTCAAAGCGAAGGGAGAGGTCCGCCGTTGTCATCATCGGCCGGTGCTTCTTGGATGGGTCGTGCGCGTCAACCACCATGTCCTCTTCGGCCACGTCCTTGGCCAGCCACTGATGCGCTCCGGCCGGGCTTTTGACCAACTCCCACTCGTATTTGAACAGCACGTTCAGATAGCCCATGTCCCATTTGGTCGGGTTTGGCTTCCAGGCGCCCTCGATGCCGCTGCCGATTGTATCGCCGCCTTTGCCGCTGCCGAAGCTGCTCTTCCAGCCGAGGCCCTGCTCCTCGATGGGGGCGGCCTCAGGTTCCGGGCCGACAAGTGTCGGATCGCCCGCGCCATGACACTTGCCGAAAGTATGCCCGCCGGCGACGAGCGCGACGGTTTCCTCATCGTTCATGGCCATGCGTGCGAAGGTCTCTCGAACGTCACGGCCGGAGGCGACAGGATCCGGGTTGCCGTTCGGCCCTTCCGGGTTCACGTAGATCAAGCCCATCTGCACGGCGGCGAGCGGATTCTCGAGATCCCGGTCACCGGAGTAGCGCTTGTCGCCAAGCCACTCGGTCTCAGAGCCCCAGTAAATGTCCTCTCCGGGCTCCCAGACGTCTTCACGCCCGCCAGCGAAGCCGAAAGTCTTTAACCCCATCGACTCAATGGCGCAGTTGCCGGCGAGGATCATCAGGTCGGCCCAGGAAATTTTCCTGCCGTATTTCTGCTTAATCGGCCAGAGCAGACGGCGCGCCTTGTCGAGATTCACGTTGTCGGGCCAGCTGTTGAGCGGCGCAAAGCGTTGGGTGCCGGACCCCGCACCCCCCCGGCCGTCGCCCATGCGGTAGGTGCCAGCGCTGTGCCAGGCCATTCGGATGAAGAGCGGCCCGTAGTGACCGTAGTCGGCCGGCCACCAGTCCTGCGAGTCGGTCATCAGCGCATAGAGGTCCTTCTTCAGGGCCTGCAGGTCGAGTTTCTTAAATTCCTCCGCGTAGTTGAACGCCTCGCCCATCGGATTGCTCATGTGCGAGTGCTGATGAAGAATCTTGAGGTTCAACTGGTTCGGCCACCAGTCCCGGTTCGACGCGCCACCGCCGGCAATGGGTTTGCTTGTCATGCCCGTTACCGGGCACTTGCGGTCTTCATTCATGATATTTACTCCTTTCGTTGTGTGAATTGTTGAACAGCGTTGCTATGAAACCGTTTCTCTGCCCATCTGGCTGCCGTTCGGCATCATTGGCTGGCGAGCTGTTTGTTGGACAAAGAGCAAGTCCCTGAAGTTGCGGCTGTTCGCTGGCCTCTTCTCGATGCCAGTAACGTCTCCGCTCATATCTCACCCACTTTTCAACAAAAGCTTCGGGCTAGGACCGGACGAAGGACAGAAATGCAAGGGTATAGAAATTTTTGAAAAAAGTAGATGAAGATGGAAATCACTTTCAGTTTTGATCATCAAAGACTCTCAACCACCCCAAACGCAAGACGCAGAATGCATGCCTCTTGAAGAACCGGCAATACTAGCCGTGAAGAACTCTCTAAGGTCCGTACTAACCTACCCTCCCTGACGTTCTCTTCCTGGACTCAAGCCGCCACTGGAGAGCTTCTCGTCATCCCCCTTCTGATCGGCTTTAGCTTTACACTCCGAGCAAAGTCCGTGGTATTCCATCCGATATGTCATGACTTCGAAACCAATCTTCTCACGGACCTCCTCCGGAGACATGTGCGTCTCAGCCTCGAAATCCTGTATTCTCCCGCAAGATGTGCAGATAAGATTAATATGAAAAGAGAGGTTGGCTTCGTATCGATTATCCTCCCTGAACGTCAACATCTGGATTAGGCCGTTCTGCGTAAGAACTTGCAATGTGTTGTAAACCGTCGCCAAACTTAACTTGGGTTGAACCTTCTTCACCTCTTCAAAAATCTTATAAGCACCAGGGTGTTCAAGAGTGGAGATCAAGTAATCCAGAATTGCTTTCCTTTGGGCGGTAATACGATACCCTGCCATTCGAAGAGCCTGCTCCATTTCTTGTCTTTTTTGTACGGGCTCCAAGAAGTCTCCTTTGTGGCGGTGAGTCGATTAGAATCATTCTAATTAGCATTGTCAAGGGAGTGAGTGGAGGAAACTGGGCAACAGTCCTCTGCAAGCAGCCTCCGTTGACGATTTAAAGTGGAAGGCAAAATCCATTTTACATCGGCGGATGCCAGGCATATCACTTCTGCGGGATGGATGTTGAGCAGAGGGATTAAGAAATTTCCCGGTTCTTCACGTTCCTCTTTTGTTTGCTTTGCCAATATCGAAAGCCCGAGATGGAAAGTTATGCATAACGAATACAAAAAACAAATCCATAGTGCAACGCTACCACCTCAAAGTCCATATAAGGTTTCAGGAACATTGAGTCATCGCAACGGGACAGCTACTACGTATAACATTAGTTTTTTATATGCATCGTGCGACATTCTCAATGAATTTTGCATACGCGAAATATGAAGAAAAGCTGAAGTGGCTCACTTTGTCGCCGCCACCAATATAATACTGGCATTTTTGCCGGATAAAACATCAGAAAAAGATGATGACTGAGTGGTAATTTGAGTGGGACTTTTTCTGCTAAAATGTGTGAAATTGGCAAAAATCCGATAAGATCAACAAAACGGATTTTCCTTTATATTCCATAAATTGTTCCTTTTTGCGGCGAACAAAAAGCTCGGAGTGCTTTTCTTCTAATCCGTAGGTCCAGGGTTCGAATCCTTGCAGGCGCGCCACTTTATAGCCCCTCAAAAATTTGCGTGCACCATGCGTGCACGGATTCAGAAAAATTCAAAGCAATAAAAAAAAGCCGGGCCTTAGCGGGTCCAGCTGGATGTTTCCAGATTTCAAAAGCTGTTACAGGAAAATTCTGTAGTCGACATTCATGGCTTTTGCAAGCCTCTTGGCCATTTCTTTGCCGATAGGCCTTTTGCCGTTCTCCATTTCAGAGATATGGCGCTGAGGAATGCCCGTGATCTTGGAAAGCTCTTTCTGAGTAAGCCCCTCCTTGCCCCTCGCACCCTTCAGCGAAATACCGGGCAACTGCTCGTCGGTAAGATCAGGGAAGCACGCGCGCCAGGGGACCGATTCGCTCACGTCGACAAAGCCAAAAGACTTGAGAGCCTCGATAGCCTTTCCCTTGTTTTCCTGAGGCCCGATAAACTTGAGCTCTACAGATTCAGTATGGTGCTTTTTCGTGAGTCCCAACATAGCACACCTCGATCAGTCTTATTTCCTTGTCCTTTACTTCCCATACAGCCACATAAGATGGCTTGCCCTTCTTCAAGTGACAGTGATGGAGGTCGTCAAGCAGCTTCCCATAGTTCGGCAAGTTTCCGCGCACCGGCCCGGCAAATTCCATTTCTCTGATAAGGGCGATAAGGTTAGCCTTTACCGAGCCAGGAAGCTTGGGGATCTCCTTGCTAACTTTCTTTTTGACTGTGACTGTCCATTCCACTTTTAAGATACCAATTCTTGGTATATTGTCAACCGACAAACAGAATCCAGAATGTTTTTCTTGTTGAAGAGTTCGGGCTTTTTTGTAGTTTGTCGGTATAGCACTTCAATTACCTATCGTCAAAACGGCCATGCATGAGGATCAGTATGAAGGATGAAAAACTCGTTTCTGGCAATTCGGTCAACAAAGACATCGTGGACAACCTCGGTGATTAACTCGTGTCCCTCACCCATTGCAAAAACGGTCTCCATGTTCTTCGATCTGGCTTTGTAAGGCTGCAATCAGCTCTGATGACTTCTAATCCGTTGGTCTGGGGTTCGAATCCTGCCAGGCGCAACAAATCGGAGTTGTTTCTATCTTTCTTTTGCAAGAGACAAAAGCCGGATTCGTTGTGCCGCAGATTGCACCGAGAGTTGACAAAGAAAGGTCGCTGATACCTTCCGCCGCCTCGATATAACCTGGAAAACCCGACTTTAAATGAAGGATGCAGCTGGTCTTCCGCGGCTATTTCATGCAGCAGAGCTTATACTTCTTGCCGCTTCCGCAGGGACATGGTTTATTTTTTGGGTGGTCCGTCGTATCGAATCGAAAGCGAATCTCCACTGGTCTTTCTTCGGGTTTAATCCCCAACTCTCGGGCGAATTCTCTCCTCTTCTGCCTCACCATCTTTTTGAAGACCGGGATGTCCTCAGTGAGGTAGAAATTGCCCTTTTCAAGGTTATCGTAGCAACTTTGAATCCAGACCGAAGCCTCCTTTGTTTTTCCTTCGGCATGATCTAATCGAGCCAACCCTGCCACGGCTTCGAGGGCTCGTGCATCCAGATCGATAGCATTCAAATAAAATTTCCTGGCCGATGCATATTCCTTGACGTATTCGTAGAATTTCCCGCATGCCAGATGAACAGACGGCTTGGACGGTTGCAAGCGGATTGCTGTGAGATGTTCCTGCTCCACATCTAACAGCGATAACGGCTTGCCATCTTTTTCATCCAGCTGCACTTGTTTGAAAGGATAGTAGCAAGGTGGCTGCATGTTCATCCTCTGAAAGGCAACCAACTTCATGGATTCAGTCGTAATCTGAGCAAAGGTCGCAGGAGTCAGTTCAAACCGATTCAAGGCCTTGCAGTTTTTGCAGCGAAGATCATCAACAATTACAATCCCTTGCTTGTAAGGTGTGAAGTCCTGCTCGGCCTCATGTCGTTCTTCATTTTTGTGAAAATGCTGATGAAAATCCTGCACTTCATACTGATATTTTTTGCCGCAATGCTTGCAGGCTAATTCAAGTTGAATCGCGGCGGGCCAGTGAGCTTGTTGATCGGTCCAAATACGCCGGCTCTCCTCAGTAAATGCGTCGCCCCGCCGCACATCTCGTTCGATTTCGGCAAGACGCGGTATAGAGAGCTCGTTGACTTTGCAGAGGTGAACGTATACTCTACCTACGTTCCATTCTCCAGTACGGTATTCCTCCTCCAGAAATGGCAGAAAATCTTTTGCGCCCATATCATAAGCCAACCTCAAGCTACCTTCGGGATTTTCTCCATACAATGACGGAAAACGCCGAGAAATAGCTTGCACGCTCTCTTCTGTTGGAAGCTGGGCCAAAATTTCCAATATTAGGTATCTTTCTGCCAACTGAGCTCTATCTAAGCGAACCAGCAAAGGAGGAACTGCATCCATACCTATTTTCAATAAGGCGGTTTTCGCAGCTTCAGCCGAAAACTCGTCCGTTAGGTCCTTGAGGAGTTCGACGACCGCAACAACTGCTTCACTGGCCCTGAGGCTGCCCAACATGTTGAGACACCTCAAAGTTCCCCAGGTTGCCTGGTGGCTGCCCAAATAGTCTTCTAAATAAGAAACGAGTTCCTGTCGATCACTCTCGGCAACCACATCTGCCTCAAAAACCTCATCAATTTCATCAGGCGGTCTGTTTTCCAACAAGAAGCCCAGTTTTTCTTCTTTGCCCGCTTGGCGATGAGGCTTAGGGAAAATACGCTGCTCGGCCATTCTCATCATTGCCGACAATGCCAGACAGGAAAGGCCATAGTGCCAGTTGGTCGTACCAGGGTTTTCGTTTAACATCCTTAGACTTTCGCTCAATATTGCATTTTCGAAGTCACAAGATTCAACCCTATCTGTCGAATCATGATTCAGTTCTTTCAGGGCATCAACTATCTGAGAGACATCGCCTTCCAATAGTCGGATCAATTTTCTTAAAGGTTGGATAGAACTTGGGTCGTCCGGAGCGGCAGCCGCTTCCAAGTTTGCCGCACGAGTTTCAACATGCCGCATTAGCGCGGGTTTGTTCACAAAAAAGACATCAGACGGGTTCATCACCGGGTCAACCTGGGCGAGCAGCAGCCCAAGGGCATCGCGCCGGTATTCCTCTTTCCGCTTTTCATCTAAAATCACTGTCAGCAAAGTTCCCAGGTCCTCAACTCTGCGATGTTCAAGGAGAGACGCATAGAATAGATGCCAATGAGACGAGTCTTTTTCCTGAACTGCGGCTTCCGTATCCTTTAGAAGATAATAGGCTTCCTCTTTATGAATCCGACCGAGAGTATAAATCATGGCAATGATTTGTTTTTTACCAAGAGGTGGGTCGCTTAGGATACGCTCTCTCATCCAATCCACTGCCTCTGCTATTCTCCAATCTCCCAGCACATGGATGGCCTTTGCAGAGACATCCTCACCGCCGGTGAGATACAGTTCTTTCAAAATGGGAATCAGATCTTCACGGGATTGAATACCGACAAAATTCAAACAGGTCTCAACAACCACCTGACGCCTGTCTGCCAATAGTCCGGGTAGAAGTTCTCGGAACCTCTCCGGATAAAGATAAAACAATCTTGCAGCGGCCCATTCCGGTAAGCCAGCCTCAGAGTGGTTCAGGAGGTCTTCCAGCTTAGACAGGGGCCAGATGAATGAAGTCATAGATACCTTTCCTGTGCTCAGTTTTTTGATTATCAGACCTATAGTGGACAAGGTGGATAATAGAACAGAACGGGCCATATTCTGTCAAGGAATGCAGATCGATTCGAAACGGAAATGCGTCAGAAAGTGCAGGCAATCTTAGTACTACAACAAGGGGTCGCCGCCCTTTGCTGCTCGTCATTCCGAGTGAAGCGAGGAATCTTCAGGGCTGTCCATACTCAACATAGATTCCCCGCTTCCCTCGAAATGAATCTACGGAGCGAAATCTCGTTGGAGTACTGGTGCAGATGGGCGGAAGTTTCTACCCGGTTCGAGAAGATACCGGATGCTGGATGCCAGATGCCTGATAAAGAATAGGTTGCACTGCGGCGACACTGTGTTATCCGGTATCCGGGATCGATCACAAACCGGCAGGGACTTTCGCCGCCATGTACTAGGGATGTAAGATTAGAGGTTGCAGGGTCTATTGCGCCCGATTGCAGTCCCGCCGTTAAGCGGGACTGCTCCCTCAGAAATAAGGTGGAAGAACTCGGTTTGAGGTAGGTTGTATTTAGTCGCGGTTGGCAACCAAGTCAACATTCACTAAATGTCATAGTAAAGCATGAATTCATGAGGATGAGGCCTCATACGGACTGCATCAACTTCATTTTCCGTCTTGTATTCGATCCATTTCTCGATCACATCCTCGGTGAACACATCGCCCTTAAGAAGGAATTCATGATCTTTTTTCAGAGCATCCAGCGCCTGGTCCAAAGAGCCAGGCGTCGATGGTACATTGGCCAGTTCTTCCGGAGTCATGGCGTAGATATCTCGGTCCAGAGGCTCGCCCGGATCGATCCGATTTTCGATACCGTCCAGAGCAGCCATCAAAAGGGCACTGAAAGCAAGATAGCCATTGCAGGACGGGTCTGGAAAACGTATTTCCAGCCTTTTATGCTTAGGCGAAGGCGAATACATCGGAATTCGCACCGAAGCACTTCTATTTCGGCTGGAGTAGGCAAGGTTTACCGGGGCTTCATAGCCCGGCACCAGTCTCTTGTATGAATTGGTGGTTGGATTGGTAATGGCGCAGATGGCAGCCGCGTGCTTCAAAACTCCACCCGCGGCATGAAGCGCCATCTCGCTCAGGCCCGCGTACTTGTCGCCGGCAAATAGAGGCTTTCCTTCCTTCCAGATACTCATGTGAATGTGCATTCCCGAACCGTTGTCCGCAAACAGCGGCTTGGGCATGAAGGTGACAGTCTTACAATTGCGGCGGGCTACATTCTTGACTACATATTTGTACCATTTGAGATTGTCTCCCATCTTGACGAGGGGAGCAGCCTTCATGTCGATTTCAGCCTGTCCGGCGGTAGCTACTTCATGATGCTGTGCTTCTATTTGGAGGCCCACCTGCTGCATGACCATAACCATTTCGGTACGCAAGTCCTGCAAGCTGTCGGTGGGAGCTACCGGAAAGTAACCTTCTTTATGGCGAGGCTTATAACCCAAATTCGGATTTTCAATGCGACCGCTGTTCCAGATGCCTTCTACCGAATCAAGGAAATAAAAGCCGTACTGCGAAGCCGAATCAAAACGAACGTCATCAAAAATAAAAAACTCGGCTTCAGGGCCGAAGAAAGCCTGGTCACCAACTCCAGTGAATTTGAGGTAAGCTTCCGCCTTCTGAGCAATGTGTCTTGGGTCGCGAGTATATTTCTCTTTGGTTACCGGATCCACAATATTGCAGATCAGGGTCAGTGTGGGTACTGCCATGAAAGGATCCATCATGGTGGTGGTCGGATCTGGGATAATCAGCATGTCACTGGCATTGATGGGCTGCCATCCTCGGATGCTGGAACCGTCAAAACCGTATCCATCCTCAAAAGAACCTTCATCAAGTTCGGTGATGGGAACACTGAAATGCTGCCAGGTTCCAATGAAGTCTAAGAATTTGAAATCTACCATTTTAGCGCCCTGCTCCTCAGCAAAGGCAAGTACTTCTTTTGGCGTCATGTGTATTCCTCCTTGACTGGTTGATAATGACTTCTAAAACGTCCTTTTTCGCTTAGGCAAATTGCTTGCCAAAACTGAGGGATTCACATTTTATTTTTAGATAAAAATTCCATAGGCAAGCCAAAAGGTTGTTCTTAGCTACCTGCCATCAGAAAAAACCAATAATATTCAATAAGGTGTTTTGATCAAAGTAAAATTAACGCGATATTGGTCATTCGCCCAACAACCTTTTAGCCTCATGTTAGTGATGATGAGGTGCCAATCATTGACCTGAAAACCAACAATAAATAGGTGCTTAATTGAACAAAAATGTACTGTTTTTAGGACGGGTGCGCCGAAGTTGTTCGCCCTTCCGGTTGTCTACCTCCTTAAATAATAGGCAGGACAATGACTTACGTTGTTTAAATAGAAAGGAATGAATAGGTACAAAAATGTAACCTATCTCACGCACTCCTGGATGAAAGCACACAATGCTTCCACTACCCCGGCCACCACTGCCAGGTTACAAAGAAGCCTTCAAAGTCGATTATTGGCGATCGCAGTTTCAAAAGAGTAGGAGTTGCCAGGTAGCGTCTCAAGCTATGCAGCAATCGTTAAAAGCACAAGAACTCAGATGGCTATCTATTACCGGATGGCGGCTAGAGCCTCCAGGAGTTTTTTGCGCACCGATTCATGGGCATCAGGGTCCAGCAATTTATTGCCGTACAAGTCCGTTACGTAAAACACATCAGCCACTTGGGCGCCGGGAGTAGAGATCTTGGCCAACTGGATCGTAATGTCGAGCTCATACAACGCGTTGGTTATACTGTGCAGCACACCGGGACGATCCCATGTATACACCTCTACAATCGTATAGAAATCCGATTCCTCTTCGTCAATTATTACCCGGTCTGCTCTCCGAGGTAGACTTTTTTGTTGCAACAAGGACGGCTTGCGCTTCGAAGCCAGAAGCTCGTTCAAGTAGGACCTCGACTTGAGCGCCTGCGTAAGGTCATCGCGCACCTTACGCCACAATTCATCGGCGTGCAAAGGATCGGGAACCGCTCTACGATCAGAACGTCCATAGCGATGCCCGTCTGCCGTGTAAAGATATCCGCCGAGAGGATATTAAGTCCACGCGCCCACAGAACTCCCGTGATGATTGCAAACAGACCAGGGCGGATCCCTTGTGGCAATCGTGATTTGCCACATCTCACCTTCGCTCTGCCGCGTGTGAATTGCGAGCGGAGTTCCCGCCAGTTCCTTTTCTATATGATAATGTTGCACAATCGATTGAGTTCTTTGAGAAAGCAAATAACGAAACGAAACCGTTTCCAACCAACGACTTATTTCTTCCTTGTCTGCATCCCCCCCGAGCAGACCGATGACTTCTTGCTGCACCTTCTGTGAACGCCGCTGCAGATCGTCCCGTTTCCATTCTCCGCGCAGCAATTGTCGATCGACCTTCACAAAGAGTTCTCTTAACAGCGAAGCTTTCCAGGTGTTCCACGCACCCGGCCCGGTCGCTCTAGAATCGGCGATGGTGAGCAAATAGAGCAGTTGAAGGCGCTCCCGGTCAGCGATTTCAATAGCGCAACGAAGAATTGGCTTTTCATCCATGAGGTCTCGTTTGAGCGCGGTTTCGACCAGGATGAGATGGTTTTTGATCAAAAAGCACAACAGATCGGTCTCTTCGGAATTGAGGACGAGCCTTGCAGCCATGGTTCGAGCCATCTTCTCTCCGCGGAGTGCATGTCTTTTTCCGCCCCCTTTACCGATATCATGCAAGAGGGCAGCGATGAATAGAACCCGCCGATGTTTTAAATTTGCAAAGATTTCTTCAAGACCGTGCTTTGGGAACAGTCTCTTCGGGTTGCTGCTCCATCTGATGGAGTTCTCGAACGGTTCTTAACAAATGTTCGTCGACTGTATAGAGGTGATACACATCATGCTGCACGCGGTAGCGTACTCCAGCAAATTCCGGCAGGAAAGCGTCGAGAAAGCGGGTCTCATGCATTACTTTGAGAACCCGGAAAGACTGTTCTGAGTCGAGCAAAATTTCAAAAAATTTAGTGAGTACTTCAGCATCGGTTCGAGCTTCATTGCTGAAGAAATCGAGGTTATCTCGAATTACCTGTCCCGCTTGATGATGAAAGTGGGCATCGGATTGTGCCGCTTGCCAAAAGAATTGCATCAGAAGCCGAGGATCTTTCTTGATCCATTCCGGCTCCATAAAGTGAAGGTGTTGGCCTTCCAGCATAAAAGGCCCGGGTAATATTCTTTTTCTCACACGAAGACGAAGCTTCTTTTTGCTGCTTTCCTCTAAACGTTCCAGAAAGAATGAAGTGGTCCTTCGAATACGTGCGGTGTGTCGATAATAAAGTCGCATAAACGCTTCCACGGCCGAACCTTGGGAGCTGTCCAGAAACCCCAGTCGTGCTGACACCTGTTCTTGTTCCGGAAAGAGCAACTGATCCTGACGTCGTCCGGTCAATTGATGCAGTTGCAAGCGCACTCGCCAGAGAAAATCGTAGGCCTGCTCCAACCACAATTCCTCATCCGATGTGAGCCAGCCCTGCGCCACCATGCCGGCAAAGGAAGAGTCATGCGAGAACACCAACCCCGCCCAGCGAATAATATGTAAATCACGCAATCCTCCCACACCTTCTTTCACATGAGGTTCCAGTAAATAAGAACTCTCGCCGTATTGGAGAAGCCTTCCGCCGCGATAATAGACAAGGTCTTGCAAGAACTTCTTGCGGCGCTGTTTACCGAAATCTTTCAGGAAGGATTTTCGCCAGTCGGAATAGAGCTTTTTATCACCGGCAATGAAACGTGGCTCCAGGTAATTTGTCAAAATTGTAAAATCCTCCCGCACCATTTTTTTGACCGCGGAAAGAGATGCGGCCGCGTGCCCAACTTCAAAACCTCCGTCCCATAAGCCATAAACAAATTCATGGATTATTTCTTCCAATAAACGCGGAAGGCGACTCCGGTATAAAAATAAGAGGTCCAAGTCTGAGGCATAACTCAGCTCACCTCTGCCGAATCCACCGACTGCTATCAATGACCAACCATCGTGCGATTGTATCTCTTCGCCGAATGATCTTTGTAAGTTATCAAGAAAGGTTTCAGCATATGTGCGGGCGGCGAGCAGACCTGGAATATCGTTGCGGCACATTTGCAGAAAGGTCTGACGAACTTCTTTAAGACGCCTCAAAAGGACTGGAAAACGTTTTGGTGCCATGTCATTCTTTCAAAAGGATCGAGAATCAAAAACACGACCACGAGCCAAGGTGTGAACTAAAGGGCCATCTCCCCTTGTTCTCCCGTGCGTATACGTACACATTCCTCCACAGGGAGAACAAAGATCTTACCGTCTCCTATCTTGCCCGTGTAGGCCGCTTGGCGAACGGCTTCAACAACTTCAGCTACGTGATCGTCCGGTACAACTACCTCGATCTTGATTTTAGGCAAAAAATCGACGACATATTCAGCTCCTCGGTAGATCTCCGTATGACCTTTCTGCCGTCCAAACCCCCGCACTTCAGAAACCGTCATCCCTTTAATACCCACCTCAGAAAGCTTCTCTTTTACATCATCCAACTTGAACGGCTTTATGATGGCTTCAATTTTCTTCATAAGGGTTCCTTTCTAAAATGATTGTCAAACTTCAATCGTCCGAGATTGGAGAATCGATTAAAGCGTTGAGCTATGGAAAGCAAAATTCGTTCCAACAAACCTATTCGGATACAGTGGGAGTAAAAACATTCGGGAGGCTGAGTAGTTGAAAGGATCTTATCGAATAAAAACTTGGCTGTGCAGTTATAATGAGGCATCTTTCACGAATTGGATTTGCTGCGAAAACGTTTCGGGTCGATCCCGTATTTTTGAACCTTATATTGAATGATCCTTTTAGTCGTCCCAAGCAAACGGGCCGCCTCTGATTGATTGCCGTTAACGTCTTTAAGGGCATCCGTAATCAGATCACGTTCAAAAGCACCGACTAAAGCTTCCAGTTTACCGCGGCTGATGTTCTGCATGCCGACCGGCTTCATTTGCAGGGTTGGCGGCAAATGCCAGGCTTCAATCGCTTCTTCGCCGGTCAGCAGCACCGCCCGTTCAATGCAGTTTTCCAGTTCTCGCACGTTTCCAGGCCAGTGATACGACATCAACATATCGATGGCACTGGTGGAGATCCGTTTCACATCTTTTTGGAAGTCCTGAGAATACCTCGACACAAAGTAGTCGGCCAGTAGAAGAATGTCTGGCCCACGCTCCCGAAGCGGAGGCAAAAAAATCGGAAAAACATTAAGTCTGTAATATAGATCAGATCGAAATGCACCTATAGCAACTTCCTGTTCCAGGTCCTTGTTGCTGGCGGTAACCACTCTTACATCAACCTTGACCATCCTGGAAGAACCAAGAGGTTGAAATTCCCGCTCCTGCAATACCCGCAAAAGCTTTGCCTGGGCAACTGGAGAAAGCTCCCCCACTTCATCGAGAAATATGGTGCCGCCTTGAGCTTCTTCAAATCGGCCCCTCCTCCTGGTAATTGCCCCTGTAAAAGCTCCTTTTTCGTGCCCGAACAGCTCGCTTTCCAGAAGCGTGTCGGGCATAGCCGCACAGTTAACTTGAACCAAGGGTCCTTTCGCTCTCCGGCTGTTTTCGTGAATCGCCCGGGCTACAAGTTCCTTACCGGTCCCAGTCTCTCCGTGAATTAAAACCGTAGTATTCGTATCTGCCACTTGGTCTATGAGCCGCAATACTTCTTGAACCACCTTAGATCGACCAATTATGTTGGTCTTTGGGCGCTTAGCCTCGGCCAGCATTCGCCGCAAACGACGGTTTTCTTCTTCCACCGCACGAAAATGAACAATTTTACCCAACAGTTCCACAACAGCACCAAGAATCTCTACCTCGCGTTCAATGCTTTCCACCTGATGGGCCAATTTATCGGCCGATAGCACCCCTACAACTCGACCTTGATACAAAATGGGTACGCATAAGAAAGCGAGCTCCGCTCGATTGAGAGACTTGCGAGCACCTGTGCGATCCAGGAAATGAGTTTCATTGCTCAGATTGGCAATTCCCATAGGGCGACCAGTCTGCGCCACCTTCCCGGTGATCCCCTCACCCGGCTGATAGCAAACCTTGGTTGTTTCCACATTCACACCACGAGCAACGTCCAGCCATGCCTCCCCGGTCTGAAGATCGAGAATGGAAATCATGCCGCGTTCCATGCCCAACCAAGTGCTCAAAATATCAAGTGTTTGTTGAAGCTGGTCCTTCAGTTCAACTGAACGAGACAGAACCCTTGCGATTTCGTGCAAGGCTCTAAGTTCTAAATAAGTAAAATTTGCCGCCATTATGAATTGACCGTTTATTCTCCTAAAATTTTTTCCGCTAATATCGTATTATCTCATGAAAGTCATTAAGTAATTGATGGATTCGAATCCTAAAACTCCATTGATATCCGATCTAATCCTTGCAACTAACTCTCCTGGTGTTCAGGCCTGAGCAAGTCATTTACCGTTTTGACGGGGTTGAAAGTAATAATGGGCACTTCCACACATAATGTTATCCAATCCGCCATAGCGCCATTCCATAAACCGGGAAGTTCCAGCGCTTTAAGCTCTCGACCGCCGCTTGATTTCTTCGATATAAATACAGCGTCGGGGTTAGTATACCGACTCAAATCAAAAGGCTTTCCCGTGTAATCCAGCATTGAACAGACCAGATCGACCGGATTGAAGTGCGTCGAAGAATTCCAGATGGTTTCCTGTTCCGCAGACTCGAAATTTACCTGAGCCTTTTCGACAATCTGCATCGAACAGGTCCCATCTTGTTCCTTTACCCAAAAAAAAGCTCCACCAGGTTCTCCGACATTAGGAACAACGCCACAGACTCTGATGGGACGATTAAGTTTGGACAGTAAGAAATGGTGCCGCTTTGAGGAGGGCCAATCCTCATAGTCTCCGGGGAAGTCAATCCGCAGTTTATCCCGAACAAAACGCTCCGTTGTCTTTTGCACATCCTCAGTCGCTTCAACTTTCAAGCGCCTTGCGAAAGTGTGAATCGACTCCTGCAATTCCACCAGTACACCCCCCAGAATACGTTTCCAAAAATGAGTGACTTCCTTCAGGCAATCCGGCACCACGTTGTCGATATTTTTAATATAAACGAGATATTCCCTAAGCTCATTTAGATTCTCCAGCAGCGCACCGTGACCACCAGGTCTAAAAATCAGCCGGCCGTCCTTGTCTCGCAAAGGCATGTTCTTCAAATCAACAGCTAGAGTGTCTGTCGATGGCTTCTGAAATGAAAAATCAACTTCGAGTCGAACGTCATATTTTCGTTCGTAGGAACTTCGAACTGTCTCCAAAAGGCTTTCAAAATTTTTTTGCTGCTCCGGCAAAATAGTAAAATGGAGCCGACACACCCCATTAGCATCCCGAACAGACTGGCTTGCCTCTACCAGGTGCTCTTCAAAAGCAGTCCGACTTTCAGACGGATAATGATGAAATTTCAGCAAACCCTTCGCCATCGAACCATAATCCAAGCCCTGTTCACCCAGCAAATGATTCAGCAGTTTCTTAAATTTGCCGTCGAGGATCGACTGCTGTAAATCGAGCCCGTCTCCGGTCATTGTTCGTTCTAGCTCATCATAAAAAGCAAACTTGGAAATATTGTCGATGAATCGCTTGAATTCGATGAAAGCGGAATCCCCGCTTTGAACAGCCCTATTTATTTCTTCCCAAGTCGGGCCTTCTTTTTGCTGCACAATCTGAAAAAGGGACTTGAACATTCTCGTTGCTGCGCCCGAAGCGGGAACAAATTTCAAAAAGCGCCCAATCTCAGCAGCCTTGCGTTGAGCGTCCAGATACTTGGCAGCTTGGTCAGGTTCAATTTTGATAATCCCATCATTCAAAGTGCAGTTGCGCTCAAGTTGAACATTGAAAAGAGGTTTCTGGAAAGCCTCGAGTTGTTTTGACACCTGTTCTTCAGAAATTCCCAAGTCTTGCAGTTGGGCTCGATCAGATTCGCTGAAAAGCGGTTTCGTCATCCGTTACCCTCCTTTCGAAACTCAAGAAGCTCCAAGAGCAAAAAAAAGTACCTCGAACCTTGACGACCATTTCAGAACCGTCGAGTGCTCCGATCAATGGTTAATATAGCAATATTTTTAAATAATTAAAAAAAGAATACGGGGAAAACCCCCCAAACCATAAAAGAGGCATGTCATCCTTGATGTAGAGACCTGTTCCGCCGCTTGTCCAGGCAATTCGGACATAGCTCAAAGCCAGTCGAGAACGTATAGCTTAATTCAAATTCGGATTTTTCAAAAGACTAGGAGGCTGCCGGATAATTGTCATTTCGAGCCGAAGGCGAGAAATCTTACTTTCATAAGTGCTTCATTTAATAGATTTCTCACCCACCTCCGTTCGCAATGACAAGAACGGCTTTTCGGACGGCCTCCTAGGGGTGCGTTTGAGGCGCACCCCTGGAGAAAGAACCTTAAGCAATCGATTTATTAGCTCTTCAAGAGCTAACGTTGAGCGACAATAAGGAGAGAGTCGGCTATTTTTTTACAAATTCTTGGATCTTAGCAGTCTTTTTCAACTGAGCTGCGTACTGATTGACTTCTTCGCCCATCTTTTGTTGCTCCAGATAACTCTTTATCTTGTCTTTCGCTTCTTCGAAAGAGACTGTTCCTGCTGGTTTCTTGTCGGTCACTTTAATCAAGTGATATCCGAATTGAGTCTCAACAATATCGCTCACATCACCGACGTTCATCGCAAACGCGGCATCTTGGAACGGTCCTACCATTTGGCCGCGCTGGAAGTAGTCGAGATCACCACCCTTTGCACTGCTCGGGCAATCAGAATATTGTTTGGCAAGGGCCGCAAAATCCTCGCCTTTTTTTACCTTCTTTTGAATATCTTCGATCTTTTGACGGGCTTTTGCTTTATCTGCTTCACTGGCATTAGGCTCAACCTTGACAAGAATATGACTGGCACGAACCCTTTCGGGCGTCTTGAAATAATCAGGATTCTCATCATAGAATTTCTTCATTTCCTGATCAGTAACCGTTACTTTTCCTGCGAATTTTTTGTCCAGAAGGGCTTTTATTGCGAGTTCTTTTTCGAATTGCGAACGCAGGCCGGCCTCGTTCAGACCCAATTTTTCGATCGTTTTCTTGAATTCCTCCTCACTTGGGAACCTTTGTTTAAGGGCACTTATGCGTTCATCAACCTCACTCTTGCTCGCCTTTAGGCCTACTTTTTGGCTTTCCTGATACAGCAACTCACGATCAATAAGGCCATTGAGGACTTTGTCCTTGATCTCGGAGAGTTGTTGCGGATTGGGAGTCTGGCCCATCATGGCCATTTGTTGTTCGTACCGCCCCACTTCTCTGTCGAAATCGGTTTGTGAAATATCCGTACCATTGACTACTGCAACGACATCCTTCTTTGATTCCTTCTTTGATTCCTTTTCTTTGGCATAACTTCCAAGGGTAAAAGAGAAAGTAAAGAAAGAAAAAGTTAAGAGACAAATAAATATCTTCCACTTTGAAATCATACCAAAACTCCTCTAATAACAGTTTCGAGTGGCCCACTCAGGGTTCCCGGGTCTCCCGGGAAGGAAGGGTACCAGGGTGGGAAGTTATAAAATGCTCAATCCAAAATCCAGCTTCTTAGTCAGCCTCTATATATCACTTAGTTCACAAGAGTCAATTGAACTATTCTTGTTCTGGATATTCGATATAAGCGCCGAGCTGGCTCCGATCACAATTTAAAAAAATCAAAAAAAAATCTAAATAATTGTCCAACTTTTGATTTTCGCTTGCAGCCGAGCACCTCTCCCTAACACGGCCGTCAGGCACGCCCCGAGGCTCCCTATGGGATGTTGGTGACCCGATGCGAGTCCCCACCTATGTCTACTCGGAAAATGGCTGGAGAAGGCGATTTGAAAATTCTACTTTATTAGTAATATTAGTTACTTATAAAGACATCCCGTTTGACTTCCCATCCCTCCTGTGCTAACCATGTCCACATGGACTTGAAGAAACGAGCAGCCCAAAACATTGCCGAACGCCTCACCTGGTGCACCGCCTCAAGAGATCAGGCGGGGATCACCCAAGATCTCGCTGACGGCAAAGACATCTCCGAGGTTTACGGGCTCGGGGAAGCCGGTCTGTTCGACGAGTTCTTCTATTTCCTTGACCAGTTCGGGTTCATGGAGCTTTTCATGAAGCTCCATCCAGTCAAAAACAAGCGCATCAGCAACGTCCAGTTCCCCACCGTGATTCTCATCTATTTGATGCGCATCGTCTCCGGCCTCTCCTTCTTCTGGCATACCCATCCAGTGATCCTAAGGTCCCAACCCTTGATGCGGCTGGTGGGGTTCAACGGAAGAGAAATAAGAGAGGGCACCAGCAAGAGGGGCAAAAAATCGGGCTCCAAAAACGAGGGGAAGGAATCCGAAGGAAAAGAACCCACCCCCATCCGCGGGCCGATCTGTCCCGATTCTATTGCTGCCTACATCCAGGCCATTAGCGCCCTTGCCCTGGAGAGGCTGTTCAATGGGGCGATCCGCATTTTGGCGGCGCACAGCTTTTTCCCCAAGCGGGTGAAAGCGCTTTTGGACGCCTCCGACATCGAATCCACCGAAGCTTGCCAAGGCTGCGGCAAAGTCACCAAACAGAAGGCGCCGGAGTTGCGGCGACGAAAAAAACGCATCCAAAAAGTATTGGAAACCGTGTTTGGCTTCAAGATCTGGGTGGTATGGGACCCGAACAGCCGTATTCCCCTGGCCATGCGGTTTGCCACCATCGATGTGCACGACATCAATGAGGCGCAGGGGGTCGTCCAGCAGGCCATCGAGAATCTGGGGGCTCATGCTCGAATCACCTCCCTTGCCATTGATCGCGGATTCATGGACGGTCCCTTTCTTTGGTGGCTGAACCGGAAGGGAATCCTTTTCTATATCCCTGCCAAAACCAACATGAATGTCTATGGAGAAGCCCTTTCGCTGATAGGTGGGGGCATCCGAAAAACCAGAGAGAGAAAACGAGCCGTCGGTGGAGGAAAGAATAAAACCACAGTCTTGGATCACTGGGATGTTGCAGGGATCGAATCGCTCACCACGGCAGGATTTTATGGACCGCTTGGCAGCGGCTCTCATGAGAACAAAAAGGACTTTGTAGCCAATCCCCTCCATGCGGTGGTGGTTTTGCACGATCCTTACAAAGAAAAACATCCTCACTCCGACACCCTGGTCATCCTCACCAACGGCCCTGTCACAAACCCCTTGAGTGTCTATGACAGCTACGACGCCCGAAGCGAAATCGAAAACGGACTCTTTCGGGAAGCCAAACAAGCCTGGTTCATTGAACGGCCTGCCCGAAATACAGCCGCTGCCTTTCGATCCCACGTCTATCTCACCCTCATCACCATGGCCTTAACCAACGCCTTTAGGACCTGGATGGATCAACAAGATACATTGGAGCAGCAGGGAGAAGAAACCGGCATTCGCAAATTCCGCGAAAAAATCCGACAGGAAAATGGCAACAAACTCATCGTCTTTGACGAAGATCGCTACGCCATCTTCGACACCTATGAAGTGTTCATTCTCTGCGACCGAAATGTTCGTAAACCCACCGGGGTCCACAGGTGGTCTCTAAACAAGACATCCTAAAAAAGTACGGCGCCCTCCTGGAATAGTCTGTCACCCCTATTTTCTGTTATCCCCCATTACCTCCCGCACAACAAGCAAGGCCCTCTTTTTTATCACCAAACTTGCCCTTCCTTTCCCGGACTTTCTCTTAATTGGCCTAAAATCGAACTTGCCGCTGAACCATACACTACCCACTTGTCGGTCAATTTGAGGCGCTTAAGGCAGCCAATAAAGCCCTCAGGCTCTGTGTTAGTCGGTCCTCGCTCTTGGACCCTTCCTTATCTCGAATATCCAGTTCTTGTTGACAGATGCTTTATATTTTTTATCGTAACGACGCCTCGGTTGATAAGGAATTCTTCCGTTTTTTGGCTGGCAAAATTTATGTATTTCATTGAATGACTGGTTCTGTGAAATTTTCATGAACAGTATCGAGAAGAAGGGCGATCATGTTCAGGATAGCTTGTTTTTTAATCCGCCCTAATTTGACCTCATTTCTAAGTGATGCTAATATACTTGTTCGGAAATCAGCACCTTTATCGGATTGTCCCAGCGGAAGTACATTTCCCGCAGATTGCTAAGTGTTCGATCTGTGGAGTGATTAGCTCGAGGCGGGGGGCGAATTATGAAATAGAAAGGCCGCCCCCTATGATTGCAGAAGGGCGACTATGTTTTATGAGGTGCACCATCAAAGCCGTGCTAGTCTTTTTGCTCTCCGACAGTGATTTTTTTGTGGACAACATGCTGGTAAAGATTGGGACAGATCACTGCAACCCGCACGACTCGGCTAACGTCCAGCCGCCCGAAATATTGATAAATTGTTTGGCTTTCATTGGCCGGTCTGTACTACTTACGGGTTCATTATGACGCTAGTCTGGTCCGCCTTGGCATTCTTGGTCATTGCTTTATTGGCGTCTAGTTTAGTTACCCTCTTCTTGGGTCATCTGGCTGCATGGCTGCATTTCAGACGCTCAGCATCATCAACTCTGCCTACACCGCTCCCAAAAATATCGATTCTCAAGCCAGTTGAGGGTGCAGGTGAGGAAACTTACGAGGCCTTCGCCTCCTTCTGCAAAATTGCATATAAAGGCAGGCTGGAGTTTTTGGTAGGGACCATCCAGCAGGACGATGCCATCACACCGATTGTTGATCGACTCCGCAAGGATTATCCGGATCGCGAAATCCGCTTGGTTTTTGCCGAACTGCAAGGCACAAATCGCAAGACCAGCATCATGGAGGCCCTTTGGCGTGAGGCATCGGGAGAATACCTGTTTTTCTCGGACGCAGATGTGGTGGTAGACCAGGATTATTTGCAGAAGTTGCTTCCGTTGCTGGCAAAGCCTAATGTGGGCTGCCTCACCTGTCTACCTCGAGGCGTCGGAGCCCGGACACTTGGTGGAAGACTGATCGCCTTGCACTACGATTTCAACTACCTTCCCCAGTGGATGCTGGCGATGCGAACAACCGGAATCAAATGGGCCATCGGCCACACTATGGCGGTTCCTCGCGAAGTGCTTGTCAGGCTGGGCGGGTTTAAGGCCTGGCTGAACTATCTGGCAGACGATTACGAACTGGGCTATCGTGCTGCCCGTTTGGGGCTGAAGGTTTTAGTTCCGCCTTATTTGATCGATTGTCTGATGCCGCATGAAACTCTGCGCGCAGCCATTAGTCGTCTCCAACGATGGAAACGAACAATGCGTCGAGCTCGCGGTCCAGCATTCATGGGCAGCATCCTGACTTATCCGGTTTTTTGGGCATCGTTAGTGGTTCTGCTGCAGCCAACGCTTTGGTGGTCATGGGCAAGCCTAGGCGGTACTCTGGCGATTCGTTATTTTTTGGCAGCCTGGCTGCAATCGTTCGTTCGTCTTCCCGACTGGAAACGCAGCTGGTGGCTACTGCCCTTCGTCGATATTGTAGAAGGCATCACTTTCATCGGCGCTTACACAGGGAAAAACATCTACTGGGCTGGTCGACGCTACCACCTGATGTCGGACGGCACGCTCGCCAATCGCCCGAAGAACCCAACCGGACAGTAAATTATGAATCCTGCAGCACCCATTGATCGAACGACCTTCATCGCTCAAAAGTAACTACAGACCCTGTCGCCCTCACGGATACTCACTGCCTGACTGGCTCTGAATGGTTTTTCGCTTGATTTCATTTTGCTAACTGTTTATAAGGGAGGGCCAACAGGCTCGTTGGGTTTCGTGTCTTAGAGCCCTTACGAAATCGGTCTTGTGCCTGAACTCGGCGGTTTCACAGCAGCTCTTAATCAGCGTCCCGACAAGCAATTTATATTCAGTTCAGAAAGGAGGGATGAAGAGTGGCAGAAGGCCGGGTGAAATGGTTCAACGACAAAAAGCGATACGGTTTTATCGAGACCGGGGCTCAAGGCGATGTTTTTGTTCATTACACTGCCATCGAGGGCGCTGGGTTCCGTTCTTTGAGTGAAGGTGAATTGGTGCAATTCGATGTCGAACAAGGCTCCAAAGGACCTCAAGCGGTCAATGTACAAAAGGCTGGCTAATAAATTTGGCCGCCCTAGATATTGTTGACTGTTGATGGAACAAACTAATATTAGGCCGGGGAAGATCTCCGGCCTTTTTGCTGGTCGGCCACCATTCGTAAACGGCTTAACTCACCTCTGGACGTATATAAATTTGGGGGGCAGGACTTATGACTTCAAGATTGTTAAGTTGTTTTATTTTAAGTTTAATTCTTATTTTCACTGTCAATGATGGAATAGCTGGAGAAAAAGGCATGGAACAAACAACAAAAAACCCTATGGTGATAATTGAAACTAGCGAAGGAATAATACAGATTGAGCTTTGGGCTGACAAGGCGCCTATAACAGTTAAGAATTTCCTGACTTACGTTAATGAAGGCTACTACAACGGTACAGTTTTCCACCGAGTTATCGACGGCTTCATGATACAAGGTGGGGGGCTCGACGAAAATCTTAAACCCAAAAAGACTCATGAACCTATCAAAAACGAAGCTGCACCCGATCTAAAAAATTTACGTGGCACTATTGCTATGGCAAGAACCAATGTGGTTGACAGTGCAACATCGCAGTTTTTTATTAATGTCGCGGACAATGACTTCCTCAACCATCAGGACAAGAGCCCGAGGGGATTCGGCTACGCGGTTTTCGGAAAAGTTGTCGACGGAATGGATGTTGTCGACCGGATCGAAAAAACCAAGACCACAACCGTGGGGCCTCATCAGGACGTGCCGGTGAAACCCATTTTTATAAAAGATATTAAACTAGTCACCGATTAAGAGGCTACCTCTGATTCGACCGACTCCGCTGATCTGCACTTCATTCTTTTTCGGTATTCGCAGGGTCTTAATTGCCCCTGCTTGCTTGCCTGAAGAAGTGACTAAAGGCCTATAACTCGTGTGGCCAACATTCAAAAATGGCACTATTTTTTTGAATGTTGGCACTCGCGGGAGGAGCAAGAGGCACGAAAAGCATTCATGGGTAAGTTCACCGAACGACTGAAATCCTTGCCGGAGTATTGCTCTCTGAAGACTTCGCCGAGGACACCTTTCATGGCATTGAGGATGAAATCCTACTTTTAATCTGAAAATGGTTATTAAACCGCTTCGGCTAATGAGCCAGTTTGAGATTGTGAGATTGGAAATTGAATTCTGAGAGGAATTCAAACGTAAGCCTCTTATCGGTTAACAAAACGCAAGATTTAATCCGAATGAAGTATAGCTCAGCCTTTAACGACAACCCACCATAATATTTTTCTTGTCGATTATTTGGTTTACGACAGGCGTATGCCCGTTGCGCCGCCTCTGCCCGAACTTACTTTATTGCTACATGTTTTTCCCCAGCAACACCGGTTAGCGTCGGAGCTTGATTATGAAAAACAAGAAAAAGAAGTTGTCTTGGATGGCAGGAGTTTTTGCCGCTCTTGTTATCCTGCTCCTGCTCATTCTTGTTGCTCTACCTACAGTAATCAACCTGCAGCCGATTAAAACGAAAATCCTCAACGACGTCTCTCATAGAATTGGCGGTCGTGTATCCAGCAAAAGCATCGACATCTCTCTGCTGCCCTCTCCTCGCTTATCTTTCCAACAAATGCATTTCTCAAAAGAAGGCAGGTTTGCAGGAAGATTAGAATCTTTAATCGTCTATCCTCAAATTCTTCCTTTAATGAGGGGCGAGGTAAAGCTAGACAGAATGCGATTGGTTGCGCCAGATTTCGAATTGAAGATTCGTGGAAAATCTGAGTCCAATCAGGAGAAAAAACCCATCAAGCTCATGCTCGAAGAGCTTCGAGAAAAATCTGTCAAGGCATTACGTTGGGCTGCCCTGCAGACGCCGGCGTTGTCGGTAGAGGTAGAGAAAGGTCAACTCAGACTTGCTATCGAGAATGAACCGGCCTTCCAATTTTCCGCAATCAACAGCAGCATCCACCTCCCGCCGGAACAGTTTCAGGCAAAACTAACATGCGAGTCAAATCTATGGAAGTCACTCGCCCTCGCTATTGAAATTGATTCGAATTTTGCTTTGAATGGCACACTCGATGTGGCTGACTTTCAGCCGCAACTCTTGGCGGGCTATGTCGTGTCTCCTCAATTGATGACCATCGCTAACGGCGACTTGAGCTTGAGTGTTGAATTTGCATCAAAAAACTTTAAAACGCTGCACGCTAACGTTCAAGGGTCCATACCGCAATTGACGGTTATTAAACAAAGCGACAAATTGCCTATTAAGTGCGAGAATCTGAAAGCTGCGATCGATGTGAACGCAAATGAGATGTCTGTAGATCTAACAGAACTGCTCCTGAACTATCCCAAACTGAAGCTTTCAGGGAAGTTTCTGCGAGATGGCAATCCTTCCAGGTACCGACTATTTCTCAAAGGAGAAGAAATAGACGTCGATTCCACAAGGCACGTGTCGCTCGCACTTCTAGGAAGGTTTGAGGTGGCCCGGAAAATATTTGACATCGTCAGAGGTGGCACGGTAGCAGAGATTACATTTTCAACTCACGGAAATTCCGCGCATGATTTGGGAAAAGCGGAAAACATTCACATCGTCGGCAGCATGAAGAACGGAAAAATATTTGTACCCAAAGCCGACCTTGATTTGACTGAGGTTTTCGGCAAAGTGGACATTTCAAATGGAATTTTGGAAGGTGAAAGATTGCGGGCACGACTGGAAAATTCCAGAGGTCAAGACGGCTATTTGAGAATAGGCCTCAGAGGTCGTGATGCCCCATTCCATTTGGACATCGTTATTGACGCCGACCTCGCACAGCTGCCCCCGATTCTTTTGAGAGTTGTAAAAAATAAGCGCTTCGACAATGAGATAAATCTAATCAAGTCACTTGCGGGATCAGGAAAGGGCAGGTTAGTTCTAGGCGATAGCCTTGATTCGGTTAAAGCCGTCGTAGATGTCACAGACATCAAGCTTAAGGCTTCTTATCAGAGACTGCCGTACCCACTCGAGAATTTGCAACGGCCAATTCTCCTATGACGGCATTAAGAAAACGGTGTCCGTAAAAGACCTGACCGGTAATTTGGGGAAATCGACCTTCTCTGCTTTTTCAGCGGAACTGAGCTGGAGTAATACATATCAACTCCAGGTTACATCCGCAAATGCCAATTTATCCGTCGACCAGACTTATCCCTGGATCACATCATATTCAAGAATTCGAAGGACACTTAAGGAATTTAAGTTTAATAAAGGCCAAGTAACGGTGGAGTCACTACATTTAACGGGTCCTCTGCTCAATCCAGATAAATGGCAGTTTGAAACTAGTGGAGCAATACAGAACCTTGCTGTCAATTGGACATCTTTTCCCGCCACTTTGTCCATATCGGCCGGGAAGTTCAAAGGTGTACCGACCAAGCTTATGCTAATCGACACTCAAGCCAGTATGCTGGACGCTTCATTTAAGGCTACTGCCGAGTTGGACGATTTTAGGAAGGGACTGCTTGCGGCAGATCTAAAAATAAGCGGAACACTGGGAGCGAAAAGCATAAAATGGATCGCGGACTTAAGCAATCTTCCCTCGCAGCTCTATTTTCGACCTCCACTTTTGGTCACAACAGGGCATCTGGTCTGGGAGAGGAATTCCAGAACAACTTTCACGGGTGTTTTGACGCCACAAGACGGTCCGAAAGTAACAATCGATCAAACTTGGCGGAAAGATGACCTCAATATCAGGAAACTGCTCATTCAAGACGCGGAATCAAATGCTTCCATATCTGCGGATTTAAAGCCGGAAGCATTGGAACTAACCTTTTCCGGAAACTTGACCAAAAGCACTGCCGACCAACTTCTGCAAAATAATGATGTTCTCTGGGGTTGGATAAATGGGAATTTCAGCGCTCACATTTTTTTCACCGACTATATGATGTCGACTGCACAAGGCATTCTGAAGGGACAGGGGATAAATGTTTCAGCGATTGCAGGACTAGATCAAATCCAAAACTTCTCTATCAATGCTAACGAAAAAAGCATCAACGTGGAATCTGCAACAATTTTATTGGAAGACAACAGGCTGGAGACGAAAGGGAATGTAATCTTTTCCAAAGACGGTTTCTTGGTAAACCTGGACGTCACGACCAACGGCATCGAGTGGACTAGTGTCAAAAAGATTCTTGATGCTGCCAAACACAACGCCACGAAGTCCAGGCAGTTTGAACGGCTGCAAGTTCATGGCGAAATAAAATTCCATGCGGATTTCTTTGCCTTCGAACGATACACCATGCAGCCCTTTCAAGCCGATATCCAATTAAGCTCCAGCGGGATCCAAGTTTTGATAACCAAAGCAGAACTTTGTGGAATCCCGGTACCCGGTGTAATAGAAACGTCCGATCAAAAAATAAGAATCGAATTTAAACCTCAAGCCCAAAACATGCAATTGAAGCCTACACTTGTTTGCCTTTTTGAGAACAAAAGTCTAATGGTTGGCAACTTTAGTTTTCAAGCAGACATAAAGGGTCAAATTTCCGATGGCCAATTCATCAAGTCTCTTGCGGGAGGATTCAACTTTAACTCTGATGACGGACGCATTTATCGGTTCGGCTTGCTGGAAAAGATCTTTTCAGTTCTAAACTTCACGGAAATATTTCGAGGTAAAATCCCGGACCTGGCACAAGAAGGGTTCGGATATGACTCGATAAAAATTCAAGGAAATCTTAGTGATGGCAAAATTGAGATTGATGAAGCCATTATCAAAGGTACTTCATTGGAGATGGTTGGCAGCGGCAGCGTCGATCTGGCAAATAAGGGCATTAATCTCACTGTTCTGGTCGCACCCCTTAAAACCATAAATGTGATTATAAGCCATATTCCCATTGTCGGCGGAATATTGGGCGCCATCGTATCTGTTCCCGTCCAGGTCACCGGTGATTTATCAAACCCCGTCGTCATCCCTCTATCCCCGACCGCCGTTGGGTCGGAGTTACTTGGTATCATGAAGAAAACCATTGAACTGCCACTAAAGATAATACAACCGCTGATGCAGCAAGATGTTAACAAGAAATCCGAGGAAATACCTCACCAGCAGGAGTCCCCCAAAAAGGTAAAGTGAGCGAGATAAATACAAAACATGGAGACACCACATGGACTACAGTGAGATTCTTTTTGAGCAAGATGGTTCGATCGCCTACCTGACACTTAATCGCCCGGATATTCGCAATGCCATCACGAGTGATGTCATGATCAATGAAATTGTCAATGTCTGTGATACGCGGTACAGGCGGATGAAATGATGAAGGTACTTGTTATTACAGGTGCCGGGACTTCCTTTTCAGCAGGAGGTAATATTAAGGATATGCACGAAAGGAAAGGTATGTTCTCGGGCAATCCTGAGCAACTGCGCGACAACTACCGCAAAGGGATACAGCGAATACCTCTTGCCTTCAGCAAACTCGATGTGCCAACGATTGCCGCCGTTAACGGGCCTGCTATCGGCGCAGGCTGAGATCTAGCCTGCATGTGCGATATTCGAGTAGCAAGTGACAATGCCCGATTTGGAGAAACCTTCGTCTCAGTGGGATTGATCCCTGGAGACGGCGGCGCCTTCTTTTTGCCGAGAATCGTTGGATTTGCCAAAGCTTGCGAGCTCACTTTCACCAGTAGAGTGATAGATGCGTCTGAAGCCCTTCGGATTGGTCTGGTTAATGAGGTGCTGCCCTCAGACCGACTGATGGAACGAGCGCGGGATGTGGCCTCAGAAATCGCGAAGCAACCCGGCAAAATACTGCGAATGGCAAAACGCCTTCTCTACCTTGCTCAAGGTAAGACGCTTGAGGATACATTGGAGCTCTCAGCGGCTTTTCAGGCTTTGTGTCATTACAGCCCTGAGCATAAACAAGCCTTGGAAGCTTTCTTTTTGAGGCAGAAGTCCAGCAAAAAATAGCTTAATAAATAGCCTTGACCAAAGCTCATTGGTTCTGCTAGCTTGCGTTCCTTTTCAGAACTCAAGAGAGGATTTAAAATTGTCGAAGACAGCTCTGATAATCGCTTCGGATAACAATGGACTCCAACCTGTTTTCACTGTCCCCAACGTGCGCAGATTAATCCTGCTTGTAACCAGGCTCGGATTTGACAACATTCACGTGATAGGACGGATCGATTCGGTCGCCCCGATCGTATCAGACTTACTGCCGTACGGTTCATTCCACTCGACAGAGGAGGTCTCGCAGCTCAACGATATAGTGCAGCAAATGCATCTGGATGATCAAGAGAGGGTGTTGGTCCTCAAAGCCGATGTCGTTATCGACCGACTGTCACTGGCTGAATTTCTCAAAGCCGACCAAAACATTCCGATTGCTCGCATGGAGTTATCTTCAAACGGCAATGCAGATGGTATCTATCTGACGCACCCGGACAATCTTGGTCAGATCCTCGAAGTTTTGTGGTCTCCCGCAGCGGATGACGTACAATCTTTGCCACAAAATGTGAAAGATTTTTGCAGTCGTGACGGGCTGCCGCGACTTGTCGGGCAAAAAGAAAACGATGCGAGGGTCTCCGAGGAAAAACTAATAGGTGTTCTTGCCGCTCAAACCGCCCAAAGCGACGGTTTCATGGCACGCCACTTCGACCGACGCATTTCTCAGTTTTTCAGTAAAAAACTGGTACGGACGAACATCACCCCTAACCAGGTCACATTAATTGGAGTATCAATTGGGTTGACCGCGGCTTTATTGCTATCGTCGCCCAGTTACTGGGCTCATTTGTTTGGAGCGATGCTGTTCGTGTTCTGCGTTATAGTAGATGGCGTTGATGGAGAGGTAGCGCGCCTCAAGCTTATGGAAAGTCGTTTTGGCCATTATCTGGACATAACAACGGACAATTTGGTGCACATCGCCATCTTTGTAGGCATTGCATTTGGATTATATAACGGCACCGGAAATACACTCTATCTGTGGGCTCTGTGGTTTCTTTTGGGAGGATTTGCGATTACCGCTTTGGCGGTTTATCAACGTATCAAGCGCGTGGACCCGGAGACGTTCAAACAGTCGCCAAGGTTGGTGCGCGTAATGAAAATGTTGAGCAATAGAGACTTCGCATATCTAGTACTCTTACTTGCCTTGGTTGACCATCTTGAGTGGTTCCTTCTTGGAGCTGCGGTGGGCACCTACTTATTCGCTGCGGGTCTGTGGCTTTTAACTTCTAAGCCCAAAAACTAGCACGCAAAATACTATAGAGGGAAGCCTAATACTGTCTCGCCACCTACAATGCCTGCCTTGCCTGGGAGATAAATCGTCTGACAGTCCATGGTTCTTGCGCCGCCCCGCGACAGGAATACCAACATTGGCCACAATGGGTCGGTGAGAAAAAGGATTTCCGCCAATTGGTGTAATGACAAGCGGTGGGGTGGTCGGAACAACGCTTGATCATGCCGTCAGGTGTTACCTGTACCCAGTTTAATCCAGCTGTGCAACCAGGAACAACCTTATTGGCAACAAACTCCGGAACTCTGTTTAAGTAAAAATCACCAGTAGTTACATTACCGAGTTCACTCTTAAGGCGTTTCACCTCAGCTATCACGCCACTCAATCGAGACACTTCCCTCGATTCGATCATATGCACTTCATTGTTGATTCGCCAGCCATTATAGGTACTGAGCGAAACCTTTACGCCCATTTCATATGCCCGATGAATAATCTGCGGCACCTCCAGATAGTTCTCTTTTTTCATAACCACGTTGAAACACAAGCTTACACCCTCGGCACGCAATTCAGGAACAACTGTCAGAATGTGCTTGGTGAGACCAGGCAATCCTCTCTCTCGGTCGTGCCTCTCGTCAAGATAGTCAAGCGACAAGGAGAGTCCATCCAGCCCTGCCCTCCATAATTCAAGGCCCTTCTCACGAGTCAGAAGAGCACCGTTAGTGATCAGACCAATGTGGAGGAACTTGAAATTATTTCTCAATCCGGCTATCAAGCCAGCCAGGTCATTCCTCAATAATGGTTCTCCTCCTGTCAAACCCACTGATAATGGACTGAGTTTTTTGACGACGGGGACATAGTCATTTAGTTCAAGAGGCGCCTTAATTTTCCAATAATCACAGAAATCACAGCGAGCGTTGCATTCTTTTAGTGACCTCCAAGTTGATGTTAAACATACCGCCACGAACCAAGTATCCGAAGAATTTGTTCCCGCCACCTATCATCTCTGCGACGCTGAGTTTTCTAGCCATGTTACCCTCTATGAGTTACCCCCTGCTTCGAGCTCACACATCTTGCCCCCCTTCAGTACCCGAAATCTACGATGCTTCCAGCTCACCTCATTGACAAACAGACTGAGCAACCAAATAAAAGAGTTCAACAAATCTTTCAAAGGAATGAGCCATGTATAGCGCAACAGTTCTGCATTTCGAATAACGCTTCGGTTAAGCAGATTGAAGCAGGTAAGGCGAACAGTCAGAGTCAAAACGAAGAGTGTTATTGCAAAAAGCGAAAAACCCTTGATGATCAGAAAAAATGTTGCCAAAGATACACCCTGCGTGACCACAGAAGCAAAATATCCCCATGGTCTTGAAACTCTTTGAGTTATCGCCCAACGAAGCTGATGAGAAAAATAATCCCAAAATTTGTTGGGTGCGGAAGTGTGGTCAATCAAGTACTCAGAAAGTTTAACCTCATAGCCGTTTTGATGAACCAGTTGTCCTATCTGGTAATCGTCGGCCAGATAATCCCTGATCTGATTGAGTCCACCAAGTTTGTTAAGAATTGTTTTGCTGATACAAATTGTGGCTCCAAACGCATAGGATATGCCCTCAATTTTATAACCCATTATGACGTTCGGTATAAAATCACTCTGAATGGTTAGTCCATGCAGCGCTTGAGGGTAATTGCAGATTTGAACACCGCGATAAAGGCATGTCACAATTCCCACACCGTCCTGCTGGAGGCTGCCAACTATTGTTCTCAGGTAGTCGGATCGCACGCTCATGTCGCTGTCGCTCATAATGACGACATCATACTTGGCTTCCCGAATAGCAGCCTGCAGATTGCCCACTTTGTAGTTAGGACCTAAATTCTCATTTGCCAGCACCCACCGAATATCTCTCGTTGGAAAACGATCTTTGAGACTCTTAAGGGCGGGGACCACGAGATCGTCTCCTTTGCTAAAAGAAAAAATAACCTCAAAACAGGGATAATCTTGTTCTAAGAAGCTGATAAAATTGGTTATGTGTCCCAGTTCGGCTCTGGTGATGGGCTTGATAATGGAAACGGGAGGCAAATTGGCGGTACTGCTCTTCTGAAGCTGCTTCTTTTCAGTGAAAAAAAGTATGCTGTAATGGGTCGATACCAGGTAATAACCCACCGATGAGACAATAAGGGCAAATAAGACTATATCAACAGTATTCACAGCAACTTTAGGATCTTTCGAAGTCAGGTGTTAGCCGGGAAAGAAACAACAATCAGTGGCTTTGGTCAATCCACGGTGAATCAAGATATGTCCGATAAAGGAAGTCGTCAAGAAGACTTGGCTATGGCTTTTTGCTGGATGCGCATCCTTTTCAAAAGACCTTCAAAGGATTCTTTCTTGATCACTCTGTCAAAAGCATTTCTGTAGTTGCCAGCTATGCTGACTCCATCGACTTTCACATCATCTACGAGCCACTCGCCTCTCCCTTCGGACAGCGAGTAATCAACTGTGATTTCGTCATTCGATCTGACAATTACTGTACTGACCACGGCAGTATTTTTGCGTACATCTTCTTTAGGGTAAAGGACCTTCTCTCTCTTTATGAAATTCAAGACTAAGCGTGAATATGAATCCTGGAAAAGATCTCGGAATATCTGCTTGAATTCGGTGCGTTGAGCAGGGCTCAAGTTCTGCCAATGTTTGTCAAGAGCTATCTGTGCCATCGCATCAAAATCAATATTCTCACTTATGATCTTCTTTATGGCAGATCTTCTTTCCTCACGATGCTCAGATCCTTCCATCTGTGGATCTGTCTGAATGGTCATAATTTGTTCCAACATGGCACGGATACGCTGAGTTGGTTCCTCCGCATGAGCTGTGGGATTTAGCGCCACAATAACAAACATAACCATCAAAATAGATATTATCGTCAATCCCTTCTTCATATTTGCTCCTCTTTCAGAGTAACACACTTCTTTTTAATTGCATCTACGGGAACACCCGCCTTCCTGCTAGCTAGTTTTCTGCAATAAATAGTCTCCAACCTCAATACGGCCGGCAAAAAGATTACCGCAGCAGCAACAACACTCAAACTTCCAATGGTTGCCAGAACTCCTAGACTGTGAATGCCCCGGTGGGCTGCAATGGTCAGACTGCCAAAACCGACCGTAGTTGTCAAACCGGCAAGGATGATACCTTTACCCGTACTGAAGGGTAGCTCCACCCCACCGGCTCTCTGTTGAGTCCATCGCTGCATAATGATGATGCCGTACTCGACCCCGGCTCCAACAATGAGTGGCAAAAATAGGCTATTTGCTAAGTTTAGGTTGACGCCAAAAACGCGCATCAGCCCAATTGTCCATGCAGTTCCGAACAGCAGCGGCATCATTGCCATAAGCATGTTCGGCAAGCTTCGAAAAGTGAACAACAACAACACGGATATAAAAATAACGGCATATATGGAAGCCTTTATACACGCATCTCTAAATGCTCGAGTGAAAACATAGAGTGTTACCGGATCCCCAACCGCATCTGGATCGACAGACGTGATTTCATCCACAAACCTGCCGAGAAATTCAGGTTCCCATATGTCTACTGCCGGAAAAACGCGGATAAGGTAAGTACCGTTCTTTCCCACAAACCGATCTAGAACATCCTTGGGAAGATCGCTCAACTGCATAGGGGACGTATTCGCATTGGTCTGTAAGAGATCGAGCTTATCATTCAAATCTCTCATCATATGGGAGTCAAAATCCTGCAAAAGAGACTGCAGCTTGGATTCATCCATGGAGTTGAAGCGTTGCCGGATGTTACTGATTAAGTCACGCACATGAACCATCTGGTCTTCTAGCGGCGTTCTATCACCCCACTCGGTTTTACTGGAATCGAGCATCTTGAACCTAATTCTTGAGAGAGTCTTATCTAGATCGGCCACGTCGACAGGATCACCAGTGGCCATGAATAAGGCGGGATCCGGCAGGAAAGGTTTCAGTTGGCTAAGAATTCTTATTTTCGCGCGTTGGTCCTGCGGCATCACGGTTTCTATGCTCTGAACCTTGGAAACCGTCGGAAGAGCCTCCAGCCGTCTACTCTTTTCTTTTACTTCTTCCAGTGAATTAGCAAAGACGGCACCGAACATACTGGATCGCTTGCTGTCTTCGAGCATCTTCTTCTCCCAAATTACGGATTCCGCATCTTTGGATTGAAGATTGAGCATATTCAAATCAAAAGTCACCCCTTCCGCTACAATGAGAGACATGAACAAGCCCACACAGGAGACAACAAGAATAACGATGGCACGCCGGTCCGTCATAGGAAAAAGTGGGTCACCGTTTTTATGCGCGAACAAAGGCTTTGTCGTTGGCTTGTCGAACTTCAAAGTGAGGGCCGGCAAAACAAAAAGTGTAGTAAAGGTTGTCATAACCATGCCCATCGAACTGATGATGCCAAGCTCGACCAATCCCTTAAATCCAGTTAAAACCAAAGGAAAAAATGATAGCGCAGCAGTAAAGCCGGCCAAAATGATGCCCGGCCCCAACTTCACCATGGTCGTTTGAATAGCTTCCTTCCGTGAAGTGGAGGCTCCTTTCTCTTCTTCCTGGTAACGTGCCAACCAATGAATTCCATAATCGATACCAAGTCCGAGCAACAAGGGGGCAAACACAATTGAGAGAATATTCAGATGGCCGACGACAAACGTTGTCAACCCGAATGTAAGAGAGAGGGCGATCAAAAGCTCTGTCATTTCGAACAACGGTCGGCGCAGACCTCGCCAAAACAAGGTCAAAAGCAATGTCAGTCCCACTAAAGAGACGATGGTCGCAATGCTCATATCCCGGAAAGACGACGTCATCTCATCCATGTTCAGAGCATCCTGCCCGGTGACTCCTGCCCGAACATCGGGAAACTCATTGCGCGCCTCGGTCACAGCCGCTCTTAATGCACTCAGAGACTCTTGTGCTTTGTTAAAGCCGCCTCCCGCCTCAACCGGTGTAACGAAAAGCAGTAAATATTTCTTATTTTCGGTCCAGAAGTATCCTTCTGTTCCCTCATCCCAGGATTCTTCGGTAAAGAGAGACCCCCAGGGAGATTTGAATTTCTTGCCCTCCAAATAGCGATTCATGCTCTCCAGGCTATTGATGAGAAACGCTAAATCAAAGGGCTTTTCTTCATCTTTGTCTTTGTCATCATTGAGGAATCCGGTAAAGAGCTCACCCACCATGGCAGAGGCGATCTCGTTGTTAAGGAGTCCGTAGAAGTTAGTCAGGTTGGGTGACTTTGCCAGATCCTGGATGAAATCTTGATGTTCCTCAAGATTGTCACGAATCGTGAGCAAATCCTTCTTGTCAGGATAAAGCAGAACCCATTTACGCAATTTATCGGGATCTATTCGATAATACACCTGAGCAAAATGTTCATGATCCCGCTGCAGCTTGGCGACTAAAGACGCAAGAAAATCTAAAGAACGGGCGCTATTTGTATTTTCAATGGCGACTATGAAGCCGTCCAAGCTATTGAACTGATCCACATTTCTTGCAAGTTGGACCAAACGATGATTTGGAGAAATGAGATCGCTCTGACTTGTCTGAAAGCCAAGATTCCTTACCGTATAAAAAATCGAAAAGCCAGCTAGAGCTAAAGCCAGGATGATGGTGAACCCGGGCCGCCACGTGACCGCGATAAGGATTTTGCGCAGTATACGTTGTATTATATTCATATAAATCCTAATCGGTTATCGTACCGATAACATATTCCAATTGGGCTAAGCTTACATTGTAATTATACAAAGCTTCGATATAACTTCCTCGATTCTGCCCGTACTTTTCTATCGCATCAAATATTCGCTTGGCAGTACCGACTCCCATGTCAAAATTAGAAAAGGCTACAACCACCCATTTCCTGGATGCGGATGCAGCCTCATCGTAAGCCTTCACTGAAGTTGTATATTGTAGCAATTCCTGATAAACGTTGGCAACCTGAATCGGAATGTTCTCCTCTGCACTCGCCTTTGTATTTAACAATTTGCTATATTCCGCGCGTTCTTTATCAACTTTGGACTGTTGGATACCAAAATCAAAGTGCCATTTGAGACCTGCAAAAAACCCAGCATACTCATGGTTAAATTCATCTGTAAAATATGGTGTGTCGAATCGGTCTCGCCCAGGGGCACCAGCTACTGAAGCAATAACTGCGAAAAAGAATGAAGGATACAGGTCGCTTTTCGCGGCTTCCCATAAATATTTTTGGGCTTCAATTCCTTCCTTAAGCTGCTTCATTTCTGGACGCTGCTCAAGAGCTTTAGCGACGTATTTTTCCTGAGCCTCCAGTTTGCGCTGTTGTTCAGGCAAAGATTCTTGAGCTATATCGAATTCTTCCCCGGCAGACATGCCCATCAACGACTTAAGAGCAAAATAGGCAACGTGCCGACCTTTTTTCGCTTGAGCCTTGAAGCCCTTGGCTTGCGCACTGTAAGCATCGATCATGTAAAGATCGCTTTCATCGACATTTGTGGCGCCCAGTTCCATTAGGTTCTCTATCCGCTGACGAATATCCTTAAAATAACCTTCGGCCTCATCTGCGACGTCCACTCCTTGCTCAGCCAGTACCATTGCATAATAAAGCTGTTTGACTCTAAATATCAGTTCGGCACGCTTTTGTTCAATTGCCACCTGTTTGGCTTTAACTCCACGCAAGGCTGCTTCTCTGCGATTCGACAACTTGCCGAAAGTGTACACAGGCTGTGTGACTGTAATATCGATTCGGCCAAAAATGCCCAAATCGAAAATCCCGCCCGGCGAGGGATCAATAATCTCTCCGTTCACCACTTCCGGTGCATTTGCATCAGCCGCGGGCCCAGTCACAATAGTTGCATCCAGCTGAGGTAAATAAGCGGACTCTACTTGCCTAAGATCGCTTTTTGCCGCCATAACTTCACTCTTGCCGACCTTTATGGAAGGGCTCCTGGCAAGTACTATTTCTTGTATTTCCTGCAGTGTTAGAACTTTTTTCTCGGGCTTGGCCTCTCCCTTTTTCCCGAAAGCAGTACCCTGCGAGGCTGTGATGAGAGCAAAAATGATCACAGGTAGATAAAGAGTCCACCACTTTGTATGCACATCTCTTTTAATCTTTGGCCTGATCATTCCCTTCCTCTTCTGTATCCCCAAAAAGCAAATGCAGAACCTTGTCCCCTGATAGGAAGCGAGCTTTCCACCCTCTTTTCCGACAATAAAAAAGCATAATTCAAAAGACCGAATAGGGCCCAAAAAATCTGTTCCAAGCGCAGAGTTACACCATAGGTCATTCCCGTAACCAAATCAAAGCCAAGAGCCTTGAACGCGATAACTCTGCTCCCTTCTTGTACACCTAAGTCGAATGGTATTGCAAACGTCAACAGATCAAACCAGGTCCCCAGGAACCAAATGCCGGCAGCCACTGGTATCGAAGCTTCGGCACTCAACAACGAAAGAAAATACCAGGTCTTAACAATGCCGATCCCAAACCCCACAATATGCCAAAATATGGCCAGTGGTAGACTCGTTGGATGATTTTGATAGAAAAGCCTGAGGGCATTGTCAACCTCGTTGATTTCATTGCTCACTTTGCGTAAGGTATTGCCGCCTATTCCATGCGAGACCAACCAACGAATCAGTGAACCCAGTTTGCCATATTTTTGAACCAGTAAAAACCCAATAATTCCAGAGAATAACAGGGCACTGCTGACTAACATTCCAATCCACAACACAGCGGGCAGATGGATGCGCGAAAGAACCAAAAGCGAACCAAAGGCTACAAAAAGCAACTGTGAGATGGCAAAAGAGAGTTTCCCAATCAGAACACCCGTTACCGCCTCGGGACTCTTATGGTCAAGCGAGAGCAGCGCACCTTTGGTGACCTCTCCACCTAAACTGGCCGTAGGAGTCAAATGGTTTATAGCGAATCCAGCCATCCTGATTCTGAAAATGCGGACAAAGGGCAGAGACCTGTGGGGACCGCTAAGACAATAACGCCATCCCAATGCGTGAAATATGTCCGCGATACCCTCGATCAGAATTAGTGGCACTAGACCCCAACCAAGCAGGGCGAGTTCATGCCACAGTTTGGAGATTCCGATCTTCCAGATCAAAAACAACAGTAAAACTAATCCAGTCCCAATACTTAATATATGAAATTTCTTCATCGAGTTATCCCGACATGGAAGAAAAGCATTTTCCAATGGCGCTACTCTGCGTAACCAATTGATCAGTGTCTGTGAAACCGGCAACTATTGCCATAAATTTTGCCTGGTAAAGGCTCGGAACGCAGCATCGATCTCAGGCCACACTTTATATCTGCAGTCAGGCTCCGAGCTACGCGCAATACGCAAGCGTCATCGATTTCGGTTCTAATAGCTTAATAGGACGTGAAGCTTCACGATTCGATCGATAAGCAAGCTGAATCAATTGGGTGCACCATTGAGCTTCCATTAAATTGATACCTCTTTCATGCACATTCTTGATTTCACGATGGAAATTTTCGATCACCGGCGCCATCCATTCCGGATGATGAGACCCAGCGGACAGCGCTTCGGCAAAATCATACCTCATAGACGATTTGCCGTGGCGCTCCAAGATTATATGATCGTCGTTTACAAAGATGGTCCCCTTATCCCCGACAATCTCACCGAAGTTGCTGCGGCAGGAGGCACACCAGGTCAGGTGCAGTCGCGCCTCTGCAGCTCGAAACTGCACTGAAAGATCGACCGCCTCTTCGCAACAATTCTGAGTAGCAGCAGGTGTTTCCATTTTGGCCGATACGATCAGCGGCGGCTCCTGCAATAATGCCAAAAGCACGTAGAGATTGTGCCAGCCGTGGTCTATTAGAATTCCTCCCCAGGCAATATCCAGACGCTTTCTCCAGTCGGAAGCGCCGCCACCCGAGTTTGGAGGTCGCAAAACATTCAGTGAAATGGAGCGAATTGAACCAATTTCTCCAGCCCGTATCAGCTCGGTTGTTTTCACCCAAAGGGGTGCGTACTTCCAGTTGTTAACAGTAAATACGACCCGCTCATTGCGACTCGCTATTTCTTGCATCTGGTGCAGGTTTTCGAGCGATGCTGCTAAGGGTTTTTCACAAAACACGTGCAGCTTTGATTGACAAGCCGCAATAACAAGGTCCACGTGGTGACAGGGAGGAGTACATATATCGATAAAGTCCAGTTTGCCGCTATTCAGCAATTCGCCAACGGTACCGTAAACGCGGGCTTCAGGTAAAAGCTCACCTGCAATTTGAGCTCTTTCCCGGTCAGGTTCTACCACCGCGTCAATCTTGAAACGTTCACTCACTTGCCATGCAGGCAAATGAGCATAGACCGCCGCATTGCCAAAACCGACAATGGCCCCGCGAAGTGGCTCTCCATTTTCATTCTTGGCTGTATCCATCAAAAAAACCCTTCACTCGAAGTTCAGAGATCAATCTATTACTCAGCCTTGCTGTTTGTCTCTGTCGGCACATGGTAAGAAAACTGCCCACAGATATCTACCTGCTCAAGACGTAAGCCAATCACCGGAAAGCTCGATGCAGCCAAGATCACTTTCACTCTTTGTAAGGAACATGATCCGCTACATATGCAAAAACTTCATCAATGATACCCAACCCTTCATCCGCCTCTTCTTTGCTCAGGGCCAACGGCGGGTTGATACGAAAATTGGCTTTGTAGTTCATACTAATCAACCCACGCCGCACGCTCTCCAGGTAGATTTGCTTCGTAACGCTCTTGTCCAATGGTTCCTTATTTTTTCGATCCTTGACAAGTTCAACACCGATCAGTAGGCCGCGGCCACGCACATCCCCTATGAATTCATATTTTTCCTGCAGATGACGAAGCCCATTTAGAAGATGTTCGCCCACAATCCTGGAATTTTCCACCAAGGACTCATTTAAAATAGTCTGAATGGTTGCAAGTGCTGCCGTACTCGCCAACGGGTTGCCACCATAACTACTGGAGGATGAACTGGGCTTGGAGAAAGGATGGCTGGCGGTAATTTCATCGGTAGAGATCAAGCCAGAAACAGGAAAGCCACTACCCATGCCCTTGCCAACCGTCATAATGTCCGGCTTGATACCAGTGTGATTGCAGCCGAACATTTTGCCCGTCCGTCCAAATCCGGTGATCATTTCGTCAGCTATTATAAGCGCATCGTTTTTGCGCGCAATCTCAACCAGACCCGGTAGGAATTCTGGAGGAGGGATTATATTTCCCGCAGTTCCTTGGATTGTCTCCACTATAATAGCGGCCAGACTGCCCGCAGTGTTGTTTTCAATAAACTTTTCAATGAATTCCAGGCAAAACAAGCCGCACTGAGGATATTTCATTTTGTAAGGGCAGCGATAGCAGTCGGCATAAGGGGCTAAATGAAGTCCGGGATGCAGCACACCCCATTTCTTTTTGAAGGGATCCCCAATCAAGCCCAAAACACCACCAGTCTTACCGTGAAATCCTCCCCAAAAGCTGAGAATTTCAAATTTGTTCTTGTATGATTTGGCCAATCTGAGGGCGGCTTCAACGGCTTCGGCACCGCCGCTGTATAATTGAGTTCTAGTCAGGCCGCTGGGAGTCAGGGAAGCAATGAGTTGCAGCAACTTTACTCTGTTCTCGGTTGTAAAACTTCCAACAGAAACCCTGTCCAGTTGCTTTTTCAAAGCATCGACATAGGCTGGATGGGTATGCCCCAGACTGCAAACTGCCACTCCCGCCATAAAATCCAGATAGCGTTTTCCATCCACATCTTCCAAGTAGCAGCCCTTGCCTTCTTTGATGACCAATTGGGAAAGCTGTGCAACTTCCTGAAGGCCCGGGGACATATACTGCTGCTCTTCGTGATATAAGTGTGATGAAGCTGTTTCAACGTCATTTGCACTAAAGTTTTTGTAGTACATTCAGCTGACCTCTTTTTTACTCGAAGATGGTTCTACTCATCGAACCAATGGCCAATAATCAATTGCTACCGACTAAATAAGACGCGATGCTATCGGCCGCAGTACTGCAGCATCGGGAAAAGCTAGGCCAATCGTTGAGATCGATTAGGAAAACTTCGTCATGATTGGTCAGCACTGCATCTCCACCATAGACTTCCAGCCCGACGATTCGCGCTGCTTTCGCAGCTATTTTCGAAAGCGGTTGAACCTGTGCTAAAATCTCCTCACCGGTCTCAGCCAAAAAGGCTTTAAAATATTCGCCTTCGCCAACCCCATAAAACTTTACCACTCGGCCTTCGACGTGTTCTTGGAGCAAGATATCGAAAATGCCGTGGTGCCGAAAATGAGCCAGAGCCCTCAACAATTCCTCTTCCGCTCGCAGAAAGACAACATCTCCCGACTGCATGGCGTGAACATCACCACGCTTCATCCAGATTGGGCCTGAAAACTGCCAGGCGATCCGTTCTTCCGCTTGCTCCAATGCCACAATCCTGCTGTGTGGCATAGAGACTCCGGCGCCTGCAAGAAGGCCAATAAGCGGTTTGCGATAGCAATTCCGGATGGATTCAGCGGAGTTGATCACTCGGCTTCCCTGCTCTTGCCACCCTGCAAGGATTTCAAGACTCCGGTTTGATTGTGCCATACTGAGAACGTAGTCAGGCTTAAGTATAGATGCGTCCAAAGATTCAGCCCGCATGCCGTTTACCTCATAGCCAAGCCTGGCTAGCACAGCTAACGTTGAGTCAAGAATGGCTGCATCGTCCTGCACTTTTCCCGGCGAAAAAACCTGCTCACGATAAATACCCAACACCGTTGAAGACTTCATACTTCGTTAATCTCTCTCAAAAAACTCTCGGCTTTTTGAATGTCCTCAGGATAATCAACATCAATGGTTTTTGCCACAGGCAAGCCATGCAAGTCATATCCTCTAGAAATGAGAAGGCCCAAAAATTGGCGTAAAGCCTTCAAATTCAGCCGGCGTGCTGTATCGATCAGCGAAAATATGGTTGGCTCAAAATAATAAAAGCCGGCGGTAACGTACCGGCTTCCTTTAGCTGAATCACCCATGGCCGAGATTCTAGAGCTTCCGTCTAGCCTTACCCATAAAGGTTTTTCATCATCGATGTAGTCGGTAAGAGCAAGTACCCCTGCCGCCCCGCTAAAATTTTTCGCACCGGCCAGGAACTCCTCAATCGTTGCAAACCCGAATACTACATCCACGGTAAACAGTAAGAATGGCTCTTCGCGCAAAAAGGGTTCGAGGCAAAAAAGACTCTCCATGGAACTCGGAGTACTCTTTATCTTGAGCTCCAAAGGAATCGGCCATGAACTTGACTGCAAGAAATCAGCGACATCCGGCTTCACATCATTGACGATGCAAGCAACCGAGTTCATTCCCACTCTTGCTGCCGCACTAATAATTCTCGCTATGAGAGGTCGACCACCTGCGCGCACGAGCGGTTTGGGAGTCTCAATTCCTCCGAGTAGGAGCCTTTCGCCTATTCCGGCTGCGATGATGGCTGCCTTCATAGCAGTAGGGGCTCCAGCTCCACCAAACTGTTAATCGAACTATCCATAGGTTCAGGCTCAGCCGGGAGCCTTGGGTTGGGCCCCTTCATCCAAATTGTTTTCATGCCCATTCGACGGGCGGGCAGCATATCCCTATCGTACGAATCCCCCACAAAAACACAATCCTCCGGTTTAACACCAAGCTCTCGTAAGGCTCGTTCAAATATTCCGCGGTCAGGCTTGCTGAAACCTAGCTGCGTGGAATCTAAAATAGTGAGCAAATATTCGGCCAATCCGGCCTCTTCACAAATTGTTGAAACATTACCATAAAAATTGGAAACTATTCCCATCTTGTAACGATCTTGCAAGCGTCTCAGAAGAGAGGCATTCCTCCTTAGGTAAAATTCGGTCTTGGAACAAAATTCATCGATCATTCGGACTTCTTCATCTGCAGCTTTATCTAAATTCAGCATCAAGAACTGATACCGGATATGGTGCTTCATCAGAGGCCTGAGCCCCATCCGATCCACTTGTGGATCGTCGCAGCACATCCTGTCAGCTTGATAGAATACCTTTTTAATCACGTCCCTGCGCAGATCAAGACCTATAGTCTCATATAGTTCATAGAACCGGTCCAGCCAATGCTCACCATCGGAATCCAAGGTGCCTCCGAAGTCAAACAAAATAGCCTTACACTGGCGAAGTTTGTTCCTATTTTCGGCTGAAATCCATTGAGTTTCCATGACAGCGCCTATTTGGCTCACTGCAGATGCTCTTGATGCTTCCTGCTGTGTCCCGATTGTTTACGCACATTAAGATAATCCAAAAACTCTTTACCCTCTCGCAAGCGGCGAACCAACAAGTGCCGATTTGTTGCCATTTCCCGCAGCATGCGCAGAATCGGCTTCGGATGAAAGTAGAATTGACGATACATCCGCTCGACTGAATCTTCGATCTCCTCGATCGTCAGGTCAGGATAGTTCAGGGTAGACATTTGGATACCACTGTCTGTCAGCGGCGCGCCGTTGTTCAACCAACCATTCTGCACCGCCTCGTCATAGAGTTCCGTGCCCGGGAAAGGAGCTGCAATTGATACCTGGATACTATAAGGATCAAGTTCCTGAGCAAACCGTATGGTCTCCTCGATGCTCCGTCGGCTTTCGATGGGCAACCCAATTATGAATGTTCCGTGCACTTTGATGCCCAATTCGGTGCAGTTCTTCACGAACTCGCGCGACATGTCGAGCGTTACGCCTTTTTTGATACGTTTTAGAATATCCTCATTGCCAGTCTCAAAGCCTACCACCAATAAGCGCAAACCATTATTTCGCAGTTGCTTGAGGGTATCAAAATCGAGATTCGCACGAGCGTTGCACGACCATGTCAATTTGAGCTTCTTGAGTCCTTTGCTGATTTCAATAGCTCGAGCTCGGTCAGCGGTGAAAGTATCGTCATCAAAAAACCATTCTTGAGCTTGCGGGAAAAGCTCCTTTCCTTCTTCCATCTCACGGATGACAACAGCCGGGCTTTTGGTGCGGTATCTGTGTCCTGCAATAGTCTGCGGCCACAAACAAAAAGTGCATCTGCCCGGGCAACCCCGTCCCGTGTAAAATGATACATACGGATGCAACAAATATCCGATAAAGTAGTTCCGAACATCCAGATCGCGATGGTACACCGGCAGGACACTGGGCAAGTGGTCTAAATCCTGAGAGAGCTCTCTCTCCGGTGCATGTTGTATGGTGCCATCCCCGCTGCGATAGGTGATCCCCTTTATTTCCCGGTAAGGCCTTCCCTCCGCAAGTTCAAGGCAAGTGTAATCGAATTCGTTACGGCACACGAAATCCACTTCAGCAGCCTGACGCAATGTATCTTCCGGCAAAACGGTGGCATGAGCGCCAATAAAACCTATCTTTGTGTCGGGTTTCTGAGACTTCAAAGCCTCTGCACACTTGATATCATTTACCAGAGAAGGAAAGCTGGTGTGCATGATAATGAGTTCATATTCGGCAGCAATCTTGAGGACATCTTGCATATTCATTCGCTGCGGCGGTGCATCGACAAGTTTGCTGCCAGGCACAATTGCAGCCGGTTGAGCCAGCCAGGTTGGATACCAATATGAAGTCACCTCACGCCTTGCGGGATAACGTGCACCCGCCCCCCCATCGAAGCCCTCAAAGGATGGCGGATTGAGGAACAGAGTCTTTTTCACGATATTTTGCCCTCCCTAACGTTCAGTGCATCATTTTTTCCAGAAATTTAAACGTTATTGCGTAACAAACTGGACCAGGATTGTCAATCCTCATATCGCTGGATCGCTGGTTACCCTAAGCCGGTCAAGAAGTGTGGCCATGGGAAATATTCTTTTCCGACCAGATATCGAGCTTGACGGGACTTTTGATTGCGGAAGACAGACGAGCGAGGAAATCATTGCGAGGAATTTCACGGGCGCCAAAATTTTTGAGGTGACGGGTCGAAACTTGACAATCAATCAATTGAAAATGCCAACGCTGCAGCATTTTAACGAGATAGACAAATGCGACCTTGGAAGCGTCGGTCTTTTTGGTAAACATGGACTCACCGAAGAAGATTCTCCCTATAGCTACACCATAAAGACCTCCAACCAATTCACCTTCAAACCAGCTTTCAATAGAATGCGCATATCCCAGACGGTGGAGAAGGCAGTAAGCATCAAGCATCTCAGGTAAAATCCAAGTTCCTTCGCCCTGCCCCCTGCGGATTTCGGCACACTGCTCTATGACCTGGCGAAAAGACTGGTCCACAGTCACCCTAAAAACATCTTTTTTGATTACTCGATGAAGGCTTTTACTGATTCGTAATTCATGTGGGAACAGGACAAGTCTGGGGTCAGGCGACCACCATAGGATTGGGGTGTGTTCGGAATACCATGGGAAGATACCCAATTGATAAGCAAGCAACAGGCGTTCCGGCGACAGGTCACCACCGATAGCCAATAATCCGTCTGGTTCCGCATAGTGACAAGGAGGGAACAAGAGGGCTTTGGTCAGTCGAAAAATCGGCATAGCTAAGAGAACACATTATTTAAACATAACGGCCTCGATGTGAAAACCTTGATAAATCTTACCGGATTTTCGCCAATGAGGCGGAACAGCATTCAATTAAAGAATACAACTCAACAAGCCTTGACAAACTACCTATCGCGCTCGGATCTCCCCACCAGAAAACCTGACGCCTTAGTCCTCCAAAAATGAAAAGGTAAGATTTTCAGTAGATCTCATATGGTCTTTGGATGCTCCTTCTTCAAACCTGTCAATCCGCACCCGACCTCCGTTTTGCAATCGACCGAACAGGATCTCGTCGGCCAAAACGTCTTTAACCTCAGTCTGAATTAGCCTTGCCAGCGGTCTCGCTCCGAACGCCGGATCATATCCATTCTCGGCCAACCACAATCGAGCAGATGAAGTCAATTCAAAATAAATCTTCTTTTCTGATAGTTGTATTTCCAGCTCGGCGATAAACTTGTCTACTATCCTTTCCATTATTCCAATGTTCAGGCCATTGAATGGGATTGTTCCGTCCAGTCGATTCCTAAATTCAGGGCTGAAAAGCTTTTCTACGGCCTTAACTCCCTTGGCCACTCTTGTGTCGTTTTCCATGTTACCAAAGCCAATTGAAGGGCTGTTCATTTCACGCGCCCCGGCATTGGAGGTCATCAGCAAAATGACGTTACGGAAGTCGGCCTTCTTACCATTGTTGTCCGTCAAAGTGGCATGATCCATGACCTGCAATAAAATGCTGAAGAGATCCGGATGAGCTTTCTCGATTTCATCCATCAACAAAATACTGTAGGGATTTTTGCGGATCGCATCAGTCAGAAGACCACCCTGATCAAACCCAATGTATCCTGGAGGGGCACCTATCAAACGCGCAACCGTGTGCTTTTCCATGTATTCACTCATGTCAAAGCGGAGAAAGTTGACGCCGAGAATGTTAGCCAGTTGTAGCGCAACCTCAGTTTTGCCCACACCTGTCGGGCCGATAAGCAAAAATGATCCAATGGGCTTTGTTGGAATGCGCAAACCGGCTCTTGCACGCTTAATCGCTTTGCTCAGCATGTCGATGGCAATATTTTGGCCGAAGACCCGATTCTTGAGCTCGTCTTCCAGGTGCTGAAGACGCAATTGATCGTTGGATGAAACACTGCGCGCCGGTATTTTTGCCATGCGCGCAACCACAAGCTCAATATCCTTTGGATTTACTATCTTGCGAACCCTTCGATCTTTCTTGAGCCGCAGACTCGCAGCCGTTTCATCGATCACATCGATGGCTTTGTCCGGCATGTAACGATCGTTAATATGGCGCGCAGCAAGATCGGCAGCCGTTCTTAACGCTGAATCTGTGTAGCGTATTTCGTGATGCTCCTCATAATAGGACTTAAGTCCTTGCAGGATCTGATAAGTCTCTTCAATAGACGGCTCGCTAATCTCAACCTTTTGAAAACGACGGCTTAGAGCCCGGTCTTTCTCAAAATGGTTTTTATACTCTTCGTAAGTGGTTGATCCGATGCAGCGAATGCCACCACTGACCAGCACCGGTTTGAGAATATTGGAGGCATCCATGGAGCTGCCACTGGTCGCACCCGCACCTACCACCGTGTGGATTTCATCGATGAAAAGAATGGCGCCCGGTTTTTTCTTTAGTTCCTGGATTACCCCCTTCAGCCTGGCTTCGAAATCCCCGCGAAATTTCGTCCCCGCAAGCAATGCGCCCATGTCCAAGGCAAATATTTCTACATCGTGGAATGAGACGGGGACCTCTTTGCGCGCGATCTGTCGAGCTAAACCCTCGGCAATAGCCGTTTTGCCAACACCAGGATCGCCCACAAAGATAGGGTTATTCTTAGTACGTCTGCCCAATATTTGAAGTGTCCTGAGGACCTCATCTCCGCGCCCGATGAGGGGATCAATTAAACCTTCCGATGCCCGCTGGATGAGGTTGACGGTAAAGCTCTCCAGGGCACTAGCCTTGTGCGTTTCCTGCTTGTTGCCCGGGGCGGGAGCTAGAGAAGGTTTTTCGCCGGCTCTATCTTCTGGTTCTTCAACCTTGGAGATGCCATGCGAAATGTAGCTCAAAACGTCTAACCTGGTAACTCCCTGAGCCTTTAGGAAATAAACCGCATAGGAATGTTCTTCGTAGAACATAGCGGCAAGAATGTCCCCCGCGTCAACTTCCTTTTTCTCCGCTCCCTGGACATGCATGATCGCTCTCTGAAGCACTCTTTGCACACTCATGGTCTGGAGGGGATCCTGGTCATTGCCTTCCGGCAGCACCTCAACCCTTTCTTTAAAGAATTTCTCCAAACGCTCTTTCAAGTTCTCGAGGTCCGCACCGCAGTGATAGAGTATGCGCCTACCTGTGACATCGTAAAGCATCGCATACAGGATATGTTCAAGAGTAAAAAATTCATGGCGCCGGGCTTTAGCCTCTTTGATAGCCGCTGCAAATGTGATTTCTAATTCCCTGTTAATCATTTATGCTTCTTCCATGGTGCATTGTAACGGAAAACCGTTTTTTTTCGCCAAGTGGTGAACTAATTCGACTTTCGTTTCTGCCAATTCGACTGTGTAGATCCCACAGACTCCGACCCCATTTCTATGCACCAATAGCATAATACGCGTTGCCTCAGCCGGAGACTTGTAAAAAACCTTCTGCAGTATTTCCACCACGAACTCCATGGTGGTGTAGTCGTCATTGTGAAGCAGCACCTTGTACATTGGGGGCTCTTCGAGCTCCTCTTCAACACCGCTCGCCAGTTCTTCCCCAAATTCAGGATGATGCTCACTCATCCGCACTCCTCCCTCTCACCGCTGGTCCGATGCAGTAAAGAACTCCGCAGGAGATTTAATAAAAAACCTTTGAAATACACACTCGACTTTATGCCCCAGCAGATCAATTTCCAAAAAGTTGCTACTTACCGATCGTAGAAACCTCATCTCTCCATGAAAGCTCTTACAAAACTTGGCCCCTTGTGAGATAATTTAGAATAACTTTTTCCGCTGAAGAGTCAACCCGCGCCGAGTTCAGCAAGTGCGGTGCCGTGCACAGGGAGTCGTTTATGGCAGGAAATACTTTCGGCCGTCTTTTTTGTGTCACCACTTGGGGTGAATCTCATGGACCCGCTCTCGGAGCTGTTATCGACGGCTGCCCACCAGGTATCATTTTAACGGAGGGAGACATTCAATCCGACCTGGATCGGCGAAAGCCAGGCGGACGATATACTTCTCCCCGCCGAGAACCAGATCGAGTTGAAATTCTGTCCGGTGTATTCGAAGGAACCACTACCGGAACTCCTATTAGCGTTATCATTTATAATCGGGATATACGAAGTAAAGACTACAGCCCGTTGGCAAAGGTTTATCGCCCGGGGCATGCGGATCGCACCTACGAACAAAAATATGGTTTTAGGGATTGGCGAGGAGGCGGGCGCAGTTCAGCCCGGGAAACCGCAGCGCGAGTTGCAGCAGGGGCCGTTGCTCGAAAGTTCTTAAAACAACACGGAATTGATATTAAGGGCTACACCAAAGCTTTAGGAGGTGTGCATGCACGTAAGCATGATTGGAACGAAATTGATCAAAATCCATTCTTTTGCCCGGATTCCGAATGCATCCCGGCAATGGAAGCCCGTATAAAAGAGGTGAAAACCGCGGGTGACTCGATCGGCGGCATAGTTGAGGTATGTGTTCGAGGCTGCCCGGCTGGATTGGGCGAGCCTGTTTTCGATAAAATCGATGCCCGGCTTGCAGGGGCACTTATGTCCATCGGGGCAGTCAAAGGCGTTGAGATTGGAGCAGGCTTTTCATCGGCCGCGATGCTTGGAAGCCAACACAATGATCCCATCACCGCTCAAGGCTATGCAAGCAATCACGCAGGAGGGACATTGGGAGGGCTGTCCAGCGGGTCGGACATCGTCGTTCGAGTAGCAGTAAAACCGATACCATCAATTTCTATACCGCAGCAAACCGTTAACGTCGATGGAGAATCGACCACCATCGAAATAAAGGGTCGCCATGATGTCTCCGCAATCCCGCGTATCGTCCCAGTTTGTGAGGCTATGGTGCTATTGGTTATCGCGGATCTCATGCTGCACCCATTTCCTGGAACTACATGAGTTTCATCTGATTCAAACTTTACCGATATTAGCAGACGGCGGTCGAAATGAAGGTATCCACATTACGGAATATAGACAGCTGGGTCGGGACAGGGATAGCCCTGGTCTTAACCATTGTCCGCAAACTGAAAGGCTACCTGCGACGAGATGTCCAAGCCTCTGTTCAAAGAATCCTTTTTGTAAAGCTGGCTGAACAGGGATCCACCGTTTTGGCCTACGGAGCTATTCTTCGTGCCACAAAGATGGTCGGACGGGAAAATGTATACTTTCTAGTCTTTGAGGAGAACAGATTCATCCTAGATGCGCTGTCTATCATCCCGGTCGAAAATGTGATCTCCCTAAAGACACAGTCTTTGATTTCGCTGGTGGCGTCAACGGTAGCAGCAGTTCGAAGGATGAAGTTTCTGAAGCTAGATGCCGCGGTAGACATGGAATTTTTTGCCAGATCCTCTGCCATTTTCACTTATTTGAGTGGAGCTACCCGACGCGTCGGCTTCCACTCATATTCCGGTGACGGGCCGTTCAGAGGTGACCTCATGACCCACCGGTTAGTGTATAACCCTCACATTCATACTTCCCAAGCATTCGAGACTATGGTGGAAGCACTTAACCATCCTGCTGAGCTATTCCCGGCATTCGGCTTGCAAGCGCCGCCCTTTGGACACACACCATTGCCAACCTTTTCACCTGGAGTAGACGAAATCGAAGCCGTGAGAATTATGATCGGGGAGTTCACGAAACAAAATCATCTCCCCCCCATCATCTTGTTAAATGCCAATTGCAGCGATTTGCTTCCGCTTAGAAGATGGGAAGGCGGCAAATACGTTGAATTGGCACGGCGGCTTCTGGTTCGATATCCGACCGTTTACATTGCATTTACAGGGGCTCTGAACGAGAAGGCGCCAGTTGAGCATCTCGTCAGTCAAGTGGCCTCTGATCGTTGCTTTAGCCTGGCAGGCCGAACCACGCTCCGGCAACTCCTCATAACATACTCCCAATCCGAAGTACTTGTCACCAACGACAGCGGTCCGGCTCATTTTGCCACCCTCACACCTATCGACACCATAACGCTTTTCGGTCCAGAAACTCCACACCTCTTTGCGGCTCCCTCCGAACGCAGCCACGTGATTTGGGCAGCTACTGTGTGCAGTCCGTGCGTCAACGCATACAACAACCGCCGGTTGACATGCAGAAACAATCTTTGTATGCAGATTATTTCGGTCGATGAAGTATTTGAAAAGGTGTGCGAAGTTTTTGACAGGCGTGTTCAGGCATACGAGAATGGCATGCAGGCCGCAATTTGAAAACAGATGCGACCGATTCTCCCTGGAATCAGTATCGATAGGAAGTGAAAATCAGGAGATTATTGTGGAAATTAGGTCGGTTCTGCTTGTACGTGTTACCTCGGAAGTTGACAAAGATGTTGATCACCCGCAATTTTTCGATCCTTGTTATCCCCTCAAATACATACAAGCAGGCTTGGAAACCTACCGCGGTATAGAGGTGCACAGCCTAGATTGCTGGATTCATCCCATGACTGTGTCTGAACTTATAGAAAGTACAGACCAAACCGGCCCGGACTTGATCGTAGTCTCGGCCTCCAGTTTTGACGTTCATGTGGCCGATCAGTTCGCTGCAGCTTTAAGGCGCGGAACCAACTCACCGCTCATCGTAGGCATCGGCCAAGGTTATTACTCGAATAACGGGGGGGAGAATAAAAACCGTGGAGACTACGCTGCAATCCTGCTCGGAGAACCGGAGGAAGCTTTTTTTCGTCTCTTTGAATGGATCAGGCGGGATGATGTTGAGAGTGGGGAAACATGGAAAGAGCACTTTCTCGACCATTACATTCACGGGCGAAGATTCGTTGTGACCAATCCTGACGATCTTCCATTCCCGTCCTACAGCAGCCAGGAGTTGGAGGCCTACCGCTCGATTTTTCCGGTTCGAGTTCCTAGACGCGTGACTTGGGGCTACATCATCGCCATGCGAGGTTGCCCTCACAACTGTGTGTTTTGCAGTGAGGTCATGCGGGTGAGTGTGGGTAAAAAGCTTAGAAAACGTTCACCTGCGAGCGTTGCCGACGAATTCGAGCACTTGGAGCGTCAGGGGGTCAACATCATCTCCTTTCAAGATGATAGTTTTTCTGCACACCGGGGCTTCGTCCAGGAAATCTGCCATGAACTCATCGCGCGGAAATCTAAGATTCCATGGATGGCTCGAGTACGTGTAGATGAAATCGACTACGAGCTCCTCAAACTGATGAAGCAGGCGGGCTGCATCATGCTCGGGATAGGAGTGGAATCCGGCTCACAGCGGATCATCGATGACATGAACAAAACAACAAAAACCAAGCCATGGTCCCAACTGTGCAATCAGGCATTTTGCTGGACACGGGAACTCGGCATCGGAACCAATGCCTACTATGTAATCGGCAGCCCCACCGAAACCCCCCAGGAGATAGAACAAACCATCCAATTGGCGCAAAAACTCAACTCTGACAGTATTCAGGTGCATTTTTATACGCCATATCCTGGTTCTAAGGCATGGGAAAGGTATAAACATCAACTACTAGGAGTCGAACCTGCAGAGATGTTTCATTACGCAACTCCTAAAACGGCTCTCTCCGAAGTTCCGGTGGACGATCTTGTAAAGCTGCGCTCAGCATTTTACCGGCGCTACATACTACGGCCTCGTTTCGCTGTGAATCACATCTGGAAACACTGGCGATTCTATCTACATAATCCAGACATCCTGAAAACGCTTCTCGGGATCCACAAGGTTTTCTGGAAAAGCAAGCCGGTTAAAGAAGGCTACAAAGCTGCGCTTTGCTGTAAAACTGACTTTTAGGGAAACAGGATCAACCATGGCGCTCATAGGGTTAGTACCTCGAAGATGCGTGAATCTTCCCCCCGGAACTCTCGGGTTATTGCTAAGAAATGTTCTCAACATGTCGCTGCAGGAAGGCACGGCACTGGATGAATTTGCTTTGCGATTCGGCCAATGGTTGGGAGTTCCATACGTCTTTGGCGCCTCATCGGGTCGCACGGCATTTCAGTTGACATTGGAGGCGCTTGACCTGAAAAAGGGAATGGAAATAATTTTTCCGGTCTTTACCTTTCCGGTAATGCCAATGGTGGCTCAACTACTGGGTTATAAACCAATTTTTTGTGATGTCGATCCGAACACTTTCAACGCAGGACCGGAGCACATAGAACCAAAAATCAACGAAAACACTGGAGCAGTGTTAGCCACTCACATTTTTGGACAGCCGTGTCCTATCAGCGAGATAGCGGAACTCACAAAAAATCGCGGAATAAAACTACTCGAGGATTGCGCCCATGCCTGCGGAGTGAGGGTAAACGGTCAGCAAGCGGGAACTTTTGGAGACGTTGGAATATTCAGCTTTGCAGAAGGGAAAAATATGCCCTGTTTTGGTGGCGGAGCCATATCCACCGGCGACTCAGCAATTGCCGAACGTGCTCGATCAATTCTAGCGAAGGCCCCAATCTCAGGAACTACCTCAATCCTGTCACATGCTTTTTCCATATGGACCAAGTGGCTGGTGACCCGACCGCTGGTATTCGGACTGACAGCTTATCAGGTTCTGCGACTTAAGCTTGCTCTAGGAAAACCACTTATGGATTCGGCTGTCGGGGATGAACTCCTCAACCAGTTTGTCTCTTCCCAACCTCGAGTCGAACGTATGGCAAATCTTCAAGCGGCCCTGGGATTGCTGCAACTAAGGCATATCGACGCTTTCAATGAAGGTGCGCGACAAAACGCTCGGGTGCTCACGGAAAATTTGGGAGAAATACCTTTTGTACAGCCACCAAAAATGTTGAGAGAAGACCATGTCTACGTTTATTATCCTTTGACAGTGGATCCTCAGAAGCGCAATGATCTTCGCAGCTTCCTGCTCCGCCATGGAATAGACACTAAAACTACAGACATGACCGACTGCAAGAAACTCAGACACTTTCACTCTGAGCAAGATCCTGCCTTGGGACTAAGTATCCCAAGGGAAACATCAATATTGGAAATCTGTGTCTATCCCATCATTCCAAAACGGCAGATGGAGAGAATCGCTCGGCTTATACGGTCATGGGCGGGCTTGTCGTAACCCTTGATTAGGGGAGAGCATTATCTTGATGTCAATGGAAAAGCTCGAGCGAATCTTCTACGGCTTGGATGATCACAAGTTGGAACGTATTGTGAGAGAAGTGCTTGCGGAAGATCTTTCTGTGGCCGATGGTGGTATTCTGGAGCGATTTGAAGGCGCAAGTGCTAATTTTTTTGGCGCCCGCCATGCCGTAGCCGCCTGTAACGGCACTGCTGCCCTTCATATGGCCTTGTTTGCTCTAAACATCCAGCCGGGCGATGAGGTCGTAATTCCCGCTTATGGATATTATGCCATGGCTTTGCCGGTATGCATGCTTGGCGGAATTCCTATATTTTGCGATGTTCGAGATGACAACTTGACGTTAAATGTCGAAGAAGCTGAACAATTGCTGACAACTCGAACCCGCGCCATCATTGTGCATCAGCCATGGGGGTGCCCGGCTGATGTATCTGCATTGAAAAGACTGGCGAACCGTCATGGAGTCGCCCTCATAAGCGATTCGTCTCACGCACATGGGGTTCTTTGGAAAGACAGACCTTTGGGACACTATTACGACTTCGTTTGCACCTCTTTCGGTAAAGGAAAGCTTATATCCGGAGGCGAACTCGGGGTAGTCACAACCAACAATGACCGCTACCGAGATCGCATGCTGCTTTACGGGCACGTAAACCGTGTTCCTCAAGCCTTTATCACAGCGGAATACAAGCACATGCATAACTCCGTAGGCGTTAAGTACCGTCCACATCCTTTTGCCATGGCACTGGCTCTTGATCAGCTGCAAACTTACGCCGAGCGTTCCCAACGGCTGGTTGAAAACGCTCGAAGATTCGAACTAGGCCTCGCCCATGTGTCCGGGTTTCAGACTTTTTTGGCCCCCAAAGAGGCCAGCCGTGTTTACTGGCGGATTCCTGTACGAGTGGATACTTCATCCCTTGGAAGTGCGGAATTTGTTCTTGGCCGCCTAAAGGAGCAAAATTGCCCTGTGGAATACAAAGGGCGCCCGCTCATACCGGAACACAACGCGCTGGTAGAGTTCTATGGAGTGAGGCCGCGTCGCAAGTTTCCCGTTGCTGAGCGTCTGCTGGCTGAAACCCTTCAAGTACAGGCTTTCGCGCTCTACGCTGAGAGGGCCATCGAACAGACACTCGCTCAATTCCGCGCCGTAGCCAACGGTGGTGCGCCGCTCTACGCGACTTCCAAGTGAAGGATCCACTCATGTGACTATGTCCGGAACTCGAGCGTGACCATTCACGACTTTTACCACAGGCACAGGTTGGATTTTGAAAATATGGCTCATCGCGGAATAGTGGGAATCATGCATCCCGTTCGTGCTGAGGTATCGAAGCACGAACAGATGATTCACCCTTCGATACCTCAGGGTGAACGGTTTTGGAGCGACCCTATCACGTTAATCCGCGATGAGCCTGAAAAATAAGCGAACTCAGCTTTACGAACTGGCCGGAAAAGGCATAAATTGGCATCAAAATGTTTACAGGAAACATAAAGAATACGAGTCCACCCATCTCATCATCTAATGGCATCGACCTACTTCCACGACTCTGGGGCTGGCAGTCCATCTTGAGTGGACTGTCTACAGTGGCTCTTCTTTTAGTACTGGTTACTTTTGTAGACTGGCAGAGTGTTTGGGAAGAGATTATAGCTTGTAAAAAGTATTACGTCCTGCTCGGAGCTGTGTGCCACTATCTCGCTTACCCCGTGCGCGGTTTGCGATGGCAGCACTGTCTTGCCCACTTGCCTTACAGAGGCAGTACATCCAAATTCGGGCAAGTGGTTTTCTTCTACAATTTTGTAGACAATGTGGTGCCAGCTAAGTTGGGAGATATCTATGGAGCACATCTGGCAAGGATAAATCTTGGGATAAGTCGTACGGAGGCAATCGGATCCATAGTTTTTCAGCGTACGCTCGATGCCTGGATACTGTTGTCCCTGGCTCTCCTAGCTTCTTGGTTCCTTTTATCCACTCAACTTCCCAATTCCGTATTGTGGGCCTTGATCGGGGGAGGCGTAATCGCCTTGGGATCCACCTTCATTATGATGGTATTTTTTGTCTTGAACAAGTCACTCCCCACTTGGATCCCAGAGAGGATTAGAATTTTGATTCGGGCCTTTCATAGCGGTATGTGGCCTCGAATTGGCGAAGTGCCTAGCATCATCGGTCTAACAGCCATTATCTGGACCCTGGAAGCTTTCTGGATCTATTTTCTCGCATATGGATTTGGCATGGCGCTCAGCCCTGGAGAGGTGCTCTTTCTGACCGTAGTGCCCCTGCTGGCTTCGGCGTTTCCTCTGACGCCTTCCGGGGCTGGCGTGGTGGAACTTACAATGTTCAGCTGTCTGCGCATTGTCGGCGCTGCTACCCCATTGGCCGGCTCTATCACCTTAATTAATCGATTTATCGACTACTGGCTTCACATCGGCCTGGGAATTTTAATGTGGATCTTCAGACGTCAACTTGGGCTGCGAACCTGGCGTGAAGCAAGGCAAGGAAAGCTTGCCGGGTCGTCCATGCTGCCGATCAAGCTCTCAAGATAAATCTTTGGTTGATCATTCATCGCCGGTGCAACAGTGACGTCAAGGTTTTCCACTCTAAAACTCATGCCAGCAATCATGCCTGCCCATTATAAATGGGCTCTTCTGCTTGTCTTATTGACCATATTTCTTCGTTTGCCCGCAATTGTTCATCCTAAGCCGGTCGATGACGAAGGCGGGTACGCAGTGATTGCGAATGAACTGCTGCATGGACAATCCCTCTACATTGATGTAGTCGAGCGAAAACCTCCCTTGCTGTTTTGGATATATGAAACCATTTTCTTTGTTGTCGGTCCATACAACTGGCTGCCGTTTCACCTGATTGCCGTAGCTTGGATTCTCCTGACGATGTGCGGCCTGTACGCCATCGGTAAGGAATTATTTGACCCGGGCGTGGGGCTGACCGCAGCCTTATTTTATACGATTGCGACGACACCCGGCCAGTACCAGACTCTTGCCTTTAATGGCGAGGTCATGATGAACCTACCCATCGTATGGGCTCTCTTTATCGCGTTCAGGCAGAATACCTCCCAGTATCGACTGGAACTTGCCGCAAGCGGGATTTTACTTTGTTGTGCATTTCTCATCAAACAGCCCGCCGCGGTTGCAGCCATTCCCATCGGCATCTACCTCTTGCTGCCGTCTTATCGGGTCAAACACCACTTAAGGATGTTTCACAGCTTCCTGCAAGCCTCCGTTCTCACTATCAGTTACTTTTTCACTCTGGGTATAGCGGCCCTCTTATTATATCATCAAGGCATTCTGGACGAGACGTACTATTGGATCATCAAGGATCATGATCTTTATCACGGACCCACCGACCCAATATTTTGGCAAATAGGAATCAACCGCACTCTGTGTTACATCGCAGCCTGGCATCCTCTTATTATTGTTTCTGTTCTTTCGCTGAGAGAGTGCTGCAAAAGGGGAGCTCGTTATTGGGAGTCTTTACGCCCGGAATTGAACGCCTTGTTGATTCTGTTGGCTCTTTCCTTCGTTGGTGTCAGCGCCAGCGGCCGGTTCTATTCTCATTATTTTATCCAGCTTCTGCCGGCCTTGACCCTGCTGGGTGCTCCGGCCATGACGGCAATCTGGACCAACAAGAGATCCTACCAATTCTTTTTGCTACGACCGCGCACTTTAAAACTTTTGCTAGGCTTCACAGCTATTGCTTTTCTGTGCATCAACACTTTCTATTTGTGGCAGCAAAGGCCTGAGAACGATCTGGTTCGATACGTCCGTCAACATTCCAAACCGACGGACAAAGTGTTTTTTTGGGGGAGGCTTGACAACCTCTATGCTGAAGCAAACCGGCGGCCCGCGTCTCGCTACATACACTACTACCCGCTGACAGGATATGTGTGGGGCAGCCCTTTGAAAGATGATCCGAATTTCGACACGACAGATCGTATTCATCCCGGGGCATGGGACATCCTTCAGAAAGAATTCAAAAAGTCACCCCCCGCATTCATTATTGACACCGATCCCAGCACTCCTGCCAAGAAATATCCCCCGTCCAAGTTTCCCTACCTGAAGCGGTTGCTCGAGGAGGATTACGAAGCAGTTTTTTCCACCTCTGAGGGAGTGGTTTATCGGCGCAAAGACCTTCGATGAATGGCGTAATCACAGAAACCATCAAATCTTTATCTTCAATTGGTCGAGCATGTTATCGGCAAAAGAAATGATGTGATCTCTTTGTTCCGGTGAAGCATATCCAATACATCCGCAGCGAAGAGTTTGATGACTCCTGATCAACCATTCAAAAGAAATTTGTTTTCGAGTCAAATTGATAGCGAAGTAGAAAGGCTGGCAGTCATGATGCACAGCCTGGGTCTCGGTATAAAGATCTGCGGGAAGATCCATTTGATAAATTTTATCAAGAACGGTTTTTTTTGCTCGCTGTTCAAGATAGTCTCGAATTTGATAGTAATCAGACTCACGCAATTGATCGATAACATATTGTTTCATCGTTCTTATTCTCGCTTTTGTTTCAATTAATCCCATATTCGTGTTGGGAACCATTAACAAAGCCGTTCTCTTTCGTCAATGGAAAGACAACCGCGCAAGCCGAGAGAACCAGCTTTATCCTCATCTGAGAGACAATCCTTATCGAAATGTCTTATTCACAGGAGGAACTGATAAACGCTCGAAAGATATTGACATGGTTATGTTTGATGGTGAGTATATGTTGGTAACTTAAATGGTCAAACGGGGGCAATAATGATCGCATTGGATGACGACAAATTGCCGATAGTCAGATCGGTTCATATCAATGTAGCGTGGAAATTTATTCCTCGCTACATTGATATGATTATAGATCATCGCTTAAATGTAGAAATAGGATTCGAAGCTGCAGAATTGGACCAAGTTAATCGCTCTGAATTTAAGGCTATCGCAAAACGATTGCAGAAATTGTCTTGTGGTATTACTCTACATGCTCCCTTTTGGGATTTGGCCCCTGGTAGCCTGGATCCTCTGATCCGCCAGGTAACTTCGTTGCGGCTACATCAGTTTTTCGACCTTGTAAGTATATTCGAACCCGTACAGATAGTATGCCATACGGGCTACGACCCATCTCATCACCAGGGACAAACAGAATTTTGGCTGGATAAAAGCGTAGCCCTGTGGGAACCATTGATTGTGAGAGCGGAAAACTCGAAGGTACCAATATTGCTTGAAAATGTCTGGGAAAGCGATCCAGGATTTCATTTGGGCCTACTTCGGCAGATTGATTCTCCCTGGTTCGGATTTTGCCTGGATGTTGGCCATCAGAATAGCTTCTCAGAAACCAATTTGCAAACATGGGTCAGGAGCTTGGCCGACTATTTGCGGGAACTGCATCTGCACGATAATGATGGCACTTGTGATGCCCATCTGCCAATTGGACAAGGGAATATCGATTTCTTGTTCCTGTTCGAATTTCTGCAGAACAGAGGAATCAAGCCGTTGCTTACTCTGGAACCCCATACAGAGGAACATCTCCAAGAAAGCATCGACGGACTGCATGCCGTTCTTTCTCAAATGACCATAGAACCGGCACCCATCCCAATGGGGAAATATGAAAGGAATGCGCTATGGCCATAGTTGGGGTCAGCATTTTTCCCGTTGGCATCCAAAGAACCAGCATAGGCGACTACATAGCCAAAGCTGTTGCATTTGTCCAAGACAGGCTCTCTCAGCTGCAAACTGACAGCAATGGGAACGATTATCTCTGGAAACCTCGATGAGATTTGGGACGTTTTGAAGCAGATGCATCAGAGTTGTTTAGATATCAACGCGCAGGGGGTCCTCACACAAATCGAAATAGATGATGGTCGGGACAAACCAAGCAGCCCTGAACAGAAGATTCGATCTGTCATGGAAAAATTGTAAGCAACCAGGATGGCGGAACATCTGAAAGGAATGATATGAAAGAGTTGGTTGAATATCTAGTAAAATCAATCGTTGACAGCCCACAAGAGGTGCTTCTCGCCGCCAGTGAAAATGAAGATACGTTGCTGATGGAATTGAAGGTGGCAGACGACGATCTAGGAAGAATAATAGGCAAGAACGGCAACACCATCAATGCCATCCGAACAGTAGTGCAGGCTGCGGCAACCAGCCATAAGAAACGAGCAAAACTTGATGTTTTGAGTTAGACAACAACCGCTATTATTGGTTTCCAATATTATCGGCCTAATTTGTTCACCCATCGGATTCTAGAGAAGGAGCAGAGCATGGCAAAGCAATTTCCAGAGCTATCGATCGATCAGTTGCGGGCCTACATTGATCCAGAGTCACTTCCTTTTGAAAATACAGATTCCCTGGAAGCCCTGGAAAAGAAAGTTGTGGGGCAAGAACGAGGGGTAGACGCCATTAAATTCGGCATGGGCATGAAAGAGTATGGTTACAACATTTACATTGCAGGACCTGCTAAAGCCGGCCTTACCTACATTGCCAAAACCTTTATAAAGGATCAGGCTAAAGAGGAGCCAGTTCCGCCTGACTGGTGTTATGTTTACAATTTCAAAGAGACCGACAAGCCCAAAAGCCTCAAATTGTCTCCTGGCCGCGGTAAAGAACTCAAGAAGGATATGGCCGAGTTCATCGACACTCTGCAAGCCAAGATCCCGGAGGTATTTGACAGTGATGATTACAGGGCAAAAGAAAGTGAAGTACACCAGTCTTTTGAAAAACGACGCCGCGAAATAATCGATGAGCTGTCTGAAAAGGCCAAAGAAGAGGGCTTCGTTCTGCAATTTTCGCAGGTAGGCATGGTGATAATTCCCGCTAACAAAGAAGGAGAACCGATGACGCAGGAAGACCTGCGTCAGCTCGAAGAGGAGGAAAGAAAGAAGCTTCGCGAAAAAAGCGATGAACTGCACGATAAAATGAAGGATGCAATCAAGCATATTCGCGAAGCCGAGGCAGAATTCAAAGAAAAACACACTAAACTGGACAACGAAATCGCTCTCTTCGTAGTGGGTCAGCTTATGGATAGTTACGAAGAAAAATACAAAGATGAAGAGCATGTCCTAAACTATCTGAAAATGGTTCAGGAGGACATTCTAGAAAATATCGACGATTTCAAGAAGAAACCGGAAGCTCAACAACAGCCCGGCGCTCCTTTTCCGATGCCGCAAAAAGAGGTCAATCTACGAAAATATGAAGTGAATGTGCTCATTGATAATTCGGAAACGGAGGGAGCTCCGGTGGTGATTGAATCTAATCCGGCCTATCCTAACCTTTTTGGAACCATCGAGAGGCAAGCGTGGTTCGGTGCACTTTTTACAGATCACACTATGGTAAAGCCCGGCGCTCTGCACAAGGCCAATGGCGGATATCTTGTCATGAAGGCGCTGGATCTTTTGAAATGGTATTTGTCCTGGGAAGCTTTGAAAAGAGCTCTCAGAGATAAGGAAATCAGGATCGAAGATCTGGGTGAATTATACGGAATGTTCAGCACTCGCACCATCCGCCCTGAGCCGATTCCAATCAATCTCAAAATTGTCTTGACTGGCGATCCATACATCTATCAGCTTCTCTACACTTACGATGATCGTTTTCAGAAGCTCTTCAAGGTCAAAGCCCATATGGACAATCAAATGGATTCCAAGGAAGAAAACATCTTAGAATCTGCCAGAATGATGGGGGCGTTTTGCAGAGACCATGAAATCCGGCATCTCGATAGGACCGGAGTGGCTCGTGTCCTTGAATACAGCATGCAAGTTACTGAAGATCGGGATAAGCTTACCCTCGAACTGGGAGATATCAGCGATCTCATCAAAGAGGCGAATTACTTCGCAGGGCTGGACAATGCCGAGTACGTTCAAAGACAACACGTGGAAAACGCGATCCAAAAGCGCATCTATCGTTCTAACCTGATCGAGGAACGGATTAAAGAACTCATTGAGAAGGATATCTTCTGGATCGAAACAGAGGGCACTAAAGTCGGACAACTGAATGGACTATCCGTACTCATGACAGGAGATCACGAATTCGGCAGACCCAATAGGATAACCGCGGCGGTTTCAGTGGGCAGAGAGGGAGTGGTCGCGATTGAACGCGAATCGAAAATGAGCGGTAACATCCACACAAAAGGGGTTATGATTTTAAGCAGCTTTCTTAAAGAGCGGTTTGCGCATAACAAACCCATCTCCCTGACAGCTTCCCTGACATTCGAACAAAGCTATGGCATGGTGGATGGCGACAGTGCTTCCAGTACTGAATTGTACGCGCTTCTGAGCGCGATCTCGGGTGTTCCCATCTACCAGGGGATTGCTGTAACCGGGTCGGTCAGCCAAAAAGGCGAAATTCAGCCGATTGGCGGCGCGGTGCATAAGATCAAAGCTTTCTTTGATATTTGTAAATTCAAGGGCTTGAACGGTAAACAAGGGGTTATGATTCCTTCCAAAAACATTCGCAACCTGGTACTGCAGGAAGAAGTGGTCGAGGCTGTAAGGGAAGGCAAATTCCACATTTGGGCCGTTTCAACCATTGAAGAAGGCATCGAGATCCTCACCGGGATGGAGGCAGGTACACTTCAAGAAGACGGAACCTACCCTGAAGAAACTTTATTTAGAAAAGTAGACGATCGACTTCGAGAAATTGTTGAAATCGTCAAAGAGTTCGGTAGAGGCATGGAAGGGGGAGCAAAAAAAGAAGAAGAAAGCGGCGGCTGCCCTACTTGTGGTGGAAAATAACGAATAGCAGGCTAAATTCTGCACTCTCTCAGCGTAGAATTTAGCCTGCGTTTTAATCCTTTGGCTGTGAATAATTCGGCATTCGGGCAGAATGCTCAGCCGGCACTTTTCGCACTATCGATTTTTGCCAATAATTCTGAAATGTGAGCGCCACTCTTCAGCCCGGCAATCCATTGTTCGGGCACTGCAGAAATGCCATCCCAAGCTCCAAGAATCATCCCGAGCAATAATCCTCTGGCGGCCGAATCACCCCCTGCCATTACGTTTTCAACTAAGCCCTCCTGCAAATTCGACTGATATCGCGCTGCGAGATAAACCACGGAGCGAAACGCGCCCTCCGTGGCACAACTCTTGCCGAATTTGCTGATGACATATCGAGTTTCTTTACCGATGTTTTCAAGAGCTTCTGAGATCCATCTTTTGAAGGGATCATTGCTTCCGGGAAACTCCTCGACCAATTCTTTAAAAGCATCAACTGGAGCGCTCCCCTTAAGAACTTTCAGTACTACTTTTGCGAAAAATTCGGCGCTGTCAACAACGGCAGGATTGCCGTGAGTCATGGCAGCCTGGGATCTGCAGCTCGCTATGAGCTTTGCTGGCTCGTCAGCGTATAAATACACAAGGGGCCCGATTCGACTATAGCATTTTTCATATGACTTGATATTTTTCGCTTGACAGCCATATTGCAATGATTCAAAGATTCCATGTAGAATGGGGTTGTTTGTTGTCTTTATTCTATTTGGGGTCGAGCCAATGGCATTCCAGGGAAAAGTATTCACTTTTGGAATGAAACAGCTGGTTGTCAATTTGAAGCAATACTTTGATATCGAAAGATATCAGAACAATCTGAAAGCTGAATGGGGCATACAGCAAACAGCGAGGGCGTTGGGTATCGGCGAAGCCACGGTCCGCCGGATAATGGCCGAGTACAACAAGAACCAACAGACTGTTCCGACTAATTTGCCTAAAGCACGAGGCCGGCCGGAATACACTATCCCAAATGACCTGCAACCTGTTGTTCGCCAATATATACGTGGTCAGAATCTTAAAGGGCAGCACGTATCCGTTGAGCTTGTACGCGAGCATTTAACGAAGATTAACCCCGATTATGCCTTTTCCGCCACAACGCTATGGAGAGCACTAAGCAGATGGGGCTTCACTTATGGAACCGGAAAACGCCGATCAGCATTGAAAGAACGAGATTATGTAATCCTTGCAAGAAGACGGTATCTCAGGCAGAAACGTTTGAACAGGAAGCCTGCCGGAACGCCTATACGGCCTGAAGTCTATCTTGATGAAACCTTCATCAACAAGAACCACTCAAACCAGTTCACTTGGTATTTCGACGAGGATGGTCCGGAAGTAAACAAGCCAGCGGGCAAGGGAGAGCGTTTAATCGTCGTTAATGCAGTCACCGTAAAAGGATGGGTTGATAATGCAAGATTAATATTTGAGGCAAAGAAAAGGACTGGCGATTATCATGGGCAAATGGATTATGGTAACTTTTCGAGATGGTTTGAAGAGCAATTGATTCCGAATATCCCGGAACATTCTATTATTATCATGGATAATGCCAGCTATCATAATGCAACCGAAGAGACGTCTTTTCCAAAATCCAACTCCACTAAAGAAGATTTGAGGAAATGGTTGGATGACAAACAAATACCATGGGGACAAGATTTATTGAAAGCAGAGTTATATACTCTGTGTAAATCTTATGAGCCAAAGCCAGAGTACAAAATCGACAAGATAGCGGAAGCCGCAGGGCATTCAATCTTGAGAACACCGCAATACCACCCTGAACTTCAGCCTATTGAGATGTGTTGGGGAATCGTAAAGAATTACATGGCCCAGCATTGTGATTTTACTCTTCAACAATTCCGCGATAATTTACCGTTGGCCTTTTCGCAAGTCACATCGGAAACATGCCGAAAGCTAGTTGCTAAGACCGTGGCTGAAGAAGACAAGTATTGGGAAGAAGATGGCCAGATTGATGAAAATCAAGGTATCGACATCAATCTCTTGGCCGAAGAAGAAGATTTTTGAAAAAATCGTAATATCAAGTCATGTGAAATACGCTATAGCACCAGCCAGGTCTGTGGATGAAGAACCGGCTTCGGCCGGAGATTTACCTTCAGCGAAGTCCTGCAGAGTCGCCTTTGTGGCATTGTCAAAATATCCATTGTAACTTTCGAAAAACTTTTTCCAACTTTCAGCAAAGTAGTCTAGCTTGAAATCGGAATTTGCTGCAATCGATTCCAGAAGAAGCATGGTCTGATCACCATAGTGGGTTAGTTCTCCAGACTCTCTGGTCTTGTGGTAAGAATCCTTGGGTGGATCCAACAATTGTTCTACTTGCCCGAATCGTTCGTCAATCTCAGTTGTGTCATAAATCCAGTGAACAGGCATCGCCAGTGAATCACCCAAAAACGATGCCATCACCATAGCCTTCAACTTTTCATTCATTGTTCGCCTCTATCTCTTTTATCCTATAATGTTCGCCTTTATGGTGCATCCCAATCAGGTACTTGTTCTCAACCAGATAATGGGGAGCTGAACTGCAGGTTTTCCCGGAGGGCCTATAAATTCCTGGCGATGGATATAAAAAACGTCGTTCCCATCTCAGGCGGCGCTTCCATCCAAACTCTGCCCCCGTGCTGTTCGGCAATCTCCTTGACAATCGCCAGTCCCAACCCGGTCCCCTCAATTTCCTTGGCTGCGCCATATCTCTCAAAAAAGTTGAACAGCTCCTCAGAGCCTTGGCCTTTTATACCTGCCCCATTGTCCCGAACTGACAAGACATGGAACCTGTCAGTTTGTTCGTAGCCGATCTGAATTTCGGTCAACTTCTCGCCACCGTACTTTAGCGCGTTATCTACAAAGTTCCTGAAAACCCTGAGTAAAGCAATTCTATCCGCTCTGATTTCCGGTAACATTTCCGGCTCAATCCAACCGATTTGGCGAATATTAAGTTGTGCCGAAAACTCATCCTTAATCATACGAAGGATTTCCACAATCCTAATAACCTCGACTTCGAGTGGAACCTCTTTTGCCGACACATATAGATTGATTTTTTGGACCAGAGCTGCAATTTGCTCTGCCACTTTCAAAATTTGATCGCAGTACGTCCTTCCTCGTTCGTCAAGAATATCACGGTACTTATTGTGCAAGAGTTTTGTAAGTCCATACAAGCCAACAGCCGGGCTCTTCAGGTCATGTGAAACCGAATACGCGAATAACTTTATTTTTTCTGCACTCTTTTGCAGTGCATCCTCCATAAGCCTTCTTTGCGTAGTGTCTCTCCCTACGGATTGGACTTCTAAAGGATTACCCCAGTCATCAAAAATAAGTCGATTTGTCCACTGTTGCCAGCATATCTCTCCACTCGGTGCCAGCACTCGATGCTCATGGGTTGCCACCGGATTTGTTTGATCGAGAGAAGCGGAAATGCTCCTGAACCTGCAACCGGTCCTCGTGAAACACAAAAGGCATGAAACTTTCGCCAAGTAACTCTTTACGTTTCTTTTGGAAATATCGGCAATAGGCCTCATTCACAAAAGTGATACGACCATCGGGTGAGGCACGGTATATCAGTTCTGTTTGGTCTTCCACAACAGCCCGATACTGAGCCTCACTTTGACGTAACGCCCGCTCGGCCTTCTTCTGCTCTGTAACATCCCTGATGATACCCTGATATCCAGCAGCCTCGCCATCCTTGGATTTCTTGATACTGGAAGTGAGCAAACAGTCCATCTCCCTGCCATCTTTTTTCCGAAGCGTCACCTCAAAATCTCTGACAGATCCCATACGTGATATCTGCTCTATGAACCGCTGTCGATCGGATGGCCTGACATAAGTCTCTGCCACATTAACTTTGTTTAAGAGTTCGTCTTTGCTATATCCAAACAATTGCAGAGTAGACTGATTCGCGTCAATAAAATGGCCGTCAAGGCCGGTCATATAAATGGCATCTTTGGATTGTTCAAATAAACTCCGATATCTCTCCTCACTTTCTCTTATTAGTCGCTCCGCGTGCTTGCGCTCAATAGCAATACCTAACAGGTGAGCCGCCGACTCCAGCATCTTCACCTCATCTGCTGCCGGCCGACGTGGTTGATAACCGTACAGGGCGAACGTGCCCAATACATTGCCGGAACTGCTCCGAATGGGTACAGAACAGCAGGAGCGCAGACTAAATTTATCCACCAGGCTACGGTAGTCTTCCCAAAGAGGATCAGAAAATGTATCCTCGACAATTACTGTTTCTCCTCGATAAGCTGCAGTACCGCATGAACCGGCTCTAGGTCCAACGGCAAGCCCGTCAACGGCTGAAACGTAATCGTCGGGCAGGTTTGATGCAAACCCGTGGTGAAGTCGTTTGCCGCCCTCATCTAAAAGCAGCACCGAGCAGCAGGTACTCGGCAGCATCTTTTCTATCACTTCGGCAACCGCGGCGAGAGTATCCCGCAAGGGCTGGCCGGCAGCGACCATCTCGAGGATGTCATTATAAGCCTCAAGCAGCATTTCGATCCGCTTGCGGCCGGTAATATCGAGAATCATGGCCTGCTTTGACATTCGACCGTCAGCCATGTAAATGGGTGTGTTTACGACATAATACCATCGATTATCCTTGGGACTCTGCAACTCCCAGCGAACCGTCTTGCCCTTGAAGACTTCCTCATTAACACACCACGGGCAAATTGAATCACGCTCATGCAGCGCTGTGTAGCACGGTTCACCGGTTGGATCATAGCCTGTGCGCTCTATAAAATGTGCATTGACAAATTCTATGCGATAATCTTGCGAGCACACATAAATTAATCCGTCAAAAGCTTCTACTATTGCCCTGTACTTTGCCTCTGTATCCAGCAAAGCATGATCGCTGTTTTTAGGCTTTAAAATTCCCATGTCAAAACCTGTCCTCCAAATAATTTCCCAGTCCCACCCTAGGAGGCCGTCCGAGAATTGTCATTTCTAGCCGAAGGCGAGAAATCTTACTCTCTCAAGTGTTTGATTTAGCGGATTTCTCACTCTGCTCCGCTTCGTTCAAAATGATAAAAAGGGCATTTTCGGGCAGCCTCCTAGTATGAGTACCGCATCCAAGGTCCTCCGAGAGATTAGACTGAAATAGTTCCCAGTGTTTCAGATCGTAATAACAACAGGGAGTTAATCGACCCGCAAGAACTCGATTATCGGTAAGCAATAGAACTTCAGTTGTTGTTAGAAGATTAACGAAGAATTTGTAAGCTTGCAACAGGAAACGTGAATATAAAACCAATTTAAGCGTTCACAGGGCCTTAATTGTCTTTTCACGCTGGCTAAGCGAATGATTTCATGAATTGCGTATCCTCTCTACCAAGGGTGAGGTTCTGAGGACCGCCTGGTGCAACCGCATTTCTCGCTTCATTCGAAATCTCAGCCATAGCTGCGAGGATATGCTTGTTGCCAATATGAGTCATTCCCACGAGGCTGGTTACACAGGCAGCTTATTCTGGATTCTAGCTAATTCTAAGGATCTGACAGGTCACAACCAAGCATGAAATAGTGCAGGGCTTGTTAGCCGCATGAGTTCTGCAAGGTGTATTCGGAGAACGCACCCTACATTTTCATATTGACAGTAAGCGGGAATGGTGAGGGGATGTGCCTGGAGCGACTTTCATGTCTCGTTGTGGCCTGCGTCTTATAAACGTTCACGGGGGGATACACGGAGGGATGCTCTAAGCTTTGCTCTGATCCCGCAGATCACAATTTCAATGGCTCGCCGGAAGAATGAAGTCTCGGCAGATATCTCCCGGGAGCCGAGCAGCTTTATAAAGTGAATAAGAGAGGCTTACATCGATGCCTTCGCTCCTTCGCACCACAGTCCCATGATTTTTCTATGGGTATCCAGTGATTCCGGCCCACTTTGATTGTATTCAGCCAAAATTTTGTGGACGCTCGACTCGGACAGCCCCGTGTGTTTCGCTATCTCCGCAACCGGCCGAGGATCAATGAGGGCATTGTAAACCACCAACCATTTCTGCATCTTATGGAAACCGGCAGTCATTTGCATTTTCATCTTCACTTCGTCAGCGGACATATGCTTCGCGACTCCTGTGACCTCAATCATTTCCTGCTCCTTCCTTAGATCAATATGAAAATAATTTTTCTATATAGAAGCTTCATCTCACTAAACCTCATTGAACGATTCCAACTTTAGTTCAACGGGCTCGCACAATAAATGGGGTGAATTTCGTATTTCTGAAGAAAAACTCAGTATTTCTAAACTGGAAATTGGAGTAATGTTATGCTGTATTATTACCATCTTCACGCAATAGCTTAACCACTAGACTCCAGTACTCCCCGATTCAGGCATAGCGAAGCCCATATTCGTACAACGTGCCACAATCGAATCAATCAGCGAGGCTATTTCATCGCCTGTCGTTCTACCTTTTGTCAGAAAATAGTCTGCTCCGCAGGAATAAGCGGCAGTTCTGTATTCAGGCAGTTCATGGCTGGTCAGCATTACAATAGTTCCCGACCAATCAGTTGCTCTTATTTTCCGAGTAACCTCCAAACCGTTTTTCCCCGGCAGGCGAATGTCCATAAAAACAACATCGGGATAAAAGGCAGGCATTTTGCGCAAAGCTTCTTCTCCATCTGATGCCTCCTCAATGGCCATGGATGGAAATCTAGCCCGCAGCATCTCCTTCAAAGCTTTTCTAAAGATATCATTGTCTTCAACAATCAGTGTTCTCAGCATGATCTCTTCCCAACTTGCGACATTAACGATCCGCTCCATACTCTCGATCTTTAAGAACCATATCGCATAAGGACAGGGGCATCGTAAATACAGTGTAATCTGTATATACAATAGAGTTCGGACAGTATTTCTTAATACATGATTGGAACAGGGACTACCGTGGCAATAAATGCTCTTGCTGACAAAAGTTAATGAAAAAGTTGCCTTTCCAAACAAATCAAACTAGAATCTGCATACAAGTAAGCAAACCTTTTTTACTGACCGTTGTCTTTTGCAAACTAGGCGAGTACGAGGAACACCATGGAAGAAAAGAAGAGCATAGTTATAGCTGAGGATCACACCATTCTTAGAGAAGGCTTAAAGATGCTGCTTTCTTCTAATCCGCAGTATGAAATTGTAGCCGAAGCAGAGGACGGCTTGCAGGCCATTCGTCATTGCGAAAGCTTGCACCCCGATTTGGTGCTGATGGATCTTTCCATGCCGAGGATGAACGGCATGGGAGCTGTGCAGGAAATCAAAAAGCAGTGTCCCCAAACCAAAATTCTGGTGCTTACTGTCCACAAGACCGAAGAATACATTCTGGCCACTCTCAAGGCGGGCGCCGATGGCTATGTTCTAAAAGATGCCACCCATGGCGAGCTTGAATTAGCCATTGACTGTGTCTTTTCCGGAAAATCATACCTCAGCCCTGGAATCTCCGAGAAAGTAATTGAGGGATATTTGGAGGGCAGAAAAAGTGTTAGGAATGTATCCTCCTGGGACACACTCACTCAAAGGGAACGCGAAATCCTGAAAATGATCGCCGAGGGATACAAAAACAAGGAGATCGGCAATTATCTATGCATTAGCACCAAAACCGTAGAAAAACACCGGGCGAATCTTATGAAGAAGCTGGATCTTCACAGTACCTCCGCCCTTACAGCATTTGCACTGGAAAAAGGCCTCATAACTCAGTAAATTTGCCGAAATGGCACCTCCTCATTCCTTTTACGCATGTAGCTTTGCATTATATATAAAAACCACCCGACTACCATCATTAAAAGTATTCGGGTGGTCAAAGTGTGTTCCTTCGTAGATCCCTTGCTCATGGAACAGGCGAAGAATCATCATACAAGTTTACACAATGTTTTGCTTTTTCCAATCTTTCAATTTTTCTTTTCCAACCCCTAAATAGCGCAAGAAAATGTACTCATTATCGGCACCAATCGGTCGACAGAGCCATTTTACACGGCCCGGCGTCAGCGTCATTTTCCAAGCCGGTGCCTGGAAGGCAACATCACCATAATAGGGATCGGTGCCTTTGTCGAAAACGCCTTCTCCCCCACCAGGCCTCATCTTCAAAAGTTTCCTTGATATCGGTCATCTTGGCAGTTGCCACAGTTCCCGGTCCACGCCGATTTATGACGTAATCTTGCACCATCTCAAGAATCTCATCGCATGTGTAGTTCGCCGACCATTTTTCCAGTTCCTGGTGAATCAGTGGTTGATTCTCTTTGTTCAGACGGTCGAATATCGTTGGAAAGCGGTCTTTCAACTCGGGACTCTTCATGATGTTGGTCAAACCTTCCCAGTTCACATCACTGAACCCTGCAATAAAGCTGAAGCCATCCTTCGTCTTGATAATAGTATAGGGGAATACCGCGCTGTCGTAGGCTCCAATTATTCCACGTAACTCCTTGAAAGCATGATAATATTGGACATGGTAGTCGGCAAAACGCAGCTCTGCTTCTGGCGGCGCGACATCCACCATCTGACCTTCGCCGGTAGTATGCCGGTAATGGAGTGCAGACAATATGCCGAATGCGCCCCAGGCCCCGCCCGCATACCAACCCATCCAGTTTCCTTCCTTGGTCGGAACATTCCACGGCTTGGGCTGATCTTGTTCCTGAGGTTCGCCGGTAACGGCCATGACACCTGAGCGGGCCTGATCGCAAATGTCGTAATCCGGTTTCCCGCAGCCGGCCTCGGGTCCAAAATGACCATAAGTGTAGATGGAGCAATATATCAAGCGCGGATTGATCTCCCTCAGATGGCGGTAACTGAGACCGTATTCATCCATCACACCAGGCTTGAAAGATTCGATCACGACGTCAGCTTGAGCAGCCAAACGGCGAAATGCTTCCTGGCCTTCCGGCTTTTTGAGGTTCAGGGTAATATGGAACTTATTGCGACCTTCTGCCAGGTAGCCCAACCCCGTTCCCTTATGTAAGTAACCAAAGGGGGTAAATTTTCGAGCAAAATCTCCTTCCGGGGGCTCAATTCGAACCACGTCCGCTCCGAACTCGGAAAGAATGGAGGAACAGAAAAGACCACCGATATTAGCTTCGCTGACATCCAAAACCAGCAGGTCATCCAGAGCCTCCGGTTTCAAATGGTTTTTCTTCGGATCATCCGCATCGTGGATCCAATCGACCCACGTGCGGTCGGTTTCCACAGCAAAATCTTCGTATGGAAGTGTCGTCGTTATTTTTGGCAATGTCATGAGTTGTTTCTCCTTCTGAACGTTTTCAAGCTTTAACGAGTAAAAGGGTTAATGAAATTCTCACATGACTATTCCTGCTTTGCCATCCCAGTCATCGGGCGGCTTCCGTCCAGGAGGATTTTCAACCCACTTACCGATAATCTTTTTCTCGGCTAAAGCTTCAATCTGATAAGTTCGGAGCCCTAAAAATTTCCGGAGAACAAACTCATTGTCCAGACCGACCGGCTTATTGGTCCATTTGAGGCGGCCGGGTGTTTTGGAAAGCTTGGCGGGTGAGCTCACCTCAACCATCTTGCCATACATCGGGTCTTCATATTCAAAGACAGTCGCACGAGCTCTGAAGTGAGCCGATTCATACTGATCCTTGGCATTCAGAATCGGGCTCGAGGCAAACCCGTAGTCAGAACCTAACTTGTCGACTTCCGCGACCGTCTTATCCTTAGCCCAATCCTTGATAATATCGAGCAAAGCAACCGAATTTTCATCCTTCAAACGGATTAACAGATCAGCAAACCGAGGATCTTCAGCCACTTCAGGTTTCCCCATAGCCTGGCATAGCCCTTTGAATTCCTCATCACCTGCTGCAGCCAAAGCAACTGGGCCATCTTTGCAAATGAATACATCGGACGGACAGATAGCAAGGTCACGGTTACCTGTCATGGGTCGGTTGTATTTTTCCATGTAGTAGTAAATCCAGCTCCAATCCAGCAATCGCATCAGACCTTCACCTTGAGAAAATTCGATGAACTGGCCTTTGCCCGTTCGGTCTCTGTAATGAAGAGCAGAGAGAACCGAAACCGATCCCATCATTGCGCCAAAATAATCTCCGATGAATACGCCGGTTTTGAGTGGCAAACGTCCAGGAAAACCCGTAGTCGCCAGTAAACCGCTGACAGTTTGGGCCACCGCATCATAGGAGGCGCGCCCGACCGAGTAGGCACCCCATTGCCCAAAACCATTCAAAGCAATATAGATGATACCGGGATTGACCTCTTTCAGCTGCTGATAACCGATTCCCCAACGATCCATGGTTCCGGCCCGCAAGTTCTCTACAACCACATCGCATCGCTGTGCAAGCCTTCGGAAGATTTCAGCGCCGACGGATGTGCGTACGTCTAGACCCAAATGAAATTTGTTGTGGTTTTGAGGAAGCTGACCAAGGCTCTGGTTCTGCCAGAACTTACCGTAGGGAGTAACGGAACGCATCGTATCGCCGGCTCCCGGCAGTTCGACCTTGACAACCTCAGCCCCATATTCTCCCAAATAGTCGGGAGTGGCCGGTCCCAGAATAAGTGTTGCCAATTCCAGGACGCGAATGCCTTTAAGTGCTTCGGGTTTTGAAAATATCTTGGATGCATCAAATTCCTGGTTAGTCCAGGCTAAGTAGTCTTCGCGACTCATAGTTCCTCCTATTATGTTTTAGGACACAGGGACATCACACTGCTCTCCCACAACAAGCCTTACAGAATCTTGCCACCTCCTTTCAGCATGAATTAATGCTGCAGATCTCTGGGAAAAACTGCACAAAATCAGATGGGGACTGATTCATGACCCTAATCTGAATCGTTCTGCTCAGAGAATCAACCGAGAATGGGAAATTTCATCGGGTTAAAAGGCATGAAAAGACGACAAGCATCTCTCAAAAGAGATTCAACACAACAGGAAACTCCGCATAAGCTTATGATTTTATTCATAGAAATAATTGCATCCAGAGCCAAATGAATATCAACAATCTACCTGTCGGGGTTTATCGATTAGCAAAAAAGTTTCAAATAGTCAACAATTACGAGCAGCAATTCTCATTTTGCTGTACTATGAACCTAGGAGCCCGTCCGAGAATTCACGACGCCTGCATTCCGGCGGTCTTTAAGCCGGAATGCATGATACGGAAATCCTTTTTTGGTGCGGGCCTGGATTCCGGCTTAAAGCTTGCCGGAATGACAATAGACACCATTCGGCCAATTATCGGACAAGCTCCTAGCCAAAATGAGAATTGCTGAATTCCGAGAGATGTTCTAGAGCAGCATTTTCAAAGCTTTTTCAATGCGGTCGAAACCTTCTCGCAGATCATCCATTGAAAGAGCATAGGAAAACCGAATACAGCGATCTTCCCCGAAAGCGCCGCCCGGCACCACTGCAACATGGGCCTTTTCCATCAAGAAATTGGCCATGTCGAGGGAGTTTGTGATCGTTTGCTCCTCATGTCTCTTACCAAAGTAATGGCTGACATTAGGGAAAACGTAGAAAGCACCTGCTGGAGACGGACAAGTGACACCCGGCAATTTGGCAAGTCGACCCAAAACATATTTGCATCGATCTTCAAAAATCTTTGCCATATTGCTCACACCTTCCTGATCGCCGTTAAGGGCTGCCACACTCGCCCACTGCGATATAGAGGTCGGATTGCTTGTGGACTGACTTTGGATATTATTAGCTGCCTTGATTACCCCGGCATCCCCTATGAGATATCCAATCCGCCATCCCGTCATGCAATAGGTTTTGCTGACACCATTAACGATGAACGTTCGTTCCCGCAGGCGATCATCGAGCATTGCGATGTTTATCCACTCATATCCCCGAAACAATATTCGATAATAAATGTCATCCGAAACAATAACAATATCTTCATACTTTGCCAGTATCTCGACAAGAGCCAAATACTCTTCGCGCAGGTAATGAACGCCGGTTGGATTTGAAGGGCTGTTAATGATGATCATGCGTGTGCGCGGCGTGATGGCCCCCTCCAGGTCTTCGGGACGTAACTTGAAGCCATTTTCTTCAGGGCAGGCGACGGTTACGGGGGTAGCTCCCGCCAGCTCTACCATGTCCGGATAGGAGACCCAATACGGGGATGGAATAATCACTTCGTCTCCAGGATCCAGAACTGTCTGGAACAAGTTATACAAAGCATGTTTTCCACCGCAGCAGACCAATACATTCTCTTTGCCGTAACTGAGTCCGTAGTCTTCTGCAATCATCCGACAGATGGCTTCTTTTAACTCATCAATGCCGCTAACGGCCGTATACCGCGTTTCACCTCTCTTGATAGCTGCCACGGCCGCTTCTTGGATGTGCTGAGGTGTATCAAAATCTGGCTCGCCCACGCCAAAATTGACAACTTGTACCCCCTGTTGCTTTAGGGCCTTGGCTTTGGCGCTAATGGTCAGAGTTGCGGAAGGTTTGATTCGAGCTACTCGCTGAGCTAATTTCATCGCATCCTCGTTTACTCGTTTAAAAGTGCATTTAGTAGAGAATATTGATCGCCCTAGGGTCGCACATAAAGTTATTCTTCTGTAGCAAAGGGCTGAAGCCCTGCGCTACGAATAAAACCGGAATACTTGTTGTTCCTGGTCCTTATTTCAGATCAACATTTAGTCCTGGTATTGGACGTTCACCAGGTATAGGCCATGGGCAGGAGCTGTCATACCTGCACGGCGCCGATCTTTGCTGGCTATGATTTCCGCAAAAGCCTCCGAAGTCAGAGTTCCCTTTCCTACGTCGACTACGGTACCAACCATATTCCTTACCATATGTCTCAAAAATCCATTCGCTTCAAACAGAAAGATAATGCGATGAGGCATATGCAATTTGAGTTCCGCTCAATAGATAACTCGCTCTGCGGATTTTACCGACGAACCCGCCGCCATAAATGCGGAGAAGTCGTGCAATCCTATAAGCAGATCGAGGCTCTTTTGCATCGGACTAATAGCCAGTGGCCGGCGAATATGCCACGCAAACCTTCTTTCAAGGGCGGAAGGTACCGATCGGTTGAGGATTCGATACTCATAAATCTTACTTGAGGCGGAAAAGCTTGCATGAAAAGAATAAGGCATTTCCTCCGCATCCAACACCACAATGTCAGAAGGCAGCAGGCTGTTGAGACCACGCTGGACCTCAGGAGGCTGCATGGTCGTATCGGTGTAAAAATTAACAACCTGCCCTTTTGCATGAACACCGGCATCCGTCCTGCCTGAAGCCCTTACCCGAATTGGACTTCGCAGCATGACTTCGAGACGGGATTCAAGCACTTCCTGAACAGTGAGAACCCCACGTTGTCGCTGCCAACCATGGTAAGATCCTCCATCATACTCAAGAACCAACTTAAAATTTCGCTTCCCATCCCGACTCATTGCGACCGCTTATCTACCCTCAATCCGATCACGGCTGCCAGGGCACGGTGTTAAGACCCAGCCCCTCGGGCAGGCCATACATCAAATTCATGTTGCAAACTGCCTGACCCGATGCGCCCCTGGTCAAATTGTCTATCACTGAAATGATAATGACACGACGGTTTCGCTCATCTACTCGCCATCCCAAATCGCAATAGTTGCTGCCGCGAACTTGCAGAGTAGACGGGACATCTCTTCCACAGAGGCGCACAAAAGGTGCATCCAGATAAAAGGACTGGAAAGCTTCTGAGACCTGCAATTCTGATATCCCGTTCTTGAGGTTCGCATAGACCGAACTTAAAATCCCCCTGCTCATCGGCACCAGATGAGGTGTGAAAGTAATCGTTACCGACTCCCCCGCCACCCCACTCAGCTCCTGCTCAATTTCAGGAGTGTGACGATGTTCCGTCACCTTATATGCTTTAAATCCCTCGTTTATTTCACAAAAATGCGTCGTCAGAGAAGCTCCGCGGCCAGCACCGGTAACACCCGATTTGGAATCTGCAATGATGCTTTGCGCATGGATCAGCTTTCCGAACAAAAGTGGAGCCAACGCAAGTATAACACTGGTTGGGTAACAACCTGGATTGCCGACAAGATTTGCGGAATGGATTTCTCGGCGATGCAATTCGGGCAATCCATAGACGGCTCGTGCCAGCAACTCCGGAGTCTTATGCGGCTGGTACCAATTCTCATAGATGTTCGGATCTCGGAATCGATAATCGGCACTCAAATCCACTACTTTTAAACCGCGTTGCAGGACTTCGGGAACAAAGTCCATAGCAGCCTGGTGGGGCAAAGCCGTGAAAACCAGATCAACCCGCTGGGCTAACGAATCGGGATCAGGTTCTTCAAATATGAGCTCGCAATGCCTCCTGAGTGAAGGGTAATACTTATCCACTCTTTGTCCGGCCTGCCCTCGGGAGGTAATTGCTTTAAGTTCAACCTGAGGGTGTTGGCTCAGGATTCGAATCAATTCCACACCCGTATAGCCGGAAGCGCCGGCTATAGCTACGCGTATCATATATTCATGGCCTCCAAAAAACCGCAGGTGTTATGCACTGCGAAAAAGGCGGGCTAATAAGCAATGCTCTTACCCCCCGACAACGCACATAGGGGCATTGCGCCGTCCGGCGCAATGCCCCTGTGCAATAAGAACGCTGCTAAAAAAATATTTGCAGTGGTAGGGATTGTTAACGTTTGGAATATTGGAAACGAGCACGAGCTCCAGGCTGGCCGTATTTCTTTCTTTCTTTAACGCGCGAATCGCGAGTCAGGAAACCGGCACGCTTCAATACTTCTCGGAACTCTGGGTTATACTCTAGCAAAGCTTTAGAGATGCCATGCCGGATAGCCCCCGCCTGACCTGAACCACCGCCGCCGGCCACATTGACTCTGACATCCAATTTCCCATATGTGCCGGTCAAGATCAGCGGTTGAGAAATGATCATCTTGCTGGTTTCACGGTCTAGATAATCATCCACAGGCCGTTTATTGATAGTTACATTCCCGTTGCCCGGCTCCAAAATGACTCGAGCTATCGCAGTCTTTCGCTTACCCGTAGCTGCAAAACGTTGGTCAGCCATTGTTTCTCCTCATAGTCCTCTATAATGCCAACTTAGTCGGCTGCTGAGCTTCGTGGGGATGATCGGAGCCACGATAAACCTTTAACTTTTTAACCAATTTACGCCCAAGGCGATTCCTAGGAAGCATACCCCAAACAGCAAGCCGGATGATTTTTTCCGGATTTTCCTGATTGAGCTTGCGAGCTGTTACAGCTTTCAAACCACCAATGTAGCCGGAATGTCGGTAATAGACCTTCTGATCCCACTTCCTTCCGGTCAATTTGACTTTTTCGGCATTGATAACCACCACAAAGTCTCCAACATCGACGTGCGGAGTAAATTGAGGCAGGTGTTTTCCTCTCAAACGCATGGCTATTTGGCTGGCTAATCTCCCCAGCACCTGGTCCTCGGCATCCACCACGATCCATTTGCGCCGATCCGCTTCAAACTTCGCGCTCACTGTTTTCATCGAAAGCTCTCCAAACATTAGAAAAATATCAAATCAGAAGCGTAGTTGTATAAAATATCCCGTCTGCCATGTCAAGGTTTGTTTTCCGAATCACCGATTTTACGTTTAACAAACAGCAGACATAAATCGGCACGAGCTCACACGGTCGACTAGAGTTCATCGAATTAAGAAAACTCGGATATTTTTACTCTACACTCCCGACTCATTTTTATGCAAGTCGCAACCACTCATTCCCTGGCATTGCCGGAACGTAGTAGATCATCAAAATAATCAATAGTCTTCCGCAGCCCGGCATCCAGGGGCACCTTCGGCTCCCAGCCAAGTTTCTCCTTCGCCAGTTGGATGTTAGGTTGTCGTTGCACCGGGTCATCCGAAGGCAAGGGCTTAAACACCAATTCCGAGTGAGACCCCGTCAACTCTAATACCTTTTGAGCAAGTTCCATAATAGTGAACTCTGATGGATTTCCGACATTTACCGGGCCGGTAAAATCATCCGGGCTTTTCATCATCCTGTAGAGACCGTCGATAAGATCTTCCACATAGCAGAAGGATCGGGTTTGTTTGCCGTCACCGTAAATAGTGATGGGATTCCCTTTCAGAGCCTGAACTATAAAGTTGGAGACCACTCGTCCATCATTGGGATGCATGCGGGGGCCATAGGTATTGAAAATGCGGGCTACTTTTATCTTGAGCCGATGCTGACGGTGGTAATCGAAAAACAAGGTTTCCGCGCAGCGTTTCCCTTCATCATAACAAGATCGACGGCCGATGGGATTGACGTGGCCCCAGTAATTTTCGGTTTGAGGATGGACCTTCGGGTCGCCATAAACCTCTGAAGTAGATGCCTGAAGGATCTTTGCTTTAAGCCTCTTGGCCAAACCAAGCATATTTATGGAACCATGCACATTCACCTTGGTCGTCTGTACCGGATCATTCTGATAGTGGATCGGAGATGCGGGGCAGGCCAAATTATAAATCTCGTCCACCTCCACATACAGAGGATAGGTAATGTCATGACGGTACATTTCGAAGTACGGGTTGTCAAAGAGATGCACTATGTTGCGTTTGCTTCCGGTGTAGAAGTTATCGATACAGAGAACATCGTGGTCCTCTTTAAGGAGTCGGTCACAAAGGTGAGAGCCGAGGAATCCGGCACCACCTGTTACGACGGTGCGCTTTCTAAGATGCATGTAAATTCCTTTCCATATCGAGCCCCTGACAAAAGTCGCCTTCGACAGTGTTGCGAAGGGGTAAGTCATTGGAGATTTCTGCAAGAGCCTCGTGGCAGTTGAAAATTGAGTGCTTGTTCTATCAGCTTTGTAAGAACCTTGTTCGAATCGAAGTATTCGCCTGCAATTGCAGCTGCAGCCTTTGCATGCTTTACGGGATCACTGCACAGTCTTTCAATGGCGTCCCTTGCCTGCTCCATATTACTGAAAGCAAGTATACCATCTTCAGCCGGAATGGCTTTTCCAAAACCCGTGTCCTGAACAACGACGGGCACACCAAGCGCAAGATAGCAGGCACTGCGGCAGGAGAACCAGCCACTGCGACTGGCTACGTAGGCATTCTTGGCAACGCTCCACTCACCGAGCGAATTTGCCAGGTAATCACGGTAAACCCACGGATCGAAGGATACTTGATAAGCATCGATCGTGCGCCAACCATGTTGTTGCAAGCGGTCCAAAGGAGCTTTACCGCTTATGGCAAGCTCTATGGGCAACTTACTGACTCCGGGAAACTCCATATAGCGCTCAAATTCAGCGCTCTTGCCGTAATAGCGGACACCTCCAACCATTGGACCTTTTTCAGTCGGCTCCCAAGACGCAACCGTCGTCATTAAAGGACGCCGCAAGTTGACCGGAACTACAGAATTTCTGAAACAATCGAGTACCACCGGTTGACGAGTGGGGATCCAGTTGAACAGACCTGTCGGAATGAGGCATTCCGGACTCCCGATGTTTTCCGCAAAAGTAAAGAAAACATCGTGCTGCAGCAGCCTATCTACACGCGTACGCGCATCTTTGGAAATTTGACCGGTCAAATAATCCGGCACCGACGACTGGGTATACATGGGATCGCTGTCGATGAATGCCACCCTAGCCGCTGCAAAGTACTCGTCGCGCATCCAGCATGAGGCCGAGACGTGCAGAAATAAATCCGCCTCACGACAGAATTGTTTAACATAATCCCAACTGCGACCAAAGGTCTTGCCGGTTGTATCTCGATAGTACCAGCATTCGGACAGCTCAGGTTCCATCCTTTGAATATTTTTGGCCAGTAAAGCTGCGTTGTTGGAACCGTCTTCGACAAATGTATAAGTAGCCGGATCATAGCACCATTTTCCGGTATCCTCAACGTACAGCACCTCGTGCCCTAATTTGTGGAAGCCAAGAACATACTGCAGGTAATCCCAGAACACTCCCCCGAAAGGATAGGTTGCAGCAAGGCCGGTCACTGCTATGCGCAGCTTAGTATTCATCAAAATATTACTCGATGCTCTGCATGGCCTTTTCAATCAGGCCGGGTAGGATTCTGCGCGCATCAAAGTATTCTTCCGCAATCGCCCGAGCAGCTTTGCAATGACGATCATAATGCTCATTGACCTCCGCAATAGCAGCAAGCGCTTCGTCGAAATCGGAAAAAGCAAGTAAGCCGGCCCCAATCGGCAGAACATCACTAAAGCCCGCCTCTTCGGTAACAACAGGGCGGCCGCTCGCAAGGTATGCAGCAGTGCGTTCACTGAACCAACCGCTTCGAGTCATAACATAGCCCTGCTTGGCCACACTGAATTCCCCTTTAGAGCCTTGGATGTATTGTCGATAAACCCATGGGTCGCCGCTCATTTCACGCGAACTCCTTATTACCCATCCTCTATCGGTCAACATCTGGCGTGGCGAATTGGCACCCGCAATCACCAGCTCAAAAACTTCACCGCTGCTCTTCGGAATGTCCAGGTAAGGAGTGAGCGATTCTGATTTCATCCCATAGCTGACGCCGCCGTATTGTTCCGCAGGATAACTCTTCCACTGCATCACCGTGGTCCAGTTTCCTTCAATTTGGTGAGGAGTTGCCGGCCACGCATCTAGAAAAATCGGGTGCCGGGTCGGCTGCCACGGAAGACCGTCATCGGGTATGGATGATCTGCTAGAACCGATGTTCTCTGCCAGCGAAAAAAATGCTGTATGCTGCTTCGCGTACTCCATCGATGCAGGATATTTCAAATAACGAATCTGCGTAAATACAGGGTCGACATCGATCAGTGCCCGAACGGGAATTCCCAAGAACCATTCTCTTAGCGGATTGACCCCGGCACGATTCAATAACAGATCTGCCGACGAACAAATGTTCAGAATTCGGTCCGCACATGGACCATGCCAGCTGGAAGTATGTTCATCATAGTAGGCCCAATGATTACCCAAACCGACTTTTGCCAGGATGCCATCCGCATATTTCAAACCGTAGCTGGGGTCGATATCCATCACGTTTCTGACCGGATCGTAACAGGAGGCGTAACTGTCGCTGTCCTCCACGAAATAAACTTCATGCCCGAGACTCTTCAATCCCATCAGATAGTGCAGGTTAGCCCAAGTCATACCGCCCAAAGGCCCCCTAACCATATAACCCAACATAACGATCCGCATACGGTCCGATTTTTTGCGTGAGTTTTCCAATAAATACCATCTCCCAATGCTGACCTTTAAATAACCGGAGCATTACCCAGTAATACGCAACACTACAGCACCACCTGCAGGCAATGCGGTCTCGTGCTGCAGGCTTTCCTCTTGCCACTATTCAATTGCCAGGAATGGGTCTGCGCCGCAAGAAGCACTTCACATTCTGGATTCTGGATTCTGAATTCTGGCTCCTGGATTCTCAATCCTGCATTCTTCCTCATCTTCACGTCTTCAATCAAGGAGCGAAGAAGAATGATTTTTGCTATTCTTGGACGCCCGTTGATCAAAACCTTCCAAGACAACCGTTCTTAATGCCCCAGGCAGTTCTTCTTGTTCGAGGGTACCGGTGGCAGACCACGTCATGGTAAATTCCCGATAGTAATTTATCAGGAAAATATTCATTTCAAGCTGGTCTCCAGCCCGGAAGCCTTCAAACCCCAGCCATTCTGCGGGAAAGAAAGCCTCAAAAGCGATATGAGGCAGAGGTTTATTGAGCTTTTGTAAATGCCCCTGTACCGACAATTTTTCCATAGCGTTTCCTTCGGCGTAACGATAAAGCCGCGGCTGAATTTCCAGGCGATCACGAAAACGCTGGCTGCGCTCGGGAAATAGATGAATGGCATAATGATGCAATTTGTTTTTTTTATCCTTCACAACAACGTGAAGTTGGAAGGTTTCGCTGAGAGGAAAAGACCCTTTGTAATCCAATAGCCCCCAGTCCACATAGTTACTGGCAATGCTTGCAAGATAAAGCCCCTCAGGAGCCCACGTCAGATGTACATCTGCAAAAGGTACATAAGGCTGCGGTGAACGAAATCCTTCCAGCCGGGTAGCCGCCTTGTTCCAATCCATAAGGGAGTTATCGGTTACGCTGATTGCTTGCGTCTTCTGCTCCAGCGGGACGAGTTTGGTTCGTTCATCTGAAGCCAACGCAACACAAAAACCTCTCGAATATCTGTGGACGTCATCCAGTTCTGGATTGAGTTCAGTGAAAACTGAAGTGACCTTTTCGTAAGGTTTATTGAAATGATCGATTAAACCCATGTTATAGTTTTCACCGTCTTCACGCCCACCTTTGGGTTCATCGGCATATTGAAACCAATGAGCCCCCACCACATTGGGGAAGCCGGCAAAATTTCGAAGGGCATTGGCCACTCCGCGGGCTCGCTCTGCCTGAGTCGAGACACTCATCAGGTGCCCCGGGTTTAAGTTGCCGCTTCTATTTTCATCGGCTGCAAAAAAGAACTCCGTCACCAGAACAGGTTTGTTCGCCAATCGCTGCAAGCCATTGAAATAGTAAGGAGCAACCCAGCCGTCAGGAACGTCCACATTGTAGTTGGTGGATATCACGTCGACCTGATCGGCCATTGCCAGCACCGCATCTTGATTGTAGTAGAGAGGCAAACGATCGCCCAACACTAAAGCGCCGGGATGCGCTTTTCGTATAGCGTTGTTAACCAATTTATAGTAGCGACGGGCACATAAATAAGTGAAACGATCGATCAAATGAATGCCCTCGCCACCTGGTCTCATTTTTAGCTTAGTGCCTGCCTTCTTAAGATCTTCAAAACTCTTAGATGAATCCTGCAGCACCCAGTCCTTAAGGAACTGGTTCCAATTGCCTGCGTAGCGATCGTAAATCAACTGCCAAAGAACTCGCTTGGTATGGTTCTCCCATCCCTGCTCAAGGTACCAGCGAAACAACGGCGCATTCCACCAACCCACTTCGTTATCCGTGAAATAACCAATAAGATGAGGATCGTCGTGATACTGTGCGGTGAGTTTCTCAGCCCATGCCAGGGTTTTACTTTCACTTGAGGGGGCAAAGAGGTCAAACCAATGCAGTTTGGCGCATCGTCCAAGATCGAGTTCCACCATTAGCGGAAGACTCAGTTCTCGCGAGGTATCCGACCAGGCTCCACGAGTATTAAAGCCCCATTCAACCAGTCTGTTCAGTCCATTTTGCCGCCATTGATCAATATTATTGAAATGGTTTTGCCAGAAAAAAGCCTCTTTACGCTGACTCTTTTCATTGTCTCTACCCCCGTAGAAGGTATTTATGCCTTTCGAGTAAAACAGACCTCCTTCCGGCGTCTGAAGCCAGTGAACCTCATCCTCCTCGACCACAGACCATTGTTTAAAAGCTGAGGATGCATCTGTGCCGCCCCAGCTTCCGTTCGGAAGAAGGTTCTGCAGAAGGAAAATAATGAATAAACAGGTTAGACTCTGCTTTATCTTAGCTTTAATCATGGCACTCTCATGCATTTAAAATCACACCCGATGTTTCGAAATGACCCGTCTGCAATCTATGCAAACGGCAGTAAGCACCGCGAACGGCCAACAGTTCCTGATGGGTGCCGCTCTCTATAATCCGTCCCCGATCCATCACCAATATCCGGTCCGCTCCACGAATCGTCGATAGCCGATGCGCAATGATAAACGTCGTTCGCCCCTCCATCAATCGTTCCAGAGCCTCCAGCAGCAAAGCCTCGGTTCCCGCATCCAATGACGACGTCGGCTCGTCCAAAATCAGTACCGGTGCATCTTTTAAAAGTGCCCGCGCTATCGACAACCGCTGCTTCTCGCCTCCCGATAAACTCGCCCCCCGTTCACCTAAAACCGTCTCATAACCCTGCGGCAAACCTCGGATAAATTCATCCGCATTGGCTGCCCGCGCAGCTTCCACTACCTCCTCACGACCGGCACCAGGACGCCCATAGGCAATGTTTTCCGCTATCGACAACGGCAAAAGAAACGGCTCCTGCAACACCAATGACACCTGGCTGCGTAAACTCGAAAGCTTGACCTCCCGAATATCCACCCCGTTAAAAAGAATCCTTCCCTCCCACGCATCAAAAAAGCGCGGAATCAGAGAAACCAGGGTGCTCTTCCCTGCCCCCGTTGCACCCACCAAAGCCACCGTCTCACCCGGCTGTGCCTCGATGTTGATCTCCTGCAAAATCGGACGGCCCGCCTCATAACCAAAAGCCACCCCCTCAAACTTTACCTCAACTCCCCTTCCACGCCACACCACTTCTCGAGGACCAGGCTCGTCCCATACTCCCTCTTCCGTTTCCAATACCTCCAATACTCTTCGCGCACGCGCCGATGCAGAAGCGAACCCGGACGAAACGTAGGCCAATGTTTCCAAAGGTGTATACAAAGACGCAAGGTAAGATAGAAAGACGAGCAGCGTGCCAACCGTCAGAGATCCCTGCAGGACATGGAATCCACCCACTGCCATAATGACTGCTGTGCCTACAGCCGTTACTCCCGACGTGCTCACTTTAAACTGCAACTGTGATGCGACTGTCAGCAAAGCAGCTTTAATGGTTCGATTAGACAATTCTCGATATCTTCTATCCTGATATTCTTCCCGACCAAACGCCTGCACCACGGGTAGCGCGGAAAGCGTCTGCTCGGCAAGAGCCATCATCTGTCCTTCGAGCTGCTGTTGTTTGTAGGTGCGATCACTCATCGGTTTGGAAAAAATTTTTATGAACACCCCCAATGGCAAAGCAACAAAGAGAGCAAGCAGGGACATAGAAATATCAAGTTTCCACATCACCGCGAACATTGCCACTAAACTGATGAGAGAACTCAGCACCGGCAGCAGTACCCACATGATAAGCTCTCTGACGCAACTGCTGTCAGTAATCACCCGCCTGACCAGGTCTCCTTTTGACCTTTTCCCATGATACTGCAACGATAGAGACTGTAGATGCTCGAACAGCTTCGCACCAAGATCGTAGACCATTCGACTGCCAACACCGGCTTCGAGGTACGACCGAATCATGCGGACGGACTGACCTGCCAGAAAGACTAAAACAGTCCCCGCAGTCAACCATGCAAGCAGTGATATCCGCGTTCCATCGCCGGTGACTCTAATAAGCCAGGAAATCGAAGAAGGAAGGGGCCGATTCTGCAGTACCTGGTCGACAATCAGCTTCATGGGCCAAGGTTTGAGCAGATCGAGAACAATACCGCCCAGCATCAGACAGGCAACCATCGACAAGCTTTTGAGGTGCGGTCTCCCGAACCGTATCAGCGCAAGCCACCACCGCATCTGCCGTCTTCCGCCAACACCGTCCAAAGACACCTTTAATGGTCCGCCTGTTGTCAGCTGCATCGCCGCCTTCTCTGCCATGTAGAGATGGAATTTTCTTAATGGCCTTATCACGCAACCAACTCCAGAGGCTTCTTGGCAACCTGAAAAGCATCCAGTCTGAAATAAGCACCGCGAACGGCCAACAGTTCCTGATGGGTGCCGCTCTCTATAATCCGTCCCCGATCCATCACCAATATCCGGTCCGCTCCACGAATCGTCGACAGCCGATGCGCAATGATAAACGTCGTTCGCCCCTCCATCAATCGTTCCAGAGCCTCCAGCAGCAAGGCCTCGGTTCCCGCATCCAATGACGACGTCGGCTCGTCCAAAATCAGCACCGGTGCGTCCTTCAAAAGTGCCCGCGCTATCGACAACCGCTGCCTCTCGCCTCCCGATAAACTCGCCCCCCGTTCACCTAAAACCGTCTCATAACCCTGCGGCAAACCTCGGATAAATTCATCCGCATTGGCTGCCCGCGCAGCTTCCACTAACTCTTCACGACTGGCACCAGGACGCCCGTAGGCAATATTTTCCGCTATCGACAACGGCAAAAGAAACGGCTCCTGCAACACCAATGACACCTGGCTGCGTAAACTCGAAAGCTTGACCTCTCGAATATCCACCCCGTTAAAAAGAATCCTTCCCTCCCACGCATCAAAAAAGCGCGGAATCAAAGAAACCAGGGTGCTCTTCCCTGCCCCCGTTGCACCCACCAAAGCCACCGTCTCACCCGGCTGCGCCTCGATGTTGATCTCCTGCAAAATCGGACGACCCGCCTCATACCCAAAAGAAACACCCTCAAACTTTACCTCAACTCCCCTTCCACGCCACACCACTTCCCGTGCACCAGGCTCGTCCCATACTCCCTCTTCCGTTTCCAATACCTCCAATACTCTGTCAATATTGGCCCCTACAGATCGCACGCCACCATAAATGCTGAGCAACCCTCGACAGGCAGTCTGCAGCGAGCGTAAATAGGAGAGAAAAATAAGTAAGCTGCCCAGGGTCAGAACTCCAGACAGCACACGCTTTCCTGCCGCAAAAAGCACAATGGCTGTTCCCAATGTGAGAATTAATTCGTTGGCAAACTCATAAGAATTTTTCACCAAAGTGCCCCGCTGAGAAAACCCTACAGCACTTGTCGCAAGCTCTCGGAATCGTCGACTGTTACGGTTCTCTGCAGTAAACGCCTGGACCACCGGAATTGCAGACATGGTCTGGTGAACAAAAGAGAGAAGGCGAGATTCGGCTTCTCTATTGTTGCGTGTGCGGGTCTTTAGGCGCCGTCCAAAAAACAAAGCCGACCACCCTAGCAACGGAGCCATTGTCAAGGAAAGCAGCGCTAACTGGCGATCGAGATGCCAGGCTACCGAAGTGACCACGATTAGCGTGAAAAAATTTTTCATTGGTGAAACCAGTAACTGGTTTGTGGCTGTATAAATGCACCAGGTATCGCCGCTCAATCTGCTCAACGAGTCTCCCACGCCACGCCGCGTATGGAACAACAAGGATAGCCTCTGTAAATGCCTAAAAAGATCAGCGGCCAGCCCATAGACCATCTTCTGGCCTGCTGCTGTCCATGTCCAACTCAAACCAACATCAACCAGACTGTTCAGAGCATAAAATCCGAGGCTGCCCAACGCAGCCAACAAAACCAATAAAGCTGGACTGGCTTGCAAATGGAGAGCCGCGAGCAGTGACCTCAATGTTTCAGGCAAAGCGGCGCCATCCAGAGCATAATCCACCAGGACCTTCATGGGCCAGGGCTGTAGCGCGGCGATGCCTGACGCAAAAATACTTAATGCAAGAATTACAAGCAGCAAGGGCCACTGCTGCAGAGTGTATTTTAACAACCGACGATATCTATTCATATTAAGTCTTTAGAGTACCCATTCTAATAATACTACGAGAGAGCGGCACTCTTTGTGCCTCGTCATTCCGAGCAGAGCTGGGAATCTTCAAGGCTGTCGAAACTCACCAAAGATTTCTCGCTTCGCTCGAAATGACACTGCAGAACGAAATCTATTGTAGTACTCCGAGCTACTTCTCTCACCTAAGCAAATAAACAATCGAAAGGATATGTCTAAGCTACAATCGTGCCAACCTCAGCATCCACAAATAATGCGACATTCATGGGCTGTCGCAAACACAGTAGCAACCTCATAGAACATTTTTTGCACAGATGGTTACAATTCTTGCACACGGTTTTGACCCGGAAAGTTTTGGGTCATGACTTGACGGTCCCAACGAAGAATGAAAGTGGATTGAAGTGTATCATCTTCATTCCTGATAAGCGGCAATGAAGATGCGAGGCATTTTTCTGACAGCTTCTAAGATTTGGCTCTTTCAAGACCCTGCAACACCCTGCTCATTTCTTCAGTACGATAAGGCTTGGTTAGTACCCCTAGAAAGCCATGCCTTCGGAAATCGGCCATAATCGGATCGTTCGAATAGCCGCTTGAAGCTATGCCTTTCGCTGTGGGGTCGATTGCCAGCAATTCCTGCATGGCTTCTCTACCTCCCATACCCCCTGGAATGGTTAAATCCATAACAACAGCATCAAAAGGTTGCCCTGCGTCCTTGGCGTGCTCGTAGATTGCTATCGCTTCCTCACCGCTCCTGGCGTATTCAACTTCATATCCCAGGTAATTGAGCATCTCGCCAGCTACGGTTCTTATGAGCTCCTCATCGTCCATGAGAAGAATTTTCCCACGACCTTTAGCCGTCTTCTGGCCTGATTGCTTTTGGACAAATTCAACAGCTTCATCAAGTGCCGGAAGGTAAACGTGAAGTACGGTACCGGATTGCAGTGCCGATTCTGCAAAGACATATCCGCCATGTTTTGTAATTATTGAGTGAACCGTTGTCAGTCCTAAGCCATTTCCTTTTCGCTTAGTGGTAAAATAAGGGTCGAAGATTTTTGACAAATGCTCTCGCCCAACGCCAACGCCTTGATCTCTTATAGAAATCTTAACGTACTTTCCCCTCTGAACGGGTAATGAACTTTCTGCTCGAACTGTGAAATTTGTGGCTTGTACATTTATAATTCCGCCTTCAGGCATGGCCTGGTCAGCATTGATTACAATATTGCTGATGGCCTGGCTGATTTGACCACTGTCAACTTCAACAGGCCATAGATCAGGAGCGATATCAAAAGTACAGAGGGATTTAGAACCTGTAAGAATGAATTCGCACGAGTCTACGATGATTCCCTGCAAAGAGGTCTTTTTCTTTATGGGCGCACCCCCTTTCGAGAAGGTGAGCAATTGTTGAGTAAGGTCTTTGGCCCTTAATGCGGCCTTTTCCGCCTCATCCAACCTTTCTGCGATTCGAGGATGCTGTTTGGCGGTCAGTCTGGCCAAAGAAATGTTACCCACAATGGCTGTCAAAAAGTTATTGAAATCATGGGCAATTCCTCCAGCCAGAATCCCCAGCGACTCCAATTTTTCCAGTTTAAGATGTTCCTGCGCGGCTTTCTTCCGGTCGGTTGTATCTTCATAAGTGATGAATTGCTTACCATTCTCGATGGTTACGGGCCTGAACAAAATGTCACGGAAGGTCCCATCCTTACATTGTACCTTTGCCTCACGCTGCCTCACCTGATATTTTTCAGACTTTTCCAGATCCGACAACCAGAAGCCAATAATCTCGTTGCGGTAGGCGCTGTCCGGAAAAGCTTTCTTCATCCACTCTCTGCCCGTGGGAATATCATTCATAGTGTACCCGAATACTTCAATGAACTTCTTATTCAGAAAACTATAACGTCCACTGGGCTCAAGAATGGCAATAGGAAAGGGAGAGAGCTCAGCCATGTTTCGAAATCGCGTCTCACTCTCCTGGAGCGCATTCAAAGCGGATTTACGTTCGGTTATGTCACTCAACGCTCCCACAATAGCAATGGTTTCGCCATCTTCCACGATGGGACTCTCATTGACCTCTACCCAAATGCTGCGTCCTTTTTTGCCGATTAACTCCAAAGAATAGGGAGATTGACGCTCACCCGTATCTATCGCTTTTTGGCAGATTCTGTAGCCCTCTGTATTAATGGGGTTATCCGTTACAAATTCGGTCCACCGGATTAGCGCCTCCTCGGGTTCACAATCAAAAAACTCTCTTGTCTGAGGACTTACGTATGTCAAAAGGTGATCCGGAGTGTGTGCATAGAAAAGGTTGCTACTATGTTCGACTATGGAACGCAGCTTCCTTTCGTTCTCACGCAACGCATCTTCAGCGGTCTTGCGTCGCCGGATATCCTGATTTGCCAACCTGTAAAAGTACAACACCGCTAATGAAATCAATGTGCACAAAATTAATATCAAGACCGCGCTACTGCTTTTAAACGCCTCCAGTGCGTTCGTTGAAATTGTGTGAGCATCATGCAAATAGACGATCTCCCAGCCCGGATAATTCTCAATACTCATTTCATAGATGAGATAACTGTTTCCAGAACTGTCTGCTGCATACTTGCTTCCCAACCGCCGCATACCTAGCCACTGCCACGGCCCCTCTCCAAACTGCCTGGTTTCGGCAATTGCGGATAACTCCTCGACCTTAACATCCCAAAGCAAATGGTAGAGCCAATCCTGCCGATTTGCCGCGAATACCAAGCCGTACGGATTTGTAAGCAACACAATACCTTTGTGAATCTCATTGAATTGCTCCTCTAAAGGTTCAATGGATGCTTTAATCACTGCCACGCCAATTACATTATTGCCGCTGCCTGCGTAAATTGGATGGCTATAGTAAATTCCTCGACGTCGTGAAGTAACTCCCAAGGCCATGTAAATTGAAGGCGAACCGGCGACGGCTTCCTGAAAGTAAGGCCGAAAAGCGTAATTTTTCCCCACAAAGCTGTCTGCTGCTCGTCTATTGGAAGAGGCAATCGTATCTCCATTTCTGTCCATAAGATAACAGACGCTTACTTCAAAGGACGCTTGGAAATCATCTAAAGCCCGGTTAGCCCTATCTAATGAAATGGAGTCCCCATATTCTAAGACTTCATGAGATTGCTCAATGCAGGCAAGCGCCTCCACTGCCTTTTGGTTCTTGGCTAGGAACGATACAACCAGCCTTTTTAGGCCATTTGCTTGAGAATCGGCATCCTTTAGAGCATCCTGCTCCAAAGATTTGGAAATGGCTGAATAATAAAAATATCCTGCCGAAGACAATGAAAGAAAGGAAAGTAAAGTAAGAACGAAAACTATCGTCCTGAGCCTCATCTATCGATCTCTCCTGGAGGCATGGGAAGTTTTGGCCATCGCAAAAGCACCGTGCGGTCACACCACATTCGCTAGTAGCGGACAAGTTTGGAAGGAGACTTCAGTTAGATTTCGAACATTCATCGCGTGTTCTCCTGGCATGTGCCGCACCAAACTGGATAGTAATACGGCAAAATAGACAGCGTCAATGAACTTTACTCAGAGACAGCTAAGATAAGTTGTAGTATTCATGAATAAATGTATTAAATTATTATGACTGGTGTTCGGCGGGAAAATTTGTACCGCGGGGCTTTAGCCCTGCCAGAGATCGGGCAGCCGGTAGATTTGCGTTACTTTAAAATGCTAAAAGGGATTTTCCGGATGGAAACTTATATAAAATCGGCGACAGGTGAAAAATGATATCGACACACCTGACTTAAAAGAGAAGTAGAAAGCCCAAAGACGGTTAAATGAGAGTCAAGGGATAGCTAAGGTGTATTCGTCCGAAATCTTCCTCTGTCCTCAAGGTAAGGAGAAACACGGGATTTAGCGAGGGAAACTGACTGAAGGAGTTAACAGATGTGGGAATATACAGATAAATTGAAAGATCATTTTCTCAACCCGAGAAACGTGGGAGAAATCGAAGATGCTGACGGAGTTGGCGAGGAAGGATCAATTGCCTGCGGAGATGCTCTCAAACTATCCTTCAAATTGGATGAAAACAAAAAGATTAAGGAAGCCAGGTTCAAGACATTTGGTTGTGCAAGCGCCATTGCTACCGCCTCTGCTCTGACCGAAATGCTCAAGGGCAAATCGTTGGAGGAGGCCGAAAAGATCACCAACCAGGACATTGTCGACTATCTTGGCGGGCTTCCACCGGAGAAGATGCATTGCTCGGTGATGGGCCGACAGGCACTTGATCGAGCCATCTCTAACTATAAGGGTGTGCCCAAAGAGGCAATCGAAGGACAGATCGTTTGCGAATGCTTTGGTGTCACAGACAAGGAGATAGAAAAAGCTGTCAGAGAAAACAATCTCACCACGATTGAAGAAGTTACCAATTTTACCAAGGCAGGGGGGGGTTGTGGCAATTGCCATGACGCCATCCAGGAAATCATCGATAGACTCAGAACCAAAGGGGAAAGTAAGCCTGCCGGCAAGCCCAAACTGACCAATATTCAGAAGATTCGAATGATTGAAGAAACCCTCGAACGTGAGATCAGACCCTCTTTACGTAAGGACGGGGGTGATATCGAACTGGTCGATGTGGTAGGCAATCGAGTTCTGGTTGCTACACGTGGTGCATGCGCCACTTGCCACGCATCCCAACAAACAATCAAGAATTTCGTGGAGTTAAAACTGAAGGAATTAGTGACGCCGGAACTGGTGGTCGAGGAGGTGATAGAGTGAAAACCGTATATCTGGACAACAACGCCACAACCCAGGTTGCCCCGGAAGTCCTTGAGGTGATGCTGCCCTATTTTTCTCAGCTCTATGGCAACCCTTCCAGCATGCACTCTTTCGGTGGACAGATCGGTCGCACCATTCGCCAAGCAAGGGAGCAGGTTGCCAGCCTGATCGGCGCGACAGCAGATGAAATCATTTTTACCAGTTGCGGAACAGAGAGCGACAACGCTGCCATCCGATCAGCGCTGCATGCATACCCAGACAAACGGCATATAGTAACCAGTCGAGTCGAGCACCCGGCCATTAGATCCCTGGTATCGCTCCTGGGAGGTCAGGGATACCGGGTCACCGAGATTCCGGTTGACAACTTGGGGCGATTCGATATGGACCGCTACAGAGTAAGCTTGACTCCGGATACGGCCATTGTCAGTCTCATGTGGGCGAACAATGAAACCGGAGTGCTTTTTCCCGTCGAAGAGGCAGCTGAAATTGCCAAAAGCAAGGGCGTCCTGTTTCACACCGACGCGGTTCAGGCGGTTGGAAAAATTCCAATCGACATGAAGAAAAGCTCCATAGACATGCTCTCACTTTCAGGGCACAAGCTGCATGCCCCCAAAGGGATCGGTGCTTTGTATGTCCGAAAAGGGACAAAATTTTCGACGTTTTTGATTGGCGGCCACCAGGAAAAGGGGAGGCGAGGCGGCACAGAAAATACCGCCAGTATTGTCGGCCTGGGCAAAGCTTGTGAACTTGCCGCTCAAAACATGCAGCTGGAAAATACCAAAGTGAAACAACTTCGAGACAAGTTGGAGAATGGACTGCTGAACAGCGTGCCCAACAGCCGAGTTAACGGAGACCGCAGCTACAGACTTCCAAACACTACGAGCATCAGTTTTGAGTATGTTGAAGGAGAGGCTATACTTTTAATGCTCGATGAGTTTCACATCTGCGCTTCTTCGGGTTCTGCCTGCACCTCGGGTTCATTGCAACCTTCGCACGTTTTGAGGGCCATGGGAGTGCCCTTCACGATGGCTCACGGTTCTATCCGATTCAGTTTGAGTATATACAACACGGAAGATGAAATTGATTTTGTGTTGGATAAAGTACCCGGGGTAATCGAGAAACTGCGCGGACTCTCCCCTTACTGGAATGTGAGTGAAATGGTGTGTGCGGCCGGTTAATCTCCAACCGCAAATCATGGCTTTCTCTTCCCCCTTGGGGGGAGAGAAGTTGGTACCTTAATCATGAAATTGCGCTTTTTACAGCAGAAAATCCAAATGACCAAAACGACCTACGCTGATGCCCAATGTCTCTCGTCTTGAGAATTCGGTTGTTTGATCATTTGGCATTGTCTTGGATTTCGAATTTTGGCTCCGGCTTTGCCGGGCTAGTTGAAAGCCAAAGACTCCTTCACCAAGAAGCTCCCTAGGACACTTTATTTATGAGGATTCATAATTATGGATGCAACCTCCAAATGGGATCAATGTAAGACTGAGGTAGCGACAAGACGCAAATATCGTGAGGAAATTCCGCAAATCGTTGATCTACTTGTTCGATCATGCAGCGATGGACTGTGCTTTGATCATGTGGGTCCGGAACCGATACCGTCGCGCGAGTCCGTCATAGACATAATCCACAAGGTCAGTCTGGTTCTTTATCCGGGCTATTTTATTCGCAATCGTCTGGACCAAGTCAACTTGAGCTTTTATCTCGGCCAGGAAGTGACGGCTCTTTTCGAAACCCTTTCCGAACAGATCACGCTGGCCATTCGGCATGACTGCATCAGGCACAATCAGCCCTGCGTGCAATGTGAAGAACGCGGCCAAGAACTCTCAATCGGGTTTTTGCACGAATTGCCACAGATGCGAACGGCACTCGCCAAAGATGTACGTGCTGCTTTTGAAGGTGATCCGGCAGCTAAAAGTTATGATGAAATTATCTTCAGCTATCCCGGTCTTTTCGCCGTAACCGTTTACCGAATTGCACACCAACTTCACACCCTCAATGTCCCTCTACTTCCCCGGATTATGTCCGAGTTTGCCCACAGCTTGACCGGTATCGATATCCATCCGGGTGCACATATAGGGAATAGCTTTTTCATTGATCACGGAACCGGAGTGGTGATCGGTGAGACCACACAAATCAGCAATCGGGTAAGGATATATCAAGGGGTAACGCTCGGCGCCCTGTCTCTACCCAAAGATGCAGGCGAGCGGCTAAGGAACAAAAAACGCCATCCCACCATTGAAGAGGATGTGATTATCTACTCTGGTGCTACGGTTCTGGGCGGCGACACGGTTATTGGCGCCCGATCCGTGATCGGCGGCAACGTATGGATCACCGAATCCGTACCCGCGGACACTCGAGTTTTATCAAAGAAACCGGAATTGGTATACAAGTGATGCCCGGCTCAAGGACCTTGCTAAACAAATTATAAACTTGAGAGCCACAACTGGCAGCTATCCTAAGCTAACATCAAGGATATTTAGAAAGTTTTTGCAAAAATCTGTAGATCAGCCCACAAAAATGACCTTCTAAAGCTAACCAGATCAGTTATGCAGAAAACCATGTTGCAGGGTTTCCATACAGTTGAGATAAATGTGGATGTCTGGTTGAAAGGTTTGTAGTACGGATTTGGTTTGGAAATTGACCGTAATAGCCAACCCATCTTTCAGGTTAATCTCCTCTAACCGCTCCTTGCCGGCCAAAAGGCTCGAACGACTGTTCCCTCGCCTACTGTATCGCGAATAAAAAAGCCCGAATCAAAATTAATCCGGGCCCAAAAAAGCGATTCTGGAATGAGGTTCTACAAATTTTTAAATATTTACTGCTTCGCCATGTAGTACTTCTCATTTTCAGCGACGATTTTTTTCGCCGTTTCTTCATCTATTGTTTGGTCGGGTTTCAATCCCAGCTCTTTCATGATTTCAGGATAAACCGCGATTTTTATCTTACCGTCAAGAAGCACACTATCGACTCTGCTTTGTTCTACTCCGTATGGCATGGCTTATTCCCCTCACTGGTAAGTGGTTTTGGGTTTTTGCTATAGTTATGGTTCATCTCCATCCTAAAAGTTCTTTCGTTAAGCATTAGAGCCACAATTAGAGATCGGGACCCCTTTGTTCCTCGTCATTCCGAGCAGAGCGAGGAATCTTCAAGGCTGTCGATAGTCACCAATGATTTCTCGCTTCGCTCGAAATGGCAATAGCGGCATTTTCGGGCATGCTCTTGGGCTGCAAGGTTCTCGGGTGAAAACCGCCAGTCCAGCCAAGATGAATTTAGCATATTAGCGGTCTCCGATCCATAGGAAATAACCTGTGCGGCTCCACCGGTTAGTACCCGTTATCACTTTCTCGGCGCATTTTGCGGCAATGTAAAAACGGTCGTTTCCTGCAGGTAGTTGCCGTTGATATCCACATCGACCGGCGCTTGGTAGGTGGCGAGCGTCACTAACGGCTGATTGTTTAAATTGCCGCGTGAAGGATCTCCAATGAATACCTCCAGGCCGTCGTTTATTAGCACCTTGAACCAGGAGAAGACTTCTTTGGAAAATAGTGGGTCATAGAACATATCTCCTGCAAGAACCACATCGAAACCGTTCAGCACCGAAGACTTCATATCCTCTGTGCTGACGGAACTGAAACATCGTTCAAACCAGCATTTAGTTGAGTCGCCTCAGCTGCCATAGGATCGATGTCGGAGGCCAGAACAAAACCGGCGCCAGATTTTGCGGCAGCAATGGCATCAACTCCGCAACCTGCACCGAAACCAAAAACCCGCCTGCCCGCGACCACCTCTGGAAAATCCAGAACATAACGTGCCAGCGCTTGACCGCCGGCCCAGCAAAACCCCCAATAAGAGTCCGCAAGAGGAAGTTCGGCGAGGTCCCGCTCGGTTGCAGACCAGAGGCGGCAATCCGGTGTGATCAGATGCAGGCGGATTTCAGAACACAGGAATGGCGTCACTATCCGAGTGTTTGCAATAATGAAAGCTTGTCGTTGTGCACGACTTTCATTCATCTTCATTATTTTATGTTTGTAGGACTTCCCTTATTTCATAGTGCGCACCCGGACCTCGATTTCGCTGTCCTTCAAGAGATCCAGGATTTCCAAAGTGTCGGTATCTCCGTAATGATAAGGATAGAGGATCTCCGGCATGAAACTTTGGGCTGCTTTTGCGACCATTTCTGGCGACATGGTATAAGGGAGATTCATGGGTAAGAAGGCGATATCGATCTTTTCGAGCTTTTTCATTTCCGGGATATCTTCGGTATCGCCGGCTACATAGACCCGTTTGTCGGCAAAGTTGATAACGTAGCCATTGCCATTTCCTTTGGGATGATAGGGAACCCCTTTGCTGCGCATGTTCACCAGATTGTAAGCAGGGACGGCCTCAATTTTAAGTCCTTGAATAATTTTAACATCGCCATTTTTCATCACCACCGCATCTTTGATGTCTTTTGCAACCGCCCGATTCGTAACCAGAAGCGTCTTTTCTTTCCGCAACTGTTTTATGGCCTGAGGGTCGTAGTGGTCTTTATGTTCATGAGTAATGAGAATTATGTCCGCCTGCGGCAGCTTGCCGTAGTCTGCCTCGCGACTGACGGGATCGACATAGATGATTTTACCATCGAAAGAAAACATTAAAGAACCGTGCCCGATAAATGTGATCTCCAGATCGCCGGCGGTCGTGTTGATGGAGTCTGTCTCGAACTCCTTGTCCGTTTGGGCAAGAACAGGGGTTGCCAGCAAATTTGCGGCTAACATATAAGCGACAATAAATCTTTTGGTCATCGGGTTCTCCTCAGTTGGTCCGTCAAGTTGGAAACTTATCCAGGCAACAAGCCGCAAGCTCAATTGCCGTATCCGATCAATTCATCGTCTACCTCTTGTCTGGCACATCTCACGCTGGCAAGAAGTTCTAGCTTACACCAAATTTAACAACTCCGTCGGTACTCCCCGTCATACTGGCAAACCCCGGATAGGGTCGGGGGCAGGAACCGGCACCCATCGGGCTGGGCTGCTTTCCCGGGTTCCTGCTTGCGCTGAAATGTCGATTCTGGCTCACCCCAATAAGAATCGCCAAATTCAGTTTACAAAAACATTAGCAACTCGCCGATAGATCTTTGTTAAGTCTAGCGCGATATTCTCTCTGAATAAATAAAAACCTGGATCAGTGGCACTTTTTTTGCTAAGGATGCCTATGGTCGCAATGCCTGCTCTGTTGGTTGCCTAACCGGTGGATCAGTTGCTGTTGCAAAGGGTTTCGGCAGCTTTTTGTTTGCTTTTTTCTGAGCAAAGACATACGTGTCCCTTCGGCATTCAGAACACTTTCCCATTCCAGTTTGTAACTGCTCAGTTTGATTTGCTTTTAGCCACTATCAGGTGCCATTCGCAACCGATGGTCGAGTCGCTCCCAGAGCTCGGCAAAAGGATTCATCTGTCCAAATGAAATGAACCAGCGTCTGCCGGTGCGGATCATCCGACCTGCCATGTAGATCAGATCGTGCATCACGGTTCTTACCCGCCGGCGCTTCACTTTCTTCTGACGCGGCCTCGGCAATGCTTGGCTTGCACCCACCTCTTCCAGGCTCTGCTGACCAATGATCCGAAGCATGTTGTAGACCAGCATCCCAAATGCAACACTAGTTCGTTGGTGGAATAACACCCACTGGGCAACCATTCCAGATCCAAATCGGTCTTGAGCTCTGAATGAAATTGCTCGCTAGTTCCATGATCGTGATAGAGTGCAATCACCTCTTGCGGTTCCAATCCCTCCAGGCTGACCCAATAAGTATCCACTTCGATTTCCGGGATCGCCAACATTTGAGCTTTCTTGATAGTGCGTTCAGTGACCTCGAAAACAATCGGATAGGGAAGCTCCTCGCCCTTGATTCCGAAACTGGTCTTGCCGATCCATACCCGCTTTCCATCCCGGCAAGGCATTTCTTGGCCCACTTCCTTGGCCAGTTTAGCCCAGTAGCCCAGGCCCAGAGAGACTCCCTGCGCAAGTTCCGCTTGATGATAAAACTCACATTGGGATATTGCGGTCCAGGAAAGTTGTCCTGACTATCGTTACCCGAATCAAGACGCATCAAGATCGGTGCCTGCGTTATAGCACGTGCATAATTCAGAGTGCTTCGCACAAACTCCGGGGTGTTGTTCTGACAGTGTTGTTTGCCCTCCCTGAATTCCAGGTTGACAAAATAACCCTCCGTTCCAAGGTAAGCGAAAATAGGAGCATAACCGTCGTAGCCCTTGTAAGTTCTAGAAACGCCCTCTTTGTTTGTCTTCGAATTGTCGAATGGACTCACGTCAATATCCAATGGGACGAACTGTCCCACACTAGTCTCTAGAGCCGAAATTGCTGGCGCCTTGCGCCAAACTAACGAAGCCGACTCTTGCTTGAGCAGTCCATTGGTCTGCTCCACTGCCATCAAGTCCATTCGCTGCCTCAATGTGGGACTTGACGGACAGGCGGATAAGCCCAAAGCATCCACAAAGAATTGCGGCTTCTCCCGAAATTGTTCAATGGCATCATAATCTGGCTTCCCTATGCTAATTAGCCCCATCATCGAAAAAGCAATATCAGAATGCGTATATGTTGGACCATCACAGTGAATATCAAGGTCTTCAAGGCGCTCTTTCAGTCCAGTTGCCTCGAGTAAGGTGCCCACATGAACTAAGCCACTGTGGCTGGTGAGGTACTCGTTGCCATGCTTGACTCTGATCCGGGGACGCGACATTGTACACCTCCTGAGTGAAATATTTCGCGTCCCATAGAACCACGAAGTTATAATTATGTCAAATAGTTAAACTAGATTAATGCAGCTTTCTTGCCACGGACTAGGGTAAAAAGTTGATGTTTCACTTTTTGGTCATTGACCATTGTGGTGGGCATCAAGTATCTAATTTTTGTGGGGTTCACGGAAAGCAAGGCGGCAAGAGGCATATTCGCACTGCTCCTTTCCTTATCGAAAAGGGTTACCTCGAAGATACACGCTTTTGCATTGATGCTCGCACTGTGTGGGGCTTCTCTTGTGTGTGCAGACGGTTTTGCAACATCTTCGATGCCAGTTGAGTCTGCGCTGGAAAGACTGGTGGCAAATCAGTAGGAGGCTGTATGGAAAAACAACTTTTGCTTACGATCAGCGATGAAACGACATGTCTCTTTGGAGTGCGCTTCCTCGGCTCATTTTTTCAAAACAAATCCCTGATCAACATCACACTATTCTACGTCGCTGCCCATTCGGGATCCCCACATGGCAGGCCTGTTACCCTACCCCCGCACGACGCCCCGCATATGGGACGGAATAATGCCTGCGAAGGAGCCGCCGCAATTGAAGCTAGTCGCAAAATTCTGTGCAATTGGGGATTTTCATCTGAACGAATCACTTCGAAAATCCAGGCTAAGGAAGCCGGTGTAGTCAAAGACATAATAATGGAGGCGAGGGAAGGACTTTACGATAGCGTTGTGCTGGGTAAAAGAGGTTTCAGTGCGTTCGAGAATCTTTTCTCCGGCAGTGTGACAAGAAGAATCATGGAGGATCACATCGACTTTCCAATTTGGATCAGCCGGCTTCCGGAGAGTGGCCGGCGCAATGTTTTGCTCTGTGTGGACGGCTCGGATGCAAGTCTTCGCATGGCAGACCATGTGGGCTTTATGCTTAAAGAAGAAGACCACAACATAACCATCCTGCACATTGATAGCGGCCAGAAGGAAAATACCGAGATTATCCTGGAGGGAGCTTCTAACAACTTGATCGACAACGGCATTTCAAAGGATAGAATAGAAATGTCCGTGATAAAATCGCATCGAGTAGTACACTCAATTCTAGAGGAGTCCGAGCGGAACGAATACGCGATAGTGGCGGTCGGCCGAGTTGGAGAGCAAAAAGGAAAAATGGCAGGATGGCTGGTCGGCTCCAGGAGTATGAAACTCCTGCAAAACATGGAGAAGGCAGTGCTTTGGGTGAGTAAATAAATGGAGAACACGCCATGTTTCCAATGGAGTTCGAGTACCAGATTTTAAGCGGATTGCCTCTTCCCACCGAGGAGCGGATAAAAGACCTTATCCAGTTGTTTGGAGCGATTATTGAGCGATGTGTTGTACCTTATTTTAAGTCGAAGCGGGGTACCGATCCCCTGAAACTTGGCAAGGTTGGCGATCATTTGAACATTATTCGCATGGAGGACGAACAGGGTCAAATTCATGCCGTAAGTCTCCTCAGTCGGGTGGATGACACATGGATCATCCGCATACACGAGCGGATCTTTGATTATTTATCGTTCGTTTTTCCCAGGGATGCAGATGAGACTTTTGGCAGCGGCACCGTTGAAGAACAAAAAATGCTCGCCTTCTGCGAACTCTTCCTGCGCCATGAAGTAGATCACATGCTCTATCCGGAAAGGAGTGAACGAGACCTCATTGCCTACGATGCGGAGTTTGCCATGGATTCTCGCAGCTCCGATCCCACGTTCTACCGTATGCTTCGAAGATCTCTTGCAGACGAGATGAATGGCATTAAAGGAAAACACTATCTCGCTCTTTTTGACAGAGCCGAACAGGGCATGCCTTACCTTGATTTAGTCAGCACGGTCGTCAACGCACTGGTCGTGACTCTAACGGACATGCCTCAAGCTGTCCTGCAGCAGACTTTTCCCACATTGGACGAGGAACTGAAGGCAAGGGTTTTGGGGGAACACTATCGGAGAAGTCGCGATAATTCGTTGCCCATTATCCAACGGGCATCTTCTCTTCGGGGTGTTCTACGACTTTTTTCCTTGCTTGCCGAAAAGTCCGAACAAGAAGCAAGAGACGTATTCCACTCTTTTAAGGACCGTTGGGGATTGGTGGAGCTTTTTCGGGAGTTGGGGCTGCCCGAATCGAGCGTCAATGGTAAGGCGCCGCAAGACCTTTTCCAGCTCTTCATGGCAGCGCTGGAAAAATACGCAGAACAGGATCAAGGACCTGCTTCCGCTTACCCGGTTCCCGCCCCCGCATCGCAGCGCACCGAGATTCCCGAACGAACGCACAAGAGTCTTACGGATCGGATTGAGGATGCGCGCAATAATCCTGCATTCCCACCACGAGTTATCGAGGTTATCGATAAGAACAAGCTGAACGCCGTCGGTCACAGCGGCTCCAAGTACAGTGAGCTCATCGAGACCCTGCTGGCCATTCCCTGGGGAAGGATAAAAAAGATAGAGGTTTCGCCAAAGGCGTTCGAGGGGGGTCTGAACAAGTCGCATTATGGTTTGCAGCGACCGAAAGAGACCATTTGCGACTTCTTCACCAACCTCATCTGGCGCTACCAGCATTTCAGTGACGCGCAAGCATCAACCTGGCAGCGAACCGGCAGCGCCTTCCTGTTTGTGGGCCCTCCCGGCGTTGGCAAAACCTCCCTTGCCATTTCTATCGCCAGAAACCTCGGTATTCCCTATCATAAGATATCGTTGGGCGGCATGCGCGACGAAGCTGACCTTCGCGGCCACGGCTTCACCTACGAAGGATCGAAGCCGGGAGCCATCGTTCAAGGCCTCATCAAAATGGAAGTCATGAACGGTATGTTTATTTTGGATGAGGCAGATAAAACTGAAAAGTTTGCCATAGCAACGCTTTTGGAAATACTCGATCCGGAACAAAACCATCTGTTCCACGACAAGTATACCGAAACCACCGTCGATATCGATTTGTCCAATTGTCACTTTTTGCTTACAGCCAACACCCTGGAAGGGGTTCCTCCGGTTGTGGTGAATCGCTGCGAAGTGATACATCTGGACCGCTACAGCGTCGAGGAAAAAATAGCAATTGCAAGAGAACACCTGATCAACCGGGTGCGGGACAGATATCAGATCGACGAGCGGCAGATTTTCTTTGACCGGAAAACGGAGGCGGATCTGCTCAGGTACCTGGTCCGAAATTACACCTATGAGGCCGGGGTGAGGGAATTGGAGCGGATCATCCGAACTCTGTTTCTCCGCATTCAGCGAAAGGAAATTCTAAATAAAGGCAAAAGCTCGGTGCGGATAACTCGAGAAAAGATCAAAGAGTATCTGGATGAGCCCGTCAAGCCCAGGCAGATTAATAACGAAGATCGGGTTGGCGAGATGCTGGGCCTTGGAGTCGATTTGGAGAAGGGTGTAGGTTCCGTGATCCCGATCCAGGCTACCCGCATCGGAATGGAGTCAGCTGTCGGGGGCGTGCGTCGGGCATATTTGAGTATTACTCATGCCACTGGAAATATTGAGAAAATAATGGACGAAAGCCGCAAAGTGGCAACCACTGGAATTTTCCATTGTGCACGCGCATTGAATATTGATCTGCGGCGAGAAGAACCGGTTCATCTACACTTTATGGGCGGTTCCACTCGCAAAGACGGCCCTTCGGCAGGCGGAGCAATTGCTCTGGCACTTGCATCGCTGCTGTCCGGGCGCAAAATTCGCAGAGATGTTGCGATGACGGGGGAAATCGACACGCGCGGCAGAATCTCATCGGTTGGTGCTTTGGCCTTGAAGATTGAGACCGCATATAATGCAGGCTGTCGTACGGTTGTCATCCCGCGGGAAAACTTGCACGGGGAGGAAGGCATTGAAAGGTTCCCGCAAGCTCTAAAAGATGAGCTCCGGATTCTCACTTTTGATGAGTGGCAAGGAAAGCATGCACCGTTCGATTATTTAAGGCACATCATGGAAGTTGTGGCAGTGGATGATGTTGTACAGGCTGCCAAAGTCGCCTTTATTGATGAATCGGAACTGGAGGATTTGAAGACCGGTTTTCTGGCCTGTGCCCGCGCCGTATCAGAGAAGCTTAAAAGCAGGGATTCCGACTCTGGGATAAGCATTTCGCTGATTCAGGTGAAGAGTCCGGAAGAGCTCGATCCGAAACTGTTTCAACATCCCTGGCAAGTCGACAATGAACTTGCTTTGTTGGTGCCTCCCGAGGTGCGCGAGAACATACTCAAACGGTTGGGTGAAAAGGTTGAAAATGTAAGCGTCTATGACTTCGACCCCAAACAGCAAAACCTGTTAACCACGGTTCGTCAAATCCTCATGTCTGCTCAGGCGGAAAATATTCAAGTTGACCGGCTGAACCTGATCGGCCCATATTATTTTCTAAAGAAAAATGGAATTACTGCAGAATCATTCTCGGCAGGCCCGGCTCGCTGTGAACTCCGTCTGTTTGCCAACAATTACACTTTGCAGGAAGTCAAAATCAAGGCCTGCAAAGCAGTTCTGGATCAGGTGTTCTGTTTGATGGGCATGTTTGATGGTGAGGAGTTGAAAGATTGCCCATTTGTCGGCGTTAAAGACGATGTCTATGTGATTAATATGAGCTTCATTCCTGAAAAATACCGGCTTGATGTCAAGCGGGCCGAGGGAATTTTGAACGAATGCCTGAACAGTTGGCTGGAATCGGTGCCCGTGCTATTCAGAGGTAAGGTGATGGATGGTGAGTGAGGTTAAAAAAGATCCACCAAACAGCCGCGGGAAAAGGCTCATCGCGGGTTTGCGTAAGGTGGATGGACATTCCATTCGCGCATTCGCTCATATGCTCCGTCGTTTTGCAGAGCCGGTTTTTATTCCCACATATCACTCGTTAGTGAAACCTGCCGGTTTGCACTCAGATGCTTTCAATATTAGGTTTAATGGATCTCTATAGGAGTGGGCTGGATCGTTTGTTTATTACGCCACACTGGGTGAGACCGTATAAAACTGGCGAGAATTGAAGAAGGCTCAGAACTTATTCTAGAAACTCGAAACGAGCATCCTCAGGAGAGCTCATGACTGATAGGGGCTTTGCTCGGTTCAAGCCACTGAATCCGCTCATATTATATTTACTGGCCGTCTTGATAGGCGTGATTGCAGGCGTTGGAGCAGTGGGATTCAGGGCCTTAATCGCCATTTTTCACAATTTGCTTTTCTTGGGTAACTTTTCGGCGGTGTACGACGCCAACCTGCACACTCCGGCCAGTCCATGGGGGCCGTTAGTGATCTTTGTTCCGGTCATCGGAGCTTTGGCCGTTGTCTTTCTGGTTCAGAATTTCGCTCCGGAAGCCAAAGGACATGGCGTCCCAGAAGTGGTGGACGCTATATATTACCAGAAAGGCAACATACGCCCCGGCGTTGCCGTCATTAAGGCCTTTGCTTCGGCAATATCCATTGGCAGCGGCGGAGCGATTGGTCGCGAAGGACCCATAATCCAAATTGGATCATCCTTCGGTTCCACCTTGGGCCAAATTCTCCGGATGCCAACCTGGCAACGAATCACCCTTATTGCTGCAGGCGCCGGCGGGGGAATTGCCGCAACTTTCAATACGCCAATCGGCGGCATGCTGTTTGCCATCGAGATTGTGCTCCATGAGCTCAGCGTAAGAACGCTCGTGCCGGTCGCCATCTCAGCCGCTACAGCAACCTATGTCGGACGTCTTTTCTTCGGTCTTCATCCGTCTTTTGTGATACCCAGCCTTGAGGTGCCTTATTTCGACATCGCCAGCAGCAGCCCATTAGTTCTGATTGCCTATGCCATCCTTGGAATCATTCTAGGTGTTGTCTCCACCGTATACATTAAATCCATCTATGCTTTTGAAGACTTTTTCGAAGAACGTATTAAGAAAAGCTATTATTTACGTCACATGGCTGGCATGTTTCTAGTCGGCATTATCTTCTACATTCTGATGCTCACATCAGGTCATTATTACATCGAGGGTGTCGGTTATTCGACTGTTCAAGATGTTCTCAGCGGAAAGCTTACCCTGGTGCCACTACTCTTGATTCTCTTTGTTCTTAAACTGTTTGTGACGTCAGTCACCCTCGGTTCAGGCGCCTCGGGCGGTGTGTTCTCGCCGGCACTCTATCTGGGTGCAACTTTCGGAGGGACATACGGCATCGTTTTGCACTGGTTGTTTCCACATATAGCGACCAGTCCCGTTGCTTTTGCCGTTGCCGGAATGGCGGGGGTGGTCGGAGGCTCCACGGGCGCTGCGATGGCGGCCATCGTCATGATATTCGAGATGACTCTCGATTACAGCGTCATCATCCCCATGACCATCACGGTGGCACTGAGTTATGGCATCCGCAGGAACCTGCTTGAGGAGAGCATTTATACTTTAAAGCTTGTCCGGCGCGGCCATTACATTCCTGGAATGCTGCAGGCCAATACTTTTTATCTAAGGCGCGCCAAGGAAATCATGAACACTGACACTTGCCTGCTGCCTCCCGAAACAACATGGGGAGAATTTATCGAGAGCATCTCTGATCAGAGGGAATGTTCATGGTTCCTGGTGGGAGACAATCAGCGGATAATCGGGATCATATCGAGAAACGACGGTATCAGAGCGGCGAGGCTGTCAGGAAAGAGGACCCCTCTGGGTACCATTGCCGGCCGCGACTTTATCACCGTAACGGCCGATACCACCGTTTTTACTATTATGGCAAGAATGCAATTAGGTCGGGCCTCGGTCGCTTTGGTCACAGTCGATGGTCAAGACGAATCGATCCAGGGGATCATTACCAAGGATCGCCTGATCGATTCGATTGCAGAGGCCCTAGATTTGTTCTCAGATTGATGGACAGCAAAAATATGCATTGGATCTATCCGCTCCAGTCGTCATCAACCATGGAAACGAGCTTTGCCGTCTATTGCTTGCCGCCTTTGCCCATAGCGCCGTGGCCGTGCCGGCCTTTGTTTGCGCAGAATTCTTCATGGGTGATATAGTCCTTACTTTGGGTCATCGACTCGAAAACCTGTTCGGCATTTGGACCATGCTGGCCGCCTGCCATGAACTCCTCTTTGGAAACCTGGCCGTTATGGTCCGCATCCATGGATGCAAAGCGTTGCTGGCACTGCATCATGGGTCTAGTTTGAGTCGCTGTCGAGCTTTGATCGGCAGACCAAGAGCTTGCGACCATCATGGTTGCCAGAAAGAGAGTTGAAAGCATCAAGGTAAGCCACTTCATTTCTTTCTCCTTTTCATTTGTTTTCTCATCAGACCAAGGAATGATTCAAAGTGACAAAAACAAGATTTTGGGACTCTTCCGTGTAACCATTGCACTCCGTGTTCCGAAAAACGCGGGCTTCTACCCACCAAAAAGCAAATTGCCATACGAGGAAATTAGGGTAAGAATATTTTCTGTCAAGCAAACACACCACAAGTATAGCCATAATTTCACTCGGACTGGATGGTGACGATTGGTTCGAAAAGATGTGGGGGTAAAGAATGTCGATTGTGACAATATCAAGAGGTTCTTACAGTCGAGGTAAAGAAGTAGCGGAAAAGCTTGCTCATGCTTTGGATTACGAATGCCTTTCGCGCGAAATCATAATTGAGGCCTCGGAACAGTTCAATATCCCGGAGGTCAAGCTCATCAGGGCCATTCATGATGCTCCTTCCATTCTGGACCGTTTTACTTCCGGTAAGGAAAGGTTCGTCGCATTCTTTCGCGCTGCTTTTCTGAAGAGGCTGCAAAAGGATAAGGTGGTATTCCATGGTTTGGCCGGCCACTTTTTTGTTCAAAATGTGCCTCACGCGTTAAAGGTTCGAATTATTGCGAACCTTGAAGAGCGGGTTAAAGAAGAGGTGAAGAGGGAAGGCATATCCGGTGAAGAAGCCCGTCAGATCCTGGTAAAAGACGATGAAGAGCGGCGTAAGTGGAGCATGCACCTGTACGGTCTGGATACTTCGGATCCGATGCTTTACGACATCGTTATTCATATTGATAACATGAACGTGGACGATGCTGTCTCTATCATTCTCCATACACTGCAGCGAGCTTGCTACAAGACCACACCTCAGAGCCAGAGAATACTCGATGACCTAATCCTGAGCGCCCAGTTGGAGGCTGTTCTCGTTAAAGATTTTCCCAAAGTTTCAGCGATTGCCAAGAATGGTGAAGTTTTTGTTAATATAAGAGCCTCTCTGATCGAAGAAGAGTCAATTAGCATGAAGGTGAAACGCATTGCTGAAAAAGTTGAAGGGGTTAAAATGATTCATGTAAATATAGTACCGTTCATTATCGAAGATTGACTGCCGGCAAGCACGGGTATTAGAACTTCTCAGGATTTGGCTGATCCCGAATTTTCAAGTTAAACTCCGGGCCAGAACAATCCGCAACCTGTTTCCCGCAGGCGTGCGAGAGAAGAGATGGTAATGCAGACTCACAGGCAGATGCAAACTCCGGTCAGGCAGCGATTGCGCAAATTACTGCCCTTCTTGCGTTGGTGGAATTTTGTCGGCTGGGATACGCTAAAAAGCGACCTGTTGGCAGGTCTAACCGGCGCAGTGATCGTATTGCCTCAGGGAGTTGCATTTGCCATGATTGCCGGGCTACCCCCTGAATATGGTTTGTATACCGCCATTGTCCCTCCCGTCATCGCTGCTTTGTTCGGTTCTTCGCTGCACCTCATTTCCGGACCGACTACAGCGATTTCAATCATCGTTTTTTCCACTTTAAGCCCTCTTGCAGAACCAGGTTCGGCTGAATTTATCCGGCTCGCCTTGACTCTTACCTTTCTGGCCGGTGCATATCAGTTGGCTCTAGGGCTGGCACGTATGGGGACTTTGGTAAACTTTGTCTCGCATTCCGTGGTGGTCGGGTTTACCGCCGGCGCCGCCATATTGATTGCCACGAGTCAATTGAAACATGTATTCGGGCTGCACTTGCCGAGGGGTGGCTCTTTTCTCAGTGTGTGGAGGAACCTTCTCGCCGAGATTCACCACATGAACTCTTATGTATTGGTGGTGGCAATAATAACCTTGGTCTGTGCAGCAGTCGTTAAGAAGTTGCGACCCCGCTGGCCGGGGCTGCTGTTTGCGCTGATCATCGGCAGTCTGACCAGTTTAATGCTGGGCGGAGAAATTCACGGGGTGCAGTTGATGGGGAAATTGCCGGCGCATTTGCCTCCTCTCTCTTTACCCGACTTTTCCATAGAAACTCTCCGTGAACTCGCGCCTAAAGCATTGGCAGTATCTCTGCTCGGTCTGATTGAGGCTCTATCCATTGCGCGTTCCATCTCCACACATTCCCGCCAGCAGATTGACGGAAACCAGGAGTTCATCGGTCAGGGCCTATCCAATATCGTCGGCAGCTTTTTTTCCAGCTACGCGGCATCCGGCTCTTTTACTAGGTCCGGCATCAACTATCATGCGGGAGCCATGACACCGTTTTCCGCAGTTTTTGCGGCAGGTTTCCTGGCGTTGATCCTACTTCTGGTGGCGTCGCTGACCGCTTTTTTGCCGATTCCCGCAATGGCAGGGGTGATCCTTCTGGTTGCGTACAACCTGGTCGATTTTCATCACATTCGGAGCATCATAAGGACCAGCAAGGAAGAGACTGCAGTTCTTGTGACAACTTTTCTGGCAACGCTTCTTTTAGATCTTGAATTTGCCATTTATGTGGGAGTTCTTCTATCGCTGGTCCTCTACCTCAGTCGTACCTCCCACCCACAAATTGTGAATCTTGCACCGGATCCGGATTCGGACAGAGTCACGCTCACTCAGAGCGAAATTCAGTGTCCGCATTTCAAAATTATACGAATCGACGGGTCATTGTTCTTTGGAGCGGTCAGCCATGTAGCTGAGTTCCTGCACAATATCGACAAGAATTCGGTGCAAAAAGCCCATGTTCTGATAGTGGCATGCGGCATTAATTTTATCGATGTGGCGGGGGCGGAAATGCTGGTGCACGAAACCAATCGCCGCCGCAAACTGCGCGGAGAACTGTATTTGTGCGGCCTCAAACAACAGGCCAAAGAAGTGCTGCAACGCGGAGGCTATCTCGACATCTTAGGAGAAGATCACATTTTTGCAACGGAATCAGAAGCCATCCTGAATATCCTCACAAGGCTTGATCATGGTGATTGCCACCGCTGTGAGTCTCCATTGTTCAAAGGGTGCAAAAGCGTGGGCGCAATCTAATTCCCTCGATCATTTGATTGTTTGGCATTGTTGCGGGTTTTAAAATTCGGATTTCGAATTTTGGTTCCGGCTTTGCCGGGTTAGGGCAACATCAAGCAATCGGGACAGAACTTTGTCCGAATCGAAATACGTCTCGGCTATGCTACGGGCGGCCCGTGCATGATGTTGGTAATGGGCTTCAACTTCCCGAATGGCGGCGACGGTCTCTTCGACCGAGGAAAACGCCAGGAGACCCTCTCCCACCGGAAGAACCGGGCGAAAGCCGGTGTCTTGTACAACGACAGGCCTCCCCGCGGCAAGATAGCAGGCAGAACGACAACTAAACCATCCGGCCTGTCCCACGACATAGCCATTCTTGGCCACGCTCCATTCGGCCTTTGATGACTCGATATACCGACGATAGCTCTCAAAGTCAGGGCATACAACGGCAGGATCAACAACACTCCAACCCTTATGGGCCAGCAGCGATCGCGGTGTGCGGCGCGTTTTCCCTTCGTTGACAGCAAGCTCCAGTGTAGTCGGGGCCACCAGAAGCGGAAGATCCACAAAGCGGAGGAATTCGGTGTCTTTTTGCCCGTAGGTTTGGCCATTGTAAACGATCGGATTATAGCTGGTCCAATTCATCACGGTAGTGAACACGTCGCGATGGGGCTCTTTCGGGTGCCATTCCGACAGCACAACCGGTTGCCGCGTCGGGTGCCAGCAGTGCCCCGTATCCGGCACCGCCGGGGAAAAGCACTCGCCAAAGCTAAAAAGCACGTCGTGCATGTCGATGAGCTTACGAAAGTCTATCTGCCCTCGGGCCAATTTCACCTGCGTAAAGACCGGATCGGAATCAATGTATACCAAACGATGGACCTGCCGATACTCCTCAGGACGTTCGAGCACGCCTGAGATATTGATGAGAAGGTCGGCGGATTGGATGACTTCCGCACGTTTCGCATCGGGCAAGCCAAACCATTGGGACTGCCATGGGAACCGATAGGCCCACTTGTCAGCGAGCCCATAGTGTTCCATGATCCCGGACAAATACTCTACGTTGAATTCACAGCCTTTACTGGTACCCCCTTCGTGAGGATTGTACGGCCATTGTCCCGTATCCTCCAAGTAATACACATCATGGCCAAGACGAGCCAGCCCAAGAACGTACTGGAAGTAATCCCAGGCTACTCCGCCAAGCGGATACTGGGCGATGAGACCACTCACAATAATACGTAGAGACGATGTCATGGGCTGATAAGAAGTTCCTGTCTTAGGGTTCTTGAGCAGTACTCGTCCCGGGAGTTTGTCCGAGAACTCTGTCGTTCAAAATGTTGGCATAATAAATTCAAATACTTATGGATCACAAAACCTGAAACAAAATCATTCTCGAACAGCCCTCTAGATACTGTCAAGAACATTTTAGGTTCAATTTTTGAGCATGAAATGAGAATCACCGTTATTGCGTGTCATCGAGTGACGGGCGAAAGATGTGCCGGCCGACTCAAATTAGTCTTAAGACTTAAAAGCCGTATAAAATAAAATCCCACAACATCTTAAGATGCCCTTCCTCCCACAGGAACAAAAGAGCAACGAAGATCAACACCCCGATGACAATTTTGAGAGGCCTCTTTTTTTCTGCAAAAGGATCCTGTTGCGTAGAACGTCGGGAGCTCTTGGGCAACTTGGTCAAAGCCACCCATGCGTCTGAAACACCACCTGTGCGAACCATTATTCAGCAGGATTAATGCATCCTCGGTCATCATCCCCCTCCGCTGTCTGTGTGGCTTTGCACTTGAACGCCTGAGCCAGAAAAATGACGGAATGCCATCCAACATCCTTTTGTCAGCGATTTAACTAGGCATTAAGCCATTTCCATGGCAAATTGGTTCTGATTGGAAATTGATTCACACCGAATAGAACGATGAGAGATAATGCCATAACGACCCTGCAAATACCTCTACTTATTGGCAGGCACGGACCGGAATATTGCGTTTGACGGTTGCTCGATTGAAAAAGGGGATCAAGGTATGGACTTTCACGCAATTGTAGAAAGAAACATAGACCAGGCTGTCAATTCTATCGTAGCGGTAGAAGCGGGTAAACGTGACCGCTGGATTTCCTACTTTCTTGCCGGGCTTGAAAGGTACCTTGGAGAGGACGGCTTGAGAACTGTTCAACGTCTGATCGAACAGCGACTCAAAAGCGGGTTGTGGTAGAGAGTTAAGGGGTCCACACTTGCACCGGCAAAAGATCTCTAAACAGCACAACCAGGCAAGAAAACGAGATTTCGTTCTGTAGTATCATTTCAAGCGAAGAGAGAAATCTTTGCTGAGTATGGGCAGTCCTGAAGATTCCTCGCTCCGCCTGTTTCGAAATGACAAGAATGGCATTCTCGGGCAGCCTCCTGCGGCCACGGCCAAATTCGAATGTCGAAATTGAAATTTCAAATGTCCAGGACCGATCATCCCTGTTCTGAAAACTTTAGAATCCGTCCAATAGCAACTATGCAATCTAACCGTTTTTCATACCGTCACCCCGGCGAAAACAGTAGAGTTACCCTTGGACAGTCCCTCAGTATCAGAGGAGACATGGTCCGGAAGACGAAAGACTACGGGCCAGTAACTCAGAGTTTGGATCGTTGGGCAATGACTCAGGCCACTTTATAACGTGCCGCCCCCCTTGGCTCATTTGAAGTTCTCACTTGACGACAATCCCGATCGAGCTGTTCGTGGGCACTCATGATCAAGTGTTCGGTTGTTTCCCAGGAAATACATGCATCGGTAATCGAAACCCCATACTGCATGGCTGACAGGTCGACTTTGTTTTTTTGGTTGCCTTCGTATAGGCTGCTTTCCAGCATTAAACCGATCAGCGCATCATTACCGTCGATGCGCTGGTTGATGACATCCTGCCAGACAATTGCCTGAGCCCGATGCTTCTTTCTTGAATTGGCATGTGAGCAGTCAACCATGATGGCTTCCGGGAGTCCCTTTTCCCGCAACAGGCTTAGGGCTTCGCCGACGCTTACGGAATCATAATTGGGGCGGCGTCCACCGCGTAAAACAAGGTGTGTATGAGGATTGCCGATGGTGTGGACGACGCTTGTTTGTCCATTCTGATCGATCCCTAAAAAACTCTGGGGCGATCCGGCAGCAATCATTGCATTCATGGCTGTGGCAAGGCCGCCGTCCGTGCAGTTCTTGAATCCAACCGGCATGGAAAGGCCACTGGCCATCTCACGGTGCGTTTGCGATTCGATCGTTCGAGCTCCTATCGCAGCCCAGCAAACCAATCCCGCAATATATTGCGGAGTGATAGGATCCAGCATTTCCGTAGCGGTCGGAAGGCCCATTTCGGTAATTTGAAGCAATAGTTGGCGGGCTTTGCGCAGTCCGGAAACAATGTCGCAAGACCCATCAAGGCAGGGATCGTTAATCAACCCTTTCCATCCAATGTTGGTTCGGGGCTTCTCAAAATAAACCCGCATTACCAGGTAAAGTCTATCTTTTACTTTTTCCTGCAGCGCGAAAAGTCGCTGAGCATATTCGAGGGCTGCTTTTTCATCATGGATTGAACACGGACCAACGATGACCAGCAGTCGCGGATCTTCTTTGCTCAAAATCTTTTGGATGGCTCCCCGCCCCTCAACAACTGTTTGGTACGCTTTTTTCGTCAACGGCAGTTCGTCTTTTAAAGAGTTGGGCGAAATGAGCGGAACAAATTCTTTTACATGAATGTCGTGAGTCGGCTTCATCGTTTTCTCTCCTTCCAAATCGGAAAATAAAAAACCGTAGGATTTTGCCCTACGGTTTTTCAAACAAAAAAGCCGCGGGCTTCTACCTGCCTGCGGCTTCTTTAGTACTGGACTTGTTTGATTCAGCGCACCTCGGGCAGACGAAAGGCGTAATAAAAGTAATAATAGCCAAAAAATCTGCTGGAGCTAAAATGCGCCACTGAATTCATCCTTTAAATTTAAGTGTCGGTCTACTGACTACTAGAGGACTTGAGGTCTGTCAAGTGGTTTGCTGACAACATGCAATTTTTTTTATTCTCAATAATGCCACTTTAAAGGGAAGATTGGATTGCGGGTTGTCATTGAAGATTCCAAATGTTATAAGCCGCTTCGACACCTAAGGCTGAGCGTGGAACACCCATGAATGTTACACGTTTGAAGCGCCATCCGCAGGCCGAAAATTCGGGCAATTTACAGGCTTCTTTATTCACCCATGAATGGGAATCATAAATGAATTTTGCTTCTTTTGTTTTCAAAACGGGACCGAAACTGATCGATTCTTTTCGTTTGAGTTTGATACGAAAATTGATAGTGTTATCTAACAAATAGAGAACCCCCCTCAGCGCTCGGTTGGCACGGGCGCAGCAAAAGCAAAGGAATGGCGGTTTTTGATCTGACCCGGCGACAACGCACCGGTTAGTGTTTTCCCCATAGGTACAATTACTCATGTCAGAATGGGTAATTGTACCTATGGACAGTGAGGTTATTATCATGTAACAATGGATGGGTATTCTTGAGGGGAGGCTGTTTGTTACTTCCCCAAGGCAGATTATTAATGGTTTCTGTGGATGGCGGCTTGATGGTATGAGGAGAAAGCTATCAGTTCCACTTGGACGCAGGATACCCAAACCATCAGTTATAAAAAAAGGCGGGAGATTTCCCCGCCTTTTTTATTTTTTATGGAGATATTGTTCGAGATCTGATGCTAACTGCTGGCAGGCCAGGAGGGATTCGAACCCCCATCCCCCGGATTTGGAGTCCGGCGCTCTAGCCGTTAGAGCTACTGGCCTGCAAGCGCACCCTATATAACGTTTTCTTTTTTCGATGTAAAGGAAAATGTTGGCGTGTCGCAGTATCAGCATTGCGGACCTAGGCGAATATGATTATACATTGGGTTATTACACAATACTTTAACACCGGTATTACAGGTCAAAACAAGAATGTGGTTTGAAAGGTTTTTGGTCGTTAATAGTTATAGGCACTTAGCCGATTGGCTCTATTTCTTTAGTGGTCTGGGGCAAACCGAAAAGAGGAGGAATCGGGAATGAAGATTAAATATTGTAGGAAATACGAAAAATATGTCAGTCAACAGCATTGTGAATTCTTTAATGAAGGACGGATTTGCGAATTTTATTCGCCTGTGCAATGGAATAGCATCAAAGAGCTTATGAGGGATGACAATCGGCCTAAATGGGAGATTAACGAGGTCATCAAGCCCTATAAATGTAATCTGCTCGACAGGGAATATCTGAATCAAATGACTCGCAGGCGACGCTCCAAGAGGAGAGCATTAAGTGCCAGTCTGTAGTACCCGGCAGTTCTCTTCTTCCTGCAGTTCTACTATATCCGGCCGACTTGCAGCGGATGCGTATACGATTCTCACCTAAAAGCGATCTCTCCCATTGATGTTAGATCAATACCTGTGTTAAGAAATTGATCCGCATTGTTGAATAACAACGTGGCTGAGAAAGAGCTGACATTTTCCTCCCATCTTCACACGCAGTGAGAACAAGTATGTTCAAGAAATTACTGGTAGCCAATCGTGGCGAAATCGCGATTCGTATCATGCGATCTGCCCAGGAGTTGGGCATCAAAACTGTGGCAATCTACGAAGAGACGGATAAAACCGCAATGCACATCATGCGTGCGGATGAGGCATTCTGCATCGGATCCGGTCCGCGCAAAGATTATCTCAACATCGAACGAATTATAAACGCTGCCAAGGCCACCGGGTCGGAAGCAATTCATCCGGGCTACGGTTTTCTGGCGGAAAATCCAAATTTTTCAAAAATGTGCACAGAGGCTGGACTGGCTTTCATCGGACCGCCGCCGGAAGTGATCAGTGACATGGGGAGTAAAGTGATCGCACGAGGCATTATGGCCGATGCCAATATACCCGTGATTCCCGGAACTCCTGTGTTGCAGAATGGAGATGCCGGCAAAGAAGCAGCCTTGCAATTTGCCGATCGGTACGGTTTTCCCATCATGATCAAAGCGGTTGCAGGAGGTGGCGGGCGCGGCATAAGGGCTGTAAAAGACACCACCGAGTTGACCAGAGGACTCGAGTTGGCGCGGTCTGAGGCTCGAATGGCTTTCGGCAATGATGATATCTACCTGGAAAAAGGATTGCCGTCACCGCGGCATGTTGAAGTGCAGATCCTGGCAGATCAATATGGAAACGTCATTCATCTGGGAACGCGCAACTGTTCCATTCAGAGGCGGCATCAAAAGATGGTTGAAATCGCCCCTGCATCTCTTCCCACTCTGATTCGAGATCAAATTTGCCAGACGGCTGCAGATGCTGCCAAGGCAGCAAATTATGTGAATGCCGGAACCGTCGAGTTTTTACTGGATGATGAAGAACGATATTATTTTCTTGAGGTGAACACGCGCATTCAGGTTGAGCACACTATTACAGAAATGATTACCGGTGTCGATATTGTCCGCGAACAGATCCGGATTGCATCGGGAGAGGCCCTTTCCCTCTCTCAGCGAGACATCCACTTTCGCGGGTATGCAATTGAAATTCGCATCAATGCGGAAGATCCGAAATCAAATTTCATGGCGAGTCCGGGTGTCATCCAAATTTATCAATCTCCTGGCGGTCATGGTATACGATTGGATGGTGCGGTTTATCAAGGCTATGAAATTCCTCGCTATTATGACTCCATGCTGGTCAAGCTGACCGTATACGGGTTCACCTGGAAAGAGGTGGTGGATCGCTTGCGCAGGGCACTGGAAGGTTTTGGCATTGCAGGAGTTAAAACCACTATTCCCTTCTTTAAACAAATCGTAAACGATCCTGATTTCATCGAACAGCGCTTTGATACCTCCTACATCGAAACGCACCCTCATCTTCTGGAATATCAAGAAAATGTGCCCGAAATGGAGAAGCTGGCAAGTCTTGTTGCTGAAATCAACGCGCTTGGCTATAACCCCTATGCTGAATCTCCCTAGCCGCGCCGGAAGATTTTTTCCGTAGTCTCAGGCCAAACTACCGTCAGGAGCTTACAAATCATGGCTGAACGTGAGCGCATTACCCCCCGGATGAATTCTAAGGAAGTCTTGGACTTTTTGCGAAGCGCACCGGGTTACTTCCTCACTAACAACGAAAGAGATGTCTCTCAATCGGATTTCAAAGGCCGTATCATGCCGCACACTACCCTTAAGGTTGCTCCCTACAGGGATGAATCGGGTTATTTTGCTTTTGAAATTTCGGGTGGGGCTTCCGTTCACGTGGATATGCTGCACAAACAGATCAATCCGTTTGAAAAGCTGCGACTGATCCGCAAAGCCATGCCCAACACTCTTTTGCAGGCTGTTTGCCGGGGAAGGAATCTGTTTGGTTATCGACCTTATCCAGATAACGTGATTCGACAAACCGTTCGCCTTTTCTCCAGGTACATAGACGTCTGGCGTGTCTACGATTTTCTCAACCATATTCCGAATCTTAAAATTGTTGCCGAAGAAGCCCAAAAAGCCGGCAAAATCCTGATGCCCTGCATCTGTTTCAGCACAGGAAGAGAGCATACCGACGAGTTTTACGTAGGGAAGGTCGAAGAGATTCTGTCCGCTATGGGAGAGGATGTTATCCTGGGAATCAAGAACCATTCTGCAGTGGGTTCTCCTGCTCGGATAGCGTCCCTGGTTCGGGCGTTGCGAGACAAATTCCCCGGACTGTTGCTCTCTTATCATGGCCACAATACCGATGGCAACGATCTCAGCCGTATGATCGCCGCAGTGACGGAAGGACTCAAGATTGTTGAAGTCGCCGACCACGGGTACGGTGGAATGTTCAGTCAGGCACCGGCTCTCAGCCTGATCCAAAGCCTCCATGACTACGGCATTAAGTCACCGAGCTTAAAAGTATATCCTTTGGTGGAAGCTTCCGATATTCTGCGGCGCGAAAGGCGATTATACGAGCGCTTCGAAACTCCCTACAGAGGATTTGACCCTACGGTTAAACGCCACAAGCTCACCGGGGGGGCGGCCAGCATGGCTTTCGAACAAGCCGAAAAGCTCGGCCTTTTGGAACGCGTGCATGAAGTTTTTGATGACTTGAGCAAGGTAAATCTCGAACTGGGTAATATCTGGTCGGTCACGCCCGGTAGTCAGATTTTGTGGACCACTGCAGTGAACAATGTCCTGCATGGTCGATATGAAAAGCCATCCGACGATTTGAAGCGCCTGTTATTGGGAAGATATGGTCCTTTCCCCTTCTACGATCCACAACAGTGGATTTATCAAAAAGTCCTGGAGTACCAGAGAACGGACGGAAAAAAATGGTACCAGATTCTGGACGACGAGGCCGGTATCCAAGAACTTGCCGATGAGGATCTTGAAGGAAAAAAGCATCAATTGGAAAGAGAACTCAAACGCCCTGTGACGGATGAAGAACTTTGTCTTTATGTTCAATTCCCACGTGATGCGCTGGAGTATTTTCGATTTGAAGAACAGTTCGGAAAAACTTGGCTGTTGCCGCCGGACGTCTGGTTCAAACGGGACGGATTCGAGGATGGAACCAGGATCACCTTGCCGGACTATGATGGAAAAACACACTACATTGACGTGGTATCAACCCGTCGCGCCGGTGACGTCGCACATACCTCACTGTTGGTAGACTATCATTTTCAGACCTACAGTACGAAGCTTAGATCGAAGAAGCTCTAACAGTAACGTCCATGATCTGAAAGGTCATAAAATCTTATGTCTAAGCATGCCCCAACAGGCGCATGCGCTCTTCTGCTGCCTCGACACGCTCTTTTTCCAGCTCAGTTCGCTGTTGCCGCAGATTTTCAAGCTCATTCAATGCCGTCAGATGCTCCTGCGAATCTTTTTGATTAGCTGACAATTGCTCGATACGCTTTTTAAGCCTCCTCGCCTTCTCTCCCAATTCGCGAATGCTGCGCAAAACCTTCTCTTCTCTTTTAGTGAACACGGTCGACCGACTAGCACAATCGTACTTTTCTTCCGGCTTATCTAAGCTAAGTTGGCAACACCCACATTGTTCTTCATTTATGTGTTTAAGTTCTTCACTCTTTTGCACGGCGCTTCACCTCCCCACATCCGCTCAGCCGCATAAATGCCAAAAGAACCATCCAACCTTGGCATTTCGAGCGAAACGAGAAATCTTCAATCCTATCCAACGTTAACAAGATCTTTCCCTTTGGTCGAGATGACATAAAAACAAGAAAACAATCTACCACAACGGGAGGTCCGAAACGATCAACCTTTTCCCTTATCGGGATCGAACGCCCCAAATCTGTGCCACTAATACCATTGTAACCACTTAAGGACGAGGCGAAAGGGCAGAAAACCGTATTTGCCGACTTAGATTATCGAATGTTCTGAATCACTTGGATCTCACCCTGAAGGCTCAATGTATGGAAATGTCCTGATTTTCTCGGAATGCCGGCCGGGAAGTCAAACCTCCTTTGTATTATTTCTCGTCTTCTTGGTACCGTCAAAGATTAAGTCAATAGACCTTCTCAGTTCATCCGGGGAGATGTTTTGAGAAACCGGCTTGACCACCAGCAAAACCTGCAGACTCCTCAGTAAGCCCACCAGGAGCAGCATCACCCGGTTAAAGTCTGCTTCGCCTAATTCACCCTCTGCAATGCCGTCTCGCAGGATCTTCGATAAGCACTGTTCAAACTGTTGGTTTCTCACCTTCAGGTCATATTCCGGCACCGCGCCGCGGGGACCATAAATGATCGAATTCACCAATCGCAAAAAATCAATATTTTCTCGAAACGAATGATAGATTTCTGCAAAGACTTTGAATAGACGTGTGCGCATGCCGCCGGGCGTGGCTGCAGCCTTGTCGAATATGTCGAAAAAAATCTGTATGGCCTCATCGATCAACTTATTATAGAGATCATCTTTGTTTTTGAAATAATAGTAGAGCGTCGGCTTGGTGACCCCGGCAGCTTCCACGATTTCCCTGACAGAGGTCCCTGAATAGCCTTTATTGGCAAAAAGAGTGGTAGCGGCCTGCAGGATGAGTTCCTTCTTCTTTAATTCCTCCGCAAAACCGTTCCGTTCAGTGCTTTCCAGGCTCCAGTTGAAAGGAGTTCTTGCCTGATGTTCATAACTTGTACGCATCGAACCACCTCATTTCTTAAGCCAACCATAAACCCGACCCATGCGATTTGACTGATCGGTAGGTATATAGAAACATCACACCGGTGTCAACGGAATTTAGAGGCCGGCCAACATAATAATTATTTTTAGAAAGCACGGATTGAGGGGCGGATGAACGGACAGATCAAAGCTTTAGCGTGCGATCATTGCCCGCATCATGTCTCCGGCGTTTTCAGCATGGTTTGAAACATCGCCCAAGTACTCAATGAGACGCGTCAAATGAAATGCGGAGGTGGCATTTTCAAATGGATATGAGAGTAAATCGGAGAGTAGTTTTCTTTCCACCTGATCGGACTGAAATTCGTATTCGCGGATCTGATGAATAGCCTCTTTAACTGTGTTTCTTTGCTCCTCGGAGAAATTTAAAAAATAGCTCGCAGCCGAAGCCACCAAAGGGTACATAGATTTCAGCACTTCGTTTACTTTTTCCACCATCAACAGCAGATCATCAACCATCTCATCGGGGATGTGCGTCTTCCGATAGGAAAGCCAATGCAATGCATCTTGAACAGAATCGAGGATTTTGTCCTGCTCGCGCAAGTACCAAAGCAACTGGAATTTGTCTACCGGCATTAGAATTCCGCGCGGGAGATGTCCGCGGATGTTTCGCTTCACCGTATCACCCTGGTTTTCAATGATGGTAACCCGGTTATGATGTCTCTCAAACTCTTCATCGCTTTCATCCAGATAAGCGATTATGGCCAGTCGAAAAATCGGTCCGGACTCGCGAATATACTCAGCATGTTTGAGCAGGCCATCAAACGGAGACTGACGAAAAAGTTTCAAGAGGGCTGTACGCATGTTCTATCTCCCGTTCATTATAAGAAAATAGCTTCCAGGATCTTAAAGATTACCATACACGGCAACGCGGCCAGAGGCAAGGTAATGAGCCAGTACAATGTAATCTTCCCAACCACTTTGAAATCGACTGCGGCCAATCCTCCAGCCAACCCAACCCCTATTACAGCCCCTACAGCGGCATGAGTAGTAGATACCGGCAGCCCCATTTTGGAAGCGAGCAACACCGACGTAGCTGTACCAAAATCGACCGAAAAACCTCGTGTATTGGTTAAGGTGGTGATTTTTGAACCCAATGTTTCAATAACCTTATAACCCCAGGTGAAGACGCCGATGGCAATAAATATTCCGCCCAGAACCAGTAGGAACGTTGGTACCGGAATCTTTTCAGTCAGTGCGTGAGTTTTGAAAATTATATAAATGCCTGCCACCGGCCCAACAGCATTAGCCACGTCATTGGCACCATGGGCAAGCGCTACGTAGCAAGAAGTAATAATTTGAAATCTCTTGAAAATTTCCTCGACCCCATCTTCTTCTACTTTTTTTATTGTCTTTGCCAGCCATGATTTGGCTCTAACTCCAACAATCGTTGCAATAGTCAAAGACAATATCATGTCGGATCGAACGCCGATATGCAGATTTTCGCCAAGCGGCGTTTTGCTCAAAAGAGAAACCAGTATGATAAAAATTGTGCTCCCGAGAAAAAGCGGAGTCAGCTTGAGGGCTGAAACAAAAGGTTCGGGGCGTCTGAGGATACTGCTGCGAATAACCACGAAAATGAGGTAGGCCAGCAGTCCGGCAAAGATCGGTGATATTATCCAGCTCAGAATAATGGCGATGATCTTTCCCCATTGAATCGCCCCCAAGCCGCCGGCAACTATACCGAAGCCCACTACGGCGCCGACAATAGAGTGAGTGGTTGAGACAGGCAATTGGCTCCAGGTCGCAAAAAACACCCAAAATGCGGCCGATAAAAGTGCGGCGAGCAGCCCCAGCATCATCACGCGCGGATCTGCAATGGCTTGGGTATTAAGAATTTTATGGAGAATCGTTGAGGTAACATGGGATCCGATTACAGTAGCACCAACGAAATCAAGCGTGCCGCCGATAATGACCGCCTGACGCAAGGTTATGGCATTGGCCCCTACAGCAGAGGCCATAGCGTTGGCGACATCGTTTGCACCAATGTTCCAGGCCATGTAAACCCCAGCCAGAATTCCGAGCACCAGTATGATCTCAAACATTCAAATCCTTCCACCCTTATATAGATGCTACATGGGTCGGTGAGGGTTGTCAGCGTCGGGGATATTGGCAGATCTGGAACTCTGTGTCAATTTGCCATTAGTGCCGGATACCGGCAATAACAGCATGTTTTGGTTGTTATTCCGAGCAATTTGGGCGAGAATGTCACACTCCTGTAACAATTTTATCATTCTTTTGTCACAGTAAAATGTTCCAGTGCTTGTTCGGACCCAACAGGAGTGCACTATGGCTAAAACGAGCGTCTTAATTGTCGAGGATGAGGCTGATATCCTGCATCTTCTCAAATATAACATCGAAGCGGCTGGTTTCGATGTTCTCACCACCCAAGATGGATACGAAGCGCTAAGCCTGGCAAAACGCCGGCTACCCGACCTCATTTTGCTGGATCTTATGATACCTGGATTAGATGGATTCGAAGTTTGCAAGGAACTAAAGCGATCCTCCGAGACTAAACATATCCCCATTATTATGCTGACTGCCAAAGGAGAAGAAGTCGACCGCATCGTTGGGCTTGAGCTGGGCGCCGATGACTATGTGGTAAAACCATTCAGCCCAAGGGAATTAATCCTGCGGATCCGTGCCGTGTTGCGCAGATTGGGCTCTGAAGAGAGCTTGGATACAATTTGGCAGGAACAAGGGCTGAGAGTCGACCTGGAAGCCCATAAGGTCATTGTTGACGATGAAGAAATTGTGCTGACAGCAACTGAATTTAAGCTGCTGGTAGAGTTCATTCGCAGCAGCGGGAAAGTGCAGACTCGCGACCAGTTGCTGGATAGGGTTTGGGGTTATCAGTTTGACGGCTATGCAAGAACTGTGGATACCCATGTCCGCCGACTGCGGCAGAAACTGGGCCGGTATTCGGACTGGGTTGAGACTGTGCGCGGAGTAGGATACCGCTTTAGAGACTAGTAGATGAATAACTTATTTAACTCAAAAATGAGGTTGTTGTTCTTTTTTTGGTCGGTCCTTCTGGCCGTTCTTCTGCTGGTCTGTTGGTTCTATTATCTTAACCTGAAGCAGGAAGTCATTGCAGAAGCCCATAAAAATGCCGTCCAGAACCTGAAGCTCATCCATTGGATGCTTGAGCGAAAAACAGATATTGACGATCAGAAAACTTTGCAGAGATACCTGATTCACCTCGGCAAGCAAATGGGCTTTCGCATCACGTACATCGCCGAGGGCGGCACAGTAATAGCGGACTCGGATGTGCCCCTTGCCGACCTCACCAGCCTTGACAATCATGCCAGAAGACCGGAAATCGTAGCAGCACGAGAACAGGAAATCGGTTTGTCGACTCGGTACAGCAGAACCATGCAAAAGGAATTAATATACGTTGCCAAGACAATCCAATCAACGGGGGCAATTCCCCCCGGAGTCCTTCGATTGGCGATTCCCTATTCCGGCTTCCGAGAGAGGTTCGACAGATTCAGCAAGACCTTCCTTTTTGTTATGTTGCTTGCTTTTGCGGTCATCGCTTTACTCAGCTATGGGCTAATTCGCCAATTGGACAAGCCCGTGAATTCAATGATCAATGCTATGAAGGCTATTGGCGAGGGAGATTATGGGCAGCGGATACACTTTCAACCCAGCCATGAGTTCTACGCTCTTGCCCGATCCATCAATACGATGGCCGAAATGATCGACCAGCAAATCCAGACCATCACCGAACAGAAACAGCAACTCGAGGCGGTGTTCAACGGCATGAAAGAGGGAGTGATGGTTTTGGACTCACAAGGCAAACTGACCAGTGCAAACCGCGCTTTGTCAGAGATTATACCCAACGTTTCCCAAAGCATCGGACGTAGGCCTTTAGAAGTCACCATGAGCCTCGAATTGCAGAGAGCTTGTGAATATGTACTCTCCTCTTCCAGTGACTTGGATAGTTATCCGTACATGCTGCAGATTGTTCTGCGAGGCGGAGAAAGTATCTATGATGTCAGTATCGTCAGGCTGGAGGATCGGCAAGGAGGCATTGGGGCCATCGTCGTCTTTCACGATATCAGCGAACTTAAGCGCCTGGAAAAAGTACGCCAGGATTTTGTCGCCAATGTTTCGCATGAACTGCGCACACCGTTGACGTCCATTAAGGGATATACGGAAACGTTGCTTGCAGAAAACGAACACAGTTCAGAGACCTTGTCTTCATTTCTTCCGATCATATTAAAGAACACCAATCACATGGTCAAAATGGTTGATGATTTACTCCAATTGGCCAGACTTGAAGCACAGTCAAACCTGGTCAAAGCAACGCCGATCAATGCTGCAGAAGCACTATCCATGGCCTGGAAGGCATGTGCACCATTGGCCGATTCGAAGCAGGTTAGTCTTGTTCACTCGCTACCCGAGGAGGGTCTCGAAGTAACTGCCGATTTCGACCAACTCGTACAGGTTTTTCGAAACTTAATAGAGAACGCAGTAAAATACAGTCCGGTTGGAGAGAAAATTGAAGTGGATTACGAAAATGACGAGAAAAAAGTTACCTTCAGCGTTCGAGACAATGGGCCGGGCATCCCTAAACAGCATCAGCAGAGGGTCTTTGAACGCTTCTACCGGGTGGAGAAGCATCGCAGCAATCACCCTGGCAGTACCGGCCTGGGACTATCCATCTGCCGCCACATCATTATCAACAACGGCGGAAGAATATGGGTTAATAGTCCGATTGAGTCCGAAGACAGAGGAACCGTTTTCTTTTTCACTTTATTTCATTGAGTAAATTGACTTTTATCAGGGGCAAATAATAGATTTGCCTCCCATTGTTTCGGCTTTCTAAATCGGTTTTTGGCCAGAGGGCAAATAGATGGACAAATCAGTCAAGATGGCTGCAGAAAATCTCAACTTCTACTACGGAGAATTTCAAGCGTTGCAGAGCATCTCGTTGCTCTTCTATGAAAGGATGGTGACGGCACTCATTGGGCCTTCGGGTTGCGGCAAGAGTACCTTTTTGCGCTGTCTGAACCGCATGAACGATCTCATTCCTATCAGCCGGGTGGAAGGAAGCATCTTATTGGACGGTCAGAATATCTACGACTCAAAAATAGACGTAGTGGCCCTACGGCGGAGAGTCGGTATGGTTTTCCAGAAACCCAATCCTTTTCCAAAGACCATTTTCGAGAACGTCGCTTATGGCTTGCGGGTAAATGGCGTCAAAGATAAGTCATTTATGGCCGAACGTGTCGAGAAGAGCCTTCAACAGGCAGCCTTATGGGAAGAAGTGAAGGATAGACTGCATGCAACAGCTCTGGGGCTGTCGGGAGGACAACAACAGCGACTCTGCATTGCACGGGCGTTGGCGGTCGAACCGGAAGTGCTCCTCATGGATGAACCGGCATCTGCCCTCGATCCAATAGCGACTCAGAAGATTGAGGACCTGATCCACCAGTTAAAGAAAAGCTACACCATTGTTATTGTTACACACAATATGCAGCAGGCGGCCCGTGTTTCCGATTACACCGCCTTCTTTTATATGGGGAAACTGATCGAGGTAGATGCTACGGAAACGCTTTTCACTCGACCTAAGTTTAGGCAAACTGAAGATTATATAACCGGACGATTCGGCTAGGAGATCGATCATGAAAAGCCGCTTCCATCAAGAGCTAGAGCAACTCAAGATGGCCATTTTACGAATGGCTGCTCTGACTGAAAGAGCAATGGAGAATGCACTCCAGTCATTTTTCGACAGAAATGTTGGACAAGCAAAGGAAGTAATCGATCGGGATCAAGAGATCAACCTGCTTGAAGTGGAAATTGACAAGTACTCATTGCGATTGTTGGCGCTCGATCAACCAATGGCAGTCGATTTACGGTTTATTGTCGGTTGCATGAGAATTGCGGTAGATCTGGAGCGGATTGCCGATCAGGCGGTAAATATTGCTGAAAGAACGATTTTCCTGGCAAATCGGCCTCCCTTGCCGCCCAATCCGCCAATGGAACAACTCGCCGACACGACGCTCGACATGCTCAAAACGGTGATCGCCGCATTCGTGAACGGCAACACCGATCAGGCTTACGATGTTTGTCAGATGGACGATACCGCGGACGAACTGAATGCCGCCATCCTCAAGAATCAGATCAATTATATTTTGAATGAAGTACCCGCGGTGGAGCGATCGGTGCAGACCGTCATTGCTGCCCGGTGTATGGAACGCGCAGCCGATCAGACTACCAACATTGCAGAGAGCGTCATATTTATGGTCAAAGGGGTGAACATAAAACACCACTGTGAGAGCTGAGCACTCTGGTAATAGAGCAGCTCGCCTCCGCTCGCAGTGAGGGGCTTCAGCCCTGCTCGTTCCCTCCAAAAATTAAGAATCCAGCGGCGCCGCCCCTCTCTGGAAGGCGTTTGAACGAGAACGAAACCAACGAGGTTTCATAAGACAACTCAGAATTCACAAGGGGTAGTTGCCCCTGACCCGTTTATGCCTTTGGAAAATTGCATCTCGAGCGGATGAAATGGAAAGAAACGATCTACTTAATATTTGCGCTGCAATCGGGCCCTGTAGATTATGGCGATCAGATTCATTCCAAAAACGAGACCGATCAAGACGAGAGCTGTTCCGTACTGCAAAGGTCGAGTGGCTTCAATCTCAGTTCCGGCGGTAGCAAGTACATAGATGTGATAAGGAAGCGCCATGACCGGATCCAGCAAGGAAGAAGGGATGCGCGGCGTGAAGAACACGGCCGCTGTAAACATGATCGCAGCGGTCTCCCCGGCGGCTCTGCTGATTCCGAGGATGGAGCCCGTTAACATACCGGGAAACGCCGCGGGCAAAACGACCCTGTAGATCGTTTGCCATTTTGTTGCGCCCAGTGCCAACGAGGCTTCTCGATAAGTCGCAGGAACAGCCCGCAATGCCTCTTCTGCCGTTCCGATAATCACCGGCAGAATCAGAGCCCCCAGCGTCAACGCCCCGGATAAAATGCTGACACCCAGTTTCAGCCAGGTCACGAAGAAGGCCAGGCCAAAAAGCCCGAATACGACGGACGGCACTCCTGCAAGATTATTTATTCCCATTCGAATCACACGTACGATGAGTCCCGCACTTGCATATTCATGCAGATAAATAGCAGAAGCGACCCCCCAAGGAAAAGCGACTATCATGGAACCGAAGCTGAGCAGAAATGTCCCCAGGATGCAAGGCATGATCCCGCCTTTGGTCATCGAGTCGCGCGGGACCTCTGTTAGAAAAGTCCAATTAATGGCACCTGCACCGTTGAAAAGCAAAAATGCGATCACAATTAACAGAGCAAACCCATTGATCAAAACGGCAAGGCGAAATAAGCCAAACATACCAAGCTGCTTTAAACGCCTTCGCTGCAACCTGGATTTGCCCTGCCCTCTATCTTTTGAAGCTCCGGACGCGTGGTCCTTTTCAGCCCCCGTGTAATTCACTGGTGAGTTCAAAGTTGATGTGCTTCGTTGTTCTTTATTCATAATGTGGCAGCACCCACTTGTTTGTGTTTTTGTGCAATGTAGTCTGCTATCATATTAAAAATTAAAGTGAACATGAAAAGCACCATTCCTATGGCAAAAAGAGCGTAGTAGTGCTCGCTGCGAAAAGGCGCTTCCGCCATCTCGGCAGCAATGCTCGCCGGCATGGGTCGAACCGGGTCGAAAATGGACGTCGGTATCATAGCGGCGCCGCCGGCAACCATCAGCACGACCATCGTCTCACCGATCGCACGCGACATGCCCAGTATGATAGCCGTGCTCACACCCGATAGGGAGGCCGGCAAGATAACTCTAATAATCGTCTCCCAATGGGTTGCACCTAAGGCCAGAGATGCCTCTTTCAGCTCCCCGGGAACGCTGTAGATGGCATCTTCGGAGATGCTTGTTATGGTCGGCACCGACATGAATGCAAGCATCAACGATGCGTTGAACAGATTTAATCCCGTAGCCAGATCAAAGGTTTGCTGAAGAAAGGGCGCCACTATAACCATTCCGAAGAAACCGATTACGACGGAAGGCAAAGCCGCCAGAAGCTCGACAATCGGTTTGAAGATTTGTCTGACTCCATGCGAAGCTATCTCGGCCAGGTATATCGCCGTCATGACTCCTAAGGGGATCGCTACGATGGCCGACAGCACTGTTACTGCAATGGATGACACAAGCAGAGGCAAGATACCGAAATCAGCGGGGTCGGAAGTGGGATACCATTCCCTGCCGAATAGAAATTTGATAATCGATACTTCCTTGAAAATAGGAAGACCTTCCACAAAGAGAAAGATGACAATCAGGGATAGTATGAGTATAGAGATTGAAGCTGCCAGAAAAAAAATCAGGCAGATGGTTTTCTCTTTTTTTTGCCGGTTTCCAAACATACCGATCTTTTCGACCTTTCTGTTAACACCTGAGGAGCGCTTACAGGGATCGTTGAAAAAACAGCAACCCCTGCCATGGGATAGCGAGGTTAGCGGCCTTGGTAATCAATTGAATCAGCAGGCTGATGAGGTGGGGTGCTCCCTTTACATAGCGAGAACTGTCCAAATGGAACAATGTAAAATCGCATAGCATCAAGTCAGTTGTACACCCATTCCCAATAATCCGGGGAACATCCCATATGCATCAAGCTAAGCCCGGTTGCCGACGCCTCCCCTCTTTACGAAGGGAGGGAGAGGTTAACTTGATGCATATGGGGACACTCTCCTGCCGATTTTGTCATTAATACAAAGGAACAAAACCCGCATCTTTTACATATTTTTGACCCTTCTTGGGGTTCAGCACATAGTTGATGAAGTTGAGGACGTCTCCTTCGGGCCAACCTGGAGTGAACATGAAGAGCGGCCGCGATATGGGATACGTTCCATTCAAAGTGGTCTCGTCGCTACCCGTTATACCATTTACGCTTAACCCTTTGAGGTCTTTATTAAGATAACCGAACCCGACATAGCCGATTGCGTTATTATTCTTGGAGACAGCTTGTGCCACCGCACCGTTGGAGGCCTGCAACAAGGCACCGGGAAACACTCTTTCCTTGTTCATGACCTTCTCCTCCCAGACCTCATAGGTTCCGGAAGAGGTGTCGCGGGATATAACAACGATTTTTTTGTCAGGGCCGCCCAGTTCTTTCCAATTCTTAATTTCCCCCATGTAAATGCCCTTCAACTGATCCAGTGTGATATCTTTGACAGGGTTTCCGGGGTGCACCACTGGGACGATGCAATCATAAGCGACCGCGAAAGGAACCGGGTATCTGCCATTCTCTACTGCTGCCTTCACTTCTTTATCTTTGATGAAGCGAGAGCTGTCGGCGATGTCCGTGGTACCATCAATAAGCGCCTTTATCCCGTTACCGGAACCTCCACCCGATACCGAAATACTCACATCCGGATTTTCCTTCATATACGCTTCCGCCACTTTTTGGGCAATCGGCAGTACGGTCGTTGAACCATTTATGCTGATAGTTCCCGCCCAAGCCCGGTTTATTCCCACACATGCAAAAAGAACAGCCACCGCGATCAACCATTTTGACTTCATAGACAAACTCCTTTCTCCTTCAGATAATCAAGATTAGCTCGACTCTATCCGGGAAATCCTTTTCTGACTTAGCGCAGCCCTGCAAGGCTGCCTTGTTGGCAGAGCTAAAGCCCTGCGCTACGGGGATTTCCGGACGGACACTGCTCGACTTTTAAGTCTCCTGCACGAATCCTCCACTTCCTTCCGGCAAAAAGCAAAATCCAGCGTTGTTAATCATTTTCGGGTCCATGAATCCACGCTAACGCACTTCGCAGCATTTCGCCGCAACGCCATAATTAAGAAACTCTGCCGGAGTCTCCATCAACATCCACATTCGGTGCACCACGAGCAGAAATTACAGATGAAATGTTACGGTCATGTTACAGAATGGCGGAATTCTCGTTACGTGCCCAACTTCCAAACAAATACTCTGCCCAGCCCTTGTCGCCTAAATATTTGCTTTCAGCTCGTCAGCTTACCCTTCGTTTCGAAAGGCTAGACTCCGGGTTGGCTGGTGTCCATCAGGAAAGGTGCTTTTGATGCAAGGCAGCTTTTTAGCGCTGCTATTGCTGGCAGGACTAAAGTCCTGCGCTAGAGGGTCTCGGGAGAGGAACCCGAGAGGTTCCGGACGGACGCTAACTGGTATTGTGAATAACAGCTATACTTTTGCACTTTCTGTTTCCAAACTACGAAGCTCACGAAGAAAAACGATGAAAAAATCAATGGTTAGATAAATTCCTCATCGGGATCTTTGTGTCCTTCGTGGTCGAAATAAAATCAACAAGTTACGAGAAAAATGAAAAACCACAGTAACAGAGCGATAAAGGGTATTGTGATGTTGCATTAGACCGGGGCGATTCTTAATCTCTTTTCAAATGATTCAATTTATTTCACTTGGAGCCATGAGTCATGATCAAGCTGCGGAGAGCCTATGATCCACCAACTAAAGAGGATGGGGAACGTTATTTGGTTGATCGCCTGTGGCCGAGAGGAGTCACCAAGGGCAAGGCTCATTTGACCGATTGGTTGAAAGACTTAGCTCCAAGTGACGACCTTCGAAAATGGTTCGGGCACGATCCGGAACGCTGGGGGGAATTTAAAAGGAGATATAAATTGGAACTCCACGCCGAAGCTAAAGAAAAGCTTATCAGTCAACTTGCACAAAAGACTCGAACGGGAACCGTTACGTTGATTTATGCAGCAAAAAACACGGAACATAACAACGCGATAGTGATAAAGGAAATGATCGAACAACAGCTTGCCGACGAGTAGACCATCCGAACGATCGAGTTTGGTATCATAAGTATTTCCTTACTTTGTGAAATTTATTTTCTTGACTCACCGATATACATTGTTTTTTCTTACAGATACCGGCATTGAGGAGAATGGCACCGGTTACCGTCGGCTGTTTGAATCCTCATGGATCACAAATTCATTTACGTGATCATCAATTTTACACTTTGTTCTGGCCTTACCCGGCGGTTTTGCATTCCTGTTGAACCAGAATATTGATTGATAGAGAGCCAGGCACTCGGAAAGAAAACATCCAATTCATATTCGTGGCACAGGGCCTTAGCCCTGCCTGTATATGCAGGCCTGAAGCCCCACGCTGCAGGGATGGAATAGAAAGACAGTTTTTCCGAGTCCTTTATACTGATTCGATAAAGTTCGAATTAGTATTCAACTATTCATTCAAACCGACAGTACTTTTTGGTCGGCATTGCACTTGGGGGTAGGAAGAGCTCTTTCCTGCCGTCCCTGAACCAATCAACAACACACAATCAGGATTTAGCAACTGTCTCAAAACTCAGTTAAGGCTCTCCCACTTGACAGGGTGTGGAGGGGGGGTTGGAGATGGCTGCTTATTCAAAAACCTCAAGATTTTCTTTATGCAACCGAGCAAAGGATTATTACCATGAGGTCAACCCCACCGAACTGGATCGCTGAATTCGCCAGCACTATTTTTCGCAGACCGCCCCATGAGGAACCCTCGGAGAGAGCGAATTGGGGCCTTATCGAAGATCATGCTTCGGGAGTTCATTTTGTACGAATTTCCAGCAAAATATTCCGAATAGTGCACTCTCAATCCCTTGGTTGGGGATTCTCACTCGGCCTTTTGGGCGCCCAATATGAGAAGAGCTGCCAGGAGGGCTCATGGCCTGAGTCCTTGCGTGAAGTCTTACAGCGGGAGTACGGGAAATGCAGATATTATGTCCTCACTTTCAGCCAGCGCGACCTTGCTTCACCGCCGCGTGCATTCCTGACTTTTTTGGAGGATCGAACGGGAAACCTGCATTTGATAGAAATGGCAAGCGGAGAGGATGAGGCCCATTGGGCGTTGCTCACAATTGCCGCTCAGCTTCTAACCGAGAAAACGGATGATCCGGCACGCTTTGACGATTACGGCGACTTTTTAACGCTCGGAGCTCCGTCGATTGTGCAAAGGCACAGCACCGAGCGTTTGAGAAAACACATTTCCAAAAGAGTTGTTTACGACCGCAAGCTCTGCACTCACTGCCTGCGCTGCACCACTGTCTGCAATGAAATGCGCGCCATAGTAACGGAAAAAGGGGCTCAACTCCTGGGACCGAGTGAAGACTTTTGCACCAATTGCGGTTTGTGTCAGAAAAGATGTTCATTCCTTACTGCCAGGCCCAAGGAAGAGCTGGAAGAATCCATTACTGACAGGAGACCGGGAATAAATGAAGGAGGTCCCGGCATTTATCTTCACGGCAACCTTGCGAAACAATATTTGGCCACGCTCAAAAAAAGCGAAGACCATAAAACTACCCGATTTCCTTATTCCATAATCCCGCGCCTCAGAGTCCCAACAGAACCGTCGAGTTCTAGCCACATTTTACCGATCGCGGAACAGATCCAGCTTGACGTGCCGGCCCATCCCGCTTTCTCAGACAAGCAACCGCTGCTTGTGACGGCAATTCGAACCGATGAAAACGGAAACGAAATGGTAGCCATTCGCGCGCTGCAGAGAGCTGCGTTGTTGCTACAAACCAGGAGCGGTAAAATTGAGCTCGAAATGGCTCTAGCAGCGATGAAGTTTGGCATTGACGTTACTGCCGTTGCCGGCTTCGCCAACGAAGGCATTTTGTTTCCGGTGAATGAGGCAAGCAAATTTTTTTATGAACTCGGACGTCCCACGTTAACAGGACAGTCTTTGGTGGATTTGTGGCAAGAGAGAAAAACTGACATTTTTCTGGCTCCTTACGCCGATCGAATCCCGGTAGAACTTCATCAACTGATCACGGAACATACCGGGCGGCAGGGGCAAATTCTCTCTCCCAACATTCCGCAAGCTTTTCCATTCAGCAGAAATCCGCTGCTGACAGACCTCCGTCCGGAGTTCTTCAAAATTTTCACCAATCACCCGGAGCTCATGCATGCTGAGGCCTCGTATGCTCAAGAGCTTTTGCAGGATATCCCCAGAAACCACGCTCTGATCCATGCCCGCTACAGGAACATGGCCTTTGCCAGTGGGCACAGCGCCTGCCCAAGCTGTGCCGAAGCGCAGGTTTTGGCCATACCCGTGTACATGTCCATGGCCATGAGCCTGGCTCGCGGGGAGATTCCTCAAGTCTGTTTCACCTGTGAAACCGGGTGCATGAGTGAAACGCTGAACAAGGTGAATGAGGTTGCACAAAAAGTACCTGGCGGCCGCACTGTCTTCGGAGGCGGTTTCGCACTGGGCGAAGCGATCGCAATGGCTCAGGATCGGGCTGTCAGAATGGGTTACCTGCATAAGGGCAGACGCTATGTTGTCAGCCAGGGCGGCGATGGAGGCGCCGTCATCGGCCTTCCCGCCTGGCTGAACGCCCTGAGGCAACAAGCATTCATGATTTCGCAGCGCCATTCGAACGTACTCCATTTCATAAACATCACCGATACACAGGTCTACTCAAACACGGGAGGTGAAAGTTCTGCGACTTCGCTTCTCGGTATGGGCACCTTGACGACTCCCGTCGGTAAGTTCCTGATCGGAAATCAGAAAATTCAGTGGAATTTGATCAACTTGGCCGCCGAATTCCCGGGAATTTTGGTTGGCTCGGGGCACAGCGCAAATCGCATAGCCATGCAGCAGTTTTGGCAACTGGCCGATCAGCTGGGCCAATCCGCCATCCGGTGGGATGTGACACCATGCCCCGAAACTGGAAAATTCTTTGGCGAAGACCCCGATGATCTGGCAGAAATCATGGCTCACGCGGGCATGCTTCCCGAGGTTGTTTTTGTGGGTCGTTTTCGAAAACGCATAACTCCCTACCACCCCGAGGATCGAGACAAACCTTACACCCAGTGGGGTCGTAAACCCAAGCCCATTACCTATTGGCTTCACCGTGACCCGCGCTATCGAGCTCTTTTTCAGAAGAACCCGCAAACAGACAAGCTGGAACCTCGCAACCTCACAGCCCATTTCCTGATTATGCAACTCGATAGTTTTCGCGACCAACTCAATTGGCAAATCGATTTGGAAACCCATCTGGTGCGCCAGGCAGAGGACTGGGCAGGTTCGATCATGAATGAACTTAAAGAAGCCTGGAAACACTACCGATATCGATTGGAACAATTCCAGTACGCGATGCTTTTCAATCAACATGGGGACTTAAAGCCCGAGTACATGTTCACTCTCGAAATGGAGTTGGTGCGTCGCATCCTTGGTTGGGATGAGTTGGCGCGGTACTTGGAAACCCGGGATCTGACAGCAAAAGGCCACCAAACCCAACTGGAAGAATTTGTCGCTCAATTGGAAGAACTGGAACAGATTGCTCCACCCGACATCAACGATCCTCTCATGTTTGAGGACAACAATGGGAAGGCAGCCCAAATACTGCACGACATTAACCAGTTACAAGAAAATCTTCAGGAGCAAGTTGCCAAGCTCAAAAGAATCGCTGCGACCTTCAGAAAAACCGACCCAGTGGAAGAGGAGCTCTTCCCTACCGACCTGGGAGAAAGTCACAGCCTTTCTGAAGCAAGACGAAAAAGCCTTTACGCTCTGCTGGATCGCATCATCGAGGAACGAAGCATCGCCAAACAAATGGAGCTCCAGCAATTCCGTCTGGCACAACAGCTAAAACACGATTTTCTGAAGGGTGGAGGGCTCATCAAGGAGCCTCACGAAACAACATCGAGCGAAGAAAAAAATGAAATTTTCAAACGAATCAATCAGATCGGTCCCTTCTCTGTAGGCGTGGCAAGCCTGGCAGGGGATAGAGGAATCGCCATTAACAGGATCTTTGCCAATTTCTTCACTGCCAAAGGCGCTTGGGCGGGTATGGCCTGGCAGTTCGGTTCGTCAAAACGGGGAACGCCTGTCTTGTCAGCAACTTTCGTTGACTCCAAGCCGCTTCAAAGAAAAGACGCCATGTATACATATCCGATGACGGTCTTGATGGTCACCAATTTTGAAGAAATGAAGCGTCAACCGGACCTGTTTTTTGGACAATTGCACCCCAAAGGGTTTCTCATCATCAATAGCCACAAGCCCGGAGAGACTCTCTGGAACGAACTGGTGAACTTCTACCCGGAAGAAGTTCGCAATGCGGCTATACAGGTTCGTGAGAAAGTCTCCTCTGCTGCCGGACCGGATCATGAGACGATTCTCGAAGAGATCGCGCTTATACTCTGGAACAAAGGCTTCAGCAGTCTAACCGAGGAGCAACGACGCCTGGCGGGCAAGATCTCGGCTATGGCCGGAGTCCGAATGATAACGGTCGACATGGACGGAATAATGCAGGAGGTCACCGGTTCAACCAAAGTAGTATCCAATTTGGTGGCTATTGCGCCAATTTTTCAGACGTTGCAGGAAATAGGGTTTCCTTTTCGCTGGGAACGGGACCTGCCAATACTCACTCAAGGTTTCCCTGCAGCGGTAGTCAAGAATCCAAAGCTTTTGAATCAGTATTATGCAGCAATGGAAAAGGCTAAAATTTTCACAGGCATGCGGGGTAACGCAGGCAATTCCAAAGATAAACTTCCACAGGAAATGGAAATAGGTTCAAGGGTAGAGATCGATGCTCGTCTGTTGGAAGAGGATCCGAGTAAATACTTAATGATCATGGGTGGCACTCTGGCGGGCATGGTTCTGAGCCAAATAGCCACTGCCGAGCATCCCGTCTTTTATGTAGGATTTCCAATCACGCCGGCCGGCAACCCGTTCTACGCGATGGCAGAGGCCTTCGCCAATGGGCATCCCTACATCGTAGTGGACGAAGTCAATCCTTCGGAAAAAGTGGCTGCCGAAAAACTTCTGGGCATAGCACGCAACGGTGGTTTTCTGCCGGTTACTTTCACCGCGTCCCAGGGATGGCGCCTTTTCACCGAAGTGATCCCGCAATTTGTCGGCGCCCGTCTGGAAGGACTATTTCTCATTGCTAAACGCGCCCTTGCTGCCCCCAATCTCAACATTGAAGAGAGCCACACGGATTTCATGAGCTTTCGAGATGACGGCGGCATCATGCTGGCCCCAAAAGGCATTCAAGAATATGTGCCGGCTTTATATCTGGCGCGTTTGCTCACTCACTTTGCAAAGATACCCGTCATCCTCTCGATCGGCGGCATAACGGATACGCATAAAATAGGGTTGGTAAAGGTTCCGTCCGATGAGCGGGTGCGCGCTTGGCTCAAAAAAACTTTGAGAAATTTCGACTTTTTAGAACACAAACTTATCAATCGGCAGGGCGAGTTGATTGTCCACGGCCCGAGCGGGACGTCCGCGGTTTATCAAGAGACCCAGTCCGAACTCGAGAAGGCTCACCAGGCTGCGGCAAGAGTGTATCCGTATGCGGTGCGCGCTGTTCGGGAATTGACCGGCATCCAGCTGGATGAACTCGAAATCGATTCCGCTACGCCTGACGGGCGCATAGAAACCCTATTCGTTTTACAAGGATCGCTCTACCCGAACGCGGTAGAATCGCTCCAGGAATTGGAAGAAAAAGGCTGGAGCGGCATGGCCTGTATGTCCGTACGATGCTTTAATCCATTCCCCGAAGAAAAGCTGTTCGAATGGTTTGAAAGAGTGGAGCGAATTGCGATCCTGGATCGCTCCAACAGTTTCGGATCTATTCCGCCCCTGGCTTCTCGCGTTCTTACTTCTCTTGCCCGCTTCAATTCATTCCGAACGAGGTCGGAAAGGAAACATTTAAGAATACTGGTCGGGGGACTGGGAGGAAGGGAAATCACCGTACCCGAAATGAAGGAAATACTCCTTTCCACCCACTTGCTGTTTCATCCACCTCAAGAATGGGAAATTCCGTTGATCCAAAAGTGGCTTGCAGAGGATGAGCTTCTGCAGGCAATGATGCAGGAAGCCGCCGCGCTCGATCTTCGCAATACCAACCGGCACACTCGGGTGCCCCAACATCTGCGCACGCAAAGCGATCAGCAGCAAGAGTACAAAACGTACGGCAAGAGCATCGAAGACCTTCTCGCGGCCAAAAACTATACCGTTTTTCTAGCCAATCATCATCAAGTTGAATTCATTGGGCCAAGGGAAATATTGCAGGAAACAACACTCCTGCAGCAAATCGTCCTTTATCTTGAAATCCGCCTGGCAAAGCATGCCATCCAAAACAGACTGGCAACTTGGCGGCATGCCATCATCCTATTGCATTACAGCAATGAACCGGTAAACCATGAAATTGCTCGATCGTTTTTAGAAAGTGATGTTGCATCAGCCAAAGGCCTCTCTCCCTTTTTACTCGAGAGCTACGGTGCTTCTGCGGAAATATTTGTGGATCAACAGCCCGTTGCGTCTCAAGCAGCGGATTTTGCCCCAACGACCATGGATCAGTTCAAAACCGAGGACGAAATGCAAACCAAGATGACCAATGCGTCTTTCCAAGTGCAGTTTGATGCAGAGGAAGGCTCTCTGATTGAATCAATTTTGCAGCAAATGGTGACAATGCAAGGAGAACATCCGCTCTTCTACAACCCGGAAGATTATGAGCACCAGCTTGTCCATCGACTGCAAGGCGAGCCCTCGTCAGCCCTTCATGAATTGTATGAGCGCTGGTCACCTGACCAGGTTGATGAAATTCTGTTCGACTTTAAGGCTTGCTATCGAGACTTGATCGATCGCACTTTGCAGCGGGAAGTGCTTGCGCAGCATCACGCACCCGAACTGCGGGAATTATTTGAAGGAGAAGGTCTTAGCAGACTCAAGGATTTGACACTGAGTTTAAGGGAGCTGCTGCAGGAACAATCCAAAGAAAGTATGGATAAAACGGTTGGGCAGGAATTGGAACGATACCTCAGAGAACGATGTCTGACCGCCTATCCTAAGATTCCATCCTTCTACTTGGAGTATTATCGGAACTGGGTGGCCCCCACCCTATTGAGTTTAAATCAAGAAACCCGAAACCCGCTCCCACTCAAAAGTCCCCCTTTCGCAAAGGGGGATTTAGGCGGATTTTAATGAGCAGCCAACGTGTCAAACAATCGCCCGCAGCAACAATGACTCAGATGCAAAGAGGGAAGAGCTCATGATAAACGAAACGATTCGGTCGAAACTATATGACCAACTGGAAAAACAATATCCACTCAGGTCGACCGGTGAGCGGCAAAAGCAAATAGATGTGCTTGCGCCAAAAGACGAGAAGGTCGACCTGTCAGTCCGATGGCAGCGTGACGTTTTTGATCTGAAGGAACAGCTTCTGGCGGAGATCCTGTTTCAAGTGCACACGATGTTCCAGTTTCCGGTACAGGATTCGGAAGTCAAACGTCAGGCTCGAGAGGCGCTCAAAAGACTTTTTGACCTGGAAGAAACTTGTAGGATAAATGGAGAATGCGACGTTCACAACTATGCATCTTATCTCTTTCGCAAGCAGTGGTATGCTGCATCTTTAGATCACCCGTTCTCAGAAACACCTCAAAAGACCGATTTAAGCCGGGGTTCTACTGATTTCCAGGGCGACTCTCCCGCTTCTCTGTTTGCCAGTCTGCAGCATCTGGAGAGAGCAGGTTTTTTTCAGAAATGTCCACAAGAAATTGCAAACTGGACCAAACGATTTCTCTTAATCGAAAGGTACCACCGTCTCGACGCGGTCGAGCACGAGAACAGGCTGGATCGCTACCGCCTGCTGCGTTCTCGAATCGTTAACCAGAGAGAGCTTATCAGTAACCTGGAAGACCTGATCATCTGGCTGGAGTTCCGGATGTTCGAGGAATCCGGTTTGTTCGATGAAGGTACCGGGACGTTAAGTCACCAAGTCGCTCAACAGCTGGAAGGTCACATTTTGCCCGAGTTGCTTGAAGGCGGACCACTACAACCCGCCCTTTACGTGCTTCTCAGATGTCATCAGTATTGTCTGGCTGAAACACTGAATCAGATCGAGCAAAAACGTCTTGAGAAATTGTATGCTACTCGCCAACTGGATAGCTTATTGGACCTCATGAGAGTTGTGGTAAACCGCACGATGAGCGAGCACACTATCCCGGAGGCTGGTGCTGTCCTGGATCGACTGCAGTCTGAGGGTTTCAACGTTGAACATCAGGGATTTCGCGACCCCTACGAAGCTTCTCTGGTTTCATTGGAAGAAGTGGAACGCCTGGAGAGAGCCCACCTGCCTCTTTTCCTTCCTCTAGAAAGTCTGACAGGGCATCTTGGGCGTGATCTCGCTCTTAGTCGAGAGATTTTAGTCGATTGGCACAATCGCATTATAAAAGACATCATTGGTGAATGTGAAGCATACGTGCAGGCATCAGCCCAGCCATTGCCGAAGAATCATCTTATCGGCAGACTGGTCCGCTTTGCGACCGGTTGGACCATGGCCGGTCTCGCATGGTTCCCACAAAAGCAGCCTGAAAAATTTGATGAAAAAGTCCGCGGGGCGCTTCCCGATAATGTAATACGCCAACTTGTCCGGCCTAGAAAAGGTTATGAGCTAAAATCACGTAATGAATTAAAACAATTAATGGATCGGGAGGTTCAGAGTCAGTGGGATGCGTTACAGCGCATCGCACGAAGTCGACGCATTCAGGGCTATCACGATTACACTCAGTTCACTCGCTATGTTGCATTTCAGTACCTGAGAAATGAAGGCGCAAATGATCTGCTGTCAGGGCTGCAGCAAGCAAGCTTAGCGCTGTCCGATCTGGTAAAACCGGAATGGGTTGCAGACGTCGGCAAAAAATGGGGCTTGAATATCAAACAGGTGCATCCTCATGCTCTGGAATCGGTCGAGCACTACTGTCGAGCGGTCATACCTGCGCGACACATCTTGCCGCAGCTACAGCAAAATTTCGAAACCACTGAAAATGACCTGCAAGAAGTGTACGATACTGTTGTCAGTGAATTCTCTCCTGCTTTTTATACGTTGCTGGTGGGATACGGAAGACACCGGGAAGAGCTTCCACGCATTGAAGTTTCCACGGATCAGATAGCGCAAATGGTCAGTCTTCTTTCTCCGCCGTTGGACACCATTCAAGCCGTCACGCTTGCTTCTCTAAAAGAAGAGTTGTCAAGACACGGTACGCCATTATATCGCAGTTCTCTGCGCCCTTATCTTTTCAGTGCGTCGGAATGGAAAGCTTATCTGGCGTGGGAAACGCATCGACGTTTAGGTAAAGATATTCAGCGCTTTTTAGAGAATGGAGACCTGAATGCTCTTCTGGCGGAGCTGGAAGAAGTTGCCGCGGGGGTGGACCTGCCGCCCCGCACACTCACTCACCAGACGGTAAACTCAACGATAATAAGTCTTCTGAAGCCTGAGGACACAGCATCGGAAATATCTGAAGACCTGGTTCAGGAAATCGTGCAACTGCTTCCTCAGCTTGATTGCGCAGCCTGCGGACAAGCCGGTTGCAGGCAGTTTGCCCGCACCTTGCTGACTGGGCGAGCCCAGCCTCAACACTGCGTGCAGCTGCCAAAACACTCCGTTTCTCCTCTCTTGAGCCGGGTACGACAGTTAAAAGATGTTGCCGGAAACGGCAGCCAACCTGTCAACATGCTCGAAGTCTTATCGGATCATAAAAAATGGCAGTCGTCCGCTGATAGACACCTGTTTCGCAAGGTGCTATCCACTAAATCACAAAAAGCGCGCCGTCTGCTCATGACGAAGCTGCAAGAAATCTGGGAGAATCTGTCCACCAAGCCGCAGATATTAAAGAACCCGGATTTGATGGAATTTCATGAAAATCTTCGAGATTACATGGGACCAGAGGTGGTTGAGCGTCTGCACGATGATGAGCGACCTTATCTGATTGAACACGGCGACGAAAGGCTAAAGGCTGAATGGCTGACCCTGAAAGAACGCCAAACTTGGCTGAACCTGGTAAACCGGAAACGCCAAAGCCGCCCTCTCCTGCAGAGAAAGGATCCTTCTTGGATAGCTGCGGATATTTACAAGAATGTGTTCTTCCTGCATCAACTGAGCTCAAGAGATCGAAACCTGGTCCTTCAGCATAGATGGGAAAAACATGAGGATGCTTTCAGCCATTGGTGGAATGAAGATCTTTTGACGATGAATCTGCCGGATTTTTTTATCAGAGACTGGGAGGACTTCTCCAAGATCATCAAAAACGCCTACTGGCATCAGGAATCCTCGCTCTCTGCAGGCCAAGTGCTGTCCACGCTCAAAAATGAAGTGCTCCAGGAAGATAGCGCGGCCCGTATTGGAGATGCCCTATTGGCCCACTGGTTGGACTCTGAAAGCGCGGACATGGAGAAAAGACGGCTCAAACTCAGCCGTTTCCGTGAACGGCCGGATAAAAATTCGATCAAAGATGTTGCCGAATTGAGAGAGATCGTTTTTGCTGTTGTGGATGAGTCAAAATTGGCAGGAGCGACCGGTGAAGAGCTCACGATGGCTCTATTTTCTTTGCCTATTTCGACAGAGGAGCAAGTCATACTTGCAGGGGACAGGATCTGGAAGCAGTTTCAGGATGAAAATTTCCGGTTCTCCATCGACTTCTCCTGTCTCTGGGACCACCTCTCACCGGACGAAAAGGAAACTTTACAGGGTTTGCCCAGCGCCGATGGAAATGCTCTGAGATCAAGTGCCGATGGAAACCCGGCATGGTATTTGGCAAGCTGGCAAGAACCTCTGCAAAAGCGTGTTGCCCTGATTCGCTCGCTGATCGTTTCCAGCATCAAAGCAAGATATAGAGAGGAACTTGAATGTCGATGGTTTGACCGAATTCTTGGGGATCCTCACAAACAACCCAAAGGCGCCGAAGCCAATGCCAAACCATCTGAGACTCACCGCGACAACAAACAAAATCAGTTGGAAATCCCATCCTCATACTTCAGGCTTCTGATCCGCCGTGGCCTAAGAGAGGGCAAGAACAAAGAGCAGATCGATGAAAAACTTCGTGGGCTGTTGGGTTTCAATCCTAATCTAAAAATTCGGTTGATTGAAGACGCGCTCTACCGATTGATCTTAGCATGCCAACACGAATCTCTGAATAGATCCGGACGACTTCCATTGTTCTCTCAGAACCCCCAAGAGCATTCAGAAAAAGCCTCGGGGTCTCACGTCGGCTTAGTGACCAAAACCGGCCAGGAACAAATTCCTTCTAGAGAAAAAGAAAAGGATGCTCTCGTGAAGATGCTCCCCGAATTGAAGTCCATCATAGACCTCCTTCTGGAGCGCCACAAGACCATGGATCGCGAGCGGCTTCTTCATTATCTCTTCCTGCTGGCAAAGATGGAAGGCAATCTGGATTCATTGACCGCTCTTTTGAGGGAAATCAGGGAAACCTCCGACATTATGGAGGCGGCGTGGCTGCGTTTCACCCAGGAACGCATACTCGATGGTCCAGGGCAGAAGAGCCTGCCCGGTACATCTTTGGGGATACCGCTGCTGGCTTCACGCATCAAGGATAAAGATGCGATTAATCGAGGGCTGCGGGAAGGAGTGTCGCGCAAGGAAAAACGCAATATCGCGACCGCAGTCAACGAGCTTACAAACTTCATACGTTTTCACGTGTTGCTCAATATGGAACGTAATGGAAGCTTGCAAAGCCTAGTCGGAGATTTTCAGAATGGCGGCTACGATTTTTCCGGTATCGAAAAAGATGCCCTTGAGCTCGCCATTCAACGCCAGTGGGAAAGAAGAGATCAGCTGTTGGATCAGAAGATATGGATTTACACAACCGTAACGGCACGTCGTTTGGCAGCCCAGGACCATAAACTGCAGGAAGCGGAACGGGAGTTCTATGGAATCCGATCTGAAATCCTGAAAGGCGAAGCTTCAGGCAGCGCTCATTACCATGAGATCGCAAGTCGGAGAGGCGTAGCGCTTGGAAGGATAAAAGAAGAGATGTACCGGCAGCTTTCCGATCTACTTGAAAAAGAGCGTATTGACTCCTTCCAAAAACGAATCGAGCAAATCGTAGATCAACTGGATAAAAAGAGGGAGGAAATATACCGTGGTTGGTCGAATGGAAACATCAATCGCCGCACCATTTTTTATACCCTGCGTCAATATCAGAAGAAGGATGCCGATCCGAGCTGGAATGACTTCCAATGCTTTCTTCGAGATCATTGGTTCGCCCCCCTGGAGGAGCTTCGTTCTTCACAGCGCCCGGATCGCAACGAAAGAATCCAAGAACTCGATAATCGTTTTGTAGCGCTATTGGGCGTCTCGCTTTTGGAACTGGAGGCCGAAGCAGAGCAGATGGCCGATCGGGGCTTTGCTGAATGGATGGCCGGCCAAGTCGCAACTTTAGAGTCAAGGCTTATTTGAGGAAGGAATGACCATGGCTGTTATAAATACGACACAAAATGCATTTGTAGTGCCCACTCCTCATATGAGTCCCAATGAGTGGATCGATCTGCACGAGAGGGCTCACAAATACTTTTGGGGACCCGTTGATACCCGCGTCCCGAGCTTTTTGCCACAACTTGCTCAAGCCGTTTGCACTCTGCGACTTAGTTTAAGCCAACTTCGACTCGCTTTCGAACAGCACGCTGACGGTTTTCACAAATTTCGTGAAACACTCCTCCGAGAGAAAAAAGGCTTACATGGCAAAGATCCTGAAGGACATCTGGTCCGATTATTCGACAATCACCTGTCGCGGATCGATTGGCGCGAACAGGACGTCTTAGAGATGATTCTTGAATTCCTGGCCTCGTCAAATTCCGACAACCCGGCTTTAGAAAAAGAGTTGCGTAAATTTCAATTGCTTAGAGATGAGAACTGGGCGGACTACGAACGTACGATTCAAGGCTTGATCTCTGAAGCACGCGCCAACTTGATGGGGCTCACCTATGCTCGCCATGCTCTAACGAGACGACGGGAAACATTTGCGATACTCAACGAGGATGCAATCCGGTTGCTTGTTCATAGTATGATTCAAAGCATGGGTCTTTCTAGTGAAGAACCGAGGACTTCTGACGATCTGGCGGAGGATCCGGCAGAGTTTTGGCAAAAAATTTACGAACCGCCCCAGGAATTTTGGAACGCCCAAGGAATCAGGCTTCCGCTTAAACCTTTCGAGAAGGCTTCCCTGTTTTTACTGGAGGCTCTTCCGATAGAACATAAGGGACACTCGAGCTTCGTGAGATACTTGATCGAGCATGAGGACGCCTATCGAAGATTGCTGGCGACCTGCTATGCGCCGAAAGATATTCAGCGCGAACGACTGCAGCACGAAATGGAACGATACGATCGTCTGCCTGAATACTCGACGCGAAAAATATCCTACAGTGATGAGGAACAGGACTGGTTTCTTTATGCTTTTATGCTCCGCCCCGACGTAGTGGCGGCCATCGCCGAAAGAGAACAACACAAAGACATTTATCACGTAATGTCCGGACTCGGCCCCAAAGCCAGACTGCCCCGAGTTCTGCAGGAAGTACAAAATATCTTCGGCTACATTACTCCGGAATCTTTCCAAAAGATCGTCGAAATCCTGCGGCTCGATCCGACCGATGTCATACGGGTGATTGCTTCGTACAAGCAATACAGTGCCGACCGCGGCGGCGATATCATTATATACATCTGTAAAGGGACGGCTTGCTTTTTGCGTGGACAACCCGATCTATCCCGCCGCCTCGCCGCAGAGATAGCAGCCGAAGAGGGGGAAGTGGGCCGGCATGGAATCCAGTTTATTGAAATGGATTGCTTTGGGGTATGTCATTTGGCCCCAGTCATAAAAGCTCGAGATGCTTTTCTGGGAAAACGTACCGTGGAAGATATGCCACGAACTATCGAGCACCTCTTGAAGGGACCCCAGTATGAAAACCGCATCATGTTCTTGAACCGCATCAAAGAGATTCTGGCGCCCGGACATGAGAGCGATCTATTGGAAGAGGTCTGCATATCCGATGTCATACGGGGAGGCGAACCCTTGCCTATGGGGCCAAACATTTCGCAATCCCCTGATGTGACAGGACATTTTTTGAAAATTGATGCTGCAGGCGAAGTTTTTGCCTGCCAAAACGGCCATCACAATTCTTTGGGGCAGTTCGTTCCGCACAGCCTCGCTTTTATCTACACCGCACCCGACGGATCTGAACAGAACGGATGCGCAATTTTGGACGAAGCTTCGCAAATAGAAACCTTCATAAATTACCCGGCTGCATTTCTTGCAAAGGAGCTTCAACAGAGCCTGAAACCTCAAGCTAGAGTTGTTGACGGATTTGTACAGGCGGAAAGAACCGATGGTCCGATGCGTTTGGGGGTCTACAACGCTAATGCCATTGCGGTCGGACAAGAGGGAGGACAGTACAGCTTGATTTGCCTCACCGGTCCGCCAAATCAGGCGCCGCCGCTAAAAGATGAGGGACTGGCCGACAGTCAGACGCAAGACGATGATGATTCTTTCCTTAAGAGGCAGGACCGATTGGTGTTGGGCTTCGCCTCCGGAGGGTCACCCGGTGACGATATTGAATCGTATACAGCCAACGGTGGATACACCTCGGTGTTCCGGGTATTGGGCCTTGCAGAAAAATCGGCGTGGGAGCCACGGGACATTGTTATCGAAATCAGCGAAGCAAAACTCAGGGGCCGTGGCGGAGCGGGTTTCCCCACCGGCAGGAAATGGGACGCCGTAAGACTGGCAAAATGCATTATTGAGGAAAAAGATGAGAACAAAGATGAAATCAAATTGATTGTGGCAAACGGTGATGAGGGCGACCCGGGTGCCTTCATGGACCGCACCCTCATCCAGGAGCAGCCCCATCAGGTGATAGAGGGGATGCTTCTTGCCGCCATTGCAGTGGAAGCCAGATACGGTGTGATCTACGTACGTAAGGAATATGAAGATGCGGTTCGCAGGTTGGAACATGCACTGTTCCAGGCGCGCAGAAAGGGTTTTCTGGGAAGAGATATTTTCGGCGTTTCCGGAAGAGACTTCGACATCGATATTCGCCTGGGAGCCGGCGCCTTTGTCGCCGGCGAAAAAAGAGCGATCATGCGGGCCATCGAGGGAGAAGCCGCAGAACCCACACTTGGTGCTATTTCCAACACTTTCCGGGGACTTTGGGGAAAACCCACCCTGCTGAACAATGTGGAAACCTTTGCAAATGTTCCGCTTATCATACAACGAGGCGGCAAATGGTATGCAGAACAGGGAACCGAGCGTAGCGGCGGAAGTAAAATTTTCTCTGTTGCCGGCATCGTCAAGCATACCGGATTGGTCGAGGTGCGATTCGGAAGAACCCTAAGCGATATTATTCAGATCTGCGGGGGAATTCAGGAAGGTAAAAATCTGGCTGGAGTTCAAATAGGCGGCCCGTCGGGAGCAATCCTGTCTCTAACTGGAGTCCGCTCCTATCTTTTGCATACTCCGCTGGACTTCGACAGCTTTGACAACGTCGGAGCGATGCTGGGATCCGGTGGGCTGGTCTTCATCGGGGAAGACGATGATGTGGTTCGATTGGCAAGACATTTCACCGACTGGCTGTCTGAAGAATCCTGTGGACAATGCCCTGCCTGCTTGCAGGGGACGGTGTCGCTTGGGTCTACGCTGGACATTATTCTCCAGGGGGAGGGTCTGAGCGATCACATTCATGCTCTTTGGGCAAAGAGCGATGCTGTTAAGGCCGGAAGTCAGTGCGGTTTGGGGATGACCGCAGCAAATCCGGTTACCAGCGCCCTGCGCTTTTTCCCTCACGCATTCCTGCACCACCTGTTGGCAAATACGCGCATGGATCGACTGGAGTGCTTCAAGGCACTGGAGGCTCTGCGCCTGCTCACCCGAGAAAGCGTTGAGAAGATCAGCGGCAGAAAGCGGCAAACGGTTGGGTACTCGTTTGCCTTAAAAAAACACCTGTTCAGACATCTAGTCACCGAGTTGGAAAGACTCGATCAGTATCGTCCTCCACACCAAAGATATGCGAAGCGTTTTCTGGACTTGCTGCAAGTGCCCGCACACGAAGTGGGATCAAGGGATGTCAGCGCCGAATGCTCCATCGAGCAGCTCGAATATCATCGGCTTTACTTGCAGGACCGGATTTTCAGCGAAATCCCTCATGAATCAGTGATCTGATATCATTCATAAACCCCTTCTCCCTTGAGGGAGGAAAATTGAGAAAAGGGGGGAATTGTTTGCAACCGGGCTTAGCTTGATGGATGTGGAGTCGTTGCCTGCTTGAATTTAGTGTTTGCGGGTGCGAAGCAGGAGAGTGGGGATAAAGGCGAATAAAAAGAAGCCCGCCGCGATCAGAAAGCAATCGTCGTAGGCTGCGACCATGGCTTCCTTTTTCACGAACAGATGCAGGAACGCCAGTGCCTTCTGATACGCTGCGTCCGCTCCGCTACCCAACCCCATAAATGACTCCTGCAACCGTTGGATGAACATTGAGGTGGAAAGAGAGTTAAGATTTTGTGCTTGGGAAAAAAGGGAGAGATGAAATACCTGGCGACGGTCGAGCATGGCCCCCAGGATGGCTACGCCGAACGCACCGCCAACCTGCCGGGAAACGTTCATCAGGCCGGAACCGGTCGCGACTTTGTCCGGAGGTAGGTTCTTGAGGGCGGTGTTCATGAGGGCCGGAAAAATGAATCCGATTCCTAATCCTCGCATGATCAGCATACCAACAGCGGATGTCGTCGAAGTCCGAAGATCCAGCAGGGAAAGCCAATATAGCGAGACAATCGAAAAGAAAATGCCCATTGCAATGAGAATCCGCGCATCCATAAGGTCCGCCAACCGTCCGGTCAACGGCAACACCACGGAAACGGCCAATGCCATGGGCAGCATAAGAAAGCCGGTCTGAAGCGCAGTGTATTGGAGCATGTTTTCGAAAAAAAGCGGGATGAGAAAGGTCGCACCGAAAAGGCCAAGCCCCTGGATAACAAAGACGGCCGTGGCCATCGAATAGGTGAAGCTGCGATAGACTTTCAAATCGATGAAAGGCTGTGGTGTATGGAACTCCACAAAGAAGAAGGCAGCAAAAGCTAACATCGAAGCGAAGAAAAAGAAGAGAATAAAAGAGGAAGTCCACCCTTCCCGCTGTCCTTGACTCAGAGCCATGAGCAGGCAACCCAGACCGATGGCCATCGTCAGGAATCCCCAAAAATCAAACCGCAGACCTTTTCGAGTTCTCCCCTGAGGGAGAATGGCCATAGCTAGGAAGACCCCCAGGAATCCCACGGGAACATTGAGATAGAAGATCAGGTGCCAGGAAAACTTTTCCGTCAAATATCCGCCGAGTGTCGGACCGACTGCGGGTCCAAAGGTGGCCCCCAGACCATAGACGCCCATTGCCAGCCCTCTTTGTTCGGGAGGGAAGGCTTCGAAAATGATCGCCATGGCGATTGGCATCAGAGATCCGGCGCCCACACCCTGAAGGATGCGGAAAATGATCAGCGCGTCTTCATTCCAGGCAGTGCCGCAAAGAGCAGAGGCCAATGTGAAAATCGTGAGGCTGGAGACAAACAGGGCCTTGTTGCCGATGCGACTGCTGAGCCATCCCACCGAAGGCATCATAATCGCCATGGAGAGCATGTAAGCGGTGACCACCCATTGGATCTTGTCGATATTGGCCCCGAAGGCGGCCATGATTTTGGGCAGAGCCACATTGACCACAGTGGTGTCCATGACGACCATGAAAGCGCCGCTCATAACCGAAACGGCCACCATCCACTTATAGAGCGGATTATCATGCTGGTTTTTTATAATAGCCATTGCCGTCCGTGAGTTCCGATGGCTCTTGTCGGATTATGGGTGGGTGTTGGTTCCTCGATCGAGTCTCATTTGGCATGATCCGGCACTTGAGCAACAGCCTCGTTATCTGATACGATTTTACCGCCATTGGTCTTAATTGCCACCTCGACCATCATGCCGGGCCGCAATTGTCTTACCGGATCGATTACTTCAATTTTTACCGGAATTCGCTGCGTTACTTTGGTAAAGTTACCTGCTGAGCGGTTCTCCGGAATCAGGGCAAATTCAGAAGAAGCTGCCGCACCGATATTGACCACCTTGCCCTTGAATTTTTTTCCGGGGTAGGCGTCCACTGTCAGGTCCACCGCCTGACCCCAACGCACTTGTTCGATTTTGGTCTCCTCCAAATTAGCTTCCACCCAGAGGTTGGCCAGATCAACCACGATGGCGATGGGTTGGCCCGGCTTGACGACTTCACCCAAATTACCCACCTTTTTGGCAATGACTCCATCGATGGGACTCGTTACACAAGTGTGGGCCAGTTTCAGTCGTGCCGCTTCAAGCACTGCCGCGGCTTCCTTCAACCTTCCGTTGAGAGCCTCCACCCTGTTTTGCTTCGATATCACATCAATGGAATTAACCTTTCCCAGCTCCAATTTGAACCGATTCTGTTCTACCTCCGAATCAGCATCTTCCTTCTGACGCTTGTGCTTCAAAAGATCCAGTTCCTCCTGCGCTTCGCTCAGTTCCCCCTGAATTGCACGCATGGCCCCCTCTGCCTCATCGACAGACGCCTGGTAGACTTCTTCCCTGAGTTGAGCAATAAGCTGCCCCTTCTTTACATGCTCGCCCTCTTGTATCGGCAGCAAACGGATTTTGCCCTGCACCGTGGAGCTGATTTTGATAAGATCCCCTTTTACCCGTGCATCATCGGTGGATGCGTGGCCGAGGTAATACTGAAGCCACCGGCCGCCCAAGAATAAACAGACGGCGGCCGCCAGAATGAAAATCAACAAGGGAATTCCTCTTCCCAACGCCAGCACGCGGCGCCGCGATGGAATCGCGGGACTTGTATCGGTTTCAGCCGGCGACACCGACTCAGATTGTTGTCGAGCAGCAGATTTTTCTTTGTGTTCTTGCATCAACGCTTTATCCTTGCCATGACTTTTCTGATTACAGCCTCTCACGTTAACTCGGCGAGTCGTTCACTCCGTGGCAATTTTTAAATAGTTAACTCTAATCCTCACCTCCGGAAAAGGCAATACACCACCAAGCCAACCAACAGTTCCTTTTCCCTTGACGCTGTCACTCGGGCATAACTGAAACCCAGGTAACCGTTTCTTCTGTGACATTGACCGGATCCTTGCCATGAATAGACAGGGAATCTCCTTTTTACTGGTGGAACAAAACGCCCGTAAGGGTCTTTCTGTTTCTCATCGCGGCTACGTGCTTGAACAAGGAAAGAACCGGCTGCATGGAGCCGGTTCAGAACTGCTGGTGAATCCCGAAGTGCAAAAGCTTTACCTTGGCGGCTGAGGTGAGGAAACCCCTGCCGTTAAATGTTCTTGACAGCACCTTGGACAGATGCTACCCAAATTAAACTGAAAAATGCAATTTCTTACCACCTCATGGTCGGCGAGACTGATCCCGCTGAGGCGTTCGTAATGCATCCGATCAGAAAAGCCGGCGGGCACGATGCTGCACGGCACCAAGGAACACACTTCGCTCCAGGCCATTGAGGTCTGACCCGGCAAAAGCATCTTTCTCACCACCCCATAAATGCGGAGCGTCAATTATGTGAAATAGCCCCATTGCTTACCGCCAACTTACGGCTGCAGGGCTCCTGTAAACAACCTTGATGTCTTCGGCTTCGTGCAAGGAATCCACTTCACCCTGCATCGGGGTTGGTTGGAGTCTCAAGAAACCATCTCAAAACTCCCCCCGGTGGAAAGCGTCCGGGCTTAGTTCAACAACACTCAGCACTCATTGAGCCGAACCTAGGCAATCCATAAGGCCAGACGGAAAACGGTCCGCCGGGCACGGAAAGTCTCAATAAACTCATTTTCAAGGAGGTAGAAGATGACGAAAAAATCCCTTTTGGCTACGATCTTCATGACGGTATTTCTGCTCTACGCTGTCGGTTCGGTCTGGGCCGAAACCCTGGAACTGCTGACATGGAAGGGGTACGCGCCGACTCAACTGATCGAAAAATTCGAAAAAGAAACAGGGATCACCGTCAAGCCCACCTATTCAAACAACGAAGAGATGATCGCAAAACTCAGGGCCACACGCGGGGCCGGCTTTGATCTCGCCCAGCCCAGCCAGGACCGGATTTCCTCGGTCCAGGAAAAATATCAAATCTACCAGCCGATCGACTATGGTAAGCTGAAAACGGATCAGATCGTACCTTCCATGCTGGCAGCAGTCAAAAAGAACACCATGGTGAACGGCAAAAGCTACGCGGTGCCGCATGTGTACGGAACCTCGGGGCTCATCGTCAACAAGAAATACGCCCCCGACGCCAAGGACTATACGGCTCTACTGGACCCGAAATACAAGGGTCGCGTGAGCTATCGGCTGAAGAGGCCCACTCTGATCGGATTGGCTTTTGCCATGGGTGACAATCCCTTTGCCCTCTACAGCAAACCCAAGGCCTACGAGGCACTGATGGAAAAGATCGGCCAGAAGCTGATCGAGGGAAAGCCCATTGTCAAGCTCTACTGGACCAATGGCGACGCCCTGCTCCAAGCGATGCGTTCCGGTGAGGTCTACCTGGCCATGGCATGGGACAACGGCGGATGGAAGCTGCACCAGGAAAATCCGGACATTGACTTCGTAGCCCCAAAGAGCGGTGCTCTGGGCTGGATTGACACTTTTACGATTCCGGCCAAGGCCAAAAATGTCGAAGCCGCCTACAAATGGATCAACTTCATGCTCCGGCCGGAGAACGCCGCGGTCTTCACCAATCAGGAAAAGTACGGCACCGCCTCCAAGGGCGCCATTCAATTCTACGAACCGGCAGTTAAGGCTAACTTTGAACGCAGCTTCACCCAGGCCGATATCGATAACATTAAATGGTATCCCCCTGTACCATCCAGGCTTGAGGAATTCGAAGGCAAAATTCTGGACAAAGTCAAGGTTGCCCAGTAATTTTACATCCATGCAACACTGAAATGATACGGCCGGGCGGCATCAAAACAGCCGCTCCGGCCTTTAACCATGTCAGATGTAAAACCCCATGCAAACCGACCTGTCCGTTGAAAACGTCACCAAGACCTTTGGCAAGTTCACGGCCGTCGACTGCGTCTCCTTCGAGGTGCCCCAGGGCAACTTTTTTTCCATCCTCGGACCGTCCGGATGCGGCAAGACCACGCTGCTGAGGATGATCGCGGGCTTCACAGAACCCAGCACCGGCACCATACGCATCCGCGGCACCGACATGGCCGGCATGGCACCCAACCGCAGGCCGGTTAACCTTATCTTTCAGCATTTGGCTCTGTTCCCCATGATGACCGTTGCCCAAAACATCGCCTTCGGTCTGGAGCGCCGCAAGGAGAAAAGAGTCGATATCCGCCGAAAAGTCGACCGGATCTTAGAGCGGGTGGGACTCCCCGGCTTCGGCGAGAAGCAAGTCGACCAGCTCTCCGGGGGCCAGAAACAGCGGGTAGCCATCGCCCGCTGCTTGGTGCTGGACCCTGCCGTGCTGCTTCTGGACGAGCCGTTGGGGGCCCTCGACCTCAAGCTTCGTGAACAGATGAAGGTGGAGCTTAAGAATCTACAGGCCCAGGTGGGAACTACCTTTGTTTACATTACCCACGATCAGTCTGAAGCCCTGGTCATGTCCGACCATGTGGCCGTCATGAATCGGGGCCGGTTCGAGCAGGTGGACACGCCGCAGGGTCTTTACCGAAAACCGCTGACACCTTTCGTTGCCCGCTTTGTGGGTGAAAACAATGTCTGGTCCGGATCGATCCTCCGGATCGAGGGAGCGATAGCAGATGTGGAAACCACCGGTGGCAGGATCTTCCAGACAGGCATGAGCGAACCTCTGTCTGCCGGGAGCTTCGTCGAACTCTTCATCCGGCCCGAAGCCATGCTGATCCAGCCGGACACCGGCATTCCAAACCTCAACCGGCTAGATGTCGTCGTCAAGGCACTCCTGTTTGACGGGGCCAACAGCCGGATTCTGGCCAATCCCATCGGTGAGGACATGGAGCTTCAGATCGCCCTTCCCCAGAACCGGCAGTACGATCACATCCGTAGAGGGGATCGCATTGGGGTGGGCTGGGACATGCATGCCGGTATTTGCTTTACGGTGCAAAGAAACCGGCACAGCTAGGCGAAAACAAGTCCCTCTTTCGAGTTGTTTCCTTTCATACGAGGGCAGAGCAGCATGCATCAAGCTAACGGCTGCCAGTCCATGAAATGGCTGCTGGCGCAGTGTGGTCTAGGGCCTTGTGCCCGTTGCCAAAACGCCCACGAGGGGCTATGCTACGAAGCACTCTCCAATAGCCTGATGCTTAAGGGATAGAAAATTTATAGACTTTCGCCCGGATGTGCTAGAGGTTTTGATTTACAGCACGCCCACAGGTGGACTGATGAATCGTTATCGACTCACACTGCCGCTCATATGTTTTCTGACGCCGGTGATTCTTTGGCTCTTCCTGCTGATCGTGCTGCCCCATATCGATCTGCTGCTCATGTCCCTGCAGACGGAAAACGACAGCGGCCGTCTAGTGTGGAGTCTCTCCAACTATCTCAATTTCTTTCAGGAGCCCATTTACTGGCTCACCTTCGTGCGCACGGCGCTTTACTCCATTATGGTGACCTTCCTCACCTTTGTCGTCACTCTTCCGGTAGCCTTCTATATCAGCAAGGTGGCAGCGCCCAAATTCCACGGCTTTTTGATGACGCTCCTGCTCATGCCCTTCTGGGTAAGCGAAATGGTGCGGGTTTATGGATGGATGATTCTGCTCAGAGAAAGCGGAGTAGTCAATCACCTGCTAGTAAGCATCGGTCTTCTCCAGCGACCGGTGGAAATGCTCTACAATGATGTCACCATGGTGATGGGGCTGGTCTATACCTCGATGCTGTTTATGGCCGTCCCGCTCATCTCGGTTTTGGAGAGTCTGGACAACAGCCTGATCGAGGCGGCTTACGACTTGGGGGCCAACATGTGGAGCATTCTCTTCAAGATCATCATACCCCATGCCATGCCCGGCATCGTTTCAGGCTCGATCGTCGTGTTCATGCTGACCTTGGGCAACTACCTTACACCAAACCTGTTGGGCGGGAAGAATGCTCTGTGGTTTACGGAACAAATCTACAACCAGTTCATCGCCAGCTTCAACTGGAACCAGGGATCGGCCTTCGGATTTCTACTGCTCGTGCTCTCTTCCCTGATCATTTGGCTTGGATTGAAGCTCACGAGGCAGAAACTGTCCAAGGTGGTCCAATGATTCGTACGCTTCCCAACAGCACAGCATACACCTACGGCTACCGGCTCTATATAGGGCTCTACTTTCTTTTTCTATTCGCGCCGCTGGTAGTCACCTGCGTTCTGGCGTTCAACAATTCCCAGTTTCCCGCCCTGCCCTGGAAGGGATTCACCGTAGAGTGGTTTACCGCCGACCGGCCCGGCCGGGTGGGGATATTCCACGATGCCGTCAACCTCGACAGCATTTGGGTTAGCTTCCAGGTGGCCTTTCTCGTCACGATTTTCTCTACCGCGGTTGGCACCTGCGCCGCCTTTCTATTTGAACAGGAAGACTTTCCCTTCAAGCCGGCGCTCTATTTTCTCATGCTCGCGCCACTCGTCATTCCGGGGGTGATTCTGGGGATCTCGATCCTTCTATTTTCGAACACGCTGGGCACTTTTTTCGAGGACCACTGGGGAATCGATGTGGGGTTGTTTCGGCCCGGCTTCTGGCTTGTGGTCTTGGGCCAGTTCTCCTTCATTTCCACGCTGGTGACCCTCATCGTCTCTGCACGACTCAAAAAATTCGACCGGACTCTGGAGGAGGCGGCCATGAATTTGGGGGCCAACCGGTTCGAAGTGATCTGGCACATCACCTTGAAGTTCCTCCGACCGGCCATCATCGCAGGGGCTGCCGTGGCCTTTCTCATGTCCTTCGAAAACTTCAACACGACTTTATTTCTGGTGGGCTCCGAAACAACACTTCCAATCAATCTCTACCTTCAGGTGCGAGACGGCAGCACCCCCGTGATCAACGCCATCTCCTTCCTGCTAATCGTGGGTACCTCGCTGGCTGCGGTGGCCAACCTCTACTTCAGCAGAAAGAATCACTAGTTTCGCACGTATAAGGCTTCCTCCCGGCAACAGGCAAAACCAATCCACCATGAAAAGGTTTCTCTTTTTTTCCTCGGATGGAGCCTGTTGGCAGACACTTGTAGCGAACATCACATCCGCCCTCGCTTGGGCGTCGCTCTTATTGCGTTTTTGTTGAGGAGGGTGAACGGGTCGAATCTGAATTTTTATAAAGCGGCAACGACACCGTCAGGGTGATTTCATTCGATTCGTTAGATCTGACATAGACCTGCCCGCCATGTTTGGTGATTATTATTTTGGACATGGGAAGATCCGGATCGCCGGGGCCAAAGTGGAATGTGGTGAAAGGATAAAAGAAATGCTCGATATCATCGCTGGATACGTGTTCCGCCCGATACTTTACGAGTAATTTGACGAAATCCTCTTCTTGCAAACTCGAAAAGGAGATACTGCCATTTGCGGGCATATGATGGACGGCATTCCTGATCAGGGCCTCCAAGGCCTGCTCCATGAGAACCGGGTCAACTGCCGCGGGGGGAAGTTGCCGGGCCAATCGAAGGTCTGTCCCGATGCGCTTTTCCTCGATACTTACGGTAAGCTTGCGCAGCACAGAATGAAGCAAATCGCCCACGTCCGTCGGTGCCGATTTCAACTCCAGGGGCTGGATGTAGTTGATTATCGTCCGTAAGATCGTTTCGAGCCGGGCGACCTCACGAACGATGATCTCAACTTTCTCTCTGTTGGGGTCGCTGCTCGCCATTGAGGACAACAGCAGCCGTGCAAATCCACCTGCCGACACCAACGGATTGCGAATCTCATGGGCAAGCCGCTGCGAGACTTCACTTATGGTCTTCAGGCCCTCTGCCTGAACCAGTTGTTCCTGCAGTCTCACCCTGCCGGTCATATCCATTATGATTCCATCCAGACTGCTGATGCGACCATCGGCTGACCGAAACGGGACTGCGTGATCCAACACATAGACCAGATGACCATCTTTGTGGATAATACGATACTCGGCAAAGAACTCTTTCCCTTCCTTGAAGCTAATATCCCGCAGCTTCGTCACCCTGCTGCCATCCTCCCTGTGCAGCCTCGCCTGCCAGAGCTCCGGACTTCGCAGGATCTCGCCGGCACGGAATCCGAACACTTGTTCAACAAACTGGTTCAGAAAAAAGACCTGAGCGCCTGGCCTCATGCGATAAACCACCAGAGGCACGTTTTCCACCAAGGTACGATATCTTTCCTCGGACTCGATAAGCTCGTCTGTGCGCTGCTCAATCTGTGCTTCGGCCCTCTTGTAGTCGCTCACATCGCTCAATATTCCGACCGAACCGACAATGGCCGCTGATTCATCGTACCAGGGGAAAGAGTGGTCTCTGACCCATCTCAACTCTCCGGCTCTGGTCTTCAAAAGATAGTCTGCCCGGAACTCCCCTGTCTTACCTTCCAACCGGTTATTGATAATGGATTTTGAAGAAATATTCTTTTCTGTCGGAGTATCTATCCGAAGAATCAATTTGCCGAATCCAAATGCCTCGATTTCATCCCTCGAATAGCCCGTCAACTTTAAAATTCCGGGACTCAGATAGTCATAGGTCATTGTGTCGTATTTGAGACGGTAGATGACATCCCCGGTCGTTTCCGCCATGAACCGAAAACGTTCCTCACTCTCCCTCAGCAGTTGTTCCGTCTTGCTGCGCTGGATTTCCGCAGCCGCGTGTTTAGTCAGCCAGGAAAAGGACTCCAGGCAGGTATCGGTGAAGATCTCTTTCTGACTGAAGACGTACGCGAAACCAAAGCAGTGGGACGCCATCCGAACAGGTACCGCCATCCCTGAAAGAATATCTTCCGTCCCGATAATTTGACTGGCTACGGGGTCGTTCTCGACTTCTGCCCGAAAAATATATTTTTCTCTTGCCCGGCATGATTTCAATCGGTCCGCATGGAAACCTTTCCCAAACAAATTTTCTACCTTCTTCCCAGAGCCTGCACACACTCTCAAGTTATCGGAATTTTCATCAAACAAGGCGATGCAAGATCCGTCAGCACAAAAAAACTCTCTTATCCTATCTGCAATCAACTGCAGGCTTTCGACGAGGCTGGGACTCATGCCCAATGATGAAACAAAACCGTACAGACCCCGGGTTGTATTAAGCTCGCTCAGGAGGCCGGCTTTTTCATGGTTCAGCTCTTGCACTTCTTCTTCCAGCTGATGAACTCTGGTGACCAAGTCCTTATGGTCGAGTCGATCAGTCATTTGAACATCCTCCATGCAAGGGCTGCCAATAAAATAAAACCGTCTCCATTCTCAACTCGAATTACTTACAAATTAACGCAATCGACCATAATATACCAGCACACAAGTCGGTAAGCAGCAATTCTCATTTTGGTCTGCGCTGCATGGAACGCCTGGCTGTGCCCATGTACGTCAAGCTAAGCCCGGTTGTCAGCAATTCCACCTTGTTCGAAAGGGGTGAGAGCCGGGCGCAGCCACTCTACAGCGGAGCACAACGGAGTTGTCGCAATTTCCTAAAAATTGTCTCCTACCGCAGCATATTGATGGCATTCGTTCGGCATTGTGGTAGAAAGCAATAACTTGGGAACATGTATTGCCTGAATTAGCGACCAGAGAAAAGGTATAAGCTCCATGTTAGTCAGTAAGAACAAGGTCAGGGTAGCGATGCCCGCGTGGGAGATCGGTCGTGCGGAAACCGGCCTCGGGGCAAAAATTGGTGGACTGGGCGTAGTCGTGGAAGAGTTACCCCTCGAGCTGGTCAAAGCGGCCCGCAAGCATAATATAGAGTTGGAAGTGGTCACCCTTTCCCCTTGTTTTGCCCACTACGAAAAGAACAGGCTGACCCCTGTCAAGTCAAAACCATCGGCAACCCTGCTGGAAACCACTTTTGAATTTGACGTATATGAACATGTTTTTCAGGACGGCCAAAAGGTTGTTTACTTTTGGGACAATCTGCAACTAGGTTGGACCAATGCCTCCAACATATACCCTGATGACCCGCAAATGGGACTGCTCCTCTATTCCTCCGTCTGCCAGGCGATGGCCTGTTACATCAAGCGTAGTCATTTCGATATCGTCCACCTGCACGACTACCACGTGGGTTTAATACCCTTCTATTTGGGCGATGAATATCTGCGGGACATACCAGTGCATTTTACGATTCACAACGCATCCTATCAAGGCATCACACCTCTTATCGGTGGAGGCTACAAGTCGCTCGATCGCATCAATCTGCCCGGCAAGAAGTTGTTCCACAAATATTTCGATTTTTTCGATAACCTGAACCTGATGAAAGCCTGCATGCTCAAAGTGCATGAAATGGGAGGCAGAATCACCACTGTGAGCGGGGATATTGCCGGTACCTGGGGCTATGCTGCTGAATTGGAACAAAGTCACGATGAACTTTGGTCCAAGGCATATGCTCAGAAAGGCAGCCCTCCCGGCGAGGTCTTTGTTCCCAACCGGCATCTTGATTTGTTTGAAAAGCTCCCGATCGCCGGCATCACCAACGGGATGCGAGACACCAACCGCCCTGAAAATTTGCCTGAATTGAAAGCCGATGTATTAAAGGCAATGCAGGCAAAAAGAGCCAAACGAATTTTTACCAACCTCGTTACTCAAACTGAAATGCTTGCCGGGGACCACAATTTCGACCCAGACAACATTGATGCCAAATTCGAGTTGAAGCGATTGTTGCATCTCGAGGCCTTCGGATCAGAGCCCGGATGCGACTCAATCCTTATGACCGCGGTCGGACGATTGGTGGAGCAGAAGAATTTTGGTCTGGTTGCAGACATCATAAGCAGAACTCTTGACTACGATCATCACACAAAATTCATCATCCTGGCTTCCGCAGCCAATGGCGATTCGGCAGGGAAAGCCACCGAGGCGGCTTTTGCGGTTTTGGCCTCGAGTTATCCCGGCAGGGTTTATTTCAACAACACGTTCAACCTGCCGCTCTCCAAACTGATTTTAGCCGGCGGCGATTTTTGTCTTATCCCTTCCCGTTTTGAGCCCTGTGGCCTGGTTGATTACGAGGCTTCACTGTTGGGCGACATCGTAATTGGACGAGCCACCGGTGGCCTTACCAAGGTTTCGCATTGCGCCTATTTGTATGAATGGCAGGATATAAGCGATCGATTTGGTGAAGCAAACGCCTTTTTCTCGCAAATCAAAGCCGCAATCGACATCTACAGACAGCACCCGGAAAAGCACGCTCAGTTGGTCCAAACCGCCATGCGAATCGATGCCGGATGGGAAACTTCTGCCGAACAATACCTCCAGATGTATCATTACGGGTTCCTTATCAAAGACTGGCATAAGAAAAGGGAAAAGCTTATTTACGATTTCATCGGATCGCTAGGCGAGGACATCAGTGTCTTCTCACAATTCTTTATCCCTGCCCAAAAAGAATTTGGGGACGTATTCGATTGGCAGCTCAAAAGGGCATTGGACCAATTGGCAATTAATGGGTCACTCAGCGAGCTGCCAGAGGTCGCGCAGTCTCCGCCGGAAGATGTTGTTCGGCCCAAAAAATCCACCGGGTCCATTCCAGATGATGAAGAAAATTCCAGATTTTCCAAGGAAAAGAAACTCGACCCAAGAATGCATTCGGCCGAACACCTGGTGAATCAAACCATGATCAGAATGTTCCAATGTCAACGTTCATTCAGCGCTCACATTGAAAAAAAGAAATCAAAGCTTGACTACCGGTTTACCAGATCCTTAAAGGTCAATGAGATCACCCAAATAGAGCGAATGGTGAATGAGGTAATCCAGGCTGATCTGCCGGTCACCGAAGAGTTCATTTCTCGGAAGGAGGCTCAGAAACAATTCGACCTGCAAAAACTGCCGGCCGGAGCGGGAAATCGAATCCGGGTCATTCGGTTCGGGGATTATGATGCATGTCCTTGTATAGGACCCCATGTTAAGGCAAGTAGAGAAATTGGAAAATTCCGAATAGTATCGGTGGATTTCAAGGAAGGCGTCTTAAGAATTCGCTACAGGCTAAGCGAAGCAGCCGAACCGAATTAGCAGCAAAGATCTCCCCACTCGCACTCATGCTCTATGGGAGGCACCCGGATATGTCGTCTGCTTGGCATGTCCAGTCTACCAGCCTAAATTGAAAATTGTACTCTTTGCCGCACTGCCCGCACTTCAGCGTGCACCTGTCGTCCGCATCGAAAGTGATATTAGCGATTCTCGTTCCGCAGGTATCACACCTTCTGCAAACACTAAATCCATTCTTTGTTTTCGCTTCATTACCCATAGTCTTTACCAGCCGTCGGTTCCTGTTCCAACAACAACTTAAAAGCCGCGGTCCCACTAGAACCCTTTTCTACCTTATCCATTGGGCAACCCGGCTGTCTTGATTCAAGACCCGTGGCTTTCCGTCTCCCGATCGCTCGGAATTTGGCTTTTCGCAATAATTGTTTAGATATTTAGCCGATTCCGGGTAAAAGTAAAGGTGTAATTTGTGCAGGATCAATTAGGTACCAAAGCTACCCAATGATGAACGATTAGAATATATTTTCAAGCTATTAGCTCAAAACCGGTTCCTTAGCAAAGATTACCGGAACCGAACCATCCAGGACCGCGCCGCTATCGGCAGGCCTTGATGGTGGCAAGCTCCATTGTGCCGGTCAGTGTTTGGACACCACTGCATGATGCCTCGATTCCAGAGCGGTGGTTCAGCCCGCCTCGAAGCTACTTTATCTGAACTTTTCCACTGTTGAGGATGGCCGCATTTTATGTACTGTGAAGAGTCTAAGCGAAACAGCTGACTATTGCCGTTTGTCGGTAGTGTGATCCTCTTCATATCAGCATACCTGAGTCTCTTGGCGGCCATTTACCCCTACATTATCCTGCTCGATGTTGCCGGCGCGGCATCTTCGGCCTGGCATCCACTGGATTGAGCTTTTTCTCTCGAACAACATCCCGGAGTAAGGCGATTTTTCAGTTGAAGCTTGTTGAAGAGTGTGTCAATGATTAACCAGAACATTATGCGTGAACTGCAAGTATCGAAATTATAGAAGCCAGCCGGGCCGGAGAGGAGGATTGCCATGACGACTCTTGACAAAACTTATTTCAAATCTTTTAGAGAGGTCGCCAAAGCCATTAGTTCCACCCTCGATCTTCAGCAGGTTTTGGACATGCTGGTGACAAACATGGTCAAGGTCATGGATCTCAAAGCTTGCGCCATCCGCTTGTTGGATTCCAAGAAGCGAACGCTCGAACTGTTGGCCTCGCATGGTTTGACCGATCCTTACATAAAGAAAGGGTCGGTGGATGCCGACAGAAGCATCGCAGAAGCTATGGAGGGCAAGATTGTAGTCATCAAAGATGCCGGCAGCGATCCGAGGGCCCAATACCAGCAGGACGCAAAGGCGGAAGGAATCGCCAGTATTGTGTCGATCCCGCTTTCCGTGCGAGATCGGGTCATCGGGGTTTTGCGGCTTTATACTGCAGCGCCGCGAGATTTCTCCGAGGACGAATTGAATTTCGCCGAAGCGCTTGCCGAGATGGGTGCGATCGCTATCGAAAATGCCAAAATGTACGAAAGGATCAAGAAGGACTACGAGAGCGTCATGACGGA
>CAWAGW010000014.1:275000-496805 GCA_963781715.1 uncultured delta proteobacterium
ATGAGAGACCATGCTAACAGGGTATCTCCCGACTCCATAGCGACGCTAAAACGAGCGTCTGCTGCGCGTTCCAGTTGCAAGACATCGGATTCATAGAAATGAGCCCCGAATTTCTCTGCCTGTTGTCGGCCCTGGTCCAGGATCTCAGGCCCGCTTAGGGTGCTGTCCAGGCAACAATAATTTTCTATGTGTGCTTTGTATAACGAACTCCTTTGCGTACGACCCAGTACAGCAACCCCGACCTTGGTTCGAACCGCATGAACAGCCGCCTGCAATCCGGCCGGACCGCTCCCCAAAATAACCACGTCATATTCCCTAACCATTCAAAATCCTTTCCTCTCTTTATTCCTTAGATTCCATCCCCAATGAACACGGCGCGTCAAGGACCTCAGTCAAGTTCGAATATCGAAATCGGAATTCGAAGCCATCTGGAAATTCAAACTTTCAAGTATCCAAATCAGATCCGCTCATTCCTGCCGAGGCCGAAGCATGAGCGTATTCATGGGCAGTCCCGCACTGCTGCGGCAACAACAATGTTTAAGTTAAGAAGTCTTGTCAGGAGCAACAACATGCGGTGAGGGATTAACCTGTGATGAACACACATCGATGACGCCTCGCCAGGCTGAATTTTTCCACCCCGCCATTCCAAAATGGAAAGGAAATGATTATCATAAGCGAATACAATTCTGTGAATGGCATCGAAGGGTCCAAGACAATGCAAGCATCCCATCCTCATTCACCCAGTCTCCAGGTTACGGCCGCTCTGATAGTTGTTCAAGGTCATCTTTTTATCGGACAGCGCCCGCCGACTAAGAAATTCGGACTCCAATGGGAATTCCCCGGCGGCAAAGTCGAATCAGGTGAGAAGTTAGAGGACTCATTGGTCAGAGAAATCAAAGAAGAGCTTTGCTGGGATGTAGACGTGGGCAACCTTTTTCAACATTTGCGGCACAACTACTCGGATTTCACCATTGGTCTTTTTGCCTACTGGTGCACCATAAAGGAAGGGAGCCTCTGCTTGAAGGAACACATCGCATACCGTTGGGCCTGCCTCGAAGAGCTCGATAATTTCAATTTCACGACAGCCGATAAGCAACTTGTCCGCTCCCTGCGGGAACTTACTCAATTGCCACGATAAAAGCAGGTGTACCAAATCCGGGCTTCAAACCATTAACCCGTCCTCATCCGGAGACCCAGTAGCGCAGTCCTTTAGTCACGCCTCGGGCGCGACAGCCCAAAGAACTGCGCTACTTTCGAAGAAGCCTTTCCAGATGGAACCTAACGATCCTCTCATCCAATGAAGACAGAAGAAAAGATTTGAATAACCCTTTTCTCTCCCTTGCCAGCTACAGACTCGAAGGGTTAATAAGAGCATGATTATTTCTCGGCAACCTAGTGAAAGGCATGTGACAAATGCAACAAAAAACCGGACTTGGTCAATATCTATATCAATCCCTTGCATCAATGAAATTAAGTGTTTTCATTTTCTTAACTTTGGCAGCCTGTTCCCTTGTCGGGACGCTTCTGCCTCAGGGAATCACAGAGCACGAATTGCATACCCTTTACAGCCCCGGCGTCGCTCGCATCGTAGATTACCTTGGGTTAAACGACCTTTACCATACGGGCTGGTTTCGCTTTCTGCTGTTCTTGTTGACCTTAAACCTTGTCATCTGTACCCTGCAGCGCCTGCCCAAGACCTTCAAACAACTCAAACAACGCGACGAAACCATCACACCGGATAAACTCACAAAATTTGCTTACCATTATGAGATCCAGTCTTCTTTGCCTCGTGATCAGGTGGAATCGAAGATATCTTCCATTGTGTCACACGAATTCGGCTCAATCAGAAAGTCGCAAGACTCCGAAGCTTTTGCCGGCGTTGTGGAAAAGGGCCGTTGGAGCCGTTGGATGGTCTATGTTGTGCACTTGAGTGTCCTCTTGATACTCATTGGTGCTTTGATGGGTTCGATTTTCGGATTTAAAGGATACATGAATATTGCCGAAGGCGGCACGTCTCGGGATGTGCGTCTGTACAGGGGAGACAACACTGTTACTCTGCCTTTTGAGGTTCGCTGCAATGATTTTCAGGTGTCATTCTACGATACCGGGGCACCCAAAGAGTATCGCTCGGATCTGACGATTATTGATGATGGAAAGGATGTCCTTTCACAACCAATAATAGTGAACGATCCATTGAGCTACGATGGGGTGACCCTTTACCAATCATCTTATGGCGCCATTTTGAAGCGAGCCGAAGTCGAGTTTCGAAACGCGGATACGGGCAAAACACACACTATGACTCTGCCGTTCGGGCAGGCCGTAACAATTCCCGGCACCTCGGATCGAGTTCAAATTGTCGATTATCAGCAAAATATGGCGCAATTCGGGCCTGCTGTAGGCATCGCCCTACTGAGGGAAGGCCAGGAACCAAATGGATCCTGGATCCTTGTCAACATGCCGCAATTCCACGGCAATAAAATCGAAAATTACCAGGTTAAAGTCATTAAAACTGAAGATGGCTACTATACTGGATTGCAGGTTAAAAAGGACCCGGGGGTCTGGGTGGTTTACGCCGGCTTTATAGCAATGCTTTTGGGCATTGGGCTGACGTTCTACACCAGCCACCGCAAGTTATGGATTTGGGCGGGTCCCGCCAAGCCGGGAAAGAATTCTACAAGGATCATCGTAGCCGGCAGGACGAATAAAAATCCCATTGCTTTTGAAAAAGATTTCAATGAATTGCGCGAACGATTAGAGAATGATTTAAAGTTACAAAGTGGCAAAGAATAAAGGATATAAGAGATTATGAATAGTTCGCTTCTTCTCAGTATTACAACTTTTGCGTACCTGGTGTGTGCACTTTTCTACCTTGCGGGAGTCATTTTCCGCTACAGACCCTTATTAGTATCCGGCGGATTTGTTGGTTTAGGCACCCTTTTGATCCAGACAGCCGGAATTTTGCTGCGCTGGAAAGAATCGTATGCTCTGGGATATGGTCATGCTCCCCTGTCCAATCTGTATGAATCCTTAGTATTTGCTGCCTGGGCGATCATGCTGATTTACCTGATCTTCGAATTTCGAACCAAACAGCGAGCCCTAGGGGTATTTCCGGCACTCTTCTCGTTCCTGGCAATGGCCTATGCTTCATTTTCACCTCAGGTCGACTCCAAAATCCAGCCGCTTGTTCCGGCACTCAAAAGCAACTGGCTGATCGCGCATGTCATCGCTTGTTTTCTCGGCTATGCAGCCTTTGCGGTTGCTGCCGGCGTAAGCATTTTATACCTTGTAAGGAAGTCATCCACAGCCAATCCTCACCCTAAAGGCGTCCTCGCCTTGATTCCCGAACCCCGACAATTGGATGAGTTTAACTATCAACTCATTCTATTTGGCTTTTTATGGTTGTCGCTGGGAATTATCACCGGTTCGGTCTGGGCCAATTCTGCCTGGGGAAGCTATTGGAGTTGGGACCCGAAAGAGACGTGGTCGTTAATTACATGGCTGATCTATGCCGCCTTACTGCATTCGCGCAACGTTCAGGGTTGGCGGGGCAGAAAAGTAGCGTGGCTTTCATTATTGGGTTTTGTGTGCGTACTATTCACTTATTTTGGGGTAAATTTTCTGTTGAGCGGCTTGCACAGTTATGGGACTCAGTAAGCTTGCAAAGGAGCAGACTCACCCAAACAAATCAGCTTGAGACTACGGCACTATTGCACAACTTTGAAGTCAAGGGGCGATTTTGTCAATGCTCTTTTCCTGGTGAACTTTGTTATGTTAAGCTCTTCTGAGAGTTTATAATTCAACCATTTTGAATTAAGCGATCTGAGCTTTTTTTCAGATCCAGGTTTGGACTGTTAATCAGGAGTACAACATTCCATGTTTGGTATCGGTTTCCCAGAGTTGCTTTTGATTCTGGCAATCGCATTGATTGTGGTTGGCCCGAGCAAGCTTCCCGACCTCGCGCGCGCTTTGGGACGAGGCTACGCCGAATTTCGGAAAGCGACTAATGAACTAAAAGAAACGTTCGATCAGGATGACACCGTCCGTGAAATCAAGCAGGAGTTTCGTTCTGCACAGCACGAACTCAAGTCCCAAGTCAATTCATGGCAGCATTTGAAAGAAGCAGATGCCACCTCGAGTTCAGACCCGGAAACGGGCGAAGCAAAGACCGAGGGATCTGAACAGATCGCAGCCAGCCCGGCAGATAGCGCGGGGATTGATCCTGATGCTGCAAAATCCGGGAAAGACGCATGAAACCAGTTGGTACCCGAGAAATCCTGAATCTCCGCGGGCGAGTGAGATTCTTTACAACAGGTCTTCATCGCAACTGTAAACGGAACCAAAACAAACGGATCTAAAAGGCTGCCCTGCATCATCACGTGAGGGGAATGGAATTGCGAGCACTTACACCCTCACGCCAACCCTCTCCCTCGAGGTAGAGCAAGTTTCAGGATAAGAACAAGCTAACCGAGCAAGCTTGGATTAGGAAAATACAAATGTCCGAAGAAAAGATGCCATTTACTCAACACCTGGAGGAACTGAGGAAGAGACTCATTATATCGGCCATCGCCATCGGAATCGGTTTTCTCATCAGCTATTTTTTTAAAGAGAGAATTTTCGAGTGGTTGATGAGACCTTTGCTGCAAGTGCTGCCAAAAGGTGAAAGCCAAAAGCTTATCTATACCGCACCGCATGAAGCATTTGTAACCTACCTGAAGGTCTCGTTTATCGCCGGAGTCGGTTTAGCCTCACCAGTCATCATCTTTCAAATCTGGCGTTTTATCGCCCCTGGACTTTATCAAAACGAAAGACGATATCTTGTACCCATTGTACTGTTCTCGACCATCTTTTTCCTGGGCGGCGCGATGTTTGGGTACTTTGTCGTATTTCCTTTCGGATTTCAGTTCTTTGTTTCTTTCGCAAACGACTTCATAACTCCCATGATCAGCACCCGCGAGTTCACATCGTTTGCAACCCGCCTGCTGTTTGCTTTCGGACTGGTCTTTGAAATGCCCATTTTCGCCTTTTTTCTTGCCAGGATAGGGCTGCTGAATGCCAAGTTCATGAAAAAACAGCGTAAGTATGCTATACTGCTGATTTTTGTGGCAGCTGCAGTGCTGACTCCGCCGGACGTGATTTCTCAGCTGCTCATGGCCATGCCGCTGCTGGTGCTTTACGAAATCAGCGTGTGGATCGTGGCAATTTTCGGCAAAAAAGCAAAGGTTGAAGAAGCATTGCAGGAAGAGCAACCCCATTCTGCTGGTTAAAATCCGAATTGCCCTCATCTGCTTGAAACTCTGAACAAAGGAACGGCAACCAATGGTACATCCTATACTCGTTGTAGCAACTGGAAATCGCGGCAAATCAGCTGAAATTCGTGAATTCCTTGCCGACTTTTCAATAGAGATTAAAGATCTCAATGACTTTGGACCGTTGCCGCAAGTCGAAGAAGACGGCGCAACGTTTGAAGAAAACGCTTATAAAAAGGCCAGTTTTATAGCCAAAATTTTGGGACTGCCGGCTCTGGCGGATGATTCGGGGCTGGAAGTCGATTCCTTAGGCGGAAAACCCGGCATCCATTCCGCCCGTTATGCGGGTCCAAAAGCCACCGACAGTGAAAACAACGCCAAATTACTGCAGGAACTGGCCGGTCAAACCAATCGGAAGGCACGCTTCTGCTGTGCATTGTCCTTGGCTGTTCCAACCGGTGCGGCCTTAACCTACGAAGCAATCTGTGAAGGAACAATCCTGGAAAGTCTGCGGGGTGACAACGGTTTCGGCTATGACCCGCTTTTTTTCTATCCTCCCAACAACAAAACTTTTGCAGAAATGAGCCTGGAAGAAAAATCAGAGGTCAGTCATCGCGGCAAGGCCCTTCGAGAATTTCGCGATGAGTTTGATAAGGTTCTTTCGTGGCTGGAAAAAAGGCAGGAGGAGGAGCGCTTGCTGCGCGGCGATTACATCTGCCATTAAGAGAGAGAATCCAGGAGTCAGGAGCCGGAATCCAGCCTACTTCAAATCCAAAATCCTTTTCTAAAAGCTATAGCATGGCCATGAATAGAGGCAGAGACGCAAGAATGAGCGTTGACGGCGATGAACTGAGAAATCGATTGCAGGATCTACTGGATAACTGGCGAACGTCGGGAATTCCACCTCGTTGGCAGCTAATGAACACACTGCAACACTTGCTCGTGTGGAAGGACAATGAACAAATCCCGGGACTCTGGAATCCAGCTCCTCTGTTGCTGACGGCCACCTTGGACGATGGCTGGGGGCATGGGCTGGAAGTCGTCGAACTCTGCGCACGTGTCGCCGGCTTACAGGTTGAGCGGCTGGGGTTGCTGCAAACGGCCGACCGCATACTAGGCACTTGCCTTCAGCTGCGGCCTCAATTGCTTGGTCTCACTATTTTGCAGTTCGATTCGGAACCGTCGTTGAAACGAATCATCGAAGGGCTCGGCAAGCATACTCTCTTACTGGCGGGCGGCCCCATTTTTCAGATCGACCCCGAACTCGCATCTCGCACGGGTGTGCATTACGTGGCAAAGGATGTTGCAGATTTCTTGGGTATTATCCGTAACCTCAATTTCACTCATTCATAAATTTTATAGAATTTTTTCCACGGATTTCTCTGGTTTTCCCGGCAATTGGCCAACGCCAGAAATAAGGCTTGAACGGCCAGTTGGGCACAATGAAATTCTTTGCGCGGAAGGGTTTCCAGATAGTCCGCAATCATCTCCGGAGTGATCAGCCAGGCTTCTCGAATGCTCTTGCCTTCCACAAGGCGAATCACGGCATTGGCGCAGGCCACGGAATAGATGCATCCATTGGTTTCAAATGAAGCATGAACAATCCCGCCGTCACGCACCGTCAAAAAAAGTTCAATTGTGTCCCCACAATCCCGCGTGCGCTTCCCATAACCATCAGGATTCTTTAAGACTTCTCGTCTGTCAGCCCGAAGGGCCATCTCCAGGAATTTTATCGAATGCTGCTGCCAAAAGTTGATAGTGTCTTGGTTCATGATATCCTCTACAGAACCCAATGATTATTCAATACAACATGGGTAAATTGCCACTCAAAGGCAACCCCACTGGTCCGCCGTTTGTGAGTGCCACTCAGTGGAGTCCGAGTCTGCTTATATCGATAAGCAGGCGAAGAAGATTTAATAAGTTTGCCTGTTGCGGTCAATACCCATTTAAAAAACTATAAAAAAGGTTGTTCCTCGAATGTCATTAAAACAACCATTTAGAAGTCAAAAAGACGGGTCAACGCAAAAATGCTGCAAACTTCAGCAATTCTCATTTTGGATTCTGATTGCTCTTGTAGAGTGGGTAGAGGCGCGTCTTTTTGCGCCGCAACCCGCCAGGAGCTACCTTCACGATAGGTTACGCTATCGCTTCACCCATCCTACCTCTAAAATGAGAATTGCTATTATGCGCCAACTCTGCTTGTTTTCGCCAAGACAAAAGGAATATAATGAAAGAGATCATTGAGTTGTGTAGAGATCTCAGGGAAAACAGATGAAGAATTCAGCAAACAACAGAGGAAAGCTACAAGGGCTTTACGCTACCCCTTCACCGGCGGCCAGCCCAATGGCTACCAGTGCCGGCAGTTGTTGACCGCCCAAACGAAGGGCTCAGGCGAGCCGCTCGAGGATGGAACAATCCTTTGTGATCGGATCCGTGCAAACCGCTGCAGGCCCCGTGCCCGCAGCCGCCACTTCTCTCGCGTTGTATGATCGTTGGGGGACCTTCAAGGTTCGCTGGGGAGTCGGGAGAATGCACTATACCGTCGAACCCGGCCTTTATGCGGTGGGGAATCCCGATGGAGGTTCTCTAGTTCTGGTCACGGCGAACTACAAGTTGAGCTTTGATAAACTAAGGCAAGCGATTTCCGGTAGAGATGCCTGGATACTGGTGTTGGAAACGAAAGGCATCAACGTCTGGTGTGCCGCGGGAAAAGGTACGTTCGGCACCAGTGAACTTGTCGAACGAATTGAATCCTGCCGGTTGGCCGAGGTGATTTCGCATAGAAAAATTATCGTTCCTCAGCTTGGAGCCCCGGGGGTTTCAGCCCACCGAGTCAAGAAGTTGAGCGGATTTGAAGTCGTCTACGGCCCGATTAAGGCTCGGGATGTGCCGGCATTCGTGGACGCCGGCTGTAAGGCTACTTCTGAGATGCGGCTTAAAACCTTTCCACTCGGCGAGAGAATCGTACTGATTCCGGTAGAGCTTGTTGCGACCCTCAAATCGCTTGCAGTGATCCTGCCGGCCCTTTTCCTGATCGCAGGCATTGTCGGGCCCGGTCCATTTTGGAATAATACATTGAATTTCGGCATTCGCGCTATCCTCGGCGTCTCCACGGCGGTTTTTGCCGGAGCAATACTTTCTCCATTACTGCTGCCGTGGCTGCCCGGACGAGCCTTCTCTTGCAAGGGGCTCAGTATAGGTTTGCTCGTAACTCTTGTATTTATCGGTTTGGGGAAATTTGCTGCAGCTTCTTTATCAGACAAGTTGGAAGTTCTGTCATGGTTTTTTATGATCCCTGCTATTTCAGCATATCTGGCTATGAATTTCACAGGCGCTTCCACATACACTTCGCTTTCCGGGGTCAAAAAAGGAGATGCGTTTGGCCTTGCCGCTGGAGATTGCAGCTGGAACAGTTGGACTTGGCCTCTGGATCGCATCTCTATTCATGGCTTAAAGGACCTCTGTACAATGAGTCAGCTCGTCTATCTAAAAGATGTCACGACTTTACAGCTCAATCCGAACAAGTGTATCGGTTGCGGACTATGCACGGTGGTATGTCCACACGCGGTAGTGAGCATGAACGGCAAGAAGGCCCAGATTGTGGACCGCGATGCCTGCATGGAATGTGGCGCATGCGCTCAAAACTGCCCCACTGCAGCAATAACCGTTTTGGCCGGTGTGGGCTGTGCAGCGGCGGTAATCAACAGCATGTTCGGTCGAGACAGTTCTGCATGCTGCTGTGTCATCGAACCGAAAACACCTCAGGTCGCCTCGGCAGAGTGCAACGAGAATTCAAAAAAGGCGGGATGCTGCTAGCGTTTTGGAAGACAAGGCCTCTCCTGGCGTCTGTGGATTGCCCTACGACAAGCGTAGGTTGGGTTGAGCGGAGCGAAACCCAACATCGGCGGCCCCACCGTTGCACCACACACCGTGCAATGATCGGCTTTCTACATTTCGATGTGCGTGGCGTCAAAACAGCAGCAGCTGGAGCAGGGGCGAGAGCGTCCCCTGCATTTGCTTCGCGCTTATCTCGTAAGTTGAATCACAGCCGGATGTGCTGCCGCTGTCCATCGAAATACGGAGAGAATATGCACCACCGTGGGTTGCCCACAAATTCAGCGCTGCCGGACTGGAGGCATCGGCCTTTTTCGCAGCAATAACGGTTGTGTCGTCCGAATCAAACAGAGTGGCAACCGCGCGCACCCCAACAGTCAAATCATTCATCTTAATGATGTAGTTTTTCCCACTCGTAGCATCAACGTAAAACCAGTCTTCGTCCTGGGCAATGTCAAAGCGCTGCAAACTGGACACACCGCCAGTTGAAAGAACGGTTGCCGCAACATAGCTGTCGTTTGGCTCTTCACATCGCCTGCGCACAGCAGTGGCGCCTGCAGGTCAAATCGTCCTGTTTCAGGGGTCTGGGCGGAGGCTTTGTTCAACACCTTGTCCACTTATGTCGCCAAGGCACGTATTGATTGGTCGCCTCGTCCTACCAGAAAATTGCCAGCTGAATTTCAGTGAGATACTGGATCTCCTCGTCTGCGTATTCGATCGTCACCGTGACCGGCACAGCAAAGCTGTTCAAGGCCGCTGCTGAAATCACCTCATTCAAACCCAGAGAACTCTCCAAGCTGACGCTTTCCCCTACAAACCATCCCACCAAGTTCAGCACAGATGCGCGCGCGGCGGAGAAAGATCCGGTGCCAGAGTCTGACGCCGGCGGGGCGGGTATGTTGACGGTCGTAAAAGCGGCTGGAGTGGAAATAGTGACACCGGTGGCGAGATTGATGTATTGCAGAGTCTGGAACGGGTAGCTCGGCATGCCTTCGCTATGCGAGAAATCTATCTCATTGTGATCGTCATACCAGCTAACGCTTCGTCTGAATGTTGAAGATTTTTCCTCGTCCCAGCGCCGGAGTCTTCCATTATAACCACCCGCATCATAGCCCGGATACTCATGGTCAAACCATGAATTGACCCGCCCAGGACCGGAGTCGCCGACATTTCCCAACAACGGGCGCTAGGGATTATCCGTCCCAAGGAGCAGGTAAAAAACCGAAGTATCAAAGGATCCAGGTCCCCCGCGCACACAACGGACGTAATACTTATCGCTCTTAGTGACCCAATCGTCGTAGCCATAGCCAAAATCCACGCCCCACGCGGCTTCCGGGCCGTACGCGGAGGTACTGCCCGACCAGTAATCGTACGAGCGGCATCGAAAGACGGGGTCTATGGCTTGTTCATAGCGACTGTCGTCTACCAAGCTGTGCAATTCTCGGATGTTCGGCAGACGCCAGTCGTTCTTGTTGGCGAACCGCAGCCCTTCGCAGTAAGCCAAAGCCTGCTCCCAGGTGCGGCCGCCGCTGTTGTTCTGGTCATCACGCTGCTGCCACACGAGCCCGGTAAGAGTGTCGATCACTGTGCCATCGCCATTGTCCACAAACGCCCCAAAGACCGCGCCCGGCAATAAAACCAGAGCCAAAAACAAAACCAAGCTTACCCGCTTTCTCATCGTCATTCCTTCCTGCAACAGAGTACCATAACCTTTAACCTGTAGGATGGGGTGGAGTGGAGCGTAACCCATCGCTCATTCTAATCCGTCTACCATTCAACTCCCAACATCCCCATTCAGCTATTTTGGTGCGGTATGCGCACCGATATATCCATTACACGAATCGTAGATTCCTCACGCCCCCTCAAACTTGTTCCCCCATATCCGAAACCGTAGGCTGTGCCCTGCGCAACAAATCATCCCCGTTTCCCTAACCGAGTCCAAGTTCAGCATGCATCACTGCACGTCTTGGCAGCCCATTTAAATCAAACAATCCACTTCCCAAAACCTCGCGCAAACGCTTGCTGAATTCTTTCTTGATTCATCCCCAACGGGCTGGGTAATTTCGGTCTCCTTTGGGCATCTGCCATACGCAATACAGGTGGTCCGGCAACAGCACCCACGTCACAATGGTGAGAGGATATAAGCTTTTTACGTCCCTCACGACCTGCTGAAGCCCCCGGTGCAAAACCTCCAGACACAAAATCCCTTGCTGGTCATGACCATGAAGAACAAAGTGTTGCCGTCTTTCGGCCGCTGGTAGCGGGGCATGGTCTATCTCCAACGGGATGATTCGGTGGAAGTGATTTGTTGCGCACAGCACACCCTACCAGGAAGCGAATTGGCCTCGACGATCAGGGTCAGTGTCTCATGGCACATGGTGGCAGAGAACACCCTACAAATCTTCAAAGGTCCAAATCATGGCCCCCCGCGCACACAACGGACGTAACCGGTAAAAGGCTCTTCCTTACCGGTCCAATAGGTGTAGCCGTAGTCGAAGGCCACACCCCACACGCCGTTCGCCGGGTCGGAAGCGACAACAGTACCCGACCAGTAATCGTTCGAGCGACAATCCGGAAAGTAGGTTCTGTTGATGGCCGGGTTGGTCCTGCTGTAATCCACGATGCTGAGCAGTTCCAGGCGGCTCGGCAGGCGCCAGTCGGTTTTGCCGCCAAGATCGCGATCGGCGCAATAGTCCACTGCCTGTTGCCAGGTGCGGGCCACGTCGTTGTCATTGTCGCTCTGCTGCCAGGTAAGCCGCGTATTGAGGTCGGTCACGGTGCCGTCGTTGTTATCCTTATAGACCGGCTGTGGGCCTTTGTAGTTGCCGTCCTGCCCATAAAAGCGCTGCCCTGTGGAGGGACAACTGATCGGGTTGCCGACATCATCATAGCACTGAGTCTGACCGGTGTCCGGCAGACGATAGGAAATGGCGGGTCTGGGTTGAATCAATAAGGTCACGAAACCGAGGCCAAGAAGAAAGAAGAAGGCTGGAAAACGACTAGTCAACATGAAATCTCCTCCTCGAAACTGGATTGGTTGATGGCGGCTACAGTTAGATTACAAGGCCACATTCCATGATGCATAGAAACCCTTCTATGGGCGATAGAAAACTGATGGCTGCGACGAAAAACTGAAAAAGGGGCAATTAATTGTTAAATCTGTTATCATGAAAATGTTTGTTGTGCAAGGGAAAAACAGGGGGGGAAAGTAGATGCAGTTCGGAGTGAGCAGCTTAAGCCTGACGGTAACGCACGGGGGGCTGAGCCCACAGCGCACTTAACAGTAGATGTAGAAGGTCGGGTTGAGTGACGCCCTTCGCGCAACGAAACTCAGCACCCACTTTGGTGGGTTTCGCTTCGCTCCACCCATCCTAAGGACCACCAAGGGCAAGGTTAAAACCTGGCAACGGTCTTGACTGAGCATTCGCATGTTTATTTGGCTTGATGCTCCACGGCAGAGATTATAAACTAAATAACGGATTGCTAGTCGTGTGAGTGTTGTCGATGCCGTTGAATTATTCCGCTTACTGAATATACTCAGCCGGTAAATCGCTTCGAGGATCGTCAGGTCGAATATGAAGCTCGGAATAGCACGCTTAAAGAACCCAGTGCAAGAGTACGCCTGGGGCTCCAAAACGGTCCTAGCCAAACTGCTCGGTGAACCCGCTCCTTCGGTTCAACCGCAGGCGGAGCTTTGGATGGGAACGCATCCCAAAGCTCCATCGCTGGTTCTGCACGACGACCGCTGGATTCCTCTGCCGGATTGGATCAAGGATGCACCTGAAGACATTCTTGGCCCGCACGTGGCAGAGCGTTTTTCCAATAAGCTCCCTTTTCTTTTCAAGGTGTTGGCCGCCGAGGAGCCTCTCTCGATACAGGCCCACCCCGACTTGGAGCAGGCAAGGAATGGCTATGCCTCTGAGAACGAGATGGAAATTCCACTCCACGCCTCCCACCGCAATTACCGGGATGACAATCATAAACCTGAATTGATATGTGCTCTGACTTCATTTTGGTGTCTAAATGGTTTCAGAAAGGTAGAAAGTATCCGTGAATTAGTAGGGAAAATGGACAACGCCGAGATCAAAACCCTCAGTGGATGTCTCTCCGAAAAACCGGCCAACCTGGCACTGCAAGACTTTTTTACCCGCCTTATGACCGTGGACAAAAAGCACCAGGGCCAACTCGTTGAGAAGATCATAAGGTCTGTCGAACGACTCGCCGCGCAAGAAGCTGCTTTTCAGTGGATGATTCATCTCGATGGAAGCTATCCTTCGGACATCGGCGTGCTGTCGCCTCTCTTTCTCAATCTAATTCAATTACAGCCGGGCGAAGCATTGTACATTCCGGCAGGGACCTTGCACGCCTACCTGAGCGGCGCCGGAATCGAAGTGATGGCGAACTCCGACAACGTTTTGCGCGGGGGGCTGACGTCCAAGCATGTCGATGTAACCGAGCTTTTGAAATCTCTTCGATTCGCAGAACAGACCACCGATCTGCTTGCACCTGAAGTTCTCTCGTCAGTCGAAAGCCTCTATCCGACCGTGGCCGAAGAATTCATGCTCTCCGTTATTCACCTCGACCCGAATACACCCTATATGAGCGCACGGCAAAGAAGTGTTGAAATTTTCATTTGCACTCAGGGGCACTCTGCAATTATAGATACCGACGATGGTGGGACTATGGAGTTGGGTATGGGCGGTTCCGTCATCGTACCGGCGGCCGTAAGCCATTACTCCATGGTAGGGAAGGCGACTCTGTTTAAGGCTTCGGTGCCTTTGCAACTAGCAGAGTAGAAGGTTGGGTTGAGCGCAGCGAAACCCAACGTTGGAGGCTTCAACCAGCCATCGCGCATAGTTCAGTTGCCGGGCTCTTTGTTGGGTTTCATTGCATTCAACCCAACCTACGCCTGTGCCATTGGAATAAATGTGACAAATCAGGCAAGAAGGCGTACTTCAAATCACTTGTATCTGACAGGAAATAATACAAAAATATGAATCTCAAAACTCCTTCCAAACCGCTCTTTCATTATCTGAAAAGAATTTTGGCCGTTCTGACCGTTGCTTCCTTATTGCAAGGTTGCTGTATGTTCGGCGGCGTGTGCAATTTACCCTCCAAAAGCAAGCCGCCTGGCTCAGAACAAACGGCTATACTGCCCTGACTGCGATCAATTCACTATTTGCAACCAATGAAAGATCCGTTAGATGAAGGTTGGAATCCAAAATCTTTTTCTTAAGCGCTAGAATCCGGCGACTGATCAGTCCGACAAGGCCTTGTCGTGATAGACTTTCTTGCGCAACTCTGAGACCCATTGGCGAAGCCCGTGGACTTCCTTCCATCCGAATTGTTCCATGCCCTTTGCCTGCTTTTCTATATACTCGGCAAAGTCACGCAGGTTAGAGGTTGAGCTCGTCTTGACAGCGCCCGGCTTGTAAGTTGGTCTTCTGTCCGACATAAACAAAATCTCCCTGATGAGAGGTGACCGCCACTTGTTTTTATTCAAAAATTCCTGTTTCATTTTAGGCAATACGCCAGTCGCTTGATTGACTTGAACGCGCACCTCAGCTCCCACTTGGGTCGATTCTGTTCGCTTGATCCTGATCTTAGCCGCAGTTAACATCCGATTCGGAGACCTGCCGCATGGCTATTAGCAGGACAATACAACACTTTATTTTGTTACCACAACTTATTTTTCTGATGCCTGAATTTAGCAACCCTACCGGAGGTCCTGCAACTCACACAGACGTCATCTGTCATTCCGAGTCACGCCGCGGCGTGACGAAACCCAACGGGATCTGCCGCACATGCAACCGATGTTGGGTTTCGCTTCGCTCAACCCAACGTACTACGGATTTGTCGTTGGACCATTGCATCATACGTCACAGAATTTATGAATCAGAGTACTAAGCTGACGCCAAAGGGCTTTCGGCCGAATGACATCATGGAAACAATCGCTTATTTTAGGTGATAGTAAACCCTTCCTCCAGCAATTTACATTTTGCAATACCGGCGATCCCCTGCAGATCGGTTTGTGCTCATCAAAATGCAGGCAGTTACAGGCAAAAATCACGGCGATCATTGACGTGCATGTTAAATATAGTTGCGGGCAGCGGACTGGAAAGTCTCTGACCGCCAGTTCTCACTAGGGAGACCTATGATTTGTCATGAAGTCATTTTCCATAAGCAGCGAGTTTGAACCCACTGGAGACCAGCCGCAAGCTATTGAAAAACTGACTGCGGGTTTGGATGCGGGGCATCGGGAACAGACCTTACTGGGCGTAACCGGATCCGGTAAAACCTTCAGCATGGCTCATGTGATCGCCAGGGTGCAAAAGCCGACCCTTGTCATCGCCCCGAATAAAACACTCGCCGCCCAGCTCTACGGCGAGTTCAAATCTTTTTTCCCCGCCAACGCCGTCGAGTATTTCGTATCTTACTACGACTACTACCAACCCGAAGCCTACGTGCCGCAAACCAATACCTACATCGCAAAAGATGCTTCCATAAACGACACCATAGACAAAATGCGCCACTCGGCCACACGCTCTCTGCTGGAAAGACGGGATGTGGTTATTGTGGCGAGCGTATCCTGTATCTACGGTTTAGGTTCGCCTGAGACCTACCGGGAAATGCTGCTCGAACTGACAAGGGGCATGGAAATCCCCCGTGAGCAGGTTTTGCGCAAGCTGGTAGAAATTCAATACGAGCGCAGCGACGTGGATTTCCACAGAGGCACTTTTCGGGCGAGAGGTGACGTATTGGAGATATTCCCTGCGTGGGAAGAGGATCGCGCCTTGCGGGTAGAGTTTTTCGGTGACGAACTGGACAGCATCAAAGAGGTGGACCCGCTGACCGGAAGAACCCTTCGAGCTTTGGACAGTATCGCCATTTATCCGGGTACCCACTACGTGACCACTCGGGGGAATCTTGAGCGAGCAATTAAGGCGATTCATGTAGAGCTCTCGCAGGCTCTTGAGAATTTTCATCGCGACGGCAAACTGCTGGAAGCGCAACGCCTCGAGGAACGTACGCGGTTCGATCTGGAACTGATGCTGGAGTTGGGGTACTGCAGCGGAATCGAAAATTATTCCAGGCACCTCGACGATAGAAGAGCCGGTGAGCCTCCCGCAACGCTGATTGATTACTTTCCCAACGATTGGCTGCTCTTTATTGATGAAAGTCACATCACCATCCCTCAGCTGCGCGGAATGTATCGAGGGGATCGTTCGCGGAAAGAAACGCTGGTGCGCTACGGGTTTCGTCTGCCGTCGGCTCTGGATAACCGTCCCCTGTCGTTTGAAGAATATGAGCGAAAAGTAAATCAGGTTATCTATGTTTCGGCGACTCCCGGTCCTTATGAAATCACCCGCTGTGCCGGTCGAGTGGTCGAACAAATTATCCGTCCAACCGGTTTGATCGATCCCACAATCGAGGTCAGGCCCGCCGACTTCCAAGTGGACAATCTGTTGGGAGAGATCAGAAAGCGAGTGGAAGCCGGCCAGCGTGTGCTTGTTACGACATTAACCAAGCGCATGGCCGAAGATCTGACCGAATATCTGGCCGACCTTGGCATCCGCGTGCGTTACATGCACTCGGACGTCGACACCCTAGAACGTATCGAATTAGTGCGGGATCTAAGACTGGGTGTGTATGACGTTTTGGTAGGGATCAATTTGCTGCGGGAAGGTCTGGACATTCCGGAAGTCTCTCTGGTAGCCGTCCTGGATGCAGACAATGAAGGCTTTCTGCGCTCTGACCGCTCTTTGATTCAAACAGCCGGGCGAGCAGCCAGGAACCTCGATGGATTGGTCATCCTGTACGCCAACAAAATCACCGATTCAATGCATAGAGCCATGACAGAAACCGAGCGGCGCCGCCGCATTCAACTTTCCTACAACCTGGAACACAGGATAGAGCCGCGCACCATCCAGAAAAAAATTGCCGATATTCTTGCTGAATACAAAACCGATGCCCTCGGGCCTCTGGATTTTGTCAAAGAACCCCAGCAGCTTCTGGAAATCACCCCGGGGATTGACTTTGATCAAAAGATCAAGGAATTCGAAAAAGCCATGAAGGAAGCTGCCGCCGAGCTTGAATTCGAGAAGGCCGCAGCCATCAGGGATCAAATCAAACACCTGAGGCAGCAACAGCTGTTGACCGGAACTTAGGATCAGAAGACAGAAGGCAGCAAATTCTACCGGTTGTCAGTAGTTTCTCAATTTCGGTGGGTTACGGTGCAAAGTAGTTGTAGGTTGGGTTGAGCGAATGCGAAACCCAACAGACTATCCTTATTGCCACGCCTTTTTGTTGGGTTTCGCTCCGCTCAACCCAACCTACGCTATCCGAATACTGACGAGTTAACCTGGTAAGGACTTGCGCCCTGCAGTACTAGTGTCTGAAACAAAAGGCTCGCCGTGGATTTATAAGATTCAGGCGGGTTCAAGGCGGAGACTGGAACCCGCCAAAGCATGCGCAGGAGTTATGCCGTCGAGAGTCAGCAAGCCAACACCCCGAACTGAGCTTCATAGCGTTTGCAGAAGCTTTGCCAGTCCACGCGATGTTCCTGGGTGCCGTAGTGTTCCACAGCGTAAGTTGAGGCAGCACTGCCCATCTGGCAACACGTCACCCAATCCATCCCCATTTTCCATCCTTTCAAAAGCCCCGCTCGATATGCATCCCCCGCACCTGTCGGGTCGTTGACCTCCTTTACCGGCGTGGCCGGAATGAGGACCTTGTCTCCCTGTATGTCAAGAACACTTCCCTCTGGTCCGCGGGTTGTAATTACAACCTGAACATTCTTGTACAGAGTTGCCATGGACCATCCTGTCATTTGCAAAAACAGTGACAGTTCATAATCATTCGAGATAAAACACAGAGCCCCGGGAACAACGTCGCGCAATTCATCGCCCTGCCAAATATTTAGACTCTGTCCCGGATCGAAGATATAGGGAGTTCTTTGCCGGCGCGCACGTTCGGCAAAGGCGGCCATATCATTTTTGTTGCCTGGCGCAATCAAAACAACGGCATTATGTTCGCCCCCGTCCAAAACCGGCAAGTCGGCCTCATGTGCCATTGCTCCCGGATTGAATGCGGTAATTTGGTTGTCATCCAAGTCGGTGGTAATGTAGGCTCCGGCCGTAAAGACTCCAGGGATTCGCTTGATCCATCCGGTCGGCAGCTGATTTTCATTCAGCCATGTTTCGTAGTGCTCAAAATCGTCCCCTGCGGTGGCAACAATATAGGGCTTTTCACCAAGCGCACCCAGAGTATAAGCAATGTTTCCTGCTGTACCTCCAAACTTTTCTACCAGCCCGTTGATGTTAAAGCAAACATTGAGCACATGAATTTTATCGGGTAGAATATGATCCGCGAAATGACCTGGAAAATCCATGATGCGATCGTAAGCCAAAGATCCTGAAATGTAGATATCCATATAGTTTCATGCCCTCCCGGCTTCTCTGGAGTTGCGGTTGTAGGCTGCTGTCAACGGTTCGCATTTCTTTGAAATCTGATACTGGCACACTAAAGCATAATCCTCTATACTCGAAAAAATTGCCACTAGCAAAGTCAAAAAGGACAGACATCATGAAGCTGAAGGTTAGGGGAACCAGCGCATACTTTTGGGCAATCGTTGTATTTTGGTGCTGCCCTATGGTCGCATCAACTACTTTGGGCGGCCCTCTCAGGATAAACTTATCCAACGGCACCTCTATCGAGGTCCCTTACTACTGGGAAGAGGGTGGAGAAATCAAGTTTGAAATGCCGGGCGGGGTAGCGGGCATTTCGAAGGCCTACGTAACATCTGTTCAAGAAATAATTGCCATGCGCGAGTTCGACCCTGAGGTTATGGTCGAGTACAACAGTGCCAACAGCGGTAATGAACGTGAAAAGATGCTTGCCGAACTAGTGGAAAAAGAAACGCCGACACCACCCGATTTTGAGAAAATTGGCCCCGAAAAAAGTATAGTTTTGCTAGATAATCTGGCAGTCAAACAGTCGTCCCAACAAACTGAACAAATCCATGGGCCCATGTTTTCAAAGCAAGGGGATTTTACAGACCTTGTTCGTCTCAAGGGCAACGGCTTACTTTTAGTGATGCAAAACATACTCAGCAGTCGGGATGCACTCAATGACCGTCAATTTTTACTCACGCTCTATGATTCGGAGGGGAACGTCATACAGAGGAAATCGTGTGATGTCTACAAAGTTGAGATGGATGCCAAGACAATGAAAAAGCTGGGGGTCCGAGGTCATCTATTTTCCGTGATGGCTACAATTAAGCCGAATCCGCGAATCAGTCGCTACGAGATTTCAGCATCAGGACGTTGAGTAAATGCGGTTGAGCTCACATTAGTCGGCGACGTCTTCAACAACTGTAAACACCGCTATGGTTGCGCCCCAACCTCCGCTTGCCGAATCGGCCGGACTGAAAGAAGCCACCCGCGGATGTCTGCTCAAGATCGAGTGAACAGTCTTACGCAGCACTCCACTGCCTTTGCCGTGAATGATTCGAACTTCCTTGAACCCTTTTTCGTAAGCCGCCTCAAGATAATCATCGAGCAGATCTTTAACCTCTTTGGGCTGAAACGTGTGCAGGTCTAACCAATCTTTCGATCGGCATTACGACCAATCTTTCGGCGCAATCTTCGACGTACAATGGCAGAGCATTCCTTATGATACCCGCACACACTCCCGCACCGTCTGCTCTCACATCAGAGTTACGGCGGGGTTGGCTCTCCAACTGCCGAATGCAGGTTTCCCACCGGCCTCCGTACAAATCCGCGGATGGCAGATGGACAGCATTTAGATGATCCTCCAATGCGCGGACCAGAATGTCGTATTCGGGGAAAAAGCCTCTATCCGCATAAATCATTGGAGTCCCGTGAGCCAGGCAATCCGCTACGATGCCGTAGCCGGGCTTGGTTATGACTCCGTCCATAGCTGCCACCACATCTACGTAGGAAAGGTTAAAATCATCCAGACAACGACCATTCTGCAGCGCGTAGGAAATGGGATATTTATAGTAAAACAGCGTATGATCTATTCTTTCAATTCTGTTGAGTGCCTTCCGATCGAGCTGCAATGAATAGAATGATATCAGATATGCTTTCTGTTCGGGCGCGCATCCCAGAATCTCACGGGTAGCTTCCGGTTTACTTTTCGCTCTTCGGGCTATCAGCGGAACATCTTCAATATGAGGACAAACAGAACAGTCACCATGCATTGGCAACTGCAAAAACAGGTCGCACTTGCTGTAGCCTTCTCTTATCCACTCGATTAAAGGACCCCAGCGTAAATCACTGGTTGCGTAAGCTTGATAGATCCAATCCCAGGTGAAATTACCAAGGCCAAAGCTTGGAATGCCGCATTCCTTTGCAGCATGGAAGACTAAAAAAGGAATGTCGGATACGATCGACCTTATCTTGTTTTTCAGAAGAAAGTCCACTTCTTCCGCCACAATAGATTTTCGCTGCTCGTAGAGTCCGTTTAGAGCCTGATAAGTAGCTTCAAGATCAAACTGCAGACTGTCCAACTGGACCAGCCCGATATCTAGTCTTCTCTTCCTCAGAGTAGCCCGCCGTTCAAGATTCTGCTCGATCAGAAACTCCGGCAGGTCGGAAACGATAATGACTTCCAGCGTCGGCTCAGTTGCCATCAAGGTGCGGATAACTTCCAAAGAACGGACCGCATGTCCGAATCCATGTGGTGTGATGTAGTAAGCGATTCTATAGTTCGTCTCCCTCATTTCCCATTCCGATTCAGCATAGTTGATTCTCTCTCCTCGCTCCTGATAAAAGTAGAATCTTTTTGGTCTTCGCCGATCACCGGGACATGGCCCTCTGCTTAGCGCCATGGATGGTTCAGGTCCCCTAACCTCTCCTGCTCTCCCTGTTGAGAGGAAGAGGAATGGTAGTTTTTCAGACGGATACTAACTCATCCCTAGAAATCTAACCAAAAATATTTGAAATTTCAGCACATGGAAAATTCAGAATCCATTCATATATTCTGTGACGTATGATGCACTGGTTCAGCAGCCCACACAAACTCCATGATGCTTATATTTTGAATGCCGACTCTCCGCTCGATCCCGCCGGCGGGACTGCGGTGACAAACTTCATCCGCTTGACGGACGGTTACCGATAAATCGCTGAATTCAGGGAAGCAGCAATTTCCAGCACGAATTAGAATTAATTGGTATGATGCAACCTTCATTCTTGTCGCATAGGTTGACAAAGCGTTCGCGCATTAACTTTTGAGGGTTAAAGTGGGAGGCAAATCAACAGTAGTCTTCTTTGACATCGGGCACACCCTCGTCAGGGGATCGTATCCCTCTGCCCGAAGACTTCTGGCTTCTGAGTTGAGTCTCTCCGAAAAAGAGACCAAGAAAGCCGGACGATTAATGATGATTCACCCTTCTGAGACTCCTATCGCATTGGCCGGTGCACTGAAGAAAATCTTGCCGGGTCGAAGCAAAGCCGAGATTAAAAACAGCCTGGAAAAGCTTTGGGAACTGCAGATGGCCGACGTTGAAGAAATCGATGGGGCCACTTCTGCACTAAAATCATTGAAAAACGAAGGGATCAAGCTGGCCGTGCTGTCCAATATATGGCGCCCTTTTTACGAGGGTTTTTGTCGGACCTGCCCTCAAATGGTGGATTTGATTGACTACAAGTATCTAAGTTACCAGGTAGGCTACAAGAAACCGAACTTACAGTTTTTCCATTATGCTCTGCAAAAAGCCGGGGTCCCTGCAAATTATTGTTGGATGGTTGGGGACACATACGAATTGGACATGGCACCTGCTCTAAAAGTTGGAATGCGAACTATTTGGCTTCTTAATTATCCCGATAGAGAAAAGTCGACGATTGCAAAACTGCTCAGGGGAGAAGAGAGACCACCGGACTGGGTGGCAGAGGACCTTCACGGAGTATCGTCTTTCTTATTAAACAGGGAGGAATAAAAGTGGGCGTCATCATACTAATCGGACTATGTCTTTACCTAAGCATTTCATTCGGTTTTGCCTTATTCACCTATGCCTTCTTCTGGTACGAGACATTTAACAGTTCCCACCTCGAATACTTGCGGCAACTCTCCAAAGGCAGAGTGGGAAGATGGGTCTTGCGAGGAATTGTAACCAGTTTCGTGAGTCAAAACCTGACGGTTCTTTTTTTTCCGCTGCGTTTTTGGACGCGACTGTGGGACCCGAAACCCGATCCATCATGTCCGCGTCCCCCGGTTATTCTCATTCACGGTCTTTACCACAATGTAAGCGCCTGGATTCTGTACCGAAGGTTATTGATGGGCAAAGGCTTTCGCAACACTTATGCCTTCGGCTACAGCAGCCTGAATACGAATTTCCAAGAATTGTTGGAAAAGCTCGACCAAAAAATTCAAACCCTTGCCGAGCGATTCCCAAATCAACATATGGTTTTAGTCGGACATAGTTTAGGAGGACTTTTGGCGCGTGTGTATGCCGAAGATCCTTCAAATTCTAAAAAGATTGCTGCTGTGGTCACTCTCGGAGCACCCCACCAGGGCTCAAAACTGGCAGCGTTCGGTGCAGTCAAGTTGGCAAGGAGTCTCAGTTATCGGGGAAAATTATTCGAGGAACTGGAATCAAAAGGTGGACTGTCCGACATCCCATGCCTTGCAATATATTCGCCCATCGATAACATGGTGTTGCCCAATGAATCGCTGCATGTAGCTCATTCCGGCTGGTCTCATCTCGAGTCCTATCCGATCAGTCATGTCTCGATGCTTTATCACCGCCGGTTGGCTAAGCTCGTTCTAGAGTATCTCCAAATTCGAGCTTTTTCCAAACCGCAGGAAAATGCCGGGGATTAATACTTTCCTAAGTTTAGCGATCCCCTCGCCCCCGTCATGCCGGCGAAGCTTGCCCCCTCAGTTTCGCCGCAGCCCACCCTACGCAAAAGGTAGTCACTTATTTGCGTGGAACTGTATTTAGCCCTCACGTTGGTGCAAGTCGGAGACTTGCACCAACGTGAGATATGCTTAGGTTGACGCCAGTGGGGCGTTCGCCGGAATGACGATTGTTGCTTTTTTTTAGCAAGAATCGCTAAATTAAGGGCTTCATTTCTATTGGTTATCGAGGTCCGGCACAGGTTCGACCGGAGTTGACTTACCATGCCCCATATGCTAAGAGACGGCGGGATTTGGAGATAGAGTAAAAACGGTTCTTGTTGTGCCTTTTTGGAGAATGCTGGTTTTGGAACAGGAATTCATTGTTTCCAACAAACTGGGTATTCATGCTCGAGTCGCGGCACAGATTGTTAAGGTTGCTAATCAATTCGAGTCAGAGATCTGGATATCCAAGATTGGAAACAATAGCAAAGTAAACGGTAAGAGCATTTTAGATATTATGACTTTGGTGTGCCCGCACGGCAGCAAAGTTGAGGTGCAGACTGAAGGTCCCGATGCTCCCGCAGCCATGGCTGCCTTGGCCGCCTTATTTCAGACGAAGTTTGGTGAAGCATAATTCCTGTTCCTATTGCCATTTGTCTTGTATTAAACTAAATGTAGAACTGTCTGCCATTCTGGCCTAAATTAATCCTGCCGCAGGCGAGATCACACGTCTCGAATCTATTAGGTCCAACCCGAGCTATTTAAAATGTGGAATTTTGGCTGATGGAGCAAGCGTCAAAAAATATAACCGGCATTGGGGTCTCCCCGGGAATCGCTATAGGCAAAGCTTATTTGCTGGAGCGAGGACGCATACCCATCCCCTATTACACGCTTCTCGGGGAAGAGGCCGTCAGCGATGAAGTAAAACGCTTCGAGGCCGCAGTCACCAAAGCAGAAGAGGATCTGGAATCCTTAAAAGAAAAAGTCCATCCCGATCTCAAAGAGCATGCTCACGTTCTGGAAGTACATCAGATGATCCTGCGAGATCATTTGCTTTATGACGAAACGCTGCGCCTTATCCGCAATGATAAATTGAACGCCCATTGGGCTTTGATTCGCTCCCTCATGAAGGCGCAGGAAGTATTCAGCACCGTAGAAGATGAATATATTCAAAGTCGTGTCGCAGATGTACACGCAGTAGGCGAGCGCATCCTGCGCAATCTTTCGGGCAAAGGACACGATGCTCTGAACGCGATAAAGGAACGAGTGATTATCGTGGCCCATGATCTGTCGCCCGCGGACGCAGCACAACTCCAGCTGGAACGTACCCTCGGCCTTGTTACGGACATGGGTGGCCGCACGTCGCATACCTCTATCATCGCCCGCTCCCTGAATATGCCTGCCGTGGTCGGCGCCGAAGTAGCGAGCAAGCAAGTACAAACGGGCGACATCGTCATCGTAGATGGGACTTCGGGCAACATTATCGTCAATCCCAGCGAAGAGGAAATCAGCTTTTATTACGAGCGCCAGGACCAATTGGAGACTTATCTAAAAGAAATAAGAAGAAAGTCTCATCTGCCGGCCCGCACCGAGGACGGCTTTCTCATTAAGGTTGAAGCAAACATCGAACTGCTTGAAGAGGTTGTTGCAGTAAAAGACAACGGGGCGGAAGGGATCGGACTTTATCGAACCGAATTCTTTTTCATGAATCGGGCGGATCTTCCCGATGAAGACGCTCTATACCATGAATACAGAGAACTTTCAGAGATTATGGCGCCCCATCCGGTTACCATAAGGACTCTTGATTTGGGAGCCGAAAAGCTGACTTCCTGGTTTCCAAAGCTGGAAGAAACGAACCCGGCACTTGGCCTGCGTTCAATTCGCCTTTGTCTGCAGTACAGAGATTTGTTCGAAACACAATTAAGAGCCATTTTGCGCGCCGGCGCAATCGCCCGAAATTTCAAATTGATGTTTCCCCTGATCTCCGGGCTCGGAGAATTGCACGAGGCTTTGAGCATCGTACATAAAGTCCAAGAACAATTACGGCTCAAAAGGATTCCTTTTGACGAGAAAATGCCTCTGGGCGTTATGATAGAAGTCCCCTCGGCTGTCGCAGTAGCGGATCTACTGGCAAAAGAAGTGGATTTTTTCAGCATCGGCACCAACGACTTGATCCAGTACAGCCTGGCTATCGACCGAGTCAATGAACATGTGGCCTATCTTTACGAACCTCTTCATCCGGGAGTCTTGCGCTTCATAAAGCAGGCGGTGGATGCCGGGCACAAAGCAAAAATTCCGGTGAGCATCTGCGGAGAAATGGCCGGTGAACCATTGTATGTACCGATTCTGCTTGGACTGAATCTGGACAGTTTGAGTATGAACCCTCAGGCGGTTCCAAGAGTCAAGAACCTCGTCTGCCGTTCGCGCTTAAAATCCTGTCGACGTTTCGTGAAGAAAATTTTAGGTTTTAGGACGGCTCGAGAAATCAATGAGATGTTGCAGGAAATGATGCTGACGAATTTCCCTGAAGAATTTCGAGTATTCGATCCAAGCGATTTGATTCCCAAGGGAGTTTCACACATTCGTAAAAGATAAATGAAGATGACAATGTCGGCGCATCCGTCCGATGTGGGTTTATTATGAGTCAGAAAAAAGAAGCGATAAAAGGCAAAGGCACTCGCCTAATTTGTCAGAATAAGAAAGCCTACCATGATTACGAAATCATGGAAACCTTCGAGGCGGGCATGGTGCTGTTAGGAACCGAAGTGAAGTCCTTGCGCGAGGGGAGGGCCAACCTGAAGGACAGTTATGCCAAGGTGAAGAAAAGTGAGATTTATCTACACGGATTTCACATAAGCCCCTACACACACGCATCCTACGACAACCATGAACCCGAAAGGGTGAGAAAACTTCTGCTTCATCGCTATGAGATCAAACGTCTTGTAGGAAAAACTCAAGAGCGGGGTTTTTCGCTCATTCCGTTGAAGGTTTATTTTAAAGAGGGGAAGGCGAAGGTTGAGTTGGCGTTGGCTCGCGGCAAGAAATTATATGATAAGCGCGAGACCCTGAAGCGAAAAGAAGAAGCAAGGGAAATGGAACGCCTCCGCAAGCGCCATAATATTTCGTAATGATCCCCAGTGATTAAATGATCGTAATAGCGTGAACATTGAAGAGAAGAAATCGCAACTTTTTGAGCTCTACGGGAGGTACACAGAACTCGCCGAGCCTTTTTTCGCCTCTGCAGTCTGTGAGAAGGGGTGTGCTGATTGCTGCACATCGGTCGGCAATGTGGATATTGTCACCTTGGAGGGTTTGATAATTCTGAAGTACCTAAAATCTCTTGATTCGGCCATTCAAAAAGACCTGCTTAAAAAGTTGAAGCAAAACAGGAAGACCAAAAAGGAATCCAAATACGCTCGGTGCGCTTTTTTGCAGGCCGACAACAGCTGTATCATTTATTCGGTCCGCCCTTTCAGCTGCCGCAGGCTCTATTCCATTCGGTTGTGCGGAGCAAGCGGTCCGACTGTGCATCGACAAGCTTGGGAAGCCGCAGAACAGCTTCAATTAGCCATCCGGCAAGTTGATTCCAACGGTTACATGGGGCACATGAGTTACATACTTCAATTACTGACCGAATCCAACTTCCTCAAAACATACGTTGCCGACAAATTCTCTCCACAGGATATCCAGGGTTTTGCGGTGAGTCACGGCATCTCCATCAATTCTTTTGCCCAACCCATGAAACAGTGAAGAATAACTTTTCATTGAACACTCCACGAAAGTGAGTCTCCTCAAGTGTCGATGTCGACCATGAGATGTTTGCAGATCAAACGGCCGGGCTCTTTGAGTCTGGTGGAAAAACCGGCTCCACAACCCGACGATGGCGAGGTTCTCCTGCGAGTGTCGAATTGTGCCTTGTGCCGCACGGACGCGAAAATGTTCGACCGGGGACATCGCGACTTGACGCTCCCGCGGGTACTCGGTCATGAGATCTGCGGTTTCGATGTCGCCACGGGAAAGCGCTATGTCGTCTGGCCCGGCATTTCATGCGGAAGCTGCATTCAATGTCTAAACGGAACGGAAAACCTGTGCCGGCAAATGCAGATTTTGGGTTTTCACAGAGATGGGGGGTTGGCGGACTTTGTAACAGTGCCCGAGCACAGTTTGATCCCAATACCGGACAACCTGCCTGACCGGGTAGCCTGCCTGGCGGAGCCGCTTGCCTGCACAGTGAACGCGATCCAACAGGCGAACCTTGATACCGGCAATAAACTTCTGATTTACGGCGCGGGGCCGGTTGGACTTCTGATGGCTCTGGCAGCCGCGACAGCTGGAGTCGAGACCTGGATTGCCGAACAGAACCTATCCAAATTTCGGCGCAGCGAACCATTCCGAAGAAGCCTGAACATCCACACTGACCGCAACAGCGCGGCCCCTAAATTTGACGCAGTTATAAACGCCGCACCCACATCTGAAACCTTCACCGTTGGGGTTAAAAGGCTTAGAGCCGGGGGATGTTTTTGCGTTTTCAGCGGTCTTACCGACGCTGCAGCCATTCCGGCAAAAATCATAAACGAAATTCATTACCGGCAACTGAAGGTGGTCGGAGCCTACGGATGCACTTCGGCACAAATGAAGGACGCGGTAGAGTTGCTTTCGAATTTTCACAAGGACGTGAGCATTCTAATTGAACAGCAGATCGGTCTCGATCAAGTCCGAGATGCGCTGCAGCAAATTCTGACCGGAGACAAACTAAAGTTTGTAGTTGATCTCCATCCGGAAAGATTTCTCCTTGTGTAGCGCAACCCTTTGGTTGGTTCAGGCATCCGGCATCCTCCCTTACCGGTAAGCTATTTCCGCGAAGCGGTACTCGTTAATGTGGCACTATGATAGGGGATAAACGATGATCGAGGAAAACAAACTCAGGGAATTCGGCCGACTGATATGCGCCGTAGCAGCCAACAAATTCATGACTCGTGAAGAAGCTGCGGAGGCTTACCGGCAAGTTATCTTAAGCGAGCAACCGGAGCTCCAGCAGGGGGCATTTTTGATGGCTCATATCACCCGAGGCCCATCGACGGAAGAATTGTCCGGTGCCTGGGATGCGTTGGACCGCTATGACACAGCAAAAATACACACTCGGCTGAGCAGACCCGTTTGTGACATCGTGGGAACCGGGTCGGACCCCCTCAAAACCATTAATTGTTCCACTCCGGCCGCTCTCATCGCAGCTGCATGCGGTCTGACAGTTGCCAAAAAAGGCGCCAGGCTGGTCACGGGAGTCTCGGGTGCATCGGATATTTTTGAAATTTTCGGCATCGATTTGAATGCTCCTCTGGTTCAGGCCGAAAAATGCCTGACCAAATACGGCATCTGCTATCTGCCCGGAGAGGCGTTTTTAAAATCCGGCTGGGCGCGCCTTATTCAAGTCATGCGCTTCACTTCCGCTTTCAACATCATCGGGCCTCTGACACGGCCTTGCGAACAGAATAATTGCATCGTAATCGGCGCCTATGCACCACAGGTTTGCGACCAACTGATAGCGGTGCTCAAAGAAATCGAGATGCCCGCCGCTCTAGCACCGTTTGGCATGGCACAGGGCATGGATAAATCCCTTGGAATGGACGAATTTTCACTGGCCGGCCCCACCAGAGTTGTGGAATTACGCAATGGGAAAATCACGACCTATGAGGTCACGCCGGAAGATTTCGGACTGCGTACGGTCGACTTTGCCAAAATAGGCAGTCGAAGTGATGCGTGCGAAAACGCAAAGGCAATCATCGATGTTTTGCATGGAAAATACGATACGCCCGAAGCCGATTTTTTCTGTATGAACGCAGGAGCTGCTCTTTATATAGCTGATTTCGCAGAGGACTACCGGCAGGGAACAGAAATGGCCAAAGACGCTTTGGCCAGCGGCAAGGCCTACACCAAACTCGAACAGCTGCGCGAATGCCAGGGAGGTCGCTAATGCATGTTATTGACTCCCATGCTCATTTAAACGAAATCAACGATATTGAGGGAGCGCTTCAGCGGGCCCGGGAAGCTGGCGTCGACAAAGCTATCGCCATCGGCATGGACCTCGACTCCAACCGGGATACTCTAGAACTGGCACAACGTTTCCCAGAGTTCGTTTACCCGGCCATCGGGTATCATCCTTGGTCAATAGCGGCAGACCAGGTCGAAGAAAATTTGGCTTTTATCGAGGAAAATCTTAAGCACTGTATCGCCCTCGGTGAGATCGGTCTCGACTACAGAGCCAAAGCGAAGAAAAAATTCCAATGGGAAGTGTTCTCTCGACTGTTGACCATCGGTAAGCAGTCCGGCCTGCCTGTTATCATCCACTCTCGCTTTTCACACGAACGCTGTCATCGGATGGCAGTTGAGGCATCGATCAAAAAGGTCATTTTTCATTGGTACAGCGGACCCCTCGATATTCTCGATAAAATCATTGCGGACGGCTACTATATCTCCGCCACACCCGCATTGGCTTACAGCCCGTATCACAAGGAAGCTATAGAAAGAGCGCCGCTTGAGCACATCTTGATCGAAACCGACGCCCCTGTGGAATATGAGGGCAAGGTTACAGAACCGGCTGATGTCCTCCTTACCCTGCACAAGCTCAGTCGCTTGAAAAATATGGACGCTTTGGAAGTTGCCGCGGTAACCACTGCCAATGCCATTAAATTTTTCAAATTGCCTCAATCATGCAGCCGAGATGTTAATTCAGTTGGGAAATCCAACCAGTACCCAGACTAACATGAAAGGAACTAACATGCTTTCCTTCGTCGATAATATCCCCTACTCCATTTTGATAGCATTCGCCGTGTTCATGCTGCTCGCTCCATTCCGACCGATGCCCCATGTTTTGGAAAAACTTATCATGCTCAAAAATGGAACCCTTACAAGGCCGATAGACATCTTCGACCTGTTTTTCCATCTAGCTCCTGCGATCCTTCTGGCAATCAAGGTTGCCCGTCAACTGCGAAGTTAGGGGGCTGACCGAGAACTGTCATTTCGAGTTTTGTAGATGCTATGAAGGGATCATTTGAACAACACGTCAAGTCCTGATAAGTCGTGAAAAACAAAGAACCATTTAACCAAAAACGACTTAACAAAGGAGGAAGACATGTCACGAGTTCAAATGATCCCAGTTCCTGATAGCATAAAAAATGATCGGTTGTACATGGCCTTGGAGCTCTCGAATAAGAATTGGAAGATTGCCTTCAGCAATGGGTTTAAGATTCGCATGAAAAACGTAGGGGCGCGGGATCTTAAACAATTTGAAGAGGAGGTTAAGAAGAGCAGACGCCACTTCGGGATGGGCGAAGAGGTTCCCCTGTACTGTTGCTACGAAGCGGGGCGGGACGGTTTTTGGATACATCGGTATCTGTTGCAGTGCGGGATCCACAATGTGGTGGTGGATTCATCCAGCATTGAGGTGAACCGGCGGTATCGTCGGACGAAAACGGATCGAGTCGATGCGAATAAACTGGTGACTATGTTGATCCGCTACCTGAATGGGGAAACCAAGTTATGGAGTGTTGTGCGCGTTCCAGAGGCCAAGGACGAAGATGCTCGGCGGCTGAATCGGGAAATCGAGCGGCTCAAGAAGGAGCGTAGCGCCCATACGAATCGAATCAAATCCTTATTGGCGCTTCATGGAATCGCAATGTCGGTTGGCAAGAGCTTTCGAGAGGACATAGCGAAGGCAATATTGTGGAATGGCGAACCTGTGCCGCCCAGGGTTAAGCAAGAGATGCTTCGGGAATATGATCGCAATGAGCTGATTAGGCAACAACTGGAGCAATTGGAGGCAGAGAAAGAGGCGGTACTGAGAGCAGAGAGTAAGTCATCCAAGAAAGTTCTGACTCTGCAAAAGCTCAAAGGGATTGGTCCCGTGAGCTCCTGGGTTTTGGTGTACGAGTTTTTGGGCTGGCGAGTGTTCAACAATGGGAAGGAAGTCGGAGCATCGGCAGGTCTGGCCCCCTCGCCTTACGCTAGTGGCGAGTCGCAAAGAGAGCAAGGGATCAGCAAGAGTGGAAACCGCCGGATACGAGCACTGATGATCGAGATAGCTTGGTATTGGCTGCGATACCAATCCGCAAGTAAGTTGAGCCTATGGTATATGGTCAAATACGGGGGTGGGAGCAAGCGGGTGCGACGTATCGGTATTGTGGCTTTAGCCCGCAAGCTTCTCATCGCTCTTTGGAGATATGTGGACCACGGAGTTGTCCCTGAAGGTGCGCAACTTAAGAGCCAAGAGCTGATTTGCGGTTAACAGCGAAAGGCAAGAAAAAAGCGGTTTTCTTTGAATGAGGTTTGCAGTGTTGGAGGTATAAGCGATCTTCGATTTGGTGGAACCTCCGTACCCAACCAGGACTTACAAGAGTCGTTTTGTAGATGGGAGGTTCCTTAAACAGGTTAGACCAAGCCTTAGGGCGCATGCTGTATCGGGTGATCGATCTTTGAATCGACACGGATAGAAGGTAGTAATAGGCTTTTGCTGCCAACGTCATCAAAACCGGCCATAAGAAACCGTAAGTACCGCAATGATGTAAACCTGATAAAGGGAATTGGCGGAAAGGAGGAAACAAAGACTTACCGGGATATCATGAAGCCTGTCCAAGAATGAATAGAGGTACTATCCGCCCTGCACACTGCAGGATTATACGCCAAGTCCGTTTGACAACCGCCTAATCCCAGCAGGAACTAGTGTCTCTTTGAGTTTATCGCTTTAGGGGATTCAAGAAGGGCAGAGCCAACTGGTCCTGCCCCTCCGTCACCCCCCGGGTCGCTCTCCGGCCGGGCAGCGATAATTGTGCCCAAAATAGACCGAGGCCTCGAGACGGACAGACTCTGGCCAGACACAGCTTTATGTCGAGATAATGAAACGAGTTTTACCCAAATGGGGCTTGACGTCCCTCATCGTAGTTGGGTTGAGTGGAACGAAACCCAACAGTCTGTATTCTGTCGGTTGGGTTGAATCACGCCCATCGCGTGATGAAACCCAACGGCTCGATTTTGTTGGGTTTCGTACCTCAACCCAACCTACGGAGAGACAATGCACGGGTTGAGAGAGTGATGAATAAAAACAAATTGAAATCGTATGCCCCGGCTGCAAGGCGTGAATTCATTCAAGCCGTAACGGATAAGGCCCATTCGGTTGGGTTGATTTCCGATAGCCGGATCGAGCCCCTGGAAGTGAGCGGGGATGTGGTCATCATTGGGGGACGTGAGTTTCCAGCCAGAATAGCCGATCAACGCAACGGGCTGGAGCACTTGATCCGAAGAGACGGTTTCGAGCAAGTGATGGAAGCGGTCGCTTACACCTGGTTCAACCGCTTTGCCGCACTCCGTTATATGGAGTTGCACGCCTACCTTGGGCACGGCTTCAGGGTTCTCAGCAATCGTAACAACACCCCCATCCCCGAAATTCTCGAAAATGCAGCCAACGTCAATTTTTCCGGGCTCAATTCGGATAAAGTGGTCGAAATGAAGTTGGACGGCAGCCGGGATGAAGAACTCTACCGGCTGCTCCTGGTTGCCCAATGCAATGCTCTGCACACTGCGATGCCGTTTTTGTTTGAAAGAATCGGGGGTGCAACGGAACTGCTGCTTCCGGATAATCTCCTTCATTCCGATTCGTTGCTACGCAAACTGGTGACCGAAATCAATGAGGAGGACTGGCAGGAAATCGAAATCATCGGCTGGTTGTATCAGTTCTATATCTCCGAAAAAAAGGATCAGGTGATCGGCAAGATTGTCAAGAGTGAGGATATTCCTGCCGCCACGCAGCTCTTCACGCCCAAATGGATCGTCAAATACATGGTGCAAAACACCCTGGGGAGGCAATGGCTGGCTACCTATCCCAATTCTCCTCTGCGCGAGAAGATGGAATACTATATTGAGCCCGCAGAACAGACCGATGAAATCAAGACACAACTCGCAGCCACCACCCCAACGGCGCTTGATCCTGAAACCATCACTTTCATGGACACTGCCGCTGGATCTGGACATATCCTGGTGGAATCTTACGATCTTTTCAAAGAGATCTATCTGGAGCGGGGTTACCGCACACGGGATATTCCCAGGTTGATTTTGGAGCAGAACCTTTACGGCTTGGAAATCGATGATCGAGCCGCACAGTTGGCCGGATTTGCTCTGCTGATGAAAGCCCGAAGCGACGACCGGGGAATCCTCGATGCCGACAACCCCGTTCAACTGAATGTGTTGGCCATCCAGGAGACCAAAGATCTCAACGTCAATGAGATTGCCAAGGTGCTGCTGCGAGAACGAGTAATTGAGCTGGAATCCAATCAACCCCGGCAGCAGGAGCTTTTTCCACATAGGCAGACGCAACCGATCCTGAGCAAGGTTGAAAAACCCGAAGTGACGCAAGAGGATCTAACCTCTCTGATCGATCTGTTTGAGGATGGCAAGACGTTTGGGTCACTTTTGGTCGTACCGGAACCGTTGAAGGAAGCTCTGCCCAAGTTTGAACGATTACTCGCAAAAGCCGAACATTGGGATATGCAATCGAGGAAAGTCGCGGCGATGATTTTACCGTTGGTGAAACAGGCCGGACTTTTAGCGAAGGAATATCATTGTGTGGTGACGAATCCTCCGTATATGGGGGGAAGAGGGCTAAACACGAAGTTGAAAGCGTTTGCTTCAGATGACTATCCCAACAGTAAATCGGATCTGTTTGCAATGTTCATCGAACGTAATCTCGGCTTTGCAGCAAAGCAGAATTTGGTTGGTATGATCACCATGCAGAGTTGGATGTTTCTCTCATCCTTTGAAAAGCTTCGTGAAAATATCCTGGATGAGCACACCATGCTTTCCATGGCTCATCTTGGGGCACGGGCTTTTGACACCATTGGTGGGGAAGTGGTTCAAACTACAACATTTGTGATTCGGAATGCCAAATACCTTGACTATAAAGGCACTTACCTAAGGCTCGTCGATGGTAGCTGTGAAACAGATAAAGAAGCTGAACTGAAAGGAAAGAAGTCTGAACCATTTCTTGCATCCTTTGCGGACTTCAAGAAAATCCCCGGTTCTCCAATTGCGTATTGGGTTAGCAAGAAGATGCTATCAACATTTGATTTCCCCAAAATCCGTTCTTTTACAGAAGGAGAGGGTAAAAACGTAACATCTGATAACTCAAGATTTGTACGCTATTCGTGGGAAGTAACCAGTGAGAAATTAGGGCGACAGAAAAAGTGGCTGCCATATGCGAAGGGCGGCAGTTTTAGAAAGTGGGCGGGAAATATTGAACATGTTGTGAATTGGTCGGAGTCCGCGAGAGAGTATTACAAGCAGTTCAGTGTCGCCAGGATTATTCCTGAGGAGCTTTGGTATCGAGACGGTATAACTTGGACAGACATTACTTCTGGTGGTACTGGATTTAGGTACCTTCCTACGGATACTACTTTTGATGCAACTGGGCTTACAATTTTTCTCAAGAGTAAGCGAGAGACATATGATCTCATTGGTTTGCTTAACTCTCCATATTCACTTTCAGTCCTAAGGTTGCTGAACCCAACATTTCATGCGCAACTCATCGATGTTAAGGCGATTCCTGTAGTGACTCCACTGCCGGATGTTGGAAAAACTACCAAGCAATGCATAACAATTACTCAATCAGATTGGACTAGCTACGAAACATCCTGGGATTTCACCACACTCCCACTTCTTCAATCCGATCACCACCAACCATCTTTACAACAAACCTATACCAAGCTCCGCACCCACTGGCGTGAAATGACGCAGGAGATGCAACGACTGGAGGAAGAAAACAACCGTATCTTCATCGAAGCTTACGGTCTGCAGGATGAGATAACCCCGGAGGTGCCACTTGCCGAAATCACGCTCACCTGCAATCCCCATTATCGATACGGCGGCAACAAGACCGAAGAGGAACTGGAATCGTCGCTACTCACCGACACCATGAAGGAACTGATCTCCTATGCCATCGGCTGCATGATGGGCCGCTACAGCCTCGATCATGCCGGTCTCATCTATGCCCATAGTGGAAACGTGGGCTTCGATCCTTCCAAATACGATAAATTCCCTGCGGACGAAGATGGAATAGTTCCCATCACCGATATGGAGTGGTTTCCGGATGATGTGGCTACCCGGTTTATTGAATTTTTGCAAGCAGCCTGGCCGGTGGAGACCCTGGAACAGAATCTTAAATTCATTGCGGAGTGTCTTTCTCCAAAAAGTGGAGAACTGCCAGTTGATACCATCCGTCGTTACTTGAGCAGCAATTTTTACAAAGATCATCTTTCAACCTACAAGAAACGACCGATTTACTGGCTCTTCTCCAGCGGCAAAGAGAAGGCCTTTCAGTGCCTGGTGTACCTCCACCGATACAATGAAGGCACACTATCCCGTATGAGAAATGAATATGTGACTCCTCTTTTCGGCAAAATGAATGCACGGGTGGAGTTCCTCTCTCAAGAAAAGGAGGCGGCTTCTTCCACCTCAGCCCGCAACAGATTTCAAAAACAGATCGATGTGTTGAAAAAGAAAATTTCCGAGCTCTCAACCTACGATGATGAATTGCGTCATTATGCCGACAAGAGAATCACTCTGGATCTCGATGATGGGGTGAAAGCGAACTACGCCAAATTCGGCAAGCTCCTGGCCGAAGTCAAAGCCATCACTGGTTCGCAGAAATGATCTGGAGCCAACCGTAATTCGAGCCGAGGCTATAATCATGGCGATTGACTATAATTATGAATGGGATCCCAAAAAAGCACGCTCAAACAGAGAGAAGCACGGTGTCAGCTTTGAGGAGGCGGCAACGGTATTCCTCGATCCGATGGCCATGACCCTATACGACCCGGATCATAGTGGGTCTGAAGAGAGATGGATCACCATGGGCATCTCCAAGAGCGGCAGGTTGCTGATTGTGTGTCATGCTTTTCACGAGGATAACTTGGAGGCAATCAGCATTCGCATTCTTTCAAGCCGCAAGGCCAACAAAAGAGAAATCCAGCAGTATGGAGTGAAACAATGAGAGACGAATATGATTTTTCCAAGGGAGCAAGAGGCAAGTTCTATCGACCCGATGCGAAATTGAACCTGCCAATCTATCTGGAAGATGAAGTTCTGGCCTTTGTCGAAAGGATCGCCCAAAAGAAAGGGACCGATATGAGCTCTGTTGTCAACCAGCTGTTGCGCGGCGACATGGTTATTTCAGAGACTATCGAGTAGTTTCCCGATTTCGGCCCCCAGGAGCTTGTCCTAAAATGCCTTTTTGTCATTTCGAGCCAAGCGCAGCGGAGTGAGAAATCTGTAAAATCAACTACTTGCAGGAGTAAGATTTCTCGCCTTCGGCTCGAAATGACAATTCTCGGACAGGCCCCTAGTGCACATCCCTAGTACAGCTGGGCGAAAATGTGTCCCCGGTTAGAGTTCCCCCCTTTCGTAAAGCTGTTAGTTGGACACACAAGACCCCGTGCTTTTGAAAAGTATCTGTTTTCATTGGCATTACAATTTGCCACCAACAACAGGGAGTCAGCGATTTGGTCCCCCCCTTTTGCAAAGGGGGGTTAGGGGGGATTTTTCAAACTGCTGATTCTTATTTAAAATCCCCCTAAATCCCCCTTTGCGAAAGGGGGACTTTCAATACCCACGGGGATATGTGTGTCTAACTGTCAGTTGTAAAAGGGGGACTTTCTATCGCCCCATAACTGGTTAGAAACTTTCGCTCACCTGCACTGTAGCTTGATGGATTGAGGATATGAACACAGCACGGCTCACAGCAAGCCTCCGAAGCATCTTCGATGAGGAACACACCAGAATCGTTTTTTGGCATGATCCGGAACAGGAATTCGAGGAGACCTTTCCTGCAATCGAACTCGATGGTGTCAATGTTTTAAGCCTCAATCAAATCGGTTCCCTGGAGCTTAAGATTCGGCTCGAAATCGATGACCCTGCCAGCCGTTACCTGCTTTACGCACCCTTCCCGGAACCGGAATTGGAAAACGATTGGCTGCTCGATATCCGGTTGTACAGCCGCACGTTCTATGCGGATCGTGCTTCCATCGTGTTGAGTGATCTGGAACTGACCAACCAGGCCATGCGGCACCATCTGGCATCGCGCAAGAAATTTTTCAGCAATCAGGAGCGACTGAACCGACTGAAAAAGTGGGTGTTGCCGGGGGACACCGAAAGAGAAATCGACCTCAAGATCCTGGGCGTACTCACAAAGGCGGACCAGCCGGATGCGTTCAATATCCTGATGAAGTTATTCAGTGAGTATTGCCATGAGGGCAAATGCAATCTGCAGAATACTCCAAAAACCTGGGCTGACATTGAAAAATATGACGTAGAAGAACGCTTCTGGGAGTTCATGGCAACCACCTTTGGTTACGCTGAATCCGCACCGAATTTGGTGGATTTGCTGATTCGACTGCTGGTAACCGATTTCAGCCGCAATCTCAGAGAGGAATTGCCCATCGGGATGCAGCATTTCCTGCTGCCGGATAAGACCCTGGCCCTCAACGCTTCGGTGTTCCTCTCGCACTATCGCAGTCACATGGCCTTTCGCGCCCACTACGATGCCCTCAGCGGGGCCATTGCCCAAGAATTGAAAGTTCGGGATCACCTGGAAGGTTTCGATGAAACGGCACTGATCGAGGTGATGACCTTCGAGGAGGTGGAACGGCACATCATTCGATGCATTCGCGACCGACTGTTGAAAAACGGGGAGTGGAATGGAACCCGAGCGATCATTCAAAAAAGGCGGGACGGGCACTGGGCCAATCCATCGGTTGGTGCAGCCGCCGGTGAGGCCAATCTCTACAGCACCGTGTATGATGCCGTTGAATCGGCTGCGGACCTCATTGAGTTGCGCAGAAAGTTCGAACGGGGGCTCAGTTATCCCAATGCCGTGACTATGTTCGAGGCATACTTGAAAGAACTGTATCGATTCGATCAACTCTACAGGCTGTTCCACGAATCCGCCGATGCTGTCGATTTCAGGGGATGGGATGTTTTAAAACTCGTGAGACAACAAGTCGAATCCTGCTATAGCGAGTGGTACCTCGACCAGATTGCGGTGACCTGGGGCAGTTTCATTGATGAGGGCGCCGGCCGAGGCCTCCTGAATTCCTGGTTCCTGCCGGATATCCGCAACCAGCAGGATTTTTATCAGTGGTACTGCAAACCCATTCTGGATAGTTCCCCGAAAAGCAAGGTGTACGTGCTGATCAGTGATGCTTTTCGGTATGAGGCGGCAGAGGAACTTGCACGGGAGATCAATTCAAAAAAACGTTTCTCAGCCAAACTCGATGCCATGCTCGGGGTGCTGCCAAGCTACACCGGCCTGGGTATGGCGGCATTGCTTCCGCATCAATCCATCACCTACAAAGCGAATGCGAGCGCCGGTCTGTTGGTCGATGGAAAAGCTGTTTCTGCATTGGAGGAACGGGCGCAATTGCTGAACCCTTTCCAGGGAACAGCCGTCAAGGCAGAAGACCTTATCTCGATGAACAAAGACCAAGGCCGGGAGTTTGTGAAGCCCTGGCGAGTGGTATACGTCTATCACAATCAAATCGATGCGACCGGAGATAATGCCGCCACCGAGTCCCGAACGTTTCATGCAGTGAGAACGGCAATTCAGGAACTCTCTGCAATTGTAGCGTTCATCATAAACAGTTTGAACGGCAGTCTGGTACTCGTCACGGCGGACCATGGGTTTATCTACCAGGATTCAGCTCCTTCGCATATTGATAAAAGCGGGCTGGATTCGAAACCTGCCGGAACTCTGAAGGCAAAGAAACGGTATCTGCTGGGTACTGATCTGGAGGATAACTCCAGGGTGTGGCACGGGGAGACCCGGAAAACGGGATCGACTGCAGGAGCAATGGAATTTTGGGTGCCCAAGGGAGCCAATCGGTTTCACTTCGCGGGTGGAGCCCGGTTTGTCCATGGGGGAGCCATGCTGCAGGAAATTGCGGTGCCCGTCATGACGATCAAACAATTGCGGGGGGAAGCCGCCGATAAACATGCAGTCCGAAAGGTGGATGTTTCGCTGCTGGGCTCAAGCCGCAAGGTGGTGACCAATGTGCAACGGTTTGATTTCATCCAAACCGATGCGCTGTCCGAACGGGTACAACCCCGCACCCTGTTTATTTCATTGCGGGATGGGGATGAACTTATCAGTGATGAGGCGACCCTCACGTTTGATAGTCAATCATCATCGATGGAGGAACGCAAGAAAACGGCAAAACTGATCCTCAAGGCCGGGCAATACGATAAGAAGAAAGAATACCATCTGGTGCTTCGGGATGCCGAGACGAAAATTGAATACGATCGGATTCCGGTTGCAATCGATCTCGCGTTTATGAATGAATTCTAATTCTACTTTGTCAGCAATTCTCATTTTGCTGTACTATGAACCTAGGAGCCTGTCCGAGAATTCACGACGGCGTCATTCCGGCGGTCTTTAAGCCGGAATCCATGATACGGAAATCCTTTTTTGGTGCGGTCCTGGATTCCGGCTTAAAGCTTGCCGGAATGACAATGGACACCATTCGGCAATGACAATGGACACCATTCGGCAATGACAATAGACACCATTCGGCAATGACAATAGACACCATTCGGCCAATTATCGGACAAGCTCCTAGCTAAAATGAGAATTGCTGCTACTTTGTCACATTGACTTCACAGTATCATTCCCGCAATCTTCAAGCGGGAATCCAGGATCGGCGCCGGGCTGGATTCCCGCCAAGAGCATGCGGGAATGACGTTGCGGAGTCCATTCTGCATGGAGTTGTCCCTTTCAATCGGATGGTTTTTGTTTATGTGACGAAGTTGGACTAACGAGACGGCCGATATGACCGATGACAGTCATGCAAATCTGAATGCCCTTTTGAACCAGCACTTTGCGGGGAAGGTGGTGAGGAAGGATCTCACCAAACTCGTGAAAGAGGGGGCTAATGTTCCGGTGTATGTGCTGGAATACCTTCTGGGCATGTATTGCGCGTCCGATGATGAAGGGATCATCCGAGATGGGCTGGAGAACGTCAAGCGGATTCTTTCGGAAAACTACGTTCGCCCGGATGAAGCCGAGAAGGTCAAATCCAAAATCCGCGAGCGCGGCAGCTACAAGGTGATCGATAAGGTTACCGTTAAGCTCAACGAAAAGCGGGATGTCTACGAGGCAATCCTGTCAAATCTTGGAGTCAAGGGAATTGAAATCCCAAGCAGCACCGTCAATCAATACGAAAAACTCCTGGTGGGCGGCATCTGGTGCATCATTTCCCTGAGTTATTACTACGAAGACCATCAGAAAGGCACCCCATTTATCCTGTCGGAGCTCAAGCCCATCCAGATGCCGAACATGGATATGGAGGAGCTTTTTGAAGGCCGTAAAGCTTTTACCGTGGAACAATGGATGGATATCCTGCTGCTGTCAACCGGGCTGGAACCAGCTTTGTTCAATGAACGGGTGAAATGGCACTTCATTGCGCGGATGATCCCCTTTGTTGAGAATAACTACAATGTCTGCGAACTTGGGCCGAGGGGAACCGGGAAGAGCCACATATACAAAGAAATCAGCCCCAACAGCATCCTGGTTTCCGGGGGGCAGACCACGGTTGCAAATTTGTTCTACAACATGAACACCCGCAAGGTTGGACTGGTGGGGCTGTGGGATTTGGTTGCATTCGATGAGGTGGCCGGGATTTCCTTCAAGGATAAGGACGGAGTCCAGATCATGAAGGACTTCATGGCTTCGGGATCGTTTTCCAGGGGCCGGGATTTGATCAACGCCAATGCCTCCATGGTGTTTGTGGGCAACATCAATCAGAGTGTGGAAAGCCTGGTCAAGACGGCACATCTCTTTGTTCCCTTCCCGGAAGTGATGATTGATTGTGCATTTTTTGATCGTTTTCACGCTTACATCCCTGGCTGGGAAATCCCCAAGATGCGACCCGAATTCCTGACCAACCAATACGGGTTCATCGTGGACTATCTGGCCGAATATTTAAGGGAGATGCGCAAACACAATTTTTCCGATGTGAGCGATAAATATTTCAAGCTGGGAAACAACCTCAACCAGAGGGATACGATAGCCGTCCGGAGAACGGTTTCCGGATTGATGAAGCTGCTTTATCCTCACGGTGAATTCGGCAAAGAAGATGTCCGGAAGTGCCTTGAATATGCATTGGAAACCCGCAGACGGGTGAAGGAGCAGCTCAAGAGAATCGGCGGGATGGAATTTTACGATGTCCATTTCAGTTACCTCGATAATGAAACCTTTGAAGAAAAATTCATCACGGTTCCCGAACAAGGTGGAGGGTCTCTGATTCCAGAGGAACCGACCAAGCCCGGCACATTGTATACGGTGGCAACGGGTGCCGGGGGGCATCTCGGATTGTACCGTGTAGAACTTCAAGTGGTTGCGGGAACCGGAAAACTTTCAATCTCCGGGGTGGGTTCTGTGCAGAAAGCTAAGGAGCCCATCCGAGTTAGTTTCGATTATTTCAAAGCCAATGCAGCCAGGGTGAGCGCTTCAGTAAAGGCCGGGGATCATGACTACCATCTTCATGTGGTTGAATTGCACAACACCGGGGCAACCGCCACCATGACCATGGCAAGTTTCATTTCGCTATGTTCAGGTCTCCTTAGTAAGCCAGTGCAGAGCCAAATGGTTGTTTTGGGTGATATGAGCTTGGGAGGCAGCATCCTACCTGCAGAGAATCTTGGCACGAGTTTCCAGGTAGCATTTGATGCCGGAGCCAAAAAGATGCTCATCCCAATGGCCAGTGTTACCGACATTCCTTCAGTGCCTGGTGAGCTGTTCGCAAAATTCCAGATCAGTTTCTACGCAGATCCTGCCGATGCGGTCTTCAAAGCACTGGGGGTGGGGTAGTTAAGGTTGACTCAGAATTAAGCGGGAGATGACATTTTTCTCAGCAATTCTCATTTCATAGGTCGGATTTACGGTAGGATGGGTGAAGCGACAGCGTAACCCATCGCTAACGAAGCTCGTGGTGGGTTGTGGCGCAAAAAGACGCGCCTCCACCCACCCTACGCAAGGCAATAAGCATCCAAAATGAGAATTGCTGCATTTTTCTTGGGAAAACTTGTATTGGGTGGTGTGGTTACATATTGTATGGTTTTAAGAGCCCTTATCCGGGTGTTATTTATTCCCAGGAGGGGATGAAGATCCTCACCGTTGCTGGCAGTTTCAGGTGGGCGGCTTGGAGGTGACCACTCAGGCAAATTACAGCACTAAATCAGTTCTTCAATGAACGGGGGATTTTCCCGAATCAAGTCCACAACATCATTAAATATTTTTGGGTAGGTCTTTGCGGAAAGCGATTTCTCGGAATACGATGTGTTGCTGATTGCTGCGTTGGCACTTGTGTTATAAAGCTCAATAATTTTCTTCCTTGTCCATTTCTTTTGGTTAAAGCCTGGTGCCAACGACTCCAACTCTTCAAAATATTTAAATTCTTCACCTGTCGAATCTACAAATGCGATCCCTTCATTTCTTGCATCCTGGATCTCTTCATAAACAGTATTCACCAACGATTGAGGGTCATCGGCTGCGAACAGTGCATCACCCCGTACAATGATCACGGGAAACTCAGGCATCCTGAGGTAAAATAGAGTTCCATTCCAACACCCCCTGGGATCAACCAAAACGCTTGCGTAAAACATCGATAAATTCAGGCTCCATTTCATCGATGACATTTATGATGATTTTGCTCACCTCCTCGTGGATGTAATCTTTCTCGTGAAGAAACCTGTAGAAGAATTTCACCGCTGGGGGATAAACCACATATTCTTGCGGCTCCGTTATCACTTTCCGCAAAAGATAATCAAAGAAGAATTGAGCGAAGTATTCTGGCGGAACTAGTTTCAGCATCACCAGATCATCATGTGTGTAGTAGTAGATGAAGTTTAGAAATATCTCCAGGTTGGCTGCAAATCTCTGGCCCCAGTGACTCAACCCCTTTTCATTTAGCCAGTGCTCATAGCGTTCCTGTGCTTCTTCCGCCATCGGAAAATATAGATTTTCCAATTCCTCATCGTAGTCATCGGTTTCAATAAGGTATCGATCCATTTCCCTGATCTTGTCGATAACTGCCTGGTCTCGCTCATCTGGCGGGATCGGTTCCTCTAAAAAATGTAGTCCACCATAGTGAAAGGGGGTAATCAGATTCGAAACTTCTTTCCTCACGTACATGGTCATAGGATAGTTGGGCTGGATGTCTGACGGGAAAAGGAACCGTTTCCGCTCAACCATATTTTGAAGGACTTCCTCTCCCTCTACGGGGTCGATTTCCAGCAAGTTTTTCATGTTGCTGAGGATGTCGTTCTGCATCTCATGTAGTGCTTCCTCATCCTCAAACCCCTCGTTCAAAGCGGCTTCATAATTCCAAATACTACTGGATATCCCAAAAATCTTGTTCAGTTCTTCGAGGTCATATTCCATATCATCAACCATCAGAGCTTTCCCAAACTCCATAATTGCCTGACTCATGGAAACCGCGCGGAACCCTTCAGGAGCTTCGATATCGGACATTGCTGGAGTTGGGCTGAATGGGTAATGAGGTTCCTCCTCACGCCCATGTTGTCTAACGAGCTTGAGTTGACGTTTCTTCTGTTTTTGTTGCTTGGACTTTGCTCTTCTCTTTTCAGCAGCCTTCTTGTTCTTTTTCTTCGCCATGGGTGTGATCTCCGAAAAACCCCATTCAATAGTTTGATGACAATCCTTCCATATCTTGAACTATAGTCCTTTTAACATTCTATGATGATGTTTTCGCATTCTTTGATATGGAAGATAACCAACCCCGGTGCGTATTGTGTAGTTACGATTGGTCGGGACGGTTTTGCTAAAATGGTTCATATGTAAATCAATTTAAGGAATTGTATCTCTCAGAAAGTGAAGCCCCGCAAACGCATTGCTCCGCAGGTCGAATCAGCAATTCTCATTTTGGTTAGGAGCTTGCCCGATAATTGGCCGAATGGTGTCTATTGTCATTCCGGCAAGCTTTAAGCCGGAATCCAGGCCAGCACCAAAAAAGGATTTCCGTATCATGGATTCCGGCTTAAAGACCGCCGGAATGACGGCGTCGTGAATTCCCGGACAGGCTCCTAGGTTCATAGTACAGCAAAATGAGAATTGCTGAAGTCGAATAAGGTTCTTTGCATCAACCCATTCATCTATAGTAAAAGATTATCGATGACGATCTGTTGGTGCCGATGGATGATTATTTTATGTCGAGTGAAAAAGCATCCGTAATCGATTTTCATCCCGCGGCTCACTTTAGAGTAGCAAGCAGTTTATCAGTCGGAGTGCACTACAACTCATAACAACTATATTCACTTGACGACAGAACGATTTAACCGTCAGATGGGGACACCGCCTGAAATCGCAATTGATGAATTAGATTACAATAAAACTGGAGGGAAAAAGATGATTTCAGAAGATAAACTTCGATCGCAACTAGCAGAAAGTGGATTGAGAAACCTGGGAAGCATTCACTGGAACCGGTCTACTCCTGAACTCTACGAACATATAGTGAAACGCAGAGAAGGAAATATCGCCCACCTCGGGCCCGTCATCGTTCGAACCGGACACCATGTGGGTCGCTCACCTAACGACCGTTTCATTGTCAACGAACCGTCGAGTATGGACAAGATCTGGTGGGGCCAGGTGAATAAGGGGATTGATGAAGAGAAGTTTACGCAGATTCTCTATCGCTTGATGGCCTATTTTCAAAACAAAGATTTGTTTATCCAGGATTGTTACGCTGGGGCGGCAATTGACCATCGAATTCATGTAAGAGTCATCACAGAAAGAGCCTGGCACAATCTGTTCGCCAGGAACATGTTTATTCAGATGAAAAGCAGGGAAGAAGCCAGGCACCATCAACCCGAATATACCGTGATCAACGCTCCAAGGTTCAACGCCATTCCCGAGGTGGACGGAACTAATTCGGAAGCGTTCATCCTTCTGCATTTCGGCAAAAAGCTGGTCATCATCGGAGGCACAAGCTACGCCGGTGAGATAAAAAAATCTATCTTCACCATTCTCAACTACATCTATCCGCAGAAAACAATTTTGCCCATGCACTGTTCCGCCAACGTGGGAGAAGCGGGGGATGCCGCCATATTTTTCGGCCTCTCCGGAACCGGCAAAACCACTTTGTCGGCGGATCCGGATAGAAAACTGGTGGGAGACGACGAACACGGCTGGAGCGACGACGGCATTTTTAACTTTGAGGGCGGCTGTTACGCCAAGGTCATAAAACTTTCCCAGGAAGCCGAACCGGAGATTTATGAATGTACCAGAAGGTTCGGCACCATTTTGGAAAACGTGGGCATGGACTTCACCACCAGGCGTCTTGACCTGGACGATGATTCCCTAACCGAAAACACCAGAGCCGCCTACCCTATTTCCCACATCGAAAACGCCATCAGAGAAGGCGTTTGCGGGCATCCAAAAAACATCATCATGCTCACGTGCGACGCCTTTGGCGTGATGCCTCCTGTCGCACTGCTCTCCACTGAACAGGCGGTGTATCATTTTCTCAGCGGTTACACCGCTAAGGTTGCCGGAACAGAAATCGGTATTAAAGAACCGCAAGCTACTTTCAGCGCATGTTTCGGAGCACCCTTCATGGCCCTTCCCCCTACCTTTTATGCCACTCTGCTGATGGAGAAGATCAAGAAACACGACGTCAAATGCTGGCTGGTAAACACCGGTTGGGCCGGCAAGCCGCATGGGGAAGGCAAAAGGATTAAGATCGCCCACTCCAGGGCGATCGTTAAAAACATACTCACCGGACAGCTTGATTCCGCAGAATATGATATCTATCCTCCTTTTGGCTTCAAAATCCCGACTACTTGTGAAGGCGTGCCGTCTGAGATTCTCAATCCGCGCACTTCGGTAATTGACAAATCGGGATACGAACAAAGGGCCGCCAAACTGGCGGATGATTTCCAAAAGAACTTCAAACAGTTTGAAAAAGATGTTCCCGCAGAGGTAACCAAGGTTATGGGGTAACATTGATATGCCAGGACCTGCTATTTGTATTTGAATGCCACAACGCGCTTCCTTGTTCAGACTGAGGTGCAGATACTTGCCATGGTCGAAAACTCGACATGGGATGCTCTGCATAATGGACTTCCATAGCACATCTTTACTTTTTGCAGGGACCTGCGCACATCGCGATTTATCGCAGCAATCCATAAGTGTATGGCCTGGTTCCTCCGCTCAAAGAGAGCTTCAATTCGTGATCGAGGATTTACTTTCAGGGACTTGCACGGTTTGTTTTCCAAAAAGTAGTGCTGCGCTCGTGTTTATGTTGCTGCTGTTAATTCAGCTGCTGCACTGCAACAGCTGATCTGACCATATTTTCAAAGGAGAACTTTATATGGAAATTGAGCGAGCGATTCCCGCACAGCAGAATAGTCACACTGACATAAGCCAGTTTCAACCCGGGTTTGTCAAAAAGAACAAGATCGTATCGGCGGAAGAAGCCGTTTCTATCATCCTCGATGGAGACACGGTGGTCTTCGGCGGATTTGCCGGAGTAGGGGCTTGCGAGGAGATCGCCATGGCCCTTGAGGAGCATTTCCTGAACACCGGCAGGCCCAACAACCTGACACTCATGTTCGCGGTCGCTACAGGTCCGGGGAACGACAGCAATCGAGGGCTTAACCATCTCGCGCACGAGGGCCTGATCCAGCGTATCATAGGCGGCCACTGGGGACTGGCACCAAAAATCCAGAAACTGGCGCTGGAAAATAAGGTCGAAGCCTACAACCTGCCTCAGGGCATCATCAGTCACCTCTATCGAAACATCGCTTCACAGAAGGCCGGCATATTTTCCAATGTAGGCTTGGGGACTTTTGTCGATCCACGTAACGGCGGCGGCAAATTGAATGCAAGAACAACCGAAGAGCTGGTGCGACTGTTGGAAATCGACGGCGAAGAATACCTTTATTTTAAGGCCTTGCCCGTCAATGTTGCGGTCATTCGTGGAACGACTGCCGATACGGACGGCAACATTACCATGGAAAAGGAAGCCCTGACCCTGGAATCGCTCTCGATTGCGACTGCTGCAAGAAATTCCGGAGGTCTCGTAATTGTTCAGGTGGAAAGAGTCGCTCAGGCTGGAACTCTTAATTCCCGCCAGGTCAAAATACCCGGTATTCTTGTGGACTGCGTCGTTGTGGCGCGCCCGGAAAATCACTGGCAAACCTATGCCGAGCAATATAATCCAGCTTTCAGCGGCGAAACTAAGGTTCCCCTGACCACGATTCCTCAGATGGAAATGAGTATTCGAAAAGTAATCGCCCGCCGCGCCGCGTTTGAATTGAAACCCAACTGCGTAGTCAATCTGGGAATCGGCATGCCGGAAGGGGTGGCCAATGTGGCCTACGAGGAGAAGATTCTCGATTTCATGACGCTGACGGCGGAACCGGGGGTGATAGGCGGTTTTCCTGCCGGTGGCCTCAATTTCGGGGCCGGGGTAAATGCTACCGCTCTCATTGACCAGCCGTACCAGTTTGATTTTTACAACGGCGGCGGGGTGGATGTGGCCTTCCTGGGAATGGCTCAAGTGGACCGCGCGGGAAACGTCAATGTGAGCAGATTTGGGCCTAAACTGGCTGGAGCAGGGGGGTTCATAAACATCAGCCAAAATTCCAAAAAAGTGATCTTTATGGGCACTTTTACAGCGGGCGGTCTTAAGTGCCAAATCGAGAACGCTCTCCTGAAGATCGAAAAAGAAGGGAAGCTGAGCAAGGTGGTCAACAAAGTGGAACACACCACTTTCAGCGGCCAATATGCCGCGAAATCGGGCCGAAAAATCCTCTACATTACGGAGCGGTGTGTTTTCAGTTTGGGTAAGGAGGGGCTGGAATTGAGTGAGATTGCTCCCGGTGTGGACTTGCAAAAGGATATTTTGGATCTCATCGATTTCGAACCGGTGATTCCACGCCCGCCCAAGCTCATGGATGAACGAATCTTCAATCCTGCGCCAATGGGCCTTAAAGAGCAACTTCTCAGCATAACCCTTGAGGACCGAATCATCTATGATGCCGCGAACAATATGATGTTCGCGAATCTTGCCGGTTATACCGTAAAGAGTACGGATGATATCGAGTCTATCAGGTCCACTATCGAGAACCTGCTTAAACCGCTTGGCAGAAAAGTCTATGCCGTCGGTAACTATGACCAGTTCAGCATCGATCCAGATCTGATCGATGCTTATTCGGAAATGCAGAAATATCTTACCGAGAATTTTTTCAGCAAAGTGAGTCGTTTTACCACCAGCGCGTTCCTGCGCATGAAACTGGGGAAGGCGTTGGAGGAACGCGGTGTTGCGCCTCACATTTATGAGAGCCCTGACGAGGCGCATAGATTTCTGGTCAACACTTAGCTGATTGCCATCCGCAAACTCGCCTTACCCCTCAGTGCAGCCTGTTCGGGCGGCTGATATGGGTAAGGCTGAAGCCCCACCCTACGGACTTTTCGGATGGAAAGCAGCTGCTGGTGTGTGATTGCATAAGTGTTAGTGTCCAAAATAAAGATCTGACCCGATTGCACTTACAGCACTACGGCTGCTTAGGTGGATCGTTTTATCTCGGCTTCCACAAACCTCAGCTCGATTTCATCACGCATTATGTATCTTCAGGCTTTCCGGGCCAATCGAAGGGCGAGCGCTATCTCTCGTCACCAAAAGCGGTCAGGCGGTTCTTTACAGAAATCGACCCTCGACCGACACCGGCCAGGTTTTGTGTGTTCAAACCGGTAAGCCGGTTTGAGGAAGGAGAAACGCCGGAGATCGTCACTTTTTTTGCCTGGGGTGAAGTTTTGTCGGGCCTTTGTGGATTCCCGCTAGAAGCATGCGGGAATGACGGGCGAGCGACTAAGTGTCATGTGCCTACCGTTATTGAGAAGTTATCCCAATTTTTGCTAAGTATCCTGATTTTATTGCCATTTTTTAAGGTATGGGCGGGACTCAACCCCGCCCCTTTCAACAGAATGCTTAAAAGACGGGCTCTCCGAACGAAGGAAAACTAAAAGCAGATAGACTTTGCTCCTCAATATCCCGCTGAGGTGAAGTTTGCGCCGATCTATTTCAATTTCACGTACTTGGTCACTGTTCCGTCCGAATGAACCAGCGCTAGTTCATTACCGGCGATTGAGACTTGCATGCTCAGTGTGGCGAGGGTCCCGAAATAAATCAGCAGATGTTTTGGATCAGTCAATTTAAAACTGGCCTTGATTGCAGTATTCTCATTTTCCAGAGTCATGTAGCCATCTTTGGTAAATTCAATGACTTCATTGCCTTCCACACTTTGCCATGTGCCAAAAATGGCCCAGGTCTGTTTAAAGCCGCAGGAAGCCAGCATTAGAGCAAGACAAACAAAAAACAACAGGCGAACAGATTTCATAAAGCCCCTCCATTTCTAATGAATCGCACAATACATCACCTTAGCCATGGGATAAATAAAACATCAAGTCTAGGTTGATTTGGATGCCTCTTCCTTTACTATTTTTGGTAAAAACTGTCCATCATCAAATAGCGCAACACGAGCTTACGAAAAGACGAAACCCCAAAAGACCACAATTCCTTTCCCCCTCGAGAGGGAAAGGCCACTGCTGCTGAATTAGTGGAACGGTTCCCCCCTTTGCGAAAGGGGGACTTTCAATACCCACGGGGTCATGTGTGTCTAACTGTCAGTTGCAAAGGGGGACTTTCTGAAGAGTGCATCCCTAATTCAACAACATTGGGGGGAGAAGCTAGGTGAGGGGGTGTAATTTCAAATACTGGCACCCCCGCTTATTCTTTGCGTTCCCCTGTGCTTTCCTTCTCTCGATCTTTCGTGGTCGAGTATTTCAACTTCAGTTCTTCTCTGGCGCAATACAGATTGGGCACAACCATGACCGTAATCAATGCCACCAGCATGCCTCCGAAGGAAGGGATAGCCATCGGCACCATAATGTCGGATCCACGCCCCGTTGAGGTCAGAACTGGTATGAGAGCTAAAATGGTCGTCGCAGCGGTCATCAGCGCCGGGCGAATCCTACGCAGTGCGCCCGCCACAATTGCTTCACGAACCTCTTGCACGGACTTGGTTCGACGGGCATCGAAACTCTCGTCCAAATAGGTCGCTATCAAGACACCGTCATCGGTGGCAATGCCGAAAAGGGCCAGAAAACCAACCCATACGGCAACGCTCAAATTAATGGGGTGGATCTGAAATAAATTCTGCATATGCACCCCAAATACATCGAAGTTGAGGAACCACGGTTGGGCATAGAACCAGATGAGCATAAACCCACCCGACCACGCGAACAAGATGCCTGAAAAGACCATCACCGTGGTCGAAACGGATCGAAACTGGAAGTAGAGAATCAAGAAAATGATGAAAAGAGCCAGAGGCAATACAATTGCCAGCTTCTTTGCGGCCCGCAATTGATTTTCGTAACTGCCGGCAAATGTGTAGCTGACACCTGCGGGAAGTTCCCATTCCCCACTTTTAAGCTTTTCCTTTAGAAAGGCTTGTGCCTGCTCGACGACATCTACTTCCGCACCGCCTGGTTTCTTATCAAAAATAACGTAGCCAATCAGAAACGTATCCTCACTCTTGATCACCTGGGGACCCCGAACAAACCGGATATCCGCCAGTTGAATGAGAGGTATTTGAGCACCGCTCGGTGTCGGTACCAGGACCTCACCCAGCGATTCGATATTGTCCCTTAACTCCCTCATGTACCGCACCCGGACCGCATAGCGCTCGCGTCCTTCTATTGTCGTCGTGATCGGCTTGCCCCCGATGGCAACCTCAATAACATCCTGGACCTGCTTGATCTTGAGTCCATAACGAGCGATTGCTTGCCGGTCGATTTCGATTTCCAGATACGGTTTCCCTACGATTCGGTCGGCTATAACGGTTGCGGGCTCAATCGATGGGACTTCCTTCAGTAATTGTTCGATTTCAAATCCGACCTTCTCGATCGTGTCAAGATTCGGCCCCTTAATCTTCACCCCCATTGGCGCGCGCATGCCACTCTGCAGCATCACGATACGAGCCGCTATGGGCTGCAGTTTGGGGGCAGAGGTTGTGCCGGGAACCTCTGCAGCCACAATGATCTCATCCCAAATGTCGTCCGGTTTTTGCACACCCGGCCAGAATTCTCGATCCGGATTAAGCTCGGGTTTCAGAGGAGGTCTCCACAAGCGAAAGGGCATTCCGCTTGAATCTGGGATCAGCCTGCCTTGTTCATTTCTCTCAAAATGTCCCTGCACATAGTAAGGCCTTCCGTCGGGAGCGGGCACCGGCACGCCCTGTTCGTTTCGATACAGATCCTTTTTGTTCGGATCGAATTTGAACCTCAACCTGCCCCCACTTTGGTCCGTCATGTACTCTGACTTGTAGTTGATGATGGTTTCAAACATCGAAATAGGAGCCGGATCGAGAGGTGAGTCGACCCGCCCAAGCTTTCCTACAACGGAATCGACTTCAGGGATGAAGTTGATGGCTTTGTCTTGGATCTGTAGAATTCTCAACGCCTCTCCGATGGAGGCATGCGGCATCGTGGTGGGCATGAACAGGTATGACCCTTCATCCAAGGGCGGCATGAATTCTTTCCCTAAACCCGGGAATTCCTCCTCCATGAAATAAACGAACTTGTTGTTCTTTGCCCAATCAGGCAACCAGCCGAAGAAAGCATCGAAGCCAAGCCACGACATCCCCCCCATCAATATAAAAACGGGGGGAATACAAAGAAATGCAATTTTGTGACGGAGCGTCCACCATAGAATGTGAGGGTAAACCCATTGAAAAACGAGGATGGCCCCCAACAACCCACCAATCAAGCCACTCACGAAAACGACGTTCCTGATCATCCCTTTCTCAGGGCCCAACGGCAGCCAATGCTCCGTCAGCAAAAATCCCACCACCAGTACAGCAACACCTATCAACGCATAGTTGACCAGTTTGGCCGCGCTTAGCGGAATCCACTTTTCAGCCAGGTGATAAATTGCCACCATTATCACCAGAAAAGCCGCCCACCATCGAACGAAAAAGAACAACGCAATTCCGAGCCCCAGCAGTGAAGCATATAACAAAATGTGGAACAGCGACCTCTTCTCCTGTTTGGTCCTTCGACGCGTAAAAAGGATATGGGCAAGTGGTGGAATAATCGTTAAGGCAACAATAATCGATGCAATGAGCGCAAAGGTTTTGGTGAATGCCAAGGGCTTGAAGAGCTTCCCCTCGGCTCCGGTCATAGCGAAAACCGGGAGAAAGCTCACCACCGTTGTTGCAACCGCCGTTAGCACGGCGCTGCCGACTTCTGTGGACGCGTGCCAGATCACTTCCAGGCGATTGGCGTCGGGTTCCGCTTCATCCAGGCGTTTCAGGATATTTTCGCAGATGACTATACCCATGTCGACCATTGTCCCGATAGCGATTGCAATGCCGGAGAGGGCGACAATGTTGGCATCAACGCCAAAGTATTTCATCGCTATGAAGGCCATCAGGACGGCCAGGGGAAGGAGACCGGATATGAGGATTGAACTTCGAAGGTGGGCAACCATCAGCAAAACGACAATGATGGTAACAAGGATTTCCTCGAAAAGAGCCGAATCCAGCGTGCCCAAAGTTTCATGAATCAAATCGGTGCGATCGTAAAAGGGGACCAGAGTAACCTGACTGACGGTCCCATCCGGGAGTGTCTTCTTGGGTAAACCGGCGGCTATCTCCGATATTTTTTTCTTAACGCTCTTTATTGTGGAGAGCGGATTTTCGCCGTAGCGAACCACTACGACTCCGCCAACCACTTCCGCCCCCTCCTTGTCCAAAGCTCCGCGGCGGATGAGCGGTCCGAGCGACACATGGGCAATGTCTTTTATCCGAACGGGGATGTTGTCTTTGGCTTTGATGACGCTTTCTTCAATGTCCTTGATGTGTTTGATGAAGCCCAGTCCCCTGATGATATATTCGACCCGATTGATTTCTATAGTCCTTGCCCCTGTATCGATATTGGACATCTTGACTGCATTGTAGACATCCTCCAGGCCTACGCCATAAGCCCGCATCGCATCAGGATCGACATCAATCTGATATTCCTGGACAAAGCCTCCCACTGACGCCACCTCACTGACGCCTTCAGCCGAGAGCAGAGCGTATCGAACATACCAGTCCTGGATGGTTCGCAACGTGTTCAAATCCCAGCCGCCGGTGGGATTTCCGTTCTTGTCCCTGCCTTCAAGTGTGTACCAAAATATTTGCCCCAGCGCTGTGGCGTCAGGTCCGAGGGCCGGCTGCACATCTGGAGGCAGGGTGCCGCTGGGGAGACTGTTCAGCTTCTCCAGCACCCTGGATCTCGACCAATAGAAGTCGATATCTTCTTTAAAAATTATGTAAATCGTTGAAAACCCGAAAAAGGAATAACTTCTGACGGTCTTGACTCCTGGAATTCCGAGAAGAGACACAGTCAGGGGGTAAGTGATCTGGTCCTCAACATCCTGAGGGGAGCGGCCCATCCATTCGGTAAAGACAATTTGCTGATTTTCCCCAATGTCCGGAATGGCGTCGACGGGAACGGGATCGCGAGGTATGGATTTGATGTCCCAGTCAAACGGTGCAACCATGATTCCCCAGCCGACAAACAGAATGATCATCAGGAACACGACGATCTTCATTTCCAGACAAAATCGGATGATTCGCCCTATCAAGCCGCCTCGGGGAGGATACTGTGGCGCAGAGTTCGGGGCATCACTCATGTTTTTGTCCCCCTTGCCCTGCCGGAGCATCCTCGAAGTAGGTTTCGGTTATTTCTCCGCAGGCAGGCATCGCTTGACCAAAATATGGATTTCGAACCTCCTTTTCTTTTTGCAGCCAATTGGCGCCACGATTCTCGAAAGCCATCGGGCAATGGATCAAGTATACAACGTGGGAAGGATAGATGCCGAACGTCTTGACTGCCAGAGCCACGGCTTCCGAAACCACCGCGAAACACTGGCGGAAAGTCTCCAGATTCTTGGCCTGATCAGTTTCAGCGAGCGCTACCTGAAAATTGGAAAAAAACTCTCCCCATTTTTCCTGGACATCCGCCGGCAGAAGCTTGGTATCTATGGAATTGATAACATCTTCAAAGGACCTCATTGAGTCTTGTGCTCGATTGAATTGGTCATCTGCGAGAAGCATTTTTGACTGCCAGATAAGCGTCCAGCATCTCACTGATTTCAGCCCTGAAAGCTTGCGGAACATTGATTTGTTTGGCTGTTGCAGCCGTTTCTTCGAGACCGAATTCAGTTTTCAAGCGATCAAAGTCTTTGGTCAACTCAGTGAATGCCCTCATCGCTTCTTTCATGTTGGCAGCTTCCCTACCCACAACAGCATCGTCTTCCAGGAGCAGGTCTAACTCCAACCACATCATTCGCAGCTGACCGGATAGTGATTCAGCATCAACTGTGGCCAACGTTTTTCGGAACTTTTCAAATTCTTTTCGTACCTCTTCAAGATCTTGCGCGCCCATGGTCTTATCGAGTTCGTCATAAGCCGCCAAAGCCGGTTTCAATTCAATCTTGAATTGGGCGGAAACCTGCATTTCGGAGGCCTGAGCTTTGGAAGCTGCTGCCGGCCCCCCGTGCTCGTGCATCATCCCGCCGGCTCCACCTTGCGGGGTCATCATACTGGGCTTGGCCTCGATCTGAAGAGAACTGTCGATCATAAAATTGCCTTCCGTTACAACCTTCTCACCCTCTTTCAAACCGGACCGCACCACGTAATAATCCCCTGCCCTCGGTCCCAAAACAATCACACGCCCCACATAGGTGCCCGGCTGATTGGGCACTGCGACATAAACAACAGCTCTTTTCCCGGTTATCAGAGGAGCGCTGGCCGGAATCACCAGAGGCGGCTTTTCATTCCCGGTCGGATTGACGACGACCTTATCTCCGACGGCAAGGGTTGACAACAACGTCGCGTGAACGAACATGTCCGGCTTTAATATGTTGTTCGGATTGGCCGCATTGACTCGCACCTGAACCGTTCGGGTTTTCTCCTTCAAAAAAGGATCGATGAATGCGACTTCCCCTTCGAAAATCCTGCCGGGGTGAGCTCCGGTTTCAAATTTTACCTTCTGCCCAAGTCTGATCCACGTCAGATCCGATTCGTAAGCATCCAGCTGAATCCAAACCCGGGAAAGATCGGCAACCGTATAAATTTTAGTCCCGGTCTGAACGTACATTCCCTCAAGCCCATTCTTGCGAATCACCACACCGCTCATAGGGGCCATGATGGTCATATGATCGGTTGGCTTGCCCCGTTTTATGATGTCTTCTATCTGACCGGGCGTCAGTCCCCACAAGCGAAGTTTTTCTTTTGCTGCGGTCACCGTGGCTTGGGCGGTTTCCTGCATGATGGCGACTTTGCTGTCCTTGAGACGACGCACGGCCACCAAGGATTGCAGAAGTTCCTGCTGCGCGGAGAGCAACTGCGGGCTGTAGAGGTAGACCATGGGATCGCCTTTTTTCACGACGGCCCCGGTAAAATCCACATAGAGGCGATCGATGCGCCCGGGAATCCATGCAGTGATATCCGCCACTTTTGTTTCGTCATAGGCCACAAACCCAACCATGCGAACTTGGGCCTGCACGAATTTGCGCTCCACCGGAGCGGTCTGGACTTGGGCCAATTCCTGAGCATATGGCGATAGTGTTAGTTCTCGCAGGCTTTCAGCTTGTCCGCCTTTTCTGCTCGTACTTCTTTTTACCGGAATGAGCTCCATTCCACAGATAGGACAGTTTCCAGGATTTGGAAGTTGGATTTGCGGGTGCATCGAGCAGGTGTAGGTTGTAGTTTCTTGCTCCGCGGATTTACTGGCAGACTGCTCGCCATGTGATTGGGAGTTTTTCTTCTGAGCTGCTGCTGCCGTGGCGCATAAAACTGCGAGTGCCAGAGGCAACACCAGGAACTTGAGCGACAAACGTACATAGTGCATATTGCCCGCCGTTTCATCGAGTTATTCACTGCAGAGCGCACAGACGTTGGAGAGGAATGAAAATAAAATCACAGAAGCCTTTGTCCGCCTGCTCCTCAGTGACAGATGCAAATTTCTGTGGGATCAAGGCAGCATCCCATGCTTCCCTCACCGGAAATACATTGTTCAACCTATATTTCGCGATTCTTATTCAGGCGAAGCTGCAAACGTCATTCCTGCAAAAGCAGAAACCCAGCGGCGCCACCCCGTCTTTGGACCGAGTTCGAACGAAAATGAATCTATTGTAGCTTTACATTTTTTGTAACTTCTCAATAACGGTAGGCACATGACGCTGAGTCGCTCGCCCGTCATTCCCGCATGCTTCCAGCTGGAATCCAGGAAAGCCGCTCTGGATACCCGCCTCCGCTGGTATGACGAAAAGACTTTGATGCAAGAGCTGAGATACTTAAAGGCTCCAAACTTGATGCCTCCCCACACTTATTGAGAAGTCACCATTTTTTCTCGTAACTCGGTGAGCTTATATCAACTACGAGGAACACGAAGATCACAAAGAATAATTTCTTTAACCCTTTGTTTTTTCTTCGTGTTTCTTCGTGCACTTCGTGGTTTGGAAACGGAAAGTGCAAAAGTAGTCACTCATTTGTGCCCGTCTGGACCAGCGCCCACGAGCATGGGATTGCAGCGGAGCAATCCCCATTCTACCTCGCTACTCCTTAGCCGGCGTTTTTTCCGGCGTCATCCCCTCTTCCTCAAGTTTTTTTAAATACTTATCAGGATTCTTCTCGAACTCTTGTTTGCAGCTCTCGCAACAGAAATAAACCCGCTTGCCCTGGTAATCGGCATACACATTCTTGTCTATCTTACCTCCCATCACCGGACAAATTGTTTGGGGGGTTCCTTTCGAATTCTTCTCCGTTGCCAAAACCGGCCCCGCAACAGCAACCAGGGCAAACAACAGCATAACGCTCAGTGCGATCCATTTTTTCATCATGATTACTCCTTTCTCTGCTCTTTCGCGGCGTCAGTGCCGCTTTTCTGCTTCACTTCCACAATTGTTGTAGGAATTTCCTTACCCACCAGCATTTCCATTTCAGCCAGGCGCTGAGCCTGGTCTGCAAAAGCTCGCTCATGAGCCAGTTGAAATTCCAGCAGGCTCCTCACTGAGTCAATCACATCCAGAAAAGTCCCCAGACCGGTTTCATAGGTCTGTAATGATACTTCGAGGGATTGCTGGGCCTTGGGAACTAGCGTATCTCGATAAAGGTTGATCTTTCTCTCGGCATCCTCATACTTGTAAATAGCCAGCTTTAAATCCGCCTCCAATCGATTTTCCTGATCCTGACGATCCTCACGGTATGCCTGGTAACGCGCAAGCGCCTCCCGCTCTCCGGCTTTATATTTCCCCCACCAAATGGGCAGGTTGATGGAAAGAGAAGCTACAATCGGGTCCTTACCGCTGTCAGGCGTCGCCGGGTTGATCGCCTGCCCGGTATCTATGGTTTCAAAACCGATGGTCACGTCCGGAAAGAAATTCTTTCTGGCCAGATCCCTGTTCACTTTTTCTCTTTCCGCAAGAAAATCCACAGCCTTCAGATTCGGGTTGTTTTCTTTCAACCAACTCAACAACTGCTCCTGTGTGAAAGTAGCTTTTTGTTCGTTTACTTTTCCTGGCCAGGGCAGCGGCGCAGACGGGGGCCTGTTAAGGGCCGCATTCAGCTTCGCAACAATCGGCTCATGCAAATCCTGCAATGTACTAACTCGATCTTCCAATTTGCCAAGTTCCACTTGTGCCCTCATCAGGTTTGCATAGGGTGCAAAACCCGCCGCATATTGAGCTCTAGCAACACTTTCCAGTTGCTGCATAAGATCCAGGTTATCCTTTGTCACCGCTATGGCCTTAGCCAAATAGTAATATTCATAATAAGCATTCTTTACCTGATAGAAGAGTGTCAGTTTAGCTGCTTCGTAACGCTCTTTTTCTGATCTCGCGGCCTCGCCGGCAGCATTGCCCTGCAATTGGAGCTTCCCGAACCAGGGAAACGTCTGCAGCAAGCCGAACCGATTGTTCTGAGGACCGACCCTGGTTTCTATCGATTGAATGAAATAGCCGTAAGTAAAGCGAGGATCGGGGAGAGCGGTTACTTGCGGAATCTTTTCTAACGCTGCCTTCCAGCGCAGAAATGCAGCCTTAAGGCCCGGGTTGTTCAATGCAGCATAAGCCAGATAATGATCCAGGGTAGCTTGGTCATTGAGTTCCGGCAAGTCTTCCCGCGTTGGAGCGACCTCTGGTACATTGCTGGTCCAAACGGTGGTATCCTGTTGCCCATCCCAGCGCAGTTTTTCAGATGGATCCGTAGCACAGCTCACAGCCGTAATATACACCATGGTCACAGCAAGCCATCTGGTCAGACCGCGCATAGAGTTTCTCCTCGTTAAGGTTCAAACGTGGTTCTATTTCAAACATGCAGTCGGAAAGTTTACTTGGAAAAATCGTGCCTGCCTATTTTTTTTCGTGGCTCATGTGGGTCTGGTGCATTTCAAAAGTCTCTTTTCCTTCCAAGTCCGCCTTCTTTCTCAGCCTTTCTTTGAGTTCTTTCAGGCTTGCTTCAGCCGCTTCCACCTCAGCCATGAGATTGGCTTTGCTTTTCTCCGGCTTTTTGAACAGGGCTTGCAGTTCTTCATTGGAAGCGGCCTTAACAAAGGCCGACCACAATTCATAATCACTTTCTTCTTCCAGAGCCTTGAAGTGAGTTTCGATACTGGCGGTGTCGCAGGTCGGGTCTGAGCCGAACAAGCAACCCATAATGATGTGCACTACACGTCCTTGCTCGTAAAACTGAGCCAACTCCAAAGCTTCACTCTGGAGCCTGATCTTTTCATTGAGCAACCGCAAGATTGCAAGTTTGTCCGAGAACTCTGCATGCGGCATCTTGCCTGAATTGTAGTCATTCATTAGCCTCTCGATCTCTTTCGTTACATCAATTGATTTCGTCCGCTCCATCACGTCAACCCTCCTAAAAAGTTCCAGATTTCTTTTCTTCGACAAGCCAATGCAACTATGCCGATTAACCCCCGTATCCTCCTGATTTTCCTCATTCGAAAAGAGTAATAGGAGTAACATGTGTCTTTACATCTTTAACCCCTCCGACTTCCCTGGCAAGACACTGAAGGTCTTCCATGACCTTTGGTTCCATAGATCCCGATACCCTTGCGTGAATAATGACGGTCTCTCCGTTGGCGGTCACTTCGGATTTTGGGTACTTCTCAACAATCTTAGCTTTGACTTTGGCAGCCAGCGCAAGATCATCCATTAACTTCCGGGATTGCTGTGTGGTCCTGAACTGCTCTAGCTGTATTGTTCTACAAATGATATCCACAGCGTTATCCAGAGTTAGCTTGCGTATGTGGAGAGTCATATCATACAGTGACGGGTCGCTGGTGTCCACGCCGTAAAGCTTGAGACTCCACTCCCTCCGTTCTTCGTCATCCCGCTTTAAGCGATTGACTGCATCTTTTCTCGGGATGCTGTCCGCCTGCATTTTTTTCCTGATACGATCTTCCATATCTGCAATGATGCGAACTTTTAAAACGTGGGGAACATGCCTGACAAAGAAATGCCCTGCCAATCCATGGTACACAACGTTATCCTTATTCAAAGTATCATAAAAAGCCGATAGAAGGTGGGCCAAGTTCTTTTCGCGTTCAAAGGTAAAGAGATCGAACAAAGACGGCGCATCGTGAACGGCGTGAAACAACTCCCGTTCGGATGTGTGAAAATCCTTGGCAGCCTCTAGAATCACCTCCCGTGAGATGTTGATGTATTTCAGTCTCTCGGCAACTCTTTCGGCCACCTCCCTGCCTTCGCTGTAGGACCCTCTGGAAATGGTAATGATCGACATAGGTTTTATACACCTCTCTAGCATTAATCCTTTTGTTGTGATCCTAAAATTTTCCTACGCTTGAATAGCAATCCTGACAAAAAACCGGCCATGACCGCTATTGCGACAGCTAACAAGCCGTAAAGCACAGCGTGTGAATGAGCCAATGAACTGAGGAAGACTGGTAATCCAACTAACGTGACGTGGAAAGGGACGCAGGATGTACTGGTCGACTGTTCGCCTTTAACCGCGAAAAGACAAATTTGGTAATCGCCTGGAGTTATACGAGTCGGAACCGAAATCACGGCATGCACTAAAGATTCCGTCCCCGAAGGGGCAGAAGACAATGTTACAGCATCTGGGAAGACCCCGTAGAGCCCCTGACTTTCTTTCAGTTTAATAAATTCTTCAAATAGCTTACCTGCCTCCAGATTCTCTATGTCACTCCGAAAGGAGATTTCCTTTCGCAGCGCCGAATAGCCCCAGGGCAGATTAGCATTCGCGGTAGAAATTAACTGTGAACTGCTGCTTAGAACATAATACAAACGGGGAGCCCCAAATACATCGACCTCTCCCACATTCATCCAAATATCCCAGTGCCGTCCCTTACGCATCAGATCTTGTTCTGCACTCCTTCCCACCACCTCGATGATTGCTTGCGCGCCTTGGGGGACTTTCCCGGTAACAGTGAGTCTCGCTCCACCGAAAAAGGCTCCAATTCCAACTTTTGCCGGTGCAACCTCCACGCTTCCGGCGCAGATGGGGGGCAGAAGAAACACGGCCAGCAACAATGCCAGAGCAGGCATGTGAAACTTTAGAAATGGTCGGTTTTTATTGCGACCCATTTCAATGCACTCCTTTCATGTCCAGCATGAATTGGGGGGGAAGGATGAGCCCTAACATGATCTTGACCATAACCAGGAGAATGATGACGGCCAACAGCAGTCTGAGCTGATCGGCATGAAGTCTGCGGCTGGCGCGGGCACCCACTTGGGCCCCCAAACTCGATCCCACCAGCAAACTGACCGCCAGAACCAGATCAACGGCATGATTGGCGACCGCCTGCAGAACCGTAACATTGGCACATAAAAAGGCCTCTTGAAAAAGATTGGTACCCACCACCAGGTACATGGGCATGCGAAGCAGATAATACATCAGCGGAACCATTATAAAACCGCCTCCCAACCCCATGATCGATCCAATCATACCCACAAAGGCGCCAACCAAAAAGGGCAGCAAGGGAGATATGGTTACGTCAGACTTTTCAAAGTGCATCAACCAGGGCATTGCCTGACCCAAACGGAGATAAAGAGAGGTCCCCCTGGCGGGTTCAACTTCATTTGATTGCGAGGCGCTTCTTCTGATACTTCGAAGGCTCTCTACCAACATCAACGTACCCACAACAGCAAGCAACACAACATAAGTGCTCTTTATGAGCAAATCCGCTCCGCCCGAAGCCCTCAGTATTTTTATGATTTCCACTCCCAGCGTTCCCCCTCCCCAATTGCCCAGCAAGAGGATGAAACCCATTTTCAGATCGACGTTACCCATCCGATGGTGCGCATATGCCCCGGAGGTAGCTGCCGCAACGATTTGATTGGAATCGGAGGCAGCTGCCACTACAGGAGGAATGCCGGCCATGATTAACATGGGAGTCATGAGGAAGCCTCCCCCCACGCCAAACATTCCGGAAATGAATCCCACAAATCCACCCATGCCTAAAAGCATGATGACGTTTGCACTATGACGAGCAATCGGCAGATATAGTTCCCAGGACATTCAGATATACTCCGAGGTCACATTAAGGCTAAATGGTACCACAATGTAGATTGATACTAATAACTTAACCCCTTGAACGCAAGCCGAGCCATGCTTTGTAATAAGAATCCTTCTGTTAAAGCCTTCCTTCGTCAGTGAGTAAAAAAATAATTCGATTGAGAGGTATTCTTGCGTGCATTGTTTTAGAATACAATTGTATAAACTGACAGTTGCGGTAGGAACGCACCGGGAGGTTGCCCGACAAGACATCCCTACACCCGTTCTCGGTGGATGGGCGCACAGAGGGGACAAACTTTACAGAACGTTCAGATCGAGCTAGAGATGTTGAAACCCATTATCATACACTCACGACCAAATAAGCCCTACAGGATTGCTCAAAATAGCAGCAATTCTCATTTTGGTTAGGAGCTTGTCCGATAATTGGCCGAATGGTGTCTATTGTCATTCCGGCGTCGTGAATTCTCGGGCAGGCTCCTAGGTTCATAGTACAGTAAAATGAGAATTGCTGACAAAATAGGAGCAAGCCATGGTTACCAAATTATTGCAAAAGGAGGAGGCATATGCGTGCTATTTCATCTCTGGCAGTGATTGTTTTCTGTTTAGCGATTGGAGTCGCTTCTGCATCAAAGGCTGTCGAAGATCCGAGAGAGGTTGCCGGATTTGCTCTAGGGTCGAACATCGGGCAGTACAAAGACCGTATTGACGCGGGGACAGCGATGCCAGTCATGGACATGAGGTATCTTATTGAAGTCAATACAAAATACATAGCCGGTTACAAAAAAGGGACGTTAATCTACGGAACCTGCACTGAACCGGAAAAAATCGTAAGAATCAAAATGAAATATGAAGACCCATCCAAGCAATTTTATGAAAAGCTGTTAAATGTCTTTAAAAAGAAATATGGGAAGCCGGATGAGTGGCGAGGCGATGCATTTCACCATTTCATTGCCTGGAAATGGTCTTTCAGAAATAGTAATAACGACAGCATCAGCATGATACTTCAACACTCTGCAGAGGGGAACCTAGACCACCCGGATGGGAATGTGATCAAGCTGACCAATTGGACGGCTGTTGAAAGAGAACGCCAGTGCTATGAGAAGAAATCAGCAAAGCCAGCTCAGAAGGTTCCAGCTGAAACAGGAGCGGTCAAAAAGATTCCCGGCATCGAATATTTTGTTCCTAAATAGAAAAGCATAAAGTTTCCGTGACTGATCTTCAAACTTTTGAGACACGAATCTCGGGTCTGGATTGTTCCGAGTGCGCACAGCATGTCCGGCAAGCTATCGAACGGCTTAACGGAGTGCGGTCGGCCGACGTTTTTCTCGGTTCCCAAAAAGCCATCGTTCATTACGATCCGGCACTCGTCGATCCAAGCGCTATACGATTGGCTGTAGAGCTGGCCGGATATTCGACCGAGGAGCCCGGAAAAAGAGATGATGATGCAGGCCTCGGGAGTTTTTCCCGGCGAGTTTTGGGGTTGATGGCCCTTGTTTTCGGGGCTGTCCTGTTCGTGGTAGTGCTCGGGGAATGGCTTGGACTGTTCAAACAGATCACGACAGTGATTCCCTTCTGGATTGGAGTGGTCATCGTCGTCATGACCGGCTGGCCGGTGCTAAAAAACGTCTTTCTTGCCGCGACTAAAGGGCAAGTGACATCCCATACACTGATGACCCTTGGACTGGCAGCCGCTTTGGTGGTGGGCGAATGGGCAACTGCTGCGGTAATCGTTTTCTTTATGCGAATTGGCGATTACGCCGAGAGTTTTACCACCGAAAGCGCGCGCGGAGCCGTCAAGGACCTCATGCAAATGGCGCCCCAAACCGCTAGGGTTGAAAGAGGCGGAATGGAGCAGGAAATCTCCATCGATACAGTGAGTTTGCAGGATGTAGTGGTTGTGCGTCCGGGAGGAAAAATACCGGTAGATGGAGAGGTAATCGACGGACACGGCACCATCGATCAATCCGCCATCACCGGTGAATCGATACCGGTTGAAGCAGTTGGGGGTACACGAGTGTTTGCGGCCACCATTGTTCAATTCGGCAGTTTAAGAATCCAGCCGACCCGAATCGGGAAAGACACCACCTTCGGACGGGTGGTGAAAATGGTGGAAGAGGCAGAAGCGAATCGAGCTGTCGTGCAGCGTTTTGCAGATAAATTCAGCGGATATTTTTTGCCGATTGTTGCTGGAGTGGCTGTTTTGACCTTTGTTATCAGGCGCGACCCGCTGGCAACCGCTGCAGTTTTGGTCGTGGCCTGCTCGTGTTCCATCGCACTCGCTACTCCCATTGCCATGTTGGCCTCCATAGGCGCCAGCGCAAAACGCGGACTCCTGATCAAGGGCGGCAAGTACCTGGAGTCGCTGGCGAAAGCTGACATTTTATTGATCGATAAAACCGGGACGATCACTTTAGGTCGGCCTGAGATCAAAGACATTGTCCCCTTGGACAGCTTGGCTGCAGATGAAATCCTAGCTTTGGCCGCTTCTGTCGAACGTTATTCCGAACACCCCTTGGCGGCGGCAGTGCGCAACGCTGCCCAAGCACGCAAGCTCAAACTGTTTGAACCCTCCGATTTCGAAGCAATTCCCGGCCTGGGAGTTCGTGCGGACATTGACGGAAAGCTGGTTTCTGTCGGCAGCAGGCAAATGATTCCGTCAGCAACTGCTGTTTCGCAAGCCTTAGATCTGGAAAAGCAAGGCAAAACGCTGCTGTTTGTCGCTCGCGACGAGCATCTTTTGGGAATCCTCGCTGCTTCTGACACCTTGCGCGAGGAAGTGCCCGAGGCCCTCCAAAAGATACGCGATCTGGGTCTTCACGACATCCAACTGTTGACGGGAGACCACGAACAGGCGGCAGCAGGCCTTGCAATCCGGCTGGGAGTGACTTATCGAGCCGATCTTCTGCCGGAAAATAAAATTGCTGTAGTAAAGGAATATCAGGCACAAGGCCGCACTGTGGTGATGGTTGGGGACGGAGTCAACGACGCGCCCGCACTGGCCCAGGCTGACGTAGGAATTGCAATGGGAGCTGCGGGGACGGATGTCGCCATTGAAGCCTCGCATATCGCTCTTATGCGCGAAGATTGGAGGCTGATTCCGGAGGTATTTCAAACTGCTCGTCGTACAATGGGCGTTGTCAAGTCAAACCTTATTTTTACGGGTATATACAACGCGGCGGGACTGACACTTGCGGCCCTTGGTTTTTTGCCGCCTATTCTTGCCGCGGCCGCTCAATCGCTGCCGGATCTGGGAATCCTGGCCAATTCCGCCCGCCTGCTGCGGCGGCATTAGTTCTTAGTTCTTAGTTCTTAGTTCTTAGTTCTTAGTTCTTAGTTCTTAGTTCTTAGTTCTTAGTTCTTAGTTCTTAGTTGGGTGCAGATCTTTTGAAACGACATCCAGGATAACAGTCCGAGTTCAGGAAGCGGCAGCATAGCGACAAGAGTGGTTACGTTGAAGCTCTTCTTCGCGATGGAATCTCCAGTAGGCATTGAAATCACCACTGGATCGAAGCGAACGAATGCGGATTATCGCTTCGGCACTCTTCATGCGCCAGCGAGCCCCGGTACGATCCAGCCGATCTTTTATCAGATGACGGCAGGCGCCCTCAATCACTCCTGATGCAATGGGGAGCCCATCGGAGAGGAAGGAGTCATATTCAAGCATGGGGCTATATTTTTCCAAATAGCCAGCGCACTTATCCACGGGCCGCCGCTTGTTTTGGCTGAGTTGTTTGCGGGTGGCATCACGTCGCAGGTCAACAGCCACAGCCTCGGCCGCTCCATGCAAGACCTGCAAAGCTTTCTCTCTTACCCATTCTTCAGCCTGCTTGCTTCCAACGGGGTGGAAACAATGGGCCGCTTTCCAAAGGTATTCCAGAACATGGATGAGATCCAAAACCAGAGTGATCTTGGCTTGGTAGGTTTCGACCATATCAAGTATGTCGAGGAGCTGTTGCTCCCCTCCGTCCACCACGACTACCCAGTGACGACTCTGCGTAGGATCTCTTTTCAATGCCTCTTCAAAGGCAGCTTCTATCACACTCCGGCTATCGTGCTCGATACTGGCCCATACCCGCTTGTTTTTAGCCCGTACGGGAGCAGGCTTATTTTCTTTAGGTCCCATGATCTGCTCGGGTGTGCGCTCCTGAGCCTGGAGGCTGTAGACAGCTGCCACAGTGGCCATGCGTTTGCGGTTGAGTTTTTCGCCCGGCGCCAAACGCGCTCCATGAGAATCTTTTTGTTTCTCGGCAGCCTTGCGTGTGGCGGGCCGGAGATCTTCTTCACGCATCACAATCCCTTTGCCATCCGCGGTGATGACCAACAGATCCGAGGTCTTCTCCGGCTCTCCCGGGAGGTCATAGAAGGCATCGAAATCTTGCGATATCTTGACCGTCTGCGCAATAATCTGGCGCTTGGGAACTTTCCCGCCCGTCGTCCTGCGGATGCTCTCTACGACCTCGTCAAAGGAAGAATCGGCCACCTCTTGAGCTACCAGACGACACAGCTCCGAAGAGTACTTATCGTCTGGAAGGTTGAGCTCCGCGTCCAAAGGAAACAAACTCTCGACTCCCTTCGCACTGTAGCCTTTCCTTCTGACCACCACCTGTCCAAACTCAGTCATGAGGTTTCTCTCACAGTTTTCACGACACCGGGTGCGGTCGACTCCATCGGCCCCCTGAACCGCTTGTTTGTGTTGCTCATCCTTGCAACGCTCGTTCAGATGTCCTTGAAGCAGAAGCCGCATCAGCTCCGTTCCTTGTTTTTTAATCAGAGTCTCAACTTGGTCATGTTCCAATTGAGCTGTTGCATTGCTACGGAGTTGATCCATTATTGCCTGAAACTGGTCGCAGGCCGAACGAAATGCTTCATTCAGACTGTCTATGTCGGGCACTTGGTCCATCAGGGCATCTCCTTAGGTTGTAGGTCAGCAACCTACCATGCCCTAAGGCAGAGCTGATGTCCAGTGCTATGACATTATTGACAAAAATAATGTGGAACGACTCCTTTAGGGTTTCGTTTCAAAAGATCTGCACCCTTCTTAGTTCTTAGTTCTTAGTTCTTAGTTCTTAGTTCTTAGTTCTTAGTTCTTAGTTCTTAGTTCTTAGTTCTTAGTTCTTAGTTCTTAGTTCTTAGTTCTTAGTTCTTAGTTCTTAGTTCTTAGTTCTTAGTTCCTGTCTTCTGTCCTCTGTCCTCTGTCCTCTGTCCTCTGTCCTCTGGCTCCTGGCTCCTGGCTCCTGGCTCCTGGCTCCTGGCTCCTGGCTCCTGGCTCCTGGCTCCTGGCTCCTGAATTCTGAACTCACCCCTGCTCCTCATACTTCTTCAGCTTCAACTTAAGTGTACGGCGCGTTATGCCTAGCCGTCGCGCCGCTTCGCTCTTGTTGCCGTCCGTTTCCTCCAGCATCTTCATGATCATCTGCTTTTCCATATCGGCCAATGTCCAGTCATCTTTCAGGGAGATCGCTTCCTCCTCGACTGGCTCCTCAATGATTGATTCCGACGTAAGTTCTCGAATGGGTGCGGGCAATTCCCTTTCAGAAATGTAATCTCCCTGAACCAGAATGATTGCCCGCTCCATAGCGTTTTCCAGTTCGCGCACATTTCCAGGCCATTCGTATTTCACCAGCAGGTCCATAGCCCGCGGTGTAATTCCGCGAACTGTTTTCTGGTTTTTTTCAGCGTACCTTTTCCAAAAATGCTCGGCCAGCAGCGGGATGTCTTCTATCCTTTCATGCAAAGGCGGCACGCTTATTCTCACTACGTTGAGACGATAATAGAGATCCTCTCGAAAAGCTCCATCCTGGACCATTTGTTCAAGGTCACGATTGGTGGCAGCAACCACCCTCACACTTACAGGAATAACAGCATCGCTTCCGACCCGCTGGATGTCGCCCTCCTGCAGCACACGCAGGAGCTTCACCTGCATGAGCAAAGGCAAGTCCCCGACTTCATCGAGGAAAATACTGCCGCCGTCGGCCTGTGCAAAGCGACCGGAACGTCTGCGGTCGGCCCCGGTAAATGCACCTTTCTCATGACCGAATAATTCCGACTCCATCAAGTTCTCTGGAATCGCAGCACAATTGACTTCCACCAACGGCTTATCCCGCCGGGCACTATTGGCATGCAGCGCCCTCGCCACCAAGCCTTTGCCGGTGCCGCTGTCGCCGGTTATCAATACAGTGGCCTCTGTGGGGGCAACCAAAGCAATCATTTCCATAAGGCTCTGCATGCTCGGGCTGCTGCCGAGAATTTGAGACACCTGCAGCCTGGCAAGCTGCTGCCGCAGACCTTCATTCTCTTCTTCGAGCCGAACGTGTTTCAGTGCCCTCTCGATTACCACCCTGGCTGCATCAAAATCGAGCGGTTTGGTGAGATAATCGAAGGCGCCCGATTTCAAGGCTTCCACAGCAGTTGGAATAGAGGAGTAGGCTGTAATGATGATGATCGGAATCGCCGGATTGTATTGCTGAATCTGCCTCGTTGCTTCGAGACCGTCCAGATCAGGCATACGCATGTCCATCAAAATCAGGTCCACGGGTCGGTCCCTGACAGAATCCACCGCTGCCCTACCATCCGCCGCTTCTTCAACGGAATAGCCCCAATCCTCCAAAAGTGTTTTCAGCATCAGTCGATGCGCCTTGTCATCATCGGCAACGAGAACAGAGGGCAAAGTCTTTTTAGCCATGCAGAAATCCTTCCCGTTCTTCGTGGTGAATTAAGCTTTGAGCACAGATCACAGCGGGAGCCGAACAACAAACGTCGCCCCTTCGCCCGGATTACTCGATACTGTAATGGTTCCACCATGAGCTTCCACGATCTTGTGAGCATTCGCCAAACCAAGTCCTACTCCTCTTGCCTTGGTGGTGAAATACGGGTCGAAAATGTGCGGTAGATCATCCGCCTCAATCCCCGCACCGGTATCCTCAACACTGAACACCACTGCCTCAGATTCGAGGTAGGCTTGGACCTTGAGAGCACCGCCTTGTTCCATAGCATGCAGAGCGTTCAGGTAGAGATTCAGCAAGAGTTGTGAAAAACGATCCAGGTCTAAAGCCGCTTCAAGGTCATCCGGAACCACCTGCCATTCAATCACTACCGACTGATGTTCGGCATCACTCTTGACCAGTTGAAGAGTGTGTTCCAAGATCTGCCTGCATGGATACAGCCGTTTTTCAATCTCAGTCGGACGGGCAAACTCCAAGAGTTCTGTGACCACGCGATTCAACCTGTCAACTTCATCCTTCATCACCCGCGTGATTTCCAAACTCCGTTCATCTTGTTGCGAGCGGCCGGCGAGAATGGTTGCAAAACCCTTAATGGAGCCAAGCGGATTGCGTATTTCATGGGCAACCCCAGCTGCCAGTCGGCCCAGAGAAGCAAGACGCTCGCTTCTGCGCAGCTGTTCTTCAAGTTCTTTGATGTTGGTCATGTCGGTGAATAGAAAAACGTAGCCGGCAACGCCCCGTTCCGCATCCCGAATCACGGATGCGTTAACCAGCAATGGAATGCAAATATCCCCATCGAGTCCGCATTGAATCTCTTCTTCCAACACTGCTTCTTCGCTTTCCAATTCCTGCAAAATAGGCGCAAGACCCGGCAAGTCCTGCAGACTGCCCAAAGAATCTTCCTGAAATCCGAGTATGCTTTTTGCCGCACTGTTGATTTGCTGAATCCGACCGTTCTCATCGGTTGCAATCATCCCTACCGGCATTTGGTTGACGATGGTTGTGGTGAATACCTGTACATCTCTGAGTGAACGTCTTGCCTGGCGATAATGGGACGCCCATACCAGTGAAATAAACCCGCCCGCACCCACCAGAAACATGATGGAAAAAAGCAGAATCGTCTGGTGCAAATCCTGGCTCATGGCCTGTTCAAAAGGTAAGGGATCCAGTCCGACAACGATAAAAAGATCCTCTTCCGATTGCATCACGCGACGTGATGCTCGATGGCCGGAGCGGGGCTTGAAAGAACGAATGACGTCAAAAGATGTGCGTCCGCTTTGATCCGAAAATCGATGCAAAACTTCGCCGGGCTGAGGCTCCTGAAAGGGCAGAATCATGCCCACTCTATTCGGGTCGCTGTCTGCGATCACCTGTCCGGTTGGGGCAACCAGAGCCACATAGAGTACACCGGGCTGCTGGGCAGTCTGTTCGAGCAAAAACTGCGTTTGACGCTGCCCCCACCCGCTCATGCGACTGCTCGCTTCCAGCGAATTCATAAGAACATTCGCCTCGGAAAGCAGCGCTTGTTCCATGAATTCTCGCTCGCGATGCAGATTCTTGAATGCCAAAATAATCAGGATACTCCCGAGAATACACACCATTCCGAGGATCACCCAAGGTGATGCCCAAGACCATTTGGAAGGCTGTGATGCACGATAAACCGTTTGCTTATTCATTCCGCAACCATATTGCAAAAGATTTTAAGTCAAAATATCAAAATCAGAATCACATTCCATGCCAGCAGGCCCATAGCGTCACGCATGAGCAATTTTCTCCGAGCACGATCCGCAAGTATTAACCAAAGCTTACCTTGTCAGATGACATCCTGATAGATAAATTTTACCCACCTGTATAAAAATTACCATAATGGGTGGGTAATTTTTAGCCAATCTGTGTATTATGAATTGCCACTGCAATTTAGTCTGCATCCTGAATTAGATTCTTACAACTCCAGTCTGAGAGATTATCTCTCACAACACATAAGTATTGAACATTATTGATTGGATTGAACTAGGATGCAGGAGTCAGAATACAGAATGAAAAAAACACGGAGGCCTGGTTGCCGAATAGCTCTCATTGTTTCGAAAATGATGTGAGTCGTGTTTTTATTCTGACTCCTGGCTCCTGAATTCTGTATTCTGTAGAACAATAAATTTCAAATATTTTTGGCTAGCTTTTAATGTAGCGCGGCGCTTTAGGGCTGCCCTATCCAGCAGGGCTAAAGCCCTGCGCTACAGGGCTTCAGGATGGGTACAATCCAGTTAAATCGAGCATACGAGGTGCACAGCGGGACACCTTTTTTGTTTGTTTATTGCACTCGTTGAGGGGGTAAAAGTATTTTTTTGGTACTATCTATGCAAGTTAAGTTTAAAAAGTGCGAGTTTCTGGATCGCATCTTCGCGCAGGTAGGTTGCGTTGAGCGGAGCGAAACGCGACGTATTCACAGCACATGAGGTTTTACAGTAATGCGCAAAACGTTCATTGTGATCGGATTGATGATAGCTGTATCCGTTCTCTTTGCCCTTCCGGTTTTCGCTCAGCAAGGCGGTGGACGCGGATCGGGAGGCTGCCCTTGGATGGGGGGCGGATGGAAAGCCAGCCGGCAACCTTCGGAAAGTCAGCAAGCCCAGCCAAGAGGTCGCTGCCCATGGATGGGTGGAGGATGGCGGGCAAGCCCACAGCAGTCGCCGGAGGTCGCAAATGGACCTGTTTCCGAAAAAGAAGCCCGGCAACTCATAGAGAGTAAAATCAGAGCCACCAACAATCCCAATCTGAAACTTGGCAAAATTACTGATGATGGAGATTATTACCTTGCCGAAATCACGTCACAAAATGGATCGCTGGTGGATAAATGGAAAGTGGGAAAAGAAACGGGAAACGTAGAATCCGTATATCAAGCTAAACAATAAATTCATGTCATGCCCTAACGTTCCACTCCGCGCGCCATTCGACCGGCGTCTATTTTTGCAGTCTTGTCGCCCAACCGCAAAGAGAACGAAGAAACACGAAGAAAAGACACTGACTTGAATAAACTTCTCTTCGTGATCTTCGTGTGCTTCGTGGTTCAAATAAAATCAGCTGGTGATGACTAAAATGCAAAACCCCAGCAAAATTATATCAGGCGAAGAAGCCTACTCTGCATAAGCGGATCGAAACCAGCCCGTATATTCGTTAACGTCAATCTTATCCACCAGAGAGCCTTCCTTGGTGGTTATCTCTGCGACGTAATAGTCTTTACCTGGTGCCTTGGTGATTTTACCCACCTTGAGATTTGGATTATTGGTACCAGCGACGTAGTTTTGTAAAAGAGTTTTTATCTGCGCCTCGGATAGAGGTTTGCCGCCCTGCTGGCCGTAGCGCATCCCCATGCCGTAGCGACCTTGCATGCCCATTCCGTAACCGTGCTGCATCATGCCGGAGCCCATACCGGAGCCCATGCCGGAGCCTCGCATCATGCTGGAACAATGGGGGCCTCCATAACTTCCACACCAGGGGCAATACCAGCCATCCTGCTGAGCTTCAGTCTGTTGCTGAGAAGGGGGAGCGGTTTTTTGTTGGCCTTGCTGTGCGTAGGCAATTCCCAAGGTAAAAAGAACTGCCAAAACTGCCACATGCACCGTAAATAGTTTCCTGTTCATCTTGGTTACTCCCTTTAGTGAATTTTGAGGTTATCATCAGATACTTCCCGGTCGTTTCAGGCAATTGAGACAACCTTTGATTCCGATATGCTTCAAACTAAGGTCGTATCGGAAAGAGTTCAACTTCTTGCTTGGATCATCTGGGAATCAGAGAACTCTTGCGATTTGTATTGAGAGAGATTTTATTTATTGAAGCGGAGGCTTTTTCAATTTTACAGACGCTTTAATTTAGCAAAGGAGATGCAGTGAGTGACCTAATAGTGGCAGTTTTCGACGACTTGCCAAAGGCAGAAGAGGTTCGGCTTGATCTCATGAAAATGGAAAAAGATGAACTGGCAGATCTTGAAGATGCGGTTGTGCTGATCAGGAAGAAGGGAGGAGAAATCAAGCTCCATCACGCAACTCATATAACCTTTAGCGGTGCCGTCACGGGCGGTTTTCTCGGCAGTCTGTTCGGAGTCATTTTGCTGAATCCGGTATTTGCCATCATGGGTTTGGCTGCAGGAACAGCTATCGGGGCCGTATCCGGATCTATGACTCATTTGGGCATCGATGAGGACTTCATGCAGGAATTGGCCACCCACTTGAGACCCGGTTCATCTGCATTATGCATCCTGGCACGGGAAAATACGGATGCCGTTTTAAAGGAACTGGAGAGCTTCACCTGTAAAGTGATGAGGACCACTTTCAGCGAGGAAAATGAGGAAAAGGTCAAAAAGGAACTGGAGACTGTTAGAGACAAGGTGTGCAAATAGAATGGCTCGAATGAATCCTCTCGACATACATAACGAGAGGATATCGGCCGAAGGCACCGCCGGCAAAATTATGGGATCCCACGAACACCAGAATCTACACAAGAACTTTCAGGATCAATCGCAAAAACGCTTGTGGTGGGCGCTCGTCATCAATCTCGTCTTTCTTGTCATTGAAGTCGTAGGAGGGCTGATAACAAATTCACTGGCTCTCCTCGCCGATGCCGGGCATATGGTCACAGATGTCGCCGCACTCGGCCTGGCGCTTTTTGTAGGTTATCTGGCCAGACGTCCGGCAACAGGTTACCGAACATACGGACTGCTGCGAGCGGAAGTGCTAGGCGCATTCGCGAACGGCGCCACTTTGATCCCAATCGTGGGGCTTGTTTTCTGGGAATCATGGCAGCGTTTCGGCCAGCCCGAGGACATCGACGGACGTCTGATGCTCGCTATCGCCGCTGCCGGATTGCTGGCAAATATCGGCAGTTCTCTCATACTGGCAAAGCGAGAGCATGAAGATATCAACATGGAGGGAGCGTTCCTTCATATGGTGGCCGATGCACTGGGTTCTCTCGGGGCAGTGATAGCGGGTTTGGTGATTTGGCTGACCGACTGGTATCCCATCGACCTCATTGCCAGCGTGGTGATCGGACTACTTATTCTGTGGAGCAGTTTGGGACTGCTGAAACGGACGATCCACATCCTTCTGGAAGCCACTCCTCGAGATATCGACTTCATGGAAGTCAAAGCGGCAATGGAGCAGATGGAACACATAGCAGAGGTACACGATCTGCACATCTGGACGATTACATCCGGTATGCCCGTCCTTTCAGCACACGTCACTATAACTGGATCATGCAGTGACACCAGCCACTGGGAAGAATGTCTGCAGGAGGCCCGCCGGTTGCTCAGTGAAAAATTCGGAATCACTCACAGCACCATCCAGGTTGAGAACATCCAATGGGATTTGCGAGGGCGAATGCGAGATTTGAGTCCGCTGCAGCGATCAAACTCACTTTATAAACGCTGTTTGGAAACTGCTCCTTGCGCACTCCCGCATGTTTTCCCTGGGTCATTCCCTATCGTTAACCCGCTGATTTTTCTAAACCACGAAGAACACGAAGGTCACGAAGAAGAATATCTTTAACCTTATGTTCCCCCTCGTTTTGTCCCGCCGTACTCACGCCCGCACATCTGGCCGAAGAAAGTCCACTATCTCTTTTCCCCAATGGCAGCCGTCTACTGTCCCTCAAGATTCCAGCCTCTGGGTGCGGGGAATCATCAGGCTCGAGGCAAACATCAACAAAGCCAAAATTACAAACAAAAGAACATCCCAGTCCTTTTGAATTTCCGGCCAACGCAACACCATCAGGCCGTCAACTCGCAACTCCTGCAGCAACGCAATAAAAAATGCTACGCCCCAAAATCTTCCAATCCTAATCAGTTCCTGTGGAGTGATGCGTCCAGCGCTGAAGCCAAAAAACAACCCCTTAAAATCCGGAAACGAATGGGAGGCAGGCAAAACCTGCGGCGTGCTATGGTCGAACAAGGCATACTGTTCGCCGTGGATCGACCTCAAATGGTTCTCCTCATTTTGCATGGTTGGGCCATACGCCCAGAAAAACAAGAAAGGATAAATGAGGACCAAATAAATATTGCCGCTCATTATGCAAAAGGCGGAATCGATTATATAATTGGCCAAATAATAGGGATGCCGCACCATGCTGTAGATGCCTTCCTTGCACACAACGCTATTTCGTACCAACACTCCTTTGACGAGAAAATGCAGCAGAGTTCCGATTGTCAAAGCCGCAAATCCCACCAGTATGGGTATTTCAGCAGGAGGGCTGAACAGAACCGATGTGAATGCCATAATGATGATCATATCCCTGAGATTGCCCCGATTCAGACGGGCTTTCTGTCTGCTGAGCTTTTTGTTCACTTTGATATCCTTTACTCTGTGCCCCTAAATAACCTTGTTAATTATGGAAACCTGCGTTTGGGTTCTAAAACGCTGCCCGAGAATTTTCATTTCGAGCAATTGCAGCCGTTCAGAGCAAGCCAAACAAAGCAGGGCTAAAGCCCTGCGCTACGTATTAACTTATCTCCCTTCTTCGGCAGATCAACATGTACCCGAGCCCAGGCTCCCGGTTCGCTCTCCATGGTAACCTTCCCTCCGTGCAGGGCGACAATTTGGCGCACTAAAGAAAGCCCCAATCCAGCACCACCGTGTTGCTGCGAACGGGATTTTTCGACCCGGTAAAACTGCTCGAAGACCCGATCCAGTTCATGGTTTGCAACCCCCGGACCGGTATTAAAAAAGGTCAGCGAAACTTCGTCTTGCACCTCAACCCCCTCGACTTCGATCTCTCCCCCTTCCCAGTTGTACTTGATTGCGTTGTCTAACAGGTTGATCAACATGCGGCGCATTTTACCTTCATCTGCATTAAGACGCATATGTTTGGGAAGCCTGTTATGAAGGCTGATTTTCTTGGCTTCCAACAGTGGGGAAAGTTCGTTTGCTATCTCTTCCACCAGAGCGTTGAGATCGATTTCTTCAACCTTGACGGTTCGTTCTAGATCCAATGCCGAGAGATCCAACAGCGCCTTGACCAGCCGATTCATGCGCAGCAGTACCCGATTTTGGCTGTCCAACATCTGTCGATGCGAATCGGACAGGTCGGCCCAATGAACCGCCTCCTCGAAAAATAGACGCAGCGTAGCGATGGGGGTTTTCAACTCGTGCGACGCATTGGCGATGAACTGCTTTTGCCGGTCGAAGGAATACTGCAACCGGTCGAACATCCGATTGAGAGCCTCACTCAGCGCGTAGAGTTCGTCTCGGCTTTTTCCCAACGGTATGCGCCTATCGAGGGACCTGTCGTTGATTTCCCTGGCCAGACCGTTTATTTCGCCAATGGGCTTGAGGATTCTACCGGCAACGATGTAACTCACCGCCACAAGAATCAGAACAGAACCGGAAAAGCCGATGGCTAGAGCCGATATAAGTTCCGCGACCTCTTCCCCCAATCCCTCCACCGGCTTGCCCACTTCTACCAGAAATTGTCTCCCGTCAACGCTTATCTTGAAGGGTTTCACCCGAAAGGTGACTTCTTCGTCTCGCTCTTGACCGAGGTTGATGACTTTTCTCGGCACATTCACGCTCACATTGGAGCCTTTATTCTTCTTTCGGAAAGGCAAATCGACCAAGCCGGCCATCCTTGACTCGTAAACAAGCCGTTGGTTCTGATCGAAGATCTTGATCCAATATTGCTCGATGAAGGCCGATGCGCCTATCACGGGCCTTGAGGTTGATTCCTGTGGCAACTCCGCGACTGACTTCACAGCCGTGTTGGCCACGGTCGACAATTCCGAATCGATGAATTCGTATGGATATTCCGTCAATTCATAGAAGACCACCAACGAAAAGATGAGACTCGTGATCACCCCGGCTGCGGTGACCCACAAAGTGATTTTGCTTTTGATTTTCACTGAGCTTCATCCTCGATGATGTAGCCGACCCCGCGAACCGTCTGAATGGTGCGTCCGCCGGTGTCCGCCAGCTTACGGCGCAGGTTCTTCATATGTACGTCAATGAAATTTGACATGGCAAAAGGATCGAATTCATCCCCCCAAACGTGTTCCGCCAAAGTAAACCGGCTGACCACGCGGTTTTTGTTGTACAGCAGGAACTCCAGTATCGAGAACTCTTTGGGAGTAAGCTCTACGGGTTCCGCTCGAAGGGTGACCTGGCGCGATCGGGTGTCAACGGTAATTTGTTTAGCCCGCAGTATGGAATCTCGGCTGTCCCCTGCCCTCCTGAGGATCGAGCGCACTCTGGCAAACAGTTCCGCCATGGAAAAGGGCTTGGCAAGGTAGTCGTCGGCACCGTAGTCGAGGCCTGCAACCTTGTCTTCAACTGCTCCTCTGGCTGTCAACATAAGCACCGACGTGTTGATTCCGCTTTGGCGCATTTCCTTGAGCACTGAAAGACCGTCTCTCTCGGGCAGCATGATATCCAGCAGAACCAGATCGTATGTGCGGTCAAACAGTTCGTCGAGAGCCGCCTCACCATCCGCAACCGTCTTGACGTCATACTTTTGTTCAACCAACGCCCGCTCAAGCTGCCCCAATAAATCCAGATCGTCGTCTACAATCAAAATTCGCATATCCGCCCAGTTTCCTACGTTTCAAGGAAATTCCCAACAAACTATCATGACTCTGCCTAAAAGCATGGTGCGTACCAAACCCACGGAAATGACACCTGGAACATTATATCGCTTTGTGAGTTAAGTTAAGAGTCCTTCGCGTTACGGCTCCTAAATTCTGCCCTTCGAAAGGAAAGGTCATGATCGGTAGTTCACAACGAACCATTAAAACTCAAGTGACCTCCCACAAGCGCAAAGCACAACGAAAAACCGCTGCACTTTCTGGATTCTGGCTCCTGACTCCTGGATTCTTTCTCAAAAGAACACATAGAAACACCCCCTTTATGAAGAAAACATGAAGAACAAGATCATCCTTTTTTTGCCTCCTCATTCGCTTCATCTTTTCTTCATACGCGCCCATTAAATTGCCGGCAAACAGAGGCGGACGATTTTAGATGGTCGTCCTTAGAAAAACTAACGGGGCGTAGCCCTAGTAACTTGGAGGAGAATTTATGAAAAGAAGAAACAAACGATGGTCGGCAAACATTCTGGTAGCATTGCTGATCGCTGCGGCAGCCAGCGGGATTGGCTGGGCAAGCTCCAGCAAAAAGAAAAGCGAGGCAGCAACCGTTAAAGTGGAAAATCAGTCGGAAGCCCAGTATCCGACTCTTGCCAAAGTCACTCTGACGGAAGCCGTTCAAGCAGCACTTCAGCAAGAAAAAGGCAAGGCCCTCAAAGCTGAACTGGAAGATGAAAATGGCTTTCTGGTCTATGAAGTGGAGGTAGCCAAAACCGACGCCAACATCGTGAAGGTCAAAGTCGATGCCGGAACTCCAAAAATTCTGTCGGTTAAACAGGAAGAAGCCGAACATCACGAAATGAACAACGGCGAACACGAAAACCATGACGACGAGCATGAAGAAGAGCACGCAGGGTAATCCAGCTGCGCTCCATTGCCGAACGCGCAGTGCGCGGCTTCCGTGCCGCGTACTGCGCTAGGCCGGAGCCTATACACTGACGGGCGACGAATGACTACCATGTAGCATTTTCCGGTTCTCCAGTTGCATGGATTGGCTACTCGAAAGGCTACAAACTTCGCCGCGTCTCCCTGTCACCGTGTCCTACCCACGGCAGCAAGTGCGTATAACTGTGCGTTCAGGAAAAGGGGGATTTTCTAAATGCGGATTCTGTTTTCAATCTGCCGAGTCCCCTGCCATTCATTCGATCTGACTCTGGGAAGAGTCATCAAAGACGTTAATCTTGAAGTAAGGGAGAACCAAACGGTCTCCCTTTTTCTTTGGCGGATATTTTCTAAGGGTGTTCATAGCCCTCTCAAACAGCATCTGCAGGTCGTCTGGATCTCTTGGTTTCTTTCTGACCCGTTTTTCTGCTCGTAATTTTCCTTCGATGAAAAGCTTTGATCGCACCTTGCGCGCGGCTTCTTTCAATTCTTCATAGCGATAAACATTCTTTGAGCTCATCCTCAACCTCTTCCGCCATAGCTCGTCGCCGTAAATATTCCATATCCAAAGACCCGCCAGTCGCTTCCTTAATTTTTGCGAGGACACCCGCCCACATGCGGCTGTCACTATCTTTCCACCACTTGGCAGCGTTTAGCCTATCAATTATAAGATCTTCAATTGAGATCAAGCGAATGAAACGATCCTGATCTATCTCTATAATTGCAGTCCGCCGCTCGGCTTCTGCTCCTTCTTCGAGAGTGGCTCCCAGCCAGTCGATATAAATATCGAGCTTCTCACTATAAAATGCCCTCCCTCGCTTTCTGAAGCCCATCTCAAAGAGCGCTATTTCCATCTCATTATAGGATGATTTGACGTCGATATCGCCCGTTGTGTAGTTCCCCTGAGTGTAGATTTCGAGTGCCTCCCCGCCAACAACGATTGGCATTTCGGCTCCCTGATCGACAACTCGCTTGGACAATATCGCAATAAACATCGCCCTTTTCTTGACCGGATCATCAATTGTGGAGAGAATCTCCAATATTTCATTTTTCATAACGGAACCCCTAAAGTTCGCCACGATAGACCAGCTTCACCCCGTTGTTGCTTGAACTCTAGATAATACAGCGAGATTTTGTTCTGTAGTGTCATCTCGAGCGCAAGAGAGAAATCTTTGGTGAGTATGGACAGCCCTTAAGTTTCCTCGTTTCACCCGGAAAGACGTGGCTAAAAGGGTGTCGATCTATCGTTGTAGTAATAGGCACCGCCATTCCTTCCCTTTCCAATCCAAAAGGCCATGAAAAACAAAACATCCCAATCGAGTTCGTAGCGCAGGGCCTCACTCTGCGCAAGCGCCTGCACTGCGAGCACCCCTGCCGAACCATTGAGGACCAATTGCCTGCACTATCTGTGATACTAACACCAAGTTTCTTGTTTATTTGCAAAGATTATCTTTGCAACCTATTGATATTATTTAAATTCACTTAGAATTTTCTTCGTGCTCTTCGTGTCCTTCGTGGTGAAATCAAGTTTGGCTGCGGCTATGCCGCGCCGTGAAACAGGACGCTTGCTTTTTCCCAAGTTCTCAAAGCTCGAATTGCTCCTCGTATATCTTCACATCGGTCTTCCGGGTTTCAAAGGCGCCGATCTCTTCGAGAAAATCCAGATAACTTGAAAGGTTCCGGTCCATCACTGGCGGCTTCCGCCCCATTGCCCGGAAATCCTCAGGAGTCAGAGCAAGATCGGCTTCTAAATCAAGTATTTTCTTACTGCTCTTCGGCAAGTTCATTGTACTTTTCCAGTAAGCCATATTTTTCAAAATATCCCCTCACTTCTTCCCGGTTTATCCCAGGCCAGCGAAGGATCTGTTGAATGTCCGCCATTTCTCTGAAGGTCCTCTGGGGATCGTTTTTCATCGCAAAGACTTTCAGAGCGATCAGGTGCTCCGGCCGAACCACTGGTACGGATAGATTCTCAAGAATGAGGAGAGGGTGTGCCTCTAAAAACATCTTTTCGGCTGTTTCACCTTCCACGTAAACGAAATCAATCCTGCCGAGACTTCTGATCGAGTGAAGATGATTTGAAAAGCCCCTGGTAAGGTGCAGGGTTTCATAGCCAATTGATTCCAAAAAACCAACGATCCTTTGCTGGTCTCTCGCCCTGACCAAAAAATCCACATCCTGAGTGGATCGCACATAGCCATAAGCCTTGAGCGCAAATGCGCCTATTAGAGCAAAATCAATCCCCTCTTTCGAAAAAAAGTTAATGAGCTTCTCAAGAACAGCTTTAAGATTCATAATCCACCGACAAAAGATGCGTAGTTCTTGGGTACCTTCGATTTTGCAGGATGCGCAATGTATTCCTATAGATCATCCGCCAATCGGTAGAGCTTCAGATTTATACCGTGCAACTTTAATTCGATAATAAAGATGTGACCTTTCCGTCAAGTTTTTCCACGATAATGGGTTCTATTACGCAAATTGGCTGAACTTTGCGATTTCTATTCATCTGAAATGTTTATACCATTGATGCGAATGATTGCTCAAAGTATTTTCATTTTGGTACTGTTTCGTCTTATTGACCTTGAGCAAATCTTTCAGCTGATATAATATCCCCCCACAATCTCAAAACCCAGTTCAGATTCAAATTCACGCAAAAGGCAAATCTTGTGACAGCGCTAAATCGAAACTATCCAGCTTCGATCCCGGGTCTTGAAGACTGGTTCTTTTCATGAAGAATCTGGATGCAGAATTGGGCTTGAGTTTTGCCTTTCGGAGTACTCAATCAACTCAACCTGAACTGACAGGCTCCAAGCCGTGAATTTCTTGTGGACGAACAATTAGGGCAAGGGCGATTTGTCAGCTGCTTTGAGGTTGGCTGGGGCCTATAGGCCTTCGAGTCTCTTTTGCCATGAAATGCACAGCAAATGAAAAAACCCTCCGATAACAAATTAGGCCCTGCTGGACACCGAAAACGGTTGCGGGAACGTTTTGCCAAGTCGGGTCGTGATGCCCTTGCCGACTATGAACTGCTTGAGCTGCTGCTTTCCTACTCAAGACCCCGCAGGAATACAAAGGATGTAGCAAAAGCCTTGCTCCATCGATTCGGGAATCTTTTGAGCGTACTTCAGCAACCGGAGCAGCGACTAATGGAGGTCAACGGAGTTGGACCAGAGATTGCCCTATTTCTCAAGCTCGTTCAGGCCTATCTCACTCGATGCATGGAAACGACCGTCGAGAATCAAGTCACAGTTTCCGGCCCTGAAGATATTTTCGACTTTGTCCGGCTCCATCTGGGGTCTCGTGCCAGTGAAAGCGTTTATGCAATCTATCTAGATGACGCCAAACGTATACTGCACCACACCGAGGTCACGGCCGGCACTGTGAATCATGCGCCACTCTATCCACGCGAAATTCTTAAACCGGCGTTGATCCAGAATGCAACTGGATTGGTGCTTGTGCACAACCATCCAGAAGGTCACCCCGTGCCTTCGGAGAGTGATTTGGAAATGACAAGGGAACTTGAAAAGGTTGCAGCCTCGCTTGGGATAAAGCTAATAGACCATATGATCGTTACCCGCATGCAAGCGTACAGTCTTAAAACAGGCAAATTGCTATGAGAATGTTTGCTGACCTCAAATCTGTTTGCCCTGGGCTCGCCGTACTATGCGATGATGCAGTCGAATCGATTGCGACAAACACCCAAGAGGCGATGGAAAAGCTCTCACTTTTTGCTGAATCGTTGATCCGGGCCATTCTGGCATTTGAGGGACTTGAAGAACCCTTCGACTCCTCGCAAATAACGCGACTCAATTTGCTGAGCAATCGGCTTCTGTTGCCTCCAAATCTGCTCCCTTTCTTTCATGTTCTCAATAACGTACACACGGCGGAGAATTTACCCTCTGCAGCTATTCAGATGCGAGCCTCCTTGTTTTTGAAGTTATCGACTCGTTTGACGACCTGGTTTGCCAAGTCATATGGCCCTCATCTACCCGCGTCCGCAACACCGGCAAAAGCTTCGGAAGATGTCTTGCAGGCCATTCGTGCCTCATCACCATCTAATGCAGTGCGACGGTCGGCTCGCAAAACGGCCTTGCGCCGGGCCAATTTGATGCAGCTTTCTGAAGACGAAACCCGGGTGATCATCGATCATCAACTTCAAGCCGCGGGCTGGCAAGTGGATACATGGGCTTTGAGGTATTCTCTCGGTGTACGTCCCGAAAAGAACGTCAACAAAGCCATTGCGGAATGGCCGACGAACTCCGGCCCGGCAGATTATGCCTTGTTTTCCGGGCTTGATTTCATCGGCGTGGTGGAAGCGAAAAAGATGGGCAGGGATGTGCTCTCTGACCTTGCCCAGAGCAAACGCTACGCCCGTGATGTTGCATTGGACGGTGAGGCTCGCTTTGTAGCTGGTCCTTGGGATGACTATCGTGTACCCTTTCTTTTCGCCACCAACGCTTGCCCCTATCTGGAACAAATCAAGGAAAAATCAGGCATTTGGTTTCTCGATGCCTGCAGCTCCACCAATCATCCGCGTCCGCTTCAGGGTTGGTATTCGGCCGAAGAGCTTGCGGCTCTGCTCCAGCAGGATATTCCAGCTGCCCAAGCCAAGCTGGCCGATGAGCCCATGGAATATCTCGGACTGAGGGATTACCAGGAAATGGCCGTCCGAAGAATCGAGGAGGCTCTTGATAAAGGCCAGACCCGGCTATTGGTAGCCATGGCCACTGGGACCGGCAAAACCCGTTTGGCTATCGGCCTGATCTACCGCTTGATTAAAAGTGCACGGTTTCGCCGCATCCTCTTTGTGGTGGACCGGAAAAGCCTGGGCGAGCAGGCCGGCGATAAATTCAAGGAAACCCGCCTGGAAGAGCTCAAGACGTTTGATCAGATATATGATCTCAAGCAGGTGGATGAGATCGATATCGAGTCCACCACCAAAGTCAACATCGCCACCGTACAGGGATTAATGCGCGCTGTCATGTATCCTTCGGACACACGCAAGGTTCCAAGTGTCGGTCAGTACGACTGCATCATCGTGGATGAGGCCCACCGCGGATACACGCTGGACCGGGAACTGGGCGATGACGAACTCCTTTACCGGGACCAGAACGACTACCTGAGCAAATACCGGCGTGTGATCGACTATTTCGATGCCGTCAAGATCGGCCTCACCGCCACCCCGGCGCCGCACACCATCAAGATTTTCGGCCGGCCGGTTTTCACCTACACCTACCGTGAGGCGGTCGTCGACGGCTGGCTGATTGACCATGAACCGCCCCATCAATTGTTAACCCACTTGGCCAAATCCGGCATCAAGTGGCAAAAGGGAGATACCATCCCGATGTACGATCCGGCCACCGGTCAGATCACCAATATCGCGGACATCCCCGATGAGGTCAAAATCGAGATCGATCACTTCAACAAGTTAGTTCTGACAAAAAATTTCAACCTCACTATAGCGCGGGAACTGGTGAAGCACTTAAACCCGGACGGCGAAGGCAAAACCCTCATTTTTGCAGCCACCGACGATCATGCCGACATGGTCGTGCGCCTTCTAACAGAAGAATTCGAAGCCAGTGGGGTATCCGTTGACGACGACGCCATCATGAAGATCACGGGTTCAGTCGACAAACCGGAGGGAAAGATCAGGCAGTTCAAAAACGAACGACTGCCCAACATTGTTGTGACTGTGGACCTGCTCACTACTGGCATCGACGTACATGAAATATGCAATCTGGTATTTCTCCGCCGTGTGCGTTCCCGCATCCTTTTCGAACAAATGCTGGGCCGGGCCACCCGTCCCTGCGACCACATCAAAAAAAGTCACTTCAAAATCTTCGATGCGGTTCGAATCTATGAGGCCTTGTCGCCGATCTCCGCCATGAAGGCCGTGGCTGCAGATCCTGCGATTTCGTTGGGACAATTAGCGGATGCGCTGAACGACATGGCTGAAGATCGAGCAGATTCCGCGCTGCTGGAGAGCCAGGTGGAGCAGATTCTGGCAAAACTGCAGAGCATCTTGAGACGGATGGACGAGGATGACCTGACCGAATTCAAAACCCTTTCGGGAGGTGAATCGCTCGATCAATTCATCCATGCATTGAAAAGCGAAAGTCCCGAGCAGTGCCGTCAAAAGCTAGCCGCTCGGCGCAGACTGCTGGCCTTTCTGGATGAAAACCGCAGCCGACCAAAAAAACAACTCATCTCACACCATAAAAACGGGCTTCATTCCCACACCCGAGGCTATGGGGATGCTGAAAAACCCGAAGATTATCTCAACGCTTTTCGGGAATTCGTGATCATGAACATGAACAAGATTCCCGCTCTGGCAATCGTGTGCCAGCGCCCTCGTGAGCTGACGCGAAAAGCGCTTAAAGAATTGAAGCTTGCTCTGGATCGGGCGGGCTTTAGCGAGAGAAGCCTGCAGGTAGCCTGGAAGGATTGGAAAAACGAAGACATCGCCGCTGACATCATCTCCTTTATCCGGCGCCAGGCCCTGGGCGACCCGCTGGTGAGCCACGAAGCTCGAATCCAAAATGCCATGGCGCGCATTTATGCCATGCGGGAGTGGACCGCCGTTCAGCGCCAGTGGCTGTTGCGCATCGAAAAGCAACTCATCGCCGAGACCGTTCTTGACCGCGAAGATTTCGACCGGGGAGCTTTTGCCACCCATGGCGGTTTCAACCGGTTGAACAAGATTTTTCAAGGCAATTTCCGACAGGTTCTGGATGACATCAATCAAAATCTTTACGCGGAGGAAGAAAAGACCGCATAATGTGACCGCGGATTTCGCAGATGGGCGCGGATAAACAGAAGAGTAGCATGATGATTCATGAAAATTTGAGCGGCGAAATCATCGGCGCGGCAATGACCGTTCTTAACACGCTAAAGCCAGGGTTGGATGAGAAACTCTACGAACAGGCACTTTGCATAGAACTGCGCGTTTCCGGACATGATGTCGACCAGCAACGTCGCTTTCCTGTCGTCTACCGGGATCAGCTAATCGGCACCCTGGTTCCGGACCTGATTATAGACGGCGAGGTCATCGTGGACACAAAAGTCGTTTCGGCTTTCAACGAGAGTCACATCGCCCAAATGATCGGATATCTGTCGATCACTGGTCTCGAACTCGGGCTGCTGGTAAACTTCAAATACGCCTCTCTCAAATGGAAGAGGATCGTAAAGTCCTTCAACAAAGTTTAACCCCGGTATATCTTTAGACTAAGAGTGGTGGAATGAATCACACATATTTTACAATCCTATAATTTAATTTATATTTTATCCGTGTTATCCGCGTAATCAGCGGTCAAAGAGAAGGAACCCGCACTTGACCACCAACGAGATTGTCCAAAAACTCTGGAACCTTTGCAACGTGCTGCGGGACGACGGGATCACCTACCACCAGTACGTCACCGAACTGACCTACATCCTGTTTCTCAAAATGGCCAAGGAAACCGGGGCGGAGAGCAAGATCCCCAAAGGATACCGGTGGGACGATTTGGTCTCCAAAGATGGAACCGAGCAGCATCAGTTTTACCGCAAGCTTCTGTTGGAGCTTGGCACCGAGGGGAAAAACCGCGTCCAGCAGATTTACGTCAACGCCCACACCAACATCGACGAACCTAAAAACCTCAAGAAGATCGTCACTGATATCGATAAACTCGACTGGTACAGTGCCAGGGAAGAAGGTTTGGGGAACCTGTACGAAGGTTTGCTGGAGAAAAACGCCAATGAGAAAAAATCCGGCGCGGGCCAGTACTTCACCCCGAGGCCGCTGATCAACGCAATGGTAAAGCTGATCAAACCCCAACTGGGGGAACGCTGCGGCGATCCTGCCTGCGGCACATTCGGCTTTATGATCTCCGCCGATCAGTATCTCAAGCAGCAGACCGACGATTATTTTGCCGCAGGCATCACTGCCGAACAGCAGGAATTTCAAAACCGGGAGGCCTTCACCGGCATCGAACTGGTGCCGGATACCCACCGCCTGGCCCTCATGAATGCTATGCTCCACGGCATCGACGGCCAGATCCTGCAGGCTGACGCGCTCTCAAGCAACGGTAAAGTGTTCCGGGATTATGATGTGATCCTCACCAATCCGCCTTTCGGCACCAAGCGCGGCGGCGAGCGCCCCACCCGGGATGATCTGACCTGGCCCAGTTCCAATAAGCAGCTCAACTTTCTGCAAATGATCCATCGATCGCTCAAGATTTCGGGCAAGGCGAGGGCCGCGGTGGTGCTGCCGGACAACGTCCTTTTTGCCGACGGCGACGGGCAGAAAATCCGTGCCGACCTTATGGACAAGTGCGATCTACACACCATCCTGCGGCTTCCCACCGGCATCTTTTACGCCCAGGGAGTGAAAACCAATGTCCTCTTTTTCACCCGTGGCAAGAAGGACAAGGACAACACGAAGACCGTGTGGGTCTACGATCTGCGCACCAACATGCCGAGCTTTGGCAAGCGCAACCCATTGAGTCTGGATGATTTCAAGGAATTCATGGCTGCATTCGGAGACGACCCTTACGGCAAGGCCAAGCGCACCGATCAGGGGGAAACCGGCCGGTTTCGCTGCTTTAGCCGTGAGCAGATCTCCAAGCGCAACGATTCGTTGGATATCAGCTGGCTGCAGGACGATAGCGTCCGCCGCGGCGAAGACTTGCCCGATCCGGCCGACATCGCCGATGAAATCCTGGCCCAACTAAGCATCGCCACCCAAGAGATGCAAGAACTGGCGAGGCTGTTGGAAGAAACGAACTGAGTTATGGCAAAAAATATTCGACTATTGCAAAATATGCCTAGAGGTAGCACAGAATCTATAACCGAGGTAAGAGTCTTTCAGCCAAGAAACTCTGGTAAATGCGCCGATTCTGACTGTCTCCTATGGCGGGCAACAAAACTCCAACCATGGGTTGGAGAAATCAGCTGGTCGAAGCACCTTATCAAATTATGACCCGAATACGTTGACAAAGTGCAGTCTTGTTTTGCGGCACAAGATGCCCACGTCGCGACTCCTTTAGCAGCTCAAACTCTTGAAAGAATCGGTCGAATGTTTGGGATAAAAATTGGATCATGGTAAAGGGAAGGCCTTGTAATGGTAGATAAAAGTTGTGACTTGCCGGAACAATGGGCAACTGTGAACATAGATAGCTTGATGATCAGAACGCGTTCTGTTAATCCAGCGAATATCCCAGAAAAGACTTACGAATTGTGGAGTGTCCCTGCATTCGACAGAGACCTTCCAGAATACGTAAAAGGAAAGGAAATCGGTTCGAATAAGCAAGTTATTGAGCCAGACGACGTACTTCTCTGCAAGATCAATCCTCGACTTAATCGCGTCTGGCTCGTTAGAGAGCAAAAAAAATATGAACAGATAGCATCCACTGAATGGATTGTTCTTCGATGTAATGCACTTTCCCCTCATTTCATTATGTTCCAACTTCGTGAAGAGGGATTTAGACGGCGTTTATGCTCAGATTTATCTGGAGTTGGCGGATCGCTCACACGTGCTAGACCAAGAATAGTCGGCAAACTTGAGATCAGCATTGCCCCCATCAACGAACAAAAACGGATCGTCGCCAGAATCGAAGAACTTCAGTCCCGCAGCCGCAGAGCCCAGGACTCACTGGAGGTCATACCGGAGCTATTGGAGCAACTCCGCCAGTCGATCCTTGGTGCTGCCTTCAGAGGTGATCTGACCAAAAAGTGGCGAGAGCAGCACCCCGATTTGGAGCCTGCATCCGAACTGCTCAAACGCATTCGTTTCGAACACCGCAAGCGCTGGGAAGAAGCCGAGCTGGAAAAACTCAAAGCCAAAGGCCTTGCGGGGCACCAACTAGACACCGAATTCTCCAAACGTCGCAAGCAATACAAGGAACCAGCGCCTGTGGATAGCACAAATTTGTCAGCACTGCCGGATGGTTGGTGCTGGGCTGGGGCAGCAGAGATTGCAGACGTTGACTTGGGGAAAATGCTGGATAGACAGAAGAACAGAGAGGGGCGCAAGCTTCCTTATTTGCGCAATATGAATGTAAGGTGGGGGTATGTTGATACAACTGACTTACTAGAAATGTTTTACAAGGAAATTGAAATAGATAGATATAGCGTTATCAAAGGTGACGTCCTCGTCTGTGAAGGCGGTGAGCCTGGAAGGGCAGCTGTATGGGAAGAAAATGAAGCGGCAATGTATCAGAAAGCACTTCACAGAATTCGCCCTTTCAATGGGATCTCAGGCAGGTTGTTAGTCTACCACTTATGGCATGATGCATTGATGGGAAAACTCGAACAGCATTTTACCGGAACCACAATAAGGCACTTTACCAGAAAATCATTGCAACAGTATCTTTTTCGTGTTCCACCTATTGATGAACAGCATGCGATAGTTAAGCAGATTAGAGGCCATTTTGAACGATTTGAGAGAGTAGCTAGAGATGTAAAGAGTATTCTGAGATATTTGTTATTGCTTGACGATACTATCCTCTTTAAGGCCTTCCGCGGCGAACTAGTGCTGCAAGATCCGAATGATGAACCCGCTTCGATGCTCCTTGAGCGCATCCATAATGAGATTAGTCGTGAGACGCGGAGGAGAAAGCCAAAGTCAAGCAGAATGGCAATCAAACGAAGTGTGCACATGGTGGAGAATAAAAATGGCCCGTGCTGACTTACTATTGAATTTAGTGCGTGCTGGAGCGAAAGGGGAACATGCGCTTTTTCGCAAAGCCCTTGAAGCTTTGGTCGCCGAGGAACGGGCCAAACAACACCATGTTTTGGCTGACCGGCTTGCCGGATACCTGAACCACACGCAGATCTCAAAGCCCGGCTCGAATCAAGCATTTGCCAATGGGCTCACATCCAATCTCTTCTACGAGGTCAGCCCGAACCGCAGGATGGAAGATCTCATACTACCTGAGGTCGTGACCGCTGCATGCAAGGAATTGGCAGAAGAGCAACACAGATCAGACCTATTGCGCTCACATAATCTTGAGCCGAGGCATCGGGTCCTTCTTGCCGGCCCTCCTGGGAATGGAAAGACGTCGTTGGCTGAGGCCTTCGCAGCGGAACTGGCTATGCCATTGCTCATTGTTCGATATGAAGCGGTAATCGCCAGCTTCCTCGGGGAGACCGCAACGAGGCTTGCCCGTCTTTTCGATCAAGTTAGAACTCGTCGCTGCGTCTTGTTCTTTGATGAGTTCGATGTTGTCGGAAAAGAAAGAGGAGACGTCCACGAAACCGGCGAAATAAAGCGGGTCGTCAGTTCCCTTCTGCTCCAAGTCGATGCCCTGCCTAGCTACGTGGTTGTCGTCACGGCAACGAATCACCCGGAACTGCTCGATCGAGCGGTTTGGCGAAGGTTCCAACTACGACTGGAGCTTACCCCTCCCTCACCAAAACAAATCGAAAAATGGTTTCGCCGTTTTGAAGAAAGGCTTGGAGTGAAACTAGGTGTTGCTGGAGCTACCCTTGCAAAACAGCTCAAGGGGGCAAGTTTTTCCGAAATTGAACAGTTCGGTGAAGATATACATCGTCGCTATGTACTAGCACTACCTCAAACAGATGTGCAAAGAATCGTCAAAGAGCGGCTGAATCAGTGGAAACATCGCTTTAAGGTTATAGAGTCCGATAAACTGGAGACCGGCTATGCCTGAGAGACCATTGCTTATCCTTCCTCAGCCGACAGAACCAGCCAAAAGACGTAAAAGGCCGCAACCCGGTCCAAAGCTGCATATACCTGAAAGAGGCCGACAAACAGAGCGGCTCGAACCCAAATTCTCCGCACTGCAACAGGTTTTCGAAGCCAGACGCGCTCGACTCCGCATTGAGGCGGCAGGTTTGATCCCTGAGGAAGTCATTGTTTTTGAGACCGTGGGTTCCGTGGATAAATTTATCGTCGCTGTAAGGAACGTCAAAGGGTTGGAGTGGCTTGGGGAAATCGAAGAAGAAGATATTCCAGCGGATGATGATTTCTTTGCTCTGGACGATAAGGGCGCCCCGCGTCTCGACAAGGCGTTGCGTGGGCGAGTGTTTCTGATCCTTTCCAATCATCGAGCATTGCAGCAATTGTTGTCGCTTTGGAATCTTTGGAAGTCTGGTGAATCTCTTGCCCTCGGACGTCGCAAATGGAGCGCTTTATTTTCCCAGCTTCGCGAGGTAAGGACTTGGGGCACACAAGACCGGCTTTACGAAACCGGTGTGATTGAGGATTGGCAAGAGCGAGTTGAACATAACGAGGAGGTGGTCCCATGCGAAATCGAACTATGGTATCGAAACGACCGTAGACGTCGTAACGCTGCGAGGGATCGAGTAGGCGCCATCATTGAGGGATACCAAGGCAGAGTACTAAGCGAAGCCGTCATTGAGGAAATCTCTTATCACGCGCTTCTTGCTCAACTTTCAATAGGATCTCTTAGCGCTCTCATGGAAGAAACGGGGGAAGACTCTTCGCTGGTTCAATGTGAAGCCATCCAGTACTTCCGTGCCGCGGGACAAATGGTCGGCATTATTGCTGAGGATGAGAGATCAAAAGATGCTGCTGAACTTGAAGAATTATCTGTACCCCTTGGAGAGCCTATTGTCGCCCTATTTGATGGTTTGCCTCTGCAGAATCATCGCCGGTTGGCAGGGCGTTTGATAGTAGATGATCCAGACGATTTTGAGGCCAATTACGCCGCGTCTGAGCGTCGTCATGGAACAGCCATGGCATCTCTTATTTTACACGGAGACTTGAATGCTAATGAATCTGCTCTAAATCGCATGATTTATGTACGTCCGATTCTGCGGCCAGACATGAGAGACTGGAGGCGGTCAAGACAGGAGTCCGTGCCGGAAAACAGATTGGTTATTGATTTGATCCACCGGGCAGTCCGCCGCCTTTTTGAGGGCGATGGAGCAGAACCACCAGCAGCTCCACAAATATGCGTCATCAATCTATCCATTGGTATTCGAGACCGGCCATTCGAAGCTGCCATGAGCCCTTTAGCACGGCTTCTGGACTGGCTTGCTTGGAACTATCAGGTTCTTTTCATCGTCAGCGCAGGCAATTATACGCAAAGGGTTGAATGTAGTTTTCCACGAGATCAAACCATAAATCTAACGACTCGTGATCTGCAGTCTCATATCATACGGGCAGTGGCTTCCGATGCGCGGCATCGAAGACTCCTGTCTCCTGCCGAAGCAATGAATGTTGTAACTGTTGGAGCCATTCATCAGGACGCATCTTCCGGGTCCCCAAATCCGCGAGCAATTGAACCTTATGTCGATGAGGGGCTTCCGAGCATCATAAATGCCCAGGGGATGGGGTATCGGCGTACGATCAAACCAGATATCCTACTGCCCGGCGGTCGCGTGGTGCTCTTTGAAAGCCTCGAACAAGGCGCAAAAGCGCAATTTAACATCTACACTCAGCGCAGAGAGCCCGGTCAATGTGTTGCCGCTCCTGGCCCAACAGCTGGAGACCTTTCCTTCGTATGGCACGAACGCGGAACAAGCAACGCTGCCGCACTTGCCAGCCGGGCTGCTTCAAGACTCTACGACGTGCTGAACGAACTTCGTGAAGACCAGGGTGGCGAGATGATTGACCTTGTCCCATACGCCGTTTGGCTGAAAGCGCTACTCGCACATGCAGCAAAATGGGGACCTGCTGGGGCAATTCTGGACCAAACGCTGCGTACACCGGAAAACAGCCGTCAGTTCAAAGAGTACGTCACACGTTTGCTAGGATACGGCATTGCGGATCCAGGTCGTGTGAGTGAATGCACTGGGTGCAGAGTCACTGCTCTGGCGGGTGGTATGCTCCAAGATGACCGGGCACATATTCACAGGTTTCCATTACCACCATCTTTAAGTGGAAATCGTTGTTGGCGACGTCTTGTTATCACACTTGCATGGATCACCCCCATTAATACATTGCATCAGGCCTGGCGCCGTGCAGCCCTAATTTTCACCCCACCGAAGGATGAACTGCAGGTGAAACGGAAAGAAGCAGATTGGCGGGCTGTTCAGCGCGGCACTTTGCAGCATGAGGTCCTAGAGGGTGAAAAGGCTGCTGTTTTCATTGACGGAGATAATCTTGGAATCGAGGTTAGCTGTCGCGCCGATGCCGGCGTCCTTGAGGAGGCAGTTCCCTATGCACTTGCCACCACGATTGAAGTTGCTGAAGAGATAGGTGTTGACATATATAATGAGGTCCGAATCCGAGTGGAATCCGCAAGAGTGCGAGTTGCTACCTCAACCTAATCAAGAGGCTGAAATCACAGTACAATCCAGTTGCTCAAAACTGTATCGACGATAAGGGCTGCTCAAATCGAATCGATTCACAAGCACAGAATGGTAGGTTGCGTTTAATGGAATGAAACGCAACAGAATATGTATGCCGCGTTTAACAGTTTGTCGCGCTTCGCGAATTCAACGAGACCTCCGGTTTCTTAATGGTCGAGAAAATACGGACCGGTAACTCCATCATCCGCAATCCCATTTTGGCATCCTATGTCGCCAAGGGACTACTGCCCTACCGGAGGCTTGGTTCCGGCATCAAGCGGGCACTCGAAGCTTGGCCGGGAATCGACTTTTTTGATGATCGGGAAGGCTGCCTTTTCACCGCAATAGTTCACCGAAGGCCTGTGAAAAAAACTTGTGAAGGTTCGGAGAAAGGTTCGGAGAAAGGTTCGGAGAAAAGTTCGGAGAAAATCCTGGATTTGCTGCGTTCACAACCATCCTTATCGGCCAAAGAGATTGCTAAGGCGATCGAAATCAGTCCCAGAGCCGTAGAAAAACACCTTGCCAAATTGAAGGAAGAAGGTCGGCTTCGTCGGGTGGGCCCGGCTAAAGGCTGGATTTGGGAGGTTCTGGACAAGGAGGCAAAAGATGGAATTTGAGGAGTTCGGATTTGGGAATAAGGATGGGTTTTGCCCTCATTGTGGGGAAGACTACAAACAAAGAGAACTTGAGAGACTAATAACATACGGTGAGTATACCGAATTTGAATGTCGAAGCTGCAAGAATTGGGTCAGAGGTTTTTGCGAATTTGAATTTATGGGACCTGACCTGGAATATTATCTAATAGCTATCAGACCCTTGGACGATTCTCAGTAAAATAATATGCAATGATCCAAAACAAGAGTACTTAACGCTCACTTACAGAGCACAGCGCATTAATGGATTACCTTTATTTGGTGGTACAGAATTTTAGAGGCCCGGCATCCCCGCCTCTTGCAGCCTGCGCAGAAGAGCCGGGCGGCGTGAGTACTTCGATATGAACTCCTCGAATATTTCAGTGAATTCATCCAACCGTCCTTCCTGTGCATAGGCGTCGCGCAGGTCGACAATTGTGTTGCGCGCACGGTCATAGCCCGACGCATTCTTTTCTGCGGCATTAGCATCGGCCTCGCGCCACCATTTCGGAAAATCCTTTGCCACTAGTGCCAAATATTCTCGACGTTTGCGTTCTCGTTCAGCCCGCCTGCGCTCCCTTTTCAGCGCTTCCTGCCTTTTGCGCTCTTTTCTGACTTCCTGCACCATGTCCCTCAGATGATCAAGACTGCGTCTCGGGGTAGCATCTTTTTCATCAACCGGAGTATGAAGCCTCAAATACTCATGATATTGCCCCCTGATTTGCCGCTCTGCCCTGCGACCCTCATTACGCAGAACCATCAGCAGAAACTCTTTCGCTTCATGGGCGGGAATCTGCTCCACCCATTGCCCCATTCGCTTGTCTGCAGCAACATCGACGGAAATCTCAGGGCTTGCAGCGGCAGCTGCCTCGAGCAAGTCGCCGTCGATGCCCAGGAATTCTACCAGAGCCACCTGCGCACTGCTCAACGAAGCAAGTCCTGGTGGCACAGGCGGTTCCAGATCATCAATAGCGCTGTCCGTTTCTTCGTAGTCGTATTCTGCATCTGCATTGCCAACGCCAAGCCGATATTGGACTGCAGCAAGCCAGCCGATATAGAGAGAACGATAGTCGGCTCGTTCGAGCTCCTCGCGAATCGGGACCAGCCGGTCTATCCAGCCTTCGCCATCGACCCACGCCCCACCGCCCTCATCATTCCTATACCAGTTAATGATGACGTTCTCATCTGCCGCCCAAAAGGCGAGCTCGTCTCCTGAGGCATATTGCTCCAGGATTGCTTGAGGGATAACGCCGAGTGGAAGCCGCAGCATAAAATTAAAAGTTCCCCAATTGGTCACATAGACATGGGCATCGAAGTATTTCTCCATTAATTTCTCAGGGGAACCGCGAAAGTCTCCAAAGTTGTAAGTGTTGCAGAAACGCCTCGAAGAGATTTCCGCGCGGCTGGAAAGACGGCGCAACTCAATTGTTTCTTCGCCTGTCAGAGGCCGATCAAGGGCCAGAAATTCATAGTATTGATATTCGCTCATTTTGGTACCTCTCTTCAGGTGCAGAATCTGGAATGTCTATCTTATTGTCGATCAAACCTCAATTATCTTTTCGGAACACACTGTCAAACACATCACACTCGCACTTTGGCCGGTCCCATCGAGTATCTTATTACAGCAATAAGCGTATCCCGTTCAAGCAACCGATCACTCTCATTAATGCTAGAGAGGTGAATAGTCATGACTACAAGAAAAAAGCGAGCATACGCATGATTACCTGGTTCGGGGGCGAGGCTTTAGTCTCTCCGGGCAGCCAGGAGTTTGAGCAAGACGGGCAGCACGACCAACACCAACGGCAGCTGCACGATCAGGCCGGATATGATGGCGACGGCAAGGGGCTGCTGCATGGCGGATCCCTGACCGATGCCGAGGGCCAGCGGGAGAAGCGCAAGAATTGCAGCCAGCGTGGTCATGGCGATCGGGCGCATCCGGTTTTTCCCGGCGGAAACAAGAACCTCAGCGGGATCTTCTGCGGTCGGCAAGTCAACGTATTCGGAAACGTAAAAAATCCCAACTTCCGTCACAATACCAACGATCATGGTCATCCCCATCATGGACGAAATGTTGAGCTGAATGCGTGTCAACCAAAGTCCTATAAAGACAGCCGAGACTGACAACAAAGTGGTGGTCAGGATGGCTGCCGCCACCCTAAAATTCTCATAGAGAAACAGCAACAGCAGAAAAACCAGCAGAACCGCCGCGGCAAAGACCATCATCAGGCCGGCAAAGGCAATCTGCTGCTGTTCATAGAGACCGCCCAGAGAGTAGTAGACATCTTTGGGCAGCAATCCGGGGCGCTGCAGGACCTTTTTTACATCGCTGACTACAGAGCCCATGTCGCGCCCGCTGATGCGCCCGGTAACGGCAACCATGCGTTTCAGGTCGTCCCGGGTGATTTGCGGCTGGCCGGTGATGGGTGTAAACGTTGCGATCCTCGAGATTGGAAACAGGTGCCCATCAGGGGCCCTCATTTTCAGGTGCCTGACATTCCATTCCGTTGCCCGCATCGAGTCAGGTACCCAAACCCGCACACCCACCATCTTCGGGCCCCGCAGGATTTGAGTCGTGACCTTGCCGCTCATCACGTCCTGCAAAATCTTGGTAACCGATTCCGGGTCCACGCCCTCAAGAGAGGCCCTGACCCGGTCGACTTTAATGTCCAGGGCATCGCCGGCGAAGACGATGCCGTCTTTTACATCCACAACGCCAGGAATTTTGCTGATTGCGGCAGCGACCTGCGGACTCAGCTTTTGCAATAGGGTGCTGTTGTCGGAAAAAATCTTGATTTCAATCGGCTGCGGCACGGCAGTCAGGTCCCCGATAAGATCCTCCATGAGCTGAGCCATTTCGATCTTTAGACCGGGAATCCGCCGGTCAATTTGCCGGCGCACATCGTTCATCACGGTCCAAATCGGCGGGCGGGGAAAAGGCTTCAAACGGACGAAAAAATCTCCTTCATTGGCTTCAGTGATGCCGCCCCCAAGAGCAAGCCCGGTACGGCGAGAATAGGTGTCAACAGCGGGGGTCGAACGTAGTATTGTTCCAACTTGCCTGAGCAGGCGGTCTGTCTCCGACAGAGAGGTCCCAGCCGGCGCTTGGTAATCGAGCACGAAGCCTCCCTCATCCATGGAAGGCATGAATCCCGAGCCAACCCTTTTGTAGCTCCACCAGCCGATCAACAGCAGAGGAATGATAAGGCAGACAATCAGCAGCGGATGAGCGAGCAGCCTGCGCATCAAAGTCTCATAACCATGATGCGCATAGCCAGTCAAAATCCCGCCTTCCTCTTGCCCGGCGTCCTTAGCCGTCAGCAAATGATCGGCAATCAGCGGCTCGGCCAGGCGAGCGACCCAATAAGAGATAAAAAGACCGGCGGCCATGGTCAGAGAAAGAGACTTGAAAAAAGCGCCGGTGACCCCCGACAGGAAAGCCAGCGGCAGAAAAATGATGATGGTGGAGGCAGAAGATCCCAGCAAGGGTTTGCTCAGTTCCCGGGTTGCCTCCATGACCTTGCCGTGATGATCTCCACCCCCGCGCAGGCGGCGGATGATGTGCTCCACCATGACGATGCTGTCGTCTATTATGAGTCCGACGGCCGCCGCCATGCCGCCCAGGGTCATGATGTTGAAGCTCATGCCGAGCACATGGAGCAGCAGCAAGGCCGCGGCCAGAACAGCAGGAACGGCGATGACGGCGATCAATGTGACTTTTAAATTGCGCAGAAAGAGAAGTAAAACAAACGCAGCCAGCAGAACGCCAATGAAAATGGCATCCCGCACGCTGGATGCGGAGGCCAGAATGAGCTCGCTTTGGTCGTACCACTTGGCAATGGTCACGCCGACCGGCAGGCGCTTGCGGAAATCCGCAAGTTTGGCCTTCAGCTCCCGGTCGATTTGCACTGTGTTGCCGCCCGGTTGCTGATAGACTTGGAAGATGACGGCCTGGCGGCCATCGGCCGTAACTCGATTGTATCGGGGGACGGTCGATCGACTGACTGTAGCAACGTCATCCAGCAGCACCACACCGTCTTTGCCCGAACGAAGCACAGTGTGCCGCACGCTGGAAAGGTTATGAAAGCGGGTATCGGAGACCACCAAATAAAGCTTGTAGTGATCTTCGAGACGTCCGACCGCCGTAACGACGTTGGCGGCGGAAAGGGCGTTGGCAATATCCTGCACTGTCAGTCCAAAGGAAGCCAGCCGCGCAGGATCGACTATGACATGAAATTCTTCCTGATCGCCTCCCAGGATGCCGACTTTGGCCACACCATTCACCGTCGAAAGTACCGGCCGCAGCTGGTATTCGGCAATATCGCGCAGTTCAACCAGGGAGTGAGTATCGGAACTCATGCTGTAGGCCAGGACGGGAAAGACGGTCGGGTCCATGCGCCGCACCTCGAACGTCGTTCCCTGCGGGAGGACCGATTGCACGTGGTTGATTGCCGATTCCACCTGCAGGAATTTGGCAATCATGTTTTCTCCCCAGCCGAAGCGGATGGAAATCTCCGCACTGCCGCGGCTCGTGGTGGAACGAATATTGACCACCCCGGGCACCCCGCGCACAGCCTCTTCAACCGGCCGGGTGACCTCGATGGCCATGCGATCCGCCGGACGATCGCCGGCCTCCACATCAACCCTCACTCGAGGAAAATCAACATGTGGAAACAAGGCCACCGGCAGTTTCATGCCGCTCACGATCCCGCCGATTACCAGCAGAACCAGAAGGAAAAGAATCGATCGGCGATGTTGCTGCATCCATCCGGTGGTTGTCATTGGCAGGCTCCCGTCCTGACCTGCATCCCATCCACTAATTCATAGTTTCCCTCCACAACCACAGGTTCCCCTGCCTGCAGATTTTTTCCCGTGATTTGGTATTCTTTGGAAGTTTTCCGACCAATTTTGACATTGTGCTCCACGGCCTTGCCGTCTTTGATGCTGAACAGCACATTGCGGTTGCCTTCGGGGAGAACGGCCGATCTCGGAACGATCAATCCTTCGCTGGAAGTAACCGGGATCCTGCCGGTGATGGACTCACCAAGCAGAAAGCCGGCGGTCGAAGGAAGCGTAACAAAAACGTCCACCAGCCGGGTAGCAGGGTTGACCGCGTAGGAAACTTTGCGCACCGGGCCAGTGGCCACGGGCGATTCTGGAACATTGACACGCTTTAGCGAAACATCCTGGCCCACCCGAACCAGGGCGATGGTTTCGGGTTCCACCCCCAGAAGCACCTCCACACGGTTTTGAGCGACGATATCGATCAGCGGATTGCCGGCGGCAACGATTGCGCCTTCCTGAGCGTAAACCTTTTTCACCAAACCGGAAACGCCGGCGGGAAGCTGCTTTTCACCTCCAATTCCTCGGCGGGTGAGGCTTTCCAGGCGCAACTTGGCCTGTTCGAGAGTTTGTTTGGCCTGCAGCAACTGCTCGTTGGTGGCCAGTTTCAGATCATAGCGCCGCTGCACCTGCTGGAAGCTTTGCTGTTGAAGATTGAAGGCATTGCGGGCCTGTTCCAATTGCAGGCGGGTGTCCGGGCTGGGTTGAATCTGCAGCAACGGTTCTCCTTTGGAGACCTTTTGTCCGTCGTTGACTTCGATGGCCAGAACCTGACTTTCATAAGGAACGGATACCGTTTGCAAGGCCCCCGGTGCCGGGATGATCTCTCCATAAACAACAATGTGATTGGTTATGGTCCCTTTATTTATGGGCGCTGTTTTTACGCAAGCCACGGCGCCGCCCGCCCCGCTACCCTGCGCCCCTGCCTTCGAACCCTTTTGCTCGACCGACGACTGCTGGCTTTGGCACCCGAGAGCCAACAGCCAGGCGGTAAAGAAGAGGGATACTACCCGCCCGCAACGATTGAATCTTTTCATTCGGTCACCCCGTTTGCTTGAACCGGTCCCAGGTACTTACCGGAGGCTACTTCCAGAGCAATAAACTGATCGACTAGCTGCATCTGAAGATTGAGCAGCGCGATGCGCTCTGCAATCAGTTGATCGCGCGCATTGTAATAGGTCAAAACGTCGGCGTTGCCTTCCAACAGGGCCTGGTAGTACGTTTGGACCAGATCTTTGAGGGTCGGAAGATATTGTCTGGTTGCATCGATCTGGCGCTGAATCCATTTGATGTTGGCATAGGAGGTAGCAAGGGTCGATCTTGCCTCGAAAAGGCGGTTCGCATATTCGTCAAAAAGCTGCTGCCGCGTTGCGCGCTCTATGGCTATTTTACCCTGGTTGCGGTCGAAAATCGGAAGACTGATGCCGAGTGTCAAGCCGCTGCTGATGACATTGGTGTTGTCGCGCGCTTCGGCAAATCCGATGGAAATTTTCGGGAACTGACCAAGCACCGCAGCCCTGACGTGCTCTTCCTGGCTTTGATAGCCCATTTTGAGCGCTAGAAGATCCAGCCGGCTATCCCCAAGACCATTCGTCAACTGCGGCAGTTGAGGAATCATTGCAGCATCTGGCATTGCGATGTTTTGCTGAAGCTGAACCGAACGATCCGGAGGGAAGCCCAATGCGAGGTTGAGGGCCAATTGCTCCTGCTTGAGGTTCTGTTCGATGCCGATGACGGAGAGTCGGACCTTTTCATAGGAAGCACGGGCAGCGGATAAGTCTATGATGGTCATGTCCCTCAGCCGCACCGCCCTCTGGACTGCAGCAAGATTTTCGTGCAAGCCTTGTTCTTCCTCCCTGGCCACGGCGAGCTGCTGCTGCAGGAGAAACAGGCGGTATGCATGAAGTTTCGCGCCTTCTGCCACCTGCCATTCCTGCCATGCCACCTGCAAGTCTACTGAAGAAACATTCGCCATGGCGGCAGCGATCTCCGCGCCTCTGGTGATGAGGGCATAGGTGTCATAGCTCAGCCCCAGGCCGAATGCTGTGACCGTCCCTTGGGTCGTTCCGGCATTAGGAAAATCCAGGCTAGCGGAAAATTGGGGATTTGGGAGAATGCCTGCCTGGTAGAGCTGCGCAGTCGAAACCCCTCTTTTATCTCTCTCCGCTCGCAGCTTGGGGTTGATGATCACGGCTATGATTGCTGCCTCATCAGGGGCTAGACCATTATTGAAATTGACCTCGACCGGTTGCAGCCTTGGATGCTTGACCGCCCCGGCTTCAACTTGCAGTTCCGCGGTGCTTGGAGGAGTGAGGCTGCGCGTGACCGCAGCATCATCCAGGGGCTTTGTGCTGTAGCGAGCACATCCTGCTGTGATCATTATCAGCAAGATCAATGCGACTGGATGCCTCCCATTTTTGCGAACTGCTTTTTTGCACTTCCTATGCAATCTTCTTTTTCCTTAAATTTTTGTCAGCATCTTTCAGGCATCTATAATGATTGAAAAAGACACTCGCTTAACATCTCTGTTTATTGTTTTACAGACAAATGGGTTCATTTCTACCTCTCTGATGTTGTCAACTCGACAAAGCAATTCCTCTGCCAACCCTTTGCGCAGCCTTTTCGATCAAAAGGCGTTACCGGCCAGCACCAAATTAAAGGGCTAAGAATTTCTCGAGGAGAATAATCGAGTACGTGTCATTTCAATATAAGACTCACTAAGACTCCCCGCACTCATTGCAATTCGATTCATTCACTGAAAAGCAGGCGGATCAGAATCGGTCGTTCATGATTCGTTCATTTTTCATCTGCTACAAGGCCTTCCAAATTGTTCGGGAGGCATTTCTCGCCTTCCAAAGATGAAATCATCAACTTTTGTGAAGGAGAAAGGATCATGCAACAAATCGCCACGGCAGATCGACAAATGTTGAACAAAGTACCCGAAGTCACCATCTATTTTTGGATCATCAAGATCTTGTGCACAACAGTGGGAGAGACGGCCGCGGATTTTCTCAACATGCATCTCAACCTGGGATTGACCAATACCAGCTACATCATGACCGGCCTGCTTATCATTGCGCTGGTTTGGCAGTTTCGATCGAACAGATATATACCCGGCATTTATTGGCTTTCGGTGGTATTGATAAGCGTCGTCGGGACCTTGATCACCGACAATTTGACCGACAACCTGGGCGTTCCTTTGGAAACCACCACGGTAGCTTTCGGCATGGCACTGATAGCAACCTTCATTGTGTGGTATGCGATAGAAAAGACGCTTTCCATCCATACGATCTATACCTCCCGAAGAGAAGCTTTTTACTGGCTGGCGATACTCTTCACGTTTGCTCTGGGTACTGCAGCGGGGGATCTTGCCGCGGAAAGTCTTAAACTGGGTTATTTGGTCTCCGGGATCATTTTCGCTAGCATGATTGCCATCGTCGCTGTTGCCCATCTGAAGTTCAAACTCAATGCGGTGCTCGCCTTCTGGATTGCCTATGTTCTAACCCGTCCGCTCGGCGCCTCAATTGGCGATTACCTCTCACAACCTCTGGGCGATGGGGGCTTGGCGCTCGGCACCGCGGTCACCAGCATGCTCTTCCTAGCCTCGATTCTTGGAACGGTCGTTTTTCTTACTGTCACCAAACGGGATGTCATTGAATATGCCGTTTCCACTGATCGGAACTAGGAGGCTGTCCGAGAACTGTCACTCCGAGGCGTGATTCGAGATGACCAAGCGGCAATTTTCAGACCGCCTCTAAGATTCTCTGGCGCAGACGATTATTAACGATAAAGGAGGTTCTATGAGTGGGGTAGCGCAAAAAATAATGAGCTTTTGCACCGGGCTGTGGGAGATCGGCAAGGAAAACGTGAAGCCTTGGGTCTCAAAAGTCGTCGAGAGGGGAGAGCAGCAAAGGCAACGCCGTTCCGGCACGATTACGGAAACGACTGAAGGGGAAGAAACCTTCTTCGACAAGGTTGGGGAGCGCACGCGCAAAATCATTAAGGAGACGAGGTTGGCCAGGCGGGAAGATTTAGCAGCTTTGACCAACCGTGTGGCCGAACTCGAGGAGAGCCTGAAAAGCCGGCACGCTGATCAGCACCACGTTGACAGGTGATTTTATTTGCCGAACTGCTAATGCAGCCATATAAGACCAACACGGTCTCCAGGAACGCGTCGGTCTTATTCCAATCCTGGATAACAAATGACTGGAACAGATATGATCGGGAAATTCCTTTTAAGATTCAGGTGGGCTGTTGTCGTTTTGCTGATCATCATGACGCTGCCTGCCGGCTACCTAATCTACATGGAAGAGCAGGGGAACTTCCACCCCATTACGCCTGGTGAAGCCTACCGGTCAGCGCAACTGGACCGGGACGAGCTGGAGTATTATTTGTCTGAATACAAGATTCGATCGGTGATCAATCTTCGCGGAGAAAACGATGGAGAGCGGTGGTACCTCCAGGAAAAGGCAACTTGTCGCGACTTTAACGTGAAACACTATGACTTGGGCCTCAAGGCCACTCGAGAGCCTTCTCGAAAACAGCTCGAAACCTTGCTGCGACTCTTCCAGGAAGCCCCCAAGCCCGTTTTGATTCACTGTCAGGCGGGCGCCGACCGCTCGGGGATTGCCGCGGCGATATGGAAGGTGGTCATTGACGGTATGCCCAAGGGTGTGGCAAAAGAGCAGCTATCCATCATTTTCGGTCACTTTCCTATCGGCCCGACCGGTGTGCTCGATGCCTTTTTTGAACAATGGAGCCCAACGCGGACCATGGTACAAGAACGGAGCGCTTTAACCGCTGCGTCATCTAGCCGGTCGTAGCCACACATCATCAAAGGAGAAGTCAATATGTTCCACCAATTTGTCGTCTGGCTGGCAAACACCGTCGGTCAATGGGGATATCCGGGCATCGTTGCGCTCATGTTTCTGGAATCCTCTTTTTTCCCTTTTCCCAGTGAAGTGGTCGTGCCGCCGGCGGCTTATCTTGCGGCCAACGGAGAGATGAACATCGGCATGGTCATCTTTTGCGGCACCTTGGGGAGCCTTCTTGGCGCTGTTTTCAATTACGGGCTTGCCATGAAATATGGCAGACCCTTCTTTGAAAAATATGGCAGGTATCTCTTGGTCAGCAATCGGTCGATGGAAAAAGCCGATTGGTTTTTCGATCGGCACGGGCACATCAGCACCTTTATCGGCCGGTTGTTGCCGGGCATCAGGCAATACATTTCCCTTCCGGCCGGGCTTGCCCGCATGAACTTCTTTGTTTTCTGCTGGGCGACGGTCTTTGGGGCCGGCTTATGGGTCACGGTCCTGGCGGCGGTGGGTTATTGGTTCGGCCGCAACGAGCAACTGGTCCTGCGGAACCTTCATTGGATCAGTGCCGGGCTTTTGATGCTCTCGGCAGGCTTGGTTGCCGTTTATTGGCGGAACCGGGCGCGACCTGCGGGCAAGCAAGGTAAAGAGGCCGGGGCATGAACGCGGCAGTTCTGCAATGGAGCGTGTTCTTGCCCCTGGGCATAGAATCAGCCCCCATGAGCCTGCGGATAATCTGCTTCAGGTAGATACAAAAAAACAGTTGTCCCGACGCCCAACTGACTGCCGAGCTCTATTCTGCCACCATGAAGCTCAATCACTTCATTGGCAATGCTGAGGCCCAAACCACTGCCGCCGGCTTGTCTGGACCTAGATTTGTCCACTCGGTAGAAGCGGTCGAAAACTTTATTCAGGTCATCTTCCGGTATCCCAGTCCCGCTGTCTTCGACCGTTGTCACTACCCACCCGCCGTTTCTGCTGAGCGAGACAGAAACATAACCTTGTGGATGATTGTATTTTACGGCGTTATCGATCACGTTGACCAAAGCTTCCAGCAGCGTCTCCTTGTTGCCTCGAATGAATGCCGGCCCCGGCACGGAAGCGGTCAATCGAATTCCGGCCTGTTCTGCAATGGGCTTCAAGAGCTTCACCGCCTCCTCGACTATTTGGGCTGCATCGATAGAGTGCAATTCGAACTGTGCCTTTTCGGTGCTGAAAGATGCAATGGTGAGAAACTTTCGGACCAGATCGGACATCCTTTTACCGGCATCCAGAACAGCGCTTAGCGCCGCGCGGTATTCTGCTGCCGTCCTTTCTTTCCTCAGGGTAATCTCGCTTTGCGATTGGATAACGGACAAGGGCGTTTTGAGCTCATGGGAAGCGTCGGCCATAAATTGCCTTTGGCGCTGGAAGGCTTTCTCCAACCGGTCAAAGGTGCGATTGAACGACATGGCGAGCACCTTGAGCTCGCTGGGTATTTTTTCTACAGAGAGCCGTTCGGCGAGATTGGTTTCGGAAATCCGGCCTGCAGTCTCTGACATCTCTTCTATCGGAGCAAGGGCTTTGGCTGCGATGAGCCGCCCCCCCGCGGCCGAAACGAGCATAATACCCACCAGGGCCACGATCAGCACGAACCTGTAGTCGTGCAAAAGACTCACTTGTGCCTGCATGTTTTCCGCACATTGTATGATGAGCCATGGCTTCGCAGGTCGATTGGCTTCGCGGAGGTCATCCACGTCTTCGTCAATTTCCAGATTGACGAGTCTGGTGGGCGCTCCCTTCAATGAAATGGTCTGGAACCGAGGACTGGCTTTTCCTCCTCGCCAAGGAAGTACGGAGTCGCCCAGGGATGCCGACTTTTCCAATATTGCGCCATCGGCCCTGCGGATCTGGAAAAAGCTCTTGGAGCTGGGCGAGCTGTATTCCCACATGACTTCGTCGGAAAAGTCGAACTCGACCTCGTTTTTGTCTTTACCCACAAGCGTCCCCAGTGCCTTGGCTTTAGTCAGCAGGCTGTTGTCGAGGGCGTCGTAGACGATCTTTTGGAGGCTGGTATAGAGCAGCACGCCCAGGACCGTTAGGACCAATAACAGAACGATGGCATTGAATGCCGCGACTCTGCCCTTGATTGAGGGAAACATCCTATCCTTTCAACAGGTATCCGGCGCCGCGCACCGTTTGAATGAGCTTCGAGTCAAACGGCTTGTCGATTTTGTTGCGGATTCGATTGATGAAGACATCGACAACATTGCTGTCAAGATCGAAATCGTAATCATAGAGATGCTCCGTTATGTCCGTTCGACTGAGCACCCGATTCCGGTTGATCGCCATGTACTCCAACAGGGCGTATTCCTTGGCGGAAAGCTGGATTACCCGGTCCGCCCGTCTCACTTGGTGGGTCGCCATGTCGATCAACAGATCGCCGATTTCAATAACCGCTGTTGCCACCTCGGACTGGCGCCTCAGCAGCGCTCTCATTCTGGCCAGCAGCTCGTCGAAACTGAACGGCTTGGTCAAGTAGTCGTCCGCTCCCTCATCCAATCCCGATACCTTATCCGTAACGGCATCTCGGGCGGTGAGCAGCATGACCGGCGTTTTCACCCGCGTCTTGCGGATGGTCCTGAGAATGGTCATGCCGTCGATTATGGGCAGCATGATGTCCAGGATAATGAGATCATAAGGCTCGTTTTCGGCCAGAAAGAGCCCCTCCTCACCTTCGTAGGCGACATCCACCGCATACCCTTCTTCCCTCAGGCCCTTTCGTATGATGTCGGCCAGGTAGGCTTCATCTTCCACCAGCAAGATCCGCATAGCCTTACAACCCTTTTGCCTCACTTAAAGCTTGCGCAGCTCCTCAACCGTGGGTCGCCGGCATACCTGCTTCATGCCCAGCACCGCCAAAGCGGTAGAGAAAACGGCGGCAAGAGCCAAGCCCATCAAGTAAATCCACGGCAGCACAAGATGCTCGGGCGGTGGATCGAACACGCCCTGCAGCACTTTCACCAGGACCTGCGCCAGGCCCATACCGAGAAAAGCGCCAACCAGGCCGCCACCGGCAACAACCAATAGGACCTCACTCCAGATGAATGCTCCAAGCTGCCCGCTTTTTGCTCCCAGAGCGAAAAGTATTGCGAAATTGCGGCGTCGCTCGTTCAGACCCAGGGCAAGAATCAATCCCGTGGCTCCCATTACCAGCAGCACGGCAAAGAACAGTTCCAGACGCGTGAGTCCGCGCAGATCCATCGAGGTCAGACCGGAGCTGATGACCTTTTGGGTCGACTCGATGTCGGTGACCCTACCTCCCGGCAACGATGCCATGATTCTCTTCACCTGCAACGATAGCTTGCCTGGATCGCCTTGGGCGCGCAGCAATACAAGCTCTTCCGCACCAGAGCCGGTTTTCTCGGCAATATAGGACGCGTTGGCAACCAGGAACGAATCCGTGGGTGCGGTAGGGAATTCCCTTACGACTCCCAGGAATCGAAACGGGACCACATGATACTGGTGGTCAGAGGATGATTGCAACCGCAGATTCAGCTGATCGCCCTGCCGAAGCTGAAAATCCTGCCGGGTTTCCTCTGAAACCAGCACCCCATCGGGGTGTGCGGCCAGCAGGGAAAGCGCCGACTTTGCGCTTCCTCCCGCAAAGAAGGCGTCGGACATGTGGGTGGCCTCCCCGATGTGTCTCGGATCGATCCCATAGATGTCCTGAAGATCATGTCCAACATAGGCAAACCGGTGCATCATGGGCTGTGCCGCGGCCACCCCGGGAAGAGTTTTCAGGTCCGCCAGCTTGCTTCCAGCGGGAGCGGCTGTCGAACCCGAAATGGTCACATCGGCGCCGTTGGTCAATTCCGCATCCACCCGCGACTGGGCAGTATAGGTCGTGTTGAAAACGGCCGTGGAAACCGCAAAAGAGACCGCCAAGGCCACCAGCAGCACGCCTCGCGACAGCAGGGAGCCCTGCCGGCCGGCGGAAGCGGCGCAGGGCCTCGAGAGGTTCCCCGCCATGGGATTGAGGAGCGTAGAAAGAAATCGCCGTTCTCCCCTCATCATGCCTCCCAACAGCCGGATACCGAGCAACACTCCGCCCAGCCACAGGCAAAACGGTGCGATGAATGCTTCGTAGTGAACGGATATCTGCGCTACGCCTTCGGACGCCAGCACTACCTGATAGCCCGAGCTCGCTATTCTCCAATAGACGAGAGAGGATATCACAAGAAGGACGACGTCCACATAAAGCCTCTTCCAGAGAGGTTTTCCGGAACTGCGCACCAGCCCCTTTGAAGATGACACCGTGAATTGCCTTGCCTGTTTCCAGGCGGGAAGCAGAACCGAGCATGCGGCCAGCACAAGTCCGGCAGCCGATGAGCCCGAAAGCCACAACAATGCGCTACCGCCCAGCAGATCCACGTTCGGGATGAGCAGTCCGGCGGCTCCAAAGGTAAGAGCAGCCCCGACAAGGACCCCACCGGTTCCTACCATGAGCGCCTCAACGGCCTGGAACGCCAGGACCTGCCGAATAGAGGCGCCGCGCAGCCGGAGTAGCGCCTGTTCCCGTGCTCGATGCTTTTTGCCCGAAGCGATGATGGCAAGCGTGAAAAGAATTCCGAGCAGTGCTCCGGGAAGTCCGAGGAAAAGGAACAGTACCCGGGCGTACGAAGCATCGGATCGAACTGCATCCAGACGGGCGCCAAGATTGTTCCCAACCGTGGCGCTTCCGGCGGATCGGGCTTCGAGGTTGTTGGCAAGCCGGGTGACTTGAGTGTAGGCCCCCGCCGGGTCCGACGGAAGAGCATGGGACAGGGTCACATGAAATTGCATGCTGACCGTGTCGGGCCTCAAACGGGCCTGTGAGTCGAACAGCCCGTGCCATTCATCGATGGGAATCAGCAACACATTATCCGGTGGCGCCTGCGGCGCTGTGCCCGGAGGGACGCCGATCGCCTGGAACAGCGAATCGGCGTAGGGAAGATCGACAATCCCATCCACGACAGCCTGAACCGGAGGAAGTCCTACCCTGGTTATGGTTACGCTATCCCCTTCCTTCACGTGCAGGTTGGCTGCCGTTTGCTGGGCAACCAGCACGCCTTGCCTGGAGCCGGTCAATTGGCGGATTTCGCCGGGGAATGCAGTTCGGTAATTTGCGCTGATTCCAAGCACCTTGCCCGGACCGGTAGTTTGCACGGAGCCCCCGGTTGCGGCGGAAAAGCCATCGACGCTGGCGTATCCCACCTTTTCCACCTTCCTGCAGGGCACGGCTTTCTCCAACGTATTCTGAAACGCCCCCGCATCGGTACCTGCGGCGAGCAGGACCTGCCAGTCGATCGGTACACCGGATATGGCGCGTGCCGTCATGGTCGCGGCACTGGTCACGAGGAATATCCCCAGGAATGCCAGCAAAGTGATTGTAACGGCCACTCCCGCCATGGCCCCGAACATGCTGCCGGGACGCTGAATCAACATGCCTTTGATCCACCGGATCATCATTTTTCTGTCTCCAGTCGGCCGTGGCGCATAGTCCACACCGTGTCCATCAGCCCTGCAACAGCCGCGTCATGAGTTGCAACGACCAGCGCCGTATCCGATGATGCGAGAGAGCCCAGCAGGACGTCGAAGAGATGCTTTGCAGTCGAATGATCGAGCTGGCCGGTCGGTTCATCCGCCAGGAGCAATCGAGGCCGGGATGCCAGTGCCCGGGCTGCGGCAACGCGCTGTGCCTGTCCCCCGGAGAGCTCCTCCGGCAGTTTTTGGGCAATAGACTCCAGGCCCATGTCCGCAAGCGCCTGAAGGGCTGCAGCCCTTGCTTCGGTCGGGTTCGTACCCGAGAGCAGCATCGGGAGCTCGATGTTTTCCACCACATCAAGCGTTGTAATGAGGCTCATCGACTGGAAGACGACCCCGATCTTGCGCGGTCTGAGCTCTTCCCTGCCGCCCAATGCCGGCCAGATCACTTCCCCTTCGGTCGGAACATCGATTCCCGCCATCAGGTGAAGCAACGTTGACTTCCCACTTCCCGAAGGGCCAACCAAAGCGATACGAGCGCCCGCTTTCACTTCACAGCTGACCGCCTCAAGCGCCCTGACGGCCTTTCCCCCCTGCGAGTACGTCCGAAATACCTGGTTTGTGCTTACAAATACATCATTGGTCATCGACAACCCTTCCGTCAAGCAGCTGCACCGCCCGGTCCGCGCATGCCGCCGCTGCAGCGCTGTGAGTTACCATCATCACGGCGGCACCTTCCTTTCTGTAGGCGTCCAGCAGGTGAAGAATCCTCTTTTCGGTCTCGAAATCCACTTCACCGGTCGGCTCATCTGCCAGCAATACCTTGGGCCGGCTGGAAACCGCCACCGCCAGACCGGCCCTGGCGGCCTCACCCCCGGAGAGTTGAGATGGGCGTGCGTGCCGTACATGAGCCAAATCGACCAGCTCAAGCAATTCATTAACGCGCGCCTGCGCATCACCCTTTTCCGCCAGGTGCAGCTGCAACCTTATGTTGTCCTCCACGCTAAGATGATCGAAGAGATTGCCGGATTGGAGCATTATCCCGATCATCCGGGCGCGCAGCGAGGCCCGCTCGGTTTCCGGCTTTCTTGTGATTCGCTTGCCCATGAGCGCCACATGGCCGCCGTCGGGCTCATCCAATCCGGCGAGACAGGCTAAAAGAGTCGATTTGCCGCTGCCCGAAGGCCCTTGAACGGCCAAGATCTCGCCCGATTCCAAGTAGACACTCACGCCTTTGAGTGCAAGCGTCTCTTCTTCTTCCACATGAAAGAAGCGATACAGGTCGAAGGCCTCGAGCAGTTTCATATTACCTCCATTTGAAGCTCTGGGAGATGAGCTTCCACTGGTCCACGTTATCGGCGCCAAGCGGGGCCCACAGTCTGAGAGCCGCCAACTTGCCACCCTGGTAGAAGAAGTAGACTTCATTTTCCAGTCGAACCTGCTTGTCGGTCACCGGGTTGGGTTCCGAATTGCATTCGTAGGCCAGGAGCACGGCCGGTTTGCCGGAAACCTTCACTTCCTTGATGTGGCTTATCTTCACCGCTCGTCCCGTTTCCCGCAGTGTTTTGGCCTGAGCGGTCCTAATGCTTTTTGGGTCGGGGGGCGTTGGGGCACTTGAAACCGCCACGGACAGACCGTCGAGTTTGTCGGTAAATGTGACATCCGTGCCGACGGTGGTGCGTGCCCACCCTTCGGGTACCTGAAGTTCGTAACGCCCTTGAGGGGAAATGTATTCCACAAAAACCTGGCTGTCGGGGATATCCCCGGGCGGGTTCACTTCCGGCGCAACCGGCTTTTCAGGCCGGCTGCGATTCATCTGAGCGAGATGAAGAACCGTGGGATCATATGCATGGGCCGTTGCAGTCCCTTGCCATCCTGCAGGCCCCATAATCAGGACAATTCCTGAAAACACCAAAAATAATTGCTTGATCATCGCGCATGGACTCCTTTCAGCCGGTGGAGCGGATGTTATGCGCCCCACCGGTCGTGTCATTTCTTATTCTTTTTCGTGACCGTGTCCTTCTTCGTGCTCCTCCCTGTCGCCTTCCCTGTCTCCTTTATCCTGTTGGGTTGTTAGGATCTTGCCAGTGCCGGCATCCACTTTGACATCAGTGGCCTGGTGGTTTGCGCCAACGACCTCAACCCCGTACACCAGGTAGCCATTCTCTTCTTCCAGTTCAGCGCGCACCGCTTTTCCAGGAACCGCCTGCAAGGCGTCCTTTACAGCCTGGTCCAGTGAAATTTTGGCCATATCGACCAGGTCGGCTTCCTCCGTCCTCTTGATCTGGATACTGCCCTTCAGGTCTGTGGGAGCTGCAGAAACAGCCATTCCTGGAAGCACCAGAAAAGCGGTGAGGGCAAACCCCATAATTACTTTCTTGTTCAGCGTCATCGTTCTTCTCCTTTCTTGAAATGGATTCGATTGCCTCAGCATGCTTCAGCTAACGAGGCCATTATAAAAAGATGAAGATTACAGGAAGATGAACGCCGAAAAGATTTCGTCTTGTGCAGCAGATGAAGGGAGTTCGGTTGTGCGGGCCAAAGGAAGAGAAGCAAAGTACCACGGCTGGAAACCATGGGCCATAAATGCCCCTAGGAGCTTGTCCGAGAATGTTGTTTTGTCATTTCGAATCACGCCCCGCGTGCCGTAGCGAAGAGATAAATCTTTAAAATTTAGCGTGTTACAATAGTAAAATTTCTCGATATCGCTCTCAATAACAGTTTTCGGACAAGCTCCTAGACCACGTCAGCCCAGGGATGTTGCTTTAGCAGAAATCGCCGGCGAGCTCGCCAACCTGACCCAGGATAGGAGCAACGCAGCTATCCTGAGCATATCCAACAAAACTGGCCGCTGGCCTCTGGTACGTTAGTCGATCCTAACGTCTTCCGTATATTCCAACCGAGTTCCTGCCGTTTTGTTTGACTCTGAAAAGGGCCTGGTCGGCTGCAGTCAGCAGCCCGTTCATGTCCCGGGCATGATCCGGGCAGGTGGCCACTCCGAAGCTCGCTTGCAGCCGCAGCTGCGCTCCATGGTTGCGAAGATAAACGGAATTGTTGATCAGATTGAGGACCTCCATGGCTTTCTGCCTGGCCCGCAAGACGTCAAAATCGGGTAAGACGACTACAAATTCGTCCCCCGCGTAGGCGACGGCATAGGCAGGGCTTTCAATAGCGTTCCGGATGGTGGCGCCTAATTCCCGAATGACCTGGCTGCCGTTCAGATGTCCGTAGGTGTCTACCAAGTCTGGTTCATCCGGCTAATGAGTACCTCTGGGTGTGGAGATGATAGAGTTGCAATTTAAAGTAGACCATATCTCGGAACCCATACGCCTGTCTTTTAAGGGTTTTGATTTTGTTGTTGGTTCCTTCGACAACGGCACTGGTGATGGAATATTTGAAATAGTTGAGAAGCCCCGTTTTGTAGCCAGCCAAAGTTTTGGCTACCCTGGCAAGAGGGCTGATTCCAGATTGCATAGCATCCTTAATCCACACTTCAAGGAAGCTCTTTGCACTGTCAAACTCCTCATTGTCCCAGAAGAGTCGCAGCTGCTCTTTCATGGAATGAGCAATGAAAAGGGGGTGATTGGCCTTAAGGAGGGCATCGAGTCGGGCTTTGCGATCAGGGTCAAGGGAGTCGTAGTTTCTCAAGAGCAGGAAACGATTCCCTTTGAGGGATTTTTGTCCGAGTTCGTCCAACTCTCTTTGCTGGCCTCTTCGGATTTCATCAATGGCTTGGTTCATGAGAGCCGAGACGTGGTAGCGGTCAAAGACAATATCAACATGGGGCAGCCACCCACGAATAGCAGAATAATAACTTCCGCTCATGTCCATGGCGATCGGATTGAGTTTCTTTGCCTTCTTGGAGAGCTTTTCGATGAAGGGCTGGATCTTTTCTTTACTCCTGCCTTCAACGGCATGCAGGATTCTTCCATTCTCGATATCGACAAAAATGGTCATGTATTCATGGCCCTTTCTCAAGCTGAACTCATCAATTCCAAGGTATTTGACTTTATGCAAGGGAACCGACCTGTAGAGCAAAGAGAGCCGCTCTTTGTGGATCTGTTTGACAAGATCCCAGCTCACTGCGAGGTACTCCGCGACCGAACGGATGGTGCCAAACTTCAAAAGATCCAAAGCTGTGAGTGCGAAAGACCTTACATAACGGTGTTTACCATCCATAAAGGGCAGAGTGGGCCACCAAAGATGTCCACACCTCAGGCATTTGAGTCGGTGGAGCAAAAGGTCCAAGAAACACCTTTTCCTTCCAATGGGACTCATACGCAGAAGTCTTCTTTTTTGCCCTTTGAAACTGGCTTGTCGATTTGTGCATTCTGGGCACCTCACATACTGATCCGTCATTCGGGCATTGATGTAGATGCAGTCTCCAGAGAAATGGCTGGACTCATAGTGGATACCTTTCAGACCAAAAGCATGGTAGAGTATAGATGTGGACATGGCTTGATTTCCCCTCCCGTTGTTCGATTGCAGTCAAATAACTGGAGTTCTTGCCATGTCCATTTTCTTTTTTCAACTTCGGGTACTCATTTTCCGGAAGATCCACAAGTCTTTAAAATGGTCGATATCAATCAAGAGTACGGAGACCCGGGAGCCGTCAGCAGGTGCGGCAGCGATCAGCCTATCGAGAGAACGGTAAAGGTAGCGACGATTATAGAGTCCGGTCAGGTCATCTCGCAAGGTCTTCATCTCCTTTCTTATCCGTTCTGAGATCACGCTTATTCTGCCTGACTGTTCATGGAAAATGAATGAAAGTTTCACAATACTGCCAGATTCATGGATTCTTCATCCACCCTCCTTAATCTGGTCGCAACTAAAGACGGATGCGATTGGTTCGGAAGCCAATTCCCACGGAAACAACAACCAGGACTTGGATAGATCAAATGTTCAATGCAAAAAGCAATGATAGATTTCTGTTCCTAGCCGGCTTCTTGACTGCCCTGCTGCTCGCTTATACGTGGACGACACCCTTGCGGGATATTTATGGGATGGATGTCAGGAATGCGTTGATTACCCGGGAGATGCTCGAAAAAGGCATGACTTTTATCCCGCGGGTCCTGGGGCAATTTTATCCGGATTATCCTCCGCTGTATTTCTGGCTGGAGGCGCTGTTTTCAATGCCCTTCGGCCATGTGACCACCCTGACCGCCATTCTCCCCAGCGCTCTCTTCGCTGTCGGCCTGGTGGCCCTCACCTATCACCTCGGCTGCAAAGTGAACCTGCGCGTTGGATGGCTGGCGGCGCTCATCCTCGCAACCTCGCCGACTTTCTGGCTTGAAGCCGGCAGCGCCACGATTGACATGCTGCTGGCTTTCAATGTGACGGCTGCCATCATGTTTTTGTACTTCAAAGATTTGAATGGAAACCCGACCAAACGAGTGATTTATATGCTCGGGGCAATGACCTTCATTGTGCTCTCTTTTCTCACGAAAGGCCCCATTGGGGTCATTCTTCCAGCGGCGGTTTGGGGTGGATATCTGCTATTTCAAAAGCGACCGGGGGACCTGCTGCGTTTCGCTCTGCTCATCATCTGCATTGGAACCCTCTGTGCGAGTGCCGAATTGCTGATTGCATGGCACAGCGGCGGTATGGGTTTCGTTCATGAAGTCATAAACATGCAGGTTGCCGGACGAGTGGGACACAAGCCAAATAAGCCAATATACTATTATCTCGTTGCCTTGTTGGGTGCGGGGGGACCATGGCTGCTATGGTGTATTCCTGCTGTCAGGAGCTTTGGGCGTAACTGGCGGGCAGTCCCAAGCTGTAGGAAAGTCGGGAAAATGATTCCGCAAGGACCACTGACGAAGCTGATGCTGATATGGTTTCTTACCGTTCTTGCGATATTTACGGCTGCCAGCACAAAGCACGGGCGCTATATTCTACCGCTTTTTCCGCCTCTTGCCATACTGCTTGCCACACTTGTAGATAGGAGCTTACCTGAGGGAGGCGTAGCGCATGAACGGCTATGGAGGCCCATCTTAGGGGCGATTCCACCCATCCTTGCGATTGGCGGGCTGGGTTTCATTTTGCTTTTTTATCCATCTAAACCTTCGGGCATCCTTATGAGTGTTTCAGCGGTTTGGTGCTGTGCGGTGCTTGCTGGATGGTTTTGGGTATTGAAAATGTGCCGCGGGAGACAGCACATCGTCGCTTTGCTCATTCTGGTGCTAGCCGTCGGTCTTTCCGGGTTTAACGTTGTGGCTCAGCCCCTGATTTCTCAAAGGGCATCCGGCAGGCCTTTGGTGGAGGAAGCCGAGAGACAGGTGAGCAGCAGTTATCCCGTTGCAGTGTATAAAATTGAGCAAGATGGAGACGGGTTGAAATATGCGCTTTACAGCAGCCGCAAGCCGGAGTCGATCATGTTTGTCTCCAAAGCAGCTGCCATAAAAAAGTTGTCTCGTCCGTGCATCTTAGTTGCTTATGAAAAGAACTGGGAAGAAATCCACGACATACTCAAAACAGTCCAACATAAACAACTGGCGGCGGGTTCTATCCGCTCAAAAGCAGTTGTGGTGTATCTTCTCGAACCATAAACGGGCGCTTATGTCGTTCCTTTGGAGCTTCTTCTCCCGCAGCACCTTCTTTATTTGAATCTGTTTGTGCTTCTTCTCTCCCCTTTCAATTATCTTCCTGACAAGTGGTCCCAATTTTTCGTTCGCGAGGTCGCAAATCCCGACACAAAAATAAGCAATCTTGGATGTGATCTCTTTCATACAGTCAATCTCCTTTCCAAGGCCAAAATGGTTTGCCGAAATGCAATGCCAGCCTGTAGCCCCGTATATCCCCATTGGCCCACGCGGTGGGCCGACCGGACGATGAATTGGCGAAACATATGAGAGCCTCGATTATTGTAATGTGTTGTTGCGGGTAGTATGATTTGTGCCATTTTATCTGATTTTCCATGAAGAAAAGGTGAAGGAGTAAAAATAGTGCGGGCTTCACAAATTCTTCATCTTTCTTTTTTTACACTCCTGCAAGGTGTGGTGGGTAGGCAAGCCCAAATTTTCTGCACCAATCTCAAAGTTGGGGGAGAGTCAATCAATTCAATAAGCCAAACGTACGTTGGGTTCAACAGATAAATCCAACATTTTCATATTGTTGGGTTTCGTTCCTCAACCCCACCTTCCATGCCATAGGCCAAACTTTGTTTGGTCGAAATGAAGATCAACGACCAAAACCGCCTTGCGGGTACTTCCGGGTAAAACACAATGCGGGCGCTAAGAAGTGAGCCTCTTGGTAATCGGCACAGGGAGAATGACGCATGCTGAAACAACTCAAGAAGATATTGACCGACAGCAGACTGCGGATTCCGGTCTTTTGCTTGCTCGTCATGATCAGCATAGGGGTCGGCGGCGCAGTTTTTTGGCATCAAACCATGTATCATTTCAAAACGGTTGTTCCCGGCAAATTGTATAGAAGCGGCACGTTATCCTACTTTGGACTCGAGATAAGCCACCGCTTGTACGGTATCAAAACCATTGTCAATGTACGTTCCGAAGACGAGAATCGCCAGGACTGGTACAAACGTGAGAAAGCATTTGCGCGGGCACACCATATGAATCTGGTGGACATTCCTATGGCTGCCGACACGCCTCCCACAGTGGAACAGATCAAGAAATTCATAAGCGTTGTCAATGACCCTTCCATGACACCGGTCATTGTGCACTGTGAAATGGGTGTCATCAGGACCGGTATGATGGTTGCCGCTTACGAGATTGAAGCTTTAAAGGAGCCTAATGAAAAGGTGTTGAATGAATTGCCGATGTTTGGTCATACCTTCGAACGAAGACCTCAAGTAAAGCAATTCATTCTAAGCTACACCCCTTAGAGCTCTGTCTGAATTTATCTTAATCCACGCAGGCCACTAACGAGAAAAGGAGATTCGTCACAGTTGTTTCGCTCGCAGCATGGGGTCGCGGTTATCTCCAGTCGCCTCAACAGCGAGTGGATTCGCGCAAACAGTTCGGCCATGGAGAAGGGTTTGGCCAAATAATCATCGGCCCCGTAGTCAAGTCCGGCCACTTTGTCTTCGACCGCACCCCTTGCCGTCAGCATGAACACCGGCGCAGCGATTCCCTGCTGCCTCACTTCCTTGAACACCGATAGACCGTCTATCCTCGGCAGCATGATATCAAACAAGACCAAATCGAAGCTGCCGTCAAAAAGTTCATGAACCGCTGAATTGCCCTCTACGACAGTCTTCACGTCATATTTTTGGCTGGTTAAAACCGACGCGAGTTGCACCAAAAGATCGCGGTCGTCCTCTACAATCAAGATTCGCATGATTGTCTCTCCAACTATCTTTCTTCCTTTCCGATCACTCTGCTTAGTTCAAGAGTATAATCAACTACAGGCGTCGCGGCGCGACAGACATTGCAAGTGTTCGCTATCCTCTCTGAGATCACAGTTATTGTGCCTGGCTGTTTATGAAGAAAGAGTGAGGCTTCACAATAATGCCAGCTTTATGAATTCTTCATCCGCCCACTTTAATATGGTCGAAAATAGAGAAGGTTGGTTCAGGGCTTTCGGAAGTTCTCGAGGCGTGGTCCGTTGTTCATCAAATGCCTTGTGGAGGCACTGGGAGGGGGCAACAAAAATCGGCAAATGGATGTGACGTTGAAATATATCGGTCCTAGCTGCACTATTAGGAGCATGGCGGCCAACCCCCGCGATTCAAAGGCTTGATTGTTGCTCGGTTGCAATGCCGTTCATGCTGGAATGGCAGGCAGAATCAGTATGGTGGTCGGCTTCTGGACTCATTCATTCACTTATGAACGGATGTGTTTGAGGGGCTCTCATTCCCCTTCATCATTCCTTCATCTGTGACTGCTAAGATAACGACAAGGATGGAGAGATCTCGAAAAACCACAACGGTTGCAAAAGGAGTAGACATGAATGCCATTGAGGTTCACTCGTTATCCAAGTCATATGGCGGCAAGAGAGTCTTAAACTCTCTTTCAATGCAGGTGGCAAAAGGAGAGATCTGCGGATTTTTGGGCCCGAATGGGGCCGGCAAGACCACCACTTTAAGAATCCTGCTGGGACTGCTGGACGCGGACAAAGGAACGGTTCGCGTGTTAAACACAGACCCGCAAAGAGACGGCGCAGTGCTGCGTAGTCGCATTGGATCACTTACAGAGGCACCTGGATTCTATGGATGGATGGATGCCAAAGAGAACCTGGATTTTTACGCGGAAATATGCGGCGTACGCGTCTCGCCGACCGCGATGCGCGGGTATCTTGAAATGGTAGGATTGGACCCTAAAAATAACTTTCCGGTCGCCACCTTTTCCAAGGGCATGAAACAGCGCCTCGGGTTGGCCCGCTGTTTAGTCCACGATCCCGAATTGCTGCTGCTGGACGAGCCGACCAATGGGTTGGATCCCAAGGGAAGACACGAAATTTACGCCCTCCTGCAAAAATTGAATCGGGAAAAAGGCAAGACCATTATTCTTTCCACTCATATTCTGGATGATGTGGAACGTCTATGCCACACCATCGGTATTTTATGTGGGGGGACGTTGCAGTATCAGGGTCCGGTGACGGAGGACCTGGAAAATACATACTTGAGGCTTACCAGGGAGACAAAAGAACATGAACCAGATGTTAGCTTTGTTTAAAAAGGAATGCAGGGAAGACATTATTTCATCGCGAGGCGGTCTGTTCTACCTTGCAGGGGCTGCCGTGCTGAGTGCTTTTGCTTTGCTGCTGGTCGGCAATACCGAGTTGAGCCTGCTGGATAACGCCCAAGCCGTTTATTTGATGTCCGGACTGGTTCTGGCAATCGCCTTGCTCTCGGCCGTCATTCGAGGTGGTGACGGGTTTGCTGGAGAGCGTGACCGCGGAACCCTGGAGACTCTGCTGGCTGCCCCGCTCAAGTCTAACAACATGGCGACAGCCAAATTGACCGGTATACTCTTTTCCTGGCTCGTGCTTTTCTTGCTCGCTGTTCCTTACCTCTGGGCGGTCGGGAGTTCCGGGCAAAATTTAGGACCCGCCATTGCGGCCCTCTTTGCAGCAGGAACTCTGCTGACTTCCATCTATGGAGGGCTGATGCTGGCTTTGTCGGCCCGTGCCAGGTCTTTCAAAGGAGTGCTCTCTGTGGGAGTAGCGGTCGCCCTCTTTTCCGCTGTCCCTCTGGTTCTCGGCCCTTCGCTGCGGCAAAGCGCTGTCGGGCACCTGTTCGATTGGCTGAACCCTTTTGCATTGTGCACCAACATGATTGACAGCATCGTCATAGACAGTCAGGGATTGGAACAGAACTGGACCGCAGTGGCAACTCTCATTGCTTATCTGGCGCTGACTTTCATGATCATGAATCGAACGACACGGAAGGTTACCCTATGAAGCGCAGGACTTTTCTATCAATCTTTGGCATTTTCGTATTTCTGTCGATCTCGACCGTTGGTTCGGCCGGGCAGAAACAACCCATCGATGTTTTCCTGCAGGCTCCCCAAAGTTCGCTGAAAATGGGAGATACCCCGGTTTTTGTGGGCCGTATCACCAACATGAGCAATCAACCGCTGGAAAACCTTGTGGCCTACGTCTCGCTGGTATCCCTTAAACATGGCAGCGAACACCCGGTCGACCTCGAGGACTGGTCTGCCCAAGCTGCCTTCCACATAGCGAGGCTGGAACCCGGCAAAAGTGTCTCTCATAATTGGTCGCTGCGCTTGATCGAGGGAGGTCGATATGGCCTGGCTTTGACCGTCATCGATCCGTCTGACAATGCACCGGTCATCAGTCCGCTCGCAACGTTTCAAGTCGAGCCGAAACTCACGGTTGTCACCGGGCGAATTCTGCCGGTAGCTGTTGGCGAGCCACTTGTGCTGCTGGCAGCACTGGGACTTATCCGGCTAAGGAGAAATCGCCATCACCTCTTTGCGTCTCCTCGCTGAACGTTCAGTTTATCGGCAGGCACAATCTTCCGTTTTTCACCAATAGTAATGAAAACAAGCTGTTAATGAAAAAATAGGTAACTTCTCAATTTCGGTGGGTTACGGCGCGAAAAGACGCGCCTAACCCACCCTACAGTTCGCCAAGATACACGGTTCCGTAGGTTGGGTTGAGCGGAGCGAAACCCAACAAGTACAATTCGCTAAGGCCTATACTTATCGAGAAGTTACAAAAATATGTCTTTAAGTCTCTTCGGAAGGGGGAAACAGCGGCTGCAGGGAAACAAATGAAACGGTATGTCATAAGATTCAGGCGGCTAATTATTATTTCGCTCATCCTTGTCGTACTGTCGTCCGCAGGCTACTCAATTTTCATGGAAGAGCAGGGAAATTTTCATCAGATTACGGCCGGTGAAGCCTACCGATCAGGCCAGTTAGACAAAGACGAATTGCAGTATTATTTATCCAAATATGGAATACGATCCGTGATAAATCTTCGCGGAAAGAATGCTCGGGAGCGATGGTATTTGCAGGAAAAAGAGATTTGCCGCGACTCTAAAGTAGCCCACTACGACTTAGCTCTATCCGCCACAAATGAGCCTTCACGGAGAAAGATTGAAGAATTGGTGCGACTTTTCAGAGAAGTTCCAAGGCCTGTTTTGATTCACTGTCAGGCCGGCGCGGACCGCTCAGGCATTGCTGCAGCACTTTGGAAGGTGATAGTCGACGGCCTGCCAAAGTCTAAAGCAAGAAACCAGCTATCCATCCACTTCGGCCATATTCCTATCGGCCCGACGGGTGCACTTGATGATTTTTTTGAAAAATGGAAGGCGCCGATGTCTGCCTCAAAATATATTCAGGGATAGAAAATGCTTAGGATCTGCAGAATAGCATTATGCTCAATGGTGATGGTGGTATTGTTGTCGGCCCCTGCTTTTGCAGAGACACCAGTGACCCAGAACAAAGAAACTCAGCAGGCTATCGCCTATTTGATCGAGGCCGTTGCGAACTCACATTTAACCTTTATAAGAAACGGGGAGAAGTACTCCAGCGACGAGGCCGTAAAACACATGACGGATAAATATAAGTATTTAAAATCACAGGTGAAGACCCCTGAGGATTTCATACGCCTCTGCGCCTCCAAGAGCCTTCTTTCGGGCAAGCCCTATCTGGTAGAAACGGCCCAGGGCGTGGTGCCGACGGAAAAATGGCTTATGCAGATCCTCACCCAGTATCACAAAGGCCGGAGATCCTACCCGAGTCCCTGAAAGCTTAATTGCAAGCCCAACCCGAAATTCACCCCTTCCCGCGACATAAGATGCCCCAATTTCGTCCGAGTTAAAGAGGGCGAATGAGTGATTACTTTCCGGTCTTCGTCATATTGATGACTCGTTTTCTTATCGAGTTCAAGTCAGCTGCTGCAGCATTTAGAGGAACTACAAAATTGTAGCCGTGATCATCTCATACCCGGCCTCATCATGCCCGACATCCGCAAGGCCATGCTGAACATCCTATAATGCATCCCGGTCTGAGCCGATACGGGATTCAACACCCAGCGGGTGTCGTTATCTTCGGCCTTGGCGATCAACCAATCGTAGCGGGGTAAAAGGTTGGCTTCCAGATCCATGGCGATCTCATAGGCCTGAGCGAGAGTTTGGGATCGGCTGATGGCGGGGGTGGGACCGGCTGGGGATAAGCCATAGGCAACAAACAATTCCGTGATCCACTGGATATGGTTTTCTTCCTGGGGGATGATCATCATGTAAGGCCTGTAGACACGAAATTTATCTTCATCGGTTTGATACTGAACAAAAGACTACGTTTCAAGAGCTAGGACTTCTCTCAATCTGTCTATCCATTCAGGGTTTCTTGGAGTTGGCAATTTTTCCGGAACCCTGACACCTCCCATCATGCCACCACCCATGCATCCCCCTCCCATCATCCCTGCGTTACTTATTGTGCCGAAACCTGCATCCATAGCAGAACCCCTGCAGGTAGACCGACTCCCAAGCCACAAGAGGAAAGCCGAAGCCAAGCCGAAACCAACTCTTAGGAAACTGCGGCGATTAGAACCCTCTGCTATCCTAGGTACATAAGGTTCCTGTTTCGAAAAGATAGGTCCCCGCTCTAATGGCTCTCGGCAGATGGGACATTTGCCTGGAGCATCCCACATAATATTTTCATGTGTCTTGCAGACCCAACCTGTTAGATCGCGGTTTGACTTCATTGGGAAACTCCTTTCTGATTGAAAGCTTTGCAAAAATAAAGAGTTACGTCCCAGCCAGACTTTTGATTTCAAGAACGAAACGTCTTTACAAACGACTCCTGAGCATCTGACAGGTATCTGTATTTTTATAGTAAAGCACAGCTTATGCCACGTGCTGGCACCAGTATTAAAACCTGAAAGTGGTCCGTTCTGGCCGCATAATGTGCGTAAATTTTATCCACTAGGGAGACAATGGAGTCAATAGACTGGATAATTATTATCCAGCTTTCGCTGATTCCTAAAAGCTACCAAGGAATACCATTAGCCGTTGTTAAGCAAATAACAGCGTCATTTAAGTATCTTACAAAAACAACGAGAAAGCTTGGCACAGCTTATGCTCCTTCACTTCATAAAAATAAGTCCGCGGAAAAAGGAAGGTGAAACGCAAGAAATCAACCTTCCTCTCGAGAATAAGTGGCAACTGAAGGATTTTAGAAAGGAGAAACACACATGAGAAAAATATTTTTGCTGGTAGCAGCGATTGCCGTCGTTTTGACACTGAGTTTGGGGTTCGGTTACGCTCAGACCCCAGTCCAGGGTTATTTCCAGGGCGGATGGTACTGTCCATGGCATAATCAGTCGATGAACCAGGGATATGCCCGGCGAAATACCGGTGGATGGTATTGTCCTTGGATGGGAGCTGGATATCAGCAAGGTCACGCCCGAGGCATGGGATATGGCATGATGGGCCATGGAGGCTGTATGGGATACGGCTGGGGATACCGTGGTTGGGGACCGGGTTCCCAATATCGCCCCGGGTATAATGATTCCACGCCTCAAAATCAGATTCGCTGAGATGGGAGTGGATTCGAATCAATATAATCGGCGATGGGGCAAGTGATCTTTATGGTTGGTCAGCGGTTGTTGCGTAAATGATCCATGATTAGCTGAAGATCAAACAAACGCGTGAACCCTCGAGAACAAAAACCACAATGTGACCAACGAAGGAGAGAATTATGAAAAAGACAATGTTGGCGGGATCATTATTGATGCTGGCGCTGCTTCTGGCAGTCCCGGGGATTTATGCTCAGCAGCAGGGTTATCAAGGTGCTCAGCAGGGCGGCTGGACCTGCCCGTGGATGGGCGGAGGTTACCAGCGTGGCACACAGGGCGGCGGCATGGGCTATGGAAGAACCCCGGGCGGGCAAGGACAACCCCAGCAACAATACGCACCGGGCCAAACCCCCGGCAAACCGTTAACTCAGGAACAGGCCAAGACACTGGTCGAGGACTACTTGAAGAACACGAACAATCCCAATCTGAAGTTGGGCGCCTTTTCCGATAAGGGAGATGTCTTCGAAGCGGACATTGTCACCAAAGATGGCTCTATGGTGGACAAGATCCAGGTCGACAAAAACACCGGTTGGTTTCGGTCAGCTTACTGATGCCTGTCAGGAAAAACAGCAGGCGTTGCAGCATGTCGGAACAGCTTTTCAGGAATTGAAAGATTCTTCAGTACTCTGTGTGGCGCCTGTCCCCTTAAAAATGCTCAGCTGTATCAGGACATCCTTTGCTACGACGATGGCGCGCTCGGCATCATCGGCGGTCGGGTATTTGAGCGGCAACAACCCCTCTTCGGCAGGATACCTTCCTCGGTATATGCTGTCCATGAAATCGATGTCTTCATCATCACATTTCACGACAAGACCGTGTTCCTCCGAAATGCTCAGCAACCTGCGAATATTGTGAATCCGCTCAAGCTCCCAGCCTTTTTGCAGCAAGGCGGCCTTGATCCCTTTCTCGACAGCCTGTTGGGCGGCAAAACACGATCCTCTGTAAAACGCTCCAGTAAAAAGATACTCGGCTTGCCGCATGTCTTCTTCAGCCAAATGCAGCCATTCCCTCACCGAATTGCGCATGTACAGCAGCCTCCCTTCTTTTTGAACCGCCGAGAGGAAAGGGCTTCCCTTACGAAACTCTTCAGTTATTCTCTCGGAACTGGCAACAAAATAATCGATGGAGCACTTGCGACCGAACTCACGCAAGGATACCCCCACTCGCTCATACATGCCTTCATGCTCTGTGACCACTAACAAATCGAGGTCGTTGCCCGCCCCGGTCCGGGCAACAGAGCCAAAGAGAATGATCGCAATCGGCGAGATATCCTCTATCAGCTTGGTTGCTACCTCTTTAGCCTGTTCAATAACAGCCATGCCACACCCTTCCAGCCTCGATTTCAGCTAACTGACATCCAATTCTCCGCGCATCATGCATAACATATAGATAGCACAATCAGGGTCTGATCTCCTGTTGTTTTTTTGCAGGGCGGGTTGTGAAATCTTCCCCGCGATTCCTCCACATTAATTTACGTCAATGGGACGGGGGAATGATAGTCCCGGTAACCGGTCGGCACTGTTCAACGGATCTCATTATGGGGGGACATGCCTGGGGACCGGTTTGTATGCGCGACTTGATGAGCCCGAAGAACCGACCCCGCTGTTCAGGTGTCATAAATGCACTTGCCCGCAAGAAATGGTCTATAACGCTATTCTGCACCATCCTTTGAAGACCCTGAATGTCCTCCTGCTTTTTTTTAATCGTCGGCTGATCGGGAGGTGTCGCCGCCAGAAGGTCGATGAGACCGAGCTGCCTCTTGTTGATCTCCTGTCCCAACTGCTGCAGCCGGGTGTGAAACCTGTCCCGTTCAGCACTCAACTGCTTGAGCTGGTCGGGTGCCAGGTCGAGTTGAAGGAAAAGCGGCCCGTCGGTGAAAGCCGGCCGATGCACTCCGGCGAGCGGGGACAACTTGTAAGCGAGATACGTCCCGACAAAAAGTAGGTTCAAGGCAACGGAGGCAATGAACAATATTGTCTTTAAGTTTTCCCTCATCATTACTTCCTCTGAAAAAACGATCCTCCAACTAAGAGACTGTCTCAAGACTGCTCCGAAGCCCTTGAGCGTCATTCCGGCGAATGGCGGAATCCAGGATTTTCGAGGAGTCTTGGACCCCGGCTTTCGCCGGGGTGACGGTGGGGCCGAGTTTTGAGATAGTTTCAAATCGCCGGAGTTGGGACATCCCTCCACGCGGTGGCCTTGCCGACCTGCTTCACATCGATGATCTGCCCGGTCTGCGCGTTAATATCGATGAAAGAAACCGGCGTGCGCTTTACATCGAAGGAAAAAAGGCCTTCCTTGGTCAGGCGATCTTTTCCGTTGTGATCGATCTCTACGAAAACGATTCGCCTTATAGGACAGACGTCGCACTGGAGAGTCTGCTCGTTCATACCGAGAGGGCAGTGATGCCTTCTGGCCATGGCCGGATCGACGTTGTGCATCGCCGCCATTTCCGCCGAAGGCGAACGCCTCAGATGGTCGAACGGATGCATGACCCAGTCGGTTATGAGAGCTATCGTGTTGTGGTGCTGGTGAAGGTGAAATGCACCACCGGTATCGGCAATCATCCCCTGCATCACATAATCTGCAGGCATGACGTAGCCCAGGTAATCTCTGTCAGTTTTCAGAAAGGAGAGTTCTGATCGCATTCCCGATGCCGGAAGGAGCTCTGCAAGCGCCTTTTGACTGAGGGCATCATCTTCGGGAAGAATCTAAACGAGGGTCACATTTCGGCTGGCTTCAAGAGGCAGGGAGGCCAGCGTGATCGAGCGCAGGATGAAGTCGGACCCGACGACAACAATGGGAATACCTAATGTTATGAGGGCGTACTTGAGAGCGTTGCTGGGGACCGAGTTGAAAGGCGCCGCCAGCCGGCTTTCGATGAAGCGCGGCACAAACATGCCCGTGCGCCCCATGTACTGCCGGTAACTTTCTCCGAACTGGTTGAGCATCCGCCTCTCCTCATCTTTGGCGAGAAAGTAGTAAAGGATGAACATGAGGGAAAGGGATGCAAGGACCAGGAAGCGCGACCAAAGGATACTCATGCCGATTCCCCATAGTCCCAGGGCGAGGTATTGGGGATGACGTATGATCCTATACAAGCCCATATCGGCAATGCCCCACTTGAAAATCTTTCCCAGGTAGACCTGGAGAGCGCAAATGGTGAAGCTCGCCGCGCCGACAACGAAAAGGATCGAGCCCAGAATGCGAATCGCTTTGAGAAAAAAGGTCGGCGGCAGGATCATGTGCGGCAGGAAAAAGGTCGTGAGCCACTCGGTGGCGGGATAATTGCCCAGCCAATGCAGCACCGGATTAAAGACAGAGTAAAAGAAAAAGGCAAAGGGACTGATCATGATCATGACCTCGAAGGCCATGATGAAAAAGACGATGATCCCGCCCCTGGCAGCAATGTTTTTGAGGTGATCGGAAAGACTTCGACTTTTCATAAGTGTTCCTTTCGTGATTCGGTGAATCGGAAAAAGACCACACCGCGTAGTCCGGCACCTGTTCATTTTTGCACCATCTTTTCATTTCCTTCCCGGATCATCCGCTGTGGCTTCGGCCAGAGCAAGGTAGGCAGAGCCCAAAGACGCCGGTGGAGCGGGACTGAACCACTCGAATCCATCCAGGTTTTCTGTCTCCGCAAGCGATGCCTGACGATTTTCGTAAAGGGAAACTTCTTTGCTCATGAACATTCCGAGAAAACAGGCCAGAAGCACTGCGGTGCAGGCGGCCAGCCGCAGCGGAACCGACAGTTCGAAAAGCCATCGAAGGGGCTGCCAATCATGGGAAAAGAACGATTCCCGCTCTCTGGCAGACGGGACCCTCCGTTTCGCTTCCTCCATAACACGGGCACAGAATTCCTGCGACAGTGGAGGAACGGTCAGCGAGTCCAGGGTCTCGCCGACCTCTCGAATACTCTCGATGCGGCTGCGGCATGCGGGGCACGAGTCGAGATGTTCGCCCATCTCGTTCCTCAGCATTGCCGGCACCTCTTCATCCACATAGGCCTGCAAACGGGAAAGAACCTTTTTGCAGTTCATGGCTATCTCCTTTCAAACCTATAAACGAACGAGCAGGCGAAAACCCCCTCTACAAAATCAAACTTTTTTCATTCTGCGTTAAGGATGAATCAGGCGGGCTTGAAGGGAAGCCATCGCGCGGCTGATGAGCCGTTCGACCGCTTTGGAAGTTACGCCCAGAATCCGGGCAATCTCAGTGTAGCTCAATCCCTCGTAATGCCGCAGGATCATGGCTGCCTTCTGATTCGGTGGAAGAGTGTCGAGCGCCGCGCGAACCTGAGCACTGCGCTCTTTTGCAATGAGCTTCTCGGAAGGACCAGGCGATAAGTCTGCCATCTCCGTTGCCTTGTCCATGCTGACAGGATGCCTTTTACGAGTGCGGTCAATGCAAAGGTGGGTCAGAATCTGGTAGAAATAGGTGCGAAAAGTTGCTTGCGGCCGATAGCGCGGGGCGGCCGTCAGGAGCTTCAGAAAAGCCTCCTGAGCAATGTCCTCGGCTTCCATCGTATCGCCCAGAAAGCGGTAAGCCGTCTTCCAGGCAAGGCCCTGATAACGCAAAACCAGCTCGTTGAACGCATCGAGGTCGCCGCCGGCAACGGCCTGCATGAGTTGTTGGTCACTGAGTTCTTGGTTCATCCAGCACAGAGTGCACGAGCTCTTTCTTTGAGCTGACAGATTGGGTGAGGGATCATTGCTATGACTTTTCCGGTTATCGGCCCAGAAATCGGCCCATTAACCCCTTCTTCTGCTCCGATTCGGGAAGTCCTAGGTTGCGGCAAATGGCTTTATCGAGATCAAGTTCGGCAATATCAGAGCCTTCCACCAGGATTTCATCCGCAACCATCACCGCAGGCGCCACCGGCAGTTCCAGTTCAAAATACTCATCGGTGTTGTATTCCGCCTTGGGCTTGGAGACGACTTCGATTTCAAGGGCATATTTTTCGCCCAACCTGGGCATCATTTCTTTAAAATGCTTTCACGGCCTGCCGTTGGGTTCATTAAGAAAAAACCGCACTTTGAGCATAGATTTCTCCTTTCATCTCACAACACTTTTCTTAAGTTCAGCCATACGCACCAGCAACTGACCGGGGGGCAGAAAATCCACCAGCCGCAACTCCTGTCGCTCCTTTCCATCTCGATCTAAAAACACGACCGTGGGCACCCCCTTGATGCCATATTGCTGCAGCAAACCTTCATAGACCGGATTGCCGCCTTTAGTCAGGTCCACTTTGATCATGACGAAGTCTTTATCGGCCTGCTGCACAACCGAGGCGTCATGAAAGGTAACTTCATCGAGTTCCCGACACGGTGTGCACCAGGTAGCATAAAAATCCATGATGACGGGCTTGTTTTGTGACTGGGCCTGTTTAAGTATCTCATCCGAATAAGGCTTCCAGCTGACACCTGGCCCTTGCATTGCCATTGAGGCAACAATGAAAGCGGCTACAACCACACATGCAACACCTGCTCCGTCCTTAAGCCAGGCAAAAGCCCGGAAATTGGCCTGACTTTCGTCGATCCAGCCAAGGTGCATTCCTGCAGCCAAAGCGATCAGGGCAAGCAGAACGGTTCCCCAGTGGCCGGGAAGAATCGGTCTTATGAAATGCGCGGCCATCCCAACCAACACCCAGCCCATCAACTTTCGTATCCAGATCATCCAGCCGCCTGAACGGGGAAGTTTTTCAATTTGCCCTGAAAACATGGCAAGGAGAAAGAGGGGCAGCCCCAGGCCAAGGCTCAAAGTAAAGAAAACCAGGAAGCCCAACCAGGGGTTCCCCATGCTTGCAACCCAGGTGAGGAGACCCAGTACGAAGGGACCGATACAGGGAGCTGCGACCACTCCGAGAGTGATCCCCATAAATAAGCTCCCGAAGGAGCCCGTGTAGGATTTTGACGCAGCCTGCGTGAGGCCGCTCGGAAGACGCATTTCCCACAATCCGAACAGGCTCGTTGCAAAGAGGATCAAAACGGCGGCCACCATAATGAGCACAATGGGGCTTTGGAGCATCGCCCCCATAAGGCCGCCTGTCAGAGCGGCAGCCACGCCGAGCACGGAATTCGTGACAGCAAGGCCCATCATGTAACAAAGACCGTGGGCCGCCAGCTTTCCCTGGTTTTCGCCGCCTTTTGCGGCCTGGCCGCCAAAGTAGGAAACGGTGATGGGAATGAGGGGGTAGACGCACGGGGTGAGGTTGAGGGCCATGCCACCTGCGAATATGCCGAGAAGCGTCCAGATTATAGCCCAACCGGTAAGAGGACCCGGTGCTTTGGGTGTTTCACTCGTCTGAGCAAGTCCGGCCGGGGAACTCGCGATGGGCAGGCCCCGCCCTTGCCATTCAGGATAGCCGTACGGATCACGATAGACGTTTTTATAGCCTCGCCTAACAGCCACACGGGCCGCCGAGTCACTGCGGACTCATGTGAGGCCTGCTCAGTAAAAGATGATGGTGCGATTCTTGTCCGGCCCCAGGAACGTTTCAAGCGCCGATGCCTTGCGCCATCTCGACCAGGCCGTGGGCTCCATTGGAAAATTCACCGCTCCCTTGATGTGCCCCGTACGGTACTCCCATTCCTGGCGAGTGTCCACAAGAAGCATGCTGTCGGCGTCCTTCTGATAGCGATCGGAAAGCTGCTCGGTGGTGATAATCCTGTAGCCCCCGGCTTTCGCCTCGGCCAGAACATCATTCCAGGTGGCCTGCGCGGGAGGCACGGTACGATGGCTGTACCAGAGCGCACCGGCAGTAATCAGGACTGCCACGATGGCTATAAATGCCGTTTTTTTCTTATGCATAAATAAACCTCTCCCAAACACGAACAACCACGTGCGGCATGGGGAAGCGGAAACTCGGTGACACGGAGAATCCTGAGGCAAGGAAGGTGATGAACTCATCGGTTTCTCTGGTTCTCACGCCCCCGCCATCACCCCATCACCCCATCACCCCATCACCCCATCACCGTGTCTCCGTGTCTCCGTGTCTCCGTGTCCGCCTTGTCCGCCTTGTCCATCCGTGTCTATAGTTTCCCTTCACGCTTGAGCTTTGAAAGCAGAAACGTTGCCCCCCGAAGGGAGAGCCCGGTCTTTTCGGCAAGATCTGCTGGACTGAGAGGACCATGCTCCCTCATTAATGAAACAATCTCCTCTTCCAGTTCTTCAAACCAGTCTTCGAAAAGCACCAGAAGATCCGGGTCGGTGATTGCCATCAACTGCTTTGACTGAGCAACCTTATCGACAAGACTTTGACACATCTGCGTTGGGTCGACACCTTCGCCCATGCACTCGGCGAGTCAACGATGAACCAGGCTGGAGACTTTGTCATCAGCCGAGTCCCCTACAAGTCTGAACATAAAATCGGCTCGGGTCTCTTCATTCAGGAGTGGAAAGAGCTTTTTAAGGACCGCGCTAATTTCGACTATAGCTTGCTCGGGCTCCATTCGGTCCACTGTTTTTTCAATATCACTCATGGCCTTATTTCACCTCCAGGACCCTAGAAAGTCGTCCTCGCTGCCAAAAGATCGCCGGCCACCGTGCTTAACGTCTCGAGAACGTCGACGATACGAGAATCGGCAAGTTCATAATAGATAAAAGGTCCGTTCCTCTCGACCTTTACCAGAAGAGAGCGTTTCAGTTCTTTTAAGTGGTGCGAAACCAGCGGTTGAGATAACTGCAGTTCTTCAACAATTCTGCTCACCGATTTTTTGCCGTCTCTTATGCAGAGCAAGACCCGCAAGCGGTTTTCATCCGATAGGCTTTTGGCCAAAAAGGCCACATTGGGGAGATGATCGTTTAAGCCCGCTGCTTTGTCGTTGACTTCTTGTGGGGCTGGGCTTTCCATTTTCTCAACACCGTCTGCATTGACATTGACTCAAGATAGAAATAACATATCAATGATTATTTATATGATGATGCAAGGAAGGTCAAGGATAATTACAATCCGAACAGCGGGTTGACTTCTCCGCCTCCTGCGCTGACCGCAGTTAATATTCGGCGGCTATCGGTGCAATGGCATATGGGCGTCAGACGTTCATCCAGATCGAGGCTGAAATGGACAAAATACTTTCCGCAGAAGCTAGGAAACAGATCAATGAAGGAATACATGGAAAATACAGGAAAGTGGCTGCTAAGCCCGAAGGAAGCTTCCGCTATCCGACGGGGCGAGCCGGACTTGAGGCGCAAAAATACGATCCTCAGATATTGAATGCGCTCCCTGAAGAGGTTTTGACGTCCTATTGCGGCGTTGGCAATCCATTCTCGCTGGAGCCGGTCAATAGGGGAGAGTCCGTCCTTGACATCGGCTGCGGAGTTGGCGTGGACACGTTGGTGGCAGCAGCGAAGACTGGTCCCGGCGGCAGAGCGGTGGGCATTGATCTCGTCCCGGAAATGCTGCAGCGGGCTCGGGAAAATCTCCGCAAGACATCTATTGACAATGCAAGCTTTCAGAGAGCATCCGCAGAAGAGTTGCCGTTTGCCGATCAGAGCTTTGATGTGGTGATTTCCAACGGTGTTTTCAATCTTGTTCCCGACAAGTTGAAGGCGCTCAAGGAAGCCTGGCGCGTTCTAAAGCCCAATGGCCGCCTTATGATGGCAGACCAGATCCTCACTACACAACCCCCCTCCGACCTGAAATCCATGCTGGAAAGCTGGGCCAAGTGACAAGGCGGAGCAATACCGGGAAAGGATTTCCTGGCCATGTTGGAAGAAGCTGGTTTTGTCGAGGCGGAAATGGCCGCCGAAACGGGCTTTAATAGCTCAGCGGTGACCAAGGGAGTATTGTTTCGGGCCTTCAAGCCTGCACGGGTGGATGTGGTCGAGCATTTGCCAAATGCTTTATTATAAAGATGCGATTATGGACTATATGCTCGCAACGGATGATCGACTTCCCAACACAAACAGAAGGCATCGGATGAAAATTCGGATAACCCATAAAGAAAAGGCGGTTTTCATAGCGGGACAAGTATTGGCGGTCACTGCGCTTCACTACGGAACGCGATTGAGCGAGCACCACTATCACATCTTCTTCCGCGAACTGTACTTTGTCCCGATCATGCTTGCGGCCTTTTGGTTCGGACTGAAAGGGGCCCTGTGGACATCGTTGAGCGTCAGCGCCTTCTACTTGCCTTTCATATTCATGAATTGGCAGCACTTTTCTCCCGACGACTTCAATAAGATTTTGGAGATCCTACTTTACAATGCGGTAGGGATGACGCTCGGAATATTAAGGGATCGCGAAGAAGCCGAGCACCAAGCGCTCATCGAGTCTGAAAGCTTGGCGGCTATGGGTAAGGCGGTTTCCAGCGTGGCTCATGACATGAAAACACCTCTTGTCGCCATTGGCGGTTTCACCCGAATGGTTCAAAGGAAGATGGATAAAAACGATCTATCTTTCGAAAAACTGGAAATCGTAATCCAGGAAACCGGGCGTTTGGAGAATATGCTCAAACAAATGCTGCATTTCTCAAAGCCGCTGGAGCTCGATCTGGCGGATGGCGATATCAACAGCATCATCGAGCAGAGTTTGAAGGTTCTGGGAAATAATCCAGCAGTAAACAGGGTAACAATCGCGACCCGGTTGGACACATCTATTCCTGCGTTATCCCTTGACGCTGCAAGAATGGAGCAGGTTGTGTTGAACCTTACTTTTAATGCGATTCAGGCTTCATCCGAAGGAGAAGAAGTAACCGTAATGACATCGGTTCAGGGTGATTATGTGCGAATCGATATCGTGGACTGCGGATGCGGGATTCCTCAGGAGAAAAAAGACCAGATTTTCACGCCTTTTTTCACCACCAAAAAAGAAGGCACCGGTCTCGGACTAGCCATCGTGAAAAAGATCGTTGAGGCACATGAGGGTCGCCTCCAGTTTCAAGACAATCCCGAAGGAGGTGTCACTTTCAGCGTCTTTTTACCTTTGCGCATGATCTCCAGTCATCAGGATTGCGGACTTTAGCCCGTGAAAATGGAAATTCCTATACTATTGAATTAATCAGAGTTAATCATTATGATGCAAATAGATTTTAAATGATTAAAGCCCGTAGCTCAGTAACGCAATGTGTTTGGCTGACGCTGGACGGCGTGGCCGGCAGGCGGCATGATACGTCCCAGGATAACGATTCTTGCCGCTGGATTCTGCGTCCTTGAAAGGAGGTTCCGAATGACTACCAAAGTGTTAACTGCGCACGTCCCTTTGTCGTTAGCTGAGAAAGTCGATCAGTTGGCCGCCCGTTTGGAACGATCGCGCGGCTGGATCATTAAGCAGGCATTGTCCGCTTGGGTTGAGCAGGAAGAAGAACGCCGTCGGCTGACACTGGAGGCGTTGGCCGATGTGGATGCTGAGCACGTCATCGACCACCAGGCGGTGCAAGCATGGGCGAATAGCCTCGACACCGACAACCCACTGCCGACGCCGCGTTGATGGAACTAAAATGGACGAGCAAAGCCCTTTCCGATCTCGTGCGACTTTATGACTTCCTGGCGCCGGTCAACACACGCGCCGCAGCTCGCACCGTGCAATCGCTAACCGCAGCCCCGATTCGTCTCCTGGAGCACCCGCGCATCGGTGAGAAGCTTGAAGAATTCGATCCGCGCGAGGTTCGCCGCATCCTCGTGGGACATTACGAGATGCGATATGAAATCCAGGAATCGACCATCTACGTGCTGCGCCTTTGGCATACGCGGGAAGACCGATAGTCGCCAGTCGGTCTTGGCGTGTATAGCTCCACAAGGTCATCTCTTCCAGAATATCCTGCTTGAGAAAAGCCCCTATCAGGTCCAGCACTCGCCCGTCCGCTATGTAGCAACCTATGTCGGCCAGCAACGGTCTGTGAGGAAATGAACACCCACCTCCTTTACCTGAACAGGTCTCACTGGTTAACATTGCGCGAACTTCCCTGCATTCCGTCACCAACCACCCCAAGCACCCTGTCATCGCGTCTTTGCTGCCCTCCCAGCGTGACAGACTCCCGGAACCTGGTCTCCGATTGGCTATTTGCTTGCCATGTCGGGGTCTCGCAAACCACGCCGTGGCGTGGCAGACCTCGTGCTTTCGCCCGTGTCTTGGTCTGGGCTTCGCCTTTAATGAACAGACTCTCGTCGAGCGAATCCCCAACACCCGACGCTACCGTTGTACACCCCAGGCAATCTGGACGCTTGCAGGCTTGCTCATTCTCCGTGAAAAGGTAATCAAGCTTTTCCGTGCACGGCCCGTTGAAAACATTCGGCAACTATCGGGGCAGCGGCATATGGGCATCAGACGTTTATCCACATCGAGGCTAAAATGGACAAAATACTTTCCGCAGAAGCTAGGAAACAGATCAATGAAGGAATCCACGAAAAGTACCGGAAAGTGGCTGCTAAGCCCGAAGGAAACTTTCGCTATCCGACGGGGCGAGCCGGACTTGAGGCGCAAAAATACGATCCTCAGATATTGAATGCGCTCCCTGAAGAGGTTTTGATGTCCTATTGCGGCGTTGGCAATCCATTCTCGCTGGGGCCGATCGACAGTGGGGAATCGGTCCTAGACGTCGGCTGCGGAGCCGGCGTGGACACGTTGGTGGCAGCGGCGAAGACCGGCCCCGGCGGCAGAGCGGTGGGCATTGATCTCGTTCCGGAAATGCTGCAGCGGGCTCGGGAAAATCTCCGTAGGACCACCCTTGAGAATGTGAGTTTTGAGGAAGCATCCGCAGAGGAATTGCCGTTTGCCAATCAGAGTTTTGATGTGGTGATTTCCAACGGAGTTTTCAATCTTGTTCCCTACAAGTTGAAGGCGCTTAAAGAGGTCTGGCGCGTTCTAAAGCCCAATGGCCGCCTTATGATGGCAGACCAGATCCTCACTACACAACCCCCCGCCGACCTGAAATCCATGCTGGAAAGCTGGGCCAAGTGACAAGGCGGAGCAATACCGGGAAAGGATTTCCTGGCCATGTTGGAAGAAGCTGGTTTTGTCGAGGCGGAAATGGCCGCCGAAACGGGCTTTAATAGCTCAGCGGTGACCAAGGGAGTATTGTTTCGGGCCTTCAAGCCTGCACGGGTGGATGTGGTCGAGCATTTGCCAAATGCTTTATTATAAAGATGCGATTATGGACTATATGCTCGCAACGGATGATCGACTTCCCAACACAAACAGAAGGCATCGGATGAAAATTCGGATAACCCATAAAGAAAAGGCGGTTTTCATAGCGGGACAAGTATTGGCGGTCACTGCGCTTCACTACGGAACGCGATTGAGCGAGCACCACTATCACATCTTCTTCCGCGAACTGTACTTTGTCCCGATCATGCTTGCGGCCTTTTGGTTCGGACTGAAAGGGGCCCTGTGGACATCGTTGAGCGTCAGCGCCTTCTACTTGCCTTTCATATTCATGAATTGGCAGCACTTTTCTCCCGACGACTTCAATAAGATTTTGGAGATCCTACTTTACAATGCGGTAGGGATGACGCTCGGAATATTAAGGGATCGCGAAGAAGCCGAGCACCAAGCGCTCATCGAGTCTGAAAGCTTGGCGGCTATGGGTAAGGCGGTTTCCAGCGTGGCTCATGACATGAAAACACCTCTTGTCGCCATTGGCGGTTTCACCCGAATGGTTCAAAGGAAGATGGATAAAAACGATCTATCTTTCGAAAAACTGGAAATCGTAATCCAGGAAACCGGGCGTTTGGAGAATATGCTCAAACAAATGCTGCATTTCTCAAAGCCGCTGGAGCTCGATCTGGCGGATGGCGATATCAACAGCATCATCGAGCAGAGTTTGAAGGTTCTGGGAAATAATCCAGCAGTAAACAGGGTAACAATCGCGACCCGGTTGGACACATCTATTCCTGCGTTATCCCTTGACGCTGCAAGAATGGAGCAGGTTGTGTTGAACCTTACTTTTAATGCGATTCAGGCTTCATCCGAAGGAGAAGAAGTAACCGTAATGACATCGGTTCAGGGTGATTATGTGCGAATCGATATCGTGGACTGCGGATGCGGGATTCCTCAGGAGAAAAAAGACCAGATTTTCACGCCTTTTTTCACCACCAAAAAAGAAGGCACCGGTCTCGGACTAGCCATCGTGAAAAAGATCGTTGAAGCACACCAGGGTCACCTGGAATTTCAAGACAATCCGATAGGGGGCGTTACTTTCAGCGTCTTGCTGCCGTTGCACAAAGCTTAACCGAACCCTGGGGACGGAACCTTTCCATTCATGATTCCACTGAAGGCCCATGATTGCCGTTTGGCAAGGAAGATGAAAATCAAGGCGAGCTGCCCCATGCCCTATGCTTTTTGCTTATTGAAACGATAGAGGAATCATTTAAGTTGTTGGCATGAAGAGACCTTATTCACGACTGCATACCATGATTTCTGTAGAAGGAGGCAAGCATGAGCTTTTGGCAACTCTATGGCGAAGCCGCTAATACGGCATTTGGGTTTTTCTGGAAATCCGGCTGGGCTTTCGTATTGGGTTACTGGGTCAGTGCAATGATCCAGGCGTTCGTGCCGAAGGGCCGACTGACGCCCTACATGGGCAAGGCTAACCTCACAAGTGTATCGCTCGCAACGCTCTTTGGCGCGGCTTCCTCATCCTGTTCGTTTGCTGCACTTGCGGCTGCTCGCGCACTGGTGCTCAAGGGTGTCAACTTCGTGGCGGCGGTTGCTTTCATGTTCGCTTCCACCAATCTGGTCATTGAACTTGGAATTCTGATTCTGATCTTTCTGGGGTGGCAGTTTTTGGCCGCGGAGGTTGTCGGTGGACTGCTTCTCATCGGCATCAGCAGCGTTCTGATCAAGTTGACCTACCCGAAACGCTGGTTCAAAGAATCCCGTGAGATGGTAGAGGGTCAGGCTGACGATGAGGAATCCGACTTCGACTGGCGTCGCCGAATCCGCAGCCGTGCGGGCTGGAACCTCGTGGGCCACCGGTTCGTCTCAGACTGGCAAATGGTTTGGGAAGAGATACTCATTGGCTTTACCATCGCCGGATTCGTGGCTGTGCTGGTCCCGCCCGGGGTGTGGGGAAAAATCTTCCTGATAGGTGCGCGCGGCGATCTGCCGGATTGGTTGATTGCGCTCGAAAATGCCGCAATAGCGCCTTTTGTTGCAGCGATGACTTTCATTGGCTCGATGGGCAACATTCCCATCGCCACGGTACTGAACGCCAATGGGGTGCTGTTTGCTGGCATCATGGGCTTCATTTATTCGGATCTCATGGTACCGCCACTGGTGATGATCAACGCAAAGTACTACGGCTGGCGGGTGGCGCTATACATCGCCGCTGTGATGTATGTGAGCATCGTTGCGACTGCACTGATCCTGAATTACTTGTTTGGGGCGCTCGGCATTACACCGGAAAGCGGCCGTCAGCGTCGCAGATGTCGCGCAGTTTGCTTTTGACTACACCTTCTATATGAACCTCGTGTTTATCGCCGTGGCAGCGAGTCTGGTTTGGCTGCACCGCCGGCACCACCGCGAGGCAAGCATGGAGCACAAGATGGACGAAGGAATCGGACCGAAACGGATCATTGCATTGTTGTTTCTAGCAGTATTGCTTGTCGGCCTAACTGTGTTTTTTATGGCCGGCAGCTGAACATCCGCCGATGCCTAACCACTGCACCTGACCGTCATTCCGGCGAAGGCGGGGAGCATGCGGGAATGACGATTTGGTTGGAACGGATCGGTTTATTCGATTGCTTGGTTTTGATGTTTGTAACAAACTATGCCTTCGCCGGTGCTGATTCTATTGGATATCAGATCATGCTGGCAGCCCACGGCGGTGATGGCGGAGGCCATGGCGCTAGCGGAGGCGGCCCGGGTTCCGGACATGACACGGGGCATAGCGCTGACGGCTATGGAACCGCAAGCGGCTATGGCCATCAGGGTGATATGGATCACAGGAGTACAACAGCCGCGACTCATCCTGGAAATACATCAGGCCACATTGCATCACGGGCAATAAGTAGAGGAGCGGCAATCATGGGCCTCGTCATGGCCTGTTTACTTCTGCTAAAAGCTGTAATAGATTTGCGGGCGGATCGTAAGGGGTACTTCAACTTCTGTCAGAGAAATTCACTTTCCACTTTTACTTCTCACCTTTGCCGGTGAGGCACGTGGAACCTGGGAGTCAACCGATGTTCTTTTTCCAGCACCCGGCGAATTCATATAGCATATTAAGGCTTCCTTTATCGTCAAAACAACCAGCCGGCCGATCTTGAGCCGGCGGGCGAATATTTAAGCTTTTTTATTTAGCTACCAAATACCTACCAAATACATAAGTAGCGTCATTTTTTTGGTGTAATGCATCGAGGAGGGAGTTGATGGGACGATTCGACACCAAGATTTTGGTATTCTTTTTGGGTATGCTTCTACTATGTGCCCACCAGGTTAAAGCGGCAACACCCATTTATGCGCCGCCGGATCTTGCTCAGCTCCTGGAAGAAGGCATGACGAACAACAATGAGATCACCAGTCTGGAGCAGGAGCTTGCCGGCCAGAAAGATTTGATCCCCTTTGCCGGTTCGTTGGAAGATCCGCAACTGAGTTTTGGCGCCATCAATGTCCCCATCGATACTTTCAGTTTCGACCAGGAGCCCATGACTCAAAAAGTGATTTTTCTCGCACAAAAATTCCCCTGGTTCGGCAAGCTGAGCCTGCGGGAACAGAGGCAGGCAACCATAGCCAATCGCCAATTTTGGCTGCTGCATGCCAAACGGTTCGAGCTTGCCCGCCAGATCGCCGTTGCCTACTACGAGCTGGGCTATGTCGAAAGGGGGTTGGAAATCAACGAACATCTATCCGAGCTGGTGGAGCAACTGCGCAAGGTCGCAGAAAGTCGTTACGAAACAGGACAAGGCATTCAACAGGACGTTTTGGAGGCCCACGTTGAGCTCACCAAACTTATCGACGAGAGAGTCTCTCTGGAACGAGAGCGCCGCACCATCGAAGACCGAATCAACGCCCTGCTGAACCGCGACCAGTTCACCCCGGTAACACCTCCCGGCCGTTTGAGCTACCCCGGCCTTAAGCTTGACGTCAAGATTTTGCAGGAGGAGAGCCTCAAGCACAATCCCCAGCTTGGAGTGAGACAGGCGGAGGTGGACCAGGCAGGGTTCGAAATCGACCTGGCCAAGAAGGACTACTGGCCCGACATGGATTTGGCGGCTTCTTATGGACAACGCCAGAAAGATTTTACTGGACGCAATCTACCGGATTTTTTTTCGGTTTCGGTGACGGTCAATATTCCTCTCTGGTTCAAGACCCGGCAAGACAAGAAACTCAGCGCTACTCAAAAAAGCCACCTGGCGGCCAGACACGCGTATCGAAATCTTGTGCAGACCCTTCCCCATCAAGTCAACGCACGGGTAACCGACATTAACAAATTTCAAGAGAATTATGGTGTCTATTCGGATGCCCTGATTCCGCAAGCGCAGCAGTGGGCCAAATCTACCCTGGCTGCCTATCAGGTAGGCGAGCTCGAATTCGACACCATGATTCGAGCCCAGCTTCAAGTGCTGAGATTGGAGCTGCAAAGCGACCGATACCTGTACAGTATTTATCAGAAGCGGGCAGAACTGGAGGAGCTTTTGGGCGGTCCTATTCAACCGTGACTTTTCCAGAGGTTTTTGGGAGCAAAGATGAAAACGCAATATATCAGCTCGATTACGGCGATCCTTTTGTTTTTGACGTTATTCGGTGCTCCTGTCAAATCGTTGCATGCTGCGGGGCAGGAGTCCAAGCAGAGTAAAGAGGATAGTCGCAAGATTCTTTACTATAAATCCCCGATGGACCCGACTTTCATTTCCAACAAGCCGGGCAAGGACGCCATGGGGATGGATCTGGTGCCGGTCTATGCCGACGAGCAAGGGCAAGGAGCACCCGGTGAGGTGCGAATCGATCCGGTGATGATTCAAGACATCGGGGTGACCACCACGGTGGTTGAGCGCAAACACCTCACCCATGACATTCGAACCGTCGGGCGCATCAGCTATAACGAACAAAAAATGCGCCGCATTTCACCCAAAATCGGCGGCTGGATTGAAGCGCAGTACGTCAACTTTCCCGGCCAGGTGGTTGAGCGGGGAGAAAAACTTCTGGAAATATACAGTCCGGAGCTTGTCGCCACGCAGGACGAATATCTGACCACCCTGGACTACTACCAGCGCATGAAGAACAGCCCCATTCGTTCCGCCGCCGAGGGCGCTGCCAGCCTGCTGCGGGCCTCTGAAAACCGGCTTCGCTACTGGGACATCACCGACGCTCAGATAAAGGCGCTTCGTCGACATGGAACAGTTACACGCACCATGGCTCTGTACGCTCCCTTCAAAGGGATTATAGTCGAGCGTAATGTCCCGGAGGGCGGATTTCTGCAGGCAGGGCAGAGCGTTTACGGTATAGCGGATATCTCCACCGTGTGGGTTATGGCGGAGGTGTACGAATACGAAGCACCGTGGCTGCAGCTGGGGCAGGAAGCGGAGATGAGCCTCGCCTATCAGCCGGGAAAAACGTACCACGGCAAGATTGTTTACGTCTATCCATACCTCAAGAACATGACTCGAACGATTCAAGTGCGCATGGAATTCCCGAACACTCCGGACTTCGAGCTCAAACCGGACATGTGGTCCAATGTCGTCATCCACTCGACAATCGTGCACGATGGGCTGGCCATCCCCATTCAAGCGGTCCTGCGCACCGGCAAGCGCGACATTGCTCTGGTAGCCCTGGGTAAAGGCAGGTTCGCACCGCGCGATTTGCGCCTGGGCGCCCAGGCCGGGGATGAATTCCAGGTGCTCGACGGCCTTAATGAAGGCGAAAGAGTAGTGACCTCTGCGCAGTTTCTCATCAATTCGGAAAGCAACCTGCGCTCTGCCATCGGTAAAATGCTCATGCAAAAGCAAGGCGGGGCCGAGAAGGAGTCTTCCGGTATGACGATGGAAAAGGGGGCGAAAAAACCCAAGAATTCGCAGCCTGCCGAAAAGCATCAGGGAAAGGAGTAGGCGCGGTGCTGAACAAGATTATCCAGGGTTCGGTTCGCAATCCACTGCTGGTCTTACTATTTACTGCCGCCGCCATTGCCGCCGGTGTCTATGCTTTTGCAAACATCCCGGTGGATGCGCTGCCGGATGTCAGTGACGTCCAGGCCATCATTTTCACCGAGTGGCAGGGGCAGCCGCCGCAAATCATTGAAGACCAGGTGACCTACCCCATCACCACCACCATGCTGGCCGTGGCCAACGCCAAGGTGGTGCGCGGCTATTCCTTTTTCGGCCTCTCCTTCGTCTATGTGATTTTTGAGGATGGCACCGACATCTACTGGGCGCGCAGCCGGGTGCTGGAATATCTGAGCTTCGTGCAGAACCAGTTGCCTGCCGGGGTGACCCCGGTGCTCGGACCGGATGCTACGCCGGTTGGCTGGGTGTTTGAGTATGCTGTGGTGGATCACACGGGCAAGCATGACCTGGCCCAGCTGAGGACCATCCAGGACTGGTATTTGCGCTATCAGCTGCAGACGGTGCCCGGAGTTGCCAACGTCGCTTCAGTCGGCGGATTTGTCAAGCAGTATCAGGTGAACCTGGATATTCGATATAAGCGCCGAGCTGGCTCCGATCACAATTTAAAAAAATCAAAAAAAAATCTAAATAATTGTCCAACTTTTGATTTTCGCTTGCAGCCGAGCACCTCTCCCTAACACGGCCGTCAGGCACGCCCCGAGGCTCCCTATGGGATGTTGGTGACCCGATGCGAGTCCCCACCTATGTCTACTCGAAAAATGGCTGGAGAAGGCGATTTGAAAATTCTACTTTATTAGTAATATTAGTTACTTATAAAGACATCCCGTTTGACTTCCCATCCCTCCTGTGCTAACCATGTCCACATGGACTTGAAGAAACGAGCAGCCCAAAACATTGCCGAACGCCTCACCTGGTGCACCGCCTCAAGAGATCAGGCGGGGATCACCCAAGATCTCGCTGACGGCAAAGACATCTCCGAGGTTTACGGGCTCGGGGAAGCCGGTCTGTTCGACGAGTTCTTCTATTTCCTTGACCAGTTCGGGTTCATGGAGCTTTTCATGAAGCTCCATCCAGTCAAAAACAAGCGCATCAGCAACGTCCAGTTCCCCACCGTGATTCTCATCTATTTGATGCGCATCGTCTCCGGCCTCTCCTTCTTCTGGCATACCCATCCAGTGATCCTAAGGTCCCAACCCTTGATGCGGCTGGTGGGGTTCAACGGAAGAGAAATAAGAGAGGGCACCAGCAAGAGGGGCAAAAAATCGGGCTCCAAAAACGAGGGGAAGGAATCCGAAGGAAAAGAACCCACCCCCATCCGCGGGCCGATCTGTCCCGATTCTATTGCTGCCTACATCCAGGCCATTAGCGCCCTTGCCCTGGAGAGGCTGTTCAATGGGGCGATCCGCATTTTGGCGGCGCACAGCTTTTTCCCCAAGCGGGTGAAAGCGCTTTTGGACGCCTCCGACATCGAATCCACCGAAGCTTGCCAAGGCTGCGGCAAAGTCACCAAACAGAAGGCGCCGGAGTTGCGGCGACGAAAAAAACGCATCCAAAAAGTATTGGAAACCGTGTTTGGCTTCAAGATCTGGGTGGTATGGGACCCGAACAGCCGTATTCCCCTGGCCATGCGGTTTGCCACCATCGATGTGCACGACATCAATGAGGCGCAGGGGGTCGTCCAGCAGGCCATCGAGAATCTGGGGGCTCATGCTCGAATCACCTCCCTTGCCATTGATCGCGGATTCATGGACGGTCCCTTTCTTTGGTGGCTGAACCGGAAGGGAATCCTTTTCTATATCCCTGCCAAAACCAACATGAATGTCTATGGAGAAGCCCTTTCGCTGATAGGTGGGGGCATCCGAAAAACCAGAGAGAGAAAACGAGCCGTCGGTGGAGGAAAGAATAAAACCACAGTCTTGGATCACTGGGATGTTGCAGGGATCGAATCGCTCACCACGGCAGGATTTTATGGACCGCTTGGCAGCGGCTCTCATGAGAACAAAAAGGACTTTGTAGCCAATCCCCTCCATGCGGTGGTGGTTTTGCACGATCCTTACAAAGAAAAACATCCTCACTCCGACACCCTGGTCATCCTCACCAACGGCCCTGTCACAAACCCCTTGAGTGTCTATGACAGCTACGACGCCCGAAGCGAAATCGAAAACGGACTCTTTCGGGAAGCCAAACAAGCCTGGTTCATTGAACGGCCTGCCCGAAATACAGCCGCTGCCTTTCGATCCCACGTCTATCTCACCCTCATCACCATGGCCTTAACCAACGCCTTTAGGACCTGGATGGATCAACAAGATACATTGGAGCAGCAGGGAGAAGAAACCGGCATTCGCAAATTCCGCGAAAAAATCCGACAGGAAAATGGCAACAAACTCATCGTCTTTGACGAAGATCGCTACGCCATCTTCGACACCTATGAAGTGTTCATTCTCTGCGACCGAAATGTTCGTAAACCCACCGGGGTCCCACAGGTGGTCTCTAAACAAGACATCCTAAAAAAGTACGGCGCCCTCCTGGAATAGTCTGTCACCCCTATTTTCTGTTATCCCCCATTACCTCCCGCACAACAAGCAAGGCCCTCTTTTTTATCACCAAACTTGCCCTTCCTTTCCCGGACTTTCTCTTAATTGGCCTAAAATCGAACTTGCCGCTGAACCATACACTACCCACTTGTCGGTCAATTTGAGGCGCTTAAGGCAGCCAATAAAGCCCTCAGGCTCTGTGTTAGTCGGTCCTCGCTCTTGGACCCTTCCTTATCTCGAATATCCAGAGGTGAACATCGATCCCGACCGGCTGCTGGCCTACAACCTGCCGCTCAGCAAGGTGGTGAATGCGGTCAGGCGCAGCAACAACGATGTGGGAGGGCGAGTCGTCGAGTATTTCGAAACCGAATACATGGTCGAGGGAATCGGCTACATAGAAAAAGTAGAAGATATTGAGAACATTCCCGTCGGGGTGGACATGAGCGGCACGCCGATTCTGGTGCGAGACATCGGTCATGTAAACCTGGGTCCGGACATCCGGCGCGGGGCGATTCAGCTGGACACACAGGGGGAGGCGGTGGCGGGCATCATCGAAATGCGCTACTGGAACAATGCCCTGGCGGTCATAAATCGGGTGAAAGCGAAGCTGGAGGAGCTCAAACCGGGCATCCCCGAGGGTGTCGAGGTTGTTCCCATATACGACCGCTCGGACCTGATCCACCGGGCGCAAAATACCCTGCGCAAGAAATTGATCGAAGAAAGTATCATCGTCGCCATCGTCTGCATCATATTTTTGCTGCATTTACGCTCTGCCTTCGTTGCCATCTTCACGCTTCCAGTCGGCATCCTGATTGCCATGACGGTCATGTATTTTCAGGGGCTGGTGGCCAATATCATGTCCCTGGGCGGCATTGCCATAGCCGTCGGCGCCATGGTGGACGGCGCCATTGTCATGATCGAAAACGTTCATAAGCATCTGGAGAGGGATCGCGGCAAGAAACCTCACTGGGACATCATTGTCGATGCGACCCAGGAAGTAGGACCGTCACTTTTCTATTCGCTGACGATCATTGCTGTCTCCTTTCTACCGGTTTTTGCCCTGACCGGCCAATCAGGAAGAATGTTCGCTCCCCTTGCTTTCACCAAGACCTACTCCATGGCCGCTGCGGCTATTCTATCCATCACCGTCGTGCCGGTGCTGATGGGCTATTTGATTCGGGGGCGCATCCTGGCGGAGGCGAGAAACCCGGTCAACCGCTTTCTCGTTTGGATCTACCGTCCCATCTTGCGCTGGGCATTGAAGCTGCGCTGGATTGTTCTGATTGCTGCCATAATCATCGTGGCATTGACCGTGGTGCCCTATGAACGGCTCGGTTCGGAATTTATCCCGCCCTTAAACGAAGGGGATCTGCTTTACATGCCCTCCCTGTTGCCCGGTGTGTCCCTTACGGAGGCCGAAGCGGTAGCTCAACAGACCAACAAGCTGATCATGACCGTACCCGAGGTCAAGCACGCTATGGCCAAGGTGGGTCGCGCCCGCACCCCACTCGATCCGGCCCCGCTTTCCATGATGGAAACAACGATCATCCTCAAGCCCGAGGAGGAATGGCGCCCCGGCATGACCATAGAAAAGCTCACGGAGGAATTGGAACGTCTCATTAAATTTCCGGGTGTCACCAATGCCTGGACCATGCCGATCAAAACGCGCATCGACATGCTTTCGACCGGCATCAAGACCCCCGTCGGCATCAAGATCACCGGGGCCGATCTCAGCGTCCTGCAAAAGCTGGGCGAGCAGGTTGAACCGGTTGTTCGAGCTCTTCCCGGCACCCGCAGTGTTTATGCCGAACGGGTGGCCGGAGGCTATTACATGGACTTTGTGATCAAGCGAAAAGAGGCGGCCAGATACGGGCTTACCGTGGATGATGTAAATGAAGTGATTCAGTCGGCCATTGGCGGCATGAACATCACTACCACCATCGAGGGATTGGAGCGATTTCCGGTCAACGTGAGATACGCTCGAGAACTGCGCCAGAGCCCGGAAGATCTTCGCCGGATCCTGGTGGCAACACCCACTGGCGCCAATGTACCTCTTGAGCAGGTGGCGGACATATTTCCTCGCACCGGCCCGCCCTCCATAAAGACCGAAGGGGCCCGCCCGCAGGCATGGATCTATGTGGACATCAACCCGGGGCAGGACGTCGGCAGCTATGTTGAGCGGGCCAAGCAAGCAGTTGACGAAAAGATCCAGCTGCCGGCCGGCTACAGCCTCGGCTGGAGCGGTCAGTACGAATACATTCAGGAGGCAAGCAAAAGGCTTAGAATTGCGGTCCCTGTCACCCTTTTGATCATCTTTCTTCTGTTATACCTGAATTTCAAGAGCCTCATGAAAGTGCTCATTGTAATGATAACGTTGCCATTTGCAGTTGTGGGCGGCATCTGGTTCATTTATTTGCTGGGGTACAATCTGAGCGTGGCGGTCATGGTGGGTTTTATCGCCCTGGTGGGAGTGGCCGCGGAGATAGGTGTGATCATGATCATATATCTGGACCATGCCTTTAAGGCGCGACGTAAGAGTGGCGAGGAGATGAAAGGCGAACACCTTTACGATGCGATTATGGAAGGCGCCGTCGAGCGGGTGCGGCCAATAACGATGACGGTCTGCGCCATCATTGCCGGTCTTGTGCCCATTATGTGGAGCAACGAAACCGGGGCCAGAGTGATGAAGCGAATCGCTGCTCCGATGATTGGAGGCATGGCGACGGCCGCGGTGCTCACCCTGATCATCATTCCAATCCTCTACCAGATCTGGCGGGCCCGACAACTGCGCCAAGAAGCGCGGCAGCGGGAGAAGAAATGAAAAAGAGGCTCAGCCTGTTGGCAATATTCTGTCTCGGCTTGACGCTCATAGGGGTGGGAGAGTCTGCAAACGCCGCCGGGTCCGTTCGCGATTATTTTGAATCCTGGCTGCAGCCAACCGGTTGCGCTTTCTGCGGCCGCCAGGTTCATGCCGACATGCAGGTTGCGTTTCAAAAGGAAAATGAGGACACGGTTCCTATGGCGTGCTGCCTGCGCTGCGTGATCACTGAAGCGGAGCAAAAGGGAAGCTCCATTCGAGTCTTGTGGGTAACTGATTATATAACCCATGAACGCCTGCGGCCGGATGAAGCAGCATATCTAGTCGGCAGCACAATAAATTCTGATTCGGGGCCGTTACTTGAAACCCCCTGGAGCCGGCGGGAACAATCCGAGCTCAAGTGGGACCGCTGCCTGCCGAGTGTGATTGCGTTTGGCAAGAGGGATGAAGCTTTAAAATTTCAGCAGCGAGCATGGGGAGACATTCAAACTTTTAGGGACCTGGTTACTGGAACCAACGTCGCCTCTTTTTTCCAACCGGTGATACCATGAAAGCATGTCCGAGAAGGGCTTCTTTGTTTCGCAAAGATCCCATCAAGGGGATCATTAAAGTAAACATTCAAACAAGGAGACTGAGTCATGAAAAAGATTCTTTTGTGCACCGTCGTTGTAATTTGCCTGGCAGCGATACAGTTTTTGGCCAAGACTGCCGCTGCAGATGAAGTTGAGCAAGGCAAAGAGATTTACACAAACAAATGCCAGATGTGTCATGGGGCGGACGGAAAGGGTGACGGGCCTGCCGCGGCGTCCTTCAATCCCCGGCCGTACGATTTGACCACTGCCGAATTCTGGAAGAACGACGCGGAAAAGAAGATCGCGGATGCAGTTGAAAATGGCTTTGGAGTTATGCCGCCAATCGGCCTCAGTTCCGATCAGACCAAAGCTGTGATCGACTATATGGCTCATGCCTTCAAAAAATAGTCAGTGCAGCAGGAAAGCTGACCGCCCATTAGCGGCGGAGGATCCATCCGCCGGGGAAATGTACTCTCGGCGGATTGCACAGACACTTATTGCGCCATGAAAAGGAGGGAAGAAAAATGTGGGAGCATAAACTATTCCAACGAATAATTCCTTCACTGGCTGTCATAGCACTGATTGTGTTTCTGTCGGCAAGAAATGCCGAGGCCATACCCAGCTTCGAGCGCCAGACGGGGATGTCCTGCAGCGCCTGTCACACCGCATATCCCGAGCTTACTGCCTTCGGCCGGCATTTCAAGGCAACGGGCTTTGTGATCAGCAAAAGCACCAAGTCTTACGAGTGGCCGCCGCCAATCGCTGGTGTAGCGAAAGTATCCTTTACTCATACCGATAAGGCTCAGCCCCCCGATTCGGTTGAAAATGAATGGGCAAATCTCACCAATTCCACGACCAATGATTTCTTCTTTCTACCTCAGACACTCGGCGTCTACTACGGAGGGCGAATAGCTTATAAGTTCGGGGCCCTGGTGCAGGGAAACTACGACGGGGTCAGCAATGATTTCAAGCTCGACATCACTGACGTCAGGTTCGCCAATACGACAGGGAAGTGGATATACGGTGTCACCATCAACAATGCACCGACTCTGGAGGACCTCTGGAACAGCACTCCGTCCTGGGGTTTTCCCTACGAGTTTTCGCCCGTTGTGCCGACCCCTGCAGCCGGTCCACTTATCGACGGCGCTCTGCTGGAAAGCCAGCTTGGAGGTATCAGCGCATATCTCTGGTGGAACAACTGGATCTACGCCAATGCGGCCGTATACCGCACGACCGAGGACGGTGTCACTGAGTTCCTGGGTGCGGGCACCCCGACTGAAACCGTGGTGGACGGGGCCGTGCCTTACTGGCGGTTGGCCCTAATGCATACGTGGGGGAAGCACTCTGCCGAGTTGGGCACCTACGGCCTGGTGGCCAATGTCTTTCCTGAAGGACTCAGTAGCGGCCCAACCAACCATTTCTGGGATGTTGCCCTGGATGCTCAGTACCAGTTCATAAGTGGAAAACACATCTTCACGGCCGCAACCACCTGGATTCATGAAAACCAGGATTGGAATGCCGGCTACCCCGCAGGAGATAGGTCGAATTCGTCCGACCAACTGGATACCTTTAAGATCAATTTCAACTACTACTACAGAATTTCCTTGGGAACCGTTGGTGGAACCGTGGAATACTTTCAGACAACCGGAGGCTCAGATTCGTTACTCTACGCTCCCGATCCGGTTGACGGCAGTAGAACCGGCAGCCCTAACAGCCGTGGGGTTACTTTGGAAGCGGATTTTTTGCTCTACGATCGACACAAGCTTGCGCTCCAGTACACCTTTTACAACGAGTTCAACGGCGCCCATTCCAACTACGATGGGTTCGGCAGAGACGCCTCGGACAACAATACACTCTTTCTGCTGATGCGCTTTATGTTTTGAAGGCCTATGCGGGTGTAGTCATGAGCAGTCTAACTCCAATCTCCAGATTGACCGACTATTAGAGGCCGTCCAAAGTAACTTCGGCGCTTTAACCTCCCAAAAGATGCTGTGAACGTTATTCCGGAGAATTTCCACCGAGGCGCATCCTGAAGTTGGAATCCAAGATTTTTCACTATTTCTTGGCCTCCGGGTCATTTGCCGGAGTGACTATTGACTAAAGAGCTAAGGTGAGAAAGTTTTTTTCAGCTCTCAGTAGAGTAACCTCAGCGATTTGAACGGCCAACAGGGTCATCAAGGATGTGTTTGCATTTGGCGCCTTAATAGCGTTGACGACAAACTTGAAACTAACAACTCAATCTGGAGGGAATCTGGAAAATGAAAGCTTGCGTAACGGTGCTGGTACTTCTGGCAATTGTCAGCCTGGGGGTCGCATTTTATTTTTTCACTGGCCGATACAACGTCGCAGCGACTTCGCCTCACTGGGATATTACCCTTGAAATCCTGGAGATGGTGCGCAACCAATCGATCAGGCGATACAGTGAAAGTGTCAGTGTTCCCCAGTCATTGGATGATCCCAAACTGCGCGAGATAGGCTTTCATCATTATCATGAAATGTGCAGGCTATGTCATGGAGCACCGGGCTACGAACGAACCGAGTTCGCCCGGGGGCTCTACCCCAGCCCGCCGCACCTCGCTTCGGAGGCTATTCAAAAAGAATGGAGCGATGCTAAACTGTACTGGATTGTTGACAATGGGCTCAAAATGACTGGTATGCCCTCGTTTGGAGTGACACACAGCGAAAAACAGATGTGGGGCATTATAGCCTTTCTGAAGCTTTTGCCCAGTCTGAAACCGGATGAATATCGCAGCATGGTTGAATCTGCAGCAAAAGAAACCAATCAAGGAGAACATCACCACGGCGATGGTGCCGCAAGCGTTCACACTCATTAGGAAATAGGGATGGTTTCGTAGCCACAATTTGGCTTTTCCATCAACTGCCTTTCCAGCAGTTCCAATGATGATATTCATCTGCAAACGGTTCCCTGGCTTCTAGCAGGAAAACCTCTCCATGCACATCAGCCAGTACAAAAACATCCCCTGCACTCACGATCTTTTCAATGCCTTTTGAAACACGGCCAGAGTGATTATATTAAACAACATAGGGAGTCGGCACTGGATTTATCCCAATGTTCCTGGCGAGAAGGATGTCCGGGAAAACGCAACTTAGCGCTATGAGGAAGCGATTTTTTGGACGAACTCCCGGCACACGGAGGTAACACCATGCAAGAACATCAACACGCTGCTCACGATCCCGTCTGTGGCATGGAGGTTGATAAGAATGAGACCAACCTGAAATATGAATATCAGGGCGAGGACTATTTTTTCTGCAGTCGGGGCTGCATGGAAGAATTCAAGGAGCATCCCGAGCAATATCTGAACGGGAAAAAAGCCGAAACGACAGACGCCGAACACGAGCACGCGCCGGAAGATCATGCTGCCGGCAAAAAGGGCCGAATTCTCACCTGCCCGATGCATTCGGAAGTGAGGGAAGAGTGGCCCACCTGCCCGAAATGCGGGATGCCACTGGAGCCGGCTGAGGCGAAAGCTGAAAAGAGCACACAAGAGGAAGTTGCTGGTCAAGCAGAAGACGTAACATACACTTGTCCCATGCACCCGGAGGTGCGAAGCGATCAGCCCGGCGATTGTCCCAAATGCGGCATGGCTCTGGAACCGTCGTCGGCAAAAGCACCTTCTGAACGTACTGAATACGTTTGCCCGATGCACCCCGAAGTCGTCAGCGACGAACCCGGCGAGTGTCCCAAATGCGGTATGGCTTTGGAGCCGCGAACCGTGTCTGCGGAAGAAGAAAAGAATCCCGAACTGGTGAGCATGACCCGCCGTTTCTGGGTGAGTCTGGTGTTGACTCTGCCGGTATTCATCATTGCCATGAGCGATATCATCCCCAACAATCCTCTGCGAGGCTGGGCATCCCAGCAGACACTGACCTGGATCGAATTGGGTCTAGCCACACCGGTGGTGTTTTGGGGTGCTTGGCCCTTCTTCGTACGAGCCGTAAAATCGTTGATCACTTTCAACTTGAATATGTTCACATTGATTGGCCTAGGTGTGTCAGTCGCCTACACCTACAGTGTGATAGCCGCCTTGTTTCCGCATCTTTTTCCCGCATCATTTCGCAGTGAATCGGGACAAGTCGCGGTTTATTTTGAGGCGGCAACAGTGATCGTGACGCTGGTGCTGCTCGGGCAAGTGTTGGAGCTCAGGGCGCGCAGCAAGACCGGAGCGGCCATCAAGGCCTTACTGGGCCTTGCCCCCAAAACAGCCCGCCTGATCCGGGAAGACGGATCAGAAGTGGATGTGCCGCTGGAAGAAGTGAATGTGAGCGACAAGCTGCGCGTGCGCCCCGGTGAGAAAGTGCCCGTAGACGGGGTGGTTCTTGAGGGGACAAGCAGTGTAGACGAGTCCATGATTACCGGGGAGCCGATCCCCGTTGAAAAGAAGCCGGACGACAAAGTCACCGGCGCTACTATCAACGGCACCGGATCTTTAGTGATTCGGGCGGAACGAGTCGGTTCCGACATGCTGCTCTCACAGATCGTGCACATGGTGGAGGAGGCCCAGCGCAGCCGCGCTCCCATCCAAAAACTGGCCGATCGGGCGGCGGCCTATTTTGTACCGTCTGTGGTGATGGCGGCCGTCATCACCTTTGTTGCCTGGGGTTTTTTCGGTCCCGCGCCGCGCATGGCGCATGCCATCATCAACGCCGTTGCGGTTTTGATCATTGCCTGTCCGTGCGCTCTTGGGCTGGCTACACCCATGTCCATCATGGTGGCAACCGGTAAAGGGGCTAGTTTTGGCGTCCTGTTTAAAAATGCCGAGGCCATAGAAGCAATGCGCAAAGTGGACACACTGGTAGTGGACAAGACCGGGACACTTACCGAGGGCAAGCCCAAGCTGGTGACGGTAAAGACCCTGAACGGTCACGACGAGCAAGAACTACTGCACGCGGCGGCCAGTCTGGAACGGGGAAGCGAGCACCCGCTGGCGGCAGCCATCGTGGCGGGAGCTGAAGAGCGGGGAGTGGAACTGTCCGGCGCCGAATCCTTCGAATCGCTGACCGGGAAAGGCGTGCAGGGCCAGATCGACGGTCGGCAGGTGGCTCTGGGCAACGTGCGCCTGCTGGAAGACTTACAGATCGATCCGCAGCCGCTGCAGGAGCAAGCCGAAGCAGTGAGGGCAGAAGGCCAGACGGCCATGTTTGTGGCAATCGATGGCGAGCTGGCCGGACTCATAGGCGTTGCCGATCCCATCAAGGAAACGACGCCGGAAGCGGTGGAACAACTGCACCAGCAAGGAATTCGCATTGTGATGATTACAGGAGACAACCGCAGCACGGCGCAGGCGGTGGCCGAAAAGCTCGGGATCGACGAGGTGATGGCCGAAGTATTGCCGCAGGACAAGGGAAAGAAAGTAAAGAGTCTGCAGGAGGAAGGCGCCTTTGTGGCCATGGCGGGCGATGGCATCAACGATGCCCCTGCGCTGGCGCAGGCTCAGGTCGGCATTGCCATGGGCACCGGCACCGACGTTGCCATGGAAAGCGCCGGAGTGACGCTGGTCAAAGGCGACTTGCGAGGGATCGTTCGTGCCCGTCAGCTGAGCCTTGCCACCATGCGCAACATCAAACAGAATCTGTTTTTTGCGTTCGCCTACAATTCCCTGGGCATTCCCATTGCCGCGGGAGTTCTCTATCCATTCCTGGGGATCCTGCTGAGTCCCATGATCGCCGCGGCCGCCATGAGCTTCAGTTCGGTATCGGTGATCAGCAACTCGCTGCGTCTGCGCGGGCTCAGTCTTTAGCGAAAACAATGGGCGATTTCTAGCAGGTGCCCCCAGGGTACTGTTGCAACATTGAAAAGCTCAAGCCCACGGGCTTGAGCTTCGGTCGCGACTTTTTCTTAACGGAGGAGGATCCGATCATTCCTGGATGATCACGATCATATTCTTTTCGCCCCCTTCGCTTTTCATTTTCTTCATCATCTTCATCCCGGAGCCATCTTCTTCGCTTGTCATGCCGCCCATCATTTTGTTTTTTTTGCCTTCCATCCCAGCCATCATCTTGCACATCTTGCCGTGCATACCCATCATCTTGCTCATCATCTCTTTTTTCTGAGAAATCATTTCATTGACCACGGCTTTAATCGCCTCAATCTCCGCCTGTTCACCGGTTGCGGCGTTCATCGCAGCTACTTTCTGGTCGAGCTGAGCGTTCATCTCCTCCATTTTTTTCATCATCTGCTCATGCATCGTCATCATGTTCTGCATCATCGGCTCTGAGGATGCCTCTTGTTCCCCGGAGCTTTCAACCTGTGCCTGCGCTTCCGCCGGATGGTGCGCTTCATGCGACGCCTGCTGCTGAGCACAAAGCAGCGCGGGCACAAGCATAAAGGCAAAAAGGACACTGATTAGAACCGCTCTTCTTTTCATGATTTCCTCCTGTTGTTTGGTTTTTGAAAATGAAAATTTCCTACTTGGCCACTTTCACAAACTTCACGTTGATGGCTACCATGATAGCCCTGGAAAGCATGATGATGGCCGAAACGTTCAGCGGGTTGCTGCGAACCAGAATGATATCGGCGGCTTCCACTTCCGTGCAGGCCCTGCATCATCAAAAGCTGCGGTACGACGCAGACCAACATCATCCATAAAGCATGTTTGCGCATGATGTCGTTTCCTTTTCCAAACGACGAACGAACATCGCAAATCATCTGCTGGCTATGTAAAGTTGGATCTTACATTCCGCAGTTACCACTCATTAACTAAATGAATTAGTTTTGCATAGACACTGGACATTAAGATTGCACTCCTGTATGAATGCGATTGGAAGTCTGCATTCGACTATTCAACCGCAGAGGAGACAGGATGATCGAACCCCAGGAGATCGAAGTCTATGATGTTTACCACCTTCCTATCATCAAAGCCTATGCCGATCGGATCGACTTAGTGGGCACGATCAACCGGCTGGTGCCAACCAAAATGGATATCGATCCGGGAACTCTGGTATTGGCCATGGTGCTGGATGCCGTTTCGGGCCGACACCCGCTTTACCGCATAGACAGCTTCTACAGGAACAAGGATATTGAACTGCTTCTAGGCCGCTCTGTTGATATTGAAAAGCTCACAGACGACAATTTCGGCCGAGGTCTGGAACAACTGTACAAGGCCAACACCTCCCGCCTCTTTTCAGCGATTGTGATAAATGCCTTGCGCTCCTTTGATGTTCCCTCGCAGCACATTCACTTCGATACCACCAGTATGAATGTCTTCGGGCAATACAACTCGATGACTCCGGACGTACCCAGTACCATCAAGATCACTAAGGGACACAGCAAGGATCACCGGCCGGATCTCAACCAGTTTGTGGTTTCACTGCTTTGCACGGGCGGTAACGTTCCCATTTTCTCCAAACTCGAAGACGGCAATGCTTCAGACAAGAAGCTCAACAATGGTTTGCTCACCGAAATCTCCAAAAAACTAGCCGACGTAGGTATTGACCCGGCTGGTTCCATCTACATTGCTGACAGCGCTCTCGTTACTGAAGAAAATCTGCGCCTGATGGGAGATGAAACCCGTTTTATCTCGCGCCTGCCGGCCACCTTTGGCGAACATCAACGCTTGATCGAGCACGCCGTTGAAAGCCAGTCCTGGCAGGACTACGGCATTCTTGCCGCAACCGCACCCACCCGAAACCGTCCCGGCGTCCATTACCGCGGCTTTGAGACCAGCGTGACCCTCTACGGGCAAACTTACCGAGCCGTCGTGGTACATTCCAGCGCTCACGACCGACGCAGACAAAAACGACTCAATCGTGAGGTCCAAACAGAGTACGCCTCATGGTCTAAAAAACTCGCACAGGTCGAAAAGACCTTCTATTTCTGCATGGCGGACACCCAGGCAGCAATGGCCAGACTTCAAAAGGAAACCCCTCGTTTCCATAACGTCCAGCTTACCGTAGAAGAGAAGCCTCTCTATGCCAGAGGAAGGCCAAAGGCCGATGGCACACGAACCGTGAAACAAATGCGCTATGCCATCACTGGTAACGTTACGCAAAAGCCTGAAGCCGTCGACACGATACGCGAACAGGCTGGATGTTTTGTCCTGATTACCAATGTCCCGGTCGAGGGACCGCCCAACAGCGACATCCCTTACGACGGGAAAAAGATCCTTCAGGCCTACAAGGATCAGAACGGCATCGAGCACAACTTCAGTTTCCTCAAAGATCCCGTAGTCATCAACTCGGTCTTCCTCAAAAAACCCGAGCGCATCGAAGCCCTGGGGCTGATCCTCGTGATCTCCCTCCTGCTCTGGCGCCTCATAGAGTTCAACATGCGCACCCATCTGGAAAAACAACAGACGACCATCCCCGGCTGGGACAACAAACCCACAGAACGGCCAACCACCTTCATGATGACAACAAAGTTCGACAACATTCGCGTCATAAAGATTCGACGCCAAAGGACTCTCAACGGACGTCTTTCACAGGTCCAGGAGAAATACCTTCTGGCACTGGGGGTGACCAGCACCATTTTCACTCAACCTGCTCGCTCTCATATATCGACAGGATAACGATGACGCCCTTCAGAGAAACATGCCTGGCTCAATTCATAATTACCCATTCATCACCGGCACAACTGCGGAATGTAAGTTGGATAATAAGCAACCTGTTCATTGCAGAGACCCCTGTCAAGGGGCAGAAATGAACATCCCCACATGCATGGCTGCAGCGTCGCTTCCTGCTCCTCCGGCCAGCGCTATGCGCATGGAAGATCAGCGACTTCCGCTCTTCCTATTATGAAAAGTGATGTTTGCAAAGCATCACAGAGGAATTAAGTTGTTTTCATTGGATAAAAGAATCAAATAGTTTTCACCACTGAGATCGCGGAGGTGGTGGTGGCTCATTATGGGTGCTACTAACTCCAAACTTCCTACTTTTTTCGCAAAGATTTTGTAACTTTTCAATAACCGTAGGCATATGAAGCTGCATCGCCCGTAGGTCATTCCCGCATGCTTCTGGCGGGAATCCAGAACAACGAGGCTGGATACCCGCGCGAGTATGACGAAAATACTTAAGTGCGGACGTCCAGATCAAGAGCTTTCAAACTGGGTATCTGCCCACACTTATTGAGAAGCTACAAGATTTTTTCATAATCGTTTGTTCTTGCAGGCCAAGGAATTGCTTTCAGCTTAGACCTTTGAGCTTTTGGCTGCGGCTGTGTCATCGGTGCCCTATACCTCTAGTGCAACTACGGTAATGTTGTCTCGACCCCCCCCAGCGAGAGCTGCATTTACCAAGGCCGTCAGTTTGGCTTCCAGATCGGCGTCGTTGCGAATAATGGATGAAATTCGTTCTTCCGGGATTCGATCATGCAGGCCGTCCGTGGACAGCAGTATAAGATCCCCGGCATGTAGTGAGAGACTGCCGGTATCCATTTGAAATTCTTCTCTGCCGACGCAGCTCAGCAGCATATTCCGCATGGGATGAAGGCGGGCTTCTTCGCGTCCAATTTCGCCTTCCTGCAGCATCACCCCTGGAATGGTATGATCATCCGTAACCTGCACCATGATGTTCTCCCGGGCCAGATACAGCCTGCTGTCGCCCACATTGACCCAGGTTGCGACTCCATTGTTAACGAAGGCAGCGGTCAGAGTAGACCCCATACCTTCAAGCCTGGCATCCTGCTGCACATGTTCTGAGATTTTTCGATTTGCCGCCTGCGTTAGCTTCGTCAGCTCCTTTTCCGGATCTTCCGAGTTGCTGTCAAACTCCAGCAAGCTCCCGCAGACAATCTCCGCAGCCTTCTCTCCGGCAGCATGCCCGCCCATTCCGTCGGCAACAGCCAATAGTGCACTGCCGTCGTCGAACTCTTTGATGACAAATCTGTCTTCATTGGCTTCCCGCCGGCCGATATGTGTCACGCCGTAAGTTTTCATGATATTTCTTCAACATCTCCATGCCAGAGGTCGGAAATCAGAAATCAGAAGTCAGAAGCCCGTATCCGGCATCCGGCAGATTCGTCAGCGAGCATCGCGAACACAGCGAAAACCGACGTTTTCGAATGCCTCCCAAGGGTAGCGCTGCAGAGGGGCCGAGACTTCAGATTTATCCGCACCGCCTTTAAACATTTCGCCGAGAACCACATATGCTGCTTTTGCCGCATCTGCATGTGATTTGTTCTGTAAATACTCAATTCCCCATTCGCCGATGTTTGCATCTAGACCGCGGATACCCAGTAAATTGGGTTTGTAAAGCATTACCGGAGAAGGAATCGGCAGATTTTTCTGCGACTCTGAGGCAGCATCCCTTTCACCGGAAGGAGATTTACCGGCTTCAAGGGCATACAACCATTCCACGTCGGTCGGCAGCCGCTTACCAAAAAAATCGGCATATGCCGAAGCCCCATACCCCGTCACCCGCAGCACCGGGCAAGCGGCATGCTGGGATGCCTTGATATGGAATCTGCCGCTTCGGTATTCGATAGGCTCATATCCGGGCTTGACTTCTCCCAGAAGCAGCCAGATTTGATTGTCCCCTTTAACGACTCCACTTTCCACCTTAATTCTACCTAAATTTTGGTTTAGGAATTCAACGTACTGATGAATGGTTACCGGGGCCATGTCCATATAAAAAGAATCGATCGTGACGTTCTCAGCTCCGGCAGGGCTGAAGTTTCTAGGGAGAACAATTTCGCCTCCGGGAACAAGATACAATGTCGTATCGTCTTTGCCTTTCATGTTGGCCGGTAAAGCCGCTTTTGAGGCCTTCGAGACTTCCCCTGATCGAGTCGGTGTCCGTGCGTTTTTTTCGCTCGGAGCTTCTGTTTGGGGCAGCGTTGGCCCGGTACCAACCATTCCGCCCTTTCCACCTCTTTCTCCTAGCAATACAAGGTAGCTCATGACCCCGATTATCAGAATCACCAACAAGGCTGCCACCCATTTCAGCATCGGCGATGACGCTCTTTGAGTCGAAGTCGTCTCGGGAACATTCTCCTGATCGCTTGGAACCACCCCATTGATCCCATCCAGTAGTTCTCGAACAGACTCGGCAAATTCCTCTACCGATGCAAACCGATCTTTTCTGTCTTCTGCGGTCGCACGTTGAATGATGCGGTCCAGTTCTTTAAACAGCCGGCCTTGCGGATCTTTTAAACGGGCTTGTTTGAAAGGAATCTGGTCGGATCCTATTTTTCCGTCAAGGGCTTCATAGAGGATCTTTCCAAGGGAATAGATATCGGCTCGGTGATCGGTCCTCCTCAGATCCATGAACTGCTCTTGGGCCATATAAGGCGGGGTCCCCATTACATGAGCAGAACGCGTGATAGGTTTCAAGGAACAGGATCTGGCCAGGCCAAAGTCGGCGATTTTGGGCGTATTTCCTGCCAGCAGAACATTTTCCGGCTTGAGGTCGCGATGCACTATCCCCCGATCATGCAACACCTGAACTCCTCCAAGGAATGGCAAAAAATAATCTGTCAGCCATTCTCTGGTTCTGTCTTCCTCAGGGTAGAATCCCTCCTCGGACATGGTGGCCCGTAAACTGGAGCCCGGCACATACTCCATCACGATGTACTCGATTTCAAGTTGTTCGTTGCCTTTTTGAATCGAGGTGGCGCCCTCATCAAAAATTTGCAGAACATTGGGATGTAGAATCTGCGCCATGACTTGAACTTCCCTGCGAAATCTGTCAAGCGAGCTCTTCACCTCTTCAGGCTCGCAGTCAAATGAGCGCAGCCATTCCTGAGAAATAATTTTAATGGCAACATCACGTTTCAGATTCAGCTGATGAGCTCTGTAGACCTCGCCCATCCCGCCTTTACCGATAAACTCTAGAATCACCCAATTGCCATCAAGAATCATTCCCACTTCAAGAGTGAATTTTTGATCAGTCATTAGTTAGACACCCCGGTGCCTTCGTATTATGATTTTTTTTCTTAAAAGACGTTCTTAGTTCTGCTCATTTTTTGCTTCCCTGGGGCGATTGTTCAGCACTTTTGGATACATCCACAGACGTACGGAAGCTGACTTCGGCAAAAGCCTCCCAGGGATAACGGTGAATGACAGCCACTTTTGACGCTTTGTCGCCAGACCCTTCCAACACAACATATTCAGCGCTGGTAGGCTGCGTTGCCGAATCCGTATTTCCGCGCAACGCCCATTCCCCGATGTTCGAATTTAAGCCGCGAATACCATATTGGTCAGCGGCATACAATATGACCGGAGATGGGATCGGCAAAATGCCGCCGGCGACGCCTCCAGATTGCACAGTATAGAGCCACTCGGCCTCGGTGGGTAATTTCTTCCCATAATAGTCAGCATAGGCCTCAGCCCCGTACGCAGTCACCCGCAGAACGGCGCAGGCAGCGTGATGCACTCCGTTTACGTTGAACCTGCCATCTTCGAAAATGATTGGCTCATAGCCCTCTTTAACTTCTCCAAGCAACAGCCAGATTTCCCCGTCCCCTTTCACTACTCCGTGCTCCACATGGATTCTCGGCAGGACCTGATTGAGAAATTCCACATACTGGTGGTTGGTTACTTGAGTTTCGTCCATATAGAAGCTTTGCACCTGCCGGGATTCTTTTCCCGAGATCAGTCTTCCTTGCGGCACCTTGTGCAGAACCATATCGTCTGTCCAGTTCAGAACCGGTATTCCGGCGCCCGGAGAAGAGACCTTTGCAGATTTATTCTCAGATGGAGACTTTGGAGGAGCTTTTGGAACCTCTTGTTTTTGTACGGATTTTTTGGAAGAAGCCTTTTTTTCGCTAGAAGGCTGATCCTCTGGCGACCTTGCCGGTGCAGACTGAGTAGCGCCCTTCTCCTGATAGTGACTGTGCGGCAAGTCACCGCCTTCATGGCTATGGTAGTATTCACCATGGCGATGCCAGGTTTGTGTTTCACCCGGCTGCTGCGTCCCCGCAGCATTTTCACTGCCCGACCCTGAATGCATGCTGCCGTGCATTCCCTCCATCATGGCCGGAGTCGGTGAAGGCAGAACCAGAAACCCAACCAGGACTGCGGTTAGTATGACCTTCCTCATATCGTCTGAACTCCTGTTTATTATAAGCACCTCACATTAGCAATGTGACTACTTGTCATGCTAATCTCGCACTAATACTTAATCAAATTCCATGCCACACTGAAAGTGCCTTTTGGATCGCGGCACAGATCGTGCTTCCATTTTTTTTGTGACCTTTTGTCCAGTCGGTGTGTAGATATAGTTAGAAACACGGGGATACATGAAAGCCAGGTCAAGGCCTGGAAAGGAGAAAAGTAAATGAAAAAACTACTTTATTTGGTTCTGGTGCTTGCCGCCGGCTTGCTGATAAGCCTCGGCACAGCTTTTGCCTTTTCATACCATGGAAACATTGCAAGCTTACACCCGACTTCTGAAAAAGCACCCACGCTCTTGCTCGCCCGTGGCGGCGGCGGTGGTGGCGGCGGCGGTGGTGGCGGTAGCGGCGGTGGTGGCGGCGGCGGTGGTGGCGGTAGCGGCGGAGGAGGCTCCGACGGCAGCGGCGGCGGTCAAGGATCAGGAGGCATGGGCGGTGGTGCCGGCGGCTCCGGGCAAGGCGGTTTTGGAGGCGGCCAGGGAGGAAGTCAAGGCTATGGCGCCCAGCATGGAACGGGACAAGGTTATGGGACTGGGACCCAGGCACACACCCAAGATCGCGATCAAGCACGCGATAGAACTCATCAAAGCAACTAAGGCCGTATCCAAAAAGCTTCTATAAGCCACTTTACGTCATGCCGGTGAAAGCCGGCATGCAGCTTCTTCTGCACTTCCTGGACCCCGGCTTTCGCCGGGGTGACGACATTGTGGGACTATTTTGACACCCCCTAAGTTTCTGTCTTTCTGTTTGGGCTGTCGTGAGCACACAACCCCAAGAATATTGACACTCTACAGTTCAACAAAAGGTCGGTAGGGTAATTAAAATCCCCGTCTGTATGAGCGCACCGCAAGGTGCGCTTTTTTTATGTGCAAAAGGCTGTCGACTGATAATCAAGCCGTCGCATCGATTTTTGTGTGCGCCTGAGGGATAGCCATCGTGAATGTGCTGCCTTCACCCAGGCTACTTTCAACCCCAATCGAAGCGCCCTCATCGCGCATCATTTTTTGACACGCAGCCAGACCGAGACCCGTCCCCTTTTCCTTGGTCGTAAAGAAAGGAACGAAAATTTTTTGCAGATTTTCTTTTGGAATGCCTTCGCCTTCATCTTGTATGCTGAGTTCACATCGATCGTCGCGCCGCTTGGACATAAGCGAAACGGTATCACCTTCCTTGGAATGATCGATAGCATTCTTCAGAAGCTCTTCTGCAACCCATACCATATTCGCTTCACTTGCCCTGATATAGCAACCCGCGGGCTCCAGATTCATCGCCAGATTGACCCCCTTGCTTTTGGCCAGTTCAAACATGTCGTTGCGGGCCCTGAGAGCAATCTCATTTAACTCCAATACTTCAGGCCCTTCCGTTGGGCGGTCTGGAGCGAAACGGGATGAAGCCTGTTCCAATGTCGCCAATTTGTCGATCACTTGCTGCAAACCTCCCTGGATTCCCTCCCCTTCGGGCGAAGAGCTCGATACATTTCGCAACGTTCTCAAGATATTGTCCAATTCGGATGACATTGCCAGCGAGGCGCGACCCATGGCCGCCCAATGCTTCGATTCAGCGATTTGTGCCTGCCGTTCTCTCTCGCGATCCGAAACATAGCCCATCGTTGCTGCAACGATCACAAAGACAAGAACCTGCATTAAATTGCCAAAATTGACTCCCGGCTGTCCCGACCACGTCATGAAGACATGAGGCAGGTACAAAACGATGATGATCAATGCAGTATACAGCCCGATTCTCAAACCGTACCAGAAACTCATGAGAAGAATCGGAATAAAATAGAGATCACGATAAAGCGTATGAAAATAAAGCTTTCCCGTCATGGTGCTGTAATGCAGGATGGTGATCACTACAATTAAGGCCCCCACAATGAACCAATGGATTAATTTGATGCCTCCGGCGGAATTATTTGTTTGTTTCATAGGCTTGGTCCTTTCCTTGAAGGGACATCGACTTGATTCGTGACCTGGATGTTTTCCTGGCCACCACAAGCCGCCCCAATATACCCTTGGTTCCACTTCGACCTACCTTATGATAAGTATTATAATCGCTTGTATCATCCATTCAGCATGCAATCGTTTGCATTTTCGGACAAGCTCTAATTCTACTTTGTCACATTAACCTGAGGCGGTCATTCCCGCGATCTTTTGGCGGGAATCCAGGCATTGCGCTGGGCTGGATTCCCGCCAGAAACATGACGGTGTAGAGCCGGTTGTTCACGCGTGGGCACTCCCGGTCACGTGCTTTTCGTTAATGTGACAAAGTAGGACTAAGTGAAGTAGTTTTTTTGTTTACGACCGTCGCGCCAGGCCGTTCGCAGCAATGATGATTGAGGATTTATGAAGAAGGGACAACCACTCAGGAACCTGAAAACTATAAGCACAAGAATAGCGAATTGCGCAAAAGATGCCGGTCCGTGCCTATTTGCGTATCTCTCTCAGTTTCTTTTCGACTTCATCAATGACATCCGCGACGCTTTTTCTGGCAAAATCTATCCCAAATGTGCTGAGCGTCAATTTCAAGTTGAGCATGTCCTCCGTCGGCAATGTCTTCAGCCAAACTCCAACCGGGATTTGCCCAAGCAGGTTCTCCGTACCTTCATCAGAGTCCAGCAACTGTTCCGCTTTGCCACTGCCCATGCGCTCAAGATCATACAAGCAACTAACAAACCTTTCACAGTTTGAGGTCTTCAGGGTCTTCAAAGCTCTTTCGAGATACGCGACAGGATTTTTTTCTACCATTGCGATTTGTTTTTCTCTTTGCTCATCGCTTTGCATGAAAATTCCCTCGTTTTATGCTCTATAGAGCTTTCCCGACCTGTATTCTTTTCAGTGCGCCCTCTTTTTTTAAGAATCGTTAAGATACCTAGCGCTGCCAATCTATTACATGGCGGCAAAAGTCCCTGCTGGTTAGGAACGGATCCCGGATAATGAGAGTGTCTCTGCATCCCGGCACAATGCACTTCTTATCGGGCATCTGGCATCCAACATCCGCTATCTTCTCGAACCGGGGACTGATTTTCGCCGAGCTATATCTAGAGATATATTGCATGCTGACCTGGGTCCCGTCAAACTCTTCGCTGCGGCGACTCAAGGTCGCTCTTGATCGACTCATATTCCTCTTTGTCGATCTCCCCCCTGGCATAACGTTTTTTCAAAATATCCAACGCTGACTCCGAGCCGGCAGAGGAAGGACCTCTGCCGATCCTTCCGGATGTCAGGAACGAACGAATAAAGAAGACAATCGCAACCACAATCAATATCCAAAATAGAATCATGAAAATGCCTCCGACCCATCCCCATGTGCCCCCCATCATTCCTGATCCCCAGAACGGGCATGGAGCATATTGAGCGAAAGCTTTGTCCTGTAGAACAAATAACAGTGCTAAAATCGTCATTCCTCGAACCACCCAAAGACGATCATAGTGACTCTTCATTTCTTTTCCCTCTCTCACACTACTTTTAGGGCCGCTTCAAATTTTTATGTGGGCAGGCTTTCCCGCCCCTGCCTTTTTATGTGCGTTCATCCTTCGCAGTTGGATTGAAGCAGACTAATAGCACGCCCCGCAAGCAACTCACCCAACAAAAGCGTCACGGTTGCTTCTGGGCTAATAAAAGATAGTTACAAGATCAGTCTGAAACAAGGCAACGAAAAACCGGGCCATGCGACCCGGCTGCAGTTTTATCTGAAGAATCCGATGGGTTGTACACTTAGCGCTGTACCTTAGCGCGTTTGGCCCTGGGGTATGTAGTTCCCGCACCAGGAATTATAGTGACGGCCGTGACTCCGAACCTGGTATTTTGCGCCATAGCCCATACATCCCCCGTACCGCGGGGAGGCGTAGTCTCTACTCCAACCACCTCCTTGCCGATCTCCAACCCGCGGACAATACCAGCCGGCCGCATTTTGTTGACTGTAACGACCTTGCGCCGGCTGATTATTATAGGGACAATACCAACCGTTCGGATGGTACCCGGGTGCTGCATTTTGCGCGTAACCCAGACCTAAACCAAAGGTCAGGACAACGGCGATTGCTGCTGTAGCTAAAACCAATTTTTTCATTTTGCTCCTCCTGTCGTTCGTCATTGCAAATTTTGATGAAGCTTCCATAGATGCTGTTTATTTCAGGTTCAGCATTCGACTGACCAACAGAGCAGGTTCCATGCCAGGCTTTTATTCTCGTGTTTAACTGATGGGAATTACTAATTAATATTGTTACAAGAAACCAGTCAGACTTGCCAACTAGCCACTTACAACGAAAATTCGGATAATTATTACCCATCTTCAACACTTCTTGCATGTAAGGTGGGTAAAATTTATGCATCATATTACAGAATGAATTGCGTCGGATGTTTCTGCTCAAGCCCACTACCTGTGGCATGGACTTTGCCCTTAAGAAAGTTGAGTTATGCAGAAGGCTGTCCGAGAACCCTACATTGAGGGGAAGAATTATTTCTCATTGTCGGACAGTGAACTGCTACTAAAATGACATTTCGTTCTGTAGTGTTATTTTGAGTCCGGCATTCAGTACCTTCAGCAAGTGACTCTGCTCAGAAAAACTGAGTGCCGGGCTCGGAATGACAAGGAGCAAAGGGCGGCGATCTTTCGTTGGAGTACTAGGTGCTTAAATTATATTTGATGGAGGATGAACGATGGTCAGGAAAATTCTGTTAATTTTGGCTTTGGGGCTGGCCCTTGCCGGTTGCGCCCATTACGGCTACTACGACGGCTATGGGTCTCATGGAGATCGCGGTTGCCATTACAGTTATGATCGGGGTTATGAGCATTACGGCGGTTGCAGTTACTACCGATACTGATCTGTTCCCCACTAATTGTTTTTAGGTCATCGAGGAATCGCGTGAAACTCCGGAGGCGATCTGCATGCCCAATTTCTCGATCCCGGGAGTTGCCTCTTGGCCCAAAAGAAAGGATCGATAATGAAAGTAGAACTTTTGGTGGCCCCCGATTGTCCGGCCTGGAAAGAAACCGAGAGACTTTTAAAAGGAGTGCTCAGCGAACAATCTGTACGTGTATCATTTCATACCACCGTGGTCGCTTCACCTGAGCAAGCCATGGCCGAGAAATTCCCCGGATCACCGACAGTGCGCATCAACGGTCAAGACATTGAACCGGAAGGGGATAAAGCCCTTAGCTATACTTTAGCTTGACGAACTTACATCCAGGAAAACGGACGGTTTTCCAAAGTTCCCCCCTACGATCTTGTGCGTCAGTCTGTCCATAAGGCATTGAAACAAGGGAATTGATGTGCGTAGGGAAGCTCCGAGTTTTCTGATCGGTACTATCCCGAATTTGATCCTGCGCGACCTGCGGCCATGGGGTTTCTTACTTTTTGCAGTTCGGAATCGATCAATTGTTTAAAACGTTCTACGGAAAGGCTCCCGGTGGCGGGAACACCATTGATAACGAAAGTCGGCGTGGAATTGACTCCCACTTTTTTCGCCGCTTTCACATCTTTTTCGACAGCTTCTTGGTATTTTCCCGAATCCAGGCACTCATTAAAACGATTCGTCTGCAAGCCCAAATCCTTTGCATATTGCTTCAATTGATCAGGACTAAGTTCCTCCTGGCTTGCAAACAGGAGGTTTTGATAGTCCCAAAACTTACCCTGCTCCTCGGCGCAACGAGCCGCTTCAGCTGCCTTCTCCGCCCACTTATGAATGCCCAAGGGAAAATCCATAAAAATCCATCTTATCCGACCTTCATATTCTTTCCTGATTTTGCCGACAGCCTCATGCGTCTTGCGACAGGCCGGACACTGGTAATCGGATAATTCAATCACGGTCACAGGCGCATCCTTCGGTCCTATTGAGGGACAGTCCTTTGCGCTCAAATGACTCATCGGCGATACGGGCTCCTTTAAGAATACCTGGATATCTTCGTCAGGGATGAGAGATCTCGCGTAAGCTCTTACAATCTGATAGCTTTTTTGTCGCACGAGGAAATCGTATATTCGTTTTCGGAGTTCGTCCTGCGATCCGTTCCATGCTCCCCATCTTTCTCTGTTGGCAGCATAGAATTGGCCGATTTCTTGATCGCTCACTTCAACTTTTTGCTTCTCCAGTATTTCTTTAGCTAAGGATTCGATTGTGACCCCACGCCGAGCGGCTTCTTCTTTAAGAATCGTATCGGTGATCATTTGATCGAGCCGCGCCTTCTTCAGCTCATACATTTGCATTCGCAGACCATATAGCTCCGAACCCATCGATGCTTCCAGGTCTTGAGAGGTGATGCTTCGCTCTTTTACAGCGGCAACAATACCCTCGTCCGACTGAGTAGAGGCGAGTAGAAGGGATTCGTTCGCTTGCAGCAGTGTGAAATACGAAACAAGACAAAAAACCAATGTCACTGTGGTGGTCTGCCAGATACGCTTTTTCTGCAATGAAATCAAAAAAATCATGGAGACTACGAATAAATTTGCAATACAAAAAACACAAGTGACATCCATGGAAAACATAATCCCCATTAAACTCAGTTCGACGCCAAAAGCGGCGGCAGCCCACCAGAAAACAAACTCTGATGCGCGCCATACGAATAGCATCAAGACCAAATAGTAGGCAACCCCCCAAAGCCATAACGGTAAGTGCAACAGTGAAAATTCCGCTGTTTCCTTGCATCCACTGCCAAAAGCCGAGCAGAAGTTCGCCAGCCAATAGACACGCTCAGATATGCCCGAGATTATGGCGATAGCCAAACCGGCAAAACACAAGATCAGTATGGTAGCTGTTCGGTAATGTCTAATTCCTGATGTCATGAATTTATCGTTATCTCTTCACTATGTTCAACGACCAGAACAAGGACGATCACTCAGCCGTAATCCTGGTCATTTTTTCCGGTTTTTGATTTCTCCAAATATAATAGACTTCACCATCTTTGGCGACAAACTTGACGCCGGTATCAGAGTATATTTCATTGCCGTTGATCGTAAAATTCCTCCACCCAGTGAACCGCTTCGCGCCGCCACGTGTAGCCCGATAAAAATAGAGTGCGTACTGGTCTCCCTTTTTGACCAAATAATAGGCCACCGGATTGAAGTCATATTCCTGCGAATCCGATAAACGCCGATTGTAGCCGCACTTCCATCCTCCCATCAATAGAGGGTCGGGTTGTTTGAGTACGTTACAGTAGGTTTTGGGGGTACCCTCGATGTCCTTCGACCTGATCACACTCATGTTGCAACCGCAAAGCAGCAAAAGCACTATTGTCCCAACCACGATCTTTTTCATTGTCCCCCCTCCTTCCGTTATGTTCAGTCAATATTGCCTCGATACCGCACAACCGTCGGCCCGACTTGATGTGACATTATGTTCATCTCTGTTGTATGTCAGTCCGGCGCAGGTGCTCATTAACCCACCCAGTGAACGACGTCTTCTTTTCTAGGCGGCGCCGGCGAGGACTGATCCGGGTATCCAATGGTGATGAGGGAGACCAGCTCCTTGTCCTTCCGCCCGAGAAATTCATTGATCTCTTCGGTCATATACAGCGGACCGGTCATCCAGCAGGTCCCAAGACCCCTTGAATGGGCGGCCAACAGCAAATTCTGGATCAGCGCCGAGGCGCTCAGAAGCCGACTATGCCTCTTAAATTCAAGATGGAAGCGACCACGCTCATCCAGCGATCGATCATAGGGTATGATCTCTTTCGGTATATAAACCAGAATTACAGCGGGGGCACCGCCAAAGTCTTTGAAAACCTGTAAGGATATTTTGATGATCTTTTCCGAGAAGAGCTCCTTGAGGTGCGGCAGGATAAATTCCTTGGACTTTGAGACTATCTCCTTCAACCGTTCAAGCTGACCGCCTCTCACTACCACCAGTTCCCAATCTTGTCGGTTCATCCCCGACGGTGCCCACAAGGCCACCTCTAAAACATCCTGCAAAAGCTCCTTCGAAATCTCTTTAGGCAAATACTTCCGAATACTTCGACGCTCCTTTATGGCTGTATCTAAGTCCATATCAATCCACCTTAACTCTTAATTAAAAGATTCCCCTGACCAGCGCTGTTTTCGCCTTGTCAAATATACCCGCTAACGTTGAAATGTTTTATTTTTCCACAATCTGCATCGTTGTGTTTCGCTCCACTCAACGCAACCTACCGGCTTATCTATCCAGAAAACCATACTTTCCGACAGTAACGAGCATAATTCCACTTCCACTAATACCACTTTGACAGGCTTGTGTACACGTTAAGAAAATGACTAAAGGCAGGACATACGTATTGACCTCCTGACAGTTGTCGCGATATTATACTAAGCTAGTAGAGTATCTTAAAAAACTTGGGTGAAGAGGGTATCCCTTTGGATGTGCGTCAATCCGAAAGATTTTACTACTTTTGTTTATTGTACCAATAACATAGCTGCCCTGGGCTGGAAGATATTGTAATGAGACTGTCCACCAGAAGCCGATATGGAACCCGCCTGGTGCTGGATATGGCACAACACTATCAACAAGGGCCTATCCAACTCGGGGCCATAGCCAGGCGTCAAAACATTTCGGTCAAGTACCTGGAACAAATTATTATTCCGTTGAAGAAATCCAAATATGTAACGAGTGTTCGCGGTGCTAAAGGCGGCCACTTTTTGGCCAAATCTCCTGAAGATATTACCGTCGGGGAAATTGTCTCATTGTTGGAAAAAGACGCCGGTTTGACCGAATGCTCGGAAAATCCCGAAGTCTGCGATCGCTCACACACATGCGTTACACGGCTTTTATGGAAAGAAACTTCCGAGGCAATGTATGAAAGATTGAATGCCATAACTCTTGCGGATTTACTAAGATTAACTGATGCAGATCACATTTTTGACGATTCGAGCGAGTGATTGATGAAGATTGTGTCCATCGCGTTCAGTCTAAAGAAAGGAACGCGCAAAACACCGGTAAGCGAGGCATTGTTGCTGGAGAACCACGGCTTGGAAGGGGACGCGCATGCCGGACAATGGCATCGGCAGGTGAGCTTCCTTGCATCCGAAAGCATTGCCAAAGCCCAAAAACAAGGACTCGATGTCACTTTTGGCGATTTTGCGGAAAATATTGCCACAGAGGGAATCGATTGGCTGGCAGTTGCGCTCGGGACACATTTCCAGCTAGGTGAAACGGTCGTAGTGGAGATCACGCAGATAGGCAAGGAGTGCCATAAGAAATGCGCCATCTATTACCAGGCCGGGGACTGCATTATGCCGCGCGAGGGAGTTTTCGCCCGTGTCCTCAAAGGCGGCACCATTCGAGTGGGGGACACGATTAAGCGGTTGGATGGCTGATGGGGTAGAGGAGCCCGGGGTTGCCGGATGGCCGTCTGAGAGTACCAATACCTTGAATTCGTAACTAAAAACTCAAAATTAAGAACTATATTATGGAACAGACCAACGACACACTGCAGATCAATGGACGGGAGAATCTGTGGGCGCGCGCCGTCAGTATGGAAACCGGCATTCAGGTAGCCTCTTGCTACCAATGCCTGAGGTGCTCCAATAGCTGCCCGGTAAGTACATTCATGGATATTAAGCCGCATCAGATTGTCAGATTGGTGCAACTCGGCCAGAAAGAGAAATTACTCAAGTGCTCTGCCATATGGATCTGCTTGTCTTGCGAAATGTGTACAACCTACTGCCCGAATGAAATCGATGTGGCCGCTCTTTTGAACCACCTGAAAAACTCGGTTGTCTGCAGCCAGATTACTCCAGCGGAATATGAAATCGCCGCATTTCACGAAGTTTTTATGGACGTATTGCAGAAGCACGGCCGTATGAACGACTTGCAACTCATGCGGCGCTTTAGATTCAAGACTGTGTCACATGGTCATCTCCCTTCGTGTGACGAAATGAGTGACGACATCTCTCTCGCTCTAGAACTTCTCAAGCGCCGCCGTCTTCGACTCTTTCCAGAACGAAGTCGCGCCGCAAATGAAATCAAGCGCGTTTTGAGGCAGCACGGTCACAAAGGGGTATCTTCATGAAACAGCTCGCTTTTTACCCCGGCTGCGCCCTGCAGTCAATGAGCTGGGATTACCGGGAGTCTATAAACCAGGTAGCCGTCAAATTAGGGCTCGATCTGATAGAAATCCCCGACTGGACTTGCTGCGGTGCTACAGCAGCTCACAGCCTAGACGAGCGTATGTCGGTAATCCTGCCGGCAAGGAATCTCGCCAGTGCGGAATCACTGGGCCTCGATCTGGCCGTTGCCTGCCCCATGTGCTTCAAACGCTTGAACTACTCCAGACAGATGCTGGAACAAAAGAGGGTGGACGATCCATGGTCACTTCAATCCACAGTAGCCATCCGAGACCTAGCCCGACTGCTTGCGACCGAACCAATGCTCCAGCAAATTAGGGAGAACGTCGAAAATCCCTTAACACATCTGCGCGTGGTCTGCTACTACGGCTGCCAGGTCGTCCGGCCTCCAAAGATAATCGGCTTCAAGGACTACGAAAATCCCCAGCATTTGGACCGGATTGCCGCGGCGGTCGGAGCGACCCCCATTGACTGGTCTTTCAAGGCCACCTGCTGTGGCGCCAGTATCGGCATTCCCAAAAAAGAATTGGGCCTCAGTCTTGTCAATAAACTGCTCATGGCGGCACGGGCGAGTGGAGCCCAGGCTATTATCGTTTGCTGCCCTCTATGTCAGAGCAACCTTGATCTTTACCAGCAGGAAATCTGCCGGCAGTTTGGCTACGGAGAAACGAACGCGGGCCTGCCAATCCTTTATTACACGGAACTGCTCGGAATCGCTTTTAATATGGGATCTGTCAGACGGGGATTTAAAAGCCATATGGTGAACCCCGAACTTCTGTTCGATCGGATCGCCGCCCGTTAACGGAGAAGACACCGCATGTCCCCCACCAACTCCAAATTCAACGAAACGGTCCTTGTGATCGGCGCGGGCATTGCCGGCATGCAGGCCGCACTGGATTTGGCCGCTATGAATCGCCCTGTCGTCTTGCTCGAGCGGGCTCCTGCCATTGGCGGCAATATGCCGAGACTGGACAAGACTTTCCCGACCAACGATTGCTCCATGTGCATGATTTCCCCCAGGATGGTAGCCTGTGCACGCCATCCTCTTATCCGCACTATGACTCTCTCCGAACTGATGAGTCTGGAAGGAGAGCCGGGCCGCTTCGTCGCCAAGGTCAGGCAATATCCGCGATATGTGGACCAGGGAGTTTGTATCGGCTGTGGTCAGTGCGTCGAAAAATGTCCCAAGAAGGTTCCGAACGCATACAACGCCGATCTGGATAAGCGAAAAGCCATCTACTTCGTCTATCCTCAGGCCATTCCAATGGTTCCATCCATTGATACGGAAACATGCATTTATTTCCAAAAAGGACGTTGTCGTGCATGCGAGAAAGTTTGCCCTGTTCAGGCGGTAAGACTTGAGGATCGGACCAGCGAACTGGATCTGCCTGTAGGCGCCGTCGTTTTAGCCGGCGGCTATGAACTGGCTCTGGTTCACGGAGCCGGCGAGTACGGGCATGGACGCTATCCCAATGTCGTCACTAATCTCGAGTACGAACGCATGCTGTCGGCAACCGGTCCTCATGGCGGTCACCCGAAAAGACCTTCTGACGGCCGCAAACCGCAAAGGGTCGCATGGATTCAGTGCGTTGCTTCAAGGGACCCGGCCCGAAATCGCAACTTCTGCTCGTCGGTTTGTTGCATGGCGGCCGTCAAGCAGGCCCTGCTGACCTGCGAGCATGATGCGGAAGCTGAAGCCACCATTTTTTATATGGATATTCGAGCTCACGGCAAAGACTTCGACCGCTACGTTCTCAGGGCTCGAGATAATTACGGTGTGCGTCTGATACCGAGCATGTTGTCTCAAGTTGTCCAGAATCCCGCAGATCAAAACCTGATTGTACAATACTACAACCGGCGAACCCTCGCACACGAAGAGGAAGGATTTGATCTGGTTGTGCTATCCGCCGGGATGAAGCCCAATGAAAGCATATTGCCGGCGATCGATCGACTGGGGATCGAGCAAAACAGTTATGGGTTTGTTGTATCCGACCCCGAGCGACCAGGTTGCACGTCGAGGGAGGGGATCTTTGTGTGCGGGGCCCTGGATGGTCCCAAGGACATCCCCGAATCCGTCACCGGAGCGAGTGCTGCTGCCGCAAGCGCAGCCGCGATGCTGCATATGATTTCAGATGCACAACCGTCTTTCATGGGATATCGGACAATCGCCGATCGGGCAAATGAACCGAACGAGGTCAGCCGAACCCCCCATAGCGAACAAACTGAAATTCAGAATACCGCCGCTGATCCGCATCAACGGGGTTCAAAACACGATCATAAAACAGCGGAAGCCCCACCTCGCATCGGCGTGTTCATTTGCCATTGTGGACGCAATATTGCCGGGGTCATCGATGTATCGGCACTCACTGATTTTGCCGGGACTCTGCCGCACGTCGCCGCAGCAGAAAATTTTTTGTTTACTTGTTCGACCCAGACCCAAGATCGCATCAAAGAGCTCATCGCCAAACATGGCCTAAACCGAGTCGTCGTTGCTGCATGCTCTCCCCGCACGCATGAACCGCTCTTTCGAGAAACCTTGCAACAGGCGGGTCTCAACAAATACCTGTTTGAAATGGCCAACATCCGTGATCAATGCTCATGGGTACATGCGCGAGAACCCGAAGCGGCCACCAACAAAGCTCGCCAGCTAATACAGGCGGCGGTAGCCAGAGCCATTTTGCTGGAACCATTAGAGGATGTTGTGACTCGAGTGTCGCCCCGAGCTCTCATCATCGGGGGCGGGCTGGCGGGGATGACGACGGCTCTGAGTCTGGCCGATCAAGGTGTATCGGCCATCGTCGTTGAAAAGTCTGCTCGGTTGGGAGGTGTGGCTCGCGACATCTACCATACTCTGGAGGGTCTTTCCCCACGCCGCCTTGCGGAGCAATTAGCGAGGAGAGTGAAAACTCACCGCAACATAGCGGTTTTCACCGAAGCAACGATAGCGGAAATCGATGGCAGTGCCGGCCATTTCAAAGGAGTCATTAAGCACAATGGAGACTCCATTCCCGTTGATTTCGGTGCCATAGTCGTCGCGACGGGCGGAGAGCCCTATCGTCCGACTGAATATTTCTACGGTGAACACCCGAACGTTGTAACTCAGCTGGAATTAGAAAAGCGTTTAAGCACAGATTCCGATTCTGCGCCTCAAACCACTGTCATGATCCAGTGCGTTGGCTCGCGCTGCGACGAATTTCCGCTGTGCAGCCGCATCTGCTGCGCAGCCGCCGTTAAGAATGCTATCCATATCATGGAGAAGAATCCGGCAGCATCCGTCTATATCCTCTATAGAGATATGCGTACCTTCGGGTTCAAGGAAGAGTATTATAAAAAGGCGAGAGATCTGGGCGTCATGTTCATCAAGTTCGATCTCGCAACTTCACCGGAAGTGCAGTTGGCAAACGGAGATCTAGAAGTCAATGTGTTCGATCCCGCGAGTCAAATGGATCTGGAAATCAAACCGGACCTTTTGGCCTTGAGCGTCGGTGTGCGCCCTCGGCCCGAGGCGGAACAGATCGCCAAGATGCTTAAACTGCCCGCCATGCAGGAAGGCTTTTTTCTGGAAGCCCACCCCAAACTGAGCCCCTTGGATTTCAGCACCGCCGGCATACACCTGTGCGGGCTGGCTCACAGTCCCAGGTTTACGGAAGAAACCCTGGCACAGGCAAGCGGCGCCGCATGCCGAGCTGCAGGTCTATTGCTGCAAAAGGAAATCCAAACCAGTGGAGTGGTTGCGGAGGTGAAGCGCGATCGCTGCAGCTCATGCCTCGCTTGCGTATACTCCTGTCCTTATCACGTTCCCGTTATGGACTCAGATGGAATCTCTTTTATAGATCCGCGCGGCTGCCAGGGTTGTGGGATCTGTGCAGCTGAATGCCCGGCCAAGGCGATCGTTTTCAAACACTACACCGACCCGCAAACCATCGCCCAAACGCGGGTGGCCGCTTGTTCTCAGCTTATCTTATAAACTCGCCTAGCAATTGGTATCGCCGTAAGCGGAAAAGTCCAAAGGATAAATGCCGGCTATTTTGGCTCATAACTGTAACTTTCTACATTAACGATTCTTTCTTTGAAACACTTCATTCATAATCTCCAATAAATGTAAAATACAACTGCTTCAAATACAGGGGTGACCAAGTGTCCTTTGAAGGGTGATCCCTTTTGTTTTGTCCATTACAGCTCATCCCGGTGAACTCCTTTTCCGGGAGTGCCGCAGGGCGTCCAAAGATTTCAGCCAAACTCGGCTATCGAAATCTGATGCGGTCCGTGATATTGCAGGCTAAGTGAATCAGGCAATTGATCACGAAGCAGTGCACCATCAACTGGAAAGAGGAATGAAAATGTCCGAGAAAATAGGGTTCATTGGTTTGGGGATTATGGGCCGGAGAATGGCCCTTAATATTCTTAAGGCGGGCTTTAGGATGACCGTCTGGAATCGCACCGCCGGCAAGATGGAGACTTTGGTAGCGGAGGGGGCCAAGGCTGCCTCCAATTCAGCGGAAGTGGCGGCCAAAAGCGATATTATCATCATCTGCGTGAGCGACACTCCCGATGTTGAAGCTGTCATCAAAGGCAAAGACGGAGTTCTAGAGGGAGCCAAGCCGGGCAGCTTGGTGATCGACTGCAGCACCATCAGCCCGACTGTCACCCAACAGCTGGCAAAAATGCTGTCCGAGCGACAGGTGGCGATGCTGGATGCTCCGGTGAGCGGCGGCAGCGAGGGTGCAGCACAAGGGACGCTCTCCATCATGGTTGGCGGTAAATCCGAAGATGTCGAACGAGCTGTGCCGGTGCTGCAAGCGATGGGTAAGAAAATCACCCATGTGGGCGCCAACGGAGCCGGCCAGATCGTCAAACTGGTCAATCAAATTCTGGTGGTTGGCCATGCGCTGGCCATGTCTGAGGCCCTGCTGTTTGCCCAGGCCGGCGGAGTTGACCTGCAGGAAACTCTGCAGGCCGTCAGTGCCGGAGCAGCCGGCAGCTGGATGTTGAGCAATCGCGGACCGCAGATCATTCGCCGTGACTGGCGTCCAGGCTTTACGGTTGACTTGCAGCAAAAAGATGTGCGGCTGGTCTTGGACGCCGCAGACGACATGGGTGTCCCCTTGCCCGGCACGGCCCTGATACACCAGCTATACCGCACGTTGCAGGCCAGAGATCTGGGAAGAGAAGGTAATCACTCACTGGTAAAGGCGCTGGAGCATCTGGCTGGATTTGAAATAAAGGCGATCAGTTAGTACATCGGCACACAAAAGAGTGTCCGACCATTAGCACTCATGTCCACGAATATAGGCGGGCATCCAGGTTTTCGTAATGGATTCCCGCTAGAAGAAGCCTGCGGGAATGACGTCCTGGGATAATGGTCACCTTATTCTGTCAAGCTGTATTTGGTTACGTATCAGTTGATAGTTGTATGCAGTTCTGTTATTGGTTTCAAACCCCTGCACGTAACGCACACTTATAAGACTGATCAACCGATGTGGGTTTTATTCGCTTCAAACTGAGTTCCTCTCTCCATTTCGCATCTCGCTTGCTGATTTTGAACTCTAGGACCGCCCGTCATCAATACATCTGGTGATCAACTTGGGGTATTGAATTTCCTGGTGCATGAAGGGAAGAGCCAGACCGTGCGAGCGTCCATAAACAAGCTAGCGGCAGAGTATTTCGATATGTTGGCCAAGTGGTTCCCGGTAATGTGTGCCAGCGACGAATTCCATTTTCTTCCACGATCGCAGGCGGCCGCCGGATATTATGATCGTCTGGATAACCTGGATAAGGAGTCCGTCAACGAGCACATTTCCACTCTCAAAAAGTTTCGCAGGAAATTGGAACTCTTCGTCGGGCTAGAAAATGATTTCGACCAGCAAACGGACATTGAACTTTTGAAAGCCAGCATCGCTGGCCTGCTGATGGAACTGGAAAATACGCAAACCTGGCAGCACAATCCACTATTATATTTGAAGATAGCATTCATCGGACTGGATCATTGCCTGACCAAACCCGCAGATAGCCCGAAACAAAGGATGGAGTGGCTGTGCTCCCGTCTGAGCGCGGTTCCCAAATTACTCCGGCAGGCTGCAGACAATATGGACAGAGTGCCCGAGACCTATCATCACTCCGCATTGAACATGTTGGCCGACTGCAGACTCTTTTTGCATGAAATCGAACAACATATTCCGCCAAAACAGCTGCAATATCTGAAAATGCATATGGGCGAGGTCCATTCGGCACTTGTCGGATTGAAGAACTTCCTCAAAGCCACTGCGCCTGTTCCCGACCAAACCTTCACTCACTCGAATCTCAATTCGATCTTGCGGGAGCGGTTTGTCTCGATTCGAAGCCCGGTCGAAATTTATGCAATCGCAGTTGGAGAATGGTCCGATAACATGGAACAATTAAAGCGGCTGCAGGCGGCCATAGATCCAGGCAAATCGTGGCTGGAGCTGTATCATGGATATTTTCCTCCGGGCATCGGCCAATTGGATACAATGTCTTTGTATCGGCACGAAATAGAAGACTTGCGGGAGTTTTTCCGACGAAACGGCTTCGGGGAAATCGCATCAGAAGGACTGCCTGAGATTTCTGAAACACCCACCTACCTACGCTCTGTTCGCAGTTCTGCTTCATTCAGTGCAGCATTTTCAAGCGACCAGAGAGAAACAGATTATTTCTACGTTACGACGCAATCGCTGCCTAACAGAAGCACTCAGGCGGAAGAACTTCTCAGGAAAAGGCTTCATCGCGAGTATCAATTCCTTACCGCCCATGAAACGTTTCCGGGACACTACCTGCTCGATTCCACCCGGAGAAAATCACCCAACCCCATACGCCGTCAGATTGAATCCCCCCTCTTTTATGAAGGTTGGGCTTATTATGTAGAATCGCTTTTGACCGAATACGGCTATATTGATACCCCGATGGACCAATTGGTAGATTGTAAAAGGAGACTTTGGCGAGCGGCAAGATGCCAGATCGACATTGGGTTGACCACGGGCACACCATCTCTGAGCGCTGGCCTAGATCTACTGAAAGCAGCGGGCTTCACAGAAGAAGAAGCCAAATCTCAAATCACTCGCTTTAGACTGAATCCAGGCTACCAGTTGTGCTACAGTCTGGGACGGTATGAGCTGATGAAATTAAGGGAAAAATATGCTCCTAAGATTGGGCGTGATAGTTTCCACAGCGAGATTCTTACAGGTGGCCAGCTACCCTTCCACCTTATCGATAAGCGTTTTGAAAGATTAGATAAAATGGATAAAGATGCAGAAAGGAAAGAGAATTGAAAGACTTTTCAGGCTACCATTCGGAGTGGAATCTAGGCAGTCCAGGAGGATGGGATTATCAACGCATCACACAAGTCATCGGCAAGGCCGTCTGGAATAAGGTAAATGATATTTGCCCAACGGAAGTTGAATTGGATTTCGACCATCCGCTGCTTTTCCCAATCAATGGCTTTGTTGAGATGCTGGTGGACGCGCACAAGTCGCTTGAGGGTTCGAATCCCGGCTTGATGGCGGTAGTGGCTGAAGAGGAAACCTTGCAGGATGTCGTCGAGAACAAGAATCTAGCCGATCATCTCGATCGCCTTGACAATATTTCAGGACGCTTGATGGCTCCCCAAGAACTGGAACTCAAGAATGGGCAGGTGTGTTGGAGAGGAAAACCTGTCTCCTTAATCTTTGTGGATTTCAATACGGATGTGCTACTCGCTCTGCACCGCAAGTACAATCTGGCTCCGCTCCTGCAAGCTGTCCGAGAGCACAGAGTCATCAATCCCCGCGGCACCGAACCCATCAATGTCAAATCCATGTTTGAAGTCATTACCGGCCCGCATCGAAATCGCTTTCATCAGGAGATTGTTCAGCGTACTCCCTGGACACGCCAGTTTTATCCGCGTCGAACCGACGGCCCTGCCGGGGAAGCCATTAACGACTTGGTCGAATGGACACGACTACACTGGGACAACCTGGTGCTAAAACCGGAAAGGGGTTATTCGGGCAAAGGCGTGAGGGTCGGCATCGTCAATAAGGACGGCGACGAGGCGGTTAGTCTGGCTCTAGAAGAGGGAAACTACATCGTTCAGGAAAAGGTCCCACTTGATTTATGGGCAGAAGAAATTCCGACGCTGGATGTGAAAGTCGGCCGCGTGACACTGGAAACCTATCAAACGGATTTCCGCTGTTTGATGGGCCCTAAGGGTTTGTTTGGATTTTTGGGCCGCTATGGCGGAGTTCCGACCAATGTAGGAAGTGGGGGAGGTGTTCAACCTCTGGCTGTTCTCCGTTCAATGCTAACGGTTGCAGAGGCTGTGGACCGCATCAATAAAGCTATATTAAGCATTGATTATGGAGACCTGCTTGAGGTCGTTCAAATGCAGGAAAGTTTGGCGCTGGAGCACAGCTTCACTTACTTGCTGGGCCCCATCAAAATTGCTTTGCGGCCAAGGTTGATTACAACGAAGCAAATTGATGCATTGAAAAACTATTGTGCAGCAATGTGGTCGGATTGCTTGATGATGGAAAAAATGTGGCAGTCCGGCGAATTCGACTCTATCGTAAAGATTGAAGAAGAAGAACTTGAAATAGCGCGGATGCAACCGTGGGAAGGTTCTCCAGCTATCATTGCATCGGACGGTCTTTTCAATTTTGGAGCCCATCGGGAGTGATCATGGCTCTTAAAGTGGACCCGGACTGGTGGAGAAATCTCTTCGACGAGGTTTATCTCGTCACCGATTCACGGTCTGTGTGTGATGAAGAAATCACCCGTCGTGAGGTGGACCTGATCTGCCAACTCTTGCCCATAGACTCCGCTCACAAGATTCTGGATTTGTGCGGAGGCCACGGCCGGCACAGCCTTGAATTGTGTACACGAGGATTCATAAACTGCACCTTACTGGATTACTCTGAATGCCTCATTAAACATGCCAAGGCTCGCGCTGCTGAGCATAATTGCCCTATAGAATTCATTCAAGTCGATGCGAGACACACCGAACTTCCTGCCGATCATTTCGATCATGTGATCATCATGGGTAACTCCCTGGGCTACTTGCCAGATCCGGATGCCGACCTGAAGATTCTGAACGAAGCCAATCGCGTATTGCGTCCACAGGGTTGGATAATGATCGATGTCGTCGATGGAGCCGCCGTTAGAGAATCATTTAAACCCAGTTCCTGGCATGAGATCGGAAGCGACATTGTGGTATGCCGCCAGCGCGAAATAAATGAGAAGATGGTGCTTGCCCGTGAAATGGTTGTCAGCAAAGAGAAAGGACTGATACGCGATTGCACATACTCCATAATACTATACGACCTGCAGGCCATTAAGGCTCTGCTAAATCAGGCCGGCTTCAGTGAACTCAACACCCACACTCAATCTTCTTTGAAGGCAGGTTCTGAAGATTGTGGATTCATGAACATGCGTATGATCGTGACGGGTCGGAAAACTTGATGAGAATGCATAACCGTCATGAGATTGAATGAATATCGCGGTTTGGGCGAGATCGCTGGATTCGATTCTTGTTCGAAAAAGCCGATGGGACCATTCCTGCCTCATTTCTGATATTAACCAGAAAAAACAGATAGATAATTGCCCTTCACCAAATTAGGGTCAGCCACCCTTTTTTGCTACGTACAGCGGAAACTTATATGGACTTTGTGCTGGGCAGCTTGCAGTGCGGATTTGGTTTGCAGACCCGTTCTGCAAAACCCTTCGTCTCAGGGTCACGACACTTGCACCCTTCGGACATTTCTCCGGCGGCATGGCTAAAAAGAACACTCAATTCCCCTTTGCCTTTGTTGCCAGTATCAATATGCTAGGCTGTATGTACTCTAGCGCTACTGGAATGCTCGTATTTTCTGAGACTTTGCTGAAATATCCAATTTTCATTGACTACGGACATAAAAAGTCATGAGAGTTTCAATACGTGATAAATTCTTGCTGAATATCTTCTATTGATTCTGGTCTTCCAGCTAAAGCGCCCATTCGCTCATGGCTCTTTGTCCCGTTTTGGTTGGAGCCAAGCCATGGAACGTCATTCTTTTCGAATACCGAGCGTAATCATTGGCGCAAAACCTTGGTTTGAGAGCGTTCCGAAGACGCTGCGCAAGAATAGATTACCTCAGTTTCACTCAGTTTCTGTGCTATATATTCTACACTCTGCGTATGAAGAATGGGATTACAATTGAGCTTGGGACGCCGGAGGCTCGCACGGACGCCAACGACAACTCCGTGACTGAGGACCAGCGCGGGCAGCCGCGTTCCGTGGGCCGTGCGGACATCGGAGCCTTGGAAAGCGACTACGCAGCCCGGAATCCTGGGCCGGGCACCAGCCTCCTGCTGCTGGACTAGCGGCGAGATTTTTGCCAAACGTGATGACTTGCAGTCGTGTGAAAGAGTGAAAGAGGGGACGTTTTGTTGCCTCCTTGGTCTGTAAGGGTTTAAGGAAAACCATTTTGGGCGAGTGGATCTTAGCACTGTAGCCTTTGCCGGTGCGGCGAAAACCTTTGGTGTTGCCCACATACAGCCAGTTTGCTGCCCTGTAAACCGTTCCCCGGAAATGCTGAGGGTCGACAAAGGTTTCCAGCAGCACTAAGGGATGTCCGAAGGTTTCCTACCAATCAGAGGGAAGTCTTTTTTGACACAAGGATAAAACACGAGAACTCAGATTCGGAATATGCCAGTCTGGAAGGATGAGAAAACAATCACGCCCTGGCGTGATTGGCCACCAATTTGAGGCGATCATACTGATGGCGCAAGTCCTAACCGATCCATTGATCCCGTGCCGCACACTTCCAGGCTGCGGCGGAAAAGGTGAGAAGGGCTAGCCATTGATCACGCCAAAGCGCAACGTACCTAAAGGTTTCGCTGATCTTGGGCAGGCTGCCCAGATAATGATATTCATGCATCAATTGTCGGTAGCGATCCTCTTCGAATCGCCCAACGGGTCTGACAAAGACCTCACATAAGTTCAACACAGAGCACTCCGGGGATAGTATTGGACGTGCTCTTTATACATCATAGGAAGGAAGTTGATCAGACCTTAAGATAATTACTTTGTATTACATGGATATTTGGCTAGAAAATAATCACCGTGCGCCGCCCTTGACAATCCAATGAAAAAAACGTGAAACTATGCAAAAGGTAGAGAGCCAAATAATTCGATCCTTCACATAAACCTTGGAGCCTTTCTATGACAGCAGAAGCAGCCATGAAAAAGGCCTCTTACGAGGACATCTTCAATATTCCGGATAATATGACGGGCGAGATCATCAACGGAGAGCTCATCGTTACTCCGAAACCCGCGCCCAGGCATGCTCGCGCTGCCTTTGCCCTGGGGAGCAAAATTGGGCCCCGGTACGATTTCGGCGAAGGGGGCGGTCCTGGAGGATGGGTCATCCTTCCTGAAGTTGAGATCATGTTCGGAGAAGACCTGCTGGTCCCCGACTGGTCAGGGTGGAGGAAAGAAAATTTTCCCGGCTGGCCTGAGAACAACTGGTTTTCGAAAGCTCCCGATTGGATTTGCGAGATCATTTCTCCCGCTACGGTTGCAAACGACAAAGTCAAGAAGATGGACATCTACGCCAGGTTTGAAGTCAGTTACTATTGGCTGATCGATCCGCGGGATAGAACACTTGAAGCTTTTGTACTTCAATCAGGTATATGGGCCAGGATTGGAGGCTTCATTGGAAATGCGAAGGTGAGAGCAGAGCCTTTCAGTGAAGTGGAACTGGACCTTGGCAGTTTCTGGATAGAGGAAAGCTCGGAATCTTCTTCCAGCCCCCAAGGAAGCAACGGTTAGTTCGGATCCGCCAGGCAAGATACCGCCGGCTGTAGCACTTTGGCAAGTAGATTTCGGTCCATGGAGCCCTAGGTATCTGGCCGCCTATCGGCCAAAGCGGTCGTAAAAGGTACGAAACAGCTCCAGATGAAGCTGCGCCAAGTCTACTCGAGTTTTGTATTCATGCGCAAAAGTACCCTTATTATGAGAGGGTTGAGATTGCAGTCGCTGATTTCGACACTTCCCGCAAAAAGTTGCACAGAAGTTGGACAAAATCTGAAAAGTCTCGATTTGAGGATTACAGTTGGACCAAAAAGAAAAGGCGGGAACTTTGTAAGTTCCCGCCCTGCATGATTTAGAGGTGGTGGCGGGGCCCAGAATCGAACTGGGGACACGAGGATTTTCAGTCCACTGCTCTACCGACTGAGCTACCCCGCCAAAGCCGGATCGAAACTACTGGAATAGCCCTTAGTTGTCAAGGCTTTTCTTGGGCAAATTTTAGCCAAACACTCAGGCTGTGGGCGCAGCCTCGGAAAGCTGCGAGTGGCGGCATGCAGATTTTCGTAATGGATGCCCGCTGGAAGCATGCGGGAATGACGTCCTGGGATAATGGTCACGTTATTCAGTGAAGCTTTACTAGGATTTATCCGTCTTATCTTTTTTGTCGTCCGTATCATCCAACTCCAGAAATAACCCCTCCAAATCCTCTTCGGACAATTCTATCACTTTGTCATCCTCTCCTTCCGCACGAGGTTTCGAATCGCTCTTACCGCTCTGCCCCGCTTGAATCTCCAAGCTTTCAATATTTTCCGGCTGCGGCGCGGGAGATTCATCCATGTGTTCATCCAAGAACGACCAATCAGCCAATTCATCAGACAGCTCAATTGAAAAATCATCATGTTCAGCCGAGCCTGGTTGGGAGGCAGGTGAGGACGGTTGTGGCGGACGTTCCGTAAATGCAGCCGCGGAGGCATCCGCCTTTTGGGCTTGCGGTTGCGGTGAAGGCAAATCGATGGTGTCTTCTTTCTGACTTGAACTTGACTCCCTAAAATCGTCAAATACTGGTGCCGCTTCTAAGACTTTCTCCTCTTTGGCCTGAGGCTTTGAGCTGTCCTTTAAAAGCGTGCCAAGGAGAAATGGGTTGGTCGGCTTGATATGATGCATGCCAAGTTCATGACGCGTTTTGGTGAGGTCTGTCCCACATTTTTTGCACTGGGAAAGATAGTCAAAACTGTTGTATCCACATTTCGGGCATCTCATTGTCTAAATCCTCGCTTAAGCCTGCAAGCTCAAATCTCCCCAAAGCATTTGCACCAACGCAACAAAAGCAATCGCTGCGGTCTCCAATCTGAGAATTCTGGGGCCAAGATGTATTGTTCGAAAATCATTGGCCTTAAACTTTTGGACCTCTTCCTCAGCCCATCCGCCTTCCGGGCCTACTACGACTAGAATCTCATCGCATTCCGGAAACGATCGCCAAACATCGCGGAGAGTGCTGCGCCTTTCTCCTTCCGAAGCCAAGAGCCTTAAACTTCTGCCCTCTTTTTCTTCTTCCCATTGATCCGCTGCGAACTTCGGTAAATCAGGCACAAAGACGATCTCCGGGACCTTCATTCGGTCGCATTGGCACATCGCTTCACGCGCTATTTTCAGCCAGCGATCGCTCCTTTTTCCCGCCTGGACGTCCGACAGACCATACTGGCTTCTTTTTGAACGATAAGCCACAAAGCGATGCACTCCCAATTCGGTCGCCTGCCGAACAACCACCTCCATTCGATCTGAACGGGCCAGAGCCATAGCCAGAGTTACTTTAAGGGGCGATTCATTGTGCAAGGGCAGTCTATCAGTCAATTGCACGCGGATGGATGCCTTTTCTTTGCCGACTATCAGTCCCTGCCAACCACTGCCGCGACCATCGCGCAATTCCAACGGATCTCCTTTGCCCAATCGCAAAACGCTCATAATGTGGTGCGCTGTTTGTCCGGTCAGGATCACACAATCCGTATCCGGTTCAACAGCCTCGATGAAAAAGCATCTGCGCGTCATGCTCACCGACTATTTCTCTATCTTCCAATCACTTGATATAGGTACCATGAATAGAACTGCTGTCCCCAGAAAAGATAGCATACTGCTCCAAAGGCTAGAAAGGGACCGAAGGGAAGCATCGTTTTCAGACCTTTACGGCTGCGCCACATAACAAAAATTCCCACCAGTGTGCCTGTCAGGGAAGCAGCTAAAACCGTGAACATCGCCCCTGACCAGCCGGTAAAGGCGCCAATCATCGCCAACAACTTGATGTCCCCGCCGCCCAGTCCTTCTTGATGGCGAAAATAATGATACCCGACCGCAATCAGATAAAAAAAGCCGCCGCCCAAAAGAATCCCCAAAAGAGAATCCACCCAGGAAATGGCGGGGGTAAAGAACGAGCATATCAACCCAACCCCGATTCCCGCCAAAGACAGTACATCAGGAATAGTGAGGGTATCCAGATCGATGAAGGTAATCAGCACCAGCAGGGAGGCAAACAAGAATTCAATGAAAAACTGCGGTTGCCAGCCGTAGCGTCGTAACAGAAAGAGTGCCAGGAGACCGGTAACCCCTTCAACCAGTGGATATCGTGGCGAGATGTGCTGTTTACAATGGCTGCACCTACCACCCAATATGATGTAGCTTATAAGTGGTATATTGTTGTATGCAGCAATCGGCTTCATACAATGGGGGCAGTGGGAACCAGGACGTACAATGGATTCCTTCCTGGGAAGACGATAGATGATCACGTTAAAAAAGCTCCCCAGGCAGCAACCAATTAGAAAAACGGCGACCTGTTGCAGTGCCGTAGCAGCAGTATCCGCCATTAGCCAGTTTCCCCTTTCACTTTGGGACCGCTACCGAAAATATCATCCGTCTCGAACTTGCAATCTGAATTTGGGCAGACCCATTTGACCTTGCCCCCTCTTGACTTCTTTTCCAAAAGAACCGGCGACCCGCATGCGGGGCAGGTTTTCGGGACGGGTTGATTCCAAAACAGGGTCTTACACTCAGGGTAGTTGCTGCAACCATAAAAACGACGCCCTTTTTTGCTGACACGCTCAACCAGCTGACCGTCACATCCTTCTCGGGGGCACGGGATGCCGATTCCCACACTACGAGTGTTCTTGCATTCCGGGTAGCCGCTGCAGGCGAGAAATTCACCGAATCGTCCCGATTTCAAAACCATTGGGCGCCCGCACTTGTCGCAAACTTCGTCTGTAGTGCGGTCGGTGCGCAACTGGATTCGACCTTTTTCGTCTCTTTCGTAGTCGGAGGTAAAAGAGCATTCCGGATAGGCGCTGCAGGCAAGAAAAGGTCCGTGGCGGCTCCACTTGATGCGCAATGGATGCCCGCTTTCCGGGCAGTTAAGATCCGTCGGCCACCCTTCCGTTTTGAGATTGGTCATATTGCTTTCGGCCGACTTGAGGCTCTTTTCGAACTGACCGTAAAATTCTTCCAGCAATTCGAGATAGGGAAACTCCGTACGTTCCACTTCATCCAGACTATTTTCCATTTTGGCAGTGAAGTCCACGTCTACGATTTTAGGGAAATTTCCTACAACCAAGTTGTTTACCATCAATCCAAGTTCTGTGGGATGCAGTCGCTGTTTCTGTAGCGTAACGTACTCGCGATCCAGGATAGTAGACATTATGGCGGCGTAGGTACTCGGCCTGCCAATGCCCAACTCTTCCAGTTCCTTGATTAGACTGGCTTCGGAAAAGCGCGCGGGCGGCTGGGTAAAATGCTGCTTGGGATCCAATTTTATCAACTCAAGAATCCGGCCTTCGTGGAGTTCCGGCAAACTGGCCTCAGCTTTCTCGCCATTTTGCTCATCCTCCTGGCTCTCGACATAAACGGACATGAAACCAGTAAACTCTATCACCGAACCGGAGGCGCGGAACATATACTCCCCGGCGTTTATGTCCACAGTGGTCTGGGCAATTCTTGCCGGGGTCATCTGGCACGCCACAAACCTCTGCCAAATCAGGGTATAAAGTCGCAACTGTTCTTTGCTCAAATAACGCGACACAGCATCGGGTGTGCGATTTACATCGGTGGGCCTGATGGCTTCATGGGCGTCTTGGGCTCCTTTTTTAGCCTTATATGCGATTGGCTTGGAGGGTAAATAGTCTTTACCCCAAGCCTCTCCGATATAATTTCTGGCGGCGGCCACTGCTTCTTGGGAAAGACGGGTTGAATCGGTTCGCATGTATGTGATCAAACCAACTGCGCCCTCGTCGCCAAGTTCGATACCTTCATAGAGCCTCTGAGCAACGCCCATGGTTCTCCTGGCGGGGAACCGGAGCTTTCTGGCCGCCTCCTGCTGCAGGGTACTGGTGATGAAGGGAGGAGCGGGCGTTCGACGGCGCGTTTTTTGCTCGACCTTGACCACTTCAAACCGCAAGGGCTGGATCGCATCAACCAAACTTTGTGCTTCTTCGCCCGTAGAGATTTTGCATTTTTTATTGCCGCACCGGGCCAATTGGGCAGTAAAAGCATTCCCTGCTTTCGCAGATTGCTTATCCTCATTCGGCCGAAGATCCACACCAATAGTCCAGTATTCCTCCTCATCGAAAGCTTGAATTTCACTTTCCCGCTCGCAAACCAAACGCAAGGCTACCGATTGAACTCGGCCGGCACTCAGCCCTCTCTTCACCTTCGACCAAAGCAGCGGAGAAATAAGGTAGCCCACAAGGCGGTCCAAAATGCGTCTGGCCTGTTGGGCTTCATACAGGGATTTATTTAGAGGACTCGGGTGTTCGAGAGCCTGTTGGATCGCCTTCTGTGTCAATTCATAAAAAAGCACCCGATGGATCGGTTTGCCGTCTTGTTCCATCTCCTCGGCAATATGCCACGCAATAGCTTCACCTTCTCGATCGGGGTCGGGCCCGAGATATATGGCGTCGGCTTTCGCTGCGGCCTTGTTTAATTCATCGATGACTTTTTTCTTTCCTCTTATGACGCGATATTCCGGGAGGAAGCGCTTTCCCAGGTCAATTCCAAGCTTATTTTGCGGTAAGTCTTTAACATGGCCCACTGACGCCTTAACTATGAAGTTCTTGCCGAGATAACGCTCCAGGGTCTTGGCCTTAGTGGGAGATTCCACGATTAACAACGATTTTGGCATGAATAATCCTCGGTCATACTATTGATAGAGTTCGTCTTCACAACGGATAAAATATTTCCCCGGCAATTGCTGAACACAACCTTTCAGCTCAAGGTTTAAAAGAATAACCATCACGCCTGCAATGGGCAATTGCAGACCTCGACATATCTCGTCGATGTGCCTGGGATGCCGATCCAACGCTTTCAGCAGGTTCGCCTCATCGACACTCAACTTTACCTTGAGTGTCGATTTTGGAGTTGCGGAAAGCTTTCCGCTGGATCGAATCAAAGGGCGAATTTCCTCCAGCACATCTTCTGCACTCTCTACCAGCTTGGCTCCCTGTTTCAGCAGGCGATGTGGGCCAATGCTTCGATAGTGTCGAGCCAAACCGGGCACGGCAAACACTTCCCGGCCCTGCTCCAGAGCCAGCCGAGCTGTAATAAGAGAACCACTGCGGTGCGCTGCCTCGACCACCACTACACCCAAGGAAAGGCCGCTTATGATCCGGTTGCGCATGGGAAAATTTCCCGGAGCCGGAAGTGTCTCAAGAGGGAATTCACTGAATAACGCTCCCGAGCCGGTGATTTGCTCCCTCAGTGCAGTGTTGATCCTGGGATATTCAATATCGATCCCACATCCAAGAACCGCCAGCGTTCTCCCTTTTCCACGCAAGGCCCCGCGGTGTGCCGCACTATCGATGCCCACGGCCAGACCACTCACAATAGTAACACCATACTGCGAAAGGTCCATACATAGTCGCTCTGTGAAAGCCATTCCTACTGGTGAAGCCGCCCTCGATCCTACCACGGATACTGAGACTAAATCCCTTGCCTCAATTGTACCCTTGGTGAAAAGCACCGCAGGAGGATCGGGAATTTCCTTCAAATTTGAAGGATAATCTGCATCGTTCAAGCATAAGAGTCGAATTTGTTCCTTCTGCAGTCTTCTGAATTCAGACTCTGGAGGGCGAATGGTCTCCTTTTTCTGCACCGCCTGTTTGGCTTTGTCGCGCAAGCCGGGCACTACTGCTATGGCCTTGGCAGATGCCCTCAACACGGCGGAGGGCGATCCGAAGTGATTTATCAGCCGCAATACGGATCTATTACCCAGCCCCGGAATTAATTTCAGGGTCAACCAGGCGATTCTGTCTTCTTCGCAAGCTTTGGACGTAGGTTCCATTGGGACCAATGTGTTTGTTCAAACCTGTAATGGATTCTGATTGATTTCCGGACGGACACTAATAAATCTCGATCCAGAAAACTGATTAAAATCTAACTTTGGCGATTCCATGACTTACAAAACTGCAAGACTATACACGACCTGTCATTTCGACCGAAGGGAGAAATCTTTTTAGGTACCGCCAACATTTCTCGTCGTCCCGCTGAGGATGGGACTCCTTGGAATGACATCGCGCTGGAATCGCTAGGATTAGGTAAGATACCATCCCACTTGTCCTCGGTCTTGTTGAAATGATAACTACAGATGCTCTTTCAATTTGTCAAATTTATGATGCGTCTCTTATATCAGAATACATTAGAATGACATCCGAATATTGGTTGCATATCAATCGAGGAACTCAAAGTGAGCTTACAAAGTGCTGCAAAAACACCGGTAAAGCCAGAACTTCTGGCGCCTGCAGGAAGTCTGGAAAAAGCCAACATCGCTTTTGCCTATGGGGCGGACGCCGTTTACGCGGGCGGAACCAACTTCAGCTTGAGAGCTTCAGCACGCAACCTGAACCGCGAAGAACTGGCGGCCCTTTGTTTTTCTGCGCACAAACTTGGAAAGAAAGTCTATGTTACCGTCAACACGTTTGCCCGCAATTCAGACCTGGCATCACTCCCTCTCTTCCTTCACTACCTTCAGGAGGTCAGCGTAGATGGAATAATTGTAAGCGACCCCGGTGTGCTGACATTGACAAAAAAATGGGCTCCCCATATCCCTTTGCATCTGAGCACCCAGGCAAACACGACCAACAGCCTCAGCGTTGCCTTCTGGAGAGAACAGGGGGTGCGGCGAGTCAACCTCGCGCGTGAATTAACCTTTTCCGAACTTGAAGAGATTCGCAAAGATCACGAAATCGAATTGGAAATTTTTGTCCACGGAGCAATGTGCGTCTCTTATTCCGGCCGCTGTCTGCTCAGCGCTATACTCAATCAGCGGAGTGCCAATCTCGGTCGGTGCACTCAGCCCTGTCGCTGGTCGTACCGGTTGGTCGAGGAAAAACGGCCGGGACAATACTTTCCGATCTATGAAGACCAAAACGGCACATACATATTTAATTCCAAGGACCTCTGCCTGATTGCAGAGCTCGATAAGCTCATGGGATTGGGAATCAACGCCCTGAAAATTGAAGGCCGCATGAAAGGGGCATTGTACCTGGCGAGCGTCATTCGCACCTATCGCCAGGCTATCGACCGCTACCGGGACTCTTCAAAAGACTATACGGTTCGCCGCGAATGGTATGACGATTTGGCCAGGGTGAGTCACCGTCCATACACCAAAGGCTTACTGTTCAACGACTCCCCACAACCCTCGGGGGAAGTCTCTCGATCCACCTGTTATGTACAGACTCACACCCTGGCTGGAATCGTACGGCGCCCCCCAGAATCCTATTGGGAGCAGACCACAGTCCGTCAAGAGCGAACTGACACATGGGTTTGCATGGAAGTACGAAGCCCCCTTAAAAAGGGAACGATTCTGCAATTCCTTTACCCGGACGGGCGAACTTTATCTTTCACACTGAATTACTTCGAAGATCTGCTCGGAAACAGTCTGCCGGTAGCTCACCCCAATACCTGGATTCGGTTCCAGACGCCTCTGGAAGTCTTTCCATTGCAGGTCGTCAGCACGCAATCGATTCGCTCTAGTTAGTTCCCCCGTCGGAAAGCCACAGTTCCTCTCCCCCTTGAGCGGGAGAGGCCAGGCGAGGGGGTATAATTTCAACCATTTGCACCCTCACCCCAACCCTCTCCTTCAAGGGAGAGGGAGTCTTCGGATGGAGACTAGTTAATGAAGAATTTCATCCTAAAGCAGTATAACTTCGCCATTAGAGCTTCCCCCTGCCTTCCGGAATCAAAACCGTTTTGGACCTGAACTCGTCAGCCAAGCCAACCAGTCGCCGAATAAAAGGAATCGCGATCGACAAGTGCTGCAGCGATAATATTTGCAGCCCGGCACCCATCGCATCCAGGTTTTCCGCTGCAACCTTTGCACCGCTTGACTGCGGCAGCGCGGGCAACACTTACCGAAATGAATTCTGGCCAAGCCAAAGCCTCTCAAAACAAAAATCGGATTGTCGTTCGACAATCCGATTCTCGCATCACTTTAAAACTTGTATTTCTCTATATTCCTTCAACATTCCTCTATGCAGATCATGACTTAGAGTCTGGCTGCATAGAATTTGAATTTTGCCTTTTCTTCCTCCGGCAACCCTAACCTGACGGTACCCGAACCCGATGCCTCAACCGGCCACTGAACTCCCTCGACCGGGATCTGCTCTATGGTAAGGCCATCGAGTTCTTTTATAAGCTGCACTGCCTCGCTGAACGTGCCCGCAAGGCTTTCGGCCTTCAACTCTGGATTGAGATTTCCGATTAGTCCGTTGATCAGCTCGAAATCAGACTTGGCGTCGCCGGAAACACACAGAACCTTGCTCAGCCTTTGCACTCGGCGCTCACAATTAGTGGCGGTACCTTCTTTTTCAACGAAGCTCACGGCCGGAAGCACCGCATGGGCATAATCGAACGCATTGTTCTTCACACAATCCTGCACGACCAACAATGCCAGGCGACTCAAGGCACCCTCCACCTTAGCCTTAGGGAGTCCCAGTTCAAATGGGTCTACACCAATGAGATAGAGCGCTTTCAATTCGCCTTTCTCGATGGCCTCAAACATTTCCGGCCAACTCAAACCGGCCTTCTCCGAAGGCTCGACACCCCACAGTTTACCGATTGCCTTGCGCGAAGCCGACCGAGTCACCGGGCTGTAACCGGGCAAGTATTTGGCAACCGCGCCGAAATCGATGGCTCCTTGAGCATTGCCGACACATCCCATCACGTTCACTCCGCCGCCCTCAACACCCAGAGAACCGAGCAGCATCTGCAGCGCCGCACACATTCTATAGAACGTTTCATTCAGTGGAGAGGTCTTGGGATCGACGCCGTAAATCAAACAGGCCGGTTTCTTGCTGGCATAAAGTCGAGCTGCTTCGCGGATCTGTTCTTCACTTAGACCCGTCTTCTCGGTCAGCTCGTTCATCCCAATTTTCTCGATATTACGCTGAAGCTTGTCGAATTCCAGCGTATACTGTTCTACGTAATCTTTGTCATACAATTCTTCTTCGATAACCGTCTTGATCAAGCCAAGAACCAATGCATCCTCACTCCCTTCCTTCAGCGCGAGGTGCTTGGTGGCCGTCTTTGTCAACGGCACGTCCTGCGGATGGGCTACGATCAGGACCCCTTCCTGACGAGCCGCTTTTCTCGCTCTTATCCCGGCAATCGCATGCTTCTCAATGGTATCCGAGCCCAAAGCCAGTACGGAGCCTGCCTTGGCAATATCTCCCAGCGGGTTGCTCATCGCACCCAACCCAAGGCTGCTCGCCAAACCGTCATAAATAACCTGCTGCCAGGGTCCTGCGATATTGTCTATGTTGTTGCTGGCAAGAGCACCTCGAGCAAGTTTCTGCGCAAGATAGTACTCTTCGTTGGTCAGCATGCCGCCGCAAATAACTCCAATCGCGCTGCCTCCATCCGTATCTCTGATTTTTTCCAGAGCCGACGCGGCGGTCTTCAATCCATCTTCAAGCGAGCAAGGGGCAAGCCCGTCTCCGTCACGGAGATGCGCCGTCTTCACCCGATCGGGCGAGTTGATGAAATCAAAATTAAAACGTCCCATCTTGCACAGCGCGCCCGCATTGGCGGGCGAATCGAAATCGCCTCGAACGCGCACGACTTTGTCATCCAGGATATCATAGGCTGCTCGACAGCCCATGGGGCACTGCAAACACACACTGGAGCCCGGCTTCAGCTGCCACGAACGCATATCGCCGCGGCCTCTCCGCCAGCCGATGGCGTCCACGGGGCAAAAATCCACGCAGTGTCCGCATAACTCGCAGCCGGCCTCGATGGTGGGCAGATCGAAGGCGGTTGAAATTCGCTGGTCAAACCCGCGGCCGACTTTGGTCCAAACGTCTGCTCCTTGAATTTCACTGCAGGCGCGAATACACCTTCGGCACAGGATGCATTTATTCATGTTCAGGTGCAGCTCGGGATTGGGATCGGGGTCGATCTCATATTTGTGCCGCTCTCCGGCTTCGAAGGCGGTCGGCTTAACGCTATAGCGGTAAGCCATATCCTGCAGTTCGCATTCGCCGGTCGCGTAACAGGTCATGCAGTCATTCGGATGGTCTGACAGCAACAGCTCCATGATCGTCTTGCGCGACTCGATCACCTTGTCCGATTCCGTTTCAATGACCATTCCATTTCTGACAGGGAAAACACAGCCTGCCACCAATGTCGACCAGCCCCCCCGGATATCCTCCACAACACATATACGACATGCTTCCTCAAGAGGAAGGTACGGATGATAGCAGAGGGTAGGAATGTAAATCCCTAACTGCTTGGCAGCTTCCAAAATGGTCGTGCCCTTCTCTACCTCAACTTCCTGGCCATTAATTTTCAGTGTCACTTTTGCCATGATGCTTTTTTCCTTTAACTATTTCAACCTAGCTGAGAAATCTTGGAGAGCCTTGTTTTCCCTCTTCACCCTTATTTTTTCTTCTTCTTTTTTTGCTTTCTCTGAGCCAGCCGCGCCGCTTTCTTCTGCATTTCGACCAGTTCCGTGCAAACCCCAGCCGGACATTCCTTGCGTTCAATGTGAGCTTTGAACTCTTCTTCGAAATGGGTCATGGCGCTCAGGATCGGCCGACTGCTGGTAACCGCAAAGTCACAATGCGGCACATCCACCATGGTCTGACACAGCATGCGTATTTGCTCCATGTCCTGCTCGGTTCCCTGACCGGCAACGATCCGCTGCATCGTCTCCTGCATACGCTTCATGCCAAGTCGGCAGGGAACACATTTACCGCATGACAGGCCTTCTTCAAAATCGAGGAAGTATTTTGCAACATCAACCATACAGACTTTATCGTCAATTGCAGCAATAAGTCCGGTATCGCGCTCATAGTAAATGTCAGACCGAAAAGATCGAATAGGTTCTATGGAAATCAGGGGGAACAGAATGCGCCCGTGAACAAGGGTTTCTTCGACGATGTCCGGGATCATCTCAGCATCCACTCCAAGGTAAAAAAAGTTCTTCTGGGGGAATCCCAAGAAAGGCCCTTTCTTACACTTGCCGCCGCAACCCATCTTGGCTTTGCCTACAGTAAAACCAAGATTCCTGCGCTCGATTTCTTCCTGCAAAGCTTTTCTTACAGGTTCCGCATCGCACAAACATCCGGCTTTTGGCGAACAGACCGTAACGCAATCTTTTGTTGAGGTTGGATCGCAAAAAGTTTTCTGTTTCTTTGTCACGGCGATCTCATCTCCCTTGCTCAGTTCCCCGGCGCCGGTCCGAGCGAATAGATTTAAGGGGGTTTCTTGTGTTTCTTTCTTTAGCGATTTGAATCGTCCTAACATAGCTGTCTTTCGCTCTCTTTCCCATCCCGTCTATTTTGCTGTTGCGCTGTGCAGATGGTTCATCCGTCTATCAGATTAATAAAGACCTGGCAGCGGCTTCAGTCAGAGCCACAAATTGATCCGGGAAAATTCCAACATACACCATTGCTAAAACAAGAAAGATGGCAAGCGATTGAGTCCATTTGTCTACCCGCACAGGAGGATACGGATTGACGGGCTCAAGCAGGTAAGCGGCCTTGATGACAATTAGATAGTAATACAGAGAGATCGTTGCATTGATCATTCCGATGATAACCAATGCCAGGTAACCCTTCTCCAGTGCCGCTGCAAATACCAAAAATTTACCTGTGAAACCCACCGTTGGTGGAATCCCAGCCAGGCCGAACAACCCCAGCATGAGAGTCATGGCCAACAGCGGCGAACGTTTATGCAATCCCGCCAATTCTTTAATCTTAAGATTGTGGCCATCATCCGCGATTTTCAGGATCACCATAAAACAGGAGAAATTCATGATCAAATAGGCCAGAGCATAATAAATGGCGCTTGCGAATCCCCGCTGGGTCATGCTCAAAATTCCGATCATCATGTATCCGGCATGCGCGATACTGGAATAGGCGAGGAGCCGCTTGATATCCTTCTGGATGATTGCAACCAGGTTGCCGAACGTCATCGAGAGGATGGAAAGAATGATCAGTAACTTGATGAATACAGCACTCTCACCTCCGGAGAAGCCGACAAATCGTATTACGATGGCGGCCGCAGCCATTTTTGAAGCGGTTGCTATGTAGGCAGTAACCTGATTCGCCGCACCCTGGTATACGTCCGGAGCCCAAATATGGAACGGGAAGAGGGCCTGTTTGAAGAAGAACCCGGAAAGAGCAAGCACCAGCCCTACCACAGCTGCGGGCTCGGTCATCATGCCAGGCAATACTTTAATCAGTTCAGCAACATATGTGGTATGCGTTATGCCAAACAAGTAGCTGATGCCAAAAACCATGAATCCCGATGCGGTTGCCCCGATCATAAAGTACTTGATCCCGGTCTCTGCGTACTCGTCGGCCTTGCGCCGCATCGCAACCAACAGGTACAGGCAGTACGAGGAGAGCTCCACCGAAATGTAGATGGTCAAAAGCTCGACCGAACTGACCAGCATCATCATGCCGAGGGTGCAAACAAAAGTAAAAAGGTAAAACTCGGCATGCTGCCTGCTATCGATACCTTCCAGTTCACTGCAGGTGAGCACCACCCAGAAGGTTCCGAGAGCCAACAAAAGCTTGAAAACCTGGCTATACAGATCAACCCGGTAAGCATCGAAGAAGATCATCCCCTCAAGACGGGCAGATAAAACGGCCACCAACACGCCGACTCCCGAGAGGATCACAGCCCACATATAAAGTCGCCTAGGTTCCGATTTTCGATGAAGCGATAATGTAAAGAATACCGCTGCCACCAACACATAATACAACTCAGGAATAAAAAGGACCCATTTCATCATTGCCAATCTTTCCCCTCAATCGCCTATAAGCTACTCACAAATGGGATCACTGCACTCTGAATCACATCCAGTATCATCCTTGGGAATAAACCGAAGAAGATGATTACTCCTACCAGAATAATACGCGGAGTCGCCAGTGACATCGGTACATCGGGAATGTGCGCCCACTGTTCATTCTTTTCTCCATAGAAAGTGTTCATAACAACTCGAAGCATGAACAGTGCACTCACAACCAACCCAAGTACCGCGAAGATACCGCGAACCGGGTACGTTTGAACTGCAGAGATAAAAACTAGCAATTCTGCCCAGAAACTCGCCATGCATGGTACACCAATTCCTGCAAATGCTGCGATGATGAAAAAAGCAGAAGCAATCGGCATGGTCTTGGAGAGTCCGCCAAGATCCGGAATCATCTTGGTATGAGTTTTGTCGTAAATATAGCCGACCGCGGAGAAGAACAGGGCCGTCATGACTCCGTGTGCGAACATTTGGAACACCGCGCCGTTGATCCCGTTGACCGTCATAGTGGACAGTCCGAGTCCAACAATTCCCATGTGCGATACACTGGAATAGCCGATGACATACTTGAGATCGGTCTGTGCGAGGCCTACAAAAGCTCCATAGACAATTCCGACCGTTGCCAACAATGCCATCAGATCCGACCAATAGACCAGACCTTCAGGGCATAATGTCATCCCAAGACGCAGGATTCCATAGGCACCAAGCTTCATCAGAACCCCTGCGTGGATCATACTGACTGCAGTCGGAGCAGCAACGTGGCCAACCGGAGACCATGTGTGGAACGGCCAAACACCTGCCAGGACACCGAATCCGAGGTAGAGCATCAAGAAGGCAATGTTTTGCACCTGAGGCGTGAAGCCGCCCCTGGCCAATTCAAACAGATCAAAAGTGTGCGCCCCGCCCTGGGCCCATAGATAGATGATGCCCGGTAAGATGAGCACGCTGCCTGCAAGAAGATAGAGCGTCAGTTTCATACCGCCATACTCTTTCCGGGTACCACCCCAAATGGCGATCAGCGGATACATCGGAAAAAGTGAGACATCGTACCACACGAAGATCCAGAACAAGTCCATCGACATGAAAACGCCATAAACACCGGCCACCAGAAGGAACATGAAAGCAAAAAACTCTTTCACCCGATTTTCCAGTTCCCACATGGTCAAAACACCCGTGAACAGCACCACCGCAGTCAAAAGAAGCATCGGCAAGTTGATCCCGTCCACTCCCAGGAACCAATAAATTCCGAGACTCTTAACCCACAGAGTGCGTTCCACGAACTGCAAACCGCCTTTTTGAACATTGTAGGCATGGTACAGCCAAAGACACATAATCAGGCCGATTCCGGAAAATCCCAGGCTCACCTGTTTAATGAGCTTGTTTCGCCCATCCGGAATGAACATGATGACTATAAGACCCACTACAGTCGACATCAAAATCGCCGTAAGGATTGGAAAGTGCGCCATTTCCATGGAAGTCATAAGCTAGTCCGTCCGCTCTTCAATAAAGGTTATTACTGTATCGCCCCAACCAACACTCTCTCATCAAACCATGAAATACAATACCACCAGACCAACAGCTGCAATCATCACCAGCAAGTTGTACTGCAGCATGCCCGATTGCAGAAAGCTGAACAGGCGGCCGCTTCCAATCGTAAAGAGGCAAAACCCGTCAATACCGCCATCAATGACTCGCCGGTCGTTTCGTGTAAAAACATTTGTCAATCCGCCGTAGATCGCCCTATCCAGAAATCTTCGCAGGAAGTGATCGATATACCAGCGGTTGGCAAACAACGCTTCGATTTTTGGCAGGCGTGCAAGAAAACCTTCCTGGCTCGCGCCCTTGCGGCCAAATTCCAGATACGCCCAGATGATACCTACCAGCCCCATGCTCACCGCTGCAATAAGAAGCGCGTAGTGACCGGCTCCATGCCCTCCCTCGGCGGCGGCGTGACCCTCTGCACCATGACCGACCAGGAACCCTTGCAGCGAGGACTGGAACAATCCGAGAAAAAGCGTGATGGTTGCCAATATGATCAGCGGCCATGCCATATACCAGAACACATTGCCGTGACCCTCTTCGTGATCGTGTGACGATCCGTGGCCGTGCGAGGCATCGTGCCCTGCCGCATCCTGTTCGTGGTCGATCTGGATCTTGTCATCTTTTTCTTGATGATAGTGCACTGCGTCATGAGGAGCTGCCTGATCGATCTGCTTCGGGAAAAGGATCATGAAGATCAAACGGAAGGAATAGTACGCAGTCATCAACGCTCCCAGCAACCCGGCAAGCAGCCATATCTTGTTGGGCTGAGCAGCAAGTACTCCCATAATGGCTTCCTTGCTGAAAAAGCCGGAGAAGGGAAAAACACCGGAAAGTGCCAACGCACCAACCGTCATACAGATCATCGGAATCTTGAGATTGCGTCCTCCCCCTTTGCCGATATCCCGCATGTCATTGCTGTGATATTCATGAATGAAGACACCGGAACAGAGGAACAGAAGCGCTTTGAAGCCGGCATGCGTGGTGAGGTGAAACACACCGGCAAAGTAACCGCCGGCCGCCAGGCCCATAACCATAAAACCGAGCTGGCTGACCGTGGAATATGCCCAAACCTGTTTGATGTCGAATGTGACCATCGCCATGGTGGAAGAAAGCAGCATGGTGATCGTCCCAATGGCAAGGGCAATCCCCATGGCGGTAGGTGACGCGGCAAAGAACGGGAAAATTCTGCTGAACATATAAACACCCGCGGCCACCATGGTAGCGGAGTGAAGCAGCGCGCTAACCGGTGTGGGGCCTTCCATGGCATCGGGCAACCAGGTCAACAGCGGGAACTGGGCGCTCTTGCCGATTACACCGCAAAAGATCAACAGCGCCGATGCAGTGATCAAATACCCCGGGATTGCGTGCGCCTGCGCCGCTTCGTTCATGGAGATGATCCCCAAATCACCAAAGCCAAGCACCAGCAAGATAAGGCCGAGGAAAAACCCGATATCACCGAGCCGGGTCATAACGAATGCTTTTTTCCCTGCCTGGCTTGCGCTCCACTTCTCGTAGTAGAACCCGATCAACAGATAGGATGCCAATCCAACGAGCTCCCAAAAGATGTATAACTGCAACATCCCCGGAGCGATGACCATGTCCATCATGGCCCATGCGAACAGAGACTGGAATGCGTAGTACCTGCTGAAGCCAGGATCCCCGGCCATGTAGCCTAAAGAATATACCTGCACCAAAAAGCTGATGGTAGCGACGATCAGCAGCATTAATAAACTTAAAGAATCAAACAGATAGCCGAACGGGACGATGATGTCGTCTGCTACCAGCCAGGCAGTTTTGTATTCGACCGGACCTCCCACGTGGGCCAGTTTGGCCAGGAGGAAAAGAGCACAGATGAGAGATGTGGTAACAGCACCAATGGAAATGTAGCTGGAAAGTTGCGGCTTATGACGTGTGAAGATCAGTATTGTTGCCATGGACAAAAACGGCAACCACGTACAGAGCACCGCTGCAAGCAAAACCGGATCTTTGAAAAGCCAACTCATGTCTTCTTATCCCCTCATTTGCTGTGCGCGTTCGACGTTGATGGATCTGAGCTTTCGGAACAGGGCAAGAATAATGCTCAGCCCAATAGCAGCCTCCGCTGCCGCTAACCCCATTACGAACAATGTTATGATTTGTCCTACGGCAGGTTCCGGAGCCAAGAACCGATTAAACGCCATAAAGTTTATGTTGGCCCCGTTGAGCATCAGCTCTATCGAGATCAGCATACCAATCAGGTTGCGGCGCTGAAGCACCCCAAGCAAGCCCAAACCAAACAATATTGCAGCAACGATCAAATAGGTGCTCAATGTGTTCACGAGGACAACCTCCGACTAAATCCTGCCGTTACAATTGCTCCTAAAATCGCCACCAATAATACCAGCGAAATTACTTCAAAAACCAAATCGTAGCGCGTCAGCAGCAATTCTCCTATGGTAGCCACAGACCAATCGGTACTCCTTTCGACCGCAGGTTTCCACGCGGTCCGAAGGTTGACGCCGATAATCGCAACCATAAAAATAAAACTTGCAATGGAGGCCATGAGTACCTTGGGCAATCTTCGCTCGGGCACTTCGAGGTGCAACGGTCTGGACAGCATGATTGCGAAAACGATCGCGACGCAGACCGCACCCACGTAGATGAGCAACTGCATCAACCCGATAAACATGCTTCCGAGAAAAACATAGAGCCCGGCAACCCCGGTAAGGGCCAACACCAATCCCAATACATTGTACACAATGTTCCTTGGAAATACGGCGATGACCGCCCCTGCAAGGGTGAGTCCCACGACGACCCAAAAGGCTGCTTGTGCCAATGCTTCAGTCATAAAGTTCATGTATGCCTTTCCTCCAACCTTGCCATCAAGTCATAGACTCCATCCCATCTGGATTCCCCCTCCAATTGGTACTCTGTGGAGTATTTGAGAGTCTGAGTGGGGCAGCACTCGACACATAGTCCACATAGGCTGCAGCGAGTAAAATCGATCATGTAGTGAGTCGCCACCTTCGGCGCTCTTGCATGATCCTTAATTCCCTGCACCTTGATAACCCCGCTCGGGCAGGTGCGCTGACATGTTCCACAGGCAATACATCGGTGCGTTCCGATTTCGGGAAACACTTTGAATTCGATGTGCCCACGAAAAGCCGGAGAGAGAGTCAGTTGTTTGCGAGGATATTGAACAGTGACGACCGGTCTAACCAATCGCCGAACTGTTACCCGCATTCCCTCGACCAGGCTCCAGCCACCCTCCAAAATCTCTTTCCAATAGCTCATAGTCTCTCTTCCACCATATCGCTTATATGAACTTCAATACCGCCGCCGTCACGATCAAATTCAAAAGACTCAATGGCAGCATTACCTTCCAGGAAAAGTTCATCAGTTGATCAAAACGCACTCGAGGAAAAGTCCAGCGCACCCACATGATGACGAAAAGCAGCAAATAGACCTTGGCGAGAAACCATACTATGCCGGGTATCCCCAAGCTTAAGCCGAAAAGTCCGTGCCAACCGCCGAAAAACAGCGCCGCAGCAACTGCACTAACGATGAACATGTTGGTATATTCCGCCAAAAAGAACAATCCGAACCGCATGCCGCTGTATTCGGTATGGAATCCGGCAATAAGCTCCGACTCGGCTTCCGGTATATCGAACGGGGCACGGTTGGTTTCCGCGGTGGCACAAATCAGATAGATCAGCCCGGCCACCGGCTGCAAGAAAATGAACCAGACCCTACTCTGTGCCCCCACGATCTCGGAAAATCGCAGTGACTGTGTCATCAGTACAACGCTTAAGACCGCAAGAAGCAGGGGGATTTCATAGGCAACGTTTTGCGCCACGGAACGAATGGCCCCAAGCAGCGCGTACTTGTTATTGGCCGCCCAACCACCCGCAAGGATCGCCAGCACGCTCAGGGTTGAAAAGCCGAATATCAGCAACACACCCAGATTCATGTCGCGAATGATAAGGTTCTCGCCAAATGGAAGCACGATGAAGGCTACCAAAACAGGCATGAACACCAATACGGGAGCAACGATGAAAAGCTTCCAATCGGCGGCCAATGGAGTGATCAGCTCTTTGCCGACCAGCTTGATGCCATCAGCAATGGTCTGCAATATCCCATGCGGGCCAACCTCCATGGGTCCGTAGCGCAACTGGATATGACCGGCAACCTTGCGCTCAAGCCAAACCAAAAACAAGGCATTGACCTGGGAAAAGGCCAACACAATGATCAGGCCAACAATTATTCGAATCCAATCCGAAGCCATTTCACTTCCCATCTTATTTGTTCTCCTTCGGCGGGATGCGAGAATCCAGAATCGCTCCCCTCCCTACAAACACGGCCAAGTCGTTTCGGAACGAACTATCGGTCGATTTCGGGAATGACCACATCGATGCTTCCAAGGATCGAAATAGCATCGGCGACCAGGGTTCCGCGAAACACCTCAGTCAATACCTGAAGATTTCCAAAACTCGGTACTCGAATATGACATCGATAAGGATACGGGCTGCCATCACTGACCAAGTAGTAAGCGGTCAACCCGCGTGCGCTCTCAAAGGCGAAATAGATCTCACCCTTCGGAGGTCTGACTTTGAATGGAACGACTTCGTTGATATGGGGTCCTTCAGGAAGCTGATCGAGCGCCTGCTCAATGATACGGCAGCTTTGCTCCATTTCCTGCAACCGAACGTTGTAGCGATCGAGCGCATCACCCTTGGTACCCGTCGGAATTTCAAAATCGAACCGGTCGTACAGTTCATAGGGCTCGGATTTGCGGACATCGAAGGGGATGCCGCAGGCACGCAAGTTGGGACCAACTACGCCGAATTGACGGGCCAGCTCAGGTGCAATGACTCCTACATCGCGCGTGCGGTGGATGAAAATGACGTTTTTTGTGACTAGATTGTGATAGTCCGTCCAACGGCTGCGCAACCGATCGATGAAAGCCCTGGTCATGCTAATAAATTCAGCATCGATATCGCGCGTGACGCCGCCGAAACGGCAGTAGGAGTATGTAAGGCGAGACCCTGTCACCCTATCCAGGATATCTAGTATATTTTCGCGGTCATCAAAGCAGTACAGAAACGGAGTAAACCCGCCCAAGTCCATGATGTACGTTCCGAACCAGAGCAAATGACTCGAAATGCGGTTCAACTCGGAACAGATGACACGGATGTATTTCGCCCTTTCCGGAACATCGAGCCCCGCGAATTTCTCTACCGCCAACACGAATCCATGGTTAAAAAGAAGGCCGGAAAGATAGTCCATGCGGCTGGTATTCGGCATGAACTGTTTGTAGGTCCTGTTTTCGGCCATTTTTTCGTGACCACGATGGCCGTATCCAATGATAGGATCTGCCTTGACAATGAACTCGCCATCAAGGTCCAGAAGAACCCTTAGCACGCCGTGCGTACTCGGATGCTGGGGCCCAAGGTTGAGGGTATAAATCTGTTCTACGATCGGTTCTTGAAATTGCTCAGCCATAGATTTCATCCCGTTTGTGATAAGCGTGAACCATGCCAAAGGTTTTCTTCAACGGGTAGTAGTCGGCGTCTTCCGGCAGCAACAACGGCCGCATATCGGGACTGTCCGTAAATTGAATCCCAAAGAAGTCGCGTACCTCTCTTTCCTGCCATAGCGCTGAAGGGAAAATGTCGCTGACCGTGGCGGGGGACTGATCGTGCCCACATGGCACTCGGATAGCGATCCGCGCCCGCGGCTCGTAGCAGTTCAAATGATAGACCAGTTCGAACGTATCTTGAAAGTCAAGGGCAGTGATCGATTCCAGGTAATAACCCGCCTCATCACACTCTTTAATTGCATCCCGCAATTTGCCGAGCGGCACCCGAGCTGAAAATACGACTCCCCCCTGGTAGGATTCGTCTCTACAGACATCATCTTCCGGGAGCATTGCCTGCAGTTTTTGCGTTATTTTCTCGCTCTTACTCATGACTGGCCTTGTCCTCCCTTGCGTCGGAATCGTCGCAAATAGTTGCGGTGTTCTCCGCCGGTGATTTTATCTTCCAGAGCCAGGATGCCTTGGATCAACCCCTCCGGTCGAGGCGGACAGCCGGGAACCATTATATCCACGGGAACTATCAAGTGGGCTCCCGGCACTATGGCATATTGTCCTTCATACTCAAAGGGACCTCCGGATATGGCGCAGTTGCCCATGGCGATACACCATTTAGGGTTGGGCATTTGATCCCACAGCATCTTAATGGCTGGAGCCATCTTCTTTGAGATCGTCCCCGCAACAATCATTACATCGGATTGCCTCGGCGACGGCCTGAATACGCCCGCTCCAAACCGGTCCAAGTCGAATCTTGCCGCACCCGCAGCCATCATTTCGATAGCACAGCATGCCAGCCCGAAGGTCATGGGCCAGAGCGAATTGGCCCGTGCCAAATTTAAGATGTCTTCAAGGAGAGCAAATTTGATAACCGGTTCTACTCTTTGACTTCCCACTCAAACACTCCTTTGCGCCAGGCGTATACGATGGCCAACGACAAAATGCCCACAAAGATAACGACTTCCACAAAGTCCCTTACGGCAAACTTACCGTAAGCCAGAGCTACGGGGAAAAGGTATAGGACATCAACGTCGAAAGCTAGAAATATCAAAGCATAGATGTAATATGCAGCCGTGAACTGCATCCAAGCGCTGCCGATAGTCTGCATACCACTTTCATAGGTTTCGTCGCGCTGCGCTCCTGTGCTTCGTCGGACAATCAGTCTCGAAATGATCAAAGGAACGACAGCAAAGATCACTCCTACCAGAAGGTAGAGGGCAATAGCCAAAAAGTCCGTCATCAATTCTCTGGGCAGCATCCCAATCTCCGCTCGTTATTCGATGTAGATGGCGCCAAACTTACAATTCTCTATGCAAATGCCGCAACGTACACACAACTCCTCATCAATGCAGTGGCATTCCTTTTTTGCTCCGATAACTGCACCTTCCGGGCAACGCAGCCTGCACAGACCGCAACCCGTGCATTTCTCAGTGTCAATCTCGTAAGTCAGTAAAGGCTTGCAAACTTTCGCCGGGCAGCGCTTTTCCAAGACATGTGCATCATATTCATCCCGGAAATAGCGCAGTGTGCTTGCAACCGGGTTGGGCGCACTCTTCCCCAGACCACACAGAGCAGCCTCCTGAATTGTACTGCAGAGTTCTTGCAATCGCTCGATATCACCAGGCTCAGCGTTGCCTTCGCACATGCTGGTGACAATCTCGTGCATCCGTTTTACCCCAACCCTGCACGGAACGCACTTGCCACAGGATTCCTGCACAAGAAAATTCAAGAAGTAGCGGGCAACATCCACCATACAGGTGTCCTCGTCCATGACAATCATGCCCCCGGAGCCCATCATCGATCCCGCCTTCTTCAGTTGCTCGAAGTCAACGGCAAGATCAATGAGTTCCTCAGGTACGCAACCGCCTGAAGGACCTCCCGTCTGGACCGCTTTGAATCTTTTGCCGCCTGGAATTCCCCCGCCAATATCATAAACGATTTTGCGCAGAGGCGTGCCCATTGCTACTTCGACCAGTCCCGTGTTGTTAATTTTTCCAACAACGGAAAAGATCTTGGTTCCTTTGCTCCGCTCGGTGCCTATGGAAGCGAACCATTTACCACCTTGATTAATGATCAGTGGAATGCTCGCCCAGCTTTCAACGTTATTCAGATTGCTCGGTCTGTTCCACAGTCCTTTCTCGACAGTGTGGATGTGTTTACCGCGTGGCTCCCCAAGTTTTCCTTCAAGTGAAGCCATCAATGCTGTGGATTCGCCGCAGATAAACGCTCCCGCACCGCGGTTCACGTACATATCCAGGCAAAAGTCGGTCCCAAGTATATTCTCACCCAGCAATCCATATTCTCGGGCCTGATCCAGAGCCCTGTTCGCGTGCTTTACGGCAAGAGGATACTCGTAACGGCAGTAGAGGTACCCTTCGCGCGCGCCAATGGCATATGCACCGATGATCATACCTTCGATCACTTGATGCGGTGTGCCTTCCAGCAAGGCGCGATCCATATAGGCTCCCGGGTCACCCTCATCCGCATTGCAGATGACATATTTCATTTCGCCGTGAGACTTCCGGCAGGATTCCCATTTCACACCCGTTGGAAATCCACCACCGCCTCGTCCGCGCAATCCGGCAATCTTTACCTCTTCAATGACCTCTTCCGGCTTCATGCCGGATAGTATCTTCGCCAAGGCTGAATAACCACCTCGGGCTATGTAATCGTCTATTTCGGTAGACCAGTTGAGCCCTGTATCATTGAAGATGATTCTTTCCTGGTGTGCATAAAAGGGTATATCTTTTTCTTTGACAACCTTCTCTCCGGTCTCTTCGTTCACAAACAAAAGGTCGTCCACCAGGTCGTCGCCGATAACTGAGCGCTCGAAGATCTCGGGCACATGATCCAGTCCTACCCGCTCATAAAAGATATTTGCCGGCTCTATGACGACTATCGGCCCTCGAGCACAAAATCCATGGCAACCGGTCCGGGTCACCATGTACTCACTCGCCACGCCCTTTTCATCCAGCAATTTTTGAAAAGCCCCAATCAGGCGCTCCCCTCCGCCAGAATGGCACCCAGGCCCACCACATATCCTGATTCGCTTCCGAACGGACTTCCTCTCCTCCAGGATCTGCTGACGCAGCACGTCAAGATCTTGAATGCTATTGAGCCGCTTCATGTTAACTCCGTTGAGCCTCTTGCTCTTTTAGTTCCTTCAGCAACTTGGACACCTTGTTAGCCGTTACTTCACTGTGCGTCGTGTCCCCCACCACCACCACCGGCGCCGAGGCACATGCACCGACGCAGTTGACCGTCTCCAAAGTCATGAAGAGATCCTCCGTTGTCTCCCCCGGTTTCAGATTGGCCTCCTGTTCGAGACGTTCGATAATCTTTGGTCCACCCTTAACGTGGCATGCCGTGCCCGTACACACGTGCATGATGACCCTTCCACGCGGCGTAAGGCTGAAGACCTTAAAAAAGTTGGCCACGCCAAAAACTTGACTGACTGGCATACGCAGTCGGTCGGCCACCCTCTCAATGCTTTCTTTGGGGAGATAATTATAGCGGTGATTTATGTCCAACATGATCTGCAACAGAGAAGCCGGTTTGGGGCCCCACTGATCAATGATTGCATCTACATCTTGAAGGCTGAAATCCATTTATTTCCTCCATCCACCTGACACTCTCACTACCAGAAGCTGAATTTTAATGATCCAGGCCTAACTGGGCGGTGATTGTTCTCACAAAGTGATCTTTTCGTCAAGTGAAAAATGGTTCATACTCACTAAGTTGTTTTCGCAACGGCCCGATTCAGAAAAATGGAGAAGGTCGATCCCTGACCCAACTGGCTGCGAACCTCGATCTTGCCCCCATGGGCCCGCACTATTCGATGGGCAATGGCCAGTCCCAAGCCGGTTCCCTCCATTTTTCGGATGTCCTTTGACTTGCTTCGATAAAACTGATCAAAAATAAAAGGGATTTCCTTTTCATCCATTCCCGGGCCGGTGTCGGTCACCTCCAACACCACCCAGTCAGGTTCTTCGCGGGCCTCAATGATAACAGTGCCGTTGGGCTTGTTGTATTTGATAGCATTGGAGATGATGTTACTGAGAACTTCACGAAAGGTATCGGTATCGGCACTGACCTCGGGCAGATCGGGCGACAATTTTGTGATAATTTGCACGCTTTTCTCTTTGGCGGCCAGCTCCAAACCCGCCAGAGCCGCATCTACACAAGACGACAGCTTAACAGGCTGCAACCGATGCAGGATTTCCCCCGTTTGGATACGACTCATATCAAGCCAGTCGTTGATGAGTTGCAGTAACCCATCGAGTCGATCCCGCGCCCGCTCAAGCATTTCGCGCTGAATCTCGTTGAGCTCCCCCCCAATGTCACTTAAAAGTACTTCTATATACTGGAAAATTGCAGCCAGAGGTGAGCGCAATTGGTGCGTGACCATGGTAACAAAGTTCCGTTCCATGGCCTCCTTCTCTTCGCGCAGGGCTCTCGATTCCTGGTCCAGCCGCTTTTTTTCCAGGCCTCGGCGCACTACAATCAAAAGTTCATCAGGGGTAAAGGGCTTGGGAAGGTAGTCGTAGGCCCCTTCTTTCATAACCGCCACCGCACTTTCAATGGTGGCGTAACCTGTTATGATGATGACTACGATGTTTGGATTGAAATGCTGAATTCTGCGGGCGACTTCGACACCATCCATTTCCGGCATCTTGAGGTCGACCAGCACCAAGTCGTGGGGCTCACGCATCAAGGTTTCCAGACCCTCGCGACCGCTGGCAGACAGAGTAACCTGAATACCCTCCCTTTTCAGAACCCTCTGACAGGAGATTCGCGCAATTTCTTCATCGTCGATCACGAGGACCTTGGGTGAATCCACATTTACCCTCTAGGAACAACTTTCTTTTAGCTTTTCGGCGGCTTTGAAACAAAAACCACTAGCTGGCTTTACGCTTTAGAGAACCGTTGGATTAGACTGGCTACTTTTTCCAGGAGTTCCTTGGCCCTCAGAGGCTTGTCCAGGTAGTCATCGGGTTGAGGAATGTCGCCCATGTCTTCTTCATCATTGAAGGAAAAGCGAGAACCCGTGTCTGCCCGAACACTGGATACCATTAGGACAGGAATACGCTGGTAGTCCTCATAGTCGGGTGAAGTCCTGAGAGTTCCCATAAGGCTGAAGCCTTCAAAAATCGATTCCATCATGATATCCAGCATAATGAGATCCGGCTTGACCTCTTTGATCTTTTCCAGTCCCATCTTTCCGTCGTTAGCCACCAGCACCTCATAGCCATCAGCCAGCAGGATCATTTTAGTGGTCTTCACGAAATCCGGATCATCGTCTACGATTAGAATTCTTCCCTTGGTAGCCATGCACACACCTCCCGGCATATGAGGAGAAAAAGTTCACAAATCTCTAGCGCCTTCCTCAAAACATGGGGGAAATTAGCGGAATCGTGCTTGCCTGTCAACATCAAATCTAGTACCATACTTCACAAAGTGTCGTTAACGTTTTGAAGATTCGAAACAATTTGCTGGCGAGGAAATCCATGTGGTTCAAGAAGCTCACCTGGTACAAACGAATCGGCACAAAAATGAGTGTGTTGACCAGCTTGCTGGTCATTATCTTCATAAGCGCCTACACGTATTTTTCCATCAAAAGTCAGAGCGCATATCTCACCGAGGAAGTCATAAGGAGTGTCAATCTTTTGAGTGACACCATCAAACTGAGTGCCCGAAAGGATATGCTACTTTATTCGCCTGAACGCCTCCATCAGTTGGTGGATACTTTCGGAACTCAGCCCTCTTTAGAGAAAATACGGATATTCAACTACGTGGGAGAGATCATCTACTCGTCCGACAAGTCGGAGATGGGGATGCTGGTGGATAAACGAGCCGAGCAATGCTACGCTTGCCACTCCGCCGAAAAACCTCTTGAAAGGCTCGGTACTCCGGAACGTACCCGCATTTTCAATTCCGGGCAGTATCGCGTGCTGGGGATGATCAATCCGGTCTATAATGAGCCCGACTGCTACAATGCTAGTTGTCACGTCCATCCCTCCGATCAAAAAGTATTGGGCGTACTCGATATAGACATCTCCTTGAAACCCATGGACGAGCAGATTCATTCGGCTGAAGCCAAGCTCTTGGCAACCGGCATCAGCAGTGTTATTGCGCTGGCAATTTTGATCAAAATCCTGACGAACCATTTCCTCCATCAACCGCTGCGTAAAATCATCGCCGGGACACACCGAGTAGCCCAAGGCGACCTGGATTTCCAAATTCCTATTCGCTCGGAAGATGAAATCGGCATCTTTGCTGCTTCCTTCAACCAAATGACTCGAGACCTAAAGCGCGCAAAGAGTTCGCTTACCGATTGGGGGAATCGCCTCGAGCAGATGGTTGCCGAGCGAACCCGTGATCTTGAAAACGCGCAGCAGCAGTTGATAAGGAGCGAAAAGCTCGCCTCCCTTGGGAAACTTTCTGCCGGAGTAGCCCACGAGATCAACAATCCACTTACCGGCATCCTAACATTCAGCCAGCTCCTGATGGAACAGTTCCCTCCTGAAAGCCAGGAACATCAGGATCTCAAAGTGATTGTACAAGAGACCATCCGGTGCCGCAATATTGTCCGCGGCCTATTAGAGTTTGCTCGACAGAGCGCGCCCGAAAAACGTTCGGTGGGCATCAAGGAATTGTTGCAGGAAGTCCTTTACATGGTTGCAAACCAAGAGTCTTTTCAGAACATAAAGATAGAGAAGACTATCGATCCGGATATTCCCGATCTTATGGCAGACAAAGATCAACTCAAACAAGTGTTATTCAATATCGTGGTAAACGCTTCCGAGGCGATGTCAGGGGTGGGGACCCTGCGGATTAACGCAGAGTGGATGCGGGCTAGATCTCAGGTGGCTTTGCATTTCAGAGACAGCGGACCGGGAATTGACTCGGAGAACTTAAACAAGCTCTTCGATCCCTTTTTCACAACCAAGGAAATGGGGACCGGTTTAGGACTGGCCATCTCTTATGGCATCATTAAAGCGCATCGGGGAAACATCGAGATAGAAAGCAAGGTTGGAGAGGGAACTCACGTGCTCATCACGCTGCCCGCTGATACCGCGGGGCAGGCAGAAACCACAGGTGTCGGGGCAAAGTTCGGAATTCGCTAAAAAACGTAGAAGAAATCTTCCTCCAGATTGATTTGTAACCGTTTCATCATCAACATGACGTCACGGGTTTTACTCTTGTTGAGGCACATAAATCCGTCCTCGACATTACACTTGGATTCAAATCCTAATTGCCGGAAGGCTTTCACCGCGAGCTGGTTTTCCATTAGTATTTCAGCCCTTAAGAAATAGAGTCCCAGTCTATTGCCGATATCGATCAGTTCCTTGATCATAGCGGAACCCAGACCCAGCCGGCGGTATCCCTTCCCGACGAAAATGCGCACATCCGCAATGTGGCGGTAGACTCCCTGCATGAGGTGTAAGCTCGAGACGCCAACTATACCATCCTCTGCCTCATCCCAACTCACCAGCGGCAGAACCCTGCGGTAATTCAGGTTTGCAACCCAGCGGGAGACCGTATCGGGATGCTTCACGTCATCGCGCAACGCTTCTGCTTCGCTGTCCGGAACCTGCGAAAAAAAACCTTTTAAAGCCTCTTCGTCGGATTTTTGAAGAAGCTTGAAGACAACCACATCGCCGTTGATAAGGATTGATCTTTTAGGAGGATAATCCAGCTCTTGAACACTATTTTTCATGAGTACCACACCAGTTCGATTCGCAATTTATATTAGAGGTTTTGCTCGAAATGCCCTCCGAATTCGCCTTCCAAAGGAGAACTCATTTTATGGAAAGAATCGACCAGATTATTTACCAAATACGATTAGTTAAACAAAAACCTCTATCAGTAGATTGCATTCTACTTAGAAGTTAAGCTAAAAACAAGCTATTTACTTAGTACCGTCGCTTGGAATTTTAAAACCCTTTGGTGGAGGATTGCACATGTTCGAACGGCTCCAAATCGGTTTTGTCGGTGGTGGAAATATGGGCGAGGCGCTGATTAAGGGTATCATTTCAGCCTCGCTCGTCACCAAGGATCAGATTCATGTTTATGATATTAGTGCGCGTCGAAGAGAGTATTTGCAGCAAAATTACCATATCAAAGCTCATACCAGCCTGAGTGAGACGGCCGAGACAAGTCAGTTGATCATCCTTGCCGTAAAGCCGCAAAACATGAATGAGGTACTTGAAGAGCTGAGTAGCAAAGTCGCTCATCTGCCGCTGGTCATTTCAATTGCTGCCGGTGTCACTCTTGCCACTCTGTCCGACCGACTGCCAAAAGAGCTGCCGCTTATTCGTGTCATGCCCAATACTCCGGCTCTTGTAATGGAAGGAGCTTCAGCCTTGGCAAGAGGTCACAACGTGACCGATGAACAGATGCATATGGCGAGCACCCTTTTTCAGTCGGTAGGTATAGCCATCGAGGTGGAAGAAAAATTGATGGATACCGTCACCGGCCTGAGCGGCAGTGGACCTGCTTACGTATTGCTGCTGCTGGAAGCCCTTATCGACGGAGGTGTCCTTATGGGGCTTCCGCGGCAAATATCGAGGGAATTGGTAGTTCAGACGGTTTTGGGAACCGCAAAGATGGTACAGGAAACCGGGAAACATCCTGCCGAACTGAAAGATCTCATTACTTCCCCTGCCGGTACCACCATACATGGGCTACAGGTGATGGAAGAGAATTCGGTGCGAGGTGCTCTCATTGGAGCGGTACAGGCGGCCTCCGAGCGGTCGAAAGAATTAGGCAAACGCAGCTGACGTTCTCTACAAGCTCTGAAGCAGTAGGCTTGGCCGCACTGAGACGGCCCGCCGGACTTGAGCGGAGACCAACATAGAGAGGCAAACCATGCGCTAAGATTTGGTCAAACATCGACATAGACCACCTCGCCCTTGGGTGACCAGGCAAAAGAATCTTTAGGCACCTCTGTCCTGAACGATTCCACCAGGTCGCCTAATTTGGCTTTGTTGAAACCATGAATCTTTATTCCTACCTGCCGGCCCGCCTTTGCCTTATTGACGGATTTCTTTTCTATTTGCAGGGACTCGATCTTACCTGTGTAAATTGGGCCCATAGCTGAGACAACCCGGAAATTCCTGCCAACCTCCAAGGTCCCTTCCGTGATTTCACAACCAAGGATACTATCCTTAGCTCTGCTCTTGAACAAAGCGATGATTTTGGCCTTCCCGATGATTTCTTCCTTAGGTTCCACTGAGAGCAGGCCGCGGCCAATTTTTTTCAGGTCCTCGATGAGATGGTATATGACCTTGTAAAGGTGGACCTCCAGCCCATTTTCTTTTATAAATTGTTCGAGTTTCGGCATCAACTCGACCTCAAAACCCAGCACCAGTTTGCTTCCGGTCAACGCCATCAGGAGATCCGACTTTGAAATGGGTCCTACTCCGCTATGGATTACGGTAAGCTGGACTCCATTTATCTTGATATCGGAAATAGCCGCAATGATCGCATCTATGACTCCAACCGCATCACATTTGACCACTAATTCAAGTTTTTTGACATCACCTCCGGATGCTTCTACAGGCCGCGGAGCAAAACTTCCTGAATGTTTCCTGTCTGGCATCTCGACCTCCGCGCATCAATGGGTTGGTATTCCTTCAACTAAAACTTATTTAGTTGCGACTTATGAACTAACATAAGCAGCAAAGTGTAGGATGCCAGACAATTATGTACACCAGCAGAAATTTTTGCGGCGAATGGCGATCCTACCATTGCAACGCAGCATCGGAATGGACTAATTGCCCGCCAACCCTGTAGTGCAGGGCTAAAGCCCTGCGCTACTTTAGAGAAGATGCAGTTTTAAAGTACAGAGTTCCTGGAACGCATATTTAGTTGGTAATCGGTGAATCCGACTGATTAGAGCCGAAAGCAAACAGTTGGTGATTTACGCGAAATGATCGACCTCAATCCCAACAACTACAACAACTGAGAATCGATCATCCTATAAGTTTATCGGCGAGCCAGTAGAGAATCATTCCCACCACAACAGTGCCGCCTAAGGACTTTGTTTTCAAGGAAAACAAGAGGGTCGGCAGGGCAACCAAGCTTTTGATCTGAAAAAGTTCCAGATGACGCGGCTCACTTGCGGTAAATAGATCCGGGAAAATGAGTGCGCTGAGGATCGCTACCGGAATCAAATCCAGCCATTCGATGAGCCATAGAGGCAAGCGTCGTTGCGAAAGAAAAAACAAGGGAAACCAACGTGGTATATAAGTCACAAGTCCCATGCTGAAGACAACCAGCAGGTAATTAGTATCAGACATGTATGCCTTTCTTCTTTCGACCATATTTTCTGAGGCCAAAACCCGCTGTGGCGGCGAGCAGGGATGCGATGACCACATGAGAATTGCCTGGAATTAAAAGCGAAAGGATAACAGCCACAACTCCTGCCGCAATTCCGGTCACGACATAGATACGGCCTCTCAACTGAAACACCAGCAAGGCAATGAACATGGCGCTGAGGGCGTAGTCAATTCCAAAACTTCCGGCCGGTATGAACTCCCCTCCATAGCCACCGATGACAGTACTTATCACCCACGCAGCGTTGGCCGACTGGTTTACTGCCAAAGCGCGATATTTTCCCCACTCTTTGCCTCTGAATTTTGCCATGTTTACTGCGAAACTCTCATCAGTAACACCATAGGCAAATACAGAAACAAATCTCCAGTTTGTATTCTGCAAATAAACCGCCAGTGAGGAGCTCATCAAAAAGTGCCTCATATTGATAACAAAAGTCGTTACAGCAATCGACATGACATCCGCGCCGGCGCTCAACATGGAAACAGCTATAAACTGCGAACTGCCTGCAAACACAAATATCGACATCATTCCGATCTCGAATGGATTCAACCCCGCCTTTTGACCCAATACGCCAAAAGCCAGACCGATGGGAAAATAGCCCATGCAAATGGGCCAGGAAGTTTTGAAACCCTCAATAAGGATGGATCTTGCGTTCATGTCTGCCGCATTGCCCCTTCTTTCTATACGATCCATTGATCCCGCCTTACGCATCCCTTTGGAATGGAGGTCTTTCGGGAAAGGGACTTTGTCCAACTATCAAACGATAAGGTCAACAAAAAATTCACGCGACGGGTCAAATAAGAAATTCAATTTTTGAAAAACCCTGATACAAAACAGTTGCTTAGATTCTCAGGCCATTTCCGGCACAATGAGGTCCCTGGCCATGCCCTGTTCTTCCTCGGGGAACGATTCCCGCAATATGGCCTGGGAAACTGGAATCAAGGCGCCGCCACCGATCCCCTGGACGACTCGGTAGATAAGCACCTGATGAAATGTCCCGGCGGTGCCGCACAGTATGGACCCCAACGTAAATAAACCAAACGATCCCAGTATAGCCGCTTGCGCCCGATGAGAGTACTCAACCAGCCGGCCATTGTTACCATGATGATTTCGGCAATGCTGTAAGCGGTAGCCACCCACGTGATCGATGACGGATCTTCGTTGAAAGTTCCCATCATGTGCGGCATGGCCCCATTGGCACTCGCTGCCCCCCCGCCACTATTTGCCTTGACTCCGCGGGGTAAGGGGAATAATCATAGCATGATACCGGCTGGTCGGTATTTTTGATTGTCTCTAGAGTGAGCACCTACCCTCCGACCTCAACAGGAATGGTTGAGACATGCGGATCTAACGTTCGAGGTGTGTTATGCCCGCAGCCATGCCAATCGTCATCACCGTAGCCCGTCAGTTGGGCAGCGGTGGCTCCTACATCGGCCAAAGGGTTGCACAGCGGCTCGGCTATGCCTACATCGATCGCCAGATTTTGCAGCAAGCCGCAGAGGCATTGGGTGTCGAGGAAGCGGTACTTGAGGATCGGGATGAACGTCTCCAGGGATTTTGGGAGCGACTTCTCACGGTATTTGCCCTGGGTCCGCCCGATGGCACCTACACGCCCCCGCCGCACTTGGTTACCGACGCTGATCTGATCGAGACCGAACGGCGTCTCATCCCCCAGCTGGCAACCCGGGGCCCCTGCGTAGTGCTCGGGCATGGAGGCTTCCACCTGCTGCGCGGCCGCGTCCGTCTGCTCAATGTTTTCGTCCACGCTCCTCTGGAATTCCGAGTGGCGCGGGTCATGAGCATCTACCATGCCGAAAGCGAAAATGAAGCAGTGCGAACAATCGAGCGCTCGGACCATGAGCGGAGGCGCTATATCCAGAATTTCACCGGCGCCGACTGGTTTGACGCCCGCAATTACCACATGACCATCGACACCGGCGTGGTCAACTTCGCCCTGGCCGAGCAGCTGATCGCCTCTCTAGCCGAGCGGCTGCCGGAGGAATATACCTGGCCCTGGGTGAAGCAGCCCATCTGATATAGGCTTTTTCCAGGCATACAATAGCCAGTAGGCTGTCCTGAAATTCGCTTTTTCTCATTTCGAATCACACCCCTGGCGTGATGAAAAATATTTTAAATCAGACAGTTGTGCGAGTAAGGTTTCGCGCCTTCAGCTCGAAATGACAATTCTTGGACAGCCTCTTAGGGGAGAATTCAGAGGGGCAGACTACGGGCAGGGGACTTAATGTGTTAATGCCGCGCGATCCTCATCGCATAGTGAGCACTTGTTTGCCTGTCGCTGTATAGGCTCAAAGATTAACCATTTTCATTGCCGGTTCGGGATAGCGAGTTCCGGCAGCAAATCCCGGTGGCGCGGCCTTCTCGATACGCCGAAGCTCGTCTGGAGTGAGTTTGATATCCAGCGCTCCGACGTTTTCTTCAAGACGTTCCCGGCTCTTTGTTCCCGGAATCGGCAGGATGTCCTCACCTCGAGCCAACAGCCAGGCCAGGGCAAGCTGGGCCTGTGAACAGTTTTTCTCTTCGGCTATTTGATTGATACTCTTCACCAATTTTAGGTTGTACTGTAAATTCTCCGGCTGAAAACGCGGCATATGCCGCCGGTAATCATCTTCCGCCAGATCCTCGGGCTTCTTGAAGGCTCCCGTCAAAAAACCGCGCCCCAGAGGCGAATAAGCCACCAAAGTGATTCCGAGTTCTCGGCAGGTTGCCAAAACCTCATTTTCCGGGTCGCGCGTCCAGAGGCTGTATTCGGTCTGCAACATCGCGAGGGGATGAACTCCGGCAGCACGGCGGAGCGTCCCAGAATTGGCTTCAGACAAACCGGTGTAACGAATCTTGCCTTCTTTGAAGAGTTCACCAAGCGTGCCAACGGTATCCTCGATGGGTACATCCGGATCGATTCTCGAGGGGTAATAGAGATCGATGTAGTCAACGCGCAAACGCTGCAGACTGTATGAGAGAAAGTTCCTGATCGAGGCGGGGCGGCTGTCAAAACCGACAAAGCCGCCATCGTGATTGCGCAGAGCGCCGAATTTGACCGAAACGAATACGCGGTCGCGCGGGACGTCCTCAATAGCTTTGCGGATCAGTTCCTCATTGTGCCCCATTCCATAGAAATCGCCGGTATCTAGAAAATTAATGCCGAGATCGAGGGCATGGCGTATGGTCGCTATGCTTTCGGCCTCGTGCAATTTTCGACCGCTATAAAAATCCGACATTCCCATGCACCCCAGTCCCATTGCCGAAACTCGTTCACCGGTTCTTCCCAATTGGCGATATTTCATTCTCATACCCTCCCTTGGATTTCTAAATTCTTTTTTTGAAGGAGTTTTGCATTTTTCTCGTAAAATTCTGATTTCATAAGAACCGTTGGTTTTTTTCTTCGTGTCTATTCGGGATCTTCGTCTTTGGGCAACAAAATTAGTGAAGGAGACCCGATTCGGTCGCCAAGTACTTGCCCAGTCTTTTCCCGAGAGCTATGAGCGTCAGGGTGGGCGGCAATCCCCAGGACTCGGGAATGACAGAGCAGTCACAGACATAGAGCCCGTTCAACTCGGTTTGCAGATTGTGATCGAGCAAATCACCGATCTTTGCTGTACCTCCTGGATGTGTCGCCATGAACCAAGTCTTGAAGATGTGGCGAGCACCTGCGTTTCGTAAGATGCCCTTGGCGCGCTCATAACCCCTGAGCAGTTTCCTTCGGTCTTTCTCATCCAGACGCTTGCGGATACCGCCCCGCGTTGTCAGATGCCCGCCCAATCCATCTTTGCCTTTGATCATGATCGGCAACGTGCGGCCATGTGAGGCCAATCGGTCAAAGCGCAGCACCTCAGCTGAAAAGAGCGAGAAAAGCCACCTCGGCCACACAAGATCGGTCATAATGTAGCCTTCTTCTTCATCTCGATACCCCGCTGCCATGGGGATCTCGCTGCCGCAGTTGATATCGTCCACTTCGCCCATTGCAACAATTAGGGGGTCAAAGAAGAAGTCGTAACCGGCTCCGGCAATACCAGAATTTCGCAGGATGAGTGGGGTCCCAATGCCTCCCGCTGCTAGTACGATCACGGGAGCCGCCACTTGATGCGTTTTCCCTGCCCTGGTGAACCTTACGGCGGCTGCATAACCCGCGTGTGCCACTACGCGCTCGACATGCGCACCGGTCAACAGCAATGACCCTCTGCCGAGAGCCTCATCAATGTACATGCGTGATGTCCACTTAGCGCCGCACGGGCAGCCGATCGTACACTTATCGCAGTTGGGGCGGCATTTTTCCTGGTAAACGATCTTCGGGAGTTTGTGCCAGGCATGACCGAGCGCCTGTGCACTTTCCATGATCCTTCGAGCTGCGGGACCAAGCAGATCGTCCGACAAAGGCGCAATTGGAAGATCCTTCTTGACCTGCTCAACTTCTGGGCGCAGATCGATTCCGTAGGATTCGAACATCTCATAAGGTGGATCAAAGGCACAAGCGTAGTACAAGACGGAGCTCCCGCCATAAGCAATTCCGCGCACAAGCGCTAGGAACTGTTGGGTGACCAGGAAGCTTCTCCCCGGGATCATTGCGATCGATGCACCTTGAAGGAAGGTGCCTTTGATCTGATCTCCAGACCCTTTCTCCAGCACCAGAACCCTCTTGCCTCGTTTGCTCAGTTCATGAGTCACTGCTGCGCCACCTGGCCCGGAGCCAATGATGATCGCGTCAAATGAGGTATTCTTCAACGCATCCATGTAACTCCCTCGCGATTTGTATCGAAACCTCAGCCAGATGAGATCGGATTCATCTGCCAAACTGCAAGCGTCCGGAACCACGCCGCCGATGGAAAAAAAAAATTCCAGACATAATTCCCAATCTGAGGTTTCCTTCAGAACATTCAAAAAGACCTCATTATCGTTGCGAAACCAGAAGATGTTTTCTCTCCGGCGCCCTGCGACAAGGACGATCCAAAGCTTCAATCGACTCTCGGCTCGAAGACCGCCTGCCCGTCCGACTGTGCCCGGGCCAAGATCGGCGGCGGCACCAGGAACGGCACGAACGCCACCAGAAGAATCAAGACCATCCATTGCCTAATGGAAGGGCTCCCCGATTTCATGTTGATCTCCTTTTCGTTGCCCCTTCAGCTGTCCGGCCCGAAGGGGAATACCGAGCAGGGCGCACTCCACGTTGCACCGGCAGCGCACATTGGAATGGACGGGCGTCTGCCCGGTTCGGACCACCACAAACATCATGGCATCAAGCAAAATCACTGTAATAATCTAATCATGCAAAGGAAATTCACCAACGAGAATCCTCTCTGAAAAATTGAAAGATTAAGCGGCATCCCTGAGTCGACTATGCACGCTGTTAAGAATGCTGCAAACCACCCTCGTTCATGAGATGTGCCGGATGAAAATGATTATGTTTAATCCGTGAAACGACAAGCAAAGACGAAAGGAGAATCGAGGGAATAAAACATGGCAAATGAAAAAGGTATTCAATTGGCTAAAAGCATCCGCGGCAGCATCGAAGAACTGAACAGAGCATGCGAAGGGGTTGATGAAAATACAGCATCGTGTGCGCCCGCGGGACGATGGTCTCCCAAAGAAATCCTTTCCCACCTTTGGGGGCCCGAAGGATTAAGCCACCTAGGGATCTTTCAGCCCTTTCTCGAGCGGGAAACTCCCAGGATCGACATTGAACCCGAGAATCCGTTTTTCTCTGAGAAGCGTGCCCGGATGACCTTTGCGCAACTCCTTTTGGAGGTTGAAAAGGAGTACGAGCGGATCGCTGAGTTTGCGGCGGGCTTATCCGGAGATCAGCTGGACCGGAAGGCCCATATCCCCATGCTCAAAGACTCGCCCCTGGGAGAATATCCGACACTCGAAGGCTTGATCGGGGGCTTGGGAAAGTTTCATCTTCAATTTCACATCGACCACATGCGTGAGATCTTGCGTGATCTGGGGCAACCGGTTGGCTAGACTTCAACCCGGGGTTCCGGTTAGTCTATGAATAGGGAGATTATTCATGGACAAAAAATGAGGCAGCAAGGCAAGATGGAGGCGATGATGGAGATTATCTATACCCGCATGAAATGAAATGCAGGGATCGCTACACTTAACGAGTTCCCATGTTCTTTCTGCATACTCCTCTCAGCCTTTGCCGCAGCGGAACTTTCGGCCGTGCCCTCTGCCCGGCGCCGGGATTTAGGAATCAAGTGAGACTGATATGAAGAAATGGAATCCGGATTTATATCTGAAATATGAGGACGAGCGCACTCAGCCGTCTTATGATCTAGTTTCGCGAGTCGATGTTGCCAGTCCTGCATACATCATCGACATTGGCTGCGGTCCCGGGAACAGCACCAGAGTCTTGAGGGAGAGATGGCCGAATGCGCACATCCTCGGTTTAGATAGTTCGCGGGAAATGATCGCGAAAGCCCGCAGCGGCTACCCGCAGGGGGAATGGATTCTGGCGGATGCTGCAAACTGGAAGACGGACTTCGGGTACGACATCGTCTTTTCAAATGCTGTGCTGCAATGGATTCCCAACCATGAAGTGCTGTTACGGGCGCTATTTGACCGCGTAAACGAGCGGGGTGCACTGGCGGTTCAAATTCCGGCCAACGATGGCTCTCCCCTGCAACAGGCTGTATTGAAGGTATCGAAAAAGGAAGAATGGCTGGCTCCGATGGCGGGCTGCGAGAAACTGCTAACCTATCGCAATGCCTGCTTCTACTACGATCAACTCTCCGCAGTCTCGAGGCGATTCGCCATTTGGCACACCACCTATTATCATGTAATGGCTGACCACCATGGGCTGATAGATTGGTATGCCGGCACCGGAATGAGGCCCTATTTGGAACGATTGACGAGCGAAGAGCAGAGGCGTCTATTCCAGACGCAAGTACTGGACGAGTGCCGATCCGATTATCCGGAGCAACAAGACGGCAGGATATTGTTCCCCTTCAAGCGACTATTCATGGTTGCATATAAAGAATAGGTTGTACCACTACTCAGTTTGACATCAAAGCGATACCAACGACAATCACAAGCGCACCGATCATATTTACCACACTTATTCTTTCGCCGAAAAAAGCACAAGATAATATTACCATGAAAAATATGCAACCACCTGAAAATACAGGATATGCAATACTCAGCCTTAGCTTCTCGCAGTGCTTTTGTAAAGAATAATACATTGATGCCACCAAGCATCAAGCCAAACACGAATATCATGTACCAGAGGTTATTGGCTTCTTTGTGAGAAATGCTTTTATACACCAGGTAGGAGGCAACGTTGAACGCAACTGCTAAAAGTAGATAGATATTTCTCATTTATTGCTCCCTCTTGTCATCCAATCACAATAGAGCACAACGGAAGGCGTTGACAAGTGGCACGAACTTGCATTGCCGCAGGCACATGCAACGAGTGCTATCGGCTTCAAATGGCCCATGGGGGCTCTTGCCGCGGCAACCGTCAGAACAGACACCGATGGAGCCAACGTTCTTCGATGGCGACGATTCGCTCCGCGCCAGCAAATACCTATTCAGTTGCTCTGTCTATCATTCCGCCTGGATAGGGTCAAGAATTTACATCCATGCACACTGCTGACGCACGAAACATAAACACGAGCTTCGGGCGCTGGTTTTAAGGCAGGTCGGCTGCTGTCTGAGAGGACCGCGGCTGCTCGCCATGTAAAATATCAGGACTCCTGCGCCCCAATGGCCTCAGATTTTCGATCTTTATTGTCAAGTGGACATAGTTCGGCCTTCTTTCTGCCTGAGCGGGCGGGTTTGAGCTTTTGACGACCAATCGATCTGCGCTATATCAAGCGGAGCTGCAATGGTGCGGCGAGGCGCTCCTTGATCCACGCATGGTCAAGCCATGGGCCGGCTATGGTTTGGCGAACGAAGGAGATCAGTCCTCTAATTCCGGTGTCTTGGATGATTTTTTTGAGCTTTTCCGAGTTTTGAGCCATGATGTTGAACATATGCCCCAGTTGCATCAAGTAATGATATCCCTTCATGGCGTTCCAGTCGTAGGCAAAACAGTGTTCGTACTGGTAGCCGTGATGTTTTTCCACCAGAAAACCTGTCTCTATGCTCCATCGGGAGCGTGCGCCCAAATTGCAGCGTTCATGAAGGTTCCACCTGTTCAGAGGCTCGCTGGATATCCAAAGATGCCGACTGCTTTTGGAGACCTCGCGCGTGCCCCCTTTTTCGATCTCCCGCCAGGTCTCCATGCATTCGACCACATGGACGAGCTCGGTCTTCTTGCCGTTGGCGCCAAAGCAGTACTCTATCTGGTTGGCCCATCTGAAATTCTGCCTTCTGTTGCCCCATGTGCGAGTGTACCGATTCTTGGGCTGGAGCGTGCTTATGGCTTCAAATTCACCCTGTACGGTCGGTAAACTCTTGTCCTGTAAAACGATCATGTATCCCCATTTGTATTTGCGGCACACCTCCATCACAGGGCCCTTGGCGTAAAGACCATCCAGAAACACCATTATTCGTAGAGCAGGAAATGCCTTCTTGATGCGTGCGGCCAGCCGATAAAACGCTTTGAGCTCACAATCCTGTTTACTATTACCGGGGTCGCCTGCCGTATAACTCAGAAACTCGCTCATCAAAGGAATGCTCATCCCGTCACGGAACGCCAGGTTGGCCTGCAAAACGTAAACATAGTACTGGGTGTGAGGGGTGTCGTCCTTATCGAAAGTTCGCTGTAAACACTCTTCATCCCAGAGCCAATCGCGGATCAGCTTCTGCGTACCATCCACCGCAACAGGGTAACAGTTCTCTACCAAATACCGGCGAAACTTCTTCTTTCTGATCCATTGCCGGATCAACTCTATATGCGTGCTCTCGATCTGCTCTACCTCAATTTGCCATAACAACCGTTTCAGGGTGTCATGATGGGGCGCATCCTCAAGTTCGGGGAAAAATCTCTGCAAATTCTCCCAAAACATCGGACGACTCATTTCCCGGGTGGCCTCTCGAGAGGAACTCATCTGCAGTACAAACACCAGTATCCCGTAGATGAGCAGGACCGTATGCTTGTGCTTCGTCTTTTTCGCATTTCTCGGGTCCGGAATCTTGAAAGCCTTCTTAACAGCACCGGCAATTTGGCGCGAAAAGCCTTCAATTGCTCCCAGCTCGCCTGGTTGCGAACGGCACGCTCCTCCTCCACGTCCTTGTATGCGCACTTGTGGTTAGAGATCGTCGTGTGCGATGAGCCGTTCAATCCTTTTCTTTGCAACTCCTCGCGTAATGCCTTCTGAGCCTTCTTTCTCTCCTTCCTGTGTGCTTTGATTTGTTCCCGATTAGGACGTCGGCTGACCTTGCTCATGACCCTACCCGCTCCGGCAATGAGCACAGCACTTCACGGAAATACTCGCAAAGTGGCAATACGAAAATCTTCTTGGGGCTCGTCGTGTAGCACTTGCCCTTGCGAACGAGCCCCTCCCCCGTCGTCATTCCCAGATAGTGCCAGTTTGCCGCCCGGTAACAGGTCCCCTCTAGAATGAGGATCAACGAAATCTCCAGCAATACCGGCCGGTAACTCCAACGCTCCTGCCAATCTTGACCGATACGCCTTGCCGCTTGCCCCAGTACATGGCTTGCCAGATTTCTCACCCGCACCCAAGGAAAGATTACAAGCCGCGTATTGTTCACTACCCAACCCAAACGGTTCAATCGCTCTGTTGTACTCCAACCAATCCAGCGATCCCGCTCCCGCAATGCCTTCGCTGCTCCCGAGAATAACAAGCAGCCCAACTTGCCTGTTTCGCTCTCCACGAAATAGCGCAGGTAACAACCAAAAGGCGCTTTGCAACCCAGATAATGATAGCGGCTTACCAATTCATTCCACAGACGCGCTGCCTGCCGATCCTTCACCAACTCCAATCGCACCCGACCGAGCCGCCCAACACTACCTTCTATGGGCGGTTGCGGATCACTCCTCCGACTCCGCCTTGGCTCCTCCGATTGCCTGGGCAAAGACACTCGCTTGGCTGGCAGTGCTAAATCTTTCTGCGCCTCCAACTTCTTCAGCAACTTAAGACATGCATCTACTTTGGGACTGCCCGAGGCGCTGTACCAACTTAGATGCTCACAGATCGTTATCGCCAGTTCCTTGCGACTCAGCCCCCTACATGCCTCTACTGTATCGCAAATCCCCTCCATTTCCTCACGGCTGATTCGCCGACCGCACTGGATCACCGGCTCTCTTCCTCCTTTGCAGCGTAGTCCCCTGATTCCTCGCCAGCTCACACTGACTCACCACTACACTATCAAAGCAGCCGATCGGTGTCTACTCCTATTTTGAGACAAAATTTATTTGCTTCCACCCACCTTCCGTTATCAGCCGTGGGCTTGCTCACTTATGC
>CAWAGW010000015.1:0-112500 GCA_963781715.1 uncultured delta proteobacterium
ACGAACTGGGCAATACTGCTTTTGTAGAGGCTTTTGAATATGTGGATATAGTCGGTGCGCTTGTTTCTGAGGAGTTGGAACAACCCGAAACCATCTCCTCGGACGATCGAAAAGAAAAATATGTTGTGCTGGTAGATCCTATTGACGGATCGTCTAATCTGGATGTGGATTGTGTCATAGGCTCCATATTTTCGGTGCGCAATCTTAAGGGCGCCGTTAAGGAATCCATCCTGCAAAAGGGGAACAATCAAATTGCTGCCGGCTACATCATGTATGGAACTTCAACCCTACTCGTCTATACTGCCGGAGATGGCGTCCACACTTTTGTTTTGGATGAGCAGATTGGCGAATTTGTTCTGGATCATGAAGTTATCCATATGCCCCATCATGGGAAAATCATCAGCTCCAACTTTGGTAACTACAGCAAATGGATTCAACCGGCGAGAGACTTTAGCGATTCCATCGTCACACCGAAGGGGCAGAGGTATTCCTTGCGCTACTCTGGGGCACTCGTTGCCGACTTACATCAGATTCTCCATCGGGGTGGCATTTACTTTTATCCTCAAGAAGAAAAGCGTCCCGACGGTAAGCTTAGGCTGCTTTATGAATGCGCTCCATTGGCGATGATTGCCGAGCAGGCAGGGGGTGGTTCGACCACTGGTGAGATGCGCGTAATGGATATACGCCCGAGCGCGATTCATCAACGAATTCCCTTTGCAATCGGCAGCAAGTACGAGATTGAAAAGTACGAACAGGCATTTAAGCGAGCATCCAGAACTAAAGTCAGAAACTTGAATATTTGAGTTGAAATTCAAAGAAGCTTTCGGGACCACTCGGCGACGCGTTCGCAGAGGATGTCCCCCCGTGCGATGATATTAATGGTGCGACTTTCTTGACCGGTGATGGTCAGCTGAATATCAAAGCGTTCGTCGGGTAGATAGGGCCCCAATCTCTCCGGCCATTCGATGACTGCCACGCCCGTTCCGTATAAGGCTTCACGCCATGGCAACGTGTCCAACTCATCGGGGTCGCCCAGCCTGTATAGGTCTAGATGATATAGATGCAGGCGCGCCTGGTATTCGTTTATAAAAGTGAAGGTAGGACTGGTCACGGGTATGGTTGGTGGGACACCCAGCCCGCGAGCTATACTGCGGGCAAGAAAAGTCTTCCCTGCACCGAGCTCTCCCCACATGGCGAGAATATCCCCTGCCGCTAACATTTCTCCGATTCGACGGCCAAGTTCAGAGCTGGCATTCTCATTTGGCGAGCTGAAGGCTAATTGTTTCATCTGAAGTTTTTACAGCGCTCAAGGTTTCCTATCACATGAGGAATTTCGTTTAGAATTTGGGAAGCAAGCAGTCCTCGCGAGGCGACTTTAGCAATCCTCCGATCCGCTGCGGCACCGTGTACGAAGACACCCAAACAGGCAGCTTTAAAGGGCTCAAACCCCTGCCCCAAGAAACCTGCAATCATGCCGGTCAGTGTATCGCCCATGCCGCCGCTTGCCATGGCCGGATTGCCGGAGCTGTTGATGGCAAGCCTTCCGTCCGGTGCTGCTATAACGCTGCGATGGCCCTTAAGGACGAGAGTCACAGCATGTTTTTGACTGAATTCTGCGGCGATTTCAAGACGATTTTGCTGCACCTCCTGCACTGAGCCGTGAATTAAACGAGCCATTTCACCAGGGTGTGGGGTCAGAATCAAGGGCTGTTTGGTTTCGTTGAGCAACTCGAGGTGGTCGGCTAGGATCGTTAGAGCATCAGCGTCCAACACCATTGGACAGGGTACCTTGGGTAGAAGCCCTTTGACCAGAGCTTGGGTGTCAGGATGGAGAGAAATGCCCGGACCCATTGCCAGCGCTTGTTTGCCTTCCAGAAAGTTAAGGATTTCCGGAAGTGCTGCATCCGCCGGCGATTGATCTTTCGTTTCGGCTATTGGAAGTGTCATCATTTCGGTCAATTTGATTTCGACTATGGGATTTAGACTGGCCGGAATGAACAGAGTAACCAGGCCGGCACCAACATGCGCAGCGCCTTCGCAGATCAATGTTGCTGCTCCTGTCTTTCCTCTCGATCCTGACAGAACGACTACATGACCGGCCTGTCCTTTATGAGTTGCCGAATTTCGAGCGGAAAGCCAACTGGAAAGGTCGTCTTCCTCCAACCAATAACGCCGAAGATTGTTAGATTCCAGAACAAGCTTAGGAATTCCGATGTCCACCACTTTGAGTATTCCCGCGTATTCGTCTCCGGGGTCGACCAACTGACCAATTTTAGGCAGACCGAATGTGGCAGTGGCTTTGGCTCGGATGGCGGTTCCAAGGATTTTGCCAGTGCTTGCGTCAAGTCCGGAGGGAAGGTCGACAGCCAAAACCGGCAGCTTGAGTTCATTTACTGCATCGATGATTTTCCTAAAAAGTCCGCGCACCTCACTATTAAGACCGGTTCCCAGTATAGCATCAACGATCGCATCAGTTTCTTTTATCCACTTGAATTGATCGTCAAAGCTCTTTGTCTCATCCCAGACGAAAACAGGCACGCTCAATTTCGACAGAATCCGGAAATTGATTAGTGCGTCCCCTTTGATTTTTTCCGGAGGCCGCAGACACACTACTCTTACGGCGGCGCCCTGATCATGGAAGAGACGAGCCAGTACAAATCCATCGCCACCGTTATTGCCGCACCCCGCAACAACTGAAATGCGACCGTTGAGGAGCTCTGGCACTACCTGCTGAAAAAAGTCTGCTGCCCCGCGGCCGGCGTTTTCCATCAGCACGATTCCTGGAATCCCTATTTCCTCTATCGTTTTCTTGTCAAGTTGAGCCATTTCAGAGGCAGTTACAATCAACATTGCTACTCTCCTGATTTCGCTGTAAATATTAGATCATAGGGTAGCCGAAGACAAATCGGCCAGTTTGAGGACTGAATCGGTTGGGCTAATCGTTGGCGGTGATAATATGCTTTGGTATCTTAACTTTCTACAACAACAACGGCTGCACCGTATCGCCCATCGTCGGTAAGGCTCAGGTGCCAGCCTCGTATGCCGATTTCTTGGCAGAAGCACAAGGCACGCTCAGACAAAAAGATCTCGGGTTTTCCCAATTTGTCATTTCGGACCTCTATGTCAAGCCATCTTACAGGGGCTCGAATGCCGGTTCCCAATGCCTTGACGAATGCTTCTTTGGCCGCAAAGCGCATGGCAAGGCAGGCAGCCGGATCTTTTTTTGTTGCGCAGGCTGTTGATTCGAAGTTGGTAAAAACGCGTTTTTCGAATCGGTTCCCCCATCGGCTTAATATTTTTTGGTGCCTATCAAGCTTGACCAAATCAATGCCTATGCCATAGATCGCCATTTATCCATTCACCAAAGCAATCATTTCTCGGACAGCGCGCTCCATCCCTACCATGACGGCGCGGGCGATCACCGCATGTCCTATGCTGTATTCTTCAATCTCCGGAATATTTCTCAGCCAAAAAATGTTCTGATAGTCTATTCCATGGCCGGCGTGCACACCCAGTCTCAATTCGTCGGCAAGTTTGACGACAGCCAAAATCCGGTCATACTCTTCCTGGCGCCGAAACTGGGTCTTTGCTTCAGCAAAAGTTCCAGTGTGAATCTCAACATAATCTGCTTCGACCCGCTGGGCTGTCTCAACATGAACCGGGTCCGGATTGATGAAAAGGCTCACTCCAATGCCACCATCGTGCAGTACCCGCAACGATTCCTTTAGAGAGTCCTCTTGGGCAACTACGTCGAGCCCTCCTTCGGTAGTCAATTCCTGCCTTTTCTCCGGGACAAGCGTAACCAGATCGGGTTTGATTCGAAGTGCGATTTCGATCATCTCTTTGGTTGCAGCCATTTCGAGATTGAGTCTTGTTTTTACGGTGCGACGTAGAATCTCAACATCTCGATCCTGAATGTGACGTCTATCCTCGCGCAAGTGAACCACTATTCCCTGAGCTCCAGCCAGTTCAGCCAAGGCTGCTGCAATAACCGGATCGGGTTCGGAGACCATTCGGGCCTGCCTCACGGTGGCGACGTGGTCTACATTTATTGCCAGTCTGGCCACAATCCCTCCTTTACTGTCTATTCAATGCCTGGGCACTATTGCTCAAGAACCAGTTTAGATTGGTTTGCCGATGCCCTAGCAACCTCATGATCTCTAATGTTTTTTTTTCCATCAGCTGGGCCTGCTCCCCTCCTCGTTCATGGTCATAGCCGACCAGGTGCAAAATCCCATGGACAAGCAGAAGATCCAACACTGCGGAGAGCGGCACATTATTCTGTCTCCTGATCAAGTCGGCCGTGGACGCAGAAATAACCACATCGCCCAACATGCCCGGTTCGATATCACTGAACTCCCCTTCGGTCATGGAAAACGCTAGAACATCCGTTGTGTAATCCTTTCCCCGATATTGCCGATTCAAAGAGGTCATTTCATCATCGTCTACAATCGCTATGCTTAACTCAGAGTCAATGTAGCCCAAGGCGTTTAAGGTCTCCTGTGCTGCCTTCTCGAGATGCAGATGATCGATCTCTATCCTGCTTTGGTTCACGCTGACTTGAATCACCGACATCTGTTTTAGCCTTTCCATTGGTGGCCGACATGGCTGGATATTCAACTCTTCGGTGGTGAACAGTAGCCAAAACCTGATTGAAATGTTTGGCTATTTGATGAAGATCTTTCAGCGTCAGTTCGCATTCTTCCAGTTGACCGTCACTGAAAATGCTGTTGATTAGGCGGTTGACCAGTCCCTTTATCCTTGCTGGTGTTGGATCGGTGAGAGACCGGCACGCAGCTTCCACAACGTCCGCCAACATGACCAAGCCCGCTTCCTTGGTCTGAGGTTTAGGGCCTGGATAACGATAATCGTCGATATCAATCGGAGGCAATTCCGAGCGCTTGCTGGTTTGGGCCTTTTCTCTGGCATCCAGGGCTTTGTTATAAAAGAATGAAATGAAACTCTTGCCGTGATGTTGACTTATAATATCAATGATAGACTTTCCCACGCGATGTTGTTTGGCCAGTTCGACGCCTTCTTTAACGTGAGACATTAAAATAAGGCTGCTCATGGAGGGTGCAAGTTTCTGGTGCGGGTTCTGGCAATCAAACTGATTCTCGATATAGTAATGAGGCTTTCGAATTTTTCCGATGTCATGGTAGTAACCGGAAACCCTTGCCAATAGTGAATTGGCTCCAATCGCTTTAGCTGCTCCTTCTACCATGTTACCTACGATAATGCTGTGATGATAGGTCCCCGGGGCTTGCATCATCAATTCCTGGAGGAGGGGTTGATCCATGGATGCTAGTTCGAGAAGCTGGATATCAGTGGTGTAGCCGAAGACAATTTCCGCGAGCGGAGTAAGTCCCGTTACCAGAATGCCCGAGAAGACACCTCCGCAGAACCCAAACAAAGCGTTCATCAAGATCTTCAAGAAGACCCAATCCTGGTGAAGAAGGGCGCTCAACACGATCAATATTACATTTCCGGACCCTACCAGGAGGCCCGCCTTAATGGGAATCATACGATTTCTGCATGGTGTCACAGCGTGAGCAGCCACAAAAGAGCCGAACAGAAAATAGAAGAAGATCCAAAAGTCCATTCCGAATAGCATGCCGGCAAATATCGTCACGACTAGTGAGAAGATTAGGGAGACCGTGACTCCAAAGAAAATACTGGAGAGCATGGCCCCGGCCGTAAGCGGAATGGCATAGACCAAAGCTTCACCACTCAGCACCGTTGAACTCTCACCCACAATATCCGACATCCACAATGTAAATCGGGAGGTCGTGAGCAGGAAAATGAGCAGAACTCCCAAAAATAAAAAATCTTCCAGTTCCATTCGATAAGGCGGCAAGTGATGGCGAGACACCAGGACCACAAGCCATATGCAGAGTCCGCTAAATGTCAAGATAGAGAAAAAGACGATCGAAGGGTGTTGAGTCGATCGCCCCTGTTGATATGCCCTGAGGCGCAGCATCTCGTCAGGTCCGATTTTCTGGCCTTCTCGAACGAGCATTTCGTTTTTTTTGACCTGCAGGTACACGGGCTTGACCGCTTCATGCACTTGTTGTCGGAATTCCTCTGTTTCGCTGAGATTAAAAGTCAGATTAGGTTTGAGCAGTTTTGATGCCAGCGAAGCGATTGCTAGAGACTGTTTAGTGTCCGGCACCTGTTCCAGTGCTCGCATGTGTAGGACCTTTTGCGCTTCTTCAACATCGGGAAAAGGATGTGGAGGCGGCAAGACAAGCTCTTCTTTTGACTGCAACTTGCGAATAACGATTTCTTTGCTGTGAGCTTCTCGCAGCAAAGTCTTGTTGGCTACGATCCTTTGTTCAAACGAGTTTTTCAGCAACTGGGATAGATTATTTTCGATCTGTTCGTTAAATCCACTACTTATAAGAGCCAGGAAGACTTCATCTTCCAGGTCGATACCCAGCATATCTTCAAAATTTCTTTTCTGCCTAAGCATAGCCTCGTCATCAGGAGTTGGCATTTCAGTACCTGATTCGATAGCTCGATCAGGAAACATAGCGGCGTTATTTTGCTGAGCCAGAAATACTCGCATAGCCTCGAATGCGGCTTGCAGCTTTGAGAGAACATCTCCGGCCACGCTTTCATCCAAATCGTATACCAAGGGTGCCTGTCGCACGGCTTCTTCACGCTTGCTGAATGTAGCTTCCTCATCCTCTATGAGGAAATCCCGCTTTGCCTTGATATTTCGATCAGCCACATCACCAAGCCTATATACGGGATTGCTTACGGTGAATGATGGAGTGAGAAGCAGGGCTATTACAAAACTAAGCCCCACCAATAGAACCCCTTTCTGAAAAGAAGTTTCCCGTAAAGCGATTGGGAATATCTTTCGCTGGAAAAATCCATTCGACTTGCTCTTATTTTTATCGGTGTCGCGTTTTTCCTTGCTCATGGCCTTAATTCCGTCAGCTGGCGTCAGATTGAAGCCTGCGACCTTCAACCTGTTCGTAAGCTTGAATGATTTCCTGAACCAGACGGTGGCGCACTACATCCCGGTTGGAAAAGAACACAAACCCAATTCCTTGAATACCTCTCAAGAGCTGAATGGCTTCAACCAAACCGGAGGTTTTGTTTTCGGGCAGGTCTATTTGGGTGATGTCTCCGGTAATGACTGCTTTAGAGCTCAAGCCCAACCGGGTAAGAAACATTTTCATCTGCTCGGTAGTGGTGTTTTGAGCTTCATCGAGAATCACGAATGCGTCATTCAAGGTGCGGCCCCGCATGAAGGCCAGCGGTGCCACTTCAATTGCTCCCCGCTGAATGAGACTGGAAGCTTTTTCGAAATCCATCATGTCGTGAAGAGCATCGTACAAGGGGCGAAGGTATGGATTGACTTTTTCTGCCAAATCGCCTGGCAAAAAACCGAGCTTTTCTCCAGCCTCGACCGCGGGGCGTACCAGCACCACGCGACGAACCTGCTCTTTGCTCATGGCTGCCACCGCCATCGCCATAGCCAGATACGTTTTGCCTGTTCCAGCGGGGCCGATACCAAATACGATATCATGCGCGCGAATTGCCTCAATGTATTCTTTTTGTTTTACACTCTTAGGCGTTATTGTACGTTTGTTGGATGCAATGAAAACACGGTCGAGGAAAATGTCTTTCAAGTTGCGATTTATATTTTCACTTAGAATACGAATGGCGTATACGATATCGCTTGGATAGAGCGGATGACCACTTTGGATCAACTCTTTTAATTCTTTGAGCAACCGGATCGCCACTTCTACTTGCGAAGGATCTCCAGTGATGGAAAACTGATTCCCTCGAAGATGAACGCGCACATCGAGCTGCTTTTCAATAATCTTAATGTGGCTGTTCTGTCCCCCAGCAAGCTGTTGAACTAATAGATTGTCATCAAAGGAAAGCTGAGTCACTATGTCCTCGTCCCACTCGTTCAGGAGCTATTTTGCTGTCCTTACTCCATGAATGAAGTGCTCCATCTTAAATTTCCAGCGTGCAGGACTATGCTGAACCCAAGTAACTAACATTCATTTGCGGTCCCGACAACCTCTCTATAATTCCCCGATGCCTTACCATGCAAATAGAAAATTCCTATCCTAGCAAAGTTCACAAGATTTCAAACAGTTGCGGGCAGTAGATAGTATCCCTCCGGAAACCCCGGGTGCCTCTCCTCCTCAATGTTGCTGAATTAAAAATGCACTCTTCAGAAAATCCCCCCTAACCCCCCTTTGCAAAAGGGGGGGACCAAATCGCTGACTCCCTGTTGTTGGTGGCAAATTGTAATGCCAATGAAAACAGATACTTTTCAAAAGCACGGGGGTCATGTGTGTCTAACTGTCAGGCCTTCAAGGGAGGGGGAGTTTCCGTCTGGACACCATAGATTATAAGAAAAGATACTCGGGCTGTCCTACGAAAACCAACGGAATGTTTCATGCTTTCAGAGTACTCTGCATTCTACAGGTAGCAAAAACAACTGGGTAGGATGCCGAGGTGGGACTGGACGCCTTCTCGCCTGTGTGGAATAATAGTGTGAAAATATGAGTGATCGATCAATGAGATGTGGATAAAGGTGATGAACGCTCTCGATTGGATTTTTCTGTGTGTGGGCCTGATTTGCGTAGTGCGGGGAATTTGGCGTGGGGCAGTCTCTCAAGTATTTGGGATCGCTGGTTTATGTGGTGGATTCCTGACAGCCGCTCATTATTATCAAGGTGTTGCATTCAGGCTTTCTCATGCATTTCCAAAACTGACAGCGGCTCCCGTCATCAGCTTCATTACCTTGTTTTTTCTAGCATGGTTCTGTATCGGCGCGATAGGTTTTGGCATGTCAAAATTGTTGCACCGCAGCGGTCTGGGCTTTTTCGATCGATTTCTAGGAGCCGGGGTGGGATTGGGTAAAGCCACTTTATTCAGTATTATTGTAATTTCTATGCTTACTTTCTTTCTTTCTGCTGACAGCCCTCTCCTTTTTGAGTCATATTTAGTGCCTCATGTCCAGGGCATGGCAAGAATTGTGATCAAAGCCACGCCCCTAAGCGTTCAGCAACTATTTGACCGCAAGCGACTGGAAATCGAGCGTTACTGGGCTCATTACGAAAAGCCTAAACCACCAGACGTTGCATTAGAAAAGCAAAACAATAAAGAGGTGAGAATAAAGCAATGACAGAAACTGACAACGCACGATGGGAAAAAGTGCGGCAAATTTGGGAGATTATTGACCGGCTTCGTGGCGAATCGGGGTGCCCATGGGACCGAAAACAAACACCCGAAAGCGTGCAGACCTATCTCATCGAGGAGGCTCACGAAGCTGCTGCAGCAGTTCGCAGTGGTTTGATTCAAGAGGCTGCAGAAGAGTTGGGGGATCTTCTTTTTATGGTGTTGTTTCTCATCCATTTGTATGAGGAAAACAACAGCTTCCTGCTGGATGATGTATGTGATCTCATTACAGAGAAAATGATAAGGCGACACCCGCACGTGTTTGGAGATGCCAATGCCAGGACTCCTCAGGAAGTTAGGGCCAACTGGGAGAAGATAAAGGCTAGCGAAAAAGCATCCGGTAACAAATCTAACGGGGGTGTGCCCGAATCTTTACCGGCACTCATGAGAGCTTACCGGCTTCTTTCTCGTTCGTCGCATGACGAGAGCAACCGTCTGAATGATATGCCTTATCAGGCGCACGAGTTTTTCAGTAAGAGCCAACTACTTGCGGAAAAACTTAAAGATGAAGAAGCCTTACCCCCGGAGCTCATCGGAGAGCTCCTGATTAATCTTGTAAATTTAGCACGTCTTGAGGGATATCGAGCAGAAGATATTTTGCATGAGTCGTTACGACCAGTGTAGGGATTCGGAAAAAACAATCAGCCCATTTGCTCGGTGACACGGGGATTGGCTTTGCTAATCTTGAAGCAGTGCCACGGGTCAAGAATCAGTCCACCGAAGAGCGTCTATGACGCCGTGGCAGCGGCAGCTCGTTGCGACGAGATAATTGCCCGGATTATGGCTGATAACATCGAGTGCAGTGGATAGAGAACTGCCCGGATATCCACCAACACCGGGGGCAAGTTGCCAGCTCCGGACAACCACGATTTCAAAATCCGGCACTTTTACTTTCTTCAAATCGTCAAATAGATTTCCCTGCCGTGGTTTACCCGTGTAAGTACAAAGCTCATCCGGTTCATTGCATACATCCGGGCATACAAATGTAGCGTAGCTGGCGTACAAGGTTTTGCTGTTCATCCGAAATGGGTTTGGGACTTTTCCATCCGCTGCTTGGGGAACATCAATCTGATTTGTTTCATGCTCCGTTCTCAGTTTATGCATAAGCCACTGGAAGGCTACATGTACTGGTATGGCAGGGATAATCCATTGATCTTCTGAAACTGGATTGGAACTGATGAACGATATCGCATCCCTTTGCAACACGGGCAGAGAAATCTCTTTCTCTATTTTGGACAGCCTTTCTTGGCTGGAATCAATGACCACAAAGGAAGCCTTTGGATAGCGGCGACTCAGTCTTTTACTTGCTACATAACCAAAGTGTCCGGCACCTAAAATAAAGATTTTTTCTGGTGGAAAATGATAGCTAAGTGAGCTTGAATGATTTTCCATTTTTTTCTCTAATCGAATATTAATCGTGCCTAGTCATTTAAACAAAATTTGCTATGATTGTCGTTGTTCGATCACATGAGAGACTGGAAAAAAAGAAAACATTCCTGCCGCATTTGAAGTGCAAGATGTTGGTCCTGGTGAGCTTATGCAGAGCATGAGCTATGCGGCACCGAGGGCAAGAATGAGCAATATATTCTCCATATTTGATAAAATTGCAGATCAAAAAATCCGCGAAGCTATGGAACATGGCGAGTTTGAAGATCTTCCCGGAAAGGGAAAGCCTTTAAATTTGGAAGATGACAGCCATTTGCCTCAAGATCTGCGTCTCGCCTACAAAATCCTCAAAAATGCGGATTGCCTCCCTCCGGAAATTGAACTCCGTAATGAAATTCGAACCACTGAGGCATTGCTGGCCGGCATTCAGGACACCCATGAAAAGTATAAGCAGATGAAAAAGCTTAACTACCTGATGTTGAAGCTCAGCATGACCCGAAGAGGCTCTCTGATGCTTGAAGAAAACCAACGCTACTACGAAAAAGCGGTGGACAAAATGAAAGTCAATAAAGAAGGCAAATCAACCTAAGCAAGAACTCACCTTCTCTCAACCTGTCTTGAGGTATTCTAAATAAGGCGCGAAAGCGCCCTCATTAATTGGACAGAAGCAATAACCTCTTTGTCACCAGCGTAAGCATTACAGCGTGCATCACTGAGGTGCAGAAGGTCCATGACTCGATGGAGGCTGCCCGGCAGGGGGGAGCCCTGTGAGGGCGTCGGTCCTTCCAATGGCCCGGGCCCGAAACGATTTTCAATTCTCTCCGATTCCTTTAGTATCCGCTCCCGCAGCCTCGCGTAATCCTGCTCTAAAGATTCTTCCATCACTACATATGTGCCCTCACTCATGATAAGCCTCTGCAACTGAGGTATCTTCACCTGTGTTGCGGATTTGAGATAGACTGGCTGGATATAAAGTATGACTTTGCCAACCGGTAGAATAATCATTTTACCGCGCGCAACCTCCGATCCAACTTGATTCCACAACGTGAATTGCTGAGCAATGGTAGTATCCTGGTCAATCAAAGCATAAACTTGCGTTGGGCCGTAAACTAAAACTCCCTTCGGGAAATTGTAGACAATGATCTTACCGTAGTAAGGCGGATCGCATCCAACGATGGGCAAGGCGCGCAAATTCTGGCGGCCTTTGGGCAGCATTGGAACAAGCAGCGTATAGTCAAGGCGACCTTTTTCTATCAGGTCCAATGTCAGATAATAGGGCCGGGTGCGCGGATTTTCTTTGCCGGTGCCGGCCGTATAAACACCCGCAAATACCCAGATATCCTCTTGCTGATAGAAAACTTCGGGATCGGTCATATGGTACTTGGCGTATATTTCCATCTGCATTTCAAACAAGTCTCGAGGATAACGGACGTGTTTCCTGACTTCGGGCGGCATGTCTTCGATTTTTTTGAAAAGACCGGGATAGAATCGACTGTAGGCTTCAATGATGGGATCTTCGGTATCCCAGATGTAATAGTCAACCGATCCGTTGTAGGCATCCACAACAATTTTTACGGAATTGCGAATATAGTTGATTGCGCCCATTTCAGTCGAGTAAGGAGCCGAGTATGGCGACCAATCTGAAGTCACGTATGCATCTTGAATCCAGTACAGTCTTTCCGGTGTCACAACCAGATAAGGCGCTTTATCGAGCAACAGGAAGGGAGTAAGGGTGTGGATACGTTCCACAATGTTGCGTCTAAACAAAATTCTGCTTTTGCCGGTAGTTTTTGTTGTAAAAAATATATTTTTCTCTTTGTAGTAGAAAGCAAAGATAAGTTTACGCAGGAGTGATGAAATCGAGACACCCCCTTTTCCTTCATAATTCGTCATTACATTGTCATTGCCTTTCGGGTAATCAATTTCTCCCGAGCTATTGGGTGCTATCGCGTATTGGTACTCTTCCTTCCCGTAATATATTCCGGGCTGTTTCACTTCCATTCCGAAATCGGACACCGGGGGAATCCCCTGAATGAACCAGGTCATGGGCTCGCCGCCACCTTGGGCGGCCGGAGTCATCACCGGACCGTATCCATGAGTGTAGGATAGATGCTCGTTGATCCAATTACGTGCTCCGGCGGGCAACTGGTCGTAGTTGAGTTCGCGACCGGCGAGAAAAACCTGCTGATAATTATTATTGACCGTATAGCGGCCCACGCTGACGGTTGGAAAATTGTAATAAGTTCTTAGTTGTTGGAGTTGCTCGTAAACTGTTTCCAGCACCTCTCCATCCCAAACAGGTATGTTGCGCAATATCGGGCCGACGCTCGGCTCTGCTTCGTCCTTTGGCATCCGTTCAGGAGTGAAGTCCCTGATTTCGACATTGTCGAGCTTATACGAGTACAAAGTCGCCTGAATATTGTTCTTTATGTAGGACCTTTCGTAGGATATTTCATTGGGTTTGACTAAATATTTTTCAACAAGCATCGGCAAAAATGTGGAATACCGCGCGCCCAGAGTAAGGAACAAAAGTACCGCAGATATTCCAAATATTTTGAAGCCTTTTTGAGCATTGATGAAATAGATCAGGGAAAAAGCGGTGCACGTCAGCAGAAACATAGAGAGCCAAATAAGCGGCATTATGATCCGCATTTCAACGAATCCAGGACCGAAGAAGAGCGGCTGATGGTTGGCGTTGTAGAGGAGTGTGTAGAGCTGCAGAATAAAGCCCCAGACACCGATGAGAAATATAAATAGAATCAAAATATTAAGGTGCCATTTGGCACCGCGCGGTAAGTGCTGTTCCTGCTGAGATAATAATCGCTTCTCGAGCCAATAAAGAATACTCAAGCCCACCAGGAGCAAGATGAAAGCCAACAGCAAACGGCGTATCAGAAGAGTATAAATTGGTAATGAAAACAGATAATAGGCTACATCTCTCCCATATACCGGGTCTTGAACGCCAGCTTTGCCCCCAAATACATAAAACAAGAATGCTTGCCATTCGTGAAACAGCGGAAGAGCGACCGGTATGGTTATGATCAATGAAAGTGGCGTGTAAATCCACATAGAGCCAGTTCGAAACATTTTGTAGAGGTCTTTATATACTTTGATAGAAGTAGGTTTCAGCTTTGACGGCGGGGGGCTCGTAGTTCCCAGATAACGCGAAGCTACCCAGAAGTTGAGAAAGAAGATAAGGAAGAAAAGCAATGTTACGCTGACGAAAATGACATACCGGTAGAGAAGCCGCTGCCAAAAGTAGAGGACATAACCAAGAGAATCGAACCACCAGAGATCTACTAAAAAATCAGACAAGGCAAAAGCGATTATCAGAAAAAGGACTCCTAAGCCGACAGCAGTTGCTCCTGTTGCGACTAGCCAGCGTTTCCAGTGGGGCATTTTTTCCTCTCCTTTTTCACTCATGTGGCATCTTGCGATTCATTCCAACAGAATGTGAGCAAATATTAAAAATCTAACCACAAGTCGGCGAACTGGTCAAAGTATTTTATTATCTTGAAGGCTTCTATGTAGCTGGCAGATCCCTCTTTTTTGGTCGAGCACTTTATACTACCCATTCAACTCTTTTAGAGCAAGGGAATCGCCCTATATTCCAGCAATTCTCATTTTGACTTTCTATCGTTTTCCGTAGGGTGGGTTAGGCGCAGCTTTTTGCGCCGTAACCCACCGGGAGTCTTGGCCGTGGCCGATGGGTTGCGCTTCGCTCCACCCATCCTACGCGAAATCGAGATCTAAAATGAGAATTGCTGCCTATATTCAGTGATGGAAAATGGAGGAGATGTGATAACTTACTTTTAGGATGTCGCCATTAGGATTGACGCAACATTTGAAATGAGATAGACATATAGGGTATTTGTGTTGACTTGATGCGTGCCTTTTGCAACGGATAGGATTCTGGGCACGATATGTTTCAATCAGCATGAGAAGCGAATATCAGCTCTTTGAAAAACAACAGGTTCAGGTATCCGAAGTCTTGGATTTAATAGGGAAGACGGTGAGAATCCGTCGTGGGCCCGCCGCTGTAAACGGGGACGAAAGCCATGAAAGCCACTAGGGGGAATATTGACTGCTGGGAAGGGATGGCGAATAGACTGATCCGTGAGCCAGAAAACCTGCCTGAGGCCGAATTTGCTAATAAAGAAAGTGTGTACATTTGAATTGGGGGACGAGGATTTTTCCTCCTGAATGCAAAGGATCAAGTAAGCTGGGTGCAGTCCTTGCGATCCCACCTATAAGGGTGTGGTCCAAGGACTTTTTTATTTTTGGTTGATTTTATGCGGTGAAAGTGAGGAAGGAATGACTAAAATAGCCTCGGATTTTAAAGATGATGTCAAAGCGGGGCGCCCGGGGCTGGTAAAAGCGGGACAAACGATAGAAGACGAGAGTTTTAAAATTATCGATGCCGAAATGGGGCCGCATAGCTTTCAGCCGGCTCAATGGCAAATAGTAAGACGCATCATACATACTACCGGCGATTTTGATTATGCCCGTTGGATACGTTTTCATCCGCAATCCATCGATGCCGGCATGAGTGCCTTAAGGAAAAGAGCAACAATCATAACCGATACCCGAATGATACACATCGGACTATCGCCTTGGCGATTGGATTGGTTCGGGACTGAGGTAGTAACACCTTCAGCTGATAGCGAATCCCAAATATGGGCGGAACAACTGGGAACAACACGATCCGTAGCTGCATTCCGGAAATTTTCACGGCAACTTGATGGAAGCATCGTTGCCATCGGGAACGCGCCGACCGCTTTGCTTGAGATATTACGTTTGGTGAAGGAAGAAGGCATTAGGCCAGCTGTTGTCATTGGGGTGCCCGTAGGGTTCGTGCAAGCTGAGGAGTCCAAGGATGCTCTTTGGGGGCTTAAACAGCAGCCTGCGATAACCATCCTCGGGCGAAAAGGGGGGAGCACCGTAGCCGTAGCCATTTTACACGCCTTAATGGAATTGGCTAGAAATTAGTGAATAAAGGAAAAGTTATGCTCGGTACATTGTATGGGATTGGAGTTGGGCCTGGAGACCCGGAGCTGCTAACGCTCAAGGCTGTCAAAGTTTTGAGTAAAGTAGCTCATGTTTTTGCTGCTGCTTCCAGCAAAAATGATTACAGCCTCGCGTATGAGATCGTAAGGGAACATCTTCCAGCAAATATTCCCGTTGATCAGCTGAATTTCCCAATGACGTTCAATCCTGAAAGTTTGGAAACAGCGTGGCAAGCTAATTGTGAGAAAGTTGTAGAGATCCTGAAAGAAGGCAAGCATGTGGCCTTCTTGACATTGGGTGATCCGCTTACATTCAGTACGTTCATTTACTTGATGCGAAAAATCCGGCAACGATTGCCGGAAGTTACAATTTCCATCGTCCCGGGCATCACTTCATTCCAGGCGGCTGCTGCTTGTGCCAGTGTGCCGCTGGCAGAAGCAGAAGAAGTTTTCACTGTGGTCTCAGGAGCGAAAGGCGGAGATCGTCTCAAGGAAGTGATTGCTGCTTCAGACAATGTTGTTTTGATGAAGACTTATAAGCAATTTCCTCAAATTCTACAACGAGTTGAAGAAATGGGATTGAAGGATTGTTGCTGCTTTATTAGTCGCTGTGGATTGGAAGGCGAGATCGTGGAGCGGGATTTCAAGAAGCTCGTTGAAATGCCGCAGCCGAATTATCTGTCTTTGATGATCATCAAAAAGCGCGGTTTAGAATCTTCGTAAATCAAAAGGACCCGGCATTGGCAAAAATCGGACGATGGTCTCTTTAGCAGGATGATACCCCGTTCTTTTGTCTTATTTAATTTTCACTTCAAGTTGCCCTCGTGAATTCTTGTCCATCACCGATTACTTAATGCATCAAAGGACTCTTGGTGAAAAGTGAGATAAGAAACGCCGGAAATCGGTGGCGAACTGATAGAACATCACAGAAATCACATTGGTTCTCGGTCTCCAACTTCCGACTTTGTTGCACTGTTGGTTTTTTTTATTGGCTGGCAGCGCTGGTGGTGATAGGTTTGACTGCCTTTTTAACATCCGGTATCGGTAGCTTCGAAACCCCTTATCGAATCATCTGGCGTTTGTGGCTCTCTCCTTTTCATCCGTCCTGGGCAGAAGGAATAGATGAGACGGTACGCTACATTGTAATCAATGTGCGGTTAGCCCGGATATGTCTGGCTTTGACAGTGGGAGGTGCGTTGGCACTGGCTGGTGCTGTTTACCAAGGCGTGCTTCTTAACCCATTGGCCGACCCGTTTACCTTGGGAGTTTCAACCGGGGCGGCATTTGGTGCCTCGCTCTATATTTTGTTCGGTTGGGGAGGGGGGCACCTTTTGGGCATGAGCACACTGCCGATCGCCGCGTTTGTTGGGGCGCTTGCTGCGCTTTATCTGGTGTATCTATTGGGCCGTGTGGATGGAAGAATCCATACCACTACTCTAGTATTGGCAGGCATTATAGTATCGACATTCCTTTCTGCCTGGATTGGAGTGCTGAAAAGCCTTAATGAGGATTCGGTATCTACTATCGTTTTCTGGGTCATGGGGAGTCTGTCGGGCAAAAGTTGGGGACATGTGCTGTTAGTTTTGCCCTATCTTGCAGCAGGCGGGGCCATGATCATTTATTATGCGAGAGAGCTCGATCTTTTGACCCTTGGTGACGTGCAGGCTCAACAGCTGGGGGTGAATGTTCAACAAATAAGGTTCAGACTGATGCTTGCCGCTTCTCTGGTTACAGCCGTTGCCGTTGCGGTCAGTGGAGTGATAGGATTTGTGGGGTTGGTGGTTCCGCATTTAGTGAGGTTGGCCTTGGGGCCACATCATAGGCGTTTGCTGCCAGCCGTTTTTCTCGTGGGAGCTTTGCTGCTGCTACTGTCGGATACTTTGGCCCGCAGTTTTCTCCCCAACGGCCAGGAATTGCCCGTGGGTGTAGTGACCGCTATTCTTGGAGGTCCGTTTTTTTGCTATCTAATGCTTCATCGAAAAAAATACCTGCAGCTGTGATTCGGGTAGAAGACCTTTGGTGTGGGTACCCGGGAAGGTCCGTGCTGAAGGGAATTTCATTTCAGGTAGAGCGAGGCGAATTCATTGGACTGTTGGGGCCCAATGGTTCCGGGAAGACCACTTTGCTGCTGACGCTAAGTGGTGTCATACCTTTCCAAAGCGGTCAGGTAGAAGTTATGCAGCAGCCAATTTTGCAATTAAGGCACAAAGATCGAGCGCGTCGAATGGCTGTTGTAGCTCAGGAGTCGACGGTGCGGTTTCCATTCGAGTGCGAGGAAGTGGTCCGAATGGGACGATACCCGCATCAAAATCGCTGGCAATTAGGAAACGCCATAGATGCAAAGATAGTAAAGAAAGCCATGCATTTGACGGACACCGAAACTCTTTCGGACAGACTGATAACGGCAATCAGTGGTGGTGAGAGGCAAAGAGTATCAATGGCGAAAGCGCTGGCTCAGGAAACTCCAATCCTATTGCTGGATGAAGCAACCTCGGCTATGGACATCCACAGAAAGTTGCAGGTTTTTCGAGTTTTAAATACTCTGAATAGGGACGAAGGGCTCACGGTTATATCCGTACTTCATGATATCAATCTAGCCGCACTCTTTTGCCGGCGGCTCGTGCTCTTAAAAGAAGGGCTGATACTCGCCGATGATCAGACGGAGAAAGTGATGACCTCAGAGACCTTAAAAAGAGTCTATGATGCCGAGGTGTTGGTTCATGAGGTTGCTGAGACCGGCAAGCGGCAGGTTGTTTTTCTGCCTTAGTATTCACAATTAGGGTGTATCCTATTTATGCGGAATAATCTTAAGCTATTAAGTATATTACCATTTCTATGTGCCGTTGCATTAATATTTCCAGTCCGGGCCTTTGCCGTTCAAATCAAAGATGATCAAGGCCGGACCATATATCTTGAGAAACCTGCTCAGCGTATTATCCCTCTATATGGGGCTTTTGCTGAAATGCTCTTTGCTATCGGGGCGGGAGGTCAGGTGAGAGCAAGGACCCAGGCGGATGTCTTTCCGGCAGGAGTAAGGGAACTACCGTCAGTAGGAACTCATATGAAGCCTAATGTGGAGATGATCATTGGTTTAAAGCCCGATCTGGTTATACAGAGTGCCAGCCGTCGGGAGGCAATCCCTGGGATGGAGAGTCTTGACCGTGCAGGAATACCGGTGGCAGTCTTTGCCCCCAAGGACTTTGCTGGGATTTTTTCGACCATCTCACGATTGGGTGAGCTGGCTGGAAAACAACAGGAAGCCGAGTCGCTAGTAGAAAGCTTGAGGAACCGTCTGGCAAGTGTTCGGTTCAGCCTGGGTTTGAATCCAGAAGGCATTACCTCTAGTGAAATCGGCAACCGTGTGCCTGCTGAGTGTAAAATCAAAAAACGCAGCAGTGTTTTCTTTGAAGTTCGATCTGAGCCTCTCACGGCGGCGGGTCGAGGTTCCATTGTGCAGGATATCTTGAAATTTGCCGGCGCGGAGAACGTTGTAGAAAGCGATAAATCTCTGGTGGTTTACAGTCTTGAATCTCTTTTGCTCGATGCTCCGGACTTTTACCTGGTACAAACCGGTCCCATGAACCGAAATCCCATAGATCCGCGAGAAAGAGTCCATTTTGGCCAACTGAAGGCAATTCGCGACGGGAAGGTTTTGTATGTTGATGAATTTCTTTACTCGCGTCCAGGTCCACGCTGCGTTGATGCTGTAGAACAACTGGCTTCAACGCTTTATCCGGAATGCTTTCAAGCGGGTAAGCAATAAAAGTTAGTCCATATGTCGAGGTTCGATAAGCCTGTGGGGCGCTCCAACCAGGAAAATGGGCAACATTCCAGATTCGGTGCACTAACGGCTGAGTTGTGCCAGGAGGGCCTGCCCGCATCTGTTAGAAGAACGACATCTCTAAGAAATTTGAGGTTTTCATCTGGTTCGAGCAGCTCCGTTAACGAACTTTCACCTTCGAAAACCTTTCTTCTCATTTTATTGGCAGGATTTTGTTTTTCACTGTGCCTTCAATTTAGCCACCTGCGTTTTTGGGATCACAGCACAAATTATAAAGATGGCAACACGCCTTTGATGAGCACGCTGGATGCTTATTACTATCTGAGGATCACCGAACAGATCTTGAGCCAAAAGGATGCTGGCCGAACCAATTTGCCAGGCCGTTACCAGGATCATCAGTCGATACCACTTTTAGCGACTATCACTGCGCTCATTCATAAGGCCACCAATTTTCCAGTTGAACTCATAGCTTTTTATCTGCCGCCTATTTTGGGATCCTTGATGGTCATCATCTACACCTGCTGGGGATATGCGGTTTCAGGCCCAATGACGGCATTCATCAGCAGTATCGCAGGGCTTTCCAGTTTTTACTGGTATAGCCGAACTTGCTTGGGGCGATTTGATACTGATTGCCTGAATCCTTTCTTCGTTTTCGGCATCCTATTTCTTGTCTATCGATTTGTACTTAGTAAAGGGCGCGCAAGGATGATGTATCTGTCCTTGTCTTTCGTGATAGCTTATATTTTCAACATATGGTGGCCCCAAGTCCCGTATTTCGGTTTTTCGCTCTTGATTTTCTCTTACTGTCTAAGTGTTTTTCTCCCCTCTTCAAAATGGGAGAAGGTCGCCAAAATCGTGCTAATGGTTCTGATCTTATCGATCTTGCTTTGCGCTTTTGGTGGCTTTCGCCAGTTTTTGCCGCACCGGCTGGAAGGTTTTATAAATGAATATGTGGGCCAACTGGGTCTCATTGGTAACAGGACTGACCTGACTTCAACCTTTCCCCATGTCGGTGCTTCAATCAGTGAATTGCAGCCGCTGCCTTTGCAAAAGGTTATTGAAGAAGTCGGAGGGCAAATCATCCCATTTGTCGTTGCACTGATTGGACTGTTTTTACTTCTTAAAAAAAATAAAGCTGCAGCCAGCTTTTTAAGCATCGGACTGATTTTTGCGCTTTTAAGTGTATTCGCTAGAAGATTTCTAATTTTTTTCATTCCTCTTTATGCCTTGGGAATCGGATACTTTGTTGGTGAATTTTGTTTTAGGGGCGGGTTACTGAAAAAAATCTCCAGCGCGCCCATCAGATGGGGTCTTTTCTTATCTGTTTCAATAGCCTTGCTTCTGCCCAACCTCTCCTTGAGCTTCTCTCGACACAGGGGGCCTTCACTCACAAAACAGGATCTGGAGTTGGCCGAGATAATCAAGAAGGAAGGGACCAGTAGGGATGTTATATGGGCATGGTGGGATTATGGGTATTTCTTGCGCTACCAAACAGGGCTTCGAACTTTCATTGATGGAGGCTCTCAAACCGCTGAAAGAATCTATATTGCGGCGTTTCCGCTGAGCTGCAATGATCCTGCATTGGCCCGTAATTGGATGCGTTTTTTTGCGGCACACGATTTAGGGGGGTTGCGCACTGTGCAATCTCATTTTGGAGACCAGGGGAAAGCCGTTACCTTTTTGCAAAATATTCTTGCCCGTCCCGCCGACACAAAGAAAATCCTAAAACAATATGGAATAGAAGATACAACGGGTTGGAACGAATATCTTTTCCCAGATGTAAAGGTATGGCTCTTCCTTAATAGGGACTTCATCAACAAGACCTATTGGTGGTACTATTTTGGCACTTGGGATCTCCTGCAGGGGAAGGGAGTTCACCCGACGATCTGGCTGGTCGAGGGAAAAGCTCAATACTCACCTGAAAAAACGGGCTTGGTAAAAATCGGCGACAGGGCTGTAAAGATTGATAGGATTGTGGATGTCAACCTGCATGGGGGCATTCTCAAAGATTCGCCTAATTCAGTTGATCCTGCACAGAAAAACGGCCGGCAACTGATTCAATCCACTGGTCATAAACCCGGTAAGGAGGCTGGCAATGTTGCCATATCGATTCAAAAATACAATATCGTTTTCGTTCTAGACTCAGATGTCTTTCAGTCGTTGGCCGTCCAACTTTCATTTCTATCGCCCTTTGACATACCCGGTTTCAGTCCTGCTGTTTACAATCCACCAATGGGTGGGGTTTGGAGTGTGGAATAGAGAGTAAGTATTTTCTCGGAAACTGCATGAATGCGGAACAGTCTATTTAATCGTCCGCGGGCTCGATGACCCATCTCGATGCGCGCTTCGGGGTTGCTGAGCAGCGAGTTGATCCCTTTTGCCAAAGCGGCGGCGTCCGCGGACCGCACGACCAAACCTGTTTCTTCTGCGAGGTTGACCCAGTTAACAGCAGAACCTTCGATGTCCGTGGTGATCAAAGGCTTACCAAAAACCATGGCTTCGAGGAGCACAATCCCGAAGGCCTCGGTGCGTTCGATAGAGGGCAGACAGAAGAGATCACAAGAAGCCATAATGGTATGGAGTTCTTTATCCGACAGGGAACCGGGCAAAAAAAACCGATTCTGAAGCCCTGCTTGCGATATTTTTTGGATCATTTTATTTCGTAGCGGACCATCTCCAACGATAACGAAGCTAGCTTCCGGGACATCTTTAGCTGCATCAATCAAATACTCAAATCCTTTGTAGTAGGTGAAGCGGCCGACCGAAAGGACAAAGAATCCGTCGAATCTCTTTTTGACCTTATCGATTTCCTCTTTGCTTGGCCTATAGATGCGATCCAGGTTTATTCCCAGAGGAATGACCGAAGTTTTCTCCTTGAAGGGCTGCAAGATTTCACTCTCACGGAGATAATTTTCCGACGAGGCAATTACTGCTTGCGCCCGCTCCAGCAAATTTTTCTCAAGGACTCGGTAGGTTGGATAGAAAAAGGAGAGCCTCTCGTCCACTTTTGAGCGCACTACGTCCGACTGCCACTGAAGAACCAGCGGAATTTTTTTATCGATAAACAAAATCCAGAAAGCTGAAAGGTTCGGCAGGTGCAAATGGATGATATCCGGTTGAACGCTGGCAATGGCCTTTGCGAGATGATAACCGAAAGTGGGCGCCAAAGGCGCGTAGATCATTTGACCCAGGGAAAGCGTCCTCGCGATTGTAACATTCTTAATTGTCTCATGGCGGGTCAGCTTAAATTTCTTGTGATGATGGACTATGACCGAAGATTCGAGTCCTCTGGATGTTTGTTCTAATACCAAGTCCGTAAGGAAATTTTCCATTCCACCGTGGTAAGGATGAAAGAACTTTCCAACATGAAGGATCTTCATAGACTACACACCTTAAGGATGAATCCTCATGCTACATTAGCTCCTTAAATGCACTGAAAGTTTGTTGAGCTGTTTTTTCCCATGAAAATCGAGATGCTCGATCTATTCCAAACTGAGAGAGTTGTTCGCGCAGTGTTTTATCTGAGGCAATTTTCCGTAGAAGACTTCCCAATTCTAAACTGTCTTTTGGATCTTTCAGATACAGAGCGGCTTCACCGGCTACCTCCGGGATACTTGCTTCCCGGCTGCAGATGACCGGGCAACCGCATGCCATTGCTTCCAGGATAGGTAAACCAAAACCTTCATACAAGCTGGGGTAAACGAGAGCAATCGCCCCTGAATAGAGTCTTGCGAGATCTTCATTAGCCACATAGCCCAACGCAGATACATGCTTCAGCTTAATGCTCTTTTGCGTCCATCCGGACCAACCCGCCACCACCAGAGGAATGTCAGTGTCTGCCGCCTCTAGCGCCAATGGAATAATTCCCATGTTTTTGCGAGGATCCCCAGATCCGACGGCAATAAAGTATTTATCAGGGAGCGCATAGCGTCTCTTGGTCTCATCGACATCGCTGGAATCTCTGGGGTAGAAAATAGTTGAATCATGAGCAAGGGGAACCACCTTGATTTTGTCCGCATCTATGTGCAGATAATGCTCGATCTCTCTTTTTATAAAATGGGAGTCAGTCAAAAATTGATCCACCAGCGAGCATCGTCGGCGCATAAAAATGCGTGCAAAGAGAACCCTTTCTCTGGGATGAAATTGCGGGAAACGAATCAAAGAAAGATCGTGCAGCGTGAAAACTGTTTTTACTGGGCGGGGAGGCACAAACGGAAAAAAAGCCGCTTCATGATAGATGTCATAACCTTTAGCAGCTCTTCTAAAGCACAATTCTCTTTGCCAGTGCGATAGAATCCTCAAGGCTAGTGCGGGAAATGCCGGAAGTTTCCAAAAGAGATCTACGTGCGATGACCACTGGCTCAAATCAGATGGTCCCCTTGGTCTATAATCAGATACTCGCAGACCATCAAAATAGCCGAACTGTATTTTATGCCTAAACCGATCCTCTAATGCAGCGTATGTACACTGGATGTATGTGCCGATTCCAGTGCCAATATTCAATAAAGGAATTGCATTGATGATCAGCTTTATTCGTGAGTGTCCTCCCACCGTTTACCTTTCGGCCTTACTGTCATGGAGCTGTTTGTCTGATGTCTCATGGGAATGGAAAAGAGATCTCGTGGGTTCAATCTCACATCATCACATCTCACTCTGTCCACGGTTTTGCGCTCGGTTCATAGAAAACAAGGTACTTCCGACCCAAGAAATTGAATACCAACACCAAGACTGAAGCCAGACTTTTCGCTATCCATGGCTCCATCTGGTTCATGAAAAGGAACCATTTGGTGAAGAGGACGTCTAAAACCGCACTTGCCGCAACGATTACCACATAAGTCGTGATTTCACCCAATGTATTCCAACGCGCCTTGTGACGGAAAAGAAAACTAACACACTGAATGTAGTTGGCGGCAGCAGCAATTATATAAGCAACAAAAGCAGATAAGATTACGCCAACATTCATTCTGATCAATAATAAGAAAATTGCCAAGTTAAGTAGAGCTGAATTAGCGCCAATAAAAAAATAGATCATAAACTGTGCTGGTATCGGTGCCTTATGGGCATTATATTTCAGGATGCAGTATAGTGCGCGGAACCCATCCTTCCATCCAATTTTCTTCCCTTCGTGATAAGTGCGCCCATAATATGAAATCCCAATCTCATATATTCTGGGGCGCAGCTGGGCAATTTTTGCTGTGAGTTCTGGTTCAATCCCAAAACGATCTTCCTGCAGAACAATTTGCTCCAAGATTTCTTTCTTCATGACCTTGTAGCATGTTTCCATGTCGGTGAGATTGAGATCGGTAAACATGTTCGATAAGAAGGTCAGAAATTTGTTCCCCATAGTATGCCAAAAATATAATATTCGATGTTCATCGGAAGATAAAAAACGAGAACCAAATACTACATCCGCTATGTCCATGAGTATCGGATTAATGAGCTTTCTGAGTTCCAAGGGGTTGTATTCAAGGTCAGCATCTTGAATCGCTAAGATTTCGCCCGTTGCTCTCGCAAAACCCGTCCGCAAGGCAGCGCCCTTGCCCATGTTTATTTCGTGTGACAGAATGACAATTTCAGGATGGATCTTAGCCAAGGACTGGCCAATTTCAAGACTCCCATCAGTAGAATTATCATTAACGATTATTATTTCTAACGAGAGCATTTCATCCTGTATTGACAATACATTAGAGATACATTTCTGCAAAGTACCTGCTTCATTATAGCATGGTATTATAATGGATAGCTTTGTTTTTCTGACTATTGGGTTCAGTGTATTATGAGGGTTACCCTCTGTAATTACCATGTTCAAAAAACGTCTCCTTTCTTCGATACTGATGGCCGGCTATATATTCAGTTGTACGAGGCCTGAGGAAAATGACACTTGTTAGGTTCATTTTGTTATATAGTCTTATCACCAGCTTGCATGGTTATGAATATCCATATATTTCATTATGTTGTACGCAGTTTTTGGATTTCATCTATGTTTTGCCTTCGACCAGATAGACTCGGATCTCTCTTAGCGAGAAGCCTAATTCACGATGGTCGCCAGAACTTCCTATCTCATAATCGGCGGGGGCTTTCGGCTCTTTAATATATAACTTGAGTTCTACAGTGGTAACTCTTGGGTCTAATTTGATCGGTTCGGTTGAGTAAATGTGTAAATTGGGTGACGCTTGCTTGTCTGATTCGATTGTACCAGCTAACTTGCCATTTATGTATATTTCAATAGATTGTCCGAGATATGTTGCCCCCCATAGTGCTATTCGGATGTTGCAGTCCTCTTTGGCACATGATGTTTCTCCAATGAGACTAACCGGAATACGAATTGACGCCTGCTTACCGATTGTCCAGCGGAACTCTTCCTCGTTGCTTCCTTCGACCGGACCCCAGCCATGAAAAACTAACTGTGCGTTGGTTGGTTTAATTTTTTCAATGAGCCTCCCCAGTTCGTTTAACTGTTGTTCCTGGAACCGAGTATCCATTCGCATCAACTGCTCTTCAGTTGCCAAAAACTGGGGAAATTCATAATTCCAAAAAAACTCTGGATGTTGGTCTTTGTTTGGGTGCCAGAGCCATCCAAGAGTGGCAGGGTTGTTCACCCCTTGGATGACGTGTATCCAAATACTAAACGCCGCCAGTACCGGCAAAATGTATCGAACGGCATAATGACAATATCGCTCGGGGCTCTGCCACATGTCTGCCCAGACTAATAGGCTGACATAGACAGGTGCTGGGAGTATGTCGGTCAGCAAACGGTAGCCAAAACTCCCTCCACCCCACCACATATACCAGCTTGATAGCAAAATTAGCTGTATCAAGAACCATGCAGACAAGAATAACGCCAATCTATCTTTCAGTATTACTCGCCCCTTAACAAGACCACCGAAAACACTAATCAGGAAGAGTGGACTGTAAACAAATAAACCACGTGAGGGACTTACTAGATGCCCAAGCAAGTTTTTGCCTATATTTTGCCATTGGGAAAAGTCGGTTATTTGGTATCGACCAGGAAGTGCTTGTCCAAAATTAGTGATACTGAACATAATGTATAATCCAAGCATACATCCTGAAATGAATGCTGCCCTGAACATTTGCTTAGTATCTGTGACTATGAGGTAAATAAAAATTATTATAATAAACAGTGCGAATGATGGTCTCACTGTGAATCCGACAAATAACAGAACACCCAGCAGCCAGCCACTATCAGGTCTATGCATTAAATGTTTGTTAGCTAATATATTGATTACCAATAACGCCACAATAGCTGCATAGTTCACGTTCCAAAGTGCCATCCCACAGGAAGAATAGAAAGAGGTTCCCATGGTGAGTATCGATGCAAAAAATAAACTCGTCCAGTGACCAGTGAAACGGCGTGACAGTATATATGTTAAGAGGAATAAAAATAAAACGCTCAGGGCGGCGCAGAAGAGGTGCAAAGCTTTTTCATCTGCGGATCTGCTCATGTCATAGCCGAACTCATTAGCAAGCCAGACTGCGGGCAAGTGTATGAGCGATGTTCCCAATGGATAAGCATAGTATATTCCGCTGGGAGTTCGATAAATTTGCCAACTATAGTCGGTGAGCACACTTTCGAATGGACTTAACTCAAAACTGCCTTTTTGCAAGAACGCTTGTGCGGTCAAAAGAGTGCCTCTGGCGTCAGAATATATGTAGCTATCAATACGGGCGAAAAGAAGCGAAACAAATATTCCGATCCCAACAATCAGGACGACTATGCTGTCGGCGAATGAAACCCTTACACCGGCTCCTGAATGAGAAATCCCTGGGATTTGCATTGCGTTTTCACTTTAAGATAAATAACGTAGATACATGTAAAAGATAAGGCGCGGCAATGTTGAGAGGCCGAACCATTACGGAGGAGCTTGTTGGCTGGAAAATGCTGTGTCTGAGCAAAATGAGTCTCACTAAGCGCGGAATTCCGCACCCGTCTGAAGTCGGAAAAACAAAAATGCTTCCAGCTATCACATCTCTTATTGGACAATTGCAGCATTCTGCAAAAAAGCATCAATCTGTCGAGCGATCATATCAACCCCGTGTTCATTTTCAACATACTCAGCGGCACTTTTGGAAATGTTGGTGCGAAGTTCGGGGTCTTGAATAAGCAATAGAAGCCTTTCATATAATTCTTCTACTATATTTTCATTCCCAATTTTAGCGACTAGGCTGTCGGGCAATTCCGAGAACCAGGCGTCATTGTTGACGACGCATGGTTTCCCAATCCCGAGCGCGCGGATGAGAGTTGCAGAGGTCTCACCCATGGAGGGAAACCGCAAGTTAACAACAATATCAGAGTGGGCGATTAGACTGTCAAATTCTAATATGCCAACATATCCTGTTTTCTTTATATTGCTGTTCAAGTATTCATCTACGTAGTGTCCTTCCCCAACCATTAAGTAAAATACGTTGTCAAGTTGAACATTTATACGTTTGATAACCTGGCAAACAATGTGATTGAGTTTAGTATAATCGATGGCACCAAAAGAACTTATGAGAATGGATTTTTGAGGGATACCAAGTTTGTTGAATAACAACTTTTTGTTAATAATTTTCCCGGTCTTGGATACTTGTTGAACGAGATTTATTTTCCTAAGCAGAGAAGGATCATCGATTGCGGGAGAGATCTTATTAAAAGCATAATTTGAATGGACCATAATTTTATTGCCGGAGCTGAGCAGTTCAGCATTAAGGGGAAGTCTCACGGCAAGGTTCTTACACTCAAGTAAGTCTTTACCTTCCTTGGTATATTTCTTAATGGAATCGATACCTTTGGCACCCTCGCATTCGTATATTTTTGAATACAATTTGTTTTTATTTATGTAATAACCAATTGTTAGGTAATATAGAACAAAATCATGTAGAATAACTAAGCCAGGGTGTGCAAGTGCGATTTGATAGATGAAACTGTGGAAATATGGGTTGTTGCCAATATTGTAAATCCTATACCGAAAGTCAGTAAAATCAAAGTGATCTATATCATGACATTTTACTTCAAAATCTTTATATAGGTTTTTATTGCTAAGTCTATAATCATCAATATACAATGTGATATCATAAAAACTATTAAGTCCATAAACCAAGACTTCAGAGTAATCTGAGACGCCGCTTCTCATCGGCGGAAATGGACTAGCATATAACAGTTTCGGTTTATTCATAAAGAAACCATTTCAAACAATGCGTGTTGATCAAAGCGGCTCTAGTTGTCGGGACCGCCCAGAAGTGCCTCAATCACCGTATCCCAGTTAATACCAAGGGCGGCGACCGTTCGATATCCCTCACTGCCCATTCTTTGCGCCTTAGCTTTGTCAAACTTCCAATTGTCGATTGCTGCAGCTATCTTGACAGGATCCGTGTCAACTATAAACCCGTTCAGATCGTGCTCAATAAACTCGAGTGGTCCTCCGGCATCTCGATGAGTAATGACAGGCTTTTTTGAAAAAAAAGCCTCCAGAGTGATGTATCCGTAATCTTCTTCGAAAGCTCCGAAATAAACCCCGAGACATTTTGCGTAATATTCAATTTTTTCTTCGTCCGTAATAAAACCTATCAACTTAACCCGATCGTGGAGTCCGTATTCATCGATTAAAGAGTTCAAGTAAGAAATCTCTTTGGAAACTCCTTTACCTGCTATGATTATTTTTGTATCTGAGCTCAAAAAACGTGCAGCTTGCACCAACAAACGTTGTCGTTTCATTTCGTCTATTCTACTTGGATAGAAGATAAAATCCTTAAAGCTATCACAGTAGTGTTTTTCGTAGTCCTTGGGGGGATGGTAGAGAGCGTGCGCATTGATATCGTTGTATTTTTTCAGTCGTTCGGCAGTATTTCTTGAATTAGTGAAAATTCTCCTTGCCTCGCGGATATATTTATTGTCATTCGCAATAATAGTATTCTTAATAAATGCCGCGTCTTCCCAAAGGTGAATGTCGCCATAAGGAGTCTCCCAAAGCTCGTAGGCCTGCCGATGCTGGTGCAAAAGCCATATGATTTTATTGGGGTGTTTAATGTAATAGGCTGGAAATTTTAGGGCGATAACCAAATCTATCGTTTCTCCATTGACTTCTGTCAAATCCATCATTCTGCCGATAAGCATACAATTGACTAAAGTTTGCGCAGGATACCATTTGAACGGTATGGTGATAATGTCAGCTTCGTGGCCTCGTCGTATGAGTTCCTCACAAAGCAGCTCAGCATGGATTTCTGCACCGCCGCTGATGAAGGGAATCCGAACGGTGGCTATGGCGATTTTCATTCGCTTATCCCCATGTATTCCTGGATAGCCCTTATAAAGCTATTTTCAATAATAGAATTTCTGAAACGGCTCCAATAATTTCGGAATCCGTTTTCGATCAGGAAATCACGATGAGTTGCATTCTTGGATAGGATGTGAATTGCAGCAGAATATTTCGCAGGATCCTCCTCAAGGATTAACTGCTGCTTGCCAATCGTTTCTGTAATGCCACTCGAGTGTTTAGTGATAACCGGCAGGTACAAGCTTTGCGCTTCTACAATAGGGACACAAAAGCCTTCATGATCACTGCAATTCAAGTAGAAATCACAACCCAAATAATATGCGAGCATGACAGAATCTTCGATTTGACCCGCCCAATTGACACTGCTTTGAGGAATGGAACTCCATCTAAGATCATCCAACTCCCGGTTGTAGTCGCCTAAATTCTCATCTCTTTTCCCGACTATGTGAAGAACAATTTTTTCATTGTAATGAATAAGGTAGTCTCTTACTACGTGCAGCAGAAATTTGTGTCCTTTGTTCGGCGCAATGCGACCGACAAAGAGCAAGTTGAGCTCTGGACCTTCAAGAATTGATTTTAGTACTTCCTCATTAGGACTTACATGCTTCCATTGTTCGATGTTGTTAAACGGAGGGACAACTACTTTATTCGAATCTTTGCCGATTCCAGCTTCCTCGAGATTGTATGAAGAAGCCCCCATCCAAAGCGAGTTGGGATATTTTTTGTAAAGCCTTGCGGTTTGTTTCCGTCCTTCTTTACACTTGATATAGTAGTCTTCGTAGTAGGGCAAGAAATAGGATGGGGGAGTTATGTTATGATATCTTATAATAATTTTTGCCTTGGCTTTGGCTAAGATCTTTTCGCCCTCTTCCCAGTATGTGCTATGGTGGTATACAAGCAAATTCCTTCTGTCTGAAATAATATCAAACAAATGTTCCCTGTTGACTTTGTTTAAGCCTGGATTTTCAAGGTAATCACAGTAGACGAATACGCAGTATTTGCGGCCCAAAATACTGTACATGTGCGCTATGTCATTTCCAGTGGCATCATGTTTGGCAATAGTTTGATGCAGAAAAACGACTTTCATCTTGATTTTCTCTGAACCGTAGACTTTACTGAAACGCTGCTTCTCCGCAAAACGGATTTACTCTAGGCCTTGTATCCTATTAATGCATAATCCATTTCACAATAAAACCACTTGTTTTTGAAGCTGTCTTGGTCCTCAACAGAAAAATAGTCGGAATATTTGTGCAGGGTTTCGATTCTGGTTTTCACAAAACCACGCAGCTCGGCAAGGAATCGAACTGAATCCGGGAATAAAGGATGGTTATGGGTTGGATCAGAATAGAAGTAGCAAGCTCCAACTAATATGTTTTGAGGGTTCGGCGTCTCGAAAATTATGATCCCTCCTGGTTTTAGGACCCTCAACGACTCGTCAAAAAGTGATAAAAAGGTTTTAAGACCCAGGTGTTCGATGATATGAAAGCCTGTAATAGCGCCATATGTTTCGGATTCCTGCGATTTCAGAAAATCAATAATATCCGCTTCAATCACTTCCAGTCCAATTGCTGTGCACTGTCGGACCATAACTCTGTTTTTATCGACACCGCTTGCAGGGTAACCTTTTTCTTTGACCAACTCCAGCCATTCGCCGCGACCACAGCCAAGATCCAGCAGCGGCGCATGGCCTGTTTGCATTAGGGCTTCTTCCACATATAGCAAATAGGGTTTTTGTCTTTCCTTAATGCCCTGTCTCGTACCTCGAAATTGATCTTCGAAGGAGACGTACATGGCATCCAATAAATGCTCTTCTTCTGCAACCATCACTTGTATTTGTTCATTATTCAAAGGTTCGGGCAAACGTTTTCTGGTTTCTTCCAGGAGCATCGCAATTCGGCGCTGCTGATCTACAATGTTTAGTCTGTGGTCTCGCAAAAGTCGTTGAGCATCCTTGAGTTCCTCCTGCAATCGCAACATTTCATCTTTGTCCGCTTTCTTCAGTAGTTCGGCTCGATCCGCTTTTTGTTCAGCCATAGTATCCAATTGAGCTCGATCCGCCTTGCGTGCGGTCATGGCCTCCAATTGAGCTCGATCCGCCTTGCGTGCTGTCATGGCCTCCAGTTCAGTTCGATCTGCCTTTTGTGCGATCATGGTCTCCAGTTCGGCTCGATCCGCTTTTTGTTCAGCCAAGGTTTCCAGTTCAGCTCGATCGACCTTTCGCGAAGCTAAGTCTTCAAGATCAACTCGATCTGGATTGGAAGCCCACAGGTTCTCTAAGGATGATTGGAAGTCAATGATTTCATTTATTTTATTTTCTAACAAGAGGTTTGTTTTGTTGATGTAACAATGCGTATGGAGCATGCGGTCTTGGAGGTATACATCCAAGCTTTGGATGTTCTTGATTATCAGCGGGAGGTTAAACATGGCACTCGCCATTCTAATGAGGTAACCCAACACTGGAATCTTGTAGGAAGATTGAATGAGGAAAGCCCCCATTAACCCTTTTATCTTAACAGCCTTGCGTCTGCCCTCCGGTGAATAGCGAAGTCGCCCAACGATTTCTGCCTTAGTCATTTTGCCCTGCTGCAAGTTTGCTAGGTAATAATGATAACCTTCTGGATCGGGATGTCTGCCAAGGACTCCTGCATAAGCGCTCAATATAAAGTTGTGCCCGTGATGATTCATGAAATCTGATAGCTGATAATCGGCCTTTCCAATTTTTAGCGGAGATGGCACGAAAATACTGTCTAAACTCAGCTTCGTTAGTTTCGACCATAAGTAAGCACTTCTGTTATCGGTCTTTGCGGAATCAAACTGCATAGGTTTAGGAGAAGGGGTTTTTCTGTGCCGCACTTCCGATTCGATCATTTTCATTAAATCGTCTAAATTAACACTGGGAGAACCATTTGTAGCGGTCATATGCTTTCCATACATGTATGCGGTTTTTGCCAAAAGAACCTATAAAACTAGAATCATTTCTGTCCGAGCCCTCAAATGATTTTTCACGTCCAATCTTCACAGCACTGTCTGCATAAATTCAGTTAATGTTAAACAACAAATGTTAACATATACACGCTCAGGGCAAATTTTTAACATACCAATGTTCGCCTGTGGCAAACACCGCCAAAATACAACAGGGTGGGCTTAACAAAGAATGAAGTGTATTCATTGATTTTTCTCGTAGCAATCTAACTGACCCAATTTTACGGCTTGTTGAAATCCACACACATAATAGATTACCGGATCCACTCCTAATTCAAGAGTGCCGACTTCCGGCGGGGAGCGGAATCACCTTTATCGATAAAATCTCCAAACCTCACGGATTGAGAAGATAGGTAGAATCAAAGGTGTCTTAATATCATTGATGAGCTATTTAGTCTAGATTCCTTTCCTCCTCTTTCGGCCGAGTGCAGTCAAAAGTGATGCTAGGTCAAGTAGGTTCGTCCCCAGTATTTATCACAATCTAATTAGATCTAGAAGTACGCCGCCCCCACCTTATGTTTTGCCTGCTCCAGATTCTAATATGCCCTTGCCTTTTTTAGCCTGTCTCGAATGACAAACCGATAGACACTCTCCACTTCTCCAGAGATTATTGGAAGATCAAATTCGAATAGGAAAAAACGAACCAACTCGTTCGATGAAGCCAAAAGGGTTGGTGAGTTCTTGAGCTATTTGAGGCCGAGGTGTATTGCTGCCCTAAAGGCACTGTTGAGACCTTCGATAAAAAACCGTTGGTCGCTCATTCAATTTTTCATAAACTGCTATTTTCTAGTTGCCATTTCCAAGCTCTTCAGGTTGCTTACCGGAACCATGAAGTAAATTGTAAAAAGCATGGTTTGGTATAGTCGTCATAGTAAGAGCCAAGCTAAGGGTAAAAGTTTGCTAGATAGGCACCCGAATATTCAGCCAAGCGCAGCGCAGTCGAAAGGTACTATAAAGGTAAAAATTGAATGCCTCTCTAGGTTGTTGCAAGCTTCGAGCTAACGGGCCAGTAGCAGATGCTCGGGAGGAAGTCTCCATGAAAGATGTTCACATTGGCTTGCGTTTGCAACGAATTTATGCGAGGACCAAACCGAAACACAGGTGGAATGCTGAACCAGATTTAATCCATGTTAGCCGAGTCTCGTTGACCGGCCTGATTATAATCCGTTGCCACTGGGAAACTCCATATACAAGTGAGAGGGATGGGGTACGGGTGCAACTGTTTGACATTACACCGCCTTCACCCAGCCTCTCCCCCTAGGGGAGAGGAATTATGGGTTTCCGGATGGTAACTAATTCCATTCGAAGGAAGAATCGAAAATGGGGTAATTTAATGGGAGCCTCGATAGTTTTTCAGATAAATAATTTTAAAAATGCAGTCCCAGGATCTGAACTCTGCAACGTTTTAGCATCCAGAAGTGTGAAATTTAATTTCTGACAAACTATAGATGCCCCCCGAAGGTCAGGCAAAGTTTAATAATCCTACCACGCTGGTTTTTTTGACAATAAATAGACCGAGGAATATGAGATGGCTGAAACCGTAAGTCAAAATATCAAAGTGCGAGAATTGATGACTCGAGTGAGAACTGAGGCAGAGAGACGCCGTGATGAAGCGCAGTTGCATAATCTTCCCATCAATCTGAGTCTTCCACGGTTTAACTGGCAACAAAGTTGGGAACCGAAGCCTGACGGCTATCACATCAATGATTTTCTGCAGTTCCATGACAGAGATTTTATCGTTAATGCCTACCATGGTATTCTCAATCGCGAACCTGACACCAAGAGTTTATGTTATTACCTCAATCGCTTGCGGGATGGTAGCCAATCCAAGGTTGAGATTATTGGGCGGCTGCGGTTCTCTCCGGAGGGTCGAGCCAAACGGGTCAGAATTGGGGGTTTGGTAATCCCATTGGCGGCGGCTATGCTCTACAAGACGCCCTTAGTCGGTGGTTTTGTCTGCATGGTAACAGGTGTTTTGAGGCTACCTGTGCTTATCAAAAACATTTCTCGCTTTGAAGCCAATACAATGACGCTTGCCGCACAATATCAAGCCGCATTAAATGAATTATCAGAGAAGACCGAGGTCGCTTTGAAGCAACTTGGTTTTCAAATGCAAACGCTTCAAGCGAATAGAGTCAACCCTCATGATTTGAATGAACTCAGGTCCCATCTGGATGATCTGCGGAGTAAAGTTGCGGCGTTGCAGAACGACCAAACAGATACCGAGATGAAAATCGAGGCATTGGGCAACAACAAAATGGATGCTGAGAGAGAAGAAATTCTCATGGAACTCGTAAATCGGGTTGGGGTAACAGAAGATTCACTTTTACTCAAAGCCGACAGTTATGAAGTGGGCCAGCTTAAAGATGATATTGCAGCTGCAATGGCTGACAAAGTAGGTAATCATGAAGTGACTGAGTTAAGAACCAGCATAGCTGAAGTCTGGGCTGACAAAGTAGGTAATCATGAAGTGACTGAGTTAAGAACCAGCATAGCTGAAGTCTGGGCTGAAAAAGTCGATAATCATGAAGTAAGTGAGTTAAGAGCCAGCCTAGTTGAAGTAAGGACTGACAAGGCGGATAATCAAGAGGTTGCTTTGGTTAGGGATAAAATTGAAACTCTAGATAGAATTTTCGAGGAGTTGAATGCGAGAAGCTTTGCTACGGACAAAAAATTTACGCACTTGAAACGAGATGTAATATTGCAGGAGAGGCGAATAAATTTCATTCTAGAAGAAGCCAGAAAACGCCTTCCGGGGCCCTTCGATAGCAAGCAATTGGAAAGGCTGGAGGGGGAACACCAACATCGGTTGGATGCGCTTTATGTAAACTTCGAGGACGAATTCCGTGGTACGCGCGAAGATATTAAGGAACGTGCCAAAGGCTACCTTCCAATCATCCGAGAAGTTGACGCCGGCACTAAGGAGCGACCAATATTGGATATTGGCTGTGGTCGAGGTGAATGGTTGGAGCTATTGCATGAGGTAGGATTGACCGCAATCGGCGTCGATTTGAATAGGGTGTTAGTTCAGCAATGCAATGACATCGGTCTAACGGTATTCGAGGCGGATGCACTGACCTATCTGAGGGAATCGGCAGACAATAGTTATGGTGCTTTAACAGGTCTTCACATCATTGAACACTTGCCGTTCGACAGTCTAGTTGCACTTTTGGACGAATGCCTGCGCATTTTGAAGCCGGGAGGGGTTGTAATATTAGAGACTCCAAATCCTGAGAATATCATAGTGGGGGCCTGCAATTTTTATCTTGATCCGACCCATTTGAGACCGTTGCCGCCCTCGTCAATGGAATATATGCTGGAAACAAGAGGGTTCATAAACTTAGGAGTGTTTCGGCAAAATCCAATGTCGCAAGAAATGTTTTATAAAAACGATTTACCGCAGGAATTGAGATACCTTTGGGAGTTTTTCTTTAAGGAACAGGATTATGCAATAATCGGACATAAGCCTTAAAGATCCTGATTCGGCAAAGCCGAAACGATGCTAAATCATCAATGGCTGAACTGCCGAGAGGATGGATACCTGCACGGATTTCAAGATCAAGGCCCGATTTGGACAAAGACTGCTCATAGAACAAAAGAGAGTGACATAGATGCATGTATTGCTTGCCCATGAACGTTTCTTGTTTCGATTCGGGCTGGATCGAGTCCTGATCCTATATGGGATTGGACTTCGATCACTCGGTTGGAAGGTCTCAGTCATTGCGAACCGTCTCGATCAGGACGTTGTTAGGGGATTTGCAGACAGAATAGTCTTGGTGCCGGAATGTCCTGAATATAAGGACAGCAATGAATTTGCGCTGCAATGGCTGGAGAGCAACTGGGAATCATCTTTCCCGGAAAAGGCAGATATGCCGGATGTCATCATAGTTGGTGGATGGCCCTTCCTTAGATCCATTTCCTTCTGGAAAGAAAAAGGGGCTAAGGTAGTTTTTTCTGACTATGGAGTGGTACCAACCGACGGTTATGATGGCTACCATCTGGAAGTTTTGCAGAAGCTCAAGCGACTTCGTCGAGAAAACATGCCCCGGTGCGATGCTGTGATTCCGGGCAGCGATTTTATTCTTGCCACTCAGAGTGGTTTAGATGCCGGTGATGCTGTTGAGAAAATAAGGATCTACAATGGTGTGGACCACATGGATATCGCTATGTGGCAACACTTGGATTCTAACGGGGCGAACAAAGCCAAGGGGTCATACGAAAACATAACCAGAGAAAAACGATTCGGGCCCTAAGTTCATTTTGAACTTAGGGCGTTGGGAGGAGAAGAATTATAAGAATTCCAGGGCACTCTTTGATGTCGTCTCGCAGATCGCGAAGACTATTCCTAATCTTATCGTTGGAATATTGGCTGAAAAGGGGGAGGTCGCCGTGCCCCCGCATCTGGGAGGAATCGTAGTCCCGTTGGGTTTTCCGGGAGATGATGAACTCCAAGAGTTGATGAGACAATCCGATTTGGGGCTTTCTGTCTCTCTCTGGGAAGGATTTAATCTACCGCTCGGGGAGATGCAATGGCTTGGTAGGCCGGTCCTCGCTTTCAATATAGGCGCCCATCCGGAAGTAATCATGGATCCCTGGTTTCTTTGTAGAGAACCCAAGGAGATGGTGAAAAAGTCTATCCAACTTTTGATGGGCATCGACTCACCACAAATAGATATCGCGGCGACAAGTCAGATCTTCAGGACCAAATTCACATGGCAAAAAGCGATTGCTCAACTGCACGATGAGTTACTCAGGATTTGCACCAATGGACCAAGGACTTCTTCCTCTTTTTCCGTGTTCATGGATGTCTCCAACGCCGTAAGAGATCCAGCGAACTCGGGCGTCATCAGGGTAACGCGTCGGGCCGCGCGAGAGATTCAGCAGCACGTGAAATCCTTTTTTGTTGTTTGGGATGAAAGTCTGGATGGGTACCGTTTCCCAACAGCAGAGGAATATGATCAGCTAGGCAAGTATAACGGTCCGATCCGTCCAGATGTCGCGCCGAAATCGACTGTAGAAAATCCAGCATTACTGGAAGATTATCCCATTAAAGCAAGTGAGGAGCCGGTTTGGCTGCTTTTTTCTGAAACGGTGGCAGAGCGAAATGCTCGAAAAGCCCGTGCCTACGCAAGAAGCCGTGGATTCAAACTATCCGCTATTTTTTATGATTCTATTGCCTTGCTTCGGCCTGAATTGGTTCTTGATGAAAGCATACTCAAAAATCATGCTGAATACATGCGCGGGCTCGCGGGATGCGATCTGGTCATGCCCATTTCTCATTTTTCGTCGGACTGTCTGAGGGATTTTTTTGAAGGACAACAATTGGAGTCCACCAGAGTAGTGCCCATTCAGCTTCCCGGGGAATTAGCCGGATGCTCGCGCAATTTTCAGGTGAATACCGCTTTGCAGGAACCCATAAGGATTCTTTGTGTATCTACATTGGAGCCCAGAAAAAATCATTTGAGGCTAATAGAAGCCTGCGAGAGGCTCAGCGCTTTAAAACCTGGGTTAGAGTGGCGTCTGACTTTAATCGGAAACAAATACGCTGGTGCTTTTGACTTTGCTGATTCGGTTCAGTTGGCATGCGAAAGGAATCCCGACATCGAATGGTTGGGAGTCGTTGATGATGAAACGCTCCATGCAAAGTATTCGGAATGTACGTTCACAGTATACGCTTCAGAGATCGAAGGATTCGGTCTACCTATTATGGAAAGCATTTGGCATGGTCGGCCATGCGTGTGCCATGAAGAAGGCGTGATGGCTGAACTGGCCAATGGTGGAGGCTGTCTGACAACAGACGTGAGAGACCTGGAAAAATTCAGTCAGGCGCTTCTCCGTCTGGCCACAGATCGCAGTTTGTATGATGAATTGGTTAAACAGGCTGTGTCAAGAAGGATTAAGTCTTGGGACGAATACATCAAAGAAATGATCTTTGCTATGTTGCCGGGCATTGAAGTGGATTCTCCGCAGGAAATCAGCGTTGATGAATTTCCCATAGACAAGATGCTTTATCAGGGATGCATCTTGGAAAATTGGCAAATGAATCATTCCGAGCGCCTTGCACTCATGGCGTTGCTGCACAGGCATCGTCCGCATGTGGCCGTGGAAGTCGGAACTTTTCGAGCGGGCAGCCTGTCATTGATTTCCCAGTACGCTGAAGAAGTATATTCGATCGATATAGATCCCAGTATTCCCGAGAAATACGGTCACCTGGAGAACGTGACTTTTTTGACCGGCAGTTCAGTCAAAGTGCTCCCATCCTTATTGAGCGAATTGAATGATAAGGGCAAGGGCGTTGATTTTATTCTTATCGACGGGGATCATTCGGGAGAGGTAGTGACGGAGGATCTCAACGCTGTTTTAATTTACACGCCAATTCGCCCTCTGCTTGTGGCGATGCATGACAGCTTCAATCCCGATTGCCGCAACGGGATGCGGCGGGCGAAATGGGATCAAGCCGATTACCTGCACTTCGTTGATCTCGATTTCATACCCGGTCGATTGATCGAGCATGGAGGCGGGGGCCATGGAGAACTGTGGGGAGGTTTGGGACTGGCTGTCTTTATGCCTGAACGAAGGTGGGGACCGCTTTGCAGACAAGAATCAGTCCACAGCATGTTTGAGTGTATTCGCGATTACTCCAGTAGGACTGGGGCAGCGCATTTATTTGATGGTAGGTTCGATGATAGGAGCAAATCGGCCGTTATAGGACGTATAGATGAACCGATCCCTCTTGCTGCAGATAATATACGAAAAACCAGGATTCTAGTTTGCTCGAGCTTTTATCCGCCCGATTTTGTGGGTGGAGCTGAACTCATCGCCCATTATCAGGCCAAAGAATTCTGCAATCAAGGACATGAGGTCGAAGTATTCGCGGGGACAGTGGAAGCAATAGGTCGTCGACACTCGATTCACACGGGTGTGTACGATGGAGTGAAAGTTCACCGAGTGATGCTCACATCCGAAGATTTCGATATATCTCGTGAGAATTTTCGTAAGATGGAAATTGAAGAGGGGTTTGCAAACGTCTTGCGAGAGTTTCGTCCGGATGTGGTCCATTGCCACAACCTGGTAGGGCTGACTCCCGCCGTACTTCGCATTGCCAAGAGGTTTGCTTGTGTTACCGTTTTGACGGTGCACGATTATTGGGGATTTTGCTACAAGAATACATTGGAAAAAGCCCCAAGCTTGTTCTGTGCAACCGCGAATGAGTGTCACGATTGTTTGCCTGATATACGGCTGGATAATGGTCAACAAGTGCCTGTTTCCCTCAGGCAGAGCTATCTAAACCACCATTTTGATGCCGTGGATGCCTTCATCTCTCCATCCCGTTATTTGGCCCAAGCATACATAAATGCAGGCTTTCCTGCGTCGAAGATGCACGTCGTCTGGAACGGCATAGACTTGGATAGGTTTGGAGCTGTCAGAAAAAAACCATGTCCTGACTGCTGTCGTTTCACGTTCATGGGCTACTTTGGAAGGCACAAAGGCCTTCAAGTTCTCTTAGAGGCACTGCTCCACCTGCAAGATCGGAAGAACATTCAGGTGAAGTTGGTGGGCGATGGGGAGGAACGCGGCAATATAGAGAGATTTGTCAGTGCGCATGGTCTTGATGAAAACGTCAAGCTTCTGGGAAAAATGGACAATTCCAGAATCGAACAGGTGCTTGCTGAAACGGATGTCCTCGTTCTGCCTTCTATTTGGCCGGAGAACCAACCGGTTAGCATAACGGAGGCCATGGCTTCCCATATTCCGGGAATTGCAACAAATACGGGCGGGATTCCGGAATTGATTGAAGACGGCAGGAGTGGAATGTTGTTCGATCTGGGCAATAGCAAGCAACTTGCTGAAAAGATGGCGTTTTTTGCAGCAAATCCCGACAAGATTCAAAGCTTCGGCGAAGCAGCATTTCAACGAATTTGCAGTGCGAGCTACTCAACACAGATTCTTCGCTTGCTCACCGTTTATGAGAATATTCGCGCAACCCGCTCTAATCCAACCGCAGCGTCAGGAATTCCGATGGTTGCGATCGATTTTACTGGAATAATGGATCCGGTTGCTGACAGGTTCTTGCGAGAGAAATACCCTCTGTTCACTACTACACGATTTATCCTGGCATCATGGCTGGATAAAGAGGAACTAAGCAAGGCAAGGTTTGTCTGGGTGGCAGGTGCGTTTGATGAAGATGGAAGGCTGGCGCAGTATCTGGAGGCAAAACTGCCCATCCTGGTTCCGGCATCGAACCAGGAGCTTGTTGATATCTGTTATAGGGGCAACTGCGGCCTTCATTATGCAGACATCCATGAACTCGGCGCATGCGTTGATTTGCTGTTGGGTAATCCCGATATTTGTAGAGAACTCGGAGAGTGCAGTTTCAGGTTTCGCTTGAATATTCCCGTGTAAAGTCCGGCGTTATTCAAAAAGCAGCAAGCAAGCCGCCTGCGCGTTCACGAAATTTCTATGTCGACATGAGGCTTGAGCCTTGATAAGCCAATAAACTTAAAATCGGCAGTGCCGAGTATTTCGAACGATTTCACCATATCATTCCACTGGTAACAATCCAGAACATGCGCTTCGGATTTGTGGGCAGCAACTGTCAAAGTATATTTGCCGGGGCCGATATTAAGCTCCTCGATACTGTACCTTATTCGACAGTTTTCTCCCGGCCTCATGCGAAGTGGCAATTTCTGATAATAGGTATTGGTACCGAAAATGTCCTGCCCGAATCTGTCCCTTATAAGAATACCTACTGACAGGTCATCAACTAACTCATTGGCCTTGAGGTCTATCAGAATCTTGCAGGGAGAGCCCGTAACGAAGCATTCAGCGTCCGATCCCTGTGCATCGATCAATCTCACATCGCAGATTTCCGCTTTAAAGTTTCCGTAAACCTGCGCTTGATTTGGGCCGTATGTTTGAATTCGAATTTCCTGTCGTTCCGATTTTTTCGCCAGCAGGAAATTATAAGTAGCTATCACCTGGTCCGGATCACCGTATTCAACAGCTGAACCATGGTCCAATAACAGCGCTGTGTCGCAAAGAACTTTAACAGCGTTCATATCATGAGAAACGAGGATGATCGACCCGCCCTGCTCTTTGAACTCTTTGATCCTTTGCATGCACTTTTGCTGAAAATAAGCGTCCCCGACCGATAAGGCTTCGTCCACTACGAACGCTTTTGGCTCGGCGTGAATGGCTACTGAAAAAGCCAGTCGCATAACCATACCGCTCGAATACGTTTTCAACGGTCTGTCAATAAAATGGCCCAGTTCGGTGAAATCGATAATCCGGCTCAATTTGTCGCTTATATCGTCCTTGGTCATGCCAAGCAGAGTGCCGTTCAAAAGAATGTTCTCCAGGCCGCTGAATTCCGGATTAAACCCCGTGCCAAGTTCAAGCAGGCCGGTAATCCTGCCCTCAATTTCAATTTTCCCGCTGTCGGGAAGCAGAATGCCCGTCAAAATCTTGAGCAGCGTGGACTTGCCTGCCCCGTTTTGGCCGATGATGCCGAGAGTCTTTCCATCAGCTACCTCGAAGCTGATATCGTTGAGCGCTTTGAACTCCTGGGAGTATTTGCGGCGAATGACGATCTCTTTCAGTCGGTCAGCCGGGGAGTTGTACAGTTTGAAGGTCTTGCTGAGATGGCTTACCTTGATCATGCTACATTCCAATGATCGAATCACTACTACATTTATCAGACACAAATTTTAGGTCTGAATCAACCATTTCTCGCACTAAATCCTCAAAAGACCGGTCATATTGCCAACCCAGGCTAGTCCTGGCCTTTGACGAATCACCCAGCAGGATGTCGACCTCGGCTGGACGGAAAAACCTCTCATCCACGACGACGTAGTCCTGGTAGTTGAGACCGACATGTGAGAATGCGATTTCGCAGAATTCCCTGACGGTGTGACAAGTTCCGGTACTAACGACATAATCGTCAGGGTTTTCTGACTGGAGCATAAGCCACATCGCCCTGACATAATCGGAGGCATGTCCCCAGTCACGCTTTGCGTCAAGGTTTCCCAGTCGCAATTGGTTGTCCAAACCGTGTTTGATCCTTGCCAATTGGTGTGAAATCTTGCGGGTTACGAATTCAAATCCGCGCCGGGGCGATTCATGATTATACAGGATGCCGCATGACGCATGAAGACTGTAGGCTTCCCGGTAGTTGCGAGTCAAGTGAAAGCCTGCGACTTTTGAGATCCCGTATGAGGAGCGGGGGTGAAATGGTGTTTTTTCGTTTTGAGGAACTTCGGAGACTTTGCCGAACATTTCGCTTGATGCCGCAAAATAGAAACGGCAATGTGGTGCCGCCTCCTTAATGGCAGAAAGCATGTGGTGCGTGCCGTTAATGTTTGTGTTCAGCGTGGAAAACTCATCTTCAAATGAATAGCTGACGAAACTCTGTGCAGCCAAATGATAGCATTCATCCGGCCGAATGTGTTGAATAACGTTAAATAAGCTCGGGTAGCTCTCCAGGGAGGCAGAATGCAAATGAATGTCGTCAAGCAAATGCCGGATCCTCCACATTCGGTGTTGAGGATCTTCAAATGCCACACGTCGGACAACCCCGTGTACCTCATATCCTTTACCGAGGAGAAATTCTGCCAGATAAGATCCATCCTGCCCGGTAATGCCTGTAATCAAAGCTTGCTTCATTGACAGTGCTCCAGTTGCATAGTGTCTTTCGGGTTTGTGACCATCAGGACACTCCTTCTCTCGAGGGAGAGGGTGTCAAAGTTTTTTCAACAAGGGAAAGATGCAAAAAACACCCACCAAAAATATCGCATTATAGACTACCAGCAAATAGACTTTAGAGTGCCGTTCGGTTTTCGTCCAGGAAAGGTACGCCAAAAAAATCATCAAAGCTGTCCAGAGCAGTAATCCAACGGCTATTATCATAAAAAATCTCTCACATCCTTTTCCAGAGTGCGAAAAATCAGGTAAGAAAACACAACCAAAATGTGCGTAAGAAGGGTAAGTGCGATAAGTGAACGATATGACGGTTCGTCATTAAAGACGAATATTCTTTGATAAGCCTCTATGATAATGTAGGCCGGATTAAATATTAGAACTTTCCTGATTATTTCCGGCAAGATCTCGCGCACATAGATAATTGGGGTGAACCAAAACCAGAATTGCAGGATAACGCCTATGATTTCTTTTATGTCTCGAATGAAAACCGTCAAAGTTGCCGCTAGCAGGCCTACGCCAAACGTAAAGAGTTGCTGCAAATAATATATGTATGGAATTAAGAGAATATTGATGTTGAATTGATACTGGGTGAGCAGCAGAAAAATGAAGAAAAACGCCATGGAAAACGTGAACGTGATAGTTTCGGATAAAATTATGTAGATTAGGAGGGACGGAAACGAAATGTTGATTTTGGAGAGCAGGTGCTTCTTTTCCAAAAAAACACTGGAGCAACGTGAAATAGAAGCAGCTAGCGCGGTCCAGGGCACCAGTCCCACTGTCACGTAAACGGTGTAGGAGTATACGTTTGAGCTTCCGGGAAGACGTCCTCCCATCATTTTTCCGAATATAACTATATAAATAAGCAGATTCACCAGTGGCCAAATCAGTGCCCATAGCGCTCCCAGGACCGAGCCGGCGAATCGTTCGGAGAAATCTCTCTTGGTAAGTTCCAGAACCAGCGAAGTATTAAACATTTGTAGCGTCTCAGCCTCCCTAAGATTCTCGCTCTATATCAGAAATGAAGGAGGCTATCATCAAAGGCATTGGTAAGTGAGACACGAAGCGCCGAATACTTAGCAAATCTAAGGGATCTGAGCAAGCCATCTTTTAGAATTACTCCTACGCGCAACTGCCTTCGGGGTCGTGATCTGCTGGTGGATGTTCTTAACAGCCCTGATGGCGCGGACCGGAAGATAGCTTCTAGATAGGTGCGCATTTCGCAAAGTGCGAAAAACAGAGATATGAAGCTTCATAACCGCATACCGGGGAAGAACAGAGTCGAATATCTGCTGGAAACTCCGTTGTCGTTCCCTACTATTGCAGACCGCACACATTCCTAGGAACAAAAAAGGCGTAAAAACCTAACTAAGTTTACGCCTTACGCCTCAAAACTCTATGTGGTGCCGGAGGAGAGACTCGAACTCTCACGGGCGCAAGGCCCACTGGATTTTGAGTCCATATCAAGCACCGGCGCTTTTTTGTCGAGATTCTAACCACTTGAAATGGTTGGCAATGTTAAGCTGTACTTTTGTTCCAAGTTGGCTAGAATCGGTTAAAATTGATCTTATTAGGCACAATCTGGGCACAGTTTAGGCACAGTTCAACATTTCGCTTACGATGGCGTATTTAGCAATTTTGACAGCTTCTGACAACCCTTTTTTTGAAGAGGAATTTATCAGCTTGAGAGGATAGGGTCTGCAGCCCGAAAAGAGCAATTCCCGGTTGCTCTTCCTCTCAAAATCTACCGGGGCACTTTCGGGGAGTGTGAGCACATGAAAGACAATTCGAGGAAAAAAGATTCAGAGATTTTGCGCCTTGCAGCAACCCTGCTGGAAGTTTTAGAAAATAGTAGATTCAATAATAGCCAAGTCATTAGGACATTGGACCTATGTGCAGAGGCCTACGAGTTGGAACTAGATGGTGAATTAAGCGTGAAAGAACACGCCATAAGTGAAATACTTGGGCACAGCAGGGGCATAAAGCTACCAGACAAAAATAGTCTATATGAGGTACTGCACCAATTGTTTGAAACTTTGGAACGCCAGGATTTTAATCTGGAAGACCGTTTCCGGGCAGTCAGCATAGCTCTAAATACGGCTTGGGGATACTCCTCTTGTCTACATGCGGACGTAGTAAGCTGGACATTGAAACGTATTGAGGAACGTGCAAACCGTGAGATCGAGAAACTTAGGCAAGTTATTCCAGTTTTCCTAAAAAAGGCGTCTGAAACTATTCTTGTTCCTCTCAATTCAGCAGATCATATGTTTTTGAGGGACGCCTTGCAAAAGGCTCAAATTGATGAAAATACAGATATTGACAAAGTGATCTACCCTTTGGCTTATGTATTGGAAAGACTCACCACTACTTTAAAAGAACAACCAGAATATTCGGATTTCGCTGAATTTGAACAACTCGCCATACTAAGGATGGCCTTGTTTGCAAAAGTGGTGCTTCACAAATGGATTCATGCTTCCAAGTCAGAAGATAAAGAGAAATTTTGGTGGGGTAATATTGGTCAAAGCCGATGCGATTCGGAGAAATCCTTAATGGATATCTTTAGGATTGGTGTTTATGCGGGAACCGTAGACACTGTTTCTGACCTACCAACGGATTGGATGAGCGATTATTTTAACAAGGAGGGGCAAAGGGTACGTCGAGGACAGCGCAAAATGGATGCACCACCGGAACTAATTAAAGACGTGCAAGAAGCAGCTATCAGGCTCAAGAGCAAAGATCCTGGAAAATGGAACAATCCGAATAAGATCACTACGGAAATCTACAACAGTAAGCAATTCCATGAAATTTTCTCCACCCGAGGGACCATGCAAGGAACTGTCTATAACTGGGTAAAAGAAGTTGTACCTCCCAAGTCCCGCAAATAACCTTCTTGATAACATTAAAAATACCTACCTCAGATTTTATTTACCGTAATTATATATTTACGGTTAATACAAATTGACTAGTAATTTCGCATAGTTATACTTGTCTCACAATTGTTAAAGATTGAAGATTAACCCAAACAATGTGAGGCAACGACATGGCAAACAAACAAACCGATCCACAGCAAATCCTCTTTGACACCGAAGACACCGCAAAACTGTTAGGCCGCTCTGCTTGGTCAATTCGCCAACTTTACTATCAAGGCGAACTGCCAGCGGTACGTCACGGGCGCAAGCTCTACTTCCACAAAGACGCAATCCAAGAATTTGTAAGCCGGCACTTGGAAGCAAGGGCATAGGTGCGGCGGCGACTTATGACCGAACCCAAACCCAAACCCAAAACCGGCGCCGGCGCGATCCCGAAGCGAGATAAACCTCTTGGATCTCCCGTCACAGTTCTGGACAATCAGTTTATTGACTCGCCGGCAACGCTGGCACTGGCTGCATGCAAGAGTGGTTATCCGATGCTTGTCTATTTGCACATTCTTCAAAAGCGACAACCAGCAAAGGCGACCAAAGCCGACAAAAAGAAATACCGCCGGCGATTTATCAACGAGCGGGACATCACCTTTAGTTATGAGGAGGCCAAACGGCTTGGCATTGGAACTCGCGCCTTTAATCTCGCAATAGATCGACTTCACCAGCTTGGCTTTATCGACATAGTGAAACCGGGACACGGGCTAGTCAAAGGTGAGTGCACCATCTACGGCTTGTCGGAAAGATGGAAAAGCTACGGAACACCAGAGTTTAAAGCTGTCCATAGAGCCAAGGTTCGCTACGGCTTTTGTGCAAAAAGCGAAAAAGACTCCACAACCGAATGCTCGACATGCTTGCAAACGGGCGGCGGGAAGTTCCAGGGCTGCTTGCTTCCAGAACAGCCGACGAAAATTGATGGTCATTGCCAGAGGTTTGAACGATGGATCTAGCAATAAGCATCCGTTACTGGATGCTGAAAAAGCACTCGGAGAAGTTAAAGCAGACATCCGTTACTGGATGCGAAGAGCCGAAAATAAACATCCGATACCGGATGCGAGGAAAATTTCTAAGCATCCGACAACGGATGAAGGCAAGAACGGCGCGAAGCATTGCAGTAAAACGAACTATAGCATTTTTAGCCAAAATCAAAATCAATGGCTCTCAGCATCCGTTACTGGAAGCATCTATAGATAACCACACTATACAGATTTTTTTTCCATCCCAAGAAACAATCATAAACCATCACAGGGAAGCGAGCGTTCTTCAAAAAACGCGAGCGCTTCCAACCAGGAGGTAACCGAACATGAAAACCCGTCAACCCGTCATCGAGTACAAAAGGCAACCCGTAAACCAAAAACCACAGGTGCCGGCGCAACCGAAGCCAGCGCCACAACCAACACCAAAGCATGCAGAGCAACCGGCAAAGCTTCCTTCACAACCCAAAGTGAAACCCGATCCGTTTCCGGCGCTTGTGGGCGAAAAGCTCACCATGCAGAGCAGAGGCGGGCTTGTCTACCAGGGCACTTACAAGGGCTTGCTGAAAGGCTTTTTCAAGCTGGAACAGGCAACCGTTACGGGACACGACCAGGCTGTCAATGTGGCTTGGCTATTTGTGGACCGGAACTGCATTGCTCACATTCACCCGATGGAGGGCTAGACGATGAAACAAATTGCCGGAACTATCAGGGACAGTCCGAAAGACCGATGGATATTGAATCCAAAGTGCCGCTGTAGAACGGCTTTATTTGAGGATGTAGAGGGGCACTGTGCCCACATTGTGACCAATAACAATTCAACGAACGGGAGTAAGCACTATGGGAATTAACACTAAACCGCTGGAATTGAGCGATGGCAGCTTTAGCCATGCTTGCCAGGTAACCTTCAAAAACCAGATTGAGCAAGACAAGGTTTCTCAGTGGGGGCCAGGGCAGCGCGAAACGCTGTATGAGGCGCTTGACAACCGCGTCGATGCTTTCCGAAGCGAAGTTGTGGACATTAACAGCTCATTGCTCAGTGCCGATCAGACAACCGATGAGATTTGGCAAGACAAAATGCTCAGCAATGAAGGCAAGGGCCAGAAGTGCCGACAAGTCTATGAAAAAATTTGGGCTGGACTCCGATTAAAGGAAGAGGCTCAGAACGCAAGATTTAATGAGCGGGCAACGTATATCGAAAAGGCAATGGAGTTGCGGCGGCAAACAACCGGCAATCCGGTTGCCGATGAACTTCGGTTGTCAGAGATCCGCAAACAACTTGCCGACAAAAGCCAGACGACTGAAAGCAAGTTCAGCCTGGGAGAATACTACCGGCAAGTCTGCAAGGATTTGTCCGATTTGTGGATATGTGACGCGATTGAGAATCCAGTTTCACCACGTTTTGCCTTGCTCACGCCGGACCAAATTGAATCGGGCCGGGCAGACCGTCAACGGGTAATGTTTCCCGTGGAGTGGTGGCACCGTGAAATCCTGCAAAAAGAGCGGGAAGAGTTTTCGATGCTGCTCTACAGGGCGCGTGGAGCTCTGCTCGACATGGGCTATTTTGTGCCTACCGATGCCGATCAGGAACTTACCCAACGGGCCAGCAGCGCAGTAATCAGGCGGCAACAGACGAGATAAGGTTAACCACCATGCGGCGGGCCACCATCCTGGGCCTTGGGACTTCCCGCATGGTTCACCGGCAGGAAGTCTGATGGCTTCCAGCCGGTTACGGGAGTGGCAACCCTTCGCCACCGATCCCGCAGGGTGTCCGGTCTTAGTCCCGGACCGGGACACCCAAAACGAGGAAAAATGCAAGATCACGAACATACAGAGCATGAACGAGAGCAAGCACCACCGTTTGAAAAGTTGCTGAAGAAATATCGCAAGTACCATCAAAGGCATGTTCTCGGGGAGCTTCGCAAGCGTGAATTTGCACGGACGCGGGGCGAGGAAAGGCGCTACTCAGTACGGCGCAGCATCCGGCGATTAAAGAAACAAGAGCGCTTGGAAGCCAAGCACCAGGCCGATTTAAAGCGAAATTTGCGCGGAAACTAGCAAGTTACACCCTGCTTTTTGTACTCAAAAAACGGCGCGAAAGCGCATGGAACAACGATTATTGAGAAGGGGATACTACCTATGGCGAAAAGATTGAAAACAATAGCGGATGTAAGAAGGTATCTCGCAAGCTTGATTAACAGACTTGAGGGCGGCGAGGTTGAGCCGGAGCTTGCGGGAAGATTGGGCTATTTGTGCAACATTTTGAAGGGCTGCATCGAAGTTTGTGATCTTGAAACGAGGCTGGCAGCGCTTGAAAAGACAGTGGGGGATAACAAATGCTGAGATCCTTTGAAGCCAGGATAAGCAGGCTGGAAGCACTTCCAGAGCTGAAAAATGTGACCTTCCTCATTGCCGAACCGGGGGAAACCAGAGAACAGACCTTCGAGCGGTACGGCAACCCGGAAGATGACTTTGTTTACCTAAATTTTTACGGGAGATGTGAAGATGAAAAACAGGATTAGGAAGCTCGAACAAGCGCTAATAGGCGAGGGTCACTTTGTCCATGCCGATGATACCGGCGCGATCCCTGCGATAGTTCTGCCAAATGGTGACTATCAACTCTTTTGGCTGAACTTTTCCGAAGGTACGCCACCACAATGGCCGGGGCGATATGCAAAGTATCGAGGGCCGGAGATCCCTTTTGAATGGCTTTTACAGCATGAAGACGAACGGACCATTACCCAACTTTGGCTTGATGCCTTCCAAAGAATGCAGCAACAGGGGGCTATTTATGAAACATAGAATCAAAAAACTTGAAGAACTCACCCAACAGGAACGAAAGCTTCAATCACCGGATTTCTGGCATTCAATAATTGACTTTCTTATTGAAGCAGAGCTCGCGACCTTTGCAAAGGATCGGGGAGAGGCAACGAATAGAGTAGAGCAAGACTTGGGCATGTCAACGGATGAATGGATAGGCCATCAGGTTGAGCGCTACAGTGGGCGTTTAAAGTGAGAGGTAAAATGCAATCAAAGCTGACTCCGTTGAAATCAATTCGGGCTTATTGCTCATGGTGCTGCAACGATCAACCCAGTGAGGTGCGTTTGTGTCCATCGAAAACTTGCTCTTTGTGGGCTTACCGCTTTGGCAAAATGCCACCTCGGGAACAGGTTAAAAAGCCAAGTCCATTAAAGGCAATTCGGGCCAGGTGCGTTGATTGTGTGCAGGGTTTCGCAGATGTTGAACAATGCTCCACCGTTTCATGCTCATTGCATCATTATCGCCTTGGCAAGAATCCGAACTATTCCGAAGCGACTAGGCAGAAAAGACGCGAAGCTTGGCGAAAACGCCTTGATGAAATCGCGATTTCTGAAACAAACCTCAAGACAGGAGAGTGGACAAGGACACCATGAAAGAACTCGTAGAGATCATGGGCAAAATTTCAGCCACCGCAACACCGGAAGAGCTTGAACGCTTTTGCAGTCTGAACAGCCGGCAATGGCAAAGCCGATTAAGCGAAAAGGAATTGATGGTCATTCAGCAGCACGTCATTCAGAAGCACAGGACGCTGGCAGGAAGAGCGCAAAGCGCATAATTTCGGGGCACAGTTTAGGCACACTGGTTTTTAATGGTTTGATTTTTCAGAACAAAAAACGGCGCGTTGGATTGAATGTCCAAACGTCAAGACATGATCGAGGGAATCTTGAAGCTCCAAAAGACTAAACGGCGGGAATGGACGTGGACCAAAAAGCGGGACCGGCAAGCACAGCACATTTTAGACGTGGTGGAAGAGCTTTCCGAGTATTGGCCTCTCACCCTTCGGCAGATTTACTACCGGCTTGTGGCGGCGGGTCATATTGCGAACACACGCTCGAAGTACAATGACCTCTCAAAAATCATAAAACACATGCGAATTGATGACGTTCTACCCTGGAACGTGCTTACAGATCGGGTGCGGCGGGTAAGTGATAAGAGAGGCTTTGAGGATCATCAAGACTTTATGACGCAAGAAGTTGAACACTTTCTTGAGGGGTATGCTCGCTGTTATGTGCAAGGCCAAGAGAACTATCTTGAATTGTGGTGTGAAAAAGATGCTCTTTCACAGGTATTCGAGCGGGTAGCATGGCCGTATTGCATCCGGGCTGTAACTTGCCGGGGCTATCAGAGCATAACCTTTCTCGATGATTTCAGGCAAAGGGCTGTTCAAGCTCTCAGTAAGGGGCAGCAGCCTATCATTCTTTACTTTGGTGATCTTGATCCATCTGGGGTGCAAATGCTCGAAGCCACCGCGCAGACTCTTGAAGATGAAATGGACCTCGAAGGTGTGAAATATGAACGAGTGGCTTTGAATCCCGCCCATGTTGAAGGATTCAATCTTCCACATAATCCCGATGCCGTTAAGCTCACAGACACACGTTATAGCACCTATGTTGAACGCTTCGGCCATGTTGCGGTTGAATTGGATGCCCTTCACCCTGGGACACTTCAGGAAATGGCAATTAAGGCGATTGTAAGTCATCTCGATATGGAGCACTTCAGACAGCAAAGGGAGATTGAACAAATCGAGCGGCGCAAGTTGGCAGCTATCAAAGAAAAGGTAATGGCCGAAATTCAATGTTTGACTAGTCATACATGAGAGGCAACGGGCCTCTACAATGGCATTAAACCAAGGGAGGGAATTACTATGCACGCAGTAAAAGTCTTGGAAGAAGTTGGTTACAGGATGAGGAACGGGGAGGTACCGATTTTAAGTGACGTTCTTCTGGAACTGGAAAACAAGCTACATGACACTTTCACAGAGGATGACCGAATGTATTCTCTGCTGGCAGAGCTCCAGTCACTTGGCTATGCAGCGAGGCAGCTCTACCAGGAAGCGAACGGCGACTCCATTTTCCACATGCCCAACTGGCCGAACAATTCCCTTAAGGAATGGCGCAACGAGTGCTTGTTACCATTCCTTGAAGCTCTGTCCTACCGATTGCGGGAACTGTCAAAGGAGTTCCACGTTCTGCTTTTTCAAGAATGGGTTTTGGAACCTCATGTGCCGCACGAACCAACAGCGCAAGAGATTGCCAAGGAAAGACAACTGAACTTTATGGTATCCAAGAGTATGCTTGAATCAATCTCCAAGAGGTACCCGGACATTGAAGGCGAGCTCAATGCTGTACTGGACAAGGTGAAGCCGGAAGAGTTGGAATCAGCAGAGGCAAAGGTACAGCCAGAGGCTTAAAACGTGAGCGGCGGGCTCGAGGCCAGGAACCAGGAGCCCGCCTAGCGGGACGTTGACTGTGGCAGTCAACAGATACTTGATACCACAAATGGAGGGCTTTTGAAATGACACAACAGCAGATTGATAATGTCGGGAAGGATTTTCGTTACATGCCGATAACCGAGGATGAGCGGGTGCTGTACCAGCAGCTCTATGAAATCAGAGTATGCGATCCTCAGAGATGGGGATTCATCAAGAGTATGGTGGAAGTCTCACACTTTGAGATGAAGCAGCAGATGACAGCTTAAACAGGGCGGCGGGAAGTGGTTCTGCCAGCCACAACCCGCATATTCCTTGAGAGGTCCCCCAAGGAGGTTTCCAAGGACAAGTTAGTACAGCTTGATTGATGGTCAAAGCACTTTCCCTGGATAGCCGGATGCGGCGAAAAAGCTTCTTACATGGTCGAGTTTGGGACACACGTTAAGGATTTTGTACATTCTTGGTTTCGAATTGACAGCAAACTGACAAGGTGCTTTAAGTTTCAAGAGATAAATTTCCCGACAGGATGAAGAGGTCAAAACATGAGCGAACATTTTCTTGTTGCCATCATCAGGAGAAATTGGTTTCTGACCGAGAACCGGAGGCAAGAAGGGCGATACACATTTCAGAATGACCTGATGGAATTACCTGAAGCCCAATTGAAGGAATTGATCAGTTTATATCTCATGTGCAATGAAATTTCATTCACTGATGACTTGCTTGAAGATTTAGCTTCCACTGTTCAGGCAGACGAAACAAAAGTTGCCGGAGTTAAAATTAATCGGGAAGAATTGTGCAAATTCATCGCCGCAGTCATGTTTAGCGAATACAGAATAGATGATCTCCTTCTTTATCCACCGGAAATGAGATTCAAAGAGATAAAAGAGTTCTCCTTCTCAATTGGAATGAAGGAAGACATGCTGAGAAGAATCGATTCGAATTGGCACGCTAAAATACGTGCGAAAGTCCTTGAATAAATCTAGTTACACAATCATTGTGGGCAGGGAGTAGCTAATGAAGAACTTGAATAAAGGCTTCCTAATTGTTTTCGAGGGAATTGATGGTGCCGGGAAAACTACCCAGGCCAAACTGTTGTTTGATAGATTAAACGTAAAGGGGTTCGACGTTGTTCTGACAAAAGAGCCTACTGACAGTGTTTATGGTCAAAAAATAAGAACCTTGGCGAAAGAAGGTAGAGGTTCGGTCTCGGCTGAGTATGAATATAACCTCTTTCTGAGCGATCGAAGGATTCATGTTGAACAGGTTATAAAACCAGCTCTCGCACAAAAAAGAGTTGTTATTCTGGATCGTTATTACTATTCTAGTATCGCCTACCAAGGAGCCCTAGGGCTTGATCCTCAGAGCATTAAATCAGAGAATGAGCTATTCGCTCCAGTTCCCGAAATTGTCATAATTCTTGACGTACCACCAAGAGTTGGATTGAGAAGAATTGAAAAAAGTAGAAACGAACAGCCAAATCTTTTCGAACAGGAAGAAAATCTAACTCGGGTTAGGGCCTTGTTTGATGATATGCGAGAAGAACCATATTGTACACATTGATGGCGTTGCAAGAATTGAGGATGTCCATTCAATTATCATGAATGTGTTCGAAGATATCGTTGTGCACTATATGGTCAAAGACGCCCCGTATCCTGTCTCTTTAGCAAAATAAGTGTTGTTGTCCTGGCTCTTTTTGTGTGTGGCTGAGTGGTTAGCAAACATTCAAGAGGCCACGTATGCAACCAGAGATGGACAGAAGGAAACCGGGCATTATACCCGGTTTTTTTATTGCCTTTGTAGCAACGAAATCAAGTTTTGTGAAATTATCGACTCAGCGTTTGTTCAGGGCACAATTCAGGCACAGACGCTTGCAAGCTACTGGTTTTAAATAAGAAAAAATGGCACCTTGGATATGGAATCCAATTGACTTATAAGTTATGTTGTATATAATGCAACTATCATAATCTTTCGTAGTGGAGCAAAATGAATGAAACCCTGGACCGTAAGAATACCCGAAGAGCTTTTGAACTGGATTAGGAAGAAAGCTGCGGAGGAAACCATTAAGCAGAATCAGCAGGTTTCTATGAATTCGGTGATTGTCGATATTGTCGCCAAGGCCAAAGCTGAAGAAGAAAAGGGTGTGCATTGAATCAGAAAAGGCAGAAGCGCTGGTTCTGAACAATAAGGAAGTTCCTGAAGAACCAGATCACGCAATAGGAGACAAGCATGCTGGAAGGTTTTCTCGGAGCTATTTTTGGCGGCGTGTGCGTTTTATTGGGAGCCAGATGGCAAATAAGATCAGAGCGCAAAACGAGGGATAATGAAGATAGAAGAAGGCTAAGAAATTGGCTTCAAGGACTTAAAGACGAACTTACTGGTTTTTATGAACAAATATTATCGCCGCTTGAGGAACAACTAGAAGACACAAAGGATAAAGTTCCAGATCAAATAGTTGCATGGATTCCAGGCGGCACAGAAAAAAGTCTCATTGTTTTTGATTCGCAAGCCGAAATGGTCGGTGCCCTATATGGAGAAAAAATTAGACGTGAACTGGTGATGACTTATTTAAAAGCAAAAACCTTGATTGCAGCAATCAAGGCGCATCATTTATTTGTGATCAATTGGCTCAATTGTGAACCTGGTTCACCAAGACACGACTACTTGGAGCTGTTAGCAAAAAAAGATTCAGTGTACCTTTTATCATTAATTGAAGAGCTTGCTGAAGGAAAGGCAAGAATTCTGGAAGTTCTTGATGAAGAGATAGAACTTGTGCAGCAAGAAGTAAGTACAAGTGGGGAGATAAAAGAATTTCTTGATAAATTGTCAAAAATGGCAGTTGGATTCATTTCACGAACCAATCAGTAGAACAGTGTGTGCCTAAACTGTGCCCTTCAAGGAGGGCATCTTATGGGAAGTATTTACAAAAGAGGAAACCTTTACTGGATTAAGTATTCCCGAAGAGGGAAGACTTACAGAGAGAGCAGCGAGAGCGACAAGCGCATGGTTGCAAGGGAACTGCTCGCAAAAAGAGAGGGGGAGATAGCACAAGGAAAAATACCGGGAATCCATTTTGAGAAGGTATTGTTTGACGAACTTGCAGAGGATCTTTTGACCGATTACCGGATTAATCAAAAGAAAAGCACTTGGCGGGCCGAAATCAGCGTGGAGAATTTGAAAAAGCATTTCAAGGGATTTCGAGTTGTGGAAATCAGCACAGCCAGGATCAAGAGTTACATTCAAGCCAGACTTGAGGAAGGCGCGGCAAACGCTACCATTAACCGAGAGCTGTCAGCATTGAAAAGAATGTTGAATCTTGGGGCGCAATGTACGCCACCGAAAGTTGACCGGGTGCCTCATGTGCCGATGCTGAAGGAAAGCAATGCAAGAAAAGGCTTTTTCGAGCACTCTGAATTTTTGGCCTTGCGTGATGCACTACCGCCCTATATCAAAGGTGCGGCTACTTTCGGATATAAAACAGGGTGGAGACTTTCGGAGATCCTCGACCTTGAATGGTCCCAAGTGGACCGGCAAAACGGTATTGTCTACCTGAACCCTGGGGAAACCAAAAACGATGATGCCAGAATGGCTTACCTGGATGACGAACTGAAAGACCTGTTCCGCTATTTGTGGGAGAAGAGAAAGCGGAGCGAAGCCATTCTTCCCTATGTTTTCCCAAATAGAAACAATACCGGCAAGATTGGCGATTTTAGGGGTGCCTGGAAGAAAGCTTGCAAGAATGCCAAGATAGGAGAAAGGCTGTTTCACGACTTCAGGAGAACGGCGGTCAGAAATATGGTTCGTGCTGGAATCCCTGAGAGAGTGGCAATGCAGATCAGCGGCCACAAAACGCGGTCAGTGTTCGAGCGCTACAACATAGTGAACGACAAAGATTTAAAGATGGCTGCAAGCAAGCAGCAAGCCTATCTTGAAACCCAAGTGGGCACAATTTCGGGCACAGTCCTTGATTTTGCCACAAAAAAAGGAGCAAACCGAAATGGCTAACTCCTTGAAATCTTTGGTGCCGGAGGAGAGACTCGAACTCTCACGGACGCAAGGTCCACTGGATTTTGAGTCCAGCGCGTCTACCAGTTTCACCACTCCGGCTAAGAGGGTAACTAAATAAACAAAATGATTCCATCGTGTCAAGAAAAATCCTTTTCTACCTTCTGTTTCCAAGAAGACACGAGTGGACTGCAAAGGTCTCTCACGTCCACTCCAGAATTGCAGCGAGGATACAGAGATGAATAGCAGTAGCGATGTAGGAAGATAGATGAGCCTGCGAAGTTAAAGGGTCGAAGGGAGTAAACAATGGCATTGTCCAAACCTGGACAAGAAAAAAGTTGACATTCAGAGACGTTTTTTGTAACCATACAGCACTTTCGGGGCTGTAGCTCAGTTGGGAGAGCGCTTGAATGGCATTCAAGAGGTCAGGGGTTCGACTCCCCTCAGCTCCACCACGAAGATTAAGGGCTTAGAAGCTATCTCTAAGCCCCTTTTTGTTTGTCCCAACTCTTGTTGTGCTCTAGCATTTCAAGGTATTTTCGACCCTCAAACCGCTAGAACCTGTGCATACCTTGAGTAGATTCAAGATCGCGGTCCAGGGAGCCAAAATTGAACGGCTCGTTGGATGATGGCACAAGTCGCCGGGTCCTTTATCTAATCTTCCTTACCCCCCGACTCTTTTTTAGAAAAATGCCAATAGGCGCTGGGGATTAGTACGAGTGCCAAAGCTATTGCGATGTATCCTAATGTCATTGTCAACCCCTTCTAAGAAATAATCCATGTTCAACGCGGATGATAACGTTCTGGCCTAACAACGAAGAAAGATCCAATGTTGTCAGCCTAATGTATACTTGACAAACTTTAGCTTCGCAAATTCTTTCATAGGATGACTAAATAGGCTGCGCTATGCAATTCAATGAAAAGAATCCAAGCTCGAATATGGGATTCGGTTTCATGAATGACTCATGAGACAAAAATCTAGAGAGGATAAACGAGGGAAACAATAACGTTGCAAATTTGTCGATATTAAGACTATGTGGAAACGGCATAAATTTTCGAAAAAATGGAGTTTAGATAAAGCGTTTCCCCAAAGAAAGAACATTAGTATGCAGAACATCTTTCCATTCATTTCACCTTTTATTATTCCTGGGGGCAGTCTTTTAACAGGTGTTTTGATCTCTTTGTTGTTTTTTCGGGCAAAAATCGAGCGTGTTTATGAACGCGCGCAGTCCGAATTGGAATTGACACGGGCCACGATGAGCGAGCGCCTGGCTGCAAAAGATAAATATTTAATAGAGCTGAAGAGTTCGCTGGAGCGAGCGCTCTCAGAAAGTGCTCACCTGAGAAGCGAACTCGATTCACAGTCGGAAAAGCGGGCTAAAGCTGAAGAGAAAAGCTCAAGAATTCCGGAGCTGGAAGGACTACTCAAGGGGCGCGATGAGCAAGTCAATGTTTTGCAGGCGAAAAACAGCGAACTGGCTGTCAGGGTTTCGGAAATCGCTACGAAATTGGAAGATGAGCGCAGAATTTCAGAAGAAAAGCTGAAGCTCTTGAACGCAGCGCAGACACAACTATCGGATGCCTTCAAGGCACTTTCCGCCGAGGCTTTACGAAGCAACAATCAGTCCTTTATTGATTTGGCAAAGGCGACGCTGGAAAAGTTCCATGATAATGCAAAAAATGAATTGGAGTCTCGTCAGAAGGCGATTGGTGAGCTGGTCGAGCCCCTAAAAGATTCTTTGGGCAAGGTGGATGATAAAATTCGAGAAATCGAGCAAGCTCGAACGAACGCCTATGCAAGTCTTCATGAGCAGGTCAAGTCGCTTTTGCACACTCAGGTGCAGCTCCAAAAAGAGACTTCCAATCTTGTCCAGGCCTTGCGGACTCCCACCGTCCGTGGGCGATGGGGAGAAATACAGCTGAAGCGGGTTGTCGAGGTGGCGGGAATGGTTGAGAATTGCGATTTTGTGCAGCAGCAATCGGTGACAACGGACAGTGGACGCTTGCGCCCTGACATGATCATCAAGCTTCCTAACCAAAAGAATGTCGTGGTCGATGCCAAGGCGCCGTTGCAGGCTTACCTCGATGCATTAGAAGCGCAGGACGAATCGAAGCGACTGACAAAACTCAAAGAACATGCGCGCCACATTCGTTCACACTTGTTGCAGTTGTCTAGCAAAGCCTATTGGGATCAGTTTAGTCCGACGCCAGAGTTTGCGGTTCTTTTTTTGCCTGGTGAAACATTTTTCAGTGCGGCGCTCGAACAAGACCCCGGGCTCATTGAATTCGGGGTTGATCGTGGTGTCATTTTGGCCACACCAACCACTCTTATCGCCTTACTGAGGGCCATTGCTTATGGTTGGAGACAAGAGCAAATCGCAGAAAATGCACAGGCTATAAGTGAATTAGGTAAAACTTTGTATGATCGTATTCGAGCTCTCGCCGGGCATTTTTCGGAAATCCGTAAGGGGCTGGATAGGGCGGTATTTGCTTATAACAAAGCAGTCGGTTCTATGGAGGGGCGGGTAATGGTTGCTGCCAGGCGATTCAAAGAGTTGGGTGCTGCGGGTGGAGATGATATCGATCCGTTGGAAGTGGTGAGCAGGACCACTCGAGGTATGAGCATAATAGAGGAGTCAGGTCCTTCAAACTATGATGACATAACTGATACAGGGGAGAACTGAAGGGGGGGCCCTGAATTTTGAAGAAATATCCCCGCCCGCGAGTTCTTGGAAATACGCGCTTTCGCCGGCAGGGCTGAAGCCCTGGACTACATTTAGAGAGATTTTGTGCTACGCTAAAAGAGGTTTATGGGCGAACCCTAACTTAAAGTTCTGCAACCCCGGATGGTATCAGGCAGACGAAGGTGAGTGGGATTGCCCCGGTGTTTTTCAACTGATGTTCTTCATTACCGGGAATGTAGATGACATTGCCTTGGGAGATTTCGATCCACTGCCCATTTCTCCAGACCGCTCCTGTACCTGCATGCACAAATATCTCATGTTCCCAGGCATGCGAGTGTTTTGGCGTGTGGCCTTCCGGGGAAAGTTCAAAGACTCGCATACAAAAATTCGCTGCACCGTCTGCTTTGCCGATAACGACGCGGCCGGTCACGCCCTTTGCCGGATCGGTATCGAATACTTTTGTTTCCGCTTCAGAATAATGAATCACTTTCATTTAATGTTCCTTAATCGTTGGACGGTTTAAGCTATCCTCTTGTTCGTTTGCGATGGAGCTTCAACCAAAATGACAACAGAATTTCGCGTATCTAGCTTCCTCCTTGCCGGGCTCTTAATGGCCGGCAAGGAGGGTAGAGACTTAAAGACAAATGAGGTCCTGTCTTTGAAAGATAAAGGGGTGTCAAGATAAGAATTTCTTTCTGAGGTTATCCCAGGGGGCAAATAGAGCGAAGACTACCGCTGAAACCAGATAGATGGCCAGAATCGATGCCGGAAACGTCGCGTAAAGCAGAACATAAACCGGGAATAATATCGCCAGGGACAAGGCCAGTTTAATTCCTATTTCTATCCATTTTTTGTTTTGATCCTGTCTTTCTTCCATACTCTCACTCCATTTTCTGTATGGTTAACATTGATCGAAGTCGGCTTCTTTTATAACTGATAATATAAAACGTCTTTTCTCTTTTGAAATAATTGCTCGGCTGAAAAACATAAGCGAGAAGTTAGCTTTTTGCAAGGGGAATGACCGGTGAAGTGATCTTTTTTTCACAATTTCTGCCACACTCGCACAGCAGGGCATTTCGGCAAATTCGCTCAAAAATCGCAAATAAAGGGAAAACTTCCGAACTTTTCTAATCTTTTTATTTGCATGGGTCAGCCTCATTGTGTATATATGCACATGATAATCTAACCGAAGTAAATTAAGTCCACGTTCTCAACAAAATGGACCTGCGGAGATTACGCCCAAACGCTAGCGGGGTTCTCGATATATTTTTTCAATCACCTTAGGAGGATAAGCATGGCAAACGCAGTAACGCAGAGTATTCTGGTGGTCGGAGGCGGCATGAGCGGACTCAGCGCCGCAATCGAAGCAGCAGAAGCGGGCCGCGAAGTCTACCTCGTAGAGAAAAATCCTTACCTCGGAGGACGAGTGGCTCAGCTTCATCAGTACTTCCCAAAGATGTGCCCTCCCTATTGCGGCTTGGAGATTAATTTTCGCCGCATTAAAAATAATCCAAAGTTTCGATTCTATACAATGGCTGAAGTTGAATCGATATCAGGTGAGGAAGGGAACTGGGATGTCTCCATTAAGATCAATCCGCGCTATGTGAATGAGAAATGCACTGCATGCAATAAGTGCGCGGAAGCTTGCACCATTGAAATTGACAATCAGTTCAATTACGGAATGGATAAAAACAAGGCCGCTTACTTGCCTCACGATATGGCTTTCCCAATGCGCTATGTCTTAGATCCCGCCTTAGTGCAAAGCGATGAAGCCCAGAAAGTAAAAGAGGCCTGTCCATATGATGCCATTGAGCTGGATATGCAGCCACAAACAACGGACTTGAAGGTTGCTTCCATCATCTGGGCTACAGGTTGGAAACCCTACGATGCCAGCAAACTGGATACACTTGGCTTTGGCAAATATCCCAACGTCATCACCAACGTTATGATGGAGCGCCTGGCAGCATATAATGGACCGACTCAGGGCAAGATCCTCCGTCCGTCTGACGGGAAGGCTCCGCAAAACATCGCATTTGTTCAGTGTGCCGGATCGCGGGACGAGAACCACCTTCCGTTTTGCTCATCAATCTGCTGCCTTGCCTCAATGAAGCAGTCAACCTATGTGCGTGAACAACTTCCTGATGCGAAGGTACACATTTTCTTCATAGACATCAGGGCAACAGACCGCCTTGAAGACCTTTACAGAAAAGCGAAGAAGGATGAAAATATCACCTTTTTCAAAGGTAAAGTGGCTAAAATCGAAGAGGATAGCGCTACCAACAATTTGATCCTGCGAGTGGAAGACACCACTACCGGGTCGCTGCACGAAATCAATATGGATCTGGTGGTGTTGGCAACCGGCATGCAGCCAAACACCTCTGAAGATGCAATCCCCACTCCTGTTTCATATGACGAATATGGGTTCGTGTCTGCGTTGGGGGCTAAACCGGGGTTGTACGCTGCCGGATGTACGAGAACTCCTGTTGGTGTCTATGAAACAGTTGCCGATGGCACGGCAGCAGCGCTTAAAGCCATCCAGTCCATTGCCAGGAGGTAAACTCAATGGAGAAAAAGATCGCCGTATATATTTGTTCAGGGTGTGGCATCGGAGATGCCTTAGACATCGAAAAGCTCAGCGAAGTGGCCACCAGCGAACATAAGGTGCCCATTTGCAAGACACATCCCAATCTCTGCAGCCAGGAGGGAGCAAAACTCATCAAAGATGACATCGCCAATGAAGGTGTCAACAGCGTCGTTGTTGCAGCCTGCTCGCCTCGGGTGATGTACGATGTTTTTAATTTCGAAGGTTGCGTTTTGGATCGAGTCAATCTCCGTGAGCAAGTTGTTTGGTCCCAGAAGCCAAACGACGAAGATACTCAGATGATGGCCGAGGATTATATGCGGATGGGCATCGTCAAGACCAAGAAAATGGAGCTGCCCGAACCGTACAAGCCCGAAGAGGAAATGTCCAAGGATGTGCTGGTGGTCGGCGGCGGTTGGACTGGGTTGAATGCGGCTTTGGAAGCCGCAGGAGCAGGCCATGCCGTTGTTCTGGTTGAAAAAGAGGCGCAACTTGGTGGGTTTCAGAAAAAAGTCGGCCAAAAGGTTACTTTTCCTTACAAGGAAATGAAAGCCAATGACATTGGCGAGTTGATCGAGAAGGTCAAACAGAACAAGAACATTACGGTTTATACCGGAGCCAAAATTGAAAAGCTTGCGGGTGGCCCCTGTGTCTTCAAGGCCTCTATCAAGCAGAATGGATCAACCGCGGAACATCAGATAGGAGCTGTTGTACTGGCTGCGGGATGGCGACCGTACGACCCCAACAAATTGGATAAGAAGTTGGGCTTTGGCGAGTCCCCCAACGTGATCACGAACATCATGTTCGAAGAAATGGTGCAATCCGGTCAGGTTGCACGCCCAAGTGACGGACAACCTGTAAAGAATGCCGCTTTCCTTCAGTGTGCAGGGCAGCGCGATCCTAAGCATTTGGGATATTGTTCCAGCATTTGCTGCGTGACGGCTCTCAAGCAGGCCATCCAAATCAAACAGGAAAATCCTGATTCAAATGTTTTTGTGGTCTACAAAGAGATGAGAACTCCCGGCCAGGCCGAGGATTTTTACCGCAAAGCTCAAGAGGAGGGAGTGCTCTTTCTCCGCTGTCAGGATCCTGAAGTTGTGACCAATGGAGCAGGTTTGGGAGTCAAAGCACACGACGAGCTTTTGGGTGAAGAGGTAATCTTGGAAGATCTGGACCTGGTGGTCCTTGCGACAGGTATGGTGCCGGAGACTTCATTTGGCAAGGACTTCAAAGAACTGGTGAAAAAGGAAGGCGAAGAGGAAGAGGCTAGCGATGTGCCGGTGGATACAATTATCGTCTCCGACATTCTAAATCTTGACTATCGCCAGGGACCTGAATTGCCGGGGCTCCGTTACGGTTTCCCTGATTCCCATTTCATTTGCTTTCCATACGAGAGCCGACGAACGGGGATCTATGCTGCGGGTTGTGTACGCCGGGCTATGGGCACCGCCAGCGCCGCCGAGGATGGTGTTGGTGCTGCCATGAAGGCCATTCAGTGTACTGAGCTCACAATGAAGGGTGCGGCTGTCCATCCCCGCGCGGGGGACATGACTTACCCGGAATTCTTCATGCAGCGCTGCACACAGTGTAAGCGATGTACTGAAGAGTGTCCTTTCGGCGCCATTAATGAAGATGAAAAAGGCAACCCGCTGCCCCAGCCCACTCGTTGCCGGCGTTGTGGTGTCTGTATGGGTGCCTGCCCCGAGCGCATTATCTCCTTTAAAAACTACTCTGTGGGCATGATCGGAGACATGATTAAGGCCATCGAAGTGCCGGATGAGTACGAAGAAAAACCGCGTATTGTGATACTTGCATGCGAAAACGACGCTTATCCTGCTTTGGATATGGCGGGGGTACGTCGCATGAGCTACAACGCTTGGATCAGAGTTATTCCCATGCGGTGTTTTGGCTCCATGAACTTGGTTTGGATTGCCGACTCGCTCTCCAAAGGAATCGACGGTATTTTGTTGTTAGGTTGCCAGCACGGAGAGAATTACCAGTGCCATTTTATCAAGGGAAGTGAGTTGGCCGAAATACGTCTCAGCAAGGTTAAGGAAACTCTCGATCGACTGGTGCTGGAATCAGAACGTGTCACCTTTGAAACGGTATCAATTACTGACTATCACAAGCTCCCCGCCCTCCTGGATGCATTTGCAGAGACACTGGAAGGAGTTGGTCCCAACCCGTACAAAGGTTATTAGGCCAACTGGCAAATCGTTTAAGAAAAGTGGAAACGCAGCACGCCGAACCGAGAGCCTGTGGTTGTATCCTTCAGGCTCTCGGTTGTGGAGCTGGATGCGGTTCCAGAAAAAGGATTATATCTGGAATGATGACATAAGGAGGCAAATGGATGAGCGCCAAAGTTGACACCAGTATCATGAAAGATCTCAAACATTTTGGGTTGAAAGACGCCCATAAATGCTTCCATTGTGGGAATTGCACGGCAGTTTGCCCGCTTTCAACACCTGATAATCCCTTCCCAAGAAGGTTTGTGCGGTATATTCAACTTGGGCAAAAAGAAAAAATTCTTCAATCGCCTGAACCTTGGCTCTGCTACTACTGTGGGGATTGCTCGACCAATTGTCCGCGAGGCGCAGACCCCGGTGAGGCCATGATGGTAACTCGGCGTTATCTCACATCCCTTTACGATTGGACCGGATTTTCCAGAAAGTTTTACATATCCGAAAAATTCGAGGTTATGGCAATTCTAACCGTGGCGATCCTGGTCGGTCTGGGGATGCTCCTTTTTAACACTGGCAGTCCCAACTGGGAACATGCCTATTTGAACTCAGTGTGGCCGTCGCATGCCATTGAGATTGCTGACTTGGGCATGGCTGCCATTTTGTCGTTCTTGTTATTGAGCAATGTGTTCCGTTGCTTCCGTTTCGTTATGGGCGATTTGGCGTTCAAGATCCCCCTGAGGTTCTATGCCAGCAAGCTCAAAGAGCTCCTGGTTCATACGGTTACTCAGAAGAAATTCGGAGAATGTACCGACAGGATGCAGTGGTTTGTGCATCTAATGATCATGACGGGTTATGCCTCGGTGTTCCTCATGGTGGTCGTGTTCATAAACGGACTCACTATCGAGAACCTCAAATTCCAGCGCGATGTGATTTATCCTTTGTGGCACCCCTGGAGGCTGGTTGGTTATTACTCAACTTTTGCCATCATGTACGGTACAACTTATGCCATCATAGGGCGCCTTAAGAAATCAAAAGCCCCCTACAAGAATTCGCATCCTACCGACTGGATGTTTTTGATTCTGCTGCAGCTGACTACACTCACTGGAATATTCGTGCATATCACAAGGCTCGTTGATTGGCCTCTTCCTACCTACGGCATCTACGTTGTACATATGATGGTCGCCGTGCCGATGCTGGTGCTGGAAGTGCCTTTTGCGAAATGGGCACACCTCGCATATCGCCCGATAGTACTCTATTTGTTGCAGGTGAAGGAAGCTTATTTCCAAGAACAACCTGTAATGGGTGAAGAGCCGGTTCCCGAAGTGGCATCAGCTGAAGGTGCAGCAGCATCGGAATAGCAACAACGCGAATTATCGACGCTCGCTTATAGGGAATCAATCAGGCATAAGTAGAAGGTTGGGTTCCTGTAAATTGAAGCCACGGACCTGTTAAAGGTTCCGTGGCTTTTTATTGAAGTCTTATGGGTGGGTCACATTGGGGCGTCAAACTTTTTTGCATAGCCCGTCAATTCCACGTAGCCGATTCCGCGCAACTCTTCTCTCTCGCCGGTGCCTTTTACCGCAACGCTTCCTTCCCAGTAAGTGACTCTGGTGCTCTCGGGTGTGAGCATTTCCTGGTCTGCCACATTGGGAAGGATGAGTAGATCCAATTGGAGAGGCTTGATGCGAATGCGCCACTTTGCAGGGTAAATCGCTGCGGAATGGGGGCTTTCCCAGACATCCAAGGTTTCGACTAGGATCATTTCTCTGGATAAATGCTGCACTTTCCCCGTAGGCCCCACAAAAGTGCCACTCGAAGCAGGACTGTATCCTCCTCCATCTTGCCTTAATAAATATATCATTAACTCTGTATTGTCGCTGAATTGCAGGCTGAACCAGTCCCACCCCGCAAGGTCCGGTTCCAATGGCGCAGAACCAAACTCGTGATCCATCCATGCAAGCCCTTTCACATCATATTTTCTACCTTGAAGGAAAAGGGAACCGGTTGCCTCTAAACGGGTAAAAGAATAATAACAACTGGCACTCTCCGGTTTGCGGCCTTTCAGGCTGTAGCCGGAGTTGCCGTGAGCGACGGGAAGTTTTGCGGGTTCGAGGCTGAGCTTTATTGTAAAATCATCGGTCTCGGCACTCAATGTTTGACTATTGGTAAGGATTTTTGCGGACCAATTATTCAGGAATACGATGTTTGTCGTAGCATCCTGACTTGTTCCTGCCATTCCAAGAGCCCCTCTCGCCATTTGCTCCGCGTGGAAAAAGGTTTTCTCATTGATGTTTGTGAGCGCTGCATGTGCCAGGTAGAGGTGTTCAGTGCGCCATGCCGAAGGTGATTCAGGCCAATTTTTTCTGGAGTCCGGTGGGCTCATTTGACTGCGAAAAAAAGTCAGCTGGAAACCGAATCGTTCACCGTTCACTGTTTGTAAATTCCCTGTGTAGTACCACCATTCGGTGCGATATCCTGGATGGGGACCATGATCCTGGGGAAATTGAAAACTGCACGGGCCAGTTATGCTTTTAAATTGTTGCTGAGATCTGGCTGAGGCTGCCAATAAGGTACTAAGGCAGATTACTATGATCGCAAGCAATAGCCTCGATATTCTGACCATTCGATTTCCTATTAACATTTGGTGTTAGCGCTCCCTAAGCAAAGTCGCAGGAGATTGGTGAAAAGCCATTCGGCTCGCCGGTATGGCTGCCAACAATGCTGTGGTGAGGATCAAAGGGAGTGAAGCGAGCAGAGAATACCAGTCTACGCTGTAAAGAAAGGTCCAGCCAAAGGATTGTCGATTGATCACGTAAATAAGCAAGTTGGAAAGGATAAATCCGCAGGCTGCTCCCAGGCTTTCCCCCGCCGTGACCATGAGTATTGCTTCCCATACGATCATTGCTCGAATCTGCTTGAATGAAGCGCCCACGGCAAGGAGAGTGTTGAGCTCACGTGTTCGTTCCAGCACCAGAACCGTCAATGTGGTGGTAATGCCCAGGGCGGCAACAAAAAGGGCAATAAGTAAGAGCACTGTAGTGATGGCGAAGGTTTCATCGAAAATTCTTAGAATTTCGCGCCGCAGGTCACTTCCAATCGTTACGACGACACCTCGGTTCTGCCTTGCAATCCTGTACAGCTGCGCAATAATTTGATCTTTGTGGGCTTCCTCAGAAGATAGAGATGACAAGTTATTATTTCGCAAAAAAACACGTGTGCCGGTCCACGTTGGATCCCCGCTGAGCTGCTGGTAATGCTTGAGAGAATAATGGATGACTCCACCCTGAGTACGATAGTCGCGGTAGATTCCAAATATGGGCAGATCGAGGTTCGTACTGCCGATTTTTGCCTGAAAGTTCTCACCTATCCTTAGACCTAATTGATTTGCCATGACTTCGGAGACGATCACACCCTCTCCTCGAACCAGCCGCGGCATTATCTCCTGCGAGTCACCTTCGAGAAAAAGCAACTTGCCGTGTTTTGAGAAAGTGCCAAAATCAATGGCTTCGAATAAGTAACGAACGTTCCCTTTATTGAGAAAAATACGTCTGTATGGCAAAAGTTCGATACGGTCCCGCATGCTCTTCAGTTGGGCGATAAGGCTTTTTGGAAGAGAATCACGGTATTGATTTGTGTTGGCCATCTCGGTCTGCAAGAATACGTCGCCCCTGATGCTCTGATTGACCCAGGTTTCCACCGTGTTTCGAAAGCTATGAACCATGATCACCAGAGCCACAAAAAGCGCCATGGCAGTGATGAGCGCACCCACCGAAATTGCTATTCGGCTCCCCGCGTCTCGCATATAGCGGCTGCCCAGGTAAGCGGGTTGTCCTCCCAAATGCTTAAGCACATTCGGAAGGTACGTGCCCATAATTGAAAGAAACCAGGGGGAGAGCAGTGAAAAACCGGCAAATAGGAAAAATGTCGCTATGTAACCTATGAATGGAACGTTGGACGCCCCTGGCATTTTCGGCAACGGTAAAACGATTGCGATCAAAAGGAAGCCTACGAGTGCAAGAAAGCTCACCGGTTTTTTGTCGGTAAGTGAACCTCGCATTAGAAAAGCTTCTTTAGGAGGAACTTTGACGGCTTCCCTGGCGGGTTGATAAGCAGCCAGGACTGAAATGAAAACGGTTACGGCAAAAGATAATAACATCTCCCAAGGATCCAATTTCAGTCCATCCACATTCACCCTGACAAATAGATGAGTGATGGTTGCGCTCACGCTGGTCAATAATTTTTGAACCATAAAGGAGCTGATTGGTATAGCCACCAACCACCCAACTATCCCAAAAAAAGCTCCTTCAGCAATGAAAAGAAGAAACAGCACCTGTGATGATGCTCCAAGCGAGCGTAGGATTGCCAGTTCATGCCGGCGAGAAGTTGCATTGAGAGAGACCAGACTATAAACAAGAAACATTCCGACGAATAGAGAAACAAAACTTAAAACTGAAAGATTGAGCCGGTAGGCTTCGATCATCATCCGACCGCTTTTTTTTGCTTCCGACGGTTGGGCAAGAATCAACCCAGCGGGAAGAGTTGCACGAATATGCTCGATATCATTGGCGGTGGCGTTGGCTTTGAGAAGTATATCGATTCGATCGACAACCCCCCTTAGTTCTGTGAATTCCTGCATGGTGGAAATGTCGGTGATTGCAACATATCCCGCGTCCGCCAGCGCAAGCCCATGGGTGGAGAGAGCACCCAGGATCTTGAAGCTGCTTGAGCGGTCGAAGTATTCCAACTCGATGCTGCTGCTGCCGGTTAAGTCTAGTCTCTTGATTAATTTTTGGCTCAAGAACAGGGTTCCAGGCTCGGCCATCAAGTCGATCCAAGTGTTGACAGCCGTTTTACTCTCCGTGACCTGCCATGAGCGGAGAGAGCGGTCCAGGATTGGGTCCAGCCCGATCAGCAGGAACGGCTTTTCAGCATCGTTTTTAGTATGTACATACGTCGCAAGTATTGGAGATGCGGTCTTGATGGATGGGATTCTTAATAGCTCTGTTATCAGCTTTTCTGGTACGCGGCCACCTGGCCGGACGACCGTCAAATCTGCCTTGCCGGCAACTGCTTCCATACTCTGCGTGAATGAGTGCAAGGAAGCGTTGATAGCCAACCTTACGCTGGTGAAGACGGCCGCTCCCAAGCCGATCCCCAACAATACTGCCAGGGCTCGCCAGCGATGGGCATAGAGTTGGCGAAAGCTGAACCATATCCATAACCTGAGAAAAAGAATCAAACTTCGCATGTTTCTGTGATCGTGCCATCTCTCAGGCAGATTTGGGAGGTCGCATAGGGGTCGGCGAGAGTGCTGTGGGTAGCAAAAATAACAGTTCGACTTGCGTTGCGATTGAGTTCAGAGACTAACTCTATGACTATTTGGCCGTTACGGCTGTCCAGGTTTCCTGTGGGTTCATCCGCCAGAATAATTTTGGGATCGTTTATCAGTGATCTGGCAATGGCTGTGCGCTGCATTTCGCCGCTAGAGAGCTGCGCTGGGCGATGGTTGTGTCTTGGTGTGAGATTCAGCCACTCGATAAGCTCCATTGCTTTCGCCCGGACTTCTGAAAAATTGCGGCTCGCAAGGAGTGCAGGAAGACAGACGTTTTCCAAAACACTCAGGGTGGGGAGCAAATTGAAAGACTGAAAAATGACTCCGACAACTTCTTGCCTGTAGCGAATCAAATCGTTCTGTGATGCCTTTTGCAGGTCCTGCTGAGCTACTATAAGGCGACCACGGGTCGGTTGATCTAGACCTGCAAGCAAGGCCAACAGCGTGCTTTTGCCAGACCCGCTGTTACCCTTCAATACAACAAGTTCGCCATCGTTGATCTTAAAGGCAATATCTTTGATGCCTGTGACCTGTGTGGCACCCATTGAGTAGATGCGTGTGAGTCCTTCAGCAATAACTAAAGGGTCGCCATTGTTGGTTGTCATTGGGAGGTGTTCCTCAAAGCTGTTGTGCTAATGCGTGTGTGGCGAATTGCGGCATTAATGGGCAGCTCTTGCATTTGCTTAAATTTGCTCGCGGGTATCCATCACTGCTGTTTTTCTTCACAGAATAAAAAAATCTTATTTCTTCGAATACTTGCATTGTTCACCTAAATTGCATGCGATGACCTTAGCACTTATCTTAGAGCAAGATCGTTAAGGTTATATGAGATTATGCAGCACTGATAGCAAGGATGCAATGGATGGAAAAGATTAAAGTGAGTGAAGTGAGAGTTTATAGGAGAAGCTAGAACTAATTTGCAAAACGGAGGACATATTATGGAAGTGAAGAAAATCTTGTGGCCGACTGATTTTTCCGCTGCAGCAGCTGTGGCAGAATCTTATGTGCAGGGACTGTCGCAAAAATTTAATGCGGAGATTCACCTAATTCATGTTGCCGAAGACTTGACTCAGTATGAGCATTACTGGGGAAGCGGTCCGGATGCTAAGCACGTTGAAGAGCTTAATGAATATGCAGTAAAAGTATCGAAAGAGCGGTTGGAGCAACTTTGCAAAGACAAACTAACAGGATGTCCGCGGTACCAAATACATATTTTGCGTGGAGATCCAGCTAAAGAAATATTAAAAACCATCAGCGAAGTAAACCCAGACTTGGTAGTCATGGCAACCCATGGAATGAAGGGGAATTTTCCTTTTGGAAGTGTCGCGGAAAGAATCGTGAAGAATTCTCCCGTTCCTGTCCTCACTATTAATCCATCTCAAAAGAAGGTGTAGCGTCGAGTAGCTTTGAGTATCATAATGTCGGCCAATCCGGTTTTTTGCCGCAGGCAAGGAGGGGGGAATTTATTGAGTCTTCTTTCTTGTTCCTCCATCAAACAAAATTAGTGGATTCCAGGCGAAAGGTGCCTCCCTGGCTGTATTTGGAAGATATGATGTGTAGTTGTGAACGTAACTTCTAGTTTCCGGTGGTTGAGGCTGACTCCAGTTTGTTCAAAAAGAGGGATTCATTATTCTTATCCCCTAGGGCTCTGTAGCAGGCCGCGATGTTCACAATCGACTCTCGAGAATCAGGAAATTTGGAAAAAATGGCTATCGCTTCATCATACCTGGAGATATTCATATAACTAATGCCCAGACAGTGATGCAACATTTCACTTTCAGGGAAATAACTTATGCCTTCAGTGAGAATTTTAATGGATTCTTGATACTGCCTATTCTTCTGTTTCAAAATACCCAACCCCAAGTAGGCGCGGTGATCGGGGCGATATCCAAGGGCTTTTTCATAGAGCTTTATCGCTACCTCATCTTTTTCAGGAATTGCTTCGATTTGCGAGTAGTCACCATGGCTGAAAGTCATGCCGAGCCTGGAACAGAAGTCAGAGTGCAGTGGGTAAAGTTCTTTGATGTCTCTTAACTCCAGGGAATCGACAAAGGAAGGTAAGGCTTTATAGTAACTCGTGCGCAAGTCCTCTCCAAATTGCGTGACCTGCTGTCCGGATAAATCCGGATCATGACGGTAGTATAAGATATCTTCAATCCGCTCCAACCAAACGTCATCAGTCAATCCGTTCTTCTCTTTAAAATCACAATATAGGGCAGTCCCGGGAAATAGACGTAAGACATAAAATATGATGCTAAAGGGCTTGATCTCGTTTATGAGATCGATGGATTCTTGGATGGTCTGCGAGGATTCCTCGGGGCATCCATAGATAAAATATGCCCGAGCCAGTATCCCAAAGCTCGTGGTCAGGGCAAAAGCTCTTTTTATCTGCTCAGAGTTAATGCTTTTGTTGAGAAGCTTTCTGATTCTTTCTGATCCGCTTTCCACCCCATAGCTGATTTGGATGCAACCAGCACAGCGCATCCAATATAATATTTCCTCATCAACCTGGTCGACCCGCGAGATAGCATACCAGCTGATCTTGAGTCCCTTGGCCAATATTTTTTTGCAGATGTCAATGACGATGCTCTTTTTGAGGCTAAAGGTATCATCTGAAAAATAGAAAAAGTTAACTCCTCTCCGGTACAATAGCTCCAGCTGTTCTACAAAATAGTCTGCAGAGTGCCATCTTACCTTTCTCTTCCAAAATTGAGGAGAGCCGCAAAAATTGCAGTCGGCAGGACACCCCCGGGTTAAGGTGACGTATTGATATGAAAAATATTTGGCTGGATTGGGTAATTTGTCAAGATTGCCTATGAGTTCCGGTAATCCGGTTGTTACAATTTTAGCCTGCTTCTTGAAAGCGATTCCCTTTACAGTTTCCAGCTTATCGAAATCATTTTGTTCCAGGCAGCGCAGGAGTTCAAGAAAGCTATATTCGCCCTCGCCCAAAACGACGAAGTCAACTTGAGGAAAGTGTGCGAGAAAATGCTCCCAAAGAAAAGTTGCTGAAACACCACCAAAGACCACCCGGACGTTTGGATCTAACCTCTTGGCAATCCTTGCAACATCAATAGCACCCCAACGATTGGCGTTAAAAACCGAGAAGCCGATAACATTTGGCTGTTTTTCTCGCAGAATTTCCTCAACTCTCCGATTGTCACCTCGCAAATTATAGAGATTAAGAATCTCGACGTCATATTGGTGTTCTTTCAGCAGCGCTGCGAGGTAATAGAGGCCGATGGGTAGTGCTGCAACATTTTCCTCGTAATAGCGTTCTTCGAGACAGTACGGATAGATGAGTAATACCTTCATATTGAACTTTTCTAGGCCAAAAAAATAGAAAGGGCTCATTTCTTACGAACTGAGCCCTTGTAGTGATCGTTGCAAGATTGCGGTGGCACCACCTATCAGCTGGATGGGGCAGTCTCTTCCTTAACAGAGGTGGCAATCTTGTAAAGTATTGTGAGAACGAAAAATCCAGTTGCATATACTCCGAGGGCTATCATTAGCTCGGGTATGGTTGGTACATATTCGCGCACTTCGTTGAAAGGGTTTGGAATGAAGCCGGCGATGACCAAGCCCAAACCTTTTTCCAACCACATGGAAAAGAATGTGGCAAGGCAGGCAATTTTCAGAGTCTTTTCTTTTTTGCGAGTGTTCGGATTGATCAGCAATATCAGCGCTACCACCGCTAAGATGAGGAACAGCCACATAAAGGGAACCAACCGCCCATGACCTTCAAGCCCTAGAAACAAATATAGGAGCGCTTCTTTGTGAGTGGGGATGTTACTGTAGAAAGCGGTGAAGACCTCCAGACCGACAAAGAACATGCTGATGATCATGGCATAGGTAATGATTTGCGACAACTTATCGATGGCCTCTTTGCCCGGGTCGAACTTTGTGTACTTCTTGACCAGGAAGGCAAGCAAGATAAGCAGGGCGGGACCGGAAGCAAACGCCGATGCTAAAAAGCGGGCTGCCATGATGGCCGTCAACCAGTAGTGCCTGCCAGGCAGTCCTGCGTACAAGAACGCCGTCACCGTGTGGATACTAACGGCCCAGGGTATGGACAAATAAATCAGAGGTTTTACCCAGTTAGGATAGTGTACGCCTTTCCGTTCCGCCTCCAGGACATTCCAGCCGATGAGAAGATTCAAAAACAAGTAGCCGTTTAAAACGATCATGTCCCAGAACAAGATGGAATTGGGTGTGGGGTAGAGCAAAACATTGAGCAATCGCATCGGCTTACCAAGGTCGACTACAATAAACAAAAGACACATGGTCACAGAAGCAATAGCCAAAAACTCTCCTAAGATAGTGATCTTACCGAATACCTTCACATCGTGGAGATAGTAGGGAAGAACGACCATGACCGCCGAGGCCGCAACACCGACAAGGAAAGTAAACTGTGCGATATAAAATCCCCAGGATACATCCCTGCTCATACCGGTGATGGTGAGGCCTTTATTGAACTGGTAAAGATAGGATGCGAATCCCAACCCCATTAAGACAAGCAAGAACATCAGCCATCGGTAATACTTTTTATCTCCTGTGAGTGCTCTCTCAAGCATAATACACCCCTCATACTATGTAGTAAACGTTGGGTTGTGTGCCAAGCTCGGGTTTCCGACGCATAGTGAAGTGAGACGCGACCAGCTTGCGGACGACTGAATTCGGGTCGGCTAAATCGCCGAAGGAGAGGGCTCCAACCTTGCACGCCTCAACGCAAGCGGGTAGCAAGCCATCTGCCAGTCTTTCCGCACAGAAGTTACATTTTTCCACTACGCCACGTTCACGAGTTGGGAATCTCATGTTCAACTCGGTCTTGATATAAGGTCGGGGATCTCGCCAATTGAAGCTTCTCGCCCCATAAGGGCAGCCGGCCATACAGTAGCGGCAGCCAATGCAACGGTGGAAATCCATCATGACGATACCGTCTGACAGGCGCTTGAAAGTCGCCTGGGTAGGACAAACCCTAACGCACGGTGGATTCGTGCAGTGGTTGCAGAGCGTGATAAAGGGGCGCCCTTCCAAATTCTGAATGTTGTACTCGTTGTTTTGGCCGGGAAAAACATTTTCGTAGTTATCCGTCCAAATCCATTTGATTTCCTCTTTAATGGTGCCTATATCCGGAACATTGTGGACGGTATGGCAGGCCTTGATGCAATCGACGCAGCCTTCCTTGCCCTTTTCCCAACATTTTTTCATGTCCACAACCATTGCCCAATGCTGCCCTGTCAGAGCTTGTTGATTCTGGATAGCCTTGGGCAGATCGGTTTGTCCAAGAACGTCTGCGACCGGGAGTGCAGTAAGCCCCAAAGCACAGACTCCGCTGATCTTTAAAAAATTTCTTCTGCTAGTTTCCATCACTGATTCTCCTTTGGGGCAATATGACAAGTCCAGCAGTAAGGCGTGGAGCCAAGCTTAAGCCCTGCATAGTTGTGACATTGATCACAGAACTGGGTTTTGTTTGAGTGGCAGTTCATGCAAGTGTTTTGCAAACTTATGTTGTAGGTCTTGCTGTCTGCCGCCACATAGGTCCTGAGTCCGTCGCGAACGACCCAGGTCCTCCAGTTATTGAGGAGCTGCATATGACCGGTCCGCATTTCAGCGAGTGGTAAAATACACTGTTTGACAGCCATCTGCTTAATAACTGGCGTATCCAGATTAGGCTGTGGAGCAGGGACCGCCTTCCCCATATTGTACCAGAAGGGTATGGTGAAAAGGACTACAAAAATGGCCAATCCGATGAGGACATATCGTGCATCATAGATCTTCATTATCACTATCCTCCATTCCTTCGAGAGGTTCGTTGCGGAGGTCTGTTGTCCGCTCCTTCTCTCCTTCCATTACCAGTGCGTTGGCGACCAGTTCATGGACTCCGGTTACATCAACGCCAGGAACCCAATAATCCATGAGAGGCACAAGCACCGCTCGATCGATGGCGCAAATGCAGGAAAGCATATTGACTCCGTGTTGCTCATGCACATATTTAACCGCATTCGCTCTCGGGAGGCCTCCCCGCATCCGCATTTCCATATACTCGTCGGTATTCAGACCAGACCCGCTGCCGCAGCAAAAAGTTTGCTCTTTGATGGTGTTGGGCGGCATGTCATAAAAGTGGTTGCAGACATTATTCAAAACGTAGCGCGGTTCTTCAAAAAAGCCCATGGCCCGCGCAGGGTTGCAGGAATCATGATAGGTGACCTTCAAGTGGTCATTACGGCTCTTGTCGAGCTTAAGCTTGCCGTTTTTGATCAAGTCCGCAGTGAATTCCACTATGTGGACCATTTTAGTAGACTTGGCGTTGTCGAATTTGGTTCCGGTTATAGGAGAGACAGGTTCTTCAAGAAAATCAGCTGGCCCATTCATTGTGTCCATGTACTGATTGATCACCCTCCACATGTGCCCGCATTCGCCGCCGAGAATCCACTTCACGCCAAGTCGTTTGGCTTCGGCGTACATCTTGGAGTTTAACCTTTTCATCATTTCGTGGGAGGTAAACAAACCAAAGTTTCCACCCTCGGAAGCATATGTGCTCCAAGTGTAGTCCAACCCAATTTCATGGAACAACATGAGATAACCCATAAGAGTATAGGTGCCGGGATCGGCAAAAACATCACCAGATGGAGTAATGAAAAGGACTTCGGCGCCTTTGCGATTGAAGGTCGGCTCAATCTTAATGCCGGTCACTTCTTCGATTTCTTCAACGAAGAACTCGAGCATGTCCTTAAAGGCGTGCGGCTGGATACCAAGATGGTTTCCATTCATATAACAATTAGCCACTGGCCCTACGACCCAGTCGATGTTGCAGCCTATCAGGTTCAACAACTCACGAGCAACCATCGTGATTTCAGCGGTATCAATTCCGTAAGGGCAAAAAACCGAGCAACGGCGGCACTCGGTGCACTGAAAGAAGTAGTAAAACCACTCTTTCAGCACGTCTTCGGTAAGCTCCCGTGCCCCGGCCATTTTGCCGAGAACCTTGCCGGCCAGGGTGAAGTCTTTCCGATAGATGGATCTTAGTAATTCGGCGCGCAGAACCGGCATATTTTTGGGGTCGCCGGATCCTATAAAGAAATGGCATTTGTCAGAACATGCACCGCATCTTACACAAATGTCCATGAAGAGCTGTAATGATCGATACTTGCCAAGACGATCCTTAAGTCCGTCATGGATAGTTTCTTGCCAATTCTTGGGAAGTTTCCAGTCTTCGTCGGCAGGTGACCATTCTCTGGGGTTGGGCAATCCAACGACGTTGAGATTCTTTGACTTCCCGGCGTAACACCAGGTGCCGGGTTTGAAATCAACAGGGGTGTCCATCCACCCGGTCTTGGGTGGCTTATGATCCGTACCTGCTATGAGCTCGTTTGCTTTGGGAACCTTAGCCATTTTTACTCCTTCTCCACTGGTAGTCCGGCTTCTATCATTTTCTCCCTGAAGTCGTCTTCATACTCCTCATAGGTATGAACCTTCACAGGGTAATTCCAAGGATTGATGTGCCTGCGTATCCGGCTGTCGTTAGGCATGTTCCTGGTGGGGCTGAGGAAGATGCCACCTAAATGCATCAATTTGCTGAAAGGAAAGTAGGCGATTAAAGTGCTGACTAGGAATAGATGGATGAAGAACAGAACGCCAATCCCTTCAGGGACGGTTGGGTGGAGCGTGGCCAGGCCCATGGCAAGTTCCTTTATCTTGATGACATCGACTTTTGTGAAATAGCGCATCAAGACACCTGTAATGCCCAGGCCGAGGAGCAGAAAAAGAGGGAAGTAGTCTGCGGGAAGCGAAATGTAGCGCACTTGCGGAATGACAACCCGGCGGATAAAGAGATAAGTGACTGCAGCAAGAAATAACAGGTCGGTGATGTAGAGACCGGGAAGCCCGAGTTGAAGAAAGCCATCAAGAGCTTCTGTGGTATGCACGAAGCCGGGAACTGGTTCCATAAAAAACCTGAGATGCCGAATTATGATGATAAAAAAGGAATAATGAAATGCCAGTCCAGCCAACCAGAGCCATTTTTCCCATTGGTAGGTGACCTTGGGTCCTTCCCTGAACTCCATTTTGGTGTTTTTGAACAGTGAGCGGAACAGCAGGACTTCGAGCGCCATTCGGCCTACGGTGGCGACTTTGCTGGTAGGGTTGTCAAGCTTATTCTGCTTTACCCATGGCAGAGATTTCTGCTGACCCGAGGTTGTGGTTATGCGAAATGGAACGGGTACCCGTGCCCATTTCAGGATGCGATAGACGAACCCGCTCAAGAATAGGAAGAAGGCCACATATGGCACTAATACAGCAAAAAAGTAGTTCATGCCAACGACCTCCACTCCTAAAAAAGCTGCCAGAACGAGCGCAAGGACTGCGAGTAAAGAAAACTTGATGCCCATTTACTAATCCCTCGTTTCAAGAAGTTTAGGTTTAATAGACCTTAACCTTTAGATGGAGGCTCTTGATCGGGGATCTCAGCAAGGAGGTTTGCCCTTTGCAAAAGCCTGTGTGTCCTGTTCTTCACCTCGTTGACTCTGAGTTCATAGAGTTGTTCGCGACACTGTACGTAGATATCAAAAGCAAGCATTGCCAGTTGGTCTACTCTCGCTTCAAAAGATACAAGATCTTCAGAGGGTAGTCCTTCCTGGGAAACTTCGGCCTCTTTGGATTGTTCTCTAACCAGTTCTTTCAATGTAAAGACGAAAGCGATGGCTCTGGATGGAGAAAAATCCTGAATGGCGCGGATCCTGATGATCTTGTCTAAAAATGGGGTGACAGTTTCGGGGTTGATGCCGTTGATCAATTCCTGATAAAGGCCTTCCATGCCTTGGTAAATGGTACTCCCAACTGGATTGGCGAATTGATTCTTTTCTCTTTTCAACATCCTTGCCGTCTCAGGAGGGTAGGTGTCAAGGATGGAGTTAAACCATTTTTTTAGAATGGACGGCCCGTGTTGTGTTAAAAACTTCGCAAGGTCCATTTAACAGGTTGACCTCAATCTGTAGATGGTCATAAAACCTAGTAGGCAAGAGGCTTATGACGTCTCATAATAAAGCAAAAGCCTGCAAGGCTGAAGCCTATCCAGCTTGCGGGCATCGAATCTCAACCAACAAATCATTAAGTCATTAAATCTTGTGAATGTAAGCACGATAGACGAATTGGAAATGACTGTCAAGAACCAAACGAGGGGGGCGTGTGAAAAGGAGATAGCTAAGTTTGGTGTGACGAACTCAAGGGTTGTGGCAGGTGAAATCAATTGGAGATCAAAGGATCAGAACAACCTTCTGTCTAACGATCTATATTGTATGGCTTCTAGTAAATGATTGGTGAGTATCTGTTCCTCGGCGTTTAAATCTGCAATGGTTCTTGCGACTTTGAGGATACGGTGGTAAGCCCGGGCGCTCAAACCAAGCCGATGTACTGCTTCCTTAAGAATTTCTTCTCCAGAGCTCTCAAGCTGGCAGTACTTTTTGATGAGTCTGGGTTTCATTAGCGCATTTGAGTAGACGGATGTACTTTTAGCGTATCGCTCCAATTGGACCTGACGTGCTTGAATAACTCGCTTACGGATTTCAATTGATGATTCTGCATTGTGAGTGGAATGCAAGTCTTCGTATCGCACAGCCGGCGCTTCTATATGAAGGTCAATGCGGTCCAAAATCGGCCCGGAGATTCGACTTCGATATCTTCGAACCTGAGTAGCCGAACAGATACATGGCCTCAAAGGATCACCGCTGAAGCCGCATGGGCAGGGGTTCATGGCGGCGACCAACATAAACCGTGCCGGGTAAGTAAGTGACATACTCGCGCGTGCAATAGTAACATTGCCATCTTCCAGCGGCTGCCGAAGCAAGTTCAGAACATTACGGCGAAACTCAGGAAATTCATCCAAAAACAAAACTCCGTTGTGCGCGAGGCTAACTTCGCCGGGTCTCGGAATTTGGCCTCCTCCAACCAGCCCTGCGTCGGATATGGTATGATGAGGGGCGCGGAAAGGACGTTGCAGCATGAGGGGTGTCGCTTTCAGAAGTCCGGCCACGCTAAATATTTTCGAGGTCTCCAGAGCTTCGTCGAAACTCAGTTTCGGCAAAATCGAAGGAAGTCGCTGTGCGAGCATTGTTTTTCCGGCACCTGGCGGCCCTATTAAAAGCACGTTGTGTCCACCGGCCGCGGCGACTTCCAAGCCTCGTTTGGCGTGCTCCTGTCCTTTAACCTCATCGAAATCCACTCCGTCGCCCTGTTCGGTATGCAAAATGACATCCCAGTCCAACTTGACCGGGTTTACGGGAACGCTGTTGTTAAGGTGCTCAACAACTTCCGACAAATGGTTTATTGGATAAACAGTCAGGCCGTCTGTTACGGCCGCTTCAGAAGCATTTTCAGCTGAAAGAATCATACATTTATAGCCGTTTTTTTGGGCTTGAATCGCCATTGAGAGGCTACCGGCAACGGGCTTTACGCGTCCATCAAGGGAAAGCTCCCCGACCAACAACACTTGCCTGGTCTGTTCACTTTTTACAATTCCCATAGCCGCCAAAATGCCCACAGCAATTGGTAGATCAAATCCCGCTCCTTCTTTCTTTAGATGAGCGGGGGCAAGATTCACTGTTATCCGTTGAGATGGGAATGGATAGCCGCTGTTCTGTAATGCAGTTTTGACCCTGTCCTTGCTTTCTCGCACAATGCTGTCTGGTAATCCAACTGTGGCAAAAGTCGGGAGTCCGGGAGAGAGATCGACCTCGACTTCGACAAGGATGGCATCAATGCCTAATAGACTGGAGGTGTAAGTTTTGGCAATCATGGACAGCCTCATCCTCGGTTAGCCAGGCCCCAGGTAAAGAAAATGGTTTTGTTTAAGCTTGTTTTGCGGCGAAAATCCTCTTAAAATTACTTCCTCCGGTACCTGACGGACGGATACCGTTGTAGTTTATTGATAAGGTTGGAAAATTGGAACGATCTTTTGATGATAGTAAACTTATGACAAGCATGAACCTTCATCTTCAATTTTCATGATATTGGTTAGTAATTGATGGTGACCTGTTATTATAAGATCTTAGGTATATCTTTTAGTGCAAGTCAAGAGGAAATCAAGCGAGCGTTCAGGTTGCTGGCGTTTCGTTGCCATCCTGACCGAAATCCTGATGATCCTCGAGCTGGTGAGCACTTTAGGAGTGCCCTAGAGGCCTATGAGACACTCGTCGATCCCATTAAACGCAAGAAATATGACAGATTAAAAGGCTATGTTGAGCGCGGCAATGGGACAAGGGAGAGGAGTCGAACCTCTTCTCAAGCCTGCGCAACTTCGCTCAAAGATGCTTTAAAAGAAGCATTTGGGATTCAGTACGGTTTAAGGGAACGTGTAGTCAGTGACTTGCGCTTTGATTTGCTGATTCCCAGCAGCGCCTTGCTTGAAGGCACCTATGAATGGATTGATTACGCCAGACTGGTGTTTTGCTGCGAGTGTATGGGGAACGGCCGAAAAAGCACGTCGTATTCCTGCGAGAAATGTCACGGTAATGGAGAATTTGAGGAAACATGTTCCTTGAGGGTATGGATACCGCCAGGAACTATGCCTGGGAGCCGTTTGAGAATTTCTGGAGTGGGGGATCAGCCGAGGCCGGGAAGTCGTGCGGGAGACTTGGTGATTCTGCTGCATACTGCGGATAGAATGTAGAATGCTGTGGATGTTTACAACTGATGAAAGCCCTCAAAGATAAAGAGGAAATCAGGTGTCAGAGAAAGATTTAATGTTTAGCCATGTTGACTCCAAAGGTCGGCTGCGAATGGTGGACGTGAGTGAAAAAGGGGTGTCCGCTCGGGAAGCCAGGGCTGAAGCTTGGGTGAAGCTTTCTGCAGGGACTCTGGAGCAGATCGAGGGGCACAGAATAGCGAAAGGCAACGTTTACGAGGCTGCTCGTCTTGCGGGAATAATGGCTGCGAAAAAGACTTGGGAACTTATTCCGCTCTGCCATCCTTTGCTGCTGACAGGGATTGAAATTGACTTTGTTCCTGATTTGGCCAATCAGCATATCCATATATGTTCTCGAGTCAAAACAAATGACCGTACAGGTGTTGAAATGGAGGCTTTGGTTGCGGTTACCCACGCTGCTTTAACTATCTATGATATGTGCAAGGCAGTAGATCGGGACATTAAAATATTAGAGGTTCGGTTGACTTTTAAAAGCGGCGGTAGGAGCGGCACGTATCAGCGCGACAGTTGACAATTTTGTGTGGATTTTTGCTTTACACTTTGCAGGTAGTGTGCTAGCGAGAAACCTCGTTAAAAACCCTTCAGGAGAGCAAAGTATGGATAAAGAAACAACCGCCTATTTCAAAGAGATTCTGCTAAAGCGCCTGGATGAGTTATATGAAGAGGCTGAAAGGACGGTGGCGGGAATGACTGATACCGAAGATACTTTTCCGGATCCCACCGATCGTGCCACTTTAGAATCCGATCGCAACTTCATGCTACGCATCAGAGATCGCGAGCGCAAGCTGATTATGAAAATTCGTGAAGCATTGCAGCGCATTGAAGACGGAACCTTTGGCCAGTGCGAATCATGCGGTGACGATATCGATCTCGAGCGGCTCAAGGCCCGGCCGGTAACTACTTTATGCATCGAGTGCAAACGAAAACAGGAGGCAATGGAGAGAGCAAGGGGGATGTAAATGTCGTGCTACCGTGATCGCCAGAAAGCGATCTTATCTCAGAAATTGCTTGCCACCTGGGTAACGTCCCCCACCCAGATGACTTTTTCTCCCTTTCCTTCCTGCAGTAATCTAAGAGCCCCTTGAGACGTAAACCCCAAAACCCTGCCCGAGTAGTCCACTTCCCCACAACGGATAGTAATTGTTTTTCCATGTAAGTTCGAAAATTGTTCATATCCAGATAGAAACAGGCCGAACCCTCCGTGAAGGAGACGTTCATAATCCGCTTCAAACCGGTGTAAAAAGCTCACCAGCAAATCTTGCCGTTTAATCTTCCTGCCGAGTTCAATTGCGACTGAAGTAGCCGGATAGCGGAACGGACCCCGCAATTGTTCAGATCGATGATTGACGTTGATGCCGATCCCCATTATGAGAAACTGAACTGCATCGTGATCGGATTGCATTTCGGCAAGAATACCGGCAACCTTTCGATCTTCAATTAAGATGTCATTAGGCCACTTAATAAACGAATTTAAACGATAATCGTCGCAAAGAATTCTCGCTAGCGATAGTGAAGCGACAAGAGTTGATTGCTGAATATCTTTTAAAGGTAAACATTCCCGCAATACAATCGACATATATATGCCTGTGCGGGCATTCGAAAACCAGGGCCGCCGAAGCCGCCCCCTGCCCTCAGTCTGTTCTTCTGCTACTATTACGGAACCATGCGGAGCCCCTTGGATGGCTAACTTAATTGCCTGATCGTTGGTTGAGCCTAGCTGATGGAAATGATGGTAAATTCTTCCAAATGTTGGGGTTGTGAGACTGGGGCTGACCTCCTCAGGAATCAGAAGATCCGGCACATCCATCAGCTGGTAGCCGCTCTTGGGGTATGTTTTTATGGAATAACCCCGAGCATTCAATTTTTGCATGTGTTTCCATACAGCCGTTCGGCTGATCCCGAGTTGGGACGCTAATTCAGGTCCTGGCAATGGCTTCCCGCGTTTTGCCTTGAGCAACTCGAGGATTTGCCAGTGGGTGGGTAGGTTCGTATGCATATTATAGCTCAGCTTATTAAATGATTGGTTCTAAAATTGATTTACGGCACATGCTGAGAGTGAAAACAAGATGATCTCGGTTACTTCGTTTGTTGCACCTAGCACGTCTCCTGTCATCCCTCCAAGCCAGCGCCGACCGATCAAGCGAAACAATACTGCGCAGAGGATTACCACCGGGAAATACAAGACCGTCAAGCCAGGAGAAATCATGAGTCCGATAACACAGGCAGAGATTGTTGAGACCCAAGGCTGTTTAGCCGTCATGTGCTCTAAAAAGGGTTTGCCGAGTCCCCCTTCCGGCCGGGCGTAGGTGCTTTTGTAAGCGGCGAAGACCATGGCGAGACGACCGAAACTCGGCACCAGCAAAATGGGTGCCCAATGGCTTGATTCTAATAAGGCATGCAGACTCGCAACCTTAAACAGCATCGCAAGCACAAGCGCAAGCGAACCAAACGTCCCGATGTTGCTGTCTTTCATGATTGCCAGACGTCGCTCAGTTGTGTATCCGCCGCCTATCCCATCTGTCAAGTCCGCTAGGCCGTCAAGGTGCAGGCCGCGCGTCAAAATGACCAAAAGAGTAGTCAGAACAACGGCGGAGAGCAATGCGGGCATCCATGGATGTATTGCGATTGCGACAATAATGCTGCAGATCCCTACTATGAGGCCGACTAGAGGAAAAAACGAAAAGCTTCCGGCCAAGTCGGCAGAAACAGCCGATCGCGTGAGACCTTGAGGCACAGGAAACACGGTTAGAAAACTAACTGCCGTGGCGAATTGTTTGACTAAATTTTTCAATGAAGTGTGATGCAAATTTTATTGAGGTTCTTGTTTGAGGTGAACCGGAAATCCGGCAACGATAAATGTGACTGTACGACAAACCGACGCTACCGATTGATTTGCCCAACCTGCAAGGTCGCGAAATTTCCTCGCTAAAGGGTTGTCTGGTACGATCCCCGCTCCGACTTCATTGGAAACAAGTATCAACGGATAATCTACAATTTTGAGAGCCTCAGTCAGTTTGTTGACAGACCGCTTGGGATCACTGGTTTCCTGAAGCAGCAAGTTGCTTAACCAAAGAGTGAGACAATCCACCAAAACGGGTCGGTTCTCGTGACGCAGTTCCAATAGGTTTTCTACTAACTGATACGGACTCTCTAAAGTATCCCAAAAATCCTGTCTGCGTTTGCGATGCTCTCGCACACGTTCGCGCATCTCTTCGTCGAGCACCTGCGCGGTAGCCAGGTAGATATAGGGAGGACGGAAAGCCAGTAATGTTTTTTCAGCAAAAACGCTCTTGCCGCTCTTTGCTCCCCCGAGGACAAGGTGAGGAGTTGCCAATTCAGGCTCTAAATTCATTTCCTGTCCTCGTCTCTCGCGACATAAGGCTTGAGGTGCTCATTCACAAGCTGGTCCACCAAGTGCGGCAAGGGTTCTCGTACGCTTCCAACTACCAGGATCGATTCTTGGGTCAGGGGTAGAAACAGTTTCGTTGCCCTGGCCTCGCCAATGGCTAAAGCCATCAAGGATGTGACTTCACCCATCATGGCATTGGAAATTAGAATAGAAATTGAACCTATAATTATATCGACTTGTTTTACACAATGGCATATCGCGTTTTCTCCCGTTGCACCGCGATTGGCCCTTGCCTTCATCATCTGGGAAGTTGCTATTGCGTTTGTACCAAGAGCCCACACTTCAACTCTTTCTCCATATGATTCTTTTATCTTCTTAATGATCGAGGTGCCGATGCCGCCTCCTTGACCGTCAACCACTGCGATTCGGATCAACTCCCTATCCTCCAAAGCCAAGAAGTGGAATCAACTGGTACGATTTCAGCAATTTCCTTGAGATACCTGCTCATGGTTCGATATCCCCTGCTGGAACCAAAAGGCTCCAGGCAGTGAAAAGCTCGTGATAGCGAAGAGTAAATATGAGGCCGTCTGTCGTCTTGACTTTATAATAACGGAGAGGCATGCGTGTGGAGTCCATATAACCTTGGTACCAGCGATCGATTATCTCCTCGATCTGGTAATTATGATTGCGCCAGCAAAAGGCAGTTGGTTCCTGGGCGCCTTGATAATGATCGTGTGTGTTGACTGTAATACGTTCCAGTTGCATAGCTTCCAGATCAATCGAGCTTTTTCCAGACACAAATGTTGCGAGTCTTGGATAACGAGGGCAAATTATATGGGAAACAACCCTCTAATCTGATTCCAACTTTTTTTAGTTGTGAATTATAGTTACTTATGGTGCTTTTATCTAAGTTGGGGCCCGTCCACCAGGCGATTGTCCCACCAAGATTCAATATGCTTCCAGCCAATCCCGCTAATTGGTAGGGGTTCAGACGCAACGCACGCAGGATTATCAGATCAAAGTTAACTGGTGTGGCAACTGTTTCCGTTTCAATTAGATCCTCCCATCTTCCCTGAATCGCCCGAATATCCCGCATTTGCAGTCTTGTCAACAACACTTTGAGAAAACTTACTTTTTTGCGTTTGGATTCGAGCAATGTCATACATAACTCAGGATGAGCTATCTTGATGGGGACCCCTGGAAAGCCTGCCCCCGTTCCTATATCGAGAGCTTTACCCAAATGTGGTAGCCAAAGGCTTGGAATCAGGGAGTCCAGCAAATGTTTTATCAATATTTCTCGCAAATCGGTGATGCGGGTGAGATTAACACTGCGATTCCAAGATTGCATGAGCAGAACATGTTGTGCGCAAAGTTGGGCTTGAGAGTCGGTCAAGAAGAAATCTTCTTCCTGCATGAAGGCTGAAATGCTGCCCGTCAAACGTTCGATATTCAGGGGTCCTTGGTTCCAAGTCGACACTGTAAATCCATGGCCAGTGTTTTCATTTACCAATACAGAACTGGGAGAAGATGCTATCCAGTAAGTCCTGATCAGCTTCCAGGCCAAGCACGGAATTAAGTTGTTTTTTGGCGGCCTGGATTTCTAAGCTCACCAGTTCAGTATAGCTGCCACTTTCTAAGAGCTCTTTGGCTCGGTGCAATGCCATTAGAGACTGCTCTAAACATTCTTTTTGGCGTAGGTTTGGAATCATTGCCGAACGATCCACTTCGAGAGGGTGCCCAAGGAAGTCGTCTTGCAGGAGGGTTCTCAATCTCGCGATATCAAAGTGATTAAAAACTGACATTGTCAGCACCGTCGCATTGCGATCTGTAGCGGTTTTTTATGTCATCAATAGTTACTACGGGTGGAAGATCAGATTTATTTAATAACGCAAGATACTGTCGTGAGGAGACCGCCTTAAAGACTTGGTCATCCTCTTGGCTTAACGGCTGACTCTGATCGATCAGCCACAGGATCACATCGGCTTCGACAACCGAGGAGAGAGTTCTCTCAATCCCCATGGATTCTATGGAATCGGGCTGCAAACGAATACCTGCTGTGTCCAAAATTCTAACCAAGACCCCGGACAGCAAAAAGCTATCTTCAATGACATCTCGTGTCGTTCCCGGTATGGATGTCACGATGGCACGGTCTTTTCCAAGCAAAACGTTCAGTAACGAAGATTTCCCTACATTTGGTTTGCCAACGAGGACCAGGGTGAGTCCTTCGCGCAGGATACGCCCACTTTCATAGCATGCAAGAATTTGGCTTAGGGGATGGATTAGAGATTCGTCTAGTCTGAGGTGCGCCAGTGGACGCTCGATAGTTTCTTCATCCAGGTCATCGCTAAAATCGATGAGGGCTTCTATTTCGGTCTGCAGCTGAAAAAGCTGATCTCTCAATGCGATAATTCTATCCCGAAAATCCCCTCTCAAATGACGCCCTGCAGCGAGAAGGCTTTGCTGAGATTTAGAGTGAATGATGTCCGTTACGGCTTCGGCTTGAGAAAGGTCAATACGACCATTCAAAAAGGCCCGACGAGTGAACTCCCCGGGTTCCGCAAGGCGCGAGCCGCTCTGGAGAACGAGTTCCATAATGCGGTTCAATACCATGAAGCCGCTGTGGCAGTTGATTTCAACGAGGTCTTCCCGAGTATAGGTGTGAGGATTGGCCATGTAACTCAGGAGCACCTCATCGATCACTTCTTGCGTTTCAGGTTCTACGATCCAACCATGGTAGAGCTTGTGGGTCTCAAACGAATGAACAGGTTTTCTAGGTCGGAAGATTGTTTCAGCAATGACTAAAGCGGCTGGCCCGCTTATCTTTACGATCCCTATTCCTCCCTGCCCAATTGGGGTCGCTATGGCAGAGATGGTATCCTGATTGAGTTTAAAATCCATCGTGCAGTAGTACTATCTCGATCATTCCCTCGGGTTTCCATCTTGTGGGGCCATCTTGTGGGGCTTTTTGCCTTTCTTTACCGGATAAATCACTACCCGTCGAAGGTTCCCTTCTCCTTTGCTCTTGGTTCGGACGTCCTGGTCTTCTTTCAATGCAAGGTGAATGATACGGCGATCCTGGGCGTTCATTGGCCCTGTCGTCAATGGACGGCGAGCTTTTTTTACCTTTTCACACAATTGTCGGGCGAGTTCGGTCAGGCTATCTTCACGCTTCGATCGATAGTTTTCGGTATCTACAATAATCGATAGATTCTCGCCGGTTTCCTTCTGGACGATTTTAGCAACCAAATATTGCAGTGCTTGCAACGTCTTGCCTCTTTTACCAATGAGAAGCCCGGAGCCATTGCTGATGATGTTCAGGTAGATATGACCATTTCTGGTTTCAGACTCTACTACGGTGGGCAAATCGACGTGTTTGAGAATTTCGGACAGGATCTCCTTGGCGCGCTCTTTGGCTGCTTCCGCTGGAACTTCTTTTGCGCTGACTCGAATTTTTGCCTTCTTAGCGCCCACTATCCCAAAAATGCCTGAAGAACCCTTAGAAAGAATTTCTATTTCCAGCTTTTCCCGAGGCAGTTTTAGTTTTTCACAAGCCAAAGAGATGGCGTCCTCGACTGATTTTTCTTCGATTTCCAGAGTTGACATGCTCTCCTCCGTTAACTTTCCGAACTGAGCAACTGATGGCGCATTTGGTGGGGGAGATGCGACCTATGCACTACGATTGATCCAGTACTGCTGCACGATGGACAAAACATTATTCACCAACCAGTATAACACAAGACCCGACGGAAAGTTTATAAAGAAAACGGTAAAGATGACCGGCATAAGCAACATCATTTTTTCTTGACGGGGGTCACCGCCAGAAGGGGTCATCTTTTGCTGAATGAACATGGATACTCCCATCAAAAGGGTAAGTACAGGGATGCCCCCCAGATACGGGATATCAATCCCTATGTGAAGGCGGTCTGGGGCGGTAAGGTCGTTGATCCATAACATAAAAGGCTTATGTCTCAATTCTAATGCACCGTAAAGCATCCGATACAAAGCGAAAAACACCGGAATCTGCAACACCATAGGCAGACATCCACCCAGCGGGTTCACTTTGTAAGTTCGGTAGAGCATCATTAATTCTTGATTGAGTTTCTCTCTATCATCTTTGTATTTTTCTCTCACCTGAGCGATCTTGGGTTGGATTTTTTTCATGACCTGCATAGACTTGTAGCTTTTCTGAGTCAGCGGCCAGAAAATAATCTTGATAACAACCGTTAACAAAATAATCGCAATTCCATAGTTGTGCGTGTACTTATAAAACCAGCGCAGAACCAGTAGTAGAGGTTTGGCAAGAAAAGTAAACCAGCCGAAGTCAACCGCTCGCGCAAGATCGTGGCCCGCTTTTCCTAACGTTTCGACATCTTTAGGTCCCAAGTAAAGTTCTCAATTTATAAGTTTTCGCCTCACCAGCGGACAACTCGAAAGGGTTTGTCAAGTAAACCAGCTGGATCAACCCTTTGTTCTCATCAAGTACGCGGGGAACTAATTTGTATCCCTCTTTTTCCATTGGGATGATGGCTTGTATGAAGTAGTTGTTTTCATAGCCTATCCAGTCCATGGGTGGGTCAAATATGAATTCTTTCTTCCTGAGATCTTTTGCCTGATGATATTCAAGCGAACCGTTCTTGAGCAGGGTTAGCTGGGATTTGTTGTAGGAGGTTTCGTTTGCTTTTTCATACGGTTCGAAATAAAAACTGATGCCAAGTTGATCCTGCAGTTTTTCCGACGACAGGTTTTCGATTCGAATTGCAGCATCGATAATATATGTTCCGGGGACAGGGCTTAAAGTCTTCGTCAGTTTTACTTGTCCGGGGACGGTAGTTGAAAAAGATATAGGTTGCTGCGACTCAGCAGAGGAAGGAAGCTTGATCAGTTCCGGAGCTTGACTCTCAAAGGGGCGTGTGCCCAACTCCAAATTCGAATGATGGACCAAGTCTACCGCGATAGGCAGATACCCGGATGTCTGGGTCGTTACCATGTCCATGGGAGGTGAGGTGGGTGCTACTTGTTGCCGGTAGTCCTTGAGCTTAAATGAATCGAGTCGAGCACCCGGTGCCAATATTTTCATTTCATAGACGTTCGTGTCGACCAACCAGCTTTGGAAACTTCGATCCGAAACCGAAAGACGATCCTTGGGCAGCGTCTCGGGCAACAACTTGGACGGTGTTTCAGTTTGAGTGGGCTCAGGAGGCGGGGAAACTGTTTGCGTTTGCTCCTTGGTTTGGGTGGGAGGTGTTCGGTAAAGGCCTCCGAAATACAGCTCCCAAAAAAGAAGCACTGCAAGTGACAAAACAAAAGCTATTAAAGCTCTTTTTTCCATTCAAGTGTACTCCGTATCATCCCAAAATCTTTTGTTTGTTTGGTTTCACGACGGGATCATAGCCGCCCGAACCAAGAGGATGGCATCTTGCCAGTCGCCATGCTCCCATCAGCGAGCCTTTGATAGGGCCGTGAATCTGGATTGCTTCGTACGTGTATTGAGAACAACTGGGAATGAAGCGACAGTGGGGCCCCATTAATGGGGAAATAACAAGCTGGTAAAAACGAATGAATGACAACAAAATAAATCTGATCATCTTTTGCAGCCACCCTGTCCTTGAAATATTTTTATGAGCTCGGTAGATATATCTTGCACGCTTAACTGCTCAGCTCCGGGCCTTGCCACAATCACAATATCTTTTCCTGGAAGGGGGATTTGTTTTTTGTGGATTCGAAACCACTCTCGCAGGCACCTTTTAATACGGTTTCTATGGACGGAATTCCAAAATCGTTTTTGCACCACTAGCCCTAACCTGTGGAAGGGCAGGCGGTTACAGCTATAATTGACTCCAAAGTGGGCGGTTTTTGCACGTCGCCCCTCTTTTTTAACCTTTTGATATTGCCTGGATACTAGCAATCTTTCGTGGGGCCGATACCGGTATGAACCTCTCAAATGGTCCGCCCGCCCTTTCCATATATGTTTTCCTTACTAGTGTCTGCTCCGTGATGAGGCACAAATCAGACTGCTAGTCGCTTGCGGCCCTTGGATCGACGTTTGCTAATGACTGCTCGGCCCGACCTGGTCGCCATACGGACCAGAAATCCGTGAGTTCGCTTTCTTTTAAGATTGCTTGGTTGAAAAGTCCTTTTCATCTTGCTTCACCTCATCAAGATATTAAAACCAATAAAAAAAGATGGACACTTGGGTACATCACTCTATAAACTCGAACACAAACCATCTTTGATAATCTAAATAGCTACAAACTGTCAAGCATATCTTGTAAATTTCTGGATATTCGAGATAAGGAAGGGTCCAAGAGCGAGGACCGACTAACACAGAGCCTGAGGGCTTTATTGGCTGCCTTAAGCGCCTCAAATTGACCGACAAGTGGGTAGTGTATGGTTCAGCGGCAAGTTCGATTTTAGGCCAATTAAGAGAAAGTCCGGGAAAGGAAGGGCAAGTTTGGTGATAAAAAAGAGGGCCTTGCTTGTTGTGCGGGAGGTAATGGGGGATAACAGAAAATAGGGGTGACAGACTATTCCAGGAGGGCGCCGTACTTTTTTAGGATGTCTTGTTTAGAGACCACCTGTGGGACCCCGGTGGGTTTACGAACATTTCGGTCGCAGAGAATGAACACTTCATAGGTGTCGAAGATGGCGTAGCGATCTTCGTCAAAGACGATGAGTTTGTTGCCATTTTCCTGTCGGATTTTTTCGCGGAATTTGCGAATGCCGGTTTCTTCTCCCTGCTGCTCCAATGTATCTTGTTGATCCATCCAGGTCCTAAAGGCGTTGGTTAAGGCCATGGTGATGAGGGTGAGATAGACGTGGGATCGAAAGGCAGCGGCTGTATTTCGGGCAGGCCGTTCAATGAACCAGGCTTGTTTGGCTTCCCGAAAGAGTCCGTTTTCGATTTCGCTTCGGGCGTCGTAGCTGTCATAGACACTCAAGGGGTTTGTGACAGGGCCGTTGGTGAGGATGACCAGGGTGTCGGAGTGAGGATGTTTTTCTTTGTAAGGATCGTGCAAAACCACCACCGCATGGAGGGGATTGGCTACAAAGTCCTTTTTGTTCTCATGAGAGCCGCTGCCAAGCGGTCCATAAAATCCTGCCGTGGTGAGCGATTCGATCCCTGCAACATCCCAGTGATCCAAGACTGTGGTTTTATTCTTTCCTCCACCGACGGCTCGTTTTCTCTCTCTGGTTTTTCGGATGCCCCCACCTATCAGCGAAAGGGCTTCTCCATAGACATTCATGTTGGTTTTGGCAGGGATATAGAAAAGGATTCCCTTCCGGTTCAGCCACCAAAGAAAGGGACCGTCCATGAATCCGCGATCAATGGCAAGGGAGGTGATTCGAGCATGAGCCCCCAGATTCTCGATGGCCTGCTGGACGACCCCCTGCGCCTCATTGATGTCGTGCACATCGATGGTGGCAAACCGCATGGCCAGGGGAATACGGCTGTTCGGGTCCCATACCACCCAGATCTTGAAGCCAAACACGGTTTCCAATACTTTTTGGATGCGTTTTTTTCGTCGCCGCAACTCCGGCGCCTTCTGTTTGGTGACTTTGCCGCAGCCTTGGCAAGCTTCGGTGGATTCGATGTCGGAGGCGTCCAAAAGCGCTTTCACCCGCTTGGGGAAAAAGCTGTGCGCCGCCAAAATGCGGATCGCCCCATTGAACAGCCTCTCCAGGGCAAGGGCGCTAATGGCCTGGATGTAGGCAGCAATAGAATCGGGACAGATCGGCCCGCGGATGGGGGTGGGTTCTTTTCCTTCGGATTCCTTCCCCTCGTTTTTGGAGCCCGATTTTTTGCCCCTCTTGCTGGTGCCCTCTCTTATTTCTCTTCCGTTGAACCCCACCAGCCGCATCAAGGGTTGGGACCTTAGGATCACTGGATGGGTATGCCAGAAGAAGGAGAGGCCGGAGACGATGCGCATCAAATAGATGAGAATCACGGTGGGGAACTGGACGTTGCTGATGCGCTTGTTTTTGACTGGATGGAGCTTCATGAAAAGCTCCATGAACCCGAACTGGTCAAGGAAATAGAAGAACTCGTCGAACAGACCGGCTTCCCCGAGCCCGTAAACCTCGGAGATGTCTTTGCCGTCAGCGAGATCTTGGGTGATCCCCGCCTGATCTCTTGAGGCGGTGCACCAGGTGAGGCGTTCGGCAATGTTTTGGGCTGCTCGTTTCTTCAAGTCCATGTGGACATGGTTAGCACAGGAGGGATGGGAAGTCAAACGGGATGTCTTTATAAGTAACTAATATTACTAATAAAGTAGAATTTTCAAATCGCCTTCTCCAGCCATTTTTCGAGTAGACATAGGTGGGGACTCGCATCGGGTCACCAACATCCCATAGGGAGCCTCGGGGCGTGCCTGACGGCCGTGTTAGGGAGAGGTGCTCGGCTGCAAGCGAAAATCAAAAGTTGGACAATTATTTAGATTTTTTTTTGATTTTTTTAAATTGTGATCGGAGCCAGCTCGGCGCTTATATCGAATATCCAGTGTAAATTTGGACTGGATATTCGAGATAAGGAAGGGTCCAAGAGCGAGGACCGACTAACACAGAGCCTGAGGGCTTTATTGGCTGCCTTAAGCGCCTCAAATTGACCGACAAGTGGGTAGTGTATGGTTCAGCGGCAAGTTCGATTTTAGGCCAATTAAGAGAAAGTCCGGGAAAGGAAGGGCAAGTTTGGTGATAAAAAAGAGGGCCTTGCTTGTTGTGCGGGAGGTAATGGGGGATAACAGAAAATAGGGGTGACAGACTATTCCAGGAGGGCGCCGTACTTTTTTAGGATGTCTTGTTTAGAGACCACCTGTGGGACCCCGGTGGGTTTACGAACATTTCGGTCGCAGAGAATGAACACTTCATAGGTGTCGAAGATGGCGTAGCGATCTTCGTCAAAGACGATGAGTTTGTTGCCATTTTCCTGTCGGATTTTTTCGCGGAATTTGCGAATGCCGGTTTCTTCTCCCTGCTGCTCCAATGTATCTTGTTGATCCATCCAGGTCCTAAAGGCGTTGGTTAAGGCCATGGTGATGAGGGTGAGATAGACGTGGGATCGAAAGGCAGCGGCTGTATTTCGGGCAGGCCGTTCAATGAACCAGGCTTGTTTGGCTTCCCGAAAGAGTCCGTTTTCGATTTCGCTTCGGGCGTCGTAGCTGTCATAGACACTCAAGGGGTTTGTGACAGGGCCGTTGGTGAGGATGACCAGGGTGTCGGAGTGAGGATGTTTTTCTTTGTAAGGATCGTGCAAAACCACCACCGCATGGAGGGGATTGGCTACAAAGTCCTTTTTGTTCTCATGAGAGCCGCTGCCAAGCGGTCCATAAAATCCTGCCGTGGTGAGCGATTCGATCCCTGCAACATCCCAGTGATCCAAGACTGTGGTTTTATTCTTTCCTCCACCGACGGCTCGTTTTCTCTCTCTGGTTTTTCGGATGCCCCCACCTATCAGCGAAAGGGCTTCTCCATAGACATTCATGTTGGTTTTGGCAGGGATATAGAAAAGGATTCCCTTCCGGTTCAGCCACCAAAGAAAGGGACCGTCCATGAATCCGCGATCAATGGCAAGGGAGGTGATTCGAGCATGAGCCCCCAGATTCTCGATGGCCTGCTGGACGACCCCCTGCGCCTCATTGATGTCGTGCACATCGATGGTGGCAAACCGCATGGCCAGGGGAATACGGCTGTTCGGGTCCCATACCACCCAGATCTTGAAGCCAAACACGGTTTCCAATACTTTTTGGATGCGTTTTTTTCGTCGCCGCAACTCCGGCGCCTTCTGTTTGGTGACTTTGCCGCAGCCTTGGCAAGCTTCGGTGGATTCGATGTCGGAGGCGTCCAAAAGCGCTTTCACCCGCTTGGGGAAAAAGCTGTGCGCCGCCAAAATGCGGATCGCCCCATTGAACAGCCTCTCCAGGGCAAGGGCGCTAATGGCCTGGATGTAGGCAGCAATAGAATCGGGACAGATCGGCCCGCGGATGGGGGTGGGTTCTTTTCCTTCGGATTCCTTCCCCTCGTTTTTGGAGCCCGATTTTTTGCCCCTCTTGCTGGTGCCCTCTCTTATTTCTCTTCCGTTGAACCCCACCAGCCGCATCAAGGGTTGGGACCTTAGGATCACTGGATGGGTATGCCAGAAGAAGGAGAGGCCGGAGACGATGCGCATCAAATAGATGAGAATCACGGTGGGGAACTGGACGTTGCTGATGCGCTTGTTTTTGACTGGATGGAGCTTCATGAAAAGCTCCATGAACCCGAACTGGTCAAGGAAATAGAAGAACTCGTCGAACAGACCGGCTTCCCCGAGCCCGTAAACCTCGGAGATGTCTTTGCCGTCAGCGAGATCTTGGGTGATCCCCGCCTGATCTCTTGAGGCGGTGCACCAGGTGAGGCGTTCGGCAATGTTTTGGGCTGCTCGTTTCTTCAAGTCCATGTGGACATGGTTAGCACAGGAGGGATGGGAAGTCAAACGGGATGTCTTTATAAGTAACTAATATTACTAATAAAGTAGAATTTTCAAATCGCCTTCTCCAGCCATTTTTCGAGTAGACATAGGTGGGGACTCGCATCGGGTCACCAACATCCCATAGGGAGCCTCGGGGCGTGCCTGACGGCCGTGTTAGGGAGAGGTGCTCGGCTGCAAGCGAAAATCAAAAGTTGGACAATTATTTAGATTTTTTTTTGATTTTTTTAAATTGTGATCGGAGCCAGCTCGGCGCTTATATCGAATATCCAGTGTAAATTTGGAATGTACTTGTGCAAAGCAAATAATGTTCGCGGGGAAGTAATTAGTATAATTTAGAACACTTAATTTTTGATGAGCCCAAACCGAGTTTTCAGTTGCTGATTTGCGGTATTGGTTGGAGGAATGAATAGACTGACCTTTGCACAGAGGTGACACGCAACAAAATTTGAGCCCTTTTGATCTCAAACGACTTAATGATTGAAGATGGGGAGTCTCCGTGCTATTAAAGAACTCTCGTAAGAATTTGCTGGAAAGGAGAAAGATTGCCCAATGGTATTTAATCGTATACTGGGCTGGTTTTCCAATGACCTCGCTATTGATCTTGGAACAGCCAATACTCTGGTTTATGTCAAAAGCAAAGGCATCGTGCTTTGCGAGCCCTCTGTTGTGGCTGTTCGAAAAGACGGGCGAGGCTCCAATCGCGTGGTGGCGGTTGGAAAAGACGCAAAGATGATGCTAGGTAAGACTCCAGGCCATATTGTTGCGATTCGTCCGATGAAGGACGGCGTGATTGCTGATTTCGAAGTGGCTGAAGCGATGATTCGCTACTTTATTAGAAAGGTGCATAACCGGCGTGGCTTAGTTCGGCCCAGAATTATTGTGTGCATTCCATCCGGGGTTACCCAAGTGGAGAAGCGCGCTGTGCGGGAATCTGCAGAGTCCGCAGGGGCTAGAGAAGTATATCTCATAGAGGAACCCATGGCAGCAGCCATCGGAGCAGGATTACCGATCACTGAGCCGATTTGCAATATGATCGTAGACATAGGTGGCGGCACAACCGAAGTTGCGGTTATATCTCTGGCCGGGATTGTATATAGTCGTTCTGTTCGTGTGGGAGGAGACAAGATGGATCTGGCAGTCCTCCAGCACATAAAGAGGAAATATAATTTATTGATTGGGGAGCGAACAGCAGAACTAATCAAGACGACTCTGGGCAATGCTTACCCATCAGAGCAAGTTGATCAAATGATGATCAAGGGTCGTGACTTGGTAAGCGGAATCCCAAAAACGGTTGAAATCAACTCTGACGAAGTGCGCGAGTCAATTCAAGAGCAAATAGATTCCATTGTCGAGACTATAAAAATTGCGTTGGAGCAGACTCCCCCGGAACTTGCCGCCGACATAGTTGACCGTGGCATTGTGCTCACTGGTGGAGGGGCGCTGCTACGTGGGCTGGATCATCTGCTGAGACTGGAAACGGGCTTGCCCATTACTCTGACGGAAGATCCACTTTCGACGGTAGTGCTGGGATCCGGCAAGGCTTTGGAAGAAATCGAGATCTTAAAGGATGTCTTGAGTTGATGTCTTGAGTTAGAGAGTAATTGAAAAATAATTTGGTTTCTGCAATTCAGTAGCCAAGCAGATTTGACGTCTCAAGTTGCTAGATGAAGTGACCATACGATCATTCTGGCTCACTTTGCTCCCTCTTGCTTTCTATTCAGGAAACACACGTTGTTTTGCTTCACCCGAGAGTTTTCCTTGGCGACACAGACACACGGTGAGACGCTAAGAGGCTGTCCGAAAATGCCCTTTTTGTCATTTCGAACGGAGCGGAGTGAGAAATCCGTTAAGTCAACCACTGGTGAGAGTAAGATTTCTCGCCTTCGGCTCGAAATGACAATTCTCTGAAAGCTTTCTAGGGATTCTTTAGGACTAGAATTATCAAGGTACCGGGGTTTTGTTAATTCGCGTTTCGGAGTAAAATGGAATCGCAATCGATTCAATGAAAAATTGCGAGTAGCGATTTCCTTTTTGATTATGATTTGGGTTAGCTCTAGTCATGATTACAGGTATGAAAAGTTTTGTTCGGTCCCGCGTTAGCGGAGGGAACTTGAGGCTATGATGGAGTGGCTGCGTAAACTGCGGGGCGCTGTGTTCCTCTTGGTTCTATTCAGTTTATTTCTTTACATTTTTTCGCTCAACTTTCGGCCCCCTGTTCACATGGATATTTTCCAGCGTGTTGTCGTAGAGTCAATAAGTCCGGTTATTGAAGCATTCGGACATGTAACGTCTTCTGTTGAAGACATTATAAAAGAATATGTTTGGTTGAGAAATCTGCGCCATGAAAATCGACTTCTGAGGGAACAGGTCAATGAATTGCAGGGAAAAGTTACCGACTACAAAGAAGCTTATGTTGAAAATCTGCGCTTAAGGCGTTTGCTGGACTTTAAGAATACTATACGGGCTCAAGCGATTCCCGCTCGGGTCGTGGTGCACGACCTCACCGGCTGGTTCCAGACATTGATTGTGGATAAGGGTTTCAAGGATGGGATAGGTCCGGACATGGCCGTCGTTAATGATGAAGGGGTGGTGGGGCGCATTCTCGATGTGTCGGACCGATATTCCCGGGTTTTGCTCATCACGGATCCGGGCAGTTCGGTTGATGCGATCATTCAACGCAATCGAGTTCGGGGTATTTTAAGTGGAAAAGATTCCACTGGCTGTATCTTGAAATACGTTCGTGGTAACCTGGATGTGCAAGTTGGAGACCTAATTATAACTTCTGGTAAGGACGGGATTTTCTCCAAAGGCTTGAGGTTGGGCGTTGTTCAGGGGATATTTAAGGATCCGGTTGACCTCTTCCAGAAAATCGAGATCAAGCCATTGGTACGACTCGCTGCCCTTGAAGAGGTTCTGATTATAAAACGTGAAGACCCGGTTCCAGACAATTTCACAACCGCAGAATAAGGGAAAACCGGTTTGCGATCCCTTAAGAATGTATCACAGGTGCAGCAATTCTTGCTGGTGTTCGTTTACACGCTCATGCTCCTAATTGTGCAATCTCTTTGGATATCACGATTGTCTTACCCTGCCATGCGGGCAGACTTGCTGCTACCTTTGATGTTTGGTATTGCCACGGTTTGGCCGCCACTTGCAAGTCTTTCATGGGCTTTGTTTTGGGGATTTGTGCTTGATGCCCTGTCAGGAAAATTCTGGGGCTTCCACGTGGGTTCTTACATTGTTGCGGTCTGCTTGGTGTATGCTGCATCAGAGAAGTTTGAGCTTCAAAACCCCCTTTATCAGATGCTGTTTGTTGGGCTTTGCGCACTGGGACAATCAGTTGTTTTAGGTTTGTTTTTAATGCTCGAGCCCTATAGTTTATTAGGAATCTCCCCAATTTGTCAGGATTTGTTGATACGAAGCCTTTTTATCATGTTGTTGTCTCCCTTCATCATATATCCCATCGGTAATGGCAAAAAAGCCGTTGTATGAGAAATGTGACAATATCTCCTAGGATTCAGCCGTGAAATCTCTAAAGATGAATAGATTGATGTTTCTCTCGAACAGTGATGATAGGAGAGACAATGAAGGTGAGAACCTGCATTTGGTGAATTGGGAGGCTACGGAGACGGCAATTTTCCAAAAGCAGTACCTTTTACTAATGGCTGTGATGCTTTTGGTTCTGCTTGTCTATTTGCTCCGAGTTTGGCACCTGCAGGTCCTGCAAGGGGCTAAGTATCGGTATCAATCGGAAAACAATCGAATAAGGCTTGAAGATATTCCTGCACCCAGAGGCATTATTTTTGATCGAAATGGTACTCCTCTGGTTGAGAATCGCCCGGCCTACCATCTCTTACTAGTCAGAGAAGATGTTAAGGACATGAATCAAACCGTAAGAGAGGTTGCTCGACTCTGTGGCAAAAATCCTGAGGATTTTCTTAACGTTCTTGAAGCTAATAAGAATGTACCCAAATTTGTTCCAGTCCGACTTCTCGCAGACATCGATCGAGATTGTTTGGCAAAAATTGAAGCTCAACGGATCAGGCTGCCAGGAGTGATGGTCCAGTTGGAACCCAAAAGGGAATACAAGTGGAATGGGACCGCAGCTCACTTGATAGGATATTTGAGTGAGATAACTGAGAACGAATTAAATAGCGAAGCTTATCAAGGTTATTATGCAGGAGAAGATGTAGGTAAATTCGGCATTGAAAAAACGTTCGAAAAATATTTGCATGGTAAAAGGGGGGGGCGACAGGTCGAGGTTGATGCTGTTGGCAGGAGAATGCGTTTACTGGATGAAGCATTGCCAATACCTGGCAGAAACTTGTGGCTAACGTTGGACGTGGAGCTTCAAAAAACGGCTGAAGCCTGTCTGCAAGATAAAGTTGGGGCGATTGTTGCCCTCGATCCCAGAAATGGTGCGATATTAGCGCTTGCGAGTAAGCCCAGTTTCGACCAGGAACAATTTATACGTGGATTGACATCTGAGGAATGGCGAAAGCTGAGCCGAGATCCAGACCATCCACTACTTAATAGGGGATTCGGCGCCGCATACCCGCCCGGTTCAACCTACAAGCCTTTGGTAGCTTTAGCGGCTTTGCAGGAAGGAACCATGAAGCCTGATTCTTCCATCTACTGCCCCGGCTTTTTTTACTTTGTAAACAGGAAATACCGCTGCTGGAGGGATCGTGGGCATGGTGCAATGAATATGCATAACGCGATTGTACAATCTTGTGATACCTACTTTTACCAAACTGGTATGCGCTTGGGTGTGGATAAAATTGCCCAGTATGCGAAATGGTTTGGTTTGGGCGCAAAGACGGGAATCGGTTTACCAGGGGAACATCCAGGGCTAATCCCGACTTCCTGGTGGAAGAAGCAAGCCATCGGAGTTCCCTGGCAAAAGGGCGAAACGCTGTCTATAGCAATTGGTCAGGGATTCGATTTGGTCACACCACTGCAAATGGCTTTAGCTTACGCGGCCATCGCCAATGGCGGAAAGCTGTGGCAACCTTATGTCGTTCGAAGAATAGAGGGAAGCAATTTGGAAGAAGTTGATGAGATAAAGAGTAACTTGAAAAATAAGATTCCTATCGAACCACGTTATTTCGAAACAGTACAAAAAGGTCTTCTTGGGGTTGTTGAAGAAAGCAGAGGAACAGCACATGCTATCAAAGATGCTTCCGTTTTAATAGCGGGGAAAACCGGTACAGCTCAGGTCGTTCGTCTGGCGGATGGAGTAAACAGAAAACTTGCAGCCAAGAATGCAAAGGAGGAAGAGCTGGATCATGCATGGTTCGTGGGCTATGCACCTGCCGATGATCCTCAAATCGTGGTGAGTGCTTTGATTGAGCATGGGGGACACGGCTCTTCGGTTGCTGCGCCCTTAGTGCAGCAAGTGATTCTTGCCTACTTGGGAAAGAAAGTTGAAAAAACAGAGCCTTAATTTCTTTGGAAAAGTCTTTAAACCAAAGGTCTTGGGTTTGCTCGGGTATATGAGGAAACATCCCCATGATGGATAGGCGGTTAGTTGAGAACTTTGATTGGTGGATCATCTGGACACTGTTGGGCATCTTGACGATTGGTCTGTTGAGTTTGTACAGCGCTCTTTATCCTCAAATCCAAGAAAATCCTACACAAAACCTTTTTATAAAGCAGGTGGTATGGATTTCACTAGGGTTTGTGGTTCTTTTCTGTACTCTATTGATCGACTATGATCGTCTAAAGACGCTTAGTCTATGGATATATTTAATCGCACTACTTATGCTGGTTGCGGTACTGGTCGTTGGTAAAGAGGTCAATGGATCGAAACGTTGGCTTGACTTTGGAGGCTTTCAACTGCAGCCTTCGGAATTCATGAAAGGCGTTATCGTAATTCAGTTGGCGAGCTATTTTTCTTCGCAAGACACATCACCCTTCCCCAGCTTTAATAAGCTGATTATGCCGGCCGTCTTGACCGTCATCCCGATTGTTTTGATCTTGGCTGAGCCGGACTTAGGTACCGCAATATGTCTCGTCACGATTTCCGCTACCTTGATTTTCTTCATGGGAATTCGTTGGCGCTACATATTGATAGTTGCTTTGGGTTGCCTGCCGCTCATCTGGCCTATTTGGCACCATGTGCTAAAGCCCTATCAGAAGACGAGAATTCTCATCCTGCTTCGTCCAGATCTGGACCCCCTTGGAGCTGGATATCATATAAGGCAATCAAAAATTGCGATAGGGTCTGGAATGACGTGGGGTAAGGGTTTCTTGAAGGGAACGCAGAACAAGTTGCACTTCCTGCCCGAAAAACATACCGATTTCATATTTTCTGTATGGGCCGAAGAGTGGGGCTTTGTTGGTTGTTTTGTCCTGCTGGTATTGTTCGCTCTACTGGTTTTGTTGGCCCTGCGAGTAGCTCGCAGATCCAAAGACAGATTCGGTTCATTGCTCGTTGTAGGCATGACAGCGTTGATAATGTGGCAGGTGCTGATCAATATCGGTATGGTCATTGGGCTGCTTCCAGTTGTCGGCATTCCCCTCCCCTTTGTGAGTTACGGCGGCTCATCGCTGATAACCCTTTGCTTTGCCATCGGGATCATAGAGAACGTGAGTATGAGGCGCTATGTGTTTCAATCTCGTTGATCAGAACGGCGATTGACCTCGCAACTTCTATTTGTGATTTTTTTTACTTTTCCCTTGCGAACCAATTTGACTTATGCTAAGAGGTCCATGCTGAACGTCTTTATTGCCGTTGCCGTGGCGTCCCGCTAGCAAGGGAACTCAATCCGCCATGGAGGCGGCAAGTCAATACCTGGGCCAGGGCAGTAACATTATCGCGTTAATAGAATGTTTGTGGAGCGAGGAAGAGTAAAATGATCAACATTGATGTTACGCTTTTCATCCAGATGGTGAATTTTTTCATCTTGCTTTTTGTCATGAATATCATTCTGTATCGCCCGATTCGTCGGCTTGTTGCTCAGAGAAATGAGCACATCAGCGAACAAGAGCAACAAATTTCCCAAGCCGATGCAGAGGCTTTAGCGGCGGGTCAAGAGTTCGACGATAAAATTCAGGCCGCCCGCAACCTTGGACGCAAGAAAGTGCAAGAATTGAAGGAGGCTGCTTACCAGAACGAAAAGGATCTACTACAGAAGGCTGGCGAGCAGGCAGGCGAAAAGGTCCAGGAAATGCGCAACAAAGTTCAACAGGAGATAGGTGCTGCGCGAGAGCAGTTGAGGTCGCAAGTTCAGGCCTTTGCGGTGGATTTGGCCCAGAAAATCTTGGGAAGGAGTATTTAATGGACAACGGGGGCGTAAGGGTGAGTAAAACGAAGAAAGGCTATTTGTCTGCTGTCCTCATTGCCACGATGCTCCTCGGTTTGCAAGCGATAGCTTTTGCAGCTGAGGCTGGAGGCCATGGGGGTGGTCTGAACTGGAAAGATTTTCTTTTCCGGGTAATGAATTTCGCAATTATGGCGGCCATCCTGATAAAGCTACTGAAAAAACCTCTCGGTAAGTATCTCGCCTCGAGGCGTGAAGACATTCAGAAAATGCTGGCGGATTTAGAATTGAAAAAACAGGAAGCCGATCAGAAGTGTTCTGAATATAAAGCGAAGCTGGCCGCCCTGGAGGAGGAAACACAAAAAATTGTTTCTGAATATGTCCAGGAAGGCGAGATGGAGCGGGCAAAAATATTGGAAGCGGCCGAGCGGCAAGCTGCTTACATCAAAGAGCAGGCTGAGATGTCAATCCAGCAGGAAATTAAGGTCGCTAAAGATAGTCTGCAGAAAGAGGTTAGCGAGCTCTCAGTGACTGCAGCAGAAGACCTACTGCGAAAGAACATGCAGTCTGACGACCAAGAGCGCTTAGTCCGGGACTTCATGACAAAGGTGGTGGAGGCGAAGTGAGAAACTTAGTAATAGCCAAACGTTATGCCAAGGCTTTGTTCAATCTGGCCTTAGACGAGGGGCAGATCGAACAGTATGGGCGGGAGCTGGATGATCTAGTGCGGCTTTTGGGGGAGCTTCCTGAGTTGGCGGATGCCATCCAGAACCCTTTGTATCCGGAGGCTACCAGGAAGAGTGTGTTTCATGCGGTGGCTGATAAGGCTGAAATGATTCCGATGATGAAGAGCTTTATCAATCTGCTGGTCGAAAAGAGACGTGTTCAGCACTTGGGTGACATTAGCGAATATTATCACAAGCTGATAGACGGGCACGCTAACATAGCTCGCGCACGGATCAAAGCAGCAACGCCTTTGGACGACCAGGCAATTCAAGAGATTGCATCCAGTTTGGAAAGAATGACGGGAAAAAAGATCGCCGTCGAGTTCGAACAGGACCCCGAGTTGATCGGTGGCGTGTTTGCTCAGATTGGCGATTTGGTCTTAGATGGGAGTGTGCGGAGACAGTTATCAAATATTAAAGAATCTTTGAAAAGGGGTGAGTTGGGTTAATGGAAATCAGAGCAGAAGAAATCAGTCAAATTATCAAAGAGCAGATCAAGGATTATGAGAAGAAGGTTGAGCTCAGCGAAACCGGGCGTGTGCTCTCCGTTGGTGACGGTATTGCTCGCGTTTATGGCGTCGAAAAGTGCATGTCGATGGAATTGCTGGAGTTCCCTACCGAGCACGGAATCGTTTACGGCCTTGCGCTGAACTTGGAAGAAGATAATGTGGGTGTTGCCATCATGGGTGAGGATGTCCACATTAAGGAAGGCGGCGAGGTAAGACGTACCGGACGAATTGCAGAAGTCCCAGTGGGTGACGAAGTGTTGGGGCGAGTTGTTGATCCTGTTGGCAACCCCCTCGATGGGAAAGAGCCTATCCAATCCAAAGAGACTTCCCGCCTTGAAGTCATTGCTCCCGGTGTTATCGCCCGCCAGTCAGTTAACGAGCCGATGTATACGGGTTTAAAGGCGATCGATGCCATGACCCCGATCGGTCGTGGGCAGCGCGAGCTTATCATAGGTGACCGCCAGATTGGTAAAACCGCCATCGGTGTTGATGCAATTATCAACCAAAAGGACAGCGGCATCATTTGCATCTATGTTGCGGTTGGGCAAAAGCTGTCGACTGTGGCGCAGGTCGTTGAGACTCTGCGCAAACATGGTGCCATGGAATATACTGTTGTGGTTGCGGCGTGCGCCAGTGACCCTGCTCCTCTTCAATACATTGCGCCCTATGCCGGCACCGCGATGGGCGAGTATTACCGCGACCGTGGCAAGCACGCTTTGATCATCTACGATGACCTTTCCAAGCAAGCTGTGGCATACAGGCAGGTCTCTCTGCTGCTGCGCCGGCCACCCGCGCGCGAAGCTTATCCTGGCGACATTTTTTATAATCACTCCCGGCTTCTTGAGCGTTCCGCTAAGCTCAATGATGAGTTGGGCGCTGGTTCCCTCACTGCCCTGCCGATCATCGAAACGCAGGCTGGAGACGTTTCGGCTTACATCCCTACTAACGTTATTTCGATCACTGACGGTCAAATCTATCTGGAGCCCAGCCTCTTCTTTGCAGGTGTGCGCCCTGCTATCAACGTAGGGTTGTCGGTTTCACGCGTAGGTGGTGCCGCTCAGACAAAGGCCATGAAGCAAGTGGCTGGACAGTTGCGGTTGGATCTAGCGCAATATCGTGAACTGGAAGCATTTGCTAAGTTCGGTAGCGACCTGGACAAGTCTACCCAAGCTCAGTTGAACCGTGGTGTGCGCCTGGTAGAATTGCTAAAACAGCCACAATACCAACCAATGTCGGCTGAAAATGAGGTAATGTCGTTGTATGCTGCGACGAGAGGACACGCTGATACCGTACCGGTTGAACGAGTTGGAGAATACGAAACTCAGATGTTGGCTTTCATAGAGCGTAAATATCCTGAGATTCTCACTGAAATCAAGGAAGAACAAATTATTGGTGACAGCCTTGATGAGAAGATGAAAAAGGCACTCCAGGAGTTTGCTGAGGTGTTTGCAGGTTAGGCGTCAAATAGTGAATCATAGGGAAAGAGAGATTGCATTATGGCAACCTTAAGAGATATTAAAAGAAAAATCGACGCCGTAAAAAAGACTTCGCAGATCACCAAGGCCATGAACATGGTGGCCGCCTCAAAACTGCGTGGCGCCCAGCAAAATATGGAGAGGTTCCACCCATATGCGAGTAAGTTCAAGGAAGTAATTCAGCGCGTGGCAGCTGGCGTTGAAGAGCGGGCGTCCTTCGAACTGCTCAATGCGCGCGAGGAAGTCAGGAAAATCGAGCTTGTCCTTGTGACGGCAGACAGAGGTCTTTGCGGTGGCTTCAACAATGGACTGATTGTCATGGCAGAACGGTTCATCCAGGGAAAGCTCGCTCAGGGCATCCAAGTTTCCTTGACCTCTGGCGGGAGAAAGGGCGCCGATTACTTCAGACGGCGCAGATACGAGGTACGAAGTCGACTTACTGGTCTGTTGAATAAACCTAGCTACGATGATGCCTTGAGTTTGGGGCAAGAGTTGATCGGGCTTTTCGAAAACCGTGATTGTGATGAGGTCTATGTCATCTACAGTCACTTCGTTAGCGTGGTAAAGCAACAACCTACACTTATTAAGCTTTTGCCGGTTGAATCCAGTCAGGTCGCAGGAGGAGAAGAGGAAGAAGCGGTAGAATACCTTTTCGAACCTTCTCGTGAGGCTTTGTTGACGGACCTTCTCCCAAACTATGTCTACATCCAAATACTCGAAGCCCTTTATCAGACGGCAGTCAGCGAACACGCTGCTCGCATGGCGGCTATGGAGAATGCTACGAGCAACTGTAAAGAACTGGTTAAGGATTTGACCCTGGTATATAACAAGGCACGGCAGGCAGGAATTACTGCAGAGCTCATGGACATTGTTGGTGGTTCTGAAGCCTTGAGATAGTAGGGCACTACCCAAGTTTCTCTCTAAGGAGGTATTTAACCCATGAATTTGGGAAAAATCGTACAGGTTATCGGTAACGTGGTGGACGTCGAGTTTGAGGAGGGAAAACTTCCTTATTTGTTGACGGCTCTCCTGGTCAGCAATCCTGGCTTGAGCGACATGGAGGACAATCTTGTTCTCGAGGTAGCTCAGCATCTAGGCGACAATGTTGTACGCACTATCGGTATGGATCTAACGGATGGTTTGGTGCGCGGGATGCAGGTTAAGGATACCGGCAAGCCCATCCAGATGCCTGTTGGCAAACCGGTCTTGGGCCGTGTACTCAATGTTGTCGGCAGAACCGTGGATGGTCTCGGCCCCGTTGATGCTGAAACCTATATGCCGATTCATCGTGGTGCTCCTGCTTTTACCGAACAGGATACTTCGGTTAATGTTTTGGAGACTGGAGTAAAGGTTATTGACCTTCTCGTTCCGTTTCCACGTGGCGGCAAGATGGGAATGTTCGGCGGCGCTGGCGTTGGCAAGACGGTCGTCATGATGGAAATGATTCACAACATCGCCATGGAGCATGGTGGTATTTCGGTCTTCGCCGGTGTGGGTGAGAGGACCCGTGAAGGAAATGACCTGTACCATGAAATGAAGGATTCCGGCGTTCTTCCGCGTGCAGCGCTAGTTTATGGGCAGATGACTGAACCGCCTGGTGCGCGAGCGCGGGTGGCTCTGTCAGCCCTTACAGTTGCCGAGTATTTTCGTGATGTAGAAGGTCAAGACGTGCTTCTGTTCATCGACAACATTTTCCGTTTTACCCAAGCTGGTGCTGAGGTCTCCGCGCTGCTTGGACGTATGCCTTCAGCGGTTGGTTATCAACCAACTCTTGGTACTGACCTTGGAGAGCTGCAGGAACGAATTACTTCTACTACCAAGGGATCGATCACTTCCGTGCAGTGCGTTTATGTCCCTGCAGACGACTTGACCGACCCCGCTCCCGCAACGACTTTTGCACACTTGGACGGCACAGTGGTTCTGTCGCGTCAGATTGCCGAGTTGGGAATCTATCCCGCGGTTGACCCGTTGGATTCGACCTCTCGGATACTTGATCCCAACGTACTGGGGGAAGAGCATTATAGAACGGCTCGGGATGTTCAAGAGATTCTTCAGAAATACAAAGACCTGCAGGACATCATTGCGATTCTTGGGATGGACGAACTCTCCGATGAAGATAAAATAACTGTTGCGCGGGCCAGGAAGATCCAGCGTTTTCTGTCTCAGCCTTTTCATGTTGCTGAAACCTTCACCGGTGTCCCTGGTAAATATGTCAAGATGGAAGATACTATTAGAGGCTTCAAGGAAATTGTCGAAGGCAAACATGACGAAATCCCTGAGCAAGCCTTCTACATGGTCGGCGGAATTGAGGAAGCGGTTGAGAAGGCCAAACAAATGGGTGGCGAATAGAGAATGGTGAGCATATGGCCGAGAAAATTTTGCTAGAAGTGGTTACACCTGAAAAGAAGGTTTTGAGCGAACAAGTAGAAATTGTGGTCGCTCCCGGGGAAGAGGGAGAGTTCGGAGTGTTACCAAATCACATCCCATTCCTCACTAAACTCAAAGTTGGAGAGCTTCGCTTTAGGGTTGGCGGCTCTGCTCGCTATATTTCCGTAATGGGCGGTTACGCGGAAGTGTTGCCTGATCGGGTAACAATTCTTGCGACGGCAGCAGAAGAGGCGACCGAAATCGATGTCATTCGGGCAAAGGCTGCAAGAGAGAGAGCTGAACGTCGTTTAACCGAAGCGAAGGATAGGCTGGAGTTTGTACGCGCCCAAGCTGCGTTGCAGCGGGCTATAGCCCGGCTTAAGGTGGCTGACCGACGCTAGATGTAAGGTTCAGTTTTTAAGTCTGAAAACAAAAAAACCCTTCCAACCGGAAGGGTTTTTTTGTTTTGTTTTCGATTTCGAGTGCTATATTGGCTCGCACAGATCAGCAATATTTCTTAGGCTTGGGGAAAGACCATGCTCCGTATCTGAGAGGGAGGAAATGAATGTGCGGCATTGTTGGCTACGTGGGAGCGAGGGATGGTGTTAACATTTTGCTTGAGGGACTTAAGAGACTTGAATATCGCGGGTATGACAGCGCCGGGATTGCCGTTGTAGGGGAGCTTCAGAAGATCCAACTTGTGCGCTCTAGAGGGAAAATAGCGTCTCTTGAAGAGAGGTTGCGGGCGCAGCCGTTGTATGGAAATACAGGCATAGCTCATACACGATGGGCAACTCATGGCAAACCCTCTGATGACAATGCTCACCCACATCGGTCCGGCCCCTTTGTGGTCGTACACAACGGAATTATAGAAAACTACGGTGAGCTTAAAGCCCAATTAGAAGAGGAAGGGTTTTCATTTGCATCGGAGACTGATACCGAAGTAATTGTCAAGCTGGTCGAGAGAGAGTGGCTTGCAGGCAGAGATTATATGCAGTCTGTTGTGGATACTCTACGGCAGGTGCGAGGAAGTTATGCAGTAGTTTTCTTAAATGAGAATCGTCCCAACGAGCTGATTGCTGCGCGCAAGGAGAGCCCATTGATCCTTGGGTTGGGTAAGGATGAGAATTTCTTGGCCTCAGACGTTTCTGCAATTTTGCCATATACTCGCAACGTAGTCTACCTGGACGATGGCGATGTGGTTTTCGTCTCCAAAGATGAGTTTGTGATTGAGACCATTGACAGAAAACGGAGGGAGCCGAGGGTACATCAGATCGACTGGAATCCGGTGTTGGCCGAAAAGGCGGGTTATAAACACTTCATGCTTAAGGAGATTTATGAACAGCCCCGAGCTGTGATAGATACCTTTAGGAGTGCCTTGGACCTTAACAAGGAGCAAGTTCTTCTGCCGGACTTAGAATTATCTAAAGAACAGATTTCAAATATTGAGAAGATATTCCTAATTGCTTGTGGTACGTCATACCACGCGGGCTTGACGGCCAAATACATGATCGAAAATTTGTGCGGAATCCCCGTAGAGGTGGATTTGGCCTCTGAGTTTCGATATCGAAGTCCTTTGGTAACGAACAAAACTTTGCTGATTGTTATTAGCCAGTCGGGTGAAACTGCAGATACCAGAGCAGCTCTCCAGGAGGGGATTGAAAAGGGTGCTCCGTGTCGAGCCATTGTCAATGTAGTCGGGAGTACCCTTGCAAGAATGTCATCCGGAGTCATCTACACCCACGCTGGTCCGGAGATAGGTGTTGCCTCAACCAAGGCTTTTACGACTCAATTGGTTGCATTGTATCTATTAAGCCTACACCTAGCACAATCACTTGGAAGAATGCCTCAAGAGGGTCTTGCAAGACATATTCAAGAACTTCTGGAAGTGCCAGGAAAGATGGACGCCGTATTGGCTGGTTGTGATCGGATAGTTGAATGGGCGAAGCAATATATGCATGCGAAAGATTTTCTTTACCTGGCTAGAGGTATTTTATACCCCATAGCCCTGGAGGGAGCGCTTAAACTGAAAGAGATTTCCTATATACATGCGGAGGGATATGCCGCAGGCGAAATGAAACATGGTCCGATAGCTCTGATCGATGAGGATATGCCTGTTGTTGTGTTGCTGCAGCGAGGTGCTCTTTTTGAGAAAATTCTCAGTAACGTGCAGGAAGTCAAGGCTAGAGATGGACAGGTAATTGCCTTGATTGAGGGAGAATCGGATTCTAGAGTCGGCAAGCATAGAGATCAGCTGGTCTTGCCTGCTACTTCGCCTTGGTTGAGTCCCTTGGTCTTCACTCTGCCATTGCAACTGTTGGCATATCACATTGCCGCATTGCGCGGGACTGACGTCGATCAACCACGAAATTTGGCAAAAAGTGTAACAGTTGAGTAGAATAAGACGATTTGGAGATTCACCTTGACTTATTTCTTTTTTTCCGAGTAGAATGGATGCGACTATAAAATTATATGTGATTTTAGATGCTTGTCGATTGAAAATAGTGTTTACTAAGCTGCACACTGGGCTCTCATATAAGGTATGGAGATCTGGTATGGAGAAGATTGTTGCGGCTTTGAAGAATAAAGCGCGGGAAAGCTCATTATAGTCGATATTGTCATGCTCTATGACTGGTGTAGGTCGGACTGGATAAGCTGTTATGTTGCATGGCCTCCGCATATAAAGGGAATGTAACTATTGTCAGTATTGCTCACGACTTTACAATTAAAGAGATGCTGGTGTGTATTTCTCTCCTTTTTTAAAGATGTGCCAGTATCGAAAAACAAAGTACGTTTATAAAAGAGCGGTTTATCCAGTATCCGCTGCGATTGTCTTGTTCGTGCCCCTGCGGTGTTCGTGATTGGTGGAACGTGCCTGATCCAACAGCGACTAGCCCGGGAGTTCCCTCTTGCTCTGGTGTGCAAGTCAGGATTCTGAATTGCCTAAAGGAGTAATGGAGCACCCACCTTTAATTTTCGGTTCAAGACCGACTACCAACACGGCACAGCGCGGGGGTTCTGAAATCGGGCACTGCCAGGCGCCTACACATTTGCCTTCCACTTGAGCTTTTCCATAAAATTCTGACACTCATCATTACGGCAAGCCTTCTGATTCTCAGCTAAAAGAAACGATTGCCAGGAATCTATTCGAGGTTCAGGTGTATGTCGAATTCGCTGGATTGCTTGGAGTCGCTGGTCAGCCGTCTTTTAAGCCAGATCATATTAATATTATGCAGGTGGATAATGAGGTTCTTCGGTTCATCCCCACTGGGGTCAGTTTATGACCTCCATTACTCAGGAAAAGATGGACGAATCTGGCGACTTATTTTAAGCAAATCATCAAAATGAGCGCAATGTTCTAACAGAAAGGAATAGGTAGTGATGGGCTATGTTTCTGGTGCGATAGTATTCTTAGTCGGTTTATTGGGAGGGGTTGCCCTGGGAATTGCCAGTCGGCAGTACTGGGTCGAGAGAAGAAATAGACAATTGCAGGAGCAGGCCGGGAATCTACTCTCCGAGGCGCGCAAAGAAGCCGAAACCATCAAAAAAGAAGCTATTCTTCAAGCGAAGGACACGCTTTTTCAGATGAGGGCTGAGTTTGAACGCGAAAGCAAAGAGAGCAGGAAAGAGTTCCAAAATCTAGAAAAGAGGCTCCTTCAAAAAGAAGAAAATCTCGATAAAAAGTCCGAAGCACTGGATAAGCGAGAGGCCACCATCGCTAAACGAGAAAAGCTTATTTTGCAGCAAGAAAAGGAAGTTGGCGATAAAGAAAAAGAACTGAGTGTAATGATTGATGAGCAAAGAAGACGACTGGAGAGCCTCTCGGGCATCTCTTCACAGGAGGCGAAGGAGATGCTGATCCGAATGGTCGAAAATGAAGCTCGGCATGAAGCTGCGCTCATGGTCAAAAAAATCGAGACGGAGGCGCGCGAAACATCAGATAAGAAAGCCAAAAATATTATGGCACTGGCTATTCAGAGATATGCTGGGGATTATGTTGCAGAAAAAACTGTCTCGGTTGTGAACCTGCCAAATGAAGAAATGAAAGGAAGAATTATTGGGCGTGAAGGAAGAAATATTCGAGCTATTGAGGCGTCGACGGGCATTGATCTGATTATTGACGATACTCCGGAGGCCGTAATTCTTTCGGGTTACAATCCTATTCGGCGTGAAGTCGCGCGAGTGTCTCTAGAACGACTTATCTCGGACGGCCGTATTCATCCTGCGCGGATTGAAGAAATCGTTGAAAAAGTCAGTTCCGAAGTGGAGAATTCAATCCGTGAATCCGGAGAACAGGCTGCTTTTGATGTGGGAGTGCATGGCATTCACCCCGAGTTGATAAAGCTTCTGGGTAAACTGAAGTATAGAACCAGCTATGCGCAAAATGTTCTACAGCATTCGCGAGAAGTTGCCTTTCTGTGCGGAATAATGGCAGCAGAATTAGGCCTCAACGAGAAGCATGCTAAGCGTGCGGGATTGTTGCATGATATAGGGAAAGCCATTGATCATGAAATGGAGGGACCCCATGCCGTTATTGGAGCCGACCTGGCTAAGCGATATGGGGAGTCACATGTGATCATACATTCAATAGCAGCGCATCATGAGGATGTACCTGCAGAGGACATTTTGGCAATTCTTGTGCAGGCCGCAGACGCCCTCTCAGGCGCGAGACCCGGTGCCCGCAAAGAGCTTCTTGAGACCTATGTCCGACGACTTGAGGATCTGGAGAGAATTGCTTCTTCTTTCACGGGCATCTATAAAGCATACGCGATCCAAGCAGGAAGAGAGCTTAGAATTATTGTTGAAAGCGACATGGTCAGCGACTCCGAGGTCGTTCTTTTGAGCCGTGATATTGCCAAGAAGATAGAGAGCGAGTTGAGCTACCCTGGACAGATAAAGGTAACGGTCATTCGCGAGACAAGATCTGTTGAATATGCGAGATAGGATAGGATCTGACTGAGTTGGTGGGTGTATTGAAGGAGGAGAGTCTTGCCTGAACTGGCTAGTGTATACGATGTGTTGGCTGCGAGGGGCTTTGTGGCCCAATGTACGGATGAAGATTCTATCAGGGAGCATTTAGAGGGTCGAACAATTTGTTATATTGGATTTGATCCTACTGCGGATAGTCTCCATGTGGGGAGTCTTGTGCCGATTCTCGCCCTTGTCCACATGCAGCGCCATGGGCATCGCCCGATAGTCCTGGTTGGGGGAGGGACTGGTTTGGTAGGCGATCCGAGTGGAAAAACCGAGATGAGGAAGCTTTTAAACATTAAGCAAATCGAAGGTAATGTGGCAGCGCTCAAAGAACAGTTGTCTCAGTTTTTGGATTTTTCAAATGGAAAAGCATTGATGCTTAATAACGCAGAGTGGCTGCTGTCTCTTGGATATAT
>CAWAGW010000015.1:120000-301398 GCA_963781715.1 uncultured delta proteobacterium
CTCTTCCGGGGTTTTTCCTTCCCGGTACCTTTTTTCTGCCTCAAAGTAAGGAGGGGGAAGATTGGCCGGCATATTCTCTTCTCCTGGTAGATCTCGTTGTAGTACTAACCATCATATCTGCGCAAAAGTGTCTGTATATACCAAGTAAAGTAAGTGTCGAAGATTTTCATTGGAGGGAGTTGCCATGCGACAACAAAACAATTAATTATTAATGCTAACATAGGAAACGTTATTCCCATGAAACGATTGAGGAGAATCTCTGTGGAATGTCCCAACTGTAGGAATGAGTTGAGTCCTATTCGCGCGTGAGGTCAGATCTATTGGCGCTGCCGGGTATGCGGCGCATGTTTTCCGCTTTCCGAACTTAGCGAGTTGCTCACAGATGAAATTGAAGCTGAACTGTCTTTTTGCAGGATAGACCGATTGTAGTGTCAATCAATAACCATGAGCAAAAAGGTTTTCCTGCCCATCGAACTTATTTAGTTGGTGGGCAGAGGTATTGATTGATCACAGTTTGTCAGTCAACAGTTTCCTGGCGAGTTTAAGGGCATTCTCCAATTTATCGGGTTGGTTTCCACCTGCTTGAGCCATGTCTGGGCGGCCCCCGCCAGACCCCCCAACCACTGCCGCTATTTCTTTGATTAGATTGCCGGCGTGAACGCGTTTCGTAAGGTCAGAAGAGACCCCAACCAACAGAAATACTTTACCGCCATGTGCGGCCCCTAGCACAACTACGCCGCTTGCGATGCTTTCTTTAAATCGATCATTAATTTCTCGCAGGACCTTAGGGCTATCCGCTTCCACCTGAGTCACCAGAACCCTTACTCCTTTAAGATCTTCGGCACCGGCGAGCAGGTCCGAGGACCGTTGGCTGGTGAGGGAAGCCTTTAGAGATTCGAGTTCTTTTTCCAATTGCCTTTGGTATGTAAGTAGCTTTTCAACACGTTCTGCTACTTCAGCTGGATTGCTTTTGAGAAGACCGGCTGTTTGGCGCAGGATACTTTGTTGGCCTTCAAGGTATTTCAGAGCCTGGCGGCCGGCTAAAGCTTCTATTCTCCTGACTCCAGCAGCGATGCCGGTTTCTTGTAGAATGACAAAGACTCCAATGTCACCAGTTCTATGTGTATGCGTGCCACCACAGAGCTCACGGCTGAATCCGGGAATCTCTACCATTCGAACTCTATCTCCGTATTTCTCCTCAAAAAGAGCCATCGCCCCCGTCTTGAGAGCTTCCTCAAGATCCATTACCCTAACATGCAAGTCGTCGTTCCTGCGGATTTCTCCATTAACCAACCGCTCAATTTCTCGCAATTCCTCATTGCTGAGTGCAGTGAAGTGCGTGAAATCAAATCGCAATCGATCAGGACCAACCAGTGAGCCTGCTTGCTTGACGTGATCACCCAGTACTTTGCGGAGTATAGCATGCAGAATGTGAGTGGCAGTGTGGTGGAGTTCGGTATCACTTCTCAAGGCCGGATCAACTTTTAGCTGAGCGATATCTCCGACGCGGACTACTCCCTCTGCAACTTTGCCAACGTGGACAAGCAAATCGCCGGGTAGGCGCAGAGTATCAGAAACAAGAATTTTGCCTGAATCTGTTTTGATTTCACCTCGGTCACCAACCTGCCCCCCAGCTTCTCCATAAAATGGAGTTCGCTCGGTGATTAGTTCCACAGCGGTTCCGGTGCCGGCCTCTTGAAGATTCTCTCCTTCTCGTATGATAGCAACAACCGGTGATTCGGCCTCCAGAGCCTCGTATCCTAAAAATTCAGTTGAAATACCCTTAGCTGAAAGTTGCCGGTAGGCTTCCGAGATTTCTCGTTCACCACTCCCTTTCCAATGCAGGCGAGACTGCTCCCTTTGCTTTTCCATGAGTCGCTCGAAGCCGACCTCGTCTGCATCGAGAGAAAGGCTTCTGGCCATATCCGTCACGATGTCTATGGGAAAACCATAGGTGTCGTAGAGTTTAAAAATCAGCTCGCCTGGGATTGTGGGACTCTTTTCTTCCTGTAACCTCCTGATTTCGCTCTGCAAGAGTCGTAAACCATGATCAAGCGTTTCATTAAAACGCTCTTCTTCCGCTAAGATTACCCGAGTAATATAATTTCGATTTTCAAGAAGGTCCGGATAAGCATCCTGCATCGATTCCATCACTGAAACTGCCGTATCATGTAAAAATGGTCGTCCCAGTCCCAGGAATCTGCCATGCCTGAGTGCTCTGCGTATCACCCGCCGCAGTACGTATCCTCTTCCTTCGTTGCTGGGCAATATGCCGTCCCCAATGAGGAAAGCTGCTGCTCGACTGTGATCAGCGATTACCTTTACTGAGACGTCTTTCTCGCTATCATTCCCATAATGATAGCCGGTCAACTCGGCAATCCGGGACATCATCGGAACAAAAAGATCCGTATCGTAATTTGACGGCACTTTTTGTATGACGGCCGCAATTCGTTCCAGCCCCATCCCAGTATCGATACTGGGATGGGGGAGGTTTTCCAGTGTGCCGTCATCCCTACGGTTGAATTGCATGAATACAAGGTTCCAAAGCTCCAGATAGCGGTCACAATCGCAACCGGGCTTGCAATCTTTCGCTCCACAACCGATTCCCTCTCCCTGGTCAATAATGATTTCGGAACACGGCCCGCATGGTCCGGTCTCACCCATTGCCCAAAAATTGTTTTTAGTGGGAAATGTCAGGATGCGTTCTTCCGGCAAATATTTGGCCCAGTATCGCCTAGCCTCCTCATCCGGCCCCAAACTCATTTGACTGTCGCCCTCATGAATTGTGGCGTATAATTTATCTTTAGGAAGCCCCATTTCCTCTGTCAGAAAAGCCCATGCGAATTCCACAGCATCTTCTTTGAAATAGTTGCCAAAGGAAAAATTCCCTAGCATTTCAAAAAACGTATGGTGTCTGGCAGTGCGCCCGACATTTTCCAAGTCGTTGTGCTTCCCACCCGCTCGCATGCACTTTTGACTGGTTGTGGCTCTGGAGTAAGGACGATGATCTTCGCCAAGAAAACAGCGTTTGAACTGAACCATACCTGCATTCGTGAAGAGCAAAGTTGGATCGTCGTGAGGAATAAGAGATGAGCTCTTGACTATTGAATGATTTCTCTGTTGAAAAAATTCTAGAAATGCTTTTCGAATTTCGCTGGCTTTCATCAAGAAAGTCTCCTTGTTTTGTTCTCCATTTACCCAACTTAGTTAGATCCCATCCTGAAACTCCCTCTCCCTCGAATAAGAGGGTCCGGGTAATTGTGTAAGTATTCGAATTTACATCTCTATTTACCTCACCTACCCCCTCGATGGGAGAGCAACGCCCGGGTTCCGGGCTCTGACTAGTCACAGCTTGACTGATTAAAGTGGTGTTGGCGAAAAGAGATGTTCATTCATAAAAAACAGACATGTCAAAGCTACGATTGAACTCTTCCCATCAGAGAGTATACTGTAATTATTCAGCATTTACAGCTTGTGAGGTATTCTCGGCGAATGTCAAATCATGTATTTGACGGATTTTTTCTTCGATCTCGGAAAGAAGTTCCCGGTGTTCCCGCAGAAAGTTCTTTACATTTTCACGACCTTGCCCGAGCCTTTCGCCATTATAAGAATACCATGTTCCGGCCTTATCGACCACGTTAGCGGTGACCGCCATATCTAGAACATCTCCTTCGCGGGAAATTCCCCGGCCGTAAACGATATCAAACTCCACTTCCTTAAAAGGCGGTGCAATCTTATTTTTAACAACTTTAACCCGTGTACGATTGCCTATGATATCTTGCCCTTCCTTGATCGGGCCGATCCTTCGGATATCCAATCGCATAGTTGCGTAAAATTTCAGTGCGTTGCCTCCGGTGGTGGTTTCCGGCGAACCGTATAACGTGCCAATTTTCATTCGGATCTGATTAATGAAGATAACGCATGTTTTAGATTTGCTGATGGCCGAGACCAGTTTGCGCAGGGCTTGACTCATTAGCCTGGCTTGAAGACCGACATGAGGGTCTCCCATTTCTCCTTCGATTTCGGCTTTAGGTACCAGAGCTGCCACCGAGTCGACCACAATCACGTCTATGGCGTTGCTGCGCACCAGAATCTCTGCAATCTCAAGGGCTTGTTCTCCATAATCGGGCTGGCTGATCAGCAAGTCTTCCACATGGACGCCCAATTTGCGGGCATAATTAACATCCAGAGCATGCTCGGCATCGATAAAGCCGGCCAAGCCTCCTCGTTTTTGAGCCTCGGCGAGAATGTGCAGGGCAAGAGTTGTTTTTCCTGATGATTCAGGGCCGAAAATTTCCACGATACGACCACGTGCGACGCCTCCGATTCCCAATGCCAAATCCAGTGAAAGGCACCCAGTTGAAATCACAGGCACTTTCACCTCTTGGGTGCTCTCTCCCAAGCGCATAATAGAACCTTTTCCGCACTGACGTTCAATCTGGGACATAGCCATATCGATGGCTCTCTGGCGATCGTCTGTTGACCCCATGCGTCGGGTCCTCCTCTGTTGAGAAAAGTTGCTATTTTAATGTCGGCGTTTGACGAGTTTAATTTAGTCAGCAAAATAATTGTAAGTTTTTTATACAATACAAGTTCGTTGAGGTCAAAAGCTTCTCTGCACTGAAATTGCATTGTGACCTCTTGCACGTGAAGAGCCCGACACAAGTTCTTAAAGTTTTTAATACTATTTCCCGATTCCCTTGCTCGCCAATTAATCAGCACTCTTCCTCATTACATGGCCCAATATAAAAGCGCAACTCTCTGAAGCCAGCTTATATATTGGTCGGAGAGTTCTCTTTTTCTTCCTTGTGCATTTTTACGTTTATGGTTTACTTGGTGCTGCGATCTACACAAATGACTCTAGACTGGCTTATATGTGTGTTTGGTGCTGGCGCTTTTGCTTCTCTATCCCGTCTGCAGATGGTATGTGGGGTTCGAAGAAGGCACTTCCCCGGATTAAATTTGGAGATCCGTCTAAGATGAAGCCAAAGATCAAGGAACAATTCGAAGTGTGAAACCTCCCATACTCTGCTGACAGATGCTGCGGAGCATAAGGCAGGTATTTCAATCTGATTGACATTTTCGGATGAATCCGAACAGTAGGGGATGACATGTTCAGTTGCGAGGTCAAGGAGGATCTGAATATAAAATGGATCAAGGTCGAAGGGCGGATTGACAGTCTGAGTGCTCCGCAGCTTCATCGGGAAATGAACCAGTTGATCGGTGCTGGAGACCGGACGCTGGTGGCCGATCTAAGTGATACCAACTATATCAGCAGCGCCGGTTTGCGCGTCTTTATGGACGCCTTCAAGAGATTGAAGCAGGTCGAAGGAGAGATCTATTTTTACCGGATCGCAACACCGGTGCGAACCGTGCTGGAAATGAGCAACCTGACCGAGATTTTCACATTGGTCGCCAGCAGAGAGGAAATAGAAGCGCTGCTGCACGGCGGAAGGTCTTCCCTCCCCGTGGTCTCTAGGGAGATGGACGGAATTTCCATCGATTTCCTGAAGAGGGAGGCTGCTGCGGGCGAGCTTCTCGATTTCGGGTCGCCGGATAAGATTTCGAGTTCTCAATATAACGAAAGCGATGTTGTGACGGTCTACTCGGATCAGATCCAGTTCGGCACGGGCCTGGCCACACTCGGTGAACGATACGACGAATACAAGGATCTGTTCGGGGAAGCCATGACGGTGCAAGGCAACTTTTTCTTTTATCCAGCCGTCAACCGCCCCGCAGTTGATTTTATGCTGTGCTCCCAGGGCGGGACGAAGTTCGCCTACAAATATCTGCACGGTTTCGGTTTCACCGGGGACTACCGTTACATACTTTCATTTGAAAAAATGGACGGTTTCGTGAGTTTGAACCGATTAGTGGATGTCTTTCTCAAAATCAGCCCTGCGAAATTGCTGGGTATCGTTTTGCTGGCGGAAAGCAGAGGCTTTTGGGGGATGCACCTCAAACGGGTTCCCCTTGTCGAGAACCGACCGGCTAACGGCAAGGAAATCTTTTCCCAGGAGAATTTTGCCCAGTGGGTCAATTTTCCGGTGGAGCCGGGGGAAATAGATCATATCATCGTTGCTGCCGGACTGATCGTCCGCGAGAAGGACAAGGCGTCTGCCAAAGTGCAAAAGCTGCTGGGGGAGTTCAAAAATTTTCATCTCCACGCCGGGGTGTTCGGTAAAGAGTTGCTCGGCAGAAGAATTGAATCGTTCGAACATGAGTTGATCCGCGTCACCACTGAACTGCCCGTATACAAAGTCCAGCATGTATTGGGACAGAGTTTCTTCAGCAGGGGGATGGCGGGAATCATAGAACTTAGAGGGTAGGGATCATGGAACTGTGGATCGGTGCGCTGAATCTTGGATTCCTATATTCTTTCATGACCATGGGAGTGTTCCTGACCTTTCGGATTCATGACTTCCCCGATATAACCGTGGACGGCAGTTTCACTTCGGGGCGCTGCTGCTGCCCTGCTCATTGTGGCCGGCGTGAATCCGCTGCTCGCGTTGATCGCCGCATTTGTCATCGGAGCTGCCGCAGGGGCGGTGACAGCGCTCATCCACACCCGCTTCAACATCAATGGTCTGCTGGCCGGTATTCTCGTTATGACCGGTCTTTATTCCATCAATCTTCATATCATGGGACGCTCCAACATCCCGTTGCTCAATCAGAACACCTTTCTCAGCTATCTGGATCGGATCAATCCCGGCCTGCCCCCGGAAGAATGGATCGCTTTGGTATTGCTGCTGCTAATGGTTGTTTTCTGGCTGCTTGCCGGGTTGTTTTTTAAAACGGATTTGGGCATTTCCATGCGGGCTACCGGCAACAATCCGACCATGGGTGCAGCGGCTGGGGTCAATGTGGCCCGGATGAAGATCTTTGGGGTGGCTTTGTCCAACGGTCTGGTAGGCGTATCCGGCGGTCTGGTTGCCCAGTACCAGGGGTTTGCCGATATCGGCATGGGCATCGGCACAATTGTGATCGGTCTGGCGGCGGTCATCATCGGGGAATCATTGATCCGGATGCATTCCCTTTATGCTAGAGTCTTGAGCGTGATCGTTGGGTCGGTCATTTTCCGCATGATGATAGCGGGGGCACTTTTCCTGGGCATGAACCCGATCGATCTGAAGCTGTTGACAGCCGTGTTTGTGCTGGCCACGTTGATTGCTTCGAAAGTTCTGGCCGGCAGGGCACCGGTCCAAGACAGGACCGGCTGGTTGGAGCTTTCCCGGTCGGAGTTGCGGCGAATTGGCTACGGGACTGCAGCGTTGGTGATCGTGGTCCTCTGTGGTTGGACGTATCGAACCCATGTCGGCGCCCCGAACGCGTCGGCCCGTGCGGTTAAAATCGGCGTCCTGCAAGTCTCCGATCACGGACTGCTGAACATAACCCGAGACAGCTTGGTCGGGGAGTTGGAACGGCTGGGCTACAAAAATGGCGCTCACTGCACCATCTACCTGGAAAACGCCAACGGTGATTTGCCGACGGTCAATACCATCCTGGACAAGTTTGTCCAGGAAAGGATGGACGTCATCGTGCCCATCTCCACTCCCTGCACCCAGGCGGCCATCAATAAAGTAAAAAACCGTCCGGTGGTTTTTGCCACGGTGGCCAATCCCTTTATCATTGGGGTCGGAAAATCCGAAGGGGATCATTTGCCCAATGTGACCGGCGTATATGGCTGGGCGCCGATGGACAAAACTCTGGAACTGGTGCATTCGATTTTACCCGGACCCCTCCGGATCGGTACGATTTGGGACCCGGCGCATGCTAATTCCGTATTCAACGTCTCCAAACTGGAAGAGGCCATAAAGGGGAATCCGGACGTGACCCTGGTCGGAACAACCATAAACAATTCCTCGGAGGTCTATCAGGCAGCACTGGCCCTTGTTCAAAAGGATATCGACGTTTTCGTCTTGGTTCCGGACAACATCGTCTATTCAGCCTTTGAATCCGTGGTCAAAGCGGCCCGGCCCAAACATATCCCCATTTTTTTGAGCGATGTGGAACGGTTGGGCGATGGGGCCTTAGGCGCCCTCGGCTACGATTACACATCCAGCGGTATTCAGGCAGCACACCTGGTGGATCGCGTTCTCAAGGGGGAGAACCCGCGTGACATTCCTATTGAGCGTTACAGCAAGCTCAGTCTAGGAATCAATCTCGAATTGGCGAAGGAACTGGGCGTGACTGTCCCACAGGAAGTCCTTAACAGGGCGACCATCGTCTACGGCGGCGAGACTCGCTCTGCGGCTACGGCCGAACAAAAGAGGTTGGCCCTGTTTGCCTTCAGTGATAATAGCGCAATGGAGGAGTGCATCAGCGGCGTTATGCAGGAGCTGCAGGCGAACGGCATCTTGAAGTCACATAACATCAAGGTGGAGCAGAAGAACGCACAAAATGAATTCCATCTGGCGCAATCCATTGCACAGGACATCGTACGGCAGGACTATGACTATATCATCACTATATCATCACCCTGTCGACGCTGGCTCTGCAGGTGACCGCTCAGACCAACAAGAAGATCCCTCATATATTCGGCTGTGTGAGCGATCCGTATCGAATGGGGGTGGCCGAAAACGCGCAAAACCATTTGGCCAACTTGACCGGCGTCGCAACCATGGATCCCATCGATCAAACTTTTGCCGTGATGCGGCAGGTTTTACCGGATGCGAAAACGGTTGGGATGGTCTGGAATCCCGCAGAAGCCTGCTCCGAAGCGTGTACCCTGCTGGCCAGGCAATCGGCCCCAAAGTATGGCCTCGAACTTTTGGAGGCAACCGTGAGTAGTACCAGCGAAGTCATGGATGCCGTCAACTCGCTGGTCAGCAGAGATGTCGATGCGTTCTTAACCTCCGGTGACAACACCGTCATTATGGCGGTGAGCAGTATCGGGCAAGTGCTAAAACGCCGTCGGATTCCATATTTCACGAATTTGCCAAGTGCCATCGAGCGCGGTTCACTGGTATCCGTTGGTGCGGATTTCAGTGAAGTGGGCAGGCAGACTGCAAAGGTGGCAATTAGAGTTCTAAATGGTGAGGAGCCTCGAAATATCCCCATTCTCGATTTCGCACCGGACAAGATCTATCTGAATGAGTCGCTGGCGCAGGAATACGGGCTCACTTTTCCGCAGGAATTGGTCAATCGAGCTGCAAAAATAGTGAGGTAACCATGATCAGAATAACGGACCTGCATAAAACGTTTAACCCGGGAACTGTCAATGAGGTCTATGCCCTAAGGCGGGTCAGCTTGGCAATGAAAGCTGGAGAGTTTGTTACCCTGATAGGAACCAACGGCTCCGGCAAATCAACCCTGCTCAACGGGGTGGCTGGAGCGTTCCTGCCGGATTCGGGAACCATCGAGGTTGCCGGTGAAGACGTATCCCGCAAAATGGATTATCAGCGGGCTAAGCACGTATCGCGTGTATTTCAGAATCCGTTCATGGGTACCGCACCGGCCATGAGCATCGCTGAAAATCTACACGTGGCTTATTTGCGCGGCAAAAGGAGATACCCTAAAGTGGGATTGAACGCGCAACGGCGCAATTCCTACTGCGAACAAGTGAAACTACTGGAAATGCAGCTTGAAGACCGTCTAGACAATGTCATCGGAGCACTGTCGGGCGGTCAGCGCCAGGCGCTGACTCTCTTGATGGCGGTCATCAACAAGCCGAAAGTGCTGTTGCTCGATGAGCACACCGCGGCGCTGGATCCGAAGTCCGCCGCTCAGGTCATCCACCTCACCAATCGGTTCATCGAGGAGGGGCAACTAACCGCACTGATGGTAACCCACAGCATGCAGCAGGCCCTCGACCTCGGTACCCGCACCATCATGATGAACAAGGGGGAGATCATCGATGACATCTCACGGGAGGAAAAACAGCATCTGACCGTAAACGACCTGCTGGATAAATTCGCCGAATTGCGCAAAACGGAAAGATTGACCGACGATATGCTTGAGGAATTGCGGCGCGATTACCTGTAAGCCATTCGAGCGGGATTGGCTGTTGCGGTCGCAAGGGGGGCAGGGGGGAAAGGATGCCGCACAGCCCGTTAGCAATAGGATACGCTGCGTCACGATACTTCAACCTGACTTTCGCAATCCTCATTGAGTTGAAGCCACAATCGTCATTCCTGCGAAGCTTGTCCCCGCAGGCTTTGAGCGGGGAGCAGGAATCCAGGGAAGTCGATTCACGCAATGGATGCCGGCTTTCGCAGGCATAGCGGGGGGGTACTGGTGGTATCGCCATATTTAGGTACAAATAATTCGACAACATTCTGAGTTTTGGCATGATCGATGCGGATATTGAGGAAACGCTCGATCTATATTGAAACAATGTTCCATGCAATTAACCTGCCGTGACCTGGCGGTTATGGGAGCGACGCTGGCTAATCAATGCGTCAATCCGCTAACCGGAAAACGAGTGGTAGAAGCCCGTCAGGTCAAATACATTCTCAGCGTAATGTATACCTGCGGCATGTATGATTATGCCGGTGAATGGGCCTTTCGTGTCGGACTGCCTGCTAAAAGCGGGGTTTGAGGGGGGATTGTGGCGGTCGTCCCAAATCAGATGGGCATTGCGGTTTTTTCTCCACCCCTGGATATTCATGGTAACAGCGTGTGAGGGATAAAAGTATGCGAGGAATTCTCAGAACATTTCGGTCTTCATGCATTTGACTCGAGCGTCGGAGACTCCAGCTTTCTTGAAACCATTGCCGGTTCGCCGCAACATGAGTCAAACCAGAATGACAAAGACGATATGGCTCGCTTCCTCAGTACAAGAGATCGAACTGTCTGAACCCCGGACTCTGAAGTAGTTCAAAGATGAAATCATTCCAAAGATAGGGACGATTCCTTAGTAGTCCGATAGGGAGGCAGCTATGGGTGGAAAGCCTGCCAACTGGATTTATGGAGTAGACGATAAGCCGGCGTCGGGAACTGTCCTCTTACTTAGCCTGCAGCATATCTTTATCATCACTGTGTACTTCATTTTCCCCGTGATCATCGTCAATCAAAGTGGCGGGACCGCCGAACAGGCGGCCACAATGATCAATATGTCCATGCTCGTCATTGGCTTAACCACGGTCTTGCAGGCGCTTCGCAAAGGTCCCTTCGGCTCGGGATAATCGACAATGATTGATTTGTCTTAGCGATCAGTAAGAATTCTTCAATAGTTTTCGGATGGAGCCTGAAAATGAGACCAGAAGATGTTCTAAAGCAATTTAGCAACAGCCAGGTGGCTTCGCGTTTGATCTATGTCGTTGCTAGGCTGGGGATAGCCGACCTGTTGAAAGATGGTCCCAGAAGCTACAAGCAACTGGCAGAATCGACAAAAGTCCACCCGCATTCTTTGTATAGAGTTTTGCGCACTCTGGCGAGTGTTGGTGTTTTTTCGGAAATCGAGGCGGGTCTTTTCGAGCAGACTCCCGCGGGGAGTTTGCTTCAGAGCGATGTCGTCGGATCGCAGCGCGCCCTTGCCATGCTCTTATGGGAGCCTTGGTGGAGACAAGGATGGGACGAATTGCTCTATTGTGTCAAAACTGGCAAGGTCGCATTCGACCGTGTTCACGGAATGAGCCTTTTTGAGTTTCTGAGCGGTAATGCTGAGGCCTCGGATCTATTCAACAGGGCGATGACAAGCTTTACGGAAAAAGAAAGCGATTCGATCCTGCCTGCATACGATTTTTCAGGTTTCACCAGGATCGTTGATGTAGGCGGCGGCCATGGGGGCTTTATTCGTGCCGTTTTGGGGGCATATCCGCAAATTGAAGGGGTAGTGCTTGACCTGCCCCATACAATTGAAGAGGCGAAAAGAATTGTAAGGGAAAAATCAGTTGAAAACCGTTGTTTTTTCGCCGCTGGAGATTTTTTTAAATGGGTACCTGATGGCGGAGACCTTTACACCCTCAAAAGTATCATTCATGATTGGTATGACGACCGTGCCGTGGAGATCCTGAGGAACTGCCGCAGGGCTATACGGCAAAACGGCAGGCTGCTCATGGTTGAAAGAGTCCTTCCCGCAGGCAATGAACCCTCTGCCGGAAAAATTATGGACATTGTCATGATGGTCAATTTGGGCGGTGTAGAGCGCTCTGCCACCGAATATCGGGCGTTGTTGGAGAAGGCCGACTTTAGAATGGTACAAATTATTCCCACGGCGTCGGCGGTGAGTATTATTGAGTGTGTACCGGTTTGAATACGCCGGCTAGCGTCGCCTGAAACTTTTCACCTTCAACAAGACTCCGCGGTGTTTTTCGCGTAATGGTTAAAACACCATGAAGCGGGCAAGGAGTTCACAAAGATTACTTTTGGGCTGAAGATGCTTATTTAGAAGCCGATTTATTAGCCTACCGAAACCATCTTTGCATGGCCTCGGGCCTTTGGGGCAGCCTTCGCAATATTTAACAGGGGTTCACTGCATTATCGCTGCAGGGGGGCAGAGTGCCTGGGCTGATGATTTTTCATCGATCACAATCGTCGGACACGTCTCATCAGTGACCGGCCATTCTGTCTCTTTTGATTACTTCGTAGAATTGAGTACCGTGGATTTTGATTACCCTTTCCATGGCTCTTCTCGCTGCTTGTTCAACCTGGGGAAGGTATTCAGAAAAAGCAAAGATTCTGACATGGTAACGAAAATGGGTGTAAGCTTCGGTCCATTGCTTAATCGGAAAGATTTTCGTAAGTGGCACACCCGAAGATTTTGTGTGTTCTCGCACCACCATTTCCGTCACCTCATGAAATTCCGGCGGCTTTGGAACATCGAACCAGACACCAGCGTTTACCAGAGCTTCCTCGGCCGTCTGTCCGATATTATTGTCGATACTTAACAGTTCCTCGCCAATGGCTCTTTCCATTTCTTGGATCTTAGTCTCCCCACTTTGTGAATCCTGTAAATCCACCAAAAAGGTTTTAAGTAAAGGCTCCTCGGCATGACTGGCATAAGAGCCTCCGCAGATACCGTATACTTCTCGGGGAAGCAATCGATTCGTTGTTCGATATCTGTACTGTTCAATGGCGGAGTCGCTGCTATCCTGGCCCAAACCGGGGGCAAATAGAGCTGAGTCGGTAAGATCCAAAAACTTTCTAAAAATTGACTCTTCAGTCAATCCGATCTGCTCCCAGTTGGCGACCATACGCTCCAACATACGTTTCACCATTCCCTCTGCAGCCCTAACTTTTCGGTGGTGATAGATGTAACTGAAAAGCATCAGCTTGCAGATGACAATCTGTTCGATGGTGTTCATGGATTTTTTGGGAAGCCTCAATCGATACGTATCGAAGTAAGGAAAATTGTACCGGTGATTGGGTTCTTTCCTTGCGCAGCCTGGCAGGCCAGGACTACTGTACAATGCTTTGAGACGATCTTCATCATCGCGCAGGATGTTCTTATCGAGAACGACCGAGTACAAATATCTTTCAAAATCGTATTTTAAAGGAAGACCGGCGTTCAAAGCATCACGAAAAAGATAGTCCAGTTTATCCGCGTCGAATCCGGATGATATGATGTCACCAAGAAACTGCAAAAACGGATGGCAGGACCTGCCAACAATGATCAGAGCCACATTGGTAAAATCGATTTCACCCAAATCTGCCTTGGATTCATTCAAGAGGTGATTTTTCGAACGCTCCAGTAGTTGAGCAATGGCTCGGGTTTTTGCAAAACAAAAGGAAATGACTTCACCTGCTCCCTTGGATTTACCAGTCAAATCTGATAGTTCCTCAGTTGCCTCCTTCATCAACTTGAGTCTTCCGTAGACCTGTTCAGATGTATGGCTCAGAATACTGTGTCCTGTATCGTGAAGAAGTGCTGCTAGGCGAAGCTCCTTTCTTAGGCGATTCAAAATCTGCAGGAAATCTTGATCGGGAAAAACCGCCCCAACAATGTTTTTGAGATCATCGCTGTGACGTCCGGCAATTTCATCAAAAATCCTGGGAGCAATTGCGGTTACACCGAGGGAATGCTCAAAGCGGGTATGGTGTGCTGACATGTATACATGAAATGCCAGCCCGGTCTGGTGAATATCCCTTAGCCTTTGAAACAGAGGGGAATCAATGATGGCAAGTTCATGCCAATAAAACCTGTTGGTACCCCACAAATTGTCGTGAAGGATTTTGGAATCTTTGAGTTTGAGGACCGGGTGCGAACTGTCTGGGCCGAAAAATTCTGAGTGCCTTTCATGTAAATGACTGTCCAGCAGGTCGATGAGCTTTAATAAGTTGGGATAATTGCTCAACATCGTTCTCTGCCCATGGGCATTTAGCAGGCAAGCTCAATAGGTGTCGGAGGGAATTCCTTCTTTGCCAGTTCCATGGCGTGTTTGATAAAATTCTCGGCATCACTCTCATCACTCGGCTTTTTTAACCATTCCTTTTGGATATCAGCAGGGAGGGTGATACTGTCGTATTTAGGATTTTGAGCGGACACACATGCGTTCCAGTGCAAGGCGTGCAAAAAGTCCGACAATTCAAGGGATTTGGGAAAAGGGCCGTCCCAATCGAATCTCAAACGGTCAAAAAATACGGGGCGCCCTTCAACTCCGCGCTCTTTTTTTAGCTTGTAAAAGAGCTCATGCCATGGGGCCTCATTCTCAAAGGGCATTAGTATGTCTTCGCTTTGCAATAATGCAACCAATCTTTTTACAAAGTCACCCAATGTCATTTCGCGCCCTCCTCTTCTTCACCACCAATACTTGTTTATTTATAACATAACTCGACTTCCGAGAATTGCTCATGGCTCTAGCGCGATCCTGCGCCTCGTTACTTAAGTAAATTATCTGATTTTTAAGTGAAGCTCTCACGTAAAGTATCAAAAAATGGAAACCACAAAAACCATAGCGAGCAGAGATACATCCTTTTGATTTGTGCACTTTCACACAATCCGATCATTCTTAGTAAACATTAGACGATTTGACGTGTCAATTCAAAAGTCTTCAGTGGGTGCAGTTAAAAGTGTTGGTAAAACGAAGCAGCCAGTTTTTAAAGTAACTCTTGGCGATTCAAAAGAAGCGGGACGGTGCGTCGTAGACTATGCTTTCGCAGCCAGGAACATCTATTGCGCGTATGGCAATCACAAAGCGCTTTAAGATCAACCAACACTTTTAACTGCACCCGTCTTCAGTAGTCAGAATTAGTTAAATCGCGCAAGCCATGCAGAGATGACGTGAAAACTTCAAATTCAGAGCCGTTCTTAATGTGGGAGACACTTATGGTTGACGCGAACACATCGCGTCAAGTCTTGCACTCGCGTACAATGTCAGAGACCACTGCAGGATTATTTGCTGCGAATAAATAAAGAGCGTGATGGCAGATCGCTAAACCGCGCTTGCCAATCTCTAGCTCCCTGAGTCGAGCAAGTCTCAGGAGCTTCGAGCGCACAGTATCTTGTGTGGCTTCAACATTGTCTGCTCGCAATTCATCAGTCACTTGGCTCCCGATCAGTTGCATTTCACCTTCTATCTGGTTTGACCAAAATTCTGAGATCTTAAAGGTGTGATCGAGGTTGGATACTCGAACCGCGTCCGAATCGTTGATCGGCTTAAGCTCTACAGCAAGGGTTCGCTCAGGTCTTTCGACTATGTTTGCAGTTATTCGCCCATTCGCACTCCTCCAACGCGGGTGGAACCATCCGCCCGCCTGGTCCTGTTCGCCCCAATCGAGCGGCACCGTAGTGCCTTTATGGCTGCCACTGTTTGAATCGTGACAACTGGGAATCAGATTATCCGGATGACAGGAAAGGAACGGAAAACCGTCTTTGGGCAGGAAATGATCAAGCTCAGTTTTTTGCAGATAATTGTCGCAGTAAGGGCAGACCTTTCTGTGTCTGGATGGAATCCCACCGAGGAAGATATCTTTATGTAGAGCTGTTTTTCCGATAACGAATCCTTCATATCTCCCAGAGCGGTAAAAGAGAGGGTCATAAAAACACTTGAGTAAATTCTTTAATGCAACAAATGTCGGTCTGTTCCATTTGACTCGGTGCATCTGAATGGATGGTGAGTCGGTCCACAACTCTCGAAAACGGAACTGCTCGTCTGCAATAGTCAGGATTTCCTTCTTTTCGTCAATGGGGGCTGCCGCTATTTCTTGAATCCAAACTGCACGTTTCCCTGAATCGTTCTCCCAGAAACGCCTTATCCAATCAGCGTCTACGCATTTCCACAGCGCACAAAGCCAGGTTTGATCCACGCTGCTCTGTTCCGGCAGGGCACACAGTGCCCGTATCAGGCGCCGTTGGAGAACAACTACTCGAAGCAGGCGCATTCTCAGATTGGAATCAGGAATCGGATGAAGCATCAAGTCCCATCAGTATTTCAGTCAGTTTAGCTCTAGGCCAACCGCTGCCGATTTCATTTACAAGATTTTCCAATAGCGCACGATTTTCCAACGTCCACTCCTTCCTCAGCTTGTCACGCAGAAATTCCATGGCACGGGAACCGATCACGTCAGGGGAACCGAATACATGGAGCAATATCCGCCCCGGATCGGTACCGAACGTTGGAAAGGCAGGGGAATCCGCCTGAATTCGGCCTTCGCAACGGGTCAGCCGAACGATCTCCGAGGAGAACACATCTGTCAGAGCTATACTGGTATGCGTAGCCACGACCACTTGCGCAGATGTATTCTTGAGAATAGCTTCGTCAACGAGATCGATTATTTCGCGCTTCCATACGTCATTGAAATGCGTTTCGGGCTCATCAAGAAGGAGCAACGCCCCGTTTTGACGACGTAGGAGAAAGAGGAGCCCCACTCGACCCAGGAGCATTTGCTCGCCATCGCTGAGTTGATCGTAATTGACCACTACATCATCCGGTTCGTCATCGGCTGCAATTTGGCGACTCAAGCGTTTGATAGTAAGAGTGATTTCGTCCAGCAGACCGGATGTCTCCCACGCTCTCAGTTCATCGAACACCTCCAAAAGCATGGTATCAAGATCATTGTTAGAACTGAAGACTCTCATAACGGCTTCGGCGCCGGCCAGACTGCCCCGAATCTGATTGAGCATCATTTCAAGTGTGTTACTCGTAAGCTCGATGGGAAGCGTTTCTTCCAGCGACGTCTGTAAATCGACAGGTTCAGACGGTCCAAGGGAAATGACCACTCTGTGACGGCCGCACGGCTGTTCCGTCACCTCATCGGCCAATGCAAGAAGGCAGAGCAGTTGTGCCCGCTGGCGCTTGGGAATATGATCGTCACCGACATCGTGGTAGACAAAACTCAGATGAGTCGGCCAGAACCAGTCCAACTCATTGAATACCCGGCGGGCATCTCTACCAGGGGCACCACAGGCTCTTTGATCCAGGAACTGCTTTCTCAAGGCTTCACGTTGACGCTCCGCGTTCTTCCCTTTCAGTTCCTGGGCAACCTGCAGCAGCGAATATACAATAGCGGCAAGCCGCAGATGATTCGGCCGGACACGAAGATTTGGATCAGGTTTCTGCTCAGCATCCAGAAGCCAATTAGTGACCATCTTTCGTCGGATATCCAATAGGGGAGCCAGTTCCTCAATTAAACGCCGGGTCGTTTCAGGTTTCAGTGAGGCTAAAAACTCAGCCATGGTCATTGTGGCGCCGGATTCTTTTGTTGCATATCTTCCGAGCACGTCAGCGACCCGGGTGTGCTGCTCCTCGTCCCACTCCTGCTCGATGGTCCAACCGGGTGGACGGTCGTCAGCCGTCAAACCTTCGCCATCCACCAGATCATCGGTATGAAGTGAGGGACATTCAAGGCTATCCCACAGAATCTCGGTGCCGGAAGTATAGGCTATGACTTTGCTCGGCAGGTGGGCCTGCAGGAGCGAGGAGGTGATTGGATCGCCATCGCCCACATAATGAAGCGGCTCGCCGAACGGGCCGCGCTTCCCCTGGCCCTGCACCTGAGCATCCCAATCGGCTTCAGTCGCATTTTCAGGAACCGGCTTTAGCACGGAAAACCACTGGCATTCGTCAGGCTTCGATGGACAATGGAGAAGCACCGTCACGCGCCGACCGTTTGGACTGCGGTCCCATGCGATCGTGACCGGCTGAGCAGGCAGGGAGTTTGCTTTAAGCGCACGGAATGTTTGATAGATTGCCCGCAAAAGGCTCGATTTACCTGTGCCGTTAACACCGACGACGAAGTTGATGGCTCCTTTTCGTTTCTCGGGATCATCCGGATTGAAGAGCATTGCCTCCTGGCCGAAAACAATGGCGATATCCACGAGTGGGCCGTAATGCGGAATATGAAGATAGCGCAGTCTCAAGGCATCGGTCTCTTTTCAAGCTGGTTTGCCAGTCGTTCCATTTCCCGCAGGCGTGCGTCGTCTCCAATGACTGGTTCCCGCGGGTCCCCGATCACTGGTTCAAAATCTCTCAGCCGCAGCCGGTAGGCATTACCATACACGATTGCACCTGTGTCGGGTCTCTGCTCCTCGCGGCTGATCGGGACGATAAGTCCGCGCGCGGCAAGCACCGCCAGATGGTTTTCAATGACTTGCGGATTGCCGCGCAAGGGTCCGCTCAAGCTGTATTTAGCTACATCCTCGGCGGTGAACCAGCGAGGATGAGTCACTCCGCCGTAGCCGCGCTCGATAGCTTCAAGAAGGATATGCTGTTCCCGGGTGAGCTCAGCGTATGCGCCCTCGGTCCGATGCGAAAGCATCTCTTCGATTTCCTGGATCATTGAGGGACGCGGGAGCATCACTCCCCTCGCTGCCAGGGCTTCATCACGAGCCGCCGCCTCCTCTTTCAACATGTACTTGTTACGTTCGCGCCATTCTGCTGTCAATTCGCCCGTGAAGGCGTTGGAAAAAAGCGATCTGGTTATAGCATCAGCCTTATTGTATGAGGGTGGAAGTAGCTCTTCCAGTGCAAACACTTCCGAGGCCAAGGCAGAAAATCTCTTCTGCAGTTCAATGGGAGGTAGCCGAAAGCGGAGCGAGCGAATAATCTTCGAGTTCCAGCCCTCCATGACCGCTCCTTTACCACTAGCTTTCGCCTGGGCACGTACATGGGGATCAAATAAGAGAACGGCCCAAAGAAAAATCGCGAAAACCTTTGCCAAGTCCGGTGTTACGACACAGAGATGCTTGCTGCTAATAGATTCAGGCAAATCACGTGGAGCAATAGCAACTCGTCCCACAGTTCCCATGATTGTTATCATTACGTCGTCAGGAAAAACACGAAAGCGCTTTAACTCCTTATACTTCGTAGGGGTAATGAAACGGCGCTCGCCCCAGCGAAAACGGTTTTGAACGACATTGTCAATACCAAGAACAGGTGTACCTTCACTCACGAATTCAGAATGGAGAAGATCGCTGCCAAATGGTCCTGTTCGAATTGAGTTGTCTGTGCTCGCAACAATCTGCTCGACTTTCACTTCTGGCCATCTATTGCGTTTGTCCGATTTTAGGAACATTACTCTGAAGAATGCAGGAATTATTTCTAGGGTTTTTTGTTCGGCAGTGGAGCAGAGATGACGGACTTGTCGAGCTTCTCTTAACATTTCCACAATTCGCTGTTGCTCACTGAGAGGTGGGAGCGGGAGCTCAATTGAGTCGAAGGATTCTGCATCGAGGCGAGGCAGATTGGCTCCTTTTGTCATGGCTGAGGCCCGTTGCACAAACATTGGAGAAGAGAGAAAGGCAAAGGCAAAATAAGGATGAATAAAAGTCTCTGTTGCAAAGGCCCATATCTCCGTGCTGCAAAACCCACTCTCTGGTGTTATTGCGACTTTGTTCAGGTAAGGACGTAACTTTCCATACAGAATGTCACCCTTCTGGAATATCGTTTTCAGGCTTTCTACCTCTGATGGTTTCTTTTGCTGAATGCTTATAATTCCGCTTCCTGCCGCTTCGATATCTTCTAACCCTACCACGTTTATTAGATCGTCAGTTAGCGTTGATGGCATGACAGTCTGTTTTCGCCTGCTCAGACAATCTCCCAATCTAGCCATTCGCCAATTTGGGGGTAAGTTTTGGATCATACCTCCCCCTCCACCAAGTTCAGCAACTTTCCAAGCCTCTCCCTAATCTCGGCATGGATCTCGTCCAATTCGATGATCAATTCAGCTGGTGGGCGGTGCTCGCCTACATCGAACGTGAAGGGCTTATGACGTCCTGCAGAAAGATTGAACTCCATGGCCTCAATGCAATCGGGGTCGAGACGGTCGAGATGGTCTTTCTTCACCGTGCCGTTTGAATCAAAAACCTTGAGTGTATTCTGGAGCCATTCCAGGTAATCCGGACGCACCAGGCCGTTTTCGTCATGAGTAGGGAGGGCAATTTTCTCTTCGCTTTCAGGGTCTTCGCCCCACGTATCGCGTTGCGTCCAGACGCGCACCGGAACGATCCAGCTCTTGAGTGCTGGTACCCTTCCTTCGTTGCCGTCTTCTGCTATTTGGAGTTTGCCGGAGTGCCGGTCGATCTCCGCGCTACGCCGCCAAACGTTGTAGCCATCAAGCTTGGCGAACTCACGGGCGATAGCGCGGAGATCGTCGACAGCATTTTCAATATCCGGCGGGCTTGGCACATCACCTTTTTTCAACGGTGTCGCCTCTTCCACCCAGTCGACCGCTTTCGCTTTCATTTCATCCATCAGAGGGCGAAGAGCGTTAAGACCAAACTGTTCGAACTCGCGGTCCAGCAGATTCTCATCACGGATCAATCTCATCAACCGGTTCGTAAGGTCTCGTGCCGCTTTCCCCGCAGCGGCAATCACTTTTTCCTGATCCGAACTCTTCCTTCCATTTAAAGCCGATCGGGCTGCCTGGATGCAATAGGTCGAAAAAAGCTTTTCCATTATCGGGCGTTGGGATTCGGATATTTGGGCTTCGGCCTCACGCGGGTTGCGGGAGAGATCGCTCCAGATTTCATGGAGTGCGAAGGTGTGACCCTTATCGGTATCTTTTTCTGCAAACATCCTTAAGAATTCATCGTCCACGCTACACCATCTTTCCTCCCAATAGTCCGGCTGCCAATAACTGCGGCTGGTGGCGGCTTCGCGTAAAGACTTCAAGTCTTTTTCCGGGGTCTCTTCGGCCTGACCTTCAAGATAGCGCTTCCACGCATGGAACTTCGCAATAGCATCCCACATGTCGTTTTCCTGCCCGAATCGTGCTTTGCGCTTCTGGTCAAGGGAAAAGGCTTCGTCTTCAATCTCATAAAACCAGACCTCTCGAGTGCGCGGTGGGTCGCCGGCTGCGGGCTTATGATCAGGCAGCTGTGCTCTCTGAAACACAAGAATGGAGGTCTTAACACCGGAGTACGGCTGAAACATGTTGGCCGGCATGGATACGACAGCTTCCAGGGTATTTTCAAAAAGCAACTGGCGGCGCAGCTCCCGATGGGCGATCGTGTTGCCGAACAGCACGCCGTCCGGGACGACTACTGCCGCACGCCCACCCATGCGCAGGAGATCGAGCATCAGCCACACGAACAGCAGCTCACTTTTGGTGGTGATGGGCTTGTTCCCTTTACCAGCCGGGAAGCGCTGGCGGTTGGTGCTGAGGTCACCCTCGTCCACACTCCCAGTGAACGGAGGATTAGCCAGAATATAATCAAACCCGCGGCGAACGGCCTGTTGTGGATCTTTCTCTTTTTGTAAAGCATCGAGACGTTTGCTCAAGCTGTCCAGCTGTTGAACGGCGGGGAACTCGAGGTCATGGAGCAAGAGGTTCATCCAGGCGATACGGACCATGGTGCGGTCGTTGTCAAAGCCATGAAAGCAATCATTGAAATCGATCTGGGTGCCTTGAGGCCAGACTGGAAGAGTATTTTGCGGAGTTCCATCCCACTCCAGTTTGAGAACCTCCGGGTCTGTGTACTTTGCTTTCCAGTGCAGCAAAGTGTTGATCAGAAAGCCGCCGGAACCGCATGCAGGATCGAGTATGGCTGAAGCAAGAGGAGGGTCGAGGAGTTCAACCATGAAGCGAATGATGTGGCGGGGCGTGCGGAACTGGCCATTTTTGCCCGATTCTTTCACCTCTTCAAGCAAGTGTTCGAAAATGTCGCCCATGATATCGGCATTGACGCTGCGGGTATCGAGGTGGTGGAACAGGTCGTCAATAAGACCGATGGAGCGCGTGAGTGTCTCGGTCTTGTTGGGGTCTAAAATAAAGTAGGCATCACTGAGGCGCCCGGTGACCTGCCGGAGACGATCGTCACCATTGGAAGCTACGTTTTGCAGCCATTCCTCCAATCCTCGAATCCAGGGAAAAACAATATCGTTCAATAGCGGAAAGGATGGTGCCTGGCGAAGGTAGGACCAGCGACATTGTTCATAGTCGGTCTCGTCTCCGGGACGTTTTATATAGATTGACTTTTTGCCTGCCTTAACTCGCTCTCGATCCAGACTCTCAAGTTGCCGGATGAAAAGCAAATAGGTAATTTGTTCGATGGCTGCGAGGGGATTGGAAATGCCAGCGGCCCAGAAGAGCGACCAGAGGTTGTGGACTTTTTTACGCAGTTGCGGTGAAAGCATGAATCTCCTTTAGGCTGCGAGGGATGCCGCGAGATCTAAGATATCGCGGAGATCTCCCGGCTTGAACAGTTGCTCGGGGTCGCCGATGCTTGTGAAGGGCGGCTTTCTTAGGTTTTCCAAGGAAGTCACTTCGGCTCGCTGGAGCACGGCACGACGGAGCGTGCGGATGAACATGAGCTGAGTGGCGGAAAGTTCGGGATGACGACATACCCACTCGTCAAAGGCTTCTGATATCTTTGCTTCTCGAGAGGGTAGTTTCGTTTCCGTGAGCATATGGCGCAGAAAATCGATCAGACTCGCTTGCGGTTGATCGTATGCCTCACATAGGCGTTCTTCCGATACGAAAAGATCTGGACCGGAAAGAAGCCGGGAAACGGCTTCAAGTTCTTCTTCGCTCAAATCCTTTCCCTGTCGGATGTTTTGCAGGAGAGGGCTCCCTTCGGCCAATCCGAGAACGAGAGCTTCCACCTGCTCACGATAGTTTTCGGCAAATGCCCCTTCTCCGCCGGGGCCAAAGACGATCCAGTGGCGCCGAGTAATTTCGTCGGGAAGAGAAATCTGAATGATTTGGCCGGGGTCGCGTCGGCTGCGAAAACGCATGAGAGATGCAAAGGTTTCCTGGAGCTGCATGATTCGCAAGTAATCCAGGTGTTCCCAGAACCCGGGGCTGAGGGCAAAAGCCAGAGCCTCGCGATGGGGTAATACTTCGGGCAGGTCTCTTGGAAGCAGGCGCAGGTTCTCCGTGATAGGCTTCTCGCAAGCGCTCGATCTCCTTGAAGTTGGCTTGGAGGTGGGCCAGAGCAAGTTGCTCGGTTAGGTTTTCAAACTGCGGCTCCGTCCAGGTTGCCGTCATGGCGAAACGCAGTAAAGGCGCCAGCGTTTGCGACAAGTACTTAACTTTGGCTTGATCAAGTGGCTGCCAGGAAGAAATGTCGCTAACGAGCGAGCGAATTTCTTCGGCATGCGGCGCGACATTGACGTTTTCCAGTGGAAGTGATCCCAACATAGATTGCAGTCCGGCGCGAGTTGCTTCTATGTACATCTGCTCGTTACGACCTGTAAGGATCTGCAGCTTTTCCAGGCGCAGACGAAATAGGCGGGAGGGGAGAGGCTCGGCGATGGAACCGGTTCGTCCGTCTTTGTTCACCTGAAAAAAGGCAAAGTTGTCCCAATGATCGATGATGAGGAAATCAGCCTTTTCTTCGCCGCTGACGGGATCGGTCCATTTGCGGGTGCCCCGTCCGATCATCTGCCAGAATTTGACTTTGCTGAAAACCGGCTTGGCGAACACCAGGTTACGAATGGCTGGAACATCAATCCCGGTATCGAGCATGTCCACGGAAATGGCGATCCTGGGAAAGTTCTTGTATTTGAAATCGTCCAGCGTCTTTTCCGCTCGTTCCATGTGGCTGTCGATCACTTTGGCAAGCCCGCGTCGCTGAAGGTCCGGGTAGAGGCGGTTGAAGCTTTTATAGATCTCCAGCGCGTGACGATGGCTGATTGCGAATATGACCGATTTTGCTGGCATGGTGCCGACAGCGTCTTTAATGGATTGATCCATGAACTCACGGACGATGGCGTCGTTGGTGCCGGTATTGGAAACACGTCGCTCCAGGTCTGTGCCTTCGAATGAAAAGTCATCCGGCTCTACTCCCTGATCTTTGATCTGCTCGCTTAACGCCTCTGGAAATTCGCCGGGCTTGAGTCCTTTAATCTGGAAAGCGGTTCGGGCTACGTGAACTGGGCGATAAGGGACCAGGTAACGGTCGCGGACGGCTTCATCGTAACCATAGTAATGAGTAGGAGTGCCATCAGCGCAGTCGAACAGAGTGAAAGTGTTGCGATCGATGAAGTCCGTAGGGGTAGCGGTGAGCCCAAGATTCATCGCATCAAAATGATCGAGAATGGCCTTGTATCGGAAATAAATGGAGCGATGGCTTTCGTCGCAGATAATGAGGTCGTAATAGCCGGGAGAAAGCTGCTGATATAGCCCCATCATGCCCGGGTAGGTGGCGACATGAACGCGCGCTTCCTTATCCACTTCACCACCCTCGATCCATGCACGGGGGACATCCAGCAAGTGTTCTTTGAATGCGCCAAGAGCCTGTTTTACGAGCTCTCGGCGATCGGCCAGAAAAAGTACACGCTGGATCCATTTATGGCGGCGCAGCAAGTCAATGAGGGCGATGGAGACACGGGTTTTGCCGGTCCCGGTGGCGAGGACAAGAAGGAAATTACGATGCCCGGCCTCAATGCGCTCAGAGATCATTTTGATGGCCTCAATTTGATAGGCGCGATCTACAATAGAAGTATTGACGGAAGCACCAACGAGGGGTTCATGGAAACGATCAAGGAAGGAAAGACGTTCCAGGTCTTCCTGAGTGAAGAATCCGCTCACGGGGCGTGGCGGATAGAGCTGACGGTGCCAAAACAGGGTAACATCGCCGTTGGCCAAGAAGATAAATGGATCTATACCGTAGCTTGCTTTGATGCGGTCGGCGTAATCAGCCGCCTGGCGCTCTCCGACCAGCGGATCTCTGGAGGTTTTCTTGGCCTCCACAATGGCAATGGGACGGTCGTCAGGAGTCATCAACGCGTAATCGACGAACTCTCTTTCCCATCGGGTTTGCTGCGGCTGTCCTGCTGTTGGAGTTCCAGAAAGAAAGAACTCCTCTATCACCTGCCTGGACGACACCGACCAGCCAGCCTTCGCTAACTGAAGGTCGATTCGTTGCGCGCGGGTGAGGGCTTCGCTATTCATGTTACCGGCCTGAGCATCGGCTTACTATTCAGTAAGACTCACTTTCAATATTTTCTGTTTCTTTATTTATGTGCATTCTTATGCCCGAACTCATTGGAAGCACGAAGTACAAGGATTAGGTCTTCTTGCCTCCATCCAATTTGCTCACAAGCATCATTGACGGAGTCTTCTCCCTTGATAAATACGCATCCAGTCATAGAGCTGTTGATCAAATTAAGATAAACGAAAAGACTTTCTACACCTCGAAATTAAATGTCAAAATAGGATAATTGCTATGCTTCGTGCAAGGAGAAAGTCTATTTGTAATGCCAAAGCCAAAGGTTGTTGAGTAAGTGGTAGTTCATGCAATCCAAACTAATCCCACATTAAGCAGAAATCCCGCATGTGACCGGTAACTTGTGCGATTTACAGCCTTGCATTTAACGGATATAAATACACACCGTGGATCGCCGCAAGATTCAGAATGGTGGTACGAGGTTGAGACGGGCTCATGCGCAATTTCAGCATCCGGGTAGAAAAGGCTTATTACCCCTCATTCAATAAGGAATTGACCATTGGCGGAGTATGAAGTGTAGAACGCCAGTCTGAAATCAATTCAGCTGAGAAGTCCTGTGGCCGATAATATAGTAGGTGTCGTCCATAATGAAGCCAAGGATCTGGATCAATCAGGTTTCTCCGCTTAGACTTATCTCCTGCGTCCGCAATCGTCAGGTTTCCCGTGTGACCATGTTTCCAAAAGAAGTTTTGGATAGCATTGGTGTTGCAGATAGTTAATATTTGCGTTGTTGAATCAGGCAATCACTTTGAATAATTCGAGCAAGCGTACCCTATGTATCTACTTTCGTTTGTCTATCAGAATGCAAGATTGAACGGTACCGGTCAGTTTTCGCCAAATACGGGCGGAGGTTCCATCCCGAAATGGACCTTGCTTGGCGCCAACGAGCGCACCTTGGAGCTATTGCGCCTCATTGCCGCATCCTGCAACAGTCCGCAGCATCTGGAACGAATTCCTTTCAAGTTCAAAAGCCTTTGTGGAGACCAGGAAAGGCATCTGTTAGCAAAGCATGTGCGTGTGCTGCACCCAGCAACCGATGGGCGCTGGGAGCGGAGCTCGGGGGTCGCAGGCGGTGTGGAAATTCACATGCGGGGGAAAATTGAGAAGCTGACCAAGATCCGCCAGAGGGATCTTTTGAGTGAATCCGTTCTCCGGAATCCTTTGGCTAAGTCCCGTCCCGGGCGTGACTTCCTTCTGGGGTATGGTGATGAATTCTTGGCCCATAGTGGCGACGACGATTTTGACTTCACTGATCCCTGGTTTCGCACCCGGCGGTATCGATCGCTCTTTTCTTCTACTGCCTTGCTCACTGACCCAGTGGCGTTCTTGAGCCTCCTTTTTTATCGCGGGAGAACAAATAAGCGGCATGTGCCGCTGCATGCTCTAACAAGAATCTGCCGCTTAATGAATCAGTGCTTTGGGCTGGATGTGCATCATTGGCTGGAAGCACCAGCAGAGGCAGAGCAAGCGTGGGAGGCGCTGCCGACGGAATTGCACAAACCGCTGATTGTCGCCCTGGACGCTGTCAGGCATACCCTGGATGCGTTTCCCAAAATGCAAAAACCGTTGAACCTCCCCGGAGTGATTCTGCTGCATAGCCCCAGCAATTATTGCGAGGATGCCTTACTTTCGGCCTGGTTGAAATTCATGGATGAGCTTTTTCCCAACATGCAGTTCTTCATGACCATCCCAACGACGGCTGGCGAGCTGGTGCCGGAAGAATTACTGGGAAAAGAACTACCTGTACCTGCACCTCCGAAGGAAAAAGCCTCTCGCTCGCCGGAGAATAGCAAAACGGATGTTCTGCTCATCGATGTTGACAGCCGTTTGCCTAATCTGGCCTTGATGAAGCTTTCACGTTATTTCAAACAGCGTGGGCGTAAAGTGGCCCTGGTCCGCGGCGCCGGGTTGAACGGGTCGGCCCGGGAAGTCTATGCCAGCTGCATTTTCAATTCATCGTCTTCAGCCAAAAAAGTCCAACTGCTGCGGAGTGCTTATGGAGATGCACTCAACTTGGGAGGCTCCGGAATTGACCCACAAGCACGTCTGCCTGCAGAAATTGAGGCACTACCACCCGATTATGACTTATATCCCGAACTGGGAGACCGGGCCATCGGATTCCTTTCACGGGGCTGCCCTTTCAACTGCCCGTTTTGTATCGTGCCATTGAAGGAAGGACCGCCGCGGCAGGTGAGCGATTTGCAAACATTGTTGGACGAGGGAAGGCGCGATAAGTTGATTCTGCTGGATGACAACCTTTTGTCACTTCCGCAGGCAGATCGCCTGCTTGAGGAGATGATTACCCGAAAAATCATGGTCAATTTTACTCAGACTTTGGATTTACGTTTCGTGGATCCGGACATAGCCAAGCTGCTTAGGCGGGTCAATTGCCGTAATACTCGATTCACTCGCAGCAACTACCATTTCAGCCTGAATGACTCCCGCAACCTGGATCGGGTGCGGAAAAAGTATGAGTTGTTTGGTTTTACTTTTCGCGACAACGTAGAATTTGTTTGCATGTACGGTTTCAACACCACCCTGGCCGAAGATGTGGAACGCTTTCGGTTTCTGCGCACTCTGCCCGGCGCCTATGTGTTCACCCAGAAGTATCAGCCGGTCCCTGGAGGTCCACTTCCGGATATAGATCGCTTCTTTGAAGGGGATGCGGACCGGTTGATATTGGAGTTGATCAAGATCGAATTCACCCAGAACATGAAGAGCATGGAGCGCTATTATCGCTGGGTCAGTAAAGAATATGCAAAGACTTTCGGTGGGTTGCACATGCCATTGGTCGACACGATTTTTCGATATAATCGCAGACATCTCAAAGGGCGCTATATCGCCACAATGGCTGGGTTGAAAAAATGAGCTCTGAATCTGATAGTGCGACCTCGCTCACGTGCTCGGAAGCAGAGATCGAGCAATTGAGAGAGTTGGCAGGTAGCACGACGGTGGGAATCTGGCGGATCAAACGGGCAAAAGCCCTGCTTGGCGCAATTGACGGAATAAGCGCCGAACGGCTCATGTATCAGGTGCGCGTGCCGGTAAAATCGATAGTCAAATGCCTGAAAGATTTCTCGTACCTAACCCGGCAAAGCCGGAACCAAAAAGGTCACAGTCAATGATCGGGTATTATCTTATATCCACTTCAAGTGTCTGATAAAGTTAAGGAGGTGGATACCGATGGAACTTCTGATAGACCGTTACGCTGAGAAGATCTTGGGAACCCTCTCCTGTTTCGATCGTGTAGTGATCCAGGGGACTTTGCCCACATTCTGTTATGCTCAAGGGATGGCTGGCTACTTGAGCTATAAGCATATTCGCATCTTCGACTACCCACGTTTTGCAGAACCCTTTCGCGATGAGCTCCGGAAGAATGCCGAACGGGTTGCTTCGGAAAATGGTCTTGAGATCGAGTTCATCCGCAAGAAGAACTTCCGAAAAGAAAAGCGCATACAGCATATCCTTGAACAGAGAGGCAACCACCCCGGGCTCGTTCACATCTTCTCAGCTATGGAGCCTTGTCAGACCTACAAGCCATGGCACGACAAGCAAACCCACAAAACCTTCCTCAAGCCTGATAACGGCAAATGCCTACACTACTATTTCTACCTTATCGATGAGGAGCTTGGCCTTGTCTATGTGCGCGTCCCCACTTGGTGTCCTTTTCGCCTTCAGGTCTATTTTAACGCGCATAGCTGGTTGCAGCTGCGACTCACCAAATCAGGTATCCATCATGGTATCTTGGATAACGCCTTCGCCGAGATATCGGATTTCAGTCAAGCTCAGAGCCTCAGCGATTCCTTCAAGGTCGATCTGCTTCACACAAGGCTCGATCTTTTTGCAGAACGATTCTGCCCTATCATCAAAGACTTCGATCTGCGTTATCACTGGAGCATTATGCAGGCTGAGTATGCAACCGATATCGTCTTCAAGCACCGAGAAGATCTCCAATCCATCTATGGGCATCTGACCCGCACCGCCATCCACACCGTCAAGCCTGACAACATCGCAACCTTCCTCGGAAGAAAGCTTCACGATAAATATGAAGGTGAGATGGGCAATAACTTCAACACACGAATCGAGGGAACCCGGATCAAACACAGCATGGGTCCCGTTTCCATTAAAATGTACGATAAGTTCGGTCTCATTCTTAGAATCGAGACCACCGTCAATGACGTCTCCTTCTTCAAACACTACCGCATGGTAGAACATCGCGATGGCAGCGAGTCAATGAAACTTGCCCAGATGAAGAAAGGAATCTACTCCCTCCCGGCCCTCTCCAGTCTTCTCGTCGCCGCCAACCGCAGGTACATTGAGTTTATCTCGGCTATCGACGATCCAAGCGCCGGAACAAAGAAACTGGAAAAAATCTCCAGAACAGTTGTCAAAAATAACCGCTCCTACAAAGGCTTTAATCTCTTTGATGATGACGACCAGTTGCTCTTCGAATCCATAGCAAGCGGAGAGTTCACCATCAGTGGCTTTCAGAACAAGCATCTGAGATCCAAGCTTGGAGGAAGGACCACCTCTCAGATCTCCCGCACGATCAAACGACTTCATGTTCATGGTCTCATCAGAAAAGTCGGCCGCACATACAAATATTATCTTACAAAATTCGGCACTCAGGTGGTCACAATGGGCTTGAAACTTAAAGAGCTCGTCGTCATTCCACACCTTTCCGGACACATTAACCTGGCATGAGAAACTACATTTCTTGCCAGAAAAAGCATCAACTCTGATGTTAAGACACTAAGGATGGCGTACTTTGACCGCCCGGATCGTCCTCCAACTCCGAGGGAAGCTGCTGTCGAGAAGATGCTTGCGCTGCTGGATAATCCTCCGTCCCCTTCCTCAGATAGATGGGAAAATTTTTCTCTTCGCTATATCGGCACCTATTTTAATGCGCGGCAGATCCGCATGATCCGCGAGATGATCGCCAACGACCCAAATCCGTGTCGAGCCGGCATTGCCAGACAAATGTGCTCTGCCTTTAAGCTCTGTGGTGCCAATGGCAAGCCTCGCTTGCCCGCAGCAATGGATATCCTCAAGCGCATGGCAATGGACAATCTCATTTTTTTATCACCGCAGCATCCCCCCATGCACTTTAAATTCAAGACGCCGCCCATGGTCATCTCAGCACCTGAAAAAACTGAAGAAACTGTATCTATAAAGTCGCTGTCACCAACCTTTGTCATTGTTCGAGAGCCGGAGGAAGTGCTTCTTTGGAATTCTATCATCCACCACTATCATTATATTCCGGGTCATCGCCTGTTCGGTCCTCAGTTGCGCTATCTTGTTTATTCCAGGAATGGTGCACGGGAAAAAAGTCGCCCGCTCGCAGACAATCTGCTGGCAAGGCGGCGGAGGATTCCGCTACTATCGGCTCGCGCCGTCGCTGCTGGAAAAGGACAAGTGGGCTACACGCAAAGAAGTGCCAAACGTTGGGTTGGACGATCCGGAATATGAGGAAAAGAAAAAACAGTGGAACTCGGTTGAAGAGTTTTTCTCTGAGTTCAAGAATCCTGATGGGTCGTATCGAGGCTTTTACACGGAATACCATCACTCCACAGACTTCGAGGTGCTACTGGAGCAGCAACTACGTGACCTCATCACACGATACCTTGCGGCTCATCCAACTGATAAAACTGACTCACATGCTGTCACTGAAGGACTCACTCGAGATGAGCAGCGTATGCTGAATCAGGCCAAAATCGAAGCCGAGCAATGGGAGAAACACCAGCACGATTTGGCCTACCTCGGGCATGTGGATCGTTTGAAAATGCTTCATCAAACCATTCAGCACCTAGATGGCACTAGTATCCCAGATGTAGTCTGGAGCTTTGCGCGACCCCAAAAAGTTTTGATGAATTTATTGGAGAACCGATCCCTTACACACGACCAAAGGCTGAATATTGGACTCTACCTGGCGGAATTGGGCGACCCGCGTCCCGGCGTTGGCTTGTGCCATAGAGCAAGCTCAAGAAACGTATAAGGTGCATGATGAAATGGCTGATGAGGCCAGAAGAATCAGGGAATCTGCTGGCCTTGACAGAATAGATGAGATCATGGCCATGTCCAGGCCGCCAGATATTGACATAGTCGAACAAGCTAAACGGTTGTATGACACTATGGGCTACGACGCAGCTGACGAATTGAAATACATCAATGAGTCGTCGGTGATGCAGGCCTTAGTTGGATTATGTCCCATAGACAGGCAGAATGATATCATTGCAGATGCAATTGCACAGTCAATCTCTACAGACGCATTGCAGACCTACCAAGACGCCGCATCTGAATTCATTAACTTATCTTTACCGCATGAAATAGAACAGATATTCGATATTTCAGCTCAGTCAGCGATGCAGCCGACATGGGATTGGATGAAAACAATATATGAGTCGCGTGCTTTTGAGGAACAGATCTCTAAAGATATCGATGCAGTCTTGAATTTTACAAAGACATTAGCTGAGTTCACTCCAGGAGAATTCAGCTTGAATCCAGATAATACACTTACAATATCTGAGTTCGGCCGAGTTCTCGATATCGAGGATGTTCTGGCATCTCTTAATGAGATCACGAGATTAAGCGCTTTTCGAAAAGCTTCAACCCATAGAGAAGTTATCATCATAATCGAGAATGAAATTCCAAAGAAGAAATCCTGCCTGCAGCGCACTCTTAGGTGGTTATTTGCTGGTATTTTTCTGAATGTAATTTCGACTCAGATTGGCAATTACGTTCTCCCGGCTGCCCAGAAATTCTGTACGGAGGTGATTAAGACACAAAATTCAAAGATGGATGAACATTTAAACATAATGCGATCGTTTGAAGATTTAAGATTTGTTACTGCCAGTACGTTGAATGTGAGGGAACACGACAATATTTCTTCACAAATTATCGGTGCTTTGCATGCAGGCCAAGTAATTAGAGTCATTGAGGAAAGAGGAGACTGGTGTTTAATAGAATATCTGAAAGACGAGTGTTCTCTAAGGGGATGGGTAAGCAGCCACTATCTAAGAACATTCAAATGATTATGGATAAACCAAAATACTTAAAAACTCACTGATTCGTGAATGGTTAACAAGAGTGGCGCTGCTCCTGGCAACGATGCCCCTGATCTTTTCTTTGTACCTGCCAATGGCAAGATAAGTCAGGCGGATATCACCCATCCAGTCCAGGTGATCTATTAAAAGAAAGGGAAAAGGGATCACCCATTAAAGGCTCCGGGGCCCTTGACTCATCAGAATGATTTGTGAAGCAACGCTAACACCATGTCAGAAAGATTGGAGGCTCGGATACAATCGGGCCGAACCTTTGCAAATAGCGGTGATGAGGTTCGACGGCCATAATGAGTCAGGAGCAGACTTGACCCGATTGCATAGGAAAGATGTTTGAGCTTCGCTCGACTGCCGTCAAGAATGAGACTGTTTACGAAAAAGCCATGGCCGACTTGTTGTTGCAGCAAGAGAAGACCAATGCCTGCATGCAGGCAATTGCCGCGAAGGACGACGCAGCGATCACCGCCAATTGCAAGTAGCCATCACGTTGGATTGTCACCTCAGAGGAATGCCGGAATCAGTCATTCCTGCACCGTCACTTCTGCTTCAGGCGCTCGTGCCCAATCATTGAAAAAACGCTCATTATGGAAATTGCACTCCTTGCGTTTCCACGTAGAGGGCATAGACGGATTGGCTGGCGGTGATGAAGAGGCGGTTTCTCTTAGTCCCGCCGAAACAGAGGTTTGAGACCACCTCTGGCAGGTGGATCTTGCCTATCACCTCGCCTTCAGCGGAGAAGATGTGGACGCCGTCGCTTTCGGCTCCACCCCACCCCGCACTGGACCAGATATTGCCATCAATGTCGCACCGAATCCCGTCCGTCATCGCCAGCCCCATATCACAAAACACCCGGCCATTGGCCAGGCGCGCGTTGTCGATGACATCATAAACAAGGATCTGGCGGGGATGTCCTGGCTTATGGGATGCCCCGGTATCGGTGATATACAGCTTGCCGCAGTCAGGGGAAAAACAAAGGCCGTTCGGTCTTTCGATTTCGCCTGTGACCACCGTCGCCTCTCCTATGTCCGGGTTGAGCCGATACACGTTAGTCGGCAGTTCAAACTCTGCCTTGTGTCCCTCATAATTTACCAGGATGCCATATCCGGGGTCGGTGAACCAGACATTCCCGTCAGGGTGCACCACCACATCATTTGGAGCGTTCAGCCGTTTGCCCTGAAAGCTGTCCATCAGGATCGTCAGGCTGCCGTCATGCTCGGTCCGTGTCACCCGCCGGCTTGCGTGTTCGCATGAAATCAGCCGGCCCTGTTTGTCACGGGTGTTGCCGCAGCTATTGTCAGACGGACTGCGAAACACGCTCACCGTCCCAGTTTCCTCGGTCCAGCGCAGCATCCGATTGTTCGGAATATCGCTCCAGAGCAGGAAGCGGCCATCGCCAAACCAGACCGGCCCTTCGGTCCAGCGTGCTCCGGTATAGAGACGTTCCAGGGCCGCATTGCCCAGGACGTATTACTCAAAAGCCGGCGCGATGACCTCAATTGCTGGGTCCGGATATCTGATAACGCCGTGCTCCCAATCCCGATCCATCTGTCTCTTCATGTCTCTAATCTTTTGTCGGTGATGAATCTCAAGCCCTCTAACGTCTCTCTTCAGCGGGAACGGTTTTTTGCGATCCGCACAAGCCGTGTGTTGGATTCGCATATGCGTTTTCGAATACTTGCATGTAAAAGTGTTCGCCAACCTCGATAAGCTTCTTGGGAATGAACGGAAGTCTCTGTCTCAACTCCTCCGGTGAGGATCGCATTTCGACAGGGGGGCCGAAAGGAGTATCCTCTTTTTTGATATTGACAATAGCCAGCCGAGCATTCGGCTTTAGGAGGCGTCTTACTTCTCTTACAAAACGATCGATCTGAGCATCCGAGAATATATGAAACACCGTTGAAAGATAGACCAGATCGACAGAGGAGCCTTCCAGACCGGTCGGTCTGGTAATATCGCCAACGAAAGCTTCTATGTTGGTGTTTTCAGCTTCTTTTTGTAGGGTGGCAATCAACCCTTTGTCCGGGTCAAGAGCATATATCTTCCCGGTATTTCCCACCAGCTTCGAGAATTTTTTCGCCATATAACCGTTTCCGCAGCCAGCATCCAGAATTGTCTGGCCGGCGCATAGGTTCAAATTTTCTAATATCGCATCATCGTCCAGCAATCCCTCAGAAAACTTGCGCCTCTTATCCAAAATCACTCCTTTATGACTCTGAGGTTCCGTAAGCCTGCGGGCTACTGCAGGTTATAAGCCTCGACAGCATTGCCACCAAACAACTTTGCCGTATCGCACTCAGGAAAATCCCTGGTGTATTCCCGGATCAATTCAGCAACCTGCCTGTAGTTTCCAGCCAGCAGGCACACCGGCCAATCCGATCCGAACATCAAACGGTCAGTGCCAAACTCATCAAAGACAATGTCCAGGTAGGGAAAGATCTGGTCCTTTGACCAAGCGTCATGGTCCGCTTCGGTAATAATCCCGGAAATCTTGCAGTACACATTCTTGTTTTCGGCAAGTCTCCTCATGCCGGAAGCCCAGGGCTCTGTTATACGGTTTCTTATCAGCGGCTTGGCGATGTGGTTTAAGATAAATGTCTGTTGTGGATGGTCTTGTGCCAGGCGGACGGCTGCAGGAAGCTGCCTGGGAAACACCAGGATGTCATATGCGTAGTCAAAGTTCTTCAGGAACCCTATGCCACGCTGAAACGCTTTGCCGAGCATGAAATTGTCGTCCGGTTCAGCCTGAACGATATGGCGGAAACCCTTGAGTTTTTCAAACTGTGAAAAGTATGTGAGGCGCTCTTCGATATTGTCCGCTGTCAAATCAACCCAGCCGACCACAGCGCGTATCCGATCATTCTTTTCTGCCAGGCCCAGCAGAAAATGAGTTTCCTTTTCCGACTGTCGGCCTGCACTGCAACGGTCCCATCAAAGCCGCTTTCCTGCAATGCAGGAGCAAGATCAGCCAGCAGGAAATCCCGGCGCAGCACCTGCATGGTCTCATCGATCCAGGCATCGCGCACCGGGTCGAACTCCCAAAAATGCTGATGGCTGTCTATGTTCATTGCAACGCCTCAATAAAGAACCGGGACCAGCGGAGCTTCCAGCCCGGGAAAAGGGGTCAAAAAAATGGGTCATATCTGCCCTTGACTCATTAGAATGATTTGTGAAGCAACGCTAACACCATGGCAAAAAGATTGGAGGCTCGGATACAAGCAGGCCGAACCTTTGCGAGGAACGCTTCATCGATAGACCTTGCTCCGATGTCTAATACGGAACACTAACACGGATACTCGCTCATCCTCAATTTTACAGACTGCACGCCAGTCACCTACTCGATACTTCCAAAACTCTCCAAATTTAGATCCCTGCAATGCTTGGCCGATACTGCGCGGGTCCTCGAGCTTAGAAACACGCTCAAACAAGAAATTGATGATACGCCGCGCTATCTGCGGGTCGAGCTTGCCGAGTTCCCGCTCTGCAGCTGGGTCAAGCTCAACCTTCCATGCCATAGCGTTTCATTACATCATCAAGTGGTACGGTATGCGTGCGACCTTCCAGAATGTCCTCAAATCGTTTCTCTGCAAGGTAAATATCTTCCAGATCGTCAAGGTATTCTAGAATTGCCTCGCGAGCGTAATAGGTCTTAGTGCGGCCAGTAGCCTTCGCCAGTGCATCAAGTCGTTGTTCAATTTCTTTAGGCAGTCGGATTGCAAGCACGTTGGAACTCCTTTATCAGCCATTTGTTGGATATACATGTATATCATCTACCTAAGAGAAGATCAATCATCCCCAAATACCGGATAGTTGCGAATGGCTTCGTTTTGACCACACAGTCTCAGCAGAGATACCGCAAGCGATGCTATTTTCTCAGTTTTCCGCGGCAGACAATCTTCGAGATCTCTCCGACTCTAATGACAGGGTCGTACATGGCACCTCTTCAGTCTTGCCCGCGATGATCACACTCCCTCTCAAGTGCGATCCGCTAGCCTACGATTTTACTGGCAAACATCGGAGCCTGACTTCGGATGTCTTCACTCATATCTTCAGGAATCGTGCAGAAAGGCACGATCAGCTCACCAGCGGATTTCATCAGAAGGTAGTCTGAAAAACGGTGGAACCCTTTGGTAATCAGATCAGCGTTGTTTTCCACCGGTCCTGCACAGGTGACCAGGAGTCCAGCGCGACGGCCTTGGATCAATGATTTGGGCTTTCCGGCATTATATCCTGTAACCAAAGAAAAATGACGGTCGATCAAGGGTTTCAGCTGTGCCGGGAAGCTCCAACAGTAAAGAGGGCATGAATAAAGAACGATATCGCAGGCGATCATCCTATCAAAGATCGGCAATGCGTCATCCTTTTGAACACAGCCGGGTTCATCGGGAAATTCCTGGCAGCTCATGCAGCCAAGACAACCGCCAATGTTCTTATCTGCCGTGTTGACTCGCTCGACCTCATGCCCGCGATGCTCCAGTTCCTGTTCCACCCAGCCGAGAACGGTAGCCGTATTCCCCTTTTTTCTGGGACCGCCGAAAATAGAAAGTACTTTCATAACCATCTCCCTGATTCAAGTTGGGCGGTTACTCCACCTTTTGATTCTCATACACATTGAAAGTCTCGGTAGCCCTCTTATGCTGGTATGCAATGTCAGGTCGTACTCATTCAGCCATCTTATTCAAGAAAATCAATTCTTGAAGATCCTTCTTTTTGGGTGACGGTTGTTCGTTCGAATAGCCCGCTGGTATGAGGGCGATGAGTGTGTACGGCTCCGGAACGTGACCTCGATTGCTTCATTCATTGCAGTCCTCCCAACACTGGCACGCAGAAAAATATTGTCTCCTTGATCTTTCTTGTTGCAGCTGCAGCATTGTCACAGGAAAGCGCGGCTGTCAAGCGATGGGAAACGCGAGTGAAAAGCCAAGCCCGCGATTATTCTTGAGCTAGCACTGATTGATGTATATACTTGATTATATTTTCAATACATGCTTAGGAGAACGGCATGGCGATTAGTATCAGAAACCCCCGAGCCGAAAAACTAGCCCGCGAAGTGGCAAAAGCCTGACTGAGGCGATCATCCATGCACTGGAGGAGCGACTCGAAAGACTCAAGGGGCACCGCACAGCCACAGATGTCACTGAGGAGATTATGGAGATATCTCTTCGCTGCAGGGCACTGCCGGATAAAGATGAACGCAGCGCCGACGAAATCATCGGGTATGATGAGACGGGATTACCTCGATGATGGTCATCGACACTTCTGCCTTAATTGCCATTCTTCTCAGACAACTTGAAGCAGAACCATTTGCCTTGGCAATAGCCGATGATCCCAAACGGTATATCAGTGCATTTACAGCCCTTAAAAGTGGCATTGTCATAGAAGCAAGAAAAGGCCCTGCTGGTGGGCGTGAATTAGATCTTGTCCTGCACCACTCAAAGATTGAAATCGTGCCGGTTACCGCCGAACAATTTGAGATTGCGCGTGCCGCCTGGAGAAAATACGGAAAAGGAAGACACGCAGCGAGACTAAACATCGGCGACTGCTGTTCCTATGCTCCTGCAAAATGCACCGGTGAACCTCTTCTTTTTAAAGGAGATGACTTCTCCCAAACGGACATCAAAGCCGCATTCCGAAGGTTGGGCTCCTAACGAATTTATTTCAATGGCATCAATGCCGCATGTCCGCATCAATTGTTTTTGCGCTTCCTGCCCGCCCGGAACGCAGTAGGGACCCGGCAGCGAGGGGCACTGCAGAAGCCGGCAATCTCGATCCCCATGCTTTGATGATCGCGTCGGAGGTGGAAGTTGAGCCATGAGGAGGTCCTATTGAGCTCCCACATGCGGGGCGGCACGCAGCTAAACGCCAACTCCTGCGTCTCGCCGACCGCAGCTAAACGTCTGTAAGCCCTGAACCACACGCAATGCTTCTCCGGACGTACTTCACAACAGCCGTTGTGGCTGCCGCCGCATGGCCCGTTGCGGATGTGCTTGGGACACTGCGATTCCGGGCAAAGAAAGGCCGTGTGCTGGATCGCGCAGTCTCCGCAGCGGCGACACTCGAGCAGCAGCGTTTTCACCGAATCCTCCACCACTCTCATCACAAGATGCCCAACCCGCCGTTTGTCCAGTTGAGCAGCAACGAGGCTTAGGCCGCGTGCGAGAGGGCTGTCGAATGCGAACAAAAGATCGTGGCTGCGCTTAAACGCCTTATAACCGACACGTTCCAGCCTGGATGACATCGCGTTGAAGGTGCTGGGCTCATCTGTAAGAAGTCCCGTCCTTGGATCTTTCCTGTAGACATAGAAACCGTTTTCCTGGGGGAAATCGAATTCAGAAACGAATTCTTCCCATCGATGCTCGATTTGCGCCGACCGGTTCAGAATGTGGGCCGCTGTTTCAAAGCTCTGGTGGATGCCGGCGATATGAACACCGCGATATCCCAACCCCTTAACCACGGCAATGAGCCTGGCCGACCGCTCAATTGCCGCCTTGCGGCCGGCTAGTTTGTCGCGCCATTCCTCCTTGATCGTCTTAAGCAGCTTATTGGTGACGACTACCCCGGGAATCTTGCCGCCGTTCATGATCTGAGCGACCTTTGGGGTCAAATGGTAGATCGATGCCAAGGTGGGAATCTGCACACCGAAGTCGCGTTGTACCTTCAACAGCTCCTGAAATTTGCGGACGTCGTAGCCCACCTGAGTGATGAGAAAGTGCGCGCCGGAGGAAACCTTTCGGCAGAGCTTGGCGTATTGCGCAAAGGTCTCACCTTCAGTGCTTTTGAAGGGCGACACCGCACAGCCGACCAGAAAACCTTCGGGGTCGCCGCGTTCTTCCATTTTGCTGCTCAACATCGTCAACGCACAGATGAGGTTCACGGAATCGAGGTCGAACACAGGCATTCCCTGACCCCCAAAGCCTGTTCCGGAATAATCGCCGGTCAGCGCCAGAATGTTCTTCATTCCCATCCGATCCAGCTGCCAAGCTCGACTCTCCATTCCGATCCGGTTCGAATCGCGGCAGGTGAAATGAATGATCACATCCATACCGAGCCGAAAGATTTCATTGCCGATTACGTCCGGGCTCAGAGATGGGTTGCCGCCTGGATTGTCCGTGATGGAGACGGCGGAAACACGTCCGTCCGAATAAGCTTCTGCAGCGATCTGGAGGACGGCGTCTATCTGGCGCCCTTTGGATTCTCTACTGGGAACAAGCTCCAATGTGACGACAAATTTGTCGGGGTCTAAAATGTCGTGACGGAATAGTCGCAGCACTTTGTGCCTCGCAATCTTGAGAAGTACCCAAACAGCAGTTGGGAACTATCCGGGTGGGCAAAATCTGTTTCAAAAGTTGCATATTCCACTGCGGGTAACCCTTGCCCCAGCGGGTCGGAATTATCTGTTACGAACGTCCGATTGTAAATGTTTATTGGCCCCCTGGCCGGCCGGGTGCGAGACCAAAGTGATGAAAAGGAGATCTTGTTTCTCGAGGTGAAAAAAGATGCCTTCAATAAGGCATGTCAGGGAACCAGGAGTCTGGAAAACTCCGACAGGTCGGCACAATTCTCAATAGTTTGCACCACCGCACAGATTTTTTGCGCCTGATCCGCCCCCAGAATCGGGTCTACGGTGTGATGGAATTTGGTCTCCAGTTCCTCCCAGGACATAGGGCTGCGCGGATCGCCCATGGGAATGCGTATCGTCTTTTCGTGTATGCCGGCATCGGCGGTCACAATCTCGGCTCGCGACATCAATTCCCGCTTAACGAGAGGATACGCGTCGCTGGCTTCCTTCCATTCGATCAGTTCGACCTTGCGCGCCGCAGTGGGTTTGATTCCGTTGGAAACGCGAATTCCGGTTTCATACCCCGCCACGACCGCTTCCAGAAATGTTTTTCCACTCACCCTGTTCAGCTCGCCAATGCTCAGGGCTACCGGCACTAGGGTAGAGCCCGGATGGCCATCATAAGTATCATCGAAGTCGAGTACTGTTGCAAGGTACGAATTCACGTAAATACCGTTTAGAAGGGGCACCCGCTCGTGCGTGCCAAAGATATGGACATCCGGCACCCCCCCCATAGCCGAAAACAGTCGAATCGTCTTTTCCCCCTGTTCAGGTCTGCTTCCTCCGATGATACAGGCGATTGAATCGAGGATCAGCTCATTTGCTTTGGCGATCACTTCCCGCGGAAGTCCATCATAGCCAACAGAAAGGGTGAGGTCTGCCAGCACTTCACTTGTTCTTTGACTGTTATTCATCTATTTGTGTAATCTATTTGTGTAATCTCCTCGGACAGTTGTGCATTATTCTCGCAACTTCTCAATAAGTGCGGGCAAAGATCGAGTCTGGAGGCTCTAGGTACCAGCCCTTGCATGAGGGTCTTTTGGTCATACCCGCGAAGGCGGTTATCCAGAGCGATCTTCCTGGATTCCCGCCAGAAGCATGCGGGAATGACAGGCGAGCGACTCAGCGTCATATGCCTGCCGTTATTGAGAAGTTGCTTATTCTCGACAATGAAAGGGACCCGGATGATCGCAATGGTTTTTGTCATGCCCGAAGCCCCTCCCGTATTCGAGAGGAACTTCGGGTCACGGTTTTGTGGCAAAGTGTTTTCCAGGATGTTTAACACGCTGCACATTTTGTGTGCTGCAGTAGAGCAACTCCCTATTTTCTCTCCTGCCAACCCGGGATCGGGAAGACGACTTTCCCCGTAGCCACCTCTTCAGCATAGAGAAGAACCAAAGTCTGCTCGCCATCCTTCTTCTGTACCTGCGTCACCACGAACGGCATTTTCAACTGCTTTCCGGCATCGTTAATCGCATATGGACCCGTCCGGTGACCTTGTCGGAAAGATCAATGGCAGCCTGTTTCAGCTTTGCCGCATCCAATGAATCTGCCGTCACTATGAATTTTCCAAGCAGAACGCCGGCGCCGTAAACCAGGGAAGTTTGAAAATCCGGAGGATTTTCCGCGTCGGGGAATTCTTTCTTGAATACTTCTTCAAACTCGGCCCGGGAGAGTCCGGCATTTACCTTCCAGTTCAAGTTCTTGTGATACAGCGTATGGCCGAAGATATAGAGTCCTTCATTGCCCAGGTCCAACCACTGAGGCATACCAGAATAGACCATGTACACATATGGAAACATGAGATTCGCTTCCTTCATTTGCCGGATTATGATTTTTTGGTTATCCATGTATGCCGAGGCATAGAAAGAGTCCGGCTTAGTCATTCGGACCTTTTGGAGCAATACGGTGAAGTCTTTTGTGCCCGGCGAGTATTATTCAAAAATCGGCACCTCTATACCGCGCTCCTCGGCCAATTCTTTGGCATATTTGGCCAGGCCGGCGGGGAAAGGTTCATCTACGTAGATTACAGCCATTTTCTTTACGCCCAATGAAGCCATATGTTCGACCTCCGGCTTGGGCATAAGCGAAACCGGCGTTTCAGTTGCCGAGACGATGTATTTGTAGCCTTGTTCGTAAATAGCGTCGGAAGCAGCCGACCAGATGATCAGCATTTTGTTGTGCTTTTCCGTAATTGCCGCGGCGGCCCGGGTCAGCGTGGAACCGAAAGGAGCAAAGCAGACGTCGACTTTGTCCTCGTTGATGAGTTTTTCGTACAATTTGACGACGGTTTCCTTATCACTTCGGTCATCATAGTAGATGAGCTCTACCGGAACTTTCTTTCCCCCCAATTCCAGGCCGCCGTCCTTGTTCACCTGATCAGCCCAGAGCTTGACTCCTTTAAAGCCTTGTGAGGAGGCAAAAGTGTATTTGCCGGTGGTCGAGATGGTCATGCCGATCTTGATGGAATCCTGAGCCCAAGCGGCACCTTGCGCTAGGAAGAAGACGCAAAGAACCATACCGATAAATGAGGCAAACAGTTTCTTTTTCATTCCAAGACCTCCCTTGATAAGTTGTTAACGGTAGTGGGCTCTCCGGTGAGTGGAAAGCCCGATCGCCCAAATTACTCCAGCCACCCCCTGATCATTTCTTTGAGACCGCCCTCGAATTCCTGCTTGCTGCCGTTTATCCTATTGACGCCGAGCTCAAGCACATAGATATAATCTGAAATGTCAAAGGCTTGTTTGACACGCTGGTCAACCATCACAATCGTGATTCCGGTATCCTTCAGATCCAGCAATGTGCTGTAGATCTGGTTAGCGATTTTTGGGGCCAGCGTCGCCGTAGGTTCGTCGAACAAGCAGATATTGGGATCCGTGAGCAATGCCCTGCCGATCTCCAGAATCTTTTGCTGGCCTCCGCTCAACAACCCTGCAGGCTCCTTGCGCTTTTCGGCAAGTACTGGAAATCGGTTGAAAACTTTGTGGATGGCGGACTTCACGCGCCTTTTGTCCTGCTTGAAAATCCATGATCCCAGCTCCAGATTCTCGGACACCGTCAAGTCGGGAAAAATGCTCCTCAACTGCGGCACATACGCCATCCCCTGCTTGATAAATTCATGGGTCTTCAGGCCTGTGATCTCTTTTCCTCTCAATAGAATATTGCCCTTGTTCGGTTTAAGCAGGCCGTAGAGAGTCTTCAAAAGAGTTGATTTGCCGGCGCCGTTCGGTCCGATAATGGTCGTGATCGATCCCTCCTGAACATCAATCGAGACGCCCTTGAGGATGTTGATGTCCCGATGATAAGAGACGCTTAACTCTTCGGCACGAAGCACTCCCATGGTCAATTCCCCAGATATGCTTCGATGACGCGCTCGTTGATTTTCACTTCCTCTTCACTCCCACGTGCAATGATCTTCCCGAGATCGAAAACAATGATTTCATCCGAAAGAGTATAGACCGACTTCATGTCGTGACTGATCAGAACAAAAGTCTTTCCATGCGACTTCAGGGCCTTGATCTGCTCAAAAAAGAGTGACTTAAGCTCCGGATGCACACCCGCAAACGGTTCGTCAAGCAAGATCAGTTCGGGATCGGCGATCCAAAGGCGGAGCAGCTCCAAAAGTTTTTGCTGTCCACCCGAAAGTTCCTCTGCAAGGTTGTCCTGCAGATGCAGCATGCCGACTCGGTCCAAAAGCTTGCTTGCTTCGGATCGAAGTTGGCGGTCGGATTTTCTGGAACTCAGAACAGATGCCATTAGGTTATCTTGAATCGATACTCTTTTGAAAACTCGGGGGATTTGAAAAGTTCGGCCAATCCCGAGTTTGGCGATTGCATGGGGGCTTGTGCCCGTGATCGTCCTCCCCTCAAAGCTGATGTCTCCTGCCTCCTGCCTATAAATTCCGTTGATACAGTTCAAGCAGGTTGTCTTGCCGGAACCGTTGGAACCGATAACCGCTACGATAGTGTTCCTAGGGACGGCAAAAGTGACTCCGTCCAGGGCTCTCACGCCGCCGAAAGTCTTGGTAAGGGCACGAATATCGAGAAGATTTTCCATTCTTTTCTAAACCTCAGATCCGGGTGGAAACCTTACCGAGGAGGCCTTGGGGACGCACCATAACCATCAAAATCAGGATCACGAAGGCAACAACGGGCGAAAAGGCAACCGGCATAAAGACGGAGCTCACACTTTCGGCAAGACCGTAGACCACTCCTCCGAGCAATGCACCCAACGGGGTTCCCAATCCTCCCAGGACAATCACCACAAAAGCAATCAGCGTATACGACTGCCCCATTACCGGGGTTATAGCCGGGAATGTAAGAGTGATCAGGCTTCCGGCTGCGGCAACCAATGGCAGACCGATTCCGAAAACTATTGCTGAAAGCCTCTGTTCATCGATCCCGAGTATGGAGATTGCTTCACGATTTTGGATGATCGCCCGAACGGCTTTTCCCGTGTAGGTTCGATATAGAAATAGAGAGAGCACCAAAATAAAGACGACGCACAGCCCGGCACTGAGCAGCCTGCCCATGGGCACGAAGATATCACCGATAAAGATGGAAAGCCGTTCGAACGGAAATGGTATCCTTCGGGGATCGGCTTTCCAGACGATCAATATCCCGGAAGTGATGACCAGCGAAAATCCAAAGAAAGTAAGAAATGAGGCCATCTCGGGGTCATCCGAGAGCTAAAGGCGTGTGCCGATGAGGCGATACAGCAAAATTCCGGTGAAAAAAAATAACGGCATGATCACAATAATGCTTTCGAGAGCATTGATGCCAAGATAATGATTCATTGTAAACGTGAGATAAGCCGCAAGGATCATGAACTCTCCATGGGCGAAGTTTACAATTTTCATCACCCCGTAAATGATATTCATGCCTATTCCGATCAGGCCGTATCGTAATGTGCGTGAAAAGGGGACGTGAAAAGGGGACGCTGGTTCTAAAACAACTTTTTTTGTTTCGGCGGGGTTTAGGGTAGAATTATGCCTAGGAAGCCAAAAATGGATGCGCCGGGTACTCTACACCATGTCATGGGTGGAGGAATCGAGCGGACAAAAATATTTCGCAACCGGCTGGACCGGGAAGATTTTCTCGCCCGGCTGGCCGACCTTTGCCTGCAAAAGAATGTGGTTGTCTATGCCTGGGCTCTCATGCCCAATCACTTTCATATCCTGACCAGAACCGGCGACCAAACGCTTTCAACGAGTATGCGGCGACTTCTTACCGGTTATGTTGTCAACTTTAACAAACGACATCGGCGTGTCGGTCATCTATTCCAGAACCGGTACAAGTCAATTGTGTGTGAGGACGATCCATACTTGTTGGAATTGACCAGATATATTCATTTGAACCCAGTGCGCGCCGGCATAGTTGACGGACTGTCAGGACTGAACAAATATCTCTGGTCGGGTCATTAAGCGTTGATGGGAACAGTGCTCAGAGAATGGCAGGACCAGAAGCCGGTTCTGGACTATTTCGGAGCGGAAATCTCAAAGGCGAGAAAAGGCTACGAGGGTTTTGTAAAGGAAAAGGAAAAAGAGACGTTGCGGTTCGTTTCCAGTAAGTGCGACTTACCGACACTTCTGGCAAGAATTGCAAAGCAAGAGGGTGTAGCGACATCATCAATCCGTTCCGGGATCAGGAAAAGATCAGTGGTACGGGCGAGAAAGTTGCTGAGTCAGATCGCGGTGCGAACGATGGGTTATACCGTTGCGGAGGTTGCCCGCCATCTCAATATTTCAACCTCTGCTGTTAACCGTCTGGTGAGCCAGGAAGAACTACCGGAGATTGAGCGCTATAAAGGAAAGTTGTTTTAGAACCAACGTCCCCAATCTCCGACAGTAGCGTTTCCGGATGAACACCGGCTAGATGCCTTCGCGTTTTTCCACTTCTTCGATCACCGCCAGAAGTTCTTTTTCAACTGCAGAATCTAGAGGTGCCGGCTGATGTTCGTTGAGAATCTTTTTAACTTTTTGTTTCGCCTTCTCCAGCATCCCCGTGCGCCCCTTTTCTATCCAGGCTTCATGAGAATCCCTGTCACACAATTGGGGGATGTAATGTTCTTTTTGAAAACTGGTCAGCGTGTGGGCTTGATTCAGAAAATGGCCTCCCGGCCCGACTTTTTCTATGACATCAAGGCCCAAACTGACGTCGTCCACGGCAATTCTCCGAAGCATGCGGTGGATCATGCCGCAGATTTCATGATCGATCACCAGGCTTTCCAGGCTCACCGTCAAGGCATGATCCATGGTCCCAGGGTAGAAGATCTGGTTGATGCCTGCCAGTGCGGGGAGCATCAGGGTCAGCATCTTCTCCATGCCGGCCTGTATGTCGAGCGACTTGGATTCAGTGTTGCTACCCGTACCGCGGCTCGGGATCTGATAAAATTGGGCCATCTGCGCATGCGCCACGTTGATCATAGCGGCCTCGACTCCGCCCAATGCTATGGTGCCATTGCGCATATCCATAGCCGCGGCCACCGTTCCCATCAAAACCGGCGTGCCTGGATTGACCAGTTGTGCCACCACCATCATCCCCAGGATCTCGGCGGTCTGCTGAGCAATGGTGCCACTCAGGGTCGCAGGGGAGGTGGCACCGCACTGTGGCTCCGACGCGATGTCTACGGGCAACCCCATTTTTGCATATTCAATCAACCCCTCGGTTTGTTCCTGAGCAAACTGCAGAGGAGAAATCACATTGCAGGTGGTAAAGATGTTGGGCCGCTGCCTCAGGCTTTCTTCACCGCCGGCGACGATGGCGGCCATGCGGATGCAATCCTTGGCCTTGTGTTTGCCTCGCACCACACCCTTGATGACCTTGGAGGAACTCTTTAAGCTCGCATAGTAGCCATGCACATGAGTCACTTCGTCGGCGACACCTTCTATATACGGCATAATCGCACCGCTGTGCAGCAGTGTGTAGTGCTCCAGATAGTCCGCCACACGTACCAGGTCCTTTACGTCCTGCAGGGTGGTGCGGCGCCGCTCGCCGCTTTCCAGGTCGAGAATATTCAAGCGACCGATCATCGGCTCATAGAAAACCCGACGTCCTTCCACAGGCACCTTGAAGTTCGGATCCCGGCCATACAGCGTAAATGTTTTCGGCGCAAGGCGAATCGCTTCTTCAACCAGGTGTGCGGGAATCCGCACTCTGGCTCCATTGGTCGGGCACCCGGCCTTCTTTAAAATCTGGAATGCCTGCTCTTCCCGCACTTCAATGCCAATGCGCCAAAGAATGGACAAAGCACCAAGATGAATCTGCTCGATGTCATCTTCACTCAGTATCTTGATCATGCCTCCCTGCAACATTAATCGATATCTCCTTCCCTAAAAATAGGATTTGTCCCAAAGCTTCAGCGGCACTCCCAGTCCTTTTGCCCTGGCCTCCCTATAGACCAGGCTGGCAACTGCAATGTCCTCGCTGCCCAGGCCCAGGGGAGAAGAAGAATATTCTTTCCTCGAGATGTTCGCGGCCCGGTTTTCCTCCCCGAATGATTTCACCGATATTGGCATGAATGCGATCCGCACTGATCCTGCCGGAATGAAAGAGCCGCGCGAGCAGAGGAGTGCCCCGGTGGAGGACTTCTTCCCAAATATCCACAACGACCTTATCGGTGTTGAAGATCACCAGTTCTTCTTCCTCCTGATAAGAGCCGACATGGGTAAAAAGGCTCCCTTTCTTGAGCCAAGAATCCTTTACGATAGGTTCATCGGCGACCGTTACCGTGACCACTATGTCGGCCCCTTCTATGGCCTGGCGGGGAGATTCTACGGCTTCACACTGCAAATCCAGAGTCTCCGTCACCCATGTTGCGAACTGTTGCGCGGCCTCTTGGCGTAGATCGTATGCCCGGACCACCTTCACCGCCGGAACGGCTGCCTGGATGGCCATGATCTGGGTTTTTGCCTGAACCCCGCAGCCGATAATCCCGATCGCTTCAGAATCGGGGTTGGCCAAGTACCTTGCTCCGACACCCGTCACGGCGCCGGTCCGCATGGCACTGATGTAGGTTCCATCCATGACCGCCAGGGGGACCCCTGTCTCCGCATCATTCAAAACGGTCAGCGCATGGGCTCTTGGAATCCCATGGTTGACCGGATTTTTGGGAAACCCTGCAATCCACTTTATGCCGCAGATTTCGAAATCCCCCCCCAGGTAGGCAGGCATTGCATTAATTCTGCCTCGTTCCCGTTCCCCAAGGTCCAAAATCACCTTGGACGGCAGAATAACCTCGCCGGCGTCGTGCAATGCCAGAACTGCTTCTATGACGTCGAGCACACGGTCCATTCGGATACCAGTGGCTAAAACATCTTCCTGACTCAGGTAGATAAAATCATTTTGTCCCATCTTGCCCTTGTTTTCCTTTTCTCTCAGGTTGCCGGCTCACACACCCATCAAGCCATTGACGACAGCGACCGCTTTGTTGGCATCGGAGGCATAGGCATCGGCGCCCATCTCTTTGGCCCAGGCCTCATTCAAGGGCCCGCCCCCGAAAATCAGCTTGTACTTGTCGCGCACTCCCTCCATCTCAAGATATTCCGATACCACCTTCATGCTCCTGGCGGTAAACGTCATCAGAGCCGATACTGCAATGATGTCCGCCTGATTTCTAGCAGCCTCTTCGACGAATTTGGACGGCTCGACGTCGATCCCCAGGTCGATGACGTTATACCCGGCCGCCGTTAGCATGATTCCGACGATATTCTTGCCGATGTTGTGTACATCTCCCTTAACCGTCCCGATTACGATCTGCCCTTTCCTGCTCGAAGCCAGCTGGTCAGAGCTCATCCCGGTTTTCAGAATATTTACGGCAGCCATCATGGCATCACCGGCCATCACCAGATGGGGCAAAAAGATCTCGCCGCTTTCGAACCGCTCGCCCACCTCTTTAATGGCCGGCGTGAGTATTTTCACGATGACCTCAAAAGCATCCATCTTCATTTCGATGGCCTTGTGGGCGCCTTTTTCGGCAGCTTCCACATCGAAATTCTTGATGGCTTGGCCCAGATCCTGCCTTACATTTTCTTCCATTATCCAATCATCCTTTCTTTCAGATTTTGTTCCGCCTGGTTCAACCTTTGGTGGCGCCTGCCAGGAACCCCCTTACCAAAGCGCGCTGTACGAACATAAAAAAGATGAGCAAAGGAGCAATCATCAGTATGATTGCCGGCAAGAGATAGCCCCACTGTGAGGCGATCCTCCCCATAAATGCCACCATTCCCAAAGGAAGTGTCTTCAGGTATTCCGAACGAATGAACAACAGCGCAAGGGTATATTCATTCCACACCAGAATAAATGTGAATATGCCGCATGAAATCATTCCCGGCATTGCCAGGGGCATGACTATTCGTATTAGCGCCTGAGCACGGCTGGCCCCGTCTACCATGGCGGCCTCCTCCAGCGATTTGGGAATGCTCAGGAAAAAGGAGCGCAGCATCCACATGCAGAAAGGCAGACAGAATGCCACGTACGATACGATCAGGCTAAACCTGGTATTCAACATATGAAACAGGCTCATCAGCATAAACATGGGCAAGCCGAGCAGGAGCAGCGGCACCATGTAAGAAAACAACAAAAACGTGGCGAACGTATCGCGACCTCGGAATTTAAAGCGGGTAAGACTGTAGGCTCCCGGGGTGGCAATCAACAGCGTAAGCGGGGTCGTAATCAAGGCCACCATCAGGCTGTTGAAGAAATATGCGGGAAAGTAAGTATCCTTAATCAACTCCACGTAGTGTGAAAAAATTATTTTCTTCGGCAGAATGGTCGGCGGATATTGCAGAATTTCAGCATTCGGTTTCAGAGAACAAAGCAGGGTCCACAACAGGGGCGCCAGAATAAATGCTGCGATCAACACAGCCACCGCATATTTGATGACTAATTTAAGCCTCTTTTTCACTTTGCTGTCCCGCTTCTCCTGCTCGGCTTCCATCCTTGGTCGTTGCCGAATACGAGTTGTTTTCCGTCCGAAATTTACCTTTTATTGTAGTGCAGCCCTTTAGGGCTGCCCGATTTAGCAGAGGGTTAAAGCCCAGCGCTACAAGGTTTTCGGATGGGAATGAGTTAGTTAATCTTATGTCTCCTTAAGGGGTTTAAATATCTTATAGTATATTCCAAATGTAAGGATCAGAAAAAACGTCATGAACATAGCCACGGTGCAGCCCATGCCAATGTTATTGTTGTCAAAAGCCTCCCGGTAAGCCAAAAGGGGAAGAGTTTCCGTGGCGTTCATCGGCCCTCCTCCGGTCAAGATGTAGATCAGCTGAAAGTCATTGAAAGTCCAGATGGTTCTCAGCAGGGCCACGACAAACATCACCGAGGAGAGTTCCGGAAGAGTGATGTGAAAGAACCTCTGCCAAGCATTTGCCCCATCGATCTGCGCCGCTTCATACAGGGACGGTGAAATGGTTTGCAGCCTGGCCAGCAAAGCTATCTCGACAAACGGGAAGAACCGCCAGGTATTGACCATGATTGCCGACAGCATTGCGGTTGCTGGTGTGCCGAGCCAGTTGATGGTGAGTCCGGTGGTCGATTGCAGCACTGCATTGACGATTCCGGTGACGGGGTCAAGCATCCATCTCGCCATGAAAACCGCGCACACGGTGGGAATCAAATAGGGCAGCAAAACGATGCCGCGCAGCAGGTTGCGCCCGACAAATTCCTCATTGAGAAACAAAGCGACCCCAAGGCCGATTGACAGCTGCAGCACTATCGACCCGAAAGTATAGACTATGCCATTGAACAGGTCATTCCAGAAAACTTCATCCTGCAGCAGATTTACATAATTTTGCAGACCAATAAACTCGGGATGGGTGGGCCGATAACTCGATACAAAGTTGAAGCTCAGATAAATGTTGTAGAAGATCGGCAGCACGATCAGGATTCCGACAAACGCCAGGCTTGGCAGAAGCAGTTTGACGCCGAATCGTGTTTCCCGCTGCCGATATGTCAATGTCGGTGCAATCTTGTTCATTATCAAATAATCATTGCCGGTGTAACGTATACCTGCCACCAACCTACATCTTAACCTTTTCGATAATCTCTTCGATTTCCTTTTGCGCCCATTCTGCGACCTGTTTCGGATCTTCCTTCTTCAATGTCACCTTCTGGACCGCATCGGGCAGGACCTGGGCCCCTCTGATGGCCTGCCAGTAGGGACTGGCTAATGGATTTCCAGGCGGCTTCGTCGGGCTATAGCCAATATTCGCTTCGCAGGCCTGCAGCAGCACATTTAAGATCGCCGGGTATTTCTTCAAAAGCTCCTGCTGCCGCCACTCTTCGACCTTGGATTTGAGGGTCGGGACAAACTGGCCCGGCGTACTCCATAGGAACTCGACATAATGCTTGCTGGTCAGGAAAAACTTCAAAAATTCCTTCCCCTCCGCCGGATACTGGGATTTTTTGAAGATACCAATACTTTGCGGAGGATTTACGGTCGCCTGGAGTTTGTCCTTGGGCGGCAGAAAAGCACCGGTCTTGGACAACAGATCCGGGTTGTATTCTTCCAGGTTTTTGAGCACCCGACCGTAGTAGATGGTCATAGCGGTGCTTCCGCTGATGAAGGACTTCATGGTATCCGAATATCCCCAGGTCTCACTGCCCGTAGGGGTAAACGGGTAAAGACTCTTGTAGTATTCCAGCGCCTTCACGGTTACGGGAGAATCGAAAGCCACCTGCATCTTGTCATTGAACACACTGCCGCCCATCGGCCAGAGGGCCAAGCAGCGAAAGGCTTCGTCTGTGAATTCACCGCGGCCGAAGGGAGTTCCAAGAGCGAAGTATTTCCCCTTGCTTTTGTCCGTCAAAAGCTTTGCCGTATTATAGAATTCTTCCAGTGTCTGCGGCGGCTTCAACCCGTTTTCGGCAAAGATATCGGTTCGGTACCAGATTACTACAGGCAGCGTGGCATAAGGCAGAGAGTAGAAATGTTCCTGATATTTGGCGAGGCTGAGAGAAGCGCCGGTAAAAGCGTCGGCACCGCCAAGGTCTTTAACGACATCGTCAAGGTTCTCAAGTACACCCTCCGCCGGCAGGCTGGTGGCATACTGGGACGAGAGCAGAGCGACTTCGGGTACTTCCTGGGCAGCCAGGGCAGCGGTCATTTTGGCTTGGCGATCCTTGAAGGAGATGTATTCGACCTCGACTTTCACCCCCGGATGAGAGGACTCGAAATCCTTAATCATCGCCTCGGTTACTTTCTGCTGCCATGGTTCACTCTGATCCGACCAGAACCGGATCGTTTTGGCTTCACCCGCCGCGTTGCACACGGGGGCGAGAAGATAAACTGTCATAACGGTCATCAGGATGACAAAAACGTGCTTTTTCATTGGCATGGCTCCCATCTTTTCGATTTGTCCAGTTATTGATGCTCCCTTGCCTGTTGATTGCCGGTCTATCACCTCCATTCCCTGGAGACGGCCATATCCCATACTGCCAATAACAACGCAGAATTAACTAATATGCCTCTCCTGTAGTCTTGTCAAAAAGGTGAATCTGATTCATATCAACCAGAAATTCCCACTCGCGGTGAGGTGCAGCACGCGTCTTCGGGTCGACGCAGGCGGTCAATTGAGCTGAACCGCAGAAGCCATACAAAATCACCTCCACTCCTACCGGCTCTACGATGTCGATGGTCATGCGCAGAGGTTGAGAATCGTTCATCGCTCCCTTAAGGTTTTTGTCGTAAATGTGTTGGGGTCGAATCCCCAGCACCGCTTCCCGACCTTTTGCATGGATATAGCGAGAGCGGCGCCGTGCCGGGACTGTGAACTTGAAATTTTCGCCCTGCAGCAGCAATGCACCATTTTCTTCAAGAACACGCACATTGAGGAAGTTCATGGCCGGGCTGCCAACAAAGCCGGCGACGAATTGATTCCTCGGATTGTCGAATACTTCCATAGGGCTGCCGATCTGCATGATCACCCCATGATCCATGATCACGATGCGATCCGCCAGAGTCATGGCCTCGATTTGATCGTGGGTAACATAAGCTATTGTGTTTTCAATCTTTTCGTGCAGTTTGGCCAGTTCCTTGCGCATCTGCACGCGCAGCTTGGCATCCAGATTGCTCAGCGGTTCGTCGAACAGAAACACCTGCGGGTTGCGCACAATTGCCCTGCCCATGGCGACGCGTTGACGCTGCCCGCCGGACAACTCCTTAGGCCTTCGCTCCAACAAGTCTTCAATGCCGAGAATTCCAGCCGTCTTGACGACCCGGCGATGAATCTCCTCCCGCGGGTGTTTCTTCAGGCGCAATCCGAAAGACATGTTCTTGTAAACCGTCATATGCGGATACAGGGCATAGTCCTGAAAAACCATTGCCACGTTGCGATCCTTTGGAGGGAGATCGTTCACACGGCGGTCGCCGATATAGATATCTCCCTCATCAGCCTGCTCGAGTCCGGCAATCATTCTCAGAGTCGTTGTCTTGCCGCAGCCCGAAGGTCCGACCAGTACCATGAACTCTTTGTCTTTAGTCATCAAGCTGATTCCATCTACGGCTTTGACACTGCCATATCGCTTGCTGACATTAACCAGTCTTATTTCAGCCACTCACACACACCTTCAAAAAATCAGAAAGCTCCTCGTCTTGCCTCGAAGGATGCCGAGAATATGTAGCGCAGGCCTTAGCCCTGCGTAATCAAGCGGCCCCAAACGGCTGCGCTACGGAAGGGTGAGTTCTCGGACAGCCTCCTAGTCAAATATTAATCCCCGGTCTTCCAGCTCCCTCTTGACTTTGGAATAAAGATCGAAGTACTCAGGTTTCACTTGTACGCTCTCATAATCGTACAGTTCCTCGAAACTGTATCCCTGCGGCGCTGCCTCCGGACTAACATTGTGTTCGTACTTGCGAAGCATGAAATCGATGAGCTCATTTGCTTCTTCCCGGCTTAAAGCACAACCGGCCCTCGCTGCTTCTCCTTCCCAGCGTCCCTCCATCCCGGTGCCCTGATTAGGCTTTACCAGGACCGCTTTGCGGCAGCCATGGAAGATGTGGCCGCCGACGCAGGAAACATGTGTCCCAAGAACAGCAATTTCCCACAGCTGCTGTTCGGTCCCGGGACCTGCCGCGGTGAGACCTCCCCCACCGCAAATAAGCGGAGTGTTTCTGACCAGAGCCTGAGTGCTCGCGTTTCTAACCCACACGGTCGGACGCACCGTATTGATGGGAGGGTTCTGGAGCAGACCGGCGTTGCAGACATAACCCGACCCGCCTACCCTGTAAACCATGATCGCGTTCAGTGCGGAAGCAACATTGACCACAGCACAACCCTCCGGCCCACCTGCAAAACCACCAGTGATGGAAGTCCAGAACGGATTTTTCAAGTAGCCGTAATTCTGGCAGTAGGCCACTTTATTGAGCGTTTCGAAATTGACTTTGAGCTCACTGATAGTGGGGAAAGTCATGGCGTCCGTTGTGCGCAGACCATGCTCGGGGTTGCATGTGGAAATCGCTCCAATCGCCGAGGGACAGGCGTCGAGCAGGTGCAAACCAGGTCGCCCCACACTCCGCAAAGCCTCTCGCATCCAGCCTGCGGCGCTGATGGAAGCGTGACAATCCAGTGGCGAGCCGAGCACCCATTTTTTGCCTTCAATGCTCACCGGCGGCGGCCCGTAATAGATCCCGTCAATGACCCCTTCCTGTGCTACGCTTTTGTACATCTGGACGAAATCTCGCCCTTCATTTGGATTGCTTTCCACAAATCCACCGACGACCAGCGGTTTCCTGGGGTCTCCAATCTTCCTGGCGTAAAGACGCCGCTTTTCCAGTCCGCTGCCGATTTCAATCTCCCTCGGCATACGATACAGTTCGGCCAGACTCTGGCGAAGCTCCTCTTCACTGAAAAGGATTACCCTTTGTGTATCGACGCAATAGGTGCCAACCTCCGCATACAATTTGAGTCCGGCTTCAAAGATGCGATCAGCCAAATCATCGTCAGCCGGGATCGGGGTTTTCGGATCATATTTTACATCGTATTCCTTTATAAGACGACTTGTCACATTGAACAGATTGAAGTCAAAGTCCTTAACCTTTTTTAGCCGTCCCGTGTTGATCGCGCGATCGGCCACTTCCCAGAAAGGTACCATTGATCATCTCCTTCGTCCGGATTATTGGCTTGGCTTGCTGCTCTTATTCACTAACATCTAACATCGGCTGCCGTCTGTGGGCGCCGTAGTGTTCTGTCACTCGCCCTTCTGCCGGCTGCGTAAGACGCTGAGCTATTCCGTGCAATCAGCTCTCTCGATGTGGGGAAATTGGTCGGTCATATGCGGGATCTCTAAAGCTTCCATAAAGTGCTGTTGAAAGTCCTTTTCCACCGCCAATTCCATATATTCAACGTGGCGCGCCACCCAGTCAGCTTCCACCCGTTTGGCCCGGTTCAAGAGGGCGGCCCGCGCTCCATCCCCCGCAGCATTACCCACCGATTCAACGATGGCCGGTGAGCAGTCGGGAAAGAGTCCCATCATTAAAGCCTTTCGGTGATCCACATGAGTCCCGAAGGCACCGGCAATCTTCACCTTATCCACTTTGTCAACGCCCAACCGGCGCATTATAAGCTTGCATCCGCAGTACAAAGCAGCTTTAGCCAGCTGGATCTGACGAATGTCCTTCTGGGTAATGACAATGTCTTTCCCGATGGAAGTCTCGTCCCACCAAGCGATAACAAACTCCAGCTGGTTGGTCTCGGGATTGCGCCGGAAGCGCGGAGATTTTTGGTTATCGTTGAAGCTACCGCTCTTTAGCACAATCCCGGCACAATACAGTTCAGCCAATACATCCAGAATGCCTGAACCACAAATCCCCTTGGCTTGCATTTCTTCCGGTTTGGAAAAGCTGCGCCAAGCGTCTTGTCCAATGACTTTGTAATCTACCTCATGCGTTTCGTGGTCGATTTTGATGCTTTCAATGGCGCCAGGGGCCGCCCGCATGCCGAAACTGATATGGGCTCCCTCCAAGGCAGGTCCGGTAGCACAGGATGTGGAAACGAGCCTTTCCTTATTGCCCAACACCAGTTCACAGTTCGTGCCGATATCGATTATAAGCTGGATTTCGTCCGTCATGTAGGGCTCTTCAGCAATCAGCACCGCCACATTGTCTGCTCCGACAAACCCGGCCTCGTTGGGCAGGATATGGACATAAGCCGATTCGTTTATTTTGATCCCGAGGTCCCGCGCCTTGACGTCCAGGCTTTTATGGATCACCGCCGGGAACGGCGCTTGTGCGACGTATTCCGGATTAAGTCGGAGCAGGATATGATGCATGATGGTATTGCCGACAATGGTCATGTCTACGACATCACTGACATCAATACACGGATGAAGCTTCTTGTCGGCACCGGCGGCGAGCAGCAGCATGCCGTCTTCATCCGCTATGCAAAATTGTTCCGGGCTGTTTCGGGACTTCCCTTCCTTTGCACCTCCATCGGTGTTGTTCTCAGGCGGATGAGTGGCGGCACAAGCTCTTGCAACCAGGCGGTTGAGCCCGGCAATGATATCACAGCTCATCTGTTCCAGACCACCGGGATTCGTTACGTGGTAAGTCAAGCGGCTCATCAGATCTTCACCGTACTTACACTGGGGGTTCATCATCGAGACCGTATCAATCACCTGCATGGTGCACAGATTGCAAAAATAGACGGCCACCGTGGTCGTGCCAATGTCAACGGCTACACCATAATAATCTGTTACCCGTCCCGGCAGAAGTCTGATTATTTCTCTGTCCATCCATACGCCCACAGTCATTTGCCGGCGATTTCCGGCCTCTCTGAGGCGCATTGGCAGCTTTCTCAAGGCAAGGCAGTCGACGCTTAACTCCTTGAGCCCATAGCAGCGCTCCAGTTCCTCCAAAACGCGTTCAAAGTCTGCGGTAGGTTTTCCGAGAGTGGGTTCCGGCACTTCCAGATGATAGTATTTAACCGCAGGGTCCCAGTCGATATGGATGTTTCGTGCGGCCTTGCTCACCACTTGTTTGCCGGCTCTTGACTCTTCCGGCACGTAGACCAGCAGGTCCCCGAGAACCCTTGCGCAGCAGCCCAGGCGATAGCCTTCGCGACGTTCAGCCGCATCAATAAAATTCGCTTCTTCCGGCTGCCACTCGGACACATTCGCTTGGCTGGAATGGATGCCGAATTTCTCGAAAAAGCCTTCTTGAATGCGCACCTTGCATTTGCCGCAACCCTTCTTTTCGCCGCACAAAGCTTCAATATCCGCGCCCAACCGCCGCGAGGCGTCGATCAGAGTTAAGCCAGCATCTATCGCGCCGCGCCTCCCGGACGGCTGGAAAATAACTTGCACCCTCTTTGCCTGGGTCACCCAGATCACTCCTCCGTAAGATCGATCAAGCCGCCGCGTACTTTGCGGACGTCAGAAACTGTTCGCTGGCTGTTGCTGTTCATCGGCGCTGCGTGGCTCTTTCTGCTCAGCCAAGGCTTCAAATTACCTTAAAGGCGGTAAGGACAATGCGTCAGTGTACACGTCGTGCATTTGTTTCGGCTGCCGTAAGAAACTTTCGAAGCGGTCCATTTGGTAAAAAAGGAAAATGATTTTGCAGGGATCATGATACAGCTTTCGTTGAGACGAACTCCGATGGCCGCCGCATCCACCAAAGTGAACAACTTCTTTTGCAGCGCAAGATCCAGCTCCCCGTAGCCAGGCCCGAAGCGGCAGCCGCAACGCAGCAGTCGTCCCCGCGCTTGCTCCTGCAAGGCTTGGTAAGCCTTGGCAGAAAGCGCATCGAGAAAAGCAACTGCGGCAGCATCCAGGAACAAACCTTCGATGCCAGCGCCTGTCGACATCATTGTTCGCACCGGCTGTTCCACGCTTTCGCCAATGGTAGCGACACAGAATGCCAAGTATTTTATGCCGTCATCCTGCTCCTCTTTCGGCAGAGAAAACGTCAGCCCGTTGGCCAGCGTGGCGCAGTCGCTTCGGGGAGAACCGCTGACTTCATGAACGCTGTAAACGAATTCCGGGGCAACAAGCTGTGCAGCTTGTTGCAGGATAGTATCGGCGAGTTTGCGCTGCGAAGCAGCCATTCGATAGCGCACTCCACCAGCATAGCGAGCCACCTGCCGCGATAAAACGACAAGTTCATCGGGGTCCACTGCCACAACGGTAGATTCTGCTCTGAGCATCTTCAACTTCCAATATGCCAAATCATTTTCTACAATATTCCTAAATTCAAAAGCACCTCAGTTATTTCACCTCTTAATCTCTCATGGCAAACGAAAATATTAAGCGCAGCCAGCCCCCCTACCCCGCAAGCGGGGAGACAGCCCGAACGGTTAATCCTGAGACACGATGCAGAAATCCTGTAAAATCTGTGTGCCAGCTTGTCTCAAATTAAGCCAAGGCACTGTTGCAAGAGGTCATTGGAAAGTCAATAAATTTTCTCTCATGCGCGACTTGACCTGTGTTAATGCTGACCCGTTCGGCAATTACCGGAATGAAGAAATAGTGCTTCGGGAAGGGTGTTCCCCTTTAAAGGCTTAAGGACGTGTGCATGGGTAAGGTTCGGTCATGGGAAGTGTCGGATCCTTTGTGGAAGAGGGTGGAGCTTTTGTGGAAGAGGGTGGAGCTTTTGATTCCACTCGTTTTTAGGGACCCCTAACATCAAAGACAAGCCGGTCCCCAGGGGCGGGAGTAAACCACTGCCGGTACGGTGGGTATTATTTGTGGATAGGCGTTAAGGCTTTGAGTTCTTGCTCAAACCCATTTGAATCGGCCTGTTGCCATTTTCTTGCTGCAAAGTATTCAAAACGAAGTCTCGAATTTGCTGCTGGCACTCAGTTCTCTGGACATTTCCTTAATATCGAACCGGTCGGCAGCAAGATCACTCTGAAATGCCACCAGCCGAATTTGTGCTTTCTGCCCGTAGACATCGCCCAATAACACAGCAACCCGCGTATTACTTTCTATTTTTATATTATCGACAATGGGGAAGTCAAAGTAGCCCACCGAAAAAGGGCCGCCCACCCTGCGATCATTATTGAAAATCGTTATTTCTGCATGTTCGTCGCCGATTATTCCCACCCTCAGTTGAAGATTGAGCTTCTCGAACCTTAATTCACTGTCGGGACCAACTTCCTTCCAATCCGAGTCAAAGCCCGATTCAAATGTCACTCTAAATGCCTGGCGACGGGATACCTCTTTGGCGATCGAGATCAAATCCTGCCTCAGTTTTTCTCCGTGCCCCCCCTCGGTTATGGTGGTGTCCAGTTGCTCAAACAAAGGCTTCAAATTGATCGGGACGTCCTGAAAGTTCAAAGCTATGAGGCGCAAAATCAAAATTTGTTCTCGAATTTTCTCCGGTTCATTCTGCAGTTTGTCTTTTGCAAAATATTTTGAAAACATCGTCTCAAACATTCTCATCGAGAGATTCACATCCAAGTCTTTCTGCTTGCTTACGATGTCAACCAGGGCAGTAAGCCGTTCGGTCTTTTGAATGATAGCATCTCTATATTCTTCCGATTTGAGAGCGGCGGCATTCTGTTCTTTTTGTATTTGGTGTCCGTAAAAGCCGACTATCGCCCCAATCAACGCTGTACCGAGGCCCTTTACTATTAAATCGGCTATTTTCCATTTGGTTTCAGAATTTGACATAGAGCCGCCTCCGAGTCGCTACCATGCAACCTTGAATAAGTTTGGTTTTATGTTTCCATTTATGATCTCAACCCCACGGAATAAATGTTGTCGACTTCCCGAGACGACCTTCAAAATATATTTGCCGTCACTGACGCCTTTAAGCCGAAACTCTCCGACATCATTAGTAATCAGCAAATAATTTTCCGGTCCCCTTAATTGCACTTGAACTGAACTTTGCGGAGTTCCATATCTGTCAATGATCACACCCACGCCGTTTTCAGACCATCCGAACGTCGTCAGTGAAAATATGACAACAGCCGTAAAGAACAAAATGCGATAAGAACTCATAACCTCATCCCTCTGATTAGACGTTTTCAATCTTGAATTCTGAAACCTACCAGAACAACAGACATAGAAGTCAAAGCGCGCTATTTAGTCTGCATCCGAAAAGTCCTTTTCTCATGCAGCGCAGCCCTTTAGGGCAGCCTATTTTAGCAGGGCTAAAGCCCTGCGTTACGGGTTTCAGGACGGACACCATTTGGTTTGTACACTAGCTCTTCAGGTAGTTCGATCCGACAAGGAAATCGAGAAACCGAGAATTTTCAACTAGAAAATCAGCAAGCAACTCTAATTATTAGTGATAATGATGTACATCTTTGTTGAGGTCAAGCCGAAAATTGTTGCCGCACAAAAGCATCACTGTCATTTTATGCAAGTGCCCCTGCAGCAATCGGCCATCACTGTGGAGAAAGGGTTCTTTTGGGCGATCCGCCAAGACTATCAAGCTTACAGCATCAATTGTGCTATCAAGCACTAGCATTACAACGAAATTTCGCTTTGCAGTATCATTCCGAACAAAGGTGTGGATCTCTCGCTGTCGCACTAGGAGCCTGTCCGAGAGTGTAGTGCGCAGGGCTTTAGCCCTGCTTGGGTAAGAAGCAGTGAAGGACTGCGTCACATCAAAAGCAGTTTACGGATGGATATCTATTAGCGCATTGTCAACAGCCCGAAGGGCGTGGATCAGAGTCGTATCAAATAAAGGAACGGGGCTGTCTTCCTGCTTAACCAGCAGAGGTATTTCGGTGCAGCCCAGGATGATGCCTTCCGCACCCTCTGCAACCAGCCCATCTATAATACGCATGAATTCAACCTTTGATTTTTGATTGATCACACCCTGACACAATTCGTTGAAAATTATATCATTCAAAATGACTCTCTGTCTTTCTGGAGGAATGAGGGTGTCGAGCCCATACTTCTCGGTCAATCGGGTCTTGTAGAAATCGAGTTCCATTGTATAGCGAGTCCCAAGCAGTCCGACTCGGCTCAGTCCTTTTCTTTTGATCTCCTCTCCGGCGGCATCGGCAATGTGGATAAATGGAACGGTCGTTGCCTGTTCTATCCGGCCGGCCACATTGTGTACTGTGTTGGTACAAAGCAGCAACAGATCGGCACCGGCTCCCTCGAGGATCCTGGCAACTTCGCCCATTCTCCGCCCGATTTCCTCCCAATTCCCTGCTCGCATCAGACTTTCGATTTCTTCAAAATCGACCGAATACAGCAGGATCTTTGCTGAGTGGAATCTGCCAAGCTTCCGACTGACTGCCTGGTTGACGATCCTGTAATATTCTGCTGTTGACTCCCAACTCATACCGCCAATCAGACCTATTGTTTTCATAATCTTATTGAATCCCTCCTTTGTGCGTATAGTTTCAAGATCGTACGCGATGAAACTCAAGACCGGTGTATCGAGTCTATTCTGCAAGCCAGTCCTTGCTGATTGCATCAAGAATCATATCGGCTGCGTATTTCCAAAGAGTTGGTGAAGAGTCCTCAATGGGCCGATTTCTGGAAAAGACCCGACTGCTTTTTATACGATGCTTTTGCCACATTCGGCCATTGGTGCTGTAGTTGTTCAACAATGGCTGAAGCCTATCGAGGGCGGCAGCAAATCGCGCCTCTGCGGTTTCCCTCAATTCGAACTCATCCCACAGTCGACGGAACTCCTCCGACTGATCCTTCGGCAGCAGCCCAAAGATGCGCTCCGCCGCCTTTCGCTCTCGCTCCAGTTTATCTTCATTGCCGTCTTCATCATAGCAGTAAGTATCGCCAGCATCAATTTCCACCAAATCATGGATGAGCGCCATTTTCAAAACACGGGCAATGTCTATGGCCCGGTCCTTTGCATATTCCGACAGCACTATGGCCATGACGGCGATATGCCATGAATGCTCGGCGGAATCCTCCTGCTTTGAGGCGTCGGTCACCAGGGTCTGACGTACGATGCTTTTTAGTTTGTCTATTTCCACAATGAATCTGATTTGTTTCTCCAAGCGATCGGAATCCATTACTTGCCACCTTCCGTTAATTCTTTGTGTTTAGCAGTTTGCATTCGGAAAGTTCCCTTCATATACAGCGCAACCCTCTAGGGCTGCTAAAGCTAGCAGAGCTAAAGCCCTGAGTTACAGGATTTCCGGATGAGAACCTGTTAGTGTTCAATCAGAACTGATGTTGGACTTGGGTTTTTCAATTTTCGACCTCTCGCGGTGCATCCGCCTTTTCGGTGCATACGTGGGCGTGCATCTCCCGAAACTTTACAAGCCTAACGATGGTGCGAGGCTTTAGCACGGCCAGCTCCTGGCAGCCCAAAGACTCTACCCGCAGGCGATACGGACCGCGTCAGAAACTTATAGTTCTTTTGCTGCACTGGGTAAACGGATTTGAAGCTGCCTGAATCAACCACGCGAGAAGACAAAGAATCAAGGCTATGATATTAATCGAACAAGATCATCCATCGATTTTTTGGGGTAAACTCATGCCAAGACTCGAAAAGCTGGCAAAATGACCGGAAAACTGTTTGTGTTATTACTGCTGGGTCTGACCTTGAGGCCCGTTACTACTGCTGCAATGAGCCTGATGGATACTCTCGTGCAAAAAGAAATTACCGGATACCGCCAGGACAAATGGTGCGAAGATCAGGGCGGACAAGCTCGGCGTGTTCTTGCCGATCAGACTCGAATCGATTGTATAACAGAGACCCACACAATCAAATTTGAGCCGGCCTCGAGCTGGGAGAAGGCTATCGGCGAAGCACTGTTTTATGGGTTGAAGACGGGCAAAAAAGCCGGGGTGGTGCTCATATTCGAAAAGAAAGAGGATGAGATCTATTGGCAAAAAATGAACCAAGTCCTCAAACATTTTAATTTGCCGATCGATGTGTGGAACATCAGGGAATAGGGATGCGGTCTTCGACCGGCACGCATCTCTCCTTGACAGCCATTGCGGCAATTGCTACCAATTGAGCACAGAGTTCAATCTGTTGTCTTCGATTTGTCTCATTATTCGGCAGCGACCTGCTGCACCGGGAGATCGATGACGGGCGCAATGCCCTGGCCCATTGAAGCTCCACTCCCGGATTTTGATTGTGCTGGAGGAAATGCATGAAAGATAGGCCCATAACCGGCGCTCACACCAATTGCAAACGACTTGTCAACTGGATCAAGAAAACCGCGGAACACTGCAAACCGGATCGCATCCACATTTGCGACGGCAGCCAGCAGGAATATGATCGGCTGTGCCAACAAATGGTTGAAACCGGCGCATTTATCCGCCTCAATCCCGAGAAACGTCCGAACAGCTTCCTGTGCCGGTCCGATCCACGCGACGTGGCACGTGTCGAACACCGAACATTCATCTGCTCCCTCAATAAAGCCAATGCCGGACCGACCAACAACTGGGTGCATCCTGCAGAGATGAAAGACCGTCTCAATGAATTATCCGGTGGCTGCATGCGCGGCCGTACGATGTATGCAATCCCTTTCAGCATGGGCCCTTTGGGCTCCAGGATTGCTCAGATCGGGATTGAACTTACGGACTCTCCCTATGTGGTCACCAATATGCGCATCATGACTCGGATGGGGCAGGCGGTGTTGGATGTCCTCGGTGAAAGGGGAAACTTCGTGCGCTGCGTTCACTCGGTCGGAGCCCCGTTGGAACCGGGACAGAGGGATGTCGCCTGGCCATGCGACCCGGAAAACACTCACATCAGCCATTTTCCCGAGGAGCGGATGATCTGGTCGTATGGCAGCGGGTACGGAGGCAATGCGCTGCTCGGTAAAAAATGCTTCGCACTTAGGATTGCCTCGGTGATGGCCAGAGACGAAGGCTGGTTGGCCGAACATATGTTGATAATGGGGGTACAAGCGCCAAACGGAGAAAAGACTTACGTAGCAGGAGCCTTTCCCAGCGCGTGCGGCAAGACCAATTTCGCCATGCTGGTACCTCCCAAAGCGTTCAAAGGCTGGAAGGTTTTCACAATCGGCGATGACATCGCGTGGATCAAAGAAGGTCCCGACGGAACTCTATGGGCCATCAATCCGGAAGCCGGCTTTTTCGGGGTGGCTCCTGGCACTTCCATGAAATCCAACCCCAATGCCATGCTTTCGCTAAACAAGAACTGCATTTTCACCAATGTTGCGCTCACTGATGACGGCGACGTATGGTGGGAGGGTATGACCCATGAGCCTCCCGCTCATCTGGTAGACTGGCAGGGGCAGGACTGGACTCCGGACTGCGGGCGTTTGGCCGCACACCCCAACTCACGCTTCACAGCTCCCATCCAACAATGTCCGACATTCGATCCGGAATGGGACAACCCTGAGGGCGTTCCCATAAAAGCATTTATTTTCGGGGGTCGAATGAGCAAGAATGTGCCGCTCGTATTTCAGGGCTACAACTGGACGCACGGAGTCTATCTCGCCGCAACCATGGGTTCGGAGGCCACAGCAGCGGCGGAGGGGCAGCCTCCGGTCCGATGGGACCCGATGGCCATGCTCCCGTTTTGTGGCTACAACATGGCCGACTACTGGAACCATTGGCTGAATGTGGGCAGACACCTACAGGATCCGCCGCCAATTTTTCGAGTCAACTGGTTCCGCCGGGATGAGAAGGGGAACTTCTTATGGCCGGGATTTGGTGAAAACATGCGGGTGCTCAACTGGATCATAGATCGGGTTCAGGGAAGGGGTTACGGTGTAGAGAGCCCCATCGGCTTCATGCCGCGCCATAAAGACATTCACTGGGAAGGGTTGAACTTCGATCCAGAAACCTTCTACGAACTCATGTCGGTAGATCGCGAAGCAGCCAGCCGGGAAGCACGAGCTCACGAGGACCTGTTCAACATATTCCTCGACCGCTTGCCCAAGGAATTCGTCTATCGTCGAGAGCTCTTGAAATCACGCTTGTGGCGTTCCCCCGAAAAATGGGAGCTTTCCAGGGAGATCGCCTAGGCCCTTTATGCCTTTACTTCTTCACCCATTGCCCCGGAGCCTTTTCTATCTTCCATCCGGGTCGGGCGGTTTGCTGCCACTCACTGGCAAAAATGGACTCAACTCGACTTAGCTGGCTGGAATCGAGATTCATCGCACGCACTATCTCCTGATACAGCTGCTTTCGATCTCTGTTCTCAGCTTCGACCAGCCTGTTCACGGCAGCCTTTTGTTTCATATCCAGGCTGCCCAAGTCAATAATTCGGACATAGCCGTTATTTCCCTCGCCGATGACTCCCTGGTCAAAAAATGGTGCGAGCTGCGGAGCTCGCTGTTTCAAGCGCTCTTTTACGGCACGAATGGCAGCATTGGAAACGGCGGTTTCAGCCTGGGCATGGGCTTCGGAGGGAGCGAAAAAACCGCTCAACATAAATAATTGCTTGAACAAAAAACTCTGAGGCCCAGTGGTTTCCGATTGCCCTCGGACCTCACCCACAATTTCTTCCGCCGTTTTTCTGACCTCTTCGGCAGGAAAATATATATTGACTGTGACGCAAGAAAGTAGCCCCAACAAGATCATGAAAGGAATGATTTTCTTCCAACTGGTGTTGATCCTCATTTTCCTTCTCCTTGTGTCTGTGGACCGCCTTGTTCCGCGGTCCGATTGATTCGTTCAAGCCTGCGGATCATATCGTTCCAGGAAATGCGGTTATTGGTTTGCTGATTGATTACATTAACACCGGTCAATCCCCGTTTAACCATATATTCCGTCCCATTCTCCCTGATCAAACCTCTGATCGTAAAAAAATCGTTTTTGAGTATACAGCGAATCCCAATCTTTTTGTACGAAAAGTCTTTGAAGAACGTTGTAATCAGGCCGCCTGCCAGCCCCATGAAAGGGGACTGCCCACCACCCAATGCGGTCAAATTCTCTAACGCTGCCAGACTGATTCGCTGCGGAACCCCGGAGTGAGGCACCGATTCCAATACAAGATCGAAAGCCACGGGCATTCCATAGCTGATTTGAAGGCCATCGACCTCACCTTTAAGTCGACCCGTTATTTCCCCGAAATCCGTTAAATCGGTTAAGCTTTTTAGGTCAACATCATGCCAGGAAGCGTTGAGAGAAATAACTCGACCGGGAGATAACAACCGATCAATCGACAAGTTCTCGATCTGCAGGCTTCCGGAAAGCAAGTCCAAGTCGATCTCATCGAGGCTTTCCAGACGATTATTTCTGAGCCTGAACGCCAACTTCGGAGAGGTTAGAGTCGCTTCAAGGTTGGTGTCCAACAGTTGTTCAAGCAACGGGCGCAACGGCAGCCCGTTGGCAAGGATAACCAGCTGACCGGTCCTTTCAGGAGACCAAAAATCATGCAGCTCAAACTCGGAAATTTTGAACTGGTCCTTCCCCAAGGGCAGGGTCACATCGTTCAACAACACCCATCCGTTCTTTTGCGCTTCAACAAGCAGGGTCAATGAGTTGAGGTTCAGCAGAGAGCCCTTGACGTTGTCGAGCTGAATGACTCCTTTTTTGCCATTCAGGGACTTATCCGAGGAGGCATGCGGGTTAGGGTCAAACCAAAACGGGAAATCGCAGTTTATGACGACGGCGTCGGCAGGCTTACTGCTGTAATCGACCGATACCTCTTCAAGTCCGACCCATCCCCGAACCTTGGGGCGTGCAAGGCTTCCCTCCAGGTGCGCCTGGCTCCCCCATTGCCCGTTCAGATTTGTCCCTTGTAATGCGGGATAAACTTCGCCAAAGGGATCTTTTATCAATTTATTCCAAAAAGATTGGATGGGTTGGGTTGGGGAGAGACAGTCCAGATCCAAACCAGACATCTGAAGCAGGTCTGCCATAGATCCTTTGCACTGTGCCGACCAGATAGATTCCAAGAAAATTCGCAAGCTCTTTATGTCTAGCTCCTGCAAACCGTCGAGTGCTGAGCTGAGCTGAAGCGTCAGAGGGTTTTTGGCAAAATCAAGATAAATCTTGTCAGCGAGCACCTCTCCTGTTTTGAGACTGAGAGAAGCATCGACGCTCCCCCTCTTCTGGGTAAGATTCCATACCCCTTTGATCTTAAGCAAAGGAGACAGGTTCTCTCCCGCATAAGTAAAGGATTTGTCCTGAAGTTTGGCGTCGGAAACCCGCAGCGCCCCATCAAAATGCAGCTGGTCCGCAGCATGACGGCTTAAGTCTAACTTTACAGCAAGCGGTACGTTCAGAGAAAAATCCTCGCCCAGGGCGAACAGCTGAGCGAGGAGCTGACCCGCATGCAAATTAGAACTCTCTATGCTGCCAGAACCTCCCTCTGTGTCGATTGGGAAAGTACCCTCGCAATGTAGAACCCCTAATGTCGGCAGGTTCACCTCACAAGTTTCGATTTTTACTTCGTTGCGTTCCCCATTCCAAGCGACCTTGGCTTTTATAGCGACATTTTCGAACTGAATCCTCTTTGAAGGAGCATTTCTTGAGAAACCGAGTTTTTTAATGCGGCATTCTTTAAGTTCGAAAAACCTTGTCTTTCCGGACGTTGAAAGTGAAACGATCGCAGATAGTTTCTCGAAGCTCAGAGCTCCCCATCGAAACGAAAGCTGCTCAATTGCAAAGGTATCGATCGGCGAACTATTTGCCCAAAGATCGCCAAGCGCCCCAAACGGAGATCTATAGCTAGGGTCCTCACCGCCACCTTGCGTCGCGTTTCCATACACAGCAGCGGCTGTCCAGCCTGCGGAGACCAGGATCAGGCCGAGAACAACGATTCTCATGCTCCGGTTGAGGTCGACAAATCTCAAGACCCTGAAAAATCGTCTTACCTGGAGTACTTTGTTGCTGAGATTCAAGGCTCTTTGCCTGCACTTGTTGAGTTTTTAAATCTGAATCCAGGGCAGGACGTCACCTCAAAGTGTAACGATTTGCCCTCGAGGGTATATAGCGTTAAAGAAAAAGATTTTGGATTCCAAGCAGGCTGGGTTAAGGTACGAAACCCAGCAAAATAAGCGTTGGATTTCGCGCTGCTCAACCCAACCTTCTATGAGGGACGTCAAGCCCCATTTGGGTAAAACTCGTTTCATTATCTCAACATAAAGCTGTGTCTGGCCAGAGTCTGTCCGTCTCGAGGCCTCGGTCTATTTTGGGCACAATTATCGCTGCCCGGCCGGAGAGCGACCCGGGGGGTGACGGAGGGGCAGGACCAGTTGGCTCTGCCCTTCTTGAATCCCCTAAAGCGATAAACTCAAAGAGACACTAGTTCCTGCTGGGATTAGGCGGTTGTCAAACGGACTTGGCGTATAATCCTGCAGTGTGCAGGGCGGATAGTACCTCTATTCATTCTTGGACAGGCTTCATGATATCCCGGTAAGTCTTTGTTTCCTCCTTTCCGCCAATTCCCTTTATCAGGTTTACATCATTGCGGTACTTACGGTTTCTTATGGCCGGTTTTGATGACGTTGGCAGCAAAAGCCTATTACTACCTTCTATCCGTGTCGATTCAAAGATCGATCACCCGATACAGCATGCGCCCTAAGGCTTGGTCTAACCTGTTTAAGGAACCTCCCATCTACAAAACGACTCTTGTAAGTCCTGGTTGGGTACGGAGGTTCCACCAAATCGAAGATCGCTTATACCTCCAACACTGCAAACCTCATTCAAAGAAAACCGCTTTTTTCTTGCCTTTCGCTGTTAACCGCAAATCAGCTCTTGGCTCTTAAGTTGCGCACCTTCAGGGACAACTCCGTGGTCCACATATCTCCAAAGAGCGATGAGAAGCTTGCGGGCTAAAGCCACAATACCGATACGTCGCACCCGCTTGCTCCCACCCCCGTATTTGACCATATACCATAGGCTCAACTTACTTGCGGATTGGTATCGCAGCCAATACCAAGCTATCTCGATCATCAGTGCTCGTATCCGGCGGTTTCCACTCTTGCTGATCCCTTGCTCTCTTTGCGACTCGCCACTAGCGTAAGGCGAGGGGGCCAGACCTGCCGATGCTCCGACTTCCTTCCCATTGTTGAACACTCGCCAGCCCAAAAACTCGTACACCAAAACCCAGGAGCTCACGGGACCAATCCCTTTGAGCTTTTGCAGAGTCAGAACTTTCTTGGATGACTTACTCTCTGCTCTCAGTACCGCCTCTTTCTCTGCCTCCAATTGCTCCAGTTGTTGCCTAATCAGCTCATTGCGATCATATTCCCGAAGCATCTCTTGCTTAACCCTGGGCGGCACAGGTTCGCCATTCCACAATATTGCCTTCGCTATGTCCTCTCGAAAGCTCTTGCCAACCGACATTGCGATTCCATGAAGCGCCAATAAGGATTTGATTCGATTCGTATGGGCGGTACGCTCCTTCTTGAGCCGCTCGATTTCCCGATTCAGCCGCCGAGCATCTTCGTCCTTGGCCTCTGGAACGCGCACAACACTCCATAACTTGGTTTCCCCATTCAGGTAGCGGATCAACATAGTCACCAGTTTATTCGCATCGACTCGATCCGTTTTCGTCCGACGATACCGCCGGTTCACCTCAATGCTGGATGAATCCACCACCACATTGTGGATCCCGCACTGCAACAGATACCGATGTATCCAAAAACCGTCCCGCCCCGCTTCGTAGCAACAGTACAGGGGAACCTCTTCGCCCATCCCGAAGTGGCGTCTGCTCTTCTTAACCTCCTCTTCAAATTGTTTAAGATCCCGCGCCCCTACGTTTTTCATGCGAATCTTAAACCCATTGCTGAAGGCAATCTTCCAATTCTTATTCGAGAGCTCCAAGGCCATGTACAACCGATCATTTTTTATGCTATCAGGAACTGGGATCATTTGAACTCGTGACATGTCTTCCTCCTTTGTTAAGTCGTTTTTGGTTAAATGGTTCTTTGTTTTTCACGACTTATCAGGACTTGACGTGTTGTTCAAATGATCCCTTCATAGCATCTACATAAAAAACATAATTTTGGAAGCTATAGCATGCTAATGTTGCCCAAAGGATCATCAATATGCATTCAGAAGTCCCCTACGGGCAGGCATGAACCGAAAGATTTGCTATGGTAGAAACCGATCAAGATGCGCTATGTTGCGGTTACAATATAGAGATAATTCCAACAAGAGACAATAAAAGGAAAATCGTGGACATCAGTGACATTTACGCTCTCATACCCGATTTTCAGTGTATCTCAGGGTGCACGGAGTGCTGCCGAAACTTCGGAGTGCCATCCAGAACCCCATTCGAGAATGAGCGGATTAAAAAATATTTGCAATCGATCGGCGCCGGGGTTGGGAAGGCGCACGGAACCACTTGCCCTTACGTCTCTGAAAGCGGTTGCACAATCTATCCCGTCCGCCCTCTCACCTGTCGCTTGTACGGCACATCTCCCAATTACCTTTGCAAGCTGGGTGCGAGGCCTGTGCAACTGTTGCATGAGGATGAAGAAGCGGAAATCTTCCATTTGTACCAAACCTATTTCTTTTGACTTATTCGGCTACCTGCTTGCTCCCGATCCTGTAATTGGGCTCCTCACCGGCCAGTCCCACCATGGCCAATTGGCCACCGCATTGTGTGCAAAAGGTCTTTTCCACAGCCCTTAAGGCATCGGTGACGTAGTCGCCCAGAAGGATAGTGTCTTTATCCAGGTAGAGTGAGATTCCACACTCGAGGCACATGCATTCAACTTCTTTATTCATAAAGACTACCCCAATAAGAAAGTTACTCTGATTCAAACAACCTTTTACAGCCGAAACCTGACTTTACCAGTTCGCAATGATTTTATTTTTTCCCAGTTTCATGTATCTTTATGTGGGGCAGGCTTTTCACAGCCAGCCATTTTGAGCACAGACAATTTATAAGAATTTATCCCTATCTGCAACCCGGATTACTGGTTTAAGGAGTGCTCAAACAAGTTGATACACGCTGATGGCTATTAAGTGCCCTTCCGAAAACCCTGTAGCGCAGGGCTTCACGCTGCGCCTGCGCTACGAGTAGCCCTGCTAAATCAGGCAGCCCTAAAGGGCTGCGCTACATTAGGAAACAGTTTCCGCACCGATATAAATTATGCAAAAAGCCCTTATAATTATAGGCATCCTCATCGTTCTTGTCGGTCTTCTATGGCCATGGCTGGGGAAACTTCCTTTGGGTCGTTTGCCTGGAGATATCATGGTGAACAGGCCTAGCTTGAAAGTCTATATTCCCATAACCAGCATGATTATCGTTAGCGTCATCATATCGCTGGTTTTTTGGATCATCCGCACATTCCGCAAGTAGACCCCATGATAGTAGCCGCCAATCAGCCATATTTCTGCCCATTTCCCGGCTTCTTCTACAAGATCCATCTTTGCGACCTCTTTGTGATACTCGATGATGTGCAGTTCCCCCGGGGAACCACCTGGATTACCAGGAATCGTTTCAAGAACGATCAGGGCACCCTTTGGATAACCGTTCCGGTATGGAAAAGAGGGCTAGGTTTACAAAGCATCGGCAATGTCAAGATCTGCCATGAAGGCCGCTGGCATAAAAAACACACCGAGAGCCTACGAAGCGCCTACCTCCATGCGCCGTACTTTGCCGAACACTTTGATTTTTTGAATGAAATATTTTCGTCCAAACATCAGACAATTCTAGAATGCAATTTAGAAATCACTGAATACCTGGTTAAACTGCTCAAGATTGAAACAAAGATCCTACTTATGTCCGAGCTGGGCATTAACGCGAGAGGCAATGATCTTCTCATTGAAGTGTGCAAGACTTTGGGAGGTTCTGGATTTCTGGCTCAAAGTGCTGCGGAAAAATATATCGATGAAGAACAGTTTAAGGCAGCTGGCATCCGGCTTGACTACTTCAGATATACTTCGCCGATCTACCCGCAACTCTGGGGAGACTTTATACCAAACCTTTCTGCATTCGATCTCATATTCAATTGCGGACCCAAGGCTCAGGATATCTTGCTCGGCTCAGCATCGGCTAGGGCTGAATAGTTTCAATCCGCAAACTCCATTTTTTTCGATCTACTTTTTGGGATCGGGATTTCTTTAAGCTCGCGACTCATTGAAAATTCGCACTTTCGTTGGCAGGGCTAAAGCCCTGCGCTACATTGAAAAGAGGTTTCCGAATGAGTACTAAATATTTGAGTGGTGGGTGAACCTTCACTGCGGAGCCAGTCGACCCACACAGGGTCTTAGAGCAACTCATTCTATTTTATCTCTTCTTAAAAATTGAACCCAAAATGCCGCGCACGATTTGACGTCCCAACTGGCTGCCAATGCTTCTCGCCACACTTTTGGCCATAGCTTCTGCGAAACTTTGGCGATTGCCCCTGCTGGAACCCGGTTGATTTTTTCTCGCATAAGCAGCATCCGTCTCGCTTCTTAGAGCCGCTGATTCTCGGGCGCGCGCAAGCAGCATTTCATAGGCCGATTGCCGATCTACCGTTTGATCGTACTTATCGCGCACAGGGCTGTTCAACATGATTGCCTGCCGCTCGACATCCGTTATCGGACCTAAGCGGGAAACCGGAGGACGGAGCATTGCACGCTGCACCATGCCCGGCCTGCCCTGTTCATCGAGAAGGGAAACCAGCGCTTCTCCTACCCCCAATTGGGTGATGGCCTCGTTCACGTTCAGCTTCGGGTTGCCCCGGAAGGTTTCGGCAGCAGCCCGCACCGCTTTCTGCTCCCGAGGTGTGAAGGCTCGCAGCGCATGTTGTACGCGGTTGCCAAGCTGTCCAAGAATATTGTCCGGAATATCTATCGGATTCTGGGTCACAAAATAGATTCCCACACCCTTGGATCGGATTAACCTCACGACTTGTTCTATCTTTTCGATTAACGCCTTGGGGGCGTCATCGAACAACGGATGTGCCTCATCAAAGAAAAAGACCAGGCGTGGCTTCTCCACATCTCCTACTTCGGGGAGTTCTTCAAAAAGTTCCGCCATGAGCCATAAGAGAAAGGTGGCATAGGCTCTGGGGCTTTGCATGAGTCGGTCGGCGGCCAGTATGCTGATGGCAGCGTTACCGTAGAAATCGGTTCGCATGAGATCGCTTAATTCCAACGCAGGTTCTCCGAAAAACTGCTCGCCCCCTTGCTGCTCCAAAGCTAGAAGCTTGCGCTGGATGGTTCCCACTGAAATCGAGTGCACTTTCCCATAGTCTTGTGGAAGGGTCTTGGCGCTATCGACAATGTGGTTGAGGATAGCCCGCAAATCTTTGAAGTCCAGCAGCAATAATCCCTGGTCGTCAGCCACCTTAAAGGCGATGTTGAGCATTCCTTCCTGAGTCTCGTTCAGATCGAGCAGCCGCGTCAGTAATAGCGGGCCCATATCGGAAATTGTGGTCCTGAGCGGGTGTCCGCGCATGCCAAATACGTCCCAAAAGAGTGTTGGGAATGCGCGGGGTTTAAAATCCGTCATCCCAACTTTTTGCGCTCTTGCAAGTATTCTCTGTTTGGATTCCCCACCTTGACTGATGCCGGCAAGATCCCCTTTGACATCCGCAAGTAACACCGGCACACCTTGCGTGGAAAATCCTTCCGCCATAATTTGTAGCGTCACGGTTTTGCCTGTACCTGTCGCCCCTGCAATCAGGCCGTGTCGGTTGGCGCGGGCAAGCAGCAGATGAATTGGACTTTCCCCCAATCCAATGAAAATACGACTGTTCTTGTCATTCATTCCATGCCCTTCTCATAATTGCTCTGCTCTGTGCAATCTGCTAGACTATTGCAGACATTTCGACGATATCATCAACACTGGATTTGGGCCTCTAAGAACGCTGAAAGACTATATCAGTTTCCAGCTGATTCACGTCACAATTTTTAGGCTCTTGCGGATCAGCGGGTTTATTGATGTGTATTGGCCACTTGACACAGATGGAGAAGACTGTGGTTAGCCGAACAGGACTGAATTCACAAACAGGTATTCATCTTTTTGTGGGCTTTCGTGGGACTGATCCCGAAGTGGAATTGAAATCCATCATTAGAGAGTTCCATATCGGTGGTATTGTCCTTTACAGCCGAAACATTGCAAACCGAGAACAATTGCTTGAACTCCTGACAGAAGCACAAGCCTTTGCACGGGAGACCATGGGCCGTCCTTTATTGGTGGCTATCGATCAGGAGGGAGGCCCGGTTCAACGGCTGGTACCACCTTTTACGCAGCTTCCTTCAGCCAACGAGTTGGCGGCACAGGGCGGTGAGGCAGTAATCGAATGGTCTCGCAAGGCAGCACTGGATCTAGGTCAATGCGGCATTCAGGTAAACTTCGCACCGGTTTTGGACGTTTTACCGGAAGAACAATCCCATTTTCTGAAGGAGCGATGTCTTGGCTCCGACCCGCATCGAGTGGCGGAGCTGGGAAATCTATGGATAAGAACGTTGCAAACCAATGGAGTTTCTGCAACCGCAAAACATTATCCGGGCCTCGGTCTGGCGGAATCCGACCCGCACCTCTTTGCACCGGTTATCCGCTGGAATAAGCAAGGCGATAGGGAAAGGGCACTTCTGCCATTTGGAGAAGCGGTGAAGGCAGGAGTTCACTGCGTCATGACGTCGCATGCTCGTTATCCTTCCCTCGACCCGGAGTGGCCGGCAACTCTGTCCCCTATTATCAATACCGAATGGCTGCGCAAGAAACTTGACTTTCAAGAAGTCTTGTTCAGTGATGATTTGGATATGGAAGCGGTTTCAGGTCATTATTCCTGGGAGGAAATCATAAGGCAAGGGCTCCAATCCACGATTGATTTCTTTCTTCTCTGTCAGAAACCTGAGAATATCGAACCGCTCTACGCAGCGCTTCGCAATGAATTAAGAGCAGGAAATTCGATATCCGACCTTGTTCGTCAATCCTTGCTGCGGATCAATAGGCTTTTTAAGCGACACGGCATAACAGTGCCCATTGGCGAATGATTCAGGAACGAAGGGACATTTGTTTTTTCGAGGTTGGATCTGAGATGTTGGATATTGGATGATTGACTTGGAGGGAGGGTGAACTGTACCGCAATGCGGATGAATGAGCGGGTCAGTTCCCCCCCTTTGAATTGCTCGATAACTGACAATAACTCCCACGCTTATGTACTAACCGGTTTGAATCTTCCTGAAGTCTCCAACTTTAGCGAATAAGTCATGGATGCGGGTCAGCAGGGCCAAACGGTTGCGTCGAATGGCTTCATCTTTATCCATCACCAGCACTGAATCAAAGAAAGCATCGATGGGTCCTTTGAGTTTAGACATGGCCTCCAGCGCGCCGTCATAATCCGAATGAGTTATGCATCCTGCCACGAGGCCCTCGGTATTCTGCAAAGCCCCAAACAGCTCTTGTTCCGCGCTTCCGCTAAGAAGCTCCTGGCTTATAGGCGTTGTTTCGGGCTCCTTGATGATATTCACCACTCGCTTGATCGCTGTAGCAAGACTTTCGAAATCCGGCCGGGTCTTAAAGGCATCAAGCGCTTTGGTGCGTGCGACCGCATCGACCAAGTCATCCATTCCAACAGCCAGAGAGGCATCCACGGCATCCGGAGTGTAGCCTTCCTGGTTTACCAGCCAGTGCTGCAATCTGCCCTGAAAGAAGTCCAGCACCCCTTCTTTTGCGGTTTGGGCAGGTTCGGTCATGTAGGACTGCAAAAGCGGCAACGCCTGATCGATCAGATCAGAAAGAGATATGCGAAACGGTTTTTCCAGAATGATGCGGATGATTCCCAGGGTCTGGCGGCGCAGTGCAAAGGGATCTGCCGTACCGGTTGGGATGAGTCCAACACCGAAACAACCGACAATGGTATCCATCTTGTCAGCGATGCTAAGCAGAGCACCCTCTGTCTTCTGAGGGATCGGTCCACCAGCCCGAACAGGAAGATAATGCTCGGAAATGGCCTCCGCTACTACTTCGGGTTCGCCCTGCAAGCGTGCATAGGCCCTTCCCATGACCCCTTGGAGCTCTGGAAACTCTCCAACCATACCGGTGACCAGATCTGCTTTACATAGGAAAGCGGCCCTTAGCAGCGCATCGAGTGAAGCCGGCGCCAATTGTTCACCCAACCAACGCGCCAAAGACGTGAAACGGCCGACCTTTTCCCAACTGGTGCCTAGCTTTGAGTGAAAGACAACCTTTTTCAACTCCTCGGCGCGTTCATCCAGCCGGAGCTTTTGGTCTTCTTCATAGTAAAAGCGTGCGTCCTCAAGGCGAGCACGAACGACTCGAGCATTGCCTGCAGCAACCAGCTTGGCGTCCCGTGGAATGGTATTGGCAACGGTCACAAAATAGGGAAGCAAACTTCCCTTCGCATCAGTCACCGCAAAATAGCGCTGATGCTTCTTGATTACCGTAATCAGGAGTTCGGGCGGGAGCTGCAGGTATCTTTCTTCGTATTCCCCCAGCAAAGGTTCCGGATATTCAACCAATTGAGTTACCTCATCCAGAAGCTCTTCATCTTCAAGGATCACTCCCCCAACCTTTGCAGCCGTCTCCTTGATGCCTTTATGGATCATCTGTTTGCGTTCGTCCAGATCCACAACAACGAAGTGTTTTTTCAAGTTTTCCACGTGACTCTCAAAGTCAGTCACCGACAACCATTGAGGACTCATAAAACGATGTCCGAAGGATTGCCTGCCACTGGCAATGTCACCGTATCGGCAAGCCAGCAACTCGTCTCCAAGAAGCGCCGTGATCCAGTGAAGCGGGCGTGTATAGGTTACGCTGAGACTCGCCCATCGCATGGACTTGGGAAAAGGGACATGGGCAATGAACTCGGGCAGCATTCTTTCTAAATGCTCCTTTGTCGGAAGCCCTGCCTCTTCTCGAATGATGCACAGATATTCCCCTTTGGGAGTCTCTTTGATCTTTATATCATCGAGCGTTACTCCCTGGCCGCGGACAAACCCTTCGGCAGCTTTAGTGGGACGTCCTTCAGCATCATAGGCCGCACTCTTGGGAGGACCGATGATTTCGGTGGCATAAGCTTGTTGTTGCTCAGCCACGTTCGGGATGAACAATATCAAGCGCCGTGGAGTCCCTGTGGTGAATGGTTCGTCATGACCGATACGGTTATCATCCAAAAATCGAACCATCTGTGTCGCCATTGCTTCCAACGCCGGCAAGATATAACTGGTTGGAATTTCTTCACTTCCTAACTCAATATATAAGTCTTTTCCCACAATTCCCTCCGAGGCTTACTTCTGATCCCATTTGTTGAGCAGCGGAAATCCCATCTCTTCCCGTTGAGCCACAAAATTGTGCGCCACTAATCGAGCCAAATTACGAACTCGAGCGATATAGTTGGTACGCTCCGTTACACTGATGGCTCCTCTGGCATCCAACAAATTAAACGTATGGGAACACTTCAGGCAATAGTCGTAGCAGGGCAGAACAAGCCGGCGTTCGTGCACCTTCAAGGCTTCGGCTTCGTACATGTTGAAGAGCTGCAACAGCATTTCGACATCCGCTTCCTCAAAATTATAGTGGCACCATTCCACCTCGCCCTGGTGATGGACGTCACCATAAGTCACATTACCGCTCCAAGTGAGGTCATAGACATTGTCGATGCCCTGCAGGTACATGGCGATGCGCTCGAGCCCATAGGTAAGCTCAAGGCTAACCGGGCTCAAAGAGATTCCTCCAACCTGCTGAAAATATGTGAACTGCGTAATCTCCATGCCATCCAACCAGACCTCCCAGCCCAGCCCGGAAGCCCCAAGGGTGGGAGATTCCCAATCATCTTCAACAAAGCGAATGTCATGATCCAGCGGATCGATCCCAAAGCTTTTGAGGCTCTCCAGGTAAAGCGCTTGGGAATCCGGTGGAGAGGGCTTAATGATGACCTGATATTGATAATAGTGTTGCAGTCGGTTGGGATTTTCACCGTAACGGCCGTCGGTCGGCCGCCGTGACGGCTCGACGTAAGCCACCTTGTAGGGTTCCGGACCTAATACTCGAAGAAAAGTAGCCGGGTTGAAAGTACCGGCTCCGACCTCCAGATCATAAGGCTGTTGGACGACACATCCGCGTTCTGACCAGAACTTATCCAACGCAAGGATCAATTCCTGGAACGTCATATAGGACTCCTTTGAAAAATCTCCAAATAGTCTCAGTTAATTTCAAAACCTATTTGCAATGTGATATGAAAATTTAGGGACTCATTCATTTCCTAGAAATAGCTATAAAAGGTGGTATTTATTCATTGAATAGACACGATGTCAAGGGAAATTCATAGAACGAATGATCTCCTATCCTGTGACTTGGATGCACGACACGGACCCGATCAGAATTATTTAGACAAAATCTTTCAAGAGGTTCCTGCTGACATTGATCCCTGAGTCTTTCATCGATGCTATCTCGGCATCCATCACACTGTTTTCGGGTTCTCTAACTTTTTGGGCTTATTGGTGGTTGATTTTCAGGTTATTTTGATACCGCCTTTGCGGTTTTCAATCCTGTTTTTCTACACATTCCGGTGCCAAGCATGTGGCATGGAATTGGCTAAAGATACCGACGGAGATGACCATGGTGGTCCCATGTGAGGTGCCCTCGTTGTCAAAAACAATAGATACTACAACATATTCCACAACTCTTTTCATTGGTCATCAGACAGGCGGATAAAGATGAAATGGATGGGATTTGCGGTCCGAACCAAGCAACGGAATGTTTTTGTCGAGATTCTAAGCACTTGAAATGGTTGACAAGTTTTGTAGTAGCTTCGTTTTAAGGTGGCTAGAATTGATTAAAATTGATGTTATTAGGCACAGTTTCATTTTTTGTTTTTCATGGCAAATTTAATCATTTGGGTGGCTTCTGAGCGGTATCCTTCAAGTTTGGATTTATCGCATGGTTTGCACGTCAAACTCGACTGGTCCGTGATTGGTGGCCGAATAATATGGTGTGCGTTGCACGTTCGTTGGCCCATTGAGTCAGCTTTCTGAAACGTATCTGGACTTTGTGCCAAGCGCTTAGCGGTACGGATTTGTTTTGTGTATCCGTTATGCAAAACCACCATTGCGTAGTTTAGATCATTGGCAAGAAATCCACAATTTGGTGTCAGAAAATTCTTTCCATTTCATCCTGTTCAAGTGGTAGATTAAAAACGACAAAGCGCAGCGTTCATTCTTTTTAATTCGCCGATCCAAAACTGCCATTCTTATTCTCCCTCTCTATGCCCGATCATCACTGGGTCATCAAATAGGATGTGCTTTGCTTTGCTGGTATATGCCGACAGTTTACTCATCGATATTCCGAGGAGTAAGAAATGAGGGATGAAGACAAGAGCAAAGAACAACTGCTGAGCGAATTGAGAGCACTGCGTCAGCGGGTTGCTGAATCGGAGAAGGACCAGGCGAATCGCAAGCGGGTTGAGAAAGCGTTGCGAGAAAGCGAGGAGAAGTTCCGGCTGGCTTTTCGAACAAGCCCAGATTCAATCAATATCAATCGACTTTCCGACGGAATGTATATTGATATGAATGAGGGTTTCACAAAAATAATGGGTTATGCGCGGGAGGACGTAATTGGCAAAACCTCTCTTGAACTCGGCATCTGGAATGACCCAAAAGAAAGAGAACGCCTTGTTGCGGCGCTTAAGAACTGCGGTTTTATAGAAAATCTTGAAGCCGAATTCCTTGGAAAAGACGGTAAGATCAGAATCGGTCTCATGTCCGCGCGCGTGTTGAGCATGAACCAGGAAAATGTCATTCTCTCCGTAACTCGTGATATCTCCGAGCGCAAGCGAGCAGAAGAGGCACTGCGGGAGAGTGAACTGAAATATCGCAGTGTAGTCGAAAATATTCAGGATGTCTTTTACCGTGTCGATGCCGAGGGAAGGCTTGCATTGATCAGTCACTCTGCAGCTCGGATACTAGGCTATGACTCGGCGGATGATTTAGTCGGACAGAGATCCGAAATTTTGTGGGCAGACCCTTCTAAGCGTTTAGCACTGCTAGATGAACTGGAACGATATGGTCACGTCAGGGAGTGGGAGTTTGAGGCAGTCTGCCGGAACGGATCAGTGCTGTTGGCTGCCGCAACGGTCCACCTGATCCATGATGACAACGGTAATCCAATTGGCTACGAGGGAATATGGCGTGATATAACGGCGCACAAGCGGGCCGAAGATCAAATTAGAAGGGCCAATGAATATCTTGAGAACATTTTCGAAAACTCACCGGACGGCATTGGTATCGTCGACAGAGACGGCAAGTTCATCAAGTGGAACAGGATGGCCGCCGATATGTACGGATATACTTTTGAGGAGTTAAGGGGCAAATCCTTTTTAGAATTGTATGCTGAGAAGGACGAACTCGATCGGATGGTAAGGGAATTACGGCGCAATGGCTCCGTAAAGAATTATGAAATCAATATGAAAAAAAAGGATGGTACCGTTTTTAGTACTGAAATCTCTATTAGCATTCTGAAGGGAGATGAAAATAGAATTCTTGGCAGTGTCTGCGTAGCAAGAGATCAGAGCGAGATCAGGACGGCATTAAAGGCACTTGAAGCTTCCAATGAACGCTTACAGCTCGAAATTATTGAGCGCAAACATGTGGAAGACGCTCTGCGCGTATCACAGCAAATCATCGAAGGCATCATCCATTCGGCACCCATGAGGGTATTCTGGAAGGATAAGAATCTCGTTTACTTGGGTTGTAACGCTATGTTCGCGCGCGATGCGGGATTTACCGATCCGAAAAACATTATCGGAAAAGATGATTACCAGATGGGCTGGCGTGACCAGGCGGAACTATATCGTAACGATGACCGCGAGGTCATCGAGAGCGGCTGCTCGAAACTTCTCATCGAAGAACCCCAAACGACCCCCGAAGGGCACCCCATCACCCTTTTAACGAACAAGATACCTCTTTGCGGTCACAAGGGGGAGATCAGCGGCATTCTCGGAACATACATGGACATCACTGAGCGCAAACTAGCCGAAGAGGAGAAGGCGAAGATCGAGCTCCAAAGCCAGCAACTCCAGAAAGCAGAAAGCCTGGGGCGAATGGCCGGCTCTACTGCCCATCATTTTAATAACCTTCTCGGGGTGGTGATAGGAAACCTGGAGCTGGCCCTGGACGATCTGCCCCAAGAGTCAGACGCTCGGGAGAGTATCGTTGAATCCCTGAAAGCCTCTCGCAGGGCGACAGAAATCAGCCGGCTGATGCTCGCTTATCTCGGTCAAACCACTGTGCGAAAGGAACCTCTTGATCTCGTGGAAGCCATCAGGGAAACACTTCCTCTTCTCGCAGCATCCGTACCACAAGAAGTACGTTTTAATGCTCAACTTCCACCCGATGGACCCATTATTTTGGCAGATGGGGTGCATATAAAGCAAATCTTGACCAACCTGGTTACGAACGCCGTGGAGGCGATCGACGAAAGCGCGGGAGAGATCACGCTGTCGATCCTTTCAGTCAGCAAAGCGGAAATGCAGGGATTGCGGTTTAATCCTATGGATTGGGAACCCAAGGCGGATAGCTGCGCATGCCTTTTGGTTGCTGATCGAGGCTGCGGGATGGATGAGCTGACCCGTGAGAAAATCTTTGACCCATTCTTTTCTACCAAGTTCACGGGCCGTGGCTTGGGGTTGGCCGTGGTCCTGGGGTTGGTGCGAGCCCATGATGGAGCAATCACAGTCGAGAGCAGCTTTGGTGGAGGCGCAGTCTTTCGGGTTTTCTTGCCTTTAGCTACTCGGGTACTGCCATCCCTGCAGGAAGAACCGTTCGTATCCACGCCGATGAAGGACGCTGGACTGGTATTACTGGTTGACGATGAGCCTATGATGCGCAATATGGCCCAGGCCATGCTGAAACGAAAGTTGGGCTATGAGATTATTACGGCCTCTGATGGCTATGAAGCGGTGGAGATCTTCCGTGCGCGCAGGGATGAGATCAAACTGGTGCTCCTTGACCTCAGCATGCCGGGGATGAACGGCTGGGAGACCTTGGCGGCCCTTCGCGCACTGCGCTCTGACATTCCCGTGGTCTTGGCCAGCGGTTACGATGAGGCCCAGGTGATGCAAGGCGATCATCCAGATCGGCCCCAGGCATTTATACACAAGCCCTATCAGAGTAAAGGTTTGCAGGCGGCTATTGAAGCAGCTTTGAGAAGGCCAGTCAAACGGTGATGAACAGTCCTGATCCTTTGAAATTCCATTTGATGGTCATCATCAGCATCGATAGTGCTTCGTTGAACATCCCAACGTTGTGTTAAGACAGACGCGCAAGGACAGTATTGAACAGCTGCTATACATCGAGATCTGCGCTAGGCTCTTGGAAAAGTGAGGATATGGTTCAGAGACATTGACCCTGGTTGGAAATCGAGTACTACAGATACCATCACCGAATTCATTATGCAAACCTCTCAGTCAAAAGTCCATATTTGTCTCAAATACAACGTGTCTGTCTTAAGGGAATTGTGAATCTGTGGGCCGATTCGGGCACTTTTGAAGAAAGCTAGGTAGGCTTTAAACAGAGCGGCGGGAAGTGGTGCGGCATACCACAACCCGCCTAGAATTTAATTACAGTCGAATCCCCAAGGAGGCATCCGACATAAACAGGTTAGCACAGATTGTTTGATGGTCAACACATTTTAGGCCGCGCCCTTGCCCTCAACCTTCCCAGAGAGGCACAAAATAACTTCGAGGAATTGGCTAATTTGTGTTCACTGCATTTATACTGGGGAGGTAAAAACACCGATCTGAAAATACCTATTGAATTTTTTCTTTTTTACTTTAATCTCAGTAATGTCCGGTTAGGTTTTTGCATAAAGGACATCTGAGGGCTGCTCTGTGGAATCCGAGGCCATGGAATATTTGTGTTCTGAATCGCGCAGCTCATTCTGAATCTTGATCCGCAACTCCCTGACTCTCTTGATGCTGACCTTTTCCTGGTAGTGTTTATGGCAATAGATGGCGAGCAGCAGATACGTGATAAGTCCCGAAAGGATCTGCACCATCAGCCCGTATTCTGTTCTTGCGATAAGGTGATAGACCTTGAGGTGGCGTTTCCACCATGCAAAGAACTTCTCAATTTGCCATCGCAGTTTGTAGACAAAAGCAACTTGTTCGGCTGCAAGGTCACGGCGATCTGTGGCAACCCAGTAGTCGATGTCATCGATGCGGTATCCAACGACTCGGACTTCTTTCTGTGTCTGGTTTACGTTGGCAGTACCAAGTAGAACGATGGCATCGTAGAATACGATGCTATCGATTGGAATCGGATTCATCTGAATGCAGGTTTTTTTGGTATTTGCCTTGATACGGCGGACGAAGTGTTTGCCTTCGGTTTGCCATTGGTCAAAGCTTTTGTGGCACTGGTAGCCCCGATCCATGACACCAGTCTGGCCCGGCGAGAGGATCATGCCAACGAAGGGGCGTTCCCCCTCCTTGCCGTCAGTGAGAAAGATCTTGGAGGGAATACCACGGTTGATGTCAAATCCAACGTGGACTTTGGCTTTCTTTGAGCCGTCCCTGTAGTCAGCCCAGTACATAGAGAGTACGGCCTGGATGAGTGAACCGTCAATGCCCACCAACTCTCCAAGTTCGGTGTGCTGGGCGGGCAACAGATTCGAGGCTTGGTTCTGAAGATGCTGATAGACATGCTCCAACTGTTCAAGGCCACGACTGTTGATGGCTTCGAAAAAACTGCTCTTCTGGATGCCATCAGGAGGAGCAATGTGATGACGGGCGAAGTCATCTTCTTCAAGAGCCTGGATCAGATGCCTCCCTGAGGTATGTTCCTCGAGGTGAAAGTAGACCAAGGCTCTGAGTTGTTGTTCCAAATTCATTTGCAGCGGCCTGTTGCCTTTTGCCATGAGTGGATGGGCGGTGGCGAGGGCATTTTCAGTTGGTTTCAAAAGTTGATCGAAACTGGGCGCAGTGCACTTTGGAGCGTTAGGGTAGAATTTTCGCGGCATTTTCGTAACTCCTTAAAATTATAGGATTTTACGAAAACAGCCGCGACCCACACCTTCATTGGAATGTCAAGTAAAAAAGTGGCCCAAGGCGTTGTTTTTTTACATTTTTTTCTACCCTGTATCATGCAATTTCCTTACCGGACAGTGCTGACACCAAATACTAACTCATAAGCGAAGTAAGAGTATTGTGGAAAGGGGTTGCTAAACTAAAGAAGGTCAAACGAGCATTAACTTGATTTTCAAAATCCCCGTCATCTGGGCGGGGTCAGAGATTTTTGGCTTGGCCTAAAATAAGCTTGCTGCTGCGCCTCCATCTGGATTGTCCTCACAATTCAAAATGAAGGAGTAGCGCGTGAGCAGGTTTAGATAAACATCACATCTTATCTGGCATTGCAAGTCTCACTATTCGAACCATTGGGTTACCTTGTTGAGTTAAGACGCAGGAGAACACTGATGTTCACTTCAAGTCAAATCTTTAAACATTTGAAGCCGGCGCAGAAGGACTTCGTCATCCTTTGTACTGTCGCTATCATTGCACTAGTCATTGCAGTTCATTTTGATGCCTTCGATCGGTTCGCCCATTGGTATGTGAAACAGAGGGAGCCATGGGAAGTCGAAGAAGCTCTTGTCGCTATATTCGTATTATCATTTTGTTTTGCGATTTTTTCATATCGCAGATGGAAAGAGCTCATCCTTGAAGTGCAAGAGCGAGAGAAGATTGAAAAAGCCCTGAAGGAGCAGACTGAGTCGCTCAATACTTTGATGGATACGATACCAAATCCAATTTTCTATACTGACGTCGACGGTAGGTACACGGGCTGCAACAAAACCTTTGAAGACTCCAACGGCAGCGTGTCAGTATTCGAGGTCTCCGTCCCCGTCGGGCAGAAACTGATGGCGCCGGCCCACAAAAACGACGCCTACGAAGAAATCCTCTACGGTATCAAGGGCGTTCTTACCTGGACAGTTGACGGCACTCTTATCGAGGTTGGCCCCGGCCAGGCGCTATGCATACCCCGAGGAGCCGTGCACCGATTCGATAACTTGGGGGCCGAGGATGTGAAACAACTCGCGATCATAACTCCTGCGATTATGGGTCCCGCATACTTTCGCGAGGCTGCCGAGGTAATCGGTGCCGCTGCTGGCAATCCTCCTGATCGCGCGAAGATAGTGGAAGTCTTCCGGCGTCATGGTATGACGGTTGCCGAGCCCGAGCCTTTTAAGTAGCTTGGGGCCGGTGTGGTTAGACAAGATTTAAGAAGTGCATAAGGATACTCGACAACTTCTTAGGCAGAAAGAGGCGATCTGTGTTTACGCTTAACACATAATGTTAATCGCAGTTCGGGGATTGTAAGGATAGGGCGAGAGTTGAAATGGGCCATAACGGGCGTTGAGTCAACGAACCGAGTGGTCGCACTGCCAGAGTTCTGGGATTAACTTTTTTATAAAGAACGACCTTCTGAGGTGTATTACTTAGATGTCAGTAGTATCTTTTTCACACCCGACTGGTTGGCGCATCCTCGGGTTCGGCAAACATCCTGAGATCGCGGCCGCCGTCCAAGAGAGACTCCGTTTGCTCGGATTCCAGGCGACCGCCTTTGCACTCACGAACGACGAAGCTGGAGACGCACGACTGGTCTCCGAGCTGAAGCGAGCCGAGTACGATGGTGTGGTCATCGGTGGCTATATAAACGGACAGGACTCCGTGAATTTCCCTGCCACTGAGGAGACCACTGTCTGGTTCAACCGCGTTCTCAACATCATCCACGCGAACGCGCCGAGTGCAAAGATCATCCTCGTGCGTGGTCCGGAGGACGTTGTACAGGCGATCGAACGAGTGCTCGGGAGAAGCCTGCCCTCCTGAATAGTCTCTGACCGCCGCCCAACGCCTATAGCATTTTTCATATGACTTGATATTTTTCGCTTGACAGCCATATTGCAATGATTCAAAGATTCCATGTAGAATGGGGTTGTTTGTTGTCTTTATTCTATTTGGGGTCGAGCCAATGGCATTCCAGGGAAAAGTATTCACTTTTGGAATGAAACAGCTGGTTGTCAATTTGAAGCAATACTTTGATATCGAAAGATATCAGAACAATCTGAAAGCTGAATGGGGCATACAGCAAACAGCGAGGGCGTTGGGTATCGGCGAAGCCACGGTCCGCCGGATAATGGCCGAGTACAACAAGAACCAACAGACTGTTCCGACTAATTTGCCTAAAGCACGAGGCCGGCCGGAATACACTATCCCAAATGACCTGCAACCTGTTGTTCGCCAATATATACGTGGTCAGAATCTTAAAGGGCAGCACGTATCCGTTGAGCTTGTACGCGAGCATTTAACGAAGATTAACCCCGATTATGCCTTTTCCGCCACAACGCTATGGAGAGCACTAAGCAGATGGGGCTTCACTTATGGAACCGGAAAACGCCGATCAGCATTGAAAGAACGAGATTATGTAATCCTTGCAAGAAGACGGTATCTCAGGCAGAAACGTTTGAACAGGAAGCCTGCCGGAACGCCTATACGGCCTGAAGTCTATCTTGATGAAACCTTCATCAACAAGAACCACTCAAACCAGTTCACTTGGTATTTCGACGAGGATGGTCCGGAAGTAAACAAGCCAGCGGGCAAGGGAAAGCGTTTAATCGTCGTTAATGCAGTCACCGTAAAAGGATGGGTTGATAATGCAAGATTAATATTTGAGGCAAAGAAAAGGACTGGCGATTATCATGGGCAAATGGATTATGGTAACTTTTCGAGATGGTTTGAAGAGCAATTGATTCCGAATATCCCGGAACATTCTATTATTATCATGGATAATGCCAGCTATCATAATGCAACCGAAGAGACGTCTTTTCCAAAATCCAACTCCACTAAAGAAGATTTGAGGAAATGGTTGGATGACAAACAAATACCATGGGGACAAGATTTATTGAAAGCAGAGTTATATACTCTGTGTAAATCTTATGAGCCAAAGCCAGAGTACAAAATCGACAAGATAGCGGAAGCCGCAGGGCATTCAATCTTGAGAACACCGCAATACCACCCTGAACTTCAGCCTATTGAGATGTGTTGGGGAATCGTAAAGAATTACATGGCCCAGCATTGTGATTTTACTCTTCAACAATTCCGCGATAATTTACCGTTGGCCTTTTCGCAAGTCACATCGGAAACATGCCGAAAGCTAGTTGCTAAGACCGTGGCTGAAGAAGACAAGTATTGGGAAGAAGATGGCCAGATTGATGAAAATCAAGGTATCGACATCAATCTCTTGGCCGAAGAAGAAGATTTTTGAAAAAATCGTAATATCAAGTCATGTGAAATACGCTATAGCAGCGGACATGTCAAAAGCGGAGTGGCGCTGAAGATTAAAGTTCACGCCGAAACTTGATACTCCACAACTCTCTCCTATACCGCGATATGAGCCCTGTCCGTCGGTGCGTAACGATATGATTTTGATATCTTGAACCCGCAAAACCACCCACTTGCAACGATTACCATCACCAAACCCGTACTGTAAGCATCGCTACCTGAAGTCCATATTCGTTTCCGATACGAAACTTGAGCGGAAAAGCTGGTATTATGGGTATGCTTTAGAGACCCAAATTTGGATGATAAATCCCAGCAAATTGAAAGCCGAACGTGAGGGGGTTTTTGCTCACTGCAGTGTGATAGATTTTATCAAATTGTTATCATTTGTATGTAAGGTATTGAAATTACAATACCGAACTTATTTTCGACTCCCGCCGTTCTTCCCGCCTAGCGAATCAAATAAAGTCAGTTCTGGTAACGTCTTCTGCCATTATGGTGAAAGTTTAGTGAAAGGGTACGTTTGGGGGTACGGTTGGCAAATCCAGCAACAAAAAAGCCCACTGTTGAAAGTGGGCTATATCTGCTTTAGTGGCGGAGAGAGAGGGATTCGAACCCTCGGTGGAGCTTTCACCCCACACTCGCTTAGCAGGCGAGCGCCTTCAGCCGACTCGGCCATCTCTCCACAACGGGCGACCAACAGGGGTTGAATATGGCGGAGGGAGTAGGATTCGAACCCACGGTCCCGCTACTAACGGAACAACGGTTTTCAAGACCGCCGCCTTAAACCACTCGGCCATCCCTCCGAAAACAAACCTTAGGAGGAATCGAAGGTTATCATTAGTGTTTTTGAGTGTCAAGAAATAGTTTGAGAAAAATAGGAAATAAGGATGATTTTTTCTTGACAAGCGCAGATTTGGTGTTATTATATAAGATTACATCAAAGCATACATCGGGCTCCCGAGACACGCAAAAATGTTGCGCCGCAGTCTCAGAAATTGACTCGCCAGCATTGACTAAGCCCCTAAGTATGTTTAGTTTTTTAAAGAGCGGCAAGAGTTCGTGCTGCTTTTACCTCCCCGTTTTAGAAGGGGGGAAGGTTGACGATCGAACATACGTTAACCTTATCACATTTGGAGGGACATAATGCAAATGTATTCAAGCGAAAAATGCATTTCTTACGATTTCTTCGTTAAGCGTAAGAAAACGCAAGAAGAGTATGAAAGTGTCGTAGCAGAAGATGTGCTAGACTCGGAATACTCGGATAAAGACCTCGCGCTTGATGAAGCTGTCCAAGCTGAAGAAGAGACAACTGAAAATGATGAGGTTCGCTCATCGGACTACAGCAATGAGGAAGACGAAGATAGCGAAGAAACCACGAAGGCAGGATTCCAGGTTAATGATGATTTTGACGAAGACCACATTACCTGCTACCTGAAAGAAGTCGCCAGTTATCCTTTATTGACTCAGGAGCGTGAGATCGAGCTCGCTCAGATGATTCGTCAGGGCCAGGAATCACTGGTGGAAATGGTGTCTGAGCACGCCGCTGAAAATAGAATATTCGAAGAATTAAACGAAAAAGTTCAAAAACTTTTGAGTCATGAAAAGTCGTTCCCCGGGGTCCGAGACAAGATTCTTAAGGTGATCGTACGCACCCTGGAGAGAGCCGCCAAGGACCATCCCGACCGACATCTGTACGCAGATTTGCTCTATCGGGTTCGTCGAATCATGGCGTCTATTGATGCCGCCAAGCAGGAGATGGTGCGGGCCAATCTGCGCTTGGTACTCAGCGTGGCAAAACGATACCGTGGAAGGGGTATGAGTTTTGACGACCTGATCCAGGAAGGTAATCTGGGACTTTTGAAAGCCGTCGGAAGGTACGATCATACCAAAGGCAATCGTTTCAGTACCTACGCCACCTGGTGGGTCAGACAGAGCATCATTAGAGGAATTTACGATAAGACAAGAACCATTCGGCTGCCGGTGCATTTTATAGAGCTTAAGAATCTCTTTTTCAAAGTCTTTTACGAACTTTTGAAAGAGTTGGGGCGGGAGCCCAGCGCTCAGGAAATTGCCGATCGTGCAGACATCCCGCTGGATAAGGCACAGATGGTCTTGACTCTGGCAGCACAGCCCATATCCCTGGAGACTCCAATCGGAGAAGACGAACAGCGATTGGGAGATTTCATTGAAGATGACCGGGCAGCTTCCCCCCTGGAGGAGTGCTCCGACAAGCAACTTGCTGAGGTAACGCGTTCGCTCCTGTCGACCTTGCAGCCGCGAGAAGAAAAAATCTTGCGCCTGCGCTTTGGGCTGGATGGGCAACCTGCAGAGACATTAGAAAAAATCGGAAAGAGTTTTAATGTTTCAAAAGAGCGTATTCGACAAATTGAAAAGAAGGCTCTACGCAAGCTGCGTAATCCGAATCGACAATCTTCGTTGAAGACTTTCATGGAATAAAAGCCTGGCCTGTAGCTGGCTTCGCCAAGAAAAATTTAAGGTACCCCGAGAAGCCCGGACTTCATTGGAAGGATGAGAACAGATGAAGTGCCGGGCTTTAATATTGTGAATTACTGAGACCTGAGTTTAGCGATTTCATCGGATCAGCAGCTACTCATGCAGGCGCCATCTGTCATTCCTCGTCGTCACGCTAACAGCGTGACTCCTCGGGATCACACTCAGCGCACGGGTAATAGCCAAATTTAGGTTAGAGAAAGTAGCTCCGCTTGCAGAAAGCGGATACAATATACAAATCGATGGACGGCTCGGGTCAAATAGAAGTACTGAAAGGACATAAATAGAATGGGTGAGTTTGCCGAAGATAGTGAATTAGGTATGGAAAGCCGCATCTCAAACACACCGACAAAGCCATTGGACCTTGCGAAACTGGATTGGTCTCCCAACCCTCCGGATAAGCTGACCCCCAAACAACGCACCTTTCTGAAAGGGTTGGCTCATCACGTAAAACCAGTTGTTCGAATAGGTCAGGAAGGGGTCACCGAATCCATAATCGGGGAAATCCGTCAGCAATTATTGTCTCATGAACTGATCAAAGTGAAGTGGTCCGGTTTATCCAAACAGGAAGGAAACAAGAAACAGCAAGCTAAAAAATTTGCTGAAAAAGTAGGGGCTCACTATGTCCATTTGATAGGCCAGACGGTCTTACTTTACCGGGAACCAGAGTTCCATTACCTGGCTTTTCATGGAGCCAAAAGAATTCAGCTTCCCGACTGAAGTATTTCTTACCTGTTTGGGAATGTCACTAAATAGTTTCTATCCGGAACTGGCGCGGACTAAAGTCCTGCGCTACCGGGTTCCCGAACAGAAATAGAATTTTCTGATTTTTGTTTGGCAGATATCGGTGAGATGCTACTACTCATAAAAATTCTACTTCTACTCTGGCTGGTAAATTTCGCGCCTCCTCTGCTTGCACATATGCTCGGCGACAAATGGAATACGCCTTTGGATATGGGCTATGCGCTGACAGACGGGCAACTTCTTTTTGGGCCGCACAAGACTCAAAGAGGAGTTCTTGCAGGAATAGCTGCGGGGATTTTGGTCGGCTGGGCCATGGGCTTCCCCGTTTGGGTGGGATGCATGACGGGGGTTCTCAGCATGTCAGGGGACCTTCTATCCAGCTTCATTAAGCGGCGGTTCAGCCTTCCAGCCGGCAGCATTGTATTCGGTCTTGATCAAATCTTTGAGGGGATTCTGCCTCTCGCTATCCTCGCGCCTCATTTTTCCCTCGGCCTGACAGACATCCTACTGTTGACCGGGGTATTTGCGGTTGGAGCTTACTGGGGTTCTCTGTTCTTCAAAGGCGTTTTACTGCAAAAGCCTTACGAAAATTATCGCCGAAGCGTCAACCCTCGAGTCCGCTTTCGGGAATTCCGCGCCTGCCAGATCACATCTCATCCGCTGCATCATTTCCTCAATTTTGAAGATGCCATCTACTACCACTTCATCATGAAATCGTTCTTCCGCCTGCTGGGATTGTACAATAAAGGTTTGCAGAATGCTCTGAACGTCAGAGTCTCGCGGCTTGCTTTTAATTTCCAGCAGCTTCCAGAGGCTTTTGATGGTTACAGGATCCTATATCTTTCCGATCTACACCTGGACGGCCTCCAGAGTTTAACCGAAAAGCTGCAGTTGCTGGTGCGGGACCTGCCGGTCGATTTATGTGTCATCGGGGGAGACTTGAGGATGGAAACTCATGGTCCTTTTTTTGAAGCCATGGCCCATATGCGCCGTTTAATCCCTGAAATTCGTGCGAGAGACGGCATCATAGGAATCCTAGGAAACCATGATTGCATGGAAATAGTCGAGCCTCTTGAAGAGGATGGAATGACCTATTTGATAAATGACTCTCTGGCGATTGAAAGAAAAGGCGAAAAAATATGGTTCGTTGGAGTTGACGATCCACACTACTATCGTTGTCATGACTTGGATGAAGCATTCCAGCAGGTGCCAGCGGGAGATTTCACCGTATTTCTGGCGCACACCAATGAAGCATATCGAGAAGCTCGAGAGTTCGGTTCGAATTTCTACATCTGCGGCCACTGTCACGCCGGCCAGATCCAACTGCCTCCCATCGGCCCGATTTTCACTCACAGCCGAGCCCCAAGACGTTACAGCAAAGGCATCTGGCAATATCGAGGAATGACCGGCTACACCAGCGACGGGGTCGGTGTTTCCGGGGTTCCGTTGAGGTTTTTCTCTCAGGGGGAAGTGGTACTGATCACGTTGCGCCGTGGAAATTCGACACATGCGCCAGATGCCGAGTCCCCCCTGAGCGGTCTACATCCGAAAAGCTAACGACCCATATCAAGTTCCAACATATACAACTAATCAAAAAGGAGAAGAGGCGGATCATACAGATCCGGGGGATCCAAACCCAACAGCTGAAAGCAGGTTGCAGCAATATTGGTCAATCCAGGATCTTTTATTGCCGGGTTCAAACGGATGGACTCACCTCCGGAAGGATCATACACGATAAACCACACCGGGCTGAGCGTATGGGCCGTCTTGGCTTTCGGCTTGCCATTTTTATCGGTCTTTATCTTGCCCGTTTTCTTATCTATCTCAAACATCTCGTCGGCATTTCCATGGTCGGCGGTAATCAGCATTACCCCTCCGACTTTTTCTATGGCTCGCATCAGCCTTCCGATGCAGAGATCTACGGTCTCGACGGCGATTCTTGCCGCTTGAAAAATGCCGGTATGGCCAACCATATCGCCGTTAGCAAAGTTCAATCGAATGAGGTCAAAACGATCGCTTTGGATCGCTTCGATGACTCGATCGGTAATCTCGGCAGCCTTCATCCAGGGACGATCCTCGAAAGCCACTTTGTCAGAAGGTATCTCGATATATTCCTCGAGCTGTTCGTTGAACTTGCCCGACCGGTTGCCGTTCCAAAAGTAGGTCACATGGCCGAACTTTTGCGTTTCACTTGTGGCCAGTTGTCTTATGTCGCGCTCACATAAAAGCTCGCCCATGGTATTTTCGATACAAGGCGGCTCGACGAGGTAGTTTGACGGAATATGGGCTTCGGTATCGTATTCCATCATACCTGCATATTCCACATTGGGATTGGGTTTGCGTTCGAACTTGTCGAAATCCTTCTGATCGAAAGCAAGGCTGATCTCTATAGCTCGATCTCCTCTGAAGTTGAAAAAGATCACAGCGTCACCGTCTCGAATCGGACCGACTGGCCCGGAGGCATCAGCAATGACAAAAGGCGGCAGATTCTGATCGATGACTCTCGGATTTTCTTGACGGTATGTTTCGATCGCTTCATGGGCGGATGAGAACATCCGCCCTTCACCCGCCACGTGGATTTTCCAACCCAGCGCCACCATATCCCAATCGGCCTGATACCGATCCATCGTAATGACCATGCGGCCTCCGCCGCTTGCAATTCGATAGTCTACTTGCGCCTCTTCATTGAGTTCACTCAAAAACGATTCGAAAGGATCGACATACTCCAGCGCCGAGGTTTCGCCAACGTCTCTACCGTCCAACAAAATGTGAACTCTAGCTGTGTCGAGTTTTTCGTCAAATGCTGCATGCTTCAGCATGGCTCGGAGGTGGCTCAGGTTACTGTGCACGTTGCCGTCGGAAAAAAGCCCTATAAAATGCAATGTCCCATTGTGTTCGCTGCAAAGCCTGACTAACCGCCGCCAAGCATTACTTTCAAAAATGCGGCCGGATTCGATGGCCTGGTTTACGAGCTTGGCGCCCTGCGGATAAAAACGTCCGGCTCCGATAGCGTTGTGCCCGACCTCCGAGTTTCCCATATCGTCGTCGGAGGGAAGCCCTACCGCTTTCCCATGAGCTTTCAGCAGCGTAGATGGGCAATTCGCCAAAAGCCAATCCAGATGAGGGGTGAACCCTTCGGCGACGGCATTTCCTTCCCGCTCGGCCCGATAGCCGACGCCATCCATAATCACAATCGTCAAAGGTCTAACTCGGCGTTTGGTCAACACGGTGCTCGTAGATTCCATCGTCTTCCTTTCATACGGGTAAAACGGTCAAAACTAAAAATCAAAGAGCGGCAGTTGCCTGAAGTGAGTCTTCATATTTAGCTGCGACCGCGATAAGGTTGCTCGCCAAGGGTCACCGTGACGTTATCGCGATTTCCATTCCAACGAACAATTTCCAGGCGTATGCGATCGCCGGGCCTCATTCTTCGGATTTCCCGGATAACCGAATCAGCATCTTCAATGGGTTGACCGTTCAGTTTGGTGATCACATCACCACCGACTACAATGATGCTATTTCCAATTTGCGCCCTTTTGTCTCCGCCTCGCAGACCGGCTCTATCCGCCGGCCCTCCCGGCACTACATCGACTATCATAGCGCCTTTTTTGACCGGGAGCTTCAGTGCATCCGCGAAATCGGGAAATAATGTCATGAATGTTGCTCCCAACCAGGGATATGCATAGTGCCCTTTTTCTATCAGATCCTGCAAGACGCGTTTAGCGGTGTCGACGGGTATCGCGAAGCCGATGCCCACATTGGCTCCGGTGGGACTGAAAATGGCGGTGTTGATTCCAATCATCTTACCTGCTGAATCTATCAAGGGACCTCCGGAATTACCGGGATTGATGGAAGCATCAGTCTGAATGATGTCTTCTACCAGCGCCCCATTCGTCGATCGCAATGTACGCCCTACCGAGCTTATTACACCGGTAGTGAGCGTTTGCCCCAGGCCGAATGGGTTCCCGATGGCAAGCACCTTTTGTCCTACCTGAAGGTTCTTGGACGATCCCATGGGAATCACTCTCAGATCTCTGCTCGGGGCATCAATCTTTAAAACAGCTAAATCCGTACTTGGGTCGGAGCCAATAAAACGTGCGGTATATTTCTTGCCATTCGCCAGCGTAACTTCGAGTTTTCTGGCATCTTGAATGACATGATGGTTGGTTAGAATGTAACCCTTTCCATCAATAATGGATCCTGAGCCGGTTCCTTGCCTTGGAACAATGTTGAAGAAAAAGTCGCGCTCCAGAATTGTGCTGGTGATGTTTACCACGCCGGGAGAGAGCTTCTTATATAATTCAATATTGTTCCTTTCATCTTCCGTAAGAGCAAAAGCAGAGGCAGCATTTACCAGGATCATGCAAAGCAGAACCCACCATAAGGAAAATCTAACCCTCCGCGACGAATGCTGCCAACAATGTTTTCTGCCCCATGTGGAAAAACTTAGATTGATTGTCATCGATTGAGATGGCGATTCTCTCATAGTGATCCTTTTTCTGAACGATAAATCTTACGCAAGAGCCAGTAAACTATTAGAAGCGCAAGAAGCCAGCCCAGCCATTTTCCCCAGGCATAGAGCAATCCTGGAGCAACCTGCTTGACTCGGTTCACAGGAATGGCAAAGCCAATGCCAATGCTGCTGCCGGTAGGGCTCAAAATGGCTGTATTGATGCCGATCAATTCTCCTTTCGCATTGACCATGGCCCCTCCCGAGTTTCCGGGATTAATGGAGGCATCGGTCTGGATAAGGTCCTTAAGCACTCTTCCGTTGTCTTGGATGTTGCGCCCCAGCATGCTGACAACCCCGACCGTCAGAGTTTGTCCCAAGCCGAATGGGTTGCCGATAGCCAAAACTTTTTCACCCACCTCCAGACGATCGGAATCACCCAGTGTTATTGCCTGCAGCACCCGTCCCCGGGCATCGATACGAATGGCTGCCAGGTCGTCATTGGGGGAAGTCCCTATTAGCTGCGCATCCCAGTGGCTGCCGTCCGACAAAGTCACCTGAACCCGATCGGCATCGGCCACAACGTGGTAATTGGTTATGATGGTGCCGTCCTTTCTGAAAATAATTCCCGACCCGCTGCCGGCCGCGGGAAATGGCCTCAAAAAAAAGTCATACTCGAGGATGGTTGTGGTGATGTTCACTATCGAAGGGGACACGGCTTTATAAGTGCTGATGGTATTCAGTTCTTCTTGCGTGAGCCCAAGAGCTGCATTGGGCACACAATACAGTAGCAGCTGTATTGTCCAAATGAAGAATGCCAACAATGTTCCAAAACAAAGCTTTAGATTACTCATAAGCATCAAAGATGCATCCACAGGAAGTCCAAGGAAGCCGTCAAAATTAATTTTATTAACGAATTTTAAATATAAAGCTTCTGTGTTCCAGCTGTATAGTTTAAAAAGTATACCATTGGACGAACGTGCGCGGTTTTGAACTGCATTCGCAACACTTCCACTCCAAGGAGTCGCTCTGTTACCATGCCTTCGCCGCATGTTAAGGAAAAGATGGCATTGCTTGTCCAGTGGGATCCGTGGACATGGATTGCCCTCCTCTATGCGTCACAACTCTCAGGCGCCATACCCGTTGCGATCGCTTTCGGGCTCAGCACCGAGGAAATGAGCATTCCAATCGCTCTTCTGATGATGGGAACCTTGCATGCCGTTGCCGCCAGGTTCAACCCTAAACGCAAAAGTCCCGGAACCTTCCACGATTGGCTGCCCGCAATTATTTATTGTCTGTTCATTTTTTCATTGTCCCATGAGTCCTTCAGAGACGTAGATGTATCGTTCAATGTTAATTTCTTTCACCCTCTGGAATATGCGGTGCTGGCTATATTTTTTTGCTGGATGGGACATACCATGTTACCTTCTAAAGGTGTTGCAGCATTAATCCTGAGGGTCCTTGCAGGTGGAATTGCCTTTGCCGTATTGGATGAAGTACACCAGTCTTTTATTCCCGGTAGAACACCCAGCTTCATTGACTTGCTGCTTGATTTTATGGGGCTCTCTATCGGATGCGCCATATTCTTTACGGGCAGGCATCTGCGGCGGAGCCTGACAGTGGGCGGGATGGGTGCACGAGATATATCTTAATTGGCGATAGCATATTTCTGAAGGATTTATGATGCAAGAAAGACAGTCTGCCCGGCAATCAAAGCAGTTGGATCACCAAGACACGTTCTTTCGCTTGATCAATCCGGAGGAATATGCCCGCTATGGCATCGATCCTCAAGATGTTCCTATAGGAACATTCGCAGCTGAGGATCATCCAAGTTTTCTCCCCAGCAGATTGGGCGGCAATGCTTACGGTCTCGGTCTGATCGAACAAACAGCCTTGAGCAAAGCGGACACAGACTTTTTACAGAGCATCAATTATCAAGATATTGTCGAACTTGGGCGCCACTCCAAAAGATTTAATGCCATCTACCACAAATTGGGTTTACTGATTCGTTTCAGCCTGACCGGTAAACGCTACTTTCTGATCCCCATCAACCTAGTGGCCCACTCCCTGCAGAACATAAAAATTAAAGGGGATGAAATCGAAGAGCTCATCCTGCAGCACGCTCTGGAAACCGCCACAGAAAGGCTGGATATCGGTCTTTTGACAGCGGGCCACGATCTAATTGTGCATGAATTAACGGCACGTCTTTCCAGTCACCGAATTTTTCTTTTCGAAACCATGGATAAGATACGCTCCTGGCGACTGCCTCTGGATATCATTATCATTCCCAAAGATATTTTTGAGTATCTGTTGGAGCAGCAATTGCCCAAAGCCACCAAAAGCCCCATGACCCAGCGACGTCTGATCAATTACGCTGGTTATTTGGCGGGCAAAATCTACGATCTTCTTGAATCCAATGGAAAGCTCGTCATGCTGGCAAATCCGGCCAGGCCTAAAGGCGATCAGTTCTGCCAGGTTCGTTTCAAAAACAGCGAAGAGATGAAGTTCTTCCTGTTATTTTCACACATTTACAAAACAAAGAGAAAGTATGAGGCGAAATCCAAACAAGAACTCAAAATTCATATCTCGGACTTACATTATTACTTGAACCGATTTGCTTTTTCTGAGCCCCATCTGAAACGGCTCCTCGACCAAAAAAAACCAGAAGAACTAAGCACAGAGGAAATAAATAAGCTCCCCTATCTCAGCCTTCGACTGCCGCAAGCTTTCATCAAGGATCCGAGGAAAAAATGGAAATCGATTATCGAAACCTACTTTGTAAGCAGTTATCGTCAGCGCGATCCTGCTAAACACGACCGGCAGTATTGGCAAGATCGGCTTGAGTTGGACTGTCAATTGCCGGAAAGCTTGTCCGTTTTGGTGGGGCACCCCCGTCAGCCAAAAGTCTCGGTTGAGTCGCTGGAGGAAGAACTTAAGGCATCCGGCATGCAGGGGTGCAGCTTTCAACTGATAGCAGAATATCGTAACACTTTTCGTTACGTGTTGGATGTACTTCACACTCTGGCCCAAATTCGCGACAATGACTTCCCGAAGCTTTCAGAACTCGAACGAGCTCGCTTGGCCAATCCGTTCCGAGCCAAAACTCGAAACTTTGAAGCTATACTGCACTTGCTCAATCAAATCCCCAAACTTGAAAAGATCCGCGAAGTTTTGAACCCGGACCACATCGATGGCCAGAACACCCCTGTGCTGGAAAATATTCACAAACTTTCTCTGCAGGAACTGTCCCCCGAACAGCTGCGGGAGATATTACTTATCGCAGTGGGGCACACAACTATGAGCCGTATTGTGTTTGGAAAGCTTCCCGCCAAAACACTGCAACCCATTACCGATAAAGCCAAAGAAGGCAACTATCAGGAGATTCTCAGCCAGCTGCGCATCTGTCGTCTCATGAGCATGGCCGAGATAGCAGCCGCTTTTGGTGATACATTCACCGGAGAACAGGCGAGAGAGCTATACCGACTATACGACGATGCCATTTATGTTGCCACCAATCCCAATCTGGACTGGGAAAAACTGCACGATCTTCGTATCAGTGCCATGGGCGGAGCTCAGAACAAAGCGATCCGTGAGATGCTCAAATTTTTCAATCTTTTTGAATTCCTCGACAGCTGGCAGGAATTTCTTGACAAAAGCGCTTTTCAAAAAGAAGTCTTTTGCGACTATCAGCCGGCAAAATTGGCAGGATTGGAAGAAGCTTTAACTCTGGCGCGCATTGCCGATCTGTTCAAGCAACAATTCCTGGGAGATTACGTATTTGGAAAACTATATTTCTTTCGCCAATTCTTAAATACGGAATTCCACGGTACCGGGCATCTTTTTCCAAAATTGGGAACCAAGGCAGGATTCATTCTTCTCTGGGTTGTTGTCAATTCTTCCAGAAGACACATCATCAACTTCAACCCCTTATTAGCCGGCATACCCCAGGACCGCCACGAGCAGCGACTCAGCAAAATAAAAGAAACTTTGCTCCGCATACCCATCGAGCGACTACAGCCAAGATTTTTCGAAGACATTCAGCAGACCCTTAGAGAAAATCGTCCCGCCTTCGTTTTCGACAGCGGCATCCGAATGATGTACAATTACCAAACCCGAGCGATTGATGTCTCATTTGTGGACGTGGATGAAAATATCCGTCAGATTGAAGTCTTGCTGACTCATTTGGAATCCCAGGAATTGCGCGGTATTTCCCTAAGAAACCTGCAGGATATGGAGAGGCTTTTTTCAGAACTGGAGAGTTTTCACCACTATCTCGATCGAGAAGGCTGTGAACTGCAATGCGATCTTTTTCAACAGTCGGGAGGAGTGGAAGGCAAGAACAGAGAGATCGAAGAGATAGAACAAAGGCTCCAATTTGTTTTGCGCAGTCAGATTTTTGTTCCGGAAGAAATCTATGACAACATCAGTGTGCTCGCCAAGCACTGTCCCGAGATTCTTCGCTTCAACCTGCCGGAATTCAAGGCCTTTGGAAATCTTATTGAAAACTGGCCGACACGCCAGAAGCAGTTGCTTGGAACCTACGTCATGCGCTGTCTGGAAAAATTTCAGGCTTTAATCATAAAGGACCGTAATGCATTCCAGAACCGCAACACATTCTATCAACTTGCCAAGCAAGAATTCGGCCCGTTGGCTGAAGAAGGAATCGGGGCAACTCATGCTCAAATGGAAACACTCGAGTATTTGATCGATCGCGTACAACAAAGATCTATAATTTATCAAGGACTCACATTTGCTTTGTTGTTTCAAGAAATCGGCAAAATCGACATGTACAGTGAAGTTTTGCCCGCCGCAGCCGACTGGTGGACGCATGCTGAAGCCGGAGCGCTTGTGCTGGAACGTTCCGAGATTCTTAAAAAATATCAGTTGGGCTCTCAAGTCGAGCAATTGATCATCTTGTTGGTGCGCCACCACGGCCTTTTCGGGCATGTTGTTCAGGGCGAAGAACCGATCACGGCGCTTGAACATCTCACGGCCGATCAAGACGACCGCATGTTGGATGCGTTTGTGCTGCATGCCATATTGGCCGCCGCTGCAGTGCAGGAAGGCCTGATGATAGCCGATTTGCTGGATACTTTCCTTTCCTTCAGGGCAGTAGCACTTGAAATAATTAAATCGAAGAGCAACTGGCAGACTTGGCTCAAGGAAGTCTTTCGGGAAACCGGCAACGCCTTACTGGCAGACTCTCAAGTTAATTCTCCTCAAGCCTCGCTTTTCCCGGTTGAACCAACACAACGCTGTGGTTTCGCCGATGCGGATATCGAGGATGAACCCCTATGGCGAGGACGTCAGATCTCTGCTGTAGAAAGACTGCTGAAGTTGATGGGAGCTACCTGGGTCGATTACCAGGATATCCAGATGTATCGCTTGAAGATGCCGGTCAACTTCATATATCATAAAAAGAAGTTGAAGAGTGTCGGACCGGCTAGTTTTGAAAAACAACTGCAAGCAGCACTCACAATTCTAGACTTATTCTCTTCAATGAACACGGAAATGCGCAATTATTTGCTCTATTGTCTAGATCATCTGGGCGCAGGGATGAGGATCTACGACTTCCATGCTCTCGCCAATTTCCTGGAGCCAAAAGAGTGCCTAAAACTTTTACTTATTGCATTCCGTGCGTTTCACCATCACTTTGGAGAAGGCACCCGGAATGGCTTAATCAGCTTCCGCCATATCAGCCAAAATGTGGAACAACGTCGGGAGGTGCTCAAGATTTTGCTTGAGCATATCCGTTTGCCCGACAGCTGCGAGGATACTGAAGAGTCATTCTATTTCCCTCAAAGCTATGGCGGGCTGTATTTTCTAAAAAGTCGGCATCAACCTGCCATCAAGGTCCACTATCAGGAGGCGGTGCAACTCGATGAGATGATTCAAGCCCTGAGGTCCCAATGGGACCATACTCATCTCACGGAACAGTTCAAATCGCTGACCAAGCAACTGCGGAAAACGTTGCCTTATAATACCAGAGATCTTGAGGAAGAATTAAGAAAAGCTTACAGGCAGCAGCAGGAAGAGATCAATGATGCGATACTAAAGGAGATCCAAGACCGTTTAAAGGCAACCATGCATTTCTCGGAATTCCAGGCGATTCAGAATGAAATAGATGGGAAGAAACCGAAACTGCAATTTACTGAAGAACAACAGTCACTGTTGGATGAGATGTGCGACTTTCACCGCACCAGATTGCGCGAACGCTATCTGGATTCTATATACCGGCATATCAATGAGTTTAAATCGCGCGAAGATCTCATGACTTATTGGAACGATCTCAAGATCGAGCTATTGGCTTATCGTTCGTATGTGGGAAAAGAATACGAGACGTTAATAGCCGAATTTATCGACCTCAAATCACAACAGATGGAAACCTGAGCCAAGAGAGCCTGTACGGAGATAAAATGGACTTTGGAAGAATTCTCGACGGTATCGAACAATATCTTAAGATCAAGCAAGAACTGAAAACTGCACCGGCAAACCCATGCACCGACTGGGATTGCGGCCTGGCAAACGAATTCAGCGTGAGTTACGACTCCTCGGAGCAACGGGCAAGGCTGGAAGAAACGAGGGCAGCCGTTGAAAAGGCTCTGAATGAATATGTGGACAGCCGAATACGGGAGGTTGCAAAGAAAGGAAATTAGTCTGTAGCTATTCGGAAGCTGGTTTTTTCTCTACCTTCTAGCCTCAGTAGCAGCCTGAAAGGGGATCAAAAGTTTAATCACAAGTGAGGGCTTCACGCTCCACAACTCCCTCTCCCTTGCGGGCAATGCTGCTGTGAATTAGCGGGTCAGTTCCCCCTTGGTTTAAAGGGGGACTTTTTGATTAGTCTCCCCTTAATTCACCGACATTGCCCCTGAAGGGGGAGAGGAATTCGTCTGGCTGGAAAGCCTGTCCCGCCAGAACCTGATTTCCTGCAAGAATCGCTCAGTTCTGGACCTGCAAACCGAACTGCCGGCCAAGGTCGAAAGCCTTTCTGTTCATATCCAGGAAACGCTCTGGGATGGTTCTCTTCAATGCCTCTTGCCAGCTTCGTTCCGAGATGGGCAACCGATTGAGAGCGGCAAGCACCCCCACCATAACGATGTTCGCTGCTTTTTCCGAACCGGCCTGATTAGCGATATCTGCCGCCTCTACCCGGACCAGACGCGCCACTTTGCCCTCCAAGAACTCATACAACCGCTCCAAATCCGGATAGGTACTCTGACCGACGGCCACAGTAAAAGGCACAATGGGAACAGTGCTTGTAATGACATACGTTCCTTTATGGCATTTTGGCAGTGCCCGCACGGCCTCCAGAGGTTCGAAAGCCATCAAGATATCCGCTTCACCATCTGCAACGGTCGGACTCGAGATATTTCCGGCGACAACCGAAGATTCAACCACCCCTCCTCTTTGCGCCATGCCGTGGATTTCGCTTAAAGAGACCGGGATTCCTTCTTCCAGAGCGGCTTCACCCACCAGTCTAGTGGCAAGCAAAGTGCCCTGCCCGCCAACTCCGGTAAAAAATATGCGTATTGCTTCAAAAGCTTTGTTGTCTATCGGCATCATATCATCCTCTTATTATGCAGATATCTTTTCCGGCCGTATGGATTTGCACATCTGAGCACAAACACTGCAGCCGCTGCAAAGAGCTGCATTGATTCGAATACATTCTTCAGTCTGTGTCTGTTCCCATACAAAAGCAGGGCAACCCAATTCGCTCAGGCATTTTTTGCACATATCACAAGACGCATCGACTTTAAAAACCACCTTCTGCTTTTTGCGCGTCATGCGCCTCTCGAAAAGCGGGCACGGACTTTTGGAAATCAGGACGGAGACTCCGGGCTCTTTCATCTCATTGCGGATTTGTTCGAGAATTTCCTGAGTCTTTTGAATCTGCATCGGGTTTACCGTAGCGACTCTTTCCACTCCGCAGCCCCGAACGATTCGCTCTAGGCTTACTTTAGGCTCCTTTTTGCCGTCGGCAGTCAGTTCCACACCAGGATGAGGTTGATGCCCGGTCATAGCCGTAGTTCCATTATCCAGAATCACAAGCAGTATGCGGTGATCATGACTGACGGCATTGACAAGCCCCGGCAGCCCGCCGTGGAAGAAGGTTGAATCTCCGATAAAAGCGACCACTGGTTGCTCCAACACCTTACTAAACCCCCCGGCGGTCGAAACACTCGATCCCATGCAAATAAGAAAGTCTGCCATACCTAGAGGCGGCAGCAAGCCCAGAGTGTAACAGCCTATGTCAGTCGGGTATACGGCGTCCTCGCCAAACACTTTTTTTACGGAATAATAGGTCGCGCGATGAGGGCAGCCCGGGCATAGATTAGGGGGACGCTGGGGAAGTTCGGGTACTGGAAAGATCTCTGCAGGCTCAAATTCGATACCAAAACAGGCCTTCATTGCTCTTTTCACTTTTACCGAATCGAGCTCAAAGGCGCGGGGAATCAAGTTTTCGCCTTTGCCGGCGATTTTGACTGTGAGCCCCTCTTCTTGAGCTGTTACCTTAACGATTTCTTCCAGGAAAGGTTCTAGCTCTTCAACCACCAGGATTTTTTCGAGGCCGGCCAGGAAATTTCCAATCAGGTTTTTGGGGTGGGGATAGGAAAAACCAAGTTTAAGAATTTTAACTCGATCTTCGAGCCCCAATTCTTTTACAGCATCCAGCACGTAGAGATGAGAGACGCCACTGGTGATAATCCCCCATTTGCCGTCACCGGTGGAATGATTAAACGGACTCTCATCGGCTTCTTTTTGCAGCTTTGGCAGTTTTTCCAGAAGAGCCAAGTGGAGTTTTCGCCCCACCATGGGAACAACCACTAGGTTGAAGGGATCTTTGGTGAATTTTGCTTTTGGTGATTCGTCAGGGATTGACCCCAAGCTAACCGGGCCGCGACAGTGATTGACCCGAGTAGTGGTTCGAACGATGACGGGAATCTGATACTTTTCGGACAAGTCCAAAGCCGCCAAGGTCATCTCTTTGGCCTCTTGCGGCGTGGCAGGTTCCAGCATCGGCACACCTGCCATTTTGGCATAGTATCGATTGTCCTGCTCATTCTGGCTGGAATGCAAAGAAGGATCATCCGCAACCACAATCACCATCCCCGCCTTTACCCCAACATAGGCGAGTGTCATGAAGGCGTCGGCAGCCACGTTCAGCCCCACATGCTTCATGGAGCAAAGGCTCCTCACTCCCGAGACGGCCGCAGCACAGGCCGTTTCCATCGCGACCTTTTCGTTGACGGAATATTCAACATAGACATTGGCTTCCGGCGCGATTTGATAAAAGCGGTCGATAATCTCAGATGAAGGGGTCCCCGGATAGGCGGCAACAAACCTGACATTGCCTTCCAATGCACCGCGAACAATAGCTTCATTTCCCAAAAGTAGTTGTTTTCTGTCGGTTTCAGGCATTAACAACTCATGCATGTCAATCTCCACTAACTTTCATGACCCTGTAGGGTCAATTATATCCAGTTGTCAGCTCCCTTGAGAGAGTCGAGCCTTCGTGGCGCATGGCTTTAGCCTTGCCAAGTCAACAGCCCCGAAGGGCTGCGCTACATCAGCAGGGAATTTCCCGGCGCAAACTAACTGTTTTGTCGGCGATCTACAAATAGCTTGACCTCCCCATTCTCTCTTTCCAGTGAGCCACTCTCGACCAGCTTGATACGCGGTGTTATTCCGATAAAGTTGGCTACCTTCTGCCTCATCACATCCACCAGAGCACGCTGCTCGCGCATCTTATCGAAGAACAACTCCTCGGTTACCTCCACCCAGATCTCCAATTGGTCCTTATGACCCTGGCGAATGGCGGCCAACTGATAGACCGGCCTGCGTCCTTTTACTTGCTGCAAAACATCGCCAACACGTTCGGGGATGATATTGATGCCTTTGATGACTACCACATCGTCACAGCGACCCTTGATCCGACTCATCCTCCAAAAAGTTCTGCCGCATGTACACGGTTCCGGAATCAGGCGGCAAAGATCTCCGGTACGATAGCGAATCACGGGGAAAGCTTCTTTGGTCAAAGTGGTCAGCACTAACTCGCCCTCTTCCCCCGGATCGAGCACTTCTCCCGTCTGCGGATTGATGATTTCAGCGTAAAAATGATCCTCTTGAAGATGCATCCCCGCCTGCTCCAGGCATTCTCCCGCCACCCCCGGACCTATGACTTCGCTTATCCCGTAGTTGTCGGTAGCCTTTACGAACAGTCGCTGCTGGATTTCGGTCCGCATCTTTTCGTTCCAGGGCTCTCCGGCACAAATGCAGTACTTTAGAGAGAATGTTTTGGGATCCAGCCCCATCTCCTCTATACAGTCCGCAACCACCAGTGCGTAAGAAGGTGTTGATACCAGCACTGTGGTCCGGAAATCCTGCATGATCTTGATCTGCCGCTCGGTTCGCCCCACCGATGTGGGAAGCACGGACGCACCCACGAGTTCGGCTCCGTAGTGGATGCCCAACCCGCCGGTAAGAAGGCCATAAGTAAAAGTCACCTGGATGACGTCATCCTGAGTGACACCGCCGGCAGATAATATGCGGGCCACCAAGTTTCCCCAGGTTTTGAGGTCCTGCCGCGTGTAGCCGACCACCCTTGGATTTGTCATGGTGCCCGACGAAGAATGCACTCGCACCACCTCGCGCAGCGGTACGGCGAACATTTCATAGGGGTAGCTCTCGCTGACCTCCAGGCTGGTAGTGAAAGGCAACCGCTCCAGATCCTTAATTTCGGTCAGATCTGCTTCGGGCGAAAAGCCAATGTCCTTGAAATATCGGTGATAAAAGGAGACATTTCTGTAAACTCGATTCAGGGTAGACTGCAGCCGCTCCAATCTCACCTGCTGCAGTTGGTCCCGAGACATACACTCTTTGTCCGGTTGCCAAATGGGCATGGCTAAATCCTATCTTTTGTACTCAAGTTCATGGTCAGGCTTCCCAAATTTGTTTCGCTCCCTTGCCCAAATAGGCTCTTTTCACTTCCCGATGCTCCAGCAACATCGCCCCCTCCCCCTGCAGCACCATTTTGCCGGTCTCCAAAACGTAGCCTCGATCAGAGATCTGCAAAGCGGCGCGAGCGTTTTGTTCGATCAAAAGAATAGTCCGCCCCTCTTCCCTGAGTTCACGGATGATGTTGAAGATTTCCTTGATGATAAGAGGCGCCAAACCCATCGAGGGTTCGTCCAATATCAGAAGTTTGGGTCGAGCCATAAGGGCGCGACTGATGGCAAGCATCTGCTGTTCCCCGCCGCTGAGGGTCCCGGCAAGTTGCTGGCTGCGTTGTCGTAAGATAGGAAACCGTTCATACATCCGCTCCATATCTTGTAACATCTGCTGACCGTTGCGGCGATGAATAAAGCCTCCCATCTGTAGATTGGCCTCCACTGTTAACGTGGAAAAAATCTGGCGGCCTTCGGGCACTAAAGCGATTCCTTCCCTCACGATGTCTTCGGGCGAATAGCCGTTGATGTTCTTGCCTTGAAATTCGACCGTGCCCGTCTGCAACTTCACAAGACCGCAAATCGTGCTGACCAGAGTGCTCTTGCCGGCGCCGTTGGCGCCGATCAAGGCCACCGTCTCACCGGAGCGGACGTGTAAGGAAACGCCTTTCAGCGCATGGATGCTGCCGTAATAGGTGTGGATGCTCTTAAGAGTTAGCATGGTTTCTCAAATTCCAGAGCAATCAATTTTCACCGAGATAGGCCTCGATGACCGCCGGATTGTCTTTGATTTCCCGCGGCGTTCCGGAGGCCAGGTACTCCCCGTAGTGCAGCACCAGAATTTGGTCCGAGATATCCATTACCAGATTCATGTCGTGTTCCACCAGCACCACGGTTGTTCCGTTTTGGCAAATCCTCTGAATGAGGGCTCCGAGCTCTTCGGTTTCCGTCATGTTCAGACCTCCGGCAGGTTCATCCAGCAAAAGAAGCCGTGGTTCGGTGGCCAGAGCCCGGGCGAATCTCGAGAATCTTCTGCTTGCCGAGCGGCAGTGTTCCGCCTTCCAGGTGAGCGGCATCCGCCAATCCAACAAAATCCAGATAGGTTTCAGCTCTCTGCTTGATCTGGCGTTCTTCACTGCGCATGCCGGGAAACCTTAATCCTGTTGCCCAAAAACCGCTATGGGTTCGAGTGTGTCGACCAAGCATAACGTTTTCAAGCACTGTCATGGTCTTGAACAAAGCCACATGCTGGAAGGTGCGCGAAATGCCCAATTGTGCAATTCGATGAGGTACCAGTTCATTGATCTCTTTTCCCCGGAATAACACGGAACCCGCGGTGGGCTTCAACAATCCGCTGATACAGTGAAACAACGTAGTCTTGCCGGCTCCATTGGGGCCTATCACAGCCTGAATGATTCCTTCCGGGACATCGTGCTCGATACCCTTAAGGGCATCTATACCCCCAAAGCTCATCTGAACATTGCTGAGCTCCAGAATAGGTGTCTGAGATTTTTGCGCAGGATGTTCCATTAACCTTCGTCACTCGCCCGAGAAATGGGATTGCGCGAGCCTCCAAGTTCCCGCCGCAGAATCGCTATGAGTCCCTGCGGCAAAAAGAGAGCCACAACCAAAAGAATCGTGCCGTAAACCAATACCTCAAAATCGGCGAAAACCTGTAGCCACTCGTTTCCCACAAAAGTCAACAGTACGGTACCGAGGAGCGCCCCCCAAAGGCTCTGCATACCGCCCACCATAACCATCAGTACGAAGCGAATGGACCACATGAGATTAAACGAACTGGGGCTCAAGAATGTGACGTAATGGGTGTAAAAACTTCCCGCTATAGCTGCCAGTATGGCTCCGAAAACGAATATTTGTACTTTATAACGGGCAGTTGGCACTCCCATAGCCTCGGCCGCAACCTCTTCCTCATGAATTGCTCGCAGGGCCCGTCCAACGCGCGAATGCAGGATATGAAAACAAAACAGCAGGGCCAGGAAGACCACGCCCCAGATGAGATAATACCATTGAATTTCGCTCGATATTCGCCACCCTGCTATCGAAAGGCCCGGTATGTCGACCATCCCGGAAGGGCCGCCGGTCCAATCTATTTCCTCGTTAAAGACGATATGCACTATGACTCCAAAGCCCAGGGTGGCCATGGCGAGATAGTGACCCTTAAGTCGCAGGGCGGGGATTCCGACGACCCACGCAACGGCGGCGGCTAAAGCTGCGCCCACCGGCATGGCAAGCCACGGATTCCAGCCAAAATGCGCAGTTAAGATGCCCGAACTATAGGCCCCTATACCAAAAAATGCCGCTTGAGCCAGAGAAATCTGGCCGGCGTAGCCCATCAGCAAACTCAGACCGAGACAGACCAGGCTGAAGATGCCGGCAAATATCATGACCTCGACATAATTCGAGATAGCACTGATGTTTAAGACCACCCATGGGAAAATGGCGATCAGAAGGACCACAAAGGCAAAGATCCAACGGTCCGTTTTCCTCATCTCAAAACCTTTTCAGCTTCGCCGCCTCAGCGCTCCCGAACAAGCCCTCGGGCTTGAAGAAAAGTACCAGCAACAGAAGAATCAAAGCGACTGCATCTTTATAGCCGGACGACAGGTAACCGGCGCAGAAAGACTCGGCGAGACCCAACAGCAACCCCGCCACAAATCCTCCATAGAAGTTACCGAGTCCACCCAATGCCGCTGCACCAAATCCTTTCAGACCCAGCAGAGCTCCGCGGTCATACTCCATAAGAGAAATGGGAGTTATCGCTACACCCGCAGCCGCGCCGATAGCAGCGCTCAGGACAAAAGAAAGCAGCACCATCTGCCGCACGCGAATCCCTACCATGCGAGCGGCAGATGGATTATCTGCACATGCCAGCATGGCTTTGCCGTAAAGTGAGCGATGGAAAAAGAGGGTCAGAGAAACAACTATGGCAACGCTTACTGCGAGCACCCAAAGAGCCTGGACTTGTACAGCCGCACCGCCAATCAGAATTGGGCCGCCGGAAGTAAAGGCAGGCAGGCTGTAAGGGTCCTTCCCCCACCCAAGCATCGCCGTCCCTTTTAATATTATGGAAACGGCGATAGTGATGATGATGAGGGAGAGGACGCTGGCATTGCGCGCTCGCCGGATGACGAGCCGCTCCATGGCAAATCCCACAATGCCGACCATTATGATGGAGGCAAAAAAAGCGGCGAAGACGGGAAAATGGAGCGTCTCCATAAAAAAGACGGCAAACAAGCCGCCCATCATTACAAACTCGCCCTGCGCGAAATTAATAATTTCAGTAACATTGTAAATGATGTTGTACCCAATTGCCACCAGCGCATAAATGGCGCCTATCGTCAGACCGCTGACGGTATACTGCAGCAGGTCGGTACCCAGCCAAAACCCATCCACGATTTCTGTGCCCGCCTCCCTTGTGGTCGTATGTAAATCGACTGACAGTTTTGCTTAGTCCTGCGTTGTCACGCGAACCTCGCACGGTCATTCCCGCATGCTTCTGGCGGGAATCCAGCCTCGTGTCTAATCGAGATACTAAACTGTACTTCTGCCCTTTTCGAATCCCGAGATTATCCGAAAGTTACGTAGATTACCCATTACCATGTTCCAATGCAATGATTATTGCTACGACTCACTGCTGACGCACGAAACATAAACACGAGCTTCGGGCGCTGGTTTTAAGGCAGGTCGGCTGCTGTCTGAGAGGACCGCGGCTGCTCGCCATGTAAAATATCAGGACTCCTGCGCCCCAATGGCCTCAGATTTTCGATCTTTATTGTCAAGTGGACATAGTTCGGCCTTCTTTCTGCCTGAGCGGGCGGGTTTGAGCTTTTGACGACCAATCGATCTGCGCTATATCAAGCGGAGCTGCAATGGTGCGGCGAGGCGCTCCTTGATCCACGCATGGTCAAGCCATGGGCCGGCTATGGTTTGGCGAACGAAGGAGATCAGTCCTCTAATTCCGGTGTCTTGGATGATTTTTTTGAGCTTTTCCGAGTTTTGAGCCATGATGTTGAACATATGCCCCAGTTGCATCAAGTAATGATATCCCTTCATGGCGTTCCAGTCGTAGGCAAAACAGTGTTCGTACTGGTAGCCGTGATGTTTTTCCACCAGAAAACCTGTCTCTATGCTCCATCGGGAGCGTGCGCCCAAATTGCAGCGTTCATGAAGGTTCCACCTGTTCAGAGGCTCGCTGGATATCCAAAGATGCCGACTGCTTTTGGAGACCTCGCGCGTGCCCCCTTTTTCGATCTCCCGCCAGGTCTCCATGCATTCGACCACATGGACGAGCTCGGTCTTCTTGCCGTTGGCGCCAAAGCAGTACTCTATCTGGTTGGCCCATCTGAAATTCTGCCTTCTGTTGCCCCATGTGCGAGTGTACCGATTCTTGGGCTGGAGCGTGCTTATGGCTTCAAATTCACCCTGTACGGTCGGTAAACTCTTGTCCTGTAAAACGATCATGTATCCCCATTTGTATTTGCGGCACACCTCCATCACAGGGCCCTTGGCGTAAAGACCATCCAGAAACACCATTATTCGTAGAGCAGGAAATGCCTTCTTGATGCGTGCGGCCAGCCGATAAAACGCTTTGAGCTCACAATCCTGTTTACTATTACCGGGGTCGCCTGCCGTATAACTCAGAAACTCGCTCATCAAAGGAATGCTCATCCCGTCACGGAACGCCAGGTTGGCCTGCAAAACGTAAACATAGTACTGGGTGTGAGGGGTGTCGTCCTTATCGAAAGTTCGCTGTAAACACTCTTCATCCCAGAGCCAATCGCGGATCAGCTTCTGCGTACCATCCACCGCAACAGGGTAACAGTTCTCTACCAAATACCGGCGAAACTTCTTCTTTCTGATCCATTGCCGGATCAACTCTATATGCGTGCTCTCGATCTGCTCTACCTCAATTTGCCATAACAACCGTTTCAGGGTGTCATGATGGGGCACATCCTCAAGTTCGGGGAAAAATCTCTGCAAATTCTCCCAAAACATCGGACGACTCATTTCCCGGGTGGCCTCTCGAGAGGAACTCATCTGCAGTACAAACACCAGTATCCCGTAGATGAGCAGGACCGTATGCTTGTGCTTCGTCTTTTTCGCATTTCTCGGGTCCGGAATCTTGGAAAGCCTTCTTAACAGCACCGGCAATTTGGCGCGAAAAGCCTTCAATTGCTCCCAGCTCGCCTGGTTGCGAACGGCACGCTCCTCCTCCACGTCCTTGTATGCGCACTTGTGGTTAGAGATCGTCGTGTGCGATGAGCCGTTCAATCCTTTTCTTTGCAACTCTTCGCGTAATGCCTTCTGAGCCTTCTTTCTCTCCTTCCTGTGTGCTTTGATTTGTTCCCGATTAGGACGTCGGCTGACCTTGCTCATGACCCTACCCGCTCCGGCAATGAGCACAGCACTTCACGGAAATACTCGCAAAGTGGCAATACGAAAATCTTCTTGGGGCTCGTCGTGTAGCACTTGCCCTTGCGAACGAGCCCCTCTCCCGTCGTCATTCCCAGATAGTGCCAGTTTGCCGCCCGGTAACAGGTCCCCTCATAGAAACGAGGATCAACGAAAGTCTCCAGCAATACCGGCCGGTAACTCCAACGCTCCTGCCAATCTTGACCGATACGCCTTGCCGCTTGCCCCAGTACATGGCTTGCCAGATTTCTCACCCGCACCCAAGGAAAGATTACAAGCCGCGTATTGTTCACTACCCAACCCAAACGGTTCAATCGCTCTGTTGTACTCCAACCAATCCAGCGATCCCGCTCCCGCAATGCCTTCGCTGCTCCCGAGAATAACAAGCAGCCCAACTTGCCTGTTTCGCTCTCCACGAAATAGCGCAGGTAACAACCAAAAGGCGCTTTGCAACCCAGATAATGATAGCGGCTTACCAATTCATTCCACAGACGCGCTGCCTGCCGATCCTTCACCAACTCCAATCGCACCCGACCGAGCCGCCCAACACTACCTTCTATGGGCGGTTGCGGATCACTCCTCCGACTCCGCCTTGGCTCCTCCGATTGCCTGGGCAAAGACACTCGCTTGGCTGGCAGTGCTAAATCTTTCTGCGCCTCCAACTTCTTCAGCAACTTAAGACATGCATCTACTTTGGGACTGCCCGAGGCGCTGTACCAACTTAGATGCTCACAGATCGTTATCGCCAGTTCCTTGCGACTCAGCCCCCTACATGCCTCTACTGTATCGCAAATCCCCTCCATTTCCTCACGGCTGATTCGCCGACCGCACTGGATCACCGGCTCTCTTCCTCCTTTGCAGCGTAGTCCCCTGATTCCTCGCCAGCTCACACTGACTCACCACTACACTATCAAAGCAGCCGATCGGTGTCTACTCCTATTTTGAGACAAAATTTATTTGCTTCCACCCACCTTCCGTTATCAGCCGTGGGCTTGCTCACTTATGCGTCAGCACTGGCTACGACTCCACCGGACGACCAGCCGCAAGTGCAAGCAGTTGTTTCGTTTCCTTCGTAGCGCAGGGCTTCAGCCCTGCATGCACTGGCAGTTGGCTGGAGCCCTGCGTTACGAACAAAATTAGCATGCCAATCTATCGAGATTCCCCGATTGGTTCAAAGAGAACTTGTTTGGAGAAAGAGAAATGCGGGCTCAGCCCGGTTTCTTCTGCAAATCCGAACCAAAACCCGCATCTCCATGTAAGGCATGGAATTCAAAATTGAAAACTCAAAACTAAATATTTTAGCATGAGCACCATGCTAAAATATCGTGGTTCGCTCCTACTGAGCCAGTGCCCAGTCCCCATTCTTTACGACCACCATGACCAGGTCGTCTTTGCTGAGGCCGTTGTGGTCTTCGGGGGAGAAATTGAATATTCCGTGTGGCCGACAAAGCCTTTGGTATTTTCGATCTGATCCCGAATTTTAGCCCGATCCGGCCCTGCTTCCTTGAGAGCCGCCATTGCCAGGTGCATGGAGTCCCAAGCGTGGCCGCCGAATGATGAAATCGGTTCGTTGTACTTCGCTTCATATTCCTTGGTGTATTCCATGATCACCTTCTTTTGAGGGTCACTGTCGGGAAGCAAGGGACCCACGTTTACCTTTGCCAGAGGCAGCAGCACTCCTTCCGCAGCTTTTCCCGCCAGTTCTATATTCTTCTTGCTGCCGAAACCATGGCTTTGAAAAAGAGGGATGGACTCCATTCCCAGATCGCGCCAATTCTTTACAGCCAGAATTTGTGTTGGTCCAGTGGACCAGTTGACGATGGCTTGCGGTTCAGCTGCTCTTATTTTTGTCAACTGTGGAGTAAGGTCGGTGTCTTTAGGCCCGTAGCGTTCGTCAGCCACCACCTCGATGCCGTACTCGGGAGCAAGCCTCAGCAATTCTTCGCGTCCGCTTGCTCCAAAGCCGTCAGAAACAGTCATGACGCCTATTTTCTTGATGCCTTTTTCCTTCATATAATCGTACATTTTGCCTACTACATGACGGTCGGAGCCTGCCACTTTAAAGATCCACTTGCGCTCTGCAATCGGAGTGACAATTTTGTAGCTGGCCGCACAGGAGATAAGAGGAACTTGTGCCTCCTCGGCAACTCCGACAACGGCAAGACTCGTGCCGCTTGTGCTGGGGCCGATGATAACGGGCACATTGTCTCGTTTGATTAGCTTCTTGACAGCAAGATTGCACTTGGTCGGATCGCCTTCATCGTCATAGATTATAAGTTCAACTGGATGACCGTCTATGCCGCCCTGTTTGTTTATGTCGTCCTTGATCATTTCCGCAGTCTTTTTTTCCGGCTCGCCCAAGAAGGAGGCTGGACCTGTGATGGAAAAGACCGCACCAATTTTATACGGCTCTTTATCCGCTGCTTGGATTGACGGAACAAATAACGGGCACAAAACCAGGCTAAACAGCGCCAGGTACAATAATGCTGAACCGAAATGTCGCTTTGAACCTTTCATAATTACTCCTTTGTTGTTTGTTAACTGCTCATCCCCCCAATAAAAAAGCCGTGGTTGAAAAACCACGGCTTTGACAAAGCAAAAAGCCGTGGGCGAACCCTTTTAGCGATCTGCCCACGGCCTTGAGTCTCTGAGGCTCATTACGAACGGGCAGACCGCCTCAGATAGGCGTAATAGTAGTAACCATAATATGGATGTGATTTCTTTATTCGTCTGACCATTTCGAGCTACCTTTTCCGCTCTCGGTATCAAAACTCTTCTAGAGTTTTTACTCTATAGTAAATGATGAAAAATTCTGTCAAGCGAAAACAATCTTGAAGAGGCCTCGGCATGTAAGACTCTATTTGCCTGAATTTTTCCTTATATCCATATTTGTAAAATTTGCTCATTCAAACCCAAAAAATCTCCCGGGGAGCTAACGGAGTTTGAATGGCCTCGGACATCGACAAAGTATTCGATAGGTCAAGGGCTTGAGGAATTTTCCTTGTCAGAAATTTTAACTTTATGATACAAGATATCGGTTTTCCAAGCCAAGTGCCTGGGTGGTGGAATAGGTAGACACAAGGGACTTAAAATCCCTTGGAGCTTAGCTCCGTGCGAGTTCGATTCTCGCCCCAGGCACCATGTTATAGAGATTGGAGAAAACTTCTATCAGTAAAAAGCAGAGTTTGTACCACCCCTGTACCACCTTTTAAGATTCTTCCCCCTGATACATTCTTAAACCGAAATAAAAAAGCCGGACCCGAAGGCCCGGCTCTAGCTTTCTTTGCGGTAGGGCTCTTTATTTTTAAATGTTATCTGGGTCAGTCTTGTCAGGCTCAATCAGTTTTGATTCTGCGACCAAGGCGTTAAAGTCTGTAGGAACTTCCTCTCGATCCAACATTCCTTTGAATACGCGATACACGTCTGAAGAGGAACCAGCTTTTCGCATGGTACTCTCATCGTTTAGCCAAGCGAAAACTATTTGTTTATGCTGCTCAAGAAACCTAAAGAAAAGACGGTATCTATCCGGCAATCCTTTGCCCTTGACCCGTCGCCATTGCTTGTGCTTTTCTCCCAGAGTCTTACCAAGCAGATAATCCGGGTGCATTGGATCTTCCGCAACAATCCGGATTACAGTCTGTAACTTCTTAAGCAATCTCGTTTTTGACCTATTTATATAATGTTCCGGGTCATTTTCACGAAGGGTCTCAACATCCGCCTTGAGCTTTAGGTACAATTGCAGAAATTTTCTGAAGAAACGCACTTCCCAATCGTGAAGCTTCATGCTCAATCCTTGACGTTCCGGACCAGTTCATCAACTTCCGCAAAAAGCTTCTTGCTAATTTTTGGGGCACACTGTTCCAGATTATTTTCGATCTCATAACCATACTTTTCAAGGATAGAATCAATATCCCCTTCATCCTCTTCGTCAAACCCCAAATCAACAATCCAATGCGTTTCCCCTGTAAGCGTTTTCCAAGCATCAGCATAAAAAAATACGTCATCTTCTCTGCCCAACTGGTCCGCGTAGTTAATGACCAGATTGAGATACAACCTTCTTTCCTCAAGGTTATCCTTAGCCCGTTCGTATGCCATTTTCGCGTAATGGAAGGCGTCTTCAAGCAGGTTGCATGTCAATAGAGAGACTGCATAGTTCGCTAAATAGACTGCCTCTTCTCCCGAAATCTGGATTGCATTCTTATGAAACCTGTGCATATCATCGAGTTTGTTTTCGAAACAAGCAATTATCCCCAGTGCGGTATAACCGTCAGCGGGGTTTTTGGCTAACAAAGCATTGACCTCTTTTTTTTGTCTTAAGAGTTCGAACTGGTTATACCCTTTTTCTTTCATGTCATTGAGGGTATCAATGAGTTCGTCAAATCTATTCTTCAGAGCAGGGATCATTACAATTCCTCTTTTTCTCAGCATGGAGTATGGGCAGGTTCCAGAAATCCACGTACAATAGTTTGTATAGTGATTTTAAACTACACTTTCAATCTTCAGTCAACGAAAAACGAAAAAAGTCAACCAAGAGGCCCGCCTCAGGAGCTACCCTAGATTGACGAGAAAGTGTTTTGACTGACATCTTTGTTATGCTAACCTGTTCGTGGAAACCTCCTTGGGGGAGCTCTCAAGGAATAGGCGGGTTGTGGCTTGCAGGACCACTTCCCGCCGCTCTCGTTTAGGCTTCCGGCTGTTTCTCTTTTTTTGCCCTCTCCTGCAGCAGCATAAAATGAATTGAATTGATTAGCCGTTTCAATGTGCCGTATTCGTTTGAATCCAGGTTGCTAACCTCATAGAGCATCTGGAATGGGTCCAGCTCTTCGTCATTATCGGCCAATCCGGCTAGAACTTGCCTAAAGTCTTTCTTCGGGGGTTCTGCTGCGCCTGTCTGTGCTTCGGGCTTCTGGATCAATTCCCGCACCTTCTCGCTTGCCGCTGGAATCGTCTGGTCAATTATCTCGGCCATTCGAACGGCGACTGCATTTTCTTCCGCGCGCCGTTTGGCTTCCTTTTCCGGGTCCGGTGGAAGTTTGGCGGAAAGTTCCCGCTGCTCTTGTTTTTGCTGATCTCCAATTTCCTCTAACACCTCAAAAACCTCATTAACGGTGTTTTCAATGAAGGTTCCAAGGTAAACAAGGTTGCGTTCACTGTAAGCCTGCCATTCGTGAACATCCAAGGCTTGCAGCAGCTCCCCGAGCTGTCCAACAGCTTGTAACTTTTCCTTTACACCTGATTCGAAGAAAACATCTGATAAGTGGATCATAGGGCACCTCCAAAAATAAAAAAGGCGAGTGTTGTCTAGGCCCAACTACAGACCCCCACGTCCTCGCGGATAGTGGACACTCGCCAATTTCATTCTGTCGGTCAAAATAAATCTGGAACATTTCGGAGTTCCTTCCCGGTAGCTGAGTTTTTAGACGAGTCCAGGATACCATGCCTGCAAGGGGTGTCAACATAAAAATCTACCCGCTTATTTGCCCCTTCTCGCTGCTTAAAAGGGTTCGGTCCATAGTTGGACCCGCCCGGTAGGAAGCACCTGGATAAACGGCAACCGTTCGGCAAGATCACATTCCAAACAATACCACCACTGAAAAGGTTCGTCCGGTCCCTCATACCATGCCCATCGTAGCAGTCGTGCGCCGCATCCGGCATTTTTGCAGGTTGGGTTCATAGAAACACCTCGATTGTGGGAATTGTCGGCCATTTTTGGCTGATTTGTGGAGCTTCACCTTAAAAATTCTCGAGCATTGGATCCGGGAAAGTGGGAAAAAAGGCCAGCGGGAGACCGGGCGAAATGACCCCTTGCGTGAACTGGCCATTTGAAAAGTGCTCACGCCGCACTCGATGAAAAGCCTTAGTCAATCTTCGGCCGCGGGTTTGTGAGGGATTCGGCCAAAACGTCATTTGGAATGTCTGAAAAACGCCTATACCGGCCCTGCGGTTTGCCTTTGGGCGCGGCAATATCAAGTAATTCGGAAATGATTTCAGATTCATTTTTCCCGGCCGCTACCAAACCGTTGAAGCGTTCAACTGCTTTCGAGCCAAGTGAGCGAGCCCGAGCAAGTAAATCTGAGTAACTTTTTTCTGATAGATTCATTTTTTCACCTCTTTTTCTAGGCCCCAGGCCCCCGAAGGCACCAAGGGTTTTCTCGATATGTATGGAGCATCCAGCTTCCGAAGCCGTGAAGCCTCGTCCAGTCGTTCTGTTATCAAGCGTTCGAGCTTCCGTTCGATAATTTCGGTCGCGTCGATCGGTTGCCCTTGAGTAACTTCTCGAATGATCCGTTCGAGCTCTTTTTCAACGTCATGGTCCCTGGCTATTTTTTGGAGTTTTTTAAGATTGTTTTTAAGCATTGCCGACCACCTCCGAAAAAAGCTTTTCGCACAACTCCGGCCCCGGTCTGCGTGCGGCGTTCTGTGCATCAATGCTTAAATCAGACAGGGAAAACCCATTGCCGATGGTCACAACTTTTGTTTGCCGCAAGTAGTTAACCCCGGTCCCGAGGACTTCTTGAAAGATACTTTGAACACCAAGATCCGAACAAAGCCGATGAACACCAACGAATCTTTTTAAATGTGTTCGGACTGAATCAACGGCTTTATTGTAGAGCGGACCTTCACGACGAAGCCATGAGGCCACCAACTCACGAAAACGTGCGTTGCGAATCTCGATGCTTTCCGAGAGCTGATTTTCAAGAGTTTCAAACTTTTCATTAAGCCCCTCGATAAGCATTTCATGGCGCTCTTTTTCAGCCAATAGCTCTCTTCGTTCGTTGTCTATGGCCGCGTAATCCGCGCCGGTGACTAAGGCTTCTTGGAGCGCCTGCATCGTTTCGGGAATCTTCCTTTTGACTTCTGCAATCCGTTCTCGTGCCTCGTTTTTCCGTTTTTCGAGCTGTTCAATCTGCCCGGATAACTCGCTGATCCTGGCATCCGCTAGTTTCAATTTTTTGTCGATCATAATCACCTCACTTGAAAGAATGTTATCGTGTTGGGTTCCACAATACCCCAGGGAAGAAAAAAGGCCCGGTCCTGTCAGTCCGAGCTGTCCAAACTGTCAATGATTCCGTTTTCTGCCTCAAATAGTCGCCTCATTTCTTCGACATATCCGATCACACTGGTCCGCTGAATCCTGAGCGGTGCGGTGGGTCCATCAGAAAGCCGGAAAGCCACAAGGCGGCCATTTTCTGCCAACCTGCGGATATGCCTTGCCGAACAAGATAAAAATTCGGCTACTTCATCCGGTCTGAGCCATTCGCGCCGCGGTAGGAGTCCGTTAACCATCATTCACACCCTCGTCACGGTTCTTCTGCTCTGATAGATCCATGCTATTGATTTCTTCAATGAACCAACGACACCACTCGATCAAAGTATGATGCTCTTTAGAGCTCAACTTTCTACTTTTTGCCAACTTCTTCGGTTGTTTTTCAGACTTTTTATCCATTGGTTTCGCCTATGTTTGCTATCACAAAACACAAATTTAAACGAAGAACGAAGTCATAAAAAAAGTTCACGAGTAGCCGAATTTTGCGGTGCGCCCGTCCGTATGTCTTTCAGGTTCCCGGAAGGACCCGCAAACTCTGTGAAACTTTACCGCTGGCTGCTCTCATCTTTTCCAGGGCGTCGCGACCCGCGCCCCGCCGTAAAGCTTAGTGATCCAGTTCCAGCACGACGGTTTTGTGATCCGCTGCAGTCCGTATTCAACGAGCTGCTGCTCACGGTCGCTATCGCATAGCAGATAAACCTGCTTTACTCCGCCCTGGTCGTTAAACTGAATTAGCGCTGCTGGTGGCATGGTGTCTCCTTTGTCTGTCTCCCGACAGTCTTGGAGGTTAATGAAAGTTTGGTTATTCACCTAAAAGTGTAGTCAATTTTGTAGTCACCTTTGAAACTCCCCTCAAAGCATTGACTGGTAAGGCTCTACGGGAAAGTGTCTTCACATAAAGAATAAAAAAACCCTCTCCCCCCCCAACTACACTGTAGAGCCCTATGGCTGCGTGGGTTACAGCGTTTTTTTGAGTGACTACACTTTTGACTACACTTTTACAAAGAGACATATTTTTTATCCTGCTTCTTCCATCCGATTTCCTTAGCTGCCATTAAGTTTCGTTTGGCCTTTTCAAAGAGCCATAAGCCGGCCCTCGCTGCGTTGCTGTACTGCTTTAGTTCACGTTCGGTGAGCGCCCCCCGGCTTGCCATGACGCGCCTTATTTTCTCCTCCATCTTTGCTACTGCGTTGTCTGCGTCGATGGGATCGTGTTGTTTTCTAACTTCGAGCTGCCAATCACAAAGACGGATAACCTTCTTGACGGTCTCGAGGTCTATGGACTGCTTGCGGTCATTGACAGCCAATAAAGGCATAAACCTTAGCGCGTAGGTATCTAGTCGCTTGGTATGGATCGAGCTTTCGAGGGTCATGTACCAGTTATGGAAAGCCTCTTGCGCGTCCGGTTCAATTTGGAGCTCTGCCTTGGTCGGAACTTGCTGCAGGATTCCTCTCAAAGCGTACATAAGATGATTTCGATTCTCGATGGATACTTTAGGCGGGATTGAAAAGCGCCGCTTGCCGCTTCCAGTGACCAAAAATAGGCGGTTATTGAAGCCAATATCTGTAAATTGAGAGGTCCACGTGTTTTCATACGTCTGGACTGTTGAAGCTGCCAGAATGCTTAAAAAGACCCCCTCAAGGCATATTTCGGAAGACTTGGTTCTCGATTCATACTTGTTGCTCTCAAATAACGAGGTCACGCAGGGAAGCAAAACGGATGCTTCAATTTTACATTTGCTCACAAATTGCTTAAATTCATCGAAGCACAAAACGAGCCGGTTGCACTTCTCTAGGCGTTTCTGCAGGCCTTCCGCACTCCCCACTCCGTGACAAACATTAAAGCTGCTCTGCTCGATTATTTGACCAAAAAACTTAACCGTCTGGTCAATGGCAGTCGATTTCCGATCATCGGCCGATTCTCCCAAGAGCAAAGTAAAAAGTCTTGGCTGTGGTGAAATTTGGCTTTCAATGGTAAGCCGGGCGGCGAGAATGTTTCCCAAACACGTGAGATAGGAGAGGTAATAAAACTGGACAGGCGCCTCCGTGCAATCAGCATAGACTTTTGCAAAGTCGCCGGCCGCGCCTGACATAATTTCACAAGGGAATTGCAATGGCCCGCTGTCGGCTGTCTGTCTTGGCGGTGTTTTCGGCTGTGCTGTGGTTTGCCTTTCTGGTCCCTGTTTGGCTAAACATCGCTTGCAATCAAAAGCATTACCGGGAAGGCCCAGGCCTTTGACGTAGGAGCAAGAGAAAGAATATCGCGTTTGACCTTCGAGATAACCCCATTCGGATTCCCAATGCTTGACCCGCCTGTCTGCAGTGTCGTAGGTCTCTGAATGCCGATAATTGGTAATAAAATACTCTGCCTTCTGCCAAGCGGCTTGTTTTGTAAATCCGCCGATCTGGAAGTAGGTAATGAGGTTCATTACGAGTTTGTTAAAATTGATCTTGTCGCTTTTCGCCGGCATTGCGGTGAGAATGTAAGTTATGCAAGGCGGGATATTTGCGGAAAGCTTTTCTTTTTCCTCATCCGATAAGGGTTTCGACTCTTTGCGCTCTGCCTGTTCTCTATAAATCTGGTCCCGAGTATTCCTGTAAAGCTCCCCGAGGCCTTCATTTTCAATCAGCTCGACTTCAACGGGTTCAATTTCCCGTGGTGACTCTGTCATCTTCCATATTTCATCAAATGGTAAGTCTCGGATCTCTTCAAGCTCAAGAGGTACTTTATAGCGGCCATTAATGCGTTTGACATTGGGAATACGCCACATTTTACCCATGCCGCCGGCATACATGGAAAGGTCAACAGTGGTAAGTTCTAAGTCCGCTGCCCAGGTTGACACCATCTTCCGATAAATGTCGTGAAGGTATGGATCGCCTGATTGAGTTCCAAAAACTTCTGCAGGGATTTCCGCACCAAAGCCTTTTCCGCCGCTTGCAAAAAACCGTATAAGGTAAGGGTCAATGTCGTAGAGTTCAGGAAGATGGACTAAGCAGAGCTGCCTTATTTCCTGCAGGGATCTCGAAGGATCTTCTTTAGAATCAAAATCAAGGGGAAGATCGCCGCACCTGATCGGTTCCGGCTGTCCGTTTCCCTTGAATTGTTCGTTGAATGCCGCCCAGGTAAAAAACATAGCACCTTGACGGATAGCGAGCTGCTTAGCGGTGTCAGCGTTCGGGATCGGCTTCCACTTGCGCTCATCGGGCTCTTCTTTCCAATAAATCCAATCTCCCATCACGCACCCCTCAAATCAAAGAGCTCGAAGCAAATCTCAACCACTCGCGCGCGAAGGTGGCCCCTGCAATATGCTGTGATTAAAAGACGTTTCATTAATGCTTTTGGCTTGATTTTTGATGTTTTAGCTTGATTTTCGGAGATTTTTAGCGTATTTTTCATCTTAACCTCGTTGTCCGTCATCCCGACGGTCTAAAGGTCCATAAATCTTAAGCCCGCCGCCCTGCCCAGGTTAGGCGGGTTGCCTTTTTTCACCTATGCGCTACGCCGTTTCCGTCGGCTAGGGTTCGCCGGCCGCCTGGCGTGCTTGGCCTTTTTCTTGAGCCAATCCACAACAGAATCAACTGGATAAACGGTCTTGTTAAAAGCTTGAAAGCGCCTCTCCGGACCGGTGCCTTTGCTGTCTTCATTCGCAAGCGTCCCCGGACTCACCAGCCCCCCGGTAAACCTGGAAATTTCGGCTCTGGTCACGATAGGTGAAGGCCAACTGATTTTTAGGGTATCGAAGTTGAATTCTTGAAACTGTTCTGACATTTTTTGACTCCTTCACATTTAAAATGGTTAAAGTGTTGTGAAAGAGCATAAGGTGTTGAATTCTATGTTCAAAGTACGGGTAGGGTAGACGGGTACCGTCTACAGTAGGCGGGTATTTTTGGCGTGTAAGTCTATGAAATGTTTGGAAGTGCTATTTTTGCTTGGTCGTTTTAGCGCAATTGTCCCAATTTTTTTTTGCTTCTTTCATCAAAAAATCTTCTGATATTTTAGTTTGTTTTGGATTGGTTGAGTAAACCCGGTCCGCAAGATCGCTGAATCTTTCATCGGTGGTTAACAGATTGTGCACTGCCTCTTTATGATTTCGGTATTTTCCGGTAAACCGAACCTCGCCTATTACTTTCATCAACGGTTCAATGGCTTCAAGTTTTTCTTTCCGCTCATTCTTGGCCTTCTCTTCGCCGCCTTTCCCACTCCCTTTGGCGTGTAACACTTTTTGCCGGTGTTGGTAATTCGAGCATTCGGCTTCATCGGGAATGCTAAAATCTAACCCGATAATGCTAGAGAGTATGTCTATTCGCTTTCCTAGACCAAAAAGGCAGTGACAAAAATTCAAGAGGTTGCCATCGCTGATTTTTCTAAATTCGCTTGATTCAAGGTGACCAATGGCAAGTTCTGCCCAGACATACAACCGTTCTAATTCATTGAATTCATCAATGGACATTTTTTTCTTTTTCCGGTTCTTCTTGTCCTCATGTTGAACTTGGTCGATCAAATCAAGGATTGTTCGTAAAAACGTCACAAATGGAGCGGGCACTATCTCTTTATGTTGTTCGTTCATCTTCGCGCCTCCTCTTGCGCTGCTTCCGCCTTGAATGGGAGCACTTTACCCTTTACCGGCTCCGCTCCGAGCATGGACAGTGCCTTCATCTTTGCGTCTTCATTCGCGTGAACATACCGCATAGCCATCTGCACCGTTCTCCACCCCATCACGTCCATTAAGTCACGCGGCCCGAGTCTCTGAGCTAGTCTTGTGGCTACGGTGTGCCGGATGCTATGAAAAGTTATCTGATCTCTTTCCGATCGGCCTTCATTCAGGCCAAAATTCTTAACGACTGTTGCGAAGGAATAAGGCGCTTGCAGATATGCGCTACCATCTTCCTTTGTAAAGACATGCGCGTCGGGGGAGCCCTGCTGCATACCATTAAAGAGTTCCATCAATGGTGGTGTAATCGGTATGGTCCGAGGATCTCTATTTTTAGTCTCAGGGAAGGTAACGACCATCCTTGACATATCCACGTTGCCCCACTTGAGATTGAAGCCTTCAGAAACCCGGCAACCTGTGAGAAATGCAAAACGGGTTAACCTCCATGCGGGCAAGTCTGCCATTGACAAATACTTGAGGATCGCCGCTTCCTCTTCGCCGGAAATCACACGCAACCGCCGGTTATTGCCTGGCCCGGAAACCCCTATCCGTTTTCCTGTGGGTGGTGCATCGTCCACCATTCGCCTGTCATAGGCATGTTTCAGGATTCTGCGAAGGGTCCCGGTGATGTATTCTTTGGATCGCTGTGAAAGCTTGGCAGAAGAAAGGGTTTTGACAAGTTCATCCCATTGCTTCAAACCGATGGATCTTAGTGTAAGCCCACCCAGGAGCGGCTGAATCCACAAATTGAAGTGCTGCTGTTCCTTGATCCATGAACTTTCCTTCTTTGAGCGTTTGGCCGCGGGAAAGTAGGATTCCGTCCAATATTTCGGTAAGTGTTTTTTGCGCTGCTGCTTCTTGTATTGCTCTCACGGCCTTTGCATTTCGTGATGTTTCGTTCTCGGCCCGTTCCTCTTTAAGGGTGATAGGCCCGATCCCCTCTTTCCTGTTGGCCTTAAGCGTTCGCAGCTTAACAAAAGCCCCTTCAGCGGTGAAACCTTCAGAGGCCCACCCTACAGGCTCATCTTTGGCCTTGCCGTTTAGTTTGTAATGCAATGAGTAACAGTGCTAACGCATAAGTGAGCAAGCCCACGGCTGATAACGGAAGGTGGGTGGAAGCAAATAAATTTTGTCTCAAAATAGGAGTAGACACCGATCGGCTGCTTTGATAGTGTAGTGGTGAGTCAGTGTGAGCTGGCGAGGAATCAGGGGACTACGCTGCAAAGGAGGAAGAGAGCCGGTGATCCAGTGCGGTCGGCGAATCAGCCGTGAGGAAATGGAGGGGATTTGCGATACAGTAGAGGCATGTAGGGGGCTGAGTCGCAAGGAACTGGCGATAACGATCTGTGAGCATCTAAGTTGGTACAGCGCCTCGGGCAGTCCCAAAGTAGATGCATGTCTTAAGTTGCTGAAGAAGTTGGAGGCGCAGAAAGATTTAGCACTGCCAGCCAAGCGAGTGTCTTTGCCCAGGCAATCGGAGGAGCCAAGGCGGAGTCGGAGGAGTGATCCGCAACCGCCCATAGAAGGTAGTGTTGGGCGGCTCGGTCGGGTGCGATTGGAGTTGGTGAAGGATCGGCAGGCAGCGCGTCTGTGGAATGAATTGGTAAGCCGCTATCATTATCTGGGTTGCAAAGCGCCTTTTGGTTGTTACCTGCGCTATTTCGTGGAGAGCGAAACAGGCAAGTTGGGCTGCTTGTTATTCTCGGGAGCAGCGAAGGCATTGCGGGAGCGGGATCGCTGGATTGGTTGGAGTACAACAGAGCGATTGAACCGTTTGGGTTGGGTAGTGAACAATACGCGGCTTGTAATCTTTCCTTGGGTGCGGGTGAGAAATCTGGCAAGCCATGTACTGGGGCAAGCGGCAAGGCGTATCGGTCAAGATTGGCAGGAGCGTTGGAGTTACCGGCCGGTATTGCTGGAGACTTTCGTTGATCCTCGTTTCTATGAGGGGACCTGTTACCGGGCGGCAAACTGGCACTATCTGGGAATGACGACGGGAGAGGGGCTCGTTCGCAAGGGCAAGTGCTACACGACGAGCCCCAAGAAGATTTTCGTATTGCCACTTTGCGAGTATTTCCGTGAAGTGCTGTGCTCATTGCCGGAGCGGGTAGGGTCATGAGCAAGGTCAGCCGACGTCCTAATCGGGAACAAATCAAAGCACACAGGAAGGAGAGAAAGAAGGCTCAGAAGGCATTACGCGAAGAGTTGCAAAGAAAAGGATTGAACGGCTCATCGCACACGACGATCTCTAACCACAAGTGCGCATACAAGGACGTGGAGGAGGAGCGTGCCGTTCGCAACCAGGCGAGCTGGGAGCAATTGAAGGCTTTTCGCGCCAAATTGCCGGTGCTGTTAAGAAGGCTTTCCAAGATTCCGGACCCGAGAAATGCGAAAAAGACGAAGCACAAGCATACGGTCCTGCTCATCTACGGGATACTGGTGTTTGTACTGCAGATGAGTTCCTCTCGAGAGGCCACCCGGGAAATGAGTCGTCCGATGTTTTGGGAGAATTTGCAGAGATTTTTCCCCGAACTTGAGGATGTGCCCCATCATGACACCCTGAAACGGTTGTTATGGCAAATTGAGGTAGAGCAGATCGAGAGCACGCATATAGAGTTGATCCGGCAATGGATCAGAAAGAAGAAGTTTCGCCGGTATTTGGTAGAGAACTGTTACCCTGTTGCGGTGGATGGTACGCAGAAGCTGATCCGCGATTGGCTCTGGGATGAAGAGTGTTTACAGCGAACTTTCGATAAGGACGACACCCCTCACACCCAGTACTATGTTTACGTTTTGCAGGCCAACCTGGCGTTCCGTGACGGGATGAGCATTCCTTTGATGAGCGAGTTTCTGAGTTATACGGCAGGCGACCCCGGTAATAGTAAACAGGATTGTGAGCTCAAAGCGTTTTATCGGCTGGCCGCACGCATCAAGAAGGCATTTCCTGCTCTACGAATAATGGTGTTTCTGGATGGTCTTTACGCCAAGGGCCCTGTGATGGAGGTGTGCCGCAAATACAAATGGGGATACATGATCGTTTTACAGGACAAGAGTTTACCGACCGTACAGGGTGAATTTGAAGCCATAAGCACGCTCCAGCCCAAGAATCGGTACACTCGCACATGGGGCAACAGAAGGCAGAATTTCAGATGGGCCAACCAGATAGAGTACTGCTTTGGCGCCAACGGCAAGAAGACCGAGCTCGTCCATGTGGTCGAATGCATGGAGACCTGGCGGGAGATCGAAAAAGGGGGCACGCGCGAGGTCTCCAAAAGCAGTCGGCATCTTTGGATATCCAGCGAGCCTCTGAACAGGTGGAACCTTCATGAACGCTGCAATTTGGGCGCACGCTCCCGATGGAGCATAGAGACAGGTTTTCTGGTGGAAAAACATCACGGCTACCAGTACGAACACTGTTTTGCCTACGACTGGAACGCCATGAAGGGATATCATTACTTGATGCAACTGGGGCATATGTTCAACATCATGGCTCAAAACTCGGAAAAGCTCAAAAAAATCATCCAAGACACCGGAATTAGAGGACTGATCTCCTTCGTTCGCCAAACCATAGCCGACCCATGGCTTGACCATGCGTGGATCAAGGAGCGCCTCGCCGCACCATTGCAGCTCCGCTTGATATAGCGCAGATCGATTGGTCGTCAAAAGCTCAAACCCGCCCGCTCAGGCAGAAAGAAGGCCGAACTATGTCCACTTGACAATAAAGATCGAAAATCTGAGGCCATTGGGGCGCAGGAGTCCTGATATTTTACATGGCGAGCAGCCGCGGTCCTCTCAGACAGCAGCCGACCTGCCTTAAAACCAGCGCCCGAAGCTCGTGTTTATGTTTCGTGCGTCAGCAGTGAATGAGTAACTGGATATTCGAGATAAGGAAGGGTCCAAGAGCGAGGACCGACTAACACAGAGCCTGAGGGCTTTATTGGCTGCCTTAAGCGCCTCAAATTGACCGACAAGTGGGTAGTGTATGGTTCAGCGGCAAGTTCGATTTTAGGCCAATTAAGAGAAAGTCCGGGAAAGGAAGGGCAAGTTTGGTGATAAAAAAGAGGGCCTTGCTTGTTGTGCGGGAGGTAATGGGGGATAACAGAAAATAGGGGTGACAGACTATTCCAGGAGGGCGCCGTACTTTTTTAGGATGTCTTGTTTAGAGACCACCTGTGGGACCCCGGTGGGTTTACGAACATTTCGGTCGCAGAGAATGAACACTTCATAGGTGTCGAAGATGGCGTAGCGATCTTCGTCAAAGACGATGAGTTTGTTGCCATTTTCCTGTCGGATTTTTTCGCGGAATTTGCGAATGCCGGTTTCTTCTCCCTGCTGCTCCAATGTATCTTGTTGATCCATCCAGGTCCTAAAGGCGTTGGTTAAGGCCATGGTGATGAGGGTGAGATAGACGTGGGATCGAAAGGCAGCGGCTGTATTTCGGGCAGGCCGTTCAATGAACCAGGCTTGTTTGGCTTCCCGAAAGAGTCCGTTTTCGATTTCGCTTCGGGCGTCGTAGCTGTCATAGACACTCAAGGGGTTTGTGACAGGGCCGTTGGTGAGGATGACCAGGGTGTCGGAGTGAGGATGTTTTTCTTTGTAAGGATCGTGCAAAACCACCACCGCATGGAGGGGATTGGCTACAAAGTCCTTTTTGTTCTCATGAGAGCCGCTGCCAAGCGGTCCATAAAATCCTGCCGTGGTGAGCGATTCGATCCCTGCAACATCCCAGTGATCCAAGACTGTGGTTTTATTCTTTCCTCCACCGACGGCTCGTTTTCTCTCTCTGGTTTTTCGGATGCCCCCACCTATCAGCGAAAGGGCTTCTCCATAGACATTCATGTTGGTTTTGGCAGGGATATAGAAAAGGATTCCCTTCCGGTTCAGCCACCAAAGAAAGGGACCGTCCATGAATCCGCGATCAATGGCAAGGGAGGTGATTCGAGCATGAGCCCCCAGATTCTCGATGGCCTGCTGGACGACCCCCTGCGCCTCATTGATGTCGTGCACATCGATGGTGGCAAACCGCATGGCCAGGGGAATACGGCTGTTCGGGTCCCATACCACCCAGATCTTGAAGCCAAACACGGTTTCCAATACTTTTTGGATGCGTTTTTTTCGTCGCCGCAACTCCGGCGCCTTCTGTTTGGTGACTTTGCCGCAGCCTTGGCAAGCTTCGGTGGATTCGATGTCGGAGGCGTCCAAAAGCGCTTTCACCCGCTTGGGGAAAAAGCTGTGCGCCGCCAAAATGCGGATCGCCCCATTGAACAGCCTCTCCAGGGCAAGGGCGCTAATGGCCTGGATGTAGGCAGCAATAGAATCGGGACAGATCGGCCCGCGGATGGGGGTGGGTTCTTTTCCTTCGGATTCCTTCCCCTCGTTTTTGGAGCCCGATTTTTTGCCCCTCTTGCTGGTGCCCTCTCTTATTTCTCTTCCGTTGAACCCCACCAGCCGCATCAAGGGTTGGGACCTTAGGATCACTGGATGGGTATGCCAGAAGAAGGAGAGGCCGGAGACGATGCGCATCAAATAGATGAGAATCACGGTGGGGAACTGGACGTTGCTGATGCGCTTGTTTTTGACTGGATGGAGCTTCATGAAAAGCTCCATGAACCCGAACTGGTCAAGGAAATAGAAGAACTCGTCGAACAGACCGGCTTCCCCGAGCCCGTAAACCTCGGAGATGTCTTTGCCGTCAGCGAGATCTTGGGTGATCCCCGCCTGATCTCTTGAGGCGGTGCACCAGGTGAGGCGTTCGGCAATGTTTTGGGCTGCTCGTTTCTTCAAGTCCATGTGGACATGGTTAGCACAGGAGGGATGGGAAGTCAAACGGGATGTCTTTATAAGTAACTAATATTACTAATAAAGTAGAATTTTCAAATCGCCTTCTCCAGCCATTTTTCGAGTAGACATAGGTGGGGACTCGCATCGGGTCACCAACATCCCATAGGGAGCCTCGGGGCGTGCCTGACGGCCGTGTTAGGGAGAGGTGCTCGGCTGCAAGCGAAAATCAAAAGTTGGACAATTATTTAGATTTTTTTTTGATTTTTTTAAATTGTGATCGGAGCCAGCTCGGCGCTTATATCGAATATCCAGATGAGTAATAACGATCTTTTTTTATACCGTGTTTTCTGCTAGGGTGTTCTCGGTACCGGACGCCTAGAAATTGGGTTTTTATGCACTTCATTTTGTACCACTCCTGTACCACCTTTTAAGGTGAAATTGGGTTAAAATGAGTGAAGCAAAGTGAAAGTAGAATAGACTTAAGATAATGAGATGTCAATAATTTTCGGAAGTTTTGTGAAGGTGAGTGAAACTTTAATTCAGGGACTTAAAATCCCTTGGAGCTTAGCTCCGTGCGAGTTCGATTCTCGCCCCAGGCACCATGTTAGAGAGATTGCTGTTTTTTATGTTATGATTTTTGTAACTTTTGTCCCCCATCTGTCCCCCATTTTTTAAATTTAAGGCTCAGTAGTACCCGAAAAACAAAAGACCGAAGAAAAGTCTATGGAACTGACCCTCAAGGTTAAAACTCAGTCAGGGACAACAATGATCCGGATTTTTAAGGATCGCGCTTCCCCGACATCATATAAAGAGTTTACCTGCACGGTTTCGTGTTCTGATGGTTTCGAGCATCGTGCCGAGATTCCAGCGGCTGAAATTCAAGAGCTTCTGCAAAAAATTGGAAAAGCCCAGATCTCGCCCCTCGCAAAATGTGCTCTCGGCCCCAATGGTATTTCGTATGAACTTGACATTTGTGATGAGGGTTTTGCACGGGCAACATACCGCTGGTGGATGGAACCCGGCGAAGAATGGAAAGCGCTTGGTGAGATTGTCCGCGCACTTATCAGCTTGGTGAGGAGAGTCGCAGGCCGGCCTATTCTGAGTGGTTGAACGAAAAATAAGTCGGATTTAATTCACCCGACAGAGATTTCTGGCTTTTCAAAAAATGCAACTCTGAGGGCTACCCCCTGCTACAGTTGCTACTTCTGCTACTCAAAATTGGAACTCAACTCAAAGCGAGATTAACCACATCTATAAGACTTCTCTCTTCCGAAGGGTTTTTCCAACGCATAATCTGCACCCAGTTTTAATGCCAAGTCCAGATAGCTCACAGTATGCATAAGGCCGCCACCTGAAATTGCAATGATTTTGGTATCCATCCATAGGCGTTTGATTTCCCGTATGGTTTCCAAACCTTCTTTGTCAGGCATTATAATATCTGTGATAACGATTTCAGGCTTCTCGGCCTTGAATATTTTGATACCCTCGTCTCCGTTTCCGGCTTCAAAAATACCAAAGCCGTCTCTTTCTAAAAATGACCTCAACATTTTTCGATATTGCTCATCATCATCAATGATCAAGATTTTACACATGATTGACGATTACCTCCTTGAGTTTAACCATTATAACATGTGCGCAACTAAACCGCCGAAACTCTTTCTGGATCCTTCCTGATTTATACCAAAAAACATCATTCAGTTTCTTGCTACCAGGCATCTCGATAGTCTTAATAACTGCTGGCTTATCTTCCGTGACTACGAATGCAAACCCCTCTGCATATCAGTGGTTGACCTCCTCAAAATTATTTTTGAAGAGCCTCTTATTTACGTATTTGCTCTTGAAGCGTCTAGGCTTGGGTTTTGAGCAGATCTTAACTGATGGATCTTCTTGCCACTTCCCTCTTGGCATGGGTTCGCCACGCTGTCGTTCCAAGAATCGATCAATGGCGTAGTTGGTGACGATTACACCATGCATTAACGATCTTACGTGAAAACACATTGAATTGGCAGCATTGAGGCAGTAAGAGCAGATATATCCTCGTATTCGGCTAGTTGGCTTTCCATCATCGGTTACGGGCCAGATGTCTAGGCTTTTTCCTAACTCTTGGGGCCACTTGTTGAAGTCTTCTGGAAGATTCCGCTTTGATTTGCAGACAGAGCAAGTAACTGGCACAGGAACCTCCTCACACCCGGGGTTTTTCAGATAGCAGTTCAGCCTTAATGATTTCTGATACCCTGAAAACAAAGATCTTCAGTCAACAGAAAACTACATTTGCTATCGAAGCCATTAGGATAACAAAGATAATAGAGGAAATTACGATGCGATGCTAGTATCCTTTGCATATTCAGGGGCGACTATTTTCACCTTGCCTCTCGCAATCTTAGGTGAATGGCATAAACTAAACATCCGATACTATATCGGAGATGGGCTGATATCGACAAACCAGTCTTCGAGTCCCGGCTTTCGGTTGATGACCTTTTCGTAGGCAGCCATGGCCTTCCTTGTCAATTTGACTCCCGTTTCGTATATCTGTGTCACCAGGGTCACAACTGGATGTTTGCCCTTCCATGTCATGTTCTTGGCAATCTTGATGGTGGTTTGCGCATCGGTGAGTAACATCCCATTCCAATATTGTTCGAGAGCTCCATGGGTCCGTTCGACGGGGTTGTACTTGCTGTGGTAAGGAGGGTAGTAGGCAAGCCTGATGCTCACCCTGTGCTGGTTTGCGAAGTCCACGGCCCTCTTGATGAACTGCGTGCGCCTGCTGCTGTTTTCGGGACCATTGTCTTGGTTTATCACCAGTGTCGAAGGACAATACTTTGATTGCCATTCGGACCACTGCTCCACTATGCGATCCCACATATAGTCGCTCGTTATTTTCGACTCCGCAAAGGAGATTAATAGGTTATCGTGTTGCGGCAACAGAATACTGAAGGGCGTAAGAGAGCCCTTATCCCCGAAGTCGTGATCGGCTGCCTCTACCTCGACCCTACTCTGACCGCTTCGGGAGAAGGGACCAAGCTTCACCGAGGCTTTGGCATCCATCGACAGACGCAGGACTCCCTCTGTCTCGTCGGCTTCACGGTTGACCTTGCGAAGTTGGTCAAAAATAGCGTCCGTTTCCGGGATTTTCTTCAACGGTTTGTTTTTTTTACCTTTCGCAGCCGGTAACCCAGCTTATTAAGAATCGTGCTTATAGTGCGCCGTGGCGGAAGATCTTCATCTTTGTAGTTCTTTTGTTCGATCAGTTCCGTTCGCACCCGGCGTGCTGTCAATTTGATGTACAGGCGGGGCGTACGCAACGTCGCATCCACTTGAGCATTGGAGTCGACTATATCACGGATATCGTCGAGCAAATTGGGCAAGTGCTTCTCGGAGCGTTTGCGTCCCCGCAGGCAGAAAGCGTCCATGCATTCAACGCCGGTAGCGAGTTCGTGCATCCCTTTGCGGATGGTCCCACGGTTCCAACCGAGTTCTCGCTCTGCCAAAGCCTGCCCACCGGGTCCGAGCTCTCGAACAGTCTCGGCCAAGAACTGGCGACGCGCACTGCCCTTCAGTTTGGCTGCAGCGCTCTTGAACAAAAACTTGATGCCTTCTGTAAAATACCTTCCCAGGCTACATTGGGACGATGATTGAGCCCGCTCACTGGCATTTCGCATGGAAACCTCCTTGGATCAGAGTTGTGTTCCCATGTCATACACGCTTTCTTTCTGTTTGTCCCGCACTTTCTAAACAAGCCAAGCACCGAAAAATTGCTTGAAATAACGATGTCCCCAGTATACGGAGTATATTGATCCATCGTCCTTTTTGGGCGTTTTAATATTGCCATTCACCTAAAATCAAATACCAGCCATTGCATTTCATCATCAGCTAACCCTTATTGCATGAAACATTCTTCCAGTGCTATCTTTAGATTTCCAAGTATTTCAACCGCTTTTTCTGGCGTGATTTCATCATCCGCGTAATATTGCTTTTTGTGTCCGCAAACAGAGCAAGTTTCACTTTCCATCTTATTCTTGTGTCCATATTCGCAAACCCACTTTTCCTTTTCTCCACCTAGCATCGACTTCTCGACGACCATTACTACTTTTCTTTCAAAACGAAGCCGAGGTATCTCAGTAATCAGTTTGTCTATTTTTGCAATATCCTCGTAAATGTACATAGGCTGAAAGGCTTTTATGGTTTGCAGAGCTGCTCTATTCAAGATTGCATCGTTTTTGTTGAAGCAATTTATGGTGTGTTTGAGGCTACAATAGTTGATAGTGTTAATGATGGCTATTGCCGCTGCACTAGAATCGGATGATAGTGCATTGTAGAGGTAATCAGTTGCAATGTCTGGGGCCAACGATTCAAAATATCTTAAGATGATATTGTTGGTTTCCTCTTTTCCAGGAACGTCCGAATTGCTAGGTTTCCATTCCAATAACACTCGATCAGCAACTTCAGCGACTGGATATTCCAGTAAGAATTCCCACACAGATTTTCCTATATGGTGTCCTGAGGATTGCATTATGCTTATTACTTCCCGCTTCTTAATGAAAAACTCGACATCTTCTGTGGTAAAGATCCTTAAATCTGTGCTATCCTTTTCCCTCGCTTGTAATAAAGGAGCAGCAACAACCGCAGTTCCGATAGCGGTGACCATAAACATTTGGAATCCTTTACCCGATATTTGATCCATGTCCACTTTTAAACCAATTACCCAATTACATCTTCTTTCTCCTGCTTTGTTACACAACAGGGATACCGCTTCATTATATAAAGAGCTTAGCTGCCTCATGTAAGACTTCGAACGCCCACCAAAGAGGTCGGAAAACGCAGCGAATGTGTCGGATATTATTCCAGTACCAGCCACTACGTGTGCTGACACTACTCCGCGATATTGTTCAATCTGCCACCCCTGGATTGAAGAAGCTGTAGTCACATTTATTGGATGCACAAATCCTTCCCTCCTCCCTTAACCTCGACTGATCAAATATCTACCCATAACGATTGCATAGTCAATGTAGTCAGTCCAAACTACAAGCGTGGCAGTAGCTTTTGTTCATCGTTTTCGCCCTTCCAAAATGATAAAAGCTTTCCTTGATCCTATTCAGATCGTTCAAAAGAGTAGAGATAGCGTCATATTTCGACCGAATACCGTCTCCGAAGATTAGCCACGTGCGCGCTTAGATCTTTCCGGACGTTCCAGTTGTTCCACAGCTCTGGATAACTCATTGCCTCAAACCGAACTGAACCTCCATCGATCCTAGATGCAAACTCTCTTATTTCCTCTCGGTGCTTCCTGAATTCCGGTAATTCCAATGCATTTTCAGGTTCCCAAAACAGGTACAGCAGAACCTTTGTGTCCTTATGCGCACACTGTTTCCGAATTCCAAGGTAGTGTTTGATCAGTTGCGCGACATCAAGATGCTGCTGGGGGGCGTTACGATAATGCCCCAGTGCTTTCCACCAAAGGTCTTCAATCTGTGGGAGCTTGTCTCTGCTATAGCTGGGTGAGAATTTGGGTTTCTTGCGGGTAAGATGTTCCAAGAACTTAGATTCAATCCCGACGACCGCAGTTTCGCATTCTAGCAGGACATCCAGATTAGGGGGCGTTCCTCTCAGTCCTGTCCTGCACTTCTTTTCAAACGTTAGCTGGTTGAATCCAGTTATATTGCACAGTGTATAGGATTGTGGGTCGGTTTTCCAGAGTGCAAAAGTGTTCACCGCGAGCGCCGATGAGGAATGCACAGCGAGGAATTTAGATTCCAATTCGTTCCCGCTTCCGCCACTGAGATCCTGCTTGAATGTCACAATGTCTATACCAGGAAGAAGATTTTGTTCCGCTGCTGTCACGTAGCCCTTCTGGTCAGGAGCTTGATGGGGATGAAGTTCGGTGAAACGCTGCCATAGCTTCTTCTTTGCGCGCAGCTCGATATTAGCCATTGCGTTTTCTTTGCCTGTCATTTCTTACCTGCCAAAGAGCGCAATTTCCAACACGACATATAATGTTCACGCTTGCATATTCCCTTCGAGCCAGCCATCAAATCCGAACTCCAGCAGGGTGGTTAAGAGCAGAGCAGCGACGTTATCTTAATGCTGCAGAGAATACCGACAAGAATACAAAAGCAGAAAGGCTAGACGGACTAGAATGCTCTGTTGGTTTGGTGATTGCGGGAATGGTTCAAAAGCAATGTCCGACCTCTCTGTGCTGGTTGTCATAAATGTTACCGTTTTTGGATCTGTCGTCTTTAGCTGCTGTAGGCAGAACGTTACTGGGCTAACTTGGCGAACTGTGGGTTGGTGACAACCTGATGCAATAACTCTTGGACAGCTGGACCAAAAGCGTCTGCTACATTCTTGCATGCAGAATAAGCAGACCAGCTCGTATCAAACCTGTAGTTCCTACGTCCTACAGTATTTGACACAGACAGTCTCATAGACTGATCCTGCATACCCCGCGATATCCCGCCTTTTGTATCTTCATTGTACCCCGCTTACCCGGCCTATCTGTTGGGAGGTGTTTGCACATTCTGCCAGACCTGGCCTTGCATGCACAACCATCTCGCCGTTATATAGCCCCGAATGGTTTCCATCCCCAAAATCCACTGCAAAATGAAGGAGTACTATGTCAAGTTCGGTTACCCGCACCAAGGTCGAATCCTATGCCAACGACGTGTTGCGAAACAAGATCCGCTGTGATCTCCCTTCCTGCCCCGTATGCTATACACCGCCGACTGGGTTCACACGCCATCAAGCCCGTCCTCGCAGATTTTACATTCTATGCGACTTGCTGGTTCAGGTGGTTTTTTGTCTTGTGATTCGATGGCGATGTCCTGGCTGCAAGAAAACCTTCACTCAACAACCTCCGTTTGCGTTTCCCCGTAAGCGCTACGTTCGAGAGACCATACTCCATTTCACCGAATTCTATCTGGAAGAGGCAGCATCAACCTATAGGAAGGTGGTTTTGGAACAAGGTATGCCCATCTTCCATGCTTCCACGACCAGCGAAGAGAGTATCGATTATAGAAGTCTTGCTCATTCGACTCCCTACCGATGGATCACAACCCTTGGCGGATTCAAGGAAATCTTGCGTTGCGCCCAAGATCTGATTGTGCAGAACAACCCGCTCTCTTCTGTTTGCCGTGAGTTGGCCGCCATCGAAGTCTGTCCCAAAAAGTACGTCAAAGCCGCTCGAAAATCGATCCTCACACGCTGCCGACAGATCCTCCATTTGGAGGTGAAGTTCCGGGCCGCTTTTAGTGCTTCAATATTCCCCTTCTTTGCAACGCGCTGTGCCTGGGGATGATCTACGATCGCCTCCAACCTTAATAACGGAGGAGGCGTTTGAAGCAAAAAGATGAAAAATGGGCACTTTTTTGGTGTGATCTCCTTCGCCCCGTCCTCTTTGACGAGGTGGAACCGGAGCAGACCCACGACTTCTTAAAAGGGCTCTCGAAAAAGGAGATCGTCTTCCCCGACGGCCGCATGGGCAGGCCGTCGCTCTCCACCCTCAGGCGAAGGTTGAACCGGTATCGGGCCGGAGGATTCGACGCTCTGGCAAGAAAGGATCGGCAAGATCGGGGCCATCCCCGAAATGCCCCGGACGAGATCATCTCAAAAGCAATCGAGCTCAAAAAGGAGCAACCCAAGCGCTCGCATAAGACCATCAACCGTTTCCTGAAAGACCTTTATGGCGTAACTCTTCCCCGTTCCACCCTTTACCGGCATCTTAAGGAGGCGGGCGCAACCCGTTTGAAGCTCGGCGTTGTGACAAAGAAGGTGAGGAAACGATGGTCCAGGGACCATACCCATGACCTCTGGGTGGGCGATTTCGAAGAAGGCCCTTATGTACTCTGCGGCCAGGAGATTCTTCCCACCTATCTTTCCGCCTTCATCGATTGCCATAGCCGATATGTTGTGGAGGCACGTTACTACTTGCGCCAAAGCCTCGACATCCTCATCGACTCACTCCTTCGTGGACTGGCCAAACACGGAGCGCCTTTGGAGCTCTACCTCGATAATGCCAAAGTCTACCACTCAAATGGTCTCAAAGCCGCCTGCTATCGCACTCATACCCGCCTTATCCACCGGCCTCCGGGAGATCCTTCCCCGGGAGGCCTCATTGAGCGCTTTTTTGCCACGGCCCAGGATCAGTTCGAATCCGAAGTGCGCGCACAAGACGCCCTGAGCCCCGAGAACCTCAATCGAGCGTTCAGTGCATGGCTTGCCGTGGACTATCACGATAGCATCCATTCAGAGACCGGCCAGACCCCGAGGGACCGCTACCATACGGGACTTACCGTCATCCGCCACGTGCAAATGGACCTGATCCTCTCCTCTTTCATGCGAAAGCTCACCCGCTCGGTGCACAAGGATTTTTCCGATATCCGCCTCGACAACCGCTTCTACAGAGTCGATCAAACTTTAAGAGGAGACAAGGTCTGGGTCCATTTCGATCCTTTTTCCTCCACCGATACCGTCCAGATCTACTCCATGAAAAGAGAATATCTTGGGTCGGGGGTCCTCCACCATCGGCAAAGCGCACACACTCCAATTCTCGCACAACCCGAGGGAAAGCCGAAACACAATCTCCTCGATCTCCTCGTTCGAGAGCACCAAAAAAAGCTTGCCGCAAACACCCAAGGCATCGATTACCGCAAGGTTATCTCCCAGCGGCCATGGCCGTTTTATGCCTTTGTAAAATCCCTTGCTCAGCTCTTGGGTTATAAAGAAGGCCTCTCCGCTTTCTCCGCCGAACAGCTCGAAATTCTAAAGAAATTCTACAACCAGAACCCGGCCCTCAGCGAGCCCATGCTCAAAGAGGCCTTTGCCCGAACCTATAACAAGTCCTTTCCCTATCTTATCCATGAACTCAAACAAATTCTTCGCAAAAAGGAGTAATCCCATGTTCCTCAATCACTTCAAAATGAGCGACCATCCCTTCCAAGAACGCCCTCCCATGGACTGGATCTTAAGAGACATTCGCATCTCCCAGTGCCTGGCAAGACTCGATTACTTCTCAGCCCAGGGCGCCCTTGCCCTCTTGATCGGCCAGACCGGTGTCGGCAAATCCACTGTCCTCAGACTCTTCATTGAAACCCTTTCCAAGAGCCGATACCGCCCGCTCTATCTTCATTTCACGGGAGTCAGCTCCAGCGCCTTGCTTCGCCTCATCGTCACAGAACTCGGAGAAGTCCCTAAACGCGGAAAAGACAGTCTCTTTCTTCAAATACTGGAACGTTGCACAAAAGATGATCTCACAACCGTTCTCCTCATCGACGAAGCCCACCTCATCGATCCCGTCGCCCTCACCGATCTGCGCCTCCTGGTGAGCTCCGCCGTCGATACCAATCTCCCACTCAAGATCCTCCTCGCCGGACAAGACCCCCTGGCTCGACTCCTCTCTCGCAGTTCCCTCACGGACCTGGTCCACAGAGTCTCCGTGCGTTGCCGCCTCTTTCCCCTCACCAAAGATCAAACCTCAGCCTACATCGATGCCAGGATGGGCTCGGCAGGAAGCAATGAAAAGATCTTCGAGGTCGAAGCCAAATCCCTCATCCATGACTACTCAAGCGGGGTCCCTCGACAAATCAATAACATCTCGACAGCTTGCTTGCTCAATGCCGCATCTCGAAATCTCAAAAAGATCAACGATGCACTTGTCACCGATACCATGACCGAATTCCAGCTTCCATAGGAGGAACTTATGACACGCCACTATTCCAAGGACAAACTCAGAATGCTGCGAAACGACATCCCCATCGCACCACTCATCTCCGACTTCCTTCGCCTTCCCTGCAAGGTCTCCGAAGGCTACTTCCGCTTTCTCTGTCCCTTGTGCTCCGAATTCAACACAGCCACCAACCCCAAAACCAACCTGGCCAGATGTTTCAGATGTCAGAAAAACTTCAACCCCATCGATATGGTCATGGCCGTCAGATGCTGCAACTTCCGCGACGCCGTCAAATTGATCGATGGACTCCAGAATCGATGAGCTTATTACCCATCTTTGCCCCCAATAGTCTTACTCCTTGGGGGCAAACACGTCCAATTAATCTGAGACTTCCAGAGTCAAGTATTCTGAGACGTAGCATGTAGTTTACTGAAACCGTATATCCCGGAGAAGAATTGGACTTTACGGCCATCGTGATATTCCAACTGGCTGGGGAAACCGAACTAAAATCGAGTTTTTCAATTCGCCCGTCGATCACCGTGGGTGCATCAACCTGATACACTTGCGCAGCAAACAGTTCCTCCATGAACGCTTCTTTTATGTATTGAGGTAATGATTTCCCAGGCGCAACCTTTACAGGCCCCATAAGACGACACATGGGACTCTCCTCTACACCAGAGGCCAGTTCAATATTGCCTACTCTTACCTTCCTTCCTTGTGCTTGGAGGCTCTGTTGTATAGCTATTATGTTTGCTGTAGATGCTTTGTAAGGTATGGAGTTGGTTGTCTCGCATCCCAAAAGCATCACCATACATCCGAAGACTACTGCCATTAAGCCAATTCGATTCATAACTTTCCCCCTCCTTTAGTACGTCCCTTTCTTTAATCACGCCAAACTTGCCTCACCTCCCCGTTCAATCTCTGATGCAAATCTTTTCCGACCTTAAAGACAGGAAGCTTTTTCGGATTAACATCGATCTGCTCACCAGTCTTCGGGTTTCTCCCTTCATATCCTTCATAGTCCTTGACCCTGAATGAACCAAAACCACGAATCTCTATCCGCCCACCATTAGCCAGACTTTCTGTCATCATTTCGAACGTTGAATTGACCACTATTTCAGCTTGCCTGAGAGTGATTCCTCTCACGCCAGAAAGCTCTGCAATTAGATCACTCTTGTTCATCGTTTCCGCGCCTCCCCCGAAACGAGAAGCCAGTCCATGCATGTAAAAGATTGAATGAAAAGAAGTTTTGGATGGTGAGCAGTGTAACGGACTCGCAGAAGTTTTCAAGAAAAAATATCAGAATTATCAAACAAATTTAGCTATATAGGTACTTGTACCTATAACGAAATAGGTACTTTTGCCTATAGACAGCGAGTCAAAGAGGAAGGATGAAGTTTAATCAGAGTGCTCTAAATAGGGGTAAGAAGCGATGGTCGGTTCTCCCAATCGAACGCGGGGTGGTATCTGTGCGCACTTCATGTCCCGCCAGTGCCAACACAAAACCATCACAACCGCATGAATCTTCGCGGTTCAAGCAGCTTTCCTTTGCTTCATCGAATAACACATGGAAGGAGTGCACTTTTGCTGGTACACAATAACCGAATGAAACATCAAAAGCTTATCTAAAATTAGATAATGTATATCAAATTACTTGGTGGTATTTCACAATGATCTTTGGTTGTTATGATTTGACGTATTGAACCATTATGCAGCGCTACTAACAATCCGGACATAGAACGACCGCGATCGGCTCAGTTGTTTCGGGAAGTGTTTTCAGCACTTGCTTTGAAAAGCGAAACAGTCGCGACAAACACAAGCGTAAAAACTACCAGCAATGGGAGCAGCAGCTTCTTGGGAAGAGTGAACGTGGTACTTTGAGCTTCGAATTACTTCTTAAATGGTTGTTTGGGTGTTGTGTTTTGTGAAACAGCGTGACGCGCAGCTATTTGCATTTGCACCTCGTCACGATCAAAGTCCGAATGACAAAAACGACACTTGACTGCTTCAAGCTTTATAGTCTCTGCGCAAAAAGGACACTTTTTAGTCCACTTTTCTACATCTGATTTCAATGCGGCAGAAGTGATTAGCAACCCAGGTCCAAGTGCTAATATCAACCATCCCCACTGCAACTGGATCGAACCAAGTGCAAGCCCTTTAAAAGGATTTCCCCTGAGTTCATTTTCTATTTTTGATTCTGCTTCAGATATCCTCGAACGGAAAGATATAAATGCAAAGACTACTATGATGAACGAGAGAATGCCAGCGAGCCAAAGACCTCTATAATCCCTGACTACTGCAAGACCGACTGAAATAAGACCGATGAGGATGAGTAACCAGCTTATCCTTCCATACTGGAAATAGTTGATGCTACCGAACATCGGCATACTTGCGATTGGGGCGAAGACCCCCAGAATAAGTGCAGTCCCTCCTGATAAACCAATCACTTGTCTTTTTTGCATTTCTTCATACCCAATCAAGAATTAGACCAAATTGGCAAAGAGTAAGCACTTTTGTTTGTTGCTTCAGACAGTTAATAACGCTTGAAGGATGGTGTCAAGCAGAAATCTGATCTTTACAATCGCCCGAACTGACCCCCTATTCCTATCCGAAAGACTCGCTAAGATGTTTTGCACGAGTAAAGCACAGTGGGCACCGTGTGCTAAGTCTTTGAGCAGGTTTGTTGTTTTTCCCTGGTGACTGACAGCGCTGAATTTCGTTTTGAATTGAGGAGCAATAGATTTATCGTAATGGGGCTTTCCTTTTCAAAAATTCGCTCTTACTCATGAGCCAGACCCCACAACATTCATGCCAGCATCAAACATACGAGTAACTTGCAGAGCTTACGGGCTTAACCGTCATAAACACCCCGATCCCTTCAACCCACAGCTGTAAAGCACGTTTGATATGACCAAATGGTGTGAAAAGGGAGACAGGGTAGTGGTGAAGTGTTGCTCGTTTTTCTCGTGCATGACAGCGAGCATTTTGATCTCGACTTCAAGAGACGACTCATTTGTTAGCGCCGGCGTGAAACTGTAGCAAAAGTAACGGTTTGAAAATGTTCGTGAGTGGGGGATTGGATACCGCCGGGTCGAAGAGGCTGATCGATACCGGCGGAAGTGGTGTTGAATGGATCAGGATTCGACTTCGCCTTTCATACGATAGCTTTTGCCCTCGATGAGGATAGTCTCGGAATGGTGAAGAAGGCGGTCAAGTATGGCTGAGGTAAGGGTCGAGTCGTTGTTGAAGATCTTCGGCCATTCTCTGAACGATCGGTTCGAGGTGATGACAATCGAGCCTTGCTCGTAGCGCAAACTGATGATCTGGAAGAGCAGATCGGCGCCATGCTTGTCAATCGGCAAAAAGCCGAGCTCATCCAAACAGAGCAGGGATGGGACGAGATACTTTTTGAGTTCGGCCTTTAAGCGATTTGCCGCCTGCGCTGCCGACAAGGTATTGATGGCATCGATGGCTGTGGTGAAAAGCACGGATTTTCCTTTAAGACATGCGGCATAGCCAAGGGCGGTGGCGAGATGTGTTTTGCCGAGGCCGACTCCGCCAAGGAAGATGACATTGGTTTTATCCTCTATGAACTTAAGGCGGAAGAGGTTTTGCAGGGCGGCACGATTGATTGTGGTCGGCCAGCTCCATTTGAACTGTTCAAGCTATGAAAACAAAATTCAGTTAGATTATTGCATGCCAACGGTTTACAAGGTTTAAGATGCCATACTTAATCACCATTTTCGGGCTGCTTCACAATGTGGCTTCATCTGTCCGGGGGGTAAGCCATGCGCGTAACATACCGAATGGAAAAGGAATGTATGGAATTCTTCCTGAGTTGCAAGTCACTATGGTGCCTATGTCAATCAGCCTCCTATTTGATAAAGTATTGCATCCAACCGAATATTATGAAGATCATGCATTACTTTATCAAAAGCAAGAATTTTGAACACTTACGTCATGAAGTGGGTGGCTCTCCCAGTAGGGAAGGTGAAATCCAACTGAATATTGGGACCATAGTGTTCAAGAGTTTTTATGACCGGAAAGCGTGCCAGCCGGATTCGCCTCTGGATAGAGCGTTCACGTCGCAACCCTGCTTCCCCCTCGGCAAGGGCGGCGAGATAGTCCACGTGAGTCCAGTTTTTTTGAGCTGCGAGGTTAGCTAAAGCATCATAATTGGCTTGCATAAAAGAAAGTTTGAGGAACTCCAGATGGGCTATCAAGCTGGGGTCGATTGGTGTTTGGTCGGAGTTTTTGTGGTTTGCCATGGGGTTTAATCCTTTTTGTCTTTTTGGTAGATGGATAGATCCGGGGGCTTAACTTCCAGATCCAGGAGGTCGGATCTTCGGGTCAGGTGCAGTGCTGCGGGCTCCGGCAACTTGCGTGTGCGCTGTTCCAGAAGATTTGCGATGTACTCACAGGCGAAGGCCTGCAGGAAGAAGGCATCCTCCATGGCCCTGGAAACCGGCTCCACACCATAGATTTCAGATAAGGCAACGATTTTTTGTACGTGGTGGCGTGGGTTCATGCGCCGCTTTTCGAGCTCACGGTAGTAGTCCTGCGCGTTGGGATTCAGTGAGAGAAAACGCATGAAGATCTTTTGGTCGCGGGCTTTCTTTCGTTGAGCGAGCAACTCCTTGGGATGATCGGGATCTTCAAAGTCCTTGTTTTTGTCATAGGACCTTGTATGGCGGGCAATGAGCTTGTCCCCATGATAGATGCAGATCCTGTCCGGATAGGTTTTGAGTGTAAGGTGTGAGCCGGCATATTCGGCCGGAACGGAATAACGGTTTGAATCAAGGCTGACTCGAAACTGCGAGGAAGCGCGCACTTGCGATATGGTGCCGACGTCATAGAGATGGGATGGAAGGGGCAGAAGGGATGTTCTTTCTTCCTGAAACATCTCGATGGGTTTCCTCCTGGTTTCCCCGTGGGTGCGGACATTGGCAACCGTATCGAGCCACTGTTTGGCTGCGAGAGCCATGGCATGGAAATCGGGTAGATCGAGACCGGCAAGAAGGTTTTTCTTTACATAGCCGACCCCGTTTTCCACACGTCCCTTTTCGTTTCCCTTCCCTACGCCACAAGGAGTGATGGTAAACCCGTGGTGGTTGGCAAAATCGAGATATTTCGGGTTAAACACCGGGGCTGCTCCCACAATCCGTTTGAGCACAGCGGCCTTAAGATTGTCGACCATGACCCTCTTGGGAACGGCGCCAAAAGCGGCAAAGGCATTCTGGTGGCAGGAAAGCCAGTGCTCCATGGTCTGGGAGACGGTAAACTCAAGGTACATCATGCGGCTGTAGCAAAGGACCATGACAAAAAAGCTGAGCCTTCTTTGGGTTTCACCGACCCGGATGGAGCCATGGGAGCCCCAATCCACCTGGGCACATTCTCCCGGTGCAAAGGCGAGTTTTAGGAAAGCGGGTGTCCGCTTGGGGCGAACCTTGCGGATATAATCGGTCAGGATGGTGTATCCCCCATCGAAGCCTTCCTCCCGGATACTGTGAAAGATTTGTGCTGCACTGTAAGGGTGAGTTTCGAGCATTCTAATGATGGAGTCCTTGAAGGGATCGAGCTTGCTTTTTCGGTGTACCAGTTTTCTTGGTCGAAAGCTTTTTTGAGATAACCAGTAGGCGACGGTTCGCGGGTCAAGTCCAAGTTCTGCTGCAATCTGGGCGGCATTCAGCCCCCTTTGCTCGTGGTAGTTTTTGATTCTGCTAAACTGGTCAAAGTCGATCATGAGTCCTCCTCCATCATGTGCTTTAAGATGTGGCCCAGGTGGACGGGCTGCTCCCTTGTTTCCAGTGAGCACGGGGCCATGCGCAGCATACGCTCGGGTGGGGCAAAGGGTTCCAATGACAGCACCTGGTACAGGGGGCTCTCAAAAGCAATGAGGCCAATCTGGATGAGATTTTGCCTGGCCGAATCCAGAGTCTGTAAATCCATGGAAAGTCGGCTCATAAGAGAGGAGTCGGAGTAGTAGCTAAGACCCTGCTGATCGGCTACTGTGACCAAAAAGAGATAGAGTGCAGCTGCTGGATGAGAGCAGGATTCGATGTGGCGGTCACGCACCAGGCGCTGATCCACCCAACTGAACTGCTGGGGTATCAGGCGCACGCGTTCCCGACAGATGAGATGTTTTTGAACCATGAGTACCTCCGTTGTTTTGAGTTGGACCATTTAAAATGTCGTTTCCCAATTGTTGCAGACGACGGGCACTCGAAGCGATATCATCTTGTAACGCAGAGCCGGTTAAATGAGAGATTAAGCCAATTAAAACAGAAGCTTGGGAAGAGAAGAGATCTTGTAACGCTTCCCTCTTTTTTCGGGAATATCCCGGGTGGGCTTTGCGCCACTCTTGTACGCGACCCACATTGTCAGGCCCACGAAAGTAGTTTCTGTTCTCGGGTTTTTGAAGCCAACGCTTTTGGCTTGCGGCTTTGCCGGCTTTGCGGCATTCGGGCTTGGAACAATATTTCTGGCGCTGCCAGCTGCGGTAGTCGGGGGTGAAGAAAACACCGCAACTCTTGCATTTACGCTTTCTGATTCGTTTTGCCATTGACCACTAACCTCCGCGGGTCAATGGACCAATTCCAGAACGAAATGATCAATATGAAAACGGGAATAAAAGGGGAGGAGAATAAGATTTTGTGAGGAAATTCTTGGCAAGAAAAAGCAGGGAATAAAACAACAAAATCAAGTCGGCCACTTCACCACATATTCAGATCGTCGGTGACATTCATAAAGGTTCCAGTGAACCGCCCGTTGTCATTAACTGCAAAACCAAGAAGAGGCTCGGCTTCAATCTTCATCAGATATACGGCCTTCCCATCTTCTTCAACTTCTCCGACAATCGGATAGACTTCTCCGTTGCTCCCAGAAACTTTCACGAGTGGCCCCTTGATTACGAAATCATTCGAGGCCCTTACCTTCTTTTCAAACTCCTTATAGACGAAATAGTCCTTGTGTTTGACTATTGGTTCCCCAACGTAAGCCGTTTCAATCTGACCCAACTTATAGTTTTTGTCCAACACTCTGACATCTTGATTTCCTCCATTCCGATTTGCTGAATCTGATCCCAGGTGATTACAACTTTTTTGTCAGTGTCCTCCATGCTTCCAGCATCATCACCTGCGATCTTGTCTTCTAGTCTCTGGGCTTTCCACCTGCGATAAGTTTTGGATAGTACCGCATCTTCTTCCTCAAGCTCATGCGTCCCATTCAGACGCTCATGCAGTTCTTTACCCACCTTAAAAACAGGGAGCTTTTTGGGTTCCACTTCAATTGGTTCCTTAGTCTTTGGGTTCCTCCCGGTGAAGCCTTCGTATGCCTTAACCTTGAAAGAACCAAACCCACGAACCTCTATCCGCCCACCATTAGCCAGACTTTCTGTCATCATTTTGAACGTTGAATTGACCACTATTTCAGCTTGCTTGAGAGTGATTCCTCTCACACGAGAAAGCTCCCCTATAAGATCGCTTTTGTTCATCGTTTCCGCCCCTCCCCCGAAACGCGAAGCGATTGCATGCAAGTAAAAGATTGAATGAGAAGAAGTTTAGGATGGTGGGCAGTGTAATGGACTCGGTGAAGTTGCAAGACAAAATATCAGAATTCACAAAGAAAGTTAGCTATATAGGTACTTTTGCCTATACGAAAATAGGTACTTTTACATATAGACAGAGAATCAAAAGGCGAGGACAAGATTTATTCAGGATGTTCTGAATAGGGGCAATAGCAAGAGGGTTATCGTCGTGCTTTTCTGGAAATAATCCTCTTCCCCCATTTACCGCAAGAGAAATGCTTATCCTACAAGTTATCTATCAGCAAGCTAACCCAAGAATACCGACATCTCAGCTCTCCGCAGGACCTCTTTTGTCCTTTCCTTTCAGAGGTTCACCTGAACCACATTGAGGGCCACTTCAAGAACCGCGGACCATTTTAACTTCTCCACCTATCCGGTACTCGACGAGATACCGCCTGCATTGGCCGCATCGATAATAGAAGCCTTCCACTCCGCCCCTGGATTCTCCTCCGGGATTCAACAGCGCAAGATAATCCGGCCCCGCACCGCAGTGGATGCATTTCTTGTTTTCTTCACGGGCAGACTTCTTCATCCGGTGCAACCTTCCTAAAGTTGTAGGGGAGGCAGGGCAACAGTCCAAAGGCTTAAAACAGAGCGGCGGGAAGTGGTCCTGCAAGCCACAACCCGCCTTGATGGGGCAAGAAAGACATGCTACTCACCCACGAACAAATTAGCATAGATTGATTGATGGACAAAACATTTTAGCCAGCCTTTGGGTTCGGCTTTTTTCTCGTCTGTTCAGCAAGTTCCTAAAATTCAAGATATACTAATGTTATCCGTAGTACCTCTTTCTTCATTACGAGTTGCTATGACCAAAAGTTATCTTCACTTTTTTGGGGCGCGCTAGTATAGTGACCATCTAGAGCAAATTTACCATGTCGCGATTTTTCATAGCTATCATTTGAACTGAAAGTTATGCTTAACCCACTTGAAGTTATGCATAAGGTTAAACGTAATAGCATTATGATAACCGTTATTTAATAAATGGTATGGGTTGCCGAACTGCTCATTGTATGATTAAAATTAAAACGATTTTCTGGATCCTTTCGAATTTCACCCTATTGAACCTATTGTGCTCGATCGCGCATAGCGCCTGCTTTTGGCGCGTTGTCTTCTCGTGATATTAGAGGATAGCCGTGCAAAAAGGTCCTTCAAAAATGCCGCTGTAGAGCCTCTAAAGGGTTCGTCTTGCCCTTTGGGGGCATTTTCATTCGGTTCCTTGAAAAGGCCAAACCCGTTGTAAGGCGGGGACGGAAAGCTGCGGGTGCTCATAAAAATGGATAGCCCGGTTGCCAAGAAATAGGTTGCCCGGTGTTTTGTTTGAGAAGCAGATTGGATTGACGACCGACATAAGGAGGACTGAAAGATGAAAAGGAAAGCATTTTTGGCCCTGTGTTTCACGTTTGTCCTTATTGCCTTTTTTGCAACCTATGGTGCAGCGATCGATTCCTCTGATCATGCGGCATCTTACGCAGGTAATTTCTTAGCACCCGAATATACCCCTCCTGTCGCCAAGGGCATCTTTGCAGACGTTCCAGTGGAGTACTGGGCATCCGGTTGGATCGAGCAACTCTATCTGGATGGAATTACGAAAGGATGCACCACGAATCCTTTGTCGTATTGTCCAGAATCCTATGTAACGCGCGCTGAGATGGCTGCATTTTTACTTCGGTTAAGGTATGGGGGTGATCTGCCACCAGAAGCTGCCTCTATCAGTTTGGTTGGCAGTTGGAGCGGTACGGGCAAAGGAATTCTTCCTAATGGAGACGAGATTCCAGAATATTCTGCTACAGCTAATATCACACATCAAAGTGGAGGGCTCTTCAGAGGAACGTACGAGGTAATGGGCACGCAAGCAATTGTGACCGGGATCGTCTCTGCCGATAAGTCGATCCATTTGACCGTCTCCGTGCAAATCGACGAATTAATCCAAACTATTGGTGTTATGGATGGTAGATGGGTGAGCGAAAACCAAATTACTGGTGTTTTCAGGGACTTCACGGACGGCAGCACAAGTTATTTTATTATGCAACGCGATATTGAATGAAGAATATAAGGACGTGAAGAATCTTAAGTCCAAATGTGAGAAACACCCAAATCTTAATGCCTGAACGTCCTGTGAGGCGCGGATAAAAGGTCAGACTTGCCTGGGAGTATGAACCAGGCATTAATATTTGGTCAGCTGAAAATGAATATGGCAGGGTCATTGCTTGGCTCTGCCTTTGTTGTTTAACTGCCAGTGGTAAGGGTTTGCGTGACCAAGGATTGGAATACGAAATCAAGGCTTTCGTTATAGCCATACTTGGTGAACAAGTGCCGATTTAGTGATGTATCCGTTATGCGGGGTTTGCCACAGCCAGTGCGTACAGCTGAAACTTATGTTGGACTTGCCCGCAACGATTTGCATAACGAGTTTGGTTCGCATATCTGTTATGAAAAAACCTGCATCTCTGCCTCGTCACTATGGCAAGCGACCATAATCATATTGCACTTGATCACCACCAATAATGAGACCACCTATTCTAAAAGTTTAGGTCTTTTTTGCCTTTTGGGAAAGCATCAACAAAGAGGTCGAACCAGAGCTCTAGGGACAGAATCCTGAACAAGGAGTGTGCAGCCCAGCGCCTGCCCAGCTGTACTTTCTCAATAAGATGCTCCAGTTCTTTATGAGCCAGCAACCCACGCCCCAAACAATTTCTGTCCAGCAAAACGGAACGGATGTCAAAGAGCAGGGGCCGTAGCCACTTTCCCAATGGAGCGTAGAAGCCAATCTTATCTCGCCGTTTCAGTATCCGTTCCGGTATTTCATCTTTGAAAGCACGGCGTAGTAAGGGCTTGCTTACCCCAGCATCCATCTTAAGGCGGAAAGGCAGCGTGAACAAGTACTCAACTAGGCGATAATCTAAGAAAGGTAACCTGGATTCCAGCCCATGAGCCATGCTGATGGCATCACCCAACCGGAGAAGCCGCGGTAAAGTCCCAGTTGTCATGTCAAAGTGAAGCCTATGCGTAAGAGGGTCTCCAAACTGTTTGTGAGCAATAGGCAGTGGCTCAATAGGATGGCTATACTTGAATGCCTCGCTCAGGGGTTGTGGTGACCGCATTTTACCATACGCGAACCGTGGCAGGGTTAAGCTGGGAAAGCATCTCATCAGCATAGACGACCAAATGGATCTGTTCTGCACAATATACAAAAGAGTCCGTAGTACTGTTGGCCATCCCCCTGGAAGATCAGCTTCGGCAGCAAGATAAGGAGCGAGATAATCATTGGTGTAGCCAGCCAGTAATTCGTCAGCGCCTTGTCCCTCGAGAATAACCTTGACTCGAGTAGCCGCGGTCTTCATCAAAGCCCAGCGCGGCAATATCTGATACTCTATCGATGGAAAATCAAGATGCCAGAGGACTTGCCTCAAGTCACTTAACACATGGCTCGGATCGTAAATGACCTCATGCAGTCTGGACTTGAAACGTTTGGTGACAATGCGAGCGAAATTTGCTTCGTCGTAACGAAACCCGGGAAAGACCGAGGTGAAGGCTTCGATTTCCGGTCCAGACCTAAGCTTGGCCATGCATGATAGTATTGAGGATGAGTCAAGGCCGCCGCTGAGGGCCAGTCCCACCGGCACATCGCTGTTGCGCACCCTGAGGCTAACGGCATCCTGGATTAATTCTCTGAACCTTTCGTACGGATCTGAGTTGTCTGCTACCTCATTGGGTTCATCGAGGTTCCAGTAGCGCTGGAACCTCTCGGTTTCGGAAGTGACAACCAAATTATGCGCCGGCTCAAGCTTTAAGATACCTTCAAAAAAGGTCTCTTGTGGATCCTCTATCCCCACCCCGGATAAAAAAGCATGTATGAGTCGTTCGTTAACTTTTGGCCTCACTTGAAACAAGGGTAGGAGGGCCTTGGCCTCCGAGGCAAAAGCAAAGGTATCTCGGTCAATGAAGTAGTGAAACGGCTTAATGCCGAAACGATCTCGCGAGCAGAACAATCGGCGGTTACGCTGATCCCACAGAGCAAAAGCCCACATGCCGTTGAAACGGTTCACACAGCCATCACCCCATTCCTCGTAGGCATGAAGAACGACTTCACTGTCAGTGCTGGAACTGAATAGATGTCCCTTTTTCAGCAGTACACGACGCAGGTCCTCATGATTATAAATCTCTCCATTAAAGACGAGAAAACTGTCTCCAGATTCGCTGACCATGGGCTGCCGCCCGCGAGATGAGAGATCGATGATAGCTAAACGTCGGTTACCTAGGCAGAGATCGCAAAGTTGAACACAGTGTTCAGTACTGTCCAGGTCAAAATCGCCGGATGCGGTGTTGAGTAGCAGGTGGCCCGAGTCGTCCGGGCCACGGTGGGCCAGCAGATTTGTCATGTTCCTGAGTAGATAGGAATCAAACTCCACGAGCCCTTGACGCCGGAAGATGCCTGCGATCCCACACATGTTCAAAGCCTCTTGCGGTTGTAAAAAAATAAGAATTTTCTGAATTTTTCTATTTGCCCGTCTACCTCTCATGCTGTCAAGAACAATCTAATTCGGATGAGCACTAAATGTTCATATTGAACTCGTAGTTTTATGCCACATAATCAAAAACTTAAGAATGCAATCTAAAAATCGACAAATTGAACAGATGATGCGGCACTTTTACAAATCATCCCAAAATATGTTTTGATCAGCGCATTTATGTGGATGAATATTTGGAATAGATCATCCCGTTTGATTTACAAATCGATATTAGGTCACTGGATTCGGTTCTAGAATGATTATGGACAATGTCTGAACCACATTATCCATCCGACTGAATTCAAGAATCCGGTAAAAAAGATTTGCATCAATATGGGATTTTTGTATCATGAAGGCAGTAGCTTACCTGAATGCAAAATCCACAACATCAAAAGATAAGGAGGAAAGAAATGAAAGATGTGGATAAAAAGCTGGGAAAAAAGGTGGAAAAAGAACTGGAGAAGGGGACTTACACGAAGCCAGTAGTAATTAAACATAAAAGGCTCACAGAGATGACTGCTGGTTTTGCGGGCAGTCCTCCAGTTAGTGAATAGGAGAGACAATCTCGTTTTAAGACATGGAATTACTTTGCGCCAAGCAGCCTTCTATCCAAAAGGTTGCTTCGTTAAAAGTCTGTCAGCTGTGTCAGTTGTATTTTGTGGCAAGGTTTACCCCCACCTGGCACAGACCAGACAGCATCTGCAGAAACCAGAGGAAAATCAAAAGGACATGGATTGCAGGTTGTCTGACGCCGGTGTAACCAAGAATCTTTGTACAGAGATTCCGTAACTTCGGCTATCCATCGCGATCGGCAATCAGCTCTGAAAAGCAGTACAGATTTACTTTGCAGATATTGACCTCTGCTGGGTTGCCTCGTACTACGGATAAGCATCACCGATCACGTTATGCAGCCGCTTCAGTTAAAAGCCCATATTTGTCTCAAATACAACGTGTCTGTCTTAAGGGAATTGCGCATTTTCGGGGTCAGGTCTTGAAATATCACTTTTTTCTGTTAGCGGCCACTATCTTGCTGACCGTCGTATAGTGCATATCGAGACAGTCGGCAATCTCTTTCAATGTATACCCGTAGGCGATGTGAGCTTGCACAATCTGATCGTTGCACTGTTGCCGGTCTCCTTGGGTGATATTCGCTAACAATCGGTCAAGCGGCGGCCGCCCGGGATACCGCTGGGCACGAGGAATCTCTTTTATTTCTTGCCTGTCTCCGAGAAGTTCCCTCATGCGCGCAACAAAATTCTCACTGCCCAGGAAAACCTGACCAGTAAGCTTTTGCCAGGGAGACACTTGGTTCTTCAAACCGTCGGCAACAAATCTACGATATCGCTGCCGTGCTGCGGTCTTTTTCTCGGCAAATTGTCCAAGCACCCAGTCGATGGTCAAAAATTCCGGCACCGTGCCGGCATAGGCCGTGCTTTTATAACTGCTCCATTGCCATTGCTCGGGTTTGGCTACCATCCCGGCTCGCACCGGATTGAGAACTACGTAACGACACAATTCCAGCAGGTGGCTTCCCTTTTCAACAAGTATGGCCTTGTAACGACCCTGAAAGACATGGCCGACTCTTTGGTGACTGCGATTGAAGGCCTGCGTGTAGACACCATTCAACTGCCGCATACCCAATGACAAATTGGGATCGAGGGTCTCGATGATGGTGTGATAGTGGTTGCCGAGTAGACAGAAGGCATGACACAGCCAGTTGTATTTCTCAACTGTACCGGCCAAAACATCAAGAAAGGTCTGCCGGTCGGCATCCGAAAGGAAAATGTCCGCCCGCGCATTTCCACGTGAGGTAACGTGGTAAACCGCGCCGGGATGTTCGATTCGCAGTGGTCGGGCCATGAGAAATCATATAGCCCACAAAATATTATATTTCAAGACCTGACCCCATGTTTATGGTGGTCGGGCCATGAGAAATCATATAGCCCACAAAATATTATATTTCAAGACCTGACCCCATGTTTATGACCCCATGTTTAGAGAAGGTTCCGGACCGCAAATTCAATGGACTGAAGGCTCTGCACAAAAGAAAGGTTGAATTGAGCAAAATGATTGATGCGCACCCAGGATGCCCCCGTTGCTCTCGCTCCGTATGAAGCTCTTGCTTAAGGCTTCATGGGGAGCCTCTCGACTTTATAAGTCAGAGGAAAAAGGGGAGAACCGTGAGCAGAGCGCTAAATCTCAACATGTCCAATAGCTTGCTAGGGAGACATCTCCGGGCCAAACAGGCGGTGATTGACGCTGGTTATAACCTTGAGATCGAGTGGCAAGCAAATATCGTATTTGAAGAAGTCACTGAAGAAGATTTTCTTAGAGAGGCTGCTTGGGTCGTACTTTCAAGCGGCATGCGTGAGGCAGTCGTACGCAAGAAGTTTCCCCTGATCTCCCATGCCTTCCTTGAATGGGAATCAGCAGGGAAGATTACTGCACAAGGAGGCCAGTGCCAAAGAGAGGCGTTGGCTTGTTTTGCTCACCTGGGGAAAATCAATGCCATTATTTCCATCGCTGCTCACGTTGACAAGCATGGCTTCAGCTCCGTCCGTGATGCCATCGGGTCGGAAGGTATATCCTACATTATGCGGTTTCCATACATGGGATCCGCTACGTCCTTTCATTTTGCCAAGAACATTGGACTTCCAGTTGTCAAACCTGACCGCCACCTGGTTAGAATAGCTCAAAGCCTGAATTACCCATCTCCGGAAGCGCTTTGCTCTGAAATATCCGATCAGGTTGGCGACAAGATTTCCGTCGTGGATATCGTACTCTGGCGTTACGCGACGCTCTACGGTGCCAGCTTGTAAAAGGCTTGGGGTCACCCATTAAAAGGCCTAGATCAAGAGAAAAAACTCCCCCATCGCAAGAGAAACACTTTTTCGCGAGCTGCACTTCAGCCACCAACAAGGGCCGCCGAGAATGGGTCCAACCGAGACTCGTCGGAGGCGGCCCTTGTTGGTGGGTTTACTGCCTCCCTTGGTCCGGACACATTCGCACTGGGAACTGGTCAATTCCTGAATGCTCGCGAGACCTTCGGTATGTGTCCTGATCGTTTTAGGACAGGAAAGCTTGCTCCTGCCACTCACAAACAGTCACCAACACCTATACCACTCCCGCAGTTTCTTTAGGTTTGAGGTGTCAGTCCTCACTGCACCAGTCACCCATCAGGATTAAGGTCTTCTCACCGATAATTGTTCTCCCGGCTGAAACCCTTTCCGCCCAAGGCGGACCAGAAAATCTTCGGTTCCATGCCATGTCCAAGTGGTTTTTTCAAGTCTCATGGTTATTAGCCATCCCTTGGCTGGCTCATGGCATGGGCAGCAAAGATGCTGTTGACTCTATAAGGCTTTGGGTGGAACGGTTTACCAATCAAGTCTAATGGCTTGGATATCCAACCCCTTTGCGGGTTCACCGTTCCAGCCAACTTTCATCCAAACAGTTTCTCCGGCATAAAGGGAACTTCCCGCTTCATGATAAAATAAGCTGCCCTGGCCAGCTTGTTGGCAAGTGCTTGATGAGCCACCATGAAGTTAGTTTTCTGCATCTTGCGTTGATACCAGCTTCTACATTGATCATCAAATCGCTTAGCCAGTTCGGCGGCTTCAGAAAAAGCCCAGGCCAGATACTTGTTGCCATTCTTCTTGTTGCCCTTTGTTTTCCCATTGGTGGTCCACTTGGAGCTCACCTTTCGGCAGTAGGATACGTAGTCACCTACTTTTGGAAAGCGTTCTATGGGACCCGTTTCCAGCATGATGGTCAAGCCGAGAATCCTACCAATTCCCGGAATGGTAAGGAGATTTCGATAAGGTTCCTTGAGCTTAAGCTTGCCTTCAACCATGTTTTCGACTTGCCGGATTTTTTGACTAAGAAAGTCAATAGCGTCCTTGCTCACCATTCCAGCCATGGCGAGATCCTCATTTTCCTTCAATAGGGGATGGACGACATTTTCTCTAAGTCGTTTGACATCCTTGACATTCAGGCGCACGCCACAGTTCCTGGCCACAATGTTTTGCAGACTTAAGATGAGAGAGCTCCTGAGCGTGACCAAGTGGCTCCTCTTTCTTAATAGATCCCGAAGTGGCCTCTCCTCTTTGGGATAGATATAGCCCTCAGGCAAGATGCCAAGCCGCAGCATTTCAGCAAGCCAGAAAGCATCGTGCTGGTCATCGGCATGCTTCAGTCCGGAGTACTTCTGGATGGCGCTGGGATTGGCCAGGTGGACCCGGTAGCCGGCATCACCCAAAAGATCCACAAGCCAGTACCAATTATAGGTGGACTCTACAACCACTCCAACCATCTTCTCTTGGAATCTGCCCAAGGTCACAAGGATCTCCTCCGCAACGTTGGGAACTCTTCGTTTGAAAGCTCTCTTCCCATTTTCGTCAATAACACCAATGAAGTTGTTGCTTGCATGTAGATCAATCCCTGCATACAATTCCATACGGCACCTCCTCATCTAAAGTTCGCAGCTTTAACTCCATATCACAGAGCATTATACGACTCTTGCTATGGACGGAGGTGCCTTTTATATGATTATCAAGTCTGCTCTTGGCTCATTAGAATAATTTGTGAAGCAAAGCTAGCACCATGGCAGAAAGATTCGAGGCTCGGATACAATCGGGCCGAACCTTTGCAAACAGCGGAAATGAGGTTCGACGGCCATAATGAGTCAGGAGCCGACCCGGGGCCTTTTAATGGGTGACCCGTTTACAAGCACCCTGGCTGATATCGCGGGGCTGTTCTGATCAGGTTTCACTCGCTGAAATGAAAAGCCCTCCACAAGCTTCGTGGAGGGCTTTATCAGGTTTTAGCCGGTGTCTTAGTCGTGCTGCTCCAGCTCTTTGTATGGCCAGCCGCCCTGGCCTTTCTCGAGGATGAAAAGCCGGTCCTTCGGTATGCCTTTCTCTTCCATGTAGTCATAGGCTCTCTTGGCGCCACCGGCCCCTCTTGGGCAGACGATGACGATAGGAGCAGCATCGCCCTTGTATTTCTCGATTGCCGTGTCCAGTTTTGCCTTCTCTTCTTCGGATTTCACCGGGTAGGCGCAGGTCGACATCGCGCCTTTGATATGGTGTTCAGAGAATTCTTTTTGCACCTGGATGTCCACGATATCCACCGGTTCCTTGTTGTTGATCTTGTTTTTCAGGGTCTCCGGCTTCATGTAGTTGTACTCTTTGGCCAGCACCAGGCCTGATACTGAGAACAGGAACAGCACTGACAGCAGGGCAGCAAAAATCCACTTTTGTCTCATAAGATCCTCCTGGATTGTAGGTTATGGTCGCAGTGGTTTTGCTAACCCGCACTGTCCCGATGGGTCAAATCGATAATATCTATCAGTTGGCTTTGTGGGATAGGCTCTGTTTGTACCTGAATATATGAAGGTGCAGCTTTTTTCAACACTGCACTGGAAGCATTCGGCATAAGGACTCACTCATAATTATCTTGTATATCTAGCTGGTCACCAGTAGTATTGCATCATCTATGACAAATTTGATCACATACCATCATCAATGTATAGCCCAATGAGGAATGAAATGAATCCATAGGTAATCACGTTCAGATATGAAGGACAAAAGGTCCGGGTGTTTTTTTCTGACAACGGTCGCCCTTGCTGGTCAGTAGCCGATGTCTGCAAAATCACGGGCATTGAGGACATAGAATCTTCATTTGAGTCGATCCCTGAAGATGAAAGAGCAAAAATCAGTCTACCGAAATCCCGTGGCTGTTTACTAGAGCCGGTTGTCTATAAGCCGGGGCTCCATAAGCTGATAGCCAAGGGCAGCGAAGAAGTATCAACTCCCTTCAAGCAATGGATAGAAACCAAGGTCATCGGTTCCATAAAGCGAAAGCGAATGAGAAGAACATGCCCATCCGACGCTGTCAGCATGATGCAAAGAGATATCGACAGAATCAATAGCATGATGCCAAAAATTCCTGAGATTGATCGCATTGATGAAGTCAAAAGAATGAGAAGGTATGCCGGTTTGGACAGATTGGATGAGATCATAGCTATGTCCAAGCCTGTGGGCATGGAAGACGTGCTCCTCAGGACTGGGAAGCTCGCTATGGCCGAAGACCCGTTCTGTTGGAATCCTTCGTGGAATGTGAGAGATTTGCCGGAACCTGCTATAAGGCGGCTAACTGGGCAGAAGTTGGGACGACTGTCGGCTACAGCCTGCATGGTCATGAAAGAAGAAAGAGGCAAGCGACCAAGGCGGTTTTTTTACTGCCGCTGCACAGAAAGTTCAGGGAAATCCTGTGCAACTCTGCTCCGTTTTGACGGCGTTAAAGCAGCGATGCTTAAGGTTACAAAACTTTCGATCGTTTTTTCTGTAAGGACAACTGAGTGGCATCAAAAGGTCCTGCGCCAGTACCACCCCTGACCTTGAGGCTTTTCGCATTGCTTCATGACACAACTCCGCGGGTTTTTTCTATCAAATTCAGATGTCGCGACTGTCCCAAAAAGTCTTGTGGATCACAAGGATTCTTTTGGCATGCCTGATTTGTGATATTCGACCTGACGATGTTCGGTGAGTTTACAAACCTGCAGCGACAGTGTTCCTGCCAATCGCTTTAATTTAGACTGTCGGGCCCTGACTGCTGATCCTCAACACGGGTTTGATCGTGTCGCCGCGCCTTGCGTCGGCCATAGCTTCGTTGATGTTGCTGAAGTCGTAGAACTTCACCAGGCGGTCAAAAGGGAACCGCCCTGCCTGGTATAGATCGATCAGCATGGGGATGAAATTCTGGGGTACCGCGTCGCCTTCGATGATCCCAAGGGTTTTTCTCTCATCGGGAAGATTGTCCGTGCCCCTTTCGCCGCTAAGGAGTGCTACGGTGCCACGGGCGTTCAGCACGCCGATGGCAAGATTTTGCATCTTGGGGCTCGTGGTGGTTTCAACCACGTAATCGACTCCACTTCCGGTGTTTTCGGCGATGCGGGCAGAAATGTCGTCGTGACGATTGTCGATCGCGTGAGTAGCACCAACTTCCAGGGCAAGGGCAAGTCTGTCGGGATTGATATCCACACCGATGATCGGGCGGGCTCCGACGATTCGTGCCACCATGATGGACGCCATGCCGACTGCTCCCGTGCCGAAGACGGCAATACTGTCCCCGGCTTCGACTGCAATAGATATGAACACGGTTCCAGCTCCCGTCTGCAGGCCGCAGCCGAGAGGAGCCAAAAGCGTAAGCGGCAGGGACTTGGCGACTTTTACGATGTTTCGTTCGGTGACCAGGCTGTGGGTGGCAAACGAGGATTGTCCGAAAAAGTGGCCGCGTACGCCGCTTCGATGCAGCGCATTGGTTCCATCCAGACGCAGGAAACCAAAGTTTGCCTCCCAGAAGTGTTTGCAATTCGTAGGGCGTCCACTTTTACATGCAAGGCAGCTGCCGCAGGATTGATAGGAGAGCACGACGTGCTCGCCGAGTTTGACGTCTTTCACCTTACTGCCGACTCGCTCAACAATTCCCGCACCTTCATGACCCAGAACCACTGGGCCCAATGATTCATCGAGGTGGTCGCATAAATCGACATCGGTGTGGCAGATGCCCGAGGCAACCAAGCGCACCAGGAGCTCATCATCCCGCGGACCATCCAGCATGAGGGTTTCGATCTTCAAGGGGCCGCCCCTGTTGCGCAGGACAGCTGCCTGAATCAAGCTGCTTTCGTATTGGTCAGTATCCATAACTATATCATCGCACGCGTAAATATGTTGATCAACCTGGTGTCTATCAACAATTCGATGGGCAGTGGTTCAATGCTGCCCTTTTCGGCAGGACTAAAGTCCCGCTCTACGGTGCTGTTGGAGTAACCCTTTTTACGCCATATCGAGGGGAGTCGCCTCTACTCGCAGAGTTCCCGGAAAACGCGGGAGCAGCGCCTCTCCCATCAGCTGTCAAAATAAGTGTCTACGATTTTTTTCGCCAAATCCATAGAGCAGGTGAAGGCGGGTGAAATCGGGTTCAGCACATGAACGGCATCTCCGTCTCTCTTCACGAGGAAGTCCATCACCATTTCCTTACTCTTCCAATCTACCAGTTGGGCGCGTACACCCACTTTCGGGCTTGATTCGATCTCATCCGCGGACAAGAGTTTCACGAGCTTTCGGGCGTCCTGATAAAAGGTATAATCAAGATATTTCCGCGGTTCACTGAGTGCGACGGACCGAAATTTGGGATTCCTAAAGAACAGCACCCCATCCCAGAAAAGAATGGACGCCGCTTCCCGATCGGCACCTGCCAGCAATCCATAATTTTCTCGCCCAAAAGCCGGGATAGCGGTCGGCCCCAGATGTACTTCTCCGTGAGTATTACGCGTAAAGTGGACTCCGAGAAAAGGGTTTCGGATGTCGGGCACAGGATAGATGTTGCCGTTTACGGTACAGGTGGAATGGCTTTTCAACCTGCGGTAGATCCCCTTAAACGGAATGAGGCGGTAATCGGAGGCCAGGCCGAAGGCGCCGGCCACCAGATCGCAATAGGCCCCAGCCGCATTGATGAAACGTTTGAATTTGATGGGCCCTCTTTGGGTGAGCGCTGTGCTGGTTCCTTTGAGTCCCCTGAAACGGCAGCGATGAATCATTTTGATTTTGCGGGATTCCAACAGTTCATGTTTGATCGTTTGCAAAACCGCCTTCGGGTCCACTTGGGCAGTCTCAAAGGAAAAAAGAGCTTTCTCGACCGTTTTGGCGTTGGGTTCTATTTCCGCCAGTTCTTTCCGGTCGATGATTGTTGTTTTGGCGCCGTTCAACTGCGCGCGCCGATGCAACTCATGTAGGATCACCAGTTCGGATTCATTGCACGTCACAATCACTTTGCCTTTTTCAAGCAGGGGAAGTCGCCGCTCTTTGCAGAACTGCTTCATCATGCGATTGCCTTTTATGCATGACGACGCTTTCAGGCTGTCTGGCGTGTAATAGATCCCGGCGTGAAGTACGCCGCTGTTGCGACCGGATGCGTGCAAGCCGACATCCGATTCTTTTTCAATGATGATGATCTCTTCGGCGCCTTTATGCAGCAGTTCGCGGGCAATGGTCATCCCGATGATTCCCGCGCCGACGATGAGGATTTCACATGCTGTTTCGGTCACGCTGCCGCTCCATGCCAAAGGTTGCCGAAAGACTTAGAACTTGCGGAGGTTAATAGCATATTTTCAGGCGGGAACCATAAGGAAAAGCTCAGGGCTGCATAAAAGGCAGTCTCCAAAAACCGGTTGCCTTTTTATGAGGGTGCTGGTTTGGTTGATCGGCAACCTTTGAGGAGTGTGTTACTTACATCTTGTGTTTGACAGAGAGCATTTCCAAAAGGCATTATCTTTGACAAAGTGCACTGAAATCCGACTTGAACCGGAGACATTTAGTGGCACAAAGCACAGTGGACTTATGGATTTTTCCAAAAATTAACGTCACAATTCAACGATAGAATATTTGCAGAAAACAGAAGAGAGAAGCTCAACTGCTATAAGGGAGATATTACTATGAAGATTCTGGGCTTTGAGGGAAGTCCGAGGAGAAGCGGAAATACTGAAAAACTGGTCAAGGCCATTCTCCAAGGTGCGGAGGAAAAGGGTGCAGAAACAAAGCATTACAAGATTGCCAAGATGAACATTTCTCCCTGCCTCGGATGCATGGACTGCAGAGAGAGCGGCGTTTGTGTGCATAAAGATGACATGACCCATCTCTACGATGAGATACAATCCTCTAACGCCATAATTATTGGCTCACCCGTCTACATGTGGCAGGTAAATGCTCAAACCAAGACATTCATGGACCGTCTCGTGCTGTTCATGCGGCCGGACTTTACTACCCGCTTCAACGGCCCGAAGGGTTTGATTCTAGCTTTCACCCAGGGAAATCCTGATGCGCAGGCCTTTAAAACTTACTTTGACTATCTTGAGAAACTGTTTTCCTTTCTGCACTATGATGTCAAGGGAACAATTGTAGCTCTGGATATTCGAGATAAGGAAGGGTCCAAGAGCGAGGACCGACTAACACAGAGCCTGAGGGCTTTATTGGCTGCCTTAAGCGCCTCAAATTGACCGACAAGTGGGTAGTGTATGGTTCAGCGGCAAGTTCGATTTTAGGCCAATTAAGAGAAAGTCCGGGAAAGGAAGGGCAAGTTTGGTGATAAAAAAGAGGGCCTTGCTTGTTGTGCGGGAGGTAATGGGGGATAACAGAAAATAGGGGTGACAGACTATTCCAGGAGGGCGCCGTACTTTTTTAGGATGTCTTGTTTAGAGACCACCTGTGGGACCCCGGTGGGTTTACGAACATTTCGGTCGCAGAGAATGAACACTTCATAGGTGTCGAAGATGGCGTAGCGATCTTCGTCAAAGACGATGAGTTTGTTGCCATTTTCCTGTCGGATTTTTTCGCGGAATTTGCGAATGCCGGTTTCTTCTCCCTGCTGCTCCAATGTATCTTGTTGATCCATCCAGGTCCTAAAGGCGTTGGTTAAGGCCATGGTGATGAGGGTGAGATAGACGTGGGATCGAAAGGCAGCGGCTGTATTTCGGGCAGGCCGTTCAATGAACCAGGCTTGTTTGGCTTCCCGAAAGAGTCCGTTTTCGATTTCGCTTCGGGCGTCGTAGCTGTCATAGACACTCAAGGGGTTTGTGACAGGGCCGTTGGTGAGGATGACCAGGGTGTCGGAGTGAGGATGTTTTTCTTTGTAAGGATCGTGCAAAACCACCACCGCATGGAGGGGATTGGCTACAAAGTCCTTTTTGTTCTCATGAGAGCCGCTGCCAAGCGGTCCATAAAATCCTGCCGTGGTGAGCGATTCGATCCCTGCAACATCCCAGTGATCCAAGACTGTGGTTTTATTCTTTCCTCCACCGACGGCTCGTTTTCTCTCTCTGGTTTTTCGGATGCCCCCACCTATCAGCGAAAGGGCTTCTCCATAGACATTCATGTTGGTTTTGGCAGGGATATAGAAAAGGATTCCCTTCCGGTTCAGCCACCAAAGAAAGGGACCGTCCATGAATCCGCGATCAATGGCAAGGGAGGTGATTCGAGCATGAGCCCCCAGATTCTCGATGGCCTGCTGGACGACCCCCTGCGCCTCATTGATGTCGTGCACATCGATGGTGGCAAACCGCATGGCCAGGGGAATACGGCTGTTCGGGTCCCATACCACCCAGATCTTGAAGCCAAACACGGTTTCCAATACTTTTTGGATGCGTTTTTTTCGTCGCCGCAACTCCGGCGCCTTCTGTTTGGTGACTTTGCCGCAGCCTTGGCAAGCTTCGGTGGATTCGATGTCGGAGGCGTCCAAAAGCGCTTTCACCCGCTTGGGGAAAAAGCTGTGCGCCGCCAAAATGCGGATCGCCCCATTGAACAGCCTCTCCAGGGCAAGGGCGCTAATGGCCTGGATGTAGGCAGCAATAGAATCGGGACAGATCGGCCCGCGGATGGGGGTGGGTTCTTTTCCTTCGGATTCCTTCCCCTCGTTTTTGGAGCCCGATTTTTTGCCCCTCTTGCTGGTGCCCTCTCTTATTTCTCTTCCGTTGAACCCCACCAGCCGCATCAAGGGTTGGGACCTTAGGATCACTGGATGGGTATGCCAGAAGAAGGAGAGGCCGGAGACGATGCGCATCAAATAGATGAGAATCACGGTGGGGAACTGGACGTTGCTGATGCGCTTGTTTTTGACTGGATGGAGCTTCATGAAAAGCTCCATGAACCCGAACTGGTCAAGGAAATAGAAGAACTCGTCGAACAGACCGGCTTCCCCGAGCCCGTAAACCTCGGAGATGTCTTTGCCGTCAGCGAGATCTTGGGTGATCCCCGCCTGATCTCTTGAGGCGGTGCACCAGGTGAGGCGTTCGGCAATGTTTTGGGCTGCTCGTTTCTTCAAGTCCATGTGGACATGGTTAGCACAGGAGGGATGGGAAGTCAAACGGGATGTCTTTATAAGTAACTAATATTACTAATAAAGTAGAATTTTCAAATCGCCTTCTCCAGCCATTTTTCGAGTAGACATAGGTGGGGACTCGCATCGGGTCACCAACATCCCATAGGGAGCCTCGGGGCGTGCCTGACGGCCGTGTTAGGGAGAGGTGCTCGGCTGCAAGCGAAAATCAAAAGTTGGACAATTATTTAGATTTTTTTTTGATTTTTTTAAATTGTGATCGGAGCCAGCTCGGCGCTTATATCGAATATCCAGTTGTAGCTGCAGGAACCAGAGAACTGGACGACATCCTTAAGCAAAAAGATCTGATCGAGAAGGCAAGAGAACTCGGGAAAAATTTGGCAGAGGGGTGAGGAGCCCTCAGGCGACGAGGTATGACGGATGGTGTCTGGATGAATAATCACTCATCCGATGGATTTGTTCAAACTAGACAACTTTAAATAGAGTGGACCTGCTGAGGATAGTCGGAGCAACAGTTGTCGTCGACACTGCAAAATGGATTGCGTATGGATCAAGCCCAAATTGATCATTTGGTGGTTGCTGCAAGAAATTTAGATGAGGGAGAGGATTTCGTTTGCCGCGTGCTAGGGGTGAAGATGCAGCCTGGCGGCAAACACGTTGAGATGGGAACTCATAACAAGGTCCTTCGATTAGGCGCAGGGTGTTATTTGGAAGTCATTGCTGTCGATCCTGAAGCCGGGGAACCATCCAGACCTCGATGGTTTGAATTGGATTCCGAAGACATGCAGGAAAGGCTGCGCAAAAGGCCACATCTCATTACATGGGCTGTTAGAACCGACGAATTCAAAACCCTGGCGGCGGAAAACAGCGACCCATTGGGCGAAATTAAACAGATGAGTCGTGGCAATTTACGCTGGCGCCTGACCATGACCACCGATGGGCATATGCCGGGGGGTGGACTTATTCCCTTCTTGATTGAATGGGCCGCAACTCCTCATCCTACCGCATCGATGGAGGAGTCTGGATGTACCCTAATAAACCTGCAAGGGTTTCATCCAGAGCCGGAAAAGGTCAGATCAGCGATAGAATCCCTGGGGCTGCAAGAGCTTATCACCATAGAAAAATCTCCCCCAGGTTCAAGCCCATCCTTGGTGGCGACCATCGAGACATCCAGTGGAATCAAAGTATTAAGTTAACGTCCATCCAGGAGAGCTCTTTTGATTCAGCGTGACAATCTGGGACGGCCATTTTGGCAGGACTAAAGTCCTGCGCTACAAAGTCCCCCTTAAAAGAAAGATTTATGGAAATTTCAATGAATAATAAGCATCTTAAAGATTCTCCAACCCCCCTTTTGGGAAAAGGGGAGAACTGGCCAAGTCAAAATATAAGTTCAGCCTTCAATGAGATTCTCGACGCCTTTTAAAATCGGTTCGTCGATTATTCCCAGCTTTTTTACAGCTTCAGGGGTAAACGTGGCAAAGATTCCCGTTGCCCTTGCGCAGAGCTCGCCTTTGCTATTGAACAGAAATGACTCCATCACCGCCTCTCGTTCGTTTTTGATTTCACGCAACTTACCCTCAGCCTTGAGTTTATCCCCTATGTAGAGCGGCTTCAAAAAATCTATGCAAATGGATTTAGTCAGAGTCACTTTCTTCACGAACTGTAGGGCGGATCGTCCCATGATTTCATCAAGAATGGTTGAAATAACGCCACCGTGAACCATATTGCTCGAGCCGCTCAGATGATCCGGCACGGTCAGACAGGAAAACACCGACTCTTCATCAGTAGAAAATTTCATTTTTAATCCCGCGGGATTATCAGAGCTACAGGCAAAACAGTTGTCGTTGCCTCTATCCGGAATTGGTCTGCAAGGCTTCTTGATATACATATGTCTCCTAAGGAATCAACAAAGTCGAACCGGTAGTCTTTCGGCCTTCCAGGTCGCGGTGGGCTTGCGCCGCTTCAGCTAGGGGGTAGGTTTGGTTTATTTCGATCTGAACGGCCCCCTTTTCTACCACTCCAAACAAATCACGGGCATGAGCCAAAAGATCTTCACGCTTGGCGGTGTAGGTCATCAGACTCGGGCGGGTCAGGAACAACGAGCCTTTGGCGGAGAGAATGCCGAGGTCGAGTGGCCCGACGTTCCCGCTTGACTGGCCGAAGCTGACCATCATCCCCATGGGCCGCAAGCAATCCAAAGATTTCATGAACGTTGCTTGACCTACGGAGTCGTAAACCACATCGACTCCTCTACCGTCTGTTATTTCCTCAACTCGGGCGACAAAATTTTCGGTCCTGTAAAGGATCGGGTAATCACAGCCGTGCCGACGGGCCTTTTCAGCTTTTTCCTCAGAACCCACAGTGCCGATTACCACGGCTCCAAGATGCTTCGCCCACTGGCAAACGATGGTGCCGACTCCTCCGGCTGCCGCCTGGACTAAAATTGTATCGCCGGACTTCACCTTATAGCAGCCATGTAAAAGATAACGAGCTGTCATGCCCTGCAGCATCATGGCAGCCGCCTGTCTGCTTGAAATGCTCTGCGGAATTTTAACCAGCCGATGAGCGGGGATTACTCGGAGCTCCGCGTAAGCCCCGGGCGGCAAACCAGCGTACGCTACGCGATCCCCCACTACAAATTCGCCGGCACCTTCACCGAGTCCCTCTATTATACCGGCCCCTTCCATACCAGGTACAGCTGGGAGTTGAGGGAGCGGATAAAGACCGGTTCGGTGGTAGATATCAATGAAATTGAGGCCGATCGCTTCGTGTCTGATCAATGCCTCCCCTGGGCCGGGCGCGCCCGGATTATGATTCTCCCATTTGAGAACCTCTGGACCTCCCGTTGCATGCATTACGATCGCTTTTGTCATGACCATCTCCTCTGTTATGATTCATTCGCCATGGGGCATCTGTCATGAAATGCCAGTGCTCTGCCATGCTTGATAGTTTTAACCGGGAGGCTGTCCGGCATCTCCCTCTTCTTTGAATGAGAGGGCATGATGGTGTAACACACTGCAATCACACTCAAATCTCCTATTTTATCCCCCCTCAAGGGAAGAGGGATTTTCCATTCTCGGACAAACTCCTGGAAATGATTTGCGTTAACTGTTTTATGGCTGCCATATACTCTTTGAGTCCCCGCATGAAAATGTCATTGTGATTGGCCTGCGGTATCTTGAGGAGAGTCTTTTGGGCAGAAGGGCAGGCGTCGTACAGAGCCCGGCCGTCGGTAAACGGTATGATATGGTCCCATTCTGCGTGGATGATCAATGTCGGATTATCGAAATGGCGAATTTTATCGATATTTCGAAAACCCTGTTCTTCCCTTATTCCCAGGCGATCTGTGTCGATGCCCAAAAGCTTGAGCAGGGGGATCGCATAGGCAAATCCGCTTTCCACGATAAGGCCGTCGATTTCATTGCGATAGTGGACTACCAGTTCCAGTGCCGAAGCGCTGCCGAGAGACCTCCCCATAACGATGAAGGGCCCATCGTAGCCATTCTGGTCGAGCCATTTTTTGCTGAATTCGAATATGAAGTGGCAGTCACGCATCATGCCTGTGATTGTTGGATCGCCTGTAGATCGACCGTAACCCCGATAGTCAACTGCCAGAAAATTGATGCCCTTGCGGTTGTGCAAAGGTCCCAGATCGTCATAGTCGCCAACAATTTCTCCATTGCCATGGAAAAAAAGAATATTCGGAGCCGATTCATCCGTAATGTGAAAGCGAGCACCTATCACAAGATCTTTTTCGGTCGGTATTAACAAATCATGGCCGGAGCTGGAGCTGCTCGCGCCGAACGGCATTTCGGGCCGGGGATGAAATACGAAACTGAGGATTTGCGGCTTATCCAGTTGGGAATAATCAATCCTGGAAATATCGATCATGCGACTTTTCTCCTTTTGTAACCAGATTGCGGGGGCAGTCTTTACAGACTGCCAGCCTGAACAGTTTACCTGGAAATAGGACAATTGCAGGCTTACAAATCTGCCCCCCTAGGCTCAACCTTCCAGGTCAATTAGTTCCACGTCCACTTTTGTTCCTTTTATGTTCACCAGCGCAAGGCTAACTGGCAGTTTGAAGCGTCGTGGCCCTGCGCTTCCGGGATTAACAAAGAGGACCCCATTTCGCTCCACTACAGATGGCGCATGTGAATGTCCGCTTATCACAATTCTGATACCGGCTGCACTCGGGTTGAGATCGATGTCGTGGACATCGTGAATCACATAAAGCAGGACTTCGCCAATTTCGACGATCTCCTGGGCAGGAAGTGTCTTCGCCCATTCACCCCAATCACTATTGCCGCGGACGGCAACAACAGGAGCAATCTTGTTTAGCTCTTTGAGAACTTCCGGTTTGCCGACATCACCGGCATGAACGATCAACTCGACACCCTTGAAAGCTTTTTCCACTGCGGACCTCAGCAGGCCGTGCGTATCCGAAATCACGCCGATCTTGTTTGGATCTTCATTCGATGGCATTTTTGAGACTTATCTTTCTGCGCGATATACAGCAGCAACTAACTTAACAGCGTATTCTATCAGCAAGGATAACAGGACTTTTTGTAAGCACTCAATAGTAAGAATTCAATGTCAGTTTTTGTCATTTGAATCTATTCGAAAATAGTGTGTGTAATGCTATGCTAATCAAGTTAATGAGATCAGATTATGACCTTTTGTTAAATGCGCCGTGCAACCGTGTCATTTCAAGAGATTGCCTCATGCATAAATGATTGTCAGTTTTTGAAGTAAGGATCATTGAGACTTATATGGAGTTTGCTCTGGAAGGCGTGCGGTACGGATAGGGTGATGTAATGTACGTTGCACGCGGTGGATTGTCGGGATCAAGGTATCAAAAGCATATCTTGACATTAGAAAGAACAGCCTGCAGATCCGTGATAAAGGAGGGATATAGAAAATTTCTAATGCAATGCTAACCGAAATGCGGTCTAGACCGTTTGCTCAACGGCACCGTCCTCAAGCGCACACCCGTCAAAGAAAAGCTATTTTCGTATGGATTGTTCAGGATGCCTCGCCGTTGCACATATGGACTTCTATCTAAGCCCATGATCACGATTACGGAATCAAATCATATGGTAGTCATCCCTGCTTCGCAAACGCCGTATGCGAGAGGTTATACGCCCCTCCTGGCGCTGACAAACGTTCTCACTGTGCGATCGAGATCCCCCAGAGTTGTTCGATAGGAGCAGACGCTGATCCTGATTATCGTTTCCCCCTTCCATTGGGCTGGTCCGCACCAGCATTCTCCCGATTGCTGCACGGCATCAAGGGTTTGTTGCGTGACATCGATGCTGCCGCAGGCTACGAGGACCTGATTAAAGCAGACTTCATTACAAATCCTGAAGCCTTCTTTTTTCAAACTCGTGGCTATGTATTGCGCCTTTTGGTGCAAATCTTCGATTAGTTCGGCCGTCCCGGAGCGGCCAAGGGCCATTAGCGATGCCCAGAGTTCCACAGCCCTTCCTCTTCTGGACATGTCAGGTGTAAACAGCATTCCATCCCTATTTTGGCTGTACACGATGTAGGAACCTGTCATATGCAGTGCCTGGGAAAGTGCATCGCGATGCTTGCATAGAATAATTCCGCTATCATAAGGTGCGTTTATTGTCTTATGAGCATCTACCGACCACGAATCAGCCAGTTCATATCCTTCTGTCAAAGATCTCATTTTGGGAGAAGCTGCTGCCCACAATCCAAAAGCTCCGTCCACATGAGTCCATGTCCCAGCGGTTCGAGCTTTGCCGCAAATTTCAGCAAATGGATCGAAAGCTCCCGAGTTGACATTTCCGGCCTGAAGTATGAGCATGGTACTCTCATCCAATTCAGGAATCGCGTCGGATCTGATCCGGCCCTGATCATCTTCAGCGACCTTGACAAGCCGGTCTTTTCCCAATCCCAGAATCGATAACGCTTTATAGACGGTCGAATGAGCCCCTTCACCCAGTATCACCCGGATTTCGGGAGCGCCGAAAAGGCCTTGGCCATTCACATCCCAGCCAAGACGGCGAAGCAAATAATCGCGGCCTGCCGCCAAGCCGCAAAGCGTTGCGGCAGATGTACCGCCGACAAACCCTGCCGCAGTTTTCTCCGGCAGCCCCAATAGATCCACCAACCATTCTTCGCAGACTTCCTCGAGAACTGACACGACAGGAGAGATCACATACAACGCCGCGTTTTGATCCCAGACGTCGCCTAGCCATTTGGCGGCAAGCGCCGCCGGAATGGCACCTCCATTCACGAAACCGAAATAGCGGCCGCCTGTCTGCGCCACTGTCGCAGGCGAGCCGAATCGGTTCAATTTGGCAAGGATATCGTAGGGATCAACCGGTTTTTCAGGCAGTTTCTCGCGAAAGGCATTCAACGCCTGAATCGTATCCTGCTCTGGAAATACCGGACGATCCAAAACATTACGCATATAATCCAAGGCATAATTCTTTGCCTGCTCGAACAGTGCCCAATCCTCGGCATGCTGCCGAAAGCGATCCGAAATCGTCTTAAATGTCATTCTTTCTCTCAAAATTTGAAGTCCATCTTATGATGAAGATAAAGTTAGCACAACTGTACATAATAATGCATCAAAGGTGACTGACTCTCGCGTTTTGCGAGAATCAACACCTCAATCAGCTCGCGGAACCCGTGCGACGTACCGATGCTAAAGAAGCTGTTCCGGCCTGGCAAGTCGATCCATTGGGATATTTTGGACAAAGAGATCATTGACGAGATTGTCTTCCGCACCACTCAGACGAGAAACCGCCTGATGCTCGAATTGATGGCTAAGAGAGGAATGCGTATCGGAGAAGTTCTTAACCTTGTGGCCAATGATGTTGGCAGCCAGAAACTGACCATACGGGATCCAAAAAGCGGCAAAGAACATGAGACTGTGTTCCTTCCCAAAAGGTTGGCCGAGCGTATTCGCTCATATATCAGGAGCAATCACATTGAAGCCTCTCAAAGAATTTTCCCCCTCAGCTCAGTATCTGTAGAGCAAATCTATACCTTTTGCGGGACACGTTGCAGATCGTGATAGCAGTTATGTTGAACTCAATCTGCGAGCAGAATGAGAACATAGGAGAGCTCTGTGAAAGATCCTGGACTGTGTCGATGGAGACCCCCGTTTCCCATGTCCTCGTCTTCACGATACATAAGAAACTTCTTCAACACGCCTATTTCTTAATCTTCAGCCTTTTGACCTTCTTAACCATGGCTTTCCTTCTCAATTCTCTTGTACTTGGTTCGGTCTTGGGCCGTGTATGCTCTTCAGCAACGTTTTTCACTTTGCCATTATAGTTTCGGTCTTTATTGTTTATCACTTTTCGTACTCCATGTTTTCATCCAAAGTTGATTACCAGGCAGTTCAGGGGACGGATGGGGCATCATGTCTTCGTCCCCGGCTGATTCCATCCAAACCCTTTCGAATGGGTTCTGGATCGGCATCGCGCATCAGAGTCCCGATGTATTGCATCTGCCTGCGCCGGGCCTCACGCTTTTTAAGTGTCTTGGCAAAGAGCACGGCTTCCCGAAGCTCCTGCAGCATTTCTATGCTGCTGATCTGGGTCGAAGTGAGAAGTACAAGTTGCTCACCAAGGGACTGCAATGCAAGCATTTCTCTCTTGACCTGTGATTTGCTTTTTTTCTCCATTGTATCAATCATATCTCTCCGATCCGCCAAGGCGAATGGTGTTACCGCCGCATGCATTGCGAAAAGGTGTAAATCTATCGAGCAATAAACTCACACGGACTATTCAAGTTCAATGATATTTCCCTCAAACTTTACCGCTTGTCCTTTTCGGATTTTACATCTTTTGCGAAGCTCAACAATCCCGTCCACCTCAACACATCCTTCGCTTGTTGCAACCTTAGCCATTCCTCCACTGCAACAAAGACCTGTAACCTTCAAAAGCTTTATCAACTCGATATATTCATTCTCGAGCTTAAACTTTGTAGCCATAGACCCCTCTTCTTCTCAATGATTCTGGAGGCTTTTTGAGCATCAGCATCGCACATGCACAAAATCATGACCAGCGGCCCCATAGCCGCCGTCTTGCTTAGCTTCAAAACTTAGAACTATACCCCCGTGGCTACATGAGGCGGTACATTCTGTGCCTAGTGCGTGGCGACGGAAGTTCTGCCGGTTTGCAACAGAGCCTGGATGCCGGATAATGAAAACGCCTCCGGTCAATGTATTCCATATCGAGTGTCCAGCATCCGGCATCTGCTTGACCCAGTACGCTACTCCTTCCGAGCTTTACCAGGTTTCGCATGGAATGGCTTGCTCCAAAGCCAAGCGAAGGCTGCCGATACTTGACCGCATGAGGTCCAACTTTCCTGTCATCGCGCCAGACTCAGAAATACGTCCGTATTTAGCCATCACGTTATCGGATATCGGTTTGGCCCTGATGCGCATTTGCTTCAGTTCCAATGAGGGCCAGTGCATGCTACTTCGATAAACCTGAAATCTATTTTACATCTTATCATTATCTAAGTCATCTAAGTCTTACGACTAACCCATCATGAGATGAGGTATCGTAGGTTACGACAGTATCCCATCATCTGAAATTTTCCAACCGACAACCACGCTTATGCGGCTCTGCTGATCGTCATCGAAACGTGTTGCATCCACAATCAAGTCCCTTGGTCCTAATGCTGACCAGACTATCACCCCTGCGCATAAGGGTATGACTCCGCATCAGAGCGCTCCTGCAGTCAATGCCTGCCAAGCAGGAGGGGAGTGAACGGTTACCTTTGCGAGCCCGGATTCTCACCGGAAAGGTCATGCTTTCCTGTCAAGGAGTGAACGGTCTTCACGGGTCAACAGAACACATGTCAACCAAGCCCAGTTCTCCTGTATGGATTTTTTCTTTATCTTCCTCTTCTGGAACGTAGCTTTTGATCGGTGAGCTATTTTGTATCTCCGCAATACGTCCTCGGTGGCTGAAATGTTCAGTGAAATCAGAATGGTCCGCCCTTTTAGATTCATAACGCAAGCCAAGAGATCGATTCCGGTAATAATTCAAAACAGCCGGACATGTGGACCAGATCGTCATGTCACAAGTTTCCACCCCCTCAATAGAGATCTCTGCCGACGAAAGGCCAGCCGAAAAGGTGCAGATGATGGGGGCAAATTTAGCGTGCAAAACCCAAGAAAGATTCTTCGCTTAATGCTTGTATGACTTTTACTTGCCCATTGATTTCAGTAGTCCTCCAAATTAATGTGATGGTTACATTTGGAACTGTCAGCCATCGATTTTACAGGTGTAAAATCCACGATCGCTTTGATTGCAGGGTGTAGCTCCGCGGATTTGAGTTTAACCCACAACCAATTAAGGCCACAGAGTGACTATCTCCGATGCACTTTCCCTGCAGCATTCAGGTCGAGCAATTCAATCGGGCTCAGTTACCGGTATTCAATTAAGGAAGAGAAGGATCGCCATGAACATCTTTGTAGGAAATCTATCATTCAAAACGACCGAGCAGGAATTGCAGAGGGAATTTGATTCATTTGGCGAGGTGGAATCAGTTAAGATCATCATTGATCGCGACACTCTCAAATCCCGGGGGTTTGCCTTTGTCGAAATGCGCGACCGAGATCAGGCAGTGGCTGCGATTGCCGGAATCAATGGTAAGGAGCTTGCCGGTCAGACCCTCAAAGTCAATGAAGCAAAGCCTCGAGAAGCTCGTGGGGGTCAGAGGCGTGAGCGCACTGGGGGCGGCTCCGGCTCAGGTGGCGGGGGGTTCGGAAACAGAGATCGAACCGGCCGCGGTTCCGGATCGGGTGGTCGATCAGGTGGAGACAGGCGTTCCCACTGAAGCCTATGGGGAATGGTGATTTTCTCGGTGAAAGCTTGTCAGGTCTGGCAGAAGGAGCCCTCTAGACAGCTAGCGTTGCTGGAGTCGGTGTGAAGAATCAGTCCCAGTATCAGCGGAAAGGCGAGAACCAAAGTCAGAATCAGTTGAAAACTAAGGTTATTGGACAAATCCTAAGCACCTTAAATCCCTCATCATGGGGACATACAATCGGGAGATGAATTTACATAGAGTAGCAATGTATCTAACGACAACATGCGATGATCGAAAACGAAAAAGAGCGTTTGTCTTCTTAACGGATACACTAATGGTATTCGTTGCACCGGCTTTACCGTGAGAAGTCCATACAGCTGAAACCTATTTTGAAAATGACTTTGAAGCTCTGCAATACGTATTTGTTCTGTGATACTAACGCTGAGTTTCTTGTTTTTTGCGAAGATTATTTTTGTAACCTATTGGTATGATTGGAATTCACTTACCATTTTCTTCGTGCTCTACTGGTCTTCCTGGTTAAACCAAGTTTTGGTTGCGGCTATGTCGCGCTGTGTATCCGTTATGCAAAACGCTCCATTTCGTTGTTGCGATACTGGCAGGTTGTCTACAATTTGACCTCAGAAAAATCTTTCCATTTCACCCAGCTCAAGTGGTAGATTGAAAAAGATAAAGCACAGCGCTGGCTCTTTTTGTTTCTGCGATCCAAAACAGCCATTCTCATTCTCCCTTTTCCTCACCTACCTATCACCGGATCATCAAAGAGGATATGCTGTGTCCTGCCGGTATGTGCTTGGCAATTTGCGCATCGATATTCCGAGGAGTACGAAATGCGGGATGAAGACAAGACTAAAGAGCAGCTTATAACCCAATTGCATGAATTGCGTCAGAGACTTGCGGAATCAGAGAAGGACCAAGAGGAGCTGAGACGCTCGCAGGCAACGAAGGAAAGCGAAGCACGTTTTCGGATGAAAGTTGATAACATTTTCCTGCCAGAGGGTGCTACGGAGACGATGGAACTGTCTGACATCATTGATGCGCAAGAAATCCAGCCCATGATGGACGATTTTTACGACCTTACGAACATAGGTATTGCCATACTCGATGTTCGCGGGAAAATCTTGGTAGCCACCGGTTGGCAGGACGTCTGTACCAAATTTCATCGGATCCATCCAGAAACCAGTAAGAACTGTTTAGAAAGCGATATTGAACTTTCCGACGGAGCTGAATCGGGCACGTTCAGGCTCTATCAGTGCAAGAACAACATGTGGGACATGTCGACCCCTATTACGGTTGGCGGTAAGCGGGTTGGCAATTTGTATTTGGGGCAGTTCTTTTTTGCTGACGAATCGCTGGATATGGATCTTTTCCGGTCTCAAGCGCTACGATATGGATTCGATGAAAAAGAGTATCTTGCAGCAGTTGAACGCGCTCCACGCTGGAATCGGGATACGGTAAACAGGGTCATGAGCTTCTATACCAAGCTTGCCCATCTGATTTCGGAACTGAGTTACGGAAATGTCAAGCTGGCCCAAACGCTGACTGAAAAGGACCAATTTCTCGAATCTCTGCGGCAGAGTGAGGAGAATTTCCGTCGCCTGTTTGAAAGCATAAATGATGCTGTTTTCGTCCATCTGCTTGAGGAGGATGGCTCACAGGGACGCTTCATTGAGGTCAATGAGGTCGCATGCCAAAGGCTTGGATATTCCAGGCAGGAGATATTGCAATTGAGTCCCACGGACATTGGCACTGCCGAAGGGAAAACCGTTGCCACCGAAATTGGGAACAAACTATTGGATGAAGGCAATCTGCTCTTTGAAACTATTCACGTTGCCAAAGACGGCAGGCGAATACCCGTGGAGAACCACCTCAGGCTTTTTGATCATCACGGGCAATGGGCTGTTTTATCGATTTCTCGCGATATTAGCGAGCGCAAGCGAGCGGAAGTTGCATTATCGAAAAGTGAAGCCAGGTATCGTAAACTGGTTGAAAATGCAAACAGCATCATTCTTCGTATGGATACTCAGGGAACGATCAACTTTTTCAACGAATTTGCACAAAACTTCTTTGGCTTCCCGAAAGATGAGATACTTGGTCAGAAAGTTGTTGGAACGATAGTTCCAGAGACAGAGACAACTGGGCGTGACCTCTCAGCAATGATCCTTGACATCGGAAAAAACCCGCACAGATTTTTGAACAATGAGAATGAAAATACGCGCAAGAACAGAGAGAGAGTTTGGATCGCTTGGACAAATAAAGCCATTCTGGACAGCGAAGGGAGAATCTCTGAAATTCTTTGTGTCGGCAACGACATCACCGAACGCAAACGGGTGGAGGAGGCACTGCGGGAGAGCGAGGAACGTCTCCGCAGCATTCTGGATGCGACACCGTCTCCCATTGCCTTCGTCGATGAGCAGGATAACATCATTTATTTCTGGAATAGCAGTGCCCTCACTCTTTTCGGACATACCGCGTCCACCGCAACGGAGTGGTATCAGATAGCGTACCCGGATCCCGATTACCGGCGCGAGGTGCTTGACCGGTGGAGACCTTTTGTGGAAAAGGCGCGACTATCTGGCCAAGCGGTCAACGCTGGAGAATACCAGGTTACCTGCCGCAATGGTTCGGTGCGCATTTGCGAGCTTTACCCCGCTTTCCGTGCAGACAAACTCATTGTCACGTTCTATGACATCACTGAGCGCAAGCGGGCGGAAGAAGAAAAACAAAGACTTGAAGCTCAGCTTCGCCAAGCCCAAAAAATGGAGGCGGTAGGAACTTTAGCTGGCGGTATAGCCCACGAATTCAACAACATACTTGGAATAATATTGGGCTATGCTGAACTGGCTAAGGATGATATCCCAGAGTGGAACCCTGCCAGGTTCAACCTCGATGAGATCAAAGCTGCAAGCCTTCGGGCAAAAGGCGTTGTGCGACAGCTACTGGCCTTCAGCCGTAAAACAGAAGAAAACCATCAGCCACTCAACCTGGATCCAGTAGTCAAAGAGGCCATTAAGTTCCTGCGCTCCTCTATCCCGACCAACATCGAAATTCGTCAAAACATAGCTGAAGGATGTCACAAGGTCATAGCCGACCCGACACAGATTCATCAGATCATACTGAATCTCAGCACCAACGCAGCTCACGCTATGGAAGAAATGGGCGACATTCTGGAGTTTTCCTTGCAAAACATCACCCTGGACGAATCAACTCGTAATTCTAATTCAAAATTGCAGCCAGGCAAAAACGTTTTGCTTGAGGTGAGCGATAAGGGTAGTGGTATTCCAGCTGAAATTCTGGATCGCATCTTCGATCCCTATTTCACCACCAAGGAAGTGGGGAAAGGGACAGGCATGGGGCTAGCTGTGGTTCACGGTATCGTTGAAGCCCACGGCGGTTGCATCCAGGTGCAAAGTGATCCTGGTAGAGGTACAATGTTTAAAATCTTCTTTCCGGCAACAAAAGAAGAAAACAGATCAGCATTGGAGATAGAGGAAGATCTTCCAACCGGCAATGAGCGGATTCTTTTCATTGATGATGAGCAGTCGATAGCCACACTTGGACGATTGGTGTTGGAAGGACTTGGCTATCAAGTTCAAGCTGAAACCAATCCCACAAAAGCACTAGAGGTTTTCGCTTCGAACCCGGAACAATTTGACCTGATCATAACAGACACGACCATGCCCGGGATAACGGGTGACCAGCTCTTAAAGAAGGTGCTGCAGATTCGTCCTGACATGAAAACCATCCTGTGCACCGGCTATAGCGAAAGGGTTGATGAGGAGAAGGCAATTGCATTGGGAGCGAAGGCTTACGCATTGAAACCGCTTGATAGAAAACAGCTGGCGATCACGGTTCGTGAAATTCTGGACAGCTAAAATTAGTCAGTAATGTCCGGTTAGGTTTTTGCATAAAGGACATCTGAGGGCTGCTCTGTGGAATCCGAGGCCATGGAATATTTGTGTTCTGAATCGCGCAGCTCATTCTGAATCTTGATCCGCAACTCCCTGACTCTCTTGATGCTGACCTTTTCCTGGTAGTGTTTATGGCAATAGATGGCGAGCAGCAGATACGTGATAAGTCCCGAAAGGATCTGCACCATCAGCCCGTATTCTGTTCTTGCGATAAGGTGATAGACCTTGAGGTGGCGTTTCCACCATGCAAAGAACTTCTCAATTTGCCATCGCAGTTTGTAGACAAAAGCAACTTGTTCGGCTGCAAGATCACGGCGATCTGTGGCAACCCAGTAACCCATGTGCAGGTGCTTTGGTTTTTTCTCATGAGGTTCCGGGTGTTGTTTCCAAAGTCCCAGGTGGCGGAGGATGCGTTCTATCACGTCGGATTCATGAATGAGGCTGATGACTTTCATCTCATGGGTGCACCAGGAATGAATCTGCTATTTATAGCGATCTGTAACCGGTCACAGAAAACAGTGCAGATTTGCTCTGCATACATTGATCCCTACCGACTCACCACGTGCTATGAATCACATCGCCAAATACGTACTGCAAATCCTGAGGCACAAAGTCCATATAAGGTTTCAGTGATGATGACTGGCCGAGGCGGAGAAAGTGCTGCGGATAACATTAGTAATCCGAGAGGGCTAAACACCAGTGTAACAAGCAGGAAGATGGTGCCCACTATGGATCGGTATGGTGGATCGAGCTTCGGAATCTGCCGCATTAATGAGGTTGCTTTGATAAGGCGGGGTAGTGCGGCCCCGCCTACGTTGAAATTTAAGAAATTCTATTCCAAACCAAACGTCCTCACCAAGAATGCAGCCATCTGGGCGCGAGTGACTGAGTCATCGGGGCAGAACCTCAAGGGATTGTCGCTACAGCCTGTTGTGATGCCTTCGGCATAAAGTTGCTCGATCCAGTCCTCAGCCCAGTACCCTGGCGGCACATCCGAGAAAAGCCCTGTTGCCGCTGGGGGAGCATAAGAGCTTCCATACTTCGCGCGTAGAAGAAATATCGCCATTTCGGCGCGCGTGACTTGCTGCTCAGGGCAGTAACTCAAGGGATCGGTGTCACATCCTTTGGTGATGCCATCTTGATAGAATTGCTCTATCCAGTCGGCTGCCCAATAATCTGACCCTACATCACCAAAAAGCCCGGATGCTGCTGGAGGCACGAAGGCGTTTCCTTGAATACCCCGTTCGATAAAGACCGCCATCTCTGCCCGGGTTACAGAGCTTTCCGGGCAGTAGGTGCTAGGGGTGCAACCCTTGGTGATTCCAGCTACGTATATTTTCTTTATACTCTCGTAAGCCCAATGGGAACAAGGGACATCCACAAAGGGAAATCCCATTTCTCCCGAGCTGAATTTCCATAAACCTTCCCCATCTGTACTCGCGAAAATTGTCTGCTGGTCACCATCTGATTCCGAGATACTTAGGCCGACAGTGTAGCGACCCCAGGAGTGGTCTCCAACGGGAGTCCACGATTGGCCGCCGTCGGTGGACTTGTACACGTTCACAAAGGCATAATAAACAGTCTGGTTGCTGCTATAATGCGGTGAAACAGCTAACTCTTGAACGGATGAATATGGCAACCCCCAATTGGCCGGCACCCAGGATGTTCCGCCATCCGTTGATTTAAAGACTCCATCTCCGTCCGTGCCGGCATAAATAGTCTCATCCTCGCTATAATCGGGTGAGATCGCCAAGGTATTCACTTCTAGCCCGGCAAGTCCACTGGGCCCCCAGGAGCCTCCACCGTCTGTCGACTTATAGACTCCATCCCCATAGGTGGCAGCAAGAATAGTCTGATCATCGGTGTAGCTGGGGGATATTGCAAGAGACCGCACACGAGTACCCGGTAGCCCGGTTATGTAGGGTGTCCAATTTGAGCCGCCATTGGTCGATTTGAAAACACTGCCGTTTAAAGTTCCAATAAAAAGAGTCTGGTCGCTGGCATAATCAGATGAGATCACCATGGACTCTACTTCCATATCAGAGAGACCAACGTTGATCGGACTCCAGCTTGAGCCCTCGCTGGTGGACTTGAAAACACCTCCGCCCCAGGTGCCTGCAAACAGAGTCTTATCGGAGGCGTAGTGAGGCGAAACAGCAAGAGTCCATAGCTGTAAGTTGGTCAGACCGTTACTTGCATCAACCCAGTTAGCACCTCCATCCTGGGAACGAAACACTCCCAATCGTTCTACCCCCACATATATTGTCTCATCTGTGTGGTAATTGGGAGATAAGGCAAGGGCATACATGTACAAATTGGTGATCCCCGTGGTGCTCAAGCTCCAGGAACTCCCCGATGAAGTCGATTTAAAAATGCCCCAGCCATTGGACCCGCTAAACACGGTGTGGTCGCTAGCATAATTGCTCGTATAAGTTACTCTCTCCATCCACGGATCTTTTAGACCAGTGTTCGCATCATTCCAAGACTGCCCGCCATTGCTCGACAGTTGCAAGCCGATGTTGTTGGTCGCAGCTATAAGGCTCTGGTCGACGGCAAAGTTGGGGGAGACGGCAACAGCATTCACATAGGTATCTGGAAGCCCGCCGCTTTCCCAGGAATCGGCACTGTTTGTTGATTTCATTATGCCTTTGCCGGTTGCAGCAAATAGGGTGCTGTCATTGGCGTAATCCGGAGACACAGCCAACCAATTGATATCACTTGTGCTCAAGCCCATGTTAACTTGGCTCCAAGTGTCTCCTCCATTGGTCGTCCTGAAGTTTCCACCCGTCCTGGTAGCAGCGAAAACTGTTTGATCAGCTGCATAATTTGGGGAAATCGCGAGAGCAGATATATTTTCTCCGACCAAACCCGCATTGACGGCACTCCAGGAGGCGCCTCCGTTGGTGGTCCTGAAAAGGCCTTTGAATGTACCGGCAAATAGGGTCCCATCATTGTGATAATCTGGAGAAATGACCAAAGCCGCAACATGTCCGTAGGTGATCCCTGTATTTACTTGTTGCCATGAATCGCCACCATCGGTTGATTTTGAGACCCCACCATGAAGGGCACCGTTAAAGACGGTTTTGTCATTGGCATAATTCGGTGAAATCACTATGGCCCTGACTTGTTTATAAGTCATTCCCTGATTTTTAACGGTCCATTTAGCACCACCGTCAGTCGATTTGAATACGCCCGCTTCAGAAGTTCCGGCAAAGACGGTTTGGTCATTGGCATAATCGGGCGATACTGCAATTGCTTTGATGATACCCCCGTACATCCCATTCGAGCTTTGCCACCATGAATTACAGTCCTGGGCCCGCAGCGCCCCTATCATGGAAAAAAACGCGAGTGTGGCCAATGCTGCCGTTTTAAAAGTAGATTTTATCTCGCACATAGGGACATCCCTTTCTTATCAATGATTTATTTTCAGCCTCGATCTTTTCTTAAACGAAATCTTTGCAGCTGTTTACGTCATACCAACTATCGGCATAGAAAAGAATCTGATGGTCTGCTCGCCCGGAAAAGGTACATGACAAAAATTGAGAATGTTCATCTAGCCTTCCTGAAATCCAGAACAGTTCTTGCGTCAAATTATTGGCACGTGTGAGCACCTTGAATATACGCTTGCCGAAGTGTAAACGTTATAATGTCGCTAAATGAGAATAAATAAAGATGCCTAAAAAGAGAATTGCTAATCCCTTGGAGGCACTGCTTCGGCACTTTAAATAAGTTACTTTGAACGGTTTCTCTCCAAATCATGAGAAAATAATGAGCCAGAGTAAAATGGTAGGCGAAGTCGAATGGATTACAATCAGAACGAGAGATTCAGGAAAAACTTCGAACTAAGAAAGTAAAAAGTACACTGAGCTTTTTTCTCCAGTCAATTAAAAAACAGTCACTGATTGAAGAACTCAGGAACAACTGCAATTGATCGCGATGTGCACCACTTCCCCGAAAAGGTACAGATTTGCTCTGCAAATGTTGACCCCTGCCGACCGCCTCTGTACTATGAATAACATTAGTCTATCTGGGTCGCCGGCTGAAACAGCAGCATAACGAGTACCGTGATGATATTTTGACCTTTTTGAAGGTCTGGGAAACTCATTAACAGTATTCATGACTAAGGGGCTTGGCAGACTGTTGATCAGAAAACTTTCTGAAGTGGCAGGGGAAACAGGATTTCTGAGCTGTTCTCTTAAAGTCTACCCTAAAATCATAGGATGATGAAATTCCTCCTGACCTTATCCCTTAAGGTCAGGACTGCCATCGATAGTGACGTTTTTCTTACCCGCAGATTCACTGAAACATGCTGTTCGTTTTATCAGTAATTCTAATGATCAGTCAGCTGTTTGTCTGGTGCATCACGCTCCGGCAGTTCGTCTAGGCACCATTCCATGGGATTGAGTAACTCAAATCCCAGTTTCTCTAGTTTCTTTTTTATGTGGGCAATATTGCTCGTCAGAAGATAAGGAAACACCGCCCGTTTACCTTCCTCCCATGTCCTAGCAACCAGGATACTGCCGAAAGGAATTCGCTCCTCGCCTATGGCATCGACAATTCTTTTCATTGTCCCCAGCTTGTTTTCGGCAAGGATACAGAGCAAAGTGCCCGGTTCATGTAGTCCTAGCACCTTAATGAAAACTCGCATCAAGTCACGCACAGTAATGATGCCGATGAGCTTCTTCGTTTGATCGATTACAGGAAAAGCCCCGACATTCACCTTCTGCATGAGCAGCAATGCATCCTCAAGCGTGTTTGCGGGCGAGACCGTGACCGGATCCCTTGTCATGATATCCTTGATTTTGAGCTTTGCTATCCTGTCGCTATCCGTCGTACTTTGTTCCCTTTGGAGAAAAGGGGATGGCAAGGCAGTGCGCACATCGCGATCCGTCACAATGCCAACCAGGGTTTTGTCCTCCTGTACAACAGGGAGATGATGGATGTCGTACTTCTTCATCTTGGTGCTCGCATCCAGGATGCTCGCTTCAGGTTCAATGGTTATGACAATTCTGGTCATGGATTTATCAATGAACATGATTTCCCTCGCTCTCAATGATCGGTTTTAATTCGTTCAGCTATCCCAAGAGAATAGCAACGTGATTACTTATGAGTTCTGGCAGTCGTTCAAGGCAGTATCCTCCTTCAAACACAGAGATCAGCCTTTTCCCTGAGTAGCGATCAGCCATTTCGACAATCTTCTCTGTCATCCAAGAAAAACAACCAGTGGAGAGTTTTATGCTCGACATATCATCATCGGCATGGGCATCGAAACCCGCGGATATGAGAATTACCTCCGGTTTGAAAGTTTCATAGGCAGGAAACAGATCTCTTGCTAGAAGTTCTCTGTACTTCCTGTCCCCCTGACCGGGTAAGACAGGGGTATTAAGAGTGAATCCGAGTCGCCGGCCGAGCCTTTTTCAAAATCGCGTTCTGTCCCTGGAAAGAGCATTTTCGGACAGTCTCCTAGGGTAGATGTTACGATAGGCACAGAAGCATAACTTCCAAGCTCTAGTATAATATCTCTTAACCTTGATGATAGTCGTTTTGGCATGAACCGAACTAGAAATTTTGCGGAGTGAGGCGTGGGTTCTATGGGCGCAACTGACGTTAAATCGCAAAGAGTACAGGAAACAGAGATTTGCATCTCTGCAGTAGACATGCACCTTGCAATCTGAAGCCTGCCCTGCAGATATTGATGCCCTCCAATCAATCGATTGTTACGTATGCCCTTAAAATGCTGGAGGGGCTGTAT
>CAWAGW010000016.1:0-247368 GCA_963781715.1 uncultured delta proteobacterium
AAAACGGTATCGACATTTTCCGTACTTTTGATGCCCTCAATGATTACCGCAACTTTGAAACCGTCGTACCGATCATCAAAAAGCACAACAAACACTTTCAGGGATGCATTTGCTATTCGCTAACCCAACCCCGCCTGGGGGGCCCTGTTTACAATCTTGAGTACTTTGTAAAGAAAGCCAAGGATCTCGAAAACATGGGGGCGGACACTATTTGTGTCAAAGACATGGCCGGCCTGATTGCACCCTACGATGCTTATGTGCTGGTCAAGGCATTAAAAGAAAACAGCAAAGTTCCCATTCATCTGCATAGCCACTTCACCTCCGGCATGGCCGATATGTCCCTGCTGAAAGCCATAGAAGCCGGCGTCGATATAGTTGACACTTGCCTCATCCCATGGGCTTATCGCACCTCTCACCCGGCAGTAGAACCTTTGGTGGTAACTCTGCAGGGAACCAATCGGGACACGGGGCTTGATCTGAAATTGCTGGCCAAGTGTAGTAAGCATATGGAGAAGATTTCTCCCAAATATCGTCATCTTCTCGACGATAGGATGTCCATCGTTGACATCAACGTTTTGCTTCACCAGACTCCGGGCGGTATGCTTTCCAATTTGGTCAATCAGCTGCGTGACATGGATGCTCTTGATAAGATGGATGAGGTCTTCAGACAATTGCCCATCGTTCGCCGCGAGTTGGGCCAGGTGCCGCTGGTTACCCCCACCAGCCAGATCGTCGGCATTCAAACCGTTAACAATGTTCTGTTCGATACCCCGAACGAACGTTACAAGATGATCACTGCCCAGGTTAAAGACCTCTGCTACGGACTGTACGGCAAGACTGCAATCCCGATAGATCCCGAAGTCCAGAAAAAGGCGCTTAAGGGATATCCCCGAGGGGAAACTCCTATCACTGTACGTCCGGCAGACGTATTGGAACCCGAGTTGGACAAGGCAAAAAAGGATACGGAAGGCCTGGCCAAAGACCTTGACGATGTCTTGGTTTATGCTCTCTACCCCACGACCGGTAAGCGATTCTTGCGCTGGAAGTATGGACTTGAGGAAGTTCCCCAAGAGGCCAAACCCAAGACCATGGAAGAAGTAAAACAGGAACAGGAACTGGTCAAGAAAGCTAAGGCCGGCCTTTTGACCGAGAAAGTCGAGAAAGAGGCTCCCCCTAAAGGGCCTGAAAATCGTACATTCAACGTTTTTGTGGACGGCGAATATTTCGAGGTGGAAGTGGAGCAGGTTGGTGGGGCTCCGGTCATTACTTCTATTGCGCCAGCGGCGCAACCCGCCGCACCTCCTCAGCCGGCACCTGCGGCCCCAAGGCCTTCCCTGGTGCCTCCTCCACCGCCGAAACCTGCAGCTGCCCCGACTCCTACTCCGCAGGCTCCTGCGGCGCCTAAGCCGGCAGCTCCTGCAGCCGCCGAGGGAACACCAATCGAAGCTCCCATGCCCGGCATGATCATCCGCTATGAAGTAAACGAGGGTGGAGCTGTAAACGAGGGTGACGTCGTGCTTATCCTGGAAGCGATGAAAATGGAAAACTCCATCATGAGCCCTGCGTCTGGAACGGTTAAGAAAATCAACTTCAAAGATGGCGACAGCGTGCAAAAAGGTGATGTTCTTGCGATAGTTGGATAAAGCGAACGGAAGCTGTTAATACCTGATGAAGGAGTAGATCATGTCAATGAAAAGAAAAAAGATCACCGTAGTCGGCGCAGGTTTCGTGGGCGCCACTGCGGCCCACTGGGCAGCTGCTAAAGAACTGGGCGACGTATGCATAATTGATATCGTAGATGGTCTTCCTCAGGGCAAGGCACTCGACCTGTTGGAAGCATCCCCGGTCGAAGGCTTTGACTCTTATGTTACCGGTACCAACGATTATGCGGACACCGCAGACTCGGACATCGTCATCATCACCGCAGGTTTGCCGCGCAAACCCGGAATGAGTCGTGATGATTTGCTGGCAAAGAATACGGCCATCGTCAAATCGGTAACCGAACAAATTGCAAAGCATTCTCCTAATGCCTACCTCATAGTCGTTTCCAATCCGCTGGATGCGATGGTGTATGTGGCCCACAAAGCCAGTGGCTTCCCGACCAACCGGGTAGTAGGAATGGCCGGAGTACTGGATGCTGCAAGGTTCCGAACATTCATCGCCATGGAATTGAACGTTTCGGTTGAGGACGTCAATGCGTTTGTTTTGGGAGGCCACGGCGACAGTATGGTTCCCCTGCCCCGCTTCAGCACAGTGGCAGGTATCCCACTGCCTGAACTACTTTCGGCGGAGAAAATTGAAGCCTTGGTTGACCGGACGCGCAAAGGCGGTGGCGAAATTGTCAATCTGCTCAAGACCGGCAGCGCATTTTTTGCCCCTTCAGCATCGGCCGTACAGATGGCGGAATCAATTCTGAAGGATAAAAAGCGCATATTGCCCTGCGCTGCGTATTGCGACAAAGAATATGGAGTCGGAGGGTATTTCGTTGGCGTCCCCGCCAAGCTTGGCAAGGACGGCGTAGAAGAAGTCATCGAAATCAAGATGCTGCCGGAGGAAAAGAGCGCTTTCGACGCATCGGTTGCAGCCGTAAGGAAACTTGTTAAAGAACTTCCGCTTTAGATCTGCCAACAAACAACAGTGCAGAGGGCGGCTCTGTCCGGCTTCCGCGCTGTTGTGTCTACCTGACAACCATATCCGCCAAGTCGCAGTAAAACATGAAAATGTCTGCGGGGCGCGTTCGTAGAACGCACCCTACATTTTCAAAGCAATCGACTTAGCCCCCTTAACCTCTTGGAAATCCGTACCTTATTCCAAAATCTTTGATGCTGTGCTCGTCACAGCGCACAATGGCATCTTGAAAGGCCTGCAACCTGACGCACTCTTTACTGCATTCCTCCTTGCTAAGATGTACATTTTCACAGCTGCGACAAGGACTTTCCATAGTTCTGACAAAGGAAATAAACATAGCTCCCCCTCCTCTTCCATTGTGCCAACTGGAGTCCGTCCGGAAACTTCGTAGCGCAGGGCCTTAGCCCTGCCCTTTAGCCCCACCGGCAGACTGAAGGCTTCACTCCGGGTAGGATTACAAATTCGACCAGGAATGTGGACTCCAGTCCGCAACAGTCTCCGGATGGAAACTGAACCAAAAACCGCTAGCCCCTTGCAGTCACAGATCTTGTAACACGCTAAGCATATAAAATGGTGCACATTTTTTTGTCAAGCATTTCTGAGTCATCATAGCCGGATTGTGATTTCTTAATCAGACACTCACACCACTGCCGTAAGCTTCTCTTCTTTGAGGACCGCCTCTTTCTTTAGTCTGTTTACGGTCTTTTCCAGCACTGGAAAAACATTCTCGCGAATATCTCCCGCCACGGCAACCAACAGAACATCGTCGCCTATTTCTCTGCGGCCCGTGAACAGGTGAGCTTCGATAGCCGCTATACCGGGCTGGGCGCGCATTTCCTTAAGAATTGCGTCCCAAGCGTTCGAATTGACATCGATATCCAGATATTCCGCCGGCCGGCCGTCTCGACTAGTCGCACGCACCAGACCGTTATGGCAAGCAATCATGCCAACTTTTGCGGCGTCTGTTTGTTTCTTTATCCTATCCATGAGGTCAGTCAAAGTAGGCATCCGTTCCTCCCATTTCCTGGCTGTGCAGTTACATCATAGCGTACTCTTTCACTTTTTTTGTTGCCTAACAGCGAAGAGCATCAAGAAAACAAAGGCTTAATGAATTCGTCTTATTGATCGTCGTGTCCTTCTCGGTTGAAATAGAATCAGTGAGTTATGAGAAGAATACAAAACTTAGCCTTCAGATTTTGCATTTCCATTTTAGTGCACTCCATTCGTTTGCGGTTGATTCTTACAATCCATACTGCTATAGACAATGTGATAACTTGAACAAAGTGTCTCTTTTTTGGAAAGGTTGACATAAGTGCTACCTGTTCGTCTCTTTTTTTTAACCCGCTTAAGTCCGTTTCTCCAGTATCATTGTCATATGTGAGGAAGTGGTGAGTTCAATGCTTTCTAGTCCCCTTGCCGTCATTCTCGCAACAATCCATCGTCTGCGGCCGATGGACTTAAGTTAGGAAATCATGTGGAGGAGGCAAACCATGTTCGAAGAAAAAACCCTGGAAAAGATCAAAGCTGAAACACAAAAATGGGAAGAAGGAACTGTCAACAAAGCTCTCAGTCGCTCACCGGAGCGCAAAAAGGTATTCACCAGCATTTCCAACATCCCGGTTGAACGTCTCTACACACCGTTGGATATCAGCAAGGTGGACTACACAAAAGACCTCGGTTATCCCGGTGAATATCCATTTACACGCGGGGTACAGCCCACGATGTATCGCGGGCGTTTTTGGACGATGCGTCAATATGCGGGATTCGGCAGCGCAAAAGAAAGCAACGAGCGATATCGCTACCTGCTCCAGCAGGGACAGACCGGCCTCAGTGTGGCCTTCGACTTGCCCACCCAGGCAGGCTACGACAGCGACCATGCGCTGTCCATGGGCGAAGTCGGAAAAGTGGGCGTGGCGATTGACTCCATCGAAGACATGCGGGTGCTGTTTAACCAAATTCCCCTTGATAAAGTCACCACCTCAATGACCATCAACGCTCCTGCCTCGGTTCTACTTGCCATGTATCTGGCCATCGCCGAGGAACAAAACGTAGGTTTTGATAAAGTGGGCGGAACTGTCCAAAATGATATATTGAAAGAAATCACCGTTCGAGGTCAGTACATCTATCCCCCAAAGCCCAGCATGAGGCTGACGGTAGACTTAATCGAGTACTGCTTCAAAAACGTCCCCAAATGGAACACCATAAGCATCAGCGGTTATCACATTAGAGAAGCAGGAGCGACTGCTGCTCAGGAAATGGCCTTCACCATTGCCGATGGCATCGCTTACGTCCAGGCCTGCGTCGATCGAGGCATGGATGTTGATTCATTCGCTCCCCGCTTGAGCTTTTTCTTCAATGCCTTTACCAATGTTCTTGAAGAGGTGGCCAAGTTTAGAGCCGGCCGCAGATACTGGGCGAAGGTAATGAAGGAGCGTTTTGGAGCCAAGAATCCTCGCTCCATGATGATGCGCTACCATGTTCAAACCGGTGGGGTTACTCTCACCGCCCAACAGCCTCTGAATAATGTCGTGAGAGTGGCCTTGCAGGCCTACGCTGCTGCCCTGGGAGGCTGTCAATCCCTCCATACCAATTCGTATGATGAGGCTCTATGCTTGCCCACTGAGCAGGCTGTCACCGTGGCCCTGCGCACTCAGCAGGTGGTAGCCGAAGAAAGTGGAGCAACCCTTACCATCGATCCGCTGGCAGGCAGCTATTTTGTCGAAGCCATGACGGATAAGATCGAATCTGAAATTGATGACTATATCAATAAGATCGACGCAATGGGAGGCACCTTGGCTGCCATTGAACAAGGGTTTATCCAAAAAGAGATTCAAAACAGCGCTTATCGATTTCAAAAAGAGATCGAATCGGGCGATCGCGTATATGTCGGCATCAACAAATACACCATGGAAGAACCCCCTCCAACCAATCTTCTCCAGATAGATATGGCAGTCGGTGAAGTCGAATCCGCAAAACTGGCTAAACTTCGTTCCGACAGAGACGAAGGCCAGTGGAACAAAGCGCTGGATGACCTCAGGGCAGTATCACAGACCGACCAGAACGTCGTGCCGGCGGTCATAGCAGCAGTCAAAGCGAAAGCTACTATTGGCGAGATTTGTGACGTGTGGCGAGACATTTACGGTGAGTATCGCCCCAAAGAATTTGTTTAGAATCTCAGTATAAAATGGAAACTGCCTTGTCAGCGGAGGGAAATTTCATGGCACCTGAAAATAAAATCAAGATCATTGTAGCGAAACCGGGCTTGGACGGTCACGACCGAGGAGCAAAACTCCTGGCGAGGATATTTGCAGAGGCGGGGATGGAAGTGGTTTACACAGGACTTCGACAGACGCCTGAGATGATTGTTGAAACGGCCCTGCAAGAAGATGCGGATGTCGTTGGTTTGAGCAGCCTTTCCGGCGTGCATAACTACTTTTTTCCCAAAGTAGTGCAGCTGCTGAAAAATAAGGGACTGGACGATGTTATGGTGGTTGGCGGAGGTATAATCCCCAAGGAAGATATCGAAGGTCTGAAATCGAGCGGAGTTAAAGGAATTTTTGGCCCGGGAACCTCTACGACGGACATTGTGGATTTCATAAAAAACAACGCGCGATCTCGCAATTAGTATAGCTCGGCGAAAGTCTCTCGACAGTTCCAAGGGCGTACAAGGTCCCCCATCATCTTCACCCATAGAGGGTGAACGGTGTGAGGACTAACGCCCTTGCCCCTTTGGCTCCCCCCAAGGCAGGGGAGAATTAGGCGGCCATCGGACCAGAGCCTGGCTTGTTGCGCCGGCTTGATGCATGTGGGGAACGCGATTCTCTCAATTACCAGGTTCTTGAAACCCCTTTTTATGAACTTTATACCGTGCGGTTATTTGTTGAGCATTTGCGGGTAGGACTGTCATGCTTTTCAAACGGGGGCAGGCGCAGCAGGTTAAGAGGCTAACTCAGTAATGGCAATCGATTATGCTAAGGAGATATTGGAGGGTTCGCCGCGGGCAGCGGCAAGATTGATAAGCTGGCTCGAAGATGAAAACGAAAGGGCCTATCCGTGTATGGAAGAACTCCACCCTCATACCGGAAATGCCTACATAATAGGAATAACCGGCTCGCCAGGTGCGGGGAAAAGCACTCTCACCGATAAGTTGACGCACTTTATAAGAAAAAAAAATCTGACCGTTGGTATTATCGCAGTCGATCCGTCCAGCCCTTTTACCGGCGGGGCCATGCTGGGGGATCGCGTTCGCATGAGTCGTCTGAGCGTTGACCCGGGCGTTTTTATTCGGAGCATGGCCACCCGCGGCTTTTTGGGAGGAATGGCCAAGGCGACGGCTGACGTCGTGAAGGTGCTCGATGCTTTCGGAAAAGACATAATCATTATTGAGACCGTCGGAGTCGGGCAGGATGAAGTTGATATCATACAAATTGCCGACACGACATGTCTGATTCTGGTTCCAGGTTTGGGAGATACCATCCAGAGCATGAAAGCCGGTGTCATGGAAATTGCCGATATCTTTGTCGTCAATAAAGCAGACCGGCCGGCGGCCGACCAACTTTTTTCAGAAGTATCCCTGCGGGTTGAGCAGGACTCGCAAATTAAACCCAAAACGTGGACTTCCCCGGTTGTAAAAACCATCGCCGTTGAAGACCAGGGAGTGGATGAACTGTGGGAAGCGATAGAAACGCACAGGAATCATTTGAAAAGTAGCGGGGAGTTTTTGGAAAAGCGCCGCGAGAGGACCCGCCAGGAGACCTTAAGAATGATACGCGACGGACTCTTTCGGGCCGTTTATGATGATCTGCAGAACAGCGGCCGATTGAACAGTCTTGTTGAAGATATCCTGGAGCGGCGCCGTGACCCATACAGCACGAGGCGTGACATCCTCAAGCATTGGCTTACCGTACCGGAAAAACCAAAGGAGGCATTATGAAAGTTCTCAAAGTGGACCATATTGGAGTCGCAGTCAAAAGCATTGAAGAAACCAAAAAGCTTTACCATGATCTTTTAGGATTAAAGCACGCCGGCAGCGAAACGGTGGAAGAGCAAAAAGTCACTACGGCCTTCTTCCCCGTGGGTGACACGGAAGTAGAACTTTTGGAATCGACTTCTGAAGACGGTCCAATTGCCAAATACCTTGAAAAACGTGGTGAAGGAGTACAACACATTGCATTCCGTGTGGAAAATATTGAAGAAGCTTTGGCTGAACTGAAAGAAAAGGGCATTAAGCTAATCGATGAAAAACCTCGAAGAGGGGCAGGCGGAGCAAAAATCGCCTTTTTGCATCCCAAGTCAACCTACGGCGTGCTGGTCGAACTTTGTCAAAGAGATTAATAAAGCTAATAAGTAATTGGCAATTCAAGATTTGTTCTCCTCCAAAAATTGCTCGCATTGACAGGTGACTCAGCTGACATTATCGTCAGCTGTAACCAATTCTCAAAACTTTAATACACAGGAGGGACCAAATGAGCCAAATTCAGGAAGATAATTGCCCACCCCGCTTGGAATTGAATGGACCGGCACCGGATTTCGAAGCGAACACCACTCACGGCGCCATCAAACTATCTGAGTGGGCGAAGGGAAAATGGGTGATTCTGTTTTCACATCCCGCCGACTTCACGCCGGTTTGCACCACCGAGTTTATGGCGTTCGCCAAGCTTTCCGATGAGTTTGAAAAAAGAGGCGTGAAATTAATCGGTAATTCTATTGACAGTAATTACAGTCACATCGCATGGGTGCGGAATATTGAAGAAAAGTTTGGAGTCAAGATCCCGTTCCCGATCATTGCCGACTTGGATCAAAAAGTTGCCAGATTATATGGCATGCTTCATGAGCCCAGTTCCGCCACGGCAGCGGTGCGTTGCGTATTCTTCATTGATCCGGACATGCGCGTCAGAACCATGATCTACTATCCGCTCAATGTGGGGCGCAACTTTGATGAGATTCTTCGAGTCGTTGATGCACTGCAGACGGTCGACAAGAATGCCGTTGCATGTCCGGCTGACTGGAGGCCCGGCGACCCGGTTATCGTTCCACCGCCCGGAACTGCAAAGGATGCAGAAGCACGGGTAAAAGACAGTACCCTGCAAGTAACCGACTGGTATTTTTCCAAGAAAAACCTGTAAGAAGATAAAAAACAGTACAAAAAGTGCAAAAAGCCTCCTGCTGCCCAACAGGAGGCTTTTTCTATCTGATTTTACAGGCGAGATCGCCCAAGCACTCAAGTGATGGATTCAAACGCTTTGCTTAGCTTCTCCAAATGCTGTTTTTCCGCTTCCGACAAGGAGTCGAAAACCCTTTTCGAATCTTCCTTTTCAAACATCCGTCTCATAATCAGGTAGCGATCATAGGCATTGGCCTCCAGCGCCATAGCAAGTTCTACAATATCTTTTTCTGCTTTGGCACTCGCCCAGTCCAATGCTTCCTGTATCTTTACTCCCCCCTCCATGAGTTGATCGACTTCAGATTGACCAAAACCATAATCGATTTCGAATTGTTTGCCGGCGATTTCCCCGTAGAGTCCTTCCAACATTGATTTGTGCTTCTGTTCAGCCTTTCCGAGATCTTCAAACAACCTCAAAATTTCTTGATTTGCAAACAGAGGCAAAAGCTTCGTGTAAAATTTGCGGGTACCTTCTTCCAGATGCCACGCCATAATGATCAGTTCTTCTGTGGACGAGGCGGAGCCAAAGTAATTCATGGCAACTTCCGGGAAACCTTCGGCTTTTAGACCTTTCCATGCCATGATTCCTCCTTCCATGTTATGAACAGCCTCGAACCCGGCGTTGGAGAGAATTGATGCAGCAGCACGGCTGCGCCCGCCGGCCGCTCAATAAGCGATGGTCGGCTTGGTCCGGTCAAGCTCATCGAGTCGGCTTGGCAACTCCTTGAGTGGAATGAGCTTGGCCCCTGGAATATGTTCGGTTTTGTACTCTTTGGGCTGCCGAACGTCTACCAGGTTATAGTCATCCGGAGCATTGTCCTTCAAAAACTTCCTAACTTCCTCGACCGACCAGTTGGAACCGGATTTGAAATAATCAAGAATGCCCATAATATCCTCCCTCGTCACCCAACCCGGCAAGGCCGGAGCCAAAACTCGAAATCCGAGGCAATGCCAAATGACCAAATACTCAAACTCTCAAAACGAGCAACATTGGGCCACAGCGCGGGTCGCTTTTGGTCATTTGAATTTTCCGTCCTTGAATTTGTTTCGAATTTCGTGCTTTGGGTTTCGGATTTTCTGCCATAAAAAGCACGAATTTCACGATTAAGGCACCAAAAGGGCGTTGAACACTGGCTCTTCAAGTTCCCCGGACACCTGAAATTTCTTCATGAAGCGCCTGTCTATATAGTCTTTTAGGAGGAACGAGAGCCAACCATTCCAGACCCAATCGTTCTTTGTTAGAATCCCTTTGTTGTTACCCATATTGAGGATCAACATGTAGTCCTCTTTGGGTACGAAACTCTCCATCCGGCCCCCTTCCAGGGCTGCCATCAAATTGCGCTTCAGCAAAGGGTTTTGCCTCACCGCATGCACCCCAACCTTTGCCAGGGAATGCCCCTGTAGTTCAATGCAGTCTCCGCCACCAAACAGCTCGGGATAAACCACACTCTGCAAATACGCGTTGACAAGCAGGCCATCGCCGGGCCCGGTGGGGATGTCAGAAGCTTTGAACAGCTCGGAAGGTCTTACTCCAACAGCTATGAATGCATAATCAAAAGGCAGCTTCCCGCCATCAGATAAGGCCGCCTCCTTGTTTTCAATCGATTGGGCTCTTACACCCTCTAAGACATGAATTCCTCTGTCAGTTAGAGACTTCAAAGCCAGACGACGAGCCTTCTCGGGAAAACGACTGAGAAGCCGGCTGCCGCCGACGATAAAAATATTTGCCCCGTTAGAGCTGTTTCGAAGCAGTCGCCAGACATTTGCCGCAATTTCAACCCCAGCGGGTCCTCCTCCTACAACTATTATGTCCAGCTTCCTTGAAGCAGACTCTTTGGTGATGGAAAAGCTTGCTTTGTGAAGATTTATGATAGGCTTTACCGGTATCACGGTTTCTCCCGGCGGAGCAATACCACCCAGCGACACTTTGCTGCCCGTATTAAACGAGGCGACGTCATATCCTACAGCTTCTCCGTTGGTCAAATAAAGTAGATGTTTTGCCGCATCGATTCTTCCGATTTCACCTTCAATAAAGGATGCGCCTCGTTCTTCCACCATCTTTTTGATATGAAATCTGACCTCCTGCGGTTTGTAGGTTCCCCCCAGCAAGCCAGGACCCATTCCCGAATAATAGTGATACGGAGAGGCACTGACGAGTGTGACGCGGTGACCTCTCTTCAGGTACTCGGCTATATTCAACATTGCAGTCATGTGGGCATGACCGCCGCCGACCAAAACAAGGTGTTTAGCCATAGACTCTCTCATGAAAAGCGTCAGATTCTCGTATTAAATTGTGTCTCGCAACCTGATACCCGCACTCTGATCCCCTTGGACTGCTGGCTCGAATCCATCAAAAGAAACATCTCCTTTTCGTTCAAATAATTCTACAACGAGCAAGAGAGGGTCTCTTATATCCTTAAATACATCTTATTCATGCCTGACTTTAACCCTGCGAATCTTCACCAGCACCAAACATTTGTCATAAACAAATTAATACTTCCTCTTCGCTAACTCAAATACGCCCAGGCAATTATCCATTGCTATGGAAGAAAACTTCAAACCCAAGACATTTTCGACCAGATAGTTTAAAAGATCTTGACAGATTCTTTTTCCATGGCATCTGATTCGTATTTGATGTGCCTGATGTAAGCACCTCAAAAACAGCAGAAAATTTGTGGCATTCTGCTTTAGGGGAGGCGAAACTGCACGGAAAACAGACCAAGGTCACGGATGATGTCGAACTGCTGCTCGATGTAATGCCGCCTAAAATCCGGCAGGCGATTCAGGCACAAACCAACCTTGATTTATTGATAGAGATTGTCCTTGATTTGGGAAGAATCGCTGAAGCAAGATTCGTCGATCGCATGGCCGAGTTTACGGCGGAACATGTTTCAAGGGAAGACATTCACTACGTCGTCTCACGGGTTGGCACTTTTACCGATGACAATCGTGCAGGGGTCGAGCGTACCTTGCATCGCATTTCCGCTATTCGGAACCGATTGGGGACCATAATCGGCCTTACCTGCCGGGTAGGTCGCGCGGTGTTCGGAACTCTGGATATTTTGCGCGATGTGATTGAAAACGGGGTCTCACTTCTGCTGCTGGGGCGCCCCGGTGTAGGTAAAACGACACTGCTTCGCGAAGCGGCACGAGTGCTTGCCGACGACCTGGGCAAGCGAGTCATCATAGTGGACACTTCCAATGAAATTGGCGGCGATGGAGACATCCCTCACCCCGGCATAGGTCGTTCCCGGCGCATGCAGGTTCCATCTCCCGATAAGCAGCATGCAGTAATGATTGAAGCCGTGGAAAACCACATGCCGGAAGTCATTGTCATCGACGAAATTGGAACCGAAGCAGAGGCGCTTGCCGCGCGTACTATTGCGGAAAGAGGAGTACAGCTCATCGCGACAGCGCATGGAAACACTCTTGAAAATCTGCTGCAGAATCCCACTCTGGCTGACTTGGTTGGCGGCATTCAGGCGGTGACCCTGTCTGACGAGGAAGCTCGAAGACGCCGAACGCAAAAAACAGTACTGGAAAGAAAAGCACCCCCAACCTTTGACGTAATGGTGGAAATTCAAGACAAAGATCGTCTGGTAGTGCATCACGACCTTGCAAAGATAGTCGACGCATTCCTGCGGGGATTGCCTCTCGGGCCTGAGGTGAGAATTCGCACCGGCGAAGGTGGGGTCGAGATCCGCCCGGCAAAGTTTCAGCCGTCGACAAGAGAAGAGGGAAGCGATACCGAGCCGGCTCCTTTCAAGCCGCTGGCCCCGAAAAGGAGCCGGCGTAAAGTTCGAAGAATTTATACTTACGGGATATCGAGAAGTCGATTGGAAAGAGCCATCCAAAAGTTCAGAGTTCCCGCGTCCGTTGTAACGGATGTCGATAGAGCCGATCTGATATTAACTCTAAAATCGCAGGAAAAGCGGCGGCCAAGGCGACTGCGTGAGGCCCAGGCAAGCGGCGTGCCTTTACATGTGGCCAAGAGCAATACGGTGGCACAAATGGAGAATTTCCTGCGTTCGATCTTCGATGTTGAAGATTATTTCAGCGGAGAAGAGAGCGCTTTAAAAGAAGCTGAAACCGCTGCCACCGAGGTGTTGGAAAAGGGGGTTCCTCTGGAGCTCACGCCACAAAACTCCCATATTCGCCGTTTGCAGCACCAACTCGCTGAACGATATGGATTGACAACCAAAAGCAAAGGTAAAGAACCTTATCGAAGGGTGATCATTTATCCTTAGATAAAAAAGCAACCCGAACTAGAAAGATCACTTATCAAAATGCAGCTAAATTTTCCGTTTTCAGCCCTTGTTGACCAGGAATTGATGAAGCGTGCCTTGTTGCTCAACGTAATCGATCCCACCCTGGGTGGTGTGCTCATTAAAGGAGAGCGCGGGACTGCCAAGTCCACGACCGTGCGCGCGCTGGTCAATCTTTTGCCGACCATTCAAGTGGTCGAGACTTGTCCTTTTCAGTGCGATCCCGAGGACGCGGCAGACCTTTGCGACCATTGCCGCGCCGCTGCCGAATCGGGGCAAGAGATGCCTGCCAAAATCAGAAAGATTCGCATGGTCAATCTCCCTATCGGCACCACAGAAGACCGCTTGCTGGGTTCAATCGACATCGAAAAAGCAGTGCAAAGCGGCAGCAAGCGATTTGAACCGGGACTTCTGGCCGAAGCACACCGCGGCATTTTGTATGTGGATGAAGTCAATTTGCTCAATGACCAGATTGTGGATCTTTTTCTAGACGCGGCAGCGTCCGGGGTGAACATCGTGGAAAGGGAAGGGATCAGCTTCTCGCATGCCAGTCGTTTCATACTGGTGGGCACCATGAATCCGGAAGAAGGCGATCTGAGGCCGCAGCTGCTTGATCGTTTCGGCCTTTCGGTGAACATTGAGGGAATACAATCGCTTCCTCAGCGGGTTGAAATCACGAAGCGCAGATTAGCCTTCGAACAGAATCCGGAGGATTTCAGGCGCAGCTGGCAAAGAGCGGATGAGGAATTGGCGCACCGAATAATAGGGGGCAAGGAAGCGCTGCCGCAAATTGCTTTCACCGAAAAGCTTCTGGAGGCGGCAGCGAATCTCGCCGTGGCAATGGGAACGGACGGCCATCGGGCTGATATCACCATGATGAAAGCCGCCAGGGCCAATGCTGCCTTCGAGGGGCGACCTAAAATAACCAGAGAAGACTTGCAGCTGGCTGCGCGTTTGGCGCTGCCCCATCGAATTAAAAAGACGCCCATGCAAAAGGCTCAGCTCGACGAAAGTAAGCTTCAAGAGCTTATCGACCGGCACACTTCCGAGCAATCTGTGGAACAAGAATGGGTGCCCGTTCATCAAAACAGACAAAAGCAATCCTCTTCGGTCAGGAACTACAAGTCCCCGGTCCAGTGCGTAACACATCTGTGTTCGGGCGCTAGAGTGCTAAAACACAACCTCCCGTGGCATCTGGTAGTAGGCACACAGCCGGGCAGGCGTTTCAATCCGGCAAACCTGAGGAAAAGCGGCACCATTCTCGGCAGCAGGTTGTCGCACAATGGAGAAAAACTCCGGGATTTATCGCTCATTGCCACCCTGAGAGCCGCTGCACCTTATCAAAAGTCGCGCTCCGGCAACCTGGGCTTCAACGTTGGCTGCAACGATTTCAGGTTGAGGAAGCGGTCCCACAAAACAGGACTTGCCCTGATGATGGTGGTCGATTCAAGTGCATCGATGCGCACCAACGATCGAATGTCGGTCACCAAGGGCATTATCGCAGCTCTAATGGACGACCTGTACCTTCGTAGAGACAAGCTGGGAATTATTACTTTTCGCCATACCGCCGCGGACATCATCCTCCCTCTCAGCAGCAATCTGCGCGGAGCGGCGGAAAGCATTGAAAAACTCCCGGTGGGAGGTAGAACTCCTCTGGCCGCAGGGCTGGAACTGGGAATTCGATTGCTTCTACAAGAAAAGCGAAAGAACCCGGGGGCTCTTCCGGCTATATTGGTTTTTTCAGACGGACGACCTAATGTCAGCAGCTTCGGCGGGGACCCATTGGAAGAAACGCTTTTTTATGCGAGTGAAGTCAAACGACACGAAATCCAGGCCATTCTTGTCGATACAGAATTTAACCCGATGTCCATTGGCTACGGCTATGAAATTGCTTCGCGGATGGCCGCAAGCTACCTGACAATGGACCGGCTTTATGATTAGGAGGTTGTCCGAGAATGTCACCTCAACGTCATTCCGACGCAAGTCGGAATCCGGAGATGCGCATGGTTACTCTCATGAAACTTCGTTAGGTCTGTGCCTTTTAGCTTTTTGTTTCTAAACCACGAAGTGCACGAAGCAACACGAAGAAAAAAGGTTCAGATAAATTCCTCTTCGTGATCTTCGTGTTCTGCGTGGTTTAGTTGATATCAATACATTGCAAGAAAAATACGAGGCTGAAGAAGTTTCATTGTTGTTCAAACCCCGTCCTGAATGGGGCGGCACTGCTGGATTCCGGCGTTCGCCGGAATGACGAAAAAACACCTAATACTCATTCTCGGAGAGCCTCTAAGTACTACAATGACAGATCGCCATCCCCGCTCTTTGTCGCCGATATCGGGCAAGCCGTAAGGAAATTATTTCAAGCCATAGCCGAACTCTGCCAACACTCGCGGATTTTTACGCCAGTTTTTCTGCACCCGAACGAACAATCCAAGATAAATATGACATCCCAATAAAGTTTCGATGTCTTTTCTGGCCTGCTTGCCGATTTCTTTCAGCATCAGGCCTTTCTTCCCAATGATAATCGCCTTTTGTGAATCTCTTTCAACATGCACGACCGCTTCAATATCGATTCGATTCCGCGCTTGGTCCTCGGAGAATTGTTCAATAGTTACAGCAACGGCATAAGGTATTTCCTGATGAATCAAATGAAATATCTTTTCGCGAATTAGCTCCGCCACCAGAAAACGTTCCGGCTGATCGGTCAGATAATCCTCAGGGTAATAGGCCGGACCTTCTGGCAACAGGGCTTCTATTTCAGCCAACAGCTCATTCACTCCGTCACCAAGCAGTGCCGAAATCGGTACGATTGCACTAAAATCAATATGTCTTTGAATTGCATCGATAATCGGAAGCAATTCCTGTTTGTTTCGAACCATATCGACTTTGTTGACGGCCAAGATTACGGGTGCTCGTATCTTTCGAATCTCTTCAATAATTGCCTCATTCGCCGCGCGGGTTGCCTGCGGAGCTTCAATTAAAAAGCATATCACATCCACTTCATTTAGGGCTGAGAGAGCGGTATCGACCAACATCTGATTGAAGCGATCCCTTGCGTGATGAATTCCCGGTGTATCCACAAAAATCATCTGGGAATCGGGTCTGGTCAAAATCCCTAGAATTCGATTGCGGGTAGTCTGAGGCTTGGGCGCTGTAATAGAAATTTTTTCCTGCAAGATCTGGTTCATAAGAGTGGATTTCCCAACGTTGGGGGCGCCTACCAACCCCACGTAGCCGGATCTATGGACTTCGTTTCGGTCTGTCATGACGGATACATCCTGCTGAGAGTAGTTTCCACCCGGAAAGTTCTTTTCACATGCAGCACGGCACTTCAAGGTTGCCCGCGCTAGCAGGGCTAAAACTCTGCGCTGCAGATCTTGCGGATGAGAACTAGTAACACTGTACTTCAAAATGGTTGTCTGCCAACGCCGACTCCCCAATTACCTGCACTTTGTCAAACCGCCATTTTCCCAGCCAGTGGGTAATGTTCGCACGCTGCGGCCCGATAGCCTCACTTAGCCTGCGTTTAGGCACCCTGACGGTCAAAGTCTTTCCTTCCGTCGAGTCCTCCGTACCGGCCACTACAAGGTCGACTTGCCGACGCCACCAATGAACTTTTACCAGATAGCCGAAAGCCGGGTGATACGGACCTGCCACTATGGTACCCGGCGCTTGCAGGGCCGGATCGGAATGCAAACCCATGCGCACGACCCGTATGTTGTTCTTCTGGAATTGTTCATAAGCTTCGGTACACCATTCGATGGCATCCTCCAGGCTCAAGGGCCGATAAGTCTTCTCATAGTGCCACCCGGCAAGCACCGTATTTTTCAACACCACGGTCGGGTAAAGCCTCACGAAATCGGGTTCGATCGCGATTGTGCGGGTGACGGTCTTACGAAATTTCTCTCTGCTGTCCCCCGGCAGTCCTGGCATAAGCTGAAACCCTAATTCCCAGCCAAATCTTCGAACTGCCCCTGCCGCCTGCCGGACCTGTTCCGATGAATAGCCGCGGCGGCTTGAATCAAGGACTTCATCGCACAGGGACTGCACACCAAGTTCTACCGTTTGTATCGGATAATCTGCCAATACAGAGCAAACATTTTCCCCCATGCAGTCCGGTCGGGTTGAAAACCGAACACCGGTAAAAACACCGGATTCGATGTAGGGTGAAACCTTATCCAGAATAAAACGTAGCTCTTTTATGGAAATGGCCGTAAACGTACCGCCATAAAAGGCCAGTTGTCCCGGCACACCGGAGCTTGCCGCCTCTGCCAGAACGGTGGTAAAGTCTGATTCGAAACAATCAAGCAAAGGGACGGCGGCCAAATCCTCAGCCCGACTCGAGACGACAGAATTCTGATCGCAGTAGACACACCGGAAAGGACAGCCGACATGGGAAAGGAAGATAGGGTAAATTCGATTTGCAGCCATTGAGTTGGACTATTAATTCTAGCGATACCGGTAATTGTCACTAAATTTGGCGCTTCCATCGGATGAACAGCTACTCATACAGACGCCATCTGTCATTGCAAGTCACGCCGTGGCATGACGAGGAATCTCTTGGGTATACGCGTCAATTTAGGTTCTATTCAGACAATCCGCATTTTTCCTCGCGGAGCTTCTCCAAAGCCCCCATGGCCGCCAACTGCTGGGCTTCTTTTTTACTCTTCCCGGACCCACGGGCGAGCAGGCGTTCCCCCAGCAGTACACTCACGAAAAAAGTCTTGTCGTGGTCGGGTCCTTCCTCGGCTTCCAGGAAATATGTGGGAGTCTGCTTAAAATAAGCCTGTGTCAACTCCTGAAGCTGAGTCTTGTAGTCTTTATCGAGAGTTTTCAGAGGATGCTCCGAATCTTCAATCTCCCAATACCCTTGAAATAAGCGTTTCACTAAAGCGATTACCGTTGTCAGATCCGAGTCAAGGTAGATTGCCGCCAATAGAGCCTCCAGGCTGTCAGCAAGCAAAGAAGGCTTTTGCCTTCCGCCTGTGAACTCCTCTCCTTTGCCGAGAAACAGGTACTGGCCAAGCTCCAAGTCAAGGGCCAGCTTGGCCAGTTCCCTTTCATTTACAATGGAAGACCGAAGCCGTGACAATTCACCCTCATTGTAATCGGGAAACCTTTCCAGCAACAGATGACTGATGGCCAGATTCAAAACCGCATCCCCAAGGAATTCAAGGGTTTCATTGTCGGCCTGGTCGGGATGAGGATTTTCATAGACAAAAGATCTGTGTACAAGAGCCTGAAAAAGAAGTCGAGGTTCTCGGAAGCGGTACTGAAGTACTTTTTCAATTGCATCCTGTGCGCTTGCTTGATTCATAACTTTTTGCTACCAATTAAGATCGAACTTTAAGATGAGTTTTATATTGCATTTTAAATCGTTATTTTGTCCTTATCCTTGTGAATAAGTCAAGCTATAGAGTGTTTTATGCTGATTTGGACCAGCTCCTGCGAAATTCTGTCTCGTCGGTGCCTCTTTTTAGACCGGGACGGAGTCGTCAACGTCGATCGTCCGGACTACATCAAGCACTGGAATGAATTTGAATTCTACCCGGACACTCTGGCAGCCCTTAAGCAATGCAGGGATAAGGGGATTGGAGTAATTTTGATCAGTAATCAGTCGGCCATCAACCGCTCTCTGATTAACCTGGAAGATTTCTGGCAGCTCCATCACCGCATGGTTCAAAAGATAGAGGCCGAAGGCGGCGAGCTTTCGGCAGCTTTTTATTGCCCGCACCGGCCGGATGAACACTGCTCGTGTCGTAAGCCGGCACCGGGTATGCTGATCGAGGCCGCAAGGCTTTTTGACATTTTCCTGCCCGATTCGTGCATGCTTGGCGACCGATCGACGGATTTGCAGGCAGCCTTCGCAGCGGGGTGTCGTGGCAGTTTAGTGGAAAGAGAGCCATCGTTGCGCCAGACGCTCAGTGCAGATTTTACCAGTCCGGCCACCGTCAAACGCTACCCGGACCTCCTTTCGGCAGTGGGCGAACTTTTCTGAAGCGATCGACCAATAGATGAAAGGACACAAATGTTTTTCCCTCCATTTCTGATGTTCTTCCTGTTTATTTTTGTTTTTCTGCTGTTTTTTGTCTTCGCGCTTGTGCAGTATGGCCTATTTACGCTGGCTTTTGCGCGACTTGGAATTCCTCCCGAATACCTCTTCTCGCTTCTTTTCTTGTGCATCCTGGGCAGCATGATCAATATCCCGCTGCGGAGAATCCGTCTCCAGGAAGAACCGGGCGAAAGAGAACTGGTCACATTCTTTGGAATGCGTTTCCGGCCGCCGCGCTGGTCAAATCCGCAGGAGACGGTATTAGCAGTAAATGTGGGAGGGGCCATTATCCCAACATGCATCTCCCTCTATCTGCTGAGCCATGCCCACAATCCGCTGCGTATGATCCTGGCCCTGCTGGTGGTAACAGTCATAACTTATCGCCTGGCAAGGCCGGTGCCGGGTATGGGAATTGCCGTTCCAATGCTGGTTCCCCCTGTTATCGCCGCTCTGGCGGCAATTGTATTGAATTCTCAGTGGGCCCCGCCTACAGCATATTTCGCGGGAACCATGGGAACCTTGATCGGCGCAGATATTCTCAACCTGGGCAAATTGAGGCAACTCAAAGCTCCCGTTGCCTCCATTGGGGGCGCGGGGACGTTCGACGGTATTTTTCTGACGGGAGTCCTGGCAGTTTTGCTTGCCTGAGCAGGACCGACATTAATTCTGACACTTAAGGAACGGGGGTGTACACGTGAGAAGTCAAGTTTTTCATATCGATCTTCGAGCCAAAAACGATCAAAGTCTGCTGACCAGAATTCAAGCGCTGGCGGAAGCCGCGGGCATCAATAAAACGGTCAAGAAGCGCGGACTAACGGCCATCAAAATCCATTTCGGGGAGCGCGGCAACACTGCTTTCATCCGCCCCATCTTGGTGAGGCCCATTGTGGACGCGGTACGAGACGCGGGAGGCAGGCCCTTCCTCACCGACGCCAACACGCTTTATGTCGGCACTCGAGGCAACGGGGTGGACCATCTGAATACGGCTCTGCTGAACGGGTTCGGCTATTCCGTTGTGGGGGCGCCTCTGATCATAGCCGACGGCATTGAGGGGCGAGATGAGGTGGCCGTACCAGTCGGCTTGAAGCTCTGCAAAGAAGTCCTGGTCGGTTCGGCCGTAGCGAGGGCGGACTCTCTGATTTCCCTTGCCCACTTCAAATTGCATGAAGCCGCCGGCTTTGGCGGAGCAATCAAAAATATCGGCATGGGCTCGGCGTCCCGGCGGGGCAAGATGGCGCAGCACTCCGAAGTCGCGCCGGAAGTTATCTCCAAGAAGTGCATCGGCTGCGGAACCTGCCAGGCCCAATGCGCTCACGGGGCGATAACCCTAATTGATCGCCCGCCGGACGTTCCCGGTCCGGACCCCAAAATAACCAAAATTGTCAGCATAGATCAAAAGAAGTGCGTGGGATGCGCAGGATGCATTCATGCCTGCCCGCAGGGAGCCCTGGGGATCAATTGGGAAAAGGACCTGCCGCGTTTTATGGAAAGAATGGTCGAATACACTTTCGGCACGATCAAGGGCAAGGAAAAGAACACCCTGTGCATCAACTTCCTGACCCAGATTTCACCTGCCTGCGACTGTTATCCCTACACCGATGCACCCATAGTTGCCGACATAGGAATACTGGCGTCGACCGACCCGGTTGCCATCGATCAGGCATCCATGGATCTGGTAAATGCCCAACCGCCTCTGGCTTCATCGGCGATCAAGGATTCACCGCATGCCGAATTGGATAAAGTTAAAGCGGTTTACCCCAAGATCGACTGGCAATATCAGCTGGACTACGCCGAACAAATCGGCCTGGGAAGCAAGACCTATGAACTGGTAAAGCTGTAAAGGATCATCAGGTAGGGGTTTCAACCTTTTAACGGCATCTCGACCAAACAGCAAAACCCAATCGGGATGCCGTTTCCCACAAAATTGCCGTATTCGGCTTTAAGTCCGCGAGCAAGCTCGCTTCTGCGTTCCGGCCCATCCTATCGTCAACTGCAAACTGTCCTCTGTCTTCTCTGGCAAAACAACTGGGCGCCAAAAGGGCTTGCCAAAAACCATCGCATTGAGTACATTTGGAGCGTTGGAAGCGCCAAGCTCACTGGTGGGGCTCCCGGACTTCAAATCCGGTGTTCGGGCGTGAAGGCGTTCGAAGGTGGGTTCGATTCCCATGCGCTTCCGCCAAGTTACGAAGAAGCCGTTAAAATAGTTTCTTTCATTTTGGCATTGCGTGCATATTGCGTGCATGAAAAAACAAGGTTCGATACCCAGCTTTCGTAAGACAGTCACCTAACCCACTAGAGAGATTGATTAAACTTCCTTGTAGTCCATGTTATCTTTGAATACTTTTTTATGAGTGCTAGTACAAGGATTCATAAATAATCGACAATATGTCTATTCGACAAAGCCACGGCAAATGCCTGCACAATAAGACATCGTTTTTTACGGTTATTTCTGCAGTGCTGTACTAGTTCTTTTTTATTTGGCATGCACAAAAGCATCTTGCTGCACAATCTGAGTATCAAGTCATTGTAATCCAGGTGAATCCCCCACGAAAAAACTAATTTAACGAAATAATATCAAATTCAAATAGTTGTGATTGTCAACTTATACGAAACATTACGGAAAAAGTAAAAATAGTGAGAGACAAATCTGTATCAAATTGTGAATGCGGCGATCAGATGGGCAACAGGATTGACTTCCTCATGACTAATCCTGTCGGAAGTCGATTTCGGTGAGTCTGCAGATCTCGCCAAGCCGTTTTTCCGAGAACTTCCATTCAGCCTGAGTTTCTTCGGTATATGGGGGACGACAAGTTTATCCACGATTCGACTGCAGTGGGGACCCCGTGCGCCTGACCTCTATGCTCACAGACTTCAGAAAATCCCCTCTAACAACTGGGGGCCTATTTGAGAACGTCCCCTTGTCCACATCAACCTATGGATTGACCAATAACAATCCAGTGGATCGCGTTACCAGTTCACATATGGTCTGACCTGTATCTGCAGAAGGCGTGGTTGTTTATCCTGAAAAGGTTGAGGATGCCTCAGCTCGAAATGGCAACCGTATTTTATTACCTTCACATCCATGACTATTCTTTCCCACATATCAGGCGGGCAGATTGAGCCGTCTGTTATGAGAAGTCCTCCACTCTCCGGCATCCTCGAGAGAACGAGAGGGAGAAGGTATGGCTGTGCGTCAAAGAAGTTCTCTCCCGCACCTCTTCCGTCACGGCGCCGGTAAAAGAGAACATCTATCCTTCTAATATCGAGAACCACAGCACTTGGTTCCCTGCAGACAAAACCGGAAACCGGAGTAGGCTTGAGTCGTTTTAGACTTTTTTCTCGATGCCAATAATCCTTGTATTGTAAATCCTCGTCACAGAATACCACCACATCTACCCGCCCGTTGAGTATTTCCAAAGGTTCTTTTATATCGTTGCCACAAAAGGGGTAGAAACCTATTCGAGCATGCATCAATGTGACCTCTGGCGACGCCTAATGAACGGACAACGTTCCTAAACTCTGCGATAAATAGGATACCATATTCTTCGATCATGCCGGATTAATCTGTCTGGAAGTGGCCTCTTAGGATTGACTCAAAAGCTGTTTAGGAAAAGCCAGCCTGCTGCTCGAAAGAGTGCAGACTGTATCCGTGAAAATGTTTTAAGTGGAAGGGGGCAATTTCATCCAGGGAAAGACCGGAGATGGGACCCCCGTTAACCGCCCTCTAAACGCCACCCAATTTCAAAACCTCTGCAAAAACTCGGAGACTTTTTGAACAAAAACTTCGACACGTATCAAACTATGGACTTGAAGCTTTTCTCAATTTGGGCAAGGTAATTTATTAGGATGAAATGCTAAGCCCCAGCGGTAACCTGCTCTGCTGAAAGCAGCCAAAACTTTTCACTACGAGAATCCTTTTGGACCAGTTATGCCGAAGCCCTCATCTTGAGGTCATGATAAGTTGGGACAGATATTGACCTTGGGCTGGAAAATTTGCAGTACGCATTGGGATCCATAGCCGGCGATGGGGCCCGCGATGTATCAGTATTGGCGGAACATATTTGTACTTTTCGGGGGTGCTTATGCAGATCGCTATAGACTATTGGTATCCGTTATGCGGGATTTGCCGCAAATGGTGCGTACAGCTGAAACATATCTGGAGTTTTGCTCGGAGGCTGAGCATAACAGATTTAATTTGCGAATCCGCAATGCAAAACACTCCATCTCGGGGTTTTGATACCTGCAAGGTCTACTTCATAAAACTGGATGCGATCGGCTGAAGCCTCTGCATACAATCCTTTACATAAGAGTCAAATCAAAGGAACTTGATCTAGAAAAAGAAATTGCCCCCAATATATACTGACGTAAACTGATCCCTTAAGGCAGAGTTTTACTCGAATTGCCAAACACGAGACTTTCAAAATGGATATTCTGCAGTTTACGCTATGTCAATTAATGCATGGAGAAGGAAATATGGTCAAATCTCTTAGTAACTGCAAAACGACAATTCACTCTTTGCTCGAATTTAGACGGCTTCTCTTTGCTTTAACGGTCATGGTCATCAGTATAAACAACCCGGCTGTGGAGTTTTCTGCTCACGCTGCAGACGTCTTTGGACCTGCTTGTGGTGTTGCGAGAATAGATGGTGTGGTCGACGCTGCGGAATGGAGCAACGCTGCAACGCAAACATTCTTGATGCAGGGCACAGCGACACCGTTAACCGCTACACTCCACGTAATGAACGACAGTAACAACTTGTATATTGGCATTACCATCAACGATGACGAGTTTAGCTCTGTGGGAGAGAACTTAATTGGAGGAGACGGTTTTCGAATCGACTTTGACAATGATCATGGCGGTTCGCTTTTTGAACCTGGAGACGATGTTCTAAGCGTGCTCGCCGGTTATCCTAACTTTGAAGACAATTACATCGTGGTCGAAACCAGCGCGGCTGGCGACCTAGAAGGAGGTGGAACGAGCGATGGGACTGGATCGGCAAGCCGAGTGGGTGGACTCAACCATTTTGAGACTAAACATCCACTCTGTTCGGGCGATTCGCGCGACTTCTGCCTCCAAGCCGGAGACGTGATCGGCTTCCGGCTCGAATATCTGGACGCCGAGCAGAACGGGGCTTTCGGTGGTTCACTTTTGTTTCCTGGCAGCACGGTGACTTCTATCGCTGATATCATAATTGGCGATTGTCCCAGGCCAAATGTATCTATTTTTTTGCCACTTCTCCTTGATTAGACTGTACTTCTAAGCTGAGCATCTGCGCTTCAAAGACTGGAGTCAAATCCATTCATTTCCCCTCATGGGGAGCCCTATAATTGAGGAGACTGTCTGCTCCGTTAGAGATATTTAAACCGGGACTCTCCCTCAATCCGCAGTATGGTTCCTTTGGCTTCTGTCGCCACGCGCATTGTATGGACCCAAATTCCTACACTGGACGGAACCTCTTCGTAGACCGCAGTCATTTCTCTCGCGATCGATTAAATAGAACTGGTGTTCGACGTGTTGGGGCACCTCGGAGTAATCGCCCAAGTCCTCGCCTAAAGGGCAAAAATCAGGGCAAACGCGCAACACCACAGGAACCTTGACGTCTATAAGCAGCATATTTCGGCTTGTCACGCTAGAAATCGCTCACAGATATGAGATCTCAAGGTCTCCATCTTTCACTTGATGGCAATCTTTAGCGTTTTGTGTGGCATCTGTTACATCCTGATCTGCACTCCATCCCGAGAATTTTACAGATATGCTCTGCAAGTCCGTTATGCAAAGTCCTCCACCTTGGTTGTTATGCACGGCATCCGGGCGATTACAGAAAATATCTGCAAGGGCATGCTAATTCTAGGAGCACCTGAATTTGTCTGCTGCATGCAACTGTTTTGGTAACGAGGAGATTAGCTCGCTGTACTCTGTCGCTACTTGTAGTCCTAATCATTTCTCATACTTAAAGATGAGCAACAGCAAAATGTTAACGATACTTTGAATTGCTTGATTGATTTGATGTCAAGCCATGGTATATTAAAATGAAGCTGATTCCTGCTCACATGACTCCGACATCTTTAGAATTTCCTGTTGGTGAAGGGCAAATAATTTCTGAAATAGCCATACTATCGCCATGCCGGATCGACTTTCCAGGCTGATTTCTCGGTTTTGATTCGAGGGCAAGGCATTAGAACCATTTAAGATAAGCGATTTCTTCATCTAAGAAGGCAAAGGCAGCATATCTGCAAAGATCAATACTCGAGTTGGTCAGTTTCCACAAATATCCAAAAAAGGAGAACACCATGACAAAGATTAGAATATCTGTTTCGTGTTTGTTCGTAATGGTCGTTGCGGGCTTTTTTCTAACCTCGGCATGTGCCACGCCCTGGACTCCTGTGGAATGGAAAGAAGACGGCAAACTCCGCAACTGGGTGCGGGATACCAACCATAACTTTGTGGATGACCTCATCGAGGCACAAGCCGGTCAAATGAAGGTGATTGTCGACCTGAACCAATGTATCGGGGATCCGAGCACAAGTCAGATCATTCCATTCCTTCACACTTACGGCGATATCACTTATGTGGGCAGATACTTGAGCTTTGTAGTAGTGGTCGGCATTGATCGGGGGGAGGCTGCGACAATTGCAGCTCGCCCGGAGGTGGCTATGGTAGAGTTGGCCGGCGCCGACAAGTGGCTGGGCGACAATTACCGGGCAGTTAGGGTTCAAAACAGCGCAACTTACGGCACCAACACCTTGGAAGGGATGTTTGGGTGGCCCACAACACTCAACGGCAGCGGTGTTGGAATCGCATTCTTGGATACCGGTGTTGACAATTCCTACACGACCGCTCATGGATACAATGCCCTTACCAACACAGTGGAAGACCCGGCGCCCGACCCGGTCGTTGACCATGCAACCTGGATGGCGTCATGGGTCTTTGGAACAGGAACCTTGGCTCCTTCTGCCGATCTGATTGACATTAAAGTGGGCGACCAGAACGGAGTTGATGAAACGGCACTTCTTAGGGCACTTGAGAAGATTTACGAAAAGAGAACCGAGTGGAACATCAACGTGATCACGTTGATGTTTTCCGGAAGCGCCCAGCTGGATGGCAGAGAAGCTCGACAACAGATGTTGGATCTTCTCTCCGGGGTTGGAGTTGTGGTGGTGGCCGGTTGTGGAGGAAACAACACCGATGTTCCGGTGACCGGTCCAGGTGCCGCTACCCGCGCTATTGGCGTCAGCACCGCTAACATTCATAACACTGTATCCAGGGGGGACGACACTGCCCCTTTCGTGAAAGGACCCCGGGCGAATGACGGAGATCAAGATCAACTGGATGAACTAAAGCCAGAAGTGATAATGCCCAGTGGAGAAAGCGGTACACAAGTTTCTAATTCCATCGCGACTGCCATGACGGCAGGTTTGGTCGGGCTCGTGCTGGACTACAACCCGCAAATGGCGGACTTTGCCAACAAGGCTTCGGGCAGTGTTAAAGACCTCTTGATTCGCAGTGCCGAAAACAAGGGGGCTGCCGACACAACGGTAGCTTATCCCAAGACCGCTCCCACTTGGGATCAATACTGGGGGTTTGGCGAGATCGACGCATTTGCGGCTTTCACTAACATCTCCCCCTCGGCCCAGCAGGGACGTACCAATCTCACCTTCAGAGGTTTTGACAATTCGGCCCACCCTAGCAGTCCATGGTATTACTCACATGCTGTGGAAACACAAAGTGAGCGCGGTGGCGAAAACATCACCGCGGGAGTACCAGACAAAATTTTCGCTCGCATTTTAAACGATGGGCCTCAGGATGCCCAGAGAGTCAGAATCAGTTTTGGTTTTTATCCTTTTACGGCGGGTATTCCAAAATTTTATGATATCGGAAGCCAGGTAATAGATATTGTAAAAAATACAGTGCAGGAAGTCTCCATTGACTGGATTCCTCCTGTATTGCCCGCCGGAGAGGCTCATGGCTGCATTCTTGTAACGGTTGATTACGGATACGATACCAATTTTTCCAGTGGTTCGAATTTTGCCCAGAAAAATGTTCAGATACAACCCACTTCGTCCCCCGCCATTTTCTCTTTCCGGGTCGAGAACACATTTCCCACCAAAGCTGAGATAAAGCTTGAAATCAGCAATCCCAATCAAGATTGGAGCTTGACGCTGAGCGAAGACAAATTCTTGATGGAGGACTATGAATGTGCTCGATCCATACAGGCAACGGCAACTCCTCTTGTTCCTATGGCGCCGGGCAGAGAGACCCTGTTTTTTGTGACTGCCTACGTGAGGCCGTGGGCCACCGAAGTGTGGCATGAAACCGGAGGCGTGGCACTCAAAGCACGGATTGGCAAAAAACCTGCAAATCCGGCACCTTCTTTTCTCCTGCTTGGTGACTAGTTACAAGGGTGAGTTAGAGAGCCGAGTTGTTGACCTTTTAAATGGTTATGGGAGAAAAGCTCAGCTTCGCGGGATTACCCTATTTTAGCGCTAGGTTCGGTGAGAGGCGAGGGGGTGTTTGAAATCATGTAGCGCATAGCTTTAGCTCTGCCCGCATAAGCCCCCCGAAAGGCTGTGCTGTAGGAAGAGTGAATGCTCGCGCCGCTTTTTGGAGTGAACAGTTTGGCCGTCGCCCTCGGCCATTCTCGCCAGCATCCGCCAGAGTGGCCTTTCTATCAAGTGCAGTTAAGCGGCCTGGAATGAGCACAATAGTCCTTCCGTTCCCGGTTGGTGTACAAGTCAGAGCCCGGATGCGTCGCAGCACTGGTCGGCCCAGTTTGCCCCGAATAGTTGCAGTCATCTTCTGCCGCAAGAGCAAGGAAGCCGCTCACATCGGGTTTGTGGCTCCTGAGGTTGGTAAAATCCAGCAGCACCTTACTGCTGGTGCGGCAATAATCTGTATTTGACTACATCCAGCCGCAGGTTCCGGATTGATTCTGCTATATATGGCGATCTGCAACCTGTCCTTGAAAACGGTACAGATTTGCTCTGCAGATATTGATACGTCACGACCCATTCCGTGCTATGGATACAGCATCAGCAAATCCGTTATGCAGATCCCTCAGTTAAAAGCCCGTATTTGTCTCAAATACAACATGTTTGTCTTAAGGGAATTGTGGATCTGTGGGCCGATTCGGACACTTTTGAAGAAGCTAGGTAGGCTTAAACAGAGCGGCGGGAGTGGTGCGGCATACCACAACCCACCTAGAATTTAATTACAGTCGAATCCCCAAGGAGGCATCCAACATAAACAGGTTAGCACAGATTGTTTGATGGTCAACACACTTTAGGCCGCGCCCTTGCCGGCAGCCTTCCCAGAGAGGCACAAAATAACTTCGAGGAACAAGCTAATTTGTGTTCATTGCATTTATACTGATGAGGTAAAAACACCGATCTGAAAATACCTATTGATTTTTTTCTTTTTTACTTTAACCTGGCAAGAACAAAGTTATTTCTTCACTGGAAGGCAAACTCTCCGAAAGGGCGGGACGCAAAGCCTCTGGCCTAAGTTCTATGCGGGATATGGCAGCAGGGCTGTTAGGTGATTAGAGTCAGACCTTAATCGACCCGTCTCCCTTGGAGGCGGGTTTTTTGTTTCCGTATTCTGTAAATTTGTTAACTTTTCTTCAAATTTTCAAATCGAGAAGGCCATTTGCTTCCAGTGCGAGAACCGGCACCAGTACGAATTGCATGCAGGGCAGTATACCTGATGTCGGTAATGGTGATTCCCATTCATCTGAGGAATGCTTTCTTGTTTTGCAAAAAGAGTTCAGACACAGCCTATACTAATTGATCTATCGGTGTATTGAAGGGGGGTGGTAGGCTGAAGAGAAGAAGCATTGAGTGGTGTTCTTTTGGGAAGAAGCGCTCCACTATTCAAACCTTTTTTTGGGAGGATGAGAGAATGAAAAGAACATTAATGACAGTTTTGGTGCTTTTGGCAGTGGTGGGTTTCTGTATTCAGAATGCCGCTGGATTTGAGTTTAACCGCTGTTATCCCTACTGCAAAACCCTCTGTTATCAAGTTGTGGAGACTGACACTGACGGTGTGCTCGCTAGACCTACCTATCTTAAAATATACACCGGCTGCGATTTCCTGCAGTTAAAAACAAATTCTTACGATGTGAGGGGTATGGTCTGGTTTGAGCAGCTAGCAGGTGGTGCGGAAAGTCTGGAAAGCGATCCTCAAATTCCGATGACCACCCTAGTCGTGGATGGAACTCTACAAAAGATCGATGAATCCTGGGTTCTGTTCCTTGACGGTCCATCTTGTACTGATGGTATTCGCTCACCAAACGGCTTCGAAATCTATGCTCGTTTTGACGGGTGCCCGACATCTTCTTCCGGACAGTTTCTAACCGCACCTGGCTTAACGCTGGAGCCCATTTCTTGTTGGAAATTGCCGGCTCCGGTCCCACCGGAACCCTGCGTCGTGGTTACCGCTCCTGCTGAGGGATGATTTTTCCAATGATATGAGAAGGCCGGGAGAATCCCGGTCTTCGGTTTTCCCCATCCTGATGTCCCCGCCATATCCACAATCCATTTTCGATTTGACAGACATCCTCCTTTACTACTGTACACATCGAACTGAGTTCAGCGGAAAATGGCACCATTACTGGGCAAAACTAAACTGACAATGCAGTAGCGTGATGGTCAACCTAGCTCGCAGCAAACACGTTTAGATCAACAGGGCTTTCACTGACGGAAACTCTTTCAACTTTGATATAGGGGCCAACGGAATACTAATCAACAAAAGCGTTTCGGCTGACGTTTGTATGACATTGTCGGTGCACTTGGGCGCGCAATCCATTTGAATAGCCGAACGGATGCTATAAATGCTCCTTTGCATGGATTTGAAGCACTCAGCAAAGAAGGGAGGTGAAGATACGAGTCTGTAGTGATCCTCTGTCGGAATTCGCAACGGAAATACACTCTTAAAAGCGACAGGAGAGAGAGATAAGAATCAGATCGGGATTAAGTTTGAGTGTGTCTTGCATGTTTATGGTTGCATGTTTTGTTGCCATCCCAGTATTTGTTGGAGCCGAGTGCCTGGACCCGAATGGATATGGCGAGTGCTTTTCGGCTTCACCGGATGCTTTCTCAACGCCTTCCGGTCAATCTTTGGCGAAGCCAGAGGCTTATGGGACCAAAGACTCGACCATCCTTTTGGTTCAATCAGGATCTACGACGCCCATACGCTCCACCTACACCTACGACCAGAATTTTGGTTGGAGATATGGAAACACCGGCAGCAACTGTTTTTTCGATGCCTCATTGGTATTACCGCCGGGTGTGAACCAGATCGTTACTGCCCAGATGACTATGTCACACGCGCGCAGATGGCTGTGTTCTTCAGTAGGGCACTCGGCTTGCACTGGCCGAACTAGCAACTTCTTCGATAGCTTGTCTTGAATTTACGGGGGGCACTGTCCGCCCTCTTTGGGCAGCGAGGAGACCAGAAACGATATCGTGACGATACTTGTTTTACGTAGCAGTATGCCATCAGTTGAGAAGAGTCTGCGAATAATTCTCGTTCTGACTCAAGCAAACTCGACCTCGCATACCTCTTGGTTATGGCTCATTGTTTTCTCTGAATTCGGAGAAAAGCCATGCGAAAAGTCTTTCCTTAAAGATGCCAGTGTAATGCCTTCAAAGGGTTAGTCTTTGCTCTTTGGAGGCTTTTTTGTCGGGTTCATTGAAAAAGCCAGACTCGCCGTGAGGTGAGGACGGAAGTTTACGGATCTTTTTTAACATAGCCGGGTTTCCGTGGAAACAGTTTGCCCATGTTCCTGTATGAAGAGCAACTTGCTTTGACCATCAGTATAAGGAGGACTGAAAGATGAAAAGGAAAGCATTTTTGGCCCTGTGTTTCGCGTTTGTCGTTATTGTCTTTTTTGCAACCTATGGTGCAGCGATAGATTCCTCTGATCATGAGGCATCTAACGCAGGTAATTTCTTAGCACCCGAATATACCCCTCCAGCCGCCAAGGGCATCTTTGTGGACGTTCCAGTGGAGTACTGGGCATCCGGTTGGGTGGAGCAACTCTATCTGGATGGAATTACGAAAGGATGCACCACGAATCCTTTGTCGTATTGTCCAGAATCCTATGTAACTCGCGCTGAGATGGCTGCATTTTTACTTCGGTTGAGGTATGGGGGTGATCCGCCGCCAGAAGCTGTCTCTATCAGTTTGATTGGCAGTTGGAGCGGTACGGGCAAAGGAATTCTTCCTAATGGAGACGAGGTTCCTGAATATTCTGCTACGGCTAATATCACACATCAAAGCGGAAGGCTCTTCAGAGGAACGTATGAGGTAATGGGCGAGCAAGCAATTGTGACCGGGATCGCCTCTGCCGATAAGTCGATCCATGTGACCGTCTCCGTGCAAATCGATGAATTAATCCAAACCATTGGTGTTATGGATGGTAGATGGGTGAGCGAAAACCAAATTACTGGAGTTTTCAGGGACTTCACGGACGGCAGCACAAGTTATTTTATTATGCAACGCGATATTGACTGAAGAATATAAGGAGGTGAAGAATCTTAAGTTCAAATGTGAGAAACACCCAAATCTTAATGCCTGAACGTCCTGTGAGGCGCGGATAAGAGGTGAGACTTGCCTGGGAGTATGAACCAGGCATCAATTTTGGGTTAGCTGAAAATGAATATGGCAGGGTCATTGCTTGGCTCTGCCTTTGTTGTTTAACTGCCAATGGTAAGGGTTTGCGTGACCAAGGATTGGAATACGAAATCGAGGATTTCGTTATAGCCATACTTGGGGGACAAGTGCCGATACACGAATGGTATCCGCTATGCGGGGTTTGCCGCAAATGGTACATACTTGAAACGTATCTTTACTTTTACAGTAAAGTTCTGCCGTACGTATTTGGTTTGGGAATCCGTTATGAGAAGGTCTCTATTTTGGCCAATTATTGGCAATAGGTTCTGGTGGTGAAGAATGGACTGAGCAACTAAGCTCATTTTGCGGACGCTACGATTTAACATCAAACCTTTTGCAGAATTGAGTACATCTTCTACCCAAAACATACCCCTAAAATCCACCTTTACAACTAGCGAGTTTCCGAAATATAAAGATGATCTAGAGAAAGCCAAACCCATCAGTGAGATGGAGACGGAAAGCTGCGGGTCTCAATGAGATGGCCGGGTTGCCTCAGGTTGCAGCTCGGCCTTTTTTGCAGCCATTAACTGTAAAAAGTCATGGCAGGAGAGCTTATGAAGATGTGGATAAAACGTCTTGAAGGGGGTTAGTTCCTTGCTCCTTTGGAGGCTTTTTTATTTGCATCTTTAGAAAAGCCAGACTCATCGAGAGGTGGGGGCGGAAGCCACAGGTCTTTCAAATTTATCGGGAAAAGATAGCCCAGTTTCCGAGGAAGTTGAAGGCGCAGCTTTTTATTGTAGTAAACAAAGCCCCGATAAGAACTGGGTTCTCTACGTGGGAGGAAGAGATGAAAAAATCTGCTTTTTTAGTATCTATGTTGGTTTTGTTCGCTGTTTCTAGCGTCTGGGCAGCCCCGTGGGCGGTCATAGCTAACTATAATGATCGTACTATAAACACCATAGACGTTGGCACAGGAACGGTTTATGGGCCTTTTCTTAGCGGCCAATTGGACAGTTTGGGATGGCTCTTAGATGTCGAGATGGTGGGGGCAGAAGGCCGCTTTGCTCTGGTGAGTAATTATAGGCAGGGGATGGTTTACTACATCGACCTGCTAGACCCCACAAATCCGATCTTGGCGGATTCGGTCAGTATCGAATTTGTGGTGGAAGACATTGCCGTCGCAAAAAACTCTAATTTCGCTCTAGTAACAGATGGTTCTGTGAGGAAAGATATTGCTATCATTGACCTTAGCACCTTCACTTCAACAACCTACACTCTACAGAATAATGTAGCTATAGCTGCTACGGCAGTGGCGATTGCTCCGGACAACCAGACCGTCATTGTATGTGACGTTAACAGTAGTAGCATCACCTATTTTACTGTAAACCCGGAAACGGGAATTCCAAACTCTCCTGAGAAAACGCTTCTTACGGGAGGAAGTAAACCTAGAGATGTGGCGATTTCGCCGGATGGAGGTACAGTTCTGGTGACAAATTACGAAGGTGGGGTCAGTGTATTCAAGATCACCTCTCCAGGAATGGTGGTGCCAGCAGAAGTCACACCGCTGGTTGAGGGAACTCCAGAAGCTCGACAATCCATTGCGTTTTCACCGAATGGCGAGAAGGCTTACTTTGTGGCCCAAGAACCCTCACCGGACCAGTTGGTAGAGCTCAATATTCTTGATCCTGACGAAGTGACCTTCAGTGGTAGGACTGCTTCGCTTCTTTCCGATGAGCCGGCGGACGGTAGTGCCTTTCTTGGCGTTGAAGTCGTCTCCGTTTCACCGGACGGACAATATGCGGTGGTCGGAAACCCATCTTCTACTGGGATCCAGAGTCCCAACGTTGCCCTGGTGGATTTAACCACGATGAATGTTTCCGCTTTATATACCGAAAGTAATTTTCCCGTGGGCACTGCTTTTCTACCCGTTTCCGAGATTTTCAAGGATGTTCCACTGAATTTTTGGGCTTCTAGCTATATTGAATCAATTTATAAATCGGGCATTACTACTGGCTATGGAAGCGGTAATTATCGACCCTTTGACAATGTAACTCGCGCTCAGATGGCTGTTTTTCTGGAGAGAGTCAAACACGGAAGTGACTTTGCTCCTCCTGCTGCTGCTGGCATCTTTGAGGATGTACCAATCGATTACTGGGCAGCCGATTGGATCGAGCTGTTTTACCAGGATGGCTTAACCAAAGGTTGCAGTACCAATCCCCTGCAGTTCTGCCCTGATCAACCAGTCACAAGGGCCGAAATGGCGATCTTTCTTTTACGAGCGGAGCATGGAAGTTCTTATTTGCCGCCAACGGCTGTTGGAATTTTCTCTGATGTCTCTCCAGGATACTGGGCGGCAGGCTGGATCGACCAGCTCTATTTTGAAGGCATCACAACAGGCTGTAGCGACAGTCCCTTGATGTTCTGCCCTGATGATCTGGCGACCCGTGCCCAGGCGGCGGCTTTTTTGGTGAGGATGTTTAATATGGAGTAAAATTTCCACCTTAAGCAGGGCCGCATTAAACCACCTTTCCATTAATGTGCAATGATATGCATGGGTCCATAAAGGAAGTGCAGGTATCGTTTTGCTATATTGACCTGCGCAAAATAACAGCCAGTAGTGAATACGTCACCGACTGCGTTATGATCCCTAGTCCTTGCTAAGCGTCATCACGACTGAAGATGGGTGAAGCCCAAACGGCTTCACCCCAGTAACTCATCTGTACAGCTGTTCAATCCAATGCGTAGCCTCTTCCTCACTGATCTTTCCAAGATACCTTTGTGTGGTCGAAAGATTGGAATGTCGCAAAATAATCTTGCTAATGATCTCGATTGGGATTCCAGATCGTGAGGCATAGGTTGCAGCATGCCGTCTTAAATCATGTGGCCTCAGATGGACACCCACCAATGCACCCGCTTTTCTGACAATAGCTCTGGCGCCGGCATAGCTGAGAGGGAAAATCCTTTGGGAAGGTTCAACTCCATTTTGTCTGATATATGACCGAATACGTTCGGCCAGCCTTTTGGGAATGAAAACTGTTTCATGCTCTTTGCCGCTTTTGGGATCGCGTATAATCACCTTCTGATTGACGACGTCAGATGCTGCAAGATTAAGAACTTCGCCGATACGCATACCTCCCTTGGCCATCAACTCAAGCATCAGACGGTTTCGTGTCTGGATGGTGCGGAAAATAATTTCATCAATAACCTCCTTATCCAAAATATCCCAGTGGATCGGTTTGCCAGGTTTGAAGAGTTTCCTCAGCATGGGTGCGTCGCACGGGTTCTGCAAATTGGAGTCTAGGTTCTGTCGGATAAAGTTAAAAAAGGACTTGATTTGGGAATAGCGAGTGTTTTTAGTGGATTGTTTTGTTCCTTCGGTCAGTTCGGTAAGGAAAGAAAGGATCTCTTCTGAAGTGATGGAGTCAATTTCCCTGTCCTGGTAGCGATGCTTGAATTCACGAAATGTGAGATGGTAGGTCTTTACAGAATTTTTTTTGAATTAAGCCCATGGTACTCCTGAAAAAGTTCAATCGCTTTTACTGTCTGCATGATGCACCTCCCTGTTAAAAGGTTTGTCGTTAAACGTACCGATGTTCTTCTTGGAAATTAATACATTTTGAATTTCGAACAAATTGGATGGGGCGGTAATCAGATGTCTCAGGCCAATAAAAATTCTCGAAGAGCCCATTCTGTGGCTTTAAAGCTGAGCGCATTTTTCTGCATCGCAGGTACATACAGCTGAAACGTATCTATACCTTCTCCAGCTAGCTTTGCATAAGGGATATGCTTCGCAGATAACAACTAATGTCGACAAATCATTCTGACGCCTCCAACCCTGCCCACAAACACTCTTTTTGCTCCATGCTGGTGCCCTTTCTACGTTTTTCCTACGGATGCTCACTTGTTTCTGAATAAAATGATCCTTAAAAAACAAAAGCTGTGGTTTGCAACTGAATTTGATAACAGAAGAGCCAGTGCTGTTTCGTCCTGCCATTAATGCCAATATTAGACACTTGGCCGACTGTGCGTTTTCTCATTGTGGAATGGTTAAGACATGACAAATCCGAAAGATTCTGCTTCCAACTTTGAACCATTAGGAAGGCAAGCCGAAAAGATGTTTCAGAACGGCAAGCAGGGGGCCAACGCTTCTACCGCATCTCCTGCAAGCGATGGGCCGAAAGCAAAAGCACACCATGCGTCGTCGCAAAAAAGGAAAGGAAGAAGCATTCAAAGCAGGTTAATTCTGCTGCTCCTTTGCATTCTTCTTCCAATTCTGGTGATCCAGGGTTTTCTTCATCACCAAATGTTTCATCACAGGCGCACTCAAGAGCTTCAAACGAACATGGAGGTGGCACGTGCCGTAGGAAGAGCTTTTGATGCCTTTGTAAAGGATGTTCTGCACACTGAGCTTGCGATTGGTATTGCTGCTACTATAGCGTATTTCACATGACTTGATATTACGATTTTTTCAAAAATCTTCTTCTTCGGCCAAGAGATTGATGTCGATACCTTGATTTTCATCAATCTGGCCATCTTCTTCCCAATACTTGTCTTCTTCAGCCACGGTCTTAGCAACTAGCTTTCGGCATGTTTCCGATGTGACTTGCGAAAAGGCCAACGGTAAATTATCGCGGAATTGTTGAAGAGTAAAATCACAATGCTGGGCCATGTAATTCTTTACGATTCCCCAACACATCTCAATAGGCTGAAGTTCAGGGTGGTATTGCGGTGTTCTCAAGATTGAATGCCCTGCGGCTTCCGCTATCTTGTCGATTTTGTACTCTGGCTTTGGCTCATAAGATTTACACAGAGTATATAACTCTGCTTTCAATAAATCTTGTCCCCATGGTATTTGTTTGTCATCCAACCATTTCCTCAAATCTTCTTTAGTGGAGTTGGATTTTGGAAAAGACGTCTCTTCGGTTGCATTACGATAGCTGGCATTATCCATGATAATAATAGAATGTTCCGGGATATTCGGAATCAATTGCTCTTCAAACCATCTCGAAAAGTTACCATAATCCATTTGCCCATGATAATCGCCAGTCCTTTTCTTTGCCTCAAATATTAATCTTGCATTATCAACCCATCCTTTTACGGTGACTGCATTAACGACGATTAAACGCTTTCCCTTGCCCGCTGGCTTGTTTACTTCCGGACCATCCTCGTCGAAATACCAAGTGAACTGGTTTGAGTGGTTCTTGTTGATGAAGGTTTCATCAAGATAGACTTCAGGCCGTATAGGCGTTCCGGCAGGCTTCCTGTTCAAACGTTTCTGCCTGAGATACCGTCTTCTTGCAAGGATTACATAATCTCGTTCTTTCAATGCTGATCGGCGTTTTCCGGTTCCATAAGTGAAGCCCCATCTGCTTAGTGCTCTCCATAGCGTTGTGGCGGAAAAGGCATAATCGGGGTTAATCTTCGTTAAATGCTCGCGTACAAGCTCAACGGATACGTGCTGCCCTTTAAGATTCTGACCACGTATATATTGGCGAACAACAGGTTGCAGGTCATTTGGGATAGTGTATTCCGGCCGGCCTCGTGCTTTAGGCAAATTAGTCGGAACAGTCTGTTGGTTCTTGTTGTACTCGGCCATTATCCGGCGGACCGTGGCTTCGCCGATACCCAACGCCCTCGCTGTTTGCTGTATGCCCCATTCAGCTTTCAGATTGTTCTGATATCTTTCGATATCAAAGTATTGCTTCAAATTGACAACCAGCTGTTTCATTCCAAAAGTGAATACTTTTCCCTGGAATGCCATTGGCTCGACCCCAAATAGAATAAAGACAACAAACAACCCCATTCTACATGGAATCTTTGAATCATTGCAATATGGCTGTCAAGCGAAAAATATCAAGTCATATGAAAAATGCTATAGCTATCCTTCTTTGTTCTCAAACAATTTGCAAAGACTGCTTGAAGCCAGTGTGAAGAGCAACCCGTCTATCAGGAACTTCAACTGGCTCAGTCCGGAGGGGCGTGTTCTTGCATCAAGCCACCCAAATGTTGTTGGCGTCGATATTTCGGACAGGCCCTACATTGAAAGAATAGCTTCAGGCGCTGAGTGGGTCGTTTCAGATCTAGTCATTTCAAAAGCTACAGGAGATCCAGTATTCGCCATCTGCCGCAGCATCCGCAGCGATGAAGGAAAGCTTCTTGGCATAGTTCTCGCCGCAATTTCACCGGAAGGGTTGGATAATGTCCTTGCCTTCGAGCGTCCGAACCAGGGGGCCATTGCCCTCATGGATTCCAAAGGAAGACTCGTCTACAGATTCCCTCACCTTAATCCTTCCTGGGAGGAACGCGACTGGTTCCGGCAATATGCTACAGTCCGGGAAGCAGTCGGAGGGAAGGAAGTCTCTGACATGACCGTTGCGGCTTATGAGGGAAACAAGCGGCTGTATGCCAATAGCCCCATTCACTCCATTGGGTGGATAGCCGGGGCCGGTCGAGCAGAGAAAGAGGTAACCGGCCCCATTTTGGCGGACATGACCAAAAGCATTTTTCTTTTTCTCCTGGTCTCGATTGCTGCATTCCTTATCGCTTTGTTCGATTCCCGAAAAATTACCAAACATGTCCTCTCCCTGCGCTCACATGCACTGGCCCTCGGGCGCGGGGAATACGACGAACCGTTATTAATCAGCCATGTGTCAGAATTTCAGGAACTGGAAGAAGCTTTCAACAAAATGGCAGAGGAGGTAGGGCTCCGCGAGCAAGCGCTAAGAAATAGCGAAGAGCGCTTTAGACTGTTGTCTCAGACAGCAGGCCAACTATTGACCTCGCCGGAACCGCAGTCGACTGTAAATGACTTATGCCGGCAGGTCATGGAACATCTGGAATGTGATGTTTTCTTCAACTTCCTGGCAGATGAGCGGCCCAGTAAGCTTCGTCTAAACGCCTGTGCCGGCATACCCGAAGACGAGATTCGAAGGATCGAATGGCTCGACTACGGAGTCGCCGTCTGCTGTTGCGTCGCCAGCGCGGGAGAACGCATCATCGCCGAAGATATTTTCAACACGCCAAATCTTCGGACTGAACTGGTAAGGGGTTATGGAATTCAGGCATATGCGTGTCATCCGCTTCTGGCTCAAGGGCGAGTCATCGGGACGCTTTCTTTCGGCGCGAAGAACCGGGCTCATTTCGCCCCTGATGACCTCGATCTCATGAAAACTGTAGCCGATCAGGTTGCCATTGCCATGGAGCGAATAAGCCTCGTAAAAAAACTTCAAACATCACAGGATGAACTGGAGCTTCGAATTCAAAAGCGGACTATGGAACTCACCAGGGCTAATGAAGAGCTGCGACAAGTTCCCTCCAGGCTCATTTCAGCTCAGGAAGAGGAAAGGAAGAGGCTTGCCGCCGAACTCCACGACTCCATTGGACAAACATTGGCTGCGCTCAAGTTCGGAGTGGAAGCAGTCCTTAGCCTCAGAAATCAAGGAGATACGGAAGAGGCTATGGTTGTATTGGAGCGATTTGTTCCCACTCTACAGCGTTCTATTGATGAAACCCGGTCTATCTATATGGGACTCAGGCCCAAGATCCTGGAAGAAATGGGCCTTCTTGCCACCCTGGATTGGTTCATCAGGGAATTTCGAAAACTTTATGCCAACCCTCATATCGAGCCGGAGGTTGATATCGACGAGGAGGAGATTCCGGAGGAGTTAAAGATCGTTTTGTTTCGCATTATCCAGGAGGCGCTGAGCAACATTGCTAAACACAGCAAAGCCGAGTGGGTGGATTTATCCCTGCGAAAGAATGATGAAAACATTAGACTTACCATCTCAGATGATGGCGTTGGGATGGACTTGGACTACATTCTCCAAACAAGTACCGCCAAAAGCCTTGGTTTGACCGGCATGAAGGAAAGGGCAGAGCTCACCGGGGGAAGCTTTTCACTTGAGTCCACTCCAGGAGAAGGCACGTCCGTTCGTGTGGTCTGGACCAAGTAAGGGGCTCACATAGGATGGTCGCTACATACAGCTGAAACGTATATGGATTTTTCTCCAGGAAGTGAAAATAATGGATTTGATCTACCTATCTTAAACTTCAGTGTAGGGAATTACATAAATTGTCTTCGATTAAATCATCTCTGGTCGATAACTGCATATCGAGAATCATCACATCACCTGACCTTGGCTGAATAGGCACATAAGAAGGCGGGGCGATGTGGCCCCACCCCATTTGAAATGGCAGAAATTCATTACAGACCAAACGCTCTAACCAAGAATGCAGCCATTTGAGCACGTGTGACCGGCTTATCAGGGCAGAAATTCAAGGGGATCTCGCTGCACCCGGTGGTGATATCTTCCAAATAGAGTTCTTCGATCCAGTCTACTGCCCAATAATCCGTCGAGACATCGGTAAATATCCCCGTTGCCGGTGGTGGTGAATAGTCGTTTCCATGTTTTGTCCGAAGCAGCAGCACGGCTGCATCGGCTCGCGAGAGCTTTTGCTCTGGGCAATACCTGAGGGGATTGGAGCCACAACCAGTGGTTAAACCATCTTGGTAGAGCTGCTCGATCCAGTCGGCAGCCCAGTAGGTACTGGGTACATCGGCAAAGATGCCGGTCGCTGATGGCGGTATGTAGGAAGAACCACTGAAAGTCCGCTCGATGAAAACAGCTGCTTGAGCACGTGTAATGAAATCTTCCGGGCAGTAAATTCCGTCGCCGCATCCTAAGGTGATACCTGCTTTCCTAATCGTATCAATATCGCTGTAGGCCCAGTAGTCCAAGGGTACATCGTCGAATGCCGAGGGTGGGGGTGGGGGTGGCGGAAAACCACCTCCTCCAACGTTGCACAATGGAGATTTGGGCGGCGGCTCTGGGTAGTAGCACGACCCGGCGAGGTCCAAAGTGGTGACCGGATCCCAGTCCCAATTGTTGCACCAGCCACCTACTGGGAATGTGACGGCTGCTGGCCGCTTATCTCCAACTTCACCATTGGCCAAGAATGAATCGGGGAGTTTAAAAGAGAACCCGAAACATCCGTCCTTGGGGCAGTCGATGTCGTTGCCGGCCCAACTGCAGATGGTACGTCCTTTGGCACCTGTTTCCTCCGTGCAGTATTTGTAGAGGGCAGGATTGTAGAGTGGCGAAGTCGGGTCATTCAGCTTCTCGTTGCAGCCACACTCCGTCCCGTTCCAGCTGCAAAAACTTTTAGGCTGGCAAAAGTCTACTTGGGTATCAACGAAATCTTGCTTGAAGTCTGTCAAATCAACCGTTACGGTCAGGATGCCTGAACTGTAAGCTCGATGCCAGGGATGGGGATTGCTGGGCGAATCTGGAAAGTCCTCAGATTTGAATGGCAGTACATTGGTCCCAGAGATGTCGGCGCGCACCATCATGACGTCGTTGTCTAAGTCAAATCCGTCCCCGACATAAATTTGGTACGTCTGTTTGGTCTCAGGCTTGGCGTATAGATAAAAGACATAATAAGTCTGGCCGCCCCTGAAGACGTTGAGGTTGCAAGGGCATGCCTTTTCCGCCAATTTTGCCTCCCTGGCTGGATCATCTGGCTTCACATCGTTTGGAAAGTCCCCGACAACTTTATTTAAGTTTGCAGGCGTCAAACAGACATTAGCTTCTGTAATATACGGATTCTGTTTGCAGACTCCCTCGGCTTGCTTGGTTGTGCTGACGTTGGTGTCGATATAGTAGTGGCCATTGTTCACTGTGAGATTGCTGCGCTGGTAGAAATTCATACCCGCCATGCGGATTTCTTGACCCAGACCGAAATCTTCCCCCGCATTCAAAAATTGGCGGAACAGGGGTACGCCATAACATGTCTGGTTTGAGCAATCGCTGTTCCACGGTTTCTCGGGGTCGGCCAGGCATGAAGCTGTGGAGCCCTCGGCGGCGCAATCGGGGTACACCACCGTTGTCACATAGTCATAGGGGCTCGTCTTGGCCGTTTCGTCCGACTTGCACTCGATGTCCTCCACTGGAGCATTAAAAAACGAGTCCTCGTTGACCGATATGGTATTTATGAGTCCCGTCAGCGAACTGTCGTCGTCGTTGAGCACCGTCTGCCGGTCGATACTGCTGAAATTATCGAACATCGTTGGATTCCAAGTGCAATAGAGGTTTTTGAGGAGTTCATAATTGTTCTCGTTCTGCGTCTTGTACGTTCCAGGTATGAACTGGGGCTCGATCACGAAATGGCGTATGCCAACATTGTCGAAAAAGAGATTGGTCGAGTGGAAAGCGGGCGGATAGTAAAAGCCGTTGGATTGTTTCCATCCAATAGCCGCATTGGGCAAATAGCACTCTTGGTTTTGGTTATCGTTGCGCATACCCAGCACTTTGCCATACATCCATGCGCTGTCGTTGCATTGCTGGTTCGGGTTCGGAGAGAGACAATCGTTAATTTTGGTTTTGGTAATATCCAGGTAGGCATTCGTTTCCTGGTAGGCTGGACCGTCGTAGATACTGAACAGATGCTGAAAGTTCGCAAAATTCGATAGCGGCATGCTGATCCCTTCAGCTTTTGAATAACATCGGTCGTTTGGGCCGGCTCCGCATTCGAGGCCCTTGATCGTCTTACCATTAGTGGTCACGCTCAGGGGATTGAACGGTCCGGCGTTAGAGGCATAGGGATTGCTCCCATTCTCCTGAGTGTTGCCGATGAAGGCGTTTTTCCTGGCAAGCATCCATTGGCCCGGAATAAAATTTGATGCGGTGTAGTCGCCCCCGGTCACAAAGCTCAAACCAGCGTTTTGTGCGTCTGAGAGCACGCTGTTGATGACCAGGTACCATTGCGGACGGAGCCATATTGCAGCAAAATTAAACTCTGCCCAGTGAAAAGAGGATGTATATCGGTCCAGCACTGTGACCATGCAGCGCTCTCTTGCTGCTCCTTTAGTGCATTTCGGCACCGTGCTGCAGTCCGGCCAGTCTTTCCAGCTCTCCCCGTCACATCTCGTGGGAAACCGCCCCCCACTGGTGCTTACGATTGGATAGTAGGCCTCCGTCTCGTTTCTGGTTGGTGCAGGAACGCGATCGTTGTAGACCGGGTTGAGATCCGCCAGCCCCAGACATTGGTCCGTTGCTCCCACAGTACTGAACGAATTCATGGCCGTCGAGCAGTAATTCCCGCGGAATAATTTCAAAGGTGTCGTCCCAGCGCGGCCTACCCCTTTCTGCATGGAGGCATAGGATTCCCATTCTTTATCTTTCGACCAGCCGCTGTTGGCGCCGGGCACCAGCCAAAAGCAGACGCCGCAGGCGCCGGCTCCGGCCGCCATGTTGTACTGAAAATCATTCCAGCCATTCATGAGCCAAAACACGGTGGGCTGCGAAAAATCGGAATTGTAAGGAAAATCCGATACGGCCGGGCTTCCTCCTGCCAGAATGCCCGGCACCGAACGAGGATTTTGCTCGTTGTCAATCGCCGCTCGGGCAAAGATTCCAATGTTTGAATACAGCTTGTTGTTGATCTCCGTGCCGTCCTCCAGGTAGTAGCCGTGGCCGATGGATTTGTAGCCCACGTTGCGCGCCAGGGTCACACCTTGAGTGGCATGCAGGGTGATCCACCGAGTCATGGAATCGTGTATCGAGCAGTCTTTGACAAACGTGTTCGGCGGGGTGATGCGCGTTTCATGAAAATGGAGCGAATAGTGTCCCATTCGCCCTCCCTGCCCTAGTTGATAAAATTCGACTCCTTGCACCTGGTAGAGCCGAACGCCTTGGCGGACCAGTGTGTGGCCACCGAAATATTTTCCAGTGCCTGAAGTAGAAGGGTCTGGGAGAGGTTGATCCAATATGTTTCCCTCGGACACGATGCGGATGCTGCGTGACAGCAGCGCAACCGCAGCCCGCGTCTCGGCAGCTGGCTTGCCTTCGACTTTGATGTCCAAATTCAAACGGCCTATGCCCGGATGCTTTTCTTCGCTTAAATCGTACGGTACACCGTTGTGGATATACTTCACCGCATCAGTATCCGTACCGCATGCTTTCTGGCTGCCCGGTGTTTGAACTGTGACCAAATTATCTGTAGGGCTCACACTGCAGATTTCCAACTGCTCCGAGTGTCCCGGCAAATAGTCCGTTGTCGTGACTACGATCTGGTCGCCGACTTCCCAATCAACTTCGCGATCCAGGTATAACTTTGTCTCACCAGGATTCAGCGTCTTGGCTAAACGTACCCAGCTCCGGCCGGAATCCGACGGAACAGGACCGGTCTCCGCGTCGGCAGTGGCACCTTTTCTGCCAAACAATTGCAATGTCCCGTCATATGAAACCGCCAATACCTTGTAGCCGAAAAAGCCGTTGGGGTCGCCGTCGTCATAAGGCAGAGGCTGATACGCATAGAAATAGTCGCTCACCCCTCCCGGTAAATCATCGAACTTTGTTCCGCCGTTTGAATTCCATTTCTCATTCGGTATCCCGCAGTGTACGTCCGTTTTGCACGTAATCCCTTTTCCGCCCGTTCCCGGCGGATGATTGAAAGGAACATTGCTCGTGTCCTCACCGTACAAATGAAGTGTCACCAGCCCCCCACAGTAAACCGGTTCCCCATTGTCCTTGGCCGCCTGGCATTTGGTTCCGATAGGATCTGGTACACCAGCAATCAAGCTCGAATCCTTCTCAACCAGGATGGACCGTGCCCAGAAGTGGATCGGCTTGTCCGGAGCGGGATCGACAAATTTAAGCGAGCCGCGGTTGTAGATGTTCACGTTCCCGTAACGATAGGTCTGTCCCTCTTTTACGGTACAGGGTCCGGTCACTTGTAGATCTTCACCACTGCCCGGGCCTAGAGGAAGTTCTTGATCTTCATTGCATACGACAGCGGACGCCACCGGAGGCAAACAGACGAGCGTCAGAAACAGGGCCGCCATCAACAGCAGGCAAACAGATGGGCGACTGTCATTTAGACTACGAAACAGGGGTGTGTGGTTAAAATTAAGTCTACCTCCCGCCGGATTCTTTCCTGCGTTGAACCGTCTCATTGCCGGTACCATGGTTTCCTCCTCTGTCTGGTGTTCTCCTCTATGCTTCGTTTGAATCACTGTGAATTCACTCTGAAGGTTTTAAAGTCCAGTCTGTCGTGGGGAATCACCTGTCACGTCCGGTCACAGCTGCTCACAAAGATCCGCTGCGATACAGGTCAAAAAACATCCCGCTCCACACCAAAAGCGAAAGACCTTTTGGAGTGCGTCTGCGATCTGCATAGCCAACCTTGGTTTCATGCCGGACTAGTTCGAGCCGGCCAAATAGTGCTTTTCGCTTCGAGAATTTGAAGAAAAATTAACGAATATACAGAATGGAATGCGAACAAAACCCGCATCCAAGAGAGAAGGGTCGATTAAAGTCTGACTCTAGCCACTTATCAGCCCCGCTACCATATTCCGCATGGAGTTTAGGCGGGACGCTTTGGGTCCCGTCCTTTCGGATGGTATGCCCTTCAGCGACAAAATCTAGTATTCTTTATTAAACTAATATCGGAAAAGTGAGGAATCAATAGGCATATTTGCCCATTCTCAGACTTGAATTTTGCCTACTCAGCATAGGTGAAGTGAACGTAAATTAGCCTGTAATTCAAAGCTATTTCGTGCTCTTTCAAACCGTTTGTGGGCAGAACCCCGGCCTGAGAATTTGGCATGACAAGCTGTCGTGGTGGTTTGAGATGGATTTTTACAGTGCAAAACTTGCGATATTGGCCGCTCCGTGAACGGTGGAATTCATCATGGGCTAACTGCACAGCGAGTTGCCCAAGCGTCCTGAGAGAATGAAGATATGGTTTGGAGACTTAGAGTCCGGTCGGGCAATCTTTGACTATGACTACCATCACTTATGTTGCGAGTCGACTTAACATAGTGAAATCAAACAATTAATGGCCGACATCATTGGAAATGGTGTTCACTTAAAGAAAACTAACTCTTATGAAAAACTGGAGAATGATATATCAAATCGCTCACAACATAATCTTTGAGCCTCTGAGGATCTAAGTAATGGGGTATCCTCTAAAACCATTGTGGCCCTCTGGACGAGCAAGAGACGGGGATTAAGATGACAGAATGCTTGTCTGATACCCCTTTGAGCGATTTGGACGCAGAACTCACCGCATATTGGATCAGCGGAATGAGAGGAATTACAAGGACCTTGAGGAAGTGGCAACATAAGTAAACTCGCAACATAACATCACCAAATCCGTTATGCAAACCTCTCAGTCAAAAGTCACTGCTGACGCACGAAACATAAACACGAGCTTCGGGCGCTGGTTTTAAGGCAGGTCGGCTGCTGTCTGAGAGGACCGCGGCTGCTCGCCATGTAAAATATCAGGACTCCTGCGCCCCAATGGCCTCAGATTTTCGATCTTTATTGTCAAGTGGACATAGTTCGGCCTGGATATTCGATATAAGCGCCGAGCTGGCTCCGATCACAATTTAAAAAAATCAAAAAAAAATCTAAATAATTGTCCAACTTTTGATTTTCGCTTGCAGCCGAGCACCTCTCCCTAACACGGCCGTCAGGCACGCCCCGAGGCTCCCTATGGGATGTTGGTGACCCGATGCGAGTCCCCACCTATGTCTACTCGAAAAATGGCTGGAGAAGGCGATTTGAAAATTCTACTTTATTAGTAATATTAGTTACTTATAAAGACATCCCGTTTGACTTCCCATCCCTCCTGTGCTAACCATGTCCACATGGACTTGAAGAAACGAGCAGCCCAAAACATTGCCGAACGCCTCACCTGGTGCACCGCCTCAAGAGATCAGGCGGGGATCACCCAAGATCTCGCTGACGGCAAAGACATCTCCGAGGTTTACGGGCTCGGGGAAGCCGGTCTGTTCGACGAGTTCTTCTATTTCCTTGACCAGTTCGGGTTCATGGAGCTTTTCATGAAGCTCCATCCAGTCAAAAACAAGCGCATCAGCAACGTCCAGTTCCCCACCGTGATTCTCATCTATTTGATGCGCATCGTCTCCGGCCTCTCCTTCTTCTGGCATACCCATCCAGTGATCCTAAGGTCCCAACCCTTGATGCGGCTGGTGGGGTTCAACGGAAGAGAAATAAGAGAGGGCACCAGCAAGAGGGGCAAAAAATCGGGCTCCAAAAACGAGGGGAAGGAATCCGAAGGAAAAGAACCCACCCCCATCCGCGGGCCGATCTGTCCCGATTCTATTGCTGCCTACATCCAGGCCATTAGCGCCCTTGCCCTGGAGAGGCTGTTCAATGGGGCGATCCGCATTTTGGCGGCGCACAGCTTTTTCCCCAAGCGGGTGAAAGCGCTTTTGGACGCCTCCGACATCGAATCCACCGAAGCTTGCCAAGGCTGCGGCAAAGTCACCAAACAGAAGGCGCCGGAGTTGCGGCGACGAAAAAAACGCATCCAAAAAGTATTGGAAACCGTGTTTGGCTTCAAGATCTGGGTGGTATGGGACCCGAACAGCCGTATTCCCCTGGCCATGCGGTTTGCCACCATCGATGTGCACGACATCAATGAGGCGCAGGGGGTCGTCCAGCAGGCCATCGAGAATCTGGGGGCTCATGCTCGAATCACCTCCCTTGCCATTGATCGCGGATTCATGGACGGTCCCTTTCTTTGGTGGCTGAACCGGAAGGGAATCCTTTTCTATATCCCTGCCAAAACCAACATGAATGTCTATGGAGAAGCCCTTTCGCTGATAGGTGGGGGCATCCGAAAAACCAGAGAGAGAAAACGAGCCGTCGGTGGAGGAAAGAATAAAACCACAGTCTTGGATCACTGGGATGTTGCAGGGATCGAATCGCTCACCACGGCAGGATTTTATGGACCGCTTGGCAGCGGCTCTCATGAGAACAAAAAGGACTTTGTAGCCAATCCCCTCCATGCGGTGGTGGTTTTGCACGATCCTTACAAAGAAAAACATCCTCACTCCGACACCCTGGTCATCCTCACCAACGGCCCTGTCACAAACCCCTTGAGTGTCTATGACAGCTACGACGCCCGAAGCGAAATCGAAAACGGACTCTTTCGGGAAGCCAAACAAGCCTGGTTCATTGAACGGCCTGCCCGAAATACAGCCGCTGCCTTTCGATCCCACGTCTATCTCACCCTCATCACCATGGCCTTAACCAACGCCTTTAGGACCTGGATGGATCAACAAGATACATTGGAGCAGCAGGGAGAAGAAACCGGCATTCGCAAATTCCGCGAAAAAATCCGACAGGAAAATGGCAACAAACTCATCGTCTTTGACGAAGATCGCTACGCCATCTTCGACACCTATGAAGTGTTCATTCTCTGCGACCGAAATGTTCGTAAACCCACCGGGGTCCCACAGGTGGTCTCTAAACAAGACATCCTAAAAAAGTACGGCGCCCTCCTGGAATAGTCTGTCACCCCTATTTTCTGTTATCCCCCATTACCTCCCGCACAACAAGCAAGGCCCTCTTTTTTATCACCAAACTTGCCCTTCCTTTCCCGGACTTTCTCTTAATTGGCCTAAAATCGAACTTGCCGCTGAACCATACACTACCCACTTGTCGGTCAATTTGAGGCGCTTAAGGCAGCCAATAAAGCCCTCAGGCTCTGTGTTAGTCGGTCCTCGCTCTTGGACCCTTCCTTATCTCGAATATCCAGAGTTCGGCCTTCTTTCTGCCTGAGCGGGCGGGTTTGAGCTTTTGACAACCAATCGATCTGCGCTATATCAAGCGGAGCTGCAATGGTGCGGCGAGGCGCTCCTTGATCCACGCATGGTCAAGCCATGGGTCGGCTATGGTTTGGCGAACGAAGGAGATCAGTCCTCTAATTCCGGTGTCTTGGATGATTTTTTTGAGCTTTTCCGAGTTTTGAGCCATGATGTTGAACATATGCCCCAGTTGCATCAAGTAATGATATCCCTTCATGGCGTTCCAGTCGTAGGCAAAACAGTGTTCGTACTGGTAGCCGTGATGTTTTTCCACCAGAAAACCTGTCTCTATGCTCCATCGGGAGCGTGCGCCCAAATTGCAGCGTTCATGAAGGTTCCACCTGTTCAGAGGCTCGCTGGATATCCAAAGATGCCGACTGCTTTTGGAGACCTCGCGCGTGCCCCCTTTTTCGATCTCCCGCCAGGTCTCCATGCATTCGACCACATGGACGAGCTCGGTCTTCTTGCCGTTGGCGCCAAAGCAGTACTCTATCTGGTTGGCCCATCTGAAATTCTGCCTTCTGTTGCCCCATGTGCGAGTGTACCGATTCTTGGGCTGGAGCGTGCTTATGGCTTCAAATTCACCCTGTACGGTCGGTAAACTCTTGTCCTGTAAAACGATCATGTATCCCCATTTGTATTTGCGGCACACCTCCATCACAGGGCCCTTGGCGTAAAGACCATCCAGAAACACCATTATTCGTAGAGCAGGAAATGCCTTCTTGATGCGTGCGGCCAGCCGATAAAACGCTTTGAGCTCACAATCCTGTTTACTATTACCGGGGTCGCCTGCCGTATAACTCAGAAACTCGCTCATCAAAGGAATGCTCATCCCGTCACGGAACGCCAGGTTGGCCTGCAAAACGTAAACATAGTACTGGGTGTGAGGGGTGTCGTCCTTATCGAAAGTTCGCTGTAAACACTCTTCATCCCAGAGCCAATCGCGGATCAGCTTCTGCGTACCATCCACCGCAACAGGGTAACAGTTCTCTACCAAATACCGGCGAAACTTCTTCTTTCTGATCCATTGCCGGATCAACTCTATATGCGTGCTCTCGATCTGCTCTACCTCAATTTGCCATAACAACCGTTTCAGGGTGTCATGATGGGGCACATCCTCAAGTTCGGGGAAAAATCTCTGCAAATTCTCCCAAAACATCGGACGACTCATTTCCCGGGTGGCCTCTCGAGAGGAACTCATCTGCAGTACAAACACCAGTATCCCGTAGATGAGCAGGACCGTATGCTTGTGCTTCGTCTTTTTCGCATTTCTCGGGTCCGGAATCTTGGAAAGCCTTCTTAACAGCACCGGCAATTTGGCGCGAAAAGCCTTCAATTGCTCCCAGCTCGCCTGGTTGCGAACGGCACGCTCCTCCTCCACGTCCTTGTATGCGCACTTGTGGTTAGAGATCGTCGTGTGCGATGAGCCGTTCAATCCTTTTCTTTGCAACTCTTCGCGTAATGCCTTCTGAGCCTTCTTTCTCTCCTTCCTGTGTGCTTTGATTTGTTCCCGATTAGGACGTCGGCTGACCTTGCTCATGACCCTACCCGCTCCGGCAATGAGCACAGCACTTCACGGAAATACTCGCAAAGTGGCAATACGAAAATCTTCTTGGGGCTCGTCGTGTAGCACTTGCCCTTGCGAACGAGCCCCTCTCCCGTCGTCATTCCCAGATAGTGCCAGTTTGCCGCCCGGTAACAGGTCCCCTCATAGAAATGAGGATCAACGAAAGTCTCCAGCAATACCGGCCGGTAACTCCAACGCTCCTGCCAATCTTGACCGATACGCCTTGCCGCTTGCCCCAGTACATGGCTTGCCAGATTTCTCACCCGCACCCAAGGAAAGATTACAAGCCGCGTATTGTTCACTACCCAACCCAAACGGTTCAATCGCTCTGTTGTACTCCAACCAATCCAGCGATCCCGCTCCCGCAATGCCTTCGCTGCTCCCGAGAATAACAAGCAGCCCAACTTGCCTGTTTCGCTCTCCACGAAATAGCGCAGGTAACAACCAAAAGGCGCTTTGCAACCCAGATAATGATAGCGGCTTACCAATTCATTCCACAGACGCGCTGCCTGCCGATCCTTCACCAACTCCAATCGCACCCGACCGAGCCGCCCAACACTACCTTCTATGGGCGGTTGCGGATCACTCCTCCGACTCCGCCTTGGCTCCTCCGATTGCCTGGGCAAAGACACTCGCTTGGCTGGCAGTGCTAAATCTTTCTGCGCCTCCAACTTCTTCAGCAACTTAAGACATGCATCTACTTTGGGACTGCCCGAGGCGCTGTACCAACTTAGATGCTCACAGATCGTTATCGCCAGTTCCTTGCGACTCAGCCCCCTACATGCCTCTACTGTATCGCAAATCCCCTCCATTTCCTCACGGCTGATTCGCCGACCGCACTGGATCACCGGCTCTCTTCCTCCTTTGCAGCGTAGTCCCCTGATTCCTCGCCAGCTCACACTGACTCACCACTACACTATCAAAGCAGCCGATCGGTGTCTACTCCTATTTTGAGACAAAATTTATTTGCTTCCACCCACCTTCCGTTATCAGCCGTGGGCTTGCTCACTTATGCGTCAGCACTGATGTGGAGCTGGATATTCGAGATAAGGAAGGGTCCAAGAGCGAGGACCGACTAACACAGAGCCTGAGGGCTTTATTGGCTGCCTTAAGCGCCTCAAATTGACCGACAAGTGGGTAGTGTATGGTTCAGCGGCAAGTTCGATTTTAGGCCAATTAAGAGAAAGTCCGGGAAAGGAAGGGCAAGTTTGGTGATAAAAAAGAGGGCCTTGCTTGTTGTGCGGGAGGTAATGGGGGATAACAGAAAATAGGGGTGACAGACTATTCCAGGAGGGCGCCGTACTTTTTTAGGATGTCTTGTTTAGAGACCACCTGTGGGACCCCGGTGGGTTTACGAACATTTCGGTCGCAGAGAATGAACACTTCATAGGTGTCGAAGATGGCGTAGCGATCTTCGTCAAAGACGATGAGTTTGTTGCCATTTTCCTGTCGGATTTTTTCGCGGAATTTGCGAATGCCGGTTTCTTCTCCCTGCTGCTCCAATGTATCTTGTTGATCCATCCAGGTCCTAAAGGCGTTGGTTAAGGCCATGGTGATGAGGGTGAGATAGACGTGGGATCGAAAGGCAGCGGCTGTATTTCGGGCAGGCCGTTCAATGAACCAGGCTTGTTTGGCTTCCCGAAAGAGTCCGTTTTCGATTTCGCTTCGGGCGTCGTAGCTGTCATAGACACTCAAGGGGTTTGTGACAGGGCCGTTGGTGAGGATGACCAGGGTGTCGGAGTGAGGATGTTTTTCTTTGTAAGGATCGTGCAAAACCACCACCGCATGGAGGGGATTGGCTACAAAGTCCTTTTTGTTCTCATGAGAGCCGCTGCCAAGCGGTCCATAAAATCCTGCCGTGGTGAGCGATTCGATCCCTGCAACATCCCAGTGATCCAAGACTGTGGTTTTATTCTTTCCTCCACCGACGGCTCGTTTTCTCTCTCTGGTTTTTCGGATGCCCCCACCTATCAGCGAAAGGGCTTCTCCATAGACATTCATGTTGGTTTTGGCAGGGATATAGAAAAGGATTCCCTTCCGGTTCAGCCACCAAAGAAAGGGACCGTCCATGAATCCGCGATCAATGGCAAGGGAGGTGATTCGAGCATGAGCCCCCAGATTCTCGATGGCCTGCTGGACGACCCCCTGCGCCTCATTGATGTCGTGCACATCGATGGTGGCAAACCGCATGGCCAGGGGAATACGGCTGTTCGGGTCCCATACCACCCAGATCTTGAAGCCAAACACGGTTTCCAATACTTTTTGGATGCGTTTTTTTCGTCGCCGCAACTCCGGCGCCTTCTGTTTGGTGACTTTGCCGCAGCCTTGGCAAGCTTCGGTGGATTCGATGTCGGAGGCGTCCAAAAGCGCTTTCACCCGCTTGGGGAAAAAGCTGTGCGCCGCCAAAATGCGGATCGCCCCATTGAACAGCCTCTCCAGGGCAAGGGCGCTAATGGCCTGGATGTAGGCAGCAATAGAATCGGGACAGATCGGCCCGCGGATGGGGGTGGGTTCTTTTCCTTCGGATTCCTTCCCCTCGTTTTTGGAGCCCGATTTTTTGCCCCTCTTGCTGGTGCCCTCTCTTATTTCTCTTCCGTTGAACCCCACCAGCCGCATCAAGGGTTGGGACCTTAGGATCACTGGATGGGTATGCCAGAAGAAGGAGAGGCCGGAGACGATGCGCATCAAATAGATGAGAATCACGGTGGGGAACTGGACGTTGCTGATGCGCTTGTTTTTGACTGGATGGAGCTTCATGAAAAGCTCCATGAACCCGAACTGGTCAAGGAAATAGAAGAACTCGTCGAACAGACCGGCTTCCCCGAGCCCGTAAACCTCGGAGATGTCTTTGCCGTCAGCGAGATCTTGGGTGATCCCCGCCTGATCTCTTGAGGCGGTGCACCAGGTGAGGCGTTCGGCAATGTTTTGGGCTGCTCGTTTCTTCAAGTCCATGTGGACATGGTTAGCACAGGAGGGATGGGAAGTCAAACGGGATGTCTTTATAAGTAACTAATATTACTAATAAAGTAGAATTTTCAAATCGCCTTCTCCAGCCATTTTTCGAGTAGACATAGGTGGGGACTCGCATCGGGTCACCAACATCCCATAGGGAGCCTCGGGGCGTGCCTGACGGCCGTGTTAGGGAGAGGTGCTCGGCTGCAAGCGAAAATCAAAAGTTGGACAATTATTTAGATTTTTTTTTGATTTTTTTAAATTGTGATCGGAGCCAGCTCGGCGCTTATATCGAATATCCAGGTCAAAAGTCCATATTTGTCTCAACTATCGGACCTGGGAAATGGAGACTTCTGCATAACAGATATGCAAACTTAATCCGTAGCGCAAGCTCGACAATGCAAAATCCATATAGGTTTCAGCTATTGATTGGTTGAAGCAGGGAAGGCGCACAGCGTAAGATAGTTAATAGCAATCGCTGTGTGCCTGCGCAATAAGTTCCAATATTTTCTTTGCTGTCTGTGCTGCTCTTGGAGGAGTGAACCTTGATGGAGGGGCCAATTTTATCCACGGAAAACTCGAATATGGGACCCCCGTTAACCGCTCTATAAACACACCCTATTTTGAAAACAGCGCGACAAAAGCTCGGGGTCTTTTTGAACAAAAACCTCGGTGCATATCGAACTATAGGGTTGAACCTTTTCTTAATTTTGGCGAGATAAATTACCGGGACGAAATGTGAAGCATCAGCGGGCACATAGTTGCTTGCAATGATGGACTATAGAACCTGAGTAGAAACCTAGTTACCGCCTGTAATTCGATCTGGCTTGGAGCGTTGATTGTGAGTTTGTGGTTTGAAAGTCTATCATTGTGTCTGTACGACTCAGGAGAGGACCTCGAATCAAGGGCGAAATGTATTTTTTCTCATCTTTCAATGGCAGTCCCCCGTTCATGGTGGGAGCGGGCTCTGTTGACAAACGATATTCCGAGCAGGCATGTCCGCATCATTCATGACTTGCGCAAAGAGTTGCTGAACTTGCCAGAATTAGGTGTAGAAATTCAATTCGACTTACTTGTGGCGTTGGCATTTGCTTTTGATCATGCAGGAAAAAATGAACCTGGCTTGGATGCCGTTGAGGGCCAATATTCTATTGAGGAATATCTGGACAAAGCGAGGAAAATATTAATAGCTCGGCCAGAATTAGGCCATCTGGGGCGATTAATTGACGAGATGGGTGAATGCTCCGCCTAAGTGAATTCATCCAACACAAAGAGCCGTGTGGCTGATTAGCTTTATTCACAGGGAAAAACTGCACCGAAGCAATTGAGAGATGAGCAATCCAGATTTAAAAGGGTACATCAAAACTCAGAGCAATGAGAAAATAATCCATTACACGTTGGGGATGCAGGCGTTAAAGGATTTGACGGATCTTGGCAATGCCGATGGAAACACATCGCAAGACCATCTCGAAGGTTTTGTGAAGTTGGTTCCTGGTATGGTTGCGGGCAGTTGTGACCTTCTAAGGGCGCCAGGTCGCGTAAGCCTCACAAAGTCTGCGTGCCTGCGTAGTTCGATTGACGTTCTGGTTCGGTTTGTTCTCGCTCCATCTGGAGTAATAAGGCCAAGTGTTCTCTGGGGATGGTGCAATTTTACAAGTCGCATGGCCTCAGACAAATCACTATCGTTGGAGACGATGACAGAACAGTCATAAAGATTCAATCAAGCGTCATTGATCAGGTGCACTGCTAAGTTTACATCGGAGCCTTTTTCCTCGGTCTTAATAACATACTCAAAATACTTGGGCGGTACCGGAGTAGCTAATGGCATGCTGACATTGTGGCTGAGAAAATGGCCAAGATACACTTCTATTTCCGGTGTGGAAGCTCTCAGTGCCCTAAGATAAGTCTCTTGGCGGGTTGTCTTTTCGGGGTCATGTGCCGTAGAGGAAACGGTAGCGGTGAAATATTTAATTTTGGAAATGATGTGGATAGGTCTCAGGATGAGCGAGAAAAGCGCTTTAAAATCAAGCCATTTATATTTGGTTCCCCTTACAGCACCATAGTAAAAGTTGAACCCATCAATATAAATGAACGTGCGCATTCCCCCTCACTGTCCTATAAAAAAGCAAGAGCCCCTTTCGGGGCTCCGCGGCCAAGGGTCGAAACCCTTGGGGGGATTACAAACTTTCCAAATCTTACATAAGTTACATAAGACACTTTTTGTGCTTTTTCAAGCCTAGAATGCACTCTAGGCCAATTTTCTTTGGCTCATCGCGGAATAGTGGGAATCATGCATCCTGTTCGTGCTGAGGTATCGAAGCACGAACAACTCTGGTAGCCCCAAGCTCCGCGGGGCGCCACCGACTTTTGCCTAAAACTCGGCCCTCCCCAATTGCGATCGAGCAGAGAAAGAATAAGAAATCATCGTTTCAAAGCCCGGCTTGAACGCTTGGAGAGTCTCACTGCTACCCCCTCGGCAGTGGGTTCGCTTGTCACGCCGCCCGGATTGCCCCCAACAGGTGTTAACACTGTTAAGCCCGATTAACGTTCCAGGTTATCTATTCCATGGGAAGATTAACCCTGAGACGGACAGCTGAAATATTTAAGACCGATTAAATCCCGTGATATCAGGTTATTGCATACCAGATCCGTTCTATTGCCCGGTTGGCATCCGGCTTGCTACCACCAAGGCGGCCAAGTATCCGTTTTGAGGAAAAGAGGAGCGGCGGACCTGAAAATCGAGGGAGTGTAATAGGATTTTCCAACCCATTCCCCTCTAAAACAACGAGCAGGCAGCCGCCTCTAACGCCGGAGGGTTAACATCCGGAAATGGTATTAAGAGGTATCAGCATGAAGGAAAGAAAGGTGGAACTTGTGTGCAAAACAGTTTTTTGGACCGCAGTCATCATTTTTTCATTTCTATGGGGGTTTGTGGCAGCTTTCGCGTGAAACGGTCCCGCGAGAAGGGTCTGCCACAGCAATTTAGAAAAATAGGGGGTTCTATGAACAGAAAGGTTTATTACCCGGCCTTGGTGCTGCTACTCATCATCACAGCGCCGGGTATGGCTCTGGCAAAGTCCGGCTACCTGACGAGCTTCAAATCAACGTATCCGGCCGCTTCCGCCAGTAGGATCGATAACTGTCAACTCTGCCACGCATCAAACAGCGGAGGCTCACGCAACGGTTACGGCACGGCCTACGCCGGCGCCAACCATCAATTCGGGCCCATTGAGAGCAGCGATTCCGATAGTGACGGCTACAGCAACATCGAGGAGATCAATGCGCTAAGCTATCCCGGGAATGCCACGGATCACCCAAGCGCCAGTGGCAGCGCAGCATTGTCAGGCATTGCCGTCCAAGGTCCCGCCTGGCTCGCTGGAGGCGCTACTGCGACCTATACGGCCGTGGCGTCTTATGGCGACAGCTCGTCTCGCAACGTGGCCGGCACCTGGTCCGTGAGCCCGACCCCTTACGCAACTATGAGTTCCAGCGGCGTCTTAACCGCCAACCAAGTGAGCTCGGACCAGACCGTCACTGTCAATGTGAGCTACACCGAGGGCAGTGTCACCAAAAGTGCCTACTCGAGCGTTACCATTACAGCCGGCACAAATCAGCCCACAACCACCAATCCCCCCGGCGCAAACGCGCTTTTGACCGGGCTTACCATTTTGGGACCCAGTTCGGTCAATGGCGGCACGAGCGCCACTTATTCCGCACAGGCATCCTATAATGACGGGGGATCACAAGTCGTGAGTGCCAACTGGTCCGAGAATTCATCCTACAGCACCATCAGCGGCGACGGAGTCTTGACGACCAGTTCTGTAAACACCAATCACGCAGTGACCATCACTGCTTCCTATACCCAGCGTGTATCCACTTCCAGCAGTCGGGATAGCGAGCACAGATCGTATTCCGACAGCCACGATAGAGAGCACAGCTCGTATTCCCGCGGTTCATCTTCGAGCATCATCACGAAAACAGCCACCCTGGAGGTAGCCATTATCAACGGTCCGCCGCCGGAACCCACACCGACACCCAATCCGGAAATAGGCAGTTTGAACAACTCGAATGTCATCGTTCTGGCCAGCAACGATCTGGGCATGCATTGCGCCTGTCCCGGCTTTTCAACGTTCATGCTCCTGCCGCCATTCAACACCATCCGCGCTCAAGTAATCCGCAAGGGTGGTGAAGATCCACAGGTGCTGGGTGCCTCATCAGGCATAAAAGTTCAATATAGCATCGCGGAAAATACGGACGAGACCTTGAGCGCCGACCCCAATTACCAGGACTGGATGAAGAACGCTCCGAAGTTGGGATTCAACAAGTTCCCGGTCAAAGACGCAAACGGTCACATCCAGAGTCCGATCACCGGGGCCAAGCTCAGCGGAAACATGACGGCCAGGTCTCGAGGCTGGTGGGAAGCAGTCGGTATCCCCGCTTACCCGGACGCGAGCAGCCTCTCCAGCTCGAAACCCTTGCTCGATCCGCTTGGCGGCCCCAACCGGAACCCTTATCTGACGGGAAACATCAAGGTCTTGGACAGCAGCAACACAGTCCTGGCTCAGACCAGCATCACCGTACCCGTAGCCTTCGGCGGGTGTTGCAGCTGCCATATCAGTGTCGCTAAAAATCTGGGATATCCGAAGACTGCTCAAGGCTCGTTCGAGGCTATGGGGCTTCTGCACTCGCAAAATTCGAGCGGCATCGACATTGCCCGGATCGACCCCGATGGCGACGGCACTCCCGGACCTATCCGCTGCTCCCAGTGTCACCTTGACCCGGCCATGGGTGAAACCAACCCTCCGGGAGGCTACACACTGAACGGCCGGGCACTGCCCGTTTCCGGCCGCACCTTCTCGGACGTCTTGCACCGGTTCCATGCACAAGACGGCATGGTTCTCGGACAGTATGACCCGAATATTGCGACGAACTGCTACCAGTGCCACCCGGGCAATGGCATCAACTGCTATCGCGGCCACCATACCAACAAGTCGATGGATGGAGCCAACAAGCTTTGGTGCACCGACTGCCACGGCGATCTCAACCAGCGCATCGCCCAGAACCAAATGGCACAGCCTTGGTCGGCAGCCACCCTGCCCAAGTGTGCCACGTGCCACACGGGAACCATCGGCGAAAATCCGACGCTGGATGTCTTCGGCGGCTCGTTCCTGAACAGCATGACTCACGGCGGCCCGCTCCTCTGCTCCACCTGCCACGGCTCGCCGCATGCTCTGAATCCTTCGACCCTGGCCCACGACAACATGCAAAATGCAGCGCTCCAGGGCGGAAACGCCGGACCTATCGGTGAGTGCTCCGTGTGCCATACCGGGCGAAGCGGCTATCGCAAACCGCCTCACAGTCGAGGCGATTAAGCCCGCGACGCCCGTGGGTCGTGCTGCACCGGCCGGTCCGGCTGCAGCACGACTCCGAGCCAACCGCAGGCCTTAACTTGATGACAGAGGAGGAACCCGAATTGTCGGTTCCTCCTCTTTTCTATTAGTGAGAGTGCTCCTATTTTATGGGCAGTGAATAGATGGGAGCAATGGGCCAGAGAGAGGATTTTGCCGCCATGAGAGAGCTAAAAGGAATTCAGCTGTTCTGCCTGGTAGTTTTGCTGCTCGTCTTTCTGCTCGCCCCCGCGGGCAGGAGCGCGGCCGATGAACCCAGCAGCATCGACCTTTCAGCGACATTGAAGTATGTGAAGGATTGGGCCAATCGAGGTTCGTTCCCTGACTCGCCGGCTCTGGCTTACCAGAATGTATACTGCCGGCTTGCGCTGGGGCAGAAGCCGAGTGAGGCCGACAGATCCAAGATTATAGAATTCTTAAAAAAATGTCAGAAATCGGACGGCGGCTTTGCGACCAATCCCAGTCTCGATAATTCCAACGTCATATTCACCTACTATGCCCTCGCTGCCCTGGATCTATTGGATGCTTCCTCGAGCATCGACCGGGACAAAGCGACCCGGTTCGTCTTGTCTCTGGTACAAGAAGCTGGCGGGATCAAAGGCTCGGCCGGGGATGCGACGGCAAACCTGGGAACGACCGACTACGGAATCCGGTGCCTCTATCTGTTGAAGGCGCTCGATCGTCTGGAAAAAAGCCGGACGGTCGCCTACATCGAATCCTACCGGGATGGTTCCAGGGGCTTCGGGGTTCTTCCGGGCAAGCCGTCGGCTCCGCAGGCCACATTTGCCGCGGTGAATGCACTGAATCTCCTGGGAGGCCTCACGGATGATACAAAGGAAGGAGTCGTCGAGTTTCTCAAGGAATCCCCGTACTCGGGTCTCAATGAACCGCACAATCGGGCACTGCTGACCATGGAAGGCTCCGCCTGTGTGCTGCAAACAGCATCCCTCCTGTCAGCGGTGCAGCAGCTGAATAGCGAAAGAATATACCAGTTTCTGGAATCCGAATTCATTCCTACAAACGGCGGATTCGGCCCGAGCCTCGGATTCGGCGCAACCCCACCCAGCACTTACTATGCCGTTGTATGCCTGGTTAAACTAGGAAAACTGAAGGATCCGTGCCTCCCGCAGCGGCCGCGAGACTTAAAAGGCGAGCATTACCGTCATGCAAAGGGCGACTTAGCCTTCCTTCCCAGTCTTTCCCTTTTCTGCCGTTATCAACCCGCCTCGCATGCATCCGACAGGCTATCTAAAAGGGATCTTCCGGAAAATGAGTACCCGAAGTTGAAAAAAGAAAATGGACATGGCAAGAACTCCAGTTATTTGACTGCAATCGAACAACGGGAGGGGAAATCAAGCCATGTCCACATCTATACTCTACCATGCTTTTGGTCTGAAAGGTATCCACTATGAGTCCAGCCATTTCTCTGGAGACTGCATCTACATCAATGCCCGAATGACGGATCAGTATGTGAGGTGCCCAGAATGCACAAATCGACAAGCCAGTTTCAAAGGGCAAAAAAGAAGACTTCTGCGTATGAGTCCCATTGGAAGGAAAAGGTGTTTCTTGGACCTTTTGCTCCACCGACTCAAATGCCTGAGGTGTGGACATCTTTGGTGGCCCACTCTGCCCTTTATGGATGGTAAACACCGTTATGTAAGGTCTTTCGCACTCACAGCTTTGGATCTTTTGAAGTTTGGCACCATCCGTTCGGTCGCGGAGTACCTCGCAGTGAGCTGGGATCTTGTCAAACAGATCCACAAAGAGCGGCTCTCTTTGCTCTACAGGTCGGTTCCCTTGCATAAAGTCAAATACCTTGGAATTGATGAGTTCAGCTTGAGAAAGGGCCATGAATACATGACCATTTTTGTCGATATCGAGAATGGAAGAATCCTGCATGCCGTTGAAGGCAGGAGTAAAGAAAAGATCCAGCCCTTCATCGAAAAGCTCTCCAAGAAGGCAAAGAAACTCAATGCGATCGCCATGGACATGAGCGGAAGTTATTATTCTGCTATTCGTGGGTGGCTGCCCCATGTTGATATTGTCTTTGACCGCTACCACGTCTCGGCTCTCATGAACCAAGCCATTGATGAAATCCGAAGAGGCCAGCAAAGAGAGTTGGACGAACTCGGACAAAAATCCCTCAAAGGGAATCGTTTCCTGCTCTTGAGAAACTACGACTCCCTTGACCCTGATCGCAAAGCCCGACTCGATGCCCTCCTTAAGGCCAATCACCCCCTTTTCATTGCTCATTCCATGAAAGAGCAGCTGCGACTCTTCTGGGACAATGAGGAGTTTGACAGTGCAAAGAGCTTCCTTGAAGTGTGGATTAAGGATGCTATGCAATCTGGAATCAGCCCTCTTGCCAGGGTAGCCAAAACTTTGGCTGGCTACAAAACGGGGCTTCTCAACTATTTCAAATATTCCATCACCAGTGCCGTTGTCGAAGGAACCAACAACAAAATCAAAACCCTTAAAAGACAGGCGTATGGGTTCCGAGATATGGTCTACTTTAAATTGCAACTCTATCATCTCCACACCCAGAGGTACTCATTAGCCGGATGAACCTCTAAAAGGGCAGCTCGCAAGGCCTCAGCATGGCTGGACAGTTTTGCTGTGGGCACCTGTGGCTGTCTAAAAGCCCCGTTAGGATTTTGTCTTCTGAAGACCCTTCAATCCGTTGCGGCCATTCGGATTGAGCTGCTCCACCCGTTCTGCCATTGATAAGTGAACCAAAGTCATTTATACTAGTTAGCGCTTGTTCAGGAAAGATTATTGGCAAACTCTGATTGCTGAGCAATTCCGGTGCCAATAGGACGGGAGTCGGCCAGGTGCTGGGCAGTGTGGAGTAACCTGTGGGTTTTTAAGCTTTTTTTCAAGTCTTAAGGGCGCGGTGTGGCGGGCAGATTTTTGTCCCTGTTGTCCAAGTGCTAACCACAGTGTTAACGGAGGTTAACAAAATGGATAACAACTTCTATCAAGCGGTAGTGGAGACGATGCAGGACGGTCTTTTGGTGGTGAGTACAGACGGCATTATAACGGCGGTTAATTCATCTTTTGAGGCCATGAGCGGCTATTCCAGCAGGGAGCTGGTTGGGAAGCGATGTACAATGCTGAACTGCACCGGCTGCAAGCTCCTCGGGGGAGCAGCGGGAGACCCGTGGTGCGGGATGTTCATCAAGGGTGGAGTGCGCAACCGCAAGTGCTGCCTCCAGGCCAAGAATGGAGCCAGGGTTGACGCCATCAAATCGGCAACCGTGCTCCGCGATGACAGCGGCCAGGTAACAGGCGCCGTTGAAACACTGACGGACATTTCTGAAATGGTGCGCCAGGAACAGAGGATAAGGCTTCTCAGGGCCAGCCTTCAGGCGCAGTCGGGGAACTTCGGTATCCTCGGATCGTCGGCACAGATTCGGCGCCTTTTGGACCTGATCCGAGATGTGGCGCAGTCCGAAGCTCCGGTTCTCATCTATGGAGAGTCGGGCGTCGGCAAGGAGCTTGTTGCGCAGGCCCTGCACGACTTGGGTCCGAGGGCGGATGGGGCCTTTATCAGGGTGAACTGCGCTTCCCTCAATGAAAATCTGCTCGAAAGTGAGTTATTTGGACATGTGCGGGGAGCATTTACAGGGGCCGGCCGCGACCGGATCGGGAGGTTTGAAGCAGCATCCGACGGGTCTATTTTTCTGGATGAAATCGGCGACATCTCTTCCTCCATCCAGGTGAAGCTACTTAGAGTCCTGGAAGCCAAGGAAATCGAACGTGTGGGGGATCATCAACCCATTTCGGTGGATGCGCGGGTGATTGCCGCAACCAACAGGGACATGGAGAGCCTGGTGGCGAGCGGCACCTTTCGATCGGATTTGTTTTACCGCATCAACGTGGTGCCGATTTGGGTCCCGCCGCTGCGGGAGCGAAAAGAAGACATCCCCTTACTGGCTCAGACTTTCGTCGAGCAAATCGCCTCTCGCTGCAACAAGCCTGTGATCGGTCTGAAGGAGGAGACCCTGGAGATTCTCACCGGTCATGATTGGCCCGGCAATGTTCGCGAACTGAGAAACATCATCGAGTACGCGCTCGTGCTGTGCCATGAAGGACTTATCGAGCCCGAACACGTTCTGCATCGGATTCACTGCGGACCTGCCGGCTGTTCCAGGGCGCCGCTGGGGCAGATGCAAAACGTTGAAAGCAGCATGTGCCGTTCCGGGTCCCATGAGGAGCGAGAACTTCTGCTGAATGCATTGCGTGAGGCTCGCGGCAATCAAACGGAAGCAGCAAGGATTCTCGGGGTGAGTCGGGTCACGGTTTGGAAACGCATGAAGAAGTTCGGGATCAGGTGGGCCAAGCGGCGCTCGACTGATGCCTTCGAAGGTGCGCCAAGCAGCTGCGGATACTCTTAGCTAGTGTCCGTCCGGAAACCCGGTAGCGAAGGGCTTCAGCCCTGCCTACGAAGCAGCTGTAAAGGGCTGTACTACAGGAAAAGACGAGTTCTCGGACAGCCTCCTAGTGACTGAAGTACTCGGGGTAATAAACTCCGAAGCTGGGGTAGTACTGCTTGACCAGTTTAAGGTAGGTTCCGTCCTGTACTATTTTGGCGAAGAATTCATTGAAGCTTGCCCGCAGGGAAGAATCGTCCTTGGGAAACGCACAGGCCATACTTTGAATGCGGGAAAGAGGTCCGATTACTTTTATAACTCCCGGCCATCGGTCGAGAGCGATCAGAGCATCGGGCATATCCAACAGCGAAAGGTCGGCATCGCCGTTGATGATGGCGGGCACCAGTTCTTCAGGATTACCCTGAAACAAGATGATATCGGCCCCCGTTTCTTTCAAGTTATACAGTGCCGGATCGAGGCAGGTATTGGGTTTTCCCATTAGCCGCTGCCCTTTTAAAAGAGATCTGACGTTGAGGATATCGTCATCGATATTGCCGGAAGGCTTTATGGGTCTTATGGGGCAGTCGGATCGAGCGACCAGCCAAATCTGCGTCGGGAAAGTCGGAGTGGAGTAAGCCACCATTTTTTCCCGCATCGGGAGCACGGTAAAACCGTTGGCAATCACATCCCCTTTTATGGGCACTTCACCCACAACGGCAACATTCTCACCGTCGATGGCAAACTTCTTGCCGGTAAGGTCCCCGATTACAGTTTCCCAGGAGGTATCGACATACTCGTATGTCACACCCAGGTGTTCGGCATAGAGCTTCATCATGTCAACGTCCAGGCCATCACTGCCATTTGTCGAAACAAAATTAGCATACGGAATTCCAAGATGCCGCAGCTTTCCGCTTTTCTTTACCCTCTCCAGATTGTCGCAAAAGCCTTGGCCGACAAATTGCGGAACGGCAGTTATCGCAGCAAAAGCAATTACGATCAATCCGAGTGATAAAAACCGCCCTTTTGGTTTATGCACCATACCCTCCTGTCGAGCAGGACTTTTTCAGGGTTTATCCAATTCTTGTTGCTCTATTTTATTTTTCCTCACGGGCACTTCCTGTCGTTCGCAAAGGCTCCTTTGCAAGAATGCGAGTTGTAGTTTCTGCCTTGTCGCCACATTATTCTCTTGTCGTTTGCAAGCTGGAGTCATCGCGCACTCATGTGATGAAGGTTGATCGTTCGTGGTCTGATTGGTTTTGTTCTTCGATTTCAAGCATTCTAACATTGGTCCGATTCAGTCGCAATAAAATTCCGCAACCGGTTAAAATTATCGCTGGTAAATTGTTTTTGACAGCGAAATTGTTCGAGGCCATTTAGTTGGGTTCAAGCCGTTGACTTGAACCCAACCCCGCTTCGAATTAATGGGATTTCCGGTCAATCTGCGAATAGCCGCAACCCGCTTTGCAGGACAAAGTTCCCGGGCTGTAAGGCTTGGAAACCAGACTGAAATCTTTCATCTCACGTCAATCCGGCATCGTTGCATTTTGCTCCGCTCACCGCAACCTACGAAACTTGGAAATTTAATTGTCCCGCTCAGAAAGCTTTACTTGCCAGCAATCATCGAAACTTCCAGTCTCGCACCGATCGCATATCCTGGGATGTCCGTCCCTCCCACTGTGGCGCGGGAGGGAGGAGATAATGCGTCACCTTTCTTATTACAGTTATTTCCACAGTAAGGATCTGAGTCGGCGCATGTAAAATTGACAATTTCAGCACCATTAGAATCTTCGAGTGTGACAGAGTATTCACCACATTTGAAATACAGCCCGTATACAGCATTGAATGCAGCGAAGTCGTCGATGTTTTTCAAGTATACAGTAGTAGAAAGGACATCTCCAAAATCCAATCTAGCGGCCGCAAGCACAGCCCCAAGATTTTGCATGACCCGTTCAGTCTGCTTAACGATGTCGTAGGACTCTACACCCACTATCTCGTTATCATCATTATATGAAAATACAGTCCCAGGTATCTTGTCGTTATTGCATGGGTCTTTAGCTATCTGACCAGCCAAATATACTATCCCACCGGTTTTGATGGCTTGGCTGTAAGCTCCCGACGCGTTTGGGGCACAGTTCATACAATATTCCGAACATGGAGGTGTCGCGATAACCTTATTTCCGGCAAACGTCAAATCAGTAACTACCAAGACAAACGCAAAAACCAATATAAGTGTCAAACTAATTTTCTTCATGAATCCCTCCTTTTTACTTTCACTGAAAACGCTAAGGCCTCAAGCCATTATTACAAAGTATAAGCCCCTACTTCTTCTTTTTGCTTTTGCTGCCGGCGTTGAGCATTTCTTTGAATGCCTTGCCGGCGTTGAATTTTACGGTTTTCTTGGCAGGAATTTTTAGTGTCTTGCCGGTTCTTGGATCGCGCCCTTCGCGAGCAGCCCGCTCGACCATCTTGAAGCTGCCAAAGCCAATAAAGCTCACCGATTCTCCAGCCCGAACAGCTTGTTTGATGGAAGCCAGGGCGGCATCTACTGCCGCATTTGCTTTCTTTTTGCTGATCTCAACATCTTGTGCCAGTTTTGCTACAAGTTCCGCCTTTGTCATGGCCATTTCCTCCTCTTTTTGCCGTTAAAGTCTTCTAACAGGACCAACCAATCGGCATCCCTAGAACCATTCCACAGTTTCTTTACAGAACGAATTCCAGGGTGCCATGAAAGTGTCGACCGACATTAAATTCCTGACAGATCTTCTGCCGGACGGCCTTTGACACCACACTCCCACACATAAAGTTTTGATCCGGCAATTCAAGCCATAGGCCTTCGCCGTGTGATCAAGGATCAACCCAACCAATCACACTTCTTTCCGCTCGTTACTCTCACAATGAGACTTCCAGGTCGTTCTCAATGATGCACCGCTCGCTAAACCAAATACCCGGCTCAACAGTACAGCTAGGCGAAAATGAGTTCCCCGTTAGAGCTCCCACCCTTTTATAAAGGGAACGCCAGTTCCCCCCTTTCGTAAAGGGGGGGGCAGGGGGGATTCCAAAAGTGAGCTGCCGTCAAAATCCCCCTTTAAAAAAGAAGGACTTTCGATCGTTCCATAAGTGGTTAGAGACTTTCGTCAAGCTGAGCTAGAGTCCTGCACTGCGAGTTTCTAGACAGATACCGTTGTACAATTTGAGTGGGGAATCCAACTAATCACTGATCGAGCATCAAGGCAGCGGATTAACCACTGCTGCATTTGAAGCGAGAGCGTACCCAACGATACAGCATTCGATTGCATCAATTTGATGTCACCTTGGACAGGCAAAGAATCACTTCCGAGCCTTCAATGGCGCGCTTTGCGCCTCTGTTGAAACCGATCGAAAATCGTTAGTGTTTGGGTTTTGAAAAAGTGAAAAAACTACTAAGCCCCTGAAAGTATGACCTATAAAAGTGTTCGATCTATTCAAAACAATAATATTCAAGAAATGTCAAGAAAAAACGGCCATTTTACTAGTATCTTCATTCTTCTCCACATTTTTTCAACATGGTGTATTCTTGTTTCGTCTATTGCCTTGATCGGGCAACGATCGGGTTCAACCTTTTGCAAGAGACATCGGGATCACTATTGGAAGATCCGATGGGTCTTCGCGGATTTGCATGACAGATCATTTCGTAGCATAGGGCCTTGTGCCCGTCTTGAACGCCCACAAGGGGCTATGCTACAGGGCGACGGACTGTGGCGCCAAATCACTCGGACGGTTTCACGCTAATCCGCGATGAGCCGATCCGATTTTGCTGTTTTGCTCTTCCGTATTTTAATAGACGCGGTTATATTATATGAGTGGACCTTAGCTGAGGAGGTAAAGGCAATGAGCACCAGAGCGTTTAGACCTTTCACATTGATGTTTTCGGTGCTGTGCGTACTCCTTTTGACAGCACCGGCTTATGCAGGACACTATTCAGGAGGAGCCCGTCCGAGCTATCGGGGTCACAGCCAGGGATACGGCAGGGCTTATTCGAGCCCGTCTCCGAGAAACTACGGGACTTCAGCCAACCGCTACTACGGGGCAAATACGAATCGCTACCATGGCGCGCCTGCCAATCGCTACCGTGGGGCACCAACCAATCGCTATTACGGTCAGAGATCCGGACCGTACAATGGGCAGTATTACAGACCTTACGGCCGAAATTACGACGGGCATTATCGCGGCTACTACGGCAGGAATTATCACGGCTACCGCGGCAGGTACTACAGGCCATACTATGGGCCGTATGCCGGAGGATATTATAGACCTTATTACGGATACGGATATCCTTATTACGGCTATTACGGATGGGGTAGCCCTTACTATTACCAACCCTACTACTACGAACCCTTCGCCTGGGGCTATCCGGGATATCAACCCTTCTTTGCTCCAGGGTTTTCATTTTTCTTCGGTTTCTAGCAGGCTGTCCGAGAATTGTCATTTCGAGCCGAAGGCGAGAAATCTTGTTCCCATAAGTGAATGATGTTACGGATTTCTCACTCCGTTCGAAATGACAAAACGGCCATTCTCGGACAAGCTTCTAGCAGAGTTTGGCGGGAATAAGCTGCGTGTCAGGGGTTCCCCCCTTTCCAAAAGGAAAATCGACCCCCAGATAGGAACTGACAGTTAGACACACACGGGCCCGCGGTAGGACTTGGAGATAGCGAGACAAGGAGACGTGGAGAAATAGCCTCCACTTGCGTGAGCAAACCGCAATTTTGCAGGGCTCGAAAATGCTTCATTGCATCATCCGTCATATGCCGGGTTTTCTAGACGTGCACGAGTGTTTGCCCGTCTTACTCGCTCCGTGTCGCCGCGTCTCCCCTCTTCCTGTCGCTTCCACGGGGTCATGTGTGTCCAACTAACAGATATAGGAAAAGGGGGACTTTTTGATACCAGCGACTGCAAGTGTATATAATTATTCAATCTAGAGAAGGGGAACTTCAGGACATTAACTGCGTTGATAGGGCTTGCCGAATGGAATGCCGACCTGTTTTAGGACCAGGTCGGCGATGCGGCGCTGTTGTTCCCCGAAAAATTTTATGTAGTGATAGACCGGCACCGATTCATAGCCTCTGATCACTTTATGCTCGCCTCCAAAGCCTGGATCCATCATGTAAATTCCGTTCCTTATGGCAAACTCGATCGGCCGATAGTAGCAGGTCACGAAATGCAGGAACGGGATCTCCTCATGACAGCCCCAGTAACGTCCGTAGATGCTCTCTGCTTTATGATAGAAAAGAGCCAGGGCGATATTTTGGCCGGCTCGCCGAGCAACCGAAAAGCTGCTTCTGTGAGGAAAAATCCGACCCAGCAGTCGAAAAAACGTGGCATTTAAAAACGGCCGAAGCGCCGGTCCCATATGCTTTTCCCAGGTCAGTTGGTAGAGCTGGTACATTTCCTCGTAATATTCTTTGGGTGCGCTGGAACCCGCAACCATCTCAACTTCAATTCCGCCTTCCCAAATTGTTCGGACCTCCCTTTTGATTTTGGTCCTTCGACTCGATTTGAACGAACCGAGATAATCGTCGAAGCTGACATAATTGTGATTGAACCATTCACAATATTCGCTGCTCAAGCGGACATATCCCTGTTCCGAAAGCAACGAATGCAGAATTGGAGATGCTTGATTTAAAAAGTAAATCCGCGATGTGGAAAGGTTCTGTGTCTGACATCGAAAATCGATATAGTCCAGCAGCAGCTTACAGGCACTGGTGTATTCCAAGTCCGGATGATGCAGAAACTGGTACCCCGGGACGGGCGTAAAGGGTATGGTACCCACCAAACCCCGCTGAAATGGAAGGCCGGTCAATTCAGCCAGAAACTCGATCAACCCCCCGTCCCCAAATTCCACCCAGGCGCGATCGCGCTCATAGAGAGGCGCCAGAGCTACCGGACGGCGGCCGTCATAGGCAACTATATGACTGGGCTGATAGCCTCTTTGGGGCGAGACCGAGGCCGACTTTTCGAGGCAATAGAAATATTCCCATTCCATCATCGGGCTTGCATCGACAGCCAGCTGATTCCACACCTGCCTATCAATGTCTTCCACACCCGAATATATTTCGAAATGAATTCCCATAATCAACGACTATCCTTCTCCACAGTCCGGCTAAATCCAACGATTGAATGCTGCATGATCTCAGCGGCTGTCTGAGAACTGTCATTTCGAGCCGAAAGCGAGAAATCCCACTCCCACAAGACGTCGAATTAACAGATTTCTCATCACGCCTTGGCGTGATTCGGAATTAACAGAAACGCATTTTCGGGCAATCTCCCAGTACAGCCGGGCGAAAATAAGTCCCCGGTTAGAGTTCCCCCCTTTCGTAAAGCTGCCAGTTAGACACACATGACCCCGAGCTTTTGAAAAGTATCTGTTTTCATTGGCATTACAATTTGCCACCATCAACAGGGAGTCAGCGATTTGGTCCCCCCCTTTTGCAAAGGGGGGTTAGGGGGGATTAAATCCCCCTTTGTAATAAAAGGGGAACTTTGGATCGCCCCATAACTGGTTAGCAACTTTCGCCCACCTGTACAGGATCCGCGCCCGACCGCTCAAACTTATCTCAGCCAAGTCTATTGTAATCAATCTTGACTTGCCAAACCACACTACGGTCAGCGATATACTGTATTCTGCGCTCAAGGGTTCACTAAGTCGTTACACTACTTATCTTCATTGTGCTATGCTTGCTAAGCTGTATGCTATCATGGCTTAAGATGCAAAGATACAAACTAAGGAGAATACTTCATGATCCCAAAAGAAACTCTTACAAAAATTGATGGCAACCGACACCGCTACGTGGATGAACTCCTGGGGTTTCTTCGAATACCAAGCGTCAGTACCTATACCCGGCATGCAACCGATGTTCGAAGGGCGGCGGAGTGGGTTTTCAATCATTTGAGGCGACTGGAATTTCAATCCAAATTAATTGAAACCGAGCGCCATCCCATCGTTTACGGCGAGCACTGTCCACATCCCGACGGTCCTACCTTGCTCATTTACGGCCACTATGACGTGCAACCTCCGGAACCTTTGGAAGAGTGGATTACTCCTCCCTTTACACCCTCAATCCGCGATGGATATGTCTACGCGCGGGGAGCGAGTGACGACAAAGGGCAGTTTTTTACTTATTTGAAAGCCATCGAGGCCGTTTTGGCAGTCACGGGGAAACTTCCCATCAACGTAAAGGTTCTGGTCGAAGGAGAGGAGGAAATTGGCAGTCCCAACCTGGGTCCTTTCCTGAAGGAACATAAGAATCAACTCAAGGCCGACGTAGTGGCCGTATCCGATGGTTCACAATTCACTCACGGTATTCCCGCCGTAACCTACGGCTTGAGAGGTCTCTCCTATCTGCAGTTGGACATTCAAGGACCCAGAATTGACCTGCACTCCGGAAGCTTCGGAGGTCTGGTCGCCAATCCCCTGCAAGTCCTGGCCGATATGATATCAAAGTTGAAAAACCCGGATGGCACCATAGCCATCCCGAATTTTTATGACGACGTATTACCGCTGGAGGATTGGGAACGCGAAGAGATGGCCTCCCTGCCCTTCGACGAAACGAAACTGAAGGAATATCTCGGCGTTGCGGGGTTGGTGGGGGAAGCCGACTACTCGCCGATGGAACGGAAAACCGCTCGTCCTACTCTGGACGTTAACGGAATGTGGGGCGGATTCTCCGGTGAAGGAGCAAAAACCGTGATACCTGCAAAGGCAGGCGCCAAAGTCAGCATGCGGCTGGTACCCAATCAAAAGCCGGACGTCATCAATAAGCTATTCAAGGATTACGTCCGTTCACTATCCCCTGATGGCGTAAAAGTTCAGATCACCGAACTGCACGGTGCGGAGCCCGTGTTGGTGTCGCGCGATCAAGCCAGCGTTAGAGCGGCCGCCAAGGCCATTGAGACAGGTTTTGGGAAGGCACCGGTTTTTATTCGAGAGGGGGGATCGATTCCAATAGTGAATCTTTTTAAAGAAGTCCTGGATTTGGATAGTATTTTGCTTATGGGCTGGGGGAATCCGGATGACGGGGCGCATTCGCCCAATGAGAGGTTTTCTTTGGATGACTTTCACCACGGGATAAGATCAGCTGCCGCTCTTCTCTACGAACTGGCAACCTGACAGCCGCCTTTAGGATCACCGTTAAGCAGTTTTCTAGCCAGGCCAGCGAGTTCGCTGAAGACAAAAGGCTTCATGACGAACTCGCGAATTCCTATAGACTTGGCCGTTTCCTGATCCATCACTTCGCTGAAACCCGTGCAGAGAATGATCGGAACTTCAGGCCTTATTCGAAGCATTTCCTTGGCGAGTTCGGCACCGGTCATCTTAGGCATGGTCTGGTCCGTAATGACCAGACTAAATCGATCGGGCTGCAATTGGAAGGTTTTAAGAGCATCCAGGCTGCTTTTCTTGGTGATAACTTCGTAGCCCAAATATTCAAGCATCTGCTGGCCGGTATTGAGGATGAGATCCTCATCGTCCACCAATAAAATCCTTCCCAAATCTCTACCTTCGGGCAACAGAGCGCTCTCCTGGGGCTCCTCGGAAACCAGGCTGTAAACAACCGGAAAATAGATATGAAAAGAGCTGCCCTTGCCCAATTCGCTTTCCACGGTGATGGCTCCACCATGACTCTTAACGGTACCATGAACCATGGCGAGTCCCATGCCGGTACCTTCACCGGGCCCTTTGGTGGTAAAGAAAGGATCGAAAATCCGCTCGACGGTGGTGCGGTCCATACCCGCACCCGTATCACTAACCGTCAATTCCACACACGGCCCTGCCGGTAGTTCCAGATTCCTGATCCGCGGGTAGGAGCTGACATCCAACTTTCTCAAGCTCACCTTCAAAACACCGCCCTTCTCACGCATGGCATATGACGCATTGGCACAAAGGTTCATCAGCACCTGATGAATTTGGGTCGGGTCGGCGTGCACCATTGCCGATTCGGCTTGGATATCCTGCCGGATTTCTGTGGTCGTGGGCAGGGAAGCTCTTAACAATTTCAGTGCTTCTTTCACAATGAGGCTAATACCGAGCGGTTTTCTAACGTGCTCGCTTTGTCGGCTGAAAGTAAGAATTTGCCTAACCAGGTCGCGAGCCCGGTTGCCGGCCTTCAAGACCTGCTCAAGATTATGCTGCACCCGATCGTCTTCCGGGACCTTGTAAAGCGCCATTTCCGCATTGCCGATAATGGCGGTGAGAATGTTATTAAAATCATGAGCAATGCCACCCGCCAGAGTACCAATCGCTTCCATCTTCTGGGACTGACGCAACTGCTCCTCGAGCCTCCGCCGCTCGCTGTTGTCCACAATAAAACCTTTGATCTCTATCAGTTCACCATCACTGTCAAAGGTCCCTATCACGTTTTCCGTGGTATGAATGATTGTGCCGTCGATTCGTCGGTATTCCGACTCATGGTTAATCAGCTTCTTTTCTGCCTTGAGCATTTCAATAAAAGTCCGACGTTTTTTCGGATCGGGGTATACGTCATTGGCATTTGACTGCTGAGCGGCCTCTGCCGAAGAAAACCCGAAGATCTCTGCAAACGCCGGATTACAGGCCAAGATGCGTCCGCCTGGCTCGATGATGAAGGCACCCGATAGATCCTCTTCAAAAAACTTTCGATACCTTTCCTCGCTTTCAGCCAAAGCCGCTTCGGCCCGCTTCCGCTCACCAATTTCTTTAAGCAGCTGCTGATTTTTTCCTTCTACTTCCTGTTTACTTTTAGCCGTTGCTTCAAGGCTTGCACGCAATATCAGGTTGCGAGAATTCGTTTTCCACGCATAGGCCATACCAGCCAGTAGGAAGAGTGATAAAAATCCCATGGAAGCAGGCAGCTTCCAAGGTTCCGTAGTACCAAATACCTCGGTAGCCGGAAAAATGCCCACCAGTCGAAAAGGAGTATCCTGGATGGGAACGATGCTCAGTAATATTCTTTCCGTTTGCCCCGCCTTGTTTTTGACCTCAATATCGTGAATCTTCCCCGGTTCCAACTCGCCAAAATTGGGCAGGTAAGAAAATTGCAAGGAAGGATCCGCTTCCTTGGGCAGCATTCTGCGACCGTCTGAGGAGATTGCAAAAACCAGCCTTTTGGAGATACCACTGTCCACTCGTATCAAATGGTTATAGACGGTTTGCGGTCTTATCCAGGCTATAATTTGCCCCGCATACTCCCCCTTAAAAAAATAGGGAATTGAAGCCAGCACATGCAACGATCCATGAAAGTCCTTCACTATGATGGCAGGATCGACTTGGCGGGGAGTCAAAAGCAATTGCCAATCGCCGGCATCGTCTTGCTCCGATTTGTCAAGATGGCTGTCAACCAGGATTTCACCATTTTTGCCGACAAATGTTATACGCGAGTAAACGTGGTCGCCACCCAGCGTTTTTTCACGAAGCAGCCGTTCAAAAACTTCGGAAATGCCGAGCAAACTTGCCCTGAGCCCGTATTCCATCGACATTCCGAGGGCTTTATTTTCAAAAAAAATGGAAATTGCTCTACTATTTTGTAAACTTCTTAGATCGTTCTTACGCTCAGAATAGAAGTAGCTGACCGCAGTAGCGCGCTTTTCACTGTCCTGAATCAATTGCGAAAGGCTTGCCTTCTGAAGTTCCGTTTGTGACAGATAATGCGCAACAAGCAAAAAGCCAATGTAAACAACCAATAAAACACTCACAATGGCAGCAGTCAAATTCCAGCTTGTGCGAGACATCACCCGCATGGACTTCATGCAACTCTCCTCAAGTCTTCGAGCACATCGGAGTGAAAGCGCCACCCACCATCGATTCACGCCCACCAAAATGCAGTAGCCCAGTCGAGCCGTGGCGTGACTGCTTACTTAAGCAGGGCCAAAGCCCTGCGCTACTTATTCTCTGACATCTTCTTAATCTTTCATTTCGCTTCGAAGAAATTGGGGTAGTATTTGAAAATAGCCGGATAGTACTTCATCACGATCCGGTTGTAAGTCCCATCCTGCATGCACTGTTTGAAGAACTGATTGAATGCCGCGCGCAATTCCGGTGAATCCTTAGAAAAACCATACCCCATATTCTGCATGGGAGAAACAGGTCCGATGATTTTTACTTTGCCGGGCCATTTTTCCACTGCCAACAAAGCATCCGCCACATCCTGAATCGTCCCCGTGGCCTCCCCGTTGATCACGGCCGGGACAAGTTCATTGACACTCCCCTGGAATGACGTGCAAGTGGCTCCTGTCTTGTCGAGTCCATACAGAACCGGGTCTAAACAAGTATCGGCCATTCCCATGATCTTGCTGTCCTTCAGCTGAGCTTTAACCGCCGCAATATCTTTGTCGGTATCGCCGGAGGGTTGGATTGGATTGAGAGGAGCATCGGCTCGCGCAATCAACCATACCTGATTGGGGAAGGTCGGTTCGGAATAATCGATTACTTTTTCACGCCAGGGCAGGATGGTCAGTCCATTGGCCGCAATGTCTCCTTTAATCGGCACCTCTCCGATGATTTCCACCTCATCGCCCTTGGGTTTTACCTTTTTGCCGCACAGGTCAGGAATCACGTCATCCCAGGTAGTCTGCACATACTCGTACCTGACACCCAAATGATCGGCAAAGAGTTTCACCATTTCAACGTCCAGTCCATCACCACTGCCCGTGACAAAATTGGCGTACGGAACCCCGAGATGACGAAGAACACCCTTTTCTTTAATTTCCTTCAAATCACCCGCCCAGACCGCGCCGGCAAAACACACGATGCACAAACCCACCAGAACGTGAGAGAAGATTTTACCAACCCTCAAAGCTGTTTCCTTCCTTTGCATTTTCTCTCCTCCTCTTTTCATTGAATCCAGAAAGACATTCATTTAGCACGTTTTGGACAAAAGTGAATATTTTCGACACCTAAGACTTCCTCTTCAATATTGCCATAAAACACCCCGAAGGGCTCGCAAAAACCATCCAGGCAATAAATATTGTGAGCGCAGGTTCGTAAGCACACCACCTGTGCGACAGGGTTAAAGCCTTGTGCTGCTTGGTGTGGGCCACCTTTTCTACTCGTGTCAGTATACGAAATGCACACCCGGAAAAAATAATCAACCAGAAAAATCAGGCGCCGGCCAGTCTTTGCCGTTAACTTTCGCGATTTGGCAAAGAGCATATGCCAAGTATTTAAACTCTTCTACCGTGTTGTAATAGTGTGGAGCGATCCTTACCGTATCTGCGCCGCCTTCGGTCGAATGCTTTACGTGTATATTATACTTCTCTTTCAGTGTTTGATAAACAGTCTCGGAATCGACTTTCTTCAACCTGAAGCACGTCATTACACAGCTGAGATCTGAGAGGATCGGCGTGATTAGTTCAAAATGGTCAGGATAGGCCGACAAGCCTTTTCGCAACCATCGTCCGATCCGGAGCAATCGATCGTAAACGTTTTCCGGTCCCAAGTTCATGTGAAATTGTAAAGCATCGTCAAGAGGAAGAATATTCGTGTATGCCGAGATGCCACTCTTTCTATGAGGATAATGCCTGGCCAGATCATCCGGATAATAGTATGCGTCGTCGACGACCGTCGGGTAAAATGCTTCGAAAGTTTGCAGCATACGATCATTGACATAGATGAAGCCCGATCCCACAGGCCCGCATAAATATTTATGACCGTTGACCACCAGGAAGTCACAATCGATATCCTGCACATCAATCGGCAGAATGGCAAAAGCCTGGGCCCCATCGATAACAGAAATTACTCCAAATTCTGCCGCCAGTGCACATAATCTTTTTGCTGGTAGAACATGCCCCGTAGAAGTCGTGATCCATGGAAAGCTCAATGCTTTCACGTTGTTAGTTTTGAGAGCTCTACGGAATCGGCTGACCAGGCCATCTGCCCATTCCCCCTCCGATTCGTGCTTAACCATGAGAGGGATTTCAATCAACTTGGCGCCATACCTATCCCGTTGAAGCTCCCACATGGTTCTGCCACCGCTGTGTTCATGATCCGTAATTAGAATTACATCGCCTTCCCGAAATGTAATTCCATTTGCTACCAGAGACATACCCTCGGTCACGGAATCAACGTTTCCAATGTTGCGACTGTAATCGGTTACTTCATATGGCGGATATGGCAATTCAAGTTGTCTGGAAGGAGCGTTGATCAATTCACCCATTTTGGATCGCATTGGACGCAAGTTTGCCAGAATGCCGGAAAAGAATTGATCGAGATCACAGCCCTGTGAGAAAAGCTGCTGCACATCATTCATTCTGCTCAACACGGGCTTCAGGGTAACCCCCAGAGTCGAGTTGTTCATATAAACATAGTCGCCTGGCCTCCGGTAAAATGGGATGCTAAAAGACTCTTTGCGAATGAGCCCCCAATCAGTAGCTACGCAATTAACGTAATCTGCAGCGGTATAGTCTGCCGCCCCAGCGTCAAGGACTCCCGTAAAATTGGCTAAACTAATTCCAGCACCGACTGCCCCGCACAACTTCAAAAACTCTCGCCTATTTTGCTCCATTCCTTTTCCCCCTCCCTCTTCTCAGGTCACCCATCCTGCCATCGAAACGCCGCATCAGCTTTATCAAGTCGACACTTCATCACCGCCAAAGATTTGTTGGGTCTGCGTGGCAACAAGGCCCGGCAACAGATCACCTTGGAATCCGTTTATTAATGAGCTTTCAAATGGTTATGGATACAAAGTTGTGATTGAGCAAGAATTAAGCCACACCCGTGACCAGCCCCATTCTTCCTTTCCGCTGGATACTGTTCTAAAAAGAATATTAAATCCAATCGATTATTACTTAAAAATCCACCATGTCAAACATTTTTTTAATTATTTGTATGAATTCCAGAGAGTTACAAAATACGGGTCCAATAGTTATGATATAATATATTGAAATTAAAGTAAAAGTTAATCCGCTTTAATTTGCCTCACAACCCGTGGCGACATGGTTCCAGGCTATTCCAGGATGAGCCTTAATTTGAATGATGCATTGTCACCACTGGATAATAACATTGTTGTTTGTTAACAATAAACCAATGGATCGGCTGATCTCCATTTGCACGCTTGAGGATGTTATACTTGTTAAGATGAAAAGGATTTTAATATGGACTCGGAAAGTCACCTTCACAAATACCTCACTCCGACAGCAATCATAGATTGCGATCACCCAAACGTTCGAGCATATGCACTAAAGACGGTCGAGGGAAGCAAGGACCCCATTGGGCAGAGTGTAAAGCTTTATTTGGCGGTTCGAGACGGCATCCGCTATGATCCCTATTCCCCCTTTTATCTGCCCGAACATTACCGAGCCAGTTATGTTCTTGAGCGCGGCAAAAGCTTTTGTATTCCCAAAGCATCGTTACTCTGCGCCCTGGGAAGAGCCTGCGGGATCCCATCAAGAATCGGTTTTGCTACCGTTAAAAATCACCTGGCGACAAAACAATTGATTGATTATATGGGAAGCAACATATTTGTTTATCATGGCTTCGTCGAGTTCCACCTGCAGGGGAAATGGGTCAAAGCTACGCCGGCCTTCAACCGGGAGCTCTGTGAAAGACACAAGGTTAGTCCCCTTGAATTCAATGGACATGACGATTCCCTGTTCCATGCTTACAATTCTGCCAACCAAAAGTACATGGAATACGTGGAATACCAGGGAACATACGCGGATGTTCCCGTGTCAAAAATCCTTAATGCATGGGAGAGATCTTACGGCAAAGAAGGGATCCAAAACTGGATGGAGATGCACAAGAAAAGCCGAGACAGCAACCTGCCGAATTTTGAAACAGAAGATATTTTAAAAGATTAGATGAGCCGGGGAGAGCTTCACGCTGAAAATCTATGCGGGCGCGGCTCCCGGATTGTGGTCGTCCCACAAGGATCAGATCAACGCTGAGCGGCTCGCGTAATCAACCGCGTTGAAGGTCAATTATAAAGGCGCAGGGCCGCCAAGCGGTTCTCGTTCGTCCTGGCGGATCGCAAACTGGTAAACGGCCAGAATCCAAGCTCTTCGGAACCTGGAGCAGAAGAACTGCCGAAACTGCTTCACTCTGTCTGACACTGAAGCGAACACTAACGGGGCAGGAATGGGAAAAAATAGGTTAGAGGCTTTCAGTGATGGCGTGATTGCCATCATCATCACCATCATGGTGTTGGAATTGAAGGTGCCCAATGGTGAGAATTTCCAGGCTCTTATTCCGATAACTCCAGTGTTCCTGTGCTACGTGTTGAGTTTTGCCTACTTGGGTATTTATTGGAACAACCATCATCATATGCTGCACACGTGTGAGAAGGTGACAGGGCCGATACTTTGGGCCAACCTGCATCTCCTTTTTTGGCTGTCGTTGATCCCGTTCACGACCGGGTGGATGGGTGAAAATCATTTCGCTGTGGCACCGTCGGCACTGTATGGTGTGATCCTGTTCATGGCATCCATCGCCTATTGGATACTGCAGGAACTGATCATTGCCTCACAGGGCCGCGATTCACTCTTGAAAAAGGCGATTGGCAGTGACTGGAAGGGAAAATTGTCGCCGGTTCTCTATGCCGCCGCTATTCTAGTTGCGTTCTGGTCGCATTGGGTCTCGCAAGGTATATACGTATTAGTCGCGCTGTTTTGGTTGATTCCGGATCGACGCATCGAGAGAGTGCTATCGAGCAAGGAGACATAACATCTCAACCCGGTTGGCTGCTCAAAAGTTCGTGGGCACGTCAGCGAAGCATTATTCGAACAACTGCCAAAAATTTTGCCGCACGGCTTTTGCCTCGCCCCTCTTTACCAACAGACGAACAATCCCTGGAATTAGAGCTGATCCGGTTCCGAAGATGTTGAGTAGGCTCAAGCTGAAAAGTCTTCATTCATCACCTCAAATTTGCCGTGCGGAGGTCCGATGATTAAAAAGTTAAGTTAGTTATGGAGAATAGGATTTTAAGGAGCTTATCAGTCAACTGTTCACCAACATTCGAAATTGGAGCGAAATTATGAGCGGGATTTTTGCTGACATTACTCAGACCATAGGCTCCACTCCTCTGGTTCGGCTTAATCATCTCACAAAAGGGCTTCATGCTGATGTTTTGGTAAAGCTGGAGTTCAAGAACCCGGTAGGCAGCGTGAAGGACAGAATCGGAGTTTCGATGATTCGAGCGGCCGAGGCGCAGGGACTGATTAGGAACGACACAACCATTGTCGAACCAACCAGTGGAAATACCGGCATTGCCTTGGCTTTTGTTTGTGCAGCCAAAAAGTACCGACTTATTCTGACCATGCCTGAAACGATGAGCATAGAGCGAAGGAAGCTGCTCAAGCACCTCGGAGCCGATCTGGTCTTGACACCCGGTAGCGATGGGATGCGGGGTGCCATTAATAAAGCTCAGGAGCTCCTCACCGAAATCAATAATTCCTACATGCCAAATCAATTCAGCAATCCAGCAAACCCGGACATCCATCGAAAGACGACTGCAGAAGAAATCTGGCGCGATACAAAAGGAGCCGTAGATATACTGGTAGCTGGAGTCGGAACTGGGGGAACGATCACCGGTATAGCGGAGGTGATCAAAAACCGAAAGCCTTCCTTTAGAACCATCGCAGTTGAACCGGCAGCATCTCCCGTGTTGTCCGGCGGCAAGGCGGGGCCGCACAAGATTCAAGGAATAGGAGCGGGGTTCATCCCGGATATACTCAATACCCAGATCATTGACGAAGTGGTTACGGTGACCAACGAAGAAGCTTTCGAAGTAGCCAGAGACCTGGCCAAATCAGAGGGGATTCTTTGTGGGATCTCATCCGGTGCGGCTTTTTCGGCTGCGCTGCGGGTCGCTAACCGTCTGGAAAACAAAGGGAAACAACTCGTGGTTATCCTGCCCAGCACGGGCGAGCGATACCTGAGTACGGATTTGTTTGCCGAGTGACGACCAGATGATCGTCACTCGGCAATTCAGTTGATTCTGTCAGTTCCAATTTCAATAATCTGTTCCCATCCGGATCGGGCGCTTGCGTTGATCAGCGGAATAGACGATTCACACAAACTGGAGGCTATCTATGACGCGTAGATGGAACATTTTTGTACTGCCAACGCTGCTTCGCGCAATGCTTCAGCAAATGTCGGATGCGCGTGAATTGTTCGTGCTATATCTTCGGAGCTTGCTCCGAATTCAAGCGCCAGTACACATTCAGCGATCATGTCCGATGCTCGAGCACCGATGATATGGACACCGAGAACACGGTCGGTTCTTCCATGGGCAATAATCTTGACCAAACCTTCCGTTTCTCCCATGCAGCGAGCCCGGCCGGCCCCAGAAAAAGGATAAGAGCCGACACAGTATTCAATGCCGCGATCCTTGACCTGCTCTTCAGTCAGCCCGACACTGGCCACTTCAGGAGAAGTGTATATAACAGACGGGATTGCATCGTAGTTTACTTCCCCAGCCAGCCCTGCGATGCATTCAACGACTGCAACACCTTCTGCGGATGCCTTGTGCGCCAGCATCGGCCCTGCTATAAGGTCCCCGATGGCATAAATGCTGCCGATGTTAGTTCTGTATTCATTGTCTACAACCACTTGTCCTGTTTTCCCGTCGATCTTTATGCCAATTTCTTCAAGGCTTAAGCCCCGAGTCAAAGGCCGGCGTCCAGTTGCAACAAGCAAGCGGTCACAGGTCATTTCATCTTTTTCTTCACTCGACTCCAGCTTCAGGCTGATCCCCTCATTTTTGGCTTCAGCACTGATAACTTTGGTCTTCAGCCTGAAGGATAGTCCCTGCCTACTTAGAATGCGCTGGAGAGAGCGAGTAATCTGCCCATCTAAAACAGTGGCAATTTTGGGCATTATCTCGATCACGCTGACCCTTGCGCCCAAACGATTCCAGACAGACCCGAGCTCAAGGCCTATGTAGCCTCCTCCCACTATTGCCAGATGCTCCGGCACCGATGCAAAAGAAAGAGCCTCGGTGGAGCTGACGATGCGCTCTGCGTCGAAAGGAATACTCGGTATCTCTACCGGCTCGCTGCCTGTAGCGAGAAGAATAGCTTCCGCACGCACCTCGATTCGTCTCGCTTCCCCGGATGCTTCCTCGCTGGCTCGGACTTCGACCGTATTCTCGTCTAGCAGGCGTGCGGAACCATGAATGATTTTGACTTTATTTCCCTCCAAGAGTTTCCGCACGTTGTCTGTCAGATCTTTCACCACCTGATCTTTTCTGGCCATCATTGCGGACAGGTCAAGCTTCAGTTTGCCGGTTTGTATGCCGTGATCGGCCAAGCGATTCTTCACCAGGTAGAAATATTCGCTGGAGTCAAGCAGTGCCTTGCTTGGAATGCACCCCACATTGAGACAGACACCTCCCAGTCTCTTGTTCTTTTCTACACAGGCAACCTTTAATCCCAATTGGGCGGCTCGCACGCATGCCACATAACCGCCCGGACCAGCCCCTATGACGATAAGATCATAACTCTCCCGCGCCGCCATCTTATATCTCCACCATAATTCGTTCGGGGTTTTCTATGCATTCTTTCATACGCTTGAGAAATGAAACCGCCTCCTTGCCATCGACGATGCGATGGTCATAACTAAGGGCCACGTACATCATAGGTCGAATGACGATCTGCCCATCAAGGACTATCGGTCGCTCCTCAATCTTGTGCATCCCAAGTATACCACTCTGTGGAACGTTGAGGATCGGCGTACTCAGTAGCGATCCGTAAACCCCTCCATTGCTGATAGTGAAAGTCCCTCCCTCCAAATCCGAAAGCTCCAGCTTATTTTCTTTGATTTTCTTGACATAGTCCATTATGGCCTGCTCGATTTCGGCAAAGCTCAAAGCGTCGGCATGACGCACAACGGGCACCACCAAGCCCCGTTCGCCACCGACCGCCACACCGATATGGTAGTAATGGTGGTAAATAATATCTTTACCTTCAATGAAGGCATTGACCTCCGGGAAGTCCTTCAATGCGGCGACCGACGCTTTTATGAAAAAGGACATGATACCCAACGATATTCCGTACTTTTCGCGAAACTTTTGTTTGAAAAGGCTTCTGATCTCCTGCACCCTGCTCATATCGATTTCATTGAAGGTGGTCAGCATAGCAGTATTTTGTCTGGCATCGAGCAGGCGTTGAGCTATTCTCTGACGAATGGGAGTCATTGCCTTCCGAGTCGTAGGTTCTTTTCGGTCAGACTGGCTCCCTGACTCAGCAGGAGCTGATTTTTCGGGGCCTTTCGGCTTGCTCCCCGAACTGAACGCTTCATCTTTAAACTTTGAAGCGTCAGGGGCTGCATCGGTCGTAAAGTCTGAAGTCCTCGGCTCACCGGGCTCCGTTCTTTCCAAATACAACAGGACGTCGCCTTTGGTTATCCTACCATCAGGCCCTGTTCCTGAAATATTGGAAATATCAATCTGATTCTCTGACACCAGGCGGCGGACCGCAGGCGATAGAGGCCGTTCGCTTTCTTCTTCTTTTTCAAACGCAGTTTCGGATTCAGGCGACGGCTTTTCCTCTTTAGGCACTGGAGGAGCGGTCTTTTTCTCCGGCTTTTCAGGTTCTTGAGAGGCCTCGGCTGTCTCCGGCTGTTCGGCCTTTTCAGGCTCCTCGTCGACAGCTTTCTTTTCAGCCTCATCGGCAGTCGCCTCAGTATCGATTGTGGCGACTACTGTCCCAACTGAAACCGTCTCACCCTCTTCGACTTCAATATGCAGAATACCATCCGCTTCCGCGGCTATTTCAAGCGTCACTTTATCGGTTTCAATAACAAACAGCACCTCATCCTTCGAGACCCTGTCGCCCTCTCGCCTGAACCATTCAGCCAGGACAGCTTCCTGAACCGACTCACCTACTTCCGGTATCTTGACATCAATTTTCATGACAGCTCCTACACTGAAGTTTGGCAGGTACAGCTGGGCGAAAGTAAGTCTCCCGTTGGAGTTACCCCTCTTTCACTAAAGGAGGCTTAGGGGGATTCTAAGAGCTAGCTTGTCATCAAAATCCCCTTAAATCACCCTTTTCCTAAAAAGGGGGACTTTGGAACGTCCAACAACGGGTTACGGACTTTCGCCCTGATATACTAGGTCCTCTCTTTGTCTCTTCCGACGGCCTCTTCCAGAATCTTTTCTTGTTCCATCTTGTGGATCGTAAAATGCCCGGTAGCTGGACTCGCTGCAGCCCGTCTTCCTATGTAGCTCACTTTTTTGTCGATGACGTTTTGCAGATACGATTGCACGAAACGCCACCCGCCCATGTTTTCCGGTTCCTCCTGCACCCAGATCCACTGGTCTGCCTCAGCATAATTTTCAACCAAATTTTTCAATTGTTTCGACGGAAAAGGGTAAAGCTGTTCTATCCTTATAATGGCGGTGCGAGATCCCTTCAGCTTTTCTCTCCGCTCAAACAGATCGTAGTAGATTTTCCCGCTGCAAATCAGTACCCGTTCCGGGCTCTCTATTTCCGAAGGGTCGTCGAGCGTTTCAGTAAAATAGCCTTCTGCCATTTCACTCAGCCTCGAAACCGCGCGTGGGTGTCGCAGCAAGCTCTTCGGCGTCATGACGACCAGAGGTTTTCTGAAGTTTCGCCTAACCTGCCGGCGCAACAAATGAAAATATTGTGCGGGAGACGATGGATTGCAAACCTGCATGTTGTCCTCGGCACAAAGTTGCAAAAATCGTTCGAGCCTTGCACTGGAGTGTTCCGGTCCCTGCCCCTCAAAACCGTGAGGCAACAGCAGAACCAAACCGCTGCGTCGCTGCCATTTGACTTCCGCGCCCGCAATATATTGATCAATTATACTTTGCGCATTATTGGCGAAGTCCCCAAACTGCGCCTCCCAGATTACTAATGCATTCGGACTGACAGAGGAGTACCCGTACTCGAACCCTAAAACCGCATTTTCGGAAAGCATGCTGTCGTAAACGAAAAATCGCGCCTGCTCTTTGTTTAATGCATTCAGTGGAATAAACTGCTCCCCCGTCTTGACATCAACCAACACGCTGTGTCGCTGGCTGAAAGTTCCCCGTTGACTGTCCTGCCCACTCAAGCGGACGGGTGTACCTTCCACCAAAAGTGACGCGAAAGCGAGCATTTCGGCACTCGCCCAGTCAATTCCTTCACCTTTTTCTATGGCTTCCAGTCGTCTTTTCAAAATGCGGTCGAGTTTTTTGAAAACCGAAAACCCTTCGGGATAATCAGTCATTTGGCGAGCCAACGAAATAAGTGTTTGTTCTTTTACCCCTGTCTCGACCGGTTCATAATCGGGCTCATGATCCAATCCTTCCCAGTCTTCATAATAGTGGGCCTGCGGTATTTCGCATGTTTTATCATGGGCGGCATCATAAGCACGCTCCAAACTCTCATTTATGCCATTCTTAATGCCATCCAATTCCTCTCGAGCAATCACACCTCCCTCGGTCAGTTCCCCCCCGTAAAGTTCATATGGAGCAGGTCGATCCTTTATGCGGTCGTATATTTGAGGCTGCGTGTAGTAGGGTTCATCTCCCTCATTGTGACCATATCTGCGGTAACACACCACATCAATGACCGCATCCTTCCGGAACCGACGTCGATAATCACAGGCGAGCTTTATTACATGAACGGCGGCTTCCGGATCTTCCCCATGAACGTGAAAAATGGGAACCATCAGCATCTTAGCGACATCGGTTGAATAGCGGGTAGATCGTGCTTCCTCTGGAAGCGTTGTGAATCCGATTTGATTATTGATGATCACGTGAATCGTGCCCCCGGTGCGATAGCCTTCCAACTGAGAAAGATTCAGGGTCTCATAGACAACACCCTCACCGGAAAAACTGGCATCCCCATGGATTAACAGCGGCAGCACCAGACTGTAATCTTGGTCCTGCCGCTGTACCTGACGGGCATGGGCTATGCCCTCGGCAACAGGATCCACTGACTCGAGGTGGCTTGGATTGCTCACCAACAGGATGCGCAAAGAATGTTCATCACCAACTTCCACATCGGTCATCAACCCTTTATGATATTTCACATCGCCGCTGCCGACCAGCGATTCGGGATTGTAATTATCTTCAAATTCACAAAATACATGCTCATAAGGTTTGTTCAGGATGTTGACTTGCACATTCAGTCGTCCTCTATGCGCCATCCCCAGGATCAACTCCCGACAGCCTTGCTTTACAGCATGCAGCAAAAGCGCATCCAGCATTGCCACGACCGCCTCCGCACCTTCCAGAGAGAATCGTTTTTGGCCGATGTACTTGGCATTGAGGAACTGCTCGAATTGGGTCGCTTCACAAAGCTTTTTGATAATGCGGAGCTGGGCTTCACTATCCAATTTGGGGTGGTTTCGCACCGGCTCCATTCGCACCTGCAGCCAGCGCCGCTCGTCAGGATCCTGCAGGTGCATGTACTCCACCCCGACTGAACGGCAATAGGTTTCTTTAAGTAATTTCAGTATATCGCGAAGTGTCGCCTGCTCCCATTCAGGAATTTGATGCGCATAAAAGGTTCGGTCCAGATCTTCATCCGTCAGGTGAAAGGCACCAATATTCAGCAAAGGGTGATCGGTGGGGCAAGATACCAGAGGGTCGAGGCATGCCAGCAAATGGCCGAGGTCGCGATACCGATAGATGAGTTCATCCACGTTTGACTGTCGCAACACTTGGGCCTTTTCGCAAACCCCGGTTTCGCGTTCAGGGAAAGCGGCCAGTTCAAACCCTTCGAAGAAGATTCCCCACTCATGGGAAACCGCATCAGGATCCGATTTCCAAATTTGATATTGAGAGTCGATGTATTCTGCATTCAATGCAGTTGGAAGTTTCATCGGTGCAAAACCTCTTCAAAGCTTATCAATGTTAAGAAAGGCCTACAGCCGTTTAGGTCAGGATTAGAACCCAAAAGAATAATGGCCGTATTATACATGAAATAGCGCTGATAACTCAATGATTCCGCTCACAAAAAAAGATCAACGCAAGCATTCACTCTGTTGCGTGACCAGACTACCACCCTTGAGGCAAAGCATCTTCCCTCCTCACTTGAGGAAGAGAGAAAATGGATCTTGTCTCACGAGTAATCATCGATGAATGATTATAACTTACATTTCGCACGCAAGAGACTATTTTTTTAGAGTTTGGGGCAGCAAGCTATGTTAAGGATAACATCAAGAATTTATAAGGAAAAGTCGTATCTTCTGGACAAAGTCAATTCCATTTGCTATGTGCACAATGAACGGGGCTGCCAGGAGACATATAAGACATAGTTTTTAAATCGGAATTGAAAGTTCCTTTACCTATCCTGACGCCTCATACCATTTAAAAAGGGAGGCGTCGTGGAGCAATTTGAAAGTCGGTTCAAGCAGGTGGACGTGTTGCCAATGGTGAAGCATTTCATGGATCAGCTTGGCATGTTCAGTCTCTTTTCAAAGTATGTCCCGGCAACGACTGGTCATCTCACCGACCATGCGCAAGGCCTATGCCTGTTAACGGCAAATATCATCTGTGACAACAAGCCACTGTACAAGGTTCAGGAATGGTTGTGTCAGTATTCTGATGGTCTTGGGATAGACCCGGTTAATGCGCGCCTTTTTAATGATGACCGGCTCGCCAGAGACGTTTCGGCGCTGTTTCGCTCAGACCGGCATTCGCTAATGACTGAGGTTTCCTCTAATGCCATTTCGGTGCACAAATTGCTCACCGATGAAATTCACAATGACAGTACCTCGGTGACATTTATTGGCAAATACAATACCCCCGATCCGGAAGCGGTCAAGCTCAAACATGGTCACAACAAGGATTTCAGGCCAGACTGCAAGCAGGTCGTATTCGGCCTCAATATCACGGCAGATGGTCATGTGCCGCTCAGCTACAAGCTTTTTGACGGCAATACCACTGATGATGTCACCCATATTCCGAACTGGAACGGTCTGCGTGCCTTATTGGAAAAAGAAGATTTCATTTACGTGGCCGATTGCAAGTTGTGCAACCAAAGCAACTTAACCCATATTGCGGCAAATGGCGGTTCCTTTATCACTGTGGTCCCGAAGGATCGGAAGGAAGTCAAACGGTTCATAAAGCATCTAGAAAAAAATGGGGTGACATGGAAAGACGCCTTTAGCGTGGAAAACTCGCGAAAAAAGGCTGAGGTGAACGTCTATAGGACCCATGAGGCCGAACGGACAAAACAAGGCTTTCGAATCATTTTTGTTCATAGCAGCAGCAAACACAAAGACGATGAAACGCGAAGACGGAAAAAAATAGAGACGGCGATTGCCAAATTAGAAGAACTGTCACCGAAACTCAATGCTTACCATCTAAAAACCAAACAGGAGATCAAGACGGCCGTTGACAAAATTTGCAAGGATGTCAAAGAGTTCATCGATGTTAAAATAGTAACGGACCGTAAGCAGGTTAAAGTGAAAGCCTCTCCCGGCAGACCTTCCCCAACGAAAAGCGTCTACAACTACAAATGGAAATTTACGCACAGCATTCAGTGGCAACTAAACGAACAAGCTCTCGCCAGGGTATCAAAGACCGATGGAATCTTTCCCTTGATCACCAATACGTCGCTGGAAGCCAGTGAGGTGTTGAAGAAATATAAGAGCCAGCCGTTTCTTGAGAAACGCATGTATACTCAGAAAACTGTTTTGGAAGTAGCTCCGGTTTTCCTGAAGAAGGAACACCGCATTGAAGCCATGCTGTTCCTCTGTTTTGTGGCCTTGATGATCGTGTCGCTGATCGAACGGAAGATCCGCATGAACATGGCGAAGGAAAACATCGACAAGTTGCCCATCTTGCCGCAAGGAATGAATACCAAAAAACCGACCTGGAACAACCTTCGATACTTCTATCGCAATATCCACTTCTCGCAGATAATCCGGGACGGGATATGCATCCAGGCAGTGGTGCAAGGGCTCAAAGGCTTGCATAAACAGATCAACCGCTTATTAGAAATTCCCGAGTCTGTATATCGATTCCAACAGGATGGTTGGTGGCAGTTCAAGCCAACCTGATAGGTTCATCAGCGGATGTTGCCTGAATATTCCAAAAATATTTTCTCAGAGCGCGAAATGTAAGTTATAATAAGACAGATTTAACAATATGAAAGCAAAAGGTGTAACTTTTCCGACGAGTTCGACCGATCCAATATAAACTTGAATACTTACATAAGTTGACTCGGGCGACACAAGGCAAAACGAGGGTATGCCCTGAGTTTTTTAATGAAGCCTGACTGTGGCTAAGCTGCCGTCAGATCAAGATCCCCGTTTTACAGCAACTTCTCGATGACTGAAGGCACATGGTGCTGAGCCGCCCGAGGTTACGTTTTAGAGAGATAAATGCCGGCAAGAATCAAGCGACAAAGATTTTCTTGGACAAACCGGCGAAGAGTTACCGGAGCACAACCAAGGCGCCGTCAAAGACAAGTTACTGGTGATCTATTCATTACTGTAAGAATTGGAGGTATGCCATGAGCCAACTCAAATTAAATGAAGTCATAGTTCGATCCCGTTTTGATGCAGTCCTGTTCGATTTGGACGGGGTGATAACCGATACCGCATCAGTTCATGCAAAGTGCTGGAAAAAGATGTTCGATGAGTTCCTCGGTCACCGCAAGGAGTCGGGAGAAAGTGGATTCAGGCCGTTTGATATTGCAACCGACTACAAGCAGCATGTGGACGGCAAGCTTCGCTACGACGGCGTCCGAAGCTTCTTAGAGTCACGTGGCATTCATCTACCCTTTGGTGATGCTGAAGGTCCTCCCGGCTACGGTACCGTAACGGGGCTGGGCAACATGAAAGATGCAATGTTCAAAAAATCCATTGATTCCGGCGGCGTAGTGATTTACGAGGATTCCATCACTGTAATTAAGCATCTTCGCGGTCTCAATATCAAAACAGCTGTTGTCTCAGCCAGTAAGAACTGCAAAAAAGTGCTTGAGGCGGCCGGAATTGAACAGTTGTTCGATGTCAGAGTGGATGGAAATGTGGCAGATCAGTTGAATCTACCCGGTAAGCCGGCACCGGACACATTTTTGAAAGCGGCTGAACTGCTGGGGGTAGATGCCGGAAGGGCTGTAGTTGTGGAAGACGCTGTTTCCGGTGTACAGGCGGGCCGAGCGGGTGGTTTTGGACTTGTTATAGGTGTCGATCATAAAGGGGACCCGGAAAAGTTAAAGGAATATGGTGCAGACATTGTGCTTAAAGATCTTGGGGAGTTGCTGCATTGAATTTAGAGGCTGAAGACGCCCGTATTCGCTCTGGCAGGAGCCGCTGCTAAAGAAATACTTAAAGATTTTGTAGAGGCCCTGGGTAATAGCGGCCTCCACAAGACCTGGTCATCACACAGAAATATGGCGAAGGAGCCACCTCTCATTCCGGATTCCGAATTCGGTTCCTGCATTCTGCATTTTCATAAGTCGAAAATCTATCCACCCGCTGTCATTTCTTCTGAGCCGGCTTAAGAACACTACTGACTGCCGCCATGGCTGATGCGCACTCTCTAAAAATGTGCGTCATGAAGACCAAAGCGACAAAATTGAGTATCCCGCAAGTAATCCAGGCATGGCTTAAAGCCGCAAATGAAGCGAGAACCGCGAATATCAAAGTGACAACAACTCCACCTTTCGGGCATCTGGGCCAGGCTCTAAACCGGACGAGTTGTTTTCCACCGCCATGCTCTTCCACCGCCATCAATATTCTCACACAGCCGAGTAAACCTCCTCGCAATTCCAAGTCCCAGCGGTCAAAATCGCCGCCGCGTAAAACCACCGTTCGCAGACTCTTTAAGCTCGTTTCCAGGGATTCCAACCAATTGAGAGGCGAATTCCAATGTTCGCTCCAAAGAGTAAACGTGCGCGCCCAAGGGAGAGGATGCGAGATAGCGACAGCAGTGCATCTGCGCCACGGTGTGAGGCCCAAACGAATACGGCCCAGCAAACGCGCCCAAGGTTGCATGAGATGCAAACCGGCGGTCAATGCCCGCAACTTCATTACTTCCCTGCTCGCACGACGGTCCTCACTGAACGTGACCCTGGCGGCATTCATAGCGGCGTTCAAGGCCGGAACAAACAAAGCTGCAACAAATAGTGGCAGTGCTAGTAGCAAAGGAGACCATTCCAAGCCCAACAGTGAAATACCCAAAAGCCCCGCAATGATCACATACCATTCCGGCATCATGGGCAGAGACCAAAAAAGGCTTGGCGCCGGCTGGTAAATAGACTGGAATAGGGCGCTGCCCCAAGTGCCTTGATAAATTCGACCGCGGAAAGAACCAAGCAGCTGTTCAAATCCCTTGAAATAGAGCCTGCCGGCCCAGGGCACATGACCGGCAGCATTATATTTCTCCGGCCATTTCTTTTCCAGGTCGGCTTCCGCTTTACCGTAGTTCAGCTGTTGCTTCCAATAGGCTTTTACCGAATTGCGCCGATGATGCCAGACCACTGCCGCCGGATTAAACCCAAGGGTCCAGCCGCGTTGCTGGAGGCGCCAACATAAGTCGACGTCATCGCCGGCAATTCGAAACCGCACATCAAATCCGTCTATCGCTTCCAGAGCAGCCTTGCGAAAAGCCATATTACACCCCGGTATATGCTCCGCTTCCTGGTCGGTCAGGAGCACGTGAATGGGGCCGCCCGGCGAATTGGCTACACATTCCGCTATGGATCCATCACCTGGAGGAGGCAGGTTCGGTCCTCCAATGCCTACATGGTCGGACTTCAAAAAAGATGCGGCAACATAGGTAAGCCAGTGCGGATCGGGACGAGCATCATCATCTATGTAAGCCACTATTTCGCCCTTGGCTTCACGCATACCGGTGTTGCGCGCACTGCTCAAACCGTGATTTTCAGTAGTAATGACCTTAAACCCATATTCCTCAGCAACAACTCCGGTCCCATCGGTCGAGCCGTCGTTGACAACAATTACTTCAAAATTTGGATATTCCAGCTTCCTGAGTCCCTCCAGGCAATCACGAATGGTTCGTTTGCCGTTGTAGGTGCATACGACCACCGATATGCTGGGCCAATTCAGATCGGGCGGAAACGGTACCTCGCTGAAAGCTTTGCGTATTGTTGCGATCGATTCCTTCGGTTGACGATTTCGATCGGTAATACCAAATCCCCAATCATCGATATCAAACCCTCCCCGATACCACTCATCGGTCCATGAGAAAACAAAAACTCCCGCACAACCCGCTGCAAAAGTGGAGCGAATCTGCCAATCGAGCATAGAGGCTTGAGTGTCTTCGCCATTTCGCATGCTGTCCAGGCCGATTTCAGCCATGAGCAGGGGCCGGTCCCCCGCAAGGTTTTGCAAACGGGCAAGATAGCCGTCCAGCTTCTCCTCGGTTTCCAGGTAAACATTAAAGGAGACAAAATCTACAAAAGGCAACTGCAGGTATTCCGTAGTGGGGAAATTCACATAGGTAACGAGAGCTTCCGGATCCTCAGCCTTGGCTGCATGATAAAGCCGCTCAAGATGAGCCTCGATTCGCCTGTTGCCGTACCAACGCACAATCGAGGCCGGGATTTCATTGCCAATGGTATAACAGAGGACGGCCGGATGGCCGGCGCAGGCCCGGACTCCAGCACGAATTCGATTTTCGATGTCCCGTGCCAGCTTCCTGTCGTCAAGAAAAGTTATGTGCTCTTCCCAAGGAAGGCCAATCATCACACGCAATCCGCAACGCTGGGCAATATCCAGCAACCAGTGTGGCGGTACAGTATAGGTGCGTACTGCGTTAATGTTATGCTCCGCCATTTGCATGAAGTCTTTTTCCACGGTCTCCTGGTCATGATATTCACAACCATTTTCATCAGGATGAAAGGGTCCATAAGTAACCCCGCGGATGTAGAACTTCTCATCGCCGACAAATATGAACTTGCCATGGACTTTTGGTCGAACTCCCTCGACCACCGGCAGAGATTTGGGTGGGTGCAGGAAGAATTGCGCAACCCCGGTATGGGAGTATGACACAGGATCTGCCCTTCTCAGCAACGGCATTTCATCAATGGATGTTTTCAAAAGGCCGTAATTGCCAAATTCCTTTAGACAATTATCGGAAGGAATGATGTCCTTGCCGATAATCATGCTTTTATAACCAAAAGGCTGCCGAATCTTTTGCGCCGCTTCACTTTTTACTCGATTACCGTTGGAAGCGCCGTCCATATGCAGATTGAGCAACAAATCGTCGCTCTCTTCCAGCATGTTTTCTTTCAACACAGATATCGCCATCTCACCCTCATCACAGTATGAATTACAGATAAGTACCGCTCAAATTCCGAAAACCAACTTCCTCTCCGCCAGCAAATCACTTGAAGCGTGTTAGTCTCGATCCGCAAACTCCCCATGCAACGCATTGCTCACGGGTTGCCCGTTTAGACGATCTGATTTGCACCTTGCGCTACATGGCTTATCGAAGAGCAACCGATAGGCGACTGTAAGATCGTCGAGCAGTTGGTAAAACTCGGGTTTAGAGGGGATAGATCAATAATTGTGCCAAGCCTCGGCAGGGTTAATAAATAAGGTATGAGCAGTCGGAATAGGTCGAATTGTAGACGTTTTGAGTACCATACTTACACATCCGGTTACGATTTTTTCCCATAACGCAGGAAAGCGATACTTCCTGAATTGAATTTAGCAGGCTGGAGCCTTCACTGCACCTCATTCGGAGTACAAACTTCAGCCAGCAAAAAAGTGCAGCTTTTACAGCCGCGGGGTGACTTTACCTAGCTTTGAGCGATTCATTCGGATGAGTGGATACTCTTGTGGACGCCGTCTGTTATTCCGAGTCGCGCCACACCTAACGAGGAATGACACTGCGGATCTAATCGCTGACTTTAGTTTTCTATATTGAAAACTGAGATCATAACTGGACAGAGTGGATTTAGATTTCTATACTGAGGGCGAATTAGGGAAAGATCTATAAAAACCAGGCAACGCGGAGATGAAGATGCTAATTGAGCAATTGGAGGTCGGTAATTTCGCGGTATTCTCCTATATCCTTGGCTGCCGGGAAACCGGCGAGGGCATTGTTGTCGATCCGGCTGCGGAGGTAAACCGTATTCTTAAGATCTGCGACTCACAACAGATCACAAAGATAAAATATATCATAAACACTCACTGCCACGCTGACCACGCCGGGGGCAACCGCAAACTCAAAGAAACAACCGGGGCTGAGATTATTATTCATAGAGATGATGCCGAAAGACTGGCCAATCCGGCCGACTTTATTTTACAGATCTTCAATTGCGAAGCGTCTCCGCCTCCGGACAAAATCGTTCAGGAGGGAGAACGAATAGCTTTCGGCAAAGAACATCTAGAGGTCATCCACACTCCGGGACACACCCCTGGCGGCATTTGTTTGTACACTCCAGGGTATGTGATCACCGGAGATACTCTTTTTGTGGGCGCAGTCGGACGTACGGATTTGCCGGGAGGGTCCACTCGGACTCTGATTCACTCGATCCAAACGAAGCTACTGACCCTTCCCGAAGATACAGTAGTGCTCCCCGGGCATAACTATGGTCACTCTCCCCGATCCACCATAGGCCAGGAAAAGCAATTCAACCCATTTATCAACTGAACCCGGCCAATACAAAACAAGGCAGGACTTGCACAGCGGGAGCGAAAATCTGTCCCCGTTTCTGGAAGATATCAGATGCTGGATGCCAGATGCCGGATAAGAAATGATTTTTGCCGAGGAGTAGTGGCACTCTCATCATCCAATCCGTAATCTGGAATTCGGGATCTGCAATCGGTTACAACCGACTTAAAGCTGCTTGATTATGCAGGGCTAAAGCCCTGCGCTACATTTTCGGACAGCTTCCTCGTACTACAAGCGACACTTGCAGAAAATGAGGCTTTTGTGGGGCAGGCTTTCCAACCTGCCACCAGATCCAGGGCGGGATTCGGAGAACGAGCCCTACAATTTGACGTTCGCAAACCTTGATTCAGCAGCGTTGTCATCAAAAGAGAGGAACCCTCGGGATACGGATCAGTTAGATATCTTGTTCCTCTCTCTTTTTATGTAACTTGTGGTAGGCTTCCTGCATGGTCTGAGTCAGTTTGTCAATATCCACGGGCTTTTCAAGATATGCGCAGGCCCCCAACTCCATGCAGAGTTTTTCAACTTCCTTGGAACCGTGCCCGGTAAGAACGATCACCTCCACTTTGGGATGTTCCTGTTTGACTTTGCGCAACACCTCGATGCCATCGATACCGGGCATCTTGAGGTCCAAAACCATGACTTCCGGTTCGTCTTCATCAACCACGGACAAAGCTTCCTCGCCTCCATACACCACCGCCGACGGCATATCTCTCATCTGCAGACGCTCCGAGAGAGTCTGCACAAATTCTCTTTCATCGTCCACCAAGAGGACTTTGGAAGGAACAGGCAAATCGAAATCGTACTTTCGGTAAATATCGGTTTTGTAATAACCGGGCCCCACCTTGGTGTCGACACTCACCACACCAGCAACCGAACCGACAATCCTCTTCAGTTCTTCCTCCAGCGCCGAAAGTCTCAGTACGTTTTTGTTAATGGTAACCGTTACATTTCCGTCACTTGCCGTCACAGTGACATCATGCCCTTCTTCGGCCAGCTTTAGGTCAACCCGAGAGGCCAGTGAAAAATTCTCTACCGCCCGGCGGGATGCATCGGTCACTTTCAAAACGTCCTTTTGCAGATTGTCAAGAATCAGGGTTGCAGCCGCATCCGGGCTGGTCTTGTCCATGGGAATCACGATATCATATAGGGAAGGATCCCATGGGTCTCTCTGATTAAATACATATTCCGTCAGCAGAACTCGTCCTTCATCCTCTTTATGAATCTTTTTCAATCCATCTTTTTCAGAAAGGCCATCGATTTTACGGGCAAGACCAGTTCGATACTTGATGTCCGCGATGGCGCATGCTTTTAATATATGAGAGATTTCCCGCGGGATCATGTGAGCGCAAAAACTAAAAAGAACGAAATTGTCTTCCTGGACCAGATCGGCCAGCGTCGCCCTTAGAATCGCTAGGGAACGCTCTCGCTCATGAGTGAACTTATTGAAAATTGAGGTTTTACCGACCATGGCTTTCAACAGTTTGCTCTGGTCTACTTTAAAGCGCTCGCTGGCTTGGGCGAACAAGACTCCATCGTCAACTAGTTTGTATCCCAACAAATCAACAATCTTTTGGGCAACTTCTTCCGCATGACAATAGGAACCGCTGAAAAGAGAGATCACAGACATGGTTTCTTTCCTTTATGAGGTCAAGATTGCTCCAGAAAACAAACCGACAACAGGGGGCACGATTTCTCATCACATTGCGTGTGTTCTCTGGAATGAATCGTGCTGACAGCTTCGTGCATAGTTGGGAACATGTTATCGTCACCTATTTTTGCATCTAAATGGGTGCGTTCCATTACCTCAAGCACATTTTCTTTAATGCCGCTAAATGAAATATCATAGCCCGCACTTCGCACTCGGTCCACTATCAGCGAAAGCATTTCCTCACCGGAAGCATCCATATCGTTGATGCCGTTGGATACAATGATAATATGCTTGAGCTCAGGCGTATTAATTATGATCTCGGAAATTTTCTCTTCCAGGTAACCGGCGTTGGCGTAAAAGAGCGAGCCGTCGAACCGAATCAAAGCGATATGCCTGCACTCCTTGAGTCCAAAATCTCTTGCGCTTCTGTAGGATTGATCCTCGTACATGGACAGGGTAGCAACCTTGGGCCGCATGCTCTTGTACAGGAACATCACCAAGGAGAGTACTACTCCAATCATGATGCCTCTATCCAGATGGGGTGCCGTAATCAGAGTAGCGACAAAAGTGATGATTGAAAAGACACCGTCATACCATTGGGCTTTGTACGCGTGAATGAAACCGGAAACGTTGATCAATCCAAGAACTGCCATCATGATCACCGCCGCCAAAACCGACTGGGGTAGATAATAAAGCAATGGCGTGAAAAAAAGCAGGACAATACCAACAGTCACACTGGTAAACAAGCTGGACAAACCGGTTACCGCACCTGACTGGATATTGACGGCAGAACGGGAGAAGGAACCGGACACCGGATAGCTTTTGCCCACAGCCCCAAGTATATTCGCAACACCCTGGCCGATCAATTCCTGATTGGGATCGAGACGTTGGCCCGTTTTTGCCGCCATTGCTTTGGCAATTGAGATTGCTTCCATAAATCCCAGCAGCGAAATGATGGCAGCCACGGGTAAAAGATGCATCATGATCTTCATGTCCAGCTTGGGGATGGCCAGTGCAGGAAGGCCCTTCGGAATAAAGCCGACTACATCACCGCCGCCGACCACGATCAACGCGTTCTCATCCAGAGGCGAATTTTTAACCTTGATCCTCCAGATATTCCCATCGTTCTGGTAATCCTGAGGGATCTCGTTTTTAGGATATAATAAAAATCTTCCATCGTCCGTCTTGACCCCAATGAACAAATACTCTCTCAAAGAGGTGCGATACTCATGGATCATCTCTTTGAGCTCATCCATTCTCATGGACATCAGCAAGGTTTTGTGTTTGAGATCGAGAGTTTCTTTCGAATGAGCACCAAATTTCTCCTCTGCCTGAGTAATTTCCGGACTTAATTCGGCCCTCTCCTTCCCCAATTCTTCAAACTCATTAACCGCGGCATTGAATTTCTGCACATATTCTTGCGCCGGCTGAAACATAATATTTTCCAGGGATATTTTTATGTTGTTTTCATACCCCGTTGCCCACGAAATAATGGTTGCGATCGCCACAGCAACCAGTACATAGGGGATTTTTGGGTTCAACCGTCTCAATCCATACATGATTCCGAATGCCAGCAGTCCGATAGCTAAAGTCGGCCAGTGAGTGTAATGAGTCGCTGCCTTGACAACCCTGTAAACTGTTTCGTAGTGATGGGCCGCACTATCAACATTCACGCCAAACATCTTGGAGAGCTGAGAGGTAGCAATGATGAGTGCTCCCGCATTGGTGAAACCATTGACGACCGGGTGGGACAGAAAATTAACAACGAGACCGAGACGAAACACTCCCAAAGCGAACTGAAAAAGACCTACGATGAGAGCCAGAAGGATTGCATAGGCGATGTATGCTTCGCTTCCCGCCGTGGCTAAAGGAGCCAAGGCTGCATTAGTCATCAAAGAAACAATCGCTACCGGACCCGTTGCCAACTGCCGGCTGGAGCCAAACAGAGCCGCCAGCATCGGGGGCAGTAAGGAGGCGTACAGACCGTAATAGGCCGGCATTCCTGCAAGCTGAGCATACGCCATGGACTGGGGAATCAGGATGAGTGCAACTGTCAACCCTGAAACCAAATCCGCTCTTAAGGCAGCTAAGTTTATGTCGCTGACCCAATCAAGAAAAGGAAAGACTTTCTTAATCATATGTGCTCACCCGATCCGTATTCAACAAACCAACAGTTCACTCCCGACCTGAACCCCTAAAACGCTCGGTCACCCCTGGCCTTAAAATATTTGAATGGTATGATTTTTATTGATATCACAAACCGTGGGAGGGAATTACCCCAAGTAAAACCGTTACTCCGGATAAGCAGGAAACCATGAGAAGAAAATATCTAGGAGGATGTCAAATTCGCTCAGCTCCACCCTTTATAACTTGAGAAACTGTTCGCAAGCGCCACCTCACCTGCTTATCTCCATTGGAATCTATGCGAGTTGGAAGACTAGTGAATTTTAGTACGAGTTGTCAAATTGTTTTATGAAAAAACGCACAGGACGGATTGACGAGAACCAAGCGGAAAGGGTTTACCCAAGCGTCAAACAGATTTTGTAAGACACTTTTATTATTTCAATTTCGATCCAACCGGGTTTTAAAAAAAATAGCACTTACCGGGCAAATTTCTGCACAGGCAAGGCAGTCGTTACAGGGGAGTTTGTCGGGATCTTTCTCAAAACAGGTGACGACTGTGTCAAAGCCTCTCTTCGCAAACGTAAGCAGAGCGAAATCATTGCGCTGCCTGCAGATATAAATACACTTTTCACAAAGAATGCAGCGATCGGGGACAAATTCAAATATGGGATGGTCAAGATCAATCGCTGTTTCCCGCTCCAAATGTTCCAGCTTTTTCGATTTGAGGGGAACACCCAAAAATTTTGACAAATTTTGCAAGACACATTTCTTATTGGAAGGACAATTTCGGCAGTCGACGTGATGTACTGAAAGCAAGAGTCGTAAAGCACTTTTCTGCAGGCGCCTGACCCGGTCGGTATCGGTTTTTACCACCATTCCATGTCTAGGCTGAACTTTGCAGGAAGCAACCGGATTTCGTTCCCCCTCGATCTCTACAAAGCAAAGTCTGCATGAGGCGGGAGGATCCGGCATCCCTTCCAAATAACACAAATGGGGAATGAAAATGTTCTGCTCCAAGCATGCGGAAAGAAGGCTTTGTCCTTCGTTAGCCTCAATTTTTTTACCGTCCACATTGACTTCGATCATGATGCTTGCTCCTGATCGCGTTCGATGACAGGGGCAAGTTCCGGCGGCGATACTTTTACGACAGCATCGTACTCAGCCGGACAAGCTACAACGCACTCTCCGCATTTCACACAGAGTTCCTGATCAACAGCCTTCTTCCGTCCTCGAGTCGTGAAAATCGCATCTACCGGGCAGGAACCGACACATGCATCGCAGCCCCGAGCGCATTTTTCCAAATCGATGTAGAACGCGGTCAATGCCCTGCACATCATTGCAGGACAACGCTTCTCACCTATGTGAGCTTCATATTCGTCTCTGAAATATTTGATGGAAGTCAATACCGGATTTGGCGCTGTCTTTCCAAGCCCGCACAGCGAACCTTCCTTGATATCCTCACTCAACTCCTGCAGAACCTCAAGGTCTCCTTCTTTTCCTTGACCTTTGGTGATACGTTCTAAAATATTTAGAATATGACGTGCACCTATTCTGCAAAAAGTGCATTTCCCACAAGATTCATTCTGCGTAAAGTCTATGAAAAAGCGGGCTACATTTACCATACAACTGTCTTCATCCATGACCACCATACCGCCTGAACCCATCATGGCGCCGGCTGCCGTAAGAGAGTCAAAATCCACCGGAGTATCCATAAAGCTCTCAGGCAGACACCCTCCCGAAGGGCCGCCAATCTGCACCGCTTTAAACTTTTTCTTGTTGGGAATGCCCCCGCATATATCAAAGATAAGCTCGCCGAGAGTCGTCCCCATGGGAATTTCCACCAGTCCGGGATGCACCACCCTTCCCACAATAGAAAATATTGCGGTGCCTGGACTGCTCTCAGTGCCGATTTTCCTGTACCAGGCCGAACCGTTCCTTAAAATCGGCGGCACACTGGATAAGGTTTTTACATTATTGATCACCGTGGGTTCCCCCCGAAACCCCTTTTGAACCGGGTAGGGAGGCCGGTGCTGCGGCATGCCTCGCTTGCCTTCGAGTGATTGAATAAGGGCCGTTTCTTCACCACATACGAATGCCCCCGAGCCCTGAAAGACGCTGACCTCCAAGCTGAAATCTGATCCCATGATATCTTTTCCCAGTAGACCGACTGCCCTGGCTTTTTCAATGGCAGAACTAATCATCTTGATAGCCAAAGGATATTCCGCCCTGACATAAATAATGGCGTTCTCGGCTCCAACTGCATAGGCACAAATGGCTAATCCTTCGAGCAACTGATGAGGGTTGCTTTCCAGAATGGTTCGGTCCATGTAGGCGCCCGGGTCACCCTCATCGGCGTTGCAGACGACCGTTTTGCGCCTGCCTTCAGAGTTTCTTGCAGCCTGCCATTTTTTGCCGGTGGGGTAACCGGCGCCCCCTCTTCCCCTGAGCCCCGAATCGATGATCTCTTGAATCACTTCCTCAGGTGGAATGGTGAGAGCCTTGATCAGTGCTTTATACCCGCCGCTCGTCAGGTATTGATCGATGTCTTCCGGGTCAATCGCTCCGCACTCCTCCATCACGATTCTTCGCTCCATATTGAAACGTGGAAAATCCATGACAGTAGGAATTAAATCGTTCTCTTCCATCGCACCCAAAACATACTCAAAAAGAGGATCACCCTCCTCTAAAAAAGCTTTTACAAGAGCTCTAGCTTTGCCTGGTGTCACTTTGTGGTAACAAATGGCAGGGAACCCAGGATTTTCGATAACAACAAGAGGTTCGCCGTAACAATGCCCGATGCAGCCTACTGGAATCACTAGAGCTTCAATCCCTCGCTCAGCAAGAAGCTCTTCAAAGGCTGCCTTAGTCTCTGTCGCGCCGGCCGCCAGTCCACACGTAGCCATGCCGATGTATATGCGCGGCTGGTCGGGATGTTTCCTTGCCTGAACTCTCTGGTTCGCTTTCGAAATCAACGAACTGAAACGTTCAGAGATTTTCTTGTTGTTTGGCTTCAATTTCCTGTTTCTCCCTTTCGTCTCGTTCCCGCTCTATATCGAACCCCAGTAGAATTCCTTCCACTTTGCTGGGCGCCATGCAAGCCTGCACCACGTCATCAAGTACGGCCACGGGAGCGAGTGCACAACAACCGACACAGGCAACTCTTTCAATGCTGAATTCTCTGTCTGGCGTTGTTTCACCATCTTTTATACCGAGTTTTCTTTCAAAGTTTTCAAGGATAATATCGCCTCCAACCACATGGCAGGCGGTGCCCAGGCACACCTTGATTTGATGTTTGCCTGGAGGATGGAAGCGAAATTGATTGTAAAACGTGGCGACACCGAAAACCTCGCTGCTGGAGATTTCCAGGTGCTGAGCCACCATCCGCAGCGCATCGGGAGAAAGATAGGAGTGTCTCTGCTGGATTTCTTGAAGGATGGGAATAATATTCTCTCTTCGATTCTCGATTTTTGTAAGCATTTCGGCTATATCCTCAAGCATAGCCTCCTCTTCTAAAACCTTTGCCGGATCGTCCATTTTCACGTCGCCCTAGCACCTCCTGAACGTAAAAGATGATTTCGACCAATGTCCGTGGTCAAAGATAAGTCAATCAACAGGGCTATAAGTGCTCAATATGTTTATCACATCTCTAAGAAAATATGAAGGTCTCAAAAAAAGCAATGCATTTCAAAGGAGACATTCGTGGCCTTTTCAAAATCGATTTGGTCTGAGGGAACGCTCCAGCATACCGATCGATTCTCCCGCCAGCATTTGACTGAGATATTTCCCTGTGACCGGCCCCAGTGACATACCCTTCGTTGCATGGCCGCCGGCGACAAAAACATTCGACCAGGGCTGTAACCGTCCGATAACCGGCAGACCGTCCGGAGTACAAGGCCGCAGCCCACGCCAGACCTCTTTTATTTCAAGCCCCCCGAGTTTCGGAAGATAACGGTAAGTTTCCGACTGTATGGCTTTAAGTCTTTTGCGTCCAATCGCCAAATCCAACCCGGACAACTCAAGAGTTCCAGCCAGCCGCAACGTTTCATCGAATGGCGTCACCGCCACCCTGGCTTCTTCGAGGAGCAAGGGAATTTTCGGAGCACCTTCGGTCTTCAGAAAAGTCATGCTATAGCCTTTGGCCGCTTCAATCGGGATTCTAACGTCTAATCCCGAAGCCAACAAAGGCAGCCACGCTCCCGTTGTCAAAACAACCTGATCCGCCTCAAAATCACCGCGGGTTGTAGCCACTTTGGTAACCTTGCGCCGATCCGTTTTGAGCCAAAACACCTCGGTATCCGTTAAGAATCGTGCTCCTTTTTCTTCGGCTTTCCCAGCCAGCCACCTGACAAAGCTTAACGGGGCGATACACCCGTCCACTTTATTGAGTACTCCGCCAACCACCTGAGGCCCCGCAGCCGGCTCCAACTCGCGGACCTCATCACCGCTGAGAATCACCGAATTTTCTCCGCAGCTCTTTATCCGAACCGCATCTTCCTGAGCTTCGTGAAATCCCTCTTCAGTAAGGTAAAGGTTTAGTATACCGTTCTGGCTGAATTGGTATTCGTGTCCGCCCATTTCGGCCAATTCTTTATGAAGCGCCAAGCTCTCTTTACCCATCTTCCGAAAGATCCCGACACAGTGATACAGATGTTTTTCATTGCAAAATCGATAAAAACTCCACAGCCATCGAGCGAGTTCCAAGTCCAGGCGGAAGCGGATATAAAATGGTCCCTCAGGATCAAATAGGTATCGAATTCCTTGTGCAACTACCCCTGGAGTCGGCAAAGGATTGCAATGACTTGGAACCAGCAGGCCGGCATTCCCATAGGAACTACCGGAACAGATGTTGTTCTTTTCGATAACGAGCACAGATGCTCCCAAACTCGCCGCATAATAGGCAACTGAAACACCAATAACGCCGGCCCCTATGACGATCACATCGCTCTTTGTGGGTTGCATAGATTCAGTTTCTCTCCTTTATTTGAATTCTTAGGTCAGGTTCCATGTCGAAACCGCCCATTCATCTAGAGCAGTCCTGCAGGGCTGCTTGATCAGGTCTCACCCACAGCAGGGCTGAAGCCATGGGTATCCATTGCTGCGACGCAGCAAAATCCGATAAAAATACGCCGTCAATTTAGCAGCATTCAACTCACGATTCCATCTCATCTTTTTGCCGGCCGTCATTGCACCGGCTTGGACCGATATTCATCTTTTTGGAATGTAGGACATTAGTGTCTTAACATCAGAGTTGATGCTTTTTCTGGCAAGAAATGTAGTTTCTCATGCCAGGTTAATGTGTCCGGAAAGGTGTGGAATGACGACGAGCTCTTTAAGTTTCAAGCCCATTGTGACCACCTGAGTGCCGAATTTTGTAAGATAATATTTGTATGTGCGGCCGACTTTTCTGATGAGACCATGAACATGAAGTCGTTTGATCGTGCGGGAGATCTGAGAGGTGGTCCTTCCTCCAAGCTTGGATCTCAGATGCTTGTTCTGAAAGCCACTGATGGTGAACTCTCCGCTTGCTATGGATTCGAAGAGCAACTGGTCGTCATCATCAAAGAGATTAAAGCCTTTGTAGGAGCGGTTATTTTTGACAACTGTTCTGGAGATTTTTTCCAGTTTCTTTGTTCCGGCGCTTGGATCGTCGATAGCCGAGATAAACTCAATGTACCTGCGGTTGGCGGCGACGAGAAGACTGGAGAGGGCCGGGAGGGAGTAGATTCCTTTCTTCATCTGGGCAAGTTTCATTGACTCGCTGCCATCGCGATGTTCTACCATGCGGTAGTGTTTGAAGAAGGAGACGTCATTGACGGTGGTCTCGATTCTAAGAATGAGACCGAACTTATCGTACATTTTAATGGAAACGGGACCCATGCTGTGTTTGATCCGGGTTCCCTCGATTCGTGTGTTGAAGTTATTGCCCATCTCACCTTCATATTTATCGTGAAGCTTTCTTCCGAGGAAGGTTGCGATGTTGTCAGGCTTGACGGTGTGGATGGCGGTGCGGGTCAGATGCCCATAGATGGATTGGAGATCTTCTCGGTGCTTGAAGACGATATCGGTTGCATACTCAGCCTGCATAATGCTCCAGTGATAACGCAGATCGAAGTCTTTGATGATAGAGCAGAATCGTTCTGCAAAAAGATCGAGCCTTGTGTGAAGCAGATCGACCTTGAAGGAATCGCTGAGGCTCTGAGCTTGACTGAAATCCGATATCTCGGCGAAGGCGTTATCCAAGATACCATGATGGATACCTGATTTGGTGAGTCGCAGCTGCAACCAGCTATGCGCGTTAAAATAGACCTGAAGGCGAAAAGGACACCAAGTGGGGACGCGCACATAGACAAGGCCAAGCTCCTCATCGATAAGGTAGAAATAGTAGTGTAGGCATTTGCCGTTATCAGGCTTGAGGAAGGTTTTGTGGGTTTGCTTGTCGTGCCATGGCTTGTAGGTCTGACAAGGCTCCATAGCTGAGAAGATGTGAACGAGCCCGGGGTGGTTGCCTCTCTGTTCAAGGATATGCTGTATGCGCTTTTCTTTTCGGAAGTTCTTCTTGCGGATGAACTCGATCTCAAGACCATTTTCCGAAGCAACCCGTTCGGCATTCTTCCGGAGCTCATCGCGAAAGGGTTCTGCAAAACGTGGGTAGTCGAAGATGCGAATATGCTTATAGCTCAAGTAGCCAGCCATCCCTTGAGCATAACAGAATGTGGGCAAAGTCCCCTGGATCACTACACGATCGAAACAGGAGAGGGTTCCCAAGATCTTCTCAGCGTAACGGTCTATCAGAAGTTCCATCGGTATCCACCTCCTTAACTTTATCAGACACTTGAAGTGGATATAAGATAATACCCGATCATTGACTGTGACCTTTTTGGTTCCGGCTTTGCCGGGTTAGGCTTTTGATATGAGATCTATTTCTACCTTTAGTCATCCGGTCACTCCATCGTACTAGAACTGTTGCGGATTCTGTGATACTAAATGTTCTGCTCCATTAATCATCGGCCGGCATCATTGAATTCCGCCGGCGACCTGTTGAAAATTCACTCCCACCCGACTTAATTGTGCACCGGAAGACCGAAACAACCCTTTTTCGAGGTGCACTATAGCAAAAGGAGTCATCACATCAAATGCTCATTGGCGTTCCTAAAGAAATCAAGCCGGAAGAATATCGTATTGCTCTCTTGCCTGAGGGTGCCAGGCAACTGACACAGCTAGGCCATTCAGTATTGATCCAAAAAGGAGCCGGTGCTGGTGCGGGCTACTCGGATGAGGCTTTCGAATTGGCAGGAGCTCGAGCCGTGCCGGAAGCCGAAGCGGTTTTTCGGGAAGCTGAGCTGATCGTTAAAGTTAAAGAACCAATTGAACCAGAATACGGCTTGTTCAGAGATGGCAGTACACTGTTTTGTTACCTCCACTCCGAGACCAGGCCTGCTTTGGTTGAGCTCCTCCTAAGTAGAAGAACCACAGCTATCGCCTTCGAAAATGTCAAACTTGAGGACGGTACGTTTCCTTTACTGGCACCTATGAGCATCATTGCCGGCCAACAGGCGTTGTTTCAAGGAATGCAGTTTTTGTGGAATCATCGCGGCGGAATCGGCAAAAGCATGGTCGCGTATCCTGGCTTGGAACCCCCGCGAGTGGTTGTGTTAGGCGCAGGCCAGGCCGGATTTCACGCCGCCAAGGTTGCAGCCGCGTTGGGTGCCGATGTGGCAGTCTTTGAGATTAATGCCGCGCGGATTCAATCGATTGCCGCACAATTTCCGGCGAACGTGCATCTTTTGCATATCCAAACCGTCGCATTGGAACCATACGTCCGCAATGCGGATATGATCATAAATACCGCAACAATTCCTCCCAACAGTTCTGACCACCTCATCGACCGGCAAATGCTCGGCAAGATGCAAAAAGGAGCTGTAATTGTCGATGTGACAGCAAATTTAAAAGGGGCAGTAGAAACTATCGACCACTATAGCACCCACGACGAGCCTGTTTGGGAAGTGGATGGCATCGTTCATTATGCTGTTACAAATATACCCGGCACCGTAGCCCGAACTGCATCGCAAGCTCTCAGCAGTGCCATTTTGCCATACCTTATGGAACTTGCCGAACAAGGGCCGGTGGCTGCACTACAGGATAATGCGGCCTTGCTGCAGGGTCTTGCGACAATCTCCGGTATTCTGACTTGGCACCAATCGGGCATGTTTCAGAATAGGAATTGGTGTTCTCCTGAAAATGCACTTTTTACCGTTTTGGACAACAACAAAACGGGGAAGTAGGAAAGAGAGTGGAGCGTATAGAACGACATGTGTGTTTTTATCAACCTCGTAAAAGGAGACGACCAATGAAAAAGTTGTGGTTCAAAGGTTTTTTGGTTCTTTTGTCAATTTTCCTTTGCGTCAGTTTTGCTGTGCCGTCAAAAGCAGACACCGTCGATGAAATCATTAAGCGCGGAGAATTGCGCGTGGCGGTTCAGACCCAGGGACCTCCTTTCAGTTTCATGGACAAAAACGGTCGGAGAACCGGGAGTTCGGTAGAATTCTGTAAGCTGATGGCAAAAGAAATGGGAGTCAAGATAGCTTTTCTGGACTACGATTGGGATGGGCTCATTCCAGCTCTTCTTTCCGGGAAAGCCGACCTTCTCGCTGGTGATATGACAGCAACTCTACAACGAGCCTTAAAAGTCACTTTTACCGATCCATTCTTCTACACCGGAAGTGTTATTTTCACGAAAAAAGACAGCCCGTTCAAATCACTCGAAGACTGCAACAAAAAAGAAGTGACCGTAGCGGTATTACTAGGTGCCACGGGAGAGGCCGACGCAAAGAGATTCCTGCCCAACGCAACGATAAAGTCCTACAAAGGTGGAGGGCCCTTGCTTATCAACGCGGTTTTATCCGGTCATGCCGACATCGGGATCAATGATGAGACAGCCCTTGTGGGCCAACTCGCAGAATTTCCGCCGAACAGTACAAAAATCTTGCCGGTGAAATTATCTCAACAGCCCCTCGCCTTCGCAGCCCGTCCCGCTGACACCCATCTGGTCGAATGGGTCAATCTGTTTTTCTATTGGATTATACAAGATGGACGTTACCAGGAGAACATAGACTATTGGGTGAAAAGCCTAGACTGGAAGAAGGATCATTAGATTTGAAAATGGTTAAACGACATGCTGGAGTATTTTAATTTTCGGGTCATTTTGCAGTATCTCCCCCTGTTTTTGAAAGGATTCCTGGCTACTGGGTGGATCTCCATAATTTCTCTAGGAGGTGCATTATTTGTAGGTATCCTGGCATGCGTGTGCCGCCTTTCCAGATCCCGATTGCTGTCTTCTCCAGCTGTCGTTTTTATTGAAATTGTCCGCTCCACTCCTCTCTTAGCTCAGTTGTACTTTTTTTATTTTGGTCTTCCGACTCTGGGCATTCGTTTGACCGAAATCCAGACCGGTATACTGGCGCTCGCCTTGAACAGCGGAGCCTACATAGCAGAAATCGTGAGGGCCGGTGTTCAGTCGATTTCTTTGGGGCAAGTTGAAGCGGGAATTGCGTTTGGATTGGGTTTGTTACAACGTCTCCGCTACATTATTTTACCGCAGGCTTTGGGAGTAACTATCCCGCCGCTCCTAGGACAAGCCATTGTGCTGGTTAAAGACAGTGCACTGCTTTCACTCATATCGGTATTTGAGTTAACCAGAGCAGGCCAGATGATGACTTCCGAACGATTCATGCCGGCCGAGGGTTTTTTCACCACCGCTTGTTTTTATTTGATCTTCTACTATTCTTTAAAATTCGCAGCAAACTGGTGGCAGAAGCGTTTGATTTTTCGCGAATTTTAATAAACAGCGGACGACTATGTGGGGCTATTATTTACAGAATCTGATCAACAGTATGCCCTTATTTTTGAAAGGGCTTTGGATGACCGTGCTGGTCTCCGCTTTAAGCCTGCTTGGAGGTTCAGTTCTCGGATTCTTCGTCGGTCTGGCAAGGTCCAGCCGCATGAAGCCGCTGAGATACGTTTTTTCGGTCTATGTGGATTTGATGCGGGGAACACCTTTCCTGGTCCAGATATTCATAGTCTTTTTTATACTTCCCGAACTCGGCATCCAGTTGGGGGCATTTGCAGCGGCAGTGATAAGTCTCACAATTTATGCCGGCGCCTACATATGCGAGATTGTGTCGAGCGGCATCGATGCGGTCCCGACAGTCCAGCTGGAAGCCGCTAAAGCATTCGGCTTAAACCGGTTTCAGCAACTGAGATATGTTATCCTCCCACAAGCAATGCGCACCATCCTACCCCCACTAGTAGGCCAGTATGTGTTATTAATCAAAGATTCTTCCGTGGTCTCGGTAATCGGAGTCACCGATGTGACTCGAGTTGGCTGGCTTACCGTTCAAAGAATACCGGAAGGTCTCATGGTTTTCGGTCTGGTAGGTATACTTTATTTTGTAATTTGTTATCCTCTTATCAGAATTGCCAACAGACTGGAGAGACTTATGACGCACGACCGCATCAGGCTTTGATCGGGATTCATTTCATCGAGTTTTTCCATCGAACATCTATAGCTTCCAAGATAATGTTTTTGGTGTAGAAGGTTGGGTTGAGTAGCGCGAAACCCAACGCCTATTTTGCTGGGTTTCGTACCTCAACCCAGCCTACTTGGAAACCAAAATCATTTTCTTAAACACTATAGTATCAAACAAGCGCAGAATGTGAACTCCCAGAGCAGCAATAACGATCTCCAAACACGAAGGACAATAATATGTATGAATTACTAAATCAACGAGTAGAAATTGCCAATCTGCCTACCCCGATCCAGTATTCGCCCCGCATCTCAGAGTGGCTCGGCATTGAACTCTACATCAAGCGAGATGATTTGACGGAGAGTATCGCCTCCGGAAACAAGATCCGCAAACTTGAATATCTTATCTACGATGCCCGCAAACAAGGCGCGGATGCACTCATCACTTGCGGCGGAGTTCAATCCAATCACTGCCGGGCTGTAGCCTATGCAGCGGCCAAAACAGGCATGGCCAGCCTACTGCTGTTGCGCGGCCAAGCACCCGATTCTCTTCAAGGCAATTTTCTTATGGACCGCCTGTTGGGTGCACGGTGCCGTTTCTTTTCGGCCGATAAGTTTCGTCAACTGCCCGATCTTTTCAAAGAGGCTGCCAAGGACTTGAAATCTGAAGGCAGAGTTCCCTATGTAATTCCCCTGGGGGGATCGAATGCGACCGGCTCACTGGGGTATGTAAGGATGATGAAAGAGCTTCAAGAGGCTAACCTCGATATCCGTCATTTATTTTGCGCTCTCGGATCGGGAGGAACATTAGCAGGGATACTGGCCGGCAGCCGATATTTTGATTTTCCAGGTCAGATTCATGCTATCGCAGTGAGTGATGATATCCCCTATTTCATCAGCGAAGTTGCTCGCATCAGGCAGGAGTTTGCAGACTGGTATGGAATAGACTTACAGTTTCCGGAACTTGCCCGACAGATGGATGACCGCTACATCGGGATAGGATATTCTCTAAACACCCCGTCGGAATGGACAGATTTGATTAAATTTGCTCGCATGGAAGGATTGGTGCTCGATCCGGCATATACCCTGAAGGCGTTCCTTGGAATGGTGGATTATTGCCGATCCGGAAAGGTAAAAAAGGGCGAACGAATCGTTTTCATCCACACCGGTGGGCATTACGGCCTTTTCCCGAAAGCGGATGAACTGACTCCATTGTTATTGGACAATAATCGACCGTGTGACGAACAATAAGGTGAATGGCAATATTAAAACGCCCAAAAAGGACGATCGATCAATATACTCCGTATACTGGGGACATCGTTATTTCAAGCAATTTTTCGGTGCTTGGCTTGTTTAGAAAGTGCGGGACAAACAGAAAGAAAGCGTGTATGACATGGGAACACAACTCTGATCCAAGGAGGTTTCCATGCGAAATGCCAGTGAGCGGGCTCAATCATCGTCCCAATGTAGCCTGGGAAGGTATTTTACAGAAGGCATCAAGTTTTTGTTCAAGAGCGCTGCAGCCAAACTGAAGGGCAGTGCGCGTCGCCAGTTCTTGGCCGAGACTGTTCGAGAGCTCGGACCCGGTGGGCAGGCTTTGGCAGAGCGAGAACTCGGTTGGAACCGTGGGACCATCCGCAAAGGGATGCACGAACTCGCTACCGGCGTTGAATGCATGGACGCTTTCTGCCTGCGGGGACGCAAACGCTCCGAGAAGCACTTGCCCAATTTGCTCGACGATATCCGTGATATAGTCGACTCCAATGCTCAAGTGGATGCGACGTTGCGTACGCCCCGCCTGTACATCAAATTGACAGCACGCCGGGTGCGAACGGAACTGATCGAACAAAAGAACTACAAAGATGAAGATCTTCCGCCACGGCGCACTATAAGCACGATTCTTAATAAGCTGGGTTACCGGCTGCGAAAGGTAAAAAAAACAAACCGTTGAAGAAAATCCCAGAAACGGACGCTATTTTTGACCAACTTCGCAAGGTCAACCGTGAAGCCGACGAGACAGAGGGAGTCCTGCGTCTGTCGATGGATGCCAAAGCCTCGGTGAAGCTTGGTCCCTTCTCCCGAAGCGGTCAGAGTAGGGTCGAGGTAGAGGCAGCCGATCACGACTTTGGGGATAAGGGCTCTCTTACGCCCTTCAGTATTCTGTTGCCGCAACACGATAACCTATTAATCTCCTTTGCGGAGTCGAAAATAACGAGCGACTATATGTGGGATCGCATAGTGGAGCAGTGGTCCGAATGGCAATCAAAGTATTGTCCTTCGACACTGGTGATAAACCAAGACAATGGTCCCGAAAACAGCAGCAGGCGCACGCAGTTCATCAAGAGGGCCGTGGACTTCGCAAACCAGCACAGGGTGAGCATCAGGCTTGCCTACTACCCTCCTTACCACAGCAAGTACAACCCCGTCGAACGGACCCATGGAGCTCTCGAACAATATTGGAATGGGATGTTACTCACCGATGCGCAAACCACCATCAAGATTGCCAAGAACATGACATGGAAGGGCAAACATCCAGTTGTGACCCTGGTGACACAGATATACGAAACGGGAGTCAAATTGACAAGGAAGGCCATGGCTGCCTTCGAAAAGGTCATCAACCGAAAGCCGGGACTCGAAGACTGGTTTGTCGATATCAGCCCATCTCCGATATAGTATCGGATGTTTAGTTTATGCCATTCACCTAACCCGGCAAAGCCGGAACCAAAAAGGTCACAGTCAATGATCGGGTATTATCTTATATCCACTTCAAGTGTCTGATAAAGTTAAGGAGGTGGATACCGATGGAACTTCTGATAGACCGTTACGCTGAGAAGATCTTGGGAACCCTCTCCTGTTTCGATCGTGTAGTGATCCAGGGGACTTTGCCCACATTCTGTTATGCTCAAGGGATGGCTGGCTACTTGAGCTATAAGCATATTCGCATCTTCGACTACCCACGTTTTGCAGAACCCTTTCGCGATGAGCTCCGGAAGAATGCCGAACGGGTTGCTTCGGAAAATGGTCTTGAGATCGAGTTCATCCGCAAGAAGAACTTCCGAAAAGAAAAGCGCATACAGCATATCCTTGAACAGAGAGGCAACCACCCCGGGCTCGTTCACATCTTCTCAGCTATGGAGCCTTGTCAGACCTACAAGCCATGGCACGACAAGCAAACCCACAAAACCTTCCTCAAGCCTGATAACGGCAAATGCCTACACTACTATTTCTACCTTATCGATGAGGAGCTTGGCCTTGTCTATGTGCGCGTCCCCATTGGTGTCCTTTTCGCCTTCAGGTCTATTTTAACGCGCATAGCTGGTTGCAGCTGCGACTCACCAAATCAGGTATCCATCATGGTATCTTGGATAACGCCTTCGCCGAGATATCGGATTTCAGTCAAGCTCAGAGCCTCAGCGATTCCTTCAAGGTCGATCTGCTTCACACAAGGCTCGATCTTTTTGCAGAACGATTCTGCCCTATCATCAAAGACTTCGATCTGCGTTATCACTGGAGCATTATGCAGGCTGAGTATGCAACCGATATCGTCTTCAAGCACCGAGAAGATCTCCAATCCATCTATGGGCATCTGACCCGCACCGCCATCCACACCGTCAAGCCTGACAACATCGCAACCTTCCTCGGAAGAAAGCTTCACGATAAATATGAAGGTGAGATGGGCAATAACTTCAACACACGAATCGAGGGAACCCGGATCAAACACAGCATGGGTCCCGTTTCCATTAAAATGTACGATAAGTTCGGTCTCATTCTTAGAATCGAGACCACCGTCAATGACGTCTCCTTCTTCAAACACTACCGCATGGTAGAACATCGCGATGGCAGCGAGTCAATGAAACTTGCCCAGATGAAGAAAGGAATCTACTCCCTCCCGGCCCTCTCCAGTCTTCTCGTCGCCGCCAACCGCAGGTACATTGAGTTTATCTCGGCTATCGACGATCCAAGCGCCGGAACAAAGAAACTGGAAAAAATCTCCAGAACAGTTGTCAGAAATAACCGCTCCTACAAAGGCTTTAATCTCTTTGATGATGACGACCAGTTGCTCTTCGAATCCATAGCAAGCGGAGAGTTCACCATCAGTGGCTTTCAGAACAAGCATCTGAGATCCAAGCTTGGAGGAAGGACCACCTCTCAGATCTCCCGCACGATCAAACGACTTCATGTTCATGGTCTCATCAGAAAAGTCGGCCGCACATACAAATATTATCTTACAAAATTCGGCACTCAGGTGGTCACAATGGGCTTGAAACTTAAAGAGCTCGTCGTCATTCCACACCTTTCCGGACACATTAACCTGGCATGAGAAACTACATTTCTTGCCAGAAAAAGCATCAACTCTGATGTTAAGACACTAAGGATAGCCTATGCTGTCAAAACCATTGATTGCCTCCTTCGATAAGGCAGATCCCACCCAGGTCGATAAGCTTGGCGCCAAAGGCGCTAAACTGGCTGAAGACTTCCAACAGGTACGAAACTTGTTTCCCGACATTAAGGATGTAATTTCCGTTCCGGACGGCTTCATCCTATCATCAGAGGTCTGGAGAGCGTATCGCGATGCCGGCAATAAATTATCGGACGAACTTTTCCAGCAGATCAATGAAGAACTCGGAGATTTGGGCAGGAGGGTCGGTCGTTCCTTTGGGGACGTTAGCGGTCGTATGCCGCTGATTGTTGCAGTCCGCGGGGGCGCCGCTATTTCCCTGCCCGGTGCTATCAGCACGATCTTAAATGTGGGTTTGAACGATGAGGTAGTTGCAGCTCTGATTGGCGCTGGTGAAGATGAGAGTTTTGTGCTCACCACCTACCTGACCGCCATTCGCATCTTTGGCGAAGTTGTGTTGGGGATGCATTACGATCACTTCTATGAAATCCTGCTCAGTTTCAAGGCAGGAGACGAAGGGTCCATGGCAGTTCCATTGCTCCACGAGTTGATCGTCGCCTTTAAACAATTACTTAGAGAAACAGGCGACTCACGCTTTGAAGATGCATTTGAAAAAGACCTATCACTGCAACTTCGTTATGCGATAGAGGCGGTCCTTGCCTCGTGGATGGCCCCTACCGCAGTAGAAGCACGCCACAGTAGAGAATCCGAAGAGGGTGGGATATCTGATGATATGGGGACAGCAGTCACTATACAGAGCATGGTCTTTGGTAATCGTGACGAAGAAAATTGCCTCAGTGGTGTTCTATTCACCAGAAACCAGCGCACCGGAGCGGATTTCCCGGTCATTGAATGGGCGCCGAAGGTCCAATGTGACAAGATCGTTTCGGGAAAATTGCGCAAACAACTGCGGGACACCCTGGATCTGAAAGATGATTTCCCGGATATCTACGACCACCTGCTTAGGGTACGCGAAGCCTTCGAAAATATCGCAAAACGGCCCCTGGACATTGAGTTCACAGTAGAGAGCCGTCAACTCTATATACTCCAGCGTCGACCGCTGCGTATGACGTTCCATGCGACAGTGCGCTCGATGTGGGATTTTGTAGACGAAGGTAAAACGATTATCCAACGCGCGTCTATGATCATCAACAAGGCATTGGAGCAAAAAGAAAAAGTCTTGAAAGACGGATTTCATGACTACCAAATTCTGGCTCACGGAGAACCGATTACCGACAGTGCAGATAAGGGTATCCTGGCTTTCGGGACAGAAGAAGCACTGGTCCTGGCCGGGCAGGGCAAAGACGTCATTTTGTTTCGCAAGCGTCCTTACGGGGAAACCGATGTAGCAATAAATCACCCTCGTGTGAGGGGCATAGTCCGTTGCGATGGGAACACCACCGGCCACGAAGCAGTCTCTGCTGTTGCCTACAGCAAACCATATATAATCAACTTGATGGACATTAAAGGCAAGCCGCTTATCATCTCGCAAAACGGGAAAGTGGCGATGAATCCCGACAGCCTACTCTACAACTACATCGGCAAACAGGTTTTCGTCGATTGTGAACGAGGCATTCTGGCATATTCGGAAGCTTCTGATTTTCTGGAAGACAGAAAAAGTAGAAAGAAGCTTTACGTCGATTGGGAATTCGTAAGGGAACAGTTTGAACAAGAAAACTACCAAGAAATGGATTACGAAAGCCTTCTCGGCTTGCATCATAGCTGGGAACTTGAGTTGTCACGCTACCAGTGGCTGGAAAAACATTTGCGAGAGAAAGATACGTCGATTTCCCGGGAGGAACTTCTCAAGACTTTCGGCACTTACCTATACTATCTCCCCGAGCGGGACCGAGAACGAGCACTGGGTTTGAAGGAAATCAATGTAGAAGACTTTGACTTCGATCCTCCCCTGGTCTATCGCGGAAAAGATCTGAGCAAAGAGGTTCTAAAGGTCCTCAGGACGCTTATGCTTTGTACAACCTGGCGAACTCACTGGGTGCATGAACTGATGGTCATCGAAGCGCGCCGCCGCGGCGAAACCGAAAATGATGTCATTCGCGATATCTTTTTGAAAAACCGGACCATGAGTTTAGTACATGGTTTTGAAGAGGAAGGCTTTCATTTAATGCAGGTGCCGGATCACTATTTTCTTATTCTGGCCAGCAACTTTGAGTATGGTCAGGACCTGGACAAGGTTGATATTGGGCCGGAAGTACTAAACTACACAGAAAAGGAAAACCTGGCCAAGCAATTTGTAAGTTTCCTTGAAGGCGTCAATCCGGAAATTTATAGGAAGGTGCGAATCATTCAAGGAGAACCGCCGTTGGGTGAAGGACATGCCCGTATTATCAGCATCGGCCTTTCTATCCCCAATGGCGACTTTGATCTGGTCTGTCGCTATCTCAGGTCCTTTCTCGACAAACGGCAAGGCTCAGACCTAGCGGAATTGCAGAACAGAATACCGGTGAATGACTTTATCGAACTCTACCAACTTGACCCCTTCTTCGCTCGGTACCCGGACTTCAGGATATCCCGACGATCAGGCGACACTCAAACGGACGTAGATTTTTTCCTGACGTTTGGTGGCTGTTCCTTCGGCGAGTTCGATGGCCAAGTGTACGGGCAGGAAGGTTACGACCAATTAATGTCAGAAGTCAGACGGTTTGAAGGCCATTTAAAAACGAGAGGGAAGGACATACCCATTCGGCCATGGCAGTTTGAGGTAGATCCCTATCGACGGCATTCAGTCATCGCTGCTGTCGGGATTCGATTCGGCAAAAACGAATTTGGGGATATCATGGAAAGCCTTAAAGAGTTCATGGAAAAAACCAGCTAAGGGCACATTGCATTATGCCGGGCATGAAAAGTTTCATGATTCATGCCGACGGAATAGCGCAGAGTTTATCGAGTTCATCAAGACCCCACCTGAATCGAGCCCCTCTGTGGCCAAACCAATCTCATCATGTGGAAGGGGGGACCAATTGAATTTCGAAAAGCTTTGGCCATAATTTGCCCGTAACGAAAATTCGATCGTTTTGGGCATCATAAGCGATACCGTTTAAAACATCCTCTTTCCCGGTGGACTTCAAGGTACTTCGCAAACCGGCAAGATCCACCCAACCCACAACTTTTCCCGTCTCAGGCGAAATCCGTGCAATCAGATTCGTCCGCCACACGTTCGCGAAAATTTCTCCTTTTATGTATTCCAGTTCATTAAGATACTTCACTGGATGAGTTCCATCATGCACTTCAAGCAACTTGATTTCTTCCAAAGAAGTGGGATTCAAAAACCGTAGGATGGCAGAGCCATCACTCATGACCAGAAATGATCCAACTCGAGTTATGCCCCATCCCTCCCCTTGGTAACCAAAAGTGCTCAACGTTTCAAAACTCTTCCTGCCGTAAACAAAGCCGGTGTGCGACTTCCAGGTCAGTTGGATCAAATGATCGCCCCAAACAGTGAGGCCTTCTCCGAAATAAAATACGGGCAGCAGCCTACTCTTGATCACTTTTCCCGTTGAAAGTTCCACCTGGCGGATGGAGGAGCGGCCATATAAGCCAGTGCTTTCATACAGGCAGCTTTCTTCATAAACAAGCCCCTGAGTGAATGCTTCAGGATCATGAGGATAAACATTTACGATTTTATAGCCAGCAACGGGCACGGATTTGAACTCCTCCTCCGTGCCCAACTTCCCTTCATTCGGCAAGTTGCTTTTGTTTTCAGCTGCCAGGACGCGTCTGCCCTCACCCAGCAAGATCACAATCAGCAACATGAGAACAATCAAAGGAAACAGGAAGCCCTTGAGGGATCTGAGGCTGGTAGATTTTAGCATTGACAGTTCCGCCTTCCGAGTACCTGCTTATTCATTCCTTCCTCTGCCAACGCTGTAATAGCGGAACCCGAATTGTTTCATGTTGTCAGGAATATATACGTTTCGGAGGTCGACAAAAACGGGTTCTTTCAGCAGGCTGATGATTCTTTCCAGGTCTAAAGCGCGATATTCATTCCATTCGGTCATGAGCACCACCGCATCAGCACCTTCACATGCTTCATAAGGAGTGCTGCAGTATCTCACTTCTGGAAGCACTTTGGCAGCCTCAGCCATTGCCTGCGGGTCATGAGCGCGAACTTTCGCACCTTTCTCCAACAGGTTTGCCAGTATGGTCAGTGCGGGCGCATCTCGAACATCATCCGTTTCGGGTTTGAATGATAGCCCCAGCACGGCAATGATTTTGCCTGCTTCTTTCCCTCCCAAAGCATGCCTGACTTTTCTTGCCATGCGGGCCCTTTGGGCTGCATTCACTTCCACCACAGCTTCCACGATGCGAAAGGCAACTCCATGTTCCTGTGCGATACGCAGCATCGCACTGGTATCTTTGGGAAAGCAGGAGCCCCCATAACCCGGTCCGGCATGCAAAAACTTTCTTCCTATTCGCCCGTCCAATCCCATGCCTTTGGCCACATCCTGAACATTGGCGCCAATTTCTTCGCAAAGGTTCGCTATTTCATTGATAAAACTGATCTTGGTCGCCAAGAACGCATTGGATGCATATTTGATCAGCTCAGCCGTCTCAATGGCAGTCATAACAATGGGAGTTTCAATGAGGTAAAGGGGACGGTAGATAGCTTTTAGAACTTCCCTTGCCCTATCTGAGTCAACCCCTATCACGACCCGATCCGGATGCATGAAATCATTGATGGCAGCTCCTTCCCTCAGAAATTCGGGATTGCTGGCAACGTCAAAAGAGCTCTCAGGGTTGACCTCTGAAATGATCCTCTCGACCTGGCGGGCTGTACCGACTGGAACCGTACTTTTGTTGACAACAACAGTGTAGTCATTTAGATGTCCGGCAATTTGCCTGGCAGCTTCATAAACATAGGTAAGATCGGCATATCCATCCCCACGCCGGGATGCGGGAGTGCCGACCGCGATAAAAACCACCTCGGCTTCCGGCACTCCGGGAGCATAGTCGGTAGTAAAAATCAATCGATTGTCATTTAAGTTCTTATGAACCAAAACATCGAGTCTCGGCTCATAGATTGGGATTTCACCTCTCTGGAGTCGATTGATCTTGGTTTCATCCTTATCAATACAGGTCACTTCGTGTCCGAATTCGGCAAAACATACGCCGCTCACCAGTCCTACATAACCAGTCCCAATAATCGCAATTTTCATACTACCGAACCCTTTCTTGTGCCTGCTCAACGAAGGTTGAATATACCTGAATCGTGAATCTAATTTGAACGATTCATTAGCATAAAATGTGAATGAATTCCTGTGAAAATTTGGAGTCCGCTGCTATGCTTGTTCGATCTGTTGGATGTCTTGGGCTTTTAAGAGGGTCGTGAAATCGTCAGGAATCGTTGTTGGCTTTCCGCTGAACCTCACACAAACCATATTCAGGGTCGCCCTGGTGCAAAGCGACGGCTCATTGCTCTCTTCCAGCCTGTATATATTTTGGGAGAACGCGAGGCTGCGTCGACGCCACCACAAAACCCTGCTATGAACCTCGATAAGATCATCATAATGGAGCGGGCGACGATAAGAACAGGTAGTTTCGACCACCGTCAGATGGAGTTCTTGATCCATGAAACGCCGATAAGGATAACCCATGTCTCTCAAAAAAGCTTCCCTGGCCAGCTCGAAAATATGAAAGTAATTGCCGTGGTAGACTGCTTGGCCTAGGTCCACCTCAAAAAGGGGAACTCTCAACCCGCTTTTATGCCAATTCGCGACTGCTTCTTCTTCAATATTTTGATAGCTCGTCATTTTATCAGTAAAGCTCCATTTCTTTTTAAGATGTTTGTAAATCGTCACAAGCGATTATTGATTCAATTGCAGAAAAACGCAACGCTGTCACTTGGAATCCTGTCATTCATGATTGATAATAGTTTTGGGTCTTAATGCGAAAGTTAAGTTTAGCACAGTGGGTGTCCAGCCAAACCAGCTGGTATTTAAACGCTATGCCAAGAGGCCTGAGGACATAATTTCCAGATTTCCTCAGCAGCACAAGGCTTTGGCCGTGCCGGCAAATGCAATGCTGAAGGTTCGCGTTGCGAGTTCGATTGGGATGCTTCATTATTTCGAAGCACCCAATGATGATCATAAAAGATTTTGGATATAAAAGGATTGCCATTTGACCATTGGTTCGAGACATAAAAGCACTGCCAGAAGATATCGCAAATACGGGAAAAGCAAGGTATCGAAAAATGAAACGGACGCCAAATTTAAATTCAGTATACATCGCGCGCTCGAACCGGTGCTCGAAAAAATCCGGGTTCCCGAACCATCACCTTTCGTACCTGATGAGTTCCAGCTGCAAGCTTTGGATACCTTACCTCACTCGGATGTGCTGGTTACTGCTCCGACCGGCTCCGGCAAAACTTACATTGCCATCAAGGCCATAGAGAGTCTTTTTAGCAAGGGGGGGAGGAGTTGGTATGCTTCACCTTTGAAAGCCCTTTCGAACGCAAAATATGAAGAGTTTTCAAAGATTTTCGGTGCACAAAATGTCGGAATCTTGACCGGCGACAGAAAAGAAAATACAGACGCACCAATCATTGTAGGAACAACAGAAATTCTTCGCAACCAATTGTACGACACTATGCATAGGGGCGAAGACTTGTCCGTCGATCTGGTGGTTTTGGATGAGGCACATTACCTGGGGGATGAAGACCGTGGGGTCGTATGGGAGGAAGTATTAATTTACCTTCCTTCAAGAGCCAAACTTCTCATGCTCTCTGCTACCATCCAAAATGCCCAGGAAATATGTGACTGGCTTGAATGGTTGCGTCAGAAATCCTGCCGCTGGATAAATGCTCATGAAAGACCGGTACCCTTATACCCTCTTTTTTTGTTCCCTTCCGGCGAATTGAGTCCTTTGAGTGGCCGACGAGGCTTGTATGGGAAAATTCGAACCATCGATTCACGCTCTTTTTCGAGGCAAGACTTCCCGGACATACCACGTCTTATGGAGGCCTTACGCAAAGCTAATTTGCTCCCTGCGATATTTTTTCTAAAATCTCGGGCCGATTGTGAAAAAGCGATTGCCATGTGCCCAAAATTCTCTCGCTCGACAAGCAATCTCAACACTTCAAAGAGATTCTTTAACCGGCTCAATGAGTTGTTGGATGATTACCCTTTCCTGCGCCAGCATCAGCATCTTACTATCCTCAAGAGGAGTCGCGTGGGTGCGCATCACGGAGGCCAACTGCCGCATTGGAAAATCTTTCTCGAAAAACTTATGCAGGCAGGTTATCTGGAAGCAATTTTTTCTACATCAACTGTGGCAGCCGGAGTTAATTTTCCGGCACGAACGGTGGTGATACCCCAAAGCGATCGTTTCAACGGAAAAGAATTTGTCCCACTAAATGCTACAGGCCTTTTGCAAATGACAGGGCGGGCCGGGCGCCGAGGGATGGACGAAATCGGCTTTGCTCTGGTTGTGCCTGGAAGGTATCAGGATCCGCAGTTGATTCATGATTTGTTTCATTCTTCGCCGGATTCTATCCAAAGCCAAATCCGAGTCAATTTCTCCATGGTTTTGAACCTGCTCCTGTCACACACGCCTGAAGAAATTCGAACATTATTCTCATCGTCGCTTGCGACCTTCCAGAATCTGAATGAGGACCCACGTATTGCTCAGCAATTCCAACACCTAAAGAACGAGATACGGCAGTGGTTATCTGAAAGTACCTGCGGCACAATCGAGAATCTTGAACAAGTCCGCCCCCGCTTCCAAGAATTGCAGGACAGAGTGCGGAAAACACGCAAGCTCTGGAATAAGCAAACGACCGAATGGGCTTTCGAAGGCTTGCTAGAGCCCGGAAGAATATTTCGAAACCATAGAGGCGTGATTTTCGTGGCGGTTTCCTCACTAGTCCATGAGGCAGGCATCGTGGAGGCGGTTCGTGTTGCGCTTCCTCTTCATTCGCGAAAGGAAAAGGTGCGCACCTATCGAGTTCAACTCCGGCGGATTGCCGAATTAGGAGACATGGTTGGGGCCATTCCCCAATTGAAAAACCGGAAGGAATGGGAAAGATTAGTCTACGAACTGGCTAATCAGCCGTTTCATTCATTAGAGAATGCAAAACAACCCGAAGCACCACCGGTTGCACAAATCAATCAGGAATTGATGCATCTCATTTCACAAAAAAAGGATTTGCCTTGTGAATCCTGTGACTTGTTCGGGCCTTGCCAGAAAGCGAGCTCTCATCCGTTCTCACACTTGATTCATCACTATTTTCAACACAGGGCACAAATGTCGTCGATGCAAGATGAACTTTGGCGTTCCTTCAAACAACATCTCCATTTTCTGCACGAGGAAAGGTATGTGGACTCCGAGGGACACCTGACGCAAGATGGATTATGGGCTTCCAACCTGAGGATCGATCAGCCATTGCTTATATCCGAGGGAATCCGTAAAAGACTTTTCCCAGAGGACGAACCTGAGCTTCTAGCGGCGTTGATCGCTCCCTTTGTGATGGACAGGGATCGCCCGGGAGACATTCAACTGTCTACACTGATGTGGAAATACCCTGATATTGCAAAGCCTTTCTTCAAAATGCTGCACGAGCTTCAACCTCTTCGAGAACATCTGAAGTCCGCCGGATTTACTACTCCGCCTCTTCCATTTTGGACGACCATCACTTTGCACCAATGGGCTCTTGGGCAATCATGGGATGAGGTGAGGAATATCTCGGGAATGGCTGAAGGCGATTTGGCGATGGTAATATTGCGCACTGCGGATCACTTGAGACAAATCGAATCTCTGGCAGAGACTCACGCACGCTTGGCCGCCTCAGCACGTAAAGCAATAGAATTGATCCTACGTGAGCCCGTGCTTATCGAATAGTTGCACTCGAAAAGATTGCCGATCACTCGAAATGCGTTTGATTAATCAGGCACTAGCACATATAAGGGTAGACTGGCAGTGGATGCCATCAAAATCAACTTATCAGGTCGAAACATGACTTGGGTACAAAGAGACTAAGACATGCCGCGAGCTGCGATCATTTCAGATATCCACGGCAACTTAGAAGCCTTGCAGGCGGTGCTGAAATCAATAGAATCCGATGGTGTTGATTATATCATTCATCTCGGCGACCTGGTCGGCTATAACGCCAATCCTCGTGAATGTGTTGCGCTATTGCAGGAAAAACGAGCCGTTTCCGTGCTGGGGAACCACGACCTGGCAATCCTGGAACCCAGAATGGCGAGAGGGTTCAACGTGCTGGCTCATCATGCCATTACTTACTGCCAACAGCAGTTGACTCAATCTGAAGTTCGCTACCTGCAGAGCATACCGCGAATCGAGGTTTTGTGGGACAAATATCTATTGTGCCACGGCACCCCTGAAAGCTTGGAATCCTACGTGCTTAATTTGTTCCAGGCAAAAAGGATTTTTAATCTACTTCGCAAACGATTTAACGGAATACGTTTCTGCTTTTTTGGACACACTCACATTCAGAAACTCTGGATCTGCGACCAGCGGGGCAAGGTTACCTCCCCGTCCGACCTACCCGACCAAATTAGATTGTCTGAGGAAGAAAATATGTATCTCATCAATCCAGGGAGCGTCGGCCAACCCAGGCAGCGGGACAATCGAGCGCGTTATCTCCTGTTCGACACAAACGGGCAGACTGTTCGCTTCAAGGCTGTTCCATACGATATCGAAAAAGCTCAGAAAAAGATCATGCTGGCAAAATTACCGGAATATCTGGCACATCGTCTTCAGGATGGGATTTAGGAGGCAACTATGATGTTTGGAAGCAAAGAGTCTAAACTGAAGGATGGAACCCCTGTGACCCTGCGACCAATGGTAAAGGAAGACGAACATGCCCTATACCAATTTTTTCTAGGCCTCTCGGATGATCTCTTGATGTTTATACGGCATAATGTTCGGGACAGAAAAGTGGTGCGCGAATGGTCTCAGACACTGGATTATGAGCGGGTACTCCCGCTGGTGGCACTGGTAGATGGAGAAATAGTGGCCGATGCAACGCTCCATCGTGTTCCGCACGGCTGGAAACGACACATCGGTCGAATTCGGGTAGTCGTTTCTCCCAGCTATCAAAATCAAGGTTTGGCAACTTTGATGCTCAACGAGTTGGTCGAGTTAGGCTATGAGTTGGGATTGGAGAAGCTCTGGGCGGAAATTCCTCTCGATTCAGTTGGAGCCATTCGGGCTTGTCGAAACGCGGGGTTTGCATGCAAGGCGGTGATCGAGGAACTGGTCAAGAATACCCAAAATCAAAATCTCGACATCCTGATCATGGTATGTGACATTGCGACTTATTTTGATCGGCGCTGGGCACAGAAACTGCGCTAAACCTGCAAGTCAGTGTTAGGGCAACGCCGCCCCCGTTCCAAAATCCGGAAACTTCTCAAGTAAATCTTGCCGCAGCTCAAAAGCATCCGGGTAACGCTCGCTCCATTCTTTTCTCAGACACTTGAGGATAATGGTCTCCAGTTCCTCAGGCAAGTCCGGCTCAAGTTCACGCGGCGAGTCCGGCTCTGTCTCAAGAATATAATCCATAAGCTGCTTTTCGTTTTCATCGTAGAACGGCAAGAATTCGGTTGCCAGAGAGTACAGGACTACTCCAAGAGCCCACACATCGCTTGCAATGCGGCTTTTTCCCATTATCTGCTCCGGCGCCATATATGGACGAGAACCGATAACCGTGCTGCTGATGCTGCCCCGACTGAGATCCTTGCTGGTTCCAAAATCGAGCAGTTTCAACTCACCGGTTGGTGTAATAATGATATTTTCAGGCTTAATATCCCGGTGCATTATGTTGTGTTGATGGGCATAGGCAACCACACCCAGTAATTGCAAAAAGGCTTTTTCCTTCGAAGCACCTGACATACCTTCAGCAAGCAGATCATGCAGGGTTGAACCCTCAATATATTCTTGAATTAAAACAATCTTGCCTTCTTCCTTGACCACCTCTTTCAATTGAACCGCATTGGGATGGCCATTTAGAGTCTTTAAGATTACGGCCTCCCTCAGGAATTTGGGATTCATTTTTTTATTGTGAGGAATCTTTGCCACTGCAAGATCGCCGTCGTCCTGTTCCTTCACCAGGCAAACCTCACCAAAACTGCCAAAACCGAGCCGGCGAATTCTCTGCCACTTGCCGGCAATCAACTGACTCCAGGTTTCAGTGACTAAAGTCTGGTTGGGGGTGTCCTGACCTCCAAATAAACGCCTCAAGCGACGGCCGATTTTGGACCAAAAAGAGGTCACACTTCGCACATCTATCGATCCGCGAGTTTCCTTGATGCTTTGTCCCAATTCCAACAGCACATTCAACCGCGCCGGAAAGGCAGAGGAATCCAGCGGCAAAATCCAAAACTCATCAGCACCGGCCCTCAAATAGTCTTTCACCTTGCGGGTATGACTTGGTGGCACCAGGACCAGCAATGGGACCGGCCGCGGAAAGGACCTTTTGAAGCGGCGGATATCGTGATCGATTCTCTTGCCTTCCTCTTCCAAACGCATGATGACCAGGCGAGTCGCCTCATCATCCAGAAACGGCTTGGCCTCTTCAGCGGACGACAGAGCAACCGGCTTTAGCACAACGCCCTCCAGTTCCTCCACTTCTACACGTGCCGTCAAATCCCGGAGAAACATCACTTGTTCAGAAGTCAAATTGATTAGCAAAACGGTATCCGAGATCATACACACACGACTGCCTCAACGGGGTCTTTTCACCTGAGTGCCATACTTTTCAACCCAGCATAACTCATAAAAAAGGGGGTGAAAAATTTCTTTTCCACCCCCAAGGTTGACCCAAGCGGCCTCAAGAGCGCTTCATCCTAATCATCTCTCGTCCCAGAAAACCGCCAAAACCTTCTATTCATTTAGTGCCATGGGGCGTTTAGTGGCTCGGGCAAGGAGCACTCCCGCTACCAGCAGAACTCCGGAAATATAGAAGGCATAATTCATACTTCCTGTCACATCCTGAATGGTACCGCCCAGTCTTGCCATGAAGAAGCCGAGACCCCAGCCGATGAACACCAGACCATAGTTGAAGCCCAAGTTTTTCGGTCCAAAAAAGTCTGCCGTGAACGACGGCATTAATGCCAAACCACCACCATACTGCCAGTAAGCAATACCGACTGCCAGGAAAAGAACGAAGACGTTTCCACTCGCAATAATGCTTGGCAGCAGAAACAGGCAGACGGCTGAAACGGCGCAGTTAAGAGTATACGCATTGGTTCGGCCGATCTTATCCGAATACAAACCTGTTCCAACCCGGCCGAAGGCATTCACCAATCCACCAAATGACGCCAGTATCCATGCGTTGGTAACAAGGAACTGCGTGTCTTTGGCCGCAACTTTCAGAATTTTAGCCGCGTTCGCAATGATCAGAAGACCTGATTGCGTCGTCAGAATAAACATGAATACCAGAGCGTAGAATTGCCAGGTTTTGACCATATCCTGGGCAACCCAATCCATGGTGGTAACCGCCGTCTTTACCGGCGCCCCGGTCAGTTCCTTGGTCGGACTGGCAGGCTTGGCAGCCGGTGGTACGTATCCCTCCGGAGGCCACGCCAAAAGCTGTCCGGCAATGATAACGACGATCGCGAAGAACACACCCAGGATGACGAAACTACCGGTAAGGCCATAACTGTTAATAAGATATCGCGCCAACGGTGAAATATAGAGTGCGGCGCCTCCATAACCACCGACCACCAGACCGGCAACCAAACCACGCTTGTGCGGACCGAACCACTTTAGAGCAGCGGGCGTAGGTGCAGCGTAACCAATACCCATACCGATACCGCCAAGAATTCCAAATCCGAAGACGAGCCCTCCATAGCTTTTGGCCAGGCCAGCTATGATACATCCCGCTGCCAGAAAAAGTCCGCCCACGGTAGCGCCCACTTTAGGTCCGAACTTGTCCTGAATGCGCCCACCAGGAATCATCAACAAGGCAAAAATGATAACGCAAAGTGAAAAAGGTGTAGCCGCCTCTGCATTCGTTAAATAAGTCCAACCTTCATTTGGTGCCGGCAGTGATTGACCTGCCAGATCCACGTTGATTAAGGTTTTAGTCCAAACACTCCACGCATACAATATACCCAAACACAAATTGATTGCGGTACCCGCAAAAACAACAACCCAGGCTTTTCCTGGAACTTGATCCACCGGTTGTGCCATTTTACCCTCCTCGTTAAGTTGATCTTAATGGAAAGACACTCACTCGCTACCTGCACAAACAGGCACGTAAAATCAACATCCGATCCATTGATTGGATAGGATAAATCAACATGCTGGATCAAATTGCATTCTGTGCAAGCTTAGTTGTGTAGCAATTCGACAACCGTTTTGAGCCTTCCGGATAGCAGGCAACACCTCCCAAACATCCGGCCCCTTCCGAGCAAGTTAAAAATGCTATAAATCCTGAATTTAGTCCGTTACAATCACATAATGGCGAGCGGGAAACCCAACGATACGCAACGCGAGCTGCAGTAGTAGAACTACGGCATGAGTCTCAGTTGAAAACAACAAAGCTGTGAAGATATTGAGATGGGATTATTTCAAATTCTGCTGAGTAACAATTGATAAAGGTATAAATTATTAAGAACAAAACACCAGTCAAACCACAAAAACTCTTAAACCTTTTCACCTCCTTCGCTGAAATTGTTTTCTATCACCTCCCTTTGTTCTTGAGTCTACACCATCGTCACATGCTGTTTTTACCAGTGAGCACCTTTATAGAGCAGCGGTTTTGAGCTGTCAAGAAAAAAGCATATAAATTTTAACTCGTTACGAAATGCACAAAAGGCCTATGCCAAAGCTATACTTAAATTTCACTAACAATTCCGATAATTGATCCTTAGCTTTGCCCAAAGGGCTGCAAGTGCAGGTGCTCAATATCCGGCTTAAGGAAGAAACGACTTTCGTGAACCTTTTTTTCGAGTAAACCGGTTGTGAATATGATTTTGTTGGCCGCCTCAAAGCTGGAGAGGCTCTTTACTGCCGCTAAAGTGACCACATTTTCCAGGCAGATAGCGTAGAAAATCTCCTTTTGATCATTCAATGCTATGAGATCAACAGCTCGATCTTGAATTCTGGGCGGAAGATAATCTGCCACCACACGGTATCCCAACTTCCGCAGATGACCGTACAAATAGCATTGGAGAGTCCTTCGCACGGTGTGCTCGTTTTGAAAAACTTTCGGGATCTCTCGCCAGCTGGATTCAAGCGCCTTTTTCCATTCAAAAAAATCTCGTGCTGCAGCCTCCTCCATCGATTCTCTCCTCCTCATCAAGGTTGTGATGCCAAGGGCTTGTTCCTCAACTGCTTTTTCCTGCCATTCCACACTGCTGCGAAGTTCTCCCCGGCAGTCCCAGGGGGATTAAGCAGCCGGCGACTATCCATAAATCAAGCAGCGTTTAGTATGCCTGTTTTTCTCAAGTAAGATGTGAACTTCCCATAGAATAACAAGTGCCGGGCACTCTCAGGCAGCCTTATGGAAACTATCTGAAATTGACACTTACCTCTCGCTTGCTTACGATAAAAGGGTGACGAACAGTCTAAATGTTGACGTTTTTCTAACCTTTGTTGGGAGATTCACTCATGAACATGGATCGCACTATTTTCCAAATGAACATGGGAGTAGAAGCTACTTCTCTTTATATATTAACCTGCGCACTTGTCGATCAGGGTGAATCTGCAACCCTGGAGCGTATCCGGGCCCTCTGGAATGGCAGCAACGAAGGACTGCTCAATGCTGCAGAAGAACTCATTCAACATGGCGTTATCAACGGAACACTCCCGGTTGAGGAAGGAAAACCTTTCCGCATCAACCCTAAAAAAAAATGGCGCCGGAACTAACCCAAAAAGCCTCTTATTTTTTTCTTTTCGCTCAGGAGTTCAGGGTTCAGGTAATCATTCGACAGTTGCAAGTAGTGAGCAACACTGCTTTTGACGAGTTCCCGCTCCTCTTGAGCAACCGTCTTTTTGTGGGTTGCGGGAATACCCATCACCAATGAATTAGGAGCAATGTCCGTCCCCGGCGCAACCACTGAACCGGCAGCCACTACAGATCCCTCACCAATTCTGGCACCATCCAAAATGATTGCGCCCATACCGATCAGACACTCATCACCAATGACGCAGCCATGAACAATGGCCCTGTGTCCAATCGTTATTCGATTACCGATTTCGAGAGGAAACTTGCCCTCAGTTACGTGGAGAACACAGTTATCCTGGATGTTGGTCTCCGATCCAATCCGTATATAGTGGACATCGCCACGCACTACGCTATTGAACCAAATGCTCGAACGATCACCTATAGCAACATCGCCAATTACCCAAGCCCCGGGTGCAATGAATACCTCATCGCCCAGCCTCGGGTATCTATCTTTATAGGGTAAAACCCCCGTCATCTCGACCTCCAAATATGAAGTTGTCCACCACGGATTTTTTTAGAAATTTAATTCATTAGCACCTGTAATAGCCCAGACAGTTTACATCTCTATCCCGTTACTTCAATCACTTAATTCTGCTTAAACCCAACAGACCGGCAATCTGTTTGGCGGTATCCTCGACAAACCGTTGAAAATCTGTAGTCTCCAATTGCCTGCCGCTTATCGGCTTGGGTATGCCGTCTGAAGGGGCTACCAGAACAGGAGCGTTCTGCAGCTCTTCTTTGGGAACCACACCAAATTCCGGTTCGAAGTCGTCAGCGAAGTACTTTTCTTGAAACACTGCGAATTTCAGGGCATGGGCAGTAGCGTCCAAAATAGCTCTCCGGTCTCCTCCAAGCGAATTTGCTCCGGCAATCCTGCGAAGGCCGGCTAAACATTCCCCTCCTTGCGTACAGGCTATATGGCCGTTTCGGTTGGCCATCAACATCGCATCCATTATTTCCTGCTCACTCACTTCCACCACCTGAACACTGCTCTGGCCGGCAATTGCACGATATCTTTCCACAAGCTGCACTACCCTCGGCATCGAAACCGGGTTGCCGATCATTGCAGCCTGCGCTACGCTGGCCTTGACTGTCACCGGCCTGAATTTCCGCCTACCGGGTTCGCTCTCAAGATAGTAAAGATAGACGGGATTCGCATGTTCTGACTGAACCCCGACCACAGCCGGCAAAGAGGTTATGATCTGGAGCTCATATAATTTTAAAAAACCTTGGAGCACAGCAGTGATATTCCCGGCGTTACCGATGGGCACCACAATCACCAGATCTGCAACATCATAATCGCAAGCCTGAGCGATCTCGTAACTGAATGATTCCTGACCTAGAATTCTCCACGCGTTTTTAGAATTCATTAGAGCTACCGGATAATTTTCTGAAAGATGTTCAACGATCTTCATGCAATCGTCAAAGACTCCGGGGATTTCTATCACCTTCGCGCCACTCCCGAGCGGTTGTCCCAACTGCTGCGGTGTCACCTTACCGTGAGGCAATAGCACAGCCGACTTTATGTTATGAGTCATGTAGGAAGCATACAAAGCTGCCGCCGCCGATGTATCTCCAGTGGATGCACAAATTGCCAGGACATCGCCTAAGCCTCGGCTTTTCACAATATAGTTCAAGTAGCTGAAAGCACTAGACATTCCTCGATCTTTGAAAGATGCACTCGGGTTCTGTCCATCATTTTTGAACGAGAATGGAATTCCCGCCCAATCACAAAGCCTGGTGTTTGCCTCTACGATCGGGGTATGGCCCTCTCCAAGATAAATGATTGAATCCAATGGCATGACCGAGCCAATCAGTTCATGATAACGATAAATCCCCTTTAACGGCGCAATAGTGAGCATGGTTCGATAGTCAAAAATCTTCCGCCATAAATGACCGGGAACCGATTTGAGGCGATCCCATTTTCTGTCCTTTATCATTAAAACGTTTTTACAATCAGGGCATGTGTAAAGAAGGCTCTCAACACTGAATTGATTGTTGCAGCCAAAACACTGATAAACATATTCACCAGATGGTTGAGGAATTAGATAGGGCTGCATATCCTGCGGAAACTGTTCAATTTTCATCGGCCATGGCTCCCGAATATTCAATTATTGTATCATTAACCGCCACAGGTGGGTCGGTACTTTAAAGCTGCCACATTACTATTAGTAGGCGTTGCATCTGTCAAGCAACCATTGCGGCTCAGCTCCGGGCTGCTGATCAGTGCAGCCTGCGGGCCAGACGGTTTAGTATCGCCTCGGTCGTCTCCGAGACATCAAGTGTTGCATAAATAACACACTTCATTTTGCCAGTGTGTTTTTTTTACCACTTTCATCTTCATTCTTCTTATAAAAATCCATAGCTTGACCTTTTCATGAAATACATGTAAAAGAACTCCCAGATTAAAGACTTTTCTTTGATTAAGGCAAAGGAAAGTCATAATTAGACCTTTGGCACAATTGGTGCTTGAGGATTTTTGCGAGGAGGAAAAGGGGCTTGAATCAGGGTTTCTTGAGACAACACACTATCAAAAGAGAGGTGTGGTGTAGAGGGGTCGGTTTACATTCCGGAACCAAGGTTTCAATGAAGTTGAAACCGGCGCCACCCAACTACGGATATCGATTTTGTCGGGTTGATATTCCCGATTATCCGATTATCACCGCACATCACCATCAGGTAGTTGACACTCTGTTCGCTACAACTATCGGCTTCAACGGAGTAGTCGTATCTACCGTCGAACATCTTCTGGCAACATTTTTCGGTTCACGAATTGATAATGTAATTGTCGAACTGGACGGGCCGGAAGTTCCTATTTTTGACGGCAGCGCCGCAACCTATTTGCAGCTTTTGGAGAGGGCGGGCCTCCAAGAGCAATCTGCGCCACGTAATTACTTAAAGATTGAAAGGCCCATTTTAGTCAAAGAAGGTGACTCATTCATAAAGGCTTCTCCAGCCGATTGTTTTCGGGTGCACTACCTGATAGACTTCTCGCACCCTTTAGTAGGCAGACAAGAGTATTCTTGGAGTTTCAGCGAGAAAAGTTTTGCCCGTGAGATCGCTAAAGCCAGGACTTTCGGCTTTTTTAAAGACGTCCAGAAGCTTCAGGGTATGGGCTTGGCCCGCGGCGGTTCACTGGATAATGCCATTGTATTCGACGAACATCGCATCCTCAACAACGATGGATTTAGGTACAATAATGAGTGCGTGCGCCACAAGATTCTCGACTTTATGGGGGATCTCGCTTTGGCTGGAATGCCTCTGGTGGGCCATTTCCAAGCTTATAAGGCGGGCCATGCATTGCATAATCGGTTTTTGCGCCAACTGGTGACGACCCCGAACAACTATGCGGTTCTAAATTTTGCTGCACCAATACCTACAACCTACTTGAGATCCCCATCTTTTCCTATTTTTCCTGAAAGATTCTCGCCTGCCACTAAGGCACTTTAGTCTCTTGTGGCGAAACCGCTTGAGTTTGAAACGCCCCTCCGCTAGAATAATTTTCATTTTCAAACCTGCTATGAGCGACTTTAGAAATGACGAGAATCATCTTCTTATTCATGCTTTGCTGCGGCGCTTGTGCTGCAATTCTTGGCACTTTCGCACCCAATCCCGCAGCTGCTAAGAATCATGCGGAGGTCGTTGATCTTTATCTAAAACCGCAAATGAAAAACCTTGAGTTGAGCTTTCGCATTGAAAATTGCTTTACCCCGAAAATGGAAGAGGCCATTCTGAGTGGTGTGGAGACCACTTTCAAAATTTTGCTGGTAATAGAACAGAAAGGTTTCCTCTTTTTTCGCAACAAATTCCTTAATATATCTCTGGAACATTCCATTAAGTACGACCGGTTGAACAACGAATTCCAAGTAACGCTTCCCGAACAACCCGATAAAATATTGACAACTACCGATTTTGACGTGGCCAAACGGTGGATGAGTAGGGTCGAGGGCCTATCACTGATCCCGATCTGGCGGCTGGAAAAAGAAACCGAATATAAATTGCGGGTGAAAGCGGAACTCTCAAAAGTTCGCCTGCCCCTTTTTTTCCGCTATATTTTCTATTTCGTGTCACTCTGGGACTTTGAGACCAACTGGCGTGAAATAACCTTTACCCTTTGATGTAAATCTCCATGAATAACACCATACCGTCAGATCCAAATCGTTATCGGCGCAAAGAACGTTTCTGGCTAATAACGGTTCTAATTTTGGTTGTTATCTTCGGATCCATGGGCGGATGGTTTTTTGAATTTCAATCGGACCTGTCGCTCTTAAGCAACATTTTGCTGTTTGGGCTGATTAATTTCAATGTCATTTTACTTCTGTTGCTTGCCTATCTTGTACTACGCAACATTGTTAAACTGATTTTTGAGCGTAAACGCAATATTCTCGGGCATAAACTTCGCACTCGTTTAGTCATTGCCTTCATGGGCCTTTGCCTTATCCCGACTCTGCCGCTTTTCTGGATTGCCACTCAATTCATCTCTTTCAGTCTTGACTACTGGTTCAGTCACCAAGTTGAACAATCGCTGGAGCAATCCGTGCGGCTCGGTAAAGATTATCTCAACGAGGAAAAACAAGATCTGATTTTTGATTCCGAGTTGGTCAAAAATGAACTTCAAAAATTTTTCGCTTTAAACGGCGTTACGCCCAAGGACTCTGAGCATTTTTATTTACCCTTGTTAAAGCAATATCACCTGGACGGGATTTTTCTCGCCAACTCCGAAGGAACTTTGATTTGGAGCATCAACAATCCTCAACTTTCTTCCTACAGTATCCAGAAATTTCCCATTTCATTGTCACAAGCCAACGAAGATCACCCTACGGTCGAGAACCTGAGCCTCGACAATAAAAGAGAGGGACTCGCGGTTGTCATTCCCCTGTCCATTTCCGACGGTTCCCTACAAATGATTTCTGCCAGATTGATTGCCGTGCGACTGTTGCCTTCTGTTATTACCGAGAAATTGGCTGCCATAGCGGGTGGATATGAAGACTATTTGCAGCTCAAGTTGCTGCAGAATCCACTTAAGACCAGCAACTTCATAACCTTTTCCATTGTCACCCTGCTGGTGATATTCGCCGCTGTATGGTTCGGCTTCTTTCTTGCCAAAAACATGACGGTCCCCATTCAATCGCTGGTTTCCGCCACACAGGAAGTCGCAGACGGCAACCTCGATGTAGAATTGAAATCAGAGCGCCAGGACGAACTCGGTATGCTGATCAATTCGTTCAATAAGATGGTTCATGACCTGCGGGAAAGTCGCGAACAACTGGCCAGTGCCTATGTCGCTTTGCAGCAAAACCATGCCGAGCTCGAAGATGGTAAATTGTATATGGAAATTGTGCTGAAAAACGTCGCCGCTGGAGTTGTGAGTGTCGATGCCGACGGAAACATAGTAACTATGAATAAATCGGCTGAAGGCATATTTGGGCTGCAGGCAGAACTAGTCAAAGGGCAATCCTACGCCAAATTTCTGCCGCCTGAACACATGGAGATTGTCAAGTCTTTTCGAAGCACTTATCGCGACACCCGGCAGCTCTATTTTGAGCAGCAGGTTAGGGTCGGTATTAATAAGATTCCGAGGACCCTATTGATCAAAGTATCCGTTTTGCGCGACGATCGGAATCGACACATGGGTTTGGTGGTCGTACTCGATGACCTGACAGATCTGGAAAAAGCACAGCGGATGGCCGCTTGGCGTGAAGTGGCCCGGCGTATCGCACATGAGATCAAGAACCCGCTCACCCCCATTCAACTTTCAGCTCAGCGACTTCGTCGCAGATATTCGGAACTGATCGACAACAGCGAGTCCACATTCGACGAATGCACCCGCACTATCGTGCAACAGGTCGAACTGATGAAGCACCTCGTGAACGAGTTCTCTAAATTTGCACGCCTTCCTCAAGTGCGTCCTGTCCCTTCCGATTTAGCCTCAATCATTGAAGAAAGTCTTACTATCTACCGGCACACATATCCTCATATCTCTTTTTTTTCGGAAATAAACGGAGACTTTCCTTCTCTAATGCTCGATCCGGTCCAGTTTAAACAAGTAATGGTCAACCTGCTCGACAATGCCATCCATGCCCTCAATGAAGATGATGGAGAAATAGAAGTAAAACTCTTTTACGACCAGGTCTTGAAGATTGCCAGGATAGATTGTCTAGACAATGGCCACGGTGTCTCTCAGCAAGACAAGGTCCGCATGTTCGAACCATACTATTCAACAAAGGAGAAAGGCACCGGGCTTGGGTTGACCATCGTAGCGAGTATTGTGGCAGACCATAGCGGCTTCGTCAGAGTACGCGACAACAATCCGAAAGGCACCATTATTTCAATAGAGTTGCCGGGATCAGCCTAAGGAATCGAGCTCTCCCTCTGAGACTACTACGTTGTGTAAGTTACTGCTGGTTGGTAACCGATGCTGGATGTCAGATTCCGGATGCCTGATATGGAAAACGCCGCTGCAGTTCAAGTATTATTTATCGGGTACCCAGTATCCGGCATCTTCTCGAACCAGGAAGCCACTTCCGCCGAGGTGTGCCAGCAAGATGGCAGTCTTAGTTTACAATAGAGACAGTGGGAAAAAGACCAGTGGAATCAAGAATTCTAGTCGTTGACGATGAAGTCAGCATTTTGAAATCCTTAGGCGGAGCCTTGCAGGATGAAGGCTACCGAATCGCCTTGGCCGCTTCCGGGGATGAGGCTCTGCAAGAAATTCAAAAAGACCCTCCAGACTTAGTCCTCCTTGATATATGGATGCCCGGCAAAGATGGCTTAACGACTCTCCAGGAAGTCAAAAAATCTTCTCCGCAGATTCCGGTCATCATTATTTCCGGACACGGAACCATTGAAACCGCTGTAAAGGCTACAAAACTCGGTGCATTCGATTTTGTGGAAAAGCCGCTCTCGCTTGAACGCATACTGGTGTGCATCCAAAATGCATTAGAATTTCAAAGACTTGAAGAGGAGAATCTGCTTTGGCGTCAAAGGGCCGTCCATCGCCATCAGATAACCGGCAAAAGTTCTGCAATCCAATCCCTGAGCGCTCAAATTGAGAGGGCCGCTCCCACCAACGCAACCGTTTTCATCACGGGTGAGAATGGCACCGGCAAGGAACTGGTAGCCAGAATGATTCACCACCGGAGCCGGAGAAGTCATCGACCAATGATTGAAGTGAATTGTGCCGCCATTCCCGAAGAGCTGATAGAAAGCGAGCTTTTCGGACATGAAAAAGGCTCGTTCACCGGCGCCACTGAGAGGCGCAAAGGTAAATTCGACTTGGCCAACGGCGGAACCCTATTTCTCGACGAGATCGGTGACATGAGCTTGAAAACACAAGCTAAGATTCTCCGGATCATTCAGGAGCAAGTTTTCGAAAGAGTTGGTGGAGCCACCCCGATATGTGTCGATGTTCGAATTGTGGCTGCAACCAACAAGGATTTACAGAAAGAAATTGACGCCGGGACCTTCCGCCAGGATCTTTTCTATCGACTGAACGTAATCCCAATCCATGTTCCACCTCTTCGAGAGAGGCTTCAAGATATCCCATTGCTGGTGGAAGATTTCGTTCAAGCGTACGCTTATGAGAGTGCTCTGGGGCGAAAGAAGATCGATCTGGAGGTCCTTACTATTTTACAGCACTATTCTTGGCCCGGAAATGTTCGAGAACTTCGAAACTTCATTGAACGCATGATCATTATGACACCGAAAGACGTTATCGGCCTAAAAGATATCCCACAGGATTTCCTTCGCCAGCTGCCCGATAAAAACGAGAAAACTGATCCTTATGCGCAGGATACCCTCAGAGAGGCCCGATCTCAGTTCGAACGAGAATACCTTCTAAGGAAATTGGAGCAATACTCCTGGAACATCTCTCTTACGGCCGCGGAAATCGGCATCGAGCGCAGCCACTTGCATCGTAAAATGAAACTTTTAGGCATAAGGGAAGGTATAGAACAGCAACATTTTCCCGAATCCGCTGTTTAAAGCATGAGGGAACTGAGGCCTCTGCGATCCTCATAATTTTAGCTCATCCACCAGCATCCGATATTTCTCATGGATCATTTGCCGATCAAACTCCCAGAATTCCTTTAACATTCGTTCTTGTTCTTCTTGAGACAAGTACGCCATGGTATCTGGAAAGAAGCTTTTGTCTTCCTTTTCGATGTGTTTGGGATAAAAATCGACTAACGTTTTCAATTTCACGACAATTGTAGAAAGGGCTTTCTCAATTCCGTTCTTGTAACGCCTGTTCGCCTCCACAAGGTCTGCGGTTAATTCACGCCCAAGAATATGCTCTTGTACAAGTTCATCCATCACCGACCTGTCCTTCTCCGACAGTTCCTTTTTTCCGAGCTCACGAAACATGATTTGTTCTTCTTTTCCGTGATGAGTTCGGTCGGCGTAGGTGCGAATAAAATCGACAGCAACATCGACGAATAAAGGGTCTGCTTTGCCGGTCTGCTCGATCTTTTGCAGCTCGGTCTTTATTCGTTCGATCATACGATCGATCAGCCTGTGCTCGATCATCAATGGACCGCGTGGCTGCATAGTCAAATCTCCTTCCATCACTTTAAAAGAACAATATTCTCAGAGCACAAATCAATGAAAAACTGTATGTTCAGATCTATAGTTTTTCAGAAATTAAATTTCACACTTTAGTATGCTAAAGCCATAGCAGGGCCAAGAATCTGGGGCTGCAGTTTTGAAATTATTTATCTGAAAAACTATATTATCTTAATACCCGTATCAGGACGAAGCCCTTATGCTCTTGGCTCGGGCTCCCCACTAAAATTGGGTACCTGCAATAGTCGATCAAAGACGTGCTTTCATAATAGTATCGGCGAGAAAGTTCGGCAACCGTACCACACTGAAATTAGCAGCGCCGTTTTTCACTAGATTAATTACCCTATAAGTGGTGTTAAATGCCGCTTCGACCCAGTCGCGGGTGGGGACGATAAAGAAAGAGACTTGCCGAGGACAACGTTGTTGCTTTTCTTAAATAAAAAAAGCGGATTATGAAAATCCACTTTAAAAATGATTGGTTATGGTGGAGATGATGGGACTCGAACCCACTACCTCAGCCTTGCGAAGGCTGCGCTCTCCCAGCTGAGCTACATCCCCACACTTAAGTATTGCTATATATCCTCTATCCTGTTGGGTGTCAAGCAACGAAAACTTGCACTGGATATTCGATATAAGCGCCGAGCTGGCTCCGATCACAATTTAAAAAAATCAAAAAAAAATCTAAATAATTGTCCAACTTTTGATTTTCGCTTGCAGCCGAGCACCTCTCCCTAACACGGCCGTCAGGCACGCCCCGAGGCTCCCTATGGGATGTTGGTGACCCGATGCGAGTCCCCACCTATGTCTACTCGGAAAATGGCTGGAGAAGGCGATTTGAAAATTCTACTTTATTAGTAATATTAGTTACTTATAAAGACATCCCGTTTGACTTCCCATCCCTCCTGTGCTAACCATGTCCACATGGACTTGAAGAAACGAGCAGCCCAAAACATTGCCGAACGCCTCACCTGGTGCACCGCCTCAAGAGATCAGGCGGGGATCACCCAAGATCTCGCTGACGGCAAAGACATCTCCGAGGTTTACGGGCTCGGGGAAGCCGGTCTGTTCGACGAGTTCTTCTATTTCCTTGACCAGTTCGGGTTCATGGAGCTTTTCATGAAGCTCCATCCAGTCAAAAACAAGCGCATCAGCAACGTCCAGTTCCCCACCGTGATTCTCATCTATTTGATGCGCATCGTCTCCGGCCTCTCCTTCTTCTGGCATACCCATCCAGTGATCCTAAGGTCCCAACCCTTGATGCGGCTGGTGGGGTTCAACGGAAGAGAAATAAGAGAGGGCACCAGCAAGAGGGGCAAAAAATCGGGCTCCAAAAACGAGGGGAAGGAATCCGAAGGAAAAGAACCCACCCCCATCCGCGGGCCGATCTGTCCCGATTCTATTGCTGCCTACATCCAGGCCATTAGCGCCCTTGCCCTGGAGAGGCTGTTCAATGGGGCGATCCGCATTTTGGCGGCGCACAGCTTTTTCCCCAAGCGGGTGAAAGCGCTTTTGGACGCCTCCGACATCGAATCCACCGAAGCTTGCCAAGGCTGCGGCAAAGTCACCAAACAGAAGGCGCCGGAGTTGCGGCGACGAAAAAAACGCATCCAAAAAGTATTGGAAACCGTGTTTGGCTTCAAGATCTGGGTGGTATGGGACCCGAACAGCCGTATTCCCCTGGCCATGCGGTTTGCCACCATCGATGTGCACGACATCAATGAGGCGCAGGGGGTCGTCCAGCAGGCCATCGAGAATCTGGGGGCTCATGCTCGAATCACCTCCCTTGCCATTGATCGCGGATTCATGGACGGTCCCTTTCTTTGGTGGCTGAACCGGAAGGGAATCCTTTTCTATATCCCTGCCAAAACCAACATGAATGTCTATGGAGAAGCCCTTTCGCTGATAGGTGGGGGCATCCGAAAAACCAGAGAGAGAAAACGAGCCGTCGGTGGAGGAAAGAATAAAACCACAGTCTTGGATCACTGGGATGTTGCAGGGATCGAATCGCTCACCACGGCAGGATTTTATGGACCGCTTGGCAGCGGCTCTCATGAGAACAAAAAGGACTTTGTAGCCAATCCCCTCCATGCGGTGGTGGTTTTGCACGATCCTTACAAAGAAAAACATCCTCACTCCGACACCCTGGTCATCCTCACCAACGGCCCTGTCACAAACCCCTTGAGTGTCTATGACAGCTACGACGCCCGAAGCGAAATCGAAAACGGACTCTTTCGGGAAGCCAAACAAGCCTGGTTCATTGAACGGCCTGCCCGAAATACAGCCGCTGCCTTTCGATCCCACGTCTATCTCACCCTCATCACCATGGCCTTAACCAACGCCTTTAGGACCTGGATGGATCAACAAGATACATTGGAGCAGCAGGGAGAAGAAACCGGCATTCGCAAATTCCGCGAAAAAATCCGACAGGAAAATGGCAACAAACTCATCGTCTTTGACGAAGATCGCTACGCCATCTTCGACACCTATGAAGTGTTCATTCTCTGCGACCGAAATGTTCGTAAACCCACCGGGGTCCCACAGGTGGTCTCTAAACAAGACATCCTAAAAAAGTACGGCGCCCTCCTGGAATAGTCTGTCACCCCTATTTTCTGTTATCCCCCATTACCTCCCGCACAACAAGCAAGGCCCTCTTTTTTATCACCAAACTTGCCCTTCCTTTCCCGGACTTTCTCTTAATTGGCCTAAAATCGAACTTGCCGCTGAACCATACACTACCCACTTGTCGGTCAATTTGAGGCGCTTAAGGCAGCCAATAAAGCCCTCAGGCTCTGTGTTAGTCGGTCCTCGCTCTTGGACCCTTCCTTATCTCGAATATCCAGAACTTGCATCTCCGCAGTGCACGGGAGTTGAGCGAGCCTTATCCGGAAAAGATCCTTTAGATAACGCACATGCGGTACAAACATTGGTCCCTGATCGGGCATCGATGAACCGAACCATGCTGTCTGTTATGGGCAATCTGTTGCACCATATTCTTCATTGATCTGGTCCAGAATTTGTCCCTCAGGAAAAGGAGGATACCGAAATGATTTCTGTCAAAAAAGGCTCAAAAGAATGTTCCCAGGGTGCTATAAAATTACCCCATCCTTATCTTCTAAAGCGAACAACATTAATCAAAGCTACTATGAGAGGAGAAAAAATGAAAGTTGAAGTCGATCAGCTCAAGTGCGGCACCATTGGGATCTGTGTCATGGAGTGCCCGGAAGTGTTCCGCTTTCAAGAAGGCAGCAAGAAAGCCGAGGCTAAACTCAAAGAAATTCCGCTGAGACTCCAGCAGAAATGCCGCGAGGTAGCCATAAAGTGTCCCAATGATGCCATTATCATAGAAGATTGAAAATCAACGGTTTTTCATGAATCGTGATTTAGGCCGGTTTTGCTTTTGCGATAAAATCCGATTAAAAACTCGGCCTCCTTCGGAGAAAGATCGAAACGCTGGACCGCCTCATTCACCAGCTTTTGCAGCGATTTTTTGGGCTCCTCTTCCAGTTCGGCGGAAATCCATTTGACCGCCTTGCGTATGGCGTCTCCTTCGGGCATGATATTTGTCATCTCAAAGTTCTCCTTCTAAGGAATATGTTGAATCTCAACAGCAATCCGACTACCGTGACCTCCCAACCAGGGGAATGTTTCATCCTTTGCTTACAATTATATTGCCTTATGCAATCATTTGGAACAAACGTCAACCAGGAGAAAAGCAATGAGCGATTTGAATTTCAAAGAAATGGCCGAATTCATCGGAAACGACCTTCGTCTTAAGACATTTCCAATCGCGGTCAAGTTCCTTAAGAGCAAAAATGACTTCCCGGAGAAAACCCAGCAGCCATCGGTAGCCCTCAGAAAAAGGGTCACCATTTGTCAAGGAGTCACCATGGCTCGGGTATACGGATGGACGGTGGGGCTCACCAAAGAAGATTTAATTTGCGTGCCAGCCATGATCGCTTTCGGATTCAGTGGTGCGCAGGAGCCGACGAAAACCCTTGCGACGCTGTTCTGCCAAGTGGAATTTGCGAGGAATGAAGAACAAGCCCTCACTGAGGCTGAAAGCATAATTCGCATGGACAACAACGAATATGAAGCTATTCTCCTTGCCCCGCTGCAGAAAACTTCCTTCGAGCCTGACACGGTAGCAATTTACGGCAATCCCGCTCAGGTGATGCGTATGATCCAGGCGTGGACCTTCAAGAAAGGCAGTCGAGTTCCCGGAAATTTTGGCGGTAAAGTGGAGTGCAGCCAATATCTTGTTGAACCTTTCAAAGGAAAATCAGCACAGGTCGTTATACCGGGTATGGGCGACCGCATTTTTTCCATGACCCAGGATGACGAAATGGTCTTCAGCTTACCCGGGGATGCTGTACAAACGTTGGCGGACGGTCTGAAAGAAGCTGGAAAGAAGATCGGCGCGCGCTATCCGGTCACATTTTACCAGAACTTCCAGCCAGAATTTCCGAAGCCATACAAGGCAGTGGGAGAGGAATTGGGCCTGTTCTAAGACAAGCATACCTGACCTCAATAGGGTCAAGTGCTTTCAGGAGGTAAAGGTGTTGCGTCGGAGCAAACAGCTTCAAGACTATAAAGTGGTAGTGGAATTGCCGGTTCTATGGGGCCAAATGGATGCTTTCGAGCATGTCAACAATACGGTCTATTTTCGCTACTTCGAATCGGCTCGCATGGTCTACGGTGATAAAATCGATACCTACAAATTCTTAAGAGAAGATGGAATAGGCCCCATTTTGGCTGCTACAAGCTGCACCTTCATCAAGCCTTTGCGATATCCGGATACGATCCATGTCGGATGTCGGACAATAAGAATTACCGAATCCGAAATGGACCAGGAATACTCTATTTACAGCGAGCGTTTGAAGAAACTTGCCGCTTCCGGTACGGCAACCATCGTCGCCTATGATTACAACGAGTTTAAAAAAAGTAAATTCCCGCAAGCACTTGTTGAGAGCATCCTTAGTCTGGAAAAGAACCTCAAACTAAGCTGAAGTAGGCTGATAGGCCCGCTCCAGAAAAAAGCGCTGTTTCAACAGGTGTTGCCCTTCGAAATTTCAACTTTCAACGTCGGTCACTCCGGCTTCCTGAAATGTTTTGATTTCTTTTAAAACTTTTGCCGAAGCTTCCAGGATATTCATGGCAAGAGCCGAGCCGGTTCCTTCTCCCAAACGCATGTCCAGATCGAGTATCGGCCGAAGCTCCAGCATCTCGACCATGGTTCCATGGCCTATTTCTTGACTGCGGTGGGAAACAAACAGGTAATCTTTCGCCGCAGGCGCCATTTTGCAGGCAATCAGCGCGCCTGCGGTAGCTATAAAGCCATCACAGACAACGGGTGCTCCGGCTGCGGCGGCACCCAGCACTGCCCCCGCTAAACCGGCAATTTCAAATCCTCCGACCTTACTTAACACATCCAGAGGATCCTTCGGGTCGGGCTGGTTCACGGCCAATGCTCTTTCCACCACCGAGATTTTTCGAGTGAGCCCTTCGTCATTAATCCCTGTGCCGCGACCGGTCAATGCTGCCACCGGTTTGCCGCTCAGCACTGCGATAATCGCCGTGGAAGGGGTGGTATTAGCAATGCCCATATCACCGGTGCCAAACAGTTGATATTTTTCCTTCGCGTGAGCCTGCTGCAGAAGCTCAGCACCAAGCAGCAACCCCCGAATCGCCATCTCTCTGCTCATGGCCGGCCCTTTGGCCATATTGGCAGTGCCTTTCGCCAGTTTTCGGTGCAAAATCGGCCAATCTGGTGGAAGGTCTGCAGCCACTCCGCAATCGACTACTTTGACGTCTGCCCCCACGTGACCGGCCAGAACGTTGATGGAAGCCCATCCTTGAGTAAAACTGTAGACCATCTGTGCCGTCACTTCCTGAGGGTAAGCGCTGACTCCCTCAGAGGCCACACCGTGGTCCCCTGCCATGGTGAAAATGAGTTTCTTACCCAAATCCGGCGCGAGAGTCTTCTTGATTGCTGCCAGCCTCGCTGCAATAATTTCTAGTTGCCCCAGAGATCCCCTGGGACGAATCTGAGATTTCAGTCTCTGCCAGGCCTTTTCTTCCCAATCTTCGGATGCAGGTTTGATGTTCTGCAAAAGCTCATTAAACTTGTCGTTCAGTTGTTTCATTTGTCTGTACCTTCCCTTACAAAATAAAAAATCCTTCAAACCTCGAGTCGGAGGTTTGAAGGATCGCTTGATGGCATCGGCAATCCGAACCTAAACACGGGCGCGGTTTAAAGCGCGCCCATAACCTTTCACGGCAGGTCTTCTGACTCGCGGTTCCAGTTACTCTCCGAACCTTCCCACCCAAGATAGAGCTACGGCCGCAACCTAACAATGGGCAGTGGTTTAATTTCGGATTTCATCCCCGCTCACAGCGCCGGCCAAACGCGGCGGATTCGCACCGCCTTCCCTATTGAGCTGAGAGCACCGCAAAAGGATTCTCAAAAATAGCTACTGCACCTTCTTGCTCGCACGTTTCAAAAATTTCATAGCTTTTTCGGTTTCCAAAACGGGAATGATTTCCGCCACTCCCAGATCTGTCCACCTGAATATGGAATTCGCCAGATGCAATTCGTCATCAGCTTCAAAGAGCCGAAACACCCTATGCCCCGAGATATCAAACCACTCACCTTTAATCTCGACTCCCGTGCTCTTTTCCCTGCTTTCCATACCTCTTTCAATAACCTGGTTGCGGTCCTCGGGTACGTAGCTGAATATGGCCAAGAATAACATGAGCACCTCCTTTTCTCTGAATGGTTCATCGATATCTTCGTACATTGCATTATAGATTTATTTCCGGCAAAACGCCACCTAACTTTTCCCCCTTTACCCATAAGCTTTTTTAGAATGCAAACCCGGATCTTCAGGATACTCCGACTGCAACTCCGTTCGCTCCTCAAAACATCTTCACCGTCACCTCAGCACTGTTCTGCATTGAAACAAATACTCGCTTGACATCAAGAGAAATATTTCACTACAATACAACCCAAACGGTCAACCAGGAGTTAGTGTTCACTCGATAACCGCTAAATGAGAAAGGAGGTCTTGGAAGTGAGAAAAGTGGGAGGAAAGGTTTTATTGTGTGGATTTTTGGCAGTGGCGCTGATCTTTGTTGGAGCCTTTTTGGTAAAGGCTGCGGAGGAATGCAAGAAGGACCAGCCCGAAGGCAATATCGTTCTGAAAGATCCAGCTTGGACAGAGCATACCAAATGCCCTGTAGAGTTCAACCATCAGGCCCATGCAGCAGATTACGGTATAGCCTGTACCGAATGCCATCACAAGTTCGAGGATGGGAAGAACGTTTGGAAGGAAGGCGACCCTGCATGCCCTTGCTCCTCATGCCACACTAATCTTGAAATTAAAGGTGAGAAGAAACTTCCTGAAGCAGAGCAGAAACTCAACTTGAAACTGGCATACCACAACAATTGTATCGATTGCCATAAAGCAAAAAAGAAAGAGGATGCCAAAACAGGCGCTCCAGTGACCTGCACCGGCTGCCATCCGAAGGAATGCCCGAAATAAGCTGCGGGCAGAGCAGCTCGAATTAGAAGAAAACCCGCCTGGGAACGCGCGTCTCTCGTCCATGGGTGGGTTTTTTTGTTGCTGCTTCCACACCAGGCCCACTTTCATGTCAGTCTTGCTTACCTCTCTACCCCTCTTTGCTTCCACTGCCTCAATATCCGTTTAGCTTGCAACGTGGCATCTCGCTACACTGGAAGCTACCGAATCTGACAATAATTGGGGCTCGTCTTTGCGAGAGAGCCGCCGCATACCGCCAGCCGACAAAAAAAGCATCAGCTGGAAGTAAAATTCTTTACGGGGACGTGGGCAGGTTTGCTCTCAACCCATGATCTGCCGACACAACGAAACATGGAAATGCGACAAACGAAAGAGACAGGCACTGTAGCCAGGGGGAGAAGCTTTCAGTAAAAAGATGCTCTCTAAACAAGGACAGGCCGCTTTCGGATCAATCCCGTCAGCGGCCTGAGAGTAAGACAATCGGAACAGAATAAGGACCTGGCAACTACACTTCTTCTACCGTAATAGCACTCGATTCACATACTTCGACGCAGCTCTCACAGCCAAGGCATTCATCCTCGTTTACCGGCTCAGCCTTGCCGTCCACTATCTCATAGACATCAACGGGGCATACATCGACACATTCAGCATCGCCAGTACACTTATCCTTGTCAACAGTCACTTTCCACATCTTATTTATCCTCCCTTTCATCAATTCTATAAAGACATTGCTCTCTGTCTTTATCTCGCTGTTCCTCTTATTATATTTTAAGGACCCGGCCTTAACTAACCCCTTACCCGGAGAATGTCAAGCACACCGCAACCACGACTGCACCCAGTTTTTCTGACGGGATACCTCGAGAAGCGGATTAAAACAAAAAGAACCACTACGAAGCTACCAGAGTCTTTCACAAAATAAAAGATTGGCCGTTTCGTTCCAGCCAATCCATTTGGCAATCGTTCTCATAAGTTACATTGCCTGAACTAATAATGCTGCTGGCTTCAAGACGATGCGAATCGTCCTGAAGCCAATCTTGAAATTTACACGCAGCCGGTAGGCTTGGGCAGGCCTGCCATCTTACAGGCGCCTTTACCCGGTCCCGATGGGAACAGTTCATAGATGTATTTCAACTTGTAACCGGTCACCTTGGTCAGGATCCTCACCATCGGAGCAATTCCATGCTTCTTGTAATAATCCTGCAACACATGAATTACCTTCCAGTGCTCTTCGGTAAGTTCACTGATTCCTTCAGAGCTTTTAACATAATCGACCCACTCAGGGCACCACTGCTCGAAACTGCTGATGAAACCATCTTCATCAATTTCAAAGTTTTTGCCTTTATATTCAACTTGCGCCATGGACACTACCTCCTTAAAAAGATTTGGTTTAAAAGTGCAAAGACTTCTGGCACTCCTGGCTATGGATCCCTTTGTGATCCAAAGACTTGCTTGTATTTTCCCGTCGATGGCATCTGGCTGAACGAACTACAGATGCCGCCCAAGCATCATTTCCCACGGCATGGACATGCGAGTAGCTAGCGAGGGTGTTCTTATAGCACATTCCGTCCCAGCCGGCCACTATTCCATGCCCTTTTTGCAGTCGAAATACAAAGGGAAGAGATGAATCGCATCCCACAATACGCGAATAATGGAACTCATGTCCTCTAAATTTCGCACCTTCAGCAAAAAAAGGATTGTTCCTCGCCACCTCCAGGATTGTATACCCATGGCCTTGAGGCCTGGCTTCCAATAATACGTCGTAAGGAAAGATCCCGGTCATGGGAAACTTGCTATCTGCATGACTGATATTGGCACATAAAAACATCAGCCCGCCACATTCCGCATAGACAGGCAAGCCTGCCTCAATTTCATTCTTTAATGATTCCCGAAACACCCGATTCCCGGCCAGAATTTCCAGATGCGTCTCGGGAAACCCCCCACCAATGTACAAAGCGTCTAAAGCAGGCAGCGGGCGTTCTTCAAAACTGGAGATTTCTTGCAGAATCGCACCTTTTTCAGCCAATGCCTCGATATTTTCCGGGTAATAAAACTGAAAGGCGGCATCACGAACAACACCGATCCTCACCGGCTTGTGTGATTCAGCTGTAACTGAGCGACCTGCGACCGGTGCGGGCCATCCGAGCACCTCGGCCGACTTGGAAAGCTGCCAAAGGGCATCGAGATCCATGCATTGCTCTATGCTTTCGGCTGCACACCTCATAGCCTCCACAACGTTCTGCGCTTCCTGGGGCGGAACCAATCCCATGTGTCGCTCCGGAAAGAACATGTTACATTCTTTCGGAAGAACTCCCAGGACGGGTATCCCACAATATTCTTGAATGGCTCCTCGCAGGATTTTTTCATGGCGCTTTCCTCCTACCCGGTTCAGCACCACCCCGGCAATGTTGACTTGCGGGTCCATATGCCGGCAGCCCAACACCAAGGCAGCTGCAGTGCGCGTCACCTTAGTTGCATCCAACACCAGCACAACAGGCGCGCCGAGCAGCTTGGCAAGTTCGGCCGTGGAAAAGCTTCCTTGGATATCCACACCATCGAACAAACCGCGATTCCCTTCGATTAAACTCACGTCTCCGCTGCCGGAGCGGCGGACAAACGACTGCAGAATCTCATCCGCTTTCATGAGATAGGGATCCAGATTGTAACACGGACTTTGAGCCGCTGCAGCCAACCAACCGGCATCAATGTAATCCGGACCCTTCTTGAAGGGCACCACCCGCAAGCCATGTTTGATCCGCCACGCAGCCGCAAGGCCAAGCGAAACTACAGTTTTGCCTGCACCTCCCCGCAGGGCAGCAACCACAAGCCGCGGTTTCTCAAAAACCATTACATTCATCTCGTTGACAAGCACACCGAAGAGCGCCGCTCCTCAGTGTGCTATGAGTTCTATACCGGTTAGAATTTGAATTGGGTAGTGGTTCTCCAGGTCGTCATGGCCAGGCGGTAATCGTCGATGTGTTCATGCTTGAACTCGATACCGGTGGTCTCGAAGAATCGCTCCCAACCTATCCGATTGATCCAGTCGCCAACGCGCTCGTAACGACGTCCACCAGCAGCATAAGCCTCCACGATCTTCTTGATGGTATTGACCGTGGTCGGCCAACGTGGCGGTTCGTTCGGGATATACGGAACTGCCAGTTTCGAGAACATCGGGGTAGACAGTACGTTGGAGACCTTTCCGCCAACCCACAGAGCAATACCGTCACCTTCGGCATTGGCCAGAGGAAGAGCGGGACACATAGTGTAGCAGTTTCCACAGAACATACAGCGGCTGTTATTGATCTCGATGCTCTTCATCTCGCCGACTTTCTTCGGCTTGATGGCAGCAGTGGGGCAGGCCGCGATGACCAGCGGAATTTCGCACACATTCGGGACGCGGTCATGCTCGACCAAAGGCGGCTTGCGATGTACACCGAGAATCGCGATATCCGAACAGTGAACGGCACCACACATGTTCAGACAGCATGCCAGCGCAATACGCACCTGAGCCGGCAGCTTATGCGAACCGAAATAGTCAAACAGCTCATCCATGACCGCCTTAACAACACCGGAGGCATCGATAGCCGGGGTGTGGCAGTGAGCCCAGCCCTGAGTATGAACGATGCTGGTGATGCTGGCGCCGGTTCCACCCATGGGGAACCAATTGCCGCGGCTCCGCAGATCATCAATCAGCGGCTGAAGCTTGCTCTTATCGTCCACCATGAATTCAACGTTGTTACGGGTCGTCCAGCGCACATAACCGCCGCAGTGTTTATCGGCAATGTCACAAATGTCGCGAATCAAATCGACACTGATCAGTCGGGCTGCACCAACGCGCACGGAATAAAGCTCGGCTCCGGTTTCAGAAACATGCACCAAAACACCGGGTTCCAATATTTCATGGTACTTCCACTTCCCGTAGTTTTCTTTGACGATGGGTGGGAAGAACTTGTCATATTTTGGAGGACCAATATCTGTTATTCGGTCTTTCAATGGATTACTAGGATCAAAAGCCATAGTTTAACCTCCTAAGCTTGATGCCGTGAACGAAATGCAGCAATGTCATGCTCCCAACCACCGGGGACCTCTGCTGGATCATAGAAAATGTACGGATTGTAGCGCGGAGTATTGACCATACGCGGATCCGGCGTCAGGTCGCACACCTTCAGGAATTCCTGCAGGCCTAGACGCTGAATTAACTCGCCCAGACGTTCGCGGTTCTTGCCGTTCTCCATCCACCAATCCCACATTTTTTCGACAAATTCCTTAAACTCCTCGTAGGGCGGTTCCATTTTTATGAACGGAATAACGACGCTGGAGAGCTGCGCACCTTCCAGGATCGGGGCCTTGGCACCCACCAAAATGGTAGCGCCGGTATCTTTCCCAGGTCTCAGAGCGCGCGGCATAACCCTGATGCAGTGCATGCAGCGAACACAATCTTCATCCCAAATTTTCAGGGCCTTTCCATCCCATTCCATACACCGAGTTGGACAGAGGTCAACAACCTCTGCATTAATATCTAGCGCACGTTTTTCCGATCCACCGGCCCCGCCATGAGGCACCAGTTCGCCCCCAGCATAGGCTTGGACCGCTTCTTGATCGATCCGGATGTTGTCGCGCCAGGTTCCAATAATGGAACAACAGGCGCGGGCAATAGCCGCAACGCAGTCGCACGGACAGCCCGATGTCTTGAACTTAAACTTGTAGGGGAACATCGGCCGGTGGAGTGCATCCTGAAACTCTTGGGTCAGGTCGTATGTGATATCCTGCGTATCAATACAGGACCATTCGCAACGGGCCTTTCCAACACAGCACGCCGGCGTTCTTAAGTTGGAGCCTGACCCACCCAGATCCATACCAAAATCATGGGTCAATTCGTAAAAAATGGGTTCCAACTGATCGGTGGTCGTACCCAGAAGAATGATATCTCCTGTTGACCCATGCATGTTGGTCACACCACTGCCTTTTTCTTCCCACATGTCGCACAATTTGCGCAAAATCTCAGTAGTATAAAATTTGCTCGCTGGCTGATTCACACGAATCGTGTGAAAGTGGGCAACATTGGGAAACAGCTCGGGGCGGTCGCAGTAGCGGCCAATTACACCACCGCCATAGCCGAACACGCCTACGATTCCGCCGTGCTTCCAATGCCCTTCCTTGTCCTCATAGGACATCTCCATCAATCCTAACCAATCTTCACAAGCAGGCTTTCTGGCCGCCATTCGTTTCATATCTGTAACGAAACTCGGCCATGGCCCTTTTTCCAATTCGTCAAGCATAGGAGTTTTATGCTTTAGCGCCATTCGATTTACCTCCTTAAGGCAAAACACCTCTTCGGGTTGAATGCAACTCAGAATCCTCTTCCACAACGAATATTAGCCGACTCTCTCCTTCACCCCCTTCCACCTTAACTGCTTTTCTTTTTCAGAATTATTCACCCTTGCTCGGACATTCTCCAGACCTAATCGGAAAACAGCATGAATTCCGGCTTAATTCATTCCCTTTTCTTCTTTTTCGACATCGCCTTCGCCAGGAAGCATATACATAGTCGTGCTGCCGCTGGACCAATATTTGAGTTTACCTTCGTTGACCAGCTCGTTAACGACCTTTTTGGCTTTCATCATCTTCAACTCAGGCACAGCTTTGCACAAGTCATTAAAATAGAGCTTGCTCTTTTTCTGACTCTTGACGTAGTCAAGTATTTTTTGTTTTTCTTCCTCACTCATGGTATCTCCTTCGCTATGCATATGGATTCATTGAAAACAACAGGGTTTTGACCCTGTCAGCCTCCAGAAAGGTCTATACGTGAATAGATTCACTTTGACTGTCTATCGCGCCGGATTCGCTTTGTCAATAGAAAATTCCCTGCGAAATCAGGGCGGAATCACACTTGACACAAAATCATCAGTGGGCCGCTGTCAGGTCCCCTTGACACATTTTTCACACATTGTTAAGTATCCTTTTACCATGGCCAGATGTTGAATTCAAACTCAAACGAATGCAAATCAACAGGATGATTCAATGACAACCCAACCAAACGAAGCTGAAACACAACTGAAAGAATATATAAGATATCTTAAGGAGCGGGTATTTTTTGAACCGCAGTCGGCCACCCTGCACTACAATCTTGGACTTGCCTATGCGCGCAAAGGATTGGCCGATGACGCCATATCAGAATTCAAACAGGCCTTGGAATGCGACGAGACTTTAGCTCAAGCCCATGTAAACCTGGGTGGCCTGTACTTTCAAAAAGGCAGTCTAGAGCAATGCATCGAATCCAACCTGAAAGCTCTTGAGCTTGACCCGAATTTGCCAATGGCCTACAGCAATCTCGGCTTTGCCTACCTCCAGAAGGGCGACTTCGCCAAAGCCATTGAATCGAGCAAGCTAGCCGTTGAATCCACTCCAGATCTTCTGCAGGCGCATAATACTCTGGCCGTCGCCTACCTTCAGACCGATCAAATTCAGGCGAGCATCGAAGCCTCACAAAAAATACTCGGCCTCAATGACAACTTCGCCCCTGCTTACTACAACTTGGCGGTTGCTTATCGGATGGCGGGCGAACAGCAAAAAGCCAGGGAGCATTACGACAGAGCCATAGCGCTTGGCTATCCTGTGGACCCGGACGCCCAGGCAGAATGGAATGAAATCGAATAGGTTAAGAAGACACCTCGGGAGGTTACCCTAATAATGGAAGTATCTAAGGATATGTTTGTCATTATCGAGTATACCGTTCGCCTGCAAGACGGTTCCTACGTGAAGGGGGACAACGGGCCGGTCTCACTCAACTTTGTAGTAAACTACAATCAGATACTTCCAGCGTTGGAGCGACGGTTGCTGGGACTTCAAGAAGGGGAAAAGGCGGATTTTGTGATTCCGGCGCGAGAAGCCTTTGGAGAATATGATCCATCCCAAGTCCGTACCAAGACTTTTGACGAGTTTCCGGAGGGACGCGACCTATTGGAAGGCAAATGGGCAGTAGCAACCAATGAACAAACTCAAGCCCAGTACAGCTACTACGTCAAAAACAAGACAGGCCAATCCGTTACTTTGGACTTCAACCACCCCCTTGCCGGGCAAGACCTTTATTATCATGTAGATATCACTCACATTCGGCCGGCCTTGCAAGAAGAGCTTGAGTACTTGCGGCCATGCGAAGGCAGCGAAAAACCAGAGGTCTCCTCGCTAGTTCATTCTTGAGGATATATTCCGCTCGCTGCTATCACCTTCAGGCATGCTATTCTTTGCTGGAGACTCGCTGTCTATACCAGTTGCAGAATTCGAGGATAATGCTAGCCCGCGGTTCCCCGCGCAGCAAACCTACGCACAATTCAAAAACCTCTTTTTGAATCACCTCAGAATGCCCGCTTTGCGGGTGGAGTTGCAGAAACTCTCTCAGCAGAGTGTTGGCGTTCAATGAAACCTGACTGAACATTCGTTCGCGCGGGTCCTTGGGCTCTTGGAAAGGATTCCACTTATCATATCCCATTCGCAATATGCGTTCCTGACCGCGCTTGGACATGCCGTCAAAAATGGCCTTCTTGCGGATTTCGTATTCTTGTTCATCTTGAGCCATTTTTTTACTCCCAGAACAGTTTTAGCCGGATTTTTTTAAATTCTTTTGTGCTAAAAAGAATCTCGTAGTCATGCAGGTGGATCGCTTCAGCCAGTTTTTCGGCAATCCTGCGGCATTCTTCGATATTGCGTCCATGCACCATGGCATATAGATTGTAAGGCCAGTCAGGATATGCCGGTCGATGATAGCAGTGGCTCACCTCAGCATGCGAGGCAAGGATTCGTCCATAATCGTCGACTCTTTCCGCAGGACAACTCCAAACAACCATTCCATTGGCGATGAATCCTGCCTGGCGATGATTGAGAACGGCAGCAAAACGCCTCATCAAACCTTGATCGAGCCACTTTGAGATGAGTTCCAGAAGTCCTTCTTCGTTCACGTTCAAGTCTCTAGCCCACAGCTCGAAGGGTCTTTCTACCAGAGGTAAGTCCTCCTGAATGGTTCGTACAACTCTGATGTTCTCAGCTGAAGGATCAAACGAATCATGTGCTTCAACTTTTGGCAGCTCCGACAGATCATCGCTCAATGCGCTTTCCCCTTCCTCCAGGACATCTAACACAACCGCCAGCTTATATTTCTTCAGTGCCGGTAAAATAAGAGCCGGCCAGCCGCCCGCAGAAGATGAAAGTTCCTCTACCGTCCGTTCCAAAGATTCCCCCGGCGGGACCGCAATAGTGAACCAAATATTATATTTACCGGGCCGCAAATAATTATGGCTCACACCAGGATATTGGTTGATCGCTGCTACTGCTCTCTCCAATTCAGCTTCCGGCACTGCCATAGCCACGAGACTGCTGCGATAACCCAACGCTCCAGTATTAAAGATGGCACTTATTTGCCTCACCAAGCCCTGTCCCTTAAGAGACTTTATTCTGCCGCGTACTTCGCCCGAATCAATTCCTAATCCCTCGGCTAAATTCCTATAGGGCTCCGGGGCGATCGGAAACGAGCGTTGCAGCCGGTCGAGTAAAACCCGGTTTATGGCATCCAAACTCTACTCCTTATCTGTCAATCACAAGAAAATTGCGGGTTAGAGGAAACTCTTCCATTTCCATTAATAACCTAAAACAATTCCATTTTCTAAAAAATGCAAAAACCTTCCTGTCTCTCGTTTTTACAATAATTTGATGAAAACCTCGACCGGGAGTTCACTTGAGAATGCCTTTTCAGTCAGTTCACCGACAGGCTCCCAGGTAAAGACATTCCCGGCACATTTTCACGTTTGTTGTTATTGGAGTCCCATGATAATTGTCAGTCTCTATTATATGACAATCATGAGGTATACTCCAATGGCCATGACTTTTACCATCCAGTGCTTGGTCGATACACCAGCCGGCTTGCTGCAAGTGACCGCAGAACGTGGACGAATTCCGCTCCCGGGAAGTCCGGACAATCCTTTATCGGAACTTTCCTATGGTCCATACCTTAACGCAATCTCTAGTTTTTTATCTAACAATTCATGTCATGCACTGACAACAGTCCTATCAAAACATCTCGGCCGGGCAAGTTCGTTGGATGAAATCAAACGGGTTGAGATCATCAGCACAAAACATGGAACTCTCTATCATGTTGCCCGGTTGAAAGTATATACTGGCGAACGGGTCTGCTCTTTTGCCGTAAACGTTTCAACCTACCCGGAACAACATGCCTTTTTAGAAAACGAATTTCATCTCTTAAAACATCTATATGACAACTTTCATTCAGTATTTTTGCCCATCCCCTATTTGAAGGGGGAAACCACGTATAGCGATGACCAGACTGGCTACCTGCATCTAAGGCTTTTCATTGCCCAATGGTTCGAAGATTACCATGAATTCCACCTGTCTCCGCACCTCAACGAAGATCTCCCAGCCATTAAAGTATGGGACGCGACTTCAAATAAAAACCTGCTAGACGGCCATCAAGCCTACTCACTCTATCGTTGCGCCAGCGCAATCCTGACGACATATCTGGACGGGCGCACCTTTCAGCAGATCTATCCCTGGCATCATGCGGCTGGAGATTTTGTTGTGCAGGTGAGGGAAAGCGAAGTTGATCTTCGACTCATTACAGTGCGCGATTACCGCTGTCTGCTTTCACCCGGGCCTGGTTTTGAAAATGTTTGGGCCGCTATCCTTCATTTCTTTTTGAATATCACTATTCGACTGCGCCTGGATAGGTTCGATGGTACCGGTAAGTTGGCTTGGGCTGGTCCTGATTGTCTACGCGGTATCATCGACGGATTTTTTCCGGCATGGTCTGAAAAACTTCAAAAATATCCGCACCTTCCTTCCCGCAATGAAGTTTTTGAAGTTTTGCGTTCTTTCAACGAAAAAGATTGGATTTCATTGGCTGAGCTTGTGAACGAGGGTGGGCAGGTGGAACATGATGAAATTGAGTTCTTAAAGCCGCGAATGAATGATCATGTCACTGCCCTCCACAATGCACTTCAGCAAAAAAGCTAGCTTTGTTGTCGGATTCGCACAAGAGATTTGGGGCTTCATCCTCTTTTCAATTGCTTTTGGAACCAGCATTGGATTGGCTTTTACGCTCCATCGGAGCACTCATCGCTGAATCTGTCGCTGCAGGTTCTTGAGGTTTCGCAATGGGCGGCTACAACACCTCTACCTGCTTTGGCATGATGGTGAACTCTGCAGCAATTCCCGTATTCCTGTCGTTACGTCATTCCCGCATGCTTCTGGCGGGAATCGAGAAAAAATGGCCTCGATTCCTGCTTCTTTGTAGAAATGACGGATAAGAAGCATTTTTGTCAGTCTGACCGTGGCATGGATGTAATGAGAAGATTGATCACTCAATCACGTGAAAACCTAATTTGTCGCCACTTTTTAAGCCGATGCGGGCATCCCCAGGGCAAGTTGAGAAATCTTTTGAAAACAACCATCAGCGGTTGTAAATGAGCATGATGAATTGTATGATGCTGCAATTTTTTGATGACCTTTTTCCGGAGTTTAGCACTTTACTGTTGATCAAGGAGGAGTTGAGTTATGGAGGACGTCAAACGAATTCTCGTAGTGAGCAGATCGACCAAAAACTGCCGCAAAGCAGTCCATTACGGTGTTTCTCTAGCGAAAAAATATGGAGCGGAACTGTATATCGTTCACGTAATCCATGATCCTTTCAGCCTGGAGGGGTGGAATCTTCCGATCCCCTCTTTGCATGAAGAATATGAAAAACTGAAGTTGGGAGCAAAGGAAGAGTTGGATCGAATTATCAGCAGGGAAAAGGCTGAGGGATTGACAATTCACGAGTGGTTAAGAGAAGGAAAACCGGTAGACGAAATTCTAAAGGTAGTGGAAACTGAAAATATAGATTTATTGATCATGCTCGCCCACCATGAAGGCCGTCTCGAACACTTCCTGTTCGGTCGCACCAACGAGGCAATTGTCCGAAAGATGCCTTGCGCTATTATGCTGGTGAAGTAAATTCGACATTCAGGGGTGCTATATTATAGATTATTTTCCATCTTATTACCCTCTCTTACAGGACGCCTTCGGCCTTATCGGTCGGGTCATCGCGGATGAGCCTGGCGATGGGTGACACTAATCCAAATCGTTTTATATCGCTCTGCACGCCGTCTAAGGTGAACCGCCTGATTGTTTGGTTTCAACAGAGTCATCATGAAGCCAAATGTGCTGATTCTGACGGCTCATCGCGGAGTAGTGGGATTCAGGTCCTCTTCCCACTACTCCGCGATGAGCCAAAATATTTTTAAGAAGTACAACATCGACAAATGCTTCTCGTCATTTTATGGCGAGCCGGAAATCCGGTAAGATCTTTTGGGCCTACCGGATACCGGGTCGGAGGCACAACCTATCAAATGATCGACAAAGCAACAATGGACATCGGCAGTCCGATGCACCTTGGCACGCACGTATGTGACGGGGGGATAAATTTCGCCCTGTTCAGTCGTCACGCCAACCGCGTTTGGCTGGAACTGTTCGACAACCCCGACGATGTAATACCCGCAAAAACCTTTGAGCTTGATGCCCGCATGCATCGTACCGGTGACATCTGGCATATAAGAGTCTATGGAATCGGCAAAGGGCAACTCTATGCCTTCAAAGTTGACGGCCCTTATGAGCCTCATCGAGGGCACCGCTTCAATCGAAACAAACTGTTGCTGGATCCTTATGCCACTGCCTTGCACGGAACAAAGCACTGGGATTTCAGGAAAGCACGTGGCTATGATCTCAAATCGCCACTCAAGGATCTGGCCTATTCGACAGAAAACAACGCCCGGCAGAGCCCAAAATGTCTGATCGCAGAAACTAATTTTGACTGGCAGGGCGACAGACCTTTAAAACTTCCATGGTCCGATACGATCATCTATGAAACCCATGTACGCGGTTTGACCATTCACCCTTCATCTGCCGTCAAGCACAGAGGCTTGTTCTTAGGAATTGTGGAAAAAATTCCATATCTCAAGGAACTAGGGATCACTGCCGTGGAACTCATGCCGATCCAGGAATTCAACGAGAATGAGCTTGACCGCCTCAACCCGCTAACGGGCGATCCTTTGTGCAATTACTGGGGGTACAACACCGTTTCTTTTTTCGCACCAAGAGAGCAGTATGCCAGTTGCACGATTCCAGGGTGCCAGCTTTCAGAGTTCAAAACCATGGTTAGAGAGCTCCATCGAGCTGGGATTGAAGTTATCTTAGATATTGTTTTCAACCACACGGGCGAAGGAGACGAACTGGGTCCTACGGTCAATTTCCGGGGCTTGGATAACAGCATATATTACATGTTGGAAAATGATGCACGTTTTTACAGGAATTACTCCGGATGCGGCAACACCAACAATTGCAATCATCCCATAGTGCGGAGTTATATTCTCGATTGCCTCCGCTACTGGACGGCGGAAATGCATGTTGATGGTTTTCGATTCGACCTGGCATCCGTTTTGGGAAGAGGCCAGGACGGGGTTCTGCTTCCAAATCCGCCACTGCTCGAACGTATTGCTGAAGATCCCATTCTGCGCGATGTCAAGCTGATTGCAGAAGCCTGGGACGCAGGCGGAGCCTATCAGGTCGGATCTTTTCCCGGCCAACGATGGTCTGAATGGAATGGTCGCTTTAGAGACGAAATTCGGCGCTATTGGCGCGGAGACGAAGGCATGATTGCCGACCTGGCAAGCCGCATTTGTGGCAGTGCAGATATCTATAAACAAACCAACAAGGAACCCCTCAACAGCATCAACTTTATCACCTGCCATGACGGATTCACCTTAAACGATTTAGTAAGTTACAAATACAAGCACAATGAGGCTAACGGTGAGGGCAACAAGGATGGAACGACTTTCAACTACAGTGCCAACTACGGGTTCGAAGGTGATACAGACGTTCCATTCATTCAAAGGACACGATCGAAGCAGATAAAAAACATGCTCGCAACGCTTTTCATCTCCCGAGGAGTTCCGATGCTGTCGGGCGGCGACGAGTTCCGTCGAACCCAGCAGGGGAACAATAACGCCTACTGCCAGGATAACGAAATTTCCTGGTATGATTGGAGCTTACTGCGTAAGAATTCGGAAATTCACCGTTTCTGCAAGGAGATCATTGCATTTCGCGTGCGGCATAAACTTTTGCGGTTGGAAAAATTCTATACGGAGAAGGACGTTCTGTGGTTTGACCGAAATGGTAACAGCCCGGAATGGAGCGGAGCGAGCAGGTCACTTGGATTGCTGATTCGTGCACGTGAAAATATAAATTCCGATAGAGAATTGTGCATCATTTTCAATGCTGAAGCCAAAGACGTCCTCTTCAAACTGCCTGCCTCGCCGGCAGATGAATCGTGGTATTTGGCAGTTGATACCGCTAAAGCTTCTCCGGATGACATTTCTCCCAAAGGCCATGAGAGTCTGCTTGCAAACCGGGATGAATATTGCGTACAAGACAGATCGACGGTCATCTTGGTCTCGGGTAAGAAGCCCATGTAGGAAGGCTCTGAAATTGAATTTATCGCAACTATGGATTGATAATACATGATAGGCATCAGATTAGTCAGGGTTCCTCGCTGTATCAAAAGCCGGGGAGTCAAAGTCCGTGCTTTTCGCCTGACGGACCTTCCAACCCTGGCCCGCCTGTTCCGTGAAGAGACCCTCATGAGTTCTTACAGGGTGGTGACTGTCGCCAAGAACTTATTGACATTACGGCAGTGGATTTCGAGGACTTTCCAGGCCTTCTATTTGATCGAGCAAAGAGCGACAGACACAAATGAAATCAGGGGCTTCATCGGCCTCTACAACATCAGACTTGGAATGCATATGACTCTGGCGGCGGGAATCCTCGATCCAGCCTATCGCGGACAAGGACTGGGAAGCCAAGCTTTGCAGTTATTCCTAACTTCGTTGAGGAACAGTAGAGCTGCAAACACAATTCGAGTCGAGGTGGCCAAATCCAATTTACGCTCGATTCATTTTTTTGACCGGCTTGGTTTTGAGGTCTGCCAATGCACTGAAGATTATTTTGTGATGAATAAATTTCTGTGATTGCTACGCGGACTGTGCAAGCCCCTCATCTTGGGTCAGAGGATCTATCCTTTTAAAAACCTCATCCACTTCCGCGTTATCAAGGGTCTCATGCTCCATCAGTTCTTTGGCCAGAGCATCCAGCTTATTGCGGTTTGCCCCTAGTACTTTCTGCGCATTATCTTCCATCTTCTTAACGATGCTCTGCACCTCCTCATCGATAAGCTGCGCAGTATGTTCGCTGAAGTCTTTGGGTTCTGTAATTTCCCTTCCCAAAAACGGATGTTCTTCTCCTTGCTTGAAAGTAAGTGGGCCCAGTTTCTCACTCATGCCCCACTGACAAACCATACGGCGCGCCATCTGGGTGGCTTTCTTAAGATCATCGCCGGCGCCGGTGGTAATATCTTCAAAAACCAGTTTTTCCGCAACACGCCCCCCAAGCAATATCGCAATGCGGTTGAGGAGATAAGATCGACTAAGGTTATGCCGGTCCTCCTCGGGTATCTGTTCGGTGGCCCCAAGAGAATGCCCCCGCGGTATAATGCTCACCTTTTGCAAAGGATCAACGCCGGGCAAGAGCTTGGCAAGAAGTGCATGTCCCGATTCATGATAAGCAATGACCTCTTTTTCTTTATCATTTACCAGATCTTCTCGCTCGAGACCCATAATAATTTTATCACGGCTCTCTTCAAAATCTTCCCCCTCAACCTTCTCTTTTCCTTTCCTGGCAGCCAATAATGCGGCTTCGTTGACCAGATTTTCAAGGTCTGCGCCAGAGAAGCCGACGGTCATATTTGCTAAAGTTTCAAAATTCACATCATCAGCCAGAGGCACTTTGCGGGCATGAATCTCGAGAATTTGTCTGCGGGCTTTCTTTTGTGGCAAATCGAGAATGATTCTTCTATCAAAGCGCCCCGGTCTGATCAGCGCTGGATCCAGAATGTCAGGCCGGTTGGTCGCCGCCATTACAACCAGGGATTCACTAGGCAAGAACCCATCCATTTCAGACAGAATTTGATTGAGCGTTTGTTCCCTCTCGTCATGCCCGCCACCAAGTCCCGTTCCTCTTACGCGACCGATGGAGTCAATTTCATCTATAAAAATAATGGCCGGTGAATCCTTCTTCGCTTTTTCAAACATGTCGCGCACTCGGGATGCACCAACACCAACAAACATCTCAATAAATTCGGAGCCGCTTATGCTGTAGAAAGGCACATCGGCTTCCCCGGCAGATGCCCTGGCCATAAGGGTTTTGCCGGTTCCAGGAGGACCAGCCAGCAGAACACCTTTGGGCAATTTGCCACCCAACGCTCTGAACTTAGAAGGATTCTTTAAGAAATCAATGATCTCGGTAAGTTCTTTTTTGGCATTATCTGAACCCGCTACATCTTCGAAAGTGACATTGCTGCTGCTCTTAGTATAAAGTCTAGCCTTTGACTCGCCAAAGCCAAATGGGCCGCCTTTGCCAAGACCTCCCATGCCTCTTAACTTTTTACTGCTATAGATAAAAAATCCAATGATCAGAATCCACGGCAGAAAACCGATGAGTAAAGTAGTGAACCATGGGGTTTTTGTGGACTCCGCCTTAATCGTCACTTTATTTTTTTCCAGAAGATCGAGCAGTTCGTGACCCGCAAAGGAAGGTATGGTGGTCTGAAATTGTTCGTACTTTACCTGGTTTTCCTTTTTTCCCTTCACCACGGGTTCATTAAAGGTTCCAGTTACTTGGTCTCCCTTGATGACCACCTCTTTAACCTTGCCCTCGTTCACGTAGTTTTTGAACTGAGTATAGTCAACCTCTAGAAGATCAGTTGGACTGAATCCTCTAAAAAAGTACATCACCACGATCCAAATAAGCATAATCCATATTAAAGTTGACCACCCAGAAAACTTCCTGCCGGAGCTTTGCGGTATGTTATTCATCACTATCTTCCTGTGTTTAAGAATCCTGCAAACGGTTACTGAGGTGCTTCAGGCCTCCTTGCATTAAAAATCGTATTTTCTGATTCTCGAAGTCGTGAATTGTCTACTTGCTGAGACGCCCAATGCTAAAGTTTAAGAGGCCCTTGGCATCCAAAATCGCGCACTTACCGATGATTTTATAAAATAAGTCTTACATCTCAGATTTCCACACAAGGTCCCGACAAAAATATAAAGGCTGTCGCAGGATGCAAAGAGCGTCCGACAGTGCCTCTTCTGTCACTTGGAGCGAAGCGCAGCAAAGGGAGAAATCAGTAACCCAAGTTTCTGCCTGCGGAATTTATTGATACAACCGATATCGTCACCCTGACGAAAGCCGGGGTCCAAAAGCGCATGAAAACTGGATTCCAGGTCGAAGATGCCGCCCAGGCGGTAGTTCGCCGGAATGACCGCAAAAAGCGAAACGATACAGCAATGAATTATGCTATAAAGCACTAGTACATGCGGTGTCGAAACAACCAGGCGGCAGAAGCAAGGCTTACCGCCCCAATCAAAGCCATAGGCCAGAATTGATGGATCAGCAAAGCAAACGGAGTGTTTTCTAGGAATACGCCGCGCAGCACAACCAGGTAATATCTCAGAGGGTTCAGCAGGGTAATCCTTTGGACGATCTCGGGCATATTGGCAATCGGCGTGGCAAACCCGGACAGGATAATGGAAGGAACGATGAAGAGGAAGGCTCCCAGAAGACCTTGCTGCTGAGTAACCGCCAGAGAAGAAATCATAAGCCCTATTCCCACGGCCGACATGAGGAAAAGCACAATGCCCGTGTAAAGAATCAAAATGTTCCCGCGCAGCGGGACCTTGAACCAGATCACCGCCAGCAGCATTATCAGTGACGCCTCACCAAGCCCGATGATGAATCCGGGCAGGGCCTTCCCAAACAGGATCTCAACCGGACGCAGAGGAGTCACCAACAATTGGTCAAATGTGCCTTGCTCCCTCTCGCGAGCCACCGATAGACCGGTGACCAGAATGGTCACGACCAGTGTGAGGATGCCCACAACCCCAGGCACGATAAACCAGCGACTCTCCAAGTTTTGGTTAAACCAGAACCGCGTCAATAGCCGGGCGGGAGGCTTGGGAAGTCCATGGCGTTCTATCCAGCGATCGTTGTAACTCGTTACGATGGAACGCACATAACTCAAGACCACCATTGCGGTATTGGAGTTTCTGCCATCCACAATGACCTGCAGTTCAGCCGGGCGCCGCAAAAAAAGGTTGCGGCTGAACTGTGGACCAATGTGCAGAACCAGCAATACCTTGCGGCTGTTTATCAGAGGAGCAATCTCTTGGTCGCTTGAGATTCTCGCCACTTCGCGAAAGTTGGTGGAACCGGTGAAACCGGCGAGCAAATCTCTCGCCACGTATCCCGAATCCTCATTGTATACGGCAAATGGAACGCGAGTCAGGTCGAACGTTGCTGCGTAGCTGAAAACAAGCAACTGGACAAGCGGTGGGACTATGATAACCGTGCGGCTTTTTTTGTCTTTCAGTAACGCCAAGAATTCTTTTATCATCAAAGCAAAAATTCGCCTGCCCATGGGTATGCTACTCCAGACGTTTGCGCGATCTTCTGCGGGTGATACCCAAAAATATGGTCGCCATCACAATCAAAGCCAGAGCATTGGGTAAAACGACCGACCATACATTTCCCGCCAAAAACACGCTTTGCAGGATGGCAACAAAGTACCTGGCTGCAACTACATGAGTGAGCCCTTGTATGACCGGAGGCATACTGCCTATGTCAAATATAAATCCGGACAGGATAAAGGCCGGCAGAAAGGTCGCGATGATAGCCACTTGACTGGCCACAAACTGGCTTCTGGCAAGAGTCGAAATGAGCAGTCCCATGCCGAGAGCCGTCAGCAGAAACAAGGCCGCGCCGGCAAATAACAGCCAAAGGGAACCGCGCAGAGGAACGTGGAACAAAAAAACCGCCATTACAACCGACAAAGTCATACCACCCATTCCCAAAAGAAAATATGGTACAAGTTTACCGATGATCACTTCGCGCATTGCAACAGGGCTGACCATAAGAGCCTCCATTGTCCCCCGCTCCCATTCCCGCGACATAATCAGCGCTGTTAGCAGAGCACCGATCAGAGTCATAATGACAGCGATCAATCCGGGCACAAGAAAGTTTTGACTCCTGACTTCACTGTTGAACCAAATCCGCTGCTGCACCTGAACCGGCATAGCAGGCCCACTTCCCTGCTTTAGAGATTCTCGTTTGATCCAATCGTTCCAAACCCCTTCGACATAACCTGAAATAAGGCGGGCATTGTTGGCATCAACACCGTTGATAATAACTTGGATGGCTCCCCCTTCGGTGCGTTGCAGGCTCTCTGCGAAATCCTCCCGCAGATAGACGAGGCCGTTCGCTTCATGTTCCAAAAGCGACTGCGTACCCTCCCTGATGCTCAACATCTGGTTCGGGTCAAAATAGCGCGAACCGAAAAAACCCTTGGTAAATCGCGATGTAACAGCGCTGGGATGCTCCACCACAAGAGTAATCGGGACATGCTCTGCATCCAGTGACACTCCATAGCCAAACAAGAGGAGCAGCACAACCGGCATCAGAAAAGCGATGGCAATGCTGCTGGGATCGCGAAGAATCTGCAAGAATTCTTTTCGCATCAGGCCGCGAAGGCGCATCAAGGCTCCCCCGCGCCGCTCGATGGTTTGCCGTTCGGCCTTTCTTACCATCTTTCTTCGACCTTGTTTGGTAAGACAATTTCCGCTAAGAAGCCTTCCAATAATAACCTAGCTGTAGCGATTCCATCGGATGAGTAGCTACACATCCAGGCGCTACTTTCGAACCGGGCGTCCAGGATATTCCGAAAAAACCTGGTTTCCAACTTTCACTGGAATGACAATTGGCTAACCTTGCCGCGAGCAAAAACCGGGAGGTTATTCCTGGATAGTCCCTAACCGTTGCCTTTATTCCCTTGTTCATCTGTTTGAATAAGCTTGATGAAAGCATCTTCCATGGTCGGATCGACATTTTCCGGAGAACTTGCCTCCTTTTTGATCTCCCTGGGCACTCCCAAGGCTAAAATCTTGCCGGCTGACATGATAGCCAGCCTATCACAGTATTCGGCTTCTTCCATGAAATGAGTCGTAACCAATACCGTAACACCCTCCTCGGCCAGTTCATTAATCCGCAACCAAAACTCTCGGCGCGCCAGAGGGTCGACTCCCGAAGTAGGCTCGTCCAGAAACAGTATTTCCGGTTCATGCATGAGCGCGCAGGCCATTGCCAGCCGCTGCTTATAGCCGAGCGGCAAGTCACCGCTGGTGGTCTCGGCTTGATTCACCAGCTCGAACTGCTCCAAAGCCCAGGCAACCTTCTGCGCCCGATGCTGTGCGCGAAGCCCGTACACGCTGCTGAAAAAGTTGAGGTTCTGTCGAACGCTCAAGTTACCGTACAAAGAAAATTTCTGAGACATGTATCCGATTCGGGCACGGGCGGCAGCGGCAGCTTTCCTTAAATCCAGTCCCGCCACCCTTAACTTTCCCGCACTGGGAGGCAGCAAGCCACACAGCATTCTAAATGTAGTTGACTTTCCCGCCCCGTTTGCCCCCAAAAGTCCGAACACTTCCCCTTGCTTCACGTCAAAAGTCACATTCTTGACTGCGTAAAAATCACCGAACCGCCGGGCCACATCTCGAACCTCTATGACTTTGTCGCCGCCGCTCATCGGCATGCTATGAGTAAAGTTCGTTTGTGAGGCCTGGTTCTTCCCTTTTTCTGTTTCCGATCTGAGCATAGCGATGAAGCTATCCTCAAACCGGGCCGGAACGGGTTTCAAGACAGCATCATCCACCCCTTCCAGAAGAGCTCCAATCTTCGGGCGTTTCGTGGAATCCATAACCAATCGCACGCGCTCGCCCTGTATGACAGCATCGATAACACCTTCACCCTCCGCGAGTCTCTTTTGGACATTGCGCTTGTTCAAGCCCGGCACATTGACAGTATAGGTGTGCCCCTCCAGACTTTTGCTGAATTCATCTGGAGGTTTCTGGCCAAGCAGCCTGCCCTGATGGAGCATGATGACTTCATGGCACTGCTCAGCTTCGTCCAAATAAGCCGTGCTCAGCAGGACACTCATACCTTCTTCCTGCACCAACCTATTTACGATACTCCAAAGCTCGCGCCTAGAGACCGGATCTACCCCCACCGTAGGCTCATCCAGCAGCAGCAGTTCGGGAGGATGAACCAGCGTGCAGGCAAGGCCAAGTTTTTGCTTCATCCCTCCAGAAAGTCGGCCTGCCAAGCGCGAAGAGAATGGAGCAAGTCCGGTCATACGCATCAATTCCTGGTACCTTGCGGGTCGCTGGTCTTTTATAACTCCCTGTAGATCTGCGTAGAGATCCAGGTTCTCTTGAACAGAGAGGTCTTCATAGAGGCCGAAGCGCTGCGGCATATAACCGATGGATGCCTGTACAGCCAGAGAATCGTGAGTGGCATCAAGTGCCAGCACCGTTATGCGACCTTCGTCAGGGATAAGCAGTCCTGCCGCCAAACGCATCAAGGTCGTCTTCCCTGCTCCGTCCGGCCCGATCAATCCTGTGATCACCCCGGACGGCACCCGTACGCTAATATCTTCCAGCGCCTTAACCTTCCGCTTCCCGGCCATAAAAGTTTTGGTGACGCTCCTAAATTCCAGGGCGACATGATTGGCAAGGCTGCTTTGTCGATCTGTCTTGGTCTCTTTTGCGTTCAATTTTGTTTGCAGCGATGAGATTCAGCTTGTTCTTTTACATACGGCTGACCCAGAGGGATAATCGCCGTCGCCGGCATGCCCAGCCTCAATTCATTTTCCGGGTTACAGACGTAAACCCGGACCTGATAGACTAACCTCGTTCTCAACTCCGTCGTTTCCACAGTCTTGGGCGTGAACTCCGCCGTTGGAGAAATATATCCAACCCAGGCCTCGTATTGTTTGCCGGGATAGCTGTCGGTCTCCACTCTAGCGGACATGCCCAGCCAGAGCTTTCCGACTTGCGGCTCTGGAACATAGGCTCTTACCCAGATCGGGTTAGTGAGTGCCAAAGTGTAAACGGCCCGTTGCGGTGAAGCCATGTCACCCGGCTCTAAAATTCGATCTTGGACGACTCCATCGGATGGTGCATACAAATCGGCATCGATCAGCCTCTGCTTTTCAAAGGCCAGTTCCGCTCGGTAAGCTTGAAGCGTGGCTTTCGCTGCGGCTATGTCTTCTCTGCGGGGTCCTACTACGGCCAAATCGAGCACCTCCTGGGCCGCTCTCAATTTGGCCTCGGCAGCCCTAGCATTGTTTTTTGCGATCGTTGTCTGCTCTCTGGAGATCGCATTCTGTTTCACAAGTGGCCGTCTGCGTTCATAGATCTGATTGGCATTGTGCGCTTCGGCTTCGGCTGCTTCTTTTTCTGCGCGCGCCTTTTGTATTTCCTGAGGGCGGCTCCCGGCTAAAAGGCGGGCAACAACCTGTTCTTGGGCTTTTACCTGTGCTTCGGCGCGAGCAACTGTCTTTTCCAGACGAACCTTTTCCAAACTCGCTACCAACTGTCCTTGCTTTATACGGTCGCCTTCCTGCATCAACATGGTGGCAATTCGTTCGCTGTCGTTGAATGCCAGTTCAACTTGACGGATATCCACATTCCCGTATAGCACGAGGTTGTCGCCCGATTGTTCTTGCTGTCCGGATCGCCACCACCAGTAAGCACCTCCGGCTGCGGCAACGATCAGTAAGCCCAGCAGCACAAAAATACGTTTCTTTTTTCTCATGTGCCCCTAAATTCCCTTTTCCAGGTAACAAAACCAACACAGGAACTGTCCTAAAACTCCCTCTCCCTGTAGCGTAACTCTTTAGTGCTGCTTGTTCAGGCAGGGCTAAAGCCCTGTCCTAATTATTCTCGGACAGGTTCTGAGCGTCTCGCTCAGACTCGTTATACCGGCAACCGATCATTTTAAGATTTACTGTTCCACTCGGAACGGCTGCACAGTCTATCAAATAATTCCAAAAAAATGGACCTCTTATTCATGCCGGCGAATCGGGTTTGCCAAACTGTTGCAATAGCGTATAAGTAAGTCTAGGCATGATCTCGTTTAGAGCAAGGAAAAGCTCAATTCACATCACACTGACATGTTTGATTTCGAAACAACACTGATTATGAAATGGTCGAATTTTGCTGTGCCTTGGTTAGGATATAATGCTGTCCCGGTAGAGATGCAAAGTCCTAAGGATTTCGTTTGCTTGCCTGCAAAGGAGATAAGCTAATGAATGCTTTTAAAAGATTTCTCGGCAAGATGTGCGATGGGTGCGCACTCTGTAACTATGCCAGAAAAAAACCCGAATCCTGGTTTGGAAAGCTGATGACATGGCACGGCAAGTGGTGCCCGGCATGGAAGGCCCGGCAGGAACTGGAGAGAGAGCGCCAGGGAGCCATGAAGGGTTCAAATTAATTTTCTTATTCACCAGGACCTTGTCCAGGCATACCTTTAGTGCGTCTTTCCAGATAAGTCAGGAATGACGGAAAGCAGAAGAAGCGTGTTCTCGTATAGTTTCTTCGAGGGATATGAGAAAATCTTACCACATTACGCAAAATTTTGGCTTGACTGCTAGATCGAATCAAAAATGATGATTACTCTACTTTATGGGAGTTGGTTTCTCTCAACATTAAAAGGAAGCCAGGCGTGACATATCTCACGCCTGGCTTTCGATTTTCTTGCCAAATTTCTTTTGGCAACGCGATTCAGATTGCGATTTTGAACTCGCCGTAGATAGTTAGCTAATCGGTTCATGGATATTGTCTGAAGCAACTGGAGGAGACGGGATTATCCTCGATACTTTTCAGCAAGGCATTGGGGCCAGGTGAGGATTCTTTAGTAGGCCCGGCGGGCCAGTAAGCCTGCCTATACCGCAAAATGAGCGGCTTGACAGCCATGATGATAAATGATAAGCATACGTTCTCGTCGGGACGTGGCGCAGACTGGTTAGCGCGCTTGCTTGGGGTGCAAGAGGACGGAGGTTCAAATCCTCTCGTCCCGACCATTATAGCCAAACTTAAGGCCGCTCAAATGAGCGGCCTTTTTTGTTTCAAAGCAGCACCCCCTTCTCGCCTTCTAATTAGGTCAATGAATTATACACGGCTGGATCTCAAATCCTGCGGCACGGCCTGCTTTCCACAATCATCCCCACGACCAAGGAAGATGCACCTTTGCAAATCTTCAAAATGTAACACTCCTTCCATCAAGTCTTAACAAATCGTTAGTAAGCTCTGTCACGAATGAAACTTCATCTGCCGCAGGAAGTCTTCACGTCTGTCGACATAAAGCAATAATCATTGTTTCACACGAGTGTAATTCATGCGTCGCAGAAATGTCACATACACCCGCTAAACGCCGGATAGACGCGGTCGAGATAATCCATATGAGGTAGCGGCAGGCGTCCCGTGCCCGATGGATTAAGCAGATGAAGGGCCGTTTTTGATGGAATCACGCCTGCCACCATGATGGCAGGGTTGGCTATGTCACTTTTGGTGAGAAAGGAGGTGTCGGCGCAGAATTACCCTTGGTGTTGTTTACCTATCAAATTTGAGCACATTGATTGTGAATTTCTAATTTTTTATGGAGGAATATTCAATGATTGGTTTCACACGAGGTATACGTAAAAAGATTAAGACAGCTGCCCTTGTCGGCACCATGTGTTTAGCCATGGGCGGATTGAATCCCGTTTGCGCCAACACGCACCTGGGGTGCAATGGGATGCCATGGGACTGGGATTCCCGTCACCACAACAATGGAGAAGATGTGGCGAGCAAGTGGATGTCGGGAGATTTCCACCAGCACACCCTTTACACGGACGGCTCTACGGACTTTCCTTTCGTAATGCAGAAAAATTATGAATATGGCCTGGATTGGTGGGCAAACTCGGAGCATGGTGGTGGAAGAGTGACGGACGGACAAGGCAAATATTGGGACGACGACACTGCTTATCCCAAAAATCCCATCCAGGGAGATGTCGCAACTTCAAGTGGCCACCAAGTCATGTGGCGCTGGCAGAGCGTCAGGGATTTTGCCTACGCCGATATTCTCAAGGCCCGCTCGACCTATTTTGAAGATAATAAGATCTTTTCCGGGTTGGAATGGAACGTTCCCGGTCATGAACATTGCAGTGTGAGCTTGGTTGCACCCAGCGCCGATGCCATCAGCGCTTTTGAATTCCAATTTGACAACTCTGATAATGATACCAGTCGTATCGATGAGGCTACCCCGTTTGGGAAACTCGAGAAGCGAAATGGCAAGTCGTACTCCGCGCCGGGCGCCTCAGACAACAAATTATATCCTGAAAGGCACCAAGACGCGGTTGCAGCCGCCAGCTGGATGGAAGAACAGTACAAGAAGGGCCGGATCGACGATGCGTGGATCATTTTTGCCCACATCGAGCGCAAGGGGGCCTGGGATTCGAACTCCGGCGGTGGCTACAACATTGAGCATTTCCGTGATTTCAACAATGCCGCTCCCGACATCTGCTACGGTTTCGAGGGCGCCCCAGGGCACCAGGCCAACGCGGACCGCGGTGGTTTTAGCCCGGCGGGAACATTCGGTGGAACCTACGGCGGTGTGGGATATTACTCTGCCAAGCTGGGAGGATTGTGGGATGCACTCCTCGGTGAAGGGCGCCACTGGTTCAACTTTGCCAACTCGGACTATCACGAGCACTACAGTGTCGGCGGTGATGATTTTTACCCCGGTGAATACCAGAAAACCTGGGTCAACGTGAAAGACCTGGACGGCGATGGCAATTACTCCCTCAAAGAAATCGCAGCCGCTCAGCGTTCCGGGGATTCCTTCTTCGTTATGGGCGATTTGATAGATGCGCTGGAATTCACCGCCTCGCAAGCTCCGTGGACAACCGTGACCATGGGGCAAAACATGCATCTTAGCGCGGGCCGCTTTAAGCCGGTTACCATCCAGATCCGCTTCAAAAGCCCTGAAGTTAATAACAACAACAGCACTCCTGTGGTGGACCATGTCGACCTCATCGCCGGCGACATCAGCGGGAAAATTAGACCTTCTAACCCCAATTACAGCAATGCTACCAATCCCTCCACCCGTGTGGTCGCCCGTTTCTCCGCCGCTGACTGGACGACCGATGCGGACGGATACAATGTCATCACCTATCAGACCAACCTGACCAAAGACACATACTTCCGCCTGCGCGGCACCAACAACACCGTCAACCAGGCCTGGGAGACGAAAGACGGTGAGCCCCTGGCTGATAGCCTGGCCACCAACAATCTGGGCCTCGATGGAGCCAACGAAGCCTGGGCGGATCTGTGGTTCTACTCCAACCCGATTTTCATCTATGTAAGGTAGACTTTCGATAAATCGGTTTTGATGACTCAATAGAGGGGGGCTTGCAAAGCCCCTCTTTTTTTGCTGAGTACGCCGGGAGTGATTTCCTCATATGAGAGTGAGGGAAATTCAACTTGAAAATGTCGCTGGCAGGAAGACCGTCGGCGGCTTTTTCTCAACCAACCGCCGCGAATGCCGGCGGCAAGATTGATCGCACCTTGCATGCCTTCTCTGGAGGTTTGACACAACCATGAAGAAAAGCCCACTTTACTTCACCAAATCCCTGATCAGCTGGTTGGAATTACAGATGATTCCGAAGCGTCCCGTCTGTTAAGGGTTCTGTATTGGATTTTGCTGACAGGATGACTGCCCGACGTGACAATCCTGCTCCGACGTTGTAACAAAAGTGTGAACAATGAGAAAAATCCACATAATTACCGCCAAAACCGCATGAAAACACTGGACTTGCGGTCCACTTTAGTATTAAAGAAGTCATGGGGCGGCTTTTTACGGGGAATCGGTTGTTTCAAAAAGGAGGGAAAGAATGACCAAAGCAGAACTGACAGCATTTGTAGCCGATAAGGCCGGAATCACCAAAAAGGCAGCAGAATCCGCCATCAATGCTTTTACCGAAGGCGTTTCAACCGCACTGGAGAAAGGGGACTCCGTTTCTCTGCTCGGGTTCGGTAGCTTTAAAGTGGCAGGACGTGCTGAAAGAGAAGGAAGAAATCCAAGAACCGGTGAAAAGATCAAGATTCCAGCTGCTAAGGTAGTCAAGTTCACACCGGGAAAGGCATTAAAAGATCGAGTCAAGTAAACTGGCAGCAATCAGCCTTCCATGGGAGGGTCATTAAGTGTTGCAATGGGAGCGATGTCCTAAGCCGCCCCGCCCCCATGCAAACGAAACGATGAAATAAAGAATGGAGCTGTGCTTTCGACCAGCCCCTTTGTTTAGTCCTTCTATTCTGCAGTTTAGTCTCCACCCAAATACTCCCTTTTAATGTAGCGCAACCCTTTAAGGCTGCCCGATTCAGTCCTGCTTATGGAGGGACTGAAGCCCTGCACTACAGGGTTACCGGATGGGTAACAACTCAAATTTTCGCCTTTACCGCCAGACCGATCTTGCGCCCCAATTCGACGCACTTTTTCAAATCGTCGTGCGAAGGTGCGAATTTCACTCGAAGACCCGGATCAACTAACTCGATTTTCATCTCTTCCATAACTCCGCTTATCAATTTAACCGCCTCCCCGCTCCAACCGTAGGATCCAAAGACTGCGCCGATTTTATCGGCCGGCTTCAATCCCTTCATGTAGGTCAGCATGTCGGCCACGGTCGGCATCATGCCATTGTTCAGGGTCGATGATCCGAAAATAAGCGCTTTGGCATCCAAAACTTCAGTCATCACGTCGCTGCGATGAGCATATTTCAGATTAAAAATCTGAAATATGACACCCTGCCTGCTCAATCCATCGCCAATCGCATAAGCCATTTTTTCTGTACTGTTCCACATGGTGTCATAGATAATAAGCGCCTTCTCCTTGCTCTGCTGTCGACTCCATAAGTCATAAGCCTCAACGATCCTGGTCGGTTCCGCCCGCCAGATGAGCCCATGATCCGGCGCAATCATATCGATCTCAAGACCCAACTGTTGAACACTGGCGAGCAGCTTTTGAATCAACGGCGAATACAACAAAAGAATGTTGGCGTAGTATTTTGTGGCATGCTTCAACAATTCGTGAGAGTCGACTTCATCATCAAAACGCTGACTGGTCGCCCAGTGCTGGCCGAAGCCGTCGCTCGAAATAAGCAGTCGATCCTCCGGAAGATAAGACATCATGCTATCCGGCCAGTGAATCATACGTGTTTCAAGAAATTGAACGTTCTTTTTCCCTAAAGAGATGGTCTGCCCGGACGCAACCACCTCATACGGCCAATCTTCCCGATGATAGTGTTCCAAAAGAGCTTTCTTACCCATGGCCGAGCAGATAACTTTTTCCGGCTGGAGCTCTTCCATAATCTCCGGTACACATCCGGAATGGTCCATTTCAACGTGGTTTACTATTAGATAATCTACCTTGCGCGGCTCGATAAGACTTCTGATGTTGTGCATGAGAGCGTTCTTGAAAGGTTTTTTGACGGTATCGAACAGGGCAACTTTATCATCCAGCACCAGATAAGAATTGTAAGTCGTTCCCTTGGGAGTCGAATACCCATGAAAATCCCGTATATTCCAATCAACAGCCCCAACCCAGTGGATATCCTTTTTAATTTCAACAGGTGTCATCTTATCCTCCAATAGAATTTGTCATTCATTGTCTCCATGTCACTCTCCACCTTTTCCAGCAGTTAAGTATGAGCCTTCGTATGGCAGCTCGGGCTTTTAATAACAGCCGAACGCAAATCTTTAGGAATTCGCAGGCTTCTAATCTTTGCAATTATATACTTAACTTCAAAACAATAACCATTATCGTTCAAAATCGGAAGCTTCTGAGATTAAACAAGTATTGAGAGTAATACATAATGAACGTCATCTGCAAAACAAAATAGTAAAAATCAACTCGCTCTTCACTCGCAGTTTTTCCATAACATCGGATGAGTGTGTTATGATAAACACCTTTCCAACAAGCCAGTGGCCGACCGGAAACTCGTATCTTTAAGGAACTCGCACAGGGGCATGGTTTATCCCGGCCTTTGGTCCCGCTGAATCATTGTGGTCCTCTAGGCGGGGATAAACCTCCCCTTCGACCAAAACAGGCTTTCCGGGCAGACACAAGTTACAGCGAAACTGGAGATGGCATCGATGGTAACGAAAAAATCCCTTTTTTCTTGGGTGCTGGAACGCTGCCGAGGTCTGCAATCTGCGCTTTTTATAATGATCCTTTTCACCGTCTTTTTCCGCGTCTTTCCACTGGAAATGCAAAAGCGCATCGTTAATATCGCCATTCAGTCCCGCAACCTGAATGCCCTTTTCATGTACTGTGGTCTTTACATCGGCGCCGTAGTGATGGCGGGTGTTCTGAAATACATCATCAATGTGTTGCAGGGTTATATCGGACAAAAAATCTTGTATGAAATGCGCACTCAGCTCTACGCACACATTTTAAGCTTGCCTCTGTCGTTCTTTCGGCGCACACCCCCGGGTATGGTCATATCTTCGTTGACATCGGAACTAAGCGGGCCGGGTGATTTTTTGGGCAGCGCCCTGGCGGTGCCGGTCATCAACCTGCTTACCCTGATTACGTTTGCCGGGTATATGGTCTATCTCAATCCACTGCTGGCTCTTCTCAGTTTTGCTATATACCCCGTTGAAATTTTGATTATTCCTTTTCTCCAGAAGCGCTATAACAAACTCAATCAGGATCGGATCAACGTCACTCGCAGCATGAGCAATGCGATAGGTGAAGCGATCACCGGTATGCACGAAATCCACGGTAATGCGAGCTATCCGATTGAGAATAAGAAACTCGACACATTCGGTGCTATGCTCTTTCGCCTGCGCCATCGCATGAATAAGAACAAGTTCCTGGTTAAATTTATCAATAATTTCTTCCAAAGCTTAGGGCCTTTCATACTGTTCCTGGTTGGCGGCTATCTGAGTATTAAAGGTCGCCTCGATTTGGGCGCGTTGGTCGCGTTTCTGTCAGCCTACGAAAAGCTCTACGACCCATGGAAGGAGCTAATGGACTATTATCAGGATTTTCAGGACAGCAGGGTGCGCTACTATCAGGTCATGAGCTATTTTGATTACGCCCCGGAATTCCAACTCAAGCCGGAAGAGCAACGTGAACCCTATCAACTGGAAGGCAAAATCGAGATAACGGATCTTGAATATGTTGTGGACAACGACATTCGCATCCTGGACCAAATCTCGCTAAACTTGCAGCCGGGCGAACAGCTGGCTGTGGTTGGCTTCTCCGGCAGCGGCAAGAGCACGCTGGCGATGGTGATTGGGCAGTTGTACAGCTATTCGCGTGGACACGTGTTAATGGATGGAATGGAGCTGAAGACTCTCACTAAACTGGATGTGAGCCACAACCTAGGCTACGTTGCTCAGCATCCCTTTATCTTCGACGATACTATCATGGAAAATATCATCTATGCCTGCAAATCTCTGCAGCTCAATCAACTTCTAGAGGAAGAATCACTTCCGGACCGGGCTCAGATTTTGCGTGTAGTTGACGAGGTGGGTCTCTCGGACGACATTCTTCGGTTTGGGTTGAATACGCTGCTTGACATTAATGCGCACGGCGTTTTTGCCGAAAAATTGATCAATGTACGAGAAGAGTTCCATAGCCGATGGAGAACCGAGCTGGCGGAACAAGTCGAGTTCTTTGATGTCGAAAAGTTTCTCAATTACACTAATGTGGCCGAAAACATCACGTTTGGCCATCCAAACCGGGAAGCTTGGGAATTGGAGCAACTGCCCACCAACAGAATTTTCAGGCAATTTCTGGAAGAAACGAGTCTGACATCTGAGCTATCGGACCTCGGGGTAGAGATGGCAACACAAACGGTTTCTCTTTTGGAGGATTTAAAAGATGATCAATTCTTCTTTGAAATGAGCCCAATTCCGCGGAGCGAATTTGACCTCTACAGTGCTATCGTAGAGCGAATCGGCAAAGTCGGGCGTGATCACCTGTCACGCAAAGAACTGGACGCGATCCTCAGACTGGCGCTTCGTTATATACCCTCCAATCACAAGATGGCTACCCTGCCAAAGGCTCTGGAACTTAAAATAATCGAAGCACGTCACGAATTCTTTCAAAAAATTTCAGACCATGCTCCGGGCGCTTTTACTTTTTATCAGCCGAGCAAATATTTCTATACACACACAATAATGGAAAACATCCTATTCGGTCATCCCAAAGCGGATCATCCGCGCGCCATGGAAAAAGTACAAACACGGATGGTCGAGTGTCTTCGCGAGCAAAGTTTGCTTGATGAAGTGATGGAAGCCGGTTTGGCCTTTCAAGTTGGAAGCATGGGAGACAGGCTTTCAGGAGGTCAGAAGCAAAAAATAGCTCTCGCCCGCTTGTTTCTGAAAAAGCCTCATATTCTCATTTTAGATGAAGCAACCGCAAGTCTGGACAATCGCTCTCAAGCGAGGGTGCAGAACCTTCTCAGAACCGAGATGAAAGGCAAGTCGACACTGATTGCGGTTGTCCATCGTCTTGAATTGGTTAAAGATTATGATCAAATTATAGTAATGAAGGCAGGCAAAATCGTCGAAGCAGGTCAGTACGAAGAACTCCTTTCAAGAAAGGGTCTTTTCTATGAACTCGCCCATGGAGAATAATGAGGAATGTGTTCTGAGCGAACGAGTCGGTCGCTGCGAGCTGGATGCGAACCTTGATGTGCTCAGAAAAATCCCGGTTTTTTCCGGAATACCCCTGCAGCGTCTCAAACTTTACGCTTACCTATCTAAAAGAGTCTGCTACCGTGCCGGTGAATTCATATTCCACCAGGGCGATTCAGATGACCGCGGCTATATCATGCTTTCCGGAAGTGCTCAAATTGTCAGGGAGTATGAGGACCATTCCGTGTTCTTGAACGAACTTCGAGAGGGTGAATTTTTCGGTGGCGTGGCACTGTTGTCCGACATTCAAAGACTTTTTTCGATCAGAGCTACAACCAGGGTCGAGTGTTTGACGTTGGACCGCGAGAGTTTCAGGAAACTACTCGTGCAATTCCCCGAGGTGGGCGTGAAAATACTCGATCTGATGATCAAACGAATCGTGCTGATGGAAGAAAAACTCATGCAGAAGCATGTTCATGAATGTGTTTACGGTTGAGACTAAATTTGGATCGATCTGGCGGGCTGGAATCCTGCAGTGTTCGAGCGCTGGCGCTGTTGGAGGCGGCAAAAGATTTAAGGAGCAATATGACTTCAGGAATAGAACCTCACAGACGGTACTCTGAAGCTGAAAGGCAGGAAGAGGAAAAACGGATCAGGCATCTGAGACGGCTGGTTGATTTTACTTTGGCACTGATAGCCCAGTCCGCAATTCCACTGGAAGAAGCACAAAAGCTGATCAACGGAGTACGCAAACAAGCCTACTATTTGTTTCCAGACAAGAAAGACACTTTTGAGCTTATCTATACTCCGCGCTTCAGGCGCCTTCTTGCAGAGAAGTATCGATTGCAATAGCTTAACCCGTAAAACTGGAACTATTCTTGGAACGCTTATGGTGCTCACTTAGCTGAGAATTAATGGAAAAGCTCAAGCCGATGAATCCATTGTCGCAGAATTTGCAAAGAGAAGCTGAACGCATCGCTTCGAGGCATCCATGTCCTACTTTTTATATACAGTTTAAAGCTCCCCTCGCCCACGCCCGAAAAATATTTTTCCATCATCCCATCCTCATTCGCCTGCGAAACAGACTGGAGCCGGTTTTGCACGAAGACTTGGGACATGGCATGTACCACAGCACCCGAGTGAGCATCGATGGTGCCACCTTAATTCAAGCCGAGCTTGAATCGAATCCAATGGAACAGTCCCGACAGGAAAGACTCATTCTAATGGGCTTAATTTCAGGACTTCTGCATGACATCAGCCGGGGCAAAGACCGTCACGCTGAGGTCGGATCGAGGGAAGCATTGCGATATCTCAAAGATCTTCCACTGGGAAGTGAAGAAATCGATTGTATTTGTCAGGCCATCCTGAATCATGAAGCTTTTATCCCACCTAAAACCTGCCCAAGACCATCATTCCAACTGGTGAGCAACTGTCTCTACGATGCCGACAAGTTCCGGTGGGGTCCGGATACTTTTACTCACACCCTCTGGTATATGATGAATCATCAAGGTCTGACTCCGCAGCAAATCATCGAACGTTTCCCCTGGGGAATGACCGGAATGCTGCGTATCGCTGATACCTTCCGAACTGCCACAGGGCGACAGTTCGGGCCGGAGATTATCGAGACGGGTATTGAAATCGGCAAAGAAATTTATCGTTATCTGGTGCAAAACTTTGGAGATTAGGGCTATGACAAATGATACGCTGACAGCCATAAACGGCATCCAAGTGGGGCATGCCGCTCTTGAGAACGCTCCCAGCGGTTGTACCGTCATCTTGACACAAGCGGGTGCAACTGCCGGAGTTGACGTCCGTGGCGGGGCCCCCGGAACTTATGGCACGGATACGCTCAATCCCCTTAATCTGGTCGATCGTGTACACGGCATTTTTTTCACCGGCGGGAGCGCCTTTGGAATGAGCGTTGCCGAGGGGATGCGCAATTATCTCAGAGAACAAGGAACTGGTTTTGACAGCGGTCACGGATTGATCCCGATCGTCGCCGGAGCGGTGATCTTTGACTTAGGCATTAATAGTACCGGATTCTACCCCGATGCTGCCCTGGGTTATGCGGCCTGCACCAAAGCCTCATCGGAGCCCGTGCCGGAAGGCTGTGTGGGAGCGGGTACCGGCGCCTCGGTTGGCAAATTATACGGTCTGCAGCAGGGCATGAAAAGCGGATTGGGCAGCGTCTGCATCAGAGCACCCAGCGGTGTCGAGGTCGCGGCTTTAATGGTGGTAAACGCATTCGGGGACATAGTTGATCCTGCACTAAACCACCCCATTGCCGGTTGTCGCCAAAGTCCAGATAGTCTTGAGTTGATTGCTGCAGACAGTCAGCTTCATCACTTGAAGCTGATGAGAGGTTTTTCCGAAGGCCAAAACACCGTCGTGGGAGCCGTGGCAACCAACGTAAAATTCAATAAGACCCAACTCACAAAGGTGGCTCAAATGGCTCATGACGGTTTGGCCCGAACCGTTTACCCAGCCCACACGCAATATGATGGAGATACAATTTTCAGTTTGAGCTGCGGAGACCTTGAAGGGGTAGAGGTTAGCGTGGTGGGGTCGCTAGCGGCCCAAGCAGCAGCCCAGGCAATCCTGCGAGCAGTTCGGCAGGCCCGTTCATTTGGATCATTACCCGCGTCTGTTGACATTTAGCTAGAAAGTATAAACCTTGTTGAGAAACCTTAACCACTTATAAGAGGAGCCTGGAATGGAGAGGTTCAATCCCTTCACCACCGCCCAGCAGCAGTTGGATGAAGCAGCTAAAGAACTTGGCCTTGATCCTGCGACCCAGGATTTGCTGCGCTGGCCAATGCATGAGATCAAAGCCACACTGCCCGTAAGAATGGATGACGGTTCGACCAAAATCTTTCATGCTTTCCGAGTTCAGTACAACACTGCCCGAGGCCCAGCGAAAGGCGGTATACGTTGGCATCCGCAGGAAACCGTTGATACGGTGCGCGCACTGGCTGCGTGGATGACCTGGAAAACGGCGGTGGTGGATATTCCCCTTGGCGGGGGCAAGGGGGGTGTGGTTTGTAATCCCAAGGAGTTTTCGGAACGAGAAAAAGAGCGACTGGCGAGAGCTTATATGAGGGCGATGGCCAGGTCTCTGGGAGTAACCAAAGACGTGCCGGCTCCCGATGTTTATACAACCCCCCAGATCATGGCCTGGATGATGGATGAATACGAAACCATACTGGGCGAAAACCATCCGGGAGTGATTACCGGCAAACCGATACCGCTGGGCGGTTCGCAAGGTCGCGGCGATGCCACCGCCAGAGGCGGTATTTACGTCACGCGGGAGGCAGCCGAAGCTTACGGCATAGATCTGGGTGGCAAAACCATGGCTATCATGGGTTTTGGAAATGCCGGCCAGCATGCCGCTCTGCTGGCAGAAGAAATTCTGGGGCTCAAACTGGTGGCCGCATCCGATTCAAAAGGCGGAGTTTACAACTCTTCGGGTATTAACGCAGCGCAACTTGTGGACTATAAACTTAAGAATGGCCAGCTCAAAGGGTTTCCGGATGCGGATGCGATCACCAACAGTGAACTCTTGGAGTTGGATGCAACGGTCCTCTTTCCGGCCGCGTTGGAGGACGTCATCACCAGAGAGAATGCCTCCCGACTGCAATGCAAAATCTGCTGCGAATTGGCCAATGGGCCGACCACTCCGGACGGCGACAGGATACTTAATGACAAGGGTGTTATCGTTCTGCCTGATTTTCTGGCCAACGCAGGAGGCGTAACCGTCTCTTATTTCGAGCAGGTACAGAACTCGAACAACCTTTACTGGGAACTACAGGAGGTTCACTGGCGCCTCGACAAGAAGATGACCCACGCCTTTCAGGGTGTGTTTGATATGAGTCAAAAGAAAAAAATCAGCTTGCGACAGGCAGCCTACCTGGTCGCTGTGGCCAGGGTGGCAGAAGCCTGCAAACTGCGCGGCTGGGTTTAAGGATAGAAACGGGCGGAGGTTTCAATTTGGCTGAAACAAGCTGTGTCGACGATCTCATTAAAGCTTATCGCCTGTTCCGGACGATTATGCGGTATGAGCCTCTTCAGGCAGAGATTCGCGGAATTTTTTTCTCCGCCTTGGCGGAGCGAGGCATCACCAGTGATGAGGCGATTCAAAACGAGGCTCGACAAATCTTGCATAAGAAAGGACTGGATGAAGATCCGGAAGCTCTTCTCGAGCATAAGAATGCCCTGATAGATTTATATTTTGCCCGACATTTTAATCAGTCTGAAATCGACAACCATATCAACTTGGCAAGGAAACTGGAGGCATTTCAACATCTTCATGAGGTTGTGAACAGAGAGGACGCAACATCTTACCGAATTAATAAAGCACTCAAGGCTTTCTGTGAAATTCCGCAGGGCAACCTATACATTCCCCCCAGTGAGGCAGAAGGGGTACGGGTCGCGCTGATAAGTCATTTTGTTTCCAGCCAGCTTCCCTTTGTCGGGATCGCCAAAAACCACATCACCATTCGCGACATCGATGAACTGATCGATCATTGCTATTGGAATCGCCGGCGGTCGGGAAAAATAGGGGGCAAAGCGGCGGGTATGTTCCTGGCTTACAAAATAATTTTGCCGCGTCTGTCGGAGCGAGACCCTGAACTGGAAAGATATATCCGCATCCCCGAATCCTATTATTTTAACTCAGGCAATCTGTCTGATTTTCTGGACTATAATCGACTGTATTCGTTTCACAGCCAAAAATACAAAGCCAGTGAAACCATCGAAGAAGAATACAGAAACATGTCCGAACTGTTCAAGAAAGCTTCCTTTCCACCGGATGTCATCGAGGATTTTCGAGAATTTTTGGAAAAAATCGGTGAACACCCCTTAATTGTGCGATCTTCGAGCCTTTTGGAAGATAGCTTTGGCTACGCTTTCTCGGGTAAATACGAATCGATCTTCCTGGCCAATCAAGGGAATCTTCAAACCCGCTTGAATGATTTCATATGGGGACTGAAGCGGGTCCTCATGAGCACCTTCAGCCCGGCTGCCATCCTATATCGGCGCGATCATAAACTCATCGATTTCGATGAGAGGATGAGTGTGTTGGTACAGAAGGTTGTCGGGCACCGTTTCGGGCGCTATTTTTTTCCCCTCTCAGGCGGCGTTGCCTTTTCCCAGAACGCTTATGCGTGGACACCTCGAATCGTCAGAGAGGAAGGTATGGTGCGACTGGTTCTCGGCTTGGGCACACGGGCAGTAGACCAAGTTGAACCGGACTATCCACGAATGGTTCCCCTCAGCCATCCTACGCTGAGGCCTGAAGTCGAACCTGCAAAAATTAGAAAATACTCGCAGAAACTCGTAGATGTCATCGACCTTGAAAGTCGCCGCCTCGAAACAATCTCATATCTGGATTTATTCCAACAGGTTGAATATCCCGACCTCTATTACGTAGTCTCGACCTGCGAAGATGAATATATTTCATCTCCCATGTATAAAACTCAGACAATTCCACTCCAAAATTCCATTGTCACTTTTGAGAATTTTCTGACCAAGACGCCTTTCGTTCCTCTCATCAAAAAAGTGCTGAGAAAACTGGAAGAGGCATATGGACGCCCCGTCGATGTCGAATTTGCCTGGGACAATGACAAACTCTATATTCTGCAGTGCCGTTCGCTCGCGGTGGGAGAAAAAATAGGCCGAGTCATACTGCCGAAGAACATACCTCCAGACGATATCATATTTATCAATAACGTAGGCGTCTTCAACAGCATCGTAAAAGATGTGGAGTATATTTTCTATGTCGATGCCAAAGCCTACGCGAGACTAGGCGAGTACGAAGACAAAATGAAGATTGGCCGGGTAGTCGGAAAAGCGAACAGGATTCTGGAAGGCAAGCGTTACGCTTTATTGGGCCCAACCCGCTGGGGCAGCAGTGACATTAATCAGGGAGTGAAAGTAGGCTACGAAGACATCAACCACACCTTGATTCTGGGTGAAGTCGCATTTAAAGAGGATGGATCGACACCTGAAGTTTCCTATGGCACTCATTTTTTCAACGATCTGGTTGAGGCAAATATTCTGCCTCTGGCTATATATCCGGATCAGCCTGAAACGGTCTTCAAGGAATCGTTTCTGTTGGACTCCCCCAATCTTTTGTCATCACTATTGCCAGATTTCGCCAATTATAAAGAAATAGTGCGCCTGATTCATGTTCCAACCTGCACTGATGGCCGCTACCTGCAAGTTTATCAGGATGGACAAGGCCAGCAGGGCATCGGTTATTTGGGATATTCAGAGCAGTAGGGATTTTTCTCAGTAGACTGTTATTGCAAAATCAGCGGTCTTGTCGGGTGGAGTATCCTCTTCCCAAGGGCGCGCGTATTTCATCTTTATTGTCGCCTCACCTTTGCCCACAGCCTTAAAGGTCCAAATTTCTTTGCCGCCCGCCCCAAGCAATTTGGTTTCGGGTCCTTGATAAGCATTTCCGACCAACTTAACGACATTCTCGTCCAATGAGTTCGACAGTTCCCAATGATATCCGGTTGTGGGGTTGGACTCCAGGCTGACTGAAAACTGCTTTCCCTCAGCTACAGAGAGATGATCGTTTTTTTCTTTTTCTGCCTCGCTCCTTTTTTCTTTTTCGTCGTCGATCTGGCTTTCTACACCCATAAGTTTGATGCCGGTAAAATTCCCCAAGCCGTCAAACTGGAAAGCAAATTTAGCATAACCGAGCAGTTCGCAGGCATGACACCCGTCTAACAGACGATAACTCAGAATAAACCGCTGCCCCCCGCCAGACAATGTTTCGATTAAGATGTCCTTGCCGCCGGAGCGGTCCCCGGACCATATTGAAATGTCTGGAAACTCCCTAACCAAGTGAACATAGAGTGGATCCCTTTGTAGTTCACCCCTCGGTAAAGCATTCAAATTATCCACATCGATAATTTGAGGGAAGCCGTTTACAAGCAAAATTCCCTGATTCTCATTGGCTCTGAAAGGGTATTCAACATAGGCGATATCAACTCTGCCGGTCTCCTGAAAATTTCTGATGTACGCCAAATTGCCACTGCTTTTAGTAAATGCCACCGCCTCTGGCGAAGCTCCGGATTTCGCCATAGCCGAGACCACGCATTCTTCAAAAACCTGGCCCGAGAAATTTGCACACTCCTGTCGTATGCTATCCATCACCTTGATGCTCGGCTGCCACACAGTTGCAGGCCCTACTGTTTGCCGCACCTTTGCTTCTTCAGCCAGAGAGATATAACATTCAACAATGGACAGGCAGAAAAAAATGCAAAAAGAAGCGGCAAGCTTATGCGGTCTTCCCATGGCCCCCCCTTGGACTTTGGCAGTGTGACTGGATCAATGTTCGGATATCTCTAAAACACCTGCACCTTCAATTTTTCCATTGCGGAGATCCTCAAGAGCTTCATTCGCCTGTTTTAAGGGGAAAAGCTGGATTTCGGTTTTAACCGGCACTTTTGGAGCCACCGCCAGCAATTCTTCGCCATCCTGTCGAGTCAAGTTGGCTACTGAACGGATCACTCGCTCCTCCCAAAGAAGTCGGTACGGAAATGACGGGATGTCACTCATATGAATCCCGCCACTGACGACGGATCCTCCCTTGGCAGTTGCACGCAACGCTGCAGGCACCAAAGAACCCACGGGAGCAAAAATAATCGCTGCATCCAATTCATCCGGCGGAGACTCTGTCGAATCCCCAGCCCAAACAGCACCGAGTCGTCTGGCAAAATCCTGCGCTTCCTTATCTCCGGGCCGGGTGAAGGCGTAAATCTGCACCCCTTCGAACACCGCAATTTGGGCTACAATATGGGCAGCCGCGCCGAACCCGTAAATTCCCATTTTCTCAACATTTTTACCGGCCATTCGATAAGTGCGATAGCCTATCAAGCCAGCGCAGAGCAGTGGGGCCGCTTCGGCATCTTCATAGCTATCCGGGATAGTAAAGCAGTAACGCTGATCGGCCGCGGTGTACTCGGCATAGCCGCCGTCTATGGTGTAGCCGGTGAATTTGGCATGATCGCAGAGATTCTCCTGACCTCTCCGGCAGTATCTGCACTGGCCACACGTGCGTCCCAACCAGGGCACACCCACTCTGTCACCCACCTTAAACTTATCGACCCTGTTCCCGGTTCGAACCACTGTACCTATAATTTCATGGCCCATAATGAGAGGAAGCTTAGGATTTGGCAGTTCCTGGTCTACGATGTGCAAATCCGTGTGACACACGCCGCAGGCATGGACTCGCAACAAAACTTGTTCCGCCTCAAGCTGAGGAACAGGAATCTCTTTATAGCGAAGCGGTTCGCCCAATTTTTCCAACAGCATTGCACCCATTTTTTCCGGAATTTCCATATCTCACCCCTTCTCCAAAGCTTGCCTCTGCATATGAGCAAGGTAGTCGTCGAGTTCTTCGATACTCGCAAAAATCCTTTCCGGCGGAAGGGCCCTGATGATATCAAAAACCACTTTTATCTGCGGCCGGAGGTTTGTCATCAGCAGCTTCCCTCCCTTTCCTTTAAGCGATTTTCTAACCTTTAAGATGACCCTGATTCCTGCACTGCTGATAAAGTTAACACCCTCCATATCGAATATGATGACACGCGGATCTCTCTCCGATAAGACTGAATTTACATGATCCTGAAGTATCATGCTGGTATTTGAATCGACCGATCCGACCGGATAAACGACAAATACTCCCTGCTCCTTCTCCTTTGAACTGACCTCCAACGGCATTACATCCCTCCCACAGCTGCGCGGTCTACAAATTTTTTTTGATCTAACGCAGGGCTTTAGCCCTGCCTTTACAAGACAAGCGGCCCTGAAGCGCTGCGCTGGACTAGATCGCTTTGTAAAGGATTTCCAACAATTCTTCATCTGCCAGAACAATTGGATTGCCCTTCATGCTGCTCGCTTTACGGGATTTTTCCACCACCGCAGGGAAATCTCCTTCGTTCAATCCGAACTCTTTCAGGGGCGGCAAACCGAGTTCCTGCGAAAGGTCTTTTATCCATTCGGCGCCATCTTCCGCTGAAGAATGGGGATTGCCCGTCAATATTCGAGCTACCTCACCATAGCGAACGATCGCAGGAGAATCGGAGGCCCGTGTTCTGAGCGCCTTGATGTTGGCTGCCATGACCCACGGCAGAAATCTGCCGCAAAGCACCCCGTGCGGGGCGGGTATCATTCCGCCCAACGGCCCGGCCAATCCATGGACTGCACCCAATTTGGCATTGGCCAAAGCCAATCCGCTGAAAAGGCTGGCCAGCGACATATTTTCACGAGCCTGTGCATCGCCCCCTTCTTGAAAGGCGCGCCGAAGCGAACCACCAGCCCGGCTGAGCCCCTCCCGGCAAAGACCGTCGGTCAAGGGATTTGCGCTGTTGGAAACAAACGCTTCCAGCAGTTGAGTCAATGCGTCCAGTCCAGTACTTGCAGTGAGCTGAGGCGGCATGGAATGAGTGAGCTCCGGGTCGACAACGGCCAGACGCGGAAGCATGAGAAGGCTGCGCATGCTCACCTTGACCTGCTGCTCGGGCACACCCAGTACTGCATTGCGGGTGACCTCGGCACCGGTGCCGGCCGTTGTCGGGATTGCAATGTAGGGTACCGAAGGGTTGCCCAATTTCCAGCCCTTGCCCACAACTTCAAGATAATCCAACAAATCGCCGCTGTTGTTCAACATTGCCGCTAGCACCTTGCCGGTGTCCAGAACACTCCCTCCCCCCAAACCGATCACCAGTTGACATTTCGACCTTCGCGCTAATTCAACGCCTTCTCGCACAACATCGAGATTCGGCTCCACCGGCATTTGGAATTCGAGGACCTGCAATCCCTGGTCAGTCAATTTCCTGAGAAAGGATTGAGCTCTCTGCTTGTCTTTGCCAATTACCAGCGCGGCACGCTGTGCCATATGGCCGGCAATGGATGGGACTTTCTCTATTGTTCCCGGACCAAAAATGATGCGGGTTGCCGTCGCGAATTCAAACTGCATGATTCCTCTTTCGTATTAACTCCAAGCACCAAACCTTAGCCCCAGCCTGGCTCCGGCGGAAAAACCTCCGCATACTTTACACTCGCGCGCGACTCGGCCATCATGTCGGCTACAGTATCACGCCAAGTTTTATAATGGGCTGTTTCCTTGTGGCGAGCAGGATCATCTAAAGTACGATAAACTTCAACAAATACAAAACGACTCGGGTCGTCCTGCTGCTGAACGACATCGAACCTTGCCACGCCAGGTTCCTTTATGCTTTCACTGGCATTGGCAATGGTCGCTGCTTTGAAATCTTCAATCTTATCCGGCTTTACATGAACAAAGACATGGACTATCAACATCGGCAGCTCCTTCTTTGATGACAAAAACCATCCCGAATCACACCCATGTGAGCACACCTTCATGCATGGTGGAACTCAGGGCATCCCTACTGAAAAGAGTCCGGCCAATCAAAAAATATAAATTCCATTTCCATGCAAATACTATATTTGACCTTACTTTCCCTAACGCCTTAATTTCAAGCATAAAAATAGATACTACAAATTTCGCAATATGCCAGGAACTATGAGCGGACCGTAACCGTCTCTTCTATTTGCTCATTTAGTGAGCGTTTGCTATGTTTCTTAGGTGTTGTGATATCAATTCAATCAGGAGTTCTAATGTCAGACGTTTGGGCAGATAATCCTCTCATCATACAAAGCGATCGCACGGTTCTTCTGGACGTCCACTCACCCCTGGCCAGTGAATCCCGCGAGAAATTGGCCCCGTTCGCCGATCTGGTAAAAAGCCCCGAGCATGTCCATACTTACCGGTTGACGCCCCTTTCCGTCTGGAATGCGTGCGCCGCTGGCCTCTCGGGGCGGCAAATGGTCGACACCCTCAAGCAGTTTGCCAAGTATCCCCCTCCGGAAGTTATAGTCACCGATATTAAAGACCTGGCGGAGAGGTACGGCTGTGTCGTGCTGGAGCGGCAAGACTCGCACCTCACCCTCTCCGTCAGGGACCTCGCAGCGGCTGAGTTGCTTGCGAGAGAAGAGCGCATTTCCCGTTATCTGACCAAGCGTCTTGATCCGCTTCATTTCGAGGTCGAACCGTCGCATCGAGGTGTTCTGAAGCAGGCCCTGGTGGAAGTGGGATATCCGGCTGAAGACAGGGCTGGCTTCGTTGAGGGCGAGCCAATGAATTTGGGGCTGAGCTCCACCACACAATCGGGCACTGCCTTTGCGCTGAGGGACTATCAGCTGGGAGCCATCGAATCCTTCCACCAATCCGGGACGGCTTATGGCGGCAGCGGGGTGATTTGCCTGCCATGTGGAGCGGGGAAGACCATCGTAGGGCTTGGAGTTATGGAAAAAGTCGGACAGACAACCCTGATCCTTACCACCAGCCTTACTTCCGTCAAGCAGTGGCGTCGGGAGATCCTGGACAAGACCGGCATTCCCGAACACATGATCGCTGAATACACGGGCCAGAAAAAGGACATCGGACCCATCACCCTCACGACCTATCAGGTACTCACATGGCGCCCCAGTGTGACCGTGGACTTCCCGCACTTCGGCCTTTTCCATGCGCGGTCTTGGGGGCTCATCATCTATGACGAAGTGCATCTTCTCCCTGCGCCCGTCTTTCGCGTCACGGCAGAACTCCAGGCACGACGGCGTCTGGGTATGACGGCCACCCTCATCAGGGAAGACGGCCGCGAAGGCGATGTGTTTGCGCTGATCGGCCCGAAACGCTATGATGTGCCCTGGCGAGAACTGGAAGAGCAAAGGTGGATCGCAACCGCGGTCTGCACGGAGATTCGACTGCCCATGTCAGATGAGCTCCGCATGCAGTACGCTCTCGCCCCAAAACGGAACCGGTTTCGGGTTGCTGCCGAAAACCCGCTGAAAGTGCCCCTTGTTCAGAAAATCCTGAACGAACACCTGAGTGCGCGCGTGCTCATCATCGGTGAATACCTGGATCAGCTTCAAAACCTCGCCATCGCTCTGGGATACCCTCTTGTAACGGGCAAGACCGCGGCCCCCTTGCGCGAGGACCTCTATCAGCGCTTTCGCACCGGTGATATTCGCCGGTTGATCCTTTCACGCGTCGGCAACTTTGCACTGGATCTGCCCGATGCGGACGTTTTGATCCAGGTGTCGGGCATCTTCGGCTCCCGCCAGGAGGAAGCCCAAAGGCTCGGGCGCATTCTTCGGCCCAAGTCCGATGGCCGCCAGGCCAGGTTTTACACTCTGGTTTCGCAGCACAGCCGGGAAGAGGACTTCGCCAGAAATCGGCAGCTCTTCCTCACCGAACAGGGCTATTCCTACCAACTCGAGTTTTTTGAAACACCAGTGAGCTCACAATAAGTCGGCTCATCGCGTACTGATGGGAACAGTTCATAGAAGAAGCTGCATAAAGTTTCCGGTGGGCCCGCGATGCACAACCTTCAACGCCTCTACCGTTTCCTTGCGGAGCAGAGCCCGGTTGTGTCCAGTCGAGCCGTGAAGGCTATCAGTGCCGGGGTCAAGATCATCGCGCAACACCCTGAAATCGGACGCCCCGCGAATAGATGGACTTCGAATAGCGGGAATGGCTGATCAGCTTAGCCATTAATAAGGTTATATATCATCAAATCGGAACCTTACATTTTCTCCGAAGCTATGGTATTGAATGGTGAGTGAGCAACTTGTCTATTTATCAACAAGGATGACAGCATGAAAATGAAACTAACCGAGGAAGTCTGGAGAGAAGGGAACATGTATGTTTCCTACTGTCCGGAGCTTGACGTTGCATCCTGTGGGGAAACAGTTGACCAGGCGAGAAGGAACTTGCAGGAAGTGATCTTGATAAACCTGGAAGAAACAAAAAAATTGGGAACATTCGATAGGTTTCTTGAGGAAGCAGGGTTACACAAAGAGCAGGGTGACATACTATCGGCCAGGAAAGAGCTAATAGGCTTCAGACCAATTGAGATTGCTATGTGATGCCGGCCGTTCGACCAACTTCTTACGAAGTCCAGGTAAAAGTATTTGAAGCCGCCGGCTGCAAGTACAGCCACACTCGCGGCGACCATCTTGTGTATCACTACCCTGGCGCCGTGCGTCCTGTTGTTATTCCAAAATACAAAGAAGTGCCTGTATTCATCATCAAAAATAATATGAAAGTGATTGGCTTGTCGAGGGAGGAGTACCTGAGAATTCTTGAAAATCTCTGACAGGTACTCAAGGATAATCCTTTAATCCCACAATCCTTAACCCCAACTTGCTTACAACGCCAATTTTAGGTAGGAATTTGTCAATTTAGCTTACATTTCGCGCTCTGAGAAAATATTTTTGGAATATTCAGGCAACATCCGCTGATGAACCTATCAGGTTGGCTTGAACTGCCACCAACCATCCTGTTGGAATCGATATACAGACTCGGGAATTTCTAATAAGCGGTTGATCTGTTTATGCAAGCCTTTGAGCCCTTGCACCACTGCCTGGATGCATATCCCGTCCCGGATTATCTGCGAGAAGTGGATATTGCGATAGAAGTATCGAAGGTTGTTCCAGGTCGGTTTTTTGGTATTCATTCCTTGCGGCAAGATGGGCAACTTGTCGATGTTTTCCTTCGCCATGTTCATGCGGATCTTCCGTTCGATCAGCGACACGATCATCAAGGCCACAAAACAGAGGAACAGCATGGCTTCAATGCGGTGTTCCTTCTTCAGGAAAACCGGAGCTACTTCCAAAACAGTTTTCTGAGTATACATGCGTTTCTCAAGAAACGGCTGGCTCTTATATTTCTTCAACACCTCACTGGCTTCCAGCGACGTATTGGTGATCAAGGGAAAGATTCCATCGGTCTTTGATACCCTGGCGAGAGCTTGTTCGTTTAGTTGCCACTGAATGCTGTGCGTAAATTTCCATTTGTAGTTGTAGACGCTTTTCGTTGGGGAAGGTCTGCCGGGAGAGGCTTTCACTTTAACCTGCTTACGGTCCGTTACTATTTTAACATCGATGAACTCTTTGACATCCTTGCAAATTTTGTCAACGGCCGTCTTGATCTCCTGTTTGGTTTTTAGATGGTAAGCATTGAGTTTCGGTGACAGTTCTTCTAATTTGGCAATCGCCGTCTCTATTTTTTTCCGTCTTCGCGTTTCATCGTCTTTGTGTTTGCTGCTGCTATGAACAAAAATGATTCGAAAGCCTTGTTTTGTCCGTTCGGCCTCATGGGTCCTATAGACGTTCACCTCAGCCTTTTTTCGCGAGTTTTCCACGCTAAAGGCGTCTTTCCATGTCACCCCATTTTTTTCTAGATGCTTTATGAACCGTTTGACTTCCTTCCGATCCTTCGGGACCACAGTGATAAAGGAACCGCCATTTGCCGCAATATGGGTTAAGTTGCTTTGGTTGCACAACTTGCAATCGGCCACGTAAATGAAATCTTCTTTTTCCAATAAGGCACGCAGACCGTTCCAGTTCGGAATATGGGTGACATCATCAGTGGTATTGCCGTCAAAAAGCTTGTAGCTGAGCGGCACATGACCATCTGCCGTGATATTGAGGCCGAATACGACCTGCTTGCAGTCTGGCCTGAAATCCTTGTTGTGACCATGTTTGAGCTTGACCGCTTCCGGATCGGGGGTATTGTATTTGCCAATAAATGTCACCGAGGTACTGTCATTGTGAATTTCATCGGTGAGCAATTTGTGCACCGAAATGGCATTAGAGGAAACCTCAGTCATTAGCGAATGCCGGTCTGAGCGAAACAGCGCCGAAACGTCTCTGGCGAGCCGGTCATCATTAAAAAGGCGCGCATTAACCGGGTCTATCCCAAGACCATCAGAATACTGACACAACCATTCCTGAACCTTGTACAGTGGCTTGTTGTCACAGATGATATTTGCCGTTAACAGGCATAGGCCTTGCGCATGGTCGGTGAGATGACCAGTCGTTGCCGGGACATACTTTGAAAAGAGACTGAACATGCCAAGCTGATCCATGAAATGCTTCACCATTGGCAACACGTCCACCTGCTTGAACCGACTTTCAAATTGCTCCACGACGCCTCCCTTTTTAAATGGTATGAGGCGTCAGGATAGGTAAAGGAACTTTCAATTCCGATTTAAAAACTATGTCTTATATGTCTCCTGGCAGCCCCGTTCATTGTGCACATAGCAAATGGAATTGACTTTGTCCAGAAGATACGACTTTTCCTTATAAATTCTTGATGTTATCCTTAACATAGCTTGCTGCCCCAAACTCTAAAAAAATAGTCTCTTGCGTGCGAAATGTAAGATTTAGGGTCGAAAAAAGTGCTTAAATTATAAATTTATGATGATAATTCAAATGTTTGAATCGTTCTAACCACTGACCACCCTGACCTATTAGTGAGGAGTTAACCTATCCATCCGGAATACCCATCATAGGTTAAAGGGGTCCGCCAGCAACTCTCCCTGAGCCAGGAAGATCTGGCTCGGGAGCTGGGTGTGAGCTATGCCACCGTCAACCGCTGGGAAAACGGCCAGGCCAAGCCTTCCAAGCTTGCCCGAGCCCAGTTGGATGCGTTTTGTGAAAAGATGGAAGCACAGGGTTTTTTGGCCTTGCCAAGACATAACTAAACCGAAACTGTTTGCTCTTATCTGGAGAAAATCTGAATGCCGGTCAATTTTCAGGAACTTTCGAACTTCATCTGGTCTGTGGCTGATTTACTGCGGGGACCCTACCGGCCGCCGCAATATGAGCGTGTGATGTTGCCCATGACGGTTTTGCGGCGTTTTGATTGTGTACTGGCGCCCACTAAGGCGGCGGTTGTCAAGTGTTACGAACAGATCAAGGACGGCAAAGTCAAAAATATAGACCCCATCCTGAACAAGATTGCAGGCAACGGCGACAAGTTCGGTTTTCATAATCACAGTAATCTCGACTTTCCCAAACTTAAAGGCGATCCGGACAACATCGGCCGCCATCTTATAGATTACGTTGCCGGATTTTCCGAAAACGTCCGCAAGATTTTCGATTATTTTGAATTTGAAAAGGAGATCGAAAAGCTGGAGGAGGCCAACCGCCTCTACCTGGTGGTCTCCTAATTTGCCGAGATAGATCTGCACCCCGGACGGGTGGACAACATAACCATGGGGTTGATTTTCGAGGACCTGATCCGGCGCTTCAATGAAGCGGCCAATGAGACGGCGGGCGATCACTTCACGCCACGAGAGGTGATCCGGCTCATGGCCAACATGCTGCTGGAACCGGATGCGCATATCCTGACCACACCGGGTGTGATCACAACGGTTTGCGACCCGGCCTGTGGGACTGGGGGCATGCTGTCCGAATCCCAAAACTGGATTCGTGAGCACAACGAGAGCGCCCGGGTCATCGTACGCGGCCAGGACTACAATCCGCGCTCCTATGCTGTAGCCGCGTCCGATCTATTGATCAAGGGCCACAAGGACAGTCGTATTGAGTTCGGCAACACCCTGACCGATGACAAATTCTCTGGTGAACGCTTTGACTATCTATTGGCCAATCCGCCGTTCGGCGTGGATTGGAAGGCGGAGAAAAAAGAGATCGACAAGTTGTCCAGCTTTCGCGGCTATACCGGCAAGCTGCCAAGGGTAAATGACGGGGCGCTGCTTTTTCTGCTGCACATGATCGGCCACTTTCAGGTTGTCGATCCGGAGCAAAGAAAGCACGGCTCCCGCTGCGCCATCGTCTTTAACGGCTCGCCGCTCTTTACCGGGGGAGCGGGCTCTGGCGAAAGCGAGATCCGCCGCTGGATCATCGAAAACGACTGGCTGGAGGCCATAATCGCTCTGCCGGAGCAGATGTTTTACAACACCGGCATAGGCACCTTTATCTGGGTGGTGACCAACCGCAAGGAGGAGAAACGAAAAGGAAAAATCCAGCTGATCGACGGCCGCGAGCGCTGGGCTCCCATGCGCCGCAGCCTGGGGGACAAGCGCCGCTATCTCACCGATGAAATCATCGAAGATTTGACCCGCGAGCACGGCCGCTTTGTCGACACCGGAACCTCCAAGATCTTCGACAATGCCCATTTCGGCTTTCGCCGGATCACCGTGGAGCGTCCTTTAAGGTTACGCTTTCAGATCACGGACCAGGGTAAAGAATCGTTCCTTGATGCCTGTCCGGAGTTTCTCGATGCCGTGCAGGCCATGGAAACAGAGCTTGGCAGCGAGCCCTATGATGACTGGAACATCATCTGGGCCGATGCGCAGCGCATAGCCAGGGGAAACGATGTCAGATGGACCGTAGCCAACAAAAGACTCTTCCGCCAGTGCTTCACCTTCGTTGACCCGGAGGCGCAGCCGGTCATCGCAAAGCAGCACAAATCCATGGACGAAATCGATCCAGCGCTTTTTCCCGGCCAAAAATTGCCTGCCGATTTAAAGCCCGAATTACTAAATGCCGTTTGCGGGATTTATCCGGTTACCACCGGCAAGAAGATCAAGGGCGTGGAATACGAACCAGACCCGGCCCTGCGCGACTTTGAAAACATTCCACTCAAAGAAGATATCATCTCTTTCTTCCTTCGTGAGGTTCAACCATTCGTACCCAATGCTTGGATCAAGTGCGATGCCGTGGACGAGCAGGACGGAGGCATCGGGAAGGTGGGCTACGAGATCAACTTCAATAGGGAGTTCTTTCGTTTTAAGCCGCCAAGGCCGCTGCAGGAAATCGACTCTGAGTTGGAGTCGGTGGAAAGACGCATCCTTGAATTGCTCAAGGAGGTGACGGAGTGAATTTCAAATCGCAGTATCATCGATGGGAATAAAAGCGCCTGAAGTATCTTGCCAAGATTATCATGGGCCAATCACCATCTTCAGATATAGTTAAAAGTTTGGCAGAGGGTCTTCTACCCTTTTTACAAGGAACAGCTGACTTTAGTAAAAAGCATCCGTTTCCAAAACAAGGATGCTCATCTCCATCAAAAGTTGCAGGAAGAGGGAACTTGCTTGTTTCGGTTAGAGCACCAGTTGGTGAATTGAACATCGCAGACCAGGCCTATGGGATAGGGAGGGGGTTATGTGCTGTTGAATTCTCAGAACTTGATCCACGTTTTGGATGGTGGGCTATCCATCACTACCGAAAGCAGCTCAACGAGGTATCAACCGGATCTACATATGAAGCTGTCTCAGCATCGGATGTAGGTAACATTGTCATAGCGACACCTCCTTTTTCAGAACAGCAGCAAATAGCCGATTATCTGGACAGGGAAACATCCCAAATCGACACATTGATCAAAGAAAAGGAGCACATGCTGGCACTTTTGGCGGAGAAGCGGGCTGCACTGATCAGCCGTGCCGTCACCCGTGGTCTCGTCCCGGATGCCCCTCTCAAGCCGTCCGGCTATCCCTGGTTGGGTGACATTCCGGCGCATTGGAAAGTGAAGCGCTCGAAACAGATTTTAAAGGAGCGTGATGAAAGATCCGACACCGGTGATGAAGAACTATTGACTGTCTCGCATATCACCGGGGTAACAAAACGCTCTGAAAAGGAAGTGTACATGTTTGAGGCGGAAACGACCGAAGGGTATAAGCGTTGCTTGCCTGGAAATTTGGTGATCAACACACTTTGGGCCTGGATGGGGGCCATGGGTATTGCGTGGGAAGAAGGCATCGTAAGCCCGGCCTACCATGTGTACGAGTTGACACCTGAGCTTCTTCCCGGCTATGTGGATGCACTCGTTCGCACTTCGGTTTTTGCCAAAGAAGTGATTCGGTTCTCAAAGGGCGTATGGTCGTCTCGTCTGCGCCTTTACCCTGAAGGGCTCTACGAAGTACGGTTGCCGGTTCCGCCATTGGAGGAACAACAGCAAATTATTGATGCCATTGTTCATGATCGACAACGAACGGCCGAGATGGAAACGGCATTAAACAAATCCATAGAGCTTTTAAAAGAACGTCGCAGCGCCCTGATCACAGCGGCAGTGACGGGGCAACTTAAATTGGATGAGGAACAGCCGAATGGATGACAGCCAATTCCAGAGCCTCGTGCGCGAGTTGATATCCCTTAGCCGGGAGACAGAATGGGTGGAGTTCAAGCACAACCAAGCCGCGCCCGAAGATATCGGCGAATACCTCGCTGCCTTGTCCAAGTCGGCGGGCCTGATCCGGCTGCACAGCGGAACCTGGAGGGATGCCTGTTATGTGCCTTTCTGGGCATTAGAATTATGTCATCCAAGGGCAGGCCGGAGTCTATCAAATGAAAAATAACTGTATATTTACAGCAATTTGCCAATGTAGCGCCATGTCACAAGACACCCCGGGCACCGTATCGATACGTTGACAAGGTGGTCGCACATGTCGGAAACATCTGAAAAGAGCTTTGAAGCCATTATTGAATCCCACTTGCTGGATGATGGTTATCTATGTGTTGCGAAAGAGGGCTTTGACCGCGAACTGGCCATCTTTCCTCAACAGGTATTGACGTTTATCCGTTCCACTCAATCGAAAGCATGGCAGAAACTGGAGGCCCTGCATGGTGATAAGACGGGTGAGCGGGTTCTTAACGATCTGTGCAAGTGGATGGATACGTACGGATCACTGGCCACGCTGCGCCATGGTTTCAAGTGCTTTGGCCGCACACTGAGGGTGGCTTTTTTCAAGGCCGCTCACGGGCTGAATCCAGACCTGGAGGCTCGATACGCCGCTAACCGTTTGGGAGTGACCCGCCAGCTTCATTACAGCCTCAAAAGTGAAAAATCTCTGGATCTGGTCTTAAGCGTGAACGGCATTCCGGTGGCCACTCTGGAATTAAAAAATCCCCTTACCGAACAGACCGTGGAACATGCCATGCGCCAGTATCGGCATGATCGTGACCCGCGAGAAAAGATTTTCGCCTTTAAGAAGCGGTCCCTGGTCCATTTTACGGTGGATACGGAAGCGGTGCATATGACCACCCGACTTGCGGGCAGTGCCACACACTTTCTGCCGTTTAACAGGGGATATGACGGCGGCGCTGGAAATCCACCCGACCCAAAAGGCAGAAATTACCGAACAGCCTATCTATGGGAGGAAGTACTCCAACGGGACAGTATGCTCGATCTGCTTGCCAGATTTCTGCATTTGCAGGTCGATGAACGGATCGCCGATGACGGCAAGCGGGTGAAAAAGGAAACCATGATCTTTCCGCGGTATCATCAACTCCAGGCCATGCGGCAACTGGTTGCCGCCTCAGCCGCGGAAGGTCCCGGCCACAACTATTTGATCGAGCATTCGGCCGGCAGCGGCAAAAGCAACACCATTGCCTGGCTGGCGCATCGCCTTTCCTCCCTTCATGATGCCAATGACCGGCGTGTTTTCGACAGCGTGATCGTGGTAACGGACCGGCTGGTTCTGGACAAGCAGCTCCAGGACACCATCTATCAATTCGAGCACCGGCAGGGAGTGGTGCAAAAAATCGACGAGGATTCCAAACAGCTGGCGGAGGCACTGGAAAACGCGGTGCCGATCATCATCACCACGCTGCAAAAATTTCCATTTGTGTCAAGACAACTTCTCAAGCTGGCGGAGGAACGCGGCGAATCGGGTCGTGGCCATTTGCCGACGCGGCGGTGTGCGGTGATCATCGATGAGGCACACAGCTCTCAGTCAGGAGAGACTGCAACCGATCTGAAAGAGGTCCTGGGCGGTGGCGACCTTCGCGAAAAGGCCCGCAGGCAGGCCGAAGAGGAGGGGGAAGCACACCTGGAGAAGCTTTACCGCAGCATGGCGAAGCGCGGGCGCCAGGCCAATATCTGCTTCTATGCTTTCACTGCCACACCCAAGCACAAAACGCTGGCGGTTTTCGGCCGCAATGGCGAGCCGTTTCACCGCTATACCATGCGCCAGGCGATTGAAGAGGGGTTCATCATTGATGTGCTCCTCAACTACACAACCTATAAGAGCTACTACCGATTGCTGAAGGCTTGCGAGGACGATCCCCATGTGGAACGCAAGAAGGCGGCTAAGGCGCTGGCGCGCTTTATGCGGCTTCACCCGCATAACATCGCTCAGAAAACCGAAATCATGGTGGAGCATTTCAATACCATGACCCGGCACAAAATAGGCGGGCGCGCCAAGGCCATGGTGCTTACCGGCTCGCGCCTGGAAGCGGTTCGCTACAAGCAAAGTTTCGACCGCTACATCCGGGATAAGGGATATGCCATCAAGACTCTGGTGGCCTTTTCCGGAACCGTAATCGACGACAAGGTGCTCGGCAAGACCTACACCGAAGAGGGGATGAACAAAGGGATTCGAGAAAAGCAATTGCCGGAAAAGTTCGCCACCGCCGAATATCAGGTGCTGCTGGTGGCCGAAAAGTACCAGACCGGTTTTGATCAGCCATTGCTGCATACCATGTATGTTGACAAGCGACTGGCCGGTATTCAGGCGGTTCAAGCATTATCGCGTCTGAATCGCACCCATCCGCTCAAAGAAGACACGTTTATTCTTGATTTCGTCAATGACCGCCAGGAGATCCAAGAGGCGTTCAAGCAGTTTTACGAAGGGGCAATCATGGGCGAAGAAGTTGCGCCTGAACGCCTTTATGAGATCAAGGCAGAATTGGATGCATCGGGAATTTATCTTATTGAAGAGGTGGACTCATTTTTGCGCGGTTTATTTTAAGCCGAAAGAGCGCCAAAGTGCGGCGGATCACAGAGAAATGAACGCGACTCTAGATCCTGCGGTGAACCGGTTTCGTAACCTGCAAACCAACGATGAGGATGCGGCCGAACTATGGCGAGGCAAACTATATGCATTTCGAAACCTGTATGCGTTTCTTGCGCAGATCATTCCCTATCAGGACAGTGATCTGGAGAGGCTCTACACATATTTGCGGCACTTGGCGTCGAAGCTGCCGAAACGCTCGACCGGGCCTGGCTATCACTTCGATGACGATGTGCGCCTGGAATACTACCGCCTGCAGAAAATCAGCGAAGGATCCATCAGCCTGAAGGAAGGAAAAGCCTACCCGCTTGGTGGCCCCAAAGAGGTCGGAAGCGGCGTGCTCCGCGAAGAAGTCATGCCTTTCTCGCGCCTCATTGATGTAATCAACGAGAGGTTCGGCACGGATTTTAATGAAGCTGACCAGCTCTTTTTTGATCAGATTATTGAAGAAGCCGTAATGGATGATTCCCTGCAACAGGCGGCTCAAGTTAACCCGCTCGACAAGTTCCAGCTCGTTTTCAGACAGGTCCTGGAATCCTTGTTTATCGACCGCATGGAAATGAACGAAGAGCTTTTCGCTAAGTTTATGAATGATCCTGAATTCCAGAAGCTGGTAGCGAAAGGACTCGGTCAAAGAGTCTATGCAAGACTGCCTAAAATGGAAAATTACCGAAAACCCGCTGTGCTGGATGAAACAACAACGGAAGGCTGATCTCCTGTGATTTCTCCTCCAGGGTCCGGAACGCGACAAGCTACTTCAGGAGCGTTCATGACTTCTTTTCCTTTTGCTATGCAGGGCAGTACGAAACGTATCGGCAATCTGTTTGGCTGTCGGGAGTTTGCGTTTCAATTCGGTCGGCAGTTTCGACAGGAGTCCATGCTCGTCGCCCCGATGGGGTTTTGCTTGCTTTTGAGGGCGCAGTCGACCTTGTCTTTGTCTTTCTTCCATCTTTTGTTCACTGTTCGTTCGTTGCGAAGTAGTAATACATTTTTCAGACGGTCCGACGTGCAGCTGACCCGCAAATCGGATAGAAAACTGCCATGGTTGAGGTTCATTCCGTGGTCCCCTTCAGTATGCTTGTATCGAGCAAACGCTCTCCGTGGATAACCCTCAGGATGATCACCCTGGCGCCGATGATTTTGAAGATGGTACGGTATTTGCCAAACAGCAGGTGGCGATAGGCCGTCCCGAGGAGATCATTTTCCGGTACAAGGGGGCAGCGCTCCGGGTAGCGTTCCAGGGTTGCGATCTGTTCTTCAAGCTGCAGAATAAACGCGGGAGCTGCTTCGGGATTATCCTGGGCGATGTAATCCCAGATGTCTGCTATATCTGCCTCCGCCGAAGCGGTGATATCAACTCTGTATTTTTTGGGCACGTTTGAATTCTTTGACAAAATCACGTGCAGAGCGGGTCCGCCCACTCTCCAGGTCTTGTTCGGCCGGAGCGATGAGCTTTGCCAGGTTCGCCGCCTGAAGGTGTTTCTCATAGACCCGAACATCAAGCAGGACGGAATCGGCCCTGCCGTTCACCGTCAAAATGATGGGCCGCCCCGTGGCATGCAGATGATCAAGGATTTCACGGGTATGGCGTTTCAGATCCGTTACGGAGCGGATATCTTCTGAAGGGCTCATTTGCGACATCTTTTTCCTCCCATGATGCATTATTTAGCATCAAATATAACATCATTTCATCAGCCACTCCAGTATGTTTTGCTCTCAATTCCAATTCCCAGGCAAGTTGGCGACAAGCTTGTGGCCCAGTTGCCTCCTTCTAAAATCGCGCCCGATGTCCTAATAGAGCATCATCATGTTCCGGTTTACGCCCTCGCTGCGGAGAGTCAGCGAACTGTAGGGTGGGTTAGGCGCGTCTTTTTGCGCCTTAACCCACAGAAATCGAGAAGTTACCATTTGACTGTTCATCATCTTACATTTTACTGTATATTTTAACGTAGGACAGTGACAAGCACTATCTGAACTTATATTCCTCCTCCGGCTATCATGTCACTTGTAAGATTACCCACATCAGGAGAACCTCCCTTACGTCAACTCCACCTTTACTCGCTTCCGTTGGTGTCTTCTAATTAGTTTTCGGGACAGTCGTTTGTGGCCGAAAGCCCTCTCTGTTTTTAGTCCTCGAGGCATTGACGGCTTGAGTGCTGAGCAGCGTCTTTGTCCTGCAACCAGCAAAAAGAAAATCGTTGTTGCCGAGCCGGACTTTCTCTAAAGTATTTTACGATTTTTTTTTGCTTAGGCATATGGATATGAAAGGATTGGACAAAATGGCATACTCCGACGAAAGGCCCAAGACGGTCCAAATGATGTTTGAGGCTCGCACGGTTGATGAACTGAAGCAGCTGGCCAAATATCTGGTCGATGTTTCCAGAAACAGCAGCGCTATGCGAAGGGTTGTACAGGCCTCTTCTACGGCTTACCATCTGCCGACACGGAAAGCCGAGCTCATCGAATGGATTGAAAGAGCGGCTCGGGACGAGGCATTTCTCAAAAGCTACTACGAACATATGGGCTCTTTGGAAAGAGCGGCCATCCAGGAAGTGGTCCATTCCGGCGACGGAGCACTCGATTCGTTCCGTTTTAAAGCGAAGTACGACGCCTTGCCACGAATCGCTGCAGGATGGTCGTATCGCAGAGAACCTGAAGAGTTTCCACCTCTTGCGTTTCTGCTCAGTCCAGGCGGCTTTATGCCAGCCGATCTGCGATCCCGTATGAAACATTTCGTACCCCGGCCGAAGGGGGTAGAGGTGTCATCACAGGAGCAGCTCCCGGAGGAAGTGGAAATCTATCGCGGGGACGAAACCATCCCGCTAGTGCAGCACAATACCGAACACGCCGCGATACAGGACATCATGGCCGTTTTGCAACTGGTGGACATGGGCAAGGTGGGCGCCAGCGCCAAAACCGGTAGACTCTCCCAAGCCGGAACGAATGCGGTTCGTGGGGTGCTATCCCACGGAGACTTCTATCCTGCAGAGATGGACATCGGGAATAAGTACGACGTTCAATTGGGTCCCTCGGGCATTCGCCCCTTTGCCTGGGGGATGCTCCTGCAGGCGGGCAATCTGGTGCAGGTCAGCGGAAGCAAACTGGAGCTCACCCGAACCGGCCGGGCGGCTCTCAAGAAGGATCCGCATCAGATACTGGCAGCCCTATGGGAGAGGTGGCTGAAGAACAAGATGCTGCATGAGATGAACCGAATCGAGGTCATCAAAGGGCAGAAGTCGGCCAAGCATCCTCTGTTTGCAGCAGGGCCCTGCAGAAATGAAATCGCCACCACTCTTTCCGAACTGGATGAAGGAAAGTGGATAAAGACGCAGGACTTTTTCAACTACCTCGCCGCGGCAGGCCACGGCTTCGACGTTGTTCGAAACGAATGGGTCTTGTACCTTGCAGAGCCCCGGTACGGCTCTTTCGGAGACAATCCCATCACCTGGAATCATACCAACGGCCGCTTTGCCCGCGCCTTTCTGCTTGAATATGCAGCCACCCTGGGACTGATCGATGTGGCCCTGGTGCCTCCCTCGGGAGCTTTGTCGGACCACGGGAATCTGTGGGGGGCGGACGACCTGTCGTGCCTCAGCCGTTACGACGGTCTGTGGGCTCTGCGGCTCAATTCCCTGGGGGCCTGGATTGTCGGCAAGAAGGAAAATTACGTCCCCTCATTCCACGATGAACCTTCGCTGCGGGTTCTCCCCAATCTGGAAATCACCATGATGGGATCATCGCTTCCTTCGTCCGATGCGTTGTTCCTGGACCGCATTTGTGAAAGGGTTTCGGAACGCGTCTGGCGCCTGACCCTTGCCAAGCTCCTGCAGGCAGTGGAGGAAGGAGTTGAAGCGGAGCACGTCATCGCATTTATCGAAGAGCGCAGCAAAGGGGATTTGCCCCAATCCGTGCGCGCATTTCTCGATGATGTTCTGGTTAGAACCGGCAAAGTTCAGGACCGAGGCGAAGCGAGGCTGGTGGAATGCATCGATGCGCCGCTGGCTCAACTCATAGCCAATGACAGCCGGCTGCAAAACCTTTGCGTCCTGGCAGGAGAGCGTCATCTCGTCGTGCTCCAGGAGAACGCGGCACCATTCCGCAAAGCCTTACGGGAGCTTGGGTACGTGTTGAAGTAAGATATATAGGACAAGCTCCTAGCGCAAAAACCACTGATGAACAAACGCTCCGATCAACCACACTGCAAAACTCACCGGCAGTGCGATTGAAAGCGAAAGCTGTTTTTGAAAACAAAGAAATGCTACCAGGAAGAACAGGATGCTCGGCAGAATCCCCCACAAGGCCGCTCTCGTGTAACTTGTCATAAGATCATAGTTGCCGGAGGAATCTAAATACAACCACAGCAACACAATCAAGCCGGTCAAAGGCATAGTTGCAATGAGACCGGCCAAAGACGGGAATTTTCTGCCGATTTGTGTGCAAAATATGATGACTGCAACGGTTATGCAGAGTTTGAGTAGAAAGTTCATACAGAAGGCTGCAAGCCGTTCACTCTTGCGCAGAGCATCACGGCGAATCAGTTTTTAGCCATTCTTTTTGACGAAATCTTTCATAAACTGCACTAGCGCCTCGACCGCCTCCACGGGAAGAGCGTTATAGATAGACGCTCGGCAGCCTCCAACCGACCGATGGCCTTTGAGCCCCCCAAGCCCGGCGACAGTCGCATCAGTGATGAACTGCTGCTCTAGATCGGGGTTGGTCAGCCGAAATGTCACGTTCATGCGGGAGCGTGAATCCACCGAGGCTGTCCCCCGATAGAAGTCCTCACTATCAATATACTTGTAAATCAAATCAGCTTTCTTCCGGTTGATCGTTTCCATTTTTTCAATGCCGCCCACAGATTCTTCCAGCCACTTTGTCACCAACTGCACAACATAAATTCCAAAACAAGGCGGTGTGTTGAACATGGATTTCTTGTCCGCATAGGTGCTGTACTTCAGCATAGTGGGGAGATTCTTAGGTGTACGCTCCACCATATCTTGGCGGATGACGACCAGTGTCACTCCCGCAGGACCCGCATTCTTCTGGGCACCTGCATAAAAGCAGCCGAATGCAGCAGGATCGAATACTCTGCTAAAAATATCGGAAGACATGTCGCTGACCAGCGGAACGTCTCCCGGGTCGGGGAATTGGTGCCATTGTGTGCCTCGAATCGTATTATTGGACGTTATATGAAGATAAGCCGCATCGGGATCTACCTTGAACTGCTTGGGTATATACGTGTATTCCCGGTCCTCGGAAGTGGCGATAACGTTCACCGGCTTTCCTTGAATCCCGGCTTCTTTGATCGCCTTTGTCGACCACGCCCCGGTGTCGATATAATCGACCGGCTTTCCAGCAACAGCCAGATTCATCGGCACCATACAGAACTGCATGCTGGCGCCTCCCTGCAAAAACAGCACATGACAACGATCGTCCAACTTAAGCAGCCTCTTGATCCGGCGAATGGCATCGTCCAACACTTCTTCAAACCACTTGGAGCGATGGCTAATTTCCAGTATAGACATTCCGGAATCCCGAAAATCAATAAGCTCCTCCTTAATCTCCTCCAAAACCGAGAGTGGCAGAGTTGCCGGTCCAGCATTGAAATTGTAAATGCGATGTGCCATTACCAAGTCCTCCTTGCAACCATTGCAATTATTATCTTAGATCAGTTGCTCGCCTTGTCCGGAATTTCCTTATCATTCACCGATCTTTTGTTCAGACTGGCCGTCCCTCGCATCCTGCAAGGCATAAAACATCCTGGACATTCCTCTATTACGGTCGTGCTACGCTAATGAGCAAGGTCATTTTTGTCAATTACAATTTCCACAGCGGTTTGCATGTGACTTTACGGTCCGGTTGTCGGGGGCTTTTGAACTGGACTATAGCCGGTTAAGATCGAGATCTTTACATTTATCTGAGTATGGACAGTAAAATTTTCGCGGGTCAAGTCCTACATTGAGTTAAGAAAGGAAGCTCAAGTGGAGTTCACGGGTAAGCCTTTTATTAATGAATGAAATGTAAGATCTAACCCGCATGAAGTATAATATTGCAGCCGACGCAGTGATGATTGTATGCTGCTGCACAATATTCTAAAAGGGCAACCGGAAAGAATGCTTACCTGAAGAAACAGAGATGATGATGGCAACCTTATTGGAACGAGCTTATTCAGTTGACTATTTCGGCGCCACGCAACTTGTGATCGATGACGAACCTCTGCTGAGTTGGGCCCTTGGCGAGAATATTTCACCTGCTGCCGCACAAACTAGAGCCCTGCAGGAAGGGATTGTGCCTCTACGTTATCTCAAGAATTTAAATGCCTTAAAGCCCATCGAACAGCGCAGCGTCAGTGAAAGCAAGGTGCTCGTTTGCGGCTGCGGAGGCTTGGGGGGCATCATCATTCATTTGCTCGCGCGCGCCGGAGTCGGATACCTTCGCCTTGTGGACGGCGATTCTTTTTATCCGACCAACCTGAACCGTCAATTACTCAGCGACAGTCTGAACCTTGGGCAATCCAAAGCGCTCATCGCTGCCGAAAAAGTGCGAGCGATCAACCCTTTGATTGAGGTTGAACCCTTTGATTTCATCATCGAGCAGGAAAACGTCGAGAAGCTGGTGCAGAGCAACCATCTCGTGCTCGATGCTCTGGATAATCTTGCAGGACGATTCTTATTGGCGGAGACGGCCCGAAGCCTGGGAATCCCTTTCATACACGCCGCGGTTGCCGGCTGGTGGGGTCAAATCAGTACCTTCCTCCCGCGTTCTCCGTGTGACTTGAAAAGCATATACGGAGAATTGCGATCCAGAGACCCGGCGGAAGAGGCCGTCGGAGTACTCGGCCCGACCGCCTCCGTTATAGGCAGCCTTGAAGCCTTAGAGGCCTTGAGACTTCTTGCCGGCAGGCAACCCGCCTATAGCGAAAAACTACTCTATTTCGACGGAGAAAGCGGGCAAATGGAGATTATTCCGCTAGCTTGCGAGCCATTGGATTAAGGGCAAAAATCCCATTAAGGCCGGACCAGAAAAATCCGAGGAGAATTTGATGCTTATTGAATGGAAAATCTTACCTCTTTCAGAATGGCAGACCGATGCCATCCTCTTTTTCGCATTCGAGGACTCCCCTCAAGTGCTGCCGGGTTTCAAAAAGTGGCTCCAGAGCCAACCCTGGTGGGAAACCGAGTTGACTCCGCTGAAGGACTTCGGCGGTAAATACCAGCAGACGGCGGTCTATTACAGTCCTAAGAATCATCCAATAGCACGGGTCATATGTGTTGGGCTGGGACAAGCAGATAAATTCGATACAGAAAAACTCAGGGACACCTCGGCGACCCTTCTGCGCAAATGCAGGGAGCTGCAAGTCACCCGCCCAGCCCTATCCTTACTGGCGATGGAAGGCCTTTCGATGGATGTCGCTGGCGCATTGCGGGAAGCTTTGATAGGGGCCATGTCGGGGCTTTACCGTTATCAAGCGCTGAAAACAAGAGATGAGAAACCTGACACTTTTCCCGAAGCTCTTTCTATACTTGCTGAGAAGAAACCGAATGACGCCCTGGAAGAGGCTCTAAATGATGCAGTCAGAACCGCAGGGGGCATTTATTTGGCCAGAGATCTGGTGGTTGCGCCTGCAAACATTGTAACACCGCAATTCCTGTCAGATACAGCCCGCAACCTTGCAGAACGGCACGGTTTTAAAATCCAGTTGATTGACCTCGATACGGCCCGCCAAATGAACATGGGGCTATTTACAGCCGTTGCCCAAGGCAGCCTGGAACCCGCCTATATGATTGTTCTAGAGCACAGTCCGGCTGGAACTGAAGGAGATAAGCCGCTGGTGTTTATAGGAAAAGGCATCACTTTCGATACCGGCGGCATTTCAATCAAACCGAGCAGCAAAATGGAGATGATGAAGCACGATATGGCAGGGGCTGCTGCAATCTTGGGAGCTTTCAAAATTTTCGGCGAGATAAACTTGCCGAAACGCATTCTGGGGATACTCCCGTGTACAGAGAACATGCCTGACGGCAAAGCTTACAAACCCGGCGATGTACTTCGCTCTATGTCAGGTTTGACGGTGGAAGTCATCAGCACCGACGCTGAAGGACGTTTAATTCTGGGAGACGCCCTCTCGTATGCCTTGACCCGCGACCCTTCTGCCATAGTGGACATTGCAACGCTTACAGGGGCTTGCATCATCGCTCTTGGCGATCGGGTCGGGGCTGTCATGGGCAACCGGGAAGAACTTGTGCGGACAATTCAGGAAATCGGCTCGCGGGTCGGAGATCGACTATGGCCCCTTCCCCAGTGGGATTTCTACTTCGATGACCTGAAAAGCGACGTAGCCGATTTTAAGAACGTTGGAGACAGGAAGGGTGGAGCCATCGTTGCGGGCATCTTTTTGAAACAGTTCGTACCGGACAACGTGCCTTGGGCGCATTTGGATATCGCCGGCCCTGCCTGGACCGAAAAAGATCTGGCGAGCACACCGAAAGGAGCAACCGGCTTCGGAGTCCGAGTCTTGGTCGAATTGGCACGGCAATGGAACCAGAGCGAACCTTACTAATAGCTGATCAGAACCCTTTCGCCCGGATGCAGTACTATTACAGCGGCAGCTTCATATCTCTCCCTGTGGGGAAGGTTTCCCAGCCCGCCCCACAAAAGCATCACTGTCATTTTATGCAAGTGTGGTTGTAGTTTCCTCGCCGGAATCGATTTGCCTGCCCTTGACCTCGGTTATGAATTTCTTTAACTCCTCCCCTTCCAGCACCTCCTTTTCAAGTAAAACTTTCGCCAGACGCTCCAAAAAATCCTTTCTTTTTTTTAGGATAGAAGTGGCACCCTGATGTGCTTCGGAGATCAGTCGAGACACTTCCGAGTCGATTTCCTGCGCGGTGCTCTCGCTGTAGTCCCTCTCGCGCGGTCCTAATCCAAGGTCCAGATGCGCGGAACGGGGCTCGCGAGTGTATGTCATAGGTCCAAGCCGCTCACTCATTCCGTATTCGGTTATCATGCTGCGGGCGATGTCGGTCGCTCTTTGAAGATCATTCTGGGCACCCGTGGAAATGTCCCCAAAGATGATTTCTTCTGATACCCTGCCACCCAGAAGCACCTGTAAACGGTCGAGGAGTTCGTCACGCGTCATGAGATAACGGTCTTCGGTTGGTAATTGTTGCGTGTAGCCCAAGGCAGCAATACCTCGCGGGATAATTGAGATTTTATTGACCGGATCCGCATGCTTCACGGACATGGCAACCAATGCGTGCCCTGATTCGTGGTAAGCGACGATCTCTTTCTCTTTGGGATTCATCGCACGATTCTTCTTTTCAAGACCGCCTATGATTCGATCCGCCGCTGCCTGGAAATCGGTCATGGCCACTGCGTCCGCGTTGCGGCGAGCGGCAGCCAGTGCAGCTTCGTTCACCAGGTTGGCTAAATCGGCCCCCACAAAACCCGGGGTCATGGCTGCGATTTTGCTCAGGTCGATATCTTCCCCCAATGTTACTTCCTTGGTATGAATCTTCAAAATGGCCTCGCGCCCTCTAATATCGGGTTTATCAATGGCCACGTGGCGATCGAACCGGCCCGGCCGCAGTAGAGCTGGATCGAGGATTTCAGGCCGGTTAGTGGCCGCCATTATGATTACCCCGGAACTTGGATCAAAGCCATCCATCTCCACCAGCATTTGATTTAAAGTTTGCTCCCTTTCATCGTGCCCGCCGACGGGATTCAATCCTCGAGCTTTGCCCAGGGCATCAAGCTCATCCACAAAAATGATGCACGGGGCATGATCTTTGGCCTGCGAGAAGAGATCGCGCACCCGAGCAGCACCTACACCTACGAACATTTCTACAAACTCCGAACCACTAATACTGAAGAACGGCACCCCCGCTTCCCCGGCCACGGCTCTGGCAAGTAAGGTCTTACCCGTTCCCGGAGCACCCACCAGCAGCACGCCCTTGGGAATCCGACCACCCAACCGCTGAAACTTCTCGGGGGTTTTCAGGAATTCCACAATCTCCTGCAGTTCGGCCTTTGCCTCATCAATTCCGGCAACATCATCAAATGTCACTCCCACCTGTTTTTCAGCAAAGATCTTCACCCGAGCCTTACCCACAGACAAGACGCCCTGGGGACCACTTCCCATTCGCCTTATGAGGAAACTCCAAAAAAATATAAAAATGGCCAACGGCAGCAACCAGGAAAGCAACACCTCCACCCATTTGTTTTCCAACTTGGCACTATAAGTAATTCCCTTTTCGTCGAGCAGCTGGATGAGATCGGGATCATTGACCCGGTTGGTAACAAAGTGCTTTGCGGGTTGTTTGGCTTGTTTCGCTTCCGGTTTCGCAGCCACCGTTTCGCCCACGGTCGTGATATCGCCGCGGATCTTTTCCGGCCCCAGCACCAGGTTATTGACCTTCCCCTCGTTAACCCATTGCTTGAATTCAGAATATGGAATTTTCTCGCGTTGAGGTTCGGCCATATAGCTCTGCACCCAGGAAAGGAGCAATAGAGCTAAAAGAAAATACCAAAATGAAAAATGGATTTTCTTCTGAGACGAACCGGATTGCTGAGGGCCGCCGCCCCCGGTCGCACCTCTGAGGCGGTTCATGATCTTATCCACCGGATTTGAATCGTCATTGGATTGCCGCGCCATTTAGGTTCCTTTCCATCTACAAATCATTCCGCTTAATTACTACAATTGTCCGATTTACTATCTATGCTGCGTGATGAAATCCCGCAGCGCAGGGCTTCAGCCCTGCTAAAATCGGCAGCCGGGGTGAGGGTGAAAGCCCTAGAATTCACACGCCCCCTCACATAATTTCTCAATGCTGCTGAATTAGTGCAACGTTTCCCCCTTTCGTATAAAGGGGGGTTAGGGGGGATTTTTTTAACATCCTGATTCTTCATCGAAATCCCCATAAATCCCCCTTTGCAAAAGGGGGACTTTCTGAAGAGTACATCCTTAATTCAGCAACATTGACCTAACCTCTCCCCCTCGAGGGGGAGAGGAATTGTGGGTTTACGGATGGTCTCTAACCAGACTTTAAAATGGATACCCTGGACCTTGACTTTATATATATTGTAGCCCCCGTAGGCAAGCAAACATGTTAAAGTTATTCAGGAAATCAACCAATAAGGCAGACTGCAAATATCTTTGCCGTACAATTACCCATATTCATCTTTGATCCTTATTATTACAAGAGAGCAGCAGATTGCCCGGCAATTCTCATATTGCGATACTGTTGCTCCCTTGCAGGGGGGGACAGAGCCCACCTCACGCAAATGCGGCACAGAGCAAATGAGAATTGCTGCAAATTACCCGGTTAGAATTGGAGGAACTTTATTTAAGACCACGGTCCATGGAAGCATTATGGTTATAGTTCACATTTACTTGCTTACTTCTTGTTTGATGGTATGATTATCGTTTGAATTTCGGAAACAAGGTTGGGCTCTTTGCAGAACTGGTTAATTGAAGGAGGGTGTTGAATGAGTGCAATCCAACGAGTGCTGACCGTATCGGTAATCGTTCTCCTCGTTACATTGTTTTTGCCCGTTTGGAAGGCTGATCTCACGCTTAACGGAACGGTCGTTTTCGAAAACACAGCACAAGCGCAACTTCCAATAGAGATCTACAAAACGTACCCGGAGACGATGGAGGAAAAGGTTCCGGATCCACTGGAACCCTACAATCGTTTTATTTTTAAATTCAATGATAGGTTATATTTTTGGGCAGTTAAGCCGGCGGGCAAAGTGTACGCGAAAGTTGTTCCCAAAGTGGCACGAATCGGCCTGCGCAATGCATTTTATAACTTTCTCAGCCCTGCCCGGTTTGCCAATAACCTTTTCCAGCTCAAGTTTAAACGAGCGGCAGCGGTGCTGGCTCGATTCGCTCTCAATTCTACTTTCGGGTTCGCCGGTTTTTACGATTTTGCAAGTAAGCAATGTACGGCTCCCCTGGGGCCCTATGACGAAGATTTCGGGCAAACCTTGGGGCACTACGGTATGGGCCCTGTCCTCTACATCATCTGGCCGTTCCTGGGGCCATCCACTATACGTGACAGTATCGGTATCGGTGCCGATGCGTTTATGGATCCGACCTTTTATCTGCCCATCTCATGGTATGCTGCTGGAGGAATCAAGGCGGGACAGTACATGAACGAAGTTTCACTGCGACTCGGAGAATATGAAGACTTCCTGAGACTCTCGCTGGATCCTTATGTGGCTATGCGCAACGGATATGTACAGTACAGGCAGGCTCAGATAAAGCAGTAAAATGCCACTTAAGCGCGGATAGCAACAGCCTCCGTACCTTGAAAATCAGAAACCATGATCGTTTTATAAAGGGCGAGCTCTTTCTGGCTCGCCCACTCTTTGTAATGCCATTATCGATTAGCAGAACCAGACACACAGGAAATTGATGGAGCAACATATCTTATGGCTGTATTTTCTAGCCATAGCTGCCGGCACGGTGGGCTTGGTTTATGGTGCAGATCGCTTTGTCAGCGGTGCTAGCTCACTGGCCCAAAACCTAAACGTTTCTCCCCTTATAATAGGCCTGACCATCGTATCGATGGGGACTTCTTGCCCCGAGCTTCTCGTAACCGTCACCGCCTCCTGGACCGGCCACCCGGACATGGCGGTCGGCAATGTGATCGGCAGCAACATCTCAAACATCTGCCTTATCCTAGGGATTACCGCCTTAGTACGTCCGATAAGAGTGCATATAAGCATGCTGCGGCGCGAATACCCCATATTAATTCTTGTCACCGCCCTGGCCTGGCTGCTTGCGTCCAACGGACAAATATCAAGGTTCGATGGCATCTTGCTCACCTCGGGATTGGCTTTTTTTCTTCTCTGGGCTGTTAAGATAGCTCAATATGAAACAAAAGCATATGTTCTGCCGGTGGACGAGGGTTCCTTGCAGATTCCGGCCCTTTCATTTCGAACGTCTGTCATTCAACTATTCGTCGGGCTGCTGCTGCTTCTGCTTGGAAGCCGATTGCTGATATGGGGGGGGGTTGGATTTGCTCATCTTTTCGGCGTCGATGAACTGATCATTGGGCTTACCTTAGTGGCTGTGGGGACGAGTTTGCCGGAACTCGCAACAACCCTTGCGGGCAGCATGAAAAAACAAGACGACATTGCAGTGGGCAACGTGATCGGTTCGAATATATTCAACACACTCGGAATACTGGGGGTTCCAGCCATCATTGGACCTCTTCCGGTTGCCGTCGGGGCGCTCCACCGCGACCTTCCGGTGATGGCTCTTGCGACATTGGCTCTTTGGCCGATTTGCAAGGCATGGCACGGACGCAAGGGAAGAATCAACCGCTGGGAAGGGCTGGCCCTTCTCTCCGGCTATCTGATCTATATCTCTGTCCTATTTTTTTGATGCAGATTGCCCGCCTCGAAAGTACGTGCAAATAGCATCGACCAGCGCCGGAATTGTATAGTCTGAAGGCATGATACTGACCTTCAAACCGAATTTTTCGGCGGTCTCAGTCGTGATAGGTCCGATGCTCGCGATCGTAACACGCTCTAATAGGGGCAAAAGTTCACTCTTATCGAACAGACTGAAAAAATTACTGACTGTGGACGAAGAAGTAAAACTCACGCAATGGATAGCACCTTTTCGAAGCAACTCAAGGACATGAGAACTTCTTTCTGCGGGAAGTACGGTTTGATAGGCCGGCACCACATCCACTTGAGCTCCCCACTTGCCGAGTGTATCCGGCAGGACCTCACGAGCCACCATGGCACGCGGCATCAGAAATCTCTGTCCGGTCAAGTTTTCACCCTTCAACGCTTCCAAAACGGATTCCGCGCGATATTCTCCCGGCACGAGATCCGGGCGTAAGCCAAATTCCCCCAAAGCCTCTGCAGTCTTGGGACCGATCGCCCCCAGCCGAATGCCTTTCAGCTCCCTTACATCCCAAGAAGCCGCTGCCAGCCTTTGCATGAAGAATTTGACACCGTTGACACTTGTAAATATCACCCAATTGTAGTCCGGCAGATTCCGAATTGCACGGTCGAGCGGTTCCCACGACGGCGGAGGTTGAATCTCTATGGTTGGAAATTCTATGCACTGTGCTCCCAGGCCGGCCAATTTCGATTTAAACTCACTGGCCTGTTCACGTGCTCTGGTCACTACAATCCGACGTCCGAACAGAGGTTTTGATTCATACCAGTTTAATTTTTCCCTCAGTCGAACGACTCCTCCCACCACAACGATTGCCGGTGGTTTAATGCGAGCCTGTTTCACATTCTCGACGATTGTTTTTAACGTCCCTACCACAGTCTCCTGCTCAGGCGTCGTTCCCCAGCGAATAACTGCCACCGGCGTCTCCGCAGAGCGACCGTGGGCAATGAGCTGCCTGCAAATTTCAGGGAGATTCTTCACTCCCATAAAAAAGACCAGCGTACCGACAGCTTCGGAAAGTTTTTCCCAGTTTATCTTGGACTCAGCGTTGTCATCTCGTTCGTGACCTGTAATGAACGCCATACTGGCCGTATAATCACGATGCGAAAGAGGAATTCCAGCATAGGCCGGCACAGCTACCGCAGCCGTAACTCCCGGCACTACCTCAAAATCGATGCCCTCAGCAATCAGTACTTCAGCCTCCTCCCCTCCCCGTCCGAAAACAAACGGATCGCCCCCCTTTAGCCTTACAACTTGTTTGTTTCGGCCTTTCTCGACCAATAGTGCGTTAATCTCTTCCTGACTCAGAGTATGATCGCCGCCTTTCTTGCCCACGTAAATCTTTTCAGCTTTGGCAGGAGCATATTGCAGGAACTCTTCGTTGGCTAAATAATCGTAAATGACTACTTCGGCCTGCTGCAGCAAGTCCTTCCCTTTTAATGTCAAAAGACCCGGATCTCCGGGTCCCGCTCCGACCAAGTATACTTTCCCCTGACTCACGTGAGGCACCTCGTTGATATCGGAATTCGGACCTTAAAAATAAAAACACCTCCATCTTATTCGTAACGCGGAGTTTTAGCCCTTCATGAACTGGCAGGGCTAAAACCCTGCGCTACAGCGGAAATGGTATGATCAATTTTTGCAGAGCCCTTAAGTCATGCCGGCCCCATAAATTTCATCTAAAATCCGCTTGCCGCCCGCGGCAAGAATCTCCCTGGCCAGGCTGCGGCCTAAATACTCAGCTTCCTCTCGAAGTGCGGATCGTGTGCTTTGAAATATTTCGCGACCGTCCAGGGACGCCACCAATCCGGTGAGTTCCACCGTCTCCCCCATGACTCTGGCATGTCCGCCGATGGGCACCTGACATCCGCCCTCCAGCTCTTTCAGTAGAGCCCTTTCGGCTGTCACAGCAACTGCAGTATCCTGGTGGTGGAGAGGCGCGAGCAAGTGATGCAGATGTTGGTCGTCTCGTCGAATTTCTATACCGATCGCTCCCTGACCGATAGCCGGCAGGAAATCATCGGGATTCAGGTAACAAGTGATACGAGCGTGCCACCCCATCCGATGCAGCCCTGCGGCCGCGAGCACAATGGCGTCATGCGCGCTCTCTTGCACCTTGCGCAGGCGAGTATCGAGGTTTCCACGCAAATTCTGAATTTCCAGATCGGGACGTAATTTTCTCAGTTGGGCCGCTCGCCGCAAACTGCTGGTTCCCACTTTAGCCGCCACAGGAAGGTCCTGTAAGCTCTCCCCTCTGTTTGCCACCAAAACGTCTCGGGGGTCTTCGCGCGCGGGAATGGCGCCAATCAACAATCTATCAGGCAGATCGGACGGTACGTCTTTCATGCTATGAACAGCCAGGTCTACTGAATGGTTCAGCAAGGCATCTTCAATTTCCTTCACGAACAACCCTTTGCCACCAACCTTGGCAAGGGGGACATCCAAAATTTTATCGCCCATCGTCTTGATGACCCGCAGTTCAATCCTAACCGCAGGCCATAAAGCTTCCAAGGCCGCTTTGACGTTCTCACTCTGCTTCAACGCGAGAAGACTTCCTCGCGTTCCAATGCGCAAAACTCTATCAGTCAATTCTTCCTCAATATATTCCTCCAACTGCCTCCCATGGAAAAAGCCGGAGGAGCTAGACACACTGCACGTTTGCCGACCGCAAGCAATCCCTCTTCACAGGCCGGCTCAAGTTGCCTCTGGAGGCTTTCCCACTAGTGGCAAGATGCGCAACTGCCGGAACTGCAGCCGGCACACGAGGAGCCCCCGGAGCCCATGCGGCTGCTGGCAACACCCTTATCACCACCGCTTTTGAAACCAAACACCGACATCACCCGTTGAGCATTAGCAGAATTGCATTTGGGGCAATGCACCGCCTCATCGCTTCTAAATACCAGCGTCTCGAACTTTTCGCAGCAATCACAACATTCATATTCGTATATGGGCATGGAAACATTCCTCCACTTTGTTCTGAATTCATCACAATTCACAATCACTCGATAGCTGTGACGTGTCAGCTATTTTAAGGGACTTTCTCAATTCGGACAAGCTCCCCATCCGCAACAACTTTAAATGCTCTTGCGTCACCTGCTACCCTCCCGACCAGATTGACTGCGCTGGCCGGTCGAATATCATCACCTCGACTCGCAGGCGTAAAACCGAAAAAAATGCAAAAGGCTCGACAGCTCGGCCAATAGCCCAAGTCTCCTATTTCAACAACCTCCACTGCTGAGTCGTCAAGACTTTGTTCCACCGGGATAGGAAAGTAAATTTCATCTCCCCAGGTTCTGGCCGTTGCCTCGATGGGTAATGCCAACTCAATGGCCGCAGCCGTTGGTGAGTCGTTGAGCTCACCCTGCATGGAAATTTGACCCGCTGTGATGCGAATTGATCTGGCCATCGTCAACTCCTCATTTTCCTGGTTACCGATTCCATCTCGATCCGGAAAATCCTGATCCGCAGCAGGACCCCACTACTCGCCGTCGGTCAACTGATCCAAAACCGCGGCCATGAGTAAAGGAAACATAATTTCGTGATGTCCAATCAGATTGATTCCGACACCTCAACCCGCGGTGGGGCGTTCCACTACATTGTTCTGCGTTCGATAATGACGCTGAAAATCCATATTTATCGTCGTTATGCCGCGAAGAGAAAAACCCAGGTTCAAGGCAACGCTCACCGCTTTTAAAAAAACCTCGGGCAGTATCACGGCCGATCCCAGGTTAATGAAAACCCCTTCCTGCAACTCGGTTACAAGCCGGCAGAACAACTTGAAGTCAAAATGACTCAAGGCCCCCACAGCAGCTCCGTCCATCGCCGGATGCATGTGTATGATGTCGGTTCCGAACGCCACATGAACCGTCACCGGTATATCAATCCTTGCCGCGTTTGCAAGCAGACTCATGTGAGCGTAGGGCACATTTTCGGCCAACAGGCGTTCTCCCACAGCGCGACCCAACCCCATTTCGTGTTTGGTGTAAGCAGATTTTATTGCTGCATGAATGAATTCCGCAGTCTCTCGAACCATTCCGAATTGCCCCAGTTCGAGGTGGGCGGCCACATCCTCCGAGGTCTTTCCCGCCAATGCCAATTCCACATCGTGAATGACACCGGCGCCGTTCAATGCAATCCCGGTGAAGATCCCGCGTTCCATGGCATCCACCAGAACCGGATTCAACCCCACTTTGATCGGATGCGCCCCCATCCCCAGAAGAATCGTCCGTTTTTTGCGCACCGCTGCTGTTATCGCCTCAATAGCCTTTCTAAGAAGATCGGCGGCCAAAATGTTGGGCAGACCCTGCACGAAATGGGTCAGTGTCTGTCCGGGTTCCCACGGTTTCGCAAAATCTTTCAAATTCACTTTGCTGGGGCGGTCCTTCAGACTTGTAGTCTGAAGATCATCAAAAAGAATCGGCTTCCAATCAAAATATGATTTCGTCATCAAGTTGTCCCACCGACAATTCAGTAGCCGAATAAAATTTCCTCTATCAGCCCGCACATTATGTGCCCGGCAGTAATGTGGCATTCCTGAATACGTGCCGTCACCTTTGAAGGCACATGCAGCACGTGATCGCAATAAATGTCTATTCCCGCCTGATCGGCCCCGGCCCAGCCAAGAGTGTGGAGCCCGTTTTGACGAGCCCACTGCAGTCCCTTCAGCACGTTCGGCGAACGTCCGCTGGTGCTGATGCCAAGCGCTACATCACCGGCATTTGCAAGGGCCTGAAGCTGTTTAATGAAGATATCTTCAAAATGATAATCATTGCTGATGCTTGTAATAACTGACGTATCCACGCTGAGAGCTATTGCAGGCAGAGGAGGCCTCTCCCGCTGGAAGCGATTGATAAATTCGGCTGCCAGATGTTGGGCATCCGCCGCACTTCCGCCATTGCCGAACAAGAACAGCCGATGTCTCCCCATAAAAGCCTGGCTGACCAGTTGAGACATCTCAAGGATGGCTCCGGCACTGTTTTTTAAGAAAGCCTCCTTGACCTTAATACTCTCGCGAAAACTTGCCTCGATTATCTGTTGCAAGCGCTTCCGCAGAATTTCCTCCATACCTTATTCCTTTACAGGCGTCAGCATCTGGGGACACCCACGTAAATCTTTTTCCAGCAATTCCATGAATCTCTTAAAAAATGGTCCGGGGCGTCCGTCTGCGATTTTTTTGCCGTCGTAGTTGACTACGGCCAGTGTATCGAATGTGGTTCCAAACATCATGATCTCAGCTGCCTCATAGGCTTGGTCGGGAGTTATGTCGGCTTCCCCCACCCGCGCCAGAATCCCCGTGGGCACCAGATCTTGCGCCAGTTCAATCATACGGGTTATGGTAATTCCTTTAAGGATACGATCGAAACAAGGTACCAGGAACTCATTTTCTTTAGTAATGATGCCAACATTCTCCGTCGGCCCCTCGCCCAGGAAATTCTGCTCATCAATGGAAACAGTGTAGTCCACGCCCGAATCTTCAGCTTCTTTCTTCATCAGCACATTGGGCAGGTAATTACAGCTTTTCATGTTGGCAAAATACGCCTCTTTGATCGGGATATGGCTGCTTTTGAGCGTAACACCGTACTCGTATTTTTCGCTTGGCGGTCGATTGAGAGTGGTCATGACAATATAAAGTTGACTTGCGGGGCACTCATAAGGATTTGTGGAAAACCCTCCGGGACCGCGAGACACAAAAAGACGCACAAGACAGTCGGGCACATTGGCAGCCCTGACCGTGGCCAGAATCGTTTCCTGCAGCCGCGCACGACTCATCGGAAGCTTCAGACTCGACCCCGCCGCTGAACGCTCCAACCGGTCCAAGTGTCTTTCCAGCGCATACAGGTTCCATTGGACACACTTAAACGCCTCAAAAATGCCATCGCCTCGATGCACAAGATGGTCGTCTACAGGAACCATCATAAGGGCAGGTTCTTTGATGATTCCATTGTACCAACTGGAGTACATCGCCAGGTAATTCTGATGGTATTCCTCTTTTAGAACCAGGAGGCGATCCATAACAGTGTCAAAACTGAGCGTTTGAACGGGTTCCGACATGCTTGCTCCAATCCGGTTGTTCACCGCGGAATACACTGAGTTGGCTGAGAAACGCATAAAGCAAAATACGAGGTGGTGTCACGTTCTGAATTCTGCATTTTCATAAGAACGACAGTTGCCTTTAGAGAGAATACCTTGTCACATTGATTTGGAAAAAATACTAAATTAGAATATCTTTTAGCCACCTGCGGCAGTTGAACATAATCAGAGAATCCTGCTTGCGCAAGGAAAAAGGATCGAAGATGGAGCGAAAATCTTGAACGGGAACGGTCAGCACAGCATAAAAGCAATTGTTTTCGACTTTGACGGAACACTGGCCGAACTACATCTGGATTTTGCCGTCATGAAACAAAGACTGGCAGTGTTGGTGCCGGAATACCTGGACTATTCACATCCAACATCATTGCCCGCTCTAGAGTGGGTAGAGAGTCTTGCAGCAAGATTGGGGGATGTTCATGCTACTGCCGGCGAACTATTTCGGAATAAGGCCCAAGAAATCATCTTAAATATGGAATTGGAAGCAGCGCGCAAGGGACGTCTTTTTGAATTTACCCGACAGCTTCTAAATGCACTGCGCCGGGATAATATCCAAACCGCGATCATTACCCGGAATTGCGAACCCGCAGTGCGGCTCGTATTTCCTGATGTGGAAAGCTATTGTAGTTGTTTCCTCAGTAGGGACCATGTACCGCAGGTCAAGCCTCACCCCGAACACCTTCTGCGAGCTTTGCAGCAGATGTCGATAGAACCGGTGTCAGCACTTATGGTGGGCGATCATCCTATCGACATTGATACCGGCAAACGCGCGCGGGTCAGGACGGCGGGCGTATACAGCGGTAACGCTTCCCAGATGGATCTTATGGAGAGCGGAGCTCAGTGGGTTGCCAGAAACTGTCAGGATCTGGTATGGGTTTTGAGAGATCAGGGATTGATTTAATCAGGGCAGCCTCCTAGCCGATCACAAAGGTTTGCATAAAAAAGAAAGAAAAGGACCATAAGAGATATGAGTATACGAACCTTAGCAAAATCAGTCGGCGCCCATCGTGCGGTTCTTGGTTTTTCCGGGTGGCCTGACGCGGGTAAACTGATAGAATTTACTCTCAACCAGTTAAAAGTTCTAATACCCCATAACTTGGGGGCAACTTGGGACCTCGACGGCTACTGGCACGCGGATTCGATAAGACCTCAAATTACCGTCCGCCATGGGCAAATCCAGCAAATGGAGTGGCCTTCGTTCGACTTCTTTGTCAGAGATGGAAGAAACCCGAAAGAATCGGTGGTATTCGGGAACGGCCCTGAACCAACAGTACTTTGGAAACCGTTCGCAAGAGAACTCGTGGGCACTCTAAAGGGATGGGGGTGCCGGGAGATTCTACTGCTTGGCAGTCTCCTCGACCAGGTCTTTCATGATGAAGTCGTTATATCGGCGGTTGTGCAGGACCCCGAAAGCTACAACAAGGTTCGAGAACTGGGTTGCGAGCTGATCGAGTACAACGGCCCCAGCGCAATCCACTCTGCCATCGTGGCAGAGGCACAGGAATCGAACATCCGCTGCATCAGCTTCTGGGCTCACCTACCTTTTTACTTGAGCGGGCCTCATGAAATGATCGCTGCAGAGCTTTTGCGGATTTTGGCCAGTTTCCTGGGCACCGAACTGCCCACCGATGACCTGAAAAAAGCCTGGCAAAAGAGAAAACAGCAGATCGAACAGATGGTGCAGCAAGACCAGAGTTTGCGCCAGGCTCTTGAATCCATTAAAAAACAAAAAGTTATGAGTCGGTCAGGGTTGACATCTAAGGTAGTCCGCTTCGAAGACTTCCTAAAAAGGCGCAACGACCCGGAACAAGGCGAGGAATAATCATGGTATTGACCCCAGAGCAGAAAGCTCTTCTCGACTACACCATTTCTCATTTTGAGGATATCGCCAGGCAGAACCGTTTTCCGGAAAACAGCACCATCCAGCACGACACCAAGCGTTGTGTCATTTGTCATCCCGAGCTTCTTCCCCTGGATCCGTTCACGACTTACCTGGAAGTGATCATTCCATCGGTCAAGGTAAGACGCCCTCGTCTGAATCAGTCTCTAATAGATCAAGTCAACAATGACTTAGCGCTGGTCGGCTCCGATGAGCGCGTTTCAATGGGTGATCTTCAGTGCGGCGATGCTGCTGCGGTAAATCTATGGCGCGATTGGCTGCGAAATGCCGTTGATACCGGTTTGGAGCTCCTTTCCGTGCATAGTGCCGCGAGCCGCGAGTTTAACCTGGAGGAAGCAGAAGAAGAAGGCTGGGGGGAACTGATCAATGCCAAAATTGAAGAGCTCATGGCATATCAGAAACAAGATCGCTGAATCTAAAGTTCATCCAGGATTAACGGAATGCACGTTGGCTCAAGTCGGAAACTAGAACCAACAAAAGGCGGTTCAGGCGACCGCTAATCCGGGAGGAGCCAATTCAAAAAGAAAAAGCCAGGGAGGAAGACCCTGGCTTGGCTAGTTCAAAATTGACGATTTCAGGAATGTTCAGGATAATTTTACTACCTTAACTGCCTGCGGTCCTTTGGGTCCACGTTCGACTTCAAAGCTTACGCGTTCTCCTTCGGTCAGCGAGCGGAAACCTTCCGCAACGATGGCACTATGGTGCACAAAAACATCCCCTTGATCAGAGGTTTCGATGAAACCATACCCTTTCTTGTCATTGAACCACTTCACTCGGCCTTCCGGCATTTCTAAATCCTTTCTTTCTATTGCTTTACTGTGATACTGCCGGCGCGTTACTTTGTGAGCACTCCTAAAATCGTTCTGGTCATCTGCAGGATCGATTTGGTAAAGGCTACAAAATACCGAACCTAGCCCCAATATATAATGTTTTTATGTGTATACCACAAAACTTAGCGTGTCAAGGAAGGAGTAGGCAGCACACTGCTGACGCACGAAACATAAACACGAGCTTCGGGCGCTGGTTTTAAGGCAGGTCGGCTGCTGTCTGAGAGGACCGCGGCTGCTCGCCATGTAAAATATCAGGACTCCTGCGCCCCAATGGCCTCAGATTTTCGATCTTTATTGTCAAGTGGACATAGTTCGGCCTTCTTTCTGCCTGAGCGGGCGGGTTTGAGCTTTTGACGACCAATCGATCTGCGCTATATCAAGCGGAGCTGCAATGGTGCGGCGAGGCGCTCCTTGATCCACGCATGGTCAAGCCATGGGCCGGCTATGGTTTGGCGAACGAAGGAGATCAGTCCTCTAATTCCGGTGTCTTGGATGATTTTTTTGAGCTTTTCCGAGTTTTGAGCCATGATGTTGAACATATGCCCCAGTTGCATCAAGTAATGATATCCCTTCATGGCGTTCCAGTCGTAGGCAAAACAGTGTTCGTACTGGTAGCCGTGATGTTTTTCCACCAGAAAACCTGTCTCTATGCTCCATCGGGAGCGTGCGCCCAAATTGCAGCGTTCATGAAGGTTCCACCTGTTCAGAGGCTCGCTGGATATCCAAAGATGCCGACTGCTTTTGGAGACCTCGCGCGTGCCCCCTTTTTCGATCTCCCGCCAGGTCTCCATGCATTCGACCACATGGACGAGCTCGGTCTTCTTGCCGTTGGCGCCAAAGCAGTACTCTATCTGGTTGGCCCATCTGAAATTCTGCCTTCTGTTGCCCCATGTGCGAGTGTACCGATTCTTGGGCTGGAGCGTGCTTATGGCTTCAAATTCACCCTGTACGGTCGGTAAACTCTTGTCCTGTAAAACGATCATGTATCCCCATTTGTATTTGCGGCACACCTCCATCACAGGGCCCTTGGCGTAAAGACCATCCAGAAACACCATTATTCGTAGAGCAGGAAATGCCTTCTTGATGCGTGCGGCCAGCCGATAAAACGCTTTGAGCTCACAATCCTGTTTACTATTACCGGGGTCGCCTGCCGTATAACTCAGAAACTCGCTCATCAAAGGAATGCTCATCCCGTCACGGAACGCCAGGTTGGCCTGCAAAACGTAAACATAGTACTGGGTGTGAGGGGTGTCGTCCTTATCGAAAGTTCGCTGTAAACACTCTTCATCCCAGAGCCAATCGCGGATCAGCTTCTGCGTACCATCCACCGCAACAGGGTAACAGTTCTCTACCAAATACCGGCGAAACTTCTTCTTTCTGATCCATTGCCGGATCAACTCTATATGCGTGCTCTCGATCTGCTCTACCTCAATTTGCCATAACAACCGTTTCAGGGTGTCATGATGGGGCACATCCTCAAGTTCGGGGAAAAATCTCTGCAAATTCTCCCAAAACATCGGACGACTCATTTCCCGGGTGGCCTCTCGAGAGGAACTCATCTGCAGTACAAACACCAGTATCCCGTAGATGAGCAGGACCGTATGCTTGTGCTTCGTCTTTTTCGCATTTCTCGGGTCCGGAATCTTGGAAAGCCTTCTTAACAGCACCGGCAATTTGGCGCGAAAAGCCTTCAATTGCTCCCAGCTCGCCTGGTTGCGAACGGCACGCTCCTCCTCCACGTCCTTGTATGCGCACTTGTGGTTAGAGATCGTCGTGTGCGATGAGCCGTTCAATCCTTTTCTTTGCAACTCTTCGCGCAATGCCTTCTGAGCCTTCTTTCTCTCCTTCCTGTGTGCTTTGATTTGTTCCCGATTAGGACGTCGGCTGACCTTGCTCATGACCCTACCCGCTCCGGCAATGAGCACAGCACTTCACGGAAATACTCGCAAAGTGGCAATACGAAAATCTTCTTGGGGCTCGTCGTGTAGCACTTGCCCTTGCGAACGAGCCCCTCTCCCGTCGTCATTCCCAGATAGTGCCAGTTTGCCGCCCGGTAACAGGTCCCCTCATAGAAACGAGGATCAACGAAAGTCTCCAGCAATACCGGCCGGTAACTCCAACGCTCCTGCCAATCTTGACCGATACGCCTTGCCGCTTGCCCCAGTACATGGCTTGCCAGATTTCTCACCCGCACCCAAGGAAAGATTACAAGCCGCGTATTGTTCACTACCCAACCCAAACGGTTCAATCGCTCTGTTGTACTCCAACCAATCCAGCGATCCCGCTCCCGCAATGCCTTCGCTGCTCCCGAGAATAACAAGCAGCCCAACTTGCCTGTTTCGCTCTCCACGAAATAGCGCAGGTAACAACCAAAAGGCGCTTTGCAACCCAGATAATGATAGCGGCTTACCAATTCATTCCACAGACGCGCTGCCTGCCGATCCTTCACCAACTCCAATCGCACCCGACCGAGCCGCCCAACACTACCTTCTATGGGCGGTTGCGGATCACTCCTCCGACTCCGCCTTGGCTCCTCCGATTGCCTGGGCAAAGACACTCGCTTGGCTGGCAGTGCTAAATCTTTCTGCGCCTCCAACTTCTTCAGCAACTTAAGACATGCATCTACTTTGGGACTGCCCGAGGCGCTGTACCAACTTAGATGCTCACAGATCGTTATCGCCAGTTCCTTGCGACTCAGCCCCCTACATGCCTCTACTGTATCGCAAATCCCCTCCATTTCCTCACGGCTGATTCGCCGACCGCACTGGATCACCGGCTCTCTTCCTCCTTTGCAGCGTAGTCCCCTGATTCCTCGCCAGCTCACACTGACTCACCACTACACTATCAAAGCAGCCGATCGGTGTCTACTCCTATTTTGAGACAAAATTTATTTGCTTCCACCCACCTTCCGTTATCAGCCGTGGGCTTGCTCACTTATGCGTCAGCACTGACCAGGCAGCAAGAGCTAGGTTACATAGAAAAACCTTTGACCGAAGCTGCTTGACTCATGGCTTGCAGTTAGTTACCTTCCGATGTTCCCGGGATTTTGCATGTGAGCCCCGCTAGATCAAGGATACGTTTATGATGTGGGAGAAAACCGTTGCAGATAAAAACCGTTAGATCTGATGCGTTATTGCTTCTGACGGCAACACTCTGGGGGTTCGCCTTCGTTGCTCAACGAGTGGGCATGGAATATGTCGGCCCATTTACTTTTAACGGGATTCGCTTCGCACTCGGGAGTCTCTCTTTAGTGCCGTTGTTGTTTGTTACGCGAAACAACGGGCACTCTCTTTCCGAACGTATTTTGCCAAGGGCAAGCTTTAAGACCATGCTAGTGGGAGGCGTACTGGCCGGGTTCATCTTATTCCTGGGAGCGTCCCTGCAGCAAATTGGGCTGGTTTATACGACAGCAGGAAAGGCTGGATTCATTACCGGGTTATACGTCGTGCTGGTTCCTATTCTGGGACTTTTTTGGGGTCAACGTGTGCCGGGCGGCACCTGGATTGGTGCCCTGCTTGCCGCGATTGGCCTGTTTTTTCTGAGCGTTACGGAAAAACTCACTTTGCAGCCGGGCGACTTGCTTGTGCTGATCGGAGCGTTTTTCTGGGCCGGCCATGTTCTTGTCCTGGGTTGGCTGTCTCCGCAAATGAATTCTCTTAAGTTAGCCTTTATGCAGTTTGCGGTTTGTTCGTTGCTGAGCCTCATTACCGCGGTCATTGTTGAAGTCATTACTCTGCAGGGTTTATTTCACGCCGCCCTGCCGATCCTTTACGGGGGGCTCATTTCTGTTGGGGTAGCATACACCCTGCAAGTGGTGGCACAACGGGACGCCAATCCAGCCCACGCAGGCATCTTGCTCAGCATGGAAACTGTTTTTGCCGCTGTCGGAGGGTATTTGATATTGGGCGAAACCCTTTCAGGGAGAGGAATTTTCGGCTGCACATTGATGCTTGCCGGTATGCTTTCCTCGGAACTCTCTGCCTACCTCTTCAAACCCGAAGCCGTTTTTCCCGAAAGGATCGAACATGCCAACAATCGATGAGGTAAAATCATTTTTGACCGCACAAGATATCGAAGTGCTGGAATTCGAAGAACCAACGCCAACCTCGGAAACGGCCGCTCGAGCGGTAGGCTGTTCGGTCGGCGAAATTGCTAAAACTATACTCTTTATTGTGGGTACCAAACCAATCGTTGTTGTCACGTGCGGGGACCTCAAAATAAAAGGCTCCAGATTGAAACAAGCAGCTGAGCTGAAGGGTAAAGTTCGGCTTCCTCAGGCTGAGGAAGTGGTCGAGTACACCGGGTATCAACCGGGCGGTGTATGTCCATTCCTACTCCCCGGAGATCTTACCATCTTGATCGACAGTTCGATGCGCCGCTTCCCAAAGGTTTACGCTGCGGCCGGCAACGCCCATTCGGCTGTACCGATTACCGTGGACCAACTGCTGGAAATCACCGGTGGGGAAGAAGTAGAGGTATGCAAGTAGCACATCATGAAGAATCCATTTCTGAAGGCAGCGGAGCTACTGGGAAGTCCTAAAGAAAAAATGATAGCAAAAGCAGAAAACTGGAAGCCGGTAGCCAGAAACGATCGGCCAAAAGCGGATGATTTCCCTATTCTCATATGGCAGGCAGGAGGGAGCAGGGAATGGGAAATCTGGACAGACCCGCAATGTTCCGCAGATTTGGTGAAGTCAGATAAGCCATTTGTTTGGTTTTCCCTACCACAAGAGTAGCCTACATCTCTCACTCGCAAGCCTCAGCCGGCAGCGGCTGCCTGAATGCATTGGAACAGCCATGGTCAGCAGATTGCTATCCACAACGAGCCATGAAAATGCGACGGATTGCCAGGAAGCCTAAATCAGACTAAGGAGCTTTTACACGTTCTTGATTCTGTATTCTGGCTCCGGGATTCTGCATTTCTCATAGGGATCAGTTATCAGGATAGAGTAATATGACTGATATACTCCTTGTTCAGCCTCCGATTCGAGACTTCTATCTCACCAGCAAGAGAACGATCCCCTACGGTCTTGCAAACATCGCTGCGACTCTTCTAAAGGAGGGCTTTTCGGTACGGATATTGGATTGTCTGGCAACGGCAAAGTCGAGAACAATTTCTCTTCCTCAGGAAATGGTATACTTAAAAGAATATTATGACAGACCCGACATTTCCCCATTCGCTCTATTCCATCAGTACAAACACTTCGGCCACAGCTACCAGGACATCGAACGGTTGGCAGGCCAGTCGCGAGCATGGCTGGTAGGCATATCGTCTCTTTTTAGCGCTTACAGCTCGGAAGCTGTCGAAACAGCCAAATCCATAAGAAGAGCTCTCCCACACTGCAAAATTGTCCTCGGAGGACATCACCCCACTGAAAACCCCGAAGCGGTTATGAGGCACGAAGCGATCGATTATTGCATCCGGGGAGAAGGCGAGCAAGCCCTGGTCGAACTGGCCGGTGCTTTGAGAACCGGCGGCAAAATTGAGTCGGTTTCAGGCATCGTTTTTCGGGAACCCGACGGGACAATTAGGACAAACAGTCCGATACTGGTCGAAAAATTGGACTCTCTTCCCCTGCCCGCTTTTGATTTGATCGAACAGGGGTTCTATCAGCGCAAATCGAGAGGAAGCGCTGTCGTTTGCGCAAGTCGCGGCTGCCCTTTAAGGTGCAGCTATTGTTCGCTTGGCGCAACCTCATATAGCCACTACAGAAGAAGAAGTGTTGAATCGGTCCTGCAGGAAATCGACCTGGCTGTAACAGAGTACAATGCAGGTTTCATCGATTTCGAGGACGAGAACATTTCCATGGAAAAAACCTGGTTCGTGGAACTCTTGAAAGGCATACAGGAACGATTCGGTAGGCAGAACCTCGAGCTTAGGGCGATGAATGGGCTCTTTCCTCCTACTCTCGAAGATGAAGTGATAGAGGCCATGGCGGCGGCTGGTTTTAAAACACTTAACCTTTCGCTTGGGACCACTTCCCCCCATCAGCTGAAACGATTTTTGAGGCCTGACGTGACGGAGGCCTTCAACAGAGCCCTCTCCTCTGTCGAAAAGTATGACCTACATGCAGTGGCGTACATTATCGTCGGGGCTCCCGAGCAAGATCCTTATGAATCTCTGCAGGATTTGATGTTTCTGGCTGAGAAACGAGTTCTGGCAGGAGTGTCGGTCTTCTACCCTTCGCCGGGGAGTCGCGACTTCAAGAAGTGCGAACGAAAAGGAATCCTCCCTGCCGGCTTTGACCTGATGCGCGCAACTGCACTGCCGATTTCCAGTACTACCACGAGAGATGATTCCATCACCTTATTGCGGCTTGGGAGACTGTTGAACTTTATGAAGTCGCTTGTCGATGAAGGCAGAGAAGTGCTGGAACCTTCACATATTGAGGCTGCGTCGCAGCTGGAACTGCACGATAAGAGAAAAATCGGCAAAATGCTTCTTCAAAGTTTTTTGCAGGATGGCATCCTTCGAGGGGTTACACCCGGCGGTGAGCTTTTCGAGCACAAAGTCAACAAGGTACTCTGCAGAAAGTTTCTAGATTTTCTGGCAAGGGTGAAACTCAGGGGAACCCGGAGATAGAGCGACCTTTCCGGCGGGCTGGAAAGCCTGCCCCACATTCGAACCAACTGCCTCAACTAATTGTAACGGCACCCTTTTTGGCGTGCGCGCCAATCAGCCAAGAGCTGAAATAGTCTCCCTACATTCACTGCAGGTTAGAACACGAAGCAGTGGAAACAGCGGCGTTTTTCGGTAGACATCCAGAACGGCTTCATGGTGCTCGGGGCGATGTGCCGCGCAACAATCCTCCACTATGATGGCCTCAAAGTCGTTGCCGACAGCATCCAGCGCGGTGGTCAGAACACATATGGTAGTGGCGATACCGGTAATCAAGACCGTGTCAATTTCCAGGGTCCTTAGAGTCTGATCGAGATCTGTCTTGAAAAAGGCGCTAAAGCGCCTCTTTGGAAGAACATGGTCTTTCGGATTGCGATGCAGTTCTTGGATAACCACCTCTCCATCAGTGCCTCGCAGGCTATGGGGCTTCATCTTTCCTTTAAATATGAAGTCCTGCGGCAAAAAACTGTCGCAAGCGAAGATAACCGGCATATTTTTCTCGTGGAACAAATCGATAAGATGATTCAGCCGCGGTAAAAAAATCCCGGCATGTTGAACCACGGCAGATTCGGGATGCTTCTCAAAGGTATCTCGGAGCATATCCACAACAATCAAGGCGGGTTTCATTCAGCACCTCCAATCTGTTTCACGTCCCGGTGTCGATGGGCAGAAAACCAGCGGGTAAAATAGCTATTCAATCCGATCTCCGGTTCACATGGGAATCCGGATTCAATATCTCTTCCATATCAACAGCATGTGCCCGAAGTTCTCCGACAAATGGATGGCCATGGCCAAACAACTGGTTTATATTTGTACACGTGGCAACCTCCTTTTGTCGAACACTTTCAGTTCGCAGCGTCAAGTCAGTGCTTCATCCATTGAGCAGTACCGACTTCAGTACGCGCGAACGCAATTCCTATGCGATGAACTTATAGTCCAAAAGATACTCAACAATGACGATTGATTCAAAACATATCGACTCCGCTCATCAATCTTTTCAAATTCTTGACAGCTTGCCTATTGCGGTTACCGTTACCGATGTCAGCGGCCGCATTATTTATTTTAACAAACGCAGCGCTCAGATCCTTGATCGAAAGCCCGAATATCTGGGTCGCAATATCCGCTTGTGCCATCAGATACCGGAAAGCATCAACAAAATTGACAACATTCTGCAAAATTTCAAGGATGGAAGCAGACAGGAAGCGACGTATGATACACTACGGAACGGAAAAAATTTGACGGTAATTTTCACTCCGTTAATTGATGATGGGGAGCTATTAGGCTGCATTCAAACCGTAATCATCAAGGATTGAAGCCTCTGGGCAACAATGCTTCTAAACAATTCTTGCCGAGTTGTCGGCATAATTTCAACGCTTTCTCTAACCGTTTAATAGGAACATATTGAGATGGAAACTCGTTTCAGCGACCTGCGGGAATCAAACGAATTTTTGAACTTGCTCCTCGATAATATGAATTCCGCCGTTCTCATTGCGGACGAAGATCTTCAGATTCATCATTTCAACGATACTTTTCTCACATTATTCTCCAAATCCAGAGAGCATGTTCTTGTAAGGAAATTTGGTGGTGCCAGCGGCTGCGTTTTCTCCGTCCAGGAAAATAAAGCCTGCGGAGAAACTTCTCACTGCAAGCGCTGCGTAATTCGCGGTGCGGTATTTCAAACCATGGTGGAAAAGGTGCCGGTAGATAAGATGCGGATGGAACGTACTTTTTTCATCGATGGAAAGCCGACAACAAAGTATCTGGATATCAGTACCAGGCATATTTCTTTTCAGGGACGTAAGATGATTCTGGTCATTCTGTATGACGTCACTGAAATAGAAACCAAGAAACTGGAACTGCAGGAAAAACAACTTCAGCTCGATCGTGATTTAAATGCTGCAGCGGGAATCCAGCGCAGTCTGCTCCCGCAATACTTGCCGAGCGACGGAACCGCTCAGATCGCCTGGCATTTTGAACCATGTCGGCAGATTGGCGGAGATATTTTCAACATTCATTATCCCGAAAAGGATCTAATCGACCTTTATATGCTCGACGTTTGCGGTCATGGTGTCTCGGCAGCACTGATAGCGGTCTCAGTTTCACAGTTTTTACAGAGCGTGCGCAGTGTGTCGGACAGGAATAGCGAATCGCATTCGCCCAAGAGCATTCTGGACAGCATCGAAAAGGCCTATCCCTTCGAGCGCTTCGACACGTACTTCACCATGATCTACATGACCATCGATCTTTTCGCGGGGACGCTCAAATACGGCTCCGCCGGGCATCCACCTCCTGTTCTGTTGCGTTCTGACGGGCCGGTAGAAGTACTTGGCCTGCACGGGCCTGTCATCGGTTTCGGGGTAGACGAACCCTTCAGCGAGGGAGAAATAAAGCTGGCACACCGTGATAAAGTGGTGCTTTATACCGACGGAATTCTGGAGGCTTATGGCCCGACTGGAGAACTTTACGGCAAAGAGCGCCTTTATAAGACTCTGGAAAGATGTCGGGAAGGCTCTGTAAAAGAAATCGTCCATGAGATTTACACTGATGTCAGAAGCTTCTCACAAGTGCCCGAGTTCGATGACGACATCAGCATCCTTGCAATCGAGTTCATGAGCTAGAAAGCGGCAGGATCATCGCTGGAACAGCTGAAGGACTCCAACCTCTTATAAGTTTTTGTCTGGAAACAGACACCAGTTTTCGATCGGACAAACATTGCACTTCGGTTTGCGCGCAATGCAGGTCTGACGGCCGTGCAGGATGACAGCGTTGCTGAACCAAGTCCACTTTTCCCGGGGGACCAACCCCATAAGGTCCTGTTCTATTTTCTCAGCCGTTTTCGCCTCAGACAATTGCACCCGCTGTACTACTCTACTCACATGAGTATCCACGGCGATGCCCTGCTGCAGCCCGTACGCATTGCCCAGCACCATGGCCGCGGTTTTCCGACCCACTCCCGGCAGTTTCACCATCTGGTCTATTTCCTTGGGAACATCGCCGCCGAATTGTTCAACCAGCATCCGGCAGCAAGCCTGAAGAGACTTTGCCTTGTTTCGATAAAATCCGGTGGATTTGATTTCCTCTTCCAATTGCTCTCGCGGTATTTTCAAGTAATCGTCAGGCGACTTGTATCTCTTGAAAAGCTGTTCGGTCACCTGGTTGACTCGCTCATCGGTACACTGAGCAGAGAGGATAACTGCAACCAGCAATTCGAAAGCGTTATTGTGCCTGAGCGCAAGGGGTGCATCCGGGTACTTTTGCTGCAAAGCCTCAAGGATCTTTTCAAGCCGCTCTTCTAGATCTTTCAGCGATTCCTTCGATCGACCCATCACATCACCTCCAAAGGATTTTTCTTTGTTTAATCGATCGGGAAATAGGACAAACCTCTCTTTTCAACTACTGAATGCCCTATATTCCACAATTCTTCTCGGTTTAGCCGGCAGATGAAGATTAATCACAGCCGTTCCCCGAAGCTAGCTTTCCCTTTCCAATCAGCAGATCGATTCCTAACCAATATGGCAATCCGGTCATTGCGAGCGAAGCGAGAAATCTTATCGCCTGCGCTAGTCAATGGCAGCAAAAGTTTTTGCCGTTTTCTAACCGATCCCAGGCGACCATTTCGAATGACTCCACACCATGCATCCCACGATATATTTATGCCATCGTTGTGGATGAAAACCTTACTCAAAGTGCAAGGTCGTGCTTAACATAGACATGTGCGCATCGGGTACCATTGAGTGCACTCATACTTGATTCGTTTGCATGCCTTAAGTGCTTCTCTCATGTAGCGCAGGTCTTTAGGGCTGCTCGTTCAGTACCGCTGGTAGCGGCACGGAAGCCCTGCATTACATTAAAAAGAAAATTTCCGGACAAACACTAACTTACCGGTCTGGACAGCACGGAGAAAAAACCATGACCAAACATCCTCCCGAACCGTTTCGAATAAAAATGATCGAGCCAATCGCTCTGATCGGTCGTGAATCTCGTTTACAGAGCATACGCAGGGCGGGCTATAACGTTTTCGGACTCCGCTCTGAGGAAATATTCATCGACCTATTAACAGATTCGGGTACCGGAGCCATGAGCCAAGCTCAATGGGCGGCCATGCTGGAAGGCGATGAGACTTATGCCGGAGCGCGCTCATACTATCATTTGGCCAAGGCAGTTAAAGAGATTTTCGGCTTCCGGTACTTTGTCCCGACGCATCAGGGACGCGCGGCAGAAAACATCCTGAGTTTGTGCCTGGTAAAGCCGGGCGAGTACGTCCCCTCCAACACCCACTTTGACACAACCGAAGCAAATATTCGTGCGCGCGGCGGGCGACCGACGAACCTGGTCATTAACGAAGCCTACGACATCGATTCGGATCATCCTTTTAAAGGAAATTTGGACACTGAAAAGTTGCGACGTTTCATTGCAAAAGTCGGTCCGCAGAAAATCCCTCTGGGTATGATCACCGCAACCAACAATGCCGCGGCCGGGCAGCCCGTTTCCATGGAAAACCTGAAGACAGTGGCCGAAATCTACAAGGACTCTAAAATTCCATTTTTCATTGATGCCTGTCGTTATGCCGAGAATGCTTACTTTATTAAACTGCGCGAAAGGGGATATGCAAAAAAAACAATGCTGGAAATCGCAAGAGAAATGTTTGCTCAGGCTGACGGCGCTACCATGAGCGCCAAGAAGGATGCCATCGTCAACATTGGCGGATTTCTTGCCATGAACGACGAAAAACTCTACGAAAAAGCTCGATCCGAGCTGATTCTGCGGGAAGGCTTTCCAACATATGGCGGGCTGGCAGGCCGGGATTTGGAGGCAGTTGCAGTCGGTCTTTGGGAAGGACTGGACGAGAACTATCTGGCTTATCGTCTTGGGCAAACGGCGTACTTAACGGAACAGCTCAAATCAGTTGGCGTTCCGGTTATCTTTCCACCAGCTGCACACGCCGTTTATATCGATGCAGGCAGACTTTTTCCCCACATTCCAAAGGAGGAATTCCCCGGACAGGCGCTGGCAATACAGATATACCTGGAAGGCGGCATACGGACAGTCGAATTGGGTTCTTCGGCCTTTGCCCACGAGGACCCCGACACAGGTGAAATGCTTTACCCAAAACTTGAGTTGGTGCGCCTTGCAATTCCTCGTCGAGTTTACACGCAAAGTCATTTGGATTATGTAGTGGATACGATGGCTAAAATCATGCTGCGCCGAGATCGGATCAATGGCTACCGAATGACCTATGCGCCCAAAATGCTGCGCCACTTCACCGCCCAATTTGAACCGGTCGAGGAGTAACCGGCAAAAAGAAACATGCCAGCGTTCACATCGAGTCATTGAACTGCTTGAACCTGCGCCCGCCGACATACTGAAGCCCGTGCTTCCGGAGAATACAGCGAGCATTCCATATTCCCTTGACAGCAGGCATTACAAATGAAATGTACCATTCATTACAGATTATAATCTCACAGCCCCCTTGGCTTTATGGTGCAAAATGACTAAAGTGATTTTGAATCGCCTTGAAATTCATTAACTAACTCCCACGCCAAATTTTGACGAATTTATGCCGCATAAAGATAATTCAAATGATCGCCTGGAAGGAGATCACGATTCGGGCTTCGCTTTGCAGACTGAAGCGCGGCAAGGCTTCCATCTAAATCAGGCATTGCTCGACAGTCTGCCACATCCAGCGATGCTGATCAGACGTGACCGAAAGATCCTGGCAGCGAATCATAAAGCCGAACAATTAGGAGCCAAAGTTGACGGTTACTGCTGGCGGGATTTCACTAAATCCGAATTCATTTCCGAATACCCTCAAAGTCTTATTAACGACCATCCGCCAAACACCTCGTCGGTTCAAGTTAAATGCAACTTCTGCATGGCAGACGAGGCGCTTGGTGAAAAAAAGCCGCTATACGCCCCCGAAATCAGCGTCTTCGACCGTTTGTGGGATACCTGGTGAGTCCCTGTAGATGTCGACACTTATCTCCATTATGCCATTGATGTCACCGACCAAAAGCAAACGGAAAACGAATTAAGGCAGTATCGTGAAGAACTCGAAGGGATTGTCGAAGAGCGCACTGCTGAATTGAAGAAAGTCAACGATCAACTATGGTACGAGATCGTAGAACACAGGAAAACAGAGCAGGCTCTGCGAGAGAGTGAAGAGCGTTTTCGTTCGATATTTGAAAAAAGCAAAGCAATTAAATTGCTGATTGACCCAAAATCCGGCAATATTGTTGATGCTAACCCTGCAGCCTGCGATTTCTATGGTTATCCAATCGAACGCTTGAAATCAATGAACATTTCCGAAATCAACACTTTGTCACTTTCGGAAATAGTCAATGAACTATCCTTCGCCGTAGCGGAACAGCGCAATCATTTTTTCTTCAAACATAAATTGGCATCGGGAGACACACGAGACGTGGAGGTTCATTCCAGTCCTGTCCACATCAACGGCCAAAATCTCTTGTTTTCCATCGTTCATGACATTACCGAGCGCAGACTTGCAGAAGAACTTTTGAGACTTGAACACAACAAGTTTCTAAGCATTGCCAATTCCACGGAAAATGCTGTCTTTATCATTAACCATCAATTCCAAATCACCTATCTGAATCCTGTCGCTGAAAAGGAATTCGGGCCGATTGCGAATCGAAAGTGCTACGAATACTTCCATAACGATTCTGTTCCCTGCCATTGGTGCGAAAAGCGTGACCATGAAGATGACCGGACTTTTCGATGGATTTGGACTTGTCCTGCAAGTCATAAAACTTACGATGTCTTCGATGCTCCTTTTCCGGACTCTGACGGCACCCTGTCCAGGTTGGAAATCCTGCACGATGTCACAGAGCACAAGCGAATCGAGGAGGCGCTGCGACTTGATGAAGCAAGGCTGGCAGCCTTGCTTGAATTAAGTCAGATGGCGGAAGCATCATTGCAGGAGATCACTGAATTCGTGCTTGACCAGGCGGTAAAACTAACCAACAGTCGGGTTGGCGCAATTGGATTCATGGATGAAGGCCAAACCCATTTTACTTTTTACACATCTTTTAAGAACGTTTCGCAGCAGTGTGTTGTAAAAGATGAGCCGAAGCATTTCCCGCTCGGAAGCTCGGATCTTTGGAAACAGGCCTTGAGCGGGGGCGAACCGGTGATCGTAAACGACTATTCAGAACATGACTCCCGCGAAAAGGACTATCTGGAAAGCCATATGACCTTAGACCGTCTTCTTCTTGTACCAATTTCGGTAGGAGAGCGGTTAACGGCGGTGGCGGCGACGGCCAACAAAGAACAAGATTATGAATCATCCGATGCTCGACAACTGACTTTGCTCCTTGACGGGATGCGCAAAGTCATGCAGCGCAGGCAGGCCCAGCAATCACTTAGAGAATCGCAACAACAGCTTCGTAATCTTTCGTCTAAACTGCTTACGGTCCGCGAAGATGAAAAAAAGAACCTTGCCGAAGAGTTGCATGATAAGGTCGGCCAAGCTTTTGTCGCAATAAAATACGGGCTCGAGAGTATTTTAAAAACCAATCGGACAGATGCAAAGCAGTCGGCATTGAATTCGATCAAAGCTCTGATACCAGTGGTGCAAAAATCCATCGATGATGTTAGAAGAATGTACACCGATCTGCGGCCGACTGTTCTGGACGATTTCGGCGTGATCTCCGCCGTTGACTGGCTGTGCCGCGAATTTCGTGAGAACCACGGAAAAATTCGCTTGGAGACCCAGTTCGAGGCCAACGAGCTCGATGTGCCCCCTTCCCTCAAAATCATAATCTTCAGACTTGTGCAAGAAGCCTTGAACAACATTGCCAAACATAGTCAAGCCGACTCAGTAAAAGTCAGTTTGTCCAAAAGCGACGGCGAATTAAATTTGATCGTTAGGGACGATGGAACTGGTTTCGATTCAAAACAGGTACTCTCTTCCGGGGCCGAGAGGGCCGGGTTGGGACTTGCGAGCATCAAAGAGCTCACCGAGTTTTCCGCCGGCACGTTCGCTGTCGAATCCAAATCGGGAGAGGGATCGACCCTTCGGGCATCCTGGCCGACCTGAATCAAGAGGGCCCTCTACCAAACACAGAAAACCTCCGTTCATTCATGCCATTGCTACCATAGTCTTCGCCCACTTGCAGCAGTGCTGTTCGCAATGACAACTTCAAAATCATCCTGGTTGGTCTCCGTCCGGAAACTATTTAATCTTATGTATAAGCAAGATTGGTATTCCAATATCTGTACCTAACCAATAGAATTATACCAAGCAGTTGATTATTCCAGCGGCAGCCGCAGAAAACCTGACAACCATCAAGCTGGATGATGTGACGGCGGATTCGTTTCATTTTCTGCATAAAAGGCCGAACAAGGATTATTGACATGTCTCTTAAAGAAAACCTCCAGAAGAAGATTAAGATTGAGCGACTGACCGAAAAGATCATCTCCACCATGCGGGAGATTCCCGGGAAGAGGCACTTAAACAAAGACGCCGTGCGGGAATTGCTCGAAATGACAGATTTCGAAAAAACCAAGGCACGGGATCTTACTCTCTATGTGCGCCCTGTCAGAGGCGATATAAAAGAGGTGCTGGTCCTGGACAACGAGCTCCCCATCTACCATTCAACCGTAGCCGATGTAGCCATGAGAAAGACCCCTCATTGGAAGGAGATGTTCAGCGTAAGAAATATCCAAAAGGTACTCAATGACAAGGACGTTATTGTCAGTAAGGGCAAAGAGTCTCTTAATCGAGTGAAGGATTGCGCTCTGGCGTTGCTGGATCTTTCCTACTCCAGGGAAGATCTGGAAAAACTGTTGAGAGACGCACAAATCAGTCTCAATAAGAAGTCCTTGAGCGGCATACAGGAATCGTTCGATCTGTTTTTTCAGCTTTTGGATTTTCAGCCGATCAGTACTGAAGTTCAGGAACCCTATGTAAAATTGTACGCTAAAGTGAAGGAGACAATAGAGGGAGCAATACTTTACAAAGATCTTATTCTCTTTAATGAAAAGAACCTTGAGGTGCAGCTCTTAAAGGATGATTTTTCGCCTGGCAGTGATTGGGATCTGGCGCGTTTGCTCAAACGTGCTCGGGGAGAAGAGCCGGCGGATGCTGAAGGTGAAGCAGTTTTCGAATATCTCGTTCAATTGGCACTTCGGAGGCAAGCAGAACCCGGAAATGTTCATTCTCCAGGTTCTTAGCCAGGTACATGGCGGCGGAAGTTCCTGCCGGTTTGCAGCCGATGCTGGATAGCAGATTCCGGATGCCGGATAAGAGGAGTGCTCCTGCAGCTTCATGTGTTCTCTATAGAATATCCGCCATCTTCTCGAATCAAAAAGATATTTGCATCAAGCTGCACCAGTAGCTTGGCCTATAATATTTCACTGTCAAAATATAGCGTGTGGAACAAGCCTTTCAGGCTGCCCCACAAAAGGAGACATGAAACTTTTGCTGTAGTTTTCGTGAAGTGAGGGAAAGTTAAAAATGGGGGCAATAAGATGCTTGAAACACTATTTCCTGAAACAGAAGGTAGCGGGGAATACCCTTCCTTAACGGCCGAGGAACTTTTTCAGGCCAAAAGCCATCTGTACAAGGGTTTGGAAATTCTCCAAGATCAGTTCGAACAAGTGAAGCAGGGCGCCTATGATTCACTCCGCATGGCCTCAGAGCTTTCCGAATGCTGGCTGGAAGTGAACAAATGCAGAGTGTATACGGAAAAGATACTGGAATTCGAGGAGCATTTGCAGCCGGCTATGGGTTTGATCTACGATGCAAAATGCATGATCGAACACTTGGCAGCGCAGGAGCTGGGACTCACAAAACAGGGGCGCATCTCCATATTGCAGACACTGAGTGAAGCCTGGCAATTGATCCAGATGGTTTTGCGCGAATTGGAATTCTGGGACACCACAGAACAGGCTGAAAATGAATAGAGCATGGCTGAAGCCCTGTGCCATGGAAGCAAAAGATTTTTCGGACTCAGACCAGTTTAAACTAAGCCCTCATCTTGAGCAGCTTGCGGGAGACTTTCTCCAAATGATTCAAAGTATTGCATTCCATGGCAAGGTCGCAATAGGGCAGGTATTTTAACATTTCCGAATCGCCCGAACCCCACTTGAAGCGATTTTCCACGTTGAGCCATATGACTCTTTTGCTCTTCTCTCGGATCAACTTGAGAATTTCTGGCTTCGGGTCGTCATAATTGTTTCTGGCGTCTCCAATGATGATCACCGTTGTTTTTTGAGAAACCCCTCCGAGGTAGTTCTGTTTAAAGTCGGCAAAAGCTCTGCCATAGTCCGTTAGACCAAAACTGACTCCAAGGTCGCCTCCCGATTCTATGGTGGCAATAGCCCTGCTCAGGGGGTATTCGTCAAAAATCCTACTCACCTCGACCAGGTTGGAACAGAAGACAAATGTTTTGATTTTTGACAGCATTTCATTAAGTGTGTAGAGAAACAGCAAAAAGAACCTGGAGACATTCTTCACCGAGCGACTTATATCGCATATTGCAACTACATTCGGGCGATCTACTTTTTTCGTTTTCCAGCGAGTTTCAAACAGAAAACCCTGGTGAGCGATATTTTCCCGCAGTGTTTTCTTGAAATCGAGCTGGCCGCGTTTGGCAACCCTTCGCTTCCTGGAATAAACCGTTTTCAACTTTGCCGTCATTTTCCGGACGATTGTGTGCATCCTTTCAAAGTCGCGTTCTTCAGCATTGGAGAGTCTGATCTCTGCGAGATATTGTTCAATCATTCTATTAGAGGCAGATGGGGCGTACAGAGCAAATTGTTGTTCAACAAGATCTCTTACTGCTTGAAATAGTTCGTCTTTGGCCTCGATCAGCCGTTTGGATTGTTCAATGGACTCCTCGAAACGGTTTATTTCCCTGATATCGCGATACAGCTCCTCAAACCCCATCCGGCGAAGAATTTTCTGAATATATGCACTTTTTTGAGTAAAAAACTGGATATCGGTCACATCAACCGCACGGGCAGCCTGTTGCATGGCTATCGCAAGGCCCCCTCGATCTCCGGACAGGAGCATTTGAGTGAGCTGCGAGAGTTCGGCCGAATACTCTTTGCTTGAATACTGAAAACTATGGTGCTGCTCGTTGGAGGGTAAAATCGCTGAAAAGAAACGCTCAAAGCATTTGTCAAAAACGGCTTTAGCGTGGTGTGATTTTGCCAAAGTAGCAGCCAGACCGCCTTTGAATACTGCCCGATCGGAATAGCCTATATTTTCAACCGCACGCACGGCATCCAGAGTTTCTGAAGTTGACACAGCCACTCCGGAACGACGCAGCGCCAGTACAAAATTTTCAATTGTGCGATCCATCTTCGACCCGTATGGCTTGATTCAACATCTGACCGAATTGTCCCAGCACGGTCCTGATATCTTCTTCGAATTTCAAAAATACGTTGAGCGTTTGTTTGACCAAATCCGGCTCCAAACCATCCGCATGAAGAACGAGCAATACCCTGGCCCAGTCGATGGTTTCGCTGACCGAGGGAATTTTCCTCAAATCGAGCCGTCTCACCCGATGAATGTATTCGACCAATTGCTCTGCCAGCTTGTCGGATATTCCGGGCACCCGGGTTTGGATGATTTTTCTCTCGAAATCGGGGGCAGGAAAGGGGATAAACAGATACAAGCAACGCCGCTTGAGCGCCTCGCTCATTTCTCGCGTATTATTGCTGGTAAGGAATACAATGGGCCGGGTTACGGCTGACACAGTGCCGATTTCCGGTATCGAAACCTGAAAATCAGAGAGCACCTCCAATAAAAAAGCTTCAAATTCTTCATCGGCCTTATCCACTTCGTCCACCAGCAGCACAGCACCCTCCTCCTGCTGGAGCGCTTTGAGCAACGGCCTTGGCTCGAGAAATTGCCTGGAAAAGAAGATATCGTCGTACTGGTGCAGCTTCAGCATGGAATCCGCCAGACTCTCTGAACCATCCAGAACATCCTTCACTCGATCTCTCAATATTTGCGTATACAACAGTTGTTTTCCATACTTCCACTCGTATAGAGCCTTGGATTCATCCAACCCCTCGTAGCACTGCAGACGAATTAGAGGAAGCCCGGTGAATTCGGCCATTGATTTGGCAAGCTCGGTTTTTCCAACTCCTGCGGGTCCCTCCACAAGAACGGGCTTGCTGAGGTGGTGTGCGAGATAGAGCGTCGTGGCTATCTCCCGCGTACACACGTATCCGGTGTCATTAAATCCGTGCTGCACTGTTCCTATGGATGCGAATTTTTCTGTTTTGGAGGTCGCCATTGCAGTTCTTTCCATAAGCTACCCTAGAAGCTTTGTCGCCTCTTGGATGAGTTCCCCAATCTTCAGGCCTTGCGCACAAACCTTTTCCGCTTCCGCATAGTCATGGCCGAGCAGACGGTCCCTGGTCGTTTGGGGAAATCCGGCAAACAAAGATCTAGCCCGGCCACATTCGCCGTAGCTGTGATAGTACATCAGATAACGCATGATGTCCCCTATGGGCGCTTCCCCATCAAGGGTCGGTTCGCATAATCTAGTGCAGCCCGCGCAATAGGTTGACGAGGTATCGCGCGCGTAGCGCTGCATTAAAGACAGGTCCTCGGCAGAAAGCTTGGTCTGGTTCAGTGCCGCGGCTATATTGGAGGTGAGCACCGACATATTCGGCATCTGGGAGCAAATGCAGGCAATGTTCGGATTTTCCCAAACGGCTTTGAGGTTTGCCTGCTTGTCGGTAAAGCCCAGCTTTATGAAACGGTCTGTCATGTCGACTCCGGAATCAACAAGGCTGCTAAACCAGCCGCTGCCCTGAGTCTTCATCGCGGTAAGCCCTATGCCCGCCTTCCTGCAGGCTTGGACCGCCGATTTCATTTTATCCTTGTGCATGACCCGATAGTTGTAAGTCAGCATAATCCCGTCGATCCAACCAAGCTTGGCGGCAGCAAGCATTAGCTCTTCCATGTTGCTGTGCGTGCTGAACCCGAAAAACCTTATTTTCCCTTCCGATTTAGCCTTATCGGCCCAAGCTTTGGTATTTTTGTCGATCTCATCAATGTCTCTCATGCCATGGATAAAATACAGATCGACATAGTCAGTCTTCATTTTATCGAGCGACCGGTTGAGGAGGTTGGTCATGCCCTTGGGATCCCGCGAATCGGACTTGGTGACCAGAAATATCTCCGTTCGCTTTTCGGGATACCTCTTGAAAAAGTCCCCAATTCCGATTTCGCTGTTTCCACCTTCATAGCAATCGGCAGTATCCCAGTAGGTCACTCCCCATTTGAGAGCCTGTCTCAAAACAAGCTGATTGGAAGGGATATCGAACATCCCGCCGAGACCCAAAATGGGAACACTGACACCGGTCTTTCCAAAAGGTCGGGTGGGAACTTTCATCTGACCAGGCTGGGTCTCAGCCGCACCCGAATCATTTGGAAACAAAGACCCCGCAACAGCTAATATTGAACCCGTTCCTGCAGCCCCGGCAGTTTTCAAAAAATCGCGCCGAGAGAAACCCTTGTTGTCTGCCATATCCAGTCCTCCTTGCCACTACAAGCTTGTCCGAAAATGCTGTTTTTGCCATTTCTCATCACGCCTTGGCCTGATGAGAAACCTGCTAAATGAGCTTTAATTGTGGAAGTACGATTCTCGACTTCAGCTCGAAATCACAGTTCCTGGCAACCCTCCCAGTTGTAGGTCGCGTTGAATACAATGAAACGCGACATAAATGGTTATGTTTCATTTGATTCGATGACACCTAAAGGAGCATCGAACGCCTTTTGCTCCTGGATTCATTTTCCGCCGAGACCCGAATCGCTCTTTTTCCGCTGACCGGGCATTCATGTTCGCACACCCCGCAGCCGATACACAGCTTCGGGTCAACCTGGGGTCGCTGCAGTCGAACTTGAATTTCGACCCGAGTTCCTAACGGGAGCTGCTTCAAAAAAGGCGTTCGAGGATCTACCGCCAGAGTCCGGTCCGCATTGTCGACGATCGGCCTGCGCTTGCCTTCGGGTTCGGCCAACAGCTTGATAAAATAGTCTCCCGTTGAAAGCTGTCCCGGTTGAAACGATATGCCGGCAATTTCCAAAGTTTCTGAATCGGATCGAACAACCTCGACAACACCATTTCGCACGGTACTGAAATACTCCCTGACAAAAATCGCCTTCGGACTGACCGGACAAGTTTCCTGGCAGACAATACACGGCTTGTCCATGGCCCACGGCAGGCATCGTCCGCGATCCACGAAAGCACATCCAAGCTTTATCGGGCCAACATCGGCGAAAGCTTCCCGGCCGTGCTTTTCTTCCAGAGTGATGGGCCTTATGGCTGCAGTTGGACATACATGGCTGCAGGCGATGCAGTTCAGTTGACAGCCGCTGGTTCCGACACGAAAGTTCAGAGTGGGTGTCCACAATCCTTCCAAGCCCGCCTCCAGGCCTGCCGGCTGGATGATATTGGTCGGACAAACGCGCATGCACTGTCCGCATTTGATGCAGCGAGACAAAAAGTCGGCTTCACTCAGGGCCCCCGGCGGACGAATAACGGCAGGGTTCCAGTTCTGATCCGTGTATCCGCCGAGCCTGATCATCGGCACTGCCAGGGCGCCCGATACAAGCGCCACCACAAATCCCCTGCGGGACATGTCGGGAGAAACGATTTCACCCGATGCCGATCGAATGGTTTGATAGCCGATTAAATCATGCCCGCAATCGTCCAGACAGTTCATGCACAGCACACATTCGGAAAGATGTATTGTATTTGTCGGCTCGCAGGCTCCTTCACAATTGGTTTCGCACAATTTGCACTGCACGCATTCGCTTTGCTTCTTGCCGACACGCCACAGCGAAAAACGGCTCAACACTCCATACAGGGCTCCCAGGGGGCATATATATCGGCAGTAAAAACGAGGGGTGCGAAGATTCAGCAACAAAGCAGCAAGAAAGATAGCTCCGATCAACCAGGCACTTTCATAATGCCTTTGAGTGACCGATAACACCTGATGTGCCGAGTCGACAAGAGGCAACAGAACCAGATTGACGGAACGATAAACCAGAGGAATGGGGTCCAGAAGGCCGGTTTGCAGCAATGCGCCAATCAATTGCTCCATTGAATAAAATAGCCCCAGAAGAGTCCATCCCCCCATGAGAGCAAGCAGAATGGCAGCTGTTTTTCGCAGCCTCCCGGTCAAACCGAAGAGGGCGAGCGCCAAAACTACAATGGTCGCTGCAACCAGAAACCAGAGGATGGCTGGAACGGCAAAAGCCGCCCTAACCGTCCGTGCCGCCAGCGCTCCCGCAGCAGCTGACAGGAGAAATACCAGAAGGTAGTATTTGATTGACTGACCCCAGTGATACTCATTGACCTCCGCCTTCCGGGACAAGGTTTTGCCCCGCTTGCCCAAATAGCCCACCATGTGATGGAGCGTCCCAAAAGGGCAAACCCAGCTGCAAAAGAATCTCCCCAAAACAATGGTTAGAACTACTGTAACCAGCGCCCACAGCAGCCCGGCATACAATGTTTTGGTTGTCAGCATGGTACCGACGGCTACCAGAGGATCGAGCTGCAAAAACCAGTCTACCGGCCATCCGCGCAGCTGCCACCACTGCTCCCCAAAGGTGCTCACAATGCAGAACCAAAAAAAGAGGAGCAAAAAAAATACCTGACTGATTCGCCTGACGGTAACAATTCTCATGAGATCTATTATTTTACTTTGCGCTGAGTTAGGAATATCTTGTTGGTTCCCAGATCCCTCTTATCCCACTCTTTCACGGACCAGTTTGAGTGACTCGTAGTCTGCAGTTCCCAGACCCGCATCTTGAGCTTTCAGGATGAACGGCAGATCGGCCGGCTTTTTGCCGAGCAGGCTTGCCCCGAAAGCGTCGGCTGCCACCTGATCGGTACTCACAATCATGCAGTTGGTCTGCTTGAGGTCTGAAAGAGACCCACCGGTCGGACCGTTGGTCATCATCGTGGTTGTCCCATCGAGGATAACCAGCGTTGGTTTGACCATCATAGCCAACTCCAGGATGATGTCATTAATGTTTTGATGGAAAATATTGCGCCGCCCGCCGAGAAGCCCGTACCAGTTCTTCATAACCATGGATGCACCGCTGCGGTGATGGTCTTTGACCGGGGCAATACCGATGACCTTGTTAACCCCTTCGAACGGAGCGTACAAAAGAGGCCAGTCCCTGATCAGCTTGGCTTTGGGGACTGTTGTGGACGCAAAGGAACTGCCCGTTGGCAGCATGAGTTTGGCTCCAGCCGAGCGAACCGCTTCCCCGATGCCGCTCAGGGCAAAACAGCTTTGAGGATCGTTGATGGGGTTGTCGGTGACGACCACCGATGAAGCACCTGCTTTGAGACAGAGATTAACGACTTCGGAGAGCAATTGTGGGTTCGTGGTGGCGGAAAGAATCGGCGGAGTCGCAAAAGCTGCATTCACCTTGATGAGAACCCTGTCATTTTTCCGGATAAAACGCTCGATGCCGCCGATGGCTTTGAGCCCCAGATCTACTGTTTTTAACCGATCTTCGCCGGTTATGATACTCATCCTGCCCCCAAGATCGGCAATGGAAAAATCCGGCAGAACGACATGGTCCCCGCTCGATTGCGAAGCGGGATCAGGCCCTTTTCCATCGTAGAGCCAATAGCTCAACGATCCGGCGGCAACCACAAGCACCCCCGCTTTGACAGAACGGGAAAGGAAATCCCTCCGGCTCATGGAGTCGTTTTTTGATGATTGGTTCATTGTTTTTGATCGACCTTTTGCAGTTCCTGGTAGAGCGCAAGACCCAGCTCCAAGGCGGTATCCTTGCTTTCAGCTTCGTGAACTCCACCCAGTGCCTTGCCGTGATAAAAAATCATCTCATATAGATCGAAAATCTCGACCAGTTTAATTCCCGGCAAGTTCGTTCCGGGATCTACATCGGAGCCGCCATTTTCAAGCAAAAACCGATGATAGGCTTCAGCCAGTTCCTGCGCATCTTTGCCGGAATGTCGGAGAGACAGAAACGCTCTCATTTCCTGACCGGCGACGGTGTATTTTGCCGTAAAGACATTGTTCATACGACTGAATCCAAAAGCATCCGAGGCAAGAAGAGATATGCTCCCGGGGTTCAGATTTTTCCGGGGAAACAGAGCCTGCTCGCTCAGTTTTTCCGATTGGACGGGATTTCTATTCACAAAGTTCTTCCCGATCGCAAGCATCTCATCAGTCAAATCAGCGCTTGCGGCAATGATCTCGACATAGTCTTGACCGTGCACGAAGAACAGAGCATTCCCTGTTCGGTAGGCATGAAGGGTTAATTGAACGGGTTCTGCGTCGGCGCGGCGCTGGGTGCTGAAGACAGCAAAGGCATTGCGCGTGCTGCCCATATCAAACACGAACATCTCAAGCCAGGAATCGACCTGTTCCGACTTTTTAAAACGCTGGCTTCTAAGGCTACGGAATCCTGCAGATAAGTAGAGCTCCGCCTTGCCGTCTATTTTGTCAGATAGATTCTCGGGACCGAATGTTTCAAGCGGAGTCAACGGGATCAGACCATCCGGGACAAGAGTTTGAAGTTCGGAAGGCTTGACGGATTTCTGCGTTGAAGCGCTGCTGGAATCGCTTGGAGGTAAAGAAACGGTGAATAACTTCGGGTCGTAGCGCGACTGCTTGACAAGAATTCCCGCTGCGATAAAACCAAGCGTTGCCAGAATCGCAATGCCTGCCAGAGTTTCCATCTTTTTAGAACGATCTGCCATGGGCCCTGCCTGTAACCGTCGATATCCCTTCAGTATCAGAATCCGTTTCACCACCGATTTAAACATTCAAATCCAAACTCGCCAAGCATCTTTGATTATACGCGAACCGCAACATGGAAAAATTCCGGATTTCGATTCTTCATGCTGTCCGCGCTCGCCACGTATGCTGGGCGGGAAAAGCGTTCCTCATTTGTCGCATCGCCAACTTTATTAGAGTGGCTCAACGTTGTTTTTTTTCGTCCATTCTCCGCGTCTCCCACTTACCCGCTCTAATTTGAATTAGAATGGATGCCCATGACCTGAAAAGTCAAGCCATAGGCATTTATGGCCTCAGCAATCTTCTGAGAAAAAATTACGGGGACGTTCTTGATGAAAAAGGAAGAAATTACTGCGAACAAATCTTGCGGGCTTCCGAACATGTTGCAGCGCTCGTTGAAAAGATAAATGTCTTCATAAAGACCAAGGAAACACCTTAGCTTTTCACATTTTTTCTGTAACGGACAACGGCATGGGAGTACCGCAATGTGATTTCGAAAGGCTGTTCGGCTTTTTCCAACGGCGAGAGACCGTCGGCGGGATCGAAGGAACCGGTTTGGGATTGGCTATAGTAAAAGAGATTGTGGAGCAGCACCCCACCAGGCTCCGGCTCCAAATGACTGTTATCGAAGAGCCCCCATAGTATTTATCACTGAGGGTTGGAGGCACATGCCATGATAGTAGACAGATCTTTTTATCACACTGTTTGGCCTAATAAACAGCTGGACATTGCGCACGTCTTCGAAATTCACCTCAAAAATGCGTTGTCAACAAACGTCTTTTCTGCTAACCGAGTGTTTTAATTACCTACGATCACAGAATCGCGGCAGGAACTCATAAGCCAGCCAAGAAACAGACGAATATGGCCACTGCTGGCTCACATAAGACTGTCCATGCAATAGCGAGGTAGGTTTCGCTGTAAAGCTACCTGCCATGGGACGACCTATTAAGTGTCCCTGTAGTGACCAATAACCCTCTGGAGTCACTCGACAGCTGCACTTCAAAACGCCCGTCGATCTGGTTGAGCCTGCTGAAGTTGGAATGATAAACAGAAAAACTATAGAATTCGTTGTTCGGAGCAAAACTGTACGTGTGAGGTGTTCTCAGGGAAATTTCGGAATTTGAGGATTGACAGTCTAGACCACAGATCGATGAAAATAAGGTGGATTGCCTCCTAGCATATCCCACGAGTGGCAGCCACTCCCGGGCGCGGCGGCCCCGAGGATCTTCCTTGTTTCATCGAGGTTGCCGAGTGAAGAAATCATGCAGAGATGGGGGGGCTTCGGCTTTGATCGTGGGCTGTCAATTATCCGCACCGCCGAAACTTGACTTTCGACCCGTTTATGGACTAAATTTAGTCATAATCAAGAAAGGGAGGCAATCCATGAAGCTGTCCGGACAAATCAAGCCAATCAGTTACTTGAAAGCCCATGCTGCTGAAATAGTGAGGACACTGGCCGAACACCGAGAGCCGTTGATCATAACCCAGAATGGGGAAGCCAAAGTGGTCATTCAGGATATCGAGAGCTACGAACAGACCCAGGAAACATTGGCACTCCTGAAAATCCTGGCACTCGGGACGCGTCAAATTGAGGAAGGCAAAGTCCAGCCCGCTCTGGATGTAATTAAGCGTTTGCGCAAACGGCAGGGAGCTCACTGATGCCATCCGCGGTTCTGCTGACAAACGATGCCGCACGTGACCTCGAAGAGCTGTATGATTATATTGCGTTTCACGATGCACCTCAAAAAGCAGACTACGTTTTGTCGCAGATTGAGAAAACCTTTCACCGGCTGTCCCAGTTTCCTGAGCAAGGTTCTTATCCAAAGGAGCTACTCGCTCTAGGAATTCGGGACTACCGAGAGGTCTTTTTCAAGCCATACCGTATCATCTATCGAGTCCTGGATACGCATGTATACATTCTTCTCATTGCTGATGGCCGTCGCGATATGCAAACGTTGCTGCAACGCCGACTACTGGAAGGGTGATTCCGACTCTCGGGTATGCCGGAGGGAAGTTGCGGGAGTATCGTAACCGTCAACCCTCTAGTCCTCCAGAAAACCAAAAACAACAAGGCGATTCTATCCGAACCTATCGCCTAACCGGACCGTGCAATCTGCAGGGTCATCATCGGAAGTGGGTAAAAACCAAGTCTGTGGTGCTTCGGCGCGGCCGGTTAGCTCCGCGTTAGAAGGCCGTGAGTGACGCTGCTGGGCTATTCACAAAAGTGTGGTTGGCATGTGACGATTTTTGTGCGGTGCAACCAGAAGATGCGGCTTGGTGTGAGTTGGCGTCGGCCTGGTTGTCTGCGGGTGTTCCACGCTCAGCGCCCGAACAGGGAGCCGCGGGTGCACGAACGAGTTCCGGGCGCTCGGTTGGTGCGAGTCGCAGCAGAGGCGACCGCCGCAGGTCTGCGGTGACGCAGCTGTTCGAGTTTGCGGGACTCACTTGAATAGGGGACGTCATCCACTCAATGTCGAGCCGGTGCAAATTCTTGACCTTTCGCATTTGTTTCGTTCCTCAACGAAGCAGTCTGTGCCTTTTGCTCGGACTCCGACTCTTTCAAATAACTCTGATTCGTTCTCAGCAATTCATAAAATGCGGATACGGCTGCGGAGGCCTGTCGTTGCTGCGCTTGGGACTGTCGCTTCTGTTTCAACTTGTCGAGGAAATGGGGAAGAGATTCGGGATGGGACCGCGCGAAGCTATATTTATGGCAAAAGTCCAGGTAGTACCGCAACCATTTGAGATAATGAGCACTGCTGACGCACGAAACATAAACACGAGCTTCGGGCGCTGGTTTTAAGGCAGGTCGGCTGCTGTCTGAGAGGACCGCGGCTGCTCGCCATGTAAAATATCAGGACTCCTGCGCCCCAATGGCCTCAGATTTTCGATCTTTATTGTCAAGTGGACATAGTTCGGCCTTCTTTCTGCCTGAGCGGGCGGGTTTGAGCTTTTGACGACCAATCGATCTGCGCTATATCAAGCGGAGCTGCAATGGTGCGGCGAGGCGCTCCTTGATCCACGCATGGTCAAGCCATGGGCCGGCTATGGTTTGGCGAACGAAGGAGATCAGTCCTCTAATTCCGGTGTCTTGGATGATTTTTTTGAGCTTTTCCGAGTTTTGAGCCATGATGTTGAACATATGCCCCAGTTGCATCAAGTAATGATATCCCTTCATGGCGTTCCAGTCGTAGGCAAAACAGTGTTCGTACTGGTAGCCGTGATGTTTTTCCACCAGAAAACCTGTCTCTATGCTCCATCGGGAGCGTGCGCCCAAATTGCAGCGTTCATGAAGGTTCCACCTGTTCAGAGGCTCGCTGGATATCCAAAGATGCCGACTGCTTTTGGAGACCTCGCGCGTGCCCCCTTTTTCGATCTCCCGCCAGGTCTCCATGCATTCGACCACATGGACGAGCTCGGTCTTCTTGCCGTTGGCGCCAAAGCAGTACTCTATCTGGTTGGCCCATCTGAAATTCTGCCTTCTGTTGCCCCATGTGCGAGTGTACCGATTCTTGGGCTGGAGCGTGCTTATGGCTTCAAATTCACCCTGTACGGTCGGTAAACTCTTGTCCTGTAAAACGATCATGTATCCCCATTTGTATTTGCGGCACACCTCCATCACAGGGCCCTTGGCGTAAAGACCATCCAGAAACACCATTATTCGTAGAGCAGGAAATGCCTTCTTGATGCGTGCGGCCAGCCGATAAAACGCTTTGAGCTCACAATCCTGTTTACTATTACCGGGGTCGCCTGCCGTATAACTCAGAAACTCGCTCATCAAAGGAATGCTCATCCCGTCACGGAACGCCAGGTTGGCCTGCAAAACGTAAACATAGTACTGGGTGTGAGGGGTGTCGTCCTTATCGAAAGTTCGCTGTAAACACTCTTCATCCCAGAGCCAATCGCGGATCAGCTTCTGCGTACCATCCACCGCAACAGGGTAACAGTTCTCTACCAAATACCGGCGAAACTTCTTCTTTCTGATCCATTGCCGGATCAACTCTATATGCGTGCTCTCGATCTGCTCTACCTCAATTTGCCATAACAACCGTTTCAGGGTGTCATGATGGGGCACATCCTCAAGTTCGGGGAAAAATCTCTGCAAATTCTCCCAAAACATCGGACGACTCATTTCCCGGGTGGCCTCTCGAGAGGAACTCATCTGCAGTACAAACACCAGTATCCCGTAGATGAGCAGGACCGTATGCTTGTGCTTCGTCTTTTTCGCATTTCTCGGGTCCGGAATCTTGGAAAGCCTTCTTAACAGCACCGGCAATTTGGCGCGAAAAGCCTTCAATTGCTCCCAGCTCGCCTGGTTGCGAACGGCACGCTCCTCCTCCACGTCCTTGTATGCGCACTTGTGGTTAGAGATCGTCGTGTGCGATGAGCCGTTCAATCCTTTTCTTTGCAACTCTTCGCGTAATGCCTTCTGAGCCTTCTTTCTCTCCTTCCTGTGTGCTTTGATTTGTTCCCGATTAGGACGTCGGCTGACCTTGCTCATGACCCTACCCGCTCCGGCAATGAGCACAGCACTTCACGGAAATACTCGCAAAGTGGCAATACGAAAATCTTCTTGGGGCTCGTCGTGTAGCACTTGCCCTTGCGAACGAGCCCCTCTCCCGTCGTCATTCCCAGATAGTGCCAGTTTGCCGCCCGGTAACAGGTCCCCTCATAGAAACGAGGATCAACGAAAGTCTCCAGCAATACCGGCCGGTAACTCCAACGCTCCTGCCAATCTTGACCGATACGCCTTGCCGCTTGCCCCAGTACATGGCTTGCCAGATTTCTCACCCGCACCCAAGGAAAGATTACAAGCCGCGTATTGTTCACTACCCAACCCAAACGGTTCAATCGCTCTGTTGTACTCCAACCAATCCAGCGATCCCGCTCCCGCAATGCCTTCGCTGCTCCCGAGAATAACAAGCAGCCCAACTTGCCTGTTTCGCTCTCCACGAAATAGCGCAGGTAACAACCAAAAGGCGCTTTGCAACCCAGATAATGATAGCGGCTTACCAATTCATTCCACAGACGCGCTGCCTGCCGATCCTTCACCAACTCCAATCGCACCCGACCGAGCCGCCCAACACTACCTTCTATGGGCGGTTGCGGATCACTCCTCCGACTCCGCCTTGGCTCCTCCGATTGCCTGGGCAAAGACACTCGCTTGGCTGGCAGTGCTAAATCTTTCTGCGCCTCCAACTTCTTCAGCAACTTAAGACATGCATCTACTTTGGGACTGCCCGAGGCGCTGTACCAACTTAGATGCTCACAGATCGTTATCGCCAGTTCCTTGCGACTCAGCCCCCTACATGCCTCTACTGTATCGCAAATCCCCTCCATTTCCTCACGGCTGATTCGCCGACCGCACTGGATCACCGGCTCTCTTCCTCCTTTGCAGCGTAGTCCCCTGATTCCTCGCCAGCTCACACTGACTCACCACTACACTATCAAAGCAGCCGATCGGTGTCTACTCCTATTTTGAGACAAAATTTATTTGCTTCCACCCACCTTCCGTTATCAGCCGTGGGCTTG
>CAWAGW010000017.1:0-281155 GCA_963781715.1 uncultured delta proteobacterium
GAGCAGGTTCTTGCTGAGAGCGACATGGACCGGCATCAGGCTTTCGTGGTCGGGGATCGCGTATGGGGCACCCAATTCCACCCTGAATTTGACGCTGAAATTGTTGCTAATTATATAAATCACTACCGGGAACTGCTGCTGAAAGGCGGGCTTGATCCGGATGGTTGTCTAAAACGTGTGGCTGATACTCAATACGGATCTTTAATACTCACAAGATTTTACAAAATAATTGAAGATTCTGAGGCAGCGTAGTTGGCATTTGGTCTTGGAAGTAAGACCATTTGGGGTTTCCCATTCCATATATTAAGCCTAAATTCAGTCTTGAGAGGTAATAATACTTTTGTTGAGAAAACCACTGAGAAAATCAATGCAAACGGAGCTATTGAAATGAATGTGCCAAATTCATCGCCCTCGCCGAATTTCATACGCAATATTATCGCGGAAGACCGTAAGAAGAATAAAAACGAAGGTCGAGTTCATACTCGTTTCCCGCCGGAGCCCAACGGCTACTTGCACATTGGGCATGCCAAGTCCATCTGTATCAATTTCGGTCTTGCTGCTGAATTCGGGGGCCTGTGCAACTTGAGGTTCGACGATACGAATCCGAGCAAAGAGGATGTCGAGTATGTTGAATCTATTAAAGATAGTGTTCACTGGCTCGGATTTGACTGGGATAACCGGCTGTTTTATGCATCGGATTACTTTGAAGAACTGTACGAATTTGCCATTCAATTAATTAAAAAGGAAATGGCTTTCGTGTGCGATCTTAGCCCCGACGAAATCAGGGAATTTAGAGGTACACTGACCGAGCCTGGCAGGAACAGCCCTTATCGTGATCGCTCAGTGGAAGAGAATCTCGATCTTTTTCAGCGAATGCGAGCGGGAGAATTTGAGGAAGGCACTCGTGTTCTCAGAGCCAAAATAGACATGGCATCGGGTAACTTGAATATGCGCGACCCGGTTATATATCGGATTTTGAAGTTTTCTCACCACAGAACCGGCGACAAATGGTGCATCTACCCTATGTACGATTTTGCTCATGGTCTAAGTGATTCACTGGAAGGAATCACTCATTCCATTTGCACGCTGGAATTTGAGGATCATCGTCCACTCTACGACTGGTTTCTTGATCAGTTGGAGGTATTTCATCCTCAGCAGATTGAATTCGCACGCCTAAACTTGACGTACACCGTGATGAGCAAGCGTAAGCTATTGAAGCTTGTTCAGGAAGGTCATGTCAATGGATGGGATGATCCAAGGATGCCGACCTTGGTAGGATTGCGCAGGCGCGGATACACCCCGGAATCCATTCGAGTTTTTTGCGAGCGAATCGGGGTGGCAAAAAGAGACAGTATCGTCGACCTGGCGTTGCTAGAGCACTGTTTGAGAGAGGATTTGAACCTTCGGGCGCCGCGCGTGATGGCTGTGCTCAAGCCTTTGAAGGTGGTTATTGAAAACTATCCGGAAGATCTCGTTGAGGAATTGGAGGCCATCAATAACCCGGAAGACGCCGAAATGGGAACGCGAAAAGTGCCCTTTTCCCGGGTACTCTATATTGAAAGAGAAGACTTTATGGAAAACCCTCCCAAGAAATTCTTTCGACTTGCTCCCGGACGTGAAGTTAGATTGCGTTATGGTTATTACATCAAGTGCGTCGATGTGATTAAAGACGAGAAGACCGGCGAACCTATAGAGCTTCGCTGTACCTATGATCCTGAAACCCGCGGCGGTTGGTCGCCGGACGGCCGCAAGGTGCAGGCAACCCTGCACTGGGTTTCTGCCGCCCATGCGCTTCCTGCCGAGGTCAGGCTCTACGACAGGCTATTCTCAAAGCCCAATCCTTCTGAAGAAAAGGATGTTGAATTTCAGTCTCTCTTGAATCCGGATTCTTTGGAGGTGCTAAGGTCTTGCAAAATTGAGGCGAGTCTCGCCAAAGCCTCACCGGGAAGTCGCTTCCAGTTCGAGCGGCAGGGCTATTTTTGCGTCGATCCGGATTCCTCCGATGAAATGCCTGTGTTCAACCGGACCGTGCAGCTGCGCGACACTTGGGCTAAGATTATGAGAGCCGAGAAGAAATAAGATTTGAAATAACGCGGTAGCCCTGAGCGATAGTCGAGAGTCAGCGCTGATGAGAGCGAAAGAAGCCCAACAAGCTTTTGACCAACTCTGCCATAAAAGCAAAATCCAACTTGTCCATCGTGTCAGATTCGCGATGATAGTGCGGGTTCCTGTAAAATGCCGTGTCGGTGATCATCACGGCTTTATAGCCTTTCTCCCAAAAAGAAGTATGATCGCTCAATCTGACCGAGGGCATCATCCATCCACCAAACGGGACTGTCAGCTTAACGGCTGGAAGTTGAGGGTTTTTCCGGAAGGATTCATAAAGGCTCCGCGTGAAATTTCTTGAGCCGAAGTTTCCCACTATACCGATATAGTTCCCTTGTTTCGGATAATTCATAAACATCAGGGGAAAAGGATACTTCTGACAACCCGATCGATGGCATGTGTAGCCAACCATTTCTAGACAGATCATGCCATTCGATCTGTTCACCTGCGTGTTTGGCTTTCCTGGCATGCACCCTACTTCCCCGATACCGGGTAAGAAAAGCCGGCGGTTCTTCAAGAGCAAATGAAACAAATTTTACTGCAATATTCAGATCTTCGGTCAGTCTCAGTCTATTTAAAATTCTTGCTGTCTCGAGTTGAACGGCAACGGCGCTGCCATTGTCATCAGCCCCTACCGTCCCGCTTACCGAATCGTAGTGGGCTCCCAACAAATAGCGATTGGTGGGTCGATCGCAAAGCTTAACTTCAGTGATCACGTTGCTAACTTCCAAATCATGAAAGGAGTAGGTTTCCCTATGAACCGAAAGGCCCATATCTTTATAAAATGTCGTTATGTAATCTTCTGCCCTTCTTAGATTTGGGTGCAGATCTTTTGAAACGAAACCCTAAAGGAGTCGTTCCACATTATTTTTGTCAATAATGTCATAGCACTGGACATCAGCTCTGCCTTAGGGCATGGTAGGTTGCTGACCTACAACCTAAGGAGATGCCCTGATGGACCAAGTGCCCGACATAGACAGTCTGAATGAAGCATTTCGTTCGGCCTGCGACCAGTTTCAGGCAATAATGGATCAACTCCGTAGCAATGCAACAGCTCAATTGGAACATGACCAAGTTGAGACTCTGATTAAAAAACAAGGAACGGAGCTGATGCGGCTTCTGCTTCAAGGACATCTGAACGAGCGTTGCAAGGATGAGCAACACAAACAAGCGGTTCAGGGGGCCGATGGAGTCGACCGCACCCGGTGTCGTGAAAACTGTGAGAGAAACCTCATGACTGAGTTTGGACAGGTGGTGGTCAGAAGGAAAGGCTACAGTGCGAAGGGAGTCGAGAGTTTGTTTCCTTTGGACGCGGAGCTCAACCTTCCAGACGATAAGTACTCTTCGGAGCTGTGTCGTCTGGTAGCTCAAGAGGTGGCCGATTCTTCCTTTGACGAGGTCGTAGAGAGCATCCGCAGGACGACGGGCGGGAAAGTTCCCAAGCGCCAGATTATTGCGCAGACGGTCAAGATATCGCAAGATTTCGATGCCTTCTATGACCTCCCGGGAGAGCCGGAGAAGACCTCGGATCTGTTGGTCATCACCGCGGATGGCAAAGGGATTGTGATGCGTGAAGAAGATCTCCGGCCCGCCACACGCAAGGCTGCCGAGAAACAAAAAGATTCTCATGGAGCGCGTTTGGCGCCGGGCGAAAAACTCAACCGCAAACGCATGGCCACTGTGGCAGCTGTCTACAGCCTCCAGGCTCAGGAGCGCACACCCGAGCAGATCATGGGACCTAAAGAAAATAAGCCTGCTCCCGTACGGGCTAAAAACAAGCGGGTATGGGCCAGTATCGAGCACGATAGCCGGAGTGTGATAGAAGCTGCCTTTGAAGAGGCATTGAAAAGAGATCCTACGCAGAGTCGTCACTGGGTAGTCGTGGTGGACGGAGGGGAGCAACAGCTCCTCGACATACTTGATATGGTCGAAACCTACCAAGCCAAGATCACTCTGGTTTTGGATCTCATCCATGTTCTGGAATACCTTTGGAAAGCGGCCCATTGTTTCCACCCCGTTGGAAGCAAGCAGGCTGAAGAATGGGTAAGAGAGAAAGCTTTGCAGGTCTTGCATGGAGCGGCCGAGGCTGTGGCTGTTGACCTGCGACGTGATGCCACCCGCAAACAACTCAGCCAAAACAAGCGGCGGCCCGTGGATAAGTGCGCTGGCTATTTGGAAAAATATAGCCCCATGCTTGAATATGACTCCTTCCTCTCCGATGGGCTCCCCATTGCATCAGGAGTGATTGAGGGCGCCTGCCGTCATCTGATAAAAGATCGGCTGGATCGTACCGGGGCTCGCTGGCGCATGAAGAGTGCCGAAGCGATAATCCGCATTCGTTCGCTTCGATCCAGTGGTGATTTCAATGCCTACTGGAGATTCCATCGCGAAGAAGAGCTTCAACGTAACCACTCTTGTCGCTATGCTGCCGCTTCCTGAACTCGGACTGTTATCCTGGATGTCGTTTCAAAAGATCTGCACCCCTTAGATTTGCAGGCAGAGACACGCTGCGTTCGCCAATATCAACTGTGAGAAGCTTTAATATGAGTTTTAATGTTTGTGGTGCTTTGATCACTGTCAAACAAAATCATTTCCCCTTTTGGCTATTTTGCGTTTAATCCAATTTAAGGCGCAACCTAACAGATGATTCGTTTCAACACCGAGTTGATCGAAGGAGAAAGATCCCTATTTCATCGAGCATAAGCTAAACATGATTCATCCTGAAGTCAGCTTAATTTTTCCCTGGTTCGCAGGATTCGTGTCCCTGTAGGGGATGGTTGAAACCCCTCGCCTTCAGGCGAAGCAAAGCTCAAGTTGTCGTCAGGCGACTTGTCATTCCGACCTCAGTGCCGGAATCCAGCGTCGCCGCCTCGTCCTGTTTCAGTTGTTACCAGATACGTCTGCTTGGTTTTCGTCGCCCCTGCCGAGGTGCGACTGAAATCACGCGAATAAAATTAATGGCTGTTGACCTCAAAATTGGCTTCACGTAATCTGATAATCGGTTGTCAACCCAAAAGGAGTCAAGATGCAGGAACACTTCAGGTTTTTTACTCCAGTCCAGGTGCGATATGCAGAAACCGATGCCCAAGGTCATGTTTTCTTCGGCAATTATTTTACCTACTTCGATCTGGCCCTGACAGAATACCTTAAAGCTATTGGTTATAGTTATGAAACCATGCTGGGTGATGGTGTCGATTTCTATTACGTGGAAGCCAACTGTCAATATAAAGGAAGGGCCTTTTTTGATGAAATCCTGCACGTTCACACCCGAATCGGCAGCATCGGAAACACCAGTTTCACATTTGAGTTTTCTATTTTCGAAGAGAAAAGTGACCGACTGATCACCACCGGGCGCATTGTTGCTGTGGCGATAAGTCGCGAGACCAACAAGCCCATTAGGGTTCCTCGGGGACTAAGGGATGCAGTGCAAGACTTCGAAGAAAAAACTGTTTGATTACGAAGTCCTAAGCCATGAAATGTATAACACTTGATCCGAATTTTCAGACTGACCGATTGATTGAAAGAGGGTAGAGCAAGAAGATGGATGAAGATAAGAATAAAAGAGAAGAAATGGATGGAGAAGAGAGTTTTGCAGAGTTGCTCGAAGGCAGCTTCGTGGACTCGGAACGCCTCCGACCCGGGCAAAAGGTGAAAGCACAGATACTCAAAATTACGTCCGAATGGATATTTCTAGATTTGGGCAGAAAGAGCGAGGGTTACCTGTCCACCAAAGAGGTGCTCGACAAAGAAGGTAATATCACGGTGAAAGAGGGGGATAAGATTGAGGCTTATTATCTACCCAGAGAGGATCAGGAACAACTTTTCACGACTAAACTGGGCAGTGGTGAAGTAAGGAACAGCTATCTGGAAGAAGCCTGGCATAGCGGAATCCCGGTAGAAGGGTTGGTCGAAAAGGAAATTAAAGGGGGATTTGAAGTCAAAATTGCGGGCAACATGAGAGGATTCTGCCCATATTCTCAGATGGGTTTGCAACGGGTTGAGGACCCCAGAGTCTATGTCGGTGAGCGGGTGTCTTTCAAGATCACGGAATATAGCGAGCGAGGGCGAAACCTCGTTCTATCCAACCGGATGGTTTTGGAAGAAGAACGACGCAGGCAGAAAGAATCGCTCAAGGAAACTTTGCACGAGGGAATGACGGTAAAAGGAGTCATCACTTCTATTCGTAACTTTGGCGCCTTTGTGAATATAGGCGGGGTGGAAGGATTGATCCCTATATCTGAAATCAGCTACGGGCGAGTGGAAGATGTCCATGAATATTTGTCGGTTGATCAGGAAGTAGAGATCGTCATCACTAAGCTGGACTGGGACAAGGAACGTTACAGTTTTAGTTTGAAAAAAGCTCTGCCCGATCCCTGGGAAGATATAGGGAGCAAATATCCGGAGGGATCCCGACACAGCGGAACAGTTGCACGTCTGGCCAACTATGGTGCGTTCATCACATTGACGGACGGGGTGGATGGTCTTATCCACATATCCAGGCTGCGAGGAGAAAAAAGAATCAATCATCCCCGGGAAGTACTGAATGTCGGGCAGTCAATAGATGTGAAAATTGAAGCGGTGGACGCGGAAAACAAACGTCTTTCACTTTCGCTGGCAGTGGGTGAACAGGAAGAGAAAAAGGCAGAGGCTGAGGATTTTAAGAACTATATGGGACGGGCTTCCAGTTCCATGGGGACATTGGGTGATCTGCTGAAGAACAAACTTGAAGATAGCAAGAAAAAATAAGCTTAGACGGAACCTTCACGATGGAAACACGAGTCAGCAGCTGGAATGAACTGCAGGATGAGTTGTTCCAAGATTCCTGGAATCCGGACTTGGGCCGATTCCGGTCACGCTATGCTTTTCGAGGATTGTCGGATGTTCGCTACCGGCTTGAAACTACTCTGATCCGATTGCGAGGGAAATTCGTGGAAGTCGAACGGCATCTTCTGCGCAATTTCAAGAAATATGCTCACCGCACTGTCGTCACCCGCGACTCCCTTTGGCATTGGCTTTCCGTGGCGCAGCACTATGGCTTGCCGACACGTTTGCTGGACTGGACATACTCACCCTTTTTCGCCATGCACTTTGCAACCGCAAACCTGGAACATTTCGACATCGACGGGGTAATCTGGGCGGTGAATTATGTCAAAGCGCATCAATTGTTGCCGGATAAGTTACGGTCGCAACTGGATGAAGAAGGTGCCAACGTCTTTACCGTAGGAATGCTCGCAGAATCCCTCGAGTCCTTTAAAGAACTGGCTGACCTTACGGAGGGTGAGTACGTAATCTTTTTTGAACCCCCCTCGATTGACGACCGAATCGTCAACCAGTTCGCTTTCTTTTCCGTCATGTCCGATCCACGAGCAGTATTAGATGAATGGCTGATGCAGCATCCGGATATTTGGCGGAAAATAATCATTCCATCAAAGCTGAAGTGGGAAATTCGAGATAAGCTGGATCAGGCTAATGTTACCGAGAGAGTTTTGTTTCCTGGACTCGACGGCCTCAGCCGATGGCTTAAGAGGCATTACAGCCCAAAAGAGCAACGCGATTGAAACGATATCCCATGTGAAACGAGATCTTTTATCCTTGAGGTGCGGATAACTGGCGGTTATAGTGCCGCCGGTTTGTTTTTATGTTGATTTCGATTTCGTAAAGGCGCTTTCCGGTTATGCTTGTTTATGCTGGTATCGATGAAGCTGGTTACGAACCCATTTTGGGGCCGCTTGTAATAGCACGCAGCGTTTTCGTTCTGGAAGATCATTGTTCATCGGAAAGCTGCCCTCCTCTATGGAGTCTTCTTAAATCGATCGTATGTAAAGCAGTTGCCGACAAGAAGCACCGCATTGCCGTAAACGATTCCAAGTTGCTCTATAACCCTGCCGGCGGCTTGCGAAATCTGGAACGGGGGGTCCTCAGCTTTGTCTCGGCGAATGGCTGCAAGCCCGATCACCTCGATCACTTGCTTGATCACCTGGCATTCGATGCGGAATCCATTAAGACTGTCCAGCCATGGTATGCGGCGGCAAATGGAATGCCGAAGCTGCCGGTCTCAGCCGATTCTTCAGACCTTCTGGCAACGACGAAAAGGTTGGTGCGTGCGTCATCTAAACGGCATATCAGATTGGCTGACATAAGTGCGGCGGTGGTGTTCGAAGATCGCTTCAATTGTTTGGTTTCTGAAAAAGGATCAAAAGCCGCATGTTCATGGGAATTCGTCAGCGGACATCTGCGGTCTATTTGGGATCGGTTCTGCCACCACGGACCCTGGGTTGTCATCGATCGGCAGGGAGGCAGAAAAAAGTACGCGGACTTGCTTCAGACGGTTTTTCCTGAGGCGGGATTGACTGTCCTGGAAGAATCGAACCTGAGCAGTCGCTACAGGGTGGTCTCCAATCAAGGAACGATGAATATCATCGTGCAAGTCAAAAGCGAGATTTCTCATCTACCAACCGCTTTTTCTTCGATGACCGCCAAATATATTCGAGAGCTCCTAATGATGAGATTCCAGGAATTCTGGAAATTCCATGCGCCGGAAGTGAAACCGACATTCGGCTATTTTGTAGATGGCAAGCGATTTCTGCGGCAAATAGAACCTCTCATGAATAAGCTTTGCATCGATCCTGAAACCCTAGTTCGCAGTTGCTGAGATTGGACCTATGCCCGGCTGGTAGCTCTGACCTTGCAGTTCCATCGACGCTTCATCGGGTAGAACTGCACAGCCACATAGATAGCGCAGACTCCGATGATCGCATAGGTAAATCTGCTCCAAAAAGTTAGACTTCCTAAGATTGCATCTATGGCGTTGAAGTGGAAGACGCCAACCAGTCCCCAGTTCAAACCGCCTATCACCAAACCAATGATTGTCAGGACATCGATAAACTTTAGCAGCATTAAGTTGTTCCTTTCATGTCTGTACCCACAATTCCCATGTTCTGTGTTCCATGAATACAACGCTCAGCCCACGAATTTCAACTGGTGCTGGCTTCTCCAGCAGCGCCCATTCGAAGTGATTCATTTAGGGCCTATAATCTTATTTATGCACACTAAGCCGCTAAGTAAATCGGGCTAACCATGTATTTTGTCCGCCAAAAGATCGTAAATGAGGGTTCGAAAACAAGGGAACCACTTGACTTTCTAATCATTCTGGCAAAGAATGGCCCAGGACAAAGAAGGTGGAGCGCCTCCAGAATTTTTGAGCACCCATCCGGCCAGCAGCACGCGCATCGAAGACATCAAGGGTTATATTCCTGAAGCAATGACTTATTATCGCAAGCAGTAGGCTTTTACCCGCCAGCTTAACTTAACATGGTCAAGTCGGTCGAATTGGGTAACCACAACAGACAAGCTGCTAGAGACGACCCAGCGAGGAAGGAGGTTGCTTCTTACCGATTTGACCCATAAGTACGGCAAGACAAACCAGATAAGGGAGGGCAAGGAACAGCTGATAAGGAAGTCCGGCCCATGTGACCGCCAGCCATTCCGAAGATGCCTCACTGAGTCCGAATAAAAGCGATGCCAGGAGAATTCCAAAGGGCTTCCAGCGACCTAAGATTAGTGCAGCTATAGCCAGATAGCCACGTCCTTGTGTGATGTGTTCTACGAAGGCGGAAAGCTCCCCGATGGAAAGGTAAGCTCCTCCCATACCTGCTAAGGCCCCTCCCGTGATTACGGCAGAAAAACGAATGAAAGTTACCGAGAGCCCTGCTGTTCTTGCAGCCAGTGGATTTTCACCGCATGCTTTAATGTGCAAGCCCCAAACGCTCCATTTGAAGAAGGCCATTGTCAGAAAGCTGAGGAGAATCGCAAGCGGCGCCAGAATCGATAAATCCCCTGCTGCTGTTGAAATCCAGTTGCCAATAAAGGGCAAACTTTCCGGCATGAACTGCCTTAGAGTTGGGAGCTTTCCAACTGACGGCGAGGTGCCGTAGACCTGAAAGATTTGGTTCAAGAGTACTCCTGTGACACCGGCAGCCAGCAAGTTCAAAGCGATTGAGCTCACAATCTGATTTGCTCGTAACTTAAGACAAACCAGGCTGTGCACGAACCCTATGAGCATACCACCAAAAGCCCCTCCCATAAGGCCGATCCAGGGAGAACCGCATACAAAAGTCAGCCAAACTGCCAGGAATGCCCCCGTCAGCATCATCCCTTCCAAAGCGAAATTGATCACGCCGGCAAGTTCTGAAATCAGTCCTCCCATACATGCCAGTAGAATCGGTGCAGTCTTTCCAATGGTAAGCGAAATCAATTGTAAAGAGGCCATAGTGTTATTGTTGAGGTTGGTCGGGATAACGAAAAAGACGCCCAAATACAGTGCGCCATCGTGCAATACCGGTAACGGGCAAACGAGCCTGGCAGGCAACCGCAATGAGCAGCACGGCCTGCAGCACCAGGATCGTATTAGGTGAAATGCCAAGGGTAAGTTGCAGCCACTTATCTGCAGAACGGAGGCTGGCAATCAAGATTGCGCTCAACCATGTCCAACCGGGCACATTGTTGACCAGGAATGCCACTGTGATTCCATCGAAGCCGTAGCCGGGAGAGAACGCTGCATAGAAACGATGGTGGACCGCCACCACTTCCAATGCTCCCGCCAACCCGGCCAAAGCGCCGCTTAGCAGAAAAGTGCGAGTTTGCCACCGATTGACGGAGATACCTGCTGACCGGGCAGCAAATGGATTATTCTTGCAAGCGATCACTTCATATCCCCAGCACGTTCGGTACAGCCATATGTGCAGAATGCAAGCTAGTATTAAAGCTGCCAAAGGAGCGGCAGTTAGCCCCCGTGTCCCCAGTTTCCACCAGACAGGCCAAATGCTTGCCGGGGGTATTCCAGCCGTTCGAGCCATGGCTGATCCGTCACCGAGTGGCCCTCGAACCAAATAGTCAGCCAGGTAAATCGCCACATAGTTCAGCAGAAGAGTGCTCACGACCTCGTGTATATTTCGTTTTTGACGCAGCCAGATCGCGGGCAAAGCCCATAGTCCTCCCGCCAAAGCGCCCACGATCACTGTGAGGGGCATCAGCAGTAGTCCTGGAAGGCGGGAAGCTGAGATGGCAAAACATGCTGCGCTCAAAGCCCCCAAAGTCAATTGTCCTTCACAACCGATATTCAAAAGACCGACCTGATAAGCCACACTGACTGACAGTCCGGTCAAAAGCAACGGAGTTGATTTGCTTAAGGTAGTTGCGGCGGCATTTGATCCTCCCCACGCTCCGTTCCAGATGGCGGAGATCAGATCGAATGATCCTACCCCAAAAAAGAAAGCCAGGACCATGCAAAAAAGGATTCCCACAGCTAAAGCAGAAATCATGGAGATGAGAGGACCGAATTTTTCTCTAATAATTTGTTGGCCTTTGGCAACGGACATCAGTGAACCTTCTCACTCGGTTATTCCGAGCATCCATTTGCCGAGCAGTTCACGGTTCGCTCGATGGGTATCCGTCACTCCCATCAATTGACCACGATACATCACGCCAATGCGGTGACTGAGTGTCAGCAGTTCTTCCAGGTCATATGAAAAGATTAAAAATGTCAATCCCGTGCGGCTCAATGATCGAATTCTCATATGCATTTTGTGCTGAGCGCGAATATCCAGTCCGCGACATGGCTGCTCTAAGATGACCATTTTGAGGGGACCTGAAAGGGTGCGCGTCAGAATTACTTTCTGCTGATTGCCGCCAGATAAACTGGATAAAGGTTGCGAAATGCTTGTGTAGACAACTTCCCGTTCATCGAGCCCTTCTTTCGCCCATTGTTTGATCCTCGTCTTGTGCAACCAGCCCGAAGATTGGTTGGATACTCTACGCTGGAAGCCCAAAAGCATATTTTCCCACAGTGACAAGTCGACCAGAGCCCCCTCTTCAATGGAATTTTCCGGGAGCCAGTGGATGCCCAACCGCGAACGTTCAGCAACTGAAAAGTCGGCTATTCCCTGAGAGTCCAACCAGATCTGCCCCTCCTCGATAGGTTGAACGCCCGCTAAAACAAGCGCAAGCGCCCGTTGCCCGTTGCCGACCACTCCAGCAATGCCGAATACTTCCCCTGCCCGGATTTGTAGACAAAAGTCTGCAATTCCAGGTTCGTGGCCGAAAGGGGGCGCCGTTACCTTCTCCATGTGCAGAATTGGGGGAGTCTCTGGTGGGTGATTCTTGATGATGTGAGTAGTAATTCGGTGGTTTCTGTTCTCGCCATCTTCTGTAGGGACAATTTCCGCGCCGGACACGATGAGGGAACCGATCCGTTCAAGCGAGGTTTGATCTCTATCCCATGTGCCCATCAACTTACCCCCACGCAGAACGCTTATGCGATCCGCAATCGAAAAAACTTCCCGCAGCCGATGGCTGATAAAAATAATCGTGTACCTCTGTGCCCGCAGAGTACGAAGCATTTCCATCAACCTGTCCACTTCCGGCGGCGCCAGAAGGCTGGAAGGTTCGTCGAGGATCAAAATCTTCGCTCCCCGATAAAGTACTCTCAAAAGCTCGATTTCTTGACGATGCGCGAACGAAATTTCACCAGCATTCGTATCAAGTGGAAGGTCGAATCCAAATGAGCGACAAAGCTTTTCCAGCTTCTGTCTGGTTTCTTTTTGTTTGAACAGTCCCCATTTCCTCAGTTCGGCTCCGGCGACGATATTCTCCATTGAGGTCAATTGAGGGAAAATGAGGAGCTGTTGCTGAACCATGCCAATTCCTGCCTGCAAAGATTCTCTGGGGTGATCAAAGAAGACTGGCTTTCCATTCAGGTGGATACTGCCTTCATTCGGCTGAACAAGACCGAACAGAATCTTCATCAAGGTGGATTTGCCGGCCCCGTTTTCTCCTACCAGCGCATGGATCTCTCCTTCCAGAACTTCAATCGAGACCCCCCGATTTGCCCAGAGTTCCCCGTATTTTTTCGAGATGCTCTGCATAAGAATCAGAGGAGAAAAATTCAAATTAAATCCTTTGGACCCGGCTAAAACTCGGGAAGTTGAAAATCAGCGAGTTCAGAAGAGGTTTTGGGAACAGAAATTTTTCTATCCTTTAAAAGCGTCCTGGCCTTTTGGATACACTCCAAATCCTGCTGCGTAAAAAGTTGCTGCGAATACTTCATGGCGGAGATATCTATGACACCTTCTGCCGCGCCCAGCCAATGGTGACCCGGTTGAAAATCTCCCTCCACAATGTTTTTGAGCGCCTTATAGACCGCAACATCCATCCGCTTCAGTGTGCTGGCAAGGATTTTTCCGGGCATCCCAGCATCTACATCGAGGTCCTCGGCAATGAGATAAACGCCCTGCGCATTCGAGACTGCCTCCATGACGCCAATACCTGTGTTTCCAGCAGCTCGAAAAATCACATCCACACCCTTGGCGATCAAGGCCTGGGCCAAGGATTTGCCTTTGACCGGATCGTTGAATGAGCCTGCCGACACCACAATGGTTTCTATCGCTTTGCCGCGTTTGTTTTCTGCGGTCTTCACACCGGCTCGAAATCCGGTGATGTAGGCTTCCACCGGAGGTATCTCCATACCGCTGACTAAGCCAACTATAAGCGATTTGGTGAAAAGGCCTGCTACCAAACCTGCTAAAAAACCGCCCTCTTCTGACTTGAAATCAAAGCTGGTAATGTTTTTTCCGGTAATGCCCCCTTCAATATGGATAAATTTGGTTTCAGGAAAGCTTGGTGCGACCTGTTTGACGGCATCTACGAAGAGATAACCCAGCGTGACAACTATATCCGCATTTTGGGCGGCGAGCGTAAGGTTCGATACGTAATCGGCCTGTTCTCTCGCCTGCAGAAAGCGAGCACTCAGCCCGAAATCCTGGCTCGCTCGCAACACCCCCTTCCAACAGACATCGTTAAATCCTTTATCGCCAAGGCCTGCTGCGTCAGTCAAAACCAGCACCTTTAACTTCTTGCCCGAAGAAGCAGTGTTGTCACCGGAATATGCGGGAGCCAATACCGATGAGAGAAAAAACATTAGGCATATTGCGATAAACCTTGCGTGACTCTTCCAGCCAAAGCACTCCATGCAGCTTGCTCCTTCTGTGTATTATTCCTTGCCAGTCTGCATCCGAAAACTCCTCCAGGGGCAGAGGGTCGGGATGAGAGTATAAGAGTCCTTGAAGCTACACACCCCCTCACCTAACCTCGTCCCCTCAATGAGGAGAGGAATCTGGGTTCCCTGATGGACACCGCCAGTTCGGTCTATCATGGATCCTGCGACGCAGATGTCACGAACTGAAGATCGCTTAGTTTGGTTTCTATAGAACATGTGTGGCAGATATCGCAAAACTTATCTTAAAGGAGGATCTAAAATTCAATTGCAATAGGCCTGAGAGGAGAGCTTTATGTTGTCAGGATATTTTGATTGTTTGCAATCTATGGAAGGCAAGGTAGGCTAGAAATGTGGGTCTTGATCGATTGGCACGGTGAATTTGGAATTTGGGCGCGGGCGGACTAAATACGTCCGCCCTCTCACTGGCGAGAAAGCTTAAAATTGTAGATTATACAATTCAAGGAAAGATGAAACGGCGGCGTTTCTGCTCTGGGGAACCCGCAATCTAGTCATCCGGCGGCGATTGCATCTCTTTTGCCAGTTGCGCAGGTGTCATGCTCCAAAACGGGGTGCCATCGCCGGTCAGGCGAACCTTCAATTCAACGTTTTCACCTCTACTCTTGTTTTTAACCTTTGAAGCCATAAAGACTTCCTCCCCGTTTATATCCGCCCATACGCCTTTCACCTTTACTTTATCACCCTTTCTGAGGCCTACGCTGTCCATTTTGACAAATGATTTTGGTCCCAGCTGCACCGTCACCAAGTCTCCGTCCTGGTCCTTAACTATTATTCCAATTCCGGGTGCCATACCCGGCAAAGGAGTGATGTTAATGACATCCTCAAAGCGTCCCCTGAAAGAGTCGTATTCGTTTACATTGTAAAGGCTGTTATATTCGCTGCCTTCTTCCCAGCCCTTTAGGCCGGGGTCCTCAGCTGAGGCGATGCGCACATTCATAGCAATCAAACAAATAATCGCCAGTGAGATAAAAATGAGTGATTTATAGTACTTTAACATAACCTAGCCTCCTAATACTAAAAAAGGTTTCTGCTTCTCTGTACCCAAGACCAAGTCGAATCGCCTAATAAGATATGAGCGAATAAGGACTTTAGCAAATCGATTATAGCAAAAAATGAGATTGACTTTAAGGTCTCGTTTTCTTTAAGGTGCAACACCTTTGGGTGCAAGCATCCGAAAGCGGTCCGGATTCTTGCTACTGCTTTTGTAAATATTTTGATAGGGGACTTAGTTCCCTGGAGGAGATGCTGCGGACCATGACAGTTTTCAGCCCGGATGAATGGGTACTTTTGACTACCCAAAAAGGCAAAACGTGGCTCGTTCGGGTCGAGAACGCTCCCTACAGTTCCCACTTGGGAACTGTAGATATGATGGACGCCGTAGGAAAAGAAGAAGGAGAATTCCTCGAGACCAATAAGGGCGTAAAATTGTTTCTCCTGCGCCCGACAATGGAAGACTACATCTTCAAAATGAAGCGTCAGACCCAGATCATTTACCCCAAAGATTTGGGAGCCATCATAATTTATGGAGATCTTCAACCCGGTATCACAATTGTCGAATCGGGAGTCGGTTCTGGTTCTCTGTGTCTGGCATTATTGCGAGTTGTGGGTGAGCGCGGCCGGGTCATATCGGTTGAGAAGAGAGAAGAATTCGCTGCGTTAGCCACTGAAAACATCAAGAAATTTTATGGGTATTCTCCCCCCAACCATGACATTGTGGTTGCTGATATTCAAAATGTTTGTTTGAAAGTTTCTGCAGATCGCATCATTTTGGATTTGCCGGAGCCATGGGGAGCAATCGGAAAGGTCACACCATCCCTTAAAATGGGCGGTTTGTTAGTGAGCCTTAGTCCCAATGTCGGGCAGGTCCAGCTAACCCATAGAGAACTCAGAACCAATGGCTATATCAATATTCAGACCTTTGAACTTCTCAAAAGGGATTGGATGGTTGACGACCTCCGAGCCAGACCGGTGGATCGGATGGTGGCGCATACCGGATTCATTACCGTGGCCAAAAAGGTGAATCGAGCCACAGCCAATCTCACTAATTTTTGATGTACCATCTTTTCGGGCGATCGCCTGATTAGACTGGCGAACGCACTCTCCCATCATAGCCTTTTCAGTTCCTACCCTTGGTTGCACAAAAAAGTTATCTCATCCTGAAATTAACTTATTTTTACTACAAAAATGTATCAATATGTTTTGTCTTTTTCCTGCCAATTGTTCTTCATTGTGAAAATTAATATATAAAATTAAGATACTTATAAATTTATGTCCTTGGTTGGCAAGCTCCTTGCTTTCCTAGGCAGCCACATTCAAAAATCAGAAGAAAGACGAGGAGGTCAAAAATGACAAAGATTGAAGCAATCGTTAAACCGTTTCGGCTCACTGAAGTTCAGGAGGCCCTGGTAGGCATCGGCCTGCAAGGCATGACGATCAGCGAAGTCAAGGGGTTCGGCCGCCAAAAGGGTCACAAGGAGATGTACCGGGGTGCGGAATATCAGGTGGACTTTGTTCCCAAGCTCATGCTGACCGTGGTCGTCCCCGATAATCAGGCCGGACAAGTAATGGAAGTCATTCAAAAAAGTGCGCAAACGGGTAAAATCGGAGATGGTAAAATCTTTATCTCCAAAGTGGACGAGGTCATGCGTATTCGAACAGGAGAAATGGGTGTTGACGCCCTTTGAGAGTTACACAACGCAATAGTTGAATATTCTTAGTTTCGAGGAATGTAAAAGGAGAAAAAATGAAGAGGAGCAGGAAGTTAACTTTTCTACTAGCTGTTTTGGTTGCATTGGCATGCCCTCTCTTGGCATGGGCTGCGGATCCTACCGCCGCGGATGTACAAACACACCTGGATTATGTTTGGACCTTAGTAGCGGCAGCGCTTGTGTTCTTCATGCAAGCAGGATTTGCCTGCGTGGAAGCAGGTTTTACCCGCGCGAAAAATGCAGTTAATATTATGATGAAAAATCTTATGGATTTTGCTGTGGGTAGCATCGCTTTCTGGGCAATTGGTTTTGGATTGATGTTCGGCGCATCTGCCAGCGGGTGGATAGGGACTTCGGGATTCTTTCTATCGGACTTTACCCCTGGCGGCGATCCTTGGGTCCTGGCTTTCTGGATGTTTCAGGTGGTGTTTGCAGCGACTGCTGCAACCATAGTGTCTGGTGCGATGGCCGAAAGAACCAAATTTACCGCTTATCTGGTTTATAGTTTTTTTATCAGTGCCTTCATTTATCCCCTCATGGGTGGTTGGGCCTGGGGCGGCCTCTACCACGGCGGTGGTTGGCTGGAGAAACTTGGATTTATCGATTTCGCAGGTTCTACGGTAGTGCACTCGGTGGGTGGTTGGGCCGCTCTGGCTGGAGCAATCGTGCTGGGACCACGTATCGGGAAATACGATTCCAAGGGACGTCCCCGAGCGATTCCCGGTCACAATTTGCCGCTTGCTGCACTTGGCGTTTTCATCCTGTGGCTTGGATGGTTCGGTTTCAACCCGGGTTCGACAACCGCAGGCAACAAAGACATTGCCATGATTTTTGTGAACACAAATCTGGCGGCGGCAGCCGGTGTCATATCTGCACTGATGGCCATCTGGACGATTGCGAAAAAACCCGACCTGGCTATGGCTCTAAACGGGGGATTGGCTGGATTGGTCGCTATTACCGCACCATGTAACAATGTTACCCCGGCCAATGCGGTAGTGATTGGCTTGTTCGCGGGGGTTTTAGTCGTGTGCTCGGTCTTGATTATTGATCGTATCGGAGTGGATGATCCCGTTGGGGCCGTATCGGTACACGCCGTGAACGGTGTTTGGGGAACTTTGGCAGCGGCAATATTCAATATTGAAGGATTCACGCTTCATCAACTGGGTGTACAGGCATTGGGATGTGCTACCGCTTTTGTTTGGACCTTCTCAACCGCTTATGTTCTCTTTCGCATTATCAAGGCCACAATGGGGCTCCGAGTTACTGCTGAAGAGGAGATAGAAGGCTTGGATATCGGCGAACACGGCGAGGAAGCTTACCCGGACTTCACAACAGTCTCGGATCATGGTGTAAGCAGTATATTTGGTCCTAAAGCTGCTAAGGAAGCTCTCAGGCACCACGGAGCAATTGAAGCGGAACCTAGCAGATAATTTAGCGAAATCGAATCGTTCTCTCTGTACTCGTACTCTTTATGCTCCGTTTCGCCCCCCTATGCAACCGCATAGGGGGTTTTTTTATTGAACCATTTGTGTTTTCCGTCAGGGGATATCGATTGGCAGCCTGATATAAAAACTCGTGCCCTTGCCCGGGCTTGAATGAAAATCGAGCGAGCCACCATGATCCCGTATTATATTCTTTGATATGGCCAAACCAAGACCAGTCCCATCCCCTTTGGTCGTGAAGAAAGGATCGAAAATTTTTTCTTGAACTTCCCAAGGAATGCCAGGACCGTTGTCTGCAATTGTTATTTCAGCTTCTCGCCGTGACACACGCGAATCGATCCGAATCTCTCCCTTGTCCGCGATTGCTTCAATCGCGTTATACAAGATATTCAAAAATACTTGTTTGAGTTGGTCGGAGTCACCTTCGATCATGAGATGTCCTTCGGCCAGGTCGATTTGAAGTTCAATGCTGCGGTCTTTCAAAACCGGTTCCAGGAGGTCGAAGGTTTCGTTTAAGAGTTGATTCAGCGCTAAAGAGCGTTTCTCACTCGATGAGGAGGGCCTGGTAAGTAAACGAACGCCGTTCAGTAATTTTTCCAGCCTTCTCACCTCTTCAACAACGATGTCTAATTTCTGCCGATCTTTTTCATCGGCTTTCAGGGCATCGCATTGCGATACCTGACGGGCAAAGCCTCCAATCAACATCAAAGGCTTTCGGATTTCATGAGCTACGTAAGCTACAGCTTTCCCCACATCGGCGAGGCGCTCGAAGAAACGAACTTCTTTTTCCATCTCTTTTCTTTGGGTGATATCCCGAATCACAGCCGTGAAGTATAAATGACCTCCTGTTTTAGAGACCGAATAAGAGATTTCCACGGGAAAAGAAGTGCCATCCTTGCGCAACCCATAGCACTCTCTCGCTTTGCCAATGACTCTCGGTATGCCTGTATTTAAATATCTCTCAACATAGTCCCGGTGTATGCTCTGATGGGGGTTGGGAATGACAGGGGATACGTCCTTCCCGATCAGTTCTTCGCGCCTATATCCGAACATTTCTTCAGCAGCTTTATTGCAAACCAAAACTTTGTGTCCTTCATCAATCGTTACCACGGCATCGGTTACAGATTCCAGAATATCCCAAAGAATGGACTCAGATGGCAGTTTGGTGTTTAAATGCTTGATGATGTCCATGGCATCTCCTATGCCGGCCGATCGAAGTGAAATACCGGCAAACCAAAGAGATAAGCTCTCAAGGTCGAAATCTGAATCAAGGACAATCGGTTGCGCTGGAAGTTCAACAGGTTCTTCACGGATTTACAGAACCTTGCATGGAAGTGAAATGTGTCGTCATTTCGAGTGAAGCGAAAAATCTTATGCACCTGCCGCGAAGAACAAAGATTCCTCGGCCTCGGAATGACAAAATGAGTTTTTCCGTTAATCCGAGATGAGTCGTGCAACATTGCACCTTTAACTGATAAAAGTTTGAGAACCAAACCCTTACCTGAGGGACTGCATTACTCGTTTTAATTCTTCCATATCCAGTCGATCATAATCCATGACCTCTCCGATTCTAACCGGAAGGATGAAGTGCAACGTTCCGGACTCCCATTTTTTGTCTGTTTTTAGCGCTGCCAGCAGTGCATCGGCGGGGTAGTTTCGTGGAATACGGACCGGAAGTTCATATATTGTACAAAGTTGTTCCAATTTTGAAAGAATCTCTTCGTTGATTTTTACCATGTTAACAGATAACTTTGTGGCGACCATCAGCCCAACCGCTACGGCATCTCCATGGGGAATCCGGTAACCGCTCAATCTTTCCAAAGCATGACCTACCGTGTGTCCCAGGTTTAGGACTCGCCTATATCCCGATTCTCTTTCATCAGCCTCCACTACTTTCGCTTTGATGGCACAACAAGCACTGACAACTCGCAGCAGTGCTCCAAGGTCACGCCGTTTTATTTGATCGGCGTGAGTTTCCAGATACTTCCAGAGAACTTCATCTCCGATCAATGCCGTTTTAATCACCTCCGCCATTCCTTGACGAAAATGTTCCTCGGTCAAGGTTTCAAGGAACTCGGGACTCATCCAAATAAAACTGGGTTGGTGAAATGAGCCGAGCAAATTCTTCCCTTCCGGGAGATCCACTCCGGTTTTCCCCCCAATACTGCTGTCAACTTGTGCAAGCAAGGTTGTTGGAATTTGGTAATGGGGGATGCCCCGCATATAGATAGAAGCCAAAAATCCCACTACATCACCAGTAACCCCTCCCCCAACAGCAACCAAAACGCTTTTTCGGTCAGCTCCTGCCCTAATTAGTCTTTGGGCCAATTTTTCAACCGAGCTCAAGCGCTTATTTTGTTCCGTTGCACTGAAGAGAAACACTCGGTCAGTGTCCATATCCGGCCAACCACGCGGCACAAGTTTGTGCCCCCATAATTTCCATACATGCTCGTCCCAAATCCAGTAAACCGTGCGATTATCGGCATGGGCCTCTATCGCAGCTGGCAATTTTGAAAGAAGGCTTTCTCCTATAACCAGCTCCGAAATGCGCGGAGGCATTCCCGGCAGCTTTATTGATTGCTTCATTATTGCTCCCTTTCGCTGAACACCAACCGAGCTGGCGAGCACTTCATATCCGAGTATACGCAGCGCCGGGCTTTAGCCCTCCCAATATCAGGCAGCCCTGAAGGGCTGCGCTGCATTAGAATGCAGTTCCGGATGGGATCTAGCTGGGTTTTTCCCCATCCATGAGTCTGACGGCTTCCTCGCTGCATTCGCATGCATTATTCCGGGAGGTTGCACAACACTCGGAGCAGTCACAGCACATGGACGATTCGCCGCGCAAAACACGCGCATAATGACGTATCACATAGATCAGAACTGCTGCAACGACAAATAAAACGACAATCGTTTGCCACATACCGATATTATCCTCCAACTCCCAGCCAGAGTCCACCTTGATAAATCAATACAGCAACCAAATAAGCGACGGTTGTGTTGAATACCAGAGAGAACAAGGCCCATTTTACGGTACCTGATTCCTTGGCTATGCAAGTCACTGTAGCGAGGCAGGGAGCATATAGCATAATAAACACGATGAGCGAAAATGCTCTCAAACGGTTCCATTGTGGGTCGTTTACAAGGCGCTGGCTCAAGGATACTTCTTCCTCAGGACTTGCACCTCCCAATGAATAAGCGGTGCCAAGTGTGGAAATGATCAACTCTTTGGCAGCAAAGCCAGCCAGGAGAGCGACGTTGGTACGCCATTCGAAACCGCTCCATTGGGTGAGGCTCTCAAGCGCCATCCCGATCCTACCGGCATAGGAATGCTGTAACGTTGCCCGAGCCTCAGCTTCGTTGATCTCTTTGATTCGGTGGATCGCCCTCGCTGATGCCTGCGGTACATCGCTTTGCTTTTTTTGACCCCGAGTGACTGAAATGCGTGCATCTTTGGGAAGTTGAGACAAGATTTGCTGACGCTCGGTTTCAAACTGATTCTTGCGAGATTCCGGTAGCATCGGGAAAGTCATCAGCGCCCAGAACAAAATCGATAGAGCCAGAATAATCGTGCCGGCTTTACGAATGTATTGCCATGTGCGCTCCCAGGTATGAATCAGCAATCCCTTGAGGGTCGGCATTCGATAAGGCGGCAGTTCCAAAAGAAATGGCGTGCTGGGACCCCGTAAAATAGTCCAGCGTATAAGTCTCGCCAAAAGCAGAGCTGCAATCCAGGAGAGAATTGTCAGTAGAAACATCATTTGGGCGTGGCGGGCTGGGAAAAAGGCCGCTATGAGCATGGCAAAGACCGGCAGCTTGGCCCCACAGTTCATGAACGGCGCCGTGAGAATAGTTGCCAGCCTTTCTTTAGGGCTGCGAAGGGTTCGTGTAGCCATCACTCCGGGTACTGCGCACCCGCCGGCTATGCCACCCGACACAATATAGGCCATAACAGAGCTGCCGTGCAGACCGAAAGTCCTGAATACACGGTCCAACATGTATGCAACACGCGCCAGGTAGCCGGTATCTTCAAGGAAAGCGATTGAAAAAAACATAAATAGAATTAGTGGGATAAAGCTTAAAACACCTCCCACACCATCGATAATTCCGGATACGATCAATGATTTGATAAGGCCCGCTGGAAGAACCGATTCCATAAAGTTGCCTAAGGCAGTGAATCCGGAGTCCAACCAGGATACCGGCAGAGCACTGTATTCGAAGGTAAACTTATACACCCCATAAAGGATGAGAAGCATGACGAGTGGACCGAAAAAGCGATTGGTCAACACCTGATCCAGTTGATCGGAAAGGTACAATCGATCGCTTTTTTGACTATTGTGAACCACCCCTCCCTTGAGAAGAGCTGAAATAAAACCGTAGCGATGATCTGCAATGATTGCTTCAGGGTATGTTTCCAGGGTTTTCCGCAAATGCTCTGCGACTTGATCGGCAGCCTCCTCGAGCCGGTTGGATAGTTCCGGATTGACCTTTTTTCCGCTTTCAAGAACTTGCTCGTCGGCTTCCATGTACTTAAGGGCAATCCAGCGGGCAGGATAAAGATCCAGCAAAAAATTTGAGCTTTGGATATCAGCTTCCATTTGATCCAATACTGGATCGATATCAGTGCCGTAGGAGATATGCACCGGCTTCCACGGATGGTTTTCAGCGGCAACATTAGCCGTTGTCTCAAGTAATCCCTCCTTCCCTTTGCCAGTCCTGGCTATAGTTGGAATAACCGGCACCTGCATGCGTCTGGAAAGTTCTTCGGCATCAACTTCAATTCCTCGACCGGCCGCCGCATCCACCATGTTCAGAGCTAAAACGACTGGAACCCCAAGTTCGAGAAGCTGGACCGTGAGATAGAGATTCCTTTCCAGGTTGGACGCGTCGACAATATTGATGACAAGCTGGGGACGTTCATACACGAGGAAGTCTTCGAGCAACCAACTCTTCCATGGAATAAGCGGTTAAAGAATACGTGCCTGGCAGATCCACCAGCCGCAGTTTAAGACCGTTAATGAGATAAAAACCTTCTTTTTTTTCAACCGTTATTCCAGGGTAATTTCCGACGTGTTGGCGGGCCCCTGTAATGGCATTAAATAAGGTGGTCTTGCCACAGTTTGGATTGCCTGCCAATGCGATCAAATATTCGGCTGAAACTATCATTCGCCCTCATCGACCTCCACTGAGATATAATCTGCTTCATTGTTGCGTAAACTTAAAGTGAAATTACGCAATTTTATCGCTACAGGATCTTTGAGCGGAGCTCGACCTTGAATTTTTAAAGGAGTTCCGGGCACCAACCCCATGTCCCGAATACGGCGCCCCAATTCGCCCTCTGCCGTCACTTTGGCAATGACTCCCTTTTGTCCGACGGACATCTGGCGCAACAACATAATTGGCATGGCAAATCCTTTCTTTTGATGAATTAGGCGTTCCTAACTCTTAAAACAAAAAAGAGCGGCTGAGAAACAGCCGCTTCATTATACAGAAAATTTTGATTGCCCTAATAAATTGTCAGACCGCAGAAGTCACCATAATCTTTTGACTCACTCCCGCTCCAAGGCTTAACGTTCCGCCATTAACTCGAACAACACAAGGGCACCCGCAACCACCGCAAACAATTTCCATTTCCGCTCCGGGGTATATCCCCATGGAAGCCATTCGTCCGCACAGGCTCCGACCTCCGGATATGTTGCAGACTTTAAAGCGTTTGCCCGTTTCAGCATCGGAAAGCGGCACCATGCAATTTTCAGAAGCCTTCATGCATCCGCACGGGCATTGTTTTTTGCGTTTCCAGCCATTTATCATAAAGTTCCTCTCATCTACCTGATCTCAATTATTAGGTATACCAAACTTTATAAGCTGTCAATAGCTTTCCCTCACAATTAACTTTCCCGGCTCGGAACTTCCTTGACCTGGTCAAGTGGACGCCGCATTCATAGAATGCGTATGCAACACAATAGTAATCATAAGAAAATTTTTCCTATTAATGCTTTCTGCTTGAGGTCGGGAACAATATCGTAGGATTTAATCCGCATAAAGTATAAACAAGTATTCTAGCCTGTGAAGATGTCTCCCGACGGTTGACGTGGCAAGCTATTTCGGCCGCGATGTGCAGGCGCAAAAATGGCCATTGATTGAGAAAAGTGTCAGATGACGAACCTGATTCAGGTATTAAAAAACATCCGACTTAAATTTGAGCAGCATAAATTGCCTGCCCGAAAAGAGCTGAAAGAACTGCTGGAACTCTGCGAATATCCAGGAGAAAATATACGCGAGTCGGCTCTTATTTTGTTGCTTCACCCGCCAGTTAACGATGAGCTTGCCTATTATCGCTGGCTGTTGTCTGAAATTCTAGAGAATGTGCCGCACATCAATCGGCTGCCCGCTCCCATCTTAGAACTTATTTTCGATCTTATTGGCTTCTTTGGAGAGATTCCCAAAGTGAATCCTTTTACACATTTAACCGGAAGGATGTTGAATCATCTCTTCAAGTCATTTTTTACGGAGCTCTTAGAGAAGCCGGTTCCCATTCGGCCGTTTCTGCTTTGGATAAAGCCTCGAACAGTTATGCCACGTCATGGAGTGGGGCAGAAAGACCTCACAAGAAGATGGCGACTCCTGCGGAACGCTATCCTTAAACTCCCTGAGTCTCCAGCCGCATTTGAACTTACATGGGGCGATCTGCGGCCCCTTTTCCCCAAAAAGTACACCAGTTTTAGCCGGATTCAAACAATCGTTTCCGGCCGCTGGAGAAATGTTGGCCGCGTCCTGTTGCTGCCTGCCGGTTGCTCCCCAGCAAATGATAGTCGGTTGAAGAAGTCCCATAAGAGAAGCGAGGAACTTCCTTTGCCCGCTTTGTATGATGGTGCCTATTTCAAAGGACTCGGGAACAGTTCGTTGCGATACCTGGACCTTTTGATTCAACGGCAGGCAGATGAACTGGCAGCAGTGAGGGGACTTGCTGCTTTGATAAGCAAACAAACACGCCGGGTTGTATTAAGCTGGCATAACGCCGGCCTTGCGGCTGCCGGTGGTTGGGCTTTTGAAGACTTGAACCGGCAATTCCCCTCAGATGCTCTCTGGCAGGGGTTTAAAAAAGCAGTCCAATCCCGAATAGAATCAATAAATGCACCGGAAAACCTCAATCGGAACGCTCTGGATAACCTTTTTAAACTTTGGGAAGAACGGCTGGTCAAACCAAAAGTGGCCCACTCATTGTGGGAGAGTCGGCTCCGTGCGAGTTTTGACCACACCGAGCGGAAGCTTTTCGAAAAAAATTTAGGGTCCGCCGAAGCGTTGCTGAAAGACTCTGAGGTCGCAGCAATCTGTAAAGGAGAAATCTATAGCTGGCACGGTGCGGTCAGTCTACATCAACGAATGACTCTGGATCAGGTCCTTGGCTGGCACAAAGTCCGTAAAGGAATTTGGCAGGAAGGTTTGATCCGCCTCACTGCCATGATTGAAGAGGGGCAAAATCTGATGACAGTGGGTAAGTTACCTTATTTTGTGTTGCCCTGGATTGATAAGTTTTTCATTTCTTCTCGCCGAGAGGACGATATCGAGTATCTGCCTTCCCTTGTCAACTTTTTCGAAGGGCGAGGCATTAGCCCACTCATCTTATTTTGGGAGGATACATCGCATGGGCAAGCTCCAAGCTTTCAACTGGCTCTGAAGAGACTTGCCGCGCAAGGCGTTCCTTTTCGAGGTATAGGCGTGTTTGGCCCCACCGAGTCTATTCGCACTCAAGCTTTGCAATATATCATCAATGAACATCAAAAAATTCGCCTATTTGCTCTACGGCCCTACAATGACGTTCACTATCCAAAATCTCTTTGCCGGTTGCTGCACGACCGCGATTATCGCTTTTTTCAGCACTATGACTCTTCCTGGAAGGACAACCTTGTCTTCATCTATGTTGGGACGCAGGTTTTCCCCTGCTTTCGGTGCAATGTGATGTGGAATTCTTTCCTGCGTGGATTGGAATAGGCTCCGGGAAATATCCTTTTGGGCTTTATCTTAGGAAGCGATTGAGAAAAATGACATTAGGCGAACGGGATGAGGGAGCAGATCGATTCTCCAGCGAATATGCTCATTGGTCCAATTTATGCTGAGGCAGACTTGCGGACCGCCACCAATCGAGGCCGACCTACCGGCACCCATGTTCTTTCTAGAAGACGCCAGCCGCCGATGGGCACTTTCTCTTCGGCTTTCAAAGGATGAAAATGAATGGCTGCGGCTCCAGCGGGAACCGTCGCCCTGCTGAAAATGCCTTCCCCCGCGTCATAACGGTAGAGGTAATAATGTCCCCCTGCAGATAATTCGAAGGTTTCATAGATCCAGACGCCAGGGTCGCGGATAATGTCCACCAGATTATATTCTTTTTCGGACATGTTTGCTCTCCTTTTTGCCTAGTCCGTTGAGCCCTCCACATAATAATAACGGCAAGTTCCACAACTTGCCATCGTTCTGAAAGACAAAATTGCAAAACGAATCCAATGCAAGCCCTATTGATTTGCCTAAGCAATTGTTAGATTTGGTATACCCATGGAACAGGAGCGATGAGCGGCTGCCGGTTTGGACTCAGCAAAAACCGTTGACAATATTGTTCATTTAATCTTTAGTCTTATGGCAATCAATTAAATTAAATGGTAAGTAATTGCTGCGCTGCATGTTTAGATTTCTCAACAAATTCAGAAAATCAGAGTCGTCCATGATTAACTTTCAGAAAGCGCGCGATCGCATGGTTGAGACTCAGCTTGTCAGCCGTGGAATCAAAGACCCGAGGGTGCTGGAAGCAATGCGGAAGGTCCCTCGGCATATGTTTGTTGACGAAGCTTTGCAGGACCAGGCGTATAATGATCACCCCATGCCGATTGGCGATAAGCAGACTATCTCACAACCCTATATTGTGGCCTTAATGACCGAGACCCTTAAGCTTAAAGGTGACGAAAAGGTGTTGGAAATAGGGACTGGATCGGGCTATCAGGCAGCAATCCTCGCAGAGCTCGCCGAACGGGTGTTTTCCATTGAACGATATCCAAATTTGGCCTATCGAGCCAATCAGGTTTTACAGAAACTCGGATACAAGAATATTATTGTGCGGGTAGCTGACGGTACCATTGGCTGGCCCGATGAAACTCCTTTTGATGCCATCATTATAACCGCCGGGTCCCCCAAAATACCGCAGCCCCTGGTCGATCAACTCTCCATGGGCGGTCGTTTGGTGGTGCCGGTAGGAGATCGCCTCTCCCAGGAGCTTTTTCTGGTGGAGCGCGTTCCGGAAGGCATCGAGAAAACCAATCTGGGAGGGGTGAGATTCGTGGATCTGGTTGGGAAGTGGGGGTGGCAAGAGTAAATGCGAGGCCCTTTTGTAGGGATTATTGGAGCAGGTTCCTGTGAATCTTCGGTGGAAGAATTGGCTGCAGAGGTAGGCCGCGAGATCGCCCGGCAGGATGCAGTCCTAGTTTGTGGCGGCCTTGGTGGGGTGATGACCGCTGCCGCCCGGGGAGCAAAAGAGGTTGGAGGATTCACCGTAGGCATTCTACCTGGAAGTTCCACTCAGGATGCCAATGTTTACATCGACTTTCCCATAGCAACGAACATGGGACAGGCAAGAAATGCCATTATAGTGCAGACAGCGGACGTGTTGATCGCCGTGAGCGGTGGCTACGGGACCTTGTCGGAGATCGCCATGGCACTTAAGATCGGCAAGACCGTGATAGCCATCCAAAACCGATTTTCCATACCAGGATTGAAGACGGCTCAAACTCCGATTGAAGCGGTGCAAAAAGCTCTGGTATCTTTACGGGAACGTTCGTCTCCGACGATTACAATATGACGTCCCTTGCACTTGCGATACTGAGGGGGGCAACAAAGCCTTCCTGTATTGATGTTGGAGGGCCGGCAAGCCATTCTTGGAACTTTATCTGTATTGCCCGAGGTCCGACAGATGGAACAAATGGATTCTAGCCGAAGTGGTCAGGTTGAGCAGGATGACGCCACGCCGGAACAGCTTCGATTGGAAAATGAGGAACTTCGAAAACAGTTGCAACATCTGTTGTCTACTGCCAGCAACAACGAAAAGATCTGGCGCCATTTTACAGAGATCGAACGGATTCTTTTTCGAACCCGACAGCTGGATATTTTGGTCGAAGAACTGCTCAGAGAAATTAAGCTCCGCTTTCAGCCTGATTATTTGGTCCTTTTTTTAAGCCATACGGATATCATCGAGCAGTTCTTTCCCGAGCTTTCTCCGACAAATGAGCCCATTGCCGAGGACACCTGGGTATTACCTCTCCCGGCCAATAATGGTTGCGTTGTCAGCACGGAGGTCTGCAGGCCTTCTTTCTTGAATGACAGAGAGGTCCGGGGGCTTCTTACCATTCTCCCTGAAACTGTGGTTTCCTCTATATTGTCGGGAGTTTCAGTTCCTTTATGTATTCATGAAATGGTTTTTGGCAGTCTTTTCCTGGGCAGCCAGGATTCCGAACGTTATCACCCCGTTGATAGTACGGACCTGCTGGAGCAATTGGGGGTGAAGATTGCACTTTGCATGGATAATTGTCTGACTTATGAAAAAGTAAAGGAATTCTCTGTACTTGATCCATTGACAGGTCTCATGAATTATTTCCAGATCCACACCATCCTGGAAACACAAGTAAGGAAAGCTCGTCGACTCGAAACTCCTCTCTCGATCCTGATAATTGATTTAGATTTCTTCCACCAAACCGAGGGTCATCCGGGACTATTAAATGAAGTGCTCAAGCATGTGGCAGGGGTCTTGCGGGAAATTATTCCCGAGGAAGAGGGCTATCTTGGGCGATTTGGCAGTAACCAGTTTCTGGCAGTGCTGCCTAACGTTCCGGCGGATGAAGCCAAGGAGGTGGTACCGTACTTGTCCCACACGATCCGCAAGTCTCCGTTCAAGTATCAAAACACGGCCATTTTAATCCAGACCGACATCGGCGTGGGGACCCTTAACGATCAAACCAAACGCTCGCAGGATTTGCTGGACGCCGCCGGCGTTGAGCTTTGCCGTCTCAAGATGTCGAGGGATGAAAACGGTGAAGATCCGGTTGCCAATTGCTAAAAAACTGTTTCTGAGCCATTTTTTGGCGGTAGTGCTGGTATCGGGCAGTATCGGTACCTTCTTCTATATAAATGCAATTGACAGCCTGACTCTCAACCTCCAAACCCGATTGAAAAACAGTGCGGCGTTGGTAAGTCAGTTGGTCGATGCCGATGATTTGAATGAAATTCGCAACGAAGCAGATGAGGCACTTCCCGCCTACCAAAAATACTTGAAGCTGCTCCGCGATCTAAAGCATACCAATCCGGATTTAGCTTACCTTTATGTGATGCGTAAAGAGGGGGACCGCGTTTTCTTTGTCATCGATACTGATGAAACTGCCGATCAAGCTTTACCGGGAAGGCCCTATGATTATGTGGTTCCGGCTCTGATGCGCGGCTTTTCTGCTCCCTCCGTCGATGAGCAGGTCTATACCGATGAATGGGGATCGTTCATGTCCGGTTATGCCCCACTGAAAAATGGTGCAGGAACCTATCTGGTGGGCATGGATATGCGGGCTGACGAGGTTGGGGATAAACTCAGCAAAGTTCGCATTTCCGGGATTATTTCACTCATCTTTTCAATTATACTGGCTTTTGTTTTCAGTCGGTTTTTATCTTTGCATTTTACGACCCCCATTAAGTCGCTGGTTTCCCACTGTAGCTCTATTTCCGAAGGAAATATGGGGCAGCGCTTGGAGGTTACCACCGGCGATGAGTTGGACGACTTGGTTTACGCTTTGAATCGTATGTCGGACCAACTGGAAGAAAGCTATTTACGAAATCAGGCGACTCAGGAGGCTTTGACGGAGGCCAAGGAAGAATTGGAGGTTCGGGTTGAAGAGCGGACCAGGGATCTTTTGGAGCTCACGCAGAAACTAAGATATGAGATCATAGAACGTCGAAGAGCTGAAGAGGCGCTTGCTAAGGCGGCCATGTCGGACCCCTTAACGGAACTTTTGAACCGTCGTGCCATGAATCTGCATTTAACGCATGAATTGGAGCGCTTTAAAAGGAATCAGTCCCCCTTTTCGGTGCTCGTTTGTGATATTGACCATTTTAAGCCCGTCAATGATAAGTATGGCCATGCTGCAGGGGATCAAGTGTTGATTTCTGTTGCCAAGATATTGAAAGACGGGACACGCGGCCAGGATCTGGTGGCGCGTTGGGGTGGCGAAGAGTTCCTTCTGTTGCTGCCCGATACGCATTTAAAAGGCGCCACCGAATTAGCAGGCAAGCTGCGCAGAAGCATAGAAGTGAATTTCTTTGTCGTCGAAGATAAAGAGTTCAACTTGACGATCAGCATTGGTGTGTGTGCCTACCGGCGGGGACAGACGCTGGACGACTGTATCAATGCTGCGGACGAGGCGCTCTACCGTGCAAAAAATCTTGGCCGCAATCGAGTGGAGATTGCGGAAGAAGAGATATAGCCTCTATCCGGAAACTCCCTAGCGCAGGGCCTTAGTCCCGCTGCGGGCGGGACCCAAAAGAGGCAGCCCTTCAGGGTTGTCGGCTTTAGTCACGGTGACTGGAACTTCCAGTAAAACACCCATTGGATCGGATAGTTAACAAGGAGATCTGCCATGACAATGTGTCAAATACCGGAAAAAAGAGCTACTGATGAAGAACTTGTTGAAATACTCGGAAAGACGAAAACCGTTGCCGTTGTTGGTATTTCTCACAAAGAGGAGCGGGACAGCCACAAGGTGGCAAAATATCTAAAAGAGCATGGATTTAAAATGATTCCAGTAAATCCCAAATATAAGGAAGTGCTCGGCGAACCCTGCTACCCGGATTTAAAGAGTGTTCCGGGACATATCGATGTTGTCGATATATTTCGTAATATCGAAGCAATTCCCGGTGTCGTAGGCGAAGCTATCGAAGTGCGTGCCGACACTGTTTGGATGCAGTTGGGGTTGGCTCACAACGAGGCAGCTGAGAAGGCCTGCAATAAAGGACTCAAGGTGGTGATGGACAAGTGCATCAAAATCGAACATCATCGCCTAATTGACAAGTAATCTGAGAGTGTCAACTCATTCTGGTAAGGGATTTGGAAAATACTATTGTCCCATTCTCACTGTAGCGCAGGGCTTAAGCCCTGCGCTACAAACATGATTGGTACCGTTGTTTTTTCAAACTCCCTGAGTTGCACGATCGAGTACTTGGCTATCGGTTAGAGTGCGCATTCGGCCAAGCACTCTTTATTTGCCAAGAGTTCACTGAGGACACGAAGATGGAAATCCTTCGACCAGAAGCTTTTTTCAATCTTGCATCGTATCAGCATAGAGATTTATTTGCAGGTTGTGACTACGTTTGGCAGGCCCTTGCAAAGATTCCCGTGTATCTATCGGAACGTTTAAAGCCGAATGTAAAAGGGATAGGTTATTGGGGGCGGCCTCTGCCCCAAACGGTGATCCTTTGGAAGGAGAAAATTTGGTGGGATGGATACGAAATCCTGGGTGGGGACGTGACCAAAGGGAAATTTCGTTTGCGCATCAGGGGCGAGGAAACTACTGAGGCTACAGTGCTTTTTGCCGGCGCGGTGTTGTGGGATGATCAGATTTTTTTGGGGCCGGGTTCGGTCGTTGAACCCGGGGCACTTATCAAGGGTCCGACCATTGTTGGGGCTTTCACGGAAGTTCGCCAGGGTGCGTATGTACGAGGCAAATGCGTCGTGGGAGACCGTTGCGTGGTCGGGCATACCACCGAAATAAAGACCGGCGTTATGCTGGATGATGCCAAGGCCGGGCACTTCGCCTATATCGGAGACAGCATCCTTGGCGGGAACAGCAACTTAGGAGCCGGCACAAAATTGGCGAACTTAAAAATCAAGGAAGGTACAGTTCGGCTGAGAATTGGTGATCAGACCATCGACAGCGGCATGCGCAAGTTCGGCGCAATCATAGGCGATGACGTCCAGATCGGCTGCAATACGGTGACCAACCCCGGAACATTGCTCGGCAAACGCAGCATGGTTCTTCCGGTTACATCCGTACGGCCTGGTTATTATGAAGCAAACTCAGTTGTCAGCTCTTGATATAGCTCACGGATCCAGCCGGCGCTTCGCAGCAATTGCCCGTTACTACCGCAATTTTTACAAAGAACTGGAACGATCCGGCCTCGATCCCTATCGCATGACCAAACTCGGCGCCTGGGCAACATCCAGGGCGGCGCATGTCTTTTTCTTTTTCAGAACCATAGAGCTTGCCAATTGTAAACTCTTCCTTGATCTCGGCAGTGGAGACGGAATAGTGAGCTGCATCGCCGGCATTTTCACCCGGTCTGTAGGAATCGAGATTGACGCGGATCTTTGCTCGATTGCCCGAAATGCTTCATGCGATCTCAGGCTGGATACTAGAGTAAATTTCATTTGCGGGGATTATCTGGACCACAAGATCGATCAGGCAGACTGTCTTTACCTCTATCCTGACAAGCCGTTTGATCGACTTGCAAAAAAGCTTTCCAAATGGAAGGGAACCATTCTCATCTATGGACCTCATCTACCGCCGCAAAATTTCGAACCTGTGCGCACCCTCAGATGTGGGAAGGAGCAAATGGTCTCGTACCTAAATCCTGGATAGTTTTCATCCGGAAACTCTGGGTTGCTCTCCCCCTCGAGGGGGAGAAGTTAGGTGAGTGAGATGCAATTTCAAGTACTTACACCTTCACTCCACCTGCGCGGCGAAGGCCCGACCCTCTCCCTCATGGGAGAAGGAGTTTCGTGATGGTATCTGGATAATCCATGTTCGCAAAGAATATAGTTTGATTCTGCTTTCGAGCCGTCTACTGAGATCTTGATCGGTGTAACTCAGCGTCACTTTTTCTGGACATACAACTTGTTTTGATGTATGGAAGAATCACCGGGGAGGTGATCTACGATGGCGAAAACAAGAAATTTACGCTTTTGCGGTATCGAGGTAAGTTCAGCCGATTTGGAACTGATTGCAGGGACTATTCAGGACTGTGCCGGATTGAGCCGCACCGAACTTGCCTACACCGTGTGTGAGTTGTTGGATTGGCGACGTCCTACCGGGGCTCTTAAGGGCCACGAGTGTCGCGGATTCCTGGAAGAACTGGAGGAAAAAGGGATCTTGCAGTTGCCAGGGCTCAAGGCCAATGCGGGCAAACGACAGAAAAAGCCCAGGGATTTTGAGCGGGAGCCTACTCCCTTGCCAAAAGTATTCGAGGCCAAACTGAGCGAAGTAGGGCCGCTGGAACTGGAGCTGATAACCACTAGCGAAAATCACAAGCAGTGGCGAAAATGGGTTGGGCAGCATCACTACCTCGGATACAAGGTCCCGTTTGGAGCATACCTGCGCTATTTTGTTTGGATAAGCCGTCCGCAGCCGCAGCGAGTGGGGTGCCTTCAGGTATCGAGCCCTGCCTGGAGGATGGCGCCGCGGGATGGGTGGATCGGCTGGGACGATGCCCAGCGCGCAAAAGGGCTGCAGCAGATTGTCCAGAACAGCCGCTTTCTGATTCTGCCGTGGGTGAAAATTCCTTATTTGGCCAGTGCATCGCTCGCCCGGATGGCGCGGCGGGTGGTAAGCGACTGGGAGGCCACCTACGCCATCCGACCGCTCTTGATGGAGACACTGGTAGACCCGGCCAGATATTTGGGCACCTGTTATAAGGCTGCCAACTGGATTTATCTCGGACAGACTACCGGGCGAGGGCGTATGGACAAAACCCATAAACGCCACGGCCTGGTTCCCAAGGACATTTGGGTCTACCCGCTGTGCCGCAAACCCCAAGAAAAACTTTTGGCGGGTTTGTCATGAAAATACCGCACAGTATTTTCAACCCACGAACCAGTTAAGCAGCCAACCACTCAAAGAATGAAAAAATCCATGGGGCACTATTGCAGGATTTGCGGAAGCAGCCGACCGAATGAGGCCTTCTCAGGCAAGGGCCATCGCAATCATGTTTGCAAAGAATGTGCGAAGATGCCCAAATCTGAACGTGAGCGGATCGAACAGAAAGAGGAGATATTCGGCTTTTTACAGCAATCTCACATTTCAGAGAAAAACGTCGTGAGGCTGAAGACCCTTGTTGCATCAGATGATGGAAAGATAGCGGAACTTGCCACCATTGTTCTTGAAGTCGCAGTGGTCAAACCATATAAGAAAAGAAGGCTGAAAGTACTGGCAAGAAAGAGACGGGACTTACTGCAGAAACTCGAAGAGACGGGACTGATCTTTGCGCATCATTACTGAAGCGGGCAAAATTGCCAAAATCAAAGACCTTTTTAGTGTGTGAGCTTTTGAAGCTGAACGGCAGAGTGAGTAATGACTAACCGCATGGCCTATCGTAGCTTTCCAATGACTTGTACCTTCGGAGCGGTTCAAAAAGAGGAGTCCAAGTTTGAATTCAGCCGATAAGAAAAAACAGCGACTTCAAGAAGTCTTAGCCCTATTGGAGGAATTTTCAAAACAGATGGGCATTGTTGTCATCACCAAGCCGGGGAGCTAATCCAACCAGAGGTTGGTCAAATCTATCTCAACTTCCTCGAATGGTTCGGCCCGCATTTTGTCATCTTCAGCAAAAGCACCGAACACGGACCATTTGCCCGATTCGAGCTGGAACACTTCCAACGTCTTATTCGTTGGATCGACCAACCACAGGTATGGAATTCTGTGTTGCGCATAGATGGGCATCTTTTTGACTTTATCGATCCGAATGATGCGGGGTGAGAGAATTTCACATATCCAATCGGGGCTAACCGAAATCCAGTTCTCTTCAGGCACTCCAGGAAAGCGTTCTTTTCTCCAGCCGGCCAGGTCGGGGACAAGCAGGTGCTCTCCCAGCATCAGCTCCGGTTCAATAAGGAAGATCCATCCGCCTGGACCGCCTTCGCCGAACCTGTAAGGCGGAGCTAGTCTGCCGCTTAAGACAAATTCAATGTTTGCGTGCCTTGCTGAAGGTCGAGGAGTGGCAATCAATTCTCCATCAATGATCTCTCCCACCATGTTGTCCGGGATATTGTAGAGATCATTGTAGGAAGCCTTGTTCGCTGCTGGTTCTGACATAAAGAGTCCTCAGGTTCATGTCACCTAATGGCATTCTGGAAAATTCCAGGAGTGGTTGGCACGCATTTGCTGCAATGCCAATGTGAGTCCTGCATTAGTCAAATAATCTTACAGCCATATGGTAAAAATTTTGAATCGTCCGACATCAAAGCAAGCTTGTTTACCAGTGCCTGGGCAATCAACATCCGGTCGAAAGGGTCTCGGTGGTGAAACGGCAATTCCCCCAGAACCAGGGCTTCAGCGCCGGAAAAATTAAGTATTTCAAGCCCGATTCTTTGAGCCATCTCAAGCGGATTAAACTCAATTTCGATCTTCCCGATCAGATGTTTAATCATAAGTTCGGCTATGCTCATGGCGCTGAGGAAAACTTCATTTGCCGGAGACTCAAGTTCATAACGTCTTTTCCGACTCAATTTCTCAGGGTAAGACAGCATCCACAAGTAGATATGGGTATCAACGAGGATTTTCACGAATTGTCACCATAAAACATTGCATTTATTGTATCATCTTCATCCAGAAAGTCGTCGGGGATATTGACTTGCCCTTTCAGTAAACCCATTTTGCGTTTTGCTTTCGGCTTATATGCCACTAATTCTACAAGGGGCAAATTATTCTTCGCAATTATCACCTCTTCACCGTGATAAGCCATGTCAATAAGTTTCGAAAGCTTTGTTTTCGCTTCGGATACATTGATAATCACTGCGTCCTCCTGTTTCAGAAAAGAAATAAACCAACTGTATCCATTTAGACCAAGTTGGTCAAGCAGACACTCATTGATCGAGTGATTGAGCTGTGACTTTGGCTCAAGGGGAATCGCCGGAAGGCAAAAACTGAGTTCCAATTCACTACGATATTATTGAGTTTGGGATCGTCATGAATAGAGCGAAGACGATGTTCATTCTTCAAGGTTTGCAGATGCTGCAGGGTTTGAATCCTGCTTTGATGGCTTGTTCTCGGGTGGGGAATCGGGCCGTACAGTTTTTACAGTTGTAGTGTTTGCATTTGGAGCTGTGAAATACCTGCGAGGAGACGTTTCCGTGGTACTCGGAATGGTTGACAAATCCGATTATGTAGTCCACCACACTCGGCGAATGTTTTGACCTTTTCTGCTGCCGATATTGCCAGGGCGGGGTTGGGTTGCTTTGTTTCCACAGGCCCGTTCTTTTTCCTCTGGCCTGCTTTTCCAAGATAGTCCATTTGCTGCAAAAACTCGCTTTGCAATACGTTTGATAAACCCAGGCGGAGCCGGATTTTATCAATTCCTCATTCACACATCTGCCATCTCTATAGGCAAGGCCTACCTCGCGTCCGTATTGATCCCGGTCAAGCGTTTTGAACTCAATCTCTTTCCACAGCAACAGGTGCGATGCAAAAGACTTGGCCTGCCTTCCGTATTGCTGATCAAATTCCGGTGCGTCGATCCCATAAAGTCTGAATTCTATGGTTGTCCAGCCTTTAAGAGCTTTTCCCGAGTCCCCATCCTCCAGTTCGATCACCTTGCCTCGCCAGGCCCATGAACTGGAGCAGGAAAGGAATATAAGGAGCAGAAATAGACAAGCGCCCCGGGTGTTTTGCCGTGTTCTTTTCATCTTCTAATACTTTTTGATTTCCTCTCAGCATTTATCCAGCAAAATTCCGGCAATTCTCTGCTGATCCTTCTTTTGTAAGTACGGGTGCATGGGCAGGCTGAATATTCGCCCAGCACAATCCTCGCTCACCGGGAAATCACCCTCTTTGTAGCCAAGGTAGTCAAACGCGGGCTGTAGATGCAGCGGCTTCGGATAATAGATCGATGTGGGGATACCCGCTTCCTGCAGCTTACCGAGAAGGCCCGGTCGATTTTCTTCTGTTTTGGCAAGAACGGAGTACTGAGCCCAAACTGAGAGATAATTGTCAGGAACCACTGGTGGAATAACAGGGGACGATTCGGAGGACAAAAGCCGATGATAATTGTCTGCCACGGGTTGGCGAAGCTCGACTTCCTCTGAAAAGATCTCGAATTTGGCCATGAGGATGGCCGCCTGCAGAGTGTCCAGACGACCATTTATGCCGACATGGATGTGGTCATATTTATACGAGCCCTGCCCGTGCAGTCGCAGAGAACGCATCATGTCGGCTAATGCGCCGTCATCGGTGAAGCACATGCCTCCGTCGCCGTAGCCACCGAGGGGTTTTGCCGGGAAAAACGACGTGCAACCGATTTGAGCCAGGCCGCAGGTCTTATTCCCAAAATAGCTTGCACCGAAAGATTGAGCTGCATCCTCGACCACAAAAAGGCCATGATTTTGTGCAATCCCATTGATGCTGTCATAGTCTGCAGGCAGTCCAAAAAGATCCACTGCGATGATGCCTTTTGGCAGCAATGCAGAAATATCTACAGATTCGGGCAAGGGGTATAGTGCTGATCTGTGGGAGCGGAACGCTTCAACGGCGGCTTCCAGTTGGAGCGGGTCGAGGTTAAATGTGTTGGGATCAACATCGACAAAAACTGGGGTGGCACCGAGCAGAGCTATCGCTTCAGCAGTTGCAATAAAAGAAAAAGGCGAAGTGAAAATGGCGTCGCCTTTTTTCACACCATAAGCCATCAGAGCCAGCAAAAGGGCATCAGTTCCGGACGCACAGCCAATAGCATGACGCACGCCTACGTAATATGCAAGCGTATCCTCCAGTTCTCTGATTTCTGGACCCATGATATAGCGACCGTGTTCAAGAACTGCTCTTATCCTCTCTTCGATTGATTTTCTGATCCTCGCCTGCTGCACTTTCAGATCTATAAACTGCATAATGAACCTCTTGCTTTCCAGTGTAAAATTCGATCTCGCCAATGTGCTCGTTGTCGGTCAAGAACAGTGTTCATCTTGAAGATTGGATGTTTTTATATTAATTAGTGGTCAATGTAAAACAAACAACGGGAGAATCGAACAATGTGTGAAGCAAATGCTTATTTGTTGAAGAATGGAAAAGAAGAATTGGTGCTTGAAGCGGTAGATATTCTCGAAAACGAGGGCGGCAAGCTGAGGGTGGCGAATATCTTTGGAGAACAAAAACTACTGAATGCCAGGATTCGAAGTATGTCGTTGGTTGAGCACAGGATCATACTGGAAGAAACAGGATCATAAAGGCTTTATTTGAAAGGATCAAAATAAGGACTGTCCGCAATAATCTGCAGCAGTTGTTCAATATCGGTTTCCCCCAGCCGGCACAGCATTGATTCCCAACGGTGGCGAATACCACCGAGCTCATTCGTGCGATCGGCAAAAAGAGACCATAACTGTGCGCCAGGTTGATTCAATATCCGTTGCATGCGGGTGATCTCATTGGATAGGTTGCCGGCAAATGCATCAATGGATGCTTTCAGTTCTGCCTTCGGTATTTCGCTTTGTTTTGCTTTATCCAGATGCAGCGCCAGGTGCCAGAGACAATGCGGTAGTAGTTGCGATAGTGGAGTACTCCAGTCGGTAAAAGAGCCCGTAGTATCTGCAATTATGAGCCGCTCCGGCAGTTCATCAACGCCGAGTTGGATTACTTCATCTCCATCGTCGAAAAAAACATGCCCGGTTCTGGGGCAGGCTCTTCCCAAAATTAAGCTGGAGGCAGCCGCTGCTCCCAAGAGTCCGGCAAGCCCAACAATGAAACCCGGCTTTGCGTAGTTCGCGGCAGGAATTTTGTCCGTGACTATATCCGGCACGTACGGCCGGTCAAAAAAGAAAACCGGGATGCGGCCCAATTCCGGAATATCTTCTTCCAATCGAATCTCGATGTAGGAAAGTTTGGGAATCCCAAGTTCGTCTGCTGCCCGAAGCCGATCCCAAATGTAATCTCTATATTGGATTGTTTCGGCAATTGCTTGCTGCAACGGGGTTCCTCGCCGTACCCTGTGCATTACATCCCACTTGATCATGCGCACGATACGAATATCTTCACTGCCGGTCGCGAGCCCTAAAACAACCAAATAAACTTCTCGCTGTTCACCGCTTTTGTCTCTCTCGGTTTGCGAAGTCTCAACCCGCCCAACATTGATCGAGACTATCTCAGGGCGCACCTGCCAGTAGTAGTGCATCAACTCTCTAACCCTATGCTCGGCGTTCGGCTCGAACAGAAGTTTGCCGGATATTCTCGCTCCGGGCAGCCACCGGACATTCAATCGGAATTCTGGACTGAGTCCCAGCGACCATTCCTCTACTTCCTTTTCGTTAATGTCGTAGAGTCGGCAGAACATGGTTGTGCGCCATGCCGCCTCATTGACCCGATCAATCACTAACTCGGAGCCTGCCGCGCGGGCAAAAGCCCTCGAAAAGCGGTCAAACAGATACTTTGCTTCGGCCGTATCTTTCTGTGGCGACGCTGCCCTCAAGCTATGAATCAATTTTCTGAGATCCTCGGTATCGAGAACCTTATCGGCCTGAAGGAAGAAGCTAAGCTCAGGGACTGCGAGATTATTGGTCAGCTGGGTCAGATGAAGAATCTCCTCCAGTCTGGCCAAAGCTTCTTCTGGGTCGATGTGCAGCAGAGGTCGGATTTTCATCAATTCCTGGAAAGTAATGTAGCGTCCGCCGGTGGGCGCATTGTAATAAAATGTGGCGCCGGTATTGACTTGTACTCGGCTGGATTCTATGAAGCGCTGGATATCCTGTGTCGAATGGGGAGCAGGTGAAATGCGCCAGCTTTCCCCGCGCCGTCGGAGTTTCCTCCTCACTTCAGCCCGCTGGATTCCGGTAAACTGAATGCGATCTTTAGGCAACAAGTGCTGCAGCAACTCGTCGGCGGCAAAGATTTTTTCCATGTCTGCAGGGTCTGATCGGATCAGGATGACAAGATCGTGGGTAAGAATGGAGACTGAATTGCTGTAAATATTTTCTTCCTCATCAGTGCTCAGCTCCTTGTGTTCCCGTTGATGGCTCTCATTTCTAAGGAAGTCGACCATCGTTTGGACCTGCATGCCGTGAATTCCACGGCCTGTTACAATGACTTTGTGATCCGGAAAGACGGATGCAATGGGACTCAGCGGTTTGCCCGTACGATCAACGGCAAACAGATCGGGACCAATGATGGTTACCCCGTTAACCACTCGAGGCTGGGAGAAATCAGACTTCAGAGCATCCATTCCGAACACGTCCCTTCGTGTTTAGCCGTTATAATTATTAGACATTATGACTGATCATGAGAGGCGAGACAAGGGCCGTGCTGCTGTTGCAGTCATTTATCTGAGTTGGAGGATGAAGTTGATTGCAGACGCTTGTCACAGTACCAGTCTATTTGCCTGCAAATGCCTCGAATCATTTTGACTTCTCTGGCTTTAAGGCCAATTCGACCAAAGAATCTCCTTACACTCATCATCCAGTAATCAGGATTTTCCGGGTTGATGAAGCTGATTCTTGTCAACGTCTCTTTAAGGTGCGCATACATGCCTTCAAGTTCGTGACTGTTGGCAAGTCTCGGTACAAAACTTTTGGGTGGATCGATACTTGCTAAAAATATCTCATAAGTGAGGATCATCACCGCTTGAGCAAGGTTTATCGAGGCAAAATCCGCCGTGGGAATGGTGACCATACTTTGACAATATTTCAGTTCCTGAGCAGCAAGGCCGGCATTCTCCGGGCCGAACAAAATAGCTATTAAGTTATTATGACTGACAGGCGCCAATTCTTCAGCGAGAAGCCTCGGACTCCTGAGCGTTCGCCGATGCGAACCCGTGCGGGCAGTGGTCCCCACGATATAAGAATAAGGCGCCAAAGCCTCCTCCAAGTCTTCGTAGATTTCCATATTGGTCACCACATCTTCGGCATTGTGAGTGGCCATTTTCAGTATTCGAGTGAGATCGCATTCACGAGGATTAACGACTACCAGGCGACCGATGCCCATGTTCTTTGCTGCCCTGGCTGAGGCTCCAATGTTTTCGGGAAAATGTGGCCTGCTAAGTACTATGGCGATGTTTTCCAATTTCGCTTTCATTAAAATCCCTTCTGTTATAACGTTGGAAGGAAGATGCGGGGTGCCTCGATATTCAATAAAGTGAGCGTTCGAGCGAGCGTAACTTATAAAAAATCAGAATGCGAATCAATACCTTGCGATTCGTATCTGCTGACCAGAGTAAAACAATTTTAGTTCCAGACGCGCGTTGACACCTGCCATGGCGAGTGTTTTATTTCTACAAAGGAGAATTGAAACTCTTCGGTGCTTATCCACCTTGTTATGTATGCTGGTGAATGAGGGGGGAGAGGGGTTATTTTTCAAAAGTGTTCTTTCCTGATGCAAAGGGGGACTTATGAATGCAGAAAAGATTCGGGAGTCGGTTATTGCGGGCTCCTGGTATCCTGGAAATAAGGACACATTGAAGAAGGAGATCCAAAAATATATCAAGCAGGCAAAAGTCTCTCCGCCTAAAGGAAAGATTGTTGCACTGATTGCTCCTCATGCCGGCTATGCCTACTCCGGTGGAGTAGCCGCATGCGCCTACAAACTCCTGCTCGATCAGCCTTTCGATCGAGTTCTTATCGTTGCTCCGAGCCATCGAGCATATTTTCAGGGCGCCAGCATCTACAGGTTAGGCGGTTATCGTACTCCGCTGGGTGTAGTCCCGCTGGATGGAGACTTAGTGGATGCTCTGATGCACCAGCCCATTCCTATTGACTATGTTCCTCAAGCTCATTCGCAGGAACATTCCCTCGAAATCCAATTGCCTTTTTTGCAGGTTGTACTCGACGATTTCAAACTGACTCCGATAGTAATGGGTGATCAGGCTTTTGAAAATTGTGTACAGCTTGCCGAGTCGATTGCAGATGTTTGCAGAGATAAAAAAGTTCTTTTATTAGCAAGCAGCGATCTGTCTCACTTCCATTCTTACGACGAAGCTAAACGTCTCGATCAAAATGCTATAGACCAGGTTTCCGATTTCGATCCTGCCGGACTTTCTGATAGCCTAAGAAAAGGCAATTGCGAGGCTTGCGGTGGTGGTCCGATGATGACTGTCATGCTCGCTGCCAAAAAGCTTGGGGCCACCAAGTGCACGGTTTTGCAATATGCCAACTCAGGAGATGTGACCGGTGACAATCGCAGTGTGGTGGGCTACATGGCTGCGGCATTGGTCAATAATCCGGGAGGCGGTAAAAAAAAACAGGTGGGTGTGGATCTTGGACTGTCTGAGGAGGAAAAGAAAACCCTGCGGCAATTGGCTTATCAGACAATTCGAAGTCGTTGTCTGGGTGAACCGTTGCCTCAGTTTTCTCCGCAATCGTCCAAATTAGCGGAACCGAGAGGCGCATTTGTCTGCGTCAAAAAGGCAGGAGCTTTAAGAGGCTGTATAGGTATGATCGAAGCGCGCGGAGCGCTGCATGAAACAATCAAGGACATGGCTGTGCAAGCTGCATTTTCGGATCCACGCTTTTGTGCTTTGGAACCTTCAGAACTGAATGAGATCGAAATCGAGATATCCGTATTGACCCCGATGGAACAAATCACGGATCCCGGTCAGATCGAAATTGGCAAACATGGTCTGTATATTCGTAAGGGTTATCATTCGGGTTTGCTTCTTCCACAGGTCGCTACGGAAAATAGATGGGACCGGGAGCAGTTTCTGGAATGGGTATGCAGAAAAGCCGGCCTGCAGCCTAATGCCTGGAAGAAGTCCGATGTCGAGCTTTATATTTTTTCCGCCGATGTGTTTTAAGAAAACGATATTTCGAAATGACAAAGGAGGCATTTTCGGAGAGCCTCCAGGTGTAACTGCGGATGGGAGAAGGTGTGGCAAAGATCTTAGACATGAAGGAAAAGCGTCAGCATCTGACTGCCAAAAGGGGCTTTGAAAAGTGGAGCCGGCGTTTTGCGGAATCATTTGATGAAAATACGCGTCTGATAGATCTCGGCGATGCGACTCTGGCAAAATTGATACAACCGGGGGAAGAGTCGTCGATGGCCATTTATGAATTCATAATGGGAGTGCAAGGCCTGGGTACCGGCACTCGCTTCTATTTCCTCGAGAATCTGGACAAGATGGCCATTATGGACATCACCTTATTTTTCCTGGACCAACTTCGCTTTGAAGCCATGCATCGCCTGGGATGGGTAGAAGACTTTCCCACGTCGAAGATTCCGCTGGTGGACCTGGTTGCAGAATTCGCAGGCCGGTTCTCTTCGGATAAGCATCAGACTCCGGCCCTCTCATCGTCCAATCCACGCTATGAAGAGTATATGAAGACTTTTGAAGGCGATCGCGCCTCCTTCATCCGTCGGCTAATCCCTGAGATATTAGAAATCTACAAGGAAAAGCTGAAGGAGGACTGATCCTAAAGGGAGTTAGGATAGTGCCCAAAGAGCGTCTCCACATTTTGCTGGCCCATCAAACTTTCCGCTTGTTGAGGAACTCGGGCGTGGTGGATGGGACTGCTCGCGAAGGTTATCTTTTGGGGGCCATTCTCCCGGATATATTTTTTTACGACCTTCCTTCCTTTAAACTCGGTAATAGTGTGGGAAGAGAGATTCACAAATATGAAGGCCAGGCAATTGTTGATTTTTTTGGGTTATGGATTGATGAGGAAAAAGTTCAGCCGCCGCAGGACATGAAACATTGGATGCTCGGGTTCGCAAGTCATCTACTGGCAGATGGGATGTTGCATCCTCACATCAATGGCTTCTGCGGGCGGTTCAGCGAAGATCTGGGTTTCACAGCCAAATCTTGCCATCACTGGTTGGAGAGTGAATTGGAATCGCACTGGCTGAGGGCCAGCGGGCCTTCAGACGGTTACTTGCCATTGCTGCGCCAATTTGAGAAGCGGAATGAAACTGCAGCAAAGCATTTGGAATATGTTAGACAGTTTTTGCAACGCGCCAATGTCGACAACGTTCCGTCATATTCCAGGATTCGCCGCTGCTTGAATTGGCAGACCCTTCTGCTCAGGCTATTTGCCAACCCGGCATGGGCGAAAATCAGACCGGTTTTGCTCAAATTCGCCATGACAGAATCTTTGGGAGTACTTCTGGTACCCCCAAGATCTAATCTCTGCAATCCGTCCGTAAAAGTCTTGCGGACGCAGTTCGAGATCGAGCTCTGCGAACCGGACTTTATGGCAAAGACTGTTTCTTACCTAGCCACCCATTTGCTTGAGCTTCTAAAACGGTTTTGACAATTCCCTCTGAGTTGATGCCTTCCATGCGGTACAGCACGCCGGGTTTGCCGGAAAGTCCGTAGTGCTTCACTCCCAATCTCGTCAGCCTGCAAGGAATTCCCTGCGAGGAGATTACGTTGGCGACTCTGGCTCCCAAACCCGTATCCACATGATGGTCTTCAACGGTCAGTAAGAATCCTGAATCGGCCGCCTTAAGGATAGCATCGGTATCCAGCGGCTTTATCGATGCAAAGTTCAACACAGCCAGCTGCAAGCCGTGTTTTTCAGCCAGCTTATTTCTGGCCTGCAGAGCAAATTGAAGGGTAGCTCCGTAGCTCAAAATGGCTCCTTGATCTCCTTGCTTTATCCAATCCGCTTTGGCTGGTTCAAACCGATAAGCTCCCGCGTAAAATGGATTGCCGGCCTCGTCAGTTATGACCGGTATTTTGGAGCGTCCCATGCCCAGAAAGAAATTACCCGGACGATTTGCGATGTAGCGGACAATCCTGTCCGTTTGGTTTGGATCTGCCGAAATGAACACGGAGAAGCCGAACAAGTTCTGCAGCAAGCCAATATAGTCTATGCACTGATGGGTTTGCCCATCTTCGCCTACATCCAGCCCGAGATGAGTACAGACTACTTTGAGTTGGGTTTGGTTGATGTCGTTCAGTCGCTGTTGGTTATACACTTCGTCGACGCCGAAGATTCCGAATGTGCTGAAGAAAGCGACAAAATCTTCTTTGCTGACGGCGCCTGCCATGGTTGCCGTGTGATGCTCTTGTATGCCGGCTTCAAAAAAGGCCGATTCGCTGATCCTGCGAAATCCTCCCATTTTTACCGAGCCCTCCAGATCGCAGCTGAAACCAAGGACTTTGGGCACGGATTCGGTATTGTTTAAACGGGCAAGATCTTCCAATGCTGCCCCATAAGCAGAGCGGTTATCGGTCAACGTTTCGGGGCTGTAAGTCCTCGGATCCCCCACTTCTATCATGGGATAGAGTGTCGGTGCGCAAAATTCTTGAGTAAATGTGACCAGTCCGGATCGTTTCTTGCGATATTCCGGTACAGGATTTTCCAGCCCCAATTCCTCCAGAGCTTTGCCGGCTTCTTCCTCGGTGAGTGTGCTGCCATGATATTTGGCTTTGTTTTCCATAAAGGACACCCCTTTGCCCATAGTGGTTCGTGCCACGAGGACGGAAGGGTATCTCGGATCGTCGACTTCTCCGCTATGGATTCGCTTTAAAGCCTGAAATATTTCTTCAAAATCGTGACCGTCCTCCAAATAGAGTACGTTCCACTGAGATCCTACATACTCAGCTCGAATGGTCTGCGGCATAACCTGATTGGTGTTTCCGCCAATCTGCAGGTGATTACGATCAACGATGCCAAACATATTGTTCAGTTCGTATTTCACTGCAAAGCGTCGTGCTTCGCTGATCTGGCCTTTTTGCTGTTCTCCGTCTCCCATCAAAACCGCTACCCGACCGGCGGGGTTGCGCTTGAGTTTGAGCGCCAGAGCCATGCCCGTGCCGACCGACAACCCCTGCCCAAGGTTGCCCGTGTTCCATTCCACACCGGGGACGCAGCACTCCACATGCCCCGCAAAAGACGAACCGGCATGTCTGAACTCAAGCAGCATGTTCTCTTCTTTGATGTAACCGAATTCACACAACACACTGTAAACGCCCGGACTGATATGCCCCATACTGACCAGCAGTCGGTCCCTTTCCGACCAGCATGGATCATCCGGGCGATGCCGGAGTGTACTGTAGAGCAGCAACAGCAAATGTAGGGAAGACATGGAGCCGCCCGGATGCCCACTCCCTGCCAGGGTTGTGCTCACGATGATGCGGCGCATACAGTGCAGCCACATTTCTCGAAGTTTTTTGAGTTGTTCTTCCGTCAAAGACGTCTGGTCAAAAGAAATGGTGAACATGGCCCGGACCGACCTCCCTTCCTTATCCTTGCTGTCAATGTATGGTTTGTTCTTTTGCCTCTTCCTCTCGAACCTCTGACTCTCCCAAGCGCTCCAAAACTCTAGCTGCAAAGTCATTAACTGCGGTTTTGAAAGGCGATTCCGTTTCTTCTTCCAGCACCGGCCGACCTTTGTCTCCTCCAACCACCACTGCCGGGTCAAAAGGAAGGGGGCCTAAATATGGGATCTTCATTTTTTCTGAGGTTTTTTCTCCGCCACCGGTGCCGAAGATTGGAATGAATCCGTCGCAGTGCGGGCAGTAGAGACCGGACATGTTTTCAACCAGACCGAGCATTTCCACGTTCATCTTGCGACAAAAATTGATTGATTTTCTTACATCGGCCAGAGCCACCTCCTGAGGAGTAGTGACGATGACTGCTTTGATTTCCGGGATAATTCGAGCGATACTTAAAGGCTCGTCACCGGTTCCAGGAGGGCAGTCGATGACCAGAAAATCAAGATCGTCCCATTTACAGTCGGCAATAAATTGTTGGATCACGCCATGCTTCAAGGGACCCCGCCAGATGATTGCCGAATCTGTATCCTCCATCATCGATTCTATTGAGACAATCTTCAAATTCGGTGAGTACTGATGGGGAATAATCTCTTGCTCTTGAGTGATGTTCAAAACTCCGTGCAGGCCAAACATTTTCGGAATGCTCGGACCATGCAAATCGATATCCATGAGACCAACTCTATGCCCTTTTTGGGCCAGTGCCAGGGAAAGGTATGTGGCGACGCTGCTCTTTCCGACGCCTCCCTTGCCGCTCATGACAAGAACCTTATGCCTGATCCGTGCTAGCTTGCAGCGAATGATCTCTTCCTTGGTGCCCTTTCCTTTGCTCGGGCAAGTGTCACACGATGTGGGATCACATGTTTTCATATTTCCTATGCTCCTTATCTAATTAGACTTACTTAAACTTTCTCGGATTAAGTCCTGCGTTTCATTAACCAATCGAAAGCTTACGCTTAGACTCCACCTAATCTATTTGCAATTATATTCCACAATTCAACTCTGGACTCTATCCGTAAGAATTTTATCAGCCGAGCCAAGACCATACTAAAGATCTAACCCTCACCCATTCTAGGATCTGACTCAATCGTTCCTTTAAGTTTAATACATGCTTGCAAATTTCGTTCGCCATCATGGGAAGAAGCCGGCATAAACTGGAATCCAAGGAATCAGCCAGCTCATTGGGTGCCGCATGACAATAACCGCCCAAGCATGACGGCAGCGTAGCCACAAAATCACTGAAGGTTGTATAAAAATTCAGTGACTTATTCTCACTGGGCCCTTGTCTGCTATACCTGAGAACGAGCCCTGCAGCTTTCAATGCATTGTTAAGATCGTCAGGTCCCCACCGAAAGCCTGAAATTAAATCAAATTAACTTAAAAGCAATCTTCTCTCTTGTCAACTTAGAGAAAATTCGCCATCTTGATTTTTTCCATGGCAACGACCGTCTTGAAAATGTCTGTAGGGACTCTTTTTGGCGTAGTGTGGTCCTGGGCTGCCTTTTTTGTGGTTGCTCAATGGGACTAAAGCGCTGTGTTGCAGGATTTTTGGACACGCTTCTGGTGAGATTTCACTTTGCAAAGCACCGCACTTGCCGCGAGTTGACCATTCAGAATTTGAGTCGACCGTTGGTGGTCAGGGGAAACCCGCTACTGGCAAATCACGAACGTCCCGCGCGATTTCCAGTTGAATGATTAGAAAAATTAAGGAGTTAAATATGGCTGATAAGCTTGTGGAACGCACCAAAGAGACTGCAAAATTGCTTTTTTCAGGACCCGTTCCGGTTGAAGTCCCATACCAACTCTGGAAGGAGTTCGATCCTGATTTAGCCCGGCAGCTCTCTCTATTTATTACTGGCAACCTTTATTCGCGCAAGGTTTTATCTCTGCCGGAAAGGCAGACGATCGCCGTGGCATCTTTGGCCGCTCTGCAGAAGATCGATGAGTTGAAAATTCATGCGCATGGAGCATTGAATGTGGGTGTGCCTGCAGAGAAGCTATCTGAAGCGATCTTTCAAGTGGGTGTCTATGCCGGTTTCCCAGCTGTAAATGCGGGCCTAGAGGCTTTGAAGGAGGTCCTTATCAGTCGTGGCGAGTGGCCTATCGAAAAACAAGGCTCCGAAACAACGGAATAGGGAGAAAAATAACTTTCATTATTTTATGTCTTGCATATCATGTGCAATATGGTTAATAGTATTAACTGAATTTTGAATGATTGTTTTCCTTTTATACGTTATTTCCCACGTGTTGGAGGTGTGAAAGATGCCGATTTATGAGTACCACTGTAAACAATGTCGAAAAGATTTTGAAGCCTTAGTCTGGTCGCAGCGAGATGAACACGCCATTTGTTGCCCCAAGTGCCAGGGCAAAGATTTGGGGCGAATCTTATCGCCTTTTTCCACGTCGTCCGGCACCGGCTTGGGTTCATCCAGTTCAGGTTGTGCACCCTCTTCCAGCAAGTTTAGCTGAGCTTAGTTATTTCCGGCAGGTTGCCGGATTTATTGTCGGTATTATAGATTTGGATAAGTCATTGCATTATCATCTAATTTTGGCGAATCTTGCTGGCGCCAATTGGTAATCGTCATTCCGGCATTCGCCGGGGTGGCGATACGGGATCTATCGGTGACTTATGCAAGTGAGCACTGGAGAGTACGATTGCCATCAAACATTTTCAATCAATGTGATTGAGAAGTCACAGGAAGGAGCAAGCAAGTGCCCACGGATTCTTTAATTCTTGTAGGCATGCTGGTTGGATGGATAGCCCTAAACCGCTGGGTCCTGCCTAAATTAGGGATTAACACTTGAATGTCGGGCAGTTGCGAGATCGGTGATCCCGCCAAAAAGAAAAAGGCACGCAAGCCCCAAAACCTGCCAGATAAAAGTAATTGATTATTTCCTGAAAGTTCTGGATCTCCGCGACGAGCGGCGGCTCAGGACAAACATGAGAAGCACCGCCAACAGGAAGACGCCTGCGGATATTCCGGTGAGCCACTGCCAGTTGATGCTGGGTAAACGGATCTGGACGATGGATTGCCACAAACTCTTGAACCACCCGGCACGGGCAATCTCCTCATGGCTCAACAGGGCCACTGTCTTCTTGGGCTGGTCGGCTATGTAGAATACCATTTTCCCGAGCACTTGTAGATTGGCGATGGGTGCTGTAACCTCTTGAGGTGCTTCGATCTGCCACCGGATGGCACCCTTTTCTTTCTGTGTGACAAGTAAGGTCGCTTCTTCTGCGGGAAAGAGACTGAGGCTGTCTTGAAGTCCCTTCCATACCTTTACCGTAGTTACCGGCTGGTCTTTGGGAAATGGCTGAATGAGAGCAAAATTCCTGAAGCCATAATTGAGCAGCTTCAATGCTTCGCGTTCCCGCACCGCAGGCGTCTTGGCTCCCATAACCACAGCCAAAAGACGCATGCCGTCGCGCTCACCGGTAGCAGAAAGATGGTAGCCGGCTGCTGCAACGTACCCGGTCTTTAGCCCATCGACACTGGGGTCCTTGAACAGCAACCGGTTGCGATTGTGCTGAGTGATGTTGTTGTACGTAAATTCGCGCATTGAATGATACTTTAGAGAATTGGGAAAGCGTTTTAGGTAGGCTGCATCGAGGGTTGCCATGTCTCGCGCCGTTGTCACCTGACCTTCTGCCGGCAAACCGTGAGGATTCTCAAAATGGCTTTGGGTCATTCCTAATTCCTGAGCCTTCCGATTCATTGCATTTACAAAGGCATCCACACTGCCATAGAGCTGTTCGGCCACCGCCACGCAGGCATCGTTTCCTGAGACTACCGCAATGCCTTTAATGAGTTCTTCGAGGGGCACCTTTGACCCCACCTCCACAAACATTTTCGATCCACCGGTGCGCCATGCCTTCTCGCTGATGTAGACCTCATCGTTTAGATGAATAAGGCCCTTTTGCAGACTTTCAAAAACCAAATAGAGCGTTAGGACTTTGGTAAAAGATGCAGGTTCGATTAGCTTATCGGCGTTATGTTCATAAAGAGTGGTTCCGGTCGAAACTTCCAGGAGAACGGCGGATTCGACATTCATCTCTAACGGAGGTGCTTGCTGAGCCAGTCCGCTTTTAGAAAGCCAGGGTTGGCAGTTGATAACAAAAGCCATTGCAAACAGCGTAATAAGTTTCTTCTGCATAAGAACCCTCTTATAAATTCTTTTGTAACAAAAGGAGTAGCAAGGAGGCCGGCTGTACGTAGCCAGTGATGTCTAGTCCTTTGATTTCAATGCTGGAATAAGCAGAGCACCTTGCGCAACCGATTTTTCCAAAGCTACTATATAGCCTCACTCAAACTATTTTACAAGTGCACCGATTTCGTAGCAAGAACGCCCCCCTTGGGCAGGTGAGGCGACTCATTTCGGGATTTTTCCAGAATGGGAATGGATAATGCCTTTTCCCAGGGGCCTCGTTTGGCGGGTTATCTCTTAAAAGACTTCGAAGAGATCCTTACCCTATGCAGTTTCCGTTTGATTCTTGACCAGAAGCCCTTCCTTTTCATAGACTGCTTTCGCCACTCTTTCAAGGTCCTTACTGTCCAAGTTCAAAGATAAACCCAGCAATTCTATAGACCTGCGTAAGAACAAAACGGCATTATCAAGCTCCGGGGTGGAGAGGCAGCCAGATATCGTATAATAACCCCAGACCTTAAAGGGCAAGGGATAATTTGGTTTCTCGGATAGCTCAATAAAGTCGTATACAACTTTGTTGCCTTCCTCAAAAAAACCGCCTTTTTCTTTGATTGGAAGTGCCACCTCTTCTATCTTTAACTGCAACCCATAACGTTCCTGCAGATAGGCTTCCAGACTTTTGGTCTCATCTTCCGTGAAATAACGATCAATTTCCTTTATTAGAGCGCTCACCTGTTTTTCGTCTAACCTGTCGTAGTCCAAAATTAGTTGCTCGTATGGCGCAATCGATACAATCCTCTCCAGACAATACCAATTGAACTTCACATCGTAGTAAACTTTACCGGTTTTGGTGAGATTGCCGATGGAGCACACTTTAAAAAGTCTCGGCAAGCCCGCATCGGTTCTTTTGTCTTGCTTGCCTCCTTGAATGACTCGAAACCGCTTCATTTCAATTGTTTCCCCTTTGCATAAAAGTATCCAGAATGCTTCTATTTTATCCTCTTTTGAACCATTCGTGAACAAGAGGTCTGCAGCAACCCCTAATCCATCTGCATACAAAGCAAAGAGCTAACCGCCGACCATTCTGTTTTTATAATCAGTGCTTTTGTAGCTTTAACATTTAGCCTATACTATTCTTTCGTGAATCACTTTTGAACTATCGAAACGAATTTGATTCTGGGTGAATTTCAATTTTTAGAGCCAACTGATGCTGCCAAAAATTGGAGTGCGGTCCTGCGCGGGGCGGGACCGGTCCGCCGATCATCACCGTCTTTTGTTGCGAGAATCAGCAAATAGCGAAGGAGCTTAACGAATGGCCAAAGCCAAAGATATCATGACAAGGGACTTGATTACTGTGTCTCCTGAAACGGACATAACCGAAGCGGCGAAAATACTGCTCGCTAAACACATTAATGGTCTACCGGTGGTCGATAAAACAGGCAAATTGGTAGGTATCATCTGTCAAAGCGACTTAATTGCCCTTCAGAAAAAAGTCCGTCTTCCCTCGGTGTTTACATTGTTGGACACGTTCATTCCCGTCAGATCCCAAAAAAGTATTGATAAAGAACTGGAAAAAATAACCGCGACGAAGGTGGCTCAGGCCATGACGATTAATCCCATAGTGATCAATTCGGAAAATACCGTGGAAGACATTGCAACCTTAATGGTGGAAAAGAATTTGCACACGCTTCCCGTTTTGGAGGGAGGGAAACTGGTAGGCGTTGTGGGGAAAGAGGATGTACTTTCGACTTTGATGCCGAGCAAGAAAAAGGTACAAGAATAGCCCCGCAATATCTTCTTTCCTGAGGGATTATTCACTTTTGAAAAAGTGCCCGATGTCTTTTATGTTTAGAGATGGTGTTTTGGCGAAATTATCCCATTCCACCTGGAAGACGACATCGACGCAATCGCCGTCGTTCGAATCATAGCGATTGCTTCCCCTCCAGAAGACTCCCCGAACGCTGCCTTCCAGAAGAAGTCGCAGGTGGTTCTGGTCTGTTCCGAATGCTTTCTGAACTTTGGTCCTCACACCCTTTGCAGCAAAGGTTGGGGTAGGGTTTCCATGGCCATGGGGCTCTAATTGTTTGAGCGTGTCCAAAAGCGGTACCGAAACAAGGCTGAGGTCAAGTTCCATATCCACTTTTCCTCTCGGGATGAAGATATCTTGTGCATATTGACATGTCACTTCTTCAAAAAGATCCGCGAACTTTTCCAATTGGTTTAGTTTGCATGTCAAACCGGCCGCCATTTTATGGCCTCCCCAACGCACCAATTGCTTATCGCAGCACTTTAAGGCCGCGTGGATATCAACCCCCGGAATACTCCTTGCCGAACCTCTGGCTATGCCCCGGTCTTCATCGATAGAAAAAACGATGGTTGGACCGTAATGAAGTTCCTGCTGAATTCGTGATGCAATTATTCCAATGATACCGGGCGGCCAGTTGGGATCACCCATCACCAAGCTTCTTTTGGATGTCAGTGCACCAGAATATCTGCGCCTGACTTCAGCGAGAATTATCTGTTCTTCCTTTTGTCTTTTAGCATTCAGCCGATTCAGTTCTCTCGCCAGCTCAGTAACCTTTCCCGGGTCATCCTCCATTAAGAGATCGAAAGCAATTTGCGCACTGGACATCCGTCCGGCTGCGTTAAGGCGAGGTCCGATATAATACCCGATATGCCCCGCGGTCAGCCTCTTTCCGGAGAGGCCCGCAGCATTGATTATTTCAGTCAGGGGAAGGAAATCATCTTGGCCTAAATGGCAAAGGCCGGCCTTGGTAAGAATTCGGTTCGCATTGACTAGAGGGACAATATCCGCCACTGTACCTATAGCAGCCAGTGCGAGATACTTTGAACCTAAACGAAGTTGAGGAAATTGGTCGCGAACGGTGCGCCGAAGTGCTGCCAAAAAAAGAAGGGTTAGTCCAGCTGATGAGAATTCTTTGAAAGATGATGGGCAGGAATGTTGTTTTGGGTTAATGAGGATGTTGGCTGGGGCCAGGCCCATCTTGGGCACCTCATGGTGATCGATTACAATGCAGTCCATTCCGGCTGAGCGAGCCAGACCGATTGCGTTCACGTCCTGAGTCCCGCAGTCCAGAGCTATCAGCAAGCTTGCATCCGAATGTTCTGTAATGGCCCGCTCCGGAACTCCATAGCCTTCGGCACGATGAGGTATCACCACAGCGTAGTTGCGGTAGCCAATTTCTTTTAGAAAAAGCGCTAATTGTGCCGCTGAAGTGATACCGTCGCAATCATAGTCTCCGACCAGAACCAATTTGTGACCCCTGGCAAGGTGCCACGACATAAGATCGGCCCCTTCGTTGATTCCTTGCATCGACAGATGTATCTCCAAGTCCTTCAAGGAACCGGTGATAAAATCTGCGCCTGCTTGTCGGTTATCAAGTAGAATTTGCAGGACCTCGTCCACAGATTCGGGTCGCTGCTTATCAACAATGTGCCATTGTGGTCGAATCATTTAATTTCCTACTCTTTAATAAACAGTTCAATGTTCAATACAGCTTGTTCCTACTCGAAAAAAAGTTTTGAAGCAAATCGCGTTTGCCTAAAATAAGAGAGTTTCAAGGCAGTTTTCTAATTTCCAAAAGTTTGCTATAAGATGCGGCGTTATGGCTCTTTTTTTGACTGTCCGAGAATGGCTATTTTGATCCATTCCGTAATTCCCGGGAAAGATGCAAATTATCAGATGCAAACCGAAGTGAAATGTATTAATAAGAAAAAATGTACAAGGGAAATACCCCAGGTACTGGATTTGATTATTCGAAGCGATCGACTGCGGGACTTTACATTGATGCCTGAGCACACGCGAGATCCTCGCAATACAGATATTCAAACTAGGGATTGGTTGTTTGAGCTGCAAGCTGACATTATGGTTGAATAAGTCAGTAAAAGATCGACGTGAGCCTCTGCCTATGGTTTGCCGGTTTCCGGCAAGGATTTAGTCGATCTCCAGGAAGGGACTTCGTTAACAGGAGCTGTATGTTATGATTGACACAATTACTTATCTGAAAACGTTCCTAAAAGACAGGAATGTGGCTTCCATTACTCCTACCTCCGCTGTAGGTGTGAAAAGAGTATGCCGCAAAATCAATTTTGATAGCAGCAACTTGATCATCGAATACGGACCCGCTACTGGAGTCTTCACCAACTACCTTCTGGAAAACATGAGAGCGGATTCGAAACTGATACTTATCGAACTCAACAAAAATTTCAGCTCCATACTCCGAAAGACAATCCGTGACCCTAGGGTAGTTATTGTTAATGACAGTGCGGAAAACGTTCTTGAAGCGCTGCGCAAGTGTCAGGAATCGCAAGCCGATTACATTCTTTCGGGCATTCCTTTTTTCTGGCTGCGCAACGGGTTGCGTGACAAAATTCTGTGCAACACCTATAATGCCCTAAAAAGTGGAGGTAAATTCTTAGTTTATCAAACCTGCTTCCAGACCGATCAGCATCTCAAGGTGCACCTTGACCGCCTGTTCCCCTCCGTGGCGTGCAAATTCGAGTTGATGAACGTGCCACCCATGCGCATCTATGAGGCAACAAAATAGAAATTGGTATGAAGGAAGGACCTTGCTCGGGCAACTCCCTTTTACAGACTGAATGAAGTAACCTTCCCCGATCCGTCGGGGGGGATTACTTCATTCATGCTTGATAGGAAATTATAAAGATCCGTTTTGGCACCTGGCATCTGGAGAATCTACCTTGTTTCCCTTCCTGGTCCTGCAATCGGCCAACCTAAAATAACCTCTAAAACCAACCACTTAACGGCATGTGCATTTGGGCCGCCGCCTGAAATAGAAGGGGATCGGTGCAGGAGTGCAAGATGACCGTAGTAAATGATTTTGATCCTGACCATTACTTTTTTCGAGGTTTGCATCCCTCTTTATATCTGGGAACAGCAAGTGATCGATATGCAGGCTGGATCGGGCAGATCTATTCGGAAGACCGATATGTGGGCCAAATAATCAAGAGAAGCAAAAAGGTTGGTGGGAAATCCTTTGAAGAACGGGTTTTGCCGGTCTCAAGTGTCGAGGAATACTTTCAACATTTTAGAATCCTGGAGATTGATTATACTTTTTACAGACCTTTGCTTAACGAAAAGGGAGAGGCGACCCAGAGTTTCCATGTGCTCAGGGCCTATCGAGATCACTTGAAAGGCAACGATTACCTTTTCCTTAAAGTCCCCCAGATCATCTTTGCCCAACAACTAAGACGCGGGAACAGTTATGTGGAAAATCATCAATTCCTCGATGTTCGGGCGTTTATAGAGCAATTCTACCAGCCTGCTGAAGAACTCCTTGGGGGGCACCTGAAAGGTTTTATCTTTGAGCAGGAATACCAGCGTCGAGAGAAACGAAGTACTGTTCAAGATCTTGCCAGATTGCTTGATGGGTTTTTCGATTCCCTTCCCGAGGATGATCGCTACCATGTCGAGTTGCGAACAGAAAAGTATTTGAGTGATCCCATTTTTGAAGTCTTGATAAAGCATGGTATTGGGCAGGTGCTTTCCCACTGGACGTGGTTGCCTCCCCTCAAGAAACAGTTCGCAAAGGCAAGTCGGCGATTTTTTAATGCCGGGAATCAGATGATCATTCGATTGATGACACCCATCGGAATGCGCTATGAAGAAGCGTATGCAAGAGCTCATCCATTCAACAAGTTGATAGAGGGCATGTTGCAACCAGGCATGATAGCTGACACGACAGACTTGATGCTACAAGGATTAGAGGGGAATGTTGAAGTAAATGTCATTATTAACAATCGAGTAGGCGGCAACGCCCCGCAAATCGCACAACTGGTTTCCGGAGAGCTCAAGACCAGGAACAAGCAAGGATCAAAACGCTAATTTGAGTTTCGATGCTACAGGTAATGAATTGGCTGTTACGGCTTGCAGGGATCCGGACGTTCCTGTAAAAGGTTCGCTGTGGGCCTGTTAGAGAATATTTTGTGGGACCAAATTATAAATTGCTCAGTATTTTAATCAACTTTGGAGGGGGAGAAATGGTGCGATGCTTTTTGAGATGGACATTAATTTTATTGTTTCTTGCGGCCATGCCGTTTTCAGTACTTGCGGATGAAATCGCCGATCAGATAAAGGAGGGCCTGGAATCGTATGAAAAAGGAGACTACTCTGAAGCAGTATCAACCCTGAATTTTGCCGTGGGTCAGATCCAACAAAAGCAGGCATCGGGTCTTAAAAAAGTTTTTCCCGAACCTTTGCAAGGCTGGCAGGCGCAGGAATCGACCGGAGATTTTGCCTCAGCCGCTTTCATGGGAGGAGGAGTCAGTGCGTCCCGGCATTATTACGTGGAAAACACCGAAAAGTCGATTGACATAGAAATAGTGACGGACTCGCCGCTTCTGCAATCGATGCTGATGTTCTTTACCAATCCGGCATTCTCGGCTTCCCAACCTGGTGCCAAGTTGATCAAGATTAAAGGTCACAAAGCTATACAGAAATTTTCGGACCAGGACCATGAGGGCGAGATTAACATTGTGATTGCTTCCAGGATGCTGGTCTCGATTAAAGGGCAGGGAATTGGCAACACGGACGACTTGTCCGCGTATGCCGATGCAATCGATTACGATGCTCTGGAGAAGGTTTTAGAGAAATAATACCTCGAAATCCAACCTACCCGTATTAGATTCCTAAAAAATTTTGCCATTCATTGTACAGCAAGGCAGCGGGTTGCGGTAAGCCTCCGCGCCCCGTTGTTTTACCGCTTATCCCATTGGCTCTAATATTTTCATCTTGAGAGAAAAATCTTGACTGCCGAAAAACTTTCACCTAATATTCACCTAGTCGTTGGTTTAAGATTTTTGGATAAAGTTTTTCTAGGGGAGGTGAATCATGGGCCTTGACCTTTATACGCTTAAAAAGAAAGCTATCTTATTATTGCAGCCAGACGGCAGAAAAAAAACTGTCCACCTTTTGCAGCTTGCCATCAGCAATGCGATGGTGCAAGATGTTCAACAATCCGTGGATCGAGCGATCAAGGATACTTACAGAGAATGGGAGTACTGGGAAGTCATGCCCGAGCTGGTTGTTCAACTGGGCATGGATGGAATACCCCGAACCGGTTCTCCCATATTTCGGTGGGGCAGCAAGAGGGTTTATTGTTTTGACAATGAATTGCTCAAACCGGTTGGTTTTTTGGGTGATAAAGAGCTTACCGGATTTTTGTTTCGTAGTGTGGAAGAACAAAAGTGGCTCGACGATTTGGCTATAGCTCGTGATATCGATGAAGGACGTACAAGAGTTTACAGAGATTTTTGGGGTGGTAAGACATTTCAGTCAGGAGCAGAATTTCTATCGTACCGTCGCGGACACTACAGTTATCAGAGCAAGTACCATACTAGTCGTAAGGGCGGAGTGACGGCGAGCCAAAACAGATTATCAAAAATTCTAGATTTGATAAAACATATAGAAATCAAAGGCAATAAAGCTTCCCACGCCGATATACAATACCTTGGTTGCCTCAAGCAAAAAGCGACGCAATTAGGATATTGTATCCATTAGTAGATCGAACGCCTATTGGGCATTCATAAGTCATAAATTCTGAGGAACGCGAATTGACAGACAAGATCCAGGAACAAAAAGTGCGAATGGTCAGGGAAAAACTGACTGTATGCAGGCGAGCGGTTGTAATGACGGGAGCCGGGATTTCTGCTGAATCAGGAGTTCCCACTTTCAGGGGAAAGGACGGATTGTGGCGCCAATACCGTGCTACCGACCTGGCGACCCCGGAAGCGTTCATGAGAGATCCGGGTATAGTTTGGGAATTTTACAACTGGCGGCGAGAGTTGCTTGCTCCTTTAAAACCTAATCCAGGTCATTCGGCTCTTGCCGTGCTTGAACAGCGCATACCCGATTTCCGCTTAATCACGCAGAACATAGACGGGCTGCATAGGGCTGCCGGGAGCAGCAACATCCTCGAATTGCACGGCAACATCTGGTGGGTCCGGTGCACAAGGTGCAAAAGCAAGTTTGAAAATCGTACAGTTCCTTTGCCTAACGCACCTCGTTGCTCTCTATGCGGGGCTATGCTCAGACCCGATGTGGTATGGTTTGGCGAAGCCCTGGATGCCGCAATTCTCGAGATGGCCTTCGAGGCTATTCAGAACTGCGAGCTCATGCTGATCGTGGGTACTTCAGCGTTAGTGCAGCCTGCAGCTTCAATGGGAGTACATGCCAAAAGAGCAGGAGCTTTCGTAGTTGAAATCAATCTTGAGGCTACCTCATACTCTGAATTGTACGATGTGAGCATTCTTGGAAAATCGGGTGATATTTTGCCACGATTATTGTGAAAATCTTGAGACTTAGCCTAACCAATCCCATTTCCGACACAACAAACCTCGAAACCGCCTATCACCAAATAACAAAGAAATGAAATCTATAACCGCAGCGATTATTCTTAATGCTGAAACTGTGCTAGGTGGGATACCCTAGAATCGTCATTTCGAGCCAAGGGCGAGAAATCTTTGTTCTTCCAGGCAGTGGCACAGTGGCACCAGATTTTTCGCTTCACTCGAAATGATGGCACATTCCACTTTGATGCAATTTAATTTCCCGTTAATCCACTATGAGCTTCTTTTATCAAGGCATGCGGTATCTCTGCAATTATTGATCTCCCACCGGTGTTGCGTTGTTGTTCTGCAAGAGCATATTGATTCTGCCGATTCACTTGCTGCAAACGGTGCAGTTTGGAGTTGCCAGCACGCGTCCTTACTGGAGGAAGCCAGCCCCATCGCGCGGTGGCTAAATACGGCAGGGGAGTGCATGTCATACGATTCCCAGCTCCTCCGAGATCTACTTTCCCTTTTTCACTATCTTCAGCTTCTTTTTCTTCTTTTCTTTATCAGCAGCCTGTTTCTTGCTCCTCTTCTCCATTTCCGTAATGCTTTGTTTGATTTCTGCTCTATCCTTGGTTTCCAGCATTATCTTGTCTCTGCACGCGTCACAGAGACACATCTTGCCCTTTTCTGTGAGGCTGTAGATCCGTAGACTTTCTGACGTGCATTTGCACAATTCACAACCCGAGCTGAGCGAATTGCATGGAGTGCATGTTACTCCCTGGCTAAGCCCTTCGGATGTAAGGAGGTCCCTTGCTAGCTTTAGCTTGAACTCTGCGAGTTGCTCGTTCAGTGCAGCCTGAGATACTTCGTCACCTTCGACGAGGCCCAAGCCTGCGTGTTCCCAGGACATTTTCTTCTCACCTGCGAACAGAAAGAACACACGCCCTTTATTGCTGCCTATCAACTCCAAAATCTTGCCATAGCCCCAATCCGGCATCCGAGGGTGGAACACCCAATCGCCTTTAGATAACTTGAGTTCTGTTCCCTGCATGAGGTGTGACCCCTTTCTTAGTAATGAAGTGTCGTTGTGTTTTCTATAATCCCGAACGCTTTGGATAGTTGATCAAGTTACCGAGGGCAGCGAAAGTAGTCGGTAAGACCTTAATATCAGAGGGGCAATATTGCGGAGTCTGCCATTGACTCAACGATAGAATGTTAACTGGAAATGACCGAAACATCAAGGAGACATGCCTGATATGATGGCGTCACTACTCGAAAGGTCAAAATGATGAGTGACAGGCTATCGCCACTCGAGAGGGCCTTCCCTCTGCTGTACTCGGTCGCCAACGATTAGATCCAATTCGCTTATGCCGAGTCTCAAGATTCGACCCATCGCAATCGATGTTCAATGCAAGGAGGAGATAAGCAGTCGTAAAGCAATTCCATCGCCTCAGGAAGGTAGGTATACTCTTTAGTCCCAGATCATTTTCACCGCTTTCCACATGATGGCGGTATCCTGCCGGCCGAGTCCCCGCGCCTGGGCCAGTTCGTTCAGGAATTGCACGCTGTAGGCCATCAGGGGGGCGGCTCCAGCCTGCCGGGCCATCCCGACGGCCAGTCGCAGATCTTTGCACAGCAGATCGATGGAGAAGGTCGGGTTGTCATAATCCTCTGCGGCAATTCTAGCACCCAGTTCTTTGAACAGATTACTGACCGTTCCTGCCTGGCTTTCGGTGATGGTCTGGTAGAGGAGTTTGGGCTCGATGCCCACCTGTTCGGCAACTGCCATCATCTCCGCAGTCATGGCATTGATGGCGGAAAACATGAGTTGATTGAGAAGCTTCACCTTATTTCCGGAGCCGGCTTCTCCGATGTGAAAGATTTTGGCTGCGAACAGCTCGAAGACGGGCCGGCATTGCTCCAGAACTTCGCGGTCGCCGCCAACCGGCAGCGCCCAATGTCCCACCGTGGCTGGCCGGCCAAGAACGGGAGCGTCCAGGTATCCGACTTTGTGTTGGAGCGCCAGCTGCGCCATACGTTGGCTGGTACCGGGATCGACGGTGCTCATATCGGCAATCACCAAGCCCTCATGCGCCGCCTGGAGCAGCCCGTCCTCTCCCCCCACACACGCCTCCACTTGCTCTGGACCCGGTAGGAACAAAATGATGATATTAGCATTATGTGCCACTTCCCTGGGTGAGCCGACAATCTCCGCGCCGATAGCTCGTACGTTCGCTCGGGCCCGCGGGGTATTGTCAAAGACAGCCAACGGGTGTCCGGCCTCCAGGATCTTTTGCGCCACCGTCATGCCCATGACTCCTGCGCCTACCAAACCTATCGTTTGCATAGCACTTTATTCTCCATTCTTCTTTTTCACCCGCTCCCTGAGCCCTACAGGATGGTCTCACCAGTTTCCTTGTCGAACAGGTGGGCCAGTTCCATGTTTACCACAAATTCGAGTCGATCACCCGCCTTGACCCGCAGCTGGGGGCCAAGCCGGGCCACTATAGTGTCCTGCTCATTGCGGATGTGCACCAGCTTCTCCGACCCCAGAGGCTCTACCACCCAGACGGATGCCTCAAAGCTGGCCTGAGGTGTTTCTGCCCGTGCCGACAGACGATCGCGAATGTGCTCGGGTCGAATGCCAAGGACCACCTCCTTTTCCACATAGGTTGCAACGCGCTCCCTTTTATCGGATGGCAGTAGTAGTCGCATTCCTGGCGTCACCGCAAAAAGGGCATCGTTTTCCCGAACCAGCCTGCAGTCGACGAAATTCATGGGCGGCGAGCCTATGAAGCCAGCCACATACTGGTTCACCGGATGATCGTAGACTACCTGCGGCGGGTCCACCTGCTGGATGCACCCTCGATGCATCACCACGATCCGATCCCCCATGGTCATGGCCTCCAGTTGGTCGTGGGTGACATAGATGGTCGTGGTTTTGAGCTTCTGATGCAGGTCCAGCAGTTCCGCCCGCATGGCAATCCGCAGTTTGGCATCCAGATTGGACAGTGGCTCGTCGAACAAAAATACCTTCGGACTGCGCACAATGGCTCTGCCGACCGCCACGCGCTGCCGCTGGCCCCCCGACAACTGCCCCGGCTTTCTGTCGAGCAACTCATTCATGCCGAGTAACTGAGCGGTGCGCCGAACGATCTGATCGATCTCCGCCTTGCCCATTTTCTGCTGCTTCAGGCAGAAGGCCATGTTGTCATAGACATTCATGTGCGGATACAAAGCATAGTTTTGGAACACCATGGCGATGTCCCTGCTGCGGGGGTGCACGTCGTTTACCAGTCGGTCGCCGATGTAGATGTCCCCGCTGGAAATCTCCTCGAGACCGGCAATGGCCCGGAGAGTGGTGCTCTTACCGCAGCCGGAGGGGCCTACCAGAATGATGAATTCGCCGTCGGCGATATCCAATGTGAAACGATCCACGACAAGGTTTTTGCCGAATGCTTTGCATACATTTATGAGTCTAACTTCGGCCATGCCACGCATTCTCCTTGGAACATCCGTCCTCCGGCAGGGAGGCTCCACCGGATATGGACCTTTGCCGCCCGTGCTCCAGTTTCTTTGGCCTCAGCATAAAAGCAATCCTGTTCTATCCCTTTCTCTCTGACGGCAGCCTATCTTACTTGCGATGCAGATGCACGGCAACACCGCCGGAGAAGCATTCCGGGGTGCACAGAATCCGGGGATGGCTGCCGACGAAGCGAGTGGCCTGCCGCATGGCTTCTTCAAAGGTGCTGACAGGTATAAAGCCCATTCCCCGGGCAAACTTCGGTGCTCTGGCGCCCACCATGAGGACGGCCGAGCACCGTTGCTGCGGCACGCTCCCGCCGCTGATCATGGACATGGCATGGAACGGGTGATAAGTGTATTTATTTGAATACTGGAAGCGGTATTCGAAATTTTCAACAATGGCCGTGGCATCCGGGGAAGCCAGAAACTCGCGGGCTGTACAGTATTTCTGCAGCGCCTCATAGGTCTCCTCATAGGAAGGAAACCAGTGAGGGTTGAACCAGCCGTCGCAGATCGAAGCGGCGATAATGACGCCCCCGGGACGGAAAATATGCCAGCAGCGGGACAGTTGCCCGCCGATGGCAAGGCTCATGAGGATCGGATTGGTGCCCATGCCAGGGCCGTAATGGAAATTGCGCGGTAGCCCCATGAGCAGAATGTCCGCCGGCTCTTTCATATCCAGAGCCACATTGGTGCGGCGATCCGCCAGCGGCCAGGTGGCGCACTCCACCGCCTCCAGTTCACCCGCCTGCACGTCCAGGACTCGGGACTTCTGGTCCATTACCGCGTCCACCGCGAAAAACTTCTTGCCAAGCGCCTTTTCCATCGCCTGTCCAATCGATTTGAACTGCTGCCTCATGCGGCCCGCGGTCGACGCTCCCAGCCAGTCATCACGATGCATGGTTTGTGGACAATGGTGCGAGGCGATCGACCGCCACCCGGCCAGACCAGTGACGATCATCTTGTAGCCGCCACTGTAGCCGCCATAAGGGTTGCCGGCACAATGGCCGATCACGATGGGCAGATCCGCCTCGGCCATAAGTCGATTGCATTGGACCACGTTGCCCATGTCGTCGGTCCCCAGGTCGCAGAGGTCCGGGGCCTCGGCGTCATGATTGACCAGCCGATCCGGCCAGAACCGGTCGACGATCGGCTTGCCGAGATACCAGTACCACTCCTCCAGCGTGTTCTTGCGATGCAGCCCCATGCAGCACACAAGGGTGATGTTTTCAATGGGGGTACCGCCCTTGAGCAGTTCTTCTACGATGAGCGGAATGGCAACCTTGCGATGACAGTCGGCGTGTGCGCCGCCTTTCACCCGGTCGGGAAAACCGATCACGACCTTTTTGCCCGGCCCGGCTAAATCCCTTAGCGGTGGAAAACCGTGGGGATGCTCCAGTGCCCGGCGGGTCGCCTGGTGGGGGTTGACTGGAGGAGGGTCGGCGTAAGTTTTTCCGTAACGCACCACCACAGCCGAGTCGGGCAGCCCCACGCGCATGTGAGTGTCGCCATAATCCAACAGAACGTCTTGCATTGTCTCTTCCTCCAGAATGGGAGCTCTGAGCCGGGGTTCACTCGAGCTCGCTGCACGATGAGCGTATGATCAGATCTGTATCCAGGCAGTACTGGCGAGGGCCGGTCGAATCTCCCTGCATCAGCTCCAGCAGTACCTTGACTGCCATCTGACCGATTTCGTGGGCCGGAACCCGCATGGTAGTGAGCGGCGGATCGGTAAAAGCCGCGTAATCGATGTCGTCGAAGCCTGCTAGCGACAGATCTTGCGGGACTCTCAGGCCTCTTTCCTTGACCGCGGCCAATGCGCCGATGGCCAGTATGTCACTGGCGGCAAACACCGCCGATGGCCGCTCCGGTAAAGATAGCAACCGGTGCATCGACTCCTTGCCGTCGATCAGGGTAGGCTCATTTTCGATCACCAAGTTGAGATCGAATGGAATTCCATGCTTTTCGAGCCCGCTGCGATATCCTTCGAGCCGCTTTCGCACCCTCCCCACCTTGCTGAACGGCCCGACGATCAGCCCAATCCGGCGATGTCTGAGTCCGATCAGGTACTCGGTCATAGTGCAGGCGGTCTTAAAATTGTCGAACCCTACGTAGCTCATCAACGGATCGTCCAGTTTTTCCCAAATGACGACACAAGGGATCCCGCTTTGGATGAGCTCTCGGACTAGTCCCTGCTGACCGGTCCCGAATCCGGTAAGAATAATCCCCGCCAGGCGCCGCTCGCGGTATTGCTGCAGCAGTTTTATTTCTGTTTCGTTGTCATAGCGGGTGTTGCCGATGATGATGGAAAAGCCATGCTCCTGTGCCCGCTCCTGAATGCCCTGAGTCGTGCTGCCGAAGATGGAACTCTTGGCAGTGGGGATGATCACTCCGATTACCGAAGTCTTCTGGCGTGACAGGTCTCCTGCGGCGGCATTGTACACGTAACGGCACTGCTCCATGGCCTGCAGCACACGCTTGCGAGTCTCCGACTGCACCTTCTCGGGAGAATGGATCACTCTCGAGACGGTAGCCAATGAAACCCCGGCCACGGCGGCTATCTGTTGCATAGTGACATTTCCCAACCCATCTCCTTGCTGTGCTGATGACCTCGACCGACCTGGAGCTCAGCCCTGGCTCCGCACCACCTCCTTGAGCACATTGCCTTCCGCATCTTTCGGTATTGGCGTGCCCAGAAGATGGGCCAGGGTCGGCGCCAGATCGATCACATTCATCGGATGGGACCTATCCAGGTGCTCCACTCCGGCGCCGGCCAGCACGACCATGGCATGCATCTCTTTGCAGGCCGGCAGCCCCAGGTGGACACCGGTGAAATTTTGGTGCAACTTGGCCGGTTCGAAGCCTTCCGGGTTGGCAACGAGCCGCTCGGTGCCATCCCGGTAGCGGACCGCCACCGGATAGACGAAAGGATTGGCCATGTACTGAGGCCGCAGCGCAAACAGGACATCCCCGATGCGATCGTAGCCATGGCCTTCAAAAACCCCCAACGTTCCGGCCTCTTCCTTCTTGACAGCCACCGCCACCACTCTTCCGCCGGTAACCGGATCGCGCATGGCCTGCAGAGCATCGATGATCTGCTCCTGTACCGCGGGATAGTCTTCTGGCTCCACAATTCCGTGTGGGTCGCGGCCTTTGAGGTTCACGAAGATGTGGGCGTGACAGGGTTCGAGTGGGAAAGCCTTGGTGCACGACCAATCAATTTTCATCTCGCGGGTCTCCATATCCAGGTCGAAACTGAGCAGCCTAGCCGTCGCCAGATGATGCTTCAAATAAGGATTCTGCTCGATGCTGGAAAAGCCATGGTCGGAAACCAGACAGATCAGGGTCTCTTCCAGGTTCACTTCCTGCAGGATGCGGCCGATCCGTTCATCCACCTCGGCATATACCCTGCGGATCTTATCGAGAATCTGCGGCCCGGTCTGAGGATCATAATAGCTGCAGGTTGGGTCGATCCCTCCATAGAGCACATGCTGTACGTGATCGATCGTTCCGACCCAGCTGAACGCCATGTCCCAGTCGGTCCGCTTGAGGCCGTAGCGGGTGGCCTTTTCCCACCAGTCATTGTGCGCGGTCAGCTGATCGAGATAGAAATCCAGACCGACCCAGCCATCCATATAGGCCCAGGGATCGTCCACTTCCATGTACGGCCCGGCGACCTCAATCAATTCATCGGTGAGCTCGGCGGGAAGCGTGAACGCTTCGGCGGTGTTGATGGCACTCTGGTAGAGCTTGAGCGAGTCGGCTCCTTCGAGTTCCTCGAGGTGGAAATAGAACCGACCGCACCGCTCTCCAGCCTCGGTTTGAAATGTCTCCATCAACCACCCGCTGCGCTCTCCCTGGCGGAGATCGGCAGCCGCATGGGAAGCGTCTTTGGACTGTGTGATGAGCACGCGGTCATAGCCGTCTCCGGTGGAATCTAGAATCAACACCTGGTAGCTTGGCCCCCGGGCATAGACCGGCGGAACCTGAATGGACATCTCAAGCGGAGTGCCATGGTGCTTGGGCACATTGACCCAGTCGGAAGCCGGTCTGGGTCGAACAACTACCGCACGGCCTGGAACTTGGTTGCAGCGCTCCTTGCGGGTGGAAAAAACCGAGGAGGACGCAATATCCCACAGGGGCATGTAGAAATAACGAAATGGCGGATTCAACGACGCGGCCAGCTGAATACCGTTGTCGATCTTGAGCGGGAAGGTGACCGGCCAGTTCACCAGCACCGTTCGCAAGCCCGCTCGTGCGCCCGCTTCCCACAGTGTTTCGGCTTTCAGCATGCGCCGGTCGAAAGAAGTATGCCACTTATCGAGCGGCTCCCCCGGTTCGTGCACCATCAGGCTGGGGATGGCTGCCGTTCCGGGGCCTGCCCCGGAAGTAATGGCCCCCCATGCGGCTGCGGTGAGAGGAGGAAAGGTCGTGATCATTCTCGAGAACATGCCCTGCTCCATTAATCGCCGGGTATGCGGCATGGCCCCTTCCTCCGCGAAACAGCGGATCAGATCCGGCAGGGCTGCGTCCAGACCCAGCATCAGAAGCTTTTTTTTCTGTTGACTCATCGCGCGTCTCCTCACACATCTGCAGTTCAGCTATACAGGTAATTTATCTCCAAGGGATCACCCTTTAGTGGCCCCCAATGTCATGCCTTTGATAATATGCCGCTGCGCCAGCAGGGCCACAATAATCACAGGCGCCATGATCATCACGCCTGTTGCGGTAAAAGGTCCGTAGCGGCTTTCTTCCGCGGCCAAAAAGCCAAAGATCGCCACCGGCGCCGTTTTGGTCCGGCTGCCGGTCAGAACCACTGCATAGAGAAATTCGTTCCAAGATTCAATGAAGGCAAAGATCGCGGTTACGCCCACTCCCCCCCAAACATTGGGCAGCACCACCTTGAAGAAGGTGCTGAAGGGAGAAGCCCCATCCATAGTGGCGGCCTCTTCGAGAGAAAGCGGCAGTCCCTGGAAGTAAGTGATCATGAGCCAAATGCTGAACGGTACGGTCAGTGTCATGTGAATGGTTATCAGCCCGGTGTAGGTGTCCAGCATGCCGACTTTATTGAGCAAGAAGAAGTAGGGGATGATCAGTCCGATGGGCGGCGCCATTTGCGCCATCAGCGCGAAGAAAGAGAGTTGACTCCGCAACCTGAACTGGACCCGGGAGAAGGCATAACCCGCCGGCACAGCCACCAGCAGGGTGATGAGTGTTGTGCCGCTGGCCAGGATCAGGCTGTTGATGATACTCGGGAGAATATCCTGGTCAGTCAGTGCTTCAATGTAATGCTGCAGGGTGGGTTTGAAAAAAATGGTCGGCGGAATGGTGAAAATCTCGATGCGGCCCTTGAAAGAGGTCAGGATCACCCAGATGACGGGAAACGCCCACACCAGGATCATCAGCACCAAAACCACATACCTCAAAACGGCCCTGCCAAACTTCACCCAATCGCTTTGTTTCCAGTTGCCCGTCATGCCACTGCTCCTTCTACTCCGTCACCGACCGCCGCAGACGGAAAAAAACCAGCGAGACGCCCACCGTGATGAACAAGAGCACCGTTCCCAGTGTGGCTCCATAGCCCAAATTGAGGGAATTGAAGGATTCACGATAGGTGTACAAGTTGAGAATTTCGGTAGAAGTGCCGGGTCCGCCGCCAGTTGCCGAAAAGATCGCCGCAAACGCGCGCAGGGCCACCATGGTTCGCAGGATGATGACGATGATGACGGCTGGCCAAATCATGGGGAGAATCACGTGCCAGAATCGCTGCCAGTTGTTTCTGGCATCTAGCAGCGCAGCTTCCAACGGCTCGGCCGGCAAAGCATTGAGGCTGGCCAGGAATACCAGGAAGGCAAACGGCGTCCACTGCCAGGTGTGAATGATGATCACTGAGATCAGCGCCCAGGTGGGGTCGACGAGCCATGGCTGGGAGCCGAGTCCCAGCAAGATGAAGAGGTAATCTAGGATGCCGTACTCAGGGGTCATGATCATGGTTCTAAAGGCAAGACCCACCACCACGGGGGCGAGAATCATGGGAAGCAGCACACTCACCCGCAGAATTCCCTGTCCTCGGAAGCTTCGAAAGAAGGCCATGGCCAGTGCCAGCCCGATCGCAACCTGGAGGAAAACCGAGCTGACGGTATAGATGCAGGTGAGGCGGATGGCGTTCCAGAAGCGCCCATCGTGCAGCAGGGCCAGGTAGTTCTCTAGCCCAACCCAACCATTGTCCAGCGGGTATGTAAGGTCGATGCGAAACGTGCTCATGATGATGATCGAGACCAGCGGAAAGGCGGCCATCAAAATGAGAAACAGCATGGCCGGACTGATCATCGCCCAGCCGAAGCGCTCCCACTGAGCCATATGAGCGGGTTTTCGCCGCTGCTCACTGCACGAATACGGTGCCATGAAAACTCCTCACTCGAAAAAACCTGCCTTCCAGCCGGCTCGATCTTGTTGACTCGAAGGTCGACCCTGTCTCCTCTCCACCTTTCTGAAGAGTCGGCGTGTTACCGCGACCCCACCCACGGAGTCATGTGTGGGCAACTGTCAGCTCCAGGGGGAGAAGAAAACATTGTGTCACCGGCACGCCGCCGTCAACGCTTCATAATCTTGGTCAGGTTGGCGTTGGCATCGTCCAACGCCTTTTTTGGTGTGGTCTGCTTGACCAAGGCGGACTGAATGGCGACTGCCATGACTTCGCCGATCTTTGGCCACTGGGGAACGCGCGGCCGCCAGTCGGGGTCGGTGTCCTCTCGCATCGAAGTCAAAACTACGTCGGCATAATCCGGAGTGAAATCGATCACCTTTCGGTATTCGGGATCTTGCCAGATGGAGACCCGGTTGACTCCGGTGCGCACGACGGCGTCCGGGCTCTCTTTGTAGGTGGCGGAAGCCATCTGCGTCGGCCGCGACGCCAGCCACTGGATATAAAGCCAGGTGGCTACTTTCTTCTTCTTTGACAAGGCCGCATTGATCGGCATGGTCCAGTTCCAAATGCTGGTGACCCTCCGTCCGGAGGGACCTTTGGGCCAGCGCTGGTATCCGATCTGGCCGGCAACTTTGGACTTCTTCGGATTTTCGATCACCGATGCGGTCGAATTGGCATCGATGTACTGGACCAAGTTGCCGCCGGCAAAGCTTTCCATGATCTCGGGCCAGTTCCAGTTTTCCACGCCTGCCGGGGCATAATTCTGCAGGAGGTTGCAATAATACTCGAGGGACTTGACACCGGCATCACTGTTCACCTGCGGCTTCCCATCGGCATCGAACCATTTGCCTCCCCAAGCGAGGAACAGCGAGGGCCAGATGTACATGTTCTGACCGGCGCCCCGAAAGCCGCGCAGGGCTGCACCGCTGATGCTTCCATCAAATTTGTTGGACTTCTTGGCTGTCTCCTCGAATTCCTCAAGAGTCTCCGGGGGCTTGAGACCGAGCTTGGCGTAGACGTCTTTGCGATAGATATGAATGGTCGCTTCACCTTCGACCGGCATACCCATGAGTTTCTTATTCACAGTATCGGCCGCTCTCCAGAGTGGAATGATATCATCCAAGTTGAACCAGGCGGGATCCGTCAGTTCGGGATCGTTCAAATAATTATCCAGTGGATCGACCCATTTGTTAACCTCGTAGAGTGAGAGGAACATGGGATCACCGGTATGGCTGGCATAGTTCGCGGTTTTGGCTCCCAGATCCAGCATCGCCTTTTCCCGCATTTCGCGCGGCGGTATGACTTCAAAATCCACCGTGACGCCGGTAAGTTCCTGGAAACCCGGGGTGACGGCCCGAAACTTGTTGAAATAGTGAGCCGGTGTCACCAACACTTTAATTTGTTCTCCCTCCGCTTGCCGCCAGTTGATCTTAGAATCCAGGTAGGCGGCATGCTTAGTCTCCGCAAAAGCGTACTTGAGCAGTCCGGGAGCAAATCCCGAGGTGAGCACCAGACCGCCAGCCTTGGCGCCTACACCGACAAATTCCCTGCGGGTCATCTTGGCCATGAGTTGCCTCCTTTTGAATTGGGGGTACATAAAGGTGTTGCTGGTTGTCAGTAACGCAAGGAAAAGCAGGGAGCGTTGCAGTTCCGCTGCAATTAAACACAAAAGTAGGGGACTGTCCGACCGATTTGGCGAAGTCCCTTGATTCGGTCTTTTAGTGGGTGCCTAATGGCCGCAGGGAGGTACACCTCAGTGACAATGCTGTGCTGTCGGAGGAGACCGGATAGCTTGAAAGAGAAAGAGTTGTGCGGCATAAGCGCGGCTCTCGCAATTTGCCGGGGATGCGCCCAGCGGTTATCGGTCGTTTAAGACGATGATCTCTAATGAAAGCGCTTTCATTATATTTCGAGGCAAATTCCTGTCAAGGGGAAAACTATAGAGTGTCTTGAAATGTTTTGTTAATAGCCGGCAATCATAGAAGCATTTGACCATCTTGAGTTTTTTCGAACAATAGCGGAGCTATCAAAAGTACCAATATTGTAAACGATTACATTAATGCTAATCTGGATTCATCTGCTGGTCGGATTCTTTTCATAGCAGCAACCAGCGTTCATCCATGCTTTGTTGAAAAAAGTCTTGCGCAGTAGAATCCTTGTGATTCTTCTTCGCATTTTTGAGAGTCTTTTGGGTAAACAACGCGAATCTCGATGCTAGCAGATTTAACTCTGCAACCGAAGGTGGGGGGGCCAACAGATTATCTTTTCGGCAGCCTGCTGACGATGTAGCGACGGATGAGACTCAAAAATCAGTACTCATAAATCCTCTATTGTTTTTGCAGTATGGATTGAACGTATGCGATCAATCGAAGCGTAAACATCTAAGGATGCGTTGATAGAAGATTGTCATGACAGGGAATTAGGATTGATGCGTAAATTGCCTGAGCCAGCCGGCGACATACTCTGCGACCTCTTGCCAACCAGGCTCGGCCACGACCCAGTGGGCATGACTTTCAAACTCTTCATAGGTCGATACATCCTTGTATTTTCTTGCTACTCGACGGACGACTGACGCCGGGGTGATACGGTCATGAGCACCGGCGAGCACCAACACCGGGCAATTTACTTTGGACTCGTCAACTTTTGACGCACCTCTAAGATCGAATAGCCAGTAGCCGATCTCACACGCCGCCCTCCCGGATTCATAGACAAACTTGTCGTAGGTCTCTTTCTGCTCCTTCGCCGGCAGCAGGTGCAACATTGAGTAGACCTCCTCGTCGAATGTTTGGCGCATGGGTTTTCGCCAAAAGCCCCAAGTTGTTTGGATGCTCCAGAAGCTCTTTATGACGGAGGGAGTAAGGGCCCTGATACCCGATGGTGATGCTGGGGTAAGCAAAACGAGAGCCTTTGCGAGTGTGCGGGCACCAAGAATCTGAGCTAGCAATCCTCCCATGGAATGGCCCATCACAATCGGCTTCAAACCGAGTTCCCCGAACTCACGTTCGAGTGATCCGGCGTAGTCCAAGAGACTGGTCGTTCCGAGACGTTGGTCTGGAACGCCTCGTGGGTCCATGTCGTGGTATGGCAAGGTGGTAACTACGCATCGGTAGCCCTTCGATTCAAAGACACGCCGGTAGCTCTCCCAGCACCATGGCACTACCCCCTTTCATACATAATCCCCGGTCGCCTCCCCCGAAGCGCCGTTCATGGATCTAAGAGCTAAGCGAACTCAGGTTCTCTAGAGCTGTAAAATGGTAAGCACCTGTGCTTATGCCCCACAATTAGTCCACGTCTCTCTGATATTACCGCACCTGGTTCAGACCATGTGAGGTCCTCAGCGTGGCTGAACAGTTTAGCAATGGCAGACTCAATGCTCTTTTGGGAAAACTTGAAACAGCGGAAGAAGAATTTCAGAAGGGGCTTGAGAGTTCACGAAAGTGCGTTCTGGGAATGCGCTCAAGCACAGCACTGATTGAGTTACTTTTAAACTGAATCATGACCCAAATATTTTGTCAATACATAATGATGAATTGAGGCATCTACCTCACTTCTATTACCTGGAAATTAGATGTGATTTGACTCTGAGATCATCCTTTCAACGGGCGCCCCGCAGTTGATTTCTTTCTCTCGATTTTAGGAGCTCTATACGAAAAGTTCGGCAGATTATATAATCATAAATCTTTTGGCAGGTTTTACGGATAAATCTTAAACAATTTCTCCCGCCGAGGACCGCGAGAAATTCATCGCACTTTGTCATCAAGAAATTCTTTTCTCGGTGTCTGCGGCATCCTTTTTACAGGTTCAGTTGTGAAAAATCTCGGCCCGCTTCTGGTCTGCTCAGCAGTCGAGGGAGGACCGAATTCGGCGGTAAATTCCGCTAATTCGTTTACACTCATGGCCCAAAAAGGCACACCATCGCTTGTTCTGCGCAACTTAACCTGAACAAATTCTCCCTTCTTGACCTTGGAAGCGATGAAGAATTTTCTATTATCCAGGCTGGCAAAAACGCCCATAACTTTGACCTTGTCTCCTGCTTTCAATCCAATAACGCTGACATCTACAAAAGACTTGGGCCCAAGGTGCACCGGGATCTCTTTTCCTTTCTTGGTGCGAACCAAAATCCCAGTACCGGGTGCCATTCCCGCCATCGGGTGCACATCAATGATCTTTGCCACAGTCCCCTTAAAAGACTCATATTTTTTGGGCTTATAGAGTTCTTGGTATGCGGAACTCTTTTCCCAGCCCTCAGTTGACTGCTTCTCGGCGGCCACCAAAGATTGTTCTGCCCAAAAACCGCCAAGTAAGGTAAGTATCAGTAATGCCAATGATATTTTTATTGCTTTTGTCAACATGTGTGAATTGTGCCTCCTTCACGCACTGCCCATGGTAAATCATCCTATAGGAGAAGATGGTGTTTCGCTTTTACCTCTATAAGGCAATACTTTCAAGTGAAAGCGGCTTTTATGCGGGGAAAAATGTCAGCTTGATCTGGATTCCATACGATGCCTCAGCTGAATGAAATAATTTTAAAACACGATTGTTCATGCAAACTGTTTTTGTGTTGCCTCGATGTCTTTCGCAAAGGAGATGTAAAAAGTCGTTCCGTGGTTGGCTCCTGAGGCGACCCAAACCTTGCCCCGATGTCGTTCCGCAATTTCTCTGACAATGGCCAATCCAAGGCCTGCTACTTGGGTACCTTTGGAGGTTTCACTCCTCTTAAATAGCCCGAAAATTCTCAGCCCCTCTTTTACCCTTGGAGCACCCGAACACTTTTCATGAGTTGTGGTGACACTGTTTCCAAAACCGCGATGTGATTCTCGCCGGCCCCGGAGGAAGCCAGCAGCAGGCAGTCTCCCGCTGCAATAAGATTTTTCTCAGTTGCTTCCAGGAGGTTAATAGGAACGCTGCATGTCGCTATATTTCCGTATCTCTCAAAGGACTCGTACAATTTGTCTTTATCGATGCCCAAAGCCTCCCGCCATGCCTTTGCTGCCCAAGCAACCGGCTGGTGAGTAACGAAGAAGTCAACATCGCCGATTGTCAAGTCAGTTTTGGCGAGCGCTTTTTGAACAACTTCAACCATATCCCGTTCAGCGTTCGCTGATATTTCTTTACAGGCGCTGAGGTCATAAAAAGTGGTGAATTCTTGCATATGATCGGCACCGAGACCTGTTTTTCGCAGCAGCTTGGGTGACCTTCTTTGAAAAATGATTCCCTCATGGCGATTGCCATGGCTTGTGGAGGCTGAAGAAATGTAGCCGAATTCGCTCGGAACTTTCGAGACGATGGCTGCAGCAGCAGCGTCGCCGGTGTTTACGCTGTAATATGTCGATCGATCGATCACATGCGAATCGATATAACTGCAGACGATCAGAATCGTGTTGCGCATGCCCGCTTTGATCAATCCACTGGCAATTTCCAGCATGGTAACAAAGGAGGAACAACAAGAATCGACGGAGTATGCTCCGGCATTTTTGAGTTTCAGTTTATGCTCGACCAGAGATGCATTCGACGGCAATGGAAGATCCGGTATTTGAGAATGTACCAATAGCAGTTCGATATCGTCTTTTGGAACACCGGCGTGGATTATAGCCAAAGCGCCAGCTATCGTTTCGGCATCGGATGGCAGCATGGGATGAGGTATCAGGGACTCTCTAAGTGACCTCTGGTCGAGCGGTACTCGCCGCCGTTCTTTGGTGCCCTGAAACGGTTCCTGCCGTTTGCTTTTGGGTAGATTCTCCAGCCAAGCCTCAAACCACGGTTGCTTTGTCCAACCATCATCATTCGTCTCTATACTGCCGGGTAATTGGCCTGTGAGGGCAATTCGATCAATATATTCGACAGGCAGTAAGGTTTCTGATTTCAGGAAATCCACCAGCCGTTTTGTCTGAGATTCTGGAATCCTTTTCGCTGGCAAGTATCCGCCGAGACTTATCAATCCAGCATTTGCAGTCATCTTTCGACTCGTCCTCCGACCTTGGCTAAAAGCATTAAAGGTGATTTTTTTGGGCCTATTTGCCGGCACAAAATCGATGATAAGAATCTTTGCTTAAACCATACATAACATAATGCATTTTCGAAGATCTATCTGCTGCATGCAGCGATAAAGAGTTAGATCATCTTAAGATGTATCAGTCAGTGTGCCCAAAATTTTGCGCCATTACCCATCGGTCGGACAAGGAGTCGAGATGATTTCGCTACCCGCTAACGCTCAGCGCAGGGCAATAGAGCACTAAGGAAAGCCATGCGGGCAGCGATCGTAGGCTCGGGGCGATCCCCAATTCGCCAAGTACGCAGCGATGAATGTTGCCATCGGAGATGCGGGAGAGGGCGCCGACAGAGGGACCGCGAGGAGTCATCGAGCTTTGCAGTCTTCCACAGCAAAGTCGTAAAGCCTATTTCATCAACGTTGGGGGGGTGGTCGGGATGAGGGTGTAAGTGCTTGGAATCTCGCCCCCTCAAGGGGGAGAGGTATCTCTTATTCTTCGACAGCCTCCTAAAAAATCGACGATGGACTGTGTGCTTCGGCCCGGCCCGAATACTTCGAGAACCCCTTGACGCTTCAATTCCTTCGCGTCATCCGGCGGTACGATGCCCCCCAAGACTACTTTTATATCGTCGGCGTTTTTGCTGCGAAGCGAATCGAGAATCGGGGGCACGGTTTTGAGGTGATTTCCCGAGAGACTGCTGATTCCAATATAATCCACAGCTTCCTGGATGGCGGTGGCCACAACGCCCTCGGGCGACAGGTTCCCTCCAAAGACGACCTCAAAGCCCGCATCACGCAAAGCCCTTGCGATGACGATGGCCCCACGCCAGTGAGCATCCATGCCGACTTTTGTGATCAATATGCGCTTGTGACTGGCTCCCACGTAGACCTCCTTCAGATTGATGGTGCCGCAACTTGCGTTTCCGGGCAACTCGCCTGAGACACTGAGCGTCGCAACCCGCACAGACAGGCTTTTCACAGACGCAATGGGGGGTCCCAGCAACCCCATTCCTGTCTGAAGACTTCAGCTATTTCCCCTACGGTAACCCAGGCTCTGGCGGCTTCGATAACGGAGGGCATGACGTTTTCCATACTCCTGCACTTCTCACGGATGCTTTCCAGTGCCGCCTGGACTGTCGTTTCGTCCCGCCGTTTTCTCAGTTCGGCAAGCTTGACCTTCTGCCGTTCGAGCGTTTCCGGTTGGACAAAGATTTCTACCGGTTGATCTTCCATGGTGAGGCAATTGACGCCCACTACCGGCAATTCCCCGCTTTCAATCGCTTTCTGATATTGGATGGCAGATTCGGCGATCTCGTCGTGAACCCAGCCTTTGTTGACTGCTTCCACAAGACCGCCCAGATTTTCAATCGTAGAGATGTAGTCGGTTACTCTGCGCTCCATTTCGTGCGTCAGATTTTCCATGAAGTATGATCCGCCCAGCGGATCTACCACGCTGGTTACGTTGGTCTCATGCTGAAGGATCTGTTGGGTCCTTAGAGCAATGAGCGCCGAGGTCTCGGTGGGAGTGCACAGCGCCTCGTCATATCCGTCAATATGCACCGACTGAGCACCCCCCAAGACCGCCGCCAAGGCATGGTACGCTGCGCGAGTGATGTTGTTCAGCGGCTGCTGAGCAGTCAAAGCCGACCCTGCCGTTTGAACATGGAAACGAAGCTTCTTCGAGCGCGGATCAGTGGCGCCGAAACGCTCGGTCATGATCCTGCACCAAAGCTTCCGCGCGGCCCTGAACTTGGCGATCTCTTCGAAAAAATCGTTATGGGAGTTGAAAAAGAAGGAAATGCGCGGCGCAAAGTCATCTACGGCCATGCCTCGCGATAACAGCTCTTCAACGCATGCAATGCCATGAGCCAAACAAAGCCCTAATTCCTGGACGGCGTTGGTCCCCGCCTCCCGGTAGTTGTAGCCGGCAATGCTTATGGGATTCCAGCGTGGAACATGCTTGACACAATATTCAATGACGTCACAGCTCAACTTGAAAGAATATCGAGGAGGGAGGATGTTCCATCCGATGGTTACGGCCGTCTCCAAAAGAAAATCGTTCTGGGTTGTACCTGCCAGGTTCTTGAAAGGGATATTGCGCTTTTCAGCCTGTGCGAGATACATGGCCAGGACGGGCACTGTACCGATTGGCTGACACGTCACCAGCGAGACACTCACCTGGTCAATGGGAATGCCATCAAAAAGGATCATCATATCTTCAAGGCTGTCGATTGCAACCCCGCCTCTTCCGGCGTCGGCTTCCGCCTCAGGATGGTCGGAATTGAACCCCCGCAAGGTGGGGTAATCGAAAACACCGTTGATACCGGTAGCTCCTTGCGAAAGCAGGAGTTTATAACGTTTGTTGGTTTCCTCCGGAGGACCGAAGCCGGCAAGTTGACGCATGGTCCATAGACGTCCCCGATACATGGTCGGATGGATGCCTCGGGTAAAAGGAGGTTCGCCGGGATAGCCCAGGTCTCTTTCATGATCGAACTCATCAAGGTCTTCGGCCGTGTAGATCGGCTGAAGGGGAATGCCGGACAAGGTACTGAACTGACTTTTCCTCTCCATTTGAAATGGGTAGCATTTCTTGATCCAATTTGCCTTATTGGAATGTGTTCCGTCGCCCGATTTATTCTCGGACATGCTTATCCTCCGTTTTGCCCACCGATTGGGAGCAGGACTTTTATTCTCGTCTGAAAGACGATGCCGCCTTGTCATTGACAGGCCGGAGATTTGGGATCAAAGGAGCGGAGCAGCCATGTTTCCTGAGCATTTTGGAGCTCAAGCTGGATGCCCGGGCCACCGCGCCGCGACCGTATACCGGCATCGGCTTGCCTTCCTCTCGATGCGTCGTTGAAGTGTTTCGTCAACTATGCTACCTATTAGACGGTATATTTTACCGTCTGGACAGTAACATATAATGAAATCCCGCTTTTCTTGTCAAGCGATTCGTGTGAAAAGGGGACATTTCTTGTTGAAACTGGAGAGAATCCAATGAAAGATCAAATTGATTTTAAAGGGCTGGATCGAAGTGTGCGGCTTCAAAAAATCATCGCTTCGGCGGCCGAATTGTTCCACAAGAAAGGATTCAAATCCGCTACTCTGAACGCTTTGGCCAAAGAGTTGGGACTGAGCAAAACTGCTCTGTACCATTACGTATCGAGCAAGGAACACCTGCTCTCCATGGTCTATGGCCAGGCTTTCGAGAAGATTTTTGAAAGGATCCACGAGATCTCGGCCATGGAGGTTCCTCCGGATGAAAAGTTGAGCCTTATTCTCCGGGATCACATAAAGAACATCACCATAGAGAACGCTGCCCTTTTTTCCGTGTTTTTTGCCGAAGAGAACCAGCTTCCCAAAAAGGACTTTCAGAAGATCAGGGAGGAAAAAAGAAAATACTCGAAGATCATCGAAGACATCATCAAGGACGGCATCGATAAGGGTATTTTTAGACCGACAGACCCGAGACTCCAATCAAACGCCATACTGGGCATGTGCAACTGGGTCTACAAATGGTACAGGCCAGACAGGGCAGCCTACAGCCCAGATCAGGTCGCCGACCACTTCATCGCTTTGCTCGAAGCGGGGTATCTTGCGCGGAAATTTCCAGAAGATGCAGCCGCGGCCGATTCGCGATCTTCGGGCAAAGCCGGGCTGCAAATGAGCACTGCCGAAACCAGAAGGCAGATATGCGAGAGAATAAAAGCTCTATGCAGTGAGCTTTCAGAGCTGACGGGGCAGATTGAAGGGTGAGCACATCCCCGGCTAGAGTTTTTCAGAAATTGAACTTCACACTTCAGGATGCAAAGCCGTTGCAGGACCGAGGTTCGGAGGCTTCCAAAATCTTTTTCGTAAACACCATACTTTTAGTCCGGAAACTCCCCCTCGAGGGGGAAAGGAACTCGGGGTTTCAGGACGGACACCAGCTTAGGGGGCTCAGACGGTGCATTTGCCAAAATTTACCTTTAAAAATCGGCAGAGGTGCAGCGAATCATTCGCCGCTGATTTCCTCCCAACATGACCATTGACACTCCGAGTTATCAAGATCGCGCAGCTTGGGATTGTCGCAAACGATGCTATTCAGAACTACCTTTCCTTCGTCTTCATGCCATTCGAGAAAAAGACGAGCCATTCTCTTTTCCTCGGGGCAGCTCACCTTCCTTCTTTCCCGACTCGTTTTCTTGGCCATATTCACGCTCCTGAATCCGGTAGTTTTCTAAGCCCTTCATCACAACGCAAATCAATCGATGGGCTCTGACTAAAACCATTGAATTTCTCGGGTTCGGGTCACTATTCGTCATCCGCTACTTTAGCATCTACCAGTAGTTCACCAACACGGATATCGAACCCGCAACAAATTAGAATTCCCTAAAGATCAATATTCAACAACAAAATCGCGAAGAGGAGTATTCCTTATCCAATCTATTCGAAATGAAACCGAGCAAGATAGGCACTAAGTTTTGCTCTCTGTTCCGGGTCGAGTGGGGGACAATCCTCAGCGCCTCTGCCCCCCTCTGCCGCTTGAGTGGCGAAAACCATGCAAGTGGCCTGTCCGCATTCCCTGCAATTAGTTTTGGGCAGCAATTTCAGAATTTCCATCACCTTAGGCTTGGGCATCCCTTCATAACTCGGCTTGATCTCTTCCCTTTTCTGCCATGCATCGTTGATTTCCTGCTTAAGCCATTCCAGGATCTTATCCCCCTCCACTTCGTCCCTTATCATATTAACGGCAATTTTTCTGGGGTGAACCGCGATGAGCTTGCCGTGGATTTTAAACGAGACACAAGGAGGATCGTTGGTATATTGAAACCCCCCAAGAACCGCATTCAAGTAGGGGAGTACCTCTCCAATGTCCTGATCCAAGTGTGCAATACATCCGACCGACTGGGCTTCCGGTCGACAGTCATGCCGAACCAGTTCTTTGCGATAGGTTTTGACTAACATTGAACACCTCTGCTTTAGAAGATCGACTAAGTTCGTGTTCACAACTATCATAAGACTATCATAAAACGAATTCAAAAAAAATCAGCTGAGAGACCCACGAGATTCCATCTTCCAGATTTGATCGCAGGGATATACCTTTATTGAATATGGCGTTGTTCAAAACGGTGCACTACCTGCCGGCTAAGGAAGAGATTAGATTTGCGTTTGGTTCTGCTGAGAAAATGTTCGGTCCCTACAAAATGGAACCAATAAAAATTGACGTTGTTTACCAGAGTGAGGATGGGACTACCTACCGCCCTGAGCCTTTCGACATAAATGTTGAACAGTTTGCTGGGATGGAAATAGTGCCTGAAGGCCCTAATGCTCAAGCTTCAGTTTAGACCTCGACTAGCGCATTGCCGGTTGTACTCACACCTGAATTAATCATGGGAATGTCCATGAAGCACCTTCCTTCCTGGCGTTATTCGGGAGGATTCAGTCCACAACCCTAACATCGGACCTCGGACCCAAACGAGTTCGAGACTTTTGACTCAGCCATACTCCGCCGATAACGGCAAATGCAGCTGCACACTGCGGCAGGGTCAACGTTTCGTCCAGCAGAATCCAGCCGAAGAAAACCGCATTGACAGGAACCAGGTTGATAAAAGCCGAAGCCCTGGAAGCCGGAATGTGACTCATTCCCCAGTTGTAGAGTCCAAAGGCCCCCAGTGTGACAAAGCTCCCCAGAAACAGGAGAATCAACACCAATTGGGGCGTCCACTGGCTCTCTTCCGCTCGCAGCATGAAAAACAGGCCGGGCAGGAAAAAGATCGCTCCGGCAAAAACTTGCATGGCGGTGAGGGTCCACGGATTGTATCTTTGACACAGTCGCTTAAGCACTATCATGTTCGCGGCCGCACTGGCCATGGCACAAAGTTCCAGGGTATTTCCGAAAAGAGGATTCGCGGCCGCGCCTGCCGAACCCTGGAGTAGAGTCAAACAGGCCACCCCGATCAAAGAAACCAGCAAGCCAATATAGGCCGGCCGGGGAATGGTTTCGGACAGAACCAGACTGGCTCCGAAGGCCACCATGAGAGGAAGCGCTCCTGAAATAACCCCGGCCTGGGAGGATGTGGTGAATCGTAGAGCGTAGGATTCCAGCAAGAAATAGAGGCACGGTTGAAAAAGCACCATGGGAATCAGGAGCTTCCAATCTCCCTTGCGGTACTTGGTAGGGATCAGTTTACCTGCCAGCGGGATCAACAGTACCGTGGCGGTGATCATGCGCAGCCACATCACCGACCAGGGACTCAGAGCCTGAACGGCCACCCGCATGGCGGAAAACGAGCCACCCCATAGGAACACCGCGGCGAGGATGGCAGCCACCGCCAACATATCCTGCCTCGCCAGGATAAATGAAGAAAATCTTTCAAAACGAACCGAACGCACCTGTGTGCTATCCACTACTATTTCCTCTTCAGCTGGAACACGGGAATTATGCCACAAGAAACTCTATATTGCTTCTTCCTCCTTAACAAGTATAACGGAACATCAAAGCACCTCAATATTCGAAAAAATCATGGCAGAAAAATTCATAGTACAGAAAGGTGCTTGACGACGATCTCGACAGATGCTACCCAAAACCCACAAAACAAATTTTCTCGCGTCACCTTACCACAGGCTTTTGCCTGGAACGAGATTAGGCTCACTTTGCGGTTGACCATGATCGAGAGCGCCAAAAGCATCCTAAAATCAGTTTTCGGCTACGAGCAGTTCATTTTTTTGCAGCAGGAAGTAATTGAAAATGTTCTGCGGCGAAAAGACTGCCTGGTGGTGATGCCCACTGGGGGCGGAAAATCTATCTGTTATCAGGTGCCTGCGCTGACGTTTGACGGGCTGACCATTGTCGTGTCGCCCTTGATTTCGTTGATGAAGGATCAGGTGGAACAACTCATTGAACTGGGGATCCCGGTGGCGCTGCTAAACAGCTCCCTTGCCCCGCAGGCCTACCGGCGCAATGTGGAGCTCATTCAGGAAGGCCGGGCGAAACTGCTCTATGCGGCCCCTGAAACCCTCCTGAAATCGAATCTTCTGACTCTGCTTAAAACGGTTAAAGTGGCTTGTCTGGCCATCGATGAAGCCCATTGTATCTCTGAGTGGGGGCCCGATTTCCGCCCTGAATACCGCCGCCTGGCGGAAGTGCGGGCGTTCTTTCCCGACGCCGTCTGCATGGCGCTGACGGCAACGGCCACTCCAAGGGTGCGCGCAGATATCAAGGCCTGTCTCGGGTTCGATGATTCAAGTGAATTCGTCGCCGGCTTCAATCGGGAGAATCTCTTCATTCGGGTGATTCCGAAAGACGACCCGTTCCACCAAACCATAAATTTCCTCAACCAGTTTCCCAACGAATCGGGGATTATTTACTGCCTTACCCGAAAACAGGTGGATGACCTTTGCGCAGCTCTGCGACTGCAGGGTTTTTCTGCTGCTCCTTACCACGCCGGTTTGACCGAAACCGAACGGCATCGCAACCAGGAAAGGTTCGTGCGGGACCAAGTGCCCATCATCGTTGCCACCATTGCCTTCGGCATGGGAATCGACAAATCCAATATCCGATTTGTGCTTCATTATGATCTACCCAAAAGCATCGAAAGTTATTACCAGGAAATTGGCCGCGCCGGCCGTGACGGCATGCGGGCCGACTGCCTGCTATTGCTCTCTTACGGGGATATATTCAAGATCAAGGCTTTCGTAGACAAGAAACATGGACGCGACAAGCGGGCCGCCGGCCTGCAATTGAACGCCATGCTGCAGTTGGCCGAAGCTGAAGTATGCCGGCGCATACCGCTGCTCGAATATTTCGGCGAGAAATACCCGCACTCACAGTGCGGTATGTGTGATAATTGCCTGGCAGGGGACCGGGAGCTGACCGACGTCACTGTACCCGCTCAGAAACTTTTGTCCTGCGTCAAGCGCACTGATGAATTGTTCGGCGCCCTGCATATCATTCATGTGCTGCTCGGCTCAAAAGCCCAAAAAGTTCTGCGACACCGCCACGACCGGCTGTCCACCTACGGCATCGGCAAAGAGTACTCCCACAAGCAGTGGCAGCAACTGGCGCGGCAGTTTGTCCATAAAGGGCTGTTGGTTCAGGACGCGGAATTCGGCAGCTTGAAGCTCACTGCCAAGGCATGGGATGTCCTGCACGGCAAGGAAAGCGTTTTTGCCAGGCTGGACGATCATGCGGAAGCACAGCCGGTGAAGACTGAAGCAGCTTCGGGCAGTGATTTTACGTACGACCGGGAGCTGTTTGAAGCCCTCCGCAGCAAGCGCAAGCAACTGGCCGATGCCGCCAATGTGCCGCCTTATGTCGTGTTTTCCGACAAGACTCTGGTGCACATGGCCGCCCGTTTTCCCCAAACTCTCGAGCAGATGCTGGCCATCCATGGAGTCGGGCAGGCGAAGCTGGAAAAATACGGATCGGTATTCATAAATATCATAACGGAACACTGCCGCAACCACCCCTCGGCAGGAAAGCCGCCGGAGCCTGTCGGATCATTGTCACCTGAGCGCCAATCCATTACTGCAAAGCGCCACCTCACTGTCGGCCAGGCCTACAACGACGGTCATTCCATCCAAAGTCTGGCTCAACAATTCAGCATCAAGCAAAACACGGTCCTGGACCATCTTTATAAATTCTACCAGGCAGGTTTTTCGCTGAGGCCTGACGGCCTGCTGTCGCACCTGAACATATCCGACCGGCAGCTGACAGCCGCTCTGGATGCTTTCAAACAACTCGGTTGGCAGTACCTGCGGCCGGTCTTTGAGGCCTTGCAGGAAGAACTCGGCTATGAAGATCTGAAAGCCATTCGGTTATACCACCTGAGTTGTTCCGGGCCTGCAGCTGAGTCTGAAAGTGCCCCCCAAGCCTTGTTGCAGACCAGCATAAGAATTGTCTGCCTGGCCAATTCGCGTAAATACTCCGGACGATGCATTGCCGGTAAAGAATTGCTGGAACAGCAAATCGGTAAATGGATCAGGCCGGTCAGCCGGCAGCCGACAGGAGAACTCAGCCTTGACGAAATCGCGCTTCGTCAAGGCACTTTTCCGAAACTGCTGGATATCCTGGTGGTACCCGTGCAGCAGAGCTGCCCGCACACCTACCAGTCGGAAAACCATTTTACAAGCGCCGGACGCTGGCGATCGAATGGGGTTTTTCCCTTTTCTCAGATGTCGCTTCTCTGCGATGATGCAGACCGCTTGTGGATCAACGGCTATCACAGTCACAGCGGCTTAAACGATCGGATGCCGGAAAAGCTCACCAGCGACACCCTTTCATCATCACTTTTGTTCATCCGGCCGGACGATCTTTGCATGACAGTCGGAGCGGGTCCAAAAGGGCTGAAAAAAGTGCGCGCTAAATTCACCTACAAGGATGAAAGATATTGGTTGACCGTGACCGATCCTGTTATAGAAGCCGAGTACATCGAGCGGGAAAACGGTGAGTACCCTGTGGAGTGCTCTCAAGCTTATTTGACGCTGAGTATCAGTGAGCCGTTCGAAGGCTTTTGCTACAAGCTGGTTGCGGCAGTGCTCACCATAAGTTGATCGTTGGACAACCTCCATTGTGATGAGCCTAGCATGGATGAACTTTACACCATAGGACATTCGACTCATTCCATCGAGCGCTTCATGGATCTGCTTCTACAGCACTCCATCACGGCGATTGGGGACGTGCGCTCCAGCCCTTACAGCCGGTTCAACCCCCAGTACAACCGCGAGAGCCTGCAAAAAAATTTGAAAGGAAACCACATTGCCTATGTTTTTCTAGGCAGGGAATTGGGACCGCGCAGCGAAGATCCGGCCTGCTATCTCGACGGGCAAGTACAGTATGCCCGGCTGGCCGAAACTGAACTGTTCCGACAAGGGGTTGACAGACTGGTCAATGGGATGAAGACCCACCGCATTGCTCTAATGTGCGCCGAGAAAGACCCCATCACCTGCCACCGAATGATTTTAATCTGCCGTGTCCTGCGCAAAGTTCCCTTGCAAATCAGGCACATCCTGGGGGATGGATCGACCGAGACCCTGGCAGAATCCGAGAGACGCCTGTTGCTAAAGCTGAAGATGCGCCAGCTGAGCCTCTTTGACAGCCTGGAAAACCTGATCGAGCGGGCTTATGACGCGCAGAGCACGAAGATCGCTTATATTCGGGATGAAAAAGATGACATTGGTGATGAATACGACGAATCGGAGTAGTAGTCAGGAATGGAGAGGATAAAACTTTTCACCATTGGGTTTACCAGGAAATCGGCGGAACAGTTCTTCAGTCTGCTTGCCAAAGCCGATGTGCGTCGGGTCATCGACATCCGCCTGAACAACGTCTCCCAGCTTGCCGGATTTGCCAAAAGAGACGACCTGCGCTTTTTCCTCAAGACCATCTGCGATATCGACTACATCCACATGCCCGAACTCGCGCCGACCAAGGAAATTCTGGACAGTTTCAAAAAGAGTGGAGGTTCTTGGGAAGACTACCGCAGGGACTTCGTGCAACTGATCGCCCAACGGCAGATCGAAAAGCATCTCTCCAGGGAGCTCGTCCACCTCGGTTGCCTGCTCTGCAGCGAAGAGGCCCCCACCCACTGCCACCGCAGCCTGGTGGCGCAATACCTGCTAGACAAATGGGGCGGCGTGGACCTCGTTCATCTCATCTGACTCTGTATACTCCAGCTCTGTACCACGCGGATTCCAATCCCCTCATTAAACGGAACGGATATCATCCGGTGGTTTCGCTTGTTAGTCTGGGCGTGTGCGCCGTTGTCGGCTTGAATGGTTGGTAAAGATCGCGTAAGATTACTGACACCAATCCGAATACGCAGACTCCAGTTTGAGAATGGGCGACGATGTATATGAGCCTTTTTGAGTGAATCATGATTAGAGAAAAGAAACTGAGCCGCAAAGCTTTTGAAAACCTCCCGCAATTGATAGAGCGCTTCAGGGAAGCTCCTTTTGTCAAGGCCATGTATCTTATCGGCAGCTTGGTGCACGGCCCAATCAAGCCTTTGAGTGACCTGGATTTTGCCGTGCTGCTGAGCAAGGAGTTGAATCGAAAGCAACTTTTTCAAGAACAGCTCGAACTGATTGGCCTCGCCTGCGAACTTTTAGAAACCGAAGAAATTGATCTTATCCTTTTGAACACCGCTCCTCCCCGCATTGCTCATTCCATTTTACGAACAGGACGTCTGGCATTTGTAAAGGACAAGAAACAACTGGCTGATCTTACAGAAATGATGGTGAAGATTTATGGATCTTCCGGAAAATGAGTACCCGAAGTTGAAAAAAGAAAATGGACATGGCAAGAACTCCAGTTATTTGACTGCAATCGAACAACGGGAGGGGAAATCAAGCCATGTCCACATCTATACTCTACCATGCTTTTGGTCTGAAAGGTATCCACTATGAGTCCAGCCATTTCTCTGGAGACTGCATCTACATCAATGCCCGAATGACGGATCAGTATGTGAGGTGCCCAGAATGCACAAATCGACAAGCCAGTTTCAAAGGGCAAAAAAGAAGACTTCTGCGTATGAGTCCCATTGGAAGGAAAAGGTGTTTCTTGGACCTTTTGCTCCACCGACTCAAATGCCTGAGGTGTGGACATCTTTGGTGGCCCACTCTGCCCTTTATGGATGGTAAACACCGTTATGTAAGGTCTTTCGCACTCACAGCTTTGGATCTTTTGAAGTTTGGCACCATCCGTTCGGTCGCGGAGTACCTCGCAGTGAGCTGGGATCTTGTCAAACAGATCCACAAAGAGCGGCTCTCTTTGCTCTACAGGTCGGTTCCCTTGCATAAAGTCAAATACCTTGGAATTGATGAGTTCAGCTTGAGAAAGGGCCATGAATACATGACCATTTTTGTCGATATCGAGAATGGAAGAATCCTGCATGCCGTTGAAGGCAGGAGTAAAGAAAAGATCCAGCCCTTCATCGAAAAGCTCTCCAAGAAGGCAAAGAAACTCAATGCGATCGCCATGGACATGAGCGGAAGTTATTATTCTGCTATTCGTGGGTGGCTGCCCCATGTTGATATTGTCTTTGACCGCTACCACGTCTCGGCTCTCATGAACCAAGCCATTGATGAAATCCGAAGAGGCCAGCAAAGAGAGTTGGACGAACTCGGACAAAAATCCCTCAAAGGGAATCGTTTCCTGCTCTTGAGAAACTACGACTCCCTTGACCCTGATCGCAAAGCCCGACTCGATGCCCTCCTTAAGGCCAATCACCCCCTTTTCATTGCTCATTCCATGAAAGAGCAGCTGCGACTCTTCTGGGACAATGAGGAGTTTGACAGTGCAAAGAGCTTCCTTGAAGTGTGGATTAAGGATGCTATGCAATCTGGAATCAGCCCTCTTGCCAGGGTAGCCAAAACTTTGGCTGGCTACAAAACGGGGCTTCTCAACTATTTCAAATATTCCATCACCAGTGCCGTTGTCGAAGGAACCAACAACAAAATCAAAACCCTTAAAAGACAGGCGTATGGGTTCCGAGATATGGTCTACTTTAAATTGCGACTCTATCATCTCCACACCCAGAGGTACTCATTAGCCGGATGAACCAGATTTATTTGGATTTTAAACCGTATCGAACAGCATTTGATCGAACCTTCATGCAGGGGATCGGCCTCCATGGATGAGCGCATTCTGGAACAAGTGTAAGCTCTTAATCACAAGAGTAACAGTGGGGTTCATAGTGCGATAGGAGTCAGGGAATAAACTTGTCCATATTGGGCCGCTGTCTTTAAATCTCCTCTTCGCAATGCTTCTCGCACATCATCCAACTTCAGAGCATCGTCGAGCGACAAATAGGGCGACCACCCCTCATCTGTGTAGATGAGCTCAACATCGATTTCGGCCATATATTCGCCCTCTTGGATTAATTTCTTCAGATTCCTCTTTCTCGCGATGTTCTCTTCAAAAGCCCTCATAGCGGATGCGCTTCCCTGAGCACTCGTTCGCGCATACGGGCTTTTACCCCTTTTTCGCTGAGTACATCAACCTTACAGCCAAGAAGCTCCTCTAAATCCAACAACAGCGCGGCGTGTTCGAGGAGGCTTCTGCCCGGTTCCATCTCCACAAGAAAATCGAGGTCGCTTTTTTCGTCGGCGTCTCCCCGCGCAACGGATCCGAAGATTCTCACGTTGCGAGCGCCGTGCCGTTTGGCAGTCTCCAGGATCTCAGTTCGTCTCTCGTTCAATAAGGTACGAAGCTTCGTTGCCATCCTTTCTCCCTTATTCATTCAGTAGTCCTGCGGCTTGAAAGCTGAAATAGCCTTTTCCGCCTACTATGATGTGATCGATCACATCTATTCCCACAATCTTTGCTGTAGCCAGCAGCCTTTCAGTGATGGCAAAATCCTCTTCGCTTGGTTCTGTATTGCCGGAGGGATGATTGTGGACGAATATGATGCAGGCTGCTCTGTCGTTGATCGCATCCGCAAATACCTCGCGAGGGTGGACGATGCTCTTGTTGAGTGTTACGATCAAAACCGTCCTCTTTTGGATCAGTCGAGATGCCCCATCCAGCGTTAGGGTCAAAAAATATTCCTGTTTCTTGTCCTTCAGTTCCTCCGTCAAGGCCAGCGCGTCTTCAGCGCTTTTGATAATCACACCGTCCGGAACCAATAATCGTTTGGCGTATTCGAGGGCGGCCATAATCTGAGCTGCTTTGGCGAGACCGACGCCATCGATACTCCGCAACGTTTCCAGGCTGACGAGGTCGGCCTTGCCTTCCGTTACCTTCAGAATGTCTCGTGCCACTTCAAAGACATCCTTACCTTTTATGGCGCTTCCAAGGAGAACGGCCAGAAGTTCGAGGTTGGAAAGGGCCGCAGGCCCCTTTTTTTTCATCTTTTCACGGGGCCTGTCAAATTCGGGAATACCTTTAATTCTTCGCATTATAGTGCCAAAGTATCAGGAATTAGAATAAGATATGGACCGCAGAGCGCTAGGTCCACGATAAACAATCTTCCAGTTTGTTTCAATGAAAAGTTGAGGCTCGACAGGGCAGTTCCTGACACGTCCGTTGTGGGTTCAGAGTATAACAAACTCCTGTTGCCACCTCGAAGACCTTGTGAGGCATTCTGGAAAACCTAAGTGGAAAGCCGGTTTACGGTCAACATGTTGTACGTTTAGGGAGACCTTAAACTGGATAGCAAATCCATTCTGATTTTGGAGACATTTCGGTCATCAGGAAGGGACCACCCTCGATCACGACGCGCGTGGCTATGCAGGCACGGCAGTTACCCAGGCTGCTTTTTCCGGATTCCCGCCAGAAGCATGCGGGAATGACGGTCGGGCTCTAGACGGATGCCGGGTCTATCGGCCTTTATAGCTTACGCGGTAAATCACACCTGTCTTGTCGCAGCTGAAAAGCAGAGAGCCGTCTTTGGCCACGGCAATGCCTGCCGGGCGGGCAAATGCTTTGGTGCCTTCTTTGTTCAGAAATCCTGTAACGAATCTCTGAAACTCGAGAGGTTTTCCCTCCGGACTGAATTTTACACGCACGATTTTATAGCCCGTCGGAGGCTTGCGGTTCCACGAACCGTGCATTGCTACGAAGGCATCGTTTCGGTATGCTTGCGGAAACTGAGAACCGGTATAGAAAACCAGCTGGAGCGGGGCGTTGTGAGCCTGATACTCGAGCACTGGAGGAGTCGATTTGGCAAGGTAAGCTTTTGGATCGAACCCAGGTGGATAGTTCTGTAAATCGATCAGTTGCTGGTCTCCATAAACAAAGGGCCAGCCGTAATGTTTGCCTTTCTCGATCTTGTTCAATTCCTCCGGCGGGAAACCGTCGCCCAGCCAGTCCGTGCCGTTATCCATCCCATACATCTCTTTGGAAACCGGATGCCAGCCTATGCCCAGCGTGTTTCGCAAGCCCGTGGCAAAGATTTCTTTATCGCTCCCGTCGGCCTTTGCACGCAGAATCGTGGCACTTTCCGCATACGGCTCCAGGCAACAATTGCAGGTGCTTCCGACCGTGATGTAGAGCATGCCCTGCGGGTCCAACCCGAGGGTGCGGTTGGGATGTCGCCCACCCGGCGGAAGCCCGCCAAGGATTTTCTTAGGCTCACCCACGCTGCCCTTTTTTATTTCCGCAACGTAGACTTCGTTGACCGTTGCAAGATACATCCGGTGGTCACGTATCGCGATTCCATGGACTCCAGGCATGTTTTTAACAACCGGCCTGGTTTTTTCCGCTTTACCGTCGCCGTCCCGGTCCTCCAGCGCCAGTACGTCGTCGCGGTCGCGACGAGTCACGTACACGGTGCCATCGTCCGCTACCGCTAACATTCGGGGAGCCCCCAAACCCTTCGCAAAAATGTTGATGCGGAACCCCTCGGGCAATTTCAATTGCCGAATCAAAGCGTCTGTTGGATGAATGATTGCCGGTCGATCATCGTGGCCCTCTCTCTGTTCGATCAACTCTTCACCCTCTTTCGCAAAAGTCACAGAGGCAAAGACGAGTAAACCACAAACCAAAATTGCACTGACGCTATAAACGAAACCCCTCATCGGACATTCTCCTGCAAAGAAACCCTTTTGAAATATCTCTCAAAGATTAGCCATCAATTCGCAGAATTGATATATACTCAAAAGCGACGGGTAGTCCGTGTTAGCGCTTTATTCTAAGCTGCTTTCATAAGTCTAGCGATCCTCCGTTGCATTGTATATTGAAATTGGTTGTAGATCAGGTCAGCCGTAAAGTTGTTTTTCAGTTGAAAAATGCTCCAAGGTTTGCCGGGTGCGATGTCCCATCTACGGGCACGAATCAAAGTAAGATAGGCGATGATGGCTATCCCGATGGATTTCTCAATCCGGTCGATAGATTTGGAGACCTGATGTTCGCCCAGACCCAAGCCACTCTTGAGTTCCTTGAAAAGAATTTCAATCGGCCATCTTCTCTGATAGATGGAAAGCACCTGTCTTGCCGTCAACTCTGTGAGATTGGTCACCAATATTTTGGTTCTTTTCGGGCTCGCGTTAGGCCTTTTTTTACTCAACACCATGGTGACATCGTCAATGTGACGAAGACGAGTACGCTTTCTGAATACCCAGAAGATCTTGCGCACCTTATTATTGTTCAAGTGAGGAAGCCAAGTTCTCTGAAAAGCTTTATGGGGAATGTGCTTAGCCAGATTGCTGAGACTTTTGCCGTTTTCCATGTTCCAGGTCCGGGCAATGGCGAACACAAAACCCCAACGTCTCTTTGGGTCCAATTGATCCAGTTGCAGGATCAGCTGCATATTGTCTTTAGAGGCGAACGCAGCATCTGCGGTGACGACAACGAGCTTGGCCCACTCAGGGCGGTTTGAATCTTTTGAGCATCTCGCGGAATAGCTGATTTTCCGTTTTATAGTCGGGATGTGCTTTCGGTAAGACAATACGGAAATCTACGGGAATCCGGTAGCCATCCCAATGGAGCATTAAAAGGACAAAACGGATGCCGAAGAAATGAGATTTGTAGTGACTGGTCCTGCCTTTTTGAGCTGCGGGGTTTTTCTTGCCTCGTTTATCCTTCTTGCTGCCGTCGGATGCGACATAAGCCGTCCGATCTTGGGGTGGCGGAAAGGATTTGATGGCCTCTTCTGCAAACCAGTACAGAATAATATGCAAACTCCAATAGCCGGCATACAGCAAACGGCGGAAATGCCATTCATGAATATGGGATGGGGCTGCCCGGGAAAGCCCCTTGAGCGTTCTCGGCCCAGAGAGGATCATCTGCATAGCAACCAGCCAGCAAAAAACCAGTTGGTGCTGGTGGCGAAAGACACCAGGCATGCCCCTGAACAGAACCCTGACAAAGTCCGGCAAATGGGTGAGGATGACGCATTTCCCTCCAATTTCCATGGCGGCTGAGACCTCCCGGCAAAGTGGTGGTCTCTAACCATATAGAATATGATTCCGGATGTCCCGCAAAAAATGATGGAGTAGTCATGAATTATGCATATTATGCCAAACTATGTTTTGCTGGACCTTCCAAGTCATTGCCAGGCAAAGGATCAAGAGCATAGGGTGTCGTTTTTGAGTATATCGGGTGTTTAATGTATTTTAAGGGCCGGAAAAACTGGGAGTGTACCTGCGGGTTCTCATTGGCAGATTTCGACAACATCCCCGGCACATAGCTTTTGGATCCGAAACTCTTCGTGAAACTTTGCTAGTGAGTGCAAATCCGTGCAATGCATCGGATAGAGATTATCTACCGGATGTTTCCTAAAATATTCAATGGTCCGGCCGAGCTGCTCGGTGTCTCCAAGCAGATGAAAACCTCCCAAAACGAGATGAATGCGCTCTTCATTGCATACACTTTTTGCATGCTCGACGATGTTGCAAATTCCTGCATGGGAACATCCGGTTACAATGGCCAGTCCTTTTGCGGTTTTTATGGCGAACGCCGTGTCATCGGGGAGAAAGTCCGCATGAGGCTCATCTTGCTCAAAATAGAAAAAGCTGGTCTGCTGGGCCTCAAAGTCGTTCTGCCGGGGAATTTCCCCCAAAAAATAAACTCCCTCGTCGATCTCAACCGACTCTTTGGAAAGGACGAGATCGAACTTATCGCGTGCAGTCTCGCTCGTCATCGTCATACCGTTGAATTCGCCACTGGCCCTATGGCGGTCGCGAAACACGTCGGGGTGAGCCAGAAGCTTTTTCTTCACTGAAAAATCCGGTAATGCGCAGAGCCCATCGGCATGGTCCCAGTGCCCATGGCTGAGTACCATGGTGTCGGTCGTGCTGAGATCTATGCCCAAAAGTTCGGCATTGTGCAGCAAAACATCGGATGCCCCGGTATCCAAAAGCACCCTTGTGCCTGCTTCAACAAAAACGGAAAAACCGTGCTGGGCCAAAAAGATTTTGTCGCGGAATCCCATTCTGGCCTGATCTTCCACAAGTATGGAGATTTTTAATCCGGACATGAACAAAATCCTCCTTAAGATTCCAGCCAATCAGCGTGTACTCAGGGCTCAAGCGGCCTGCAATAACCCTGATCTACTGCATGGCACTTGAAACACCTCAAAGGGCCATTGCATATTTTCGTTCCAACCTCTGACTGGCCAAAACTCCAATGGAGCATATGAGAAAATAGACCAGGCCCGCAAACAAGTAGAGCTCGACAGAACGCATCTCACGGGCATCGGTGAGGTTCACTCGGCGCAGAAATTCCCGTAAACCAATCACGTAGGCCAGGGAAGTATCCTGAAAGATGATCACCGTTTGAGTCATCAACGCTGGTGCCATGTTTCTCAATGCCTGGGGTAGAACAATATAGCGAACGGTTTGATAGCTGTTGAGGCCGCTGGCATTCGCAGCCATAGTTTGCCCCACCGGAACCGACTGAATCCCGGCTCGCAAAATTTCGGCGAAATAAGCGGCCTCAAAAGTGACGAAAGCAATCACAGCGGAATTGAACTCCTCAACCGGACTCTGGATGATGATCGGCGCCAGGAAATAGATCCAAAAGATCACGAGAATTAAGGGCATTCCCCGAAAGAAATATATATACACGGTAGCGGGATAATAGATGACTCGCTTTGAAGAAAGACGCCCCAAAGCCAGGACCAGTCCGAGCATGAACCCGCCGACCAAAGTAATGACGGCCAACTCGAAGCTCAACACCAATCCTCCCAGCATGTAAGAAGCATTTTCGATGATGACATCGAAATCCATCTATCGGCCCCTCGCAATCATACCCGGTATGCGAATTCGCTTCTCCAAGGCCGCCATGGAAAAGGTGATCGCCATGGCAATGGTGAGGTACACCAGACTCGCGGCAGTAGTCGTCTCCAGTCCATGCCATGTGAACGAATCGATATAGTACGCTGTGTGCGTCGTTTCCATCACCCCGATTGTCATGGCCAACGCCGAATTTTTGAAGCAGGTCAGGAATTCCGCTGCGAAGGAGGGGATGATGATGCGAAAGGCAAACGGGATGATCACAAAGCGGAAGGTCTGGAAGGTCGAAAGTCCTGTTGAGCGGGCCGCATGGTGGAGCCCCTCAGGTATGGCTAGAAACCCTGAGCGAAATTGCTCTGCCAGGCGCGAAGCCGTGTACAGCCCTAAGCCGACCACTCCAGCAAGATAGGCGTAGTTCGGAATCGTCTTGTAAAGCCATTGCTGTGCAGATTTAGGAAGAAACAAAGGCGCTGCAAAATACCAGAAAAACAGCTGCACCAGCAGCGGTGTGTTGCGAAACACCTGCACATAGACAAAGCCTGCCAACCGGGTTGCACGGAGCGGCAAAACCCTTAAAACCGCCACTATGAGCCCTATGAGCACAGCAATGAGCCAAGCGAACAAGGACAGATGGATGGTGGTATAAATACCTTGCAACAACATCCACCCGTAAGGTTCGCGCCACAAGACAGTCCAGTCAAAATCGTAATGCAGCAGTCCCATGACCTGAGACGTCGAGCTCGTCCGGCTTAATCAGGATAGTTCAAAGCCTTTAGCAGCATCCGGTATTCCTCACTCATGGGCAGCGGCACTTCCCCGTCCGGCCCGAACCATTTGACGTAGATTTCCTCAAAACGCCCGCTCTTAATTGTCTTTATAAGTGCAGCATTCACGAAGTCTCTCCATTCCCCGTCGTTTTCCGGCAGGATGATGCCGTAGGGTTCATAAGTGAGGTAGCTGCCGACGATTTTCCAATCATCCGGGTTGGCGGCTTTTGCCTTCATTCCCGCAAGGACGCTGGCATCCGTGAAATACGCATCGATTTTGCCCTGCTGAAGAGCCAAAAAGCCTTTGTTGTGCTCTTCAAACAAGACTTTCTCACACGGCGGTTTGATAAGACCTGACGCCATCGCCTTATCGATGCCCTTGATATTTGCGGTTGAGCCGCTACCCATTCCGACTCGCTTGCCGGCAACGTCGGCAAAGTCCTTTATCGAGCTGTCTTTGGGAACCAACAACTTGGTGCCGGTAAGGAAGTAAGGAAGGCTGAAGTCCACCACCCCTTCCCTTTCCAGGGTGATAGTGGTCGAGCCGATGGCGACATCAACGGAACCGTTTACCACCATTGGAATGCGGGTTTTGGGATTGATCGGCTTCCTGATGACCTTCAGCTCTTTACCGTATTTCTCTTGGAGTGCCAACACGATTTCGTCGCCAAGGTCGAGACCGAAACCGACCCATTCCTTTTGATCATTGATATAACCGAAGGGCACCGAGCCTTCCCTGAATCCCATGCGGATCTCATCCGTTTCATTGATTCTGTCCAACACTCCCGCCGCAAAACAAGGGACTTTCCCCCACAAGTGACTCAAGGAAAACAAAGCTCCCATGACTCCCAAAACCATCGCAAATCTTTTCATACTCCTACCCCCTCAAAGCTTGGTCATCGTCGATCCGCTCGTGAACGCAAAACCCGTATGCACCACAGCGAAGCCCAGCAGCAACAATGTCACTTTGAAACCAGCGTATCCCGTCGTGCAATATCAGTCGATACGGTGCATTCCGCGCCTCTACACCGATCACTGCCGAACGCTCGGATTCCTTTCTCCAGGCAGCTGTTCGTCTACAAGTAGCAGAAACTGCCTATATGTCAAATTGATATAATCTATAGCATTTTAATTAAACATAAGACTAACCTATTAGATCACTGCAAAACTGTAATGTAGGTACTGAAAAGCAAAGCGAGATCGTGCACGAACACCATTCCATCGCTGCAAACAATCGAGGAGGATCGTGACGGAACCCCATCATAAGGTCATAAGGAAATGACTATTCACGCCAAGAAGTCGATTTGCCCATTGGTGGTGGGGCAAATTGCCTCAGCTCTTTTAAAGTGATCGAATCCGACGAGTTAGCTTCCGTTCGGCCGATTTCAGAAAAGGGTACGAACCAAGAATCAGTTTGCATGCAAAAACAGACCCCTCTGAGTCGGCAACTCCTCCGTCGATATCGGCTGAAAAGGCCGCTTGTCCAGCAAAACGGCCGGTATCGGGAGACCAATCGGCCAGCCGCTCTCAATCTTTTGGCGGATAAATTCAGAAAATACATCCATGGGAAGACGGCGATCCGCCAGGCGAGGCGCAAGAATCTCCATCGCCCATTCGGATGATTCTTCCACTCACCGGCTTAAAGCAATCCATATACCCCCGGGCACGGCCCCATTACACTCTACCGAAGTACGTCCTGAATGACTCTGGCAATCCTTCATCCCTGAGTATTTTAAAAATCACTTATTGACGTTTAAAAAAATACATCCTAAGCTCCTTTCCGTCTGTTGCTCTGAATCGAACCCTTGGGGGAGGGCTATCGCAGAGATCGGACGTGAACCGCTTCGCCGTTAATGGTCGCCATCAGTTTTATTCTTTACGCCAAGCCCTGAGTAATATTTATGGAAGCTGATTGAGAAAGTGCTTCCACGGGAGCGGTTTTTGGCGGCCATCAATATGCTAGATGAAACATAACGTTACAGGGAAACGCTTTTGTCGCTAGCTATGCCACAAGGGCAGTTGCCAAGCATAGTAATAGTACCCTGGCAAGTCCCAGGATCTGCGCGCATGGTCGTAATAAGCTATGGGAAAAGGTGGTCGGGAGAGCTGCTGTGAATGCCAATTCAAAAGATGCCGACAATGAACGATCTGCTTTGCCGGAAGGCAACAAGCTCCGGGTGACGAGGCGGGTTGTGAATCCACTTACCCTCGGTATGCGCGAGCTTTGTGCCATGGATTTGGAGGAGATAGAAGAACTGCCTATAATCTGTGGCAGCGGTACCCCCAAGGGGCGTATTTCCGGCTGCAAGGGGGTGCTTCTGGAGAATGTGATCAGGATGGCTGAAGTCATCAAGGAGGAGGATAATGACACGAAGAAGATGTTCATTGTCGCGTCGGCTAAAGACGGGTTTAAGGTTGTCTTTTCGTGGCAGGAAATATTCAACACGGCAGTGGGGGGCGGTGCTTTAATCCTGATCGAAAAAGAAGGCAAAGCACTCGACATCGAAAAGGATCAATTGGAGCTCATATCTACGGAGGATTACTTTACCGGAGCACGCTACGTTAAGGGGTTGGAAAGAATTGAGATCGTTTTGGCTCGCTGATCGCGACCGAGTTTGAGGGTTATCCTTTTGCCGTCATCCCAATTCTAATGAGCCGGTTCTACGCTCCGTACAGAGGGGTTGTATGGAAATCATTCGAAAAGGGGCCGTTCTGAAACGAATCTCGGTCTACTCCTCCTTCCGGCAACTATGCATACAAGGCTCCGTTATCGCAGTGGTTCTGCACTCTTTTGTGGAGGTAAGTTGATTCAAGCAATCAAGGAGGGGGAAAGAGCTCCATTCAGGATAAAGTCGTCTTCTGCGTGGCACCAGGTACGCAAACAAGCTGCAGAGCTTTGCGGGCACTTTGCGGTTCATTGTGTCGCCGCGATAATACATTGAAAAACGTCTAATACGTTTTATGGGACACTACCGGTGGCCATTCGATGCAGTGAGAGGTCGCTGGAGGGGGTATTGTGTCGGCCCACGTTATGTAAAAATAAACACAACTAATTTACCAAGGGTCTTTGTGCACAGCCGGAGCGAATCATCACCAAGGTTGTGCCACTTCAATGGACGACAGCTACAGGAGGATTTGCAGGTTAATCATTTTAGAGGAGGCGAGGAGAGAAATGGAGCGGAAGCTGTTCAAGGGGGCAGTTCTAGTTGTTTTGTTTGCGGCGGCTGTGTTGCATGGTATCTGGCTGGTGTGGGCGGAAGCTGGCTCTGCGGATGAAGTACAAGAGACAAACGAGAATGTTTTTACCCTGGGAGAAGTCGAGGTTGTTGAAAAAGAACAGAAAAACAAAAATGTGACGGTTGAGGATGTGACCAATGACGAGATGAGGCTTTTTGAAAGGAACAATGTAGCCGATGCTCTTGATCTCTTGCCGGGTGTGACCACGTCTCTGACCGGTGCTAGAAATGAAATGACTGTTTATGTCAGAGGTTTTGACATCAAACATGTGCCGCTTTTTCAGGACGGCATTCCCATCTATGTGCCCTACGACGGCTATCCGGATTTGAGTCGTTTCACTACCTTCGATCTGTCTGAGATCATCCTGTCGAAAGGCTTCACATCACTATTGTACGGTCCCAACACGATGGGCGGCGCCATTAACATGATCTCCAGAAAGCCATCGAAAAAGTTCGAAGTAGATGCGGGAGCCGGATACGGATCCGGCGACACCTATAACGTTAACGGCAATTTCGGCAGTAAATGGAACAAGGGGTACCTCCAGGGCGGAGCTTTGTACATGACAGCAGCTATTTTCCCTTGTCCGGTGATTTCACTCCAACTTCCACGCAAGACAAGGGACACCGTGACAATTCGTATTTCAACGACCGTAAGTTTAACGTCAAGCTCGGTTTGACACCCAACGAAACCGATGAGTACGCAATAAGCTACATCAATCAACATGGCGTAAAAGGCACCCCCCCTATGCCGGCTACGATCCTTCTGTGAACATCCGTTATTGGCAGTGGCCCTGTTGGGACAAGGAGAGCGTCTATTTCAACTCCATCACCGCCGTTGGGGAGAGTAGCTACGTGAAGAGCAGAATCTACTACGACCAGTTTCAAAACGCACTTTACAGCTACGATGATAATACCTACCGCACCATGAACAAGAAATCCTCCTTCAAGAGCTACTACGATGACTATACCGTCGGGGGCTCCGTCGAAGGAGGGACGACTCTTATCCCGTGGAATGACTTGAAGATATCGTTTCACTACAAGCGGGACTATCACAAGGAGCATAACGAGGGAAACCCGATACAGCACTTCCAGGACGAAATCATGTCCATCGGAGTTGAGGACACAATTGATTTCAGCAAAAACCTCTACACAATCCTGGGAGTGAGCTACGATAGGCAGGCAACGATCGAAGCGGAGGACCTCACCTCGAACAACGAACTGATCGATTTCCCCACTGACACGACCGACGCAGTCAATGCCCAAGGCGGAATCTTCTACAAGGTACTGGAGAAAGGGCTGCTGCACGCCAGCATTTCACGAAAGAGCCGCTTCCCGTCCATCAAAGACAAGTATTCCTACAAAATGGGTAAAGCAATTCCCAATCCGTATCTAAATCCGGAAGAAGCTATGATTTACGAACTGGGCTATCAACATTTACTGTTTGGAGACTTTACCGTTGAAGGGACCTTCTTCTTTAATGACGTTACCGACTATATTCTCGAAAAGACTGTGCCCGACCCGGATAACCCGGGGAAAACTGTTATTCAGAATCAGAACATCGGCAATGTCAACCTCTACGGCTTTGAATTGTGGTTTCGCGGGCATTTGTTCAAACAGCTTGAAGCGGGCTTCAATTTCACCCACACCAAGGCTGAAAACAACAGTACCAATGACGAGATCACTAATGTTCCTGCTTGCAAGGCATTTGCCTATCTGCTCTACACACCCATTGAACGGCTGAAATTTCTCGGAGATATCGAATACGACTCCAGCCGTTACAGCTCAACCGACGGGGTGCGGGTCGCGAAAGGTTTCGCATTGATTAACACGAAAGTCATCTATGAAGTGTTTAAAGGTTTCACCGCAGAATTCGGGATCAACAACTTATTCGATAAAGACTACGAATATGACGAAGGCTATCCGGAACCCGGCCGAACTTTCTTCGGCCATATAAGGTACAGATTCTAGGTTTGCGCGAGCAATAATTGCAAGGAGAAGAGTATGGTCCTCGATGATACCGTCAACATGATTAGACAACTCTATGGTCATACCTTGGGCGACCTTACAGTGGAAAGGGTGGAGGTGGGAGTGTTTTTCACCGGCGTCAAGCTTTCCAATGGGTGTGCCGGCATCGCTTATACGCCGGTCGATGATATGAGTGAAAAGGTTTGCTGCCATTCCGCGGGGGCCGGGAAACCAGCCAGAAGAGTATTCTGCGGCGCTTCTGTCGATCAACTGCTGGATTTAAAGCAGGCCGGCCCGGTCGCCAGGGCTGTAAAGACGGCCACACTGAATGCTCTGTCCAGCCGGTTTCTGCTCAACGGTGATTACGACGTGGTCTATGACGCCGATGCCCTCGACCTTATCAACCTGGAATCAATCGGTGAGACCAGTATGGTGGGCGCCTTCATTGCATATTTAAAGAGGCTCAAGGCGATCAAGGGAATCAGGTTTCATGTCGTGGAAAAGAAAAAGGAAACACTCAAAGCCGACGAGCTTAAATACTACGTGCTGGCCGAGCTCGCCTCGGAGGTTTTGCCGTTGTCGGATACGGTGATCATTACCGGCTCTACCCTTGCCAACGGTACCATAGACGGGCTGCTGGAACACGTACAACGCCATGCGATGGTGATCCTTGTCGGCCCCACCGCAAGCCTGCTTCCCGATGCTTTTTTCGCACGCGGCGTTAGTCTTGTCGGCGGCTCCATCGTGACCGATGCGGACGGATCTTTGGACGCTCTGGCAGAAGGATTCGGCGCCCACACACTCTTTGCTGAAAGATGCATCAGAAAGATCAATATATTCAATGGACAACATGCTGTTAGGCAAACATGCCCCTTCCTTCTGCCTGCATTGAGGAGAGAAAAGATGAGCACTGAAAACATAGATTTCCACTCTCTGCTGGATGAAGCGGCAGCATTTCACGGCCACCTGTGCGGGGGGGGCAGATCGTCGGTGTTCGGATGGCGCTGGCCGGTCTGAAGGGAATCGGACTGAAATATCCCGAGGCCAGAGAAAACAGGGATTTCGTTGTTTTTGTGGAAATCGGCCGGTGCGCAACCGACGCCATCATGACCATCACCGGTCGCAGGGTGGGGAGGCGCACTCTCAAAATACTGGATTATGGCAAAATGGGTGCGACGTTCGTTGATCTGAAGACGGGCAATGCGGCGAGAGTGGCTGCCAAGAACGATTTCAGGCAAAAAGCCGACAATTTGGCCGAGAGTCGTTTTGCCGCCCTGGATGCACGGGCAGCTCAACTGGAGGCGCTGAAATCCATGTCAGAGGAGGAGCTACTGACCATTCAAAAGGTTGCGGTGTCGCTGCGCCCGGAGGACCTGCCCGGCCCCCCCAGTGACGTGGTGATCTGCGAAAAGTGCGGTGAACAGATTTTTGACCGACGGCAAGCTGACGACAACGGCATGGTGCTCTGCAGACCCTGTCAGCAGGGATGCACTTATTACACACTACCGGGATGAACCTCTCGGCCAGTCGGGCAAGGACCGTAAAACAATGGGCAGAATCCACTGGAATCGAATTGCACTTGTCTTTCTTCTGACGGTCATCTTGGCAAAGCCGGTCAATGCCAGGGAGATTACTGACATGGCCGGCCGACGGGTGACTGTGCCGGAATCGATCACCAAAGTCTATGGGGCTTCGCCGCCGGCCACCTACTTGATATATGCCATCGATCCCGCTGTCATCGTGCGCCTCAATTTCTCTTTCAATGACATGGAGAAACCCTTTCTTGCCAGGGATGTGGTGAACCTTCCTGTGATCGGCGGATGGTTCGGGCAGGGAAGAACCCCAAACCAGGAGACCCTGCTGAAGGTCAAACCGGATGTCATGATTGCCTGGATGTGGAAACAGGCGGCAGCAAATGAAAAGCTGGAGCAGACAGCACAACAACTCGGCATACCCCTTGTTTATGTCAAGATTGACAGCCTCTATGAATATCCGGAAGCCTTTCAATTTGTCGCAAGCCTTTTGAGCCATGAGAAACGGGGCCGGCTGCTCAGCGAGTTCGCTACCCTTACGCTGAAGACAATCCAATCAATAGTCTCAGCAATCCCGGATCGAGAAAAGATCACCGTCTACTATGCTGAAGCGCCTGATGGGTTGAGCACCGAATGTGACAAATCATCCCATACCGAACTGATCAAACTCGCAGGCGGCAAAAACATTTACCAATGCGCTCCCAAAAACGATTTCGGAACGGAGAGGATCTCCATCGAACAGGTGCTGCTGGCCGATCCGGAGGTAATCGTGGCGCAGGAAAAGGAATTTCTAAGTCAGGTCTATCGTGACCCCAAATGGCAGTCCATTCGAGCGGTAAAAAATAAGAGAGTCTACTTGATTCCCAAAGCCCCTTTCAACTGGTTCGACCGTCCTCCTTCCTTCATGCGTCTGCTTGGCATCAAATGGCTGACCAACATTTTTTATCCGGATCGTTATCCTCTGAATCTGCCACGGGAAACTAAAGAATTCTACCGTCTTTTCCTCGGTGTGGAATTAAATGATAAGGCCCTGCAGGAAGTGTTGCAGCAATGATCGGCTCCCGTATCTTATTCCCGTCGCTGTTCGGTCTGCTCTTTCTGACAGTTCTCGCCTCGCTAGCCCTTGGCAGGTATCCAGTGAGCCCCGGAGAAATCATTCATTCTCTGGCTTGTCGGTTGTCAAATGCGAACAGTATGGAAGTGCAACGATTAGAGACGCTGCAGACGGTTCTGCTGCACATCAGGATGCCTCGCATTGTGGGCGCCATGCTTGTGGGCGCCGCCCTATCAATTTCCGGCGCTGTTCTCCAGGCTATTTTCATCAACCCCATGGTTTCGCCCAAACTGGTGGGCATTCTTGCCGGAGCTTCGTTCGGAGCAGCCATGGGCACAGTACTTTCATTGAGTTGGGTGGCGGTTCAAGCAACTTCCTCCGTTTTCGGGATAATAGGGGTGCTGGTCGCTGTCGGAATTGCCAGGCTTTACCGCCGGGACAGAATCCTGCTGCTGGTTTTGGGCGGTATCATCAGTTCTGAACTTTTCAACTCACTCTTTCTCCTTATGAAGTATCTGGCGGACCCCTACAGCCAGCTGCCCATTATCACCTATTGGTTTATGGGGGGATTTGCCCTAGCGGACGTCAAGACAGTTTTCGTGTTATCCTTCCCGATCCTCGCCGGAATCTTGATTCTTCTACTCCTTTCTCCTTACCTTAATGTTCTGACCATGGGGGACGAAGAAGCCCGCACCCTGGGAGTGAATGTGACGGCCCTCCGCCTGATTTTCATCCTGACTTCCACGGTCATCAGCAGCCTGACCGTCGCCGTGTGTGGCATGTTGGGCTGGGTCGGACTGGTGATTCCTCACATGAGCCGCATGCTGGTCGGTCCTGACAACCGGGTTTTCCTGCCCGTTACAACCATCATTGGGACGATCTTCCTTCTCATCGTCGATGATCTGTCCAGATTGCTCTTCCAGGTGGAAATCCCCCTCGGAATCCTCACCGCATTGGTCGGTGTTCCCGTGTTCGCACTGATCCTCAAGAATGCAAGGAAAGGATGGGGGGATGGAGTTGATACGGGCCGAGAGTGTCGATTTCAGCTACGCCCGTTCCCAAGTACTGACGAAGGTATCCTTGTCGGTGGAGAAGGGGCAGATCGTATGCCTGCTGGGGCCCAACGGAAGCGGCAAAACCACCCTACTGAAAATTATGCTCGGTTTGATACGACCTGCAAAAGGATCGGTTTTTCTGGATGGCCGGGGGATTAGCGGCATAAGGCCAAAAAGTCTTGCTCGAAAACTCGCCTACGTCCCCCAGACTCACAGGATAGGCTTTGCTTATAAAGTCATTGATGTCGTGCTCATGGGACGAACTCCGCACGAGCACTTCCTCGCAAAATTTTCACCGGGTGACAAAGACATCGCCGGCAGCTCCCTGGAACGCTTGTCCATCCTTCATCTCAAGGAGCGCATCTACAATGAAATAAGCGGCGGGGAACGGCAGCTCACACTGATTGCAAGAGCTTTGACTCAAGGAGCACGCACACTAATCATGGATGAACCGGCCAATGGGCTGGATTATGGAAATCAGCTCAGACTGCTGGAGCAAATTGTTGGATTGGCGCGAGACGGATACACTTTTGTCCTGTCCACTCACTTTCCCGACCACGCGCTGTGGGTTGCCAGCCAAGTGGTCATGCTGCACAAGGGCATGGTTGCCAGCGCCGGAAAGCTGGAATCCGTAATCAATGATCAGACGATCCTCGGCCTGTACGGGGCCCAAGTCCAGATCCTGCAACTGAACGAGCATTTCAGGATATGCGTGCCCCGCTCCTTTGCGACTCCCAATTGGCGTGGACTTCCCTCGGGTAGTCCAGAATCAGCATCGACCCGGTCGTTTGTCTCAAGGCGGATTGGCAGGAGAGACATTCCACTGGGTTCGAACGGTCGCCGCTGATACCCGATGCAGCGGTTTTAGGCTAGAAATGATAGCTCTTGGCCGGCCTTATTTTGAAGTAGCAAGCTTTGTCGAATCCACTTTTTCGATATCGCTTCCTGACGGATAGGAATGAGGGATGTGGTCTTCCTCCCCACTCACAACTGCACCTGATGCTCCATTTTGCGAAGATGAGTTTTGGGGATATGGGACAGAAGAAAAGGAAAACGCACGTGTCCGATAAAAGTATTCAGCACACTGGATTGGATCGGCCAGAACCTGATGTCGCCCCAACCATGGACGGCCTAGAGGCAAAATCGCCAAAAGGAGTCGACCCTCTTCCTCCGGCCCCAAAACCCAAACACCATAAAAGGCCAAGAAATAACTCCGCAGTCATGACGACGAGAAGGAGTTCCAGTACCAAAAGATCGAAGCAGCTTGCACCGAAGTCAAACGCACAGCCCGGTTCAGTCACCAAAAAGTCGATAGGCGCCATTGGACAGACCTCAACTCAAACTGGAAAGGGAGCTAAGGGGAGTACCGCAGGCGATGTGATTGGAGAAGTAGGTGGCACCGGAATCGGCGGCAGAGACGGAATAGGAATGGCGGCAGGCGGACCTGGCAAAATGGGTGGAACATTCAGTTTGAAGCAAGTGGACCGCCCTCCTAAATTGTTGCGAGGAGTTAAACCAAAATACCCCAAAACCGCCCACGACTTGCACATCACAGGTAAAGTGGTGGTCAAATTGCTTGTAACGCCTGAGGGTCATGTCCGCAACGCCAAGGTGATGGAAAGCAGTCCACATGGAGTGTTCGACCAGAGCGTGCTGGAATCTGTGGGTAAATGGAGATTCCGACGGGCTACTATCACAACAAAGCTGTAGCCACCTGGGTGATTGTGCCGGTCAGCTTCAAACTGACCAAATATTAGAAACCCCCGGTCGGCGCCTATCGACAATCGATAGAGTCGACAAATGAGAGAAGGGAGAGCGCACCATTCGCGACGGCGGCGTGTCCTTTCCTCGTACTGGAGAAACCTACCCTGGCTTTGACAATTTGTAAGCTCTGCACTTTCCTGACCTTTACCAAGCCCAAAGATAAGGAGAAATAGTCAGAAAACCATTTATCCTTGGTCGGTATTCGGAGGATCGGGCTGATCTCAAGCTGAATTTGCCTTTGCGTCTTGCAGACCGAGATCAGATTCATTCGAAATGTTCTCTGTTTGAACTTGGATTAACAGCTCAGCCAACTGCTTCGGCACAGTGACCATAGGACAATGGCCGCTGTGCAACTCATAATATGCCCACCCTTTGGCTTTCGCTTCATTCGCCATCCTGTCGATCAGTGGATTGGCGCCTTCGGGACAATGTATATAGGAAATGACCTGCAAAGTTCCGTCGAACGTGCCGGGAAACGGCGTCGTAAAGGCGGCCAGGGGGAAATTGACCAGCCTGGATTGGAACCAACTTCTTTCCCGTTCATCGGCAATTCCAAACTGGTGTATCGGCCAGGGCCTGACCAGCCACTTGGCGTGGGTGTGCGTCTCAAGGAGGTGGCGGAATGCATCAGGGGCCAAGTCTACAAACGATTTGTTCGGTTCTGGAATCAATGCGTCAACGTCAACGAGGTTTGCGATCCGATGCGGACGCTTCCGAGCAACCGCCGAACAAACCAATCCTGCGTAGCTGTGCGCCACCAAAGTCGCTTCGTGCAACCCTTCAAACTCAAATACGTTGGCGACATCCTCGATGTAGGTGGGCAAGTCGACGTCTTGTCTCAGCAGATGAACGCGTTCACCGCAACCGGTCAACGTTGGCGTATAGACTTGATGCCCCTGGCTTCTCAACGCAGCTGCCACACATTGCCACACCCATCCCCCCTGAAAGGCCCCATGCACCAACACATAAGCGGCCATATAAATCTCCGATCTTCTGCAAGAGTAATTTTATGATCAAACGAAGCGCTCATCAGCCTTGAAATGCTTCGCTTTGTTCGCCTTCTCTGTGAACCAGCCGAACCGGTCAGCGTCCCATATATCAAAATTCGAAACATAGGGTTTGATATCCAGGACGGGCGTCCCATCAAGGATATCGATGTTTTCCACATGAACGGTACTTCTCTCCACTTCTTTCAGTTTGAGGATGGACAAACCGATGGCATTGGGCCCTCTTGGGGACGCGAGTAGCGAACACCCCATGCATCTGGTTATCAAGAAAAGGTTTGACCAAAAGGGAAAAGCCGGAGCTTCGGTGCAGATGATACAGGATGAAAATGTGCGAGAAGCCATCGAGATCCTTCAGTCCTTCCTCCAAGCGCGGGTCGATTTCGATGGCCCCGGTCACGCCGATAGCTCCCGTAGGCTGAACGGGCATACCTTTGATCTCTTTGACCGGTGATCGAACAAACCCAATTGGTGTAAAGTTTTTATCCATAATTTTGTTCTCCTGGCCTGGAGCGGCCCTCTTAGAAAACGACCACGCCAAGCCCATGAATCAGTGTTTCTTAGTGGCAGCATGATTTTCCCTTTTGTCAAAAAGGCGTTGACCTCACTGGCCAGACGACCTACGTTTTGCGAGACATCGTTTGAATATGGGGCAACCCAATGAACGACCGTTAATTGTTTCCGAGTTTATCCCGTAAGGGATGAGACCCACCAACACAGTAAGGAGAAAAGAATGGAACTGAGCGCGAGAAACGTCCTCAAAGGAAAAGTCAAAGAACTCAAAAAAGGTCAGGTAATGGCCGAGGTCGTCATCGAGATCGCCGACGGGAATCAAATTGTATCCGTCATCACTGTTAGCTCCGCCGAACGCCTGGGCTTGGCCGTAGGCAAAGAAGTAAATGCCGTAGTCAAAGCAACCAGCGTGATGGTCAACGTCGACTAACTATTTCGCATCTCACTCTTCGTGTTGCCCCAAGGCGCCACGGGAAACCGCGACGCTCTTGATCAAGGCAAAAATGCGCTGCCCCGGCTTCAAGTCGAGATCCTTCCAGGCCTGAGGCGTGATTCTGGCCAGCAGAGGACAGCCGATATTAAGGCGAACGTCCACCAGCGATCCATTCCCCGCGATTACCTCTTCAACCGTTCCGGGCAAAACATTCTGTACGCTGGTCTGCTCCGGCGGAACCAAGGCAATTGCCACATTCCTCGCCTCTATTCGCACTCGCACTTTGGCTCCGGCGGGCGCTTCGAAGCGAGGCAGCTTCAAAACGCCACCGGGGAAGCGCAGGTGTGTGAGACCGACCGTCTCGTTCTGTGATTCCACCACGGTCGAGATCACCGCGCCGCAATCGGTGTAGCCGGTTAAACGCTGCAGGTCGCGGCGAGTCATCAGGTCCTCGATACTGCCCACCGCTATCGCGCGGCCGGAGTCCAGCACCACCATGGCATCGGCCAAGTTTAGAATTTCTTCCAAAGCATGGCTCACATAGAGTATGGGGATGGAAAACTCACGCGACAAACGGCCGATAAAAGGCAGCAACTCTGCTTTGCGAGCGCCATCGAGTGAAGCAAGCGGTTCATCCATCAGCAAAAGAGAGGGACTCGTAAGTAATGCCCGACCGATGGCGACCCGCTGCTTTTCGCCGCCGGAGAGCTTGGCCGGTCGACGGTCGATCAGGTGTTCGATTCCGAGCAGCTCCACCACCTGGTCGAAATGCACATAGCGGTTGGCCTGGGGAATCAGCCGCATGCCATAGGTGAGGTTGGATCGCACCGAAAGATGTGGAAATAATCTTCCTTCCTGGAAAATATAGCCAATGCGGCGTTTCTCAGGCGGAACATCAACTGACAATTTTGAATCGAACAGGCAACTACCATTTACAATAATGTAGCCTTCATCGGGGCGAGCCAGCCCGGCCACCATGTTGATAATGGACGTCTTGCCCGCCCCGGAGCGGCCGAATAATGCCGTTACGCCCACTTCTTCAGATCGGAATGCGGCGTCCATGACAAAATCGCCTTGACGACGTTTGATGCGAATATCCAGCACTGGACCAGCCCTCAACCTTCCATGCGAGCCGCAAAGCGCCTGGATAAAAGCTCGGATGCCACCAAAGCCGCCATGCCGAGAACCACCGAGATGACGCAGAGCCGCATGGCTCCCCATTCTCCACCGGGAACCTGGGTGAGCGTATAGAGGGCCAGAGGAAGCGTCTGCGTCTCTCCCTGGATATTGGAAACAAACGTGATGGTTGCGCCGAATTCGCCGAGGCTGCGGGCAAAAGCTAAAATTGCACCGGCTATGAGTCCCGGCACGACCAGCGGCAACGTCACCGTAAAAAAGACCCTGAGCGGCCCTGCACCAAGGGTCCGTGCAGCAGACTCCAATCCCTGATCGATGCTCTCGAGAGAAAGTCGCACGGCGCGCACGAGCAACGGAAAGGCCATAACCCCAGCAGCCAAAGCAGCCCCCTTCCAATTGAAGGCAAACGTAATGCCGAGCACCTTATACAGCCAGGCTCCCACCACACCCCTGCGGCCGAACAGCACCAACAGCAGATAGCCGATCACGACCGGAGGCAGCACCAGCGGCAAATGAACTAGACCGTCCACCAGGGATTTACCGGGAAACCTGAGGCGGGCCAGCATCCAAGCCACCAGAATACCTAGCGGCAGGCTAGTGGCAACCGCCCAGCCGGATACCCATAGGCTCAGCCTTAGAGCCTCGATTTCGAGTGGACTTAAAGCAAATAGATTCATCAGCGCACAGTAAACCCATACTTTTCAAAGATAGTCTTGGCTTCGGGGGTTTTGAGAAATTCGAGGAAGCTCTTGGCCGCCGGGGTTTCCGCACCCTCAACCAGTGCCACGGGATAGACAATGGGGGGATGGCTGTCTTCCGGGAATGTGCCCACCACCTTCACCTTGTCCGTTATGGCCGCGTCTGTAGTGTACACGACTCCGAGCGGAGCCTCGCCGCGCTCAACCAAAGCCAAAGCAGCACGAACATCTTTTGCTCGTGCAACACTCCCCTCAACACTCTTCCAAACGCCAAGCGTTTCAAGGGCTTTCTTCCCATACATTCCGGCGGGCACATGGTCCGGATCTCCCATGGCCAACTTGCCGCCGGCCAGCAGTTTGACCAAATCGAAATTCGGGGCAATGTCCACTTTTCTCAGCTCGCTGTCCGCAGGGGCGATCAGAACGATTCGATTGCTCAGCAAATCGAAACGGGTGGCGGGATCGATCAGTTTTTTCTCTTCCAGGTAGTCCATCCATTTTTTGTTGGCCGAGATGTAAACGTTGGCCGGCGCACCATTTTCGATCTGCTTGGCGAGTGTCGAAGAAGATGCAAACGAGGGGGTAAATTCTCCCATCTTCTTTTCCACAAACAGCTTACCGATGTCCGTCACAGCGTTGGTGGTCGAGGCCGCTGCAAAGACCGTCACCTTCTCGGCCGCCGGCACGGGGACAGGTAGTGTAAAAACAGAAATCAGAAGGACTGCCGCCAGAACACCCACGCATCGACTCATCCACTTTCCATTCATCATCATCCTCCACAACTGGTATTAGTATTGATGTTCCCCAAAGCGTTTAGAGCAAAAGCCATACCATTTTGCTCCGACCAGAAACGAAAACCTTCCAAGAAACAGCCATTGTTTTTTTGACCACCAACGGGTTAGACTGTAGTCTATAAACGACAGGAAGGTGTCATACACTACGAATACATTTTTCAGATGTCAATAGTATGTTTTAAACGACATTGACGATGTAGGACATTTGGCTGTGAACGCGGAAAATGGCTGGGGGGTGTTCCATGAAAACCAGATACACGGGTATGATTTGCCACCTTAAATCTGTGCGCCAGTCCAGAGGACTATCGCAAAGTCAGCTGGCACGTCTGGTGGGAGTAAAGAGACAGGCGATCTACGACATGGAATCGGAAAAGTATCTGCCCAATACCGCCCTGGCGTTGCGACTGGCAAAACATCTAAGGTGCAAAGTGGAGGATCTTTTTTCCGAACAAGCCTCGGATGACCAGCAGCCGATAACTCTCATGGAAGAGGATCGCGAAATCTCACGCGTGGCGGCGGCAAGAATTCGCGGTCGTGTGGTGGGCTATCCCTTGACCGGCAGACGTTCCCTGAACGATGGCTTGCGGGCCGCCGACGGCCTGCTCAGCTCCGATGGGAGCACGGTCAACCTGTTTTGCTCCGAACAGAGCCTCGAGCAGACAGTGATGCTGCTCGGCTGTGACCCGGCTTTTTCCATTTTGAGCGCACACGTGTCACGTCGCGCGCCGGAAGTTCGGATCCATTGCCTCTTTGCATCGAGCCACCGCGCCCTGGAGGGCCTTGCTGCGGGTCATGCTCACCTGGCCGGGACACACCTGCATAACGCTCAATCGGGCGAGGCCAACGTTACACTCGCACAAAGCCTGCTGCGCGGCTCGAAAGCCACAGTGGTTGCTTTTTCGCTCATGGAGGAGGGCTTTATGGTCGCATCCGGTAATCCCCACGGGATTCGCACGGTCGCTGACTTGGCGGGCGGCAAAGTAAGGCTGGTCAATCGAGAACCGGGGGCCGCACTGCGCACTCTGCTCGATGACCATCTGAATCGCTCCGACACCCCACACGACACCGTGGCCGGTTACGATAAAGAGGTCTCGAGCCACATCGAAGGCGCCCAAATGGTCCGCTACAACTTTGCAGACGCAGCTTTAGGCCTTCGCGCCATCGCAGACGTGTTCGGACTGGACTTTGTTCCCATCGAGGCGGTGCGCTGCGATTTAGTCATTCCGGATGACCTGGTCGACCACCCTGCAGTGAGCATCATTCTGGACACAATGCAGGATCGCAAGTTGCGCGAAGAGCTTATGACGCTTCCCGGCTACGAATCATCCCATACCGGCACGGTGATAGCCAAGCTGTAGAAATGGTAAACTTAATCATACGGGCCTTAATTTGGCGATTGGAATCCTCCAAAGTTCGCCTTTGTCATTCCCGCAGGCTTCTGGCGGGAATCCAGCCCTGCGCCCTTGCGGATACCAAATGGACTCCCGCCTCCGCGGGAATGACGGGAGATTGCAGAGAGGATCGCTAAACTTAGCAGGGGATAGGTGCTGTCGGCATTTTAACAATCAGGCCGAACCGCCCCCAATCGTGACGCGCGTGGCTATGCAGGCACGGCAGGTCCCCGAGCGGATTCGAGCGGCATCCGTGAGGGACAGGACGCCTGCGACTCCAATAGTGTCGTCTGCATATACGAACAGGCGGTGCACATCCGAGAAGATCATCGTCTGGATGGCGTTGCAGAGAAATTCGCCTTGCGAACATGCAATCACCGGTGAGCTCATAACAGTCTCGGCTTGCACATTTGGATCAATGCCGTGTTTGTAGGCAACGATAAGGTCCGTTTTGGAGATAATTCCCGAGGGACGCTCCCCCTCTGCAGTGATGAGGGCAGCTCCCAGGTGATGGGATGAAAGCCCCTCCATGACCTGGAAGAGTGTTTCATCTTCAGCGTGAGTGTGCACCCAGGGGGTCATCACCTCCCGCACTTTCAACCTTTCCGCATCGGGAATATCTGCTCGGGCACCCCTGCGCCTGGTAAGACTCCTTTCACACCTGTAGCAATAGCGATACAGAATGCCGACGATATCCGGATAGGCCAGTACTCCAATGGCCTTTCCCGGCATCTCGCCAGAGACGTAGAGCCGGTGAACTCCCTTGCCGCGCATCTTCTCGAGGGCTTCGTCCAGCGGATCGCCAGGGTTGCAGAAAAAGGGAGGACCGGTCATCATGGCCTCGATCGGGCTACTGACAGCCATTTCCGAATAATAGGCCGCCATCAGATCCGTTTTGGACAAAACCCCGATGCCATTCTCCTCTTCGTCCGTAACCAGGATGGCGTTTACCTTGTATTTGATCATGAGCCGAGTGGCCTGTTCCAAGGTGGAATCGTAGGCCGACCGGATGACCAGCCGGCGCATGGCTTCCTGAACCGTTACTCCCCGCAGAATATTCTTTCGATCAACTATCGGCATGGTGCACCTTCATTGCGCGAACACGAACGTGTGAGGATCGCACTCGATTCCCCTGGAAAAGACTACAAAATCAATTGATCCACAAAATAATCAAAAACCCTGGAAAGGTACACCATACCGATGACCTTTCCATCATCCAATACAGGAAGGCGGCGGATGTGCCTTTTGATCATGATATCAACGATCAGCAGCAGGTGCGTGTCAGGCGTTACGGTAACCACATTGGTGGTCATGATATCTCCGACCAAGATCGGCTTGGCGCGCAGGCATGCTTCTCTGATGATGCCCGTTGCATCGATGTCCGCCATCTCTCCCCAGATGTGAATGTGCTTGGGTCGGGTGAGAAGCAGGATATCATACATTGAGGCCATTCCCACCAATTTGCCCTCCTCGTCCACCACGATCATCCCGAACACCGGCCGGCCCAACTCTTCTCGAGCTTTCCTCAAGATTCCTGCAGCTTCCGCAACCGGAGTATGTGGATGCAGAGTGTACAATCGCGTATCCATAATATCGCGCGCCGTCTCCCCCATATCGCCCTCGATTCTCAATTCTTTCAGTCAAATGCACTTATGCTGGTGTGAGACGCTCAACCATTGCCGAAGATGGCATGGCTGTCACACTCGGTCCTTTTTCAAAATCAAAGCCGATTCCCAATCGCACGTTTTTCTTTACTACCCTCTGCGACCTTAACCATCAAGCAAAAGCGACTTTGGAATCACTCGTTCGTTGAAAAAGAATGCTCTAGGTCCAACACTATCGATCCACGATCCATGATTTTTCGAACCGCTTTTATGACAAAAACGGCCGGATGCATCATACCCTTGCCATTGCTCCCTGTCCGACCACCACACAGGTTCCGCAAGGCGGTCGGTAGGTCACTGGAAAATAAAATAGGACAGTACCGTCCTGATTCACTGAAAGTATCGGAAAAATGAATTTCACCCATAGAAAACTAACTGATATAGACAGCCCCACCACCCTTAGTATCCGGACATAAACGATTAAAGGCAACACCTTGAGTATTTGTGCGAGTCGCAACACCAGAGGTTACCTGGCTGCCGCAGGGTATTTCAAGCTTCGATCGAGATCGATCGGTTTGCGTTCGCTCGCGACAAAGAGAAGCCATGTTCGATAAGCATTTACGAGAACGGATTGTTGATAGAGTTTTTCGAGAGGGCATAGAGTTCAAAGAAGACGGCACCAAAATCGTCGGGGTGTACTGTGCCTTTACCCCAAAGGAGATCATTACCGCTGCGGGGGCCATTCCCGTTGCGTTGTGCGCCGGTTCGCAACAGGCTGCAGTCGAGGCGGAAAAGGATCTGCCGCGGAATCTTTGCCCCCTGATCAAATCAAGCTATGGCCATGCCTTGGTAGATACCTGTCCTTACATGCATGAGACCGATTTAATCCTGGCAGACGCCACCTGCGACGGCAAGAAGAAAATGTTCGAGTTGCTGGGCAGAATCAAACCGCTTCATTTACTTTCTCTGCCGCAAACATCCGAAACTCCGGAGAGTCTCCGATACTGGCAGGACGAGCTCTACAAGGTCAAGCATCTGCTGGAAAAGCTCACCGGCAATCGCATCACCGATGAAGCCTTGCAGGAGCAGATTCGGCTCTACAACGACTGCAGACAGACCGTGAACAACGTCTACGGACTGAACAAAGGAGCGACACCGCTTCTCTACGGACGTGAAATATCGGTGATCATGGAAGAGGCGTCCGGGTTTGAGTGCAACCTGCAGGAGCGAATCTCCAACATGCAGGCCTACATTGCCGTTGCTGAGAGACGGGCCGAAGATGAAGGATTCCTCAACGAAGTTGACGGAAAACCCAGGATCCTTCTGACCGGCTGCCCTTCAACCAACAATAAGGTCCTCGACATCATCGAAGAGAGCGGGGGGATCGTCGTCGCCATGGAAAACTGCGGGGGGCTCAAGACCACTTCATTCCTTGTGGAAGAAGGTACCGAGCCGATGAGGGCGCTGGCCGAAAGGTACCTGCGCACGGCCTGCCCGTGTATGAGTCCCAATGAAGCGAGGCTGGAGATCATCAAGGCGATTGTCGAAGACTATCATGTCGATGGCGTGGTGGAGCTCACGTGGGAAGCATGCCACACATACAACATCGAAGCTTTCCTGGTAAAGGAGTTTGTCACCGACCGGCTCGGCCTCCCGTACGTGCAAATTCGAACCGACTATTCGGAATACGATACACAGCAGATCAAACTTCGGATTGAAGCTTTTCTCGAGCTTATCTGAGCTTTCATTGGAGCGGGGACATCCCCATCCGTGAGTTTTTGGAGAAATGGGCGTCCATCGGGCGTGGATGAATCCTTCCCCTATCAAGGAAGGAGTCTCTGGACAGACACATACTAACATGGAGGATAGGAGAACATGAAAAAATTGCTTTGTTTGGTCGTTATCTTTGTGCTTTGTCTAACGGGTTCATTGAGCATGGCTGCATCTTCCGACTATAAGATCGGGATCGTGACTCCCCCGCTTTCCGCCAGCGAAGATGAGTTTCGAGGCGCTGTTCGAGTTTCCCAAAAGTACCCCGGTATGATCAAGCACATTTCTCTCCCCGCGAATTTTTCGGAGGAGCAGGAAACCGCCATCTCGCAGATTTTGAGTCTCGGCGACGACCCCGACATCAAAGCCATAGTGATTTGTGCCGGCTACTCGGGAATTCTGCCGGCCATTCAAAAGGTCAAAGCCAGGCGGCCTGATATCATAGTGATAACAGCGCCTATTTGGGACGACCCCGACATGATGGCCAAGTATGTGGACCTGGCTCTCGACACCGACTGGATCAGACGCGGCATCACCATTCCGACGAAAGCGCACAAGATGGGCGCAAAAACCTTTATCCACTACTCCTTCCCCACGCATATGGCAAAAGAGGTGTTGGCAAAGCGCAGAGACCTGATGAAGGAAACCAGTGAAAAGCTCGGCATGACCTTCGTCGAAGTCACCACACCCGACCCTCAGGCCGGCGGCGGCCCTTCGCCTATGCTGCAGTTCCTGCAGGAAGACATTCCCAGGCAGATTGCCAAATACGGCAAGGACACAGCCGTCTTCGGGACCAACTGCCCGATGCAGGATGTGATCATTGCTAAGGCCCTGGAGCTCAAATTCATCATGCCCGAGCAGTGCTGTCCTACCCCGACCCAGGGCTTTCCGGCTGCCATGGAGTTGGAAATCTCGGAACAAGACGCAGGCAATTTCGACAAGATCAATACGATGATCAAAGAGAAGGCGGCAGCGGCGGGCTGCACGGGCCGGTTGTCAACCTGGCCGGTGCCGGTTGGCTACTTTTTCCCCGAATTTTCCGTTGAAGTGGCCAAAGAGATGATCGACGGTCAGCTTGACGACCTGAGCGTGGAAAAGCTGGAGCCCATTGCACAGAAGGTTGCCGGCGTGCCGGTGCAGTTTTCCAAAATGAAGCCGGACATTGACAACTACTACCTCATCATCATTGATTCGATTATCTATTAGTGCTTCAGATCCGGAACTTAAGCAAAAACTTCGGGAGCGTTCAGGCGTTGAAGTCTGTCAGCCTCGATCTGGCCGCGGGTGAAATTCATGGCTTGATCGGCGCCAACGGCTGCGGCAAAACGACGCTCCTGAATATTTTGTTCGGCCATCCGCTCATAGGCAAAACGGGAGGCTATCGCGGCGATCTGTTGTTCGACGGCGAGCCGGTCCGGATAGATTCGCCGGTGACAGCTCTGCGCTGCGGCATAGGGATGATTCACCAGGAATTTTCCCTGATCCCCACCATGACGGTAGCCGAGAACATCAAGATCAACCGTGAACGCACGCATCGACTGACCGACCGGCTGCTTGGCCGCAGCCTGGCGCTGATAGACCGCCGCAAGAACCGGGAAGATGCTGCCAGAGCTCTGGCCGCCCTCGGCATTCAGGTGCCGGTGGACATCCAAGTCGCGGAGGTTGCTCTTAGCGCCAAACAATTCGTAGAAATAGCCAGAGAAATTGACAAGCTGCAGTTGCAGCTGCTGATGCTGGATGAACCTTCCGCGGTCCTGAGCCACACGGATGCGGAAGCCCTCATGGCGATCCTGAAAAGGCTCGCCTCGGAGCGGTCAGCCATTCTGTATGTATCCCATAGACTCGATGAAGTCATGGGGCTGTGCGATCGCATCACCGTTTTGCGAGACGGCGAGGTGGTTGGCCGATGGACTCGACCGCACTTTGAGCTTCGAGCTCTGGTGGAACAGATGAGCGGCCGCCGGGTGGTGAAAGCCCAGCGGACAACCAGAAAGAAAGCCGATGAAGTCCTCTGCCGGATAGAGGACTTGCATGTACACAAGCCTGGCGAGCAACTGCACGGGCTCTCACTGGATATCATGAGAGGGGAGATTCTGGGGCTGGCCGGTCTATCGGGGCACGGCAAATTAGCTGTCGGTCCCGGAATCATGGGGATGCACCCCACCTCGGGGCGTATTTACCTCGACGGCGAAAGAATACAAAGCCCCAGTGCTTCCAATATGTTAGGCAAAGGCGTTTGTTTTCTGCCTGAAGACAGGGCCGCGGTGGGGCTGCTCATGGATCATGCCATCATGGACAACATCGTCTTCACGGCATCCCAGATCGACGGCAGGTTTGCCAGGACTCGCAGGCTGAAATCGCTGAGCCTGTTGGACACGGCTGCGGTGGAGCGATATGCGAAGGATTGCGTGGACCGCTTTCAGATCAAGTGTGGCTCCGTACGCCAGCGGGCGGCAGAACTGAGCGGGGGCAATCAGCAGAAGGTCTGCATCGCCAGGGCATTGGCTATCCAGCCGAGACTGCTCTTTGTTTCCGAGCCGACTCGCGGGGTGGACATTGTCGCCAAAGAAATCATCCTGAAGATTTTTGTGGAGCTCAACCGAACTCTGGGCATGACCCTGGTCATAGCATCCAGCGAGCTGGAGGAATTGAAGAGGATCTGCGACCGGATCGCGGTAATCTACAATGGACGGGGTTTCGGCATCTTCGACCCGGATTGTGAAGATCGTGACTTTACGTTGGCTTTTTCGGGAGAGCTGAGGCAGTCGGCGTGAGCGAGATCAGAATACCGCAGCTATTCCTGATCGCCTTCCTTTTGCTGATGCTTGTGATGGCCTGGGTTTACGACATTCCGCTGGGAATGATCGTCGGAGATTCGCTGGTTCGTCTTGCCATGAACGGCGTCCTGGTGTTGTCTCTCATGCCCATGTTGAATGCGGGAATCGGCATGAACTTCGGCCTGCCGGTCGGGATTTGTGCAGGGTTGCTCGGTATGTGCCTGGCAGTGAATTTCAGGGGCAGCGGGCTGACCGGTTTTTTCGGGGCACTGCTCTTTTCCTTGCCGGTGGGAATTGCGTTCGGCGCTGTTTACTCGCGAATCTTGAGCCGCGTCAAAGGCCGCGAGGAGATTGCGGCAACCTTTGTCGGTTTTTCCTTCGTTCCTCTGATGAATTTTTTCTGGGCGGTGGCGCCGTTCGGCAATCCGGCGATGCTGTGGCCCATCGGGGGAAAAGGACTGCGGCCGTCCATCGGTTTGAAGAGCTATTTCGGCAGAGCATTGAACAACCTGTGGACCGTCGAATTGGCCGGCCTGAAAGTACCGCTCGGGCTGCTCTTGTTTTTCGGTCTGCTGTGCCTGCTGATGCATCTCTTTTTCAAGACCAAGCTCGGGCGCGCCATGCTGGCGGTGGGCGAGAACGAAACCTTTGCGCTCATTTCGGGAGTGGATGTCAAGCGCATCCGCACGGCTGCGGTTATTCTCTCCACCGTGATCAGTGCCTGGGGAATTTGTGTTTACGCGCAGAGCTACGGTTTTATCGAACTATACGATGCACCGATGATGATGGCCTTCCCTGCAGCCTCATCGGTCCTGGTGGGCGGCAGCATGGGGCACCGAACCACCATTCTCCACGTCATACTGGGAACCTACCTGTTCCAAACGGTCTATATTTTGTCCGGACCTTTGGCCAACGAGCTTCTCGTACCTGAAGTCGCCGAAATCGTAAGGATGTTCATCTCCAACGGCATCATCCTGTGGGCGCTCCTGCATGAAGGGGCGAAAAGCAGCCATGCCACGGCTTAACATTGTCCCAGTTGTGTTCGTCGTGCTCTCCGTATTGGGCACATATTTCTCCGGCATGAGCGTCAAGTTCGTCCTGAACGAGCTGATCGTCCGATTCATCAGGGATGGAGTGATGGTACTGGCGCTGATCATCCCGGTCACGGCCGGAATGGGATTGAATTTTGCCATCATTGTGGGCGCCATGTGTGCACAGGTGGGGTTGATCTTAGCTGTGGACTACCAGCTGCACGGCGCTGTCGGACTACTTGTGATCACCGCAGTGGGAGTTTTTTTCGCGTTGATTTTCGGCTTGTTGATCGGCATTTGCCTGAACCGGGTCAAGGGTAAGGAAATGATTGCCACCATTATCATCGGATTTTTGGCAACCAGCCTTTATCAGCTCGTTTTTATGGCGGGCTACGGCACCGTGATATCCCCTCACAACCAGGAAATGATGCTGTCCCGAGGGATCGGTATAAGAAACATGATCGACCTGGAACATTTTCGAAATGTCATGGACAACCTTTGGATGATCGACCTGGGAGGCATACAGATTCCGCTTTTTATGGTGCTCGTGGTTCTACTCTTTGCCCTTGCCATCAAATACATCTTGAGCACCCGGCTGGGCCAGCTGTTTCGAGCCGTCGGAAACAGTTCGGAAAAGGCGGTGCTGCTCGGCATCGACGCCGATCGGGTAAGAATTGTCGCCATTACGATTTCGACCTTGTTTGCATGCTGCGGCCAGATCATCTACTCGCAAAACATCGGCATGCTCAACGTCTACACCGCGCACCTGAATTCCGACATCTTTTCCTGCGCCGCACTGCTGGCCGGCGGCGCAACCATCTATCAGGCCAAAGTGCGGCATGCCCTGATCGGCATTCTGCTGTTTCATACGCTGTTTATTGTCTCCCCGCAGGCGGGTCAGAACGTCTTCCAGAACCCCGCCCTCGGAGAGTATTTCAGGACCTTCGTCGCCTACGGCACCATAGCCTTCGCCCTCATGATGAACATCCGAAAGGAATCCCGGCAGCTATCCCCTGAAAGACCATAATTCCACTGTGTCGCACTACCGACAAGTACGTGACTCGAAGTCAAAACGCCATGAACATCTGGCTCTGCACCGCAACTTCCATAAAGCAGGAGCATTTGTGGGGCGGGCTTTCCAGCCCGCTATGATAGATCCAAAACGGAATTGGAGGGCAGGAAAGCCCGCCCCCACGAGAAAGTATAGTTGCAGTAACAGGTTTCCTCAGTCGACGTAGTTTACCGAACCCTTCCTGGTGCGCTCGCCAACCGAGAACTTATTCTCGGCCGCAGCGTAGCCCACGATGACTGCGCACAGAAGAGTATAGTCGTCCGGGATGCCCGCCTCCTTCAGCAGGCCACGATCATCCTCTTGATTAAGTGCCAAAGTGGGCGAAACCAGAAAGCACGAACCCAGACCCAACCCGGTAGCTTCAAGAAGCATGTTTTCTGCGGCGAGTGCTGCATTGACCGCACTGTAAGGGGCAGCAGCCGGCCCGGAGAGCAGGATCAGTACCGGTGCGCCATAGAGCGGCTGATATCCGGGTAGGCCCGCCCTCTGCTGCAAAAATTCATTGCCCGAGTGAACCATGGCATCAAGCGTCCGGTCATTGATCTTTTGCCGCAGTTCTGCGTTGCGCACCACCGAAATCTGAAAAGGTCCGGCATTCGGCGCCCACCGGCCGGCCTCGATTATCTTTTCCAGGTCCTCGTTTAGAACCGGTTTATCCAAGTACGCCCTAACGCTCTTTCTTGCTGCTATTGCCTCTGAAACATTCATAGTCGATCTCCTTGGTTATGATTTGAAATCTTCAATCTGACTGCATTCATCGTCGTAACACCCACATAGATAACCACGATCCATACGCCATGCCTGAACAAATATAGATGCGCATCCACCAAACCGAGGCAGAGCCATAACTCACATGGATTATGCATCAGTCAATTAGTCTCAGTAATTCATAAAATTCGGATACGGCTGCTGACGCCTGCCGTTCCTGCGCGAACTGCCACTCATGTTTCAACTTGTCGAGGAAATGGGGAAGAGACTCGGGATGAGACCGCGCAACGCTGTCTCTATGGCAGAAGTCCAAGAAACATCACAACTATTTGAGATAATGAGACTGTATCTCCTGCGGAATGGCTTTTTCAGGCCTTGCGGTACTTGCAGCATGTTATCCAGGTATTTTTACTCCGTGTGTTTTTACTCCGCCACTGGCAATCGTAAATAGCTAACTAATCTCCAACATTGCAAAAAATAGGTTGTCAATCATTTTCGTTTCTGCTAGGGAAAATCTACGAACACCCAAACTCTGAGAGACTCTGGCTGGCACTTATGGTGCCGACGAGTCAATTAATCAAATTTCATTAATCTTAATTTTTCTAACGAAAATGGCCAAGATACATCAACACACGTTTTTACTGGTTGCATCTTCACCCGTATAACTAAGGAATTCGATGAAATGATAAGCATCCATCTTGTTAAAAATTCAGAATTGGCAGGTTCATTGAAAATTTTGCCTTCTGAAGTTGACTATAAATTTACTACAAGATGAGTGCCTTAAGAACGCGCTCCAGGGGAAAACAATGGACGAGCGCGTTTGGAGAAGTGTTTTAAGCTGGAAGTCATCATGCTTTTAGATACTCAGTGGAAGCCCTTGTTTCCCCTGAGCGCCACGTTCGGACTGAAGAGTAAATGATATGATTACAGATGTATTTCATAAACGCTACCCTCATGTCGGAAATTTCAGTGGAGGCGTTCCTAGAGAAATTCACGTCTTCTTCCGTCAAGCTGCTCAGATACTTTTTATTGATTTGAAGCCATCCTTTAGCAACTTTGACGACGTTTGCCAAGAAGCCTACTCCAAACTTGTTAGAGAGCTTGGTCACGGAATCTATAATGGCCGTGATATAGAGTCTACCTGTACTGGTGCGCTTTGCGAATCCCATAATATTTGGAACAATGCTCATGGGAGCTCAGGACAATTCATATCGTACCGTCTCTCGTTGCTGGAGCTGCTCTTCTCACAAGTTGAAAATGAACTTGTGGTTCCCGAAGACCCAAAAGAAGAAGAGAAATACAGTTTCTTTAGCAGAAATAAACAGGACAAGGCCATCTCTGAGAAGGAAAAGGCATTTCAGGAAGCCGTTAATGAGTTAAATTACCGTTTTAGGGAAGCTCTGCCTTCCTTTTCATTACCATAGTAGCCTATTCCAGATTAGCAATGATGAACTGGTCGAAAAAGAGGTTTATGAACCGTTTTGGAGTATTGTAAAGAACCCAAAATTCAGAAACGTCGACATGGATATGAAAGAGGCCATTCATAGGCGCGATACAGATAGCCGGGATGCAGCATTTTATGCGCTCAAAGCCCTTGAAAGCGCAATAAAGGTAATAAGCGATGATAGGGGTTGGACAAAAGGTTCAGAACGCGGTGCGGCAAACTATGTCGACAATCTAGTAAGCTCTGAAAACGGAAGGTTTATTGACATATGGGAGGCCGATCTACTTAAGAAATTGTTCAGGGACTTGCGCAACCCATACGGACACGGTCCTGGGTCTTCGCCGCAGCCATCCCTTACCGATCAGCAAGAGCGATGGGTTATTGAAAATTCGATAATATGGATCAAATCTCTTCTAAGTCGAAGGTAATTTGACCGAACCAGCGCCAACGCTAGGACTGCTCGTTCCTCGCGGCCTGTGAGGCGTGCCGTTGGCCCTCAAAGTTGAGATAACAATGACTGAATATGAAAATTTGCCTTTTAATATAAGGCCAGATTTATCGCCCTATATCGTACATTTAACAAAAAACACAAAAAAAGAAGACAACTATTCCGCTTTTGATAACCTTGTTTCCATTCTACAAAATGGGGAAATTTGGGGGAGCAAAAAAAACAAAGGATTTATAAAAGGGCCTCACAAAGCTGCTTGCTTTATGGATATTCCTTTGAATTGTCTCAAGTACGTTTTGGATAATAAAAATGCCAATCCGCGTCATCCAAGATATGAACCATATGGTATTATACTTACAAAACGTTTAGCATTTAGAAAAGGATGTCGCCCAGTATTGTATTTATCAAACCAGGAAACATCGGATTTGCGTATACCAGATGATGAACTTTGGAGAGTTGTAAGGTTTGAAGTTACGAAAGATCAATGGATTAGCTGGCTTCATGAACGTGAATGGCGATGCAGAGGAGATTTTAAATTACCAACTTCCCCTATTGCAGTACTTGTTAAAAATACTAAAATAGCAACAAAGTTAAAAAAGCGGATAGAGAAAGAACCTAAACTATTTAAGGCTAAGCCACAAAGCATAATTCCTCTTTCGGTACTTTGCCAAGGATTACCTTATTTATAACAAGCCAACAATTTGCGGCGCTGACTTCGGAAATAGGGTAAGCGTTCTGTGAACCGCATCTTTCTGGGAAATAGGGGGGACGCCCATGAAATTATGCGTTTCTTTGGTTTGTTCAATGCGGTAGGGTAATATCATGACACGGCAAGCGCGCATCGATGCACCTGGAGCCTTACACCATATCATATGCCACGGGATCGAGCGGAGAGAGATATTCGCTGATGACGCGGACCGCGATCATTTTGTTGAACGGCTTGCCAATGTACTATTGGAGACTTCCACAGCCTGTTTTGCATGGGCGCTCATTCCCAATCACTTTCATCTGCTTGTTCGGACGGGAGATGTTCCAATTTCAAGAATCATGCGCCGTTTGCTGACAGGTTATGCGGCTCACTACAATCGGCGGCATCGCCGCTCGGGGCACTTGTTTCAAAACCGCTACAAATCCATCCTATGCCAGGAAGATCCTTATCTTCTTGAACTGGTCCGCTATATTCACCTGAATCCTGTTCGCGCAAAAATCATTTCCGACTTCGGGGAGCTCGATCACTACCCTTACTGCGGGCACAGTCGGCTGATGGAGAGGATAGAGGATGGCTGGCAGGATACCGAGGGTGTGTTGGTTCTTTTCGGGGAGAATAAGAAGAGTGCCATGACCAGGTATGGCGACTTCGTGAGAAACGGGTTATCAATGGGCCAGAGGCCCGAGTTGACCGGGGGCGGTCTGGTTCGAAGCGCCGGAGGATGGAGTGCTCTTCGGTCTCTGCGACAGCTGAAAATCCATCTGAAAAGCGACGAACGGATATTGGGTGACAGCGAATTTGTTGACTCTGTTCTTGTCGCGGCCGGAGAGACCATGGAGCGGCAATATCGCCTGAAAGCCAGGGGGTCAGCTTCAGTACGATTATCGCTCGGGTTTCACAGATATTCGAGATACCCGAGGAGAGGATCAGAACTTTGGGTAAAGAACCGAAACGGGTTAAGGCAAAAAGTGTTGCGGCTTACTGGGCGGTGAGGGAATTGGGCATGGCCGGCACCGAGGTGGGAAGGCAATTGGGGTTGAGTCAGCCGGCAGTCAGTAGGTCGGTTCGGAGAGGGGAAGACATCGTAAAGGAACTGGGAATTTCCCTTACAGATGAAGGAATTGCATAATTTCATGGGCGTCCCCCTTCTCCATACCAGAGCCAACATCCTCAAACATGGCTTCGATTTTGTTGACGCAGTGGAGGTGTTTGAGGGCATTACATTCACCCTTGAAGATGATCGTTTCAACTACGGAGAAGAGCGCTTCGTCACCCTTGGTCTTCTCAAGGGAACAATTGTTGTGATTGCCCATAACGAAAAGGGGGATGAGATCCGTCTCATTTCCATGCGAAAGGCAACAAAGCATGAGCAAAAAATCTACTTTGAAGGACTCACAGACTGACTGGAAACGCATCAATGCCATGAGTGATGAGGATATAGACACCTCAGAAGTCCCCGAAATTACAGAAGAACAGATGAAAGGGGCTACTTTGCGCGTTGGTGGTAAACCCATCTCAAAGGGAAAGGTGCGCATCAACATCTTGCTGGATGCAGAGGTAGTCGCATACTTCAAATCTCAGGCTGGTGGAAGAGGTTACCAGACACTCATAAATGAAGCACTCAAAGCGAGTATACGTGACCGGAATCTGGAATCTACCATACGCCGGATCATACGTGAGGAACTACGGGCCACAGGGTAATGCGCGAAGGTTGGGCACTAAGCGGGTAGCCGGGGGATTTCTATCCCCCCCAGCCCCCACACCACCCCGCATGCGGGTCCGCATCACGCGATGGCGTGATTCCCGGAGCATGCCGAGCCGTAGCCGGGCGTTCAGTGCCCCACAGTTCTTTGACAACCTGCAAGGGATCACCGGGATCGGGCGGTTCAATGCCGCGCCGCCAAACACTCATCCGGTCGGATTCATCGTGTTTGACGAGCACATCGAGACCCTTACCTGCTCCGAGCTCGGCCCTTCACCTTGTCCTCCCGATTAAAGTGGAGTTGGGGACGCCCTTAACTTTTAACTTGGCAGATCGCGGTGGAGAGCTCAATTGATGAAATCTCCCTGGTGAGAGCCGGCGTTCTGACACGAATCCATTGGCAAAACCTTATGGCATTGCTATAGGTTTTAAGATTTAGGTTTTAAGTTTTAAGTTTAGACCCTTGGTTATGGATGCTCGTTTGCGGCGCTGGTTACCCCAAAATCATTTTCTTAAAAGCTATAGTATAATTGCATGATGGAGAAGAAGCTCACTGAAATGGAGTTTAGATCCCAATGACAACCAAAGAGATTATAGAGCAGGCCCTGTCTCTTCCTGTTGAGGAACGAGCGTTCATAGCGGACTCGCTCCTTCGGAGCCTGAATATGCCAAACGCCGACATGGATGCTAAGTGGGCGAAGGTGGCAAAGAGACGCCTTCAGGAGCTCCGTTCCGGGAAAGTGAAAGCGGTTCCGGGCGACATAGTATTTGATAGAGCTCTCAAACGGTTGAGCAAATGAGGTATGGTTTTCATCCTGAAGCTGAAGCCGAATTTGTTCATGCCATAGATTATTATGAAGGCTGCAACTCCGGCCTTGGTTAGGATTTTGCCGTAGAGGTTCACTCCACGATAGAAAGTCTCCTGAGCTTTCCAAACGCCTGGACTATTCTCGAAGAAGACATATGTCGGTGTCAGATCCGCCGTTTTCCATATGGCATAGTCTATTCCGCCCAGGATTGTTGAGAAATAGGGGGACGCCCATGAAATTATGCGTTTCTTTGGTTTGTTCAATGTGGTAGGGTAATATCATGACACGGCAAGCGCGCATCGATGCACCTGGAGCCTTACACCATATCATATGCCGCGGAATCGAGCGGAGAGAGATATTCGCTGATGACGCAGACCGCGATCATTTTGTCGAACGGCTTGCCAGTGTACTATTGGAGACTTCCACAGCCTGTTTTGCATGGGCGCTCATTCCCAATCATTTTCATCTGCTTGTTCGGACGGGAGATGTTCCAATTTCAAGAATCATGCGCCGTTTGCTGACAAGCTATGCGGTTCACTACAATCGGCGACATCGCCGCTCGGGGCACTTGTTTCAAAACCGCTACAAATCCATCCTATGCCATAAGTGGACAGGGGACGTTCTCAACATTTAAACTTAACTCGGGAATTTTGTTCTGTACGAAGAGGATATGCTAAGAAAAACACAAAGCGAGCTCAGTCGCGCAGTTTCCTATGTCACTGGGCTGTACGGGAGTTCGGGGGAAGCATCTCAGCGATGTGGAAAAGATTGAATCTGTCAAACGCAATCTCACGTCAAGATCTCTCCCTAGGTCGAGATGACACAGTATTTACGACATCATGTGCTAAGACCTACGGATATGAAATTATTTAAAAGTCGAGTACGTCCCTAAATCCCCCCAAAGGCTTTCTCACCGCCCATTGTGGCATTTATTCTCGCCGTCGGTAATACCCGTCATGCCAGCAAGAGTAGGAAGCCATTGGATGATAATGGAATTCCGGTTTTCGCCTAACGAGGATCGCCAAATTTAGGTGGTAATTAGATTTTCTTAATTGTATATATGTCATTTGTGACATATATACAAACCTTTCCAATTCATAGCCAAAACCATTGCGAGATGGTGACGGAAAGCCACGGATCCAGCCAAGGCAGGACAGCCGGGTTGCCGCGAGGACCAGCGTTGACGGTCAAGGGGGTAGCTCGGTTTTTCTTATGCTTTCAAGCCTTAGAATGATTATTGATCCCATTGGAAGGTGCCCGTATTGCAGAAGTCGAAATGCAAGAAGAATTCGTCGCAAGCCATGGAACCGCATATTACTAACAAGTAGGCAATACCGGTGTGGCAATTGCGGGCATCATTTTTTGTCTATTTTATACTGTGTAAGTTTTGATTTGGGATATCACCGGTGACCTTGATGCTTTGATCAGCCAAATCAGTTTATGGGGACTGCAAAATTCCGTTAAGCGGAGACACGGTTGGATTAATTCTTGTGTGGATGCAACCTTTGAACTGCTGATGGATACTTTCAGCTTACATTCCGCAGTTGTGCCGGTGATGAATGGGGTAATTATGTATTGAGTCAGCCATTGTAGCTTTGAAAGGTGTCATCGTTATCCTGTCGATATATGAGAACGAGCAGGTTGAGTGAAAATGGTGCTGGTCACCCCCAGTGCGAGCAGGTACTTCTCCTGAACCTTTGAAAGACGTCCGTTGAGAGTTCTTTGGCGTCGAATCTTTATGATGCGAATGTTGTCGAACTTTGTTGTCATCATGAAGGTGGTTGGCCGTTGTGTGGGTTTGTTGTCCCACCCGGGGATCATGGTCTGTTGTATTTCCAGATGAGTGCGCATGTTGAGTTCTATGAGGCGCCAGAGCAGGAGGGAGATCACGACGATGAGCCCCAGGGCTTCGATGCGCTCGGGTTTTTTGAGGAAGACGGAGTTGATGACTACCGGATCTTTGAGGAAACTGAAGTTGTGCTCGATGCCGTTCTGATCCTTGTAGGCCTGTAGGATCCTTTTATCGTCGCAAGGTATGTCGCTGTTGGGTGGTCCCTCGACCGGGACATTGGTAATCAGGACAAAACATCCAGCCTGTTCGCGTATCGTGTTGACGGCCTCGGGCTTTTGCGTAACGTTACCAGTGATGGCATAGCGCATTTGTTTCACGGTTCGTGTACCATCGGCTTTGGGTCTACCTCTGGCATAGAGAGGCTTCTCTTCCATGGTAAGCTGGATGTCGTGGAAACGAGGGGTTTGCTTTTGAAGTCTGGCCATTTCTGCCTGGGTGTCCGCCATGCAGAAATAGAAGGTCTTTTCGATCTGTGCGAGTTTTTTAGACCATGAGGCGTGCTCTGCCTTGACCTCACGATTCAGTCTTTTTTGTCTGCGTCGGTCGTGAGCGCTGGAATGTACGACAATGGCTCGGTAAGTTTGCCCGTAGAGGGTCACGCTGGTCTCAAAGCCGCGGTAATGGACGCCGGGACGGTTTCTGGTGGGCGCGGTTGCGGCAACAATGCTGTAGTCCTGCCATGACCGGCTTTCAACGGCGTGCTCGATCAAGCGTTGATGTTCGCCGAAGGTGGCCGGTAAACGAGAGATAAAACGGGTTTCATCTCCCATCAGGCGCAGGTTTTCTTCAGTAACGAGAGCGCTGTCGGCAATGTATCAGGTTCGCATTCTCGATGAAAACGGCGAGCCCTGGTTTATCGGTCACGACGTTTGCGGCGTTTTGGGATTTTGATTGGGGACGTTCTCAATATTTAAACTTTACTCGGGAATTTTGTTTTGTGCAAAGAGGATATGCTAAGAAAAGCACAAGGCGAGTTTAGGCGCTCAGTCTCCTATGTCACTGGGCCGTGCGGGAGCTCGGGGGAAGCATGTCAGCGATGTGGAAAAGATTGAATCTGTCAATTACGGCGGTAAGCAAGTCCGTGGAGCGCGGAGAAGACCTGGCGTTTTGACGCTTGACGTTTTAACGCCAAAACGCTTATTCTTGGTCATGGAGGTGATTGCCATGAGTGAGAACGCGAAACGATCTACCGTATACTTCGACCCGGATCTTCACAGAGCCCTTCGAATCAAAGCAGCCCATACCCGTCGGACGTTATCTGATCTTGTGAATGAGGCTGTCCGCATGACACTCGCAGAGGATCAAGAGGATCTGGCTGCCTTTGATGAGCGAGTCGACGAACGAACGATAACCTACGAAGAGCTTCTAAAGGATTTGAAGGCCCATGGCAAGATATGAGCTGGTCTTCAAGAAATCCGTCACGAAAGATCTTCGAAACATACCCAAAAAAGACGTTGCTCGAATCTTGAAATGCTTCGATTCCATAGCCGAGGATCCTCGAGGACCCGGTTGCGAGAAATTATCAGGTCAGGATCGATATCGGGTGCGTCAAGGAATCTATCGTATTATCTACGAGATTCAGGATGAGGTGCTCGTCGTCACCGTAGTGAAAATTGGTCATCGACGAGAAGTCTACAGGGGTAGCTAAAATCCGGGGTCTGAGCGGAGCGGGCTGTTGTTCTGTTGAAGGTTTTGGGCGTGCGGTCGATGAAGCTGCTGTTATCTTCACTCCTGAAGATTGGGGCACGCCCATTCATTCGGGTGGAAAACTTTGCTGGATGGAAGAGAGCGTGGGAATGATGCCAAGATGGAATAAGGTGAAAAAATCAAAAAGGGCTAACGCGAATTCGCGTTAGCCCTCTGAAATTCTTGGTGGGCCGTCAGGGACTCGAACCCCGAACCTCCTGATTAAGAGTCAGTTAAAGATAGATCCCTGTAGTTCCTTTAAAATAATTTTACCTAGTAATATCAGCAAATAAATTTAGTTTTGCCATTGACAATATCCCCTCACTTCCCTTAAATTCACGCACAAAGTTAGCAATACGTTAGCAAAAATTAGCAGGGAGGAAAGCGGGATGAAACGGCATAAAATAAAGCGTTTTCAAGGTGTCTACTACCGGGACTCTAGCACAAAAAGACACGATGGGAAACCAGATAGATGCTTTGACATCACTTACAAAGAGAATGGCAAACTTGTATGGGAGAAGGTCGGCTGGAAGTCAGAGGGCTACACATCGCAGGCGGCATCCCAGATTAGAGCCGAAAGAATACGAGCCATCAGGCATGGCGAAGAACTGCCAAGGAAAAAGGAAGCGGAAAAGACCTTTGGCGAGGTTTGGGATGAGTATGAAAAATGGCTCGAATCAAATAAAGCTAGGCCCAAGGATGACGGATTCCTTTACAAGAACCACCTAAAGCCCCGCTTTGAAAAGAAGCTGATGTCGAAAATCACCCCGCTTGATCTCGAAAAGATGAAATCTGACATACTCGGCAAAGGGTTATCCCCAGCAACAGCAAAACATTGCCTCGTGCCAGTAGTCGATGTCATCGATGCGGTATCCAACGACTCGGACTTCTTTCTGTGTCTGGTTTACGTTGGCAGTACCAAGTAGAACGATGGCATCGTAGAATACGATGCTATCGATTGGAATCGGATTCATCTGAATGCAGGTTTTTTTGGTATTTGCCTTGATACGGCAGACGAAGTGTTTGCCTTCGGTTTGCCATTGGTCAAAGCTTTTGTGGCACTGGTAGCCCCGATCCATGACACCAGTCTGGCCCGGCGAGAGGATCATGCCAACGAAGGGGCGTTCCCCCTCCTTGCCGTCAGTGAGAAAGATCTTGGAGGGAATACCACGGTTGATGTCAAATCCAACGTGGACTTTGGCTTTCTTTGAGCCGTCCCTGTAGTCAGCCCAGTACATAGAGAGTACGGCCTGGATGAGTGAACCGTCAATGCCCACCAACTCTCCAAGTTCGGTGTGCTGGGCGGGCAACAGATTCGAGGCTTGGTTCTGAAGATGCTGATAGACATGCTCCAACTGTTCAAGGCCACGACTGTTGATGGCTTCGAAAAAACTGCTCTTCTGGATGCCATCAGGAGGAGCAATGTGATGACGGGCGAAGTCATCTTCTTCAAGAGCCTGGATCAGATGCCTCCCTGAGGTATGTTCCTCGAGGTGAAAGTAGACCAAGGCTCTGAGTTGTTGTTCCAAATTCATTTGCAGCGGCCTGTTGCCTTTTGCCATGAGTGGATGGGCGGTGGCGAGGGCATTTTCAGTTGGTTTCAAAAGTTGATCGAAACTGGGCGCAGTGCACTTTGGAGCGTTAGGGTAGAATTTTCGCGGCATTTTCGTAACTCCTTAAAATTATAGGATTTTACGAAAACGGCCGCGACCCACACCTTCATTGGAATGTCAAGTAAAAAAGTGGCCCAAGGCGTTGTTTTTTTACATTTTTTTCTACCCTGTATCATGCAATTTCCTTACCGGACAGTGCTGGGTGAAAAAGCGCAAAATAAGCGGCGGGACACGGAGCAAAGCCGGTCGCCGCAGTCGAGACACATTCACCAGTTTGAAGAAAACGTGCCGTAAGCTTGGCATTTCTTTCTGGAGTTATCTGCACGACAGACTCAAAAAAATGGAATCCATTCCAAGGCTAACCGATCTAGTCGCCGCCCGAACGATTCGCCAGGCACACGACAGTTTCCAACAGTGCACGATCACTCAGTATAGACCGTTCTTCCCCCTTGAATTCAACGTTCAGGGTCTCACCCGCAGCTATCAACTGACGAAGATGTTCCGGTGTCATACCTTTTTCCTGATATCAGCCTGGTTTTTTCCTTAGCAACCGATTGGCGCAAATATTGGGCGCGGGCCGATGAGTCTGCATTTTTCTTCAAGAAGAAGACAGGGTCTGGCTGGTCTTGATTTTGTCTTGATATATTCTTAGCAAATCATCCTTAAGCAAGATTCCAACCACCTTTTTGAGATTCTTTGGGTCTATTACCGGGAGGCAGGAAACGCCCGACTTCTCAAAAACATCGAAAGCCTGTTCCAGATTCTTGTTGGCATCAATTGTTGCCACACTGCGAGTCATAATATCATTTGCTTGAAGAGTGCCGGTGAGCTCGTTCAGATCGTCCAGATGCTCTTTCAGGTCGCTGAGGGAGAGGATACCAACCAGTTCCTCGCCGGAGTTAAGGATTACAAAGTGCGGATGCTTGGAAGATGACTTCGCAATACCATCCAGAACCCTCCCAACAGGAGTGGTTTCCTGAAAAGATTCAAAGCTTTTCCGCATAAAGGTCCGCACCAAAAGACTGCGCAGTATATTTATATCATGACCTCTCTGGATATTGATCCCTTGCTTTATGAGTTTCATCTCATAAGCAGAATAGCCAAAAAAAAGTTTGACGATCAAAGTGCTGACGATGCAGGTCAACATCAACGGCAAAAGAATCTGATAAGAATAAGTCAGTTCGAAAATAGTGAGGATAGCCGTCATAGGCGCCAAAGTGGTACCCGCTACAACCGCTCCCATTCCTGCCAGAGCGAAGTCAACCGGCTTCAATAAGAGATCGGGCATAAATTTGGCGAAAGCCAAGGATACCGCAGTGCCGAGCGAAGAACCAATAACCAGAGACGGAGCCAAAATTCCGCCACTCATACCGGAGCCTATGGACAATGCAGTAGCAACGATTTTTGCCCCCAAAATAATGATGGCAAGTTGCAGGGCCAGCGAGCTGTCAAGTGCCAACTTTATTGAATCGTATCCAACGCCTAGAGCGTAAGGGACCTTAAGGGCGAGCAATCCCAATAGAAGACCGCCAATGGCCGGTTTAATCCATGCCGGGATCGGTATGCGATCGAATAGGTCGCCCGTCGAGTAAATCAAACGAACGAAGATGATAGCGACGAAACCGGCAAGAAAACCTATGATGAGATAAATGACCAGTTCCCAATAATGAGTCCATTCAAAGGCGGTCACATTGAAGGTGAGGAATTTTCCCCAAAACAAGGTCGAAAGTACGGATGCAACAATGGAGGAGATGATAATGTGGCTGAGGTAAGTGACCTGAATATCCAAAAGAATGATTTCTACGGCAAACAGTGTTCCAGCGATGGGTGCATTGAAAGTAGCCGCAATGCCTGCTGCTGCTCCCGCTGCAAGGCAGAAGCGACGCATATCCGGCGTCAGCTTGAACAACTGTGCCAGAGATGAGCCGATCGAAGCACCAATCTGAACAATGGGACCTTCTCGCCCCACCGAAGCGCCGCTGCCTATCAGCAGGCTGGTCACCAAGGCTTTCAGGACGGTCACCCGGTGACGCATGATGCTTTGGTGTATCGCTACAGAAGAAATTACTTCCGGGACACCCGGTCCTTTGGCCTCCGGAACCCAAAAGGTAATGATGGGGCCAACCACAAGACCACCTGCAGTAGGCACCAAAATCTTGAGCCACCACGGTGAGTTCAACAATTTTTGCAGATAAGTCGTGCCGGAAGCCCAGAAAAGTCCTTGGAATACTTCTATCAAGGTGCGAAAGAAAAGAGCACCGATCGCAGCTAAGATACCGATGCAAACCGAAAAGAAAACGAAATACAAATCTTTTAGATTAGCTTTTTGCAAGCGATCTAATCTCCCATTTACATTATATTTCAGCTGCTCAGGGTGGAAACCGCAACACGAACATGCAATAAAGTCGACTATACGCCAAAAAACGTTATTCCTTCAAGAACATACAAGCTTTCCTCCAAACTTATCGTTGTTCTCGGCGGCGATTCTCAGTTTCATGTTAACAGTGTTTAAGGGGCGCTGGATATTTTTCGCCGAGTTTATACCGATCTTTGTCGATTGCGTTGAATGGGATTTAAACACAAGAAACACATCCATCATCCGTCCAATCATTTGTTGCGTCGGGCAAATTCGAAGTAACTCAAGGAAAAAACGTGCACAAATTTACCGACGCAAGTTTGCGCCTTTAGTTGACAGTAATGCGATGGTAGAATTAAGATAGATTTTTTGGATAAAAAACCAGTTTAGGGAGGATTTCTGTGAGCTACACTGTTGCACTGGGTGGAAAAGGTGGCACGGGCAAGACCACCATTGCGGGTCTCTTGATCCGCTACATGATTAATAATGGAATGAAGCCGGTCCTGGCTATCGATGCAGATTCCAATTCAAACCTCAACGATGTATTGGGTGTCAAACTGGAAGAGACGCTGTCGGATGCCCGCGAGATGATGAAGACGGACGTCCCTGCAGGCATGACCAAAGATATTTTCATGGAAATGAAAGTCGAACAATCACTGGTTGAGGGCGATGGCTACGACCTCGTTGCCATGGGGCAGCCGGAGGGACCGGGCTGTTACTGTGCGGCAAACAATCTGCTCAGCAGTCTCATCGACCGTTTGATGAAAAACTATAAGTTTCTGGTTGTGGATAATGAAGCGGGCATGGAGCATTTCAGCCGTCTGACCCAAAAAGATGTCGACCTGCTGTTGCTGGTCTCTGACCCGAGCCGCAGAGGTCTGACCGCCGCCTGCCGCATCGCGCAATTGGTCCGCGGTCTGCCGATCCGGGTGGAGGAGACATATCTCTTGGTCAATCAACTGCAAACTCAACCGGATACCTGGCCGCAAGATGTTTTAGACACATTCGACAAGGATCACATCAAGATGTTGCCCGCAGACCCCTTGCTGGCCCAATTTGATTTCGAAGGTAGACCCACTTCCACTTTCCCGGACGATACCCCTATTGTTGAGTCGGTAAACCGCCTTTTCAAAAACTTGGTCAAGCCTCGCATAAATTAGGTCAGAAAGGAGAATATGCATGTTTCCAATCAGACGAGCATTGCTAAGCGTCACGGACAAATCGGGTTTGGTGGAATTTGCAAAAGGTTTGCAAGCCCATGGAGTGCACCTCCTTTCGACAGGAGGGACTGCTCAGTTGCTGCGCAAAAACAACCTGGAGATTATGGAAGTCTCCGATTACACCGGTTTTCCTGAGATGCTCGATGGCAGGGTAAAAACTTTGCATCCCAAAATCCATGGTGGAATTCTGGGTATGAGGGACAATGAAGCACATGTAAAGACCATGCAAGAGTATGACATCGAGCCCATCGATATGGTTGTTGTTAACTTGTATGCCTTCGCCAAGACTGTAGCACGTCCGGACAGTACCTTTGAGGATGCAATAGAAAACATTGATATTGGGGGACCTACCCTTATTCGTGCAGCGGCCAAAAACTTCCGCCATGTGGCAGTTGTAACGGACCCGAAGGATTACTCAGCCATTCTCGATGAGATGAGACGATCAAACGGCAAGATTTCCCGGCAGAAAAGTCTTGAGCTTTCCTGCAAAGCCTTTTGCCTGACGCATACCTACGATCGGTATATTTGTGAGTATTTGCAGAATGTGACCCGTGCCGGCGCACACGAATAGGAGAAGGTTCATTCATGAAAGTACTTGTAGTTGGAAGTGGGGGAAGAGATCATGCGATCGCCTGGAAGTTTGCCCAAAGCAAACGCGTGAAACAGGTTTATGTGGCTCATGGGAACGCCGGAATCGCCCAAACCGCGATTTGTGTTGATGCTAGAGAGATCGAGGAGATAGCCGACCTTGTGGAAAAGGAAGGAATCGATCTCACTTTTGTCGGCCCCGAAAAACCCCTTTCCGCTGGAATCGTGGACCTTTTTAATAGTCGCAATCTTCCCATTGTCGGACCCGATCAAAGAACCAGTCGCCTTGAATCCAGTAAATGCGATACCAAACTGATGCTGCAGGAGTTGGGAATTCCCATTCCTGATTTCGCGGTCTACTCAGATCCGGATAAGGCACGGGACTACGCCCGCCAAGTGGGCCATCCGGTTGTGGTAAAAGCAGACGGTCTGGCTGCCGGTAAGGGCTCTCTGGTATGTGACAACATTCAGGATGCCGAGCAGGCGATTCACGATATCATGGAACAAAAGATATTTGGCGACTCCGGCAATCGAGTCGATATCGAGAAAAGACTTTATGGACGGGAGCTTTCCTTCTTCTGTTTTACCGACGGCTATTCGGTTGTGCCCATGGTGGCCGCGCAAGACTACAAGCGCGCAAGGGACAACGACGAGGGCAAAAATACCGGTGGCATGGGCGCCTATTCGCCGCATCCGTGGCTCGACAACAAACTCGTACAAACAATAATGACGCGAGTTGCAGAACCACTGATCCAAGGAGTTCGAAAAAAATACGACATTCTTTACAAGGGAGTCCTCTATCTTGGTCTTATGCTGGTGGAAGAGGCAGCCGAAATTACACCGTATGTCCTTGAGATCAACATCCGATTTGGAGACCCTGAGGCTCAGGTGATCCTGCCGCGGCTCAAAACCGATCTGGTAGAGGTTTGCGAAGCTATTTTAGAGGGCCGTCTGGGTGAAATTCAGCTACAATGGGACCCACGCTACCAGTTTTGTTTGATTGCGACCAGCGGCCGTACGAAAGGCAAGAAGGGTTGGTACAAAGGTTACCCGGAACGCTATAAAATCGGGTTGCCGATACATGGATTGGACCAGGTCGATAATGATTGCCTGATCTTCCACTCCGGTACGGGGAGGAACCAGGAAGGTGAACTGATAACTACAGGCGGTCGTGTATTGTGCGTTGTGAGTAACGGAGACACACTCGCGCAAGCAAGAGAAATTGCATATCGAGAAATACAAAAAGTATCCTTTGAAGGAATTTATTATCGAAGCGACATCGGAATTTCTTAGATCTTGTTCGCTTGGAAAATCCTGAGCAATGCAGTGCAGCCCAGTGCTTGAATACGAAGGAGTAGTTGTTGGTAAAAATGGGAAATGATCCATTGGTTGGAATTATCATGGGAAGTGATTCGGACCTCCCTGTTATGGAAGAGGCCTTTCAGGTGCTTGAATCATTTGATGTAGCATTTGAAGCGCATATATTATCTGCTCATCGTTGTCCCCGGAAGACTTCTCAATATGCCAGGGAAGCCGCCGGCCGCGGCATCCGAGTCTTGATAGCCGGTGCCGGCTGGGCGGCTCATTTGGCTGGAGTAATTGCTGCTGAGACGACTCTTCCTGTCATAGGAGTTCCCATAGCATCTTCATCCTTGCAGGGAGTGGATGCGCTTTATTCTACAGTACAGATGCCCCCGGGGGTCCCCGTTGCGACCATGGCTATCGGCAAAGGAGGCGCTCGCAACGCGGCGCTGTTTGCAATCCAGATCCTGGCGTTGCAGGACCCTGGATTGGCCGACAAGTTCAGGGGGCACAAGGAAAAAATGATTGAGCAGATTTCTGAGAAAGATCAAAAACTCCAGAGGCAAATCGCCAGTCGGCAATGATCGTTATGCCGACAGCCTCCCTTTGAGTATCTGTCGCTATGCAAGCGCTCTTATCCAACAAAATCAAACCAACACTATGGAAAGTTGGAGATGAGATTCCTTTAGCACCAATCATCCATGAGGCCACTTTCTTGATCAGAAGCGGAAGAGTGGTTGTCTATCCTACCGAAACATTTTATGCACTGGGAGGGCTGCCAAGTTCCAAATTAACCATCAAACGCATTTTTGAGATCAAAGGAAGAGATAGTAGCAAACCACTCCCCTTGATTGCCTCTTCTAGAGAAGATATTAAGAAAGCGGTTGCCCGTTGGCCTGATACAGCGGATAAACTTGCCGGAGCGTTTTGGCCCGGACCGCTAACTTTGCTCTTGTTTGCTTCGCGCGAACTTCCTCCTGAACTGCATCTTATAACAGGAAGGATTGCCATTCGTATTTCGCCTCATCCGGTGGCAAGAGCCCTGGCCGCAGCAGTTGGTGGATTGTTGATCTCAACCAGTGCCAACAGTTCCGGACAGCCGGCCATCGCTGATCCTGACAATTTGGAACCGGCTTTGCTCTCTCGAATAGACGGTCTTATTGACGCAGGGAAGTTGACTGGACAAAAACCTTCCACCATCGTTGATCTGTCCGACGGCCCCCCAAGGCTGGTCCGCACGGGTTACATTCCGTGGCATGAGATTGAAGCAGTTTTGCATTCATAAGGAATTTATGCATCTTTTAATAACTAACTACGCAACCTAAGATCGAGTAAACTTTTGTGAACTATTTTATCATAGCTGTACTCCTCATGATTTCAGTTTTACTGATGTTTTCGTTATTAGCTGCCTACCGATGGCGCTTGTTGGCGAACCGCGAGCTAAGGGTTCTTCTAACTGGCGGCGGCACCGGCGGCCACGTAAACCCGGCCCTGGCTATCGCAGAGGGAATAAAGCAAAAAGAATCCGGCACGCACTTTCTATATGTCGGGGTGAGAGGGAAAGCTGAGGCGGTCATTGTGCGCCGTGCCGGGTATCCGCTTCGATTCGTCTCATCGGAAGGCTTCCCGGGGCTTAAGCCGTCCCCGGCATCATTTCGGTTTCTTGGTCGCTTATGTATCGGTGTTTGCCAATCGGTTTTCATCCTGTTTCGTTTTGCCCCGCGCTGGATCATAGCCACCGGCGGCTACGTGAGCGCCCCAATCATATTAGCCGCTTTCCTTTTGCGCATCCTAAGACTCTCTCCCGCGAAGGTTTTCGTGCATGAGCAAAATAGCATTCCGGGCCAATTGAACGCCTTTTTGGGTCGATGGTCGGACAGGGTCCTGCTGACCTTCCCGCAGACCCTCTCTTTCTTCCCCAAGAACGGGGTTGTCGTCGGCTATCCGGTTCGCCACTCGATAGTGGCCAAACCGCGCGAAGAGGCATTTGCAGAGCTTCCATTCAAGATTCCTGAAGAAAGCCAGGTGGTCTTCGTATTCGGAGGTTCCCAAGGAGCACGCACCATCAATAGAGCAATCGTTGACGCATTGCGCACCTTTATTCCACATCAGAGACGACTGTTCATTATTCACGGCATGGGCCTCAACAAGTCATCAGACTACCATGCCGAATTCGATACCGAAAGCCGGCTCAAAGCGCAATACAGTCAACAAGAATTGAATTTGATTGACAACTTTTACTACCGACAGGATTACTTTCACAATATCGCAGATGCCTACTCCGTAAGCGACCTGGTAGTTTGTCGGAGCGGCGCCGGCAGCCTGAATGAAATCTCTCGCTTGGGAAAACCCTCCTTGCTTATTCCCAAAGCTAATCTTCCCGGTGACCATCAGGTGATGAATGCGCGAGCTATGAAGCATTCAGGAGCGACCGAAATTCTATTCGAAGATACTGTGGTTGAAGACCGAGAGGTTCTGGAAAAGGTAGATGGAAGTGTGCTGGCAGAACGGATACTCAGACTGCTCGATGATCCGAATAGACTGCGGGATATGGGAGAAAAATGCCTTCAGTTCTTAAGACGCCAATCTAACGAACGTATCTTGAGTGAGCTTTTTGGTGACCAAAGTTACAATAACGGAACCGGTTTCCATTCCATTCCATTTCGACCCTTGATGAATAATCATCGCCTGCTGCAGGTGTTAAGTGCCGCCTACAATGCATCGCCTCGAGACTTTGACCCGGTAATGGCTGCCGGTGATGAAGACGACCTCATCTACTATCGCCACCGGGCCGCTGCTCTGCTGACCCGCGAAGCCTGGCAAGATCGCAATCTTGGAGTAAAATTGATTGGGTTGACGCAGTATGATGAAAAGATACCCGCTCTGTTGCTCATGCTGACGGATCGGCATCCAGCTCCAATGATCAAACGCCTATTGGGGGGAGATTTCAAGCAAGTCGGATTTATCCGAAGGAACATCGTACAAGCATTACAGGTGATCAATCGATTCAATTCCAATATTGAGCAGCATCTGTTGATTGCGGTGGAAGATCCCTATTATGAAGTTCGATCCCAAGTATGTCGGGCTGCAGCTCATTTTGGACAATTTCTTGCCGGCAAACAGGAATGGTTTCAAGCCCTGTTGGTATGCCTCCATGACAAATCCTTTGAAGTCATGGTGGAAGCAGCCCAGGCTTTGGGAGAAGTAGGAACGGATGGGCAAGCAGTGGAAGCTCTTATGACGCTGAAGGAGGATTTGCGCTGGCAAGTTCGCGACGCTGCTCTGAAAGGGATCAAGCGTCTTATGGAGCGGCGAGTCATCGCGCCCTCCCCGGAAATATTATCGCAAGTGGCTGCCTTTGTACTTACTGCAACCGATTTCAGTCCACATTTTTCCATTAAAGATACCTACAGGACTATTCAGGATTGCTGTCGAGAGAGGATGGAGGATGGTCCGTTGGAGCATCCGACGATTCTGCCTGAGACATTGGCAAGGAAAAGATAAATGATCTATGAACTCTGCAACTTTCTTATAGAGATTTCGGACAAGTTTTCATTTTGCCGACTGGTTAACTACATTACCTTTCGCTCCATCATGGCGGCTTTGACATCGGTCATATTTATCTTCATCTTTAGTCGTCCATTTATCCTTTATATGCATCGTCGTTCATTTTGGGATCAGGTGCGAGACACTGGAATTCGATCTGCTTTTGACAAGAGCGGTACTCCGACGATGGGAGGTATTTTAATCATTGGAGCTGTTCTGAGCTCCATGGTCATCTGGGGAAACTGGCACAACCCTTTTCTGTTGTGTTCGCTGGCAGGGATGATCTGGTTTGGCTTGATAGGTTTGTGGGATGATTATGCCAAGGTCAGGAGACAGAGCGGTGATAAAGGAATGTCGGAACGCGCCAAACTCATTTTCCAAAGTCTTTTTGGAATTGGTTTCGCGTGGGTTTGTGTGGGAGCCTACGCACCGCTCGGAACGCTTGCTACTGAATTATATGTTCCATTCTATAAGTACCCTCTGATCGATTTTGGTCCTTACCTGTATGGAGCGTTCATATTCCTATTTGTCATTTTCGTTTCCAATGCTGTCAACATAACCGATGGATTGGACGGTCTGGCCATCACTCCATCGTTATTTGTTGTGACTGTTCTTGCCCTCTTTGCATATGTTGAAGGAAACAAGATCTATTCAGCCTACTTATATTACCCCTATCTGCGTGGAGCAGGCGAACTTACAATTTTTGCTGCTGCGTTCGCCGGCGCAGGATTGGGTTTTCTCTGGTACAACGCTTATCCGGCTCAGATTTTTATGGGGGACACCGGCTCGCTTGCCATCGGGGGAACCATGTCTGTTCTTTCCGTATTACTTAAGCAAGAAATGCTGTTCCCTCTGTTAGGTGGACTCTTTATCGCCGAAGCGCTTACCAGCCAGATACAGGACAAAATCGGAGTCCAGTGGCTGGGCCGTCGCCTATTCTATCGAGCTCCACTGCATCACAATTTGCAACATATCGGAATCGCAGAGACAAAAGTAGTCATTCGCCTGTGGATCGTGTCCGGAATTCTGGCTCTGATATCCCTTGCTACATTGAAATTACGCTGATCTTTTTATATGAGAATACAGAAGTCAGGAGTCAGAAGACTGAATAAAATACAAATCACTAACCATTATACTTCCAACATTCTCATGCTTCGTTGTGATCCCGCCGGAGGCGCAACCATGGCCGTTGGGGAAAAAATATGCGTATTCTCATATTAGGGGCTGGAGCTCTGGGAAGTCTAATAGGCGCAAGGCTTTCGAAAACGGATGGCCATGTGCTTCTGTTGACCACCGATCGAGAACACGTCGCGTCGATTCAACAGCGAGGACTTCTGGTAGAAGAATTGGATGGTAACACACAGAGTTATTCTCTCGCAGCCCATGACGATCCGAGTGCTATTTCAGACAAGCTGGATCTCGTCATCATAACTGTGAAGAGCTATGACACGTTTGCAGCTGTGAACAGCATTGCAAATCACTGCTGCGATTCGACGATTTTCTTGACTTTACAAAACGGGATTGGAAATTGGGAAAATATATCTCAGCTTGTGGGCAAGGACTCGGCTCTGGTTGGCTCTACCGCGCAGGGGGCCACTATGTTAGAACCGGGTAGAATCCGGCATGGAGGCAACGGTCAGACTTTCATCGGTGAATTTGACAGACAACCCTCCCAGCGAGTTCATCAAGTCGTCGGCATTTTCCAGCAGGCGAAACTGGAAACTCATGCGAGCGATGAAATGCAAAAGCTTCTTTGGGAGAAGTTGCTGATCAACGTGGGCATCAATGCCATCACTTCGCTTACCGGTATCAATAACGGACTTGTAGCAGAGCTCGAACCCGCCAGGAATCTTTCCAAAGCAGCCGTTCAAGAAGCACTCGCAATTGCACAAAATAAGGGATTTGCCATCGACACCGATATTTTCGATCGAGTTGTTGCCGTGGCGAAAGCCACGGCCAGAAACCGCTCTTCCATGGGTCAGGACGTCGACCGTAAAAAACGAACCGAAATCGACGCCATCAATGGCGCGATTGTCCGCTTCGGACTTGAGATGGGCATACCAACGCCCGTCAATCAGTCCCTCACCCGTCTCGTTCGCACCATCGAGGCGACTTACTTGATAGAGGAGGCACATCAATATGAATAAACGTATTACCGTTCCAGACGTTATTGCTTCCAAAGGCAAACGCAAACTTACCATGCTGACCGCATATGATTTTCCAACCGCACGTTGGGTTGATCAAAGCGGGATGGACATGGTCCTGGTTGGGGACTCTCTGGCAATGGTCGTATTGGGCCATGAAGACACTTTGTCAGTCGGCATGGCAGAGATGATACACCATACCAAAGCGGTGAGCCGCGCTGTCGAGAGAGCACTGGTGGTTGGCGATATGCCTTTTCTTTCCTACCAGGCAAGCATCGAACAGGCCGTGTTGAATGCAGGTCGTTTTTTGAAAGAGGGCCGTGCCCAGGCCGTCAAACTGGAAGGGGGTGCTAGGGTTCTTCCTCAGGTAAGCGCTATTGTAGCTGCAGGCATTCCGGTTCAGGGACACCTTGGACTCACGCCGCAGAGTGCGGCACAATTTGGAGGTTTCAAGGTCCAGGGCAAGACCGCTGAAGCAGCCAAGATTCTAATTGAAGACGCTCAGGAACTCGCCGCCGCAGGCTGCTTCAGCATTGTGCTGGAGGCCATTCCAGCTCCCATCGCAGCCCGCATCACCGAAGCTGTGCCGGTGCCCACTATTGGCATTGGAGCCGGGGAGAGACTGTGATGGGCAGGTATTGGTGATTCACGACGTTTTGGGGCTTTTCGACCGATTCGTTCCCAAATTCGTAAAACAATATGCCCATCTTGGCACGAACATCCAGGAGGCGTTGACGCACTTTCGCGAAGAAGTGGCGAGTGGGGTTTTCCCAGGCCCTGAGCATACCTTCAATTTCGATGAAAAAGAGGCGGAGAAATTGTGATCGGCTGAGTGCCTTATTACGCAGTTCTGTCGTGGATTTTTATTTTAGATGATACGTTGGCGGATGGACGTCGATGTCAGCGTGCACCCAGTCTGTAGGTGCCCCTCAGTTTTCGCAGATACTGGCCAAGTGCCATCAGGGGAAAACAATTGCGGTAGTTGTGGTAGCGGATGTAGAAATGATTGGGAAAACCGGTGCCGGTAAAATAGAGCTCGTCCCAGGTTCCGTCCGGCTTCTGGTTGCGTAATAGATACTGAATTCCTCGCTGTACCTCCGGGCTTTCCTCTTCCCCCCCGGCCAACAACCCCATGACTGCCCAAGCCGTTTGAGATGCGGTGCTCGGCCCCTGCCCTCGCAGCTCCGGCTTGGCGTAGGTCTCGCAAGTCTCTCCCCAGCCCCCGTCGGGATTCTGGTGTTCTTTCAGCCAACTTAGAGCCGCCTGGATATATGGCGCCCCGGGATCTTCTCCGATCGAGACCAGTCCCCGCAGAACACTCCAGGTGCCATAGATGTAATTAACCCCCCAGCGCCCCCACCAGCAGCCGTCATCTTCCTGCAAATCATGCAGAAACTGAAGCCCCAAGCGGGCTCGATGATGGCTCTTCGGATAGCCGTAAAATCCCATGGCTTCAAGCATTCTGGCCGTTACATCGGCCGTGGGATAATCCACCATGGCTTCCTGATCGGCGAACGGTATCCGGTTCAAAATCATCATGGTGTTGTCCCGGTCAAACGCCGCCCAACCCCCGCAGCTGCTCTGCATGCTCAAACACCATTGCATGCCCGAATCCCGGCAACACTCCAGCCCCTCACACTCCCAATCGCTCAAGCGATGCAAGGCATAAAGAATGACCGCCGAATCGTCCACATCGGGATAGTGGGTATTGACAAATTCAAAGGCCCACCCTCCGGGAGGACAGCAGTTCTTTACCTGCCAGTCGCCACCCGTCTTTATCTGATTTTTCACCAGCCAGCGGGTGACTTTTTGCAAACTCGGGTGATCTGCGGGCACCCCCGCATCCAACATGGCCAGGGCAGTAAGAGCCGTATCCCATAAAGGCGACACACACGACTGCATCCTGAAGCCATGGTCGTCTTCAAGGCAAAAGTTCTCCAGCGCCTTCAACCCCTTGACCATAGCCGGGTGGTCCAAAGAATACCCCAGGTAGTGAAAAGCCAGCACCGAATACACCATCGGCGGTTGAATGCCTCCCCAGTCGCCGCTTTCCTCCTGACGCTCCAATGTCCAGGCTTCTGCCGCTCGAATAGCCCGCTCCCGCAAAGAACGAACAGGGTATTTCTCATACAATTTCGCCAACCGGTCGATCAGGGAAAATATCCTGTGGGTATAGGTGATGGTGGTGGTCGGTGGAAACAAAGAGGGCTTGTCGCCTACAAAAAGTTCGGGAATTGTTTTTTCGGAAGGCAGATCAAATTGCGGCCGCAGCGCCATGACGATGGAGACCGGGACCGAAGTGCCCCTGGCCCACATACTGAATTCATAGATGTTGAAGTAAAAATGCTCCGGCAAAAGCATCAGCTCCACCGGCATGGTCGGGATCTCATGCCAGTCGTATTGGCCGAACAGAGCCAGCCAGATTTTGGTGAACACCCTGGAGGACTCGACACCGCCTTGGTGTAAAATAAAGTCCCTGGCTTTCCGAAGACGCTCATCGGCGGGATCTTCTCCCGCCAGTTTCAGCGCAAAATAAGCTTCCACGGTGATGCTCAAATTGCCTTCGTCACCGTAGTAAAGACCCCAGGCACCGTTTGCCAGCTGTTCGTTGTAGAGATATTTGACCGCACTCTTTTGCACCTCGAGATTTACAATTCCCAGAAGATGCAGCAACATGATGTATTCACTGGTGATGGTAACGTTGGATTCGAGCTCCGCACACCAGTAACCCTCCTCGTGCTGGCTCTCTAGAAAATGCCGGCAACACTTCTGAACGGTCTTTTCGATCTGATGAATCCAAACACTTTGCGTGGTTCCCTGTCGGACGCCCCCCTCGGCACCAAAACCTCTTTGCTGATCAATATAATCTTCTTCAGTATATGCCGAGGCATGACACAGCGGAGCATAACTTGGATTGCCGTGAATCGCCCCGCTATTTTCTCGCTTTTCTTCATTGTCGAGAAAAACAGCCCGGCTTTCTCGCTTCCTTGTTCCTGGAATCATTCCGTCACCCTGATTCAGCTTTTTCCTCCTCGCCGCTCCAACTAGTGCGTGTCGCAACGGAAGATCGAACTAAATGATGGTTCCCGCTCCAATTGGTCCATAAATCCACCAATGCAAACAAAGCCCCTATTCGATTGCATCGGCACCACGGCCACGATGATGCTAACCTACATCATTTACAGCAATTTCTCAAACGATATAAGGATAACAACGCCCCTATAACACTACAAAACAACCACTTGTCAATTCATTAATAAAACAGCCTGTATAATAACCCTGATTTTTTTCCCTTCAAGCTAAATCTGATTTCGGCAAACAGCATAGGGGATTGACCCTCTAATATTATCCATGCTTATTCGCCAAACGCTCGAATAAAGGATTCAAAAAAAAGAAAGCTGCGGCCACCATAATTATGGTAGCACCCGAAGTCAGATTGAAAGAGTAAGAAAGCCATAAGCCCAACATTACAAATAAAGCACTAAATATAATTGAAAGAATCATCATAGTACGCATCGATTCGCTATACTTCTCGGAAATATAAGAAGGGATAGAGAGCAATGCAATGACCAGGATTAAACCGACCACACGAACAATCATTACGACAACAAGGGCTATCATTGCCAGCAGGGCGAAGTAGAGCACCCTGGTCGGTACGCCCATCGCCGTAGCAAATTCTTCATCGAAAGATATGGCCAGGAAATCTTTATAAAAAAGAACCACCGTCGCCAGAATGACCAAATCCAGAATAAGCATGAGCAGGAGATCTGATTTTGGAACCGTCAAAATACTCCCGAAAAGATAACTCATTAGATCAACGTTATATCCGGGTGTGAGGTCGATGAGCATTACCCCGAGCGCCATTCCAAATGCCCATAGAGCGCCGATGACGGTGTCTGAGCGGTGTCTGCTCCTTATGGTAACGGCAGCCATAATGGCCGCTATGAATAGAGAAAAACCGCCTATTCCAAGTAACGGAGCAAGCCCAAAGTAGAACGCAATACCAACACCTCCATAAGCGGCATGAGCTATTCCTCCCGAAATAAAAACAATACGATTGACCACCACCAGTGTACCGATTATGCCACAGGCGATGCTGGCAAGCAGCCCGGCAAATAGAGCATTCCGCATGAACTCGAACTGAAGGACTTCGATCATACTCTAATCGTCCTCGTGGTCGCGCAATACGCGGTGCGGCAAGCCGTGAGCGACAAGCTCCACAGGGCAATGATAGGCCATGTCAAGCATTTCGGATGTGATCTCCGCAGCATCATGGTAAAATAATTTTTGATTAACACAGGCTACCGATTTGATATAGGAAGACAACACACTAAGATCGTGACTGACAACAAGAATCGTTACGCTCTTATTTAACTCCCGCAAAAATTCGTATAACTCCGTTTGAAATTCTCTGTCTACACTTGCCGTCGGTTCATCCATGAAGAGGATGTCAGGGTTCGCAGCCAGCGCCCGAGCAATGAAAACTCGCTGACGCTGCCCTCCAGAGAGTTTTCCGATGTGGCGCTTTCGCTGTTCCCACATACCAACCGTTTCCAAAGCCTTTTGGGCCATCAATCGATCATGCGCAGAATAGCGCCGCGAACGTTTGGCATGACCCAGTCGACCCATCAGAGTGGTGTCGAAGACTGAAATCGGAAAACTCTTGTTGACATTGGTGTCTTGAGGAACATAACCAATTCTGTCCACGACCTTACATGGTTCTTCTCCGAAGATTCTCACAGAACCTTTATCAGGTCTGAGCACCCCAAGCATGAGCTTCAAAAGAGTTGTTTTTCCGCTGCCATTAGGACCAAGAATGGCTAAAAATTCTTTCTCCGACACATTGAGATTAACTTCCTGGAGCACCTGGTGGCCATTGTAGGAAAACCATAGGTCCTTGATTTCTATAGCCCAAGATCGCATATATTCCCCTATCTTGCCCCAGCAGCAATCTCGCTCGCGACCTCCAGCAAGTTCTTTTGCCAATCCAGCGCCAGCGGGTCGGCAAAAACAATCCTGCCTCCAATCTCATCGGCTATGGTTTGAGCAGTTTTAGAAGAGAATTGAGGTTGGACGAACAATACTCTAATATCACTCTTGCGCGCAAATGTTATCAGCTGCTCCAGGTTCTTAGCCTTAGGCTCTTTACCTTCGATTTCCACGGGGATTTGCTCTAAGCCATAAGCGTCCGCAAAGTAGCCCCAAGCGGGATGAAAAATCATAAATTTTCGATTGCCTTCAGTTTTCCGCATGATATCTCTGATCTTCTGGTCAAGATCAACCAATTCCAGAATGAAGTTGCGGTAGTTGGACTCGTAAATGTCTTTATGTCCAGGATCGACCGTTAGCAATCCAGTCAAGATATTTCGCGCCTGCAGCATTACCAGAGGTGGAGAAAGCCAAACGTGAGGATCATTGCCCGCACAATCGGTTTGATCGGTTTCCGCATGAGTCATGCTTCTGTGCTCTTCATAACCTTCGGTTAACTTCGCATGAGTCATCATAGAACGTCTTTTGATTCCCGCCTCTGTATGAACCACAAGCATTTTCTTATTAATCGTCGAAAATTTGGCGAGCCAAACATCTTCAAATGGAACTCCAATGGCAAAATAAATCCCAGAGCTTGCCAGTGCAACCATCTGCTGCGGCTTGGGTTCGTAACTGTGAGGACTTGCTCCGGGTGGGAGCATAACGGTGATGTCCACCAAATCGGCGCCGATTTTTTCCAAAAAATACTGTTGCGGAGCGATGCTAACGGTAACATTCAATTTTTGATGCGCGCTGGCTGGAACGGCATTTGCCCAACAGACGAAGAATAGAAACAATCCCGCCAGGCACCTCGATATTTTCATTGCACTTTCTCCAATACTCGTTCTTTAGTCCAGTTTCGGTCCGGATATCCTGGGTTCCTCTCCCCCTCGAAGGGTGGAGGGGCGTGATTTCAAATACTTGCACCCTCACCCCAACCCTCTCCCTCAAGGGAGAGGGACTTTCCGGATGGAGACTAGTCCAACACAATCCTGCAATCAACGCTGAAGCAACCCTCGGCGCTTGCTAAAACAGGGTTTAAGTCCAACTCGGCGATTTCAGAATGATCCGAAGCCAACCTGGATAATGCCAACATCGTATCGATTAAAGCTGCAAAATCTACCCCTTGCTGGCCTCGAATACCCTTAAGGATTGGATACACCTGCAGCGAATCCAGCATTTGTGCCGCCTCATCAGAGGTGATCGGCACCAGGCCCCTTGCAACGTCTTTAAAAACTTCCGTATAGATACCTCCCATTCCCGCTACTAGAATCGATCCAAACTGCGGATCCTTCTTGATTCCAAGAAGAAGTTCCGTCCCCTTTACTTGCTTTTGTACGAGGATACCACCCAAAACACCTTGTGGAGTTTTTGACTCAAACAATCTTTCGAGCTCGGCATATGATTTAAGGAGCTGAGACTCATTATTAATGTCGAGTCTGATTCCACCCTGGTCGGATTTATGAAGCCATTGCGGCGAAATAATTTTAAGGACCACCGGATAGCCGACACTTTTGGCTGTCGATATCGCTTCTTTGGCGCTGCAGGTTATGCCTCCCGGAACGACCGGAATAGAGTAATGCTCTAGCACGCTTAAGGCATCATCCCCCACCAGTAAGCCACCCTTCGGCAAGGAAAGAGGACGCGACATCTGAGGTGAATCAAGCTTGGCGGAAACTTTCGTGGCTTCTTTTTCTTTCTGGTATTTAGTATACTGATAGGTAGCAGCCAAACCCATTATAGCTTCGTCAATGGTGTCAAAACAGGCCATATCCGGCACGTTCTCAAAGGACTTGCACTGGCTTGGTTGGTCATTCCCGTAGAGCCATAGCGCCATGGGCTTGTGATCTACGTTGACCTCCCTGAGTTCTTGCATGGCGGCCGGCATGTCTAAATCTTCATGCATTGGAGAAGCCAGAGCCGGGGCAATTCCTAAGATCGCATCCACATTTTCATCTTCCAGCAGACCCCGAGCAGCACGCTTGAACACTTCGGTGAATGATCCACTCACCATGCCCAGCGGCCAGATATCTACCGGGTTATGCAAGCGGTGCCAGGCGATATGAGAAATTTCCAGCTGGTCGCGAATACTTTCGGGAAACGGCGCCAACTCGAGCCCATAGTCCTCGCACGCATCAGCCGTCATAATTCCACAGGCTCCCGTAGCCGTCACTACACCCAGCCTCGGCCCTTTCAACTGCCTGAAATGCAGGAAAGCTCGGGAAACCGCATTCAATTCGATCATGTTTCGTGCCCTTATCAAGCCGGCTTTGGCGAAAGCCAAATCGAACACATCATCTTCACCCACCAGCGATCCCGTATGGGAAAGCGCGGCCTTAGCGCCAGCCTCACTTCTTCCGGTTTTGAGAACTATGATCGGCTTCCTTCGAGCGACGCGTGATGAAACTCGCAAAAATTCTTGACCGCGCATCATGCCTTCCATATGCAGGGCAATGATTTGGGTTTGCGGATCATTTTCAAGATATTCCAACACGTCAACGAAATCCAAATCACTCGCATTGCCTATGTCAATTGCTTTGCCAAGGCGCCCGGTGAAAGATTCCAGACCCACTTGAAAGACTCCGGACTGAACCACAATGGTCAAAGGGGGCGGTGCAGGATCTCTTGGTATATCCACAAATGCCGTGCTAAAAGCGGAAAAGGCGTTGAGTACTCCCATGGTATTTGGTCCTACCACCCTGGTTCCGCTTTTCTTCGCAAGAGCGGTTAATTCTTCCTGCAGTTCCTTTCCCCTATCATCTGCATCCGCAAATCCCTGACTGATAATAATCAATCTGGCAATGCCTTGGTTGACACACTCTGCAAAGGCCGGCAGTACTCGATCCCGACCCACGGATATGACCGCCAGGTCAGGAATCTCCGGCAGCGCAGAAACATTACGGTAGCAGCGATGGCCCAGAATTTCCGGAGTTTTAGGATGGACCAGGTAAATACGGCCCTGATATCCGTATTTCAGCATCATTTCGAGATTATTGTATGCACCCGGACCAGTCTTGCGGGACACTCCTATAAGAACAACCGAACGTGGTTGGAAAAATCCTTGCATTCAAGACTCCTCTTAGATTAGGTCAAATTCTTTAATAATTTATTGCCAAGCATGGGAGTTTAGTTGAACTAGGGCATTTAGATCAACCGGAACTTGGTTTGGCGGCTCTCGATGGTTAAGATCAATTCATTGATTACTGGTACTACTTCAAAAATATTGGATATAATTTCTGAGATTTTGATTTGTGAGGAGAGCAAATACATTGATTCCCGATGCCGATAAAGATACCTGGCTGAGCGAACTCCGCAAACGACTCCTATGGTGGTTTCAGAAGAACAAGCGAGAACTCCCCTGGCGCACGAAGTACTCTCCATACGAAATCTGGATTTCTGAAATCATGTTGCAGCAGACCCAGGTGAAAACTGTATTGCCATACTATTTGCGCTGGATGGAGCGCTTTGAGGATGTCCGGTCTGTTGCCGCAGCTTCGAATGATGAACTCCTCAGGTACTGGGAAGGTTTGGGCTATTACTCGAGAGTCGGCAACCTACACAAAACAGCGAAGATTTTAGTGGATAAATTTGATGGAAATTTCCCCAGGGAGTATTCCCAAATTCTAAACCTTCCCGGGATCGGACCGTACACAGCGGGAGCGATCATGAGCCTGGCCTTTAATGAAAATTTGCCCATAATTGATGGAAACATTCAGAGGGTCTTTGCTCGGCTATTTAACGTTTCCACACCGGTCAAAGAGACTGAGAATCAGAAATTTATGTGGGAAAAAGCAGCTCAGTTGATTCCTGCCGGCGAGGCTAGAAACTTCAATCAGGGTCTGATGGAATTGGGCGCGCTGGTTTGCACCCCCAAAAACCCGATTTGTAGAGAATGCCCTCTGATAGAATTTTGTGAAAGTTTCAAATTTGACCTCGTAAACCAAAGACCCGTTCCCAGTGAACGCAAAAAAATTAAACAGATTGAGGTCGCCGTAGGCGTGCTCGTAGAAAAGGGCAAGATTTTCATCCAAAAGCGCCCGGAAAATGGTCTTATGGCGCGTTTGTGGGAATTTCCCGGCGGCAAATTAGAAGCTGATGAAAAACCCGAAGACGCTCTCGCAAGAGAATTCCTTGAAGAACTGGGATTTCACGTCTCTTGCCTGGACAAAATTACTACCATCCGTCACGCTTACACAGACTTTCGGGTAACGCTTCATGCCTTTTCTTGCCGGTTGCTGAAACCTTGCCACAAACCTCTGCTGCGTGCGGCTTCGGAAGCTCGCTGGGTGACCCGCGATCAATTGGATGAATTTGCTTTCCCGGCGGCCAATAGGAGATTGATTAGGATTCTGGCGGAAAGGAACCAATTTTTTGAAAATAACTAAAATGGATAGAAAGTATCGTTATGTTTGGGAGTAGCTTTTTCAAGGTAGCTTTTTTCGTCTCAATTGGCTTAGCTACGGGTTGTGCGACAACAAAGAAAATTGCACCTCAACTCACCCTTAAGGGATCCTCCCAACTGCTCCAGACGGGAGATATAGTGAATACGCGAACGGGGAAAACAATTTCTCGGCAAACCCTCATCGATGATTTGTCCGAGGCCAAAATCATTTATGTCGGGGAGACCCACACCGACATCGAAGACCATCAGATTCAGAAAGAGATCATCGAGGGTTTGTATCAGCAAAATCCTCATCTCATAATAGCCATGGAAATGTTTCCAAGAGGCGCGCAATCGGCCTTGGATCAATATTCACAAGGAATGATAGATGAAACGAAATTTCTGGAAGAAACCGATTGGAATGCGGTTTGGGGCTATCCCTTCCAGCTCTATCGAGGGATACTGAGTTGGGCGCGAGACAGACAGTTGAAAATGGTGGGACTCAACGCACCTCCAGCGGTAGTTCGAAAGATTGCACGTGCCGGCGTATCTTCTCTCTCAGCTAAAGATCGAGAACAAATTGCGGCGAAAATGAACTTTGCGGACTCTGCCCATCGCACATATGTTAAGCAGGAATATGAGCAGCACCTCAAAGGAAATATCAAGAATTTTGAATCCTTTTATGAAGCTCAATTGGCATGGGAAGAAACAATGGCTGAGACCCTGGCCGAAATTTTGAATTCCACGAATCCTGCTGACCGCATCGTCGTGCTGCTCGGGAAAGGACACATTGTGCACAAATTCGGGGTGCCCCAGCGAACATTGGACAGAGTGGTGCACGAATATAAAACAATAATCCCGATTCCTGTGGATTATTCCGATCGCAGCATCGACCCGGACATTGCCGACTACATTTGGGTGACCAAGAAATCGACTGAATTTAAACACCCCCGCATGCTTGGCGTTATGGTGAATGCTTCTGCCGGTGAGAAGGGACTTGAAGTCATGGGTGTGATCCCTGACAGTGCTGCGGATAAGGCGGGCGTCAAGAAAGGCGACATCCTCCACAAACTCGATGGCAACGCCATCAACGGCATAGAAGACATTCATAAGGCAATGACTCAGAAAGATAAAACTACCCATAAACTTGTCATTGAGCGCAGAGGAAAAGAGCTGGAGCTGCCGGTAACTTTTTTGCCAGGTAAGAACTGAACAACCCTCGTCCATAAGGCGAGGGGTTTCAACCACCCCCGACAGGGACACTAAAACGGAAGGTACGCATTATGCTTGGTGTTTCTACTTCATGGAAATCGACCGAATTGGACAATGGGAAAGAGCTTTTCAACTCGATTGAACGCCTCAGTGTGTTGGAAATAGAGCTGGAGTATCGTATCACGGATTTGATGTTCCACCAGATGCGCAGCCTCGTTAAGAAATCAGACATCCAGGTGGTTAGTATCCATAACTATTTCCCGGTACCACCCGTTGTTGAGAAATCCATGGCAAGCGGCGATCTCTTTTACCTGTCGAACCCGGATAAAGACCAAAGGGCACAAGCGGTCAAATGGTCTCTGCGAACCATAGAATGCGCAAACGATATGGAAGCAGGAGCTGTTGTTCTTCATTGCGGGCGAGTTGAGATGGAACCCGAATTAGGCACTCTTTATCAGTTTTTAGACGAGGATAAGATCGACTCTGACGAGGCCCGCGAATTCATGAGCGGGAAAATTGCAGAGCGAGAACGAAAAAAACCGCAATATTTGGATGCACTCATGTTCGGGTTGGAACCTCTCATCAAGGCAGCCGAGGCCCATAATGTTCTGCTCGGGCTGGAAAACCGCTATTTTTATCATGAACTGCCGGGGCCGGATGACTTTGAGATGCTTTTCAGCGAGTTTAAAGGAGCCCCACTGCGCTACTGGCATGACATAGGACATGCCCAGGTCAACGAATCCCTATCCTTTGTCACCCAAGAAGCATTGCTGAAAAGGTATGCCGATCATTTGATCGGAGTGCATTATCACGATGTCAACGGGCGTGAAGATCATTTACCTCCTGGACAAGGGAAGGTGGACTTTACAGCAATCAAACCTCATCTTAAGGGTGATACAATCGGCATACTGGAACTCAAACCGGGAACACCTGACCTGGAAGTCATGCAAGGATTGGAAGTTTTACGGAATCAAGGAATAGGCTGATCAAACCAGCATCATGAGCATAGTAATGGAAAGAATTTGGAGGCTAGCGAATTCATTTGGAGTCAGCTTAATGGCCGCTTTGTTTGTAGTGACCCTTTCTCTCCTCATTGCAGGTTGTGTGTTTTTCGGGAAGAAACAATATTTGGATCATACCGTGAATTCAGTGGACCTGGAAAAATACGCGGGCAAGTGGTACGAAATCGCCTCGTTTCCCAATTGGTTTCAGAGGAATTGCTTCTGTACAACAGCCGAATACAATCTGATGGAAGGTTTTGTGAAAGTCACCAATAGCTGCCGCAAAGGTTCGCCTGAAGGCAAACTTGCAGTCGCAACAGGAAAAGCTTTTTCAGTGCCAAACAGCAATAACTCTCAGCTGAAAGTTCAATTTCAATGGCCTTTCAAAGGCGACTATTGGGTGATTGCTCTGGACGAAGGATACCAGTATGCCATGGTAGGTCACCCGAAGAAGAAATATCTGTGGATTTTATCGAGATCACCCGGACTGGATAACGACGCCTACCAGAATCTTTTGCGGATTGCTGAAGATAAAGGTTATGACGTCAGCCGTTTGCAGAGGACTGATCAATCCTGCGCGGAATGAATGATTTCAAACGTTTCGAACCAACCTACATCTAAATTTGTGAAGAATGAGAACCTTTACTCACCCCTCATAATATTAACTGGTGTCCATCCGAAACCACCCTCCCCCTTGAGAGATGGGTGAGGGTGAAAGTCCTTGAATTCACACCCCCCTCACCTAACCTCTCCTACTCCCCTCAAGGGCTGTTAGTTGGACACACATGACCCTGTGGGTATTTAAAATCCCCCCTAACCCCCCTTTGCAAAAGGGGGGGACCAAATCGCTGACTCCCTGTTGTTGGTGGCAAATTGTAATCCCAATGAAAACAGATACTTTTCAAAAGCACGGGGGCATGTGTGTCTAACTGTCAGCCTCAAGGGGCAGAGGAATTTGGGGTTTCCGGACGGACACTAACTGAGAATTTAATTCGGCGGCATCATAGGGAGAGATTTAAATGAGAGCCGTTGTTTACGATAAAAGAGAATCTGCAAATAAATACCATGTATTCAAAGACCGATTTGATGCCGGCAATATTTTGTATGAGATGATGAGATCCCGGTATGCGGACGAAAGCAGAGCGATGGTTCTTGCCATCCCGCCCGGCGGGGTGCCCATCGGGATTAAGATCAACGACCGCTTGAAGCTTCCCTTTGAACTCATGATCGTACGAAAGATTCAAATACCAGGAAATACGGAAGCCGGTTTTGGAGCTATGACACCGGAAGGAAGCGTGTTTCTATCAGTATTGTACCTTCTCAAAAGCAGGACCCCTGGCGCCTGACGACTGATGGCTCAAATGTCCACAATCACCATGGCTTCCCAACCTTTTGCGGTTTGCTCGACCCGGAAACGGTGCAGGGTAACCGCTTTAACATCAACAACCAGATCGTGCTTTTCCATATTCAGCTCCTCACCACGCGCTTCCGCCTGTAAAATGAATTGGCCATCCTGCTCGCTTATACTGAGGTTGGATACTCGCAGCAAAAGTCGCTGCGCATCCTTGTAAAAAATGAGCTCCTGCAACAACTCAAACAACAGCATGTCGATTGCGTCAGAATCCACACGAATCTCTCTATGCTGCTCGTCAGATATCGTATCCAAATCGCCCACCATGACATTCATAGTAGCTTCGGAAGCAGCAATGAACATCTGTTCGAGTGTATCGCCCCAGGCTTTAAAAGCAGCGTCAGATGTGGCAATGTCATCTAGATATTCATAAGGCATATCAGACCTCACAGTCGCGCAGTCGTCTTCAGATACTTTCTTTTTGGCCATCAAGATCCCTCCCGATGAACACGAGTTGGGTCGTCTCGGTCTTGCCGCTCCCAGGTGAGCCATTGATGAGCATGATCGAAGTTTTTTGCTTCGCTGCCACCTCTCTATCCTTTCACGTTTCCAATCGGAACAAATCGCACCACGGGTTTACTGATGCCTGCTTTTTCGGTCGCCGCAACAACGTCATCGATATTCTTATAGGCTGCTCCCGCCTCCTCGGCCAGGCCCGAATAGGAGACCCCACGGACATAAATACCACGCTGTTCCATATCTTGTTGCAGCTTTTTACCCTGAAACTTCTTCTTGGCCTGGCGCCGACTCATGCTTCGTCCACTGCCATGGGCCGTACTGAAAAAAGTCTGAGAACCACTTTCAACACCCACCAGCAGATACGATCCCGTTTCCATGCTGCCACCAAGAATAACCGGCTGCCCGGTTTTCCGGTATATACCCGGAAGCTCAGGATTTCCCGGACCAAAGGCACGGGTTGCCCCTTTGCGGTGCACCAGCACCTCGCGATATTTTCCATCAATGTTGTGCCTTTCCAATTTGGCCGTGTTATGCGCAACATCGTAAACTTGATGCAAACCCAGCTCCTCAGGGTCTTTGTGGAAAACATCGGAAAAGACCTCACGAATGCGGTGCAAGATGACCTGACGATTGGCAAAGGACATGTTGATTGCGCATTTCATGGCTGCAAAGTAATCTTGACCTTCCCGAGAGCTAAAAGGTGCGCAGGCCAACTCGCGGTCGAGGATTTTGATTCCGTATTTTTTTTCCATAACCTTCAAAAAAAGCTGCAGATAGTCGGTCGCCACCTGATGCCCGAAACCACGACTACCGCAGTGAAACATAACCACCACCTGGTTTGGCTTGGTGATTCCGAAAGCGTTGGCCAGTTCAGCATCAAAAACGTTCTCGGGTCTGGCCACCTGGATTTCCAGGTAGTGATTTCCGGAACCCAACGTTCCGATTTGTTTGTATCCTCGTTCCACCGACTTGTTGCTGATCTTGGAAGAATCCGCACCCGCAATACAGCCGTTTTCTTCGGTGCGCTCCAAATCTTCCTGCCAGCCATAGCCATTTTGAATGCACCAGCGTGCACCGAGTTCGACAACTCGACGAAACTCCCCTTGAGAAAGCTTGACAAAACCAGTGCTGCCCACCCCCGCGGGGACTCTTTCAAATAACTTGTCGACCAGAGGCTTCAGATGAGGCTGAACTTCTTCCAGGGTGAGATTCGTGCGAACCAGCCTCATACCGCAATTTACATCGAAGCCGATGCCGCCCGGGGAAATTACTCCTGTTCTGGCATCCATCCCTGCGACTCCCCCGATGGGAAAACCATATCCCCAGTGCCCGTCCGGCATACAATAAGCGTAGTTTATAATTCCCGGCAGAGTTGCAACATTGGTGACTTGATCGACCACTCCCTCGTCCATTTCCCGAAGAAGCTTCTCAGTTGCGTAAATGCGTGCTGGAACTCGCATGCCCTCCTTATACCCGGTTGGAATTTCCCAAACCGTATCGGAAATTTTGATGAAATCCTTAACTGCTGCCATATTCTCGTCCCCTTACAAAGGTTAAATTGGCTGAAGTGGGACTCAGGCGACCGTCCCAAAACTCTCATTTTGAGCTACAGGAGAAAAAATTTTACTCAGACTAAGCCACGGCGTAAAGGTTTCTAAAAAAGCATCGTGAGTTTTTTTGTCGATGGCCCAAATCCTCGACCGATCAGGAACTCAAAAAGCTTTAGCCCAGTTTTGACAAGCAGCCCTAAAGGGCTGCGCTACTGAGAAAGTAAATTCCCAGGCAATCTTCTGGTCTCTTCCACATGGCTTAGCTCACAGTGAAATTTTCTTTTCTCCCAAAGCTGGCCTTCGCCTATTAAAATAACAATGTTGCCGCTGTTAGTCATCTTGGGTAAAGTCCAGCCTGCAGACGGCTCCAGAAGAACAGTAAAGTTGACTATTGTCTTGACTTTTTACATCAGCAGCTTTTATGTTGTTGTCCTCTTAAATTAGGATCTGAGTAGGGTCTTTTTGCCTTCCGCCCCCGGTCCCGCCAGGGAAGGGGACCGCAGGAAAGTTTCACCCCTTCATGGGAGGCTTGTTTGGTGGGGCTGAAATGATTGGCAGTATGCTGGGCCTGCTTTTAGGTGAGGACAGAATCGCTCGGTTGAGCCAGGAGATCTGAGTTGTCGCCACGTTTTAACTTTTATTTATTTTATTATTATTACTTCGCAGAGCTCATCAGGCTGGCGCCTTTGTGATCTCCCCAGTTTCTTTTGGAAAGTGAAAGCCGCGGCGTCAGCTCGCGGCTTTTTTGTTTTTGACCGGTGCGAATAAACGATATTATTCTGCTGCTCGGGACAACAGCCTGATAACTCCAGAACTTGCTATCGTTGTTCGCAAAACTCCTTATGAAAAGAGCTAATGAGATGACTATGGAAGGGGATCTGAAAGCATTAAGAGAAGCCATCGATGAAGTGGACATACATCTTCTCCGGCTTTTCAATAAGAGGATGGAACTAGCGCAGGAGGTTGGCCGGTTGAAAGCTTCCAACGGTCTGGAGCTGTTTGTTCCCGGCCGGGAAGAACTCATTCTACAAAGACTTTTGGCTGCTAACCCGGGTCCTATTTCTGAAGCTTCGCTACGGGCTATATACAGAGAAATTTTTGCCGCCTCAAGGCTTCTGCAATATGTGCTGCAGGTCTCCTACCTTGGACCGGAATGGACATATTCCCACCTGGCTGCGCTCTCCTTGTTCGGTCATTCTGCGCAGTATATTCCTTGTCCCACGTTGGAAGATGTTTTTGATGCCCTGCTAAAAAGGAAAGTCCACGTAGCCGTGGTTCCCATAGAAAACTCCCTGCAGGGCGGGGTGGGAAGAACAATGGACCTTCTTCATGAGAGGGAGGTGCGCGTACTTTCTGAATGTTACGTAGAAATTGCACACTGCCTGTGCAGCCGGTTAGAATCTGCTCAAGCGATCAAACATCTCTATGCACACCCTCAAGCGATGGAACAATGTCGGCGTTGGGTATTTGAAAATCTGCATGATGTGGAGTGGACGGAGTGTACATCCACTGCTCAGGCGGCTCAGTTGGCTGGTAAAGATCCAGTTGGAGGGGCAATTTGTAATCTTTATGCGGCCCACCATTACGGTCTTCGCACTTTAGAGGAAAGAATTGAAGATCATGCCGGTAATACAACCCGCTTTTTCGCGCTGGCGAATCGCTTGAATCCAAAAACGGGCAACGACAAGACCTCAGTTCTGTTTGCTGTGTCCGATGAGCCGGGGTCTCTTCATTCAGCCTTGGAAGCTTTCGCGCGATCCGGCGTTAATATGACCCGTATCGAATCCAGGCCGAATCGACTATTTCCCTGGCAGTATCTGTTCTATGCAGATATAGAAGGACATCACGAGGACGACAAGGTAAGAGAAGCTCTGCAGGAACTAAAGGGCAGTGTTACTTTCCTCAAGATACTAGGGTCATATGTCAAAAATGATCCCAAGCATCCCATTCGTCTGGAAAAAGAAAGAATAAGACAGACATCTTCATCGTCGGGTCATTAGAATAATGGAAAAACTAAGCATCTGCGGTTGCCTCTTAAACGCCTCAATGGATGAACTCCCGCGATATCTAAAACATCCTCACATAGACCTTTTAGAGTGGAGGTTGGATTCCTTTATTCATAACAATGGACAGCGCAAGGCGATACAGGCAATGCATACATTGAGCACGTTGGACAGACATCCGGTGGTGGCGACCAACCGGCCCGAGAGAGAGGGTGGATTATTCGCGGGTGCGGAAGAAGAACGCATCAGTGTGCTTCAAAAGGCTGTTGAATACGGTGCGGATTGGATCGACCTGGAAGATGATGTGCACGATGATCACCTCGAATGGTTTCAAACTGCAGATGTCCGGATTCTCATTTCTCATCACGATTTTGGCAAAACGCCGGAGCGAGTAACATTACAACGCCTTGTTGAAAATATGGCAAAGAAAGGCGCCAATGCAGTTAAGATAGCTACCCTGGCACAATGTCCTGAAGATAATCTAAAAATTCTTGACCTCATTACCTTTGGAAAGAAGAAACTCGCAGTCGATGTGATCGCTTTTTGCATGGGACCGCTTGGACGCTGGAGCCGGCTTGCCTGCGTCTTACTCGGAAGTCCATGGACATACGCACAATTAACTGGGCAGACCAGTGCCGCTCCCGGACAACTTACGGTTGAGGAATTGCGTGCCGCGTTGGAGTTGATCTTATGATTCGACCTGTGCAAAAGGATCTATACGCTGTAATTGGTGATCCGGTAGAACACAGTCTGAGCCCTGCAATGATGAATGCGGTTTTGAACAGCCTCGGTCTTGCGGCGGTTTACCTGGCATTTCAAGTGGATGCATTGGATGAGGCACTAGATACTTTCGCACGCTTGGGCGTTCGCGGCCTGAGCGTAACCCTTCCGCACAAGCAGGCAGCGTATCAGCTGAGTAATGAAGTGGACGAGACGGCCGAGGCGATTGGCGCAGTCAATACACTGAAGTTACTGGGAAATCATTGGGCAGGCAGAAACACCGATTGGTTGGGGGCAACTCGAGCTTTGCGGGCAGTAACATCACTGAATGGAAAACGAATTGCCTTGATCGGTGCCGGGGGAGTTGCCAGGGCTGTGGCTTACGGACTCAAACGGGAGCAAGCTGAAGTCGTAATTTTTAATAGAGGCACGGAACGGGGAAAAACTCTGGCCGACCAATTCCATTGTGAATTTTACCCGTTAGGCAAATTAGATGTGATAGGTTCACAAAGTCACTTTGATATTGTTGTCCAGTGCACTTCGGTCGGGCTTGTCGGGACAGACTCGGTTCAGCTCGTGACTGAATCCTTTTTTAAATCGCCAATGGTAGTGATGGATACGGTCTATCGACCTTTGTATACGCCTTTTCTGGAAGCGGCTCAAAGGGCTGGATGCGACACTGTCACAGGACTGGAAATGTTATTGCACCAGGGAGTTGCTCAACTGGAATGGTGGTTGGAAAGAACCCTACCTCAAGAAAGCATACTGGTCATGAAAAACGCTCTATTAAAGGCTCTTTCTCATGATTGAAACCGTGAAGAAAATTCGGACGGTATCCGGAGTAAATTGTCAAATTCGGCTGCCGGGATCAAAATCGGTAACTCACCGAGCGCTCTTAATGGCGGCTCTTGCTAATGGCGACAGCGTGATAAAAAATCCGCTAAAGGCACAGGACACGATGCTAACGGCTCGCGCATTACAGCAATTAGGCGCACAAGTGGTCTGGGATGACGAACAGGAGACGGTTTCCATAACTCCCCCAAAACAGCGCTGGCTTCAGCCTAAGGAGCCCATCATGCTGGGCAATAGCGGGACCAGTATGCGACTTTTGCTGGGATTGACGGCGACCGGATCGGGAAAATTTCTTCTGGACGGCAGTCCGCGCTTGCGCGAGCGTCCCATAGATCCCATCCTTAAAGCTTTAGAAACATTGGGCATCAAATATCGCTGTTTGGCAATGCAGGGCTTTCCCCCGGTAGAGATAGAAAGCCGAGGCCTTAGAGGCGGTGAAGTGTTAATCGACGCAACTCAGAGCAGCCAGTTTCTGTCTGCTCTACTGATCGCTTCACCTTGCGCTCAAGGTGAGATGCATGTCGGCTGGAAGCAGCCTGTCGCATCTTTTCCATATGTGCAGCTAACCCTTGCGATGATGGAAAAGCTGGGAATAGAATACCGTTGGCTGACGCCGCAGAAAATCTCCATTAGGGCCCCGCAAGAGTATCCGCCACTGGATTATCAGGTAGAGGCGGATTGTTCTTCGGCATCTTATTTCTGGGCAGCTGCCGCTCTTACTCAAGGCGAAGTATACACCTACCCTCTCTCGCCCGGAAGCCCGCAGGGAGACTGTCGATTACTTGAAGTGCTGCAACAAATGGGATGTGACATTCTGTGGGAAAAGGAAGGGGTTCGAGTCAGGAGGATTGAACCATTAAAGGCCATCGATCTGGACATGAATGAGATTCCGGACATGGTCCCAACTTTAGGCGTTGTGGCAGCGTGTGCCGAGGGACGCAGTCATATTCGAAATGTTGCTCATTTGCGGGTAAAGGAATCGGATCGACTGCACGTGGTAGCCATGGAATTGAAAAAATTTGGAGTTCCTGTCCAAGAACTTTCTGACGGATTGGTGATAGAAGGGGGCAAAACCAGACCTCCCGACCTGCCTATTGAATCCCATGACGACCATAGAATTGCCATGGCCTTCGCGGTCTTAGGACTTTCGGTGGAGGGAGTTGAAATCAGAGGTGCAGAAGCCGTCGGAAAATCATTCCCATCCTTCTGGGACAGTTTTGAGCTGCTTGCTAGATCCTCAGAGGATCACTCGTCGGGTGCGACTGCCAACTGAAACCCGCACTCCAATACTTCAACTCCACCGATTTTTCTACGCTAGACATGGAAATTCCAGTAGAATCTGTTCAGATAGCTGCAAACTCAAACCTCTCGTTTATATCCTCGGCACCGGTCATCGCGTCGGGCATGAGTTGGCAAGGCTAAGGCCCTGCGCTACCGGGATGTGGGATTGATGATTTTTGCCAAGTCTTTTATGCCGATAACCACCAAAACAAATAAGGTGCCTGCTACCAGGAGCTATAATGGAGCGACTCAAATTATATTTAACGATTTTTTTTCTTTTCTCCGGCTTAACTGCACCCATTCAGGCGTGGGCTATCCAAAAACCAGTCCCTACTTACCAATCTCATCTCAATAATTTACAGAAGTACGCCGAGAATGTCGGAGTTAAGGTGGTGGCTCTGCCTTCGGGACAAACCGTTTGGCAATATCAGTCGGAGGTACCGCTTGTACCCGCGTCGCTTGTTAAAGTTCTGACCAGCTACACGGCACTGAAACAATTGGGACCTTTTCATCATTTTGACACCGGTGTGTGGGCGCTGCATAAACCTCGAAACGGTATCGTCCAGGGGGACATTTGGATAAAAAGCGAAGGAGATTTTTATCTCGTCGGCGAAAAGCTGTGGTCGTTGGCAAATGATCTTCGCAAGACCGGCATTCACAGTGTGCAGGGCGGAGTGCGTATAGATAACTGCTTTTTCGAGCCCGAGTCCGAGCAAATTTGTCTCGACGGCAAATGTGGAAGATCCTACAATCCAATCATTTCCGGAACAGCCGTGGACTTTAATACTATTAGTTTCGTGGTGCTGCCGGGAGATAGAATCGGAAGTCCGGTCCAGGTAGAATGGTTTCCTCCCGGAGATTATCCGCAGGTTATCAGTAACGCCACAACCGCGGCCAGAGCTGCTAAGACTCGCGTCAAATTTGGCTCACAGGGAGTGACTTCAGCAGGACATGAGAAATTTCAGCTAACCGGTAAGATCCCCATTCAATCGAATCGCAGTTATCGGTACCAATTTAACGTCCATGATCCGGCCACCTTTGCGGGCTATTCCTTTCGTAAGGCCTTCGAGCAAGCAGGAATTAAATTCGGAAAAAACACCGTGAAGTCCTCTCAAGTACCGCCTGGGGCAATAAAGCTTCTCACTTTTGAATCCGCTCCCCTGGGCGACCTACTCTTCGGATTAAATCGGTACAGCAACAATTTCATGGCGGAGATGCTGCTCAGGACTCTTGGCGGGTTGGTGGTATCCCCACCCGGAACATTGACAAAGGGCGTCACCATCATTCAGCAAACGCTTAGCGAATTAGGAATACCGGCACAGCAGGTAGTGCTGGATTCCGGTTCAGGATTGAGTCGTAATTGCCGGGTGAGCCCAAAGGCCTTTTGCCGCGTGTTGACGAGTGCCTATAATGATTTTTCGCTTGCACCCGAGTTTTTGTCCTCTCTGGCAATGAACGCCAGAGAAGGCACCCTCAGAAAACGAATGCGGCGTTCGCTTGCCATTGTGCGAGGCAAAACCGGGACGCTCAAAAATGTCTGCAGTTTTGCCGGATATGTTCATTACCCGGGCCAACAAGTTTATGCGGTAGTGGTTCTGTTGAACAACGTGCAAAACCTTTGGGAAGCAAAGAAATCAATGTTCGAATTTGTCGAACAGGTCCCTATCATAAGTCGCAAATGAATTAAGGCTGATCGTCAGTCAATGAATTAACCATTTGATATTACGCGGTAGCCTTGACTTTATCCACTTTACCGCCTAGGTTTATAAGACCGAAAACAACGTTATCGTTTCGCGCTAAGAAATCCTAATAGAATTCAAGAAGCGATTGATTTTATATTCGGATAACGTTGGTTTCAAAATTTAATACCTTAAGGAGAAAAGAATGAGCAAAGCGGAAAAAGGAAAATTTGTTAAAGTTCATTACACTGGGAAATATGAAAATGGCGATGTTTTCGATTCCAGTTCGGGCTGTGAGCCTCTGGAAGTAAAAATAGGCTCCGGTCAAGTGATACCCGGATTTGAAAAAGCTCTGGAAGGAATGGGGCCTAATGAAAAAAAGAGCTTCACTTTGGAACCCTTGGAAGCCTACGGAGAAAGAAATGACGATCTAGAGCAGAGCTTCCAGCGTTCCGATTTTCCCGATGATTTCGATCCTGAAATCGGGCAGGTGCTGATCCTCCAAACTCCCGAACAAGGGCAGTTTCCTGCCACCGTCAAGGCCTTACAGGAAGATAGCGTTCTGCTCGATTTAAATCACCCGCTTGCAGGCAAAGCCATCACTTTTGATGTCGAGATTATGGAGATAAATGATCAACCGTCGGCAAACGCCTGCGGGTGTGGATGTTCTTGTTCCTGATCGATAAGATATTCCCTGTGAACAACAAAGCCGGTGTTTGAAACCGGCTTTGTTGTTTTGATCAATCAGGCATCAGTTTTCATCTGCGCCTGTTCTTTCAACGGTAAGACAAAATAGAAAATGTTACCGTAGCGTTGTGGCTCGCACCCTACAATTCCCCCATGGATTTCCACCACGTTGCGAACAAAATGTAACCCGTGTCCGCCACCACGTTCTTGCCGAGCTCTAGGGGTTCTGTATCCTTCCTCAAAGACCTTCCTGGCTTCCTCTTCCGCAAGCGGTATGCCCGTCGTGAAAAAATTGAAACGAACTCCGTTTGTATCCTCGCCAAAGAAGTTCTTGAGAATCTGTCTATTATAGGACACAAGCTTGATCCTGTGACCCAGTTGATCTTCAACCCTATGCGCATATTTCAAGGCATTTGAGAACAAGTTATCAAAAACTTGAGATATAAGGCCCTTGTCAACAAACAAGGTAATTTCTTCATCCGGCACGTCTTCAAATAGATCGTCAACCGCTATTCCTTTCTGTTCAAACATTGGGATATAGCGATCCAGCAAAGGTTGAATGATTTCTGTCCTAAAATTGCATGACTGCTTCCTCAAAACATAAGTGCCCTTCTCGAAATGATCGCGACGCATCAGCGTTTCGAGAAAAAGGCTGGTATGCTCGTAATGTTTGGAAAGGGCTCTGGATTCTTCATCGAGCTTGTCATTATTCTTGATGAAATTGCGATGGAGTTTACATATTTCTTTCATCGCCGGCTCGTCACGACCCAGGAAAAGAACCAGGTCACCCAGTTGCTGTTGAATCTGAAAATATTCGCGGATTATTTTGCTTAGTCTGATAAGAAATAATTTGTAGTACATATTGGGTGAGATCACGTTATGTTCTATATCGGCAACGAGCTGATTAATGAACTTGATATGGCTGATATTCTGCTCTATCAGCAACTTTTGATGCAAATTGTAACCAATGCGATTGGTGAACTTCTCAAAGAAAAAATGCTCCTGGGCATCCACTTTCTCTTTGGGATAGATTTCAAACGCTCCCAATATGCTGCCTCGGCTGTGAAATGGAATCCACCTGGTAAGAGCCTCATTGCCCCGAATCGGAAATACCCATGCTGTATCCGTTTCATAAGGTTGTTCGTTTAGCTCAACCGAGGAGTTAAAGCGATCCTTTTCAGGAATCATGCCCAGATCGGTAGTACAAACCTTTTCCAAATAACCTGATTTCGTATTTAACACATACAATCGACTCTCGAAATCAAAGAAAACTTTGGGAACAGCGACACAGATTTGGTAGAGATATTCTAGGCTGGTGTATTCTTGCGCAAGATCGAAGAAAGTGGCGAAGGCTTCTTCCTGGAGTCTTTCGAAGTTGTAGCGTTCGTAGCTTTCCTTCTTCTCTTTTACACGCAGATAAATTTCCATACGTGAATCGTGTTGCATGGCTCGAACCTTGTTCTTCTGTATTGGGTTGAAAAAATTCTTTGGAGATCCGGAAGACAGAATTCTATCATTTCCCAGGTAGAGTGCAGGGCTAACCTGAGCTACGAATATAATTGGGGTGTTTTATTTTTCCCGAGTTTCTTATTGTTAACTTTCAGCCATGCCGGTGAAACTACCGCAATGCCGAAAGTCAGCTTCACGGATATTGGATTGCAAAACAAAAATTTTTGATGTGCTCACATGGAAATGATGGATCATTCAAACGTCCCGCATCATTTCCCAGGAGACTTCGAGCTCATGCTTCAGATCGCGATCCATCAGTTCCCGCACGGCAAGCAGTGGCTTTTTGTTTTCAAATAAGACCTGATAAACCAGTTCGGAAATGGGCATCTCCACCTCCTTGCGTTGCGCAAGAAAATGAACTGAACGGGCAGTCTTTACGCCTTCAGCCACCATCCTCATTTCGCCAAGAATGTCTTCGAGCTTCCTCCCCTGACCGAGCTGAAAACCAACCATTCGGTTGCGGCTTAGATCCCCGGTGCAAGTCAGAACGAGATCACCTATTCCGGAGAGCCCCGAAAAAGTCAACGGGTGCGCGCCCATTTTTACCCCAAGGCGGGATATTTCCGCAAGCCCTCTCGTGATCAGAGCAGCGCGCGAATTATAGCCAAATCCCAAACCATCACTCGCGCCTGCAGCCAGTGCAATCACATTCTTAAGAGCTCCGGCGAGCTCTAGACCTATCTTATCAAGACTCGTGTATACGCGAAAAAAAGAGGTGGAAAAAACATTCTGCAACATCCTGGCAAGATCCAGATCGTCGGCGGCAACGGTAATGGCCGTGGGAATCTTTTGAATCACCTCGCGCGCGAAAGTAGGACCTCCCAAACAGGCAAGCTGAACAAAACTTTTAGAAGGTAAAACTTCTTGCCATATTCCCGACATGGTTAGAAGAGTTTCATTTTCGATTCCTTTGGTAGCGCTTACAATGATCGAACCCTTTTTCAGAAAGGGAAGCATTTGAGACGCCACATTCCGATAGACATGCGAAGGGACCACCATCACCAGCAATGAATGATCCGCCACCACACTTTCCAGGTCGTTGTGTGGAACAAGATTTTCGTGCAGTTGGAAGCCCGGAAGATAAATTGTATTTTCTCGCGTCTCTGCCATTATGGCACAGAGATCTGCTTCGTACACCCAAAGGTCTACTCGATAGCCTTTTTCAGCAAGAATCTGCGCCAGAGTCGTACCCCAGCTTCCCGCCCCAATAACTCCAATGGGTCCAACGTAGCTCATTAGACTTCCACGTCCTCTCCATTTTCCTCTGGCTCTAGAAATACGGCGAGATCAGAAACCGTTTCGCCTTCGTCCAGACCTATCAATTTCACGCCCTGTGTTACTCGTCCAATTTTACTTATTTGGGCTACCGGTGAGCGAATCAACCTGCCTCGGTCGGTGATTAGCAGTACTTCATCTTCTTCTCCCACCTGACGGAAACCGATGACCTTTCCATTTCGCTCCGTCACGCGAATATTCATCACTCCTTTGCCGGCACGTCCTTGAGCACGATATGCCTCATTTGGAGTTCGCTTGCCGAAGCCTTTTTCGGTGACAACTAGAATCGATTTGCCTTCGTCTATGACATCCATGCCGACCAATTCACCACCATCCAAATTCATCCCCCGCACGCCCCTGGTCACGCGCCCTAGTGGTCGAAAATCCTTTTCATCCATGCGGATTGATTTGCCGGCTTTGGACATAAGAAAAAGGTGCTGGTTGCCATCGGTTATGCGAGCGCAAATGAGCTCGTCCTCGTCGTCAAGCACAACAGCTCTTATCCCATTGCTGCGCGGGTTTGAGTATTGGGCCAAATCGGTCTTTTTGATGATCCCGTTCTTAGTCGCCATGACCACATAATGATCTTCTTTAAACTCTTTGACGGGGAGTATGGTCTGGATTTTTTCTCCCTGCTGCAATGGAAGCAAATTCACGATCGCTTTTCCGATCGCAGATGGCCCCACTTCCGGAACTTCGTAGACTTTAAGCCAGTAGACTTGCCCTCTATTGCTAAAAACCAACATATAGTCATGAGTAGAAGCTGTAAAAACAATATTTACGACATCTTCCTCCCGAGTGCTCATCCCGCTGCGCCCGCGCCCACCTCTTCTTTGACTGCGGTAAATGGAAAGTGACGTCCGCTTGACGTAGCCTGCCCGGGAAATGGTAACCACCATCTCCTCTTCGGCAATAAGGTCTTCGATGCAGATATCACCGGTTTCAGCAATGATCTCTGTCCTCCTCTCGTCACCATATTGCTCCAAAAGTTCTATTATTTCTTCGCGAATAACCTGGTCGATCAGCGCTGGAGAAGCCAAAATCTGTCTCAGCCTTTCTATTTCCTTGATGATCTGTTGGTATTCTTCAATGATTTTTTCTCGTTCCAGGCCTGTCAACCGCTGCAAACGCATATCCAAAATGGCCTGAGCCTGCACATCACTGAATTCAAAGCGCTCGATCAATGCTGCTTTTGCCTCTTGAGGACTGGCAGCGGCGCGAATCAACCGGATAACTTCGTCCAGGTGTTCAAGAGCTTTCTTGAGACCTTCGAGTATGTGGGCTCTCTTTTCTGCTTGCCTGAGCTCGTATTGTATCCGCTTGACGACAACTTCCCGCCTGAAGTCCAGGAAATGTTGCAGCACTTCTTTGAGATTCAAGACCAGGGGCTTGTTGTCCACGACAGCCAGCATGATCACACCGAAACTGCTCTCCAGGGCGGTATGCTTAAAAAGATGATTCTCAATTACCTTGGGTTCTTCCCCTTGCCGCAGGGTAATCACGATGCGCATACCTTTGCGATCCGACTCATCGCGAATGTCTGTAATGCCGTCAATTTTCTTGAGTTTTACAAGTTCAGCTATTCTTTCTAAGAGTTTTGCTTTGTTTACTTGATAAGGCAATTCGGTCACGATGAGGTGCTGCCTCTTGCCGAATTCCTCCACCTCGGATCGAGCTCGCATTTTAATGACGCCCCTGCCGTTTTCGTAGGCTTGTCTGATACCCTCAAATCCGTAGATGAATCCGGCGGTTGGGAAATCCGGCCCGGGAATGTGTTTCATCAATTCACTAATTGTGATGTCCTTATCATCAAGAAACGCCAACAGACCCTTACAGAGCTCTTTAAAATTGTGCGGCGGAACATTGGTAGCCATTCCCACTGCAATACCTGACGAACCGTTCAGCAGCAGGTTTGGCGCCCGAGCGGGCAGTACCGTAGGTTCCAGCATGGTATTGTCGTAGTTGGGCTGAAACAGGACCGTTTCTTTCTCGATGTCCCTCATGAACTCGTGGCCCAACCTGGCCATCCGGACCTCTGTATATCGCATGGCCGCCGGTGGGTCTCCGTCCACCGAGCCAAAATTGCCCTGGCCGTCAACCACCGGATAACGCATGGAAAAATCTTGCGCCATTCTTACCAACGCATCGTAGACAGCCGCATCTCCGTGTGGATGATACTTACCAATGACGTCTCCAACAATACGAGCCGATTTTTTATAGGGTTTATTGAAATCATTTTTAAGTTCGTGCATGGCGAATAGAATGCGCCGATGGACTGGCTTTAAGCCATCCCGGACATCTGGAATGGCGCGCCCAATGATAACGCTCATCGCGTAATCAAGATAAGAGAGCTTAATTTCATCTTCGATATTAATTGTTTTGAGTTCCATTAAATCCTTCCCTATCCGGATTGCTCTAATTCGCTAAATATCAAGTTCCCTGAAATCCAAAGCATTGTACTGGATAAAGTCGCGCCTGGGTTCCACCTTATCGCCCATCAAAGTGGTGAAAAGCTCATCAGCCATATAAAGATCTTCCACCCTTACTTGAAGGAGAGTCCGCATATCAGGATTCATGGTGGTTTCCCAAAGTTGAGCGGGGTTCATCTCACCCAACCCTTTATATCGTTGAATGCTGGTCCCCTTCCTGGCTTCATCCATCAAGAATTGAAAAAGCATCCTGGGATCATCAAATCTCTGCTCACCCTGCGCATCTTTTACGATATAGGGGATTTGATGAAGAATTCCCAATTGCTCATAGAGCTCAAGAAGTTTTTTAAATTCAACAGACTGTAAGAATTCATACCTGAGTCGAAATCGTTCCTGCCCATTCGTCGGCTGCCAGATCTCCAAATCGTAGCCCCGTTGTTCCTCCTCGACTTCAATCGATGAGACTTCATACCCTGCCTGCTCAAGCTCTGTTTTGAGGATCGCCATGCTTTCGTGTTCACTTGGGGACAGGTTCTTGTCGCTAAAAGTTTGGATCACTTTTTCCAACAAACCTTTGTGTATTCCCTTTTTACTTTGCCGTTCCAGCCAGTCTTCATAACGCGAAAAAATCTTCATCAACTCGATGAGCCGATCGGCCGGCAGCGGTTCCTGCTGCTGAGGAAGGAGAACTTCTTTTTTATTGGAAGCCCTTTTGAGCAAGAAGGCGTTCAGCTCTTCGTCGTCTTTCATATAGTACTCTTGTTTTCCGATGGCCAATCTGTAAAGGGGCGGTTGAGCAATGTAAAGATTACCTCGTTCGATTAATTCAGGCATCATGCGGAAAAAGAAAGTGAGCAGAAGAGTGCGTATATGGGCGCCGTCAACATCCGCATCGGTCATGATGACAGTTTTGTGGTAGCGCAGTTTATTCGGGTCATACTCATCCTTGCCAATGCCGGTTCCCAGAGCCGCGATCATGTTCCGTATTTCTTGGTTTTCCAGCATCTTATCAAACCGCGCTTTTTCAACATTGAGAATTTTTCCACGCAGTGGAAGAATTGCTTGAAACTTCCGGTCACGCCCCTGTTTTGCAGAACCGCCGGCCGAATCCCCTTCTACGATGAATATTTCACTCTTAGAGGGATCGCGCTCCTGGCAGTCCGCTAATTTTCCCGGCAATGAATGGTCGCTCAGAATGCCTTTGCGTCGAGTGAGCTCGCGCGCCTTGCGGGCAGCCTCACGGGCACGGGCCGCATCCAATATCTTTTCCAATATTATCTTGATTTCCTTTGGATTTTCTTCAAAGAAAATGGACAATTTCTCGTAGATAAGGTTTTCAACCAGGCCTTTCACCTCACTATTGCCAAGCTTGGTTTTGGTTTGCCCTTCGAATTGCGGCTGCGGCAATTTGACGCTGAGTATTGCTGTTAAGCCCTCGCGAACATCGTCGCCGGTCAGTTTATCAAAATCAGCCTTGGGCATCTTGCTCTGGCTGGCATACTGTTTGATAGCTCGCGTGAGACCGGTTTTAAATCCCACCAAATGGGCCCCACCTTCACGCGTATTGATATTATTGGCGAATGTGAAGATTTTTTCATTGTATGTTCTGTTGTATTGCATCGCCATTTCGATGGCCACTTCTTGCCTTTCACCACTAACCTCCACTATCTCAGGATGCAGAGGCTCTTTATTCTTGTTAAGATATTCAACAAAGGACTTTAGCCCTCCCTCGTAACAATAACTTCTTTCCTTGGCTATCCCTTCGTCAGACAGGTCAATACACACGCCGCGATTCAAAAAAGCAAGTTCACGCATCCTTTGCGCTATGATGTCAAAGCTGATGATCTGGGTGTCTGTGAAAATGAGAGGATCGGGCTTGAAAGTGATCTTAGTACCCCGTCGTGTTGTTTCCCCGGTTACAGTAACAGGAGTGGCAGTAATGCCTCGTTCAAAGCGCTGGCTGTATACTTTTCCATCCCGGCGTATTTCGACCTCTAAATACTCGCTCAACGCATTCACCACTGAAACACCCACGCCGTGCAGTCCACCCGATACTTTATAGCTGTTGGCATCGAACTTTCCGCCGGCATGCAGTTTAGTCATCACTACCTCGACCGCCGGCAAGTTTTCTTTTTCATGCAGGTCCACTGGAATCCCACGACCATTGTCCTCTACTGTAACGCTTCCATCCAGATGAACCTGTACCCGAATGTGGTCACAATATCCGGCTAGAGCTTCATCAATGCTGTTATCCACCACCTCGTAAACGAGGTGATGTAATCCCTCGATTGATACGTTACCAATGTACATCGAAGGTCGTTTCCTAACCGCAGTGAGACCTTCCAATACAGTAATTTGCTCTGCTGTATAACTGTTGTCGTGTGAGTTCAATTCACTCCTATTTATTTCTGTCATAAAGACCTCATCTGGATATATGGATTGAAGGTTGGCTATTGCCAACGCCTTGGCCCAGGAATGCTAAACTCTCAAGACGGTATTTTCATTGCGTTTTGCCCAGCAAATGAAAAACATTAAGAAAAATCATAATATTACGAGAGCTGTTCGCCGCTACGGCAATATTCCGCTCGAAAGTAAAATATGCAACTGTAAAAACAGCTTATTGTACCTTTTTTTTCTAAATGTTTCAATTTAGTTTTCGAGTCGCAAGGCGGGAGGGTAATCGTCTTTACCCGCAAGTAGAGCCGAAATCGCGGCAAGATACAAAGTAGGGATCAAAACATTAGGATCTAGACCACCATCGGCATAATCAGGCTAAAGTACGTAGGGTCATCGGGCGCCAAAAAAACACCTCCATGAAACTGGTCAACCCACTCGAATCGTACCTGGCTGCTCTCCATAGCCTGAATCGTATCCAAGACGTAGCGGATATTAAACGCAACATTGAAATCATCTCCTTGATAGTCAATATCAAGCGTATCATTGGCTACCCCGATATCTTGGCTTCCTGCTTCCAATTCCAGGCTATTCTCTCGGATGATAAATCGAACATGGCGCCATTTTTGATCAGTTAATACTGCCATTCGTTTCAAAGCGGAATGAATGTCATCCCAACGAACCTGAAAAGCGAAGGGCCTTTCTTCGGGTATAATCAGCTGATACTCGGGAAATTCGGCTTCCAGAAGCTGGATGCTTAAAAGACTATTTTCGGTTTTTAGCATCAGGCAATTTTCATAGATTCCCAAGCAGGCTTCCTTTTCCTTTTCAAGGATTCGTAAAATCTCTTGGACTCCTTTGCGAGGAATGATAACACCATTCTCTAACTTCAGCTTATCAAATTGTTCTGCAGGTATTTCAACATAATTTAGACGATGTCCATCAGATGATACAAAGCGCAAATTTTCAGATTCCGTGGGGTGCCATAAAAGACCTGCGACACTAAAAGGATCCTCCTCCACTGGAATGCCATAAAAGGTTTTATTCAGCGCATCTTTAATAATATTCGCATCGCATTTTAAGTATTCGATATCTTGATAAAAATTCATATGAGGAAAATCTTCCCACGGAATCGTCGCCAGTTCAAACCTGGAGCGTCCGGCAAGAATTGTGAGCCTTTGATTGGGCAACAACTCCAATACGATTTGTTCTTGTGGAAGTTCTCTTACAATCTCTAGTAGCTTGCGTGCTGAAACGCTGATATTTCCTGGGTCGTTAACTTGTGTTGCAAATTGACTCCAAAAACTCAATTCAAGGTCTGTGGCAGAAATTTCGACTGTCTGTTGGTCAGTTGCCTTAAGCAACAAATTGGCCAATATAGGCATACTGGTTTTCTTCTCGGTTATATTTTGGACTTTTTGCAATGTCTGGACTAGAGATGGTGTTTGAACAGTAATTTTCATTATTTGTCCTTAGCTACGCGAGTGGTTTCATTTTTCTCTATGGATCGAGTTGTGACCCGGAGTCCATATTTGATTATTATGTTTTTATATACGTAAAGCATAATCATCTTATTTATACCCTGTTCAAATGTCAAAAACATTATCATCAAATTGATATTGTTGGCAAAACTATCTAACAACAAGTGCTAATAAGATGAACAAATGCATCATCTTTTCTGTACTCATGAGAGTTTCAAACAAACCTTAAGCACCCTTTTAACAGGAATGAACAAGTTTTGAACAGAGTTTTGAAAAGCGCTAAGAGATCTAATAATAGCTTGATGATGGTAATGTAATTAGCTGATATCTTTATCTTCTAGGACTGAATTCTTTTCCCCTTGACAAAAAAAATCGGCTCAAGTAGGGTTGCGCTGTATTGTGAAAAAAATATCTTGTATGAATTTTGGGTGAGGCAAAAAACATTGGTAACAGCCCGACCCCTTGAACTTAAAACCGGCCTAATTTCTCCATTTCTTCAGCGTCCTAATTGTAATAAAAGTTCAATGTGGAATCTGTATTATATTAACGGGCCAGCATAACAAAAAAAGGGAGGTGAAAACAACACATTGATTGAAGATTGTTGGATGAAGTTATAAAAGGCGATGCAAACGGTCATTTAGATAGTGCCTGGAACCAAAAAAGGAGGAGTAAAAAAATGCCCTATAATGCGGTAGAAATGAAAGACTGGCAGATTTCCGAAGCAGCCGAAAAGAACATGCCCACACCCAAGGATTGGCAAGACAAGTTAGGCCTTCAAGATGACGAAGTCATTCCCGCTGGTAGACTATGCCGACTTGACTTCATCAATATCATGGAACGCCTTAAAGACGAACCTGATGGAAAATACATCGAAGTAACCGCAATCACCCCTACCCCGCTTGGCGAAGGAAAAAGCACTACCTCCTGCGGTCTCATGGAAGGATTGGGAAAACGTGGTGTAAACGTCGGCGGTTGCTTGCGCCAACCATCTGGTGGCCCTACCATGAATATCAAAGGTACCGCGGCCGGTGGCGGCAACTCATTGCTGATTCCCATGACCGAGTTTTCCATGGGTCTCACGGGCGACATCAATGACATCATGAACGCTCACAACCTTGCCATGGTTGCGCTTACCGCTCGCATGCAACACGAAAGAAATTACACCGATGAGCAGTTGCAAAGATTGACCAAAATGCGTCGTCTGGACATCGATCCCACCCGGATTGAGATGGGCTGGATTATCGACTTTTGCGCCCAAGCTCTGCGAAATATCGTCATAGGTCTTGGCGGGCGCTTTGATGGATACACCATGCAATCCAGATTCGGGATTGCCGTTAGTTCCGAATTGATGGCCATTCTCTCCATCGTTAGAGACTTGCCGGATCTGAGAGAAAGACTGGATAACATCACGGTTGCTTTTGATAAAACCGGCAAGCCGGTTACCACCAAAGACTTGGAAGTCGGCGGCGCCATGACCGCTTTCATGCGCAACACGATTAATCCTACACTGATGTGCACTGCCGAATACCAACCTTGTATGGTTCATGCCGGACCGTTTGCCAATATCGCTGTTGGTCAGTCCTCCATCATTGCGGACCGTGTTGGTCTGAAACTGTTTGATTATCATGTAACGGAAAGCGGTTTTGCAGCAGATATCGGATTCGAAAAGTTCTGGAACGTGAAATGCCGCTTCAGCGGTCTTAAGCCGCATGTCTCCGTTTTGACGACAACTATCCGTGCGCTCAAGATGCATGGTGGTGGACCCAAGGTTGTAGCAGGCCTTGCTCTGCCGGAAGAATACACCAAAGAGAACCTTGAGCTGGTCGAGAAGGGTATTCCGAACATGGTGCACCACATCAACACCATCCGCAAAGCCGGGATCAATCCGGTGGTTTGCATCAATGCCTTCCATACCGACACCAAAGACGAAATCGCTCTGGTAAGAAAGTATGCAGAACAGGCCGGTGCTCGATGCGCTCTGTCCGAACACTGGGCCAAAGGCGGTGAAGGTGCGTTGGAATTTGCCGATGCAGTTATCGATGCGTGTAATCAAAAGAACGACTTTAAGTTCCTCTATCCGATGGAAACGAAACTGCGGGACCGCGTAGCACTGATCGCCAAAGAGGTTTATGGAGCCGATGGTGTTTCTTGGACGCCTGAAGCCGAAGCCAAAGCCAAAATGTTGGAAAGTGATCCCAAATATGATGATTTTACAACAATGATGGTTAAGACGCACCTGAGCCTTACCCACGATCCGGCAGTAAAGGGTGTTCCCAAGGGATGGTCTCTGCCGATCCGCGACGTTTTGATTTACTCGGGCGCCAAGTTCCTCTGCCCTTGCGCGGGCGCCATCAGCTTGATGCCGGGAACTTCTTCGGATCCTGCATTCCGCCGCATTGATGTGGATACCAAATCGGGCAAGGTGACGGGATTGTTTTAGCCTGGAAGCAGCGGTATCCTATAATTAACCACAAATTTGTCTTGGGCGGGGCAGACCATGCCCTGCCTTTAATTTTTAAGGAGGAAAAATTATGCCGGCCAAGTTGCTCAAAGGTGCCGAAGTAGCCAAGGAAATCCGTGCCGAGCTTAAAAAAGAAGTCGAAAGTTTGCAGGAAAAACACGGGGTAGTGCCAGGTTTGGTGACCATTCTGGTGGGGGAAAACCCCGCTTCTCAAAGTTACGTAAGGGCTAAGCAAAAAACCGCTCATGAACTGGGCTTCCATTCGATTCAGGACAATCAACCTGCCGACCTGAGTGAAGAGAAGCTGTTGGCCCTCATTGATAAGTACAACAAGGATCCAAAAATTGACGGAATTCTTGTCCAGTTGCCTTTGCCAAAGGGCGTAAATGAAAACAAAATCCTTCTCGCAATCGATCCGAGCAAGGACGTCGATGCCTTCCATCCGGTCAATGTTGGTAAACTCATGATCGGTGAGCCCGATTATTTGCCCTGCACCCCTGCCGGCATTCAGGAATTGCTGATTCGTTCCGGGACAGAGTTATCCGGGGCTGAAGTGGCGGTCGTGGGTCGCTCCAACATTGTAGGAAAGCCCATTGCTATGATGCTCATGCAGAAGGGAAAAGGGGCTAACGCGACGGTTACCGTGTGTCACACACGGACAAAGGATGTCAAGTTCCACACGAAACGCGCAGACATAGTCATTGCTGCGGCCGGAGTGACGGAATACGTCAAGGGTGACATGATTAAGCCTGGTGCGGTTGTGATTGACGTAGGAGTGAACGAAGTCGGTAAGACCGCTGACGGCAAGAGGATTCTCAAAGGGGATGTGGCTTTTGACGAAGCAGTGGAAATCGCCAGCGCCATTACTCCCGTTCCGGGTGGTGTAGGACCGATGACCATCACCATGCTTATGAAAAACACGGTTCGAGGCTGCAAGTTGCACCACAACATCAAAGATTGATCTAGTCTTTTTCTTTAAAGAGTATCGACCCGTGGGAAATATCTTTCCACGGGTTTTTTTATTTGGAGCAGATGAAAATGTTGCACAAAGAGTGGAAACTTTTGCTTATCGATGACGACCCGGGGATTCGAAAAGTCATGTCCATTACGCTGGAAGATGCGGGCTACCAGGTCTTGACCGCTGCTGATGGAGAAAGCGGTGTAGATTTATGCAGCAAAGAGTTTCCCAAAATTGTCATTACTGACATTCGCATGCCGGGCATCGATGGAATCGAGGTCCTTAATAGAATAAAAGAATTGGATGCCGACATTGAGGTCATTGTGGTCACGGCGTTCAGCGAAATCGAGCTGGCCATCAAAGCCCTGCAGCTTGACGCCTCTGATTTTATTACCAAACCGATCAATGACGATGCTCTTTGGGTAGCTCTAAAGAGGGCCAAGGACCGCTATACCACCCGCAAGGACCTGAAGGATTACACCTCGCTCATTGAAGAGAGGTGGATGGAAACGGCTGAAGAGCTGGCTAAGACTTTTCACTTTCAGAAAAATTTGATTGAGAGCTCGATTGACGGGATTATTGCATGTGATCGAGAAGGAAAAGTTATCATTTTTAATAAGAGCATGGAGCAAATGCTCGGCTACAGCAAAGACAAAGTGGTTGGTAAGATGTCTTTGTACCAATTTTTTTCTTTGGGAGAAGCAGAGAAATTCTACAATAAACTGTATTCGGAAGAATTCGGCGGGAAAAACAGACTCTATTTGTTTGAAAGTACTCTAATATCCAAAGCGGGCAACAAGATACCCGTACAACTCTCTGCCACAGTTCTATTTCAAGAACAGAAGGAAATTGGAGTTGTCGGCTTCTTCCGGGATCTGCGGGACATCCGGAAGATGGCGCAGCAATTCGCAGATCAGGCCAGACTGCTGCATCAGGATAAAATGATCTCGCTCGGGAAACTTGCAGCGAGTGTCGTCCACGAAATCAACAACCCTCTCTCGGGTATTCTCAATTACACGCGCTTGATGATCAAAATTCTGAGCAGGGGCGTTCTCAGTCAGGAAAGTGTGCAAAAATTTCAGTCCTACCTTGGCCTCATGGAGAGTGAGGTTAGTCGATGCTCCAAAATTGTTTCAAACCTGCTTGCCTTTTCTCGCAAGTCCAAACTTGAATTCAGTGCAGTAGACATCAACGAGCTTTTGAATAAGTGCATCTTGCTCAGTGAGCACAAGCTTAAGCTGCAAAATATCCATATAGCAAGTCATCTGCAGCCGGATATGCCCATGGTTCTTGGAGACTTCAATCAACTCCAGCAATGCGTCATCAATCTGATCTTCAACGCGATTGATGCAATGCCTGAAGGCGGCACCATCACTATTGAAAGCTCTTTCAATCCTGATAAAAAAGTGGTGGAAGTTGCCATCAGCGATAGTGGCACCGGCGTTCCAAGAGAAGACCTTAATTACATATTCGATCCTTTTTTTACCACAAAAAAAGAGGGTAAAGGACTCGGTTTAGGGTTGTCGACAGTCTATGGAATTATTGATCGCCACAAAGGGACCATCAGTGTTCAGAGTGAAGTGAGCAAAGGTACCCGGTTCGCTCTCAAACTCCCACTCAAACGCGAGGTGGGAGAAATTTCCGGGAATTAAAGGCATGGCGACCCGATTACAGCAGGGCCGTCCGGCTTGACCGCTATCGCATTTTAAGCTACATTTTCTTTGTAAATGTAACTTGTTACAATCTGCTATAGTTTAGTACGGCGGTATTGATTTCATTCGGTACTCAGGGGGACAGGCGGTCAACACCAAGCCCCATTGAAATCCTTTATAGTCGTCCCTTCTTAAGTTTTCATTGTTTCAAGACATAATTAAAGCGAGCCGATCTCTACCATGTCTCAGAAAATAATGACAGTCTATCATAGCCTTATCTTGCGCCTCATCCTGCTGGTAGGATTGGTATTGTTCATCAGCATTTCCACCTGGGCTTATTTCAATATAAAGTACCAAAAGCAGAATACGCTGGAAAATATCGTGATGGAAGTGGACAGGCTGGGAAATACCATTAAACTTGGTACCCATTATGCCATGATGTTAAACTCTCGGGAGGACATTAATGAAATAATCAAGAATATCGGTAAGCAACCAGGTATTGAAAAGATTCGTATTTTCAATAAACAGGGGCAGATAAAATTCTCAAATATTCCCACCGAAGTGGATCAAACCACCAACATAAAGGCAGATGCCTGCTATATCTGCCACCGCACCAGCCCTCCCTTGGAAAAAGTGGACATCGGCAAGAGAACTCGAATTTTCGAATCACCCGGCGGAGGGTACCGTTTGTTGGGGATTATCAGTCCCATTTATAACGAACCCAGTTGTGCCACAGATGTCTGCCATGTTCACCCGAGCGATAAGAAAGTTCTTGGCGCCCTGGATGTTGTAGTATCTCTTGCATCCACAGATAAAGAAATTCAGGCTTATGAGAGGTGGATCATTGTTTTGGCTATAATCAGTTTTCTAGCGGCTTCGGCAATAATTGGTACTTTTTTGTGGATGTTTGTCAACCGTCCCATAAACAAGTTGATTACCTGCACGCGCCTGATTGGACAGGGCAAGTATGATCAGCGAATCGACACGGGCTGCGAAGGTGAAATCGGTCAACTGGCTATCGCTATCAGCCAGATGGGGAAGAAAATTAGTGAGAAGCAGGAAGAATTGAATAAACAACGGCACGAATATCAAGAACTGTTTGAACAAGTGCCATGTTTCATCACCGTTCAAGATAAGAATTTAAAATTACTCAGGTTCAATCGCGAGTTTACCCGCCATTTCGCGGCTGATCCCGGGGATTATTGTTATGAGGTTTATAAAAACCGGTCGAAGCCATGTGAGGTTTGTCCGGTGATCATGACCTTTGCTGACGGGGAGCAGCATTCCAGCGAGGAGACGGGTATCACTAAGGACGGCAATGTATCGCATTGGATTGCCTGGAGTTCACCTATCAGAGACTTTTCGGGTGAGATTACGGCGGTTATGGAAGTCAGTCTCGATGTTACGGAGATGAAGCGGCTCGAAGAAGAGATCCGAAAATCAGAAGAAAAATACCGTGATATATTCAACAATATACCCAATCCGATATTTGTACTGGACAGCAGGAATTTGACAATTCTCGATTGTAACGATGTTGTAAAAAGTGTCTACGGTTTTGAGAAAAATGAACTGATAAAAAAGTCCTTTCTAACGCTCTTTGAAGAGTCGGAGCATCAGAATTATGCCCTAGACATTAGAAACCTGGATACTCTCAATCACGTGCGGCAAGTGACAAAAGACGGCAGGCTCATATATGCCAATATTCGCATCTCGCCTTCCGAGTATATGGGCCGGCACGCTCTGCTGGTAACCACCAGCGACATCACTAAGAGACTGCTAGCTGAGCAGCAACTGATCCAAGCGAGTAAGATGGCGACATTGGGGGAAATGGCTACGGGTATTGCGCATGAGTTGAACCAGCCCCTTTCGGTTATCAAGACCGCAAGCAGTTTTTTGATTAAGAAAGTCATCAGAGGTCAACAGATTAAGGATGAAATTTTAAAAACCATGGCTGAGGAGATCGATAGTCATGTGGATCGTGCCTCTAATATCATCAACCACTTGCGGGAATTCGGTCGTAAATCCGAAGTAAAAAAAGAGGTTGTGCAGGTCAACGAACCGCTCAAGAAAGCCCTGGATATTTTTAGCCAGCAGTTAAAGCTAAGAGAAATCGAGGTAGCGACCCAGTTTGATGAAGATTTGCCATCCATTTTGGCCAATTCCAACAGACTCGAACAAGTGTTCATAAACTTGTTGATCAATGCTAGAGACGCCATCGAAGAGAAAATCGAGAAATCTTTAACGAAGGATATTTCCAAAAAAATTGTCCTAAGGACGTTTACCGAAAACGGAAAAGTGATGGTGTCCTTTAAAGATACGGGTTTAGGCATTCCGGCTTCAGTGCTGGATAAGATCTTTGAACCGTTTTTTACCACCAAGAAAGTGGGTAAAGGCACTGGTTTAGGGCTTTCAATAAGTTATGGAATCGTTCAAGATTACGAAGGAACAATTCGAGTTAGAACCGCAGAGAATGAGGGTTCTGACTTTATTATACAGTTTCCTATAGCGAGCGAGGTTTGATGACTGACACGATCCTGCTGGTAGACGATGAAGAGGGTATTCGCAAGGTGCTGAGCATATCCTTAGCTGATAGTGGTTATGCTGTTCTTACCGCGAGCAACGGGGAGGAAGCTTTACGTATTTTTAGAGACAAGCAGCCGCCACTGGTGTTAACGGATATCAAAATGCCGGGTATGGACGGTGTCGAACTGCTGCGAAAAATCAAACAGGAAAGCCCGGAAACTGAAGTGATTATGATCACAGGCCACGGGGATATGGAACTCGCCATCGGAAGCCTGCAGTTCGACGCGGCAGATTTTGTTACCAAGCCCATTAATGATGAAGCATTGGAAATTGCATTAAAAAGAGCTCATGAAAGAATTTGGATGAGAGAGAGGCTCCGGGAATACACCGAAAATCTGGAACGGTTGGTCTCTGAAAAAACTCAACAGCTGCTGGACTCTGAGAGGCTGGCTGCCATTGGGCAGACGGTAGCTGTGCTGGCTCATGCCATAAAAAATATTACGGGCGGGCTTAAAGGCGGTATGTTTGTGCTGGAAAAGGGGATAGAGCTGGATAATAAGAATTACCTTGGCCAGGGTTGGGAAATGATAAAGGGCAATGTGGATAAAATCACCAATCTTGCCCTGGACATGCTAAATTATGCCAAAGATAGATTTCCGGATTATCGTTTGTGCGATCCCAACCTTCCAGTCAAGGAGGTGTGTGGACTGATGCGACCGCGCGCCCAAAAATTTGGAGTGGAATTGGAGATGGACATCGATCCGGACTTGCCGGAAATAGAGTTGAATTCGGAGGGTGTTCACAGTTGCTTGACGAACTTGGTGACGAACGCTATTGATGCTTGTACGGATGTCGAATGTACCAACAAGCCGGGGAAAGTTGTTGTAAGATCCTTGCAACAAAAGGGGGGTGGCGTCGAGTACCAAGTCAAGGACTATGGCTGTGGAATGGATGAAGCTACGAAAGAGAAAATATTTCGAATGTTTTTTAGCAGTAAGGGAACCAAGGGAACCGGCTTGGGATTAATGATCACAAGAAAGATTGTTGAAGAACATGGAGGGACTGTTGAGTGTGAGTCCGAGAAGGGAAAAGGAACTACCTTTACCATCAAATTACCGGCACGAGGCAAATCTGCAATTGTGAATCAGACAGGTCTGAGCTTATAAAGCGTATATCTTGTAGTTACTGAATATGCACTCTAATTTAGATAAGAAGGAAAAGACCATGGTGGAGTACAAGAATATATTATTTTGCACCGATTTTTCCGAGGACGCCAACATTGCATTTTTGCACGCTCTTAATTTGGCCAAAAAGTACGGTGCCAAACTGCATATTTTGCATGTACCCCACTCACCATTCACTTATTCCAAACATATCGTCGATGAGCATGTGCCTGTCGAGAAGTCGCAGGACGGGCAGTCATTTTTTGATGAAGATGTGGCTAAGCAAGCGGAAAAAGAGCTGAAAGGAGCCTATGAAAAGCGACTGGGGGATTTCAAATCGTATCTGTTTATTGTAAAATGTGGCGCTCCAGAGGTGGAAATTATACGCTACGCCAAACACAATGATATTGATCTAATTATAATGGGTGCTTTAGGGAAATCAGAAAAAGACAGAAGTAAAGATCGGGGCAGCACTGTGGCGAATGTTTCTAAATATGCGCACTGTCATGTAATGGCTATCAGAAACCCGGCAAAACAATTCACTCTGCCCGGCAAAATGCATTGATCCGTGCGCACAAAGACAAAGAAATTCGTTAGCAATGGGCCTGGAGGGACTCAATAATGGCGAAAAAAGTTCTTGTGGTGGATGATGAACTGGATATCCGAGTCTTTATGACGACCTTGCTCGAGACAAGTGGCTATAAGCCCATTGCGGCGGAAGACGGTCAGCAGGGTCTGGAGGCCGCTCGCAAACATAAACCGGCTCTGATTATCATGGATATTATGATGCCAAAGGAGAGCGGCATCCACATGTATCGCGAGCTGAAAAATGATCCCGAGCTAAAAGAAAAGCCGGTTATCATCGTTTCCGCTCTCTCTAAAAAGACTTTTTTCCATTCTCAAAAGGTTCTTGATGAATATGAAGGGGGGCAAGTGCCCGAACCCACCGCTTACATAGAAAAGCCCCCGGAAGCCGATGAATTGCTCGATGTCATCCACCAAATCCTTGGCTAGTTCAATTGATGCCGTTTGATGTGGAATCTGGCTGTATCTATAGTTCCGCCAATTCTTCATCTGCTACTGTGACGCGGTGAACCTCATCCATGGTGGTGAGTCCTCGCAGCACTTTTTTTATTCCATCGTAGCGCATGGTGTGAAAACCGGTTTTTCGGGCGCTTTTTTGAATTTCCGGGACCGTGGCCGATTGCGCAATGAGGCTGCGCAGTTCACTGTCCAGGGAAATGATTTCATGGATGGCTAGCCTGCCGGAATAGCCTGTATTATTGCAGTACTTGCATCCTTTCCCCCGATGAAAATGTACTTCTCGTCCTTCCCAAATGAAAAGCTCTCGGATCTCTTCCGGAGACGCTTGATATTTTTCTCTGCAATGGTCACAGATTTTGCGCACCAGTCGCTGGCACAGCACTCCGATTAGGGACGGAGCTACGATAAAAGGCTGCACGCCGATATCCATCAATCTGGTAACCGCCTGGACCGCACTGTTGGTATGCATTGTCGCCAGTACCAGGTGTCCTGTCAGGGCGGCTTGGCAGGCTATGTGAGCTGTTTCCATGTCACGAATCTCGCCTACCAGGATGACGTCGGGATCTTGCCGCAGAAAGCTTCTCAATGCCAAAGAAAAGTCCAGATCAACGGCCTGATTCACCTGGACCTGACTGATTCCCGGCAACTTGTATTCAACAGGTTCCTCAATGGTGGTGATATTGATCCCCGGCCTGTTCAAGTACTTGAGCATGGAAAACAACGAAGTTGTTTTTCCTGAGCCGGTAGGGCCGGTCACAAAGAAAATTCCGTGAGGTACCTCCAAAACGCTCTTCATGATATCCATGGTAGATTTGGAAAAATTCAACTCGGATAAATCCGGAATATCACGTCCCTGGCTGAGGCTAAGAATGCGCAGGACGATTTTTTCTCCAAAAATAGTGGGAATGCTGGAAAACCTCAGGTCAACGTCTCTATTGGGAAGCTTCAGGTTGACTCTCCCATCCTGAGGCCGACGTCGCTCAGTGATATCCAGATCCGCCAGAATTTTTAGTCTTGAGACTATAGGCGGCAGCAGCGACTTTTCGAGTCTGCTCCTCTCCTGAAGGATTCCATCAATCCTAAATCGCACCCGGACCTTTTCTTCGCCGGGTTCAATATGAATGTCGCTTGCCCCCTCTCGTACTGCCAAAAGCATCAGACCATGAACGAATTCTATGACTACCTGGCCCCCAGCAGCTTTCTGCAGTTCATCTTTGGTGAGTTCACTAATGTCTTCAATGGTAATGGTTTCTGTGATTACCCTCTTGGAAAGATCGCTCAATAGGTTATGTGTTTTGTACTCGATTTCAATGGCGTCTTCGATGTCGTCAGGAAATGCAAACACTGGACTGATAGGCTTGCCTATGATTTGCTCGGCTTCTTTAATAATGAACTGAGCTTGCGGGTTTGCCAGAGCGGCCGTCGCTGCGTCTCCAAATTGGTAAATAAGAATGATGTGATTTTTACGGGCAAAATCGTCTGGAAGTTGCTGAACGATTTCGTGTTGGAATAAAGTGGTTCTGAGGTCTATGTAAGATAAATTTAGCGAGTCGCTCCAAAGCCTGCCCAGATCATGTTCTCCGGGACGGAGTTGCGAGAACCAGGTGCATTAAAATTTCAAAAGCATCCTCTTGATATCTTTCAATGAGTTGCTGGCATGTCTCTTTGTCCAGAAAGTCCTTAGCAACGAGAAGCTTCAAGAATGCAGGATTTTTGATCATAAGATCCCCGGCGGCAGTTGAATCGTTTCCTTATTTCCCTAGACGTCTAGGAAGCGTTGCGAGTGCTTTTCTTCCGGACAAATTGCTGGAAAGTTTCTTTAATAATGGATTTCAGTTCGGTCGGGGGAGTGTCTTTCCTTATATAATTAGCTGCCCCAAGCTCCAGACACTTCTCTACGTTGCCCATATCGGTGACGGATGTGAGCATAATAATGAAGGCATTGGGAAATTGGGCTATAATTTCTTGCAATACCTGATCCCCTGTTTTTAACGGCATGTTGATATCCAACAGGAGCATATGAGGTTTCTGTTGCTTAAACAATTCAACCGCTTCGACGCCGTTGGCCGCCTCCCCGACCACCTCACAGTTCATGGACTTCAAAAGGGCTCGCAGGAGCACCCTGACATGAGGCTCATCGTCTGCGATGATTACTCTCGGTTTTATCGCTGCCATTTCAAAACTCTATTGGTAATGTAAAACTCAATGTGGCGCCGGCGCCAACCTGGCTCTCAACTTCCAAGGTGCCGCCGTGAGCTTCAACAATCTTTTTAGCGATGGCAAGACCAAGGCCGCTGCTTTTCTCTCCTCCGGTCGGTTTTGCTTTGAGACGATGGAATTCACCAAATACAATCTTCTGATCATCAATGGGGATGCCGGGTCCCTCGTCTCGCACGCTGACTCTTGACACATTCCCGTCTCGCGACAACTCGATGTAAATCTTGCAATCGCGCGGAGAAAACTTAATGGCATTGCCGAGTAAGTTATCGATAACCTGAGCTATTTTGCTGGGATCAAAGTATTGCCGGCCATTATCCGCCAATGCTTCAACCAATGAAATATTTTTTTGTTTCGCTAATATACTGTGGATGCGGATTCTTTCTTCGATGAGCGATTTCAATGAGCTGCCACTTTTTTCTAAATCAAGTTTACCGCTTTCTATTACAGAAACATCCAGCAAGTTGTTGACCAAGGTCAACATCCCGCTACTGGCCGAATGAACAACGGCAAGATATTCTCTTTGCTCCTCGGTAAGAGGACCAGAGGCCTCGGAGAGAAGAATCTCGCTCAGCCCTCGTATGGATGTAAGAGGGTTCCTCAGATCGTGTGCGGCGATTCCCAAAAATCGATTCTTCTGTTGGTTCAGCTCCACGAGCTTTCTGGTCGAAGCGGCATGTTTGGTTATTAAAGTGTTGAGCAGCTGATTTTTGAGTTCATAATCCTTTTCTGTTGCCCAGTATTCCAGCAACACGGAGAGCAACCTGGATCGAAGAATTCTTTCGCCATATGCTTTATTAAAAAACTCAGTGATTAGTTCATTGAAATTCATGCTTCAGTTTTTCCGCTCCGAACATATGGTTTGCAGGTTATTGCCTGTTGGCTTAATTCCGCAGATTTGACTCAGGAAGCATTTTACGCCCCAGTCGTTTTTTAATGGGGCTTGTGTCACCCAGATTGAAAAAGGAACGATCGCCTATCACCCCGTCAATTCCGACTCCTTTCAAAGATGCGAGAAGTTCGCAAATTAAAATGATGTCCTCGGGATCGTGGATCACGCCGCCGTGCTGAGGGGCAATTGCGGTGAAGGGAACGGATGCTATTTGTTCAAGTGCGTATTTCAGCGCGCGCTCAGACCCCATGATATTGTGGTGAAAACGCAGGATATCATAAATAGGGCAGTATTTAAGTTTATCAGGGCAATCCGGATAGTCTTCACAATTTTTGCATCTGGCTCTCAACTTAAGAAATAGATTCAACTCCGCAGCGTAGCTGCTGAATAGATCACCGGTAAAAAGTATGCTGCTTTTTTCATCAAACGTAACAAAGCTGCCGGCCGAATGGGAAAACGGCGTGTTGATGAATCGCAGGCTTCGACCGCTCGAGAAAGTAAACCGGTGATCAAGATCCTGCAAAGAAATCAAAGTGGCGGATTCAGAATAGTGTTGGATGAACATATGATTTGCCTGATCGGAAATAATCTTTAAACTATTTGGTCCGATTATTACCTCCAGGTGAGGCAGACTGCCGCAAAGGCGGGGGGTATAGTTCTGGTAGACAAGAGCGACAATGGAAGATGGGGTAAGCCCGACTTCCATAATTTTCATCATAACCGAGGGAAAATCGGCGCGGCTGCCGCCGTCAATCAAAACAGCTTCATTATTATCCGTGATAATATAAGGATTGGAATACCAACCGGATTGTAGATCGTAGGCTCCAACCCAATATACATCATCGGACAGCTTTATGGGACGTTCATAGTCTAAGTTGAGATTCGTTATGTCAGGCATGCAAATCCTCTCACCAGTAACTCCAGAATCTTTGCTAACTCTGCAGGATTTGGTCGTCGGCTTAAATCTTGTTCATAAGAATGCGGGAACACATTATACACGTCTCGGATTCTTGTTTGAAGTCTTTTATTTCGCAACTTTGGTAACGAAGTCGGGATTTTCTGCAAACAGTAATGCATCTTTTGTAGATATTTTTCCCTCTCTAAGAAGTCGGTTGAGGCAAACATCCAATGAAGCGAAGTCGTCTGCCTCGGTTTGAATCTGGCTTCTTATCTGGTGGGTTTTATTTTCTCGAATGAAATTTCGAATTCTGAAGCTGTTGATCAGCTTTTCGTAGGCGAGAACGAGGGTGTCTCCCTTTTTAGCGACTACCAACCTCTGGGAGAACACCAGTAATAGAGCTTCAGCGAGCTGGTGCCTGACCTGTCCTTGCAAGTGTTGAGGAAACCGATTTACCATGCTGTCAATCGTTGATGTGGCATTGTTCGAATGCATGGTACTGAGCACCAAATGGCCTGTCGAAGCTGCACGCAGTGCAATTTCAAAGGTTTCTTGATCACGCAATTCTCCTATCACAATGACATCAGGGGCCTGCCGGAATATTCTACGTAATCCTTCAGAAAAAGAATTGGTATCAGATCCTACCTCTCTTTGATTGATGTTGCTCTTTTGAGGCTGGTGCACATACTCTATCGGGTCCTCGAGAGTGATAATGTTGCAACTTCTGCTTTTGTTAATGACATCAATTAAGGCGGCTACTGTCGTTGTTTTGCCATGACCGGTCGGTGCTGTGACGAGCAGGAGGCCTTGAGGTTTAAGAACGAACTCTTCCAGCCAGTCGGGAAGGCCGAGTGATGCGAAAGAGAGAATTGTATTGGTGATGCGGCGTATCGCCAGCGAAACGGAATCTTTTTGCCTGTACACATTGATTCTGAACCGGCCTATGTTATCAAATTCGATAGCGAAATCGATTTCCTTACTCTTCAGAAAATCTTCCCACTGCCGCTCGTTCATCAAAGCTTTTGCGTAAGCCACGCATTGGTCCGCCGATATAGGGGGCATGTTGGCGCGTTTAAGGGAGTTGCTGACTTTAACAGATGGAGGGACATCGGCCGTGATCAGCATATCCGAGCCATTAGATCCGACGAGGTATTGCAAAAGATTGGCAACAACCGGAGGTCCAGCCCCTGTTACCTGTTGAATCTCGATTCCAGAAAAGACTATCGCTCCTTTCTCTTTGAGGCATTGTATTGCGAGATCCATGTGGTAAGAAGGTACGATAACGGGATTGACTCTCTTGCCTGTAAAAAACTCAACCTCCCGGATTGCCGTGAAGTCATTTGGGGATTCCATCGCAAGATTAATGCTGTGAGCTTCGACCTTCATTGGAAGAACTCTGTGTTTTAGAATAATGCTGGACGGAATGACGCCCATGACGTCCTCATTGATGCAAACGTCCACCAGACTGGAAGTCTCAATTCCATATTGTCGCCCGAGAAACTTTAGAAGGGCATCATCGCCTATATAGCCCAAGCCGACGAGGATGGAGCCAAGTTTCTGCCCTCTCTGAGCCTGAATCTTCAGGGCATGTTGGAGTTGTTCCGGAGTCAAAAGGCCTTCCTGAACTAAAGATTCACCAAGCGGGATTTTTGCACGGTCATCGCTTCGAGTAGGAAGTCGTTTTTTCTTGAGCAGGAGATTTTTTATCTCTTCTTGCGAAACCTTACGATTTGTTGAGGAATCAACTTTCTCATCCTCAATAATCTCCCCAAGCATTCTTGCCATGTCATAGAGTTCCGACATGATTCTTCTCCTTCACTCGTTGAGATCGGCAAGTTCCTGCCGTCGAATAGATTCCTCGTGGATGTATTGGTATAGGCGGAGTACAAACCGCCCATCCAGTCCTTTCCCCTTTGCGGCCTCCAGTCTCTCCTGCAGCATCTTCTGCCATCGTTCCGGTTGTAGAATAGAAATATTGCTTTGTTTCTTTAATCGCCCAATTTCCGTCGAAATCATCATTCGCTGCATGAGCAGCTGCATGATTTGTTCATCCAGTTCATCTATCGTGCTTCGCAGGTGCGTTATGCCACGTATATAACGGGGATCATCCGTCGATACTTTTTTCACATTCAGCTGGCTCAAAAGTGCCCCCAGCTCATCCGGAGTAACCTGCTGCTCTGCGTCGCTCAACGCTGCTGGCGGGTTGATGTGACATTCTATCATCAGGCCGTCGAATAGCAGGTCCATTGCTTTTCGAATGATGTCCGAAAGCAGTTCCACCTTACCACAGATGTGACTTGGATCGCATATCATGGGGAGGTCAGGAATTTTTCTCCGCAGTTCTATGGGAATCCACCATTCGGGTTTGTTTCTGTAGACTTTTTCATTGAAGGAGCAGAACCCCCGATGTATTGCTGCGATTCTGGTTATTCCGGCCCGGTTGACGCGCTCGATGGCTCCAATCCAGAGACTGAGATCAGGACTTATAGGATTTTTCACCAGCACCGGAATGTCGACACCTCGCAAAGCATCGGCAATTTCCTGAACGGCGAAAGGATTGGTTGTGGTGCGCGCACCTATCCACAGCATATCAATCCCCTGCCCCAAACACTTTTCCACATGAGCGGGTTTGGCTACTTCCACCATAACGGGCAACCCCACCCTATCCCCTGCTTCCTTCAACCATGCAAGACCTTCAGCCCCAACTCCCTCGAATGAGCCGGGCCTTGTACGAGGCTTCCAGATTCCAGCGCGCAGTGCGCTGACTGGATATTTTGCAATGGCGGAAGCCGTTTCTATAAGCTGTTTGCGGCTTTCAGCGCTGCAAGGGCCTGAAATGACAAAAATACCACTAGACGGAATGCCCCATTCAGAAAGTTCGCGAATATCTAATAGAATATCCATGTGCATCTGCCTTCAATTCGATTCCTATACCATTTAAGGCGCCATCTTTGTTAAGAAAATTATATATATTAAAATTCTTGCCTTTGGCGACCTTGCTGGGAACCAGAGGATTGGGAAAAAACGATTCTCCCATTTACCAATTTATATTGGTAGTTTAACGGTGTCCTTAAAAAGCAATAATTGTACGTTCCCAGATGCTAAACATACAATAGTTTTTACCGGCAAGCTACAGAGCAGTTCAAACGAATAGTCTAATAGAGAAAAAAGAATACATCTCGTAGCTAGTATTATAGAATTAAATGATTAAGGCTGAACATTCAAATTCAATGGAAGCCTGATTTCGAGGCAACTTTCAGATAACTGTTTTGAATGGCTGCGATTATCAGCATTATGAGCAGCCTGGCTAAACAGAGGTGGTTATGGACAGACCCAATGCAAAAGTACTTTTGACCGGCGTTACCGGCTTCATCGGGGGACGTCTGCTGCCGACCCTGGTCGAGCGGAGGGTTGCGGTCAGATGCCTGGTTCGTTCGCCTCAAAAACTCTCTCCTCAGTTATCGGATAATCGATTCGTCAAAATGGCGGTAGGTGATTTGCTCAAGCCCGATACTTTGTATCCGGCCATGGAAGGCATCGATGTTGCCTATTACCTTGTTCATTCGATGGGGGGACATAGCATTCTTGATTCTCGGTCGTTCATTGAACGCGATTTCCGTGCGGCTGAAAACTTCATGAAAGCTGCCGAAAAAACCGGGCTGCAGCGTATTATTTACCTCGGGGGACTTGGCGAAACAGGGGACGATCTTTCCGAGCATCTAGCCAGTCGTCAAAAAGTGGCGCAGATACTTCGGTCCGGACGCGTTCAGACAACCGCACTGCGAGCTGCGAATATCATCGGGGCCGGCGGCGCCCCTTTCGAGATGCTGCGCTATCTGGTAGAGCGGCTGCCCGTCATGGTCTGCCCGAAATGGATAGACACGCGCAGTCAGCCGATCGCCGTGCAAAATGTTATCGAATATTTGGCGGGCTGCCTGTTTGAGCCTGCAACTTCAGGCCTTACCCTGGATATCGGTGGTCCCGACATATTAACTTATCGTGAACTAATGCTGATATATTCAAGAGTTCGTGGTCTGCATCGGACTATATTGACGGTCCCGATTCTAACTCCGCGTCTCTCTTCCTATTGGATCAATTTGATGACCCCTGTACCTGCGGGGGTTGTTATGCCTCTGGTCGAGGGGTTAAGGAACGAAGTGGTTTGTCGAGAAAACAAAATTCATGAGCTAATACCAACCAGACTGATTCCCATGGAGGAGGCCGTCTGCACCGCACTCACCGAAATAAAACGAGGTCCTGGCGGACTGCCGTCAAGGCAGGCCTGCTTAATTGGTTAGGAACCGATTTCTCCCGACAACAGTAATTTTCAGATCCAATTGGCGAGGAAATATGATGGAAACAATCAAACTTGGCATCAGCACCTGCCTGCTCGGAGAACCGGTCAGATATGACGGCGGGCACAAATTGGACCGATTTTTAAGAGATACGCTTGGTCAGTATGTTCAATACGTCCCGGTTTGTCCGGAAGTGGAATGCGGCTTGGGGATTCCCAGGGAATCAATGCACCTGGAGGGAGATCCGGGAGCTCCTCGCCTGATCACAACGCGTACCAGGCGCGATATGACGGACCAGATGCAGAACTGGGCCCAAAAACGAGCCAGAGAACTGGAACGTGAAAATCTATGCGGGTTTATCTTCAAAAGCAATTCACCCAGCAGCGGTATGGAGAGGGTAAAAATTTCAGATGACAAGGGAATGCCCAGCAAGATTGGGATCGGGATTTTTGCGGGAATCTTTATGCAGCATTTTCCGCTGCTGCCGGTGGAAGAAGAAGGAAGATTGCACGATCCTCGGTTGCGAGAAAACTTTATTGAGCGAATATTTGTTTTCAAGCGATGGCGGGAGATGGTAGACGGGAGAAAACGAACGAGTTCTATGGTTGATTTTCATACCTGCCATAAACTTCTCATCATGTCTCACAGTCCAAAGCATTACAACCTTATGGGGAAGTTGGTGGCAAAAGCCAAAGAAATTCCTGATGACCTTTATTTGCAATACTCGGCACTGCTGATGGAAGCTTTGAAGCTAAGAGCCACGGCCAAAAAGAATACGAATGTTCTTCATCACATCATGGGCTATTTCAAGAAGCAGCTTTCAGCGGACGAAAAACAGGAGCTTTTGGAGGTAATAGAATATTATCATCAAGAACATTTCCCTCTTATTGTGCCGATCACGTTGATCAATCATTACGTGCGTAAATACGATCAACCTTACTTGAAAATTCAGCATTATTTAAATCCCCACGCAATCGAGCTGCAGCTAAGAAATCACGTCTGAAGCCCTCTTATCAAAGAGGGGGTTTTGTGCTCAAATGCAAGAGACAGTCTGAAAAAAGATTTTTCATGGACGCTCTAGAGTCTGTTCTCCGTACGGTCCGACTCTGGTTTTCGGGTGCTTTGTTTTGGCAATCAGGCCTCGGCTGTTACTGCTGCCAGAGCATAAAACAAACCTGCCAATGCTATTACCAGGTTAAATCCAAAATGGATAGCTAAAATGGTGGCCAGAAGGACCGGGTAACTCCAGTCCATCAGTGCCAATCCGCCCTGGCTTCATTGCATACTCCTCAAAGCGATGGCTCGACACTCATTGCTTTAATTATTAAAGTAGTTCCGTAACCGAGTGGAAAAAAATCACCAAATGACCATTTGACATAGATGAGTGTAACTATGAATTAAGGCTGGGCCAAGGTGAAACGTTTTGCGCTGAGAGATTGTTGTGAGTAGTTTTTGTGCTCCATTTTTCATTCCAGCATTTCCGGGAAGGTGAAGATCTTTTTGCGCTATGAGAGTCGTTAAGGTTGTAAAGTCGCCATTTGAAATACCTTCGGCTAGTAAGTGAGGAAACGCTCATGAAGAGTTGTTCTCTGAATCTTGCAATTCCTGATATGAAGCTTTTAGAATATCTTAGAAGCTCGAAAGGGGTCTTCCATCCGCGATTTCACGACCTGATGGATTCCCGGGCAGTACGAATGCGCAACGGTCAAAATTCTGCAGTTCAAAGCATTCATGAAGAACAATCGACAATCATTCATCTTACGATCACAGGGCGCTGTTATGCCAAATGCAAGGGCTGCATCAACAGTGCAGTCACGCTTGCGGTAGAGCAACAGAAAAATCGATTGCTGGCTTTTCAAGAGTGTGATCCGGAGCGTGACAGCTCAATCATTCTGGATCTTACCAAGTCGATCGATGGAAATCAGGTGACCATCTGCTTCTATGGAGGCGAACCTTTCTTGGCCATTGAAAAGATGGAAAACGTCCGGCAAATCTTGACCCGATCATCATCGCCGAAACATTTTAGATACATGGTTTACACCAATGGTGAGTTAATCGAAGAGGGGCTGCACTCACATGCGGAGCTGATGGAATCCATTTGGCTATATTCCGTTTCCATAGATGGCGACGAAGAACAGCATAACCGCATAAGAGGAGGCACCCAACTTAATAGAATCATCAAAAATCTGGAGGTCTTAAAAAATCATAAAAGAGGTCACGTACTGTTCTGGTCCACGTTGCGCGAAGAGCAGTCTCTATTCACTTGCTTCCAGCAGTTCATGCGGCTGCATGAAGAAGGTCTGGTGGATCATTTTTTCTGGCATTGGGCGGAAACCAAAGAAGCTTTCAAAGATTTTGCGTACTATGTGAGGCGTTATGGTGAAGACCTCGAGAGAATTATGGAATCTTACGTGCTGAACTTATCCAAAGGCAGGTTTCTCCCCATAGCGCACATAAATGAGTTGGTTCTCTACTTAGCAACGGGGCGAGAGAGAGGTCACTCGGCTTGCGCGGTCGAGCTCGCCAAAAACTACGATATTCTAGATGGAAAAGTCTTTGCGTGTGCCGATCTTCCAGCACCTCTCGGTTCCCGCTCCAGCAGTGAGGGCGGTCTAAAAGAAACGGATCTGCAAAGCCTCGTGAAGTATAAAGATTGGTTGGGTTGTCCCGAGTGCGGAGTGCACCCCTACTGTGGCGGTCGTTGCCCGGTTCAGGCTTTAGCCGGTTCCCCCGAGAGAACTGTTCAATACTGTCAACTGATGAGACTGCACGTCGGTATTGTGCAGGAACGTATGCAGGACATTGGAAGTGCACTCGATCAGACTGGAACTTCATTGCAGGAAATTTACGACGGCTCCGCCTTTCTGGCAAAGTATACCGATGTAGTGCCGTAAGTTCTCAGAATGTCAGCGAAGATTTCGAATTCGGACAACTGCTCGAAGGATGGATTGATACGGATAAACCGGAATCTCAAGAACCGTGCCGTCAAGGATGTTCGGCGGAATATGCACTCGGGCAGACTGTCTGCTCTCTATAGTACCCCGACCGCTACAATGCGAGCAGCTATAGACTGAAACACGGCCGCTACCCCTGCAAGTCGGACATGAAACGGTGATGGGAATCGGCAGAAAGCCTCCCCTGGATGCCTCCTCAGGAGTCAGAATCACTTCAACGTCCAAAAAGTGATCTGCTTTACGATGGGTTCCCGTCCCGAAAAAATCTCTAAAAAAGAAGTCAATAATATCAGAGGTACCCAACCAATTCTGATGGAATGCATCCGTTTTGCGCTGCCCGAAACCAGCGCGCCGTTCATAGGTGCCTCTTTGCGCCCGTGTTTGTAAGCCCTTCTGTCGCTCTTCCTCTTGTAGACTCTTATTATAATCTTCTCTTGTTGCGGGTCTGCAAAGGACGCAGTAAGCCTCAGTGATTTCCTGAAAATAACGGGTTTTTTCGCTTCCCGCCAGGTCCGGGTGATGCGTCTTTGCAAGCCTTCTAAAGGCGGCGCGTATGCCGCTTGTGGTTTCGGATCGGGAAACGCCAAGGATGGTGTAATAGTCCCTTTTCTTCACGGCGTTGCCTCCCCGCTGCAAAATTGTGATGCTGTCTCGATCAACATGAATGAACATAACATAAACGGCCGCGCAGAGTATATCCTCCGCCCGGCCGTTTAGCACATCAAACCAGATGTCAGAAGCATCAATAGAAAAATTCAATTCACTTACGAGGTCTTAACCTCGATTTTGCGTGGTTTGGCAGCTTCTGCTTTGGGCAGAACCAGTTTCAAAACGCCATCTTTCATTGAAGCTTTGATTTTTTCGCGATCGATCGCGCTGGAGACTGTGAACTGTCGATAGTAGTCGCCTACTGAATATTCCCGCAGTAGAGCTGTGCCGCCCTGTTCCTCCGCTGCAGCGGTTCCTTTTACGGTGAGTTGGTCATCGTTCAAATCGATATCCACATTGTCAATCGGAACGCCGGGCATATCAGCCAGAAGCGTCAACTCATTTTCAGATTCATAAATATCAACCGCCGGTATGAATATGGGCACATTCCTGGTACTTTCCGACTTGGTTTGAAGTTCTTGTTTTTCCTGAACCTGTAAATCCTTATCTGCCATGATATCACCTCCTGTTTTTATCACAGGCCAATTTTAAAGTAGTTTTCGAGACTATTCTATTCGGGCTTTATGCTGATCTTCTTTGGTTTGGCGTGTTCTGCTTTGGGCAGAACCAGTTTCAGCACGCCGTCCTTAAAGTGAGCATCTACGGCTTCAGCATTTACATCGTAGGGAAGTGTCAGCGCTTTATGAAATCTTCCTGTTCTGCGCTCACGACGATGGTAACTGACATTTGCTACGTCTTCACTTTTTCTTTCCCCGCGCACACTGAGCGTGTTTTTTTCGACGGAGATGTCAATATCATCCGACTTGAAGCCGGGCAGTTCAGCCTGAACGTAAATCTTGTCGGAGTCTTCGCTCACATTCAGCGCCGGAAACACCCCCGAAGCCATGGTTGCCGGACCCCTTCCCACGACGTCCGTGAACAATCGATCCATTTCCTTCCTGAGTCGATCCATTTCCAAAAGCGGATTACGCCATTCAGTAAAACTTGGGTAACGAATAATGGCCATATCACTTGCCTCCTTTCAATATGGTGTTGTCTGATACACTCTTATTTTTTCCTTTCGATGCGAAATTAAGTTCGCGTATTGCCTCTGTCAATACACGGCAAAAAAAATTTTCGTGTAATTGATTTTAGTCCTCCGAGTTGCTAATTACTGTTCAAATGAAAAGTAACGCTCCCTTGATGAAAGGGATCCATCTTGTTGACTTAGAGATCGCCTTCCCAAAAGGGGGATGGAGTGTCTCGCTGCTGAAGGAAATTTTGTCGAGGAGGAAAAAAGATTATGGCAAAGAGGAAACCTTCAGAAACGGGATTCGGGAGTGAAACCGGCTCTGAATCGCCCATCGATCATCTCAGCCAGTCGCAACTCCAAAAGCTCATGGATGCTTTTAGGGTATGGAACGAGAATGCGCACAGCGAATATATTCGCAGGGTTAGAGGGAGATACTGGCTGGCCTTCCTGTTACTCCGTTTCACCGGCGCCCGAATAGGCGAAATTCTATGTGTGGATGACTCGCAGGACATCGATTTCAAGCACGGCGAGATCAGGATCATAGCTTCCGAGTATTCCTCTAAAAACAAACGGGTGAGGATCATTCCCGTGCCTCCAGAAGTGATTTCGAAAGTTTTTATCTACCGAGTGGATTTTCCGGCAATGCGTGGAAAGGTGTTCACTCTGGATCAGGGAAATTTCAGGAGAAAATTTTACAAACGAGCCAAGGAAGCCGAGATCCCCAAGGAACTATCCCACCCTCATATTTTGCGCCACACCAGGGCTGTAGAAATGCTGCAAGCCGGTGTACCATTGACCGCGGTCCAACGACTGTTGGGACATACCCTCAGCAGCACCACCGCTATCTATCTGCAACATTCTGATGTAGCGGTTCAGGAGATTTTGAAAGAGAAAGGGTTGTTGTAGGCCCATCCGGGCTTGAGAATTTGCTTCCAATTTTTTCTCTCCAACACCACAGTCGGGACTATGCTTTTCTTCCTGTATGAGGCCGTCAATTAAGACAAGAGATTGGCTAAAAACGATTGCTTGGCTATATTTGCATTTGCTGCCGGTTTCTCATCTGACAGATCTCCACACATGGCGTCGTGGGTTCCATAACCCTCTGTTCTCACAAGATTTAGAAGCTTGGTAAGGTAATAAGAATGCGACACTTTGAAAAAAGGGGTACTTTTGAATACCCGCGGGGCTAGGTGTGTTCAACTGTAAGGTTTCTCGTGGGGGAGTGCCCTGATTCGCTGCGGGGAATAAAGACAGTGCCGAATGCCGGCTTGCATGAAAGGTCGAGCAGTCAATGAGCTTCACCGGTCGGGTTGAGCCTGAAGCCGGGTTCGTTAAAGTGTTTGAATTTTGGAATGCCGTCTTCATGAGGCAGCGGTGTCTGGTTGATGATTTCTTCCGGCAAAGCGGTGTCATCGTCAAATATTTTGAAGGCAAAATGAAGCAGGTTCAGACGCTCTTCATATCGTTTCTTCAGCAAAAAGCCGTAAAGAGATCTTATCGCTTCGGCACGCCCGACACTTTGGTCAAGCTTCTCCGTAATGAATACTGCAACAAACTCTGGCGGCGGATCAAGCAGAGATCGTTCAAAGATGTTCGCGTCAACGCGGCGTAACTCTTCATCTGTTTGATAAAATTCAAATTCAGCCAGTAGCTCCGGCCAGTTAATCAGCTCGTGGATTTTTTCTACAGGCACCAGTTCAGTTCTCCATTGCCGGCAGCTTCCTTATGAAAGCCGCCTGTTGTTCTAGTTTTTGACTGCCGCCGCAGCGAGGAACAAACATGGCGCTTGCTTTTTCGATAGGAATTATTAATAAATTTCCTTTAGGTTGGTTTAAGAAAAATAAGTAAGAAGTAAGGTTTTGGAAAGGATTTTTTTGTGGTCGATAGGTCGAAGGAACTGCCCATTTTTAGAACTGCCGAAGAAGGTTCAATAACGCCGAAACGTGGTTCAGAAAATATCAGTGTCATCATAAACGAGGTTCAATTGCTGCTGGCCGAAAAAAGGACTTCGCTGGCCACCATGCGGACCGGCATTGCGGTTTTTGCTCTGCCGCTTTCAGTCATCAGCGTGTTGATTGCCACTTCAAAATACTATGTAATTTCTCACGTGCTGAATCTTTTGCTGCCTCTTTTGATCATTTGCACGGCTCTGGTGATCTTGGGGACTTACTTGATAGTTCGCGCCGTTGCCCGCATTCACCGATACGATCAAATGATCAGGAACATAAAGAAAAGGCACAGTCAAATTGCCGAATTCATTGACTAGCTTGATCGTCCAGCATTTCCTATTCATCACTTCGGAGAAAACGCTTTATTCAATTCTCCGCGCCCTCTGCGGTTAATGCATCAAATCACCAGCTTCCGCCTCCGCCCCCTCCAAAACCGCCTCCCGACGAACCGCCACTGCCAAACCCGCCTCCTCCTCCACTGCCCCGGGGTGCCGAAAACATTGCCGATGCAAGATGCGATGTCATTGAGTTGAGGGAACTGGAAAAACTGCGGGGGCTAAAGGTTGTGAACCGCCCGGGGCGAGGCGAGATATACCATTGCGGCGGCTCCTGGTAGATCCCTTCAAACGCTTTGGCCCAGCTGTCCGTTACATCCAGCGCGATGGCATACGGCAGAAATTTTGAAAACAGATGTTTATCGCCGATTCTTTCCAGCCGGTCTTTTTCGGCACGAGTCAGAAATTCTTCGAACCCCAGCACTTGGTTGTGCGCAAAAGCACCGGCGGCGGTCTTGGCAGGCATAAATCGGGCCAGTGCAAGAATGGGCAAACCCGTCGCTATGCCGGCGATAATACCCCGTGCGCTGTCGGGGGAAAGCAGCGCGAACCCGAGGGTCAACGCAATGATCGTGACTACTCCCGCAGAAAAGTAAAATTTGCGCACTTTTTCCGGACTATTGGCAAAATAGCCTTTGTTCACCAGGTCCTGGTAAAGGTCATCCTTCAGCAGGCTCAGGTTCTTGTAGAATTTGTTCTTTAAATCCGATAGTTGGACATCGTTTGAGTGTTCTGAGAAGACTTTCTCCAGCAGGGTTGTTTCGAACTGGCTGAGGTTCTCGTCAGGCTCTTTGAGTTTCTTGAGGGTGTAGTCCGTGGAGTCGAATATCCAGCCGTCCTCTACCTTCTCCTCTACCGTCAGGTACCCTTGCGCCGCCAGTCCGACAATGGCCGCGCTGATGTCCCGGGAGTCGAGTTTTTCGTCCACCAGGGTTCCGACTTCCGCGGGAGAAAGTGTTTTGTCCATGTACTTCGGAGGCCCGTAAGCTACCGTTACAGCTTCTCGGACCCTTGGATCTCTGCCTTTTTTGCTCCATGCATTGAACATGTAAATGAAAGCAAAGATGGGAAACAGAAAAACCCAGTTTTCCCTCAAGTTGATTGCCCACAAAAACTTTTCCCAGGCAGAAGGCGGCGAGACTAGTCCTTTTTGCCAGCCGAAACTGACCGTCAAGCCTTCTCCCGGCGGTAGACCTTCAGTCGTAGAGAAATCGGCGGCGTCTTCTTCTGTTTCTGCCGTGCACGCCGTTTCTCTGGAACCTTGACGACCGTTGTAACAAGCTGTCAGCAGTTTATCGCTGTGCTTTTTTACAGCCAGTTGAACCCTTGCAGAAGCTTCCCTGATAGGGGCTTTCCAGTAGTTGCCGGTCACGTTCCAGTAGATCTCGTCATGATCGCCGAGAAACAGGACGGCGTTTTGAACGGTGTAGGCGATAATGTAGGTCTGCCTGCCTTCCACATACCGATTGGCGTCACCGATCCTTATGTTGACGACGCTGCCTCTTCTGCCGACTTTGTATTTCCAGGGTCTTCCGGCCTCGTCAGTGACCGATAAAACCTCTATGGGAGTCCTCAGGGTTTTGCCGAGCTCGTCGACGTACTTATACGGGATCTCCCGGTAGATCCCGTGCCTTGGTCGAGAGAAGTCGACCTTGATGGTTTCTGTAACGTCAAAGGAAGAATCTTCCCGGATAGTGATATCCGCATGATAGTTGTCGATGGTGAAATCCTGAGCCGCTGCGCGAATCGGCATAATCATGCTCATCAACGTCAGCAGGATCCCTGTATATAAGTATTTTGAGAGTTTTGGCGGCATTGAGGACGACACTCCGATCTAAAAGCTTACTTTTACGGGTTCTCTCTCCACCGACGGGGATTCTAGCTCAAAGAACTCACGGGTATGAAAACCGAACTTGGAAGCGATGAGGTTCGATGGAAAGGATTGCGTCAGAGTGTTGTAGTCGCGGACCACTGCATTGTAATAGCGTCTGGCATATTCGATGTTGTCTTCGAGCTCCTTCAGCTGGGTCTGCAGCTGCAGAAAATTGGTGTTTGCCTTGAGCTCGGGGTAGGCTTCGGCGATGGCGAACAGGCTCTTCAAGGTCTGGCCCAGCATGTTTTCCGCTTGCGCCTTACCCTCTGGAGAAGTCGCCTGCATGGCTCTGGACCGCGCCTCGGTCACCTTTTCGAAAACCGATTTTTCGTGCGAGGCGTACCCCTTAACGGTTTCCACCAGGTTGGGCACCAGATCGTATCTCTTCTTCAACTGCACATCGATGTCCGACCACGAGGAATCGACGGTGTACCTCAGCCGCACGAGCCTGTTGTACATGACGATCCCGGCCCCTATGGCGGCCACAACCAGCCCCAGAACAATGTAGCCTATCATGCGTTTTCCCCTCCCCCCGCGAAATGGTCTCAGGTGAGCATCCGGTATCCATCCGAAGATTCCGCAGCACACGGTTTTAGTCACGCCTTGCGCGACTGAAGGAGCGGCGTAACGAGCTGCGCTGCGAAAAAGGAAAGGTACCGGATAAGAGCTATCTAGGTTTGTCTGCCCACTAATTCAATAAATGACTTAATATCCTTGATAACTTGTGGGATGCTCTCACACAAAAGCTTGTAGTCTATAACCTCGTACTCATGCACCAGTATATTGCGTAAACCCGCTCCCAGCGCAAGATTATTGCTGAGTCGCCAGTCGAGTACATTCAACTCCCCCAGTCTTAGAAAGGCTGCTCTGTATGAGCCTGGAGCACCTTCTCCCCTCATGGAAAGAAGGTGAAAGGAAACGTCTGCCGCAGTCATTACGAGGAGCTCGATCAGTCTCTCGATTTTGTAGTGATCTGCCATGAAATCCGAGAAACGGATACCCTCGTAAGGCTTTAGATCATCGAGGTATTTGTTCAGTAGAGTAAGTTTCCTGACAATAACTTCAGGTGACATCGGCTGGATCCTTACTCTTCTTCCTCAGGTACTCACGTTCCTTCTGTCTCAAAGCAGCAGTATCCAAATAGAGATGCCAGGCTCTGAGCTTTGCCCTCTCAAAAAGTCCCTCGGATTTCTCATACAGCAGTTTGCCGCGAGTGAATATTTCATTGAGTAACAAAGGATCCGTTTCGGGAGTCAAAATGACGAGGTCCACCGTTTTCGGCATCCATATCATTTCCAGTTCATGTATCAGTTGCAGCTTTGAAGGCTGGCGGTTCGGGGGAAATTGCAGAGCAATATCGACGTCGCTCAGGAGGTGAAATGCGCCTCTCGCATGAGAGCCAAAAAGAATAAACAGCTCCACCTCATTATTTTTGCAGAATCGCTCTATTGCTTCCGCCAGTTCAATCGCTATTTCTGTTTCAGTGCCACGAGTCAAAGCTCAAGCTCTCCATCATTTTGACAGGTCCCTTTCACTTTATTGCTGTGAAAAGGGATCTCTAACAGATACACAATTACATCAAAGAATAATATTTTCAAGATGACTTTACTGGATTTTGATGTGCCCAGGGGGAGAAGCCACCTCCTGGTGAACAGAAAGCCAACTTTTCATGCTATCAAATTCTCGTGATTCATCTTTGGGACTATCGGCCGTAGACAGGTTTACCTTTAGGCTTATGGGGCTTGGAGGGACGTCCGCATTTTTACTATTGGACACCTGGCATGCTCGTGTTGTATATCGATACAATTATAAATTTGTTATTCCCAGCGAACTAATAATTCGTCCTTGGAAATAATAATGCACATGAACCGCCAGGCAATAAATCGGCTCGCCTGCCAGCTGACAGGGATTCGCCCATGCAGATCGTTATCAACACCCCCGGGACCTTTCTGACTCAAAAGGACACTTGCTTTCGCCTGAAACAGCAGGAACGCAAGCTCGACATTTCACCGCTCAAAGTGGAGAGCATCATCATCTCCAACCAGGCGATGATTTCGAGCCAGGCCGTGGTGCTTGCTCTGGAGCACAATATCGACATCGTCTTTCTCGACGGGTACGGCGATCCCATGGGGCGAATCTGGTTCTCCAAAATGGGCAGCACCGCTCTTGTGCGCCGAAGACAGCTGGAAGTCGCCGATGGCGACCTGGGAGTCCGCCTGGTTTGTGAAATCGTACGTCAGAAGCTGCAAAATCAAGTGAATTTTCTGAAAAAACTGATGTACGCCCGCCCCGACAGAAAGGAACTTTTTGCACCTTTTCTGGAAGTGATCGAAAACGCCGGGAAGGCTCTCGTTATCGAAGGCTGTGATCTGGACGATGTGCGCAACCGTATCATGGGGCTGGAAGGCACGGCGGGCAGAAGCTATTTCCGTTGCCTGTCCGGGTTGCTGCCGGAAAAGTACCGCTTCGACGGCCGCTCTCGAAGACCGGCAAAAGACTGCTTCAACGCCTGTTTGAACTACTGTTACGGGATTCTCTACTCTCTGGTGGAAAAAGCCTGCATTCTCTCCGGCCTGGACCCCTATGTGGGATTCCTGCACACCGACAACTATAACAAGAAGTCCCTGGTGTTCGACTTCATCGAGCCCTTTCGCATATTCGCCGAACAGACAGCCGTGTATCTCTTCACCGGTCGCCAGATGAAAGACGAATATTTTGATATTCAGGAACACGCGGTTTCTCTCAATCAAGCCGGCAAGCCGGTGGTCATCGAGGCCATGAACAAACATCTGGATGAGGGGGTTCGCTACCGGAGAAAAAATGTCAAGCGGCGCCACATTCTTCAGCATGAAGCCCACAGGCTGGCCAATCTGCTGCTCGCCGAAAGCGATCAGAAAAGGTCCGAGTGGTTGGAAATAAAGGAATTCTAATGCGAGGATAGCGGCTATGGCTGTATTGGTTTGGATCATCTACGACATCTCGGAGGACAAGAGCCGTCTCAAAGTCTCCAAAGCGTGCAAGCAATACGGCCTGGAGCGGGTGCAGAAGAGCGCTTTCCTGGGAAAGCTGGAGTCCAACAGGTTTGACGAGTTGTGCGAGAAATGCCGCAGCCTGATTGATGCAGAAGTCGACAGCGTCTATCTATTTCCTTTCTGCCAGGAAGACTTCAACCGGGTTCAGGTACTCGGTCAGGGCTTCGACCGAAAACTGGTCAACGACGAGCTGCTGGCGAGGTTTTTTTGAGGACGGTTATGGGTTTGCCTTTCAGTATGGGTAAATCGAGAAATCTACCGGTGACATTTGGAAGTCCTACTTAATTGGGAGAAAAGCTGAGTGTATGCTAAGTATCTAAGAAAAGGCAAGTTACGATTCCAAGACTGATCCGGAAGAAATTGAACCTTGGTGACAACAACGCTGTCTTGTTCATAATCGAAGATGGTGAAGTGAAGCTAAAGGGCATACCTGCCGGATCTTCCAGCAGGCTGTTCGGGAGTCTGAAAGAATATGGGATCTTCCGGAAAATGAGTACCCGAAGTTGAAAAAAGAAAATGGACATGGCAAGAACTCCAGTTATTTGACTGCAATCGAACAACGGGAGGGGAAATCAAGCCATGTCCACATCTATACTCTACCATGCTTTTGGTCTGAAAGGTATCCACTATGAGTCCAGCCATTTCTCTGGAGACTGCATCTACATCAATGCCCGAATGACGGATTAGTATGTGAGGTGCCCAGAATGCACAAATCGACAAGCCAGTTTCAAAGGGCAAAAAAGAAGACTTCTGCGTATGAGTCCCATTGGAAGGAAAAGGTGTTTCTTGGACCTTTTGCTCCACCGACTCAAATGCCTGAGGTGTGGACATCTTTGGTGGCCCACTCTGCCCTTTATGGATGGTAAACACCGTTATGTAAGGTCTTTCGCACTCACAGCTTTGGATCTTTTGAAGTTTGGCACCATCCGTTCGGTCGCGGAGTACCTCGCAGTGAGCTGGGATCTTGTCAAACAGATCCACAAAGAGCGGCTCTCTTTGCTCTACAGGTCGGTTCCCTTGCATAAAGTCAAATACCTTGGAATTGATGAGTTCAGCTTGAGAAAGGGCCATGAATACATGACCATTTTTGTCGATATCGAGAATGGAAGAATCCTGCATGCCGTTGAAGGCAGGAGTAAAGAAAAGATCCAGCCCTTCATCGAAAAGCTCTCCAAGAAGGCAAAGAAACTCAATGCGATCGCCATGGACATGAGCGGAAGTTATTATTCTGCTATTCGTGGGTGGCTGCCCCATGTTGATATTGTCTTTGACCGCTACCACGTCTCGGCTCTCATGAACCAAGCCATTGATGAAATCCGAAGAGGCCAGCAAAGAGAGTTGGACGAACTCGGACAAAAATCCCTCAAAGGGAATCGTTTCCTGCTCTTGAGAAACTACGACTCCCTTGACCCTGATCGCAAAGCCCGACTCGATGCCCTCCTTAAGGCCAATCACCCCCTTTTCATTGCTCATTCCATGAAAGAGCAGCTGCGACTCTTCTGGGACAATGAGGAGTTTGACAGTGCAAAGAGCTTCCTTGAAGTGTGGATTAAGGATGCTATGCAATCTGGAATCAGCCCTCTTGCCAGGGTAGCCAAAACTTTGGCTGGCTACAAAACGGGGCTTCTCAACTATTTCAAATATTCCATCACCAGTGCCGTTGTCGAAGGAACCAACAACAAAATCAAAACCCTTAAAAGACAGGCGTATGGGTTCCGAGATATGGTCTACTTTAAATTGCGACTCTATCATCTCCACACCCAGAGGTACTCATTAGCCGGATGAACCAGAATATGCTCATACCTATGAGCCATTAGAAAAGGTCAGAGAGAGAATACAAGAGCGCATCGTTCGAGACACGAATAGCGAAAATGAATGAAATCAAACTGACAATTTGGTCCAGTTTTAGCTGATAGAAAAAGGAAGACCCTCATGTTCCAGAAACTTTCCGAGTACAGTAAGCTCCTGCCGAATTCGGAAATGATCCAATATCTAAATGAAGGGATGCCGGAAATTTATGATCGAGGCCTTGCCATCTGTTTTGATGAGAAGGGGCATTACCATTCCGTCAATGTCCTCCATAACAGAGAGAGCGTGATTTACCGCTCAGGTCCTCCAATGGGAACCGATTACACCCCCTGTTGTAAGTTGGCTAAGACGACGGACAACCGTCTCTTGAAAGCTGCAAAAAACCTCCTGGGATCTGGGGAGCTGTCTCCGGAGGAAGAACAGTGGCTGGCTATCACTATCGACTCCTATGAACAGAACATGAAGCGCATCTGGGAGGAGGTGGAGGAGCAGTCACGGAACGCCCAAATCGACGGAAAAACACACAGGGGGTATGCCTACTGGGCTAAAATCGCAAACGGCAACATTTCCCCGTTATACGAGTGGGATAGCTGTAAACGTCACATGCAAGCGTCGGTTTTGGCCAATTGGAAAGCCCGAGGTGGCTACAGAAAGCAAGGGACCTGCTTTGTCTGCGGTCAGAACGAGGGACCGGTTTTCGGGAACTTTTCGCTTCTAGCCTGCTACAATCTGGACAAGATCGGCAGTATTGCCGGGGGGTTCAAGGAAGCTGACGGGGTCAAAAACTTTCCAGTTTGCGAAGAATGCGCCCTGCGGATCTCCGGTGCGGTTATCCGTGTCGAAAATGACCTGAGCAGCACCATGGCCGGCCAAAGCTACATGATTCTGCCTTACAGCAATTCCGAAGAAATTCGCGAAGAGATGAAACACCTGCTGAGCGAGAAGCCGGATCGATTCAAACTGGGTAGTAGTAAGCAGTTTGACCTGATTGCTCAGGAAGAAATCTTCTTGGATGAATTTGCGCGCCACTCCGACCAGATGGCTTTTGCCCTGATATTTTTTAAGCAGGACAATGCCGCCTGGCGAATCCAGGCAGAAGTTCAGCAGGTCCTGCCCAGCCGGATGAAATCGCTCTATGATGCAAGCCAAGAAATCGCTGAAGCTGAGGACCTGACCTACACAGATAAAAAAGGCAACGAAAAGCGGATAGGAATCAATGCCAACCTGATCCGCAGTTTTTCCGAAGCGTCTGAGGCCAAGAGTGAGGGAGTGTTCCGTGCTTGGCTCGTGGCTATTTTTGAGCACAGGCAAATTGACTACCGTCATTTTCTGCATCATCTGGTCAGCCGCATCGTTTCGGTCGGCAGAAGGGAGAATGCTCTAATTCCGTGGACATTGCGCCAGGCATGGGCCTTTTATCGCTATGCCTGCCTGACTGGACTCATAACACCGAGCAAAAAAGGAGCTTCTATGGAAGGTATGGCCCCTGCGAGCCCCTATGGGCGGTATGTTCTCGATCATCCTGAATTTTTCGATCGGCCCGAAAAGGTCGTGGCTTTTCTCACCGGGTGCTATGTGTCTGTTGTTACCAGCGTCCAATATGGCAAGCGGAAAAGCACCCCGTTTGCCAAGAAATTTGTCGGGCGCCTGTTGCCGCCGGCTCATTTAAAACGGCTGTACCGGGAAGGCCACGACAAACTAGCCCAATATGATGCCTTGGGATTGGTGGCAAAGACCATGGATCCTGATCTGGCCAAAGCCTGGATCAAGTGCGGAGGAGATTGGAAGATCACAAACGAGGAGTCCACTTTTGCATTTACTATCGGTTACAGCTTGGAGTCGCGTATCAGGGCCATTTCGGGCAACAAGGAACTGGCAGAAATCTCTGAGTTTGTAGAGGAGGCGGAGAACAATGAGCTCGATAAAGAATCGTTATGAAATTCTGTTCCTTTATGAGGCTAAGGACTGCAATCCCAATGGCGATCCGTTGGACGAAAACAGACCCCGTACCGACCCGGAAACCGGTGAGGCGACGGTAACTGATGTCCGCATCAAGCGAACGGTGCGGGACTTCTTTCTGGCATGTGAGCCGGATGTCGAGAAACGGGTTGGGAGCGGCATGGAAATCCTGATCCGGGACACCTTCAAGTCGGACGGTTTTCTCTCCCAGGGGAAGGACCGCGCGGAAAACTTCATTGACGAAGCCATAAAAGGCAAAAAGGGGCTCGAAAAGCTGCATGCTCTGCAGAATGCGATCATGGGAAAGTGTATCGATGCACGTCTGTTCGGGTGTGCGCTTCCCATGGGAAAGAACGAGCCTTCTTTGAAGGTCACGGGGCCGGTTCAGTTCATGCCGTTCAACCGCAGCCTGCACCGGGTTGCCCCGCAAATGGTGCAGCAGACGGCTGCTTTTGCCGGGTCGGCGACGGCATCGCAAAAATCGTTCGCCGAACGATGGCTTCTACCATATGCTTTGATCTGCGCGTACGGGGTAGCCAATGAAAACGCTGCCCGCACCACCGGGATGTCACGGGAAGATTTAGACAAGCTGCTGGATGCGCTCTGGCGAGGTACGGCAGAGCTCAACACCCACTCAAAGATGGGGCATGATCCGATGCTGCTGGTGGTGGTGGAAAGCCAAGCCGGCCATAAAGTCGGCGCCCTGCAGCGCAGGATCAAAATGACGGATCAGCCCGAGGAAGAAACCGCCATCCGGGATGCCAGCCAGTTCTGCATCGATGTTACGGCATTGCTCGATGCATTGAAACAGACCGACAAGGTCGTTTCGACCCGGGTTCGCCAGAATGCGAGAATCCGGATCAAGGATGGCGAGCGGGAAGCCGCCATTATCGATCTGCTGAAGGAGAGAGGCATTGTCGTTGAGAATCTGGAGATATGAATGATGAAAACCCTGGCCTTTGATATTCACGGGGAATATGGTCATTTCAAAAAGCCCTACTCTCCGATGAGCCCGGTGACCTTCCCGCTGCCGCCGCCCCCTGCCGTACTGGGAATGCTGGGAGCCGTCCTCGGTTTGTCGAAGACCGAATATCACGAAAAGTTGGCATGGGGCAAAGTCCGGATCGCTATACGCCTGCTGACCCCGGTCCGGATATTTCGTTCGGCAATCAATCTCCTTAATACCAAAGACGGTACGGATAAATATTTGCGGCCGCGTGCTCACACCAATACCCATATCCAGGTAAACTATGAATTTCTGAAGAATCCGTCGTTCAGAATTTTCGTGGGCGATTTGCCGGCAGACATGCACGATCAACTGAGGAGCCTGCTCGAATCCGGACGGTCCGTTTACACGCCGGTACTGGGTTTGGCCCATTGCTTGGCCGACATCAATTGGATTCGGGAGACAACCGCGCGGAAAGCCGCCGCAGGCAATCCGGTCATTAGTTCGGCAATCTCTCTGAGAGAAGGCATCGACCCCATCTACGAACCGGGCCGGCGGTATCACCGCACCCGGATTCCGGCGGTAATGGACGGCGAGCAAATCGTTCATCGCTATCAGGAAATCCTGCTCGCCGAGGATGCCGGCCCCATCGAATGTCGAATTGCGGGGTTAGCCGAAGTATACCAGGTGGATGATGAAATCGTATCCTTTCTATAAATGCCTGGCCCATGAAGATGATCCGCTTCCCAAACATCTCCTACGGGTCGCGGAGTCGTCGGAGACTGCGGTCCTTGACGCTGGCGAAGACATCATGAACATCGCATTTCTGTCCGGGCTGTTGCACGATCTTGGTAAAGCCACCCCCTACTTTCAGGTCGATCGGCTGCAAAAGAAAAAGAAGAACCGGCTGACCAGTCATGCGGAATGCAGCGCCTGCATTGCATGGAAAGTTACCGAAAATCTTTCGCTACCACTCTGGATTAGGCTAAGCACGCTGATTGCCATCTTACGCCACCACGGCAACCTCGAATTCGAATCGTGGGAAACCGTTTACAGCCATATCCGGCTGCGCATCAAATCCGATGACAAGCTGCCCCGTCAACTCGAAGCCCTGGACCTGGAAAACATTCTCGCATGGGTTTCATCGAATATTGCGCCTCGTTTTCGGGGTAACGCTCTCGATCCGCAGGATTTCACGGTCTCGGCCATTCGCGAAAGCTTCGCCCGCATCCGGATGTCGCAGATTCGCAGTTGTTTCGCGGAGACATCAGGTGTTTTGGGATTTTTGGCCGGTTTCGGTTCTCTCCTTTCTGCGGATAAAGTCGATTCCGCCATCGGCGGTGCCTTGAGTCGACCTGAGATTCCCGCCGAACTGGTTGAGAGCTATAAAGCTCGAAAATTCGGCCGAGCATCTTCAAAGATGAACCGTCTGCGGGATACCATTTCCGGTGAAGTGCAGGATCAATGGACTTCAAATGCGGAGCATCGTCTCTTTACGCTCACAGCTCCCACGGGCTCGGGTAAAACCCTGGCTATATTCAACGCCGCTTTGGATTTGCGTGACAGGTTTTCAAAGGTCCGAAACGCTCCGCCCAGAATTATTTATTGTCTGCCGTTTACCTCGGTCATCGATCAGAATCACAAGGTTATGGCGGATGTCATGAGGCTGTCCAACCTGGGGACCCGCGAAGACATTCTGCTCAAGCATCACCACTTGGTGCCGGGACTGTACCGTTCGAAGGAAGCCGAATTCGATGGGGAAGATGCCGGCACGCTCCTGACGGAAACCTGGCAGAGTGAAATAGTGATCACCACCTTTTACCAGTTCCTCCACAGCCTGATTTCCGCAAGCAACTCAGAGCTCAAGCGGGCCGGGCAGCTTTGCGGAAGCATCGTGCTGATGGACGAAGTCCAGGCGGTTCCCCTGCGCTACTGGAAAACTATTCGACAGATTTTCGGCCACGCCGCGGTCACTCTGAATATGACCTTCGTTTTGCTGACGGCGACAAGGCCGCTGATTTTCCGGCATGACGATTCAGCCATCCAGGAGCTGCTGCCCAATCATCCGGACTATTTTAGAAAGCTCTCCCGTGTTGTGCTTTTCTGCCATCGCGAAAAGATCGGGCTTTCAGCGTTTTGTGAGCGGCTCATAGAGGATTTGCAAAGAGAATTCCGCTCCACGCTGCTCATTTTGAATCGCCGAGCATCCGTGAAAAGCGTATTCGGAAATCTGAAACAGGCATTTGCGGAGCACCGGATTATCATGCTTTCCACCGATTTGACGCCCTGGGACCGGCGCGCCAAGATTCGCCTGGTGCAGAGGTATCTGAAAAGAAACATACCATGCGTGGTGGTTTCAACGCAGCTGGTGGAAGCCGGGGTGGATTTGAGCTTCCCAACGGTTCACAGGGAAATCGCACCGTTGGATGCTATCATCCAGAGCTGCGGTCGTTCAAACCGGCATGACAGCGATGCTCTCGGCTCGGTGCATGTGTGGAAGCTTTACAGGGAAGATGAAGATGGAGGGTTAAAAGAACCGACATGGTCCAAAATCTATGATGTTCCCCTGATTGATGCCACGAGCGACGTGCTGGCAATTTCGGAAGACCAGCCGGGAACTATGGGCAGATTCGAGGAAAGAGACTTTCTTCGCCTCAGCCAGGATTATTTCGAACGCTGCTGGGGGCGTATCGAGCAAAAGGACCTTGAGCAATATTGGCTGCAAGGAGACTTCCCGTCCCTTGAAAAAGAGTTCCAGCTTATTGAGGAAGACTTGCCGCGGCTGACCTGCTTCGTCAGTCGGACTGCAAGCGATGACGCTATCTGGAAAGAATACCAGGCAATCTATGCCAGCGATCTCGAAAATCTCGAAAAGAAGAAACAGTTCAGAAAAATTCGACACAAGTTCTACGAAAGGGTCGTCCAGGTTTGCGGCAGGAGAGATCCGGATCGCGATCTCGTGATCTTACTGAACTCCCCGGAGCATTACTCGCGGGAAACCGGTTTTTTGAAGCTGCCCGAGAAGGAATCCACATGCGTGTTTTAGGCAGGCGTGCTTTGACCAGAGTCGAGCTCGTTTTCAACGATTCGATCAAAGGAGCGAGACAGGCTCTTGCCGCTCAGCTCCGGGGCGGCATTGTCAATGCCTTCCGGGATAGCGAATTTCATCAGCACAATGCAGATGGCGCCTTTATCTATCGATATCCCCGCATCCAATATCAATGGAGAAATAACAGCGGACTCATCCTCGGGTGGATGGAGTCGGCAGAAACACTGCTTCGGCTTCCCTGGCTGGATTTGTCCTTGCATATAAACAGCGCCGAGGTGCAAGCCACCGATGTATTCTTGAATCCCGCAACCGCAGAATTCGGAATATCCGAAAGGCTTTTCCATTATCGCCTGGCAGCACCGGTGTTATTATTCAACCAGAAAAACTATGCCAAATACAAATCAATGAAGTTCATAAACAGGCTGTATGAAGAAGACCGGCTTCTCCAGGCGCAGATCCTCACCGCTTTGCGCGGTTTGGATGTTGATTTCACGGAATGGCTGTATGCCACTTTTACGGAAAAGAAGACCGTAACCTGCCTGTACAAGGGACAGCAGCTGACCGGCATCCTGGGCAGGTTTGCCGTCAATGCCGTTCTGCCCGACGATTTCGCCATCGGGCATGCAGTGAGCCATGGATTTGGTTGGATAAGGTGCCTGGGAGGGATTGAGTGAATATTGCAAACGGGAATCAGAGCTAATGACTGCAGATGCTAATATCCTCAATCCGACCGACAACTCCGATGGGGAATCGTATTCCATCACGGCCACCGATCTGTTGGAATTTCTCTACTGCGCGAGGTTCGCCTACTTCGAACTCTATCTGAAGATTCCGGAGCACCAGGAAAAGCGGTTCAAGGTGCAGAAAGGCAGGACCGTCCACGATGAAAAAGCAATTGTGAATCCCGATTATCTCAGAAAAAAGCTCGGCTGCATCGAACGAAAGAAATCTGTTTATCTTTCCTCCAGGCGAGGAATGCGTGGTGTGGTGGACGAGATCCTGTTCCTGCAGGATGGCGCCGCGGCGCCGCTGGACTACAAGTACGCGGAATATAAAGACCGAACGTTCAAAAATCACCGCTATCAACTGGCTTTTTACGGAAGGCTGATCCGGGACTGTTTCGATCTCCCTGTGCATCGCGGCTTCATGGTTTACACCCGCAGCCGCAACAAACTGGTGGAGATCGAACTCACCGAAGCTGTCTATTCGGACCTGGACAAAATCATTGCCGAATTTCTTGAAATCGTTCAAAGGGGACTTTATCCTAAACCGACTCGCTACCCGGCGCGATGCGCTGATTGCTGCTACCGAAATATCTGCGAAAAGGTGGTTTAGGCAGAAAAACCATTTTAACTCAGTAGCTTAATGATACTCTGACGGATCGATTTGCGAATACTAAACCAACCCAAGGCGACGAGATCGAATGAAAAAGGGGAGACAAAAAAGAACACAAGCCATTGTCATCACTGGCCTTATCCGAGAAACGAGCCGGAGGAAGCACATCCAGAAGAACAAGGATTGAAACCGGGTTCGGCGACCTGGCCGAGGCGCAGGCGCGAACCGGAGGAAGCACATCCAGAAGAACAAGGATTGAAACCTCAAATATCCCTGAAACACTTCGTCTTCGACCGAACCGGAGGAAGCACATCCAGAAGAACAAGGATTGAAACCTGGATAGAAATCAGCCAAGGTGGTTCCTCCTGTTTACCGGAGGAAGCACATCCAGAAGAACAAGGATTGAAACTCAACGTGACGCGCGAAGTGCCGTGGAATACTTTCGCCCGGAGGAAGCACATCCAGAAGAACAAGGATTGAAACATCGACCAGGCCGAGACAACGCAGTCGGCATGGTGCCGGAGGAAGCACATCCAGAAGAACAAGGATTGAAACATAAATCGTGGCGATCCGCGCGTCGATTTCGGGAGACCGGAGGAAGCACATCCAGAAGAACAAGGATTGAAACACCAGGAATCCCCCACCGTTCCTTCGGTCCCTCCGACCGGAGGAAGCACATCCAGAAGAACAAGGATTGAAACTATCAAGGTCAAGCATCTGCGACCAAGGAGTATGAGCCGGAGGAAGCACATCCAGAAGAACAAGGATTGAAACCAGTTGTCGGTCGGAGTCCTCGGTGGTGCGGTTGTCCGGAGGAAGCACATCCAGAAGAACAAGGATTGAAACACGATGGTAAACATCGCGTCCGAGTAGGCCGTCGCCCGGAGGAAGCACATCCAGAAGAACAAGGATTGAAACATCATATGGGTATCGGTGCTGGTCGCTCGCGTGATCCGGAGGAAGCACATCCAGAAGAACAAGGATTGAAACCGGTAAACGAAAGAAACCTCCTCGTCCAGTCCCGGAACCGGAGGAAGCACATCCAGAAGAACAAGGATTGAAACATCCACTCTATGACCCCATTCATCGCCGTTGATACTTCCGGAGGAAGCACATCCAGAAGAACAAGGATTGAAACCAAGGGTACCTGCGGGGATGTGCTCGAAGAAGTCGACCGGAGGAAGCACATCCAGAAGAACAAGGATTGAAACCTGTAGGCGCGGTAGAGCATGTAATCGAGCATTGCGCCGGAGGAAGCACATCCAGAAGAACAAGGATTGAAACAGGTGGAATTATCGCCCGTTGCGCCCCACCATTCTGCCCGGAGGAAGCACATCCAGAAGAACAAGGATTGAAACCAGGATGACTACCCGCACAGGTTCAACCCTGATGGCTCCGGAGGAAGCACATCCAGAAGAACAAGGATTGAAACATTGGCCGCGGTGGCTGCATTGGTCGGCAGGTCGGCCCGGAGGAAGCACATCCAGAAGAACAAGGATTGAAACCCCTTGCTGGAGGGCACAAGCTGGACAGGCTTTACACCGGAGGAAGCACATCCAGAAGAACAAGGATTGAAACATCATGGGGCGCATGATCGGAGCGGATTTCCATTACTCCGGAGGAAGCACATCCAGAAGAACAAGGATTGAAACCACAAAGTACGCATTTGTTTACTTGCGTTTTTGTGCATCAGATGGAAGCAAATCTAGAAGAAGAAGGATTGAATCGCACTGGATTTGGGCAACCGGCGTAGCGTATTGAGCGATCCCGAATTGCATTCACGCAGGTGTGTAAATGTGCATTTGTGCTAATACTGAAGGTGTATCTGGACCAGAGTAAGGGTTATTGAATATTGCAAGGAAGATGCTGGTTGACTGGCAACTTTGGCAGCCAAGCGCCCTGACCGTTTGGGCCGATTCGCTCTTGTTGGTGACAGGCCCGCTCCCGGACTACCTATAGGAGCGGGCACATGGTTAATGCCAATCATTATTCATGGCATGATTGGTTCGTCTTCTGTAATTTTTCGACGTCGTAGCCTCTAGACCGAGCCATTCCCACCATTGAATCGTAGATGGCATCGTCAATATGAGGCTTTCTTGCCATCAGCCAAAGATATCTTTTGCTGGGATGGCCGACGACCATATATTCATAGTCTTCATCCCGAGCCACAACCCAGTAGTCTTGTTTCAGAGGCCATAAGTACTGGAGCTTGAGTTGCGCATTTCCGCTATCCGGCACCGGATAAGCTTTGGCTGTCATGCTCGCAAATTTACCGTCTTTCCTGCAAGTGTTTCTCACCTCCAGATGATCGCCGACATAGGAATACTCCGATGTGGTACATTTGCAGTTTCTCTCGAACCAGTTCGGAAACACAGCAATTTCGTACCACTTGCCTTCGAGACGATGCAAGTCCACCGAATCAACCGTATGACCCGGATAATGTTTGTGTTCCCAGAATTGACTAAATTCATCCAGGAAAGGAATTTTCATTGTTTCCTCCTTCCCGCCCCAAACCTGAGATCATGCTGCCAACGGACACGCGGTTCCGCCTTCCCTGCATTCGGTGCACAATTCGCGCTGCTCTCCTTTGGGGAGTTTGCCGCAGACTTCGTCGGGCATCTCGTAGCTGAAAGGAGACATCAACTTGCGAACTTCCCCTCTGCAGTTGGGACACCGTACGTTTCCTTCATCGCCCGTGACGAGCTTTTCGAAGGTGTGGCCGCACTGTTCGCACCTATATTCATAAAGAGGCATAACAACCTCCTTTCGATAAGTTTATCCAAGAACGCTTATTCAACAGTCCCACAAGAATTCTAATACTCAACAACCAGGCTGGCAAATTTGGGTAAATGCATGGAGATGACTCGGGGGGAGTACGCCTTGTCATTGCAGACGGAGCGAGAGATGATGTACAATAAGCCATGAGAATGGGCGAGAATATCATGGCAAGGCGTGGCCTGGCCGGTGCGCCTTTCCCGATTCTCACCGTGGCGAAACTCATCGATGGGCGGTTGCAGGATACTTCGGTCGAAGGCCTCTGGATCGACATGAACGAGCCGATCGGAAAACACACTGGATGTCCTCATAGCAGACGACGCTCAGGGCCACGAATTGATCCTGGAATTTTAGATTTTACCTGATACTTTTTTCTTCGTGCTGCTTCGCGCACTTCGTGGTTTAGAAACAGAAAGCTCAAATGCACAGGACCTAACAAAGTCTCACAAGAGAAGAGAAAAAGAAATGCTCTGAGGGCGGAGTAGCAATCATGAACAATCAAGATGTTTCGATAAGAGCTGGAGAAGCGGGAGAGGTTTCAGCGGTTATTTCAATCCCGGATGGATACTCTGGCGAAACCGGCATCATTTTCGCCCATGGGGCGGGAAACGACATGAACCACTCTCTGATTCTTTTCCTCGCTGAGAGTTTGGCCGAGGAGGGCTACCTTACACTGCGCTTCAACTTCCCCTATCGAGAGCAGGGCCGAAAGTCACCGGACAGCCAGGAGACTCTGGGCTCCACATGGCTGCACGCCGTTGATTTCCTGCAGCAGCATCGGTATCGGCCGAAGCGTATCGTTGCCGCGGGTAAATCGCTTGGAGGCAGAATAGCTTCGCAGCTCGCTGCCGACGGGAGGCTTCCAGCGGAAAGGCTCATTTTGCTCGGCTACCCGCTGCACGCACCGGGCAGGAAGGATAAATTGCGCGACCGGCATCTCTACGACATCGGCATCCCCATGCTGTTTTTCGCGGGCACAAGGGATTCTCTTTGCGATTTGGAGTTATTGAAAAAAGTACTATCACAACTAAAAACTGAATGGGAATTGGAGATCGTGCAGGGCGGCGATCATTCGTTCAATCTTCCCAGATCACTTGGAAAGAGTCAGCGGGATGTGGAAGCTCAGATCTTAGCCAGGACCTTGAAGTGGCTGCAGAGTTAGACATTCAAGCAACGGTGCCATCTTGAATCGCTCTTTTTGGGCTAATTCTTCACATAATCTTAACACCACTGTAACCATGGTTCTGCCGGTTGAATGTTACATAGAACCCAGATTCCGACCCTTGCTCCACTCCAGTCCCAAGGAGCCCCCGTGGAGTCCGGGACAGACTGACGTTCCCGGGCTCTTTTTTTTGCCGGCTTCATTTGACCACGAAGAGCACGAAGAAAGTTGTATTCATTAAGTTTGAAATGCATCCTTTTCACCGCAGAGTTCTCGGAGCACGCAGAGGCTCTTATCTATTAGCTTTTCTCTGCGTTCTCGGCGCCCTCTGCGGTTAATCGAACATGAAGGGTTTCATCCTGAGCAGCTATAATATCGCAAAGGAGGAGTCGGATATGGACGAATTGCATGGCAAAGTCGCATTGGTTACGGGGGCGAGTCGAGGTATCGGCCGGGCAGTGGCGATAGGGTTCGCCAAAGCGGGTGCGGACATAGCGGTGAATTACCGGGAAAGTGCGGAAGGTGCGCGGCAAGTCTGTTCACTGGTGCAGGACCTCGGTCGACGTTGCATGACGGTCGGGGCCGACGTCTCCTCATCCAAGGAAGTAGCGCGGCTGGTGAGCTCTGTCGAAAGCGAGCTGGGACCTGTTCAGATACTGGTCAACAATGCGGGAGTCGTGCATCGGGCGCCCCTTGATGAAATCACCGAACAGGAGTGGGACAGGGTCATGGCGGTGAACCTGAAGTCGGCATTCATGGTAACCCAGGCGGTTCTTCCCGCGATGCGCGAACGCCGCTGGGGAAGAATCATCAACATATCCTCGGTGGCCGCTCAAACCGGCGGGATTACCGGCCCGGTTTACGTGGCGTCCAAGGCGGGAATGATCGGCTTGACCCATTCTTATGCGTCGTTGCTGGTGAAAGAAGGCATAACGGCCAATACCGTCTGCCCGGCATTGATCGAAACGGACATGGTGACCAAGGATCTGCAGGCCAAACCGGACCCGATACCGCTGGGCCGTTTCGGAACCGTTGAAGAAGTAGCCGAAGTCGTACTTATGCTGGCTCGAAACGCCTACATGACCGGCCAAACGATCAACGTAAACGGCGGCTGGTATTTCAGCTGATACTCATCTGCAAACTTCTTTTCAATGTTGCGCAGGGCTTTAGCCCTGCCAATGAAACCACCAAGTCCCTCACCCAACTTCTCCCATTACCCCACCTCTCCGTATTTCTCATTTCAAATCAGCCGAACATTAAAGACCTGAAGTGGTGCTTGCCTTCTCACCGATACCGGCAGGCCAAACAGCCCATTTTTCCTGGCTCCAGCAGAAACCTTGTTTGAGAATATACCAGGCTTTTCGGTGTAGACGCAATGTTTATCGACGCTCGGGGAAAACGGTCCAAGAAGTTTGAATATCCTGCAAATTCAATGGACGATTTTGCAGGTTTTACCCACACTGAACAGAACAACACCATGATATTGCTCCTGAAATACCAAATCAAAATGTTTGAAAATCTTTTGCCCTGCTGTCGCTTTTTCTATCAGCTTTCAAATCGGCATAACATTTAAATCCGGGCGAAGCACCGGCTTTCTTAACCGCCGAAACAACCGCCCTTTCCATCACTCTTGCCGCCAGCAGACCCAACACGCTCAGGTCCGCCTCGACTTGCCCGGTTCCCATGGTGAATATGGTGTCGCCGTCAAACATGGAATGGGCCGGTCGCATGGATCTGGCGTAGCCATTGTGAGACATGGACGCCAGTTTGGTGGCTTGCGATTTGGTGAGCGCCGCATTGGTCACGATAATCCCGATGGTCGTGTTGTCGGCGAATAGATTTCTATTGTCGGCACAGGATTGGATCATGACTTCCTCGGTGTCGGCCACCGCCGAAAGGTCTTCGTTTAAAAGACCTGCCAGCCGTTTTCCGCTCTCGGGATCGATGACATCCCCGAGGCAGTTGACGGCTACAATGGCGCCGATCCGCAGTGCTTCAACTTGCATGAACTGGCTTCCCAGCCCGCTTTTCATGGCCCGCTCCATGCCGAGGATTTTTCCGACCGTGGCGCCGGTCCCGGCCCCGATACTGCCTTCGGCAGACAGGTCAGCAGTGGCATTGAGGCAGGCTTGATAGCCCATTTGCCGGTCAGGTCTGATTCCGGCATTGCCAAAGGCGAGATCGAACAAGACCGCGCTGCACACTATGGGAACTTTGGCCACCCGCACGTCAAACCCGATATTTTGCTCCTCCAGGTACTGCATCACGCCGGTTGCGGCGTCCAGACCGAATGCGCTGCCGCCTGCGAGCACCACGGCGTGGACCTTTTCCACCAGATTGACGGGGTTCAACAGGTCCGTCTCCCGCGTACCGGGCGCGCCACCTCTCACGTCCACCCCGACCGTTGCGCCCTGTTCGCACAGAATCACGCTGCAGCCCGTGGTCGCCTCAAGATTCTGCGCGTGTCCGACTTTCACGCCCTCGATGCCGAAAGATCCTGGCTGTTTCATCAACCGACTCCGTTCTTCTATCGTTGGAGATCAAAACAGATTTCTACGATTTCTTCTTCATGCCCACCCCGCGCCAGCCATTCTCATGTTGCAACCGGGGCCTTGCCTTGCAGGGCGAATTCGTCTCCTCCGTTGAGTCTCTCAAGAGAGAGGGAGGCCCCGGATGGAGACTAACGATTGAGAAGTATAAAGTATAGCCCAAAACGATTTCAAAACTTGATTCAACTGCTATACTCATTAATGAGGGAAAGCTGCCTTCTTCACATGCGCAAACCTGTGGATGCATGCTGACTTTAGAAAACGCGAAGATCAAGTAACTTCTCCCTCAATTTGGCGATTTCATCCACAACCCTCCGTCATGCCGACGAACCCCGGATCGAGTTCCGGGGCAGGCACCGGCATCCAGTGGGTGAAGGTGGGTTTCTGGATTCCGGCGTTTGCCGGAATGACGAATGGGACTTATTGAGAAGTTACAAGCCCCAAAGGCAGCTTTTCGACCTCAACGGGTATATTGTGCTGAGAACTTGTCATTCCCGAAATCTGTCCGGAAACGAGCTGCCCGGGAGGCTCTGTTTCCAAATCTGACCCTGCGGCAAACCGAGTTTGCAGACAATTGCGTTCCCAAACGGAGCTCGGGAACGAAGAGTAATGATGAGAATGGAGCTCGGGAACAGGAAGAGGAGATGCGATGCCGACGGCTGCATGTGGAATAAACTGTGACGTGTGTAAATTGAAACTTATGGAAATATGCTCCAGCTGCGGTTCCGGCAGGAGCCTGGAAGCTCAAAAGAAGCTCGATGCGCAGGAAAGAATACTGGGGAAGCCCTGCCCCATTCTGGCGTGCGCCAGTATGAATCGAATCGAGTACTGCATGCGAGACTGCAGTTCTTTTCCGTGCAATAACTTCCAAGCCGGGCCATATCCATTCAGCCAGGGATTTTTGAGCATGCAGGAGAGGCGGCGAAAACTGAAGCCCCCCGCTTTGACTCATAACAAGACCCCTCTGCAGGTACCAGCCGAGTATTGGGAGACGCTGCAGAAAAAGGACCTGAATGCCCTGTGCAACCTCACCCTGTTCGAGCCGCATCCGCCGGCAGCCCTATCGTTTCAATCATTGAGGGATCAGGTAGTAATCGACGTCGAGCAGCGCTGCTTGAAGACCCTGCGGGCAAATGAATGGGTGCAGGTGGACGATCCGCTTCTTGAGTTGTTTACCCTGCTTTACCTGAACAAGGTGGATGCCCTTTACCCGTTGAGCAAGGATATCGTGGGGCCGCAGGACTTGAAGGAGGCCCATTACTTCAAGGGACGTCACGTACTCAAAACCGCTCCACTGCTGGAGCGCTATGGAAACGATTTGAGCGGCTTCAAGCAGGCGGCGGAATACCTGGAGGGCAAGCCCGTGGAGATGGCGGACGCGGCCTATATGCTGCTGCCCTTTCCCCGTGTGGCTCTCTACTATTTGCTCTGGCAGGGGGACGAAGAGTTTCCTCCCAAGCTGTCGGTTTTGTTCGATCGTTCAATCGAAAATTGCTTTGCGGCATCGGCTATCTGGTCTCTTGTCGATTGGGTTTCGACCGAATTGCTGAGGGGGCCGAAGGCAAGGGATATGGACTGAAGCTTTAGTGAGTGGTACTTATTGCGTTGACTTGACAAAGGATGTTTAAGTGGGTACCCTGCCATTCTAACGGCTGACCGTTAGACCATCAATGCATCCAAGGAAGCCCATATGTCGAGCATGAAGGAAAAGATTAAAGACGCCGCTATCGACTTGTTCTACAAGAAGGGATATTTTGCCGCCAGTTTAAGCGATGTCGCCAACAGCATCGGCATCCGCAAAGCCAGCATATATCATCATTACCCTTCCAAGGAGAGCCTGCTCTTAAGCATCCTGCAAACCACTCTGGAGGATTTGGCGGTAAACCTCGATGAGCGCCTGGAAGGCATCGAAGGGGTTGAAGAAAAACTGCGGGTCGCGGTGCGAAGCCACATCCAATTTCACATTGAACGGCAAAAAGAGGTGCTCATAGCAGACAGTGAACTGCGCGGGCTGAGTCCGGAAAACTACCAGCTGGCGGCTGCGGCGCGCGACAGCTACGAACACCGAATCCAGGCCATCATTATGGAAGGCATGGCAGCCGGCGTCTGGGCAAAAGGAGACTTCAAGGTGCTTTCCTATGCGATTTTGACCATGTGCACAGCGGTGGCCATCTGGTTCAAGCCCGAGGGACGTCTTTCAAAAGATGAAATTGCCCGGATGTATGAAGAATTCATCATCGGCGGCTTGAAAAGCGGCGCCTATTCGACTTGAGCTCAACCCCACCGGCAGCCATCCAGCCTAAATTCGCCCTGCCGCCTGCGGCATAAGCATTCTCGATGAATTGACATTTTTTACTTGACAAGCTCATTTTGTTTTGGCTTACTGCAGCCGTCGTTTAACTGCCGGTCGGCCGGTAGACAACTAACTCGCCTCCTCCAGATGCTGCTTTGATTTCCTCGCGCTCGCTGACAACCCGCCACGCTCGAGCTGGTAAGCCCCGAAAGGGGGAGTACTCGGTATTTTGTGCTCCGCTAAACTACCGGCCGGCCGATAGAATTCACCGGAACTCTAATTCAACAAAAAGGAGAGAGAAAATGGTGTTGGTGCAAAGGACTTGGAACAAATCACTGTGGCTGTGTCTGTCTGTCCTCATGACTCTCGCTCTGGCTGCCGCCACTGCAGTTGCGGCTGGTCCCAGCTATGAATGGAAAATCAGCCAGGGGATTGCCGAAGACCACCCGGCCGCGGTGCGATGCAAACAGTTTGCCGAACTGGTGAGCAAAGCATCCGATGGCAGAATCAAGTTGGACTACTTTCCCGCAGGGGCCCTGGGCGACTGGACCGAGCAGATTGAGGCCAACCGCATGGGCACTTTGGAAATCGGCTTGAATGCCGGATCCACTTCTTACGACCCCCGCATGAACCTCATTTTCATGCCATACCTGTTTGCAACCTGGGACGAGGCAAGGGCGGCCATCGGCACCACTGGATGGTTGCCCCCCATTTTCGATGAGCTCTATTCCAAAATCGGCCTGAAGGTCCTCGGCATCTACTTGAATGCCTGGGACGGCATGGCCTTCACCAAGCGAGTCGATGTGGTAGCCAAAACTCCGAAGCAGTTCCACGGTATCAAAATGCGTGTTCCTCCCATCAGGATTTTCGAAGTCTACATTCCCACCCTCGGGTTCATTTCTACCCCCATCGCTTACTCCGAAACGTTTACGGCACTGCAAACCGGAATCGTCGATGCCCGTTCGGCCTGTCCGGCGGTAGAAGCTTACGTTATGCGCGATGCTCTCAAATATTGGGTGGCCTCTCGCGACGCCTTCGAATACTGGTTCCTGACCATCAACAAGAAGCTGTGGGACGGTCTGTCCAAAGAGGACCAAAAGATTCTGCTCGACAGCGCCGACAAGGTCATGGCTGAGCAGGCCGTTGCCGCCGAGCAGGATGAAACCGAGTTCAAGCATAAACTGGAGAAGGCGGGAGTCGCGGTTTACGAGCTCACCCAACCGGAATGGGAGAGTTCGGCGAAAATCGTTCGGGAACAAGCCTGGCCAAAGATTGAGAGCGAGCTTCTTGGTGCTGAGCTGATGGAAAGGATCAAAGCCCATGCAACGGAAATATCCCAATAGGCAAGATGGAGCCATGGAGGATGTGCTCGAGGGCTTTAGCGAGGACGAAGAGCTGGTGCGGAGGATTTCCTGGGATAAGGTCAAGCAGGCTTGCGCACGCGCTAACAGCATCCTCGACCGTATCTTCACCATCCTCATCATCGCCGGCGGTGCTCTGGTCGCGCTCGCTGTGGTGCTCCAGGTCGTACTTCGCTACATTTTCAAGGCGCCTCTGTTCGGTCTGGAAGAATTCTCCCTGCTGGTTGCGATCTGGGTTTACTTTCTGGGAGCCATCCTGGGAACCGAGTTCGATGCCCACGTTCAGGGGGACGTTGCCGCAAGGTTCTTCAGGACTGCCAGGAGCAGGGCCGTGGTCAAAGTGATAACCTGGGCCCTCAGTTGCACGGCCTGTACATTGTTCCTTTACCATTCCTCGACTTACACTCTGTGGGTGTATGAGACCGGTGAGCGCACTACCGGTTTGTGGTGGCCGCGGGTCATTTCGGTCGGCAGTATGTTCTTCGGGGCGGTTTTCATGACCCTGTACTGTGTCGTCAACATGGTCAAATACGGCGAGGCGGCGATTGCCGCCGGTCGCCACGATTGAAGGAGGGAGCCATGACCGCCGTTTTTTCCGTCATGACTGGAGTGGTCGCCATAATGCTCCTCGGGGTCCCGGTGGGGTTTGCGTTTGGTCTGGGCGGGTTCGCCATACTCTATCTGACCGGTCTCGACCCGCGCTTTGCAATTCCCGGGGCCTTCCGCTCCATTGAATCCTACACCCTGCTGGCTTTGCCTTTGTTTATCCTGGCCGGAGGGCTGATGCGCGAGGCGGATATTTCCCGCCGTCTCGTTGCCTTTACCATGTCGTTTCTGGGCAGGATCCGCGGAGGGCTTGGGGTGGTCTGCGTGGTGACCTGCACGATTTTCGGCGCTATTTCAGGATCCGCCTCAGCAGCCATCGCGGCCATAGGTTCGGTGCTGATCCCGGAGATGGTCGAACAGGGCTATCCACGCGGCTATGCAACCGGCCTGGTGGGCGCCTCTTCCATGCTGGCCCTGCTCATACCGCCGAGCATCCCCATGATCGTCTTTGCCATGACCGCGCAGATCTCCATCATCTCGGCCTTTTTGAGCACCCTCATTCCAGGGATTATGATGATGACGTTCTATTCCATCATCAACTTGATCATGTGTCGCAAGATGAAGCATCTGCAGGTTGCTCCGAAACTATCTCTGCCCAAGGTTTTGGGGGAGATCGGCAGAACTTCGCAACAGGCCTCGCTGGCGCTGTTCATGCCGGTGCTGGTGCTGGGCGGAATTTATGGCGGCGTTTTCACGCCCACTGAAGCCGCTGCAGTTTCTTCGGTGTATGCGATCCTGGTAGGATTCATTTTCTACCGGACCATGGTTTTAAAGAACGTACTGGACACGATCAAAAGCTCCATGATCACCTCCGGGGTGGTGATGATACTGCTGTTTTTCATCCTTATGGTGAGCCGTATCATGGTCACCTATCAGGTCCCGCAGCATTTGGCCCAGGCCATGTTCAAACTCACCACCAACAAGTATCTCGTGCTGATGATGATCAATGTCATCCTGCTGCTCATGGGGATGCTGGTAGACGATGTTTCGGGCAACATACTGTCCGCGTCCATACTGCTTCCCATCGCTACATCGGTCGGAGTCGATCCGGTCCATTTCGCGGCCATCTCCGTGACCAACCTGTCCCTCGGCAATATCACACCGCCGTGCGCTCCCATGCTTTACCTTGCGGGCCTGATCGGCGGCAACCTACCGTTGAACGAATACGCCAAGCCAGCATCATATTTTATGATTTTCGGGGCACTGCCGGTCATTCTGCTGGTCACCTACGTGCCCGATTTTGCCTTGGTGCTGGTGAATCTACTGCTCAGATAAACACCCACTTGGAAGGGAGGCACATGAAGACAAATTCAACCGTTCTTTACAATCGTGATGGAAACATCGGAATTATAACGTTCAACCGCCCCAAGTGCTTGAATGCTATAAATGTCGAGCTGCTCAGGGACTTCATGGCTCAGCTCGAGTTTGCCCGGCAGGACAAGCAGGCGGCGGTCATCATCCTGACCGGCAGCGGCAGAGCCTTTTGTGCCGGAGAGGATCTGAAGGAAACCGTAGACGGAAAAGATATGGAGATATGGCTGGAAGAGACCGAACGGCTGCAAGAGGTACAGCGGGTCATCATGAAGCTTGGCAAGCCGCTGATCGCAGCGGTTCGGGGCTATGCCGTGGGCGGCGGGTGCGAATTCGCCATGAGCTGTGACATTCGCATCGCCAGCGAGGATGCCAAATTCGGCTTTCCGGAAACCGGCGTCGGTCTGACCGTTACCACCGCCGGCACCAAACTGTTGACGCAACTGGTCGGGCTGGGACGAGCCAAGGAGCTGATCTTCACGGGTGATTTCGTATCGGCCGACGAGGCCTACCGAATTGGACTCGCCAACAAAGTCGTCCCCACTGACGCCCTCATGGAGGAGGCCTTGGCTATGGCGCGCAAAATTGCGGACAACTCTCCTTTAGCGCTCAAACTGTCACGCATTGCAATCGATCAGGGGATAGATGCCAGCATCGAACAGATTCTGGAAATTGAAGCCAATCACCTGATGCTTTGCGTGGCCGCCCAAAATCAGGATGGCTTCGTGCGGAGAAAACTGGCGCGGATGAAGAGCAAATAATCAGACACGACGGCGCCGGTTCCTGCCGGCGTTGTCAAGAGGAGAAGCACCGATGTATCCAACGATGTGGAATGAGAGCATGGAGTCCATTTCACCCCGGGACCAACGCAAATTGGAGCGGGACCTGCTCATTCGTCAGGTGCAGTACGTGTACGCTAACAGCAAGATGTATCAGCGAAAATTTGCGGAAAGAAACCTGACCTCCGATGACATAAAGCGAGTGGAAGATTTGGAGCGGTTGCCGTTCACCACCAAAGCCGAGCTGCGTCAGTCGCAGGAAGTAGAGACACCTTTTGGGGACTTTCTGGCGGCCAGCCGCAATCAGGTCGTGCGAGTCCACCGCACCTCGGGATCCACCGGGAAGTTTGTCTACACCGCCCTGACCCGCAACGATCTTCAACTGACTTACGACTGTGGTGCTAGGGCCTTCTGGTGTGGTGGATTGAGACCGCATCATCGAGTGGTGCACTGTCTCAATTATTGTCTTTGGATGGGAGGCTACACCGACCATGGCAATTTGGAGACGACCGGAGCCACCGTGTTTCCTTTCGGGGTGGGCAACTCCAAGCAACTGGTTAAAGTGATCCGAGAAGCCGGGATCGATGCCATTTCATCCACCCCATCCTATCCCAATCAGCTGGAGAAAGTCGTCGAGGAAGAGCTCGGCATCAAGCCCGTCGATCTCGGCCTGAAGCTGGGGCTGTTTGGTGGGGAGCCAGGCCTGGAAAACCCGGTATATCGCAAACGGATAGAGGACACTTGGGGCATGAAAGCACAGAACGCCAACTACGGGGTTTCGGATGTACTGTGCAATTTTGCAGCTGTTTGCGAGGAAAACTATCAGCTTCATTTCCTTGGGCAGGGGGCGCTGCTGCTGCAATTGATCAATCCCATCAACGGTGAAAATGTGGAAATCGAGGAAGGGGTGACGGGTGAAATGGTGCTCACCCATTTGAAAAAAGAGGCTCAGCCGCTGCTTCGCTACCGGACTTCCGATCTTATGGAGGTGCTTGGCACCGGCCCATGCCGTTGCGGCCGCACCGGTTTCCGTTTCAGAATTGTCGGCCGCGCCGATGATATGCTGCATGTGAAGGGTATCAATGTGTTTCCCTCGGGGGTCGCCGAAGTACTTGAGAACATGGTCCCGGACATTACCGGTGAGTTCCAGATTGTGGTCACCCATCCATCGCCCTACACGCATCTGGATATCAACGTAGAGCACGGCAAAGCCGTAACCCCTGCCGAAATGGAAGGTCTCAGGCAGCGGATTGAAAAAAACATCAGGGAAACGTTGAACTTCAGGGCCGTAGTGAAACTGCTGCCTCCCGGATCCGTCGAGCGCACTGCGGTGGGCAAGGTCAGGCGGGTACTGCGCCAGTATGACGGCCTGGGAGCTTTTCAATAACCGGCAATGAAGATTCGATGCATTGCCCGGGCTTCTGTCTTCCAATCGTAGCAGAGCACAAATAAAAGGGAGAAACCATGAGAGATGTGGCCATCGTCGGAGCTGGAATCACCCCCTGCAAAGGCCGTTGGGTGGAAAAGACCTACTATGGACTCAGCCAAATGGCGGTCAAAGCGGCAGTTGAGGATGCCGGGATTTCGATCAAAGATGTCGATGCTGTCGTCTACGGCATTTACAATGATATATTTCAAATGTCAGCGATTCCCGAACATCCCCTGCAAGGGATCATCGGTATGGTGAACAAGCCCGGCATGCGCATTACCTGCGGAGGTGCCACCGGTTCGTACACCATGCTGACGGCTTACACCTGGGTGGCCAGTGGCTTATATGACGTGGTGCTTGCCCTTGGGGTGGAAAAGGCAACGGATTGCTTCGATTTCGAGTCGATGACTTCAACCCCCGAGGTGATTAAAACCATCGGCTGGTCTGCAGACACCTTCTTCGAACGGGAGCTCGGCTGGACGGCTTCGGATAGTTACGCCGAGTTTGTCCTCGCTTATATGGACGAACATCCCGGCGATCTGAAAGACGAGGTTTCGGCAAAAATCACGGAAATTCTTTGCGACCAGGCCCAGAACAATCCATACGCACAGCGCTGCGGGGAAAAAGTGACAGCAGAAATGGCTATCAACTCTCGCTATCACGTTTATCCGTTTAAACTCTTGGAGACATGCGTGTACACGGAAGGTGCGGGTGCCGTCATCTTCGCTTCGGCGGACAAAGCCAAAGCGATATGCAAGAATGCCGACAATCCGGTGATCTGGATTTCGGGTGTGGGCGCCTGCAATCATCACAATGTGGTGGGGAGGGATGAGCGTCATAACGTTTTGCACCGGATACTGTCTGATCACCTGTCCGCTCAGGCGGCCTACAAAATGGCCGGAGTGACCGATCCCGTAAAGGAGATCCAGGTCATAGAGCTGCATGACGCTTTCATCAAGCAGTTACAGATCACCATGGCGGAAATGGGCTTTGCACCCATCGGACGAGCAGACGATTTGGTCGAAGAAGGGCTGATGGTTCCCGGCGGTCCCCTGCTGGTCAATCCCAGTGGAGGGCTGACCTACGGGGGGCATTTTGTCGGCGGATCCAACATGTTTTCCTGCTGGAGTGCCAGGCGCGAACTGATCGACAGGGGCATGCACCGGGGACTCATTCACGGTACAGGGTCTACCATCGGACAATACGGTTCCGTGATGATCATCGAAAGGAGAGCTTGATATGGTTGAGAAAGTCATACCTGCGGCTATGATTCCCGATGCAACGTCGGAAATTATGGAGCTCAACGGTGCAAGATACCTGCAGACCAACGAAGCCATGTTTACTTTCTATAAGCGGTCGAAAGGCGAATTCTCGGAATATTTCCTAAAATTGAAGGAGGAGAAGGTCATACTGGGAGCCCGCTGTCCCGAGTGTGGCCTGGTCAGGGTGCCGCCGTTCATGCTTCACTGCCCGGAATGCGATTTCCAGGCCATGGATATGATAGAAATGACCGATACCGGAGTGATGAACTCAACTCCACCCATCACCTATTTCGCCCATTCCCTGTTTCAGCACCAGGTTCCCTACGGGCGTGGCCGGGTTTTTCTGGATGGCGCCGATACGGCGCTTCCCACCCTGGTTTATACCACGAGGGGAGTTTTGACCCCGAAGCTTTTCACCAAGGGGACCCCTGTCAAAATCATTTTCAGAGACGAACGCATGGGGAAACCGACTGATATCTTCGCAGTGCCCCTGGAGGAGGTCCCTGAGGATAAAAGGGCTGTTAAGGGGCTTCAGGAAAGTGATCTGGATTGGGAAAGTCCGGCTGAGCCGGACCTTCCTCCTGTCGACGAAGCACACAGAGCCCATTTTGAATCGATAATCGCGGGCATGCGAGATATGGCCTCCAGGATAGCCGCCAGCGACCGCGCGCGGAAAGATCTTGCAGGTTGGACCAGGAAGATACAGGTCAAGACCCCTGAAGGGGCTTTCGCCCTCATGCTTCATGATCAGAAAATTGAAGTGCAGCAAGGTATGGCCGAAAATCCGGATTTCATAATGGTGGCCAAGGATGCGTCTCTCTTTGCCGATTGGATGGATTTCAAGGATTCCCTCACCAATGCAATTATCGCAGGAAAGCTTTGGATCAGCCACAATAAAGAGTTTATCACGGTTTTCAAACTGGACCGGGTGCCTCGGTCGATCAAGCGGACCAACGGCTAGGAGCCTGTCCGGCAATAAATAATTCCTCGCCCCATCGAGGGGGAGAGGCTAGGTGAGGGGGGTGAGATTTCAATGACTTACACCCTCACCCCTATTGGCCATGCCACGGCTGCTGCTCCGGCAAAACCCTGGCTTGAACGCTATAGAGCTCAGCGACTGCACCGGCGGTCGTGTTTCGTGCTGAACAACCTCGGATCGGAACTCGGAACAGGCGCCCGCATCCAATGCGAGACTTCGCGCGTGCTGTAAGCGAATAATATGATTTGTAATAGGCGTTAAGCTGACGTCACCGGGGTTCACCGGCATGAAGATAATATAACGGCTTTGCCCCGTTGGGAATTGCGAAATTCAGGCTACAACTAAGCCTCTCCAGGGGTGAGGGATAAAAGAGGAAAATACAGGAAGGTCAGGCAGAAACAAGCACACTGAATCTGCCTGACCCGCGAAAATGCTCGCAGCATATGCCAATCGGTTAACCCACCTTCGGCCGTGGATAGAGGCCGGTGCCCTTAACGATTTCAGGCACCTTCTCTTCCCATTCAATCGCCATAATATGGAAGCCTCGCACCCCTTCAACTTCCTTGAGCTCCTGGATCTGCTCGATGCACATTTTGATGCCTTCTTCGGCTTGCTTATCTTTGGGCACCCCAGCCAGGCGCTCAATAACCGACTCGGGCACATCCATCCCCGGCACTTTGTTCTTCATGTACTTGGCCATACCGAGAGATTTCATAGGGGTCATGCCGGCCATGATATGGGCCTTCTCGTGCAATCCGCGATCCACGACCCCTTTCATCCATTCCTTGAATTTGTCCATATTGTAGATGCATTGAGTCTGGATGAATTGAGCGCCGGCGGCAACTTTCTTGGCAAGCCGCGAAACCCGGATTTCGAAAGGATCAGCAAATGGGTTTGCTGCGCAGCCAATGAACATTTCCGGCGCAACTTTCATTTCGAACCCGCTTAGCAATTTCTTTTCATCGCGCATCATCTTGACGGTCTGAATCAACTGGGTCGAATCCAAATCAAATACGTTGGCGGCGTTGGGATGGTCGCCGAAGCTCTGATGGTCGCCCGTCAGGCACAGCATGTTATGGATGCCGAACGAGGCTGCACCCAGGATGTCTGCCTGCATGCCGATCCGATTGCGATCCCGGGAAACCATCTGCAGTATGGGTTCATAGCCCATTTGTTTAATGCGGATGCACGCCGCGAGGCTGCACAGGCGGACTACTGCGGTCTGGTTGTCAGTAACATTGATGGCATCCACATAATCGCCGATGAGATTGGCCTTTTCTTCTACTATCTTGCCATCAGCGCCGCGCGGAGGGCCGCATTCGGAAGTAACGCCAAAGTCTCCTGCATCCATGATCTTTTGCAGCTTACTTGGAGTCTTAGAGGTATTGTTTATGCTCATGCCTGTGAAACCTCCTTAATTATCTTGCGGGGTCCCCCGTCTCTGCTGGTGGCCCAATTTTTGGGATCGTTCGGTTTCTCAAAGCGATCCAGCTGTCCCAGTTCTTTCAACCGTTCGTATATCAAATGCCAGCCGCAGGCTGTTTCTTTGCTGATCTCACACTTGCCGCTCGATGAACCTCCGCACGGGCCGTTCGCCATCCGTTTGGAACAGCGTGCGATCGGACAAATACCGCCGGTTGTTGCCAGAATGCAGTCGCCGCATGCTTGACAGCGCTCGGTCCATTCTCCCTTTTCCTCGGTAACCCCGATAAAACAGGTATTCACCCCCGGAAAAATGGGCTTTTTAGTGAATCTCTCCGCCAGGAACTGCACTCCCGCACCGCAAGCGAGGGAGATCACCGCGTCATACTTGTCGATCTTATCATCGAGTTCGGCGATATAAGGTCGATCGCACTGACGGGTGAGGCTGGTTTCTTCCACTTTGGTGTCTTTGCCCTGCTGTCTGAAGTACATGCGCAGTGCCGAAGCAAGTACCTGTGCCTCTTTCATGCCGCCGGCTTCACACACGGTCACACAACCGTCGCAGCCGGCTACGAGTACGCTTTTGAGATCTTTGACCAGATCGATGATCTCTTCTATGGGTTTCGGTTTGGCGATAATCATGCGGCTTCCTCCGTCGTAGGCCTTCCCGCGGCCTTCCTTTTGGCAATCCTGATGGGGCTTGGCCCCAAGGCTCTTATCTTTTCGGTCATCTCCCGGGCAATCTCGGCGAATCTCGGGCCCTGGCCTGCGGAAAGATTATACATGGCAACGCGTTCGCCGCCTACACCAATCTTATCCAGGATTTCCCGAACATAGGCCACCCGCTTCTTGGCTCTCAAATTTCCCGCCTGATAGTGGCAATCACCCTCCAGACAACCAGCAACGAAAACTCCATCCGCTCCCTCTTCCATCGCTGTCATCAGGTGCATGATGTCCACCCGACCGCTGCACGGGAGTTTGACTATTTTAACGTTGGTCGGATAACTCAATCGCATGGAACCTGCCAGGTCCGCTGCGGAATACGCTCAGTAGCTGCAGCAAAAAGCAACAATTACCGGTTCGAATTGTTCCATTACATAACTCCTTCCAATAAAGCGTGCACATTCTGGAGGACTTGATCGTCCTCATAATGGCTCAACTGAATCGTTTTCGCAGGACATTCGGAAACGCAAACCCCGCACCCCTGGCATAAGGCCTCATTGATCTCGGATACGTTTTCTTCGTTGATCCGTGGAACGCCGTAGGGACAACTCATGACGCAAACCAAACAGGCTGCGCAGTGAGTCTTATCGACATGGGCCACTGCTCCACCGACGCTCAAAGTCTTGCCGGCCAGAAATGTACCGGCTCTGGATGCGGCGGCCAAGGCCTGCGTTATGCTCTCACTGATGAGCTTCGGACTGTGCGCGGTGCCGCACAAATACAGTCCTTCCGATGAAAAATCCACCGGCCGAAGCTTTGCGTGGGCTTCAATAAAGAAGCCGTAAGCGTTGCGAGGAACCTTCAGATGGGTGGCCAGTTTATCTGTCTCGTTGGCGAGCGTCGCTGCACTCAACACCACGGCATCGACCGGAACCTTTACCGGCCGCTGCAGCACATGGTCAGTGAAGGTCACCTCGACGCCGCCACCGTTGCTGCTGACCTCGGGCGGATTGTCCAGGTCGAACCGAGAAAAGATGATTCCTTTCTTTCTCGCCTCGGTATAGTGGTCCTCGAGCAGACCGTACATTCTCATGTCGCGATAGAGAATGTATATATTCATCTCCGGATTGAGCTCTTTGAGCTGCAGAGCGTGCTTCACCGCGCTCTGGCAGCAGATGCGGCTGCAATTCGGGTTCTCTTCGTTACGTGAGCCCACGCACTGGATCATCACCGCATTCTGCCATTTGGCGGGGTCGTTGCCGTTGCCCCGGTCGTGCAGAAGGTTGTCAAGCTCCAGTTGGGTCATGACCTTGTCGCTTTCACCGTACATGAATTCCGTCGGCTTGTATTCATGCGCCCCGGTTGCCACGATCGCTACCCCGTGTTCGATAACTTGCTCGGTCTTATCCGGACCGTGCTGCACGGTGGTTGTAAAGTTGCCTTTGTACCCTTTAAACGTGGTCACCTCGGCTTCAGTCAGCACCGTGATGTTCTCTTCCGATTTCACCTCGGAGATGAGGCGATCCAGGTAGGCCTGGACATCGAGGTCTTCTATAGTATGGGAGACCTTGCGGGCAAGACCTCCAAGTTCGCCATTCTTTTCTATCAATACGGCTTTGAATCCCTGCCTGGCAAGGTTGAGCGCGGCGTTCATGCCGGCCACGCCACCGCCGATCACAAGGCTGCTCTGTTTGATATCCACCTTTTTCTCGCGTAACTCTTTGAGCAGGCCAGCCCTGGCTACCGACATTCTCACCAGGTCTTTGGCCTTATCCGTAGCCTTCTGCTTATCTTTCATATGCACCCAGGAATCCTGGTTGCGGATGTTGGCCATGTCAAACAGGTATTTGTTGATACCGGCTTCCAAAAGAGTTTCGCGGAACAGGGCTTCGTGGGTCAGCGGGGTGCAGGCGGCAACCACCATACGGTTGATGCCCTTCTCCTTGATCACTTCCGCCATCCTGACCTGAGTGTCCTGCGAGCAGGTGAACAGGTTGTCCTCGACATGAACGACGTTGGGAAGCGTCCGCGCGTATTCACGAACTGCGGGCACGTCGACGACGCCACCGATGTTGATTCCGCAGTTGCAAACGAATACTCCAATGCGCGGCGGCTCTTCGCTAACATCTCTTTCCGGAGGAAGCTCTCTGGTTCTGGTCTCGGTCCAGCGCATTTCACTCAACATGGCGCTGGTGCCCGCAGCGGCACCGGAAGCTTCCATAACGGACTGGGGAATATCTTTGGGCCCCTGCAGGGTTCCGCAAACATAGATGCCGGGCTTGGATGTGGCCACCGGCATGAAGCCGTCCGTTACCGTGAAGTTGTGGTCATTGAGCTCGACTCCGAGCCTCTCGGCCAGTTCGACGGTTCCCTTGCCGACTTCAAAGCCCACCGAAAGGACGACCATGTCAAAGACTTCCGTCTTTTGTTCACCCTTCTCGTTGGTATAGCTGAGCCTGAGATCGCATTCGCCTTCCGGTTCGATAGAGTGCACGCGGGAACGAATGAATCGAACTCCGTGGTCCTTGGCACGGTTGTAATATTGTTCGAATTCTTTGCCGTAGGTGCGCATATCCATATAAAAAATGGCGGTATCCAGATCCGCATGGGCGTGTTCCTTGGCAATCACCGCCTCTTTGATGGCGTACATGCAGCAAACGGCCGAACAGTATGAATTGTCGCAGGCGTTGATATTGCGCGAACCGACACATTGCAGCCAGGCAATTCTGTGAGGTTCTTCCCGATCGTAGGGCCGCATCAGGTGGCCCCGATATGGCCCCGACGCGCTCAATATTCTTTCGAATTCAAGGCTTGTGACGACGTTCGGAAAATTCAGATAATTGTAGGTGTCAAACTTCGATGGATCGAATACTTCGTTGCCCGGCGCCAGAATGACCGAGCCCACTTCCAATACATTTTGGCGGGGCTGGTCGTCATAGTGAATCGCCTCGGCAAGACACATCTTCTCACAGAGCCCGCATCCGATGCAGACATCGCGATCGATGGTAAAGCCGCGCGGTATCGCCTGCGGGTAGCGCATAGATGTGGCTTCTCTAAGGTCGAGAGCCTGGTTGAATTCATTTACGGCGGTCGCTGGGCATACCTGGCGACACTGACCACAGGCCGTGCAGGCGGCAAGGTCGATATAGCGTGGCTGGGTTTGAACGGTCACTTTGAAATTACCAGCTTCACCTTCAATCGATGCAACTTCCGTGTTGGGGTGAATATCAATGTTGAGGTGACGTCCCACTTCCACCAGTTTGGGAGAAATGATGCACATGGCACAGTCGTTGGTTGGGAAAGTCTTATCCAACTGTGACATGATGCCGCCGATGGTCGGGGACTTGTCAAGCAAGTGCACCAAATAGCCGGAACTCGCTAAATCGAGCGATGCTTGCATTCCGGCGACTCCGGCGCCGACAACTAACACGGCCCCTTTTTTCTGATTACTTTTTGAATTTGCCATAATCACCCTCTTCGCATTCTTATGTTGCGAGCCGCAGATAAAGTCCCGGGCGGAACCCCGCAACTCGAAACGTGCGACGCAGCTACGCCGCCAGTCTTATAAATTTAGGAGTGGACCCTTCAAAACTCTTCAGGTCAGCCAGCCCGCGCCTTTCTAAATCATTGAGCTTAAGAGATACTGTGTAGACAGGCAATCCGGTTTTGGCAGCCATTTCTCGAACGGAGAGCGGGCCTTCTTTGAGTACTTCCAGAAGCAATGCTTTCTCGTATTCGTCTGCAGCCACCTCTTTTTCCATGTTTTGAAAGGTTTGGAGGTCCATTTTTTCATTATAGACGTTGCCGCGTTCCGTCAGCTGCCGATCCATGCCGGTCAGCCAGCGTATTCTGGGAGACCTCAGAGCACCTTCAATCGCCGCCAGTTGCAACTGGTGTTCCTGAGAGTCAAAAGCTCCCAATTTTTCGATCGAACCGGTCAACTCCTTGACGGTATCCGCAAACAATTGCCCTTCCGCCGCACTGACCCAGCGAAGGGCCATCCGTCCCTTGCCGATTCCCGAAACATCCAGCAATGTTTCCACCATTTTCATGCGCTTGGATGCGTATACATTACCTTCCAGGTAATGGCAGTCACCAATGTGTCACCCAAACACCGAAACTTGATCGTATCCGCTTTTTAATCCTTCGATCACGTACAGGGGATCGACTCGGCCGGAGCACATGGTTCGGATGACCCGCAGGCTCGACGGGTACTGGAACCTTGAAACGCCTGCCAGGTCTGCTCCAGCATAGGCACACCAGTTGCACAAAAAGGCCAGGATTTTAGGTTCAAAGGCATCACTCATTTGTCATCTCTCCCTCTAGAATTTCTGTCGGCTAGCTCCGTCCTCCAGCATGAATTGCCGCAAGGATCTGCCGGTTGCGGAAATGCTTCATGTCAATGGTTTTTTGTGGGCAGGCTGCGGCACAAATTCCACACCCCTTGCATGAGGCGGAAATGTTTTCGGCTCGATAGCCTACGCCGTGTACTTTTATCAGCCTTATGGCGCCAAATGGACAAGAGGCCTCGCACAGGCCGCAGCCGATACAGCCCTCCTGATCAACCGCGGAAACGATGGGCTCTACCTCAACGTAGGGTTTGCTCAAGACCGTTGCTGCTCTGGCAGCGGCGGCTTGGGCCTGCGCAATCGATTCCTCCATGGGCTTTGGGTAGTGAGCGAGACCGGCAACGAACACACCGTCGGTGGCGAAGTCCACCGGGCGCAGCTTCATATGTGCTTCCAGGAAGAAGCCATCTGCGGTCAGGGGAACCTTGAAGTAGTTGGCCAGGACCTGCAGGTCTTTTGGAATGATGGCCGTAGCCAGATTGAGGTGATCCACATACAGCGCAATCGGTCTGCCAAGAATATGGTCGGTGACGGTGACTTTCAGTTTTTCCTTGCCGTCCGATGTGGCCTTTTCAACCACAGGCTTGCTATCCAAATTGTAACGGATAAAGAGGACTCCAAGCTCGCGAGCTTTGCGATAGAGTTCCTCCCGCTGACCATAAGTACGCAGATCGCGATACAGCACATATACGTCCAGATCCGGCTTCTTGGTCTTCAGATCTATGGCCTGTTGAACCGAGGCGGTACAGCAGATCTTGGAGCAGTAAGGACGCTCAGGCTCACGCGAACCGACGCATTGGATGAATGCAACGGCCTCGGCCTGTTGCAGCCTTTCAGGTTCCCTGGCAAAAAGATCTTCAAGATCGTGCCATTTGGTCACCCGGTCTGACTGACCGAAAAGATATTCTTCGGGGTTGAACGAATGAGCTCCGGTGGCCAGGATCGCCACTCCGTGCTGCAGTTCGCGGGCCGAACCATTAGATTCAACCGTGGTAAAGAAATTGCCCACGAACCCGCCCACTTCCTTAATCTGAGCGCCGGCAATGACCTCAATATTTGCATGGCTCGTCACACGCTCGCTCAGATCTTTGACGTAAGTGGCAATGTCTTCACCCTTCCAGGTCTGTTTGACTTTGAGTGCATGTCCCCCGAGCTGTTCTTTTTGCTCGAGCAGGAAAGTCTGATAGCCCTGATCGGCCAGATTGATCGCTGCGCTCATGCCGGCAATGCCGCCGCCGATGACCAGCGCATTGTGATTCAGCTCCACCTGCAGGCGCTCGATCGGTTCCAGCAGTGCTACCTTGGCAACAGCCATGCGCACCAAATCCTTAGCCTTTTCAGTTGCTTTTTCCGGCTCTGCCTGGTGGACCCACGAATCCTGATCCCTGATATTTGCAAATTCAAACAAGTACCGGTTCAGGCCGGCTTCCCTTATGGTCTCTTGAAACAGCGGTTCATGAGTGCGCGGTGTGCAGGCGGCAACCACAATCCGGTTGAGCCGATGCTCTTCGATGGCTTCCCGCATTAGCTGCTGAGTGTCCTGGCTGCATGTGAATAAGTTATTGGCAACATAGGCCACGTTGGGCAGGGTTTTGGCGTAGTCCCGCACCGCGGGGACATCGACGACGCTGCCGATGTTGATTCCGCAATGACATACAAAAACCCCTATGCGCGGTTCTGCATCGCCAACCTGTATTTCATCCCGATAAGTCTTGGTGTGAACCAAAGTGTCGCGCGAGTCCGCCAGTGAAGCCGCGGAAGCCGCGGAAGCCGCGGAAGCCTCCATGACGGAGTAGGGAATATCTTTGGGCCCGACAAAGGCGCCGCAGGCAAAAATGCCGGGGCGTGAAGTCGCCACAGGAGAAAAGCTGCTGGTCTCGGCAAAGCCATCATCATCGATATCGATGCCCAATCGTCCGGCGAGCTCTTTGCTTTCTTTGGAAATCTCCAAGCCGACGGAGAGGACCACCATGTCGAACAATTCGCTTCGCATTTCGCCGTTTTCATCGGTGTAGCTGATGGCCAAATCGTCCGAATCAGGCGCGGCGGGTTCTATGCTGTGGACTCTCGAGCGAATGAACCGTACCCCATTCTCATTCTCTGCACGATTGTAATAACGCTCGAATTCTTTTCCATAGGTACGCATATCCATGAAGAAAATGGCCGTATCCAGATCGTATTCGGAATGTTCTTTGGCGATCACTGCCTCTTTGATGGCGTACATACAGCACACGCCCGAACAGTAGCCGTGGGCGGCGTGATGGATATCGCGGGAACCCACGCATTGCAGCCACGCGACCTTCTTGGGAGGCTGGTGGTCGGAGGGGCGCATCAAATGTCCTTCGAAAGGCCCTGAGGCACTCAGTATCCGTTCGAACTCGGTGCTGGTGACCACATTCGGGTATCTGCCATATCCATAATCGTATACTTGTGGATCGAACGGCTTGAACCCGGGTGCTGCGATAACCGATCCGACTTGTAAGGTGACCAATTCCTCTTTCATATTGTGATCGACGGCGCCGGCCTTGCACGCGGTCACGCACTGCATGCACTCGGAACAGGCCATGCAGTTAAGGCATCTGGCTGCTTCGGCCAGTGCCTGTTCTTCCGTCAAGCCTTGCTCCACTTCGCCAAAACTACTTTTCCTCTCATCCATTGGTAGAGTGGACATTTCAGCTCGTGACTGCTTCTCGATTTTGTCGGGAATGGGAACAAAATTTTCCTGGGGAAGCTCCAGACGTTTTCGCCCGGCTGCCATATCTTCGCCCTTGAGGTAGCGGGCTATCGAAATGGCTGCCTCTCTGCCGTGGGCTACCGCGCCGATGGCCACCCATGGGCCGGTCTGCAAATCGCCGCCGGCAAAAACCCCTTCTCTACCAGTAGCGTAGGTAATGTCATCCACTTCAATGGTTCCCCAGCGAGTCAGACACACACCGGGAGTTTCGGAGAGGCATATGGAATCCGGCGTCTGACCGATAGCGGGGATCACCAGATCGGTCTCGACCGTAAATTCACTGCCGGGAACCGGGATCGGCCGCCGGCGACCCGATGAATCGGGTTCGCCCAATTCCATCCTGACACACTGGACGGCGATGGCTTTATTGTCTTTGGTGAGGATTTGCTGAGGAGCGGTAAGATACTGGATCTCGATGCCTTCGGCCAGCGCGTCTTCGATTTCGTTTTCGCGTGCCGGCATCTCTTTCGCCGAACGGCGATACAGAATGCTGACCTGTTTGGCTCCCAACCGTTGAGCGGCGCGAGCGGCGTCGATGGCTACGTCACCGCCGCCGACGATGACAACCCTGCCGTCTACACTGGGGATTTGGCCCTGATTGGCCTGACGGAGGAAGTCAACTCCGTGCATGACCCCTTGAGCGTCTTCGCCCGGGATGTTAAGTTTCAGGCTCCGGTGTGCTCCAATGGCGACATAAACAGCCTTATAGCCTTCCGAAAGAAGACTTTCAACGGTGAAGTCTTTGCCCAGAGTCTGATTGTATTTGATATCAACGCCCAACCGGGTGATGGCCCCGATCTCTTTATCCAAAACTTCCGGGGGCAGGCGGTAATCCGGTATACCTACCCGCAGCATGCCGCCAGCCACCGGCAGAGCTTCAAAAATGGTCGGCTGGTACCCTTCCAAGGCCAGGAAATGGGCCGCGCTCAGTCCGGCCGGGCCGGAACCGATGATGGCGACTTTCTCGTCTCGCTTCTGAATTTCGGGAATCGGCAGGTCGTCGATGTCAACTTTGTCTGCCACAAAGCGCTTGAGAGCACAAATGGCAACCGGTGAGTCGACCTGACCTCGCCGACAAGCGGTTTCGCAAGGGTGCGGACAAATTCGTCCGATGACGCCGGGCAGTGGAAGCGTTTTCATGATGACTTCCATGGCTTCCCGGTATTTGCCCTGGCTGATCAACGCCACATAACCATGTGCATTTACTTGATTGGGGCAGGCATTGGTGCAGGGCGAGCGGTCGCGCTTATCAATCATGTATCCGCTTGGAATGGCTTGGGCGTATGGCTTATAGGTTGCCTTGCGAGTGGACAGCCCCTGTTCGAAATCGTTGGTCAGGGTGACCGGGCAGACCTCGGCGCAGTCGCCGCAGGCCGTGCACTTTTCTAGGTCGATGTATCTTGGTTTCTTGCGAAGAGTGACCTGGAAATTGCCTTGCTTACCCTCCACTGTTTCGACTTCGGTAGCGGTGAGTAGGTTGATGTTGATGTGACGTCCGATTTCAACCAGCTTGGGCGACAGGATACACATTGAACAGTCGTTGGTTGGAAATGTCTTGTCGAGTTGAGCCATAACGCCACCGATGGCTGGTGATTTCTCAACCAGGTGGACGTAATAGCCGGAATTAGCGAGGTCTAAAGCAGACTGTACGCCCGCGATACCGCCTCCAACTACCATGACTGAACCGACGGAATAACCGTTCCCTCCGGGTTGTGCTTTCAGTTGCTCATCTTTTCTCTTTTCCATCATTCCCATTCCTGTATGTGTTTCATTTCATTAATTTATTCTCACCTGACCGGGGTCTTTATAATGGCAGGCCTCGCGAAGACATATAAATATAGCACTGTCTCATCCATCCTTCAAGATTGAAACGGCTCCGCGATCGCGACATAAATTCAAAGTATCTCAAAGTGTTACTTGATTTTCAGTAGGCAGTCTACGATTCGATCGACACTACCTGAGCTCGCTTGAACCTTTGAGGCGCCCTCCGAGTTTACTTTTGGAAGAGGAATTAGGGAGCAGCGACACAGTGCATGTGACTATGTAATAGTTTTCACATCTATGGGCGCAACTAAATTCGGATCGATAAAAACAAAATATTTGCCTTCCGTCAAGAATATATAGTTAAATTATATTAATCTTTAACATCTCCTCTAACTCTTAACAGAATTTTTAACGACTCGGGCGAAAGGAGTCATTAGTGTCAAGCTCTGAATCTCTGGTCGGTGAACCGCTTCTGACCTCTGACTGCGAGATTGAACAGGGTTGGCTCGACAGCAGGAGGGAGCCTCATGCTTTTCGACGATTTCTTTAACAAATGCAAAAATGAACCAACGGTGAGTGATTTCGAGTCTTATCTGTCTCACTGCATTTTCGAACAGGGAAAGGCAGTTGGAGACGGGGAACCGGCGTGCACGCTGGAGGAGTACTGCCGGGCACGCGATCTGGCATTCGATCGCCGCGACGAGGAGGCAGCAAAGTGGCTCTACGACCTTTCCGTGGCCATGCAGTGGCAAGACGCGGAATGGGAAGGTGCTTTACGTTAACCTATTCAGGAAAGAGGGTCTGATCCTCGCTTTTTGAGGGCTTGGCGAGAGAAGCTGTTTTTGCATTGCAACAAGTGTACTGGCAAAATCGGTGAGCTTCAAGGAGGACGGACAATATAAGTGTGGCCCTGCCACAATGTGGCAGGGCCAAGCGCAAAGATGTTCTATACCTCCAAGATTCGACTGGCTATGTTCGAAGGAATGACTGCGTGATTCTATTCCAATCCAAGTCGGGCAGGCTGCCAACCACATCTTCGATCACACCGCCGTCAGCGTAGGTTACGCCCACTTCACTGACCATCTCCACCAGTTTTTGATGTTCGGCGTGAAGCCATTCCGTGCTTTCTTTACCATAGAGGAGATCTTTCAGGTTCTTTTTCATATCCACCGGATCAAGAACCATCAACCATCCATCGTTATAAGGTTCTTCTTTAACTATGGTCGGATCTTTAACCGTTTCATAATTGATCGCTGTCACCACTCCGGATATAGGTGAGAGGACTGACGCCTGTTTGCCCATCCTTTTGAAGGCTAAGCCGACTTCACTGAATTTTATTTGTTCGCCGGTGAGCGGCAATTCCAGGTTGTCGGCCGGTCCAAATAGCTTCATACTGAAATCGTCGAGCCCGATACGAATCCGGCCTCCTGCCTCGACTCTGGCCCAAGCGTGACCCATGTGAAAAAAATGCCCCTCCGGCAGCCGATAACCATCCACCTGGGGGATGTTGGTAAGGTGGTAAGGAAGTTGAAGTTCTATGGCATCCTCGAGAACTTGGTCGAACTGACAACTATGGCACTCGAAATCATAGGGGCAAAGCCTGTCTGGTGCTCTGCCGGTCAGAGCGTGGCGGCACTTTCGTTCCACTCCCTGCCGCTTTTTCATTTTCTCTTGCCAGGGAATGATGCTTGCCTTCTTGCCACTGGGTTCCATCCCCTGCAAACGGGCTAAGGCGTTTTTATCCGCGGTTTCTTTCATCGCCTTGTCAAACGAGCAAGTGTGGCAGTTGTAGTAGTTGTTGCACAGCTTATAGTCGATAACTCCGGCTTCCATCCAGATGCACTTTTCTTCGCCGTTGGGTACCGCCTTGAAACGATTCATCTTAATTTTCTCTCCCATCTCGTATCCTCCTTTTGTTGTCTGCTATTCACTCAAGTCTCATACTTGCATTGCTTCAAATATTGTTGGATTATGAGGTAAGCAATGTCTATGCCACCATTTGGGAAAATATATAAGATATTGGAATAGCAAAATAAATGTAGTCTGCTGGAGGTTGGTCGAGTGCGGCCGGTGTGGTAAAACACCACGCTAGAAGCAAAACGAAATGTGTTTTTTATCTATAACCTATCGAATTTTAATATTAAAAATAGAATAGTTGGAAATCGCCACATGGTGTGGTAAAATGCCGCATGTGATCTAATGCGGCTTCCAAGCCCAACTTTTCTCGAACTGACAGTTGGAAACTAACCATCCACCACCATCAGCGGATTGCCGCAGACTAGGAGCGTTTCCTAAAATGGCATCAGTGATCCCATGAAGAAAATTTTAGGGGTACTTTCAGGTTTTCAGAAAAAGGTCCGCAGCCATATGCCAGAGCATCATTTCGCGACAGGCGGGGCAGAAGAAGGCGAACTTGCGGTCCGCGCATTGTACCCCGACGGAATAGTGCATCACGCAATCGGGGTCGGCGCAGTGGCGTAATCCGAAGGTGTGCCCCAATTCATGAATCGCCTCTTTTTCTATTCTGTCGCAAAGAGGCGGACATCCCGGCAGGATTTTGCCATCTGCCTCTCCACGTAGCCTGAAAGTTGAGATGACAGCCCCCTTTCCGTTAAACTGAGCTTCTCCAAAGACGTAGGAGAAGATGGGGCTGAACAGATCGAAATTGGTCACACCAAGGATTTTCAGTCCGTCGGCCGGACAGATTTCGAGCAGCTTTTTGAGAATTAGATTAGAATTATATTGTTTTCGAACACGATCCAGTGCGCAGGGAAGGATCTCATAGTTTTCCACCACTTTGGTCTCGAGACCAAAGTGGTCTTGGATACTCTCCGAAATAGTTTCAAGGTGCTCTGACTCAACTTCGCCAAGGCGCACCACATAAATAACTCTAGGGCGGACGATCATGCTGCCTTACTATTGCCGTTCCAGTCCGAATTTCTTGATTTTCTTGTGCAGCGTGCTGCGATCGATATTTAGAACGCGCGCTGTTTGTGCAACGTTCCAATCGTTTCGATCGAGCATTCTGGCGATATGCATTTTCTCCACTTCTTCAAGGCTTTCAGGTTGGCTGGAAGGGGCTTTTTCGAGGTTGCAAAAGGGCAGGTGCTGCACTTTCAACTCAGGTCCATGGTCAATCACTGTGGCCCGTTCAATGACGTTTTCCAATTCTCGAACGTTGCCCGGCCAGGGGTAGCTCAGTATCAAATCCAGCGCGGGTTGTTCGATGCGGTCGAATTTCTTGTTAAACTCAACGTTGAATTTTTCCATGAAATGGGTGATCAAAAGTGGGATATCGTCTTTTCTTTCCCGCAAAGGGGGCAGATGGATGTTGACCACGTTCAAGCGGTAATAGAGGTCGCTGCGGAACTGACCTTTTTCGACTGCTTCGGCCAGGTCGCGGTTGGTGGCGGTTATGAGGCGCACATCTACATCAATAAGATCGGTGCCACCCAACCGCTGGAATTTTTTTTCCTGCAGCACTCGCAGCAGCTTGATCTGAGTTTTCATGCTGATGTCGCCGATCTCATCCAAAAAAAGAGTTCCGCCGTGGGCCAGTTCGAAACGACCTTTCTTCGTTCGATCCGCGCCTGTGAAGGCGCCCTTGTCGTAACCAAACAACTCGCTTTCAAGCAGAGTATCCGGCAGGGCTGCGCAGCTTACTGCGATAAATGGACTATAACGACGAGAGCTATTGGTATGAATGGCCCGAGCGACCAGTTCCTTACCGGTGCCTGTCTCGCCTGTGATCAATACCGTGGCGTTTGTATCGGCTACCGTGTCGATGAGCTCGAACACCTTTACCATTTCCGGACTTTTTCCGATGATGTCGCCAAAGGCATATCGATCGGTCAAGCGCTTGCGAAGCAAAATATTTTCGGTAACCAGTTGCTGATGCTCTACAATCTTTTTCAGCATCAAGGTGAGCTCCTCGACGTCCAGCGGCTTAATGATGTAGTCGTAGGCTCCTTCTTTCATCGCCTGCACGGAACTCGGCACTGAGGCATAAGCGGTCATCATTATGATCACAATCTGCGGTGCGATCTCCTTGATTTTTCGCAAGACTTCCAGCCCGTCCATGCCCGGCATTTTGAGGTCCAAGAGCACGATGTCCCAGTTCTGTTCCTTGATGGCCTCAATGGCGCTAGGGCCATCCTGCACCGCTTTTGCGAGATAATTCTCTTCTTGAAGCCAATTGGCCAAAGAAAGGCAGACTATTGGTTCGTCATCTACCACAAGAATTTTGGCGTCCTCAGTCATGGCTACACCCGTTTTGCTCAGTCAGATTGACGTTATCCGTGTGAAAAGTGATGGTGAAATGAGTCCCTTTTTTCAGGTCGCTTTGCGCTTGGATTTGACCTTGATGTCGGCGAATAATCCCGTAAGCTACCGACAAACCAATTCCTACGCCCTTACCCTCTGCTTTTGTAGTGAAAAAAGGTTCGAAAATTTCTTCCAGATTCTCCTCAGAGATCCCCACTCCAGTGTCGCGAATGTCGATTCTGACTAGGTCCTCACGTTGATCATAAGCTGAAGATACGCTCAAAACTCCACCATTTGGCATCGCTTCAATGGCATTCCAGAAGATATTCATGAAAGCCTGCTGTAGGCGCTTATAGTCACAAAATATGTGAGGAATTTTTGGGTCGTAGGAAGTCACCACCTCAATTTTGTTTAATTGCGCTCGATGTCTGATTATGTCAAGAGTTTGATCTATTATCTTAATAACATCCGTTTGTTTAAAGTCGATTTCCGTTTGCCGGGAAAAATCCAAAAGATTTCTGGCGATCTCGCTGCAGCGACTTGCTTCGCTATTCAGTAGGGCTACGAAGTTGCGAAGATCCGGCAAACGATTCTCAGGGAAGGGCTCTTTCTGCAAGATTCTATTCACCAATTTGGAAAAAGTCAGCACACTGGTCAACGGGTTGTTGATTTCATGTGCTACTTCAGCGGCTAATTTGCCTATTGAAGCAAGCCGCTGGGAAAGTTCCAATGATTTTTGCAGCCGTATGATTTCGGTTATATCTCGCACAAATCCAATCGTGGCTATGCGTCCCTCGTTAGATGAAAGAGCCACGCTAAAGAGAGCCGTGATTGGAGTCTGATCTTTTCTGATTAGCTTGAGTTCGTAAGCGTGTGTCAACACCTCTCCGCGCTGCCGGTCTCGGTACCTTTTCAATATCTGCGCGGCATTGTCGGGATGAACTAAGTCGGCAATACTTCTGTCGAGGAGTTCGTGATCGGTGTAGCCGGTCATCCTACACAAAGCTTCGTTGACATAACGAAACTTAGCTTCCGTTTGACCATGATTTTGTATGATGAATATCCCCAAGTCGGCAACGTTCGCCGCATTCACAATGGCTTGATGCCGTTCGGCAAACTCCTCTACCTCGTACTTCAGTTTTTTCGTTTCCGTGATGTCTTTCAACTGTCCAAGTTTTCCAATGGAGCCATCACGATTTTTGAGGGGAAAGCTTCTGACCTGGAATGTTTTTCTCAAATTTGGCAGATGATATTCTTGGAATCCGCATCTTTCCTGTTTGATGACATCCATCACGGTCCATGGACAAACCGTCTCTCTATCGAACAGAGCCTTGTAGCATATTTCCCCGGTATGATCGCCAACCAAGTCAATGAGAGCATCATTCATAAAGGTGATCCGGTAATCATCCGAGACGATATAAATTCCGTCGTCGAGGCAGTTCGCGACCCAGACGAAGATCTCGTGCTCTGATTCAAGAGCCATTTCCATGTTTTTCTGAGTAGTGATGTCATTCAGTATACCTTGTATAAACAGGAGCTTTCCACCTTCATGTTTGAAAATAGGGCCTCTCATTTTGACCCACCTCAAGTCCCCCTGTTTGGTAACTATCCTGCACTCCACAAGAAAATATGATTCGGATTGCAGTCCATTTTTGAGTGAATCTTTAACCATTTGTCTATCATCCGGATGTACAATGTCCAACCAGTTGATTGCCCGGTCGAGAAAATCCTTGCGCGCATATCCGGTAAGGTCGCATATATCTTTATGGAAAAATTCAAAATGCCAATCGCTGTCGATCCTGAAGTAAAGGAGATCTTTTGTTTCAAAATGGATTTCCTGGGGGTAGACTTTCATATTGACGATCTTCTGCAATTCTTTCACTTTGCGTTGAAGATCGGCATAACTTGGTTTTTCCATATAACTGCCTGTAATTGTGTCTATACTTGTGAGGTTGGAGAAAAATTATCCCATTGCCCAGTGGAGTATGGGAGCTTGCTTTTCTCGAGATCTTTAACGAGTATATACGCTGCAACTCCTATCAAGAATGCAGGTAGCTTTCCCATGCGCCACAAAAAAACAATTATTACCAAATCGAATAAAAACTTCATCGAAATAAATATAACTTCATAAAATACGGCCAGGCAATCGGCTTCAATTAAAGGCCGGCCGTCTAAGGCACCCCTCACCCTCCTCAAACAAGCGCAATACGTGTGATGAATAACAAAAGAACCAAAAGCTTTGAGCTCTGCAGTGCCTCTTTCAGAGTAGCTAGAAAGAATATCTTAGGACAGCGAAAAGCAAATTATATTAAATATTTTTTCCATATTGACACTTTATCCTGGGATGAGCACATTTTTGTTAGAAGCGTTAAGAGGGTAAGGACAAAATGCTTTAACCTACAGTACAGGAGGTGAAGCCATGAAAGCTGGAGTCATTTTTACAGGAACTGGCCCGATTCTGATTTTGACTTCCTATGACTCATTTACCGACAAGAAATTTGTCGAAAAGCTGAATGCGAAAGGGATTAAGAAATTTATTGCTCACGAAGTTCCCGTAGAAAAAGTGCAAGACAAATACGGAATGCACTACACAGTAGTGATGGGGGACCTCGACGAATCCGATGATCTGCGTGTCCTAGACTACGATGGCCACCACATCTTTCTCACTTTTTCATTTAAAGACATGGGAGAGCCGGTTCGCTACGAACCGTAAACCGCTAGTTAGGATCAATTGCGCCAAAGCTTCGTAGACTCAGGATCTTGGAACGCGGGTTTCGGCCCGCGGTCCAAAGCTCAGGGAAGCGAAGGCGACTGCGCTTGCACGGAAGTCAAGGCACCGCGAACGATATCCTCTGCCTCATCTTGAATTTGGCGGAGGTGCTCTTCACTCTTGAAACTTTCTGCATAGACCTTATACACATCTTCCGTACCTGACGGACGAGCAGCAAACCAGCCGTTTTTTGTGACCACCTTGAGCCCGCTGATCGACGCCCCGTTACCAGGCGCCTCTGTCAATTTTGATATGATTGGCTCACCGGCGAGAGTGCCGGCGGTTATCCTGCCGGGTGACAGTTCTTTGAGTATTGCTTTCTGCTGAGACGTCGCAGGCTTATCTATTCGTTCGTAAATTGGGTGGCCGAATTTTTCGGTAAGCAGCTGATAATGTTCTCCCGGATCTTGCCCCGTTTTTGCCGTTATCTCAGCCGCCAAAAGATCCATAATTATTCCGTCCTTATCCGTGGTCCATACGGTGCCGTCTTTGCGCAAAAAGGAAGCTCCCGCGCTTTCCTCTCCGGCGAATCCACAAGAGCCGTCAATAAGGCCGTCCACAAACCATTTAAACCCGACGGGTACTTCCGAAAGCTTCCTTCCAAGATGTTCGGCTACCCTATCGATCATGCTGCTGCTCACAAGAGTCTTGCCGACCGCTGTATTTTTGCTCCAATCGGGACGGTGTTGAAAAAGGTACCAGATGGCTACGGAAAGGAAGTGGTTTGGGTTCATTAGCCCCGCGCTCGGCGTTACAATGCCATGCCGATCACTGTCCGGGTCGTCGCCGAAGGCGATGTCGTATTTGTTCCTCATGCCGATGAGATTTGCCATGGCATAAGGTGATGGGCAATCCATGCGAATTTTCCCGTCTTTGTCAACGGTCATAAAGCCAAAGGTGAGATCGATCGCTGTATTGACTATATCAATGTTAAGTCCATGTGTGTCTATGATCGGCTGCCAGAATCCCTCTGCAGAACCGCCGAGGGGATCAACCCCGATTTTGATGTCGGCGGACTTAATGGCTCTGAGGTCAACCACATTTCGCAGATCATTCACGTACGGTTGGATATAATCATAATTATGCGTTGTGCCCGCCTTCATGGCCTTATGCAAATCAACTCTTTTGACCATCTTATTTTTCTGATCGAGATATTGGTTTGCACGGTTTTCAATTACCCCGGTTACGTCGGTATCAGCCGGCCCACCGTGCGGTGGGTTGTACTTAAAGCCGCCGTCCTCCGGCGGATTGTGTGAAGGTGTGATCACGATACCGTCAGCTAACGCGTACTTTCTGTCACGGTTGTAAACCAGGATCGCGTGGGAAATTACCGGGGTGGGCGTATACCCGCCGTCTGCCTGGATCATGACGTCCACCCCGTTAGCCGGCAGTACCTCTAGAGCGGTGGCAAAGCTCGATTCTGACAGCGCATGAGTGTCCATGCCAAGATTATAGTGGGCCGGAGATGTTCTGTTTTTTCCTGTAGTCGCAAATCGCTTGAGTGGTCGCCAGGATATGATCTTCATTGAAACTGCCTTTTAGCGAAGAGCCTCGGTGCCCAGAGGTGCCGAATGCGACTCTTTGAGCCGAATCGCTCATATCGGGGTGCGTGGTATAATAATAGGCGGTTATGAGCTTGGGAACGTTTACAAGCATTGACCTGGGTGCGGGCTTACCTGCTAGGGGATGTAACGCCATTGATGCATCTCCTTAATCAAGAAAAGTGTAAATTATGTTGGTATGATATTATTCCCGTTAAGCTTGGTTGTCTAACGTTTCTGTTGCCTTGAGGGAACCTTATCGACACCTTCTCAAATGGTATGTTCGAAGGTCTGATAAAAAAAGCCCTTGAAAAACAATCTTCAGCGTGTTTTGCTGAAGACCGAGGTCTTTTGTATGGGGCGCAACTGGAAAATAATTACTCTGGCTTTTACCCTGATATCTTGCGTAGCGATCATCTCCTATATCGCAAAACCGCATCTATTCAGCGGCTTGTTGCGCTATTTGCCCATAGATGACCCTTCTTACTATGACCCCTATATCCGAGCTGTCAGCAAGCGCCATGGCGTCGATTTTCACTTGGTGAAGGCAGTGATCAAAGCCGAGTCAAGATTCGATTGCCGAGCAGTTTCCGCCAAAGGAGCTATTGGGCTGATGCAGATGATGCCTGTGACGGTCGATCACATGGGCGTTTCCGACCCTTTTAATCCGAAAGAAAACATCGAAGGCGGCGTACGCTATCTGAAACGCTTGCTGAAGATCTTTGACAACGACGTCAAACTCGCTCTCGCCGCTTACAACGCCGGCCCCACAACGGTAAAGCGCTACGGTGGCGTCCCGCCATACAAAGAAACGCGAGCTTACCTGAAAAAAGTTCTCCGCTTTTATTCGGAGTACAAAAACAATACTTAACCCAAGTTTGGCGATATTTATTCAGGCCAAGCTGCAATCGTCATTCCTGCAAAGCTTGTCTCCGCAGGCTTTAAGCGGAGAGCAGGAATCCAGGAAAGCCGGTTACCCCACTGGATGCCGGCTTTCGCCGGCATGACGGAGGGTGACGGATGGAATCGTCAAATTTGGGTAATATAAAACCGGATGCGGCTAAGGCCCTGCGTAGCCGAGGAAATGGTACCATTTCGCTCTCAAGTCCTGAAAACCAAAGTACGTTGTTTAAGGAAAAACCCTGAGCAATCACCACAGACGGATCACTTTTTTTCCTTCCTGCATAGCTCCCCTGACTTTTTCCATGTGCCGCAAAGAAGCGGTCTCCCGTTCGAGTTCTGAAGGTTTGAGATTTAGTTTTTCGGCAAGAACGGAAGGCTCTAAGCCGCCGGTCTCTTTTAAAACTTCAAGAATCTTTGCCTGCAGCTCATTGGTTTCTGGTTCCCGGCCGCCCTGTTCTTTCAGGGTCTTGGCGCTGTGAACCGCCCACGGATCGCAGGTCCGAGCCGGCGAAAGAGTATCCATGTAGCAGTCTTCACACAGAATCTGGCCGCCGAAGTCGCGGTCTTCACCCGGATCAATTGAAGTTCCACATTTGTCACATTGCATCTGAATATCCTTTAAGCTGTTCTGAATAATTCGATCATTCCTTGACCCTGCTGTTTTTTAACGCATTGTCGATGCCACGGTTTTAGTTTAGTACACCATTTCATAAATTCAATGCCGTCTGGGCTGCAAACGACAAAATCCACAATAGCATCTAAGCTAAAACAATGCCGGGCGCATGAAAAGATGCAAAGGGATCAGCTACTTCGGTTTTCAGTTCAGCGTTGCTGATTCTCGGATAGCCCTAAAGACTCCCCGCTTCGCTCGGAATGACGAGGAGCAAACGGTGTCGCTCTCTCGTTTTAGTAATAAAGCGTGAGCCATTCATTGGAAAAATCGAAAGATTTTCATCCTTAACAAATATAAATGAATTAAAATACAATACCGTGTGATGATAGACTCTCGACGAAGGCCCATCACCAAGCAATTCAAAGTCCGAATTCAGCGGGCAGGATATTTTGGGTCGAAGAGTTCGAAACAAGGCCTATCTTGAAACGAATAAATTGGAGATTTTTCCTATGGCATCCGAAAGCACAAAAACAGACGTTGATAAAACGGATCAAATTATTGCCGAAACCCGTCGCAACCGTGAAAAGACTTACCGCGAGCGAGCGCTGAAACTTTTTCCCTGGGTGTGTGCGCGATGCGGCCGCGAGTTTTCAGGTAAAAGGCTTCGGGAACTCACCGTTCATCACAAGGATCATGACCACGATAACAATCCTCCTGATGGGAGCAACTGGGAGCTCTTGTGTCTCTACTGTCACGATAACGAACACTCCCGGTATACGGATGCGGAATGGACCGACGAAACACCGTCGCGCAGGGAGGAGGAGCCGCCGTCCACCACGCACCAGCCCTTTGCTGCCCTGGAGGCTTTGCTCAAGAATAAAAAGTGACTGAATCGAATTCGGAATCCAGTGGTGCCGCCCCGCCTTTGGCCGGGGTTTGAACGAAAATGAAACTAACGAAGTTTCATAAGAGATGGAAATGAAACTCAAGGTCCTGCTTGTCTCTGCCTTAATCTTTTCCTCCACACTTGCTGGATTGTCAGTGCGGCACTGTGCGGCAGATCCACTGGCCGTCGCCGATCGACTTTACTATTCCGGGCAAGAAGGAAATATGGGTCTTGAACTTTCGGTCAAGTTCAACTCGATAGACTCGCTTGCAAGTCATGTAAACCTTTACACCCCCATCGGTTCATTTCATGGCAGAGTATGGACTTTGTACGACGTCCTGGTAGACCTCGATACCAACGGGAACGGCTATGTTGCGAACTGGCGAATCTCAGGTCCCAAGCCGCTTCTGGAAGAATATCGGAAAACGCTGCAAAAGGAAGGGGATGCCAACGCCTTCCTGGATTTTTCCTCCAACGTATTGGATTTTAGGCCCACGGCCTATTGGGAACGCGAAGCAGCAAGGGAAGAAAGAGAACCGATTAAATTGCTTCTTTCCGCTGAAAGGCGGCTTTTCCAACTTGGCGAGCCAATTTTGGTGCATGTGACATTGCAAAATGTCAGCAATCGTTCTTTGTATTTGATTTTGCCGCAAGACGGCTCCGACCGAGGATGGCGGTACCCGCTTGGTTACTTTGAATTAAAGGATGAAGTCGGCCGTACAGACAGCGTTGCTCATATTCCCCGCTGCAAAGTAACTGATCCTCTCTCACCCGAAGCATTCTTTGATTTGCCGCCGAGGAAATCAAAGTCATTATTTCCGGACGGTTATCTTCTCACAATGAACTACCAAATGAGCAAGCCAGGAGTGTATTACTTGACATACCGCTATTCGACTATTGCGAGCAAAGAGTGGCAGTGGTACGGTCTTTACAGTGATGTTTACTGGAACGAAAGAGACGCCAACCCTTTCTGGCAAAGTCGGCGCACACTGATAGAGGAGAATCGAAAAGTCCTGAATAGCTTGGAACAAGTGAGCACTCGTTCCAACTGGATTCAGTTCGAAGTTGTGGATCGCCTGGTCAGCAGACAGGAGGCGCTGCGGACAGCAGAAACAGTGTGCCGCGCAGAAAAATGGCCATGGCAAGATGCCATGGTGCTTGACAGGGATAGATTCTGGGATGTGATGACCCAAAAGGACCAACTTGGGAGCAATGCTTTTGTTCGAGTTGATAAGAAGACCGGCGAGGTAATCATGAAAGGTCTCACCGGGCCATGAAAAATATTGGAGCAACTACCATGCGCGAGAACGTTATCTTTACAACAGGTCAAGAATGTTTTTCTCTTGTCAGCCGGGCAGGCGTATTTTAAATATTTATAAATTTTAAGCGAGAGACATTTGGTTTGGCTGAGTAAAACATTAATGCGGGAGTGAGGCATGACTCAAGAATTGAGAAAAGGGATGAAGGAAAAGGTCATTGAAGTGCTCAATCAAGCACGCGCAATGGAACTGCATGCAATCGGTCAATACATGAATCAACATTACAATTTGGATGATATGGATTACGGGGAATTGGCTGCCAGTGTAAAGCTCATAGCAATCGATGAGATGCGTCATGCCGAAAAGTTCGCGGAGAGAATCAAAGAATTGGGCGGTGAACCTACAACGGAGATGGCGAAGAAGGTTGAGAGGGGGCAGTCGGTTGAAGCGATTTTCCCTGCCGATGCAAACCAGGAAGATGATACGATAGCCTCTTATAATCAGTTCCTGCATGTGTGTCATGAAAATGGTGACAGCACGAGTGTGAAGCTATTTGAAGCCATCATTGACGAAGAGCAATTGCATTTCAACTATTTCGATAATATCGCCGAGCACATCGAAAAACTTGGCGCTGCATACTTGGCGAAAATTGCCGGTACGCCCTCTGCTACCGGGCTGCAGCCCCAAGGGTTCGCCGTAAGACAAGGTGGCGCTCAGTAAGGAATAAGGTCCAATGGATTGGTGTACACTTTAGGATGGTGCCTCTTCACGTTAAGGAACCGTCGAAACTTAAGTCGAAACATAATTTTTTCACTTAGCTCCTCATCTCTCGTCTCCCCGGCGGAAGCCGGGGTCCGGGAAAATATTGAAAACCCTGGATTCCCGGTCGAAGATGCCGCGCCAGCGGCAAAAGTTTTCATTTTGGCGTCAATAGAAAAATCCTTATCGGAGGGTTGGCTATCCAACTCACCAACATTCCATCCCGCACGTTGAATCCAATCCTGTTTGTCTAAGATTTTTCCCTTTCTCCCTTACCCTATGAGCCTAGCGTTCTTATAAAATGTGTGCTGCAAAAACAATGACCAGGCTAGAGGAAGGAGCGCATGGCAGAGGACAAAGCCGAGCAGGTTATATCTGAAGAAACGGGCCACTTGGAGGGCGAAAACGATGGCCTCCGGAAAGAACCGACGGGTTCCAGACTTTGGTTGCTCAGTCTGGCTGCGTTGGGCGTAGTGTATGGGGATATTGGCACGAGTCCCCTGTATGCTTTTCGATTCGCTTTTGGCGAGAAACTGGTTCAGCCATCTCCAGAAAACATACTTGGTGTCCTCTCACTGATCTTCTGGTCGCTCATGATCGTGATATCTGTCAAATATCTTCTCTACGTGATGCAGGCGGATAACGATGGTGAAGGGGGCATCCTGGCTCTCATGGCTTTGCTGGTACCCTCCGGCAAACCGCGCAAAGAGCGCTGGATATTGATGACTCTGGGTGTTTTCGGCGCAGCTTTGTTATACGGGGATGGCATGATCACGCCGGCGATATCGGTTTTAAGTGCGGTGGAAGGGTTGGAAATTGCCACCGATGTTTTGCATCCATACATCGTGCCCATAACGGCCGTTATTCTGGTTTTGTTATTTGTGTTTCAGAAGCGGGGCACTGTGGTTGTCGGCGCCGTTTTTGGGCCGATCATGCTGATCTGGTTTGTGACCCTTGCAGTACTTGGAGTCGTCAATATTTTCAAGGAACCCGGCGTCATTTCTGCATTAAATCCGCTGCACGGATTCTCGTTTTTCATGAGAACCGGTTGGGTGGGGTTTCTAGTCCTTGGAGCGGTGTTTTTGGTGGTAACGGGGGGAGAAGCACTGTACGCCGACATGGGGCATTTTGGAAAGCGGCCGATTCGTCTTGCGTGGTTTTCTGTAGTGCTCCCGGGGCTCCTTCTTAACTATTTCGGGCAGGGTGCCGAACTTCTGGAAAACCCTAACAGCGTGGTCCAACCATTTTACCTGCTGGCTCCCACATGGGCTCTTTACCCGCTGATCGTTCTTGCAACCGCGGCAACCATCATTGCATCCCAAGCGGTGATTTCCGGAGCGTTTTCGCTGACTCGCCAAGCCGCGCTTTTGGGGGAGTTTCCGAGACTCAGCATTGTACAAACTTCCGCAAAAAAAATCGGACAGATTTATATTCCGAGCGTCAATTGGGTGCTTATGCTGGCTACCATCGGACTGGTAGTAAGTTTTCGCAAGTCGGAAAATCTTGCATCGGCCTACGGGGTGGCGGTTACAACGACTATGGTCATTACCACGCTGCTCGCTTTCGTGCTGACCCGGGAACGTTGGAATTGGAGCACGCCATTGGCCTTTGCAGTGACTACTGGGTTTCTGGTGGTTGATCTTTCTTTTTTTGGTGCCAATATGATTAAAGTGGAGGATGGCGGCTGGTTCCCACTTCTGGTTGGAGGGTTGGTGTTTACGCTGATGTCCACGTGGAGGACCGGGCGCGCCATACTGGGAGAAAAGCTCCAAGGCGATGTTGACGCTCTCAACGGCTTCCTGCGAGGTATATCGGAAGATCCACCTATCAGGGTTCCGGGCACCGCCATCTTTATGACCGGACGTCGCGAAGGGACTCCGCCTATGCTGCAGCATCATCTGGAACACAACAAGGTGCTGCACGAACGGGTAATCCTGTTGACTGTTGTCATAGAAGACGTCCCTCACATCTGGTCTTCGAAACGGCTTGAGATAGATGAGTTGGACCGTGGATTTTACCGCATTAAAGTCCATTTCGGATTTATGCAGGATCCCAATGTTCCGGAGGCCCTGAGGCTGAGTAAACGCTTCGATTTGGATCTCGACCCTTATTCAGTCACGTATTATGTGGGACGACGAACTTTGATCCCGACCGACGAGCGACCAGGCATGGCGCTCTGGCGCGAAAAGCTGTTTGCATTCATGTCGCGCAATGCAGCTTCGACGACCACATTTTATGAACTGCCGACTGAGCGAGTGATCGAACTTGGAATTCGAGTTGAGATTTGATATGCGGCTACGATGGTAACTTATATTCGAAATGATAATCGAAACCCGTGGCAGTTCTGCACGTCAATTGACAGGAGGCATTAGCGTATGTCCAAGGTAATGATTCATCCCGCTTCGTATCAAAATCTAAGACAAGCTGTCGAGCGCGCTTTTGACTTATTTCCCATGGAATTCAATGGAAAGCGCGTCTTAATCAAACCAAACGTACTCCGGGCTTCCGAGGCCAAAGAAGGCATTGTCACTCATCCGGCAGTCCTGCGAGCTGTTGTTGAAAAAGTAGAAAGCATGACTCCCGCATCGATCGTTGTGGGAGACAATCCCGGTTTTTTCAGCTACGGCGCGAATGAAGCAAGTTTCCAGCAGACCGGACTCATGGATGCGGCTAAAGGCTATTATCGGAACATCGGAAATGACCCTGTCAAAGTCGGCTTCAATGCTGACTTCATGCCCTCTGTGAGTGTTTCGAGAGCTGTTTTAGATGCCGACATCATTATAAGTCTGCCAAAGTTCAAAACCCATGGCTTGACCGTGGTTACTGGAGCGATAAAAAATAGCTACGGCATCCTGCCGGGTGCGCAGAAAGCCAAACTGCATAAAGCCGCCGGCAATCCGGAACGCTTTCATGAACTGGTGGTCGAAGTATTCAAGCTGAGGCCCCCGGATCTGTTCATCGTCGATGCAGTGGTCGGTATGGAGGGGAACGGTCCTGCTTCTCCAGATCTCAGAGAAATAGGTCTAATCCTGGCCTCCGACAACGCCGTAGCGATGGATGCCGTCATTGCCCGAATGATGGGTTGTGATCCGGGGCGCTTGCGGTTCCTGCAAAAAGCCAGAGAGATGGGCTTGGGGGATTATGAACTGAGCAGTATTGAAGTAGAAGGAGAACTGAAGGAACTACCAGACTTCAAGCTTCCTCCGCTCGGCGGTGAAGCAATCATGAATAATCCAGCTGTCCAGGAGATGCTGCACCAGCGCACTGTGCTGCGACCGCAAGCCGATCCGGAATTGTGCACGGGGTGCGGTACGTGTGTGGATCAATGCGCGGTATCCGCTCTGTCCATGGGACCTGATGATCTGCCAATCGTTGACGCCGACAGTTGCATCACATGTTTCTGCTGTCAGGAAATGTGCCCCGAGAAGGCCATTACGTTGAAATAACGTTCTATTTTCCTGTGGCGACTGCCCGGAGGCTTGCTCGAAGAATGAAATAAACTGGATATGACTGTAGCGCAGGGCTTTAGCCCTGCCAGTTTGTGTAAGGCTAAAAACCTGCCCTATGGCAAAAATCGTACTTTGACGGTGGCCTTAATCCCTCGAAAACAGCTTTGTTTTTTGCTCAAAGTCTTGCATAGTGCTTTGCAGATCAAACTCAAATGAACTGAGCCGGCCGAAAGATGACTCCATGGGAGTTGTTCATCAGCAGCAAAGGAGAGGAAATGATCGTTGGGATTCTGAAGGAAATCAAAGCGGAAGAAAACAGAGTTTCCATGACTCCTGCGGGAGTAGAAGTAATGAGGCATAACGGCCATACCATCCTGGTGGAAAAAAATGCGGGCGTAGGCAGTGGATTTGAAGATGGGGACTATGCGGCAGCAGGGACCGAAATTGTCTCTACCCCAAAAGAAATTTATGACCGCGCGGAAATGATCATGCACGTGAAAGAGCCCCTGCCTTCCGAGTACGATCTCATTCGGGAAGGTCAGATTATTTTCACCTACCTGCATTTAGCGGCTGCAGAAGAGCTTACCCACCAGCTGATGAAAAGCAAATCGGTTAACATTGCCTACGAAACGATCCAGAAAAGCGACCGTTCTTTGCCCCTACTCACACCCATGAGCGAAGTGGCCGGGAGAATGGCCATTCAGCAGGGGGCAAAATATCTTGAGATGGAGCAGGGCGGGCATGGCATTCTGCTTGGCGGAGTCCCGGGAGTCGATCCGGGCAATGTCGTGATCATCGGTGGCGGCGTAGTTGGGACCAACGCGGCCAAAATGGCCTGTGGTCTGGGCGCCAAAGTTTATGTGCTCGACATGAATCTTGACCGTCTGAGGTATCTGAGCGATGTCATGCCCCCAAATTGCTTCCTCCTCTATTCCAGCCCTGCAGCAATCCGGGACGTGATCACAAGGGCCGACGTGGTCGTCGGTGCGGTTTTGATTCCAGGGGCAAAAGCTCCCAAACTTATCACACGAGAGATGCTGAAAACCATGAAGAAAGGCTCGGTGTTGGTGGATGTTGCCATAGATCAAGGAGGGTGTTTTGAAACTTCACAAGCGACGACGCATAAGGATCCGATCTACGTTGTAGAAGGAGTTGTGCATTATTGCGTTGCCAATATGCCAGGGGCTGTTCCTAAGACTTCGACTCTGGCCTTGACGAACGCAACTTTACCCTACGCGGTCGAGATTGCCAACAATGGTTGGAAGAAGGCCATGTTGGAAAATCCTGAAATCAAACGGGGAGCCAATGTCGTGAAAGGCAGAATAACTTTCAGGGCAGTAGCGGAGGCGTTCAATCTTGACTACCAGCCCATCGACGACCTGCTTTAGAACTGATAACTGGATACACTAGCCCTTGAGGTAGGATGCGATCCTTGACTATGCCGTGCACCATCGCCAGTCCCAAACCGGTCCCCTCTCCAGCTTGACATCTTTCAGGCTCACTTCCAAAACGCCGCCTTCCTCCTCCATGGCATGACTGGCATTGGTGCACAAATTCATGATGATCTGATGAACCTGGCTTGGGTCTGCCATGATCAGGGAGTCACTTTCGATATTCTGCTTCAGCTCAATGGACGTTGGTATGGTCGACCTTAGCAGCTTTAGAGCTTCTTTTGCTATAGTGATTACCTTGGTCGGTCTGAGTTCTTCTTCCCTTTTCCGAGCAAAGGCCAGTATCTGTTTAACCAGATCTCTTGCCCGAATTCCAGCTCTGTAAACTTCTCGCAAATCCTTTGCCAGCCTGGTCCCTTTATCGACTTCTTCAAGAGCTAACTCGGTATATCCAAGCACAGCTGAAAGAATGTTGTTGAAATCATGAGCAATTCCACCGGCCAGAGTCCCGATCGATTCCAATTTTTGCGACTGGCGCAGCCTTTTCTCGAACTCATCGCGCTCCTGTTTAAAAACCTTACAAATTTGCCACTGGGGTATTAGCTTCTGGATTAAAAGAGGCAGTGCGCAGCTTTTGGCCCGACTATGTGCGGCTATTTGTGAGCGTTTATTCTTTTGAAGGGGTTGATGGAAGATGTGATTTGGATCAGTCAGGCGCGAGCGCATTCGATAAAGGAGAAAACACACCATGAATGAAATGAAAAAAAACCAGGTGGAGGAAGGCAGGGTGCAAGCAGTCACACCGGACTTGAACGTTCCCGACCAGGAGTGCGTGACTGCGGGTGAGTTAGATCCGTGCGCGATTATTATTGTGGGTGCTTCAGGAGATCTTACTGCCAGGAAACTGTTTCCAGCCCTCTTCAATCTTTATCTAAATGGTGGATTGCCTGATTCATTTGTTATCGTGGGCTGCGGGCGGACTGAAATAACCTATCAAGAGTTTGGAAACAAGATGAACGAATTTCTTGCGAAGAGAAACGACTTTGATGAATCCACATGGAATTCTTTCAGACAACAAGTGTACTATCGCTCGATAAGAGATTACGACCATCTTCCATCTTTTGAAAAGCTAAATGGGTTCGTGACGGAACTTGACGAAAAGTTCGGAATACAAGGAAATAGATTATTTTACCTGGCTATTCCACCTTCGCTTTATAAGACAGTCACTCATATGATCGGGCAGTCCGGCATGTCGAGAGAGACCGGAGGCTGGTCGAGGATAGTCGTGGAAAAGCCCTTTGGAAGCGATCTTCAAACGGCTGTCGATCTGGACCGAACTATTCACGAGTACTTTGAGGAACGCCAAATTTTCAGAATAGACCATTACCTGGCCAAAGAGACCGTTCAAAATATATTGATGTTTCGCTATGCCAACTCGATTTTCGAACCGATTTGGAACAGAAGGTATGTCAGCCATGTCCATATTACTGCTTCAGAAATAGTGGGAGTGGAACGCCGCGCCGGCTATTACGAAAAGTCCGGGGTATTAAGGGATATGTTTCAAAATCACATGATGCAGTTGCTGGCTCTTACCGCAATGGAACCTCCTCCTTTGTTCGAGGCGGAACAGGTGAGGGACGAAAAGACCAAGGTTTTTCGGGCGCTGAGACCGTTTCCGGTAGAAAATCTGAGAGACTGCATTGTGTTGGGACAATATGGACCAGGTAAGGTCGACAATAGAGAGGTCAGAGGCTATCGGGAAGAAAAGGCGGTGAATGAGAATTCTCTAACACCCACTTTTGCTTCCATGAAGGTTTTTATCGATAACTGGCGATGGCAGGGAGTGCCTTTTTATCTTACCTCGGGAAAACAGCTGGCCAAAAAGTTGACGGAGATAGTGGTTCATTTCAAAGAGATTCCTCATTCGGTTTTTCGCAACTCCATTCGTGAAGAAATTCCTCCCAACCAGATTACTCTAGGAGTCTACCCCGAGGAGAAAATTACACTGACTTTTCAGGCAAAAAATCCTGGAGCGACGATTCGCTTACGCCCTGTCACCATGGATTTTTTCTATAACCAGAATTACCATGGCCCCATTCTGGAAGCTTATGAAAAAGTGCTCATTGATTGCATCCGAGGAGACCAGCTGCTTTTTCTGGAGAGAGGATGCAGTTGAGTTATGCTGGGCTTTTTTAACGCCTATTTTAAAAGAATGTGAGACTTGCGGTTATCGGGAAGAGATGTTGCAGTTTTATAAGGCAGGCAGTTGGGGACCGGAATCCTTTCTGCAGATTCCCTGACGAAAACCTATTTTCTCTGGCTGCAAGAATTGATTGGAGCCGATAAACCGATTTTATCGGAGGTTGAAAGAAACGAATTCAGAAGTTAATTTTAGTGCATAATGATTACTAAATTCTGTTCGACAATTTTATTGAACAAGGGATAAACGTTATGGAACTCGCTAATCTTGATAATTTTTTGCAGGGTCAACTGGGGAAGATGTTCTATGTTGGGTTTCTGAAGTCGGCAGAGGCATGGTTTCCTTTGTGTGTGGTCGGCGAATCCGAAAATGATAAGCTGGATACTCTTTTGCTGGCGCCCTCTTTCCAGTTGATGGACGAAACAGTGAAGACCTTTGCGCGGCAGATTTCTTATATAAAGGAGACTTTTGTTCAATATCTCACCATGGAAGAGATCCAAAATATCATGGGAAACTATTCTCTCGAGAAAATTGCAATGGTCCAGGAAGATCATGAATCGGGCTGCGGTTGCGGATGTGGCTGTAGTTGAAAGAGTCTTCCGAAGGAGAACGTATGGCTAGAATCATTTATGCTCACCCAAGTCAGACGAAATACGAATATCATGTGTACACGGATTTGGATTTTTGGGATGCCAGGCGGTTGCTGAAAGATCTCGCAACGGTTCGCAGAAATTTCGGCAATAGTCCCAGTGGAGACGAGTTTCCAACACAAGTCGTTACCGATAAGTCGATTCCGCCTCTTGTCCGGAAGATTGAAGCGCGCCTCCGCAAAGCCATTATTTCACCGCCACGCCATGTGGTCGTGCGCTCGATGGTATACGATGGTAATTTTAGGTTTAATCCCTTCGACTATTATCCGGATCGTTGGTCCCGGAGTCGGATGATGCATTTCACTTACAACCGATTGCCCTTACAGCAGGGATCGCTGTGCAACCCATATCAGACCGTCAACCTGTCCTGGGACGGGGATGAAATAGTGGTTCAGCGGGTGCAGAGGAAAGAGAAATATGATCCGGTCATTCGTAATCTCAAAGAAGCCAAAGCTCACGCAATAGTGCCGAGCTGCTTCTAGCTTTCGCGGGATTGGCTGCCATAAGCCATGTAATACACCACCGGGATAACAATCAAGGTAAAGAGCGTTGAAACCGTTATTCCGAAGATCAGCGCCCAGGCCAGACCGGAAAAGATTGGGTCTAGAGTAATCGGCCACGCCGCAAGCATGGCTGACAGGGATGTCAATAATATGGGTCTGGTCCTAAGGGCTCCGGCTTCTATAAGAGATTGAATCAGAGGTTTGCCCTCCTTTTTCCTTTCCTCCACAAATTCAATCAGCAGGATGGCATTGCGCGTTGCTATGCCTGCCAGAGCGACCATTCCAATCATTGCAGTGGCGGTGAAATAGACCGAATTTGTCCAGGGTCCCACCTTTTCCGCCGTTATCAAATTGAGCAGCCAGAAACCAGGAATGATTCCTATCACTGAGAGGGGCAAAGCGATTAACTGTATGGCTGGCAGCAGATAGCTCTGCGTCTGATACAGGAGCAGTATGTAAATGCCGAGCACGGCAACGCCAAAAGCAATGCCAAGGTCCCTGAACGCCCGTAGAGTGATGTCCCACTCGCCTTCTCCCGACCAGACCACATCGACATCTTTGAGGGACGGATCCGCGTTTACCTTATCTTCGAGCATAAAGATCGCCTCGGGCGGTGGCAGGCCGGCAGTGTCTCCAAAAACGTAAACCACCGGTTGCAAATTCTTATGATAAATAGGCTGGTCGATGGTTTCCTCAACGAAGGTTCCGAGTTCCGAGAGGAAGACCGCATTGCCCGCACTACCTTTGACCATGATTTGATCGAGGTCGGTGGGCAGAGTTCTCGCCATGCGAGGCAGGCGAAGCTTGATGGCGGGGGAATTCACTTCATTATCGAGACGCAGGGAGCCGGAATCTGCTCCGGCAACGACGCCCTGAAGCGCTCTGGCGATTTCCTGGTCGGATATGCCGTTCAAAGATGCTTTGGTACGATCCACTCGAAAAACCAGCTTTTTCTCAGGAGCCACCAGTACGTCATCGACATCCACTACTCCGAAGGTGTCCGCCATCAATTGCCTGACCTCGACCGCCGCTTGTGTCTGTTTGGAATAGGCTTGCGTGGCCTTCCCGCGGTAAATTTCCGCTACTAAAGTTGCAATTACCGGCGGTCCTGGCGGGGACTCGACGAGTTTAATGTTGGCATCGAACCGATGAGCGATTTGTTTGAGTCCTTCCCGCAATCTGAGGCTTATGGCATGACTCTGCTGTTCCCGGTGCTTCTTGCCGATAAGATTCATTCTTATGTCGCCTACGTTAGCGCCGGAGCGCAAATAATAGTGGCGAACAAGACCATTGAAATCGACCGGGCTCGATGTTCCCACATAGGTGCTGACGTCTGTTACTTCGGGAATTCGGACAAGATAGTCCGCCATGGCGTAAGCAGCGGCTTCCGTTTGTTCAAGGGTTGACCCTTCTGGCATATCGATCACAACTTGCAGTTCATTCTTGTTGTCAAAGGGTAGCATCTTCAGAGGAACGCGATACGACACGACCAGCCATACGGCGAAAAGCAGCAGCAGGAAGATTCCGGCTATGATTCCCCACCTTAAGCTACGGTAGCGGATGATGGGATTCATGACCGATTTGTAAATTCTGTAAAGGGTGGAATCTTCGAGCTCGGCCGGTTTCTCATCGGTCCTGCCGTGAGGTACTTTGAGCATATGGAGGGAGAGCCACGGAGTTATGGTAAAGGATACCAGCAAGCTCATGAGCATGGCCACCGGCACGTTAAGAGCCATGGGAGCCATATAGGGTCCCATCATACCAGTTATGAAAAACATGGGGAGGAAAGAAATGATGACTGCAAGCGTGGCAAGAATTATTGGCGGGCGCACTTCATTCACTGCAGTCAGCACTGCCTGAAAGGGCGATTCCTTGCGCGTGGAAAAGTGGCGGTGGATGTTTTCCACATCCACGATGGGGTCGTCCACGACCAGGCCAAGAGACAAAATCAATGCAAACAGGGTAACCCGGTTGATGGTGTAACCGAGCAGGTAGTTGATCAATAGCGTAAAACTGAATGTCACGGGAACGGCCAGGGCAATGATTATGCCCTCGCGCCATCCAAGGGTGTAGGCCAGCAGAATAACAACGATGATGATGGCGACCAGCAGGGCCTCGATCAGTTCATTGACCTTTTCGTCCGCCGTTCTGCCGTAGTCCCTGGTGACCCGCATCTGCACGTCTTCCGGCAGAACTTCCCGGGCGAACCGTTCTGCTTCTTTGCGAACTTCCTCCGAAACCCAGACGGCGTTCGTTCCTTTTCTTTTAGCAACGGCTACGGTAACTGCGGGATAGTCCTCGAAGCGATTGATGCCGGCCGGATATTCTTCTCCATAGCTGGCTGGGTCGATTGAGGAATAGGCTTTTTCACCAAAACTGATGCGCGTGTAGGTCTCGGGCTCGGCCGGCCCGTCTTCTATGGTTGCGACCTCTTTCAAGAAAATCGGTCGCCCGTCTTTGACGCCCACGATCAAATTACCAACGTCTTCCGCGGAAGCCAGAAAGCGTCCGGCTTTGAACTTTATTTCCTGATCGTTTCGAGTCAGTTCTCCGGCCGGTATGGAGATATTGGCCGCCTGGATCACTCCCATCATATCAGTCAGCGAGACTCCTCGGCCGGCCATTCTCTGGGGGGATAGATGCACCGTTATCTGGCGGGGACTGCCTCCTACTATGTAAGTTTTTCCAGCGTTTTTTACCGCTTGGAGGCGTATTTCCAGTTCTTCAGCCATGCGTCGCAAGTCATAGTCGCTGTGGTGGTCGCTGTACAGCGTAAGGTTGACAACGGGCACGTCATCGATTTCCACCGGTTTCACTACCCATCCCGTCACACCTTGAGGTATCTGGTCGGTATTGGAATAGATTTTGTTGTATAATTTTACCCAACTGCGCTCGCGGTCTTCCCCCACATAGAAGCGTACTGTAACAATAGCCTGGGAAGGATAGCTGGTGGAGTAGACGTACTCTACGCCGTCGATTTGGTAGAGTAATTTTTCCAGCCGGGTCGCCACCTGCCTTTCGACTTCGCGAGCGGAAGCACCCGGCATGCTGACGAATACGTCGGCGATGGGAACTATAATCTGCGGATCCTCTTCTCTAGAAGTCATCATCAGTGCCGCCATCCCGCAAATGAGACTGATGACGATCAGCAGGACGGAAAGGTTCCCTCCCAAAAAGGCCTCGACGACGCGACTGATCCAGTGCGGAGCGGAGGTTGCTTTACTCATGGAATAACGACCTCTTCGTTCTCCTCCAACCCGGACAATATCTCAACCAGGCCGTCGTGGTGTTTACCCAGCGTTACGAATCGCCGCACCGGATAGCCTTCGGCGTCGACCACATCAACCAGGTTGAGTTGCCCCGCCTGCCTCACTGCCTCGGCAGGCGCCACCAGAGCTTGATAGCTGCCGTATGGCACCAGCAGTCGTCCGAAAAGTCCGTTGACCAATTCCGGTTTCGGTTCCATGCTGACTTTTACAAGCACCGTGCGGGTCGCAGGATCTGCCTGCGGTACTATTTCGCTGATTTTCCCCGTTACAGTTTCTGCCAGAGCATCGATCTGAATTTTCAGGTCCTGGCCGATCTTGAGATGGGGAAGGTATGATTCCGCAACATAGGCGTGTAAGACCGGGCGGGATGACGTCTGCAAGAAAAATAAAGGCTGGCCGGGGGTAGCCATATCGCCTTCATCGACCATTTTCTGTACGACCTGACCAGTAAACGGAGCCCGGATTACAGTGTAGCCGAGCATGACCCGAGCTCCTGCAGCGGCGGCTTCTGCCTGCTCTATTTGCGCCTTTATCCTTTTCACTTCGCTTTCCGCCGCATTCACTTCCTTTCTGGCAGCCAGCAACTGGGCCTCCACCATATCCTTTTGAGCTTTCGCCTGATCGAGTTGTTGACCCGTTGCGGCACGGTGTTTGTGCAGATCCTGGTAGCGTAAATAGTCGGAGACCACTTTCTGCCTGTTGGCCAAAAGCGAGGAGACCTGAGCTCTGGCGGCGCCAACTTTATCCATTGAGGCCTGCAGGGCTTGCTCCATTGCCTTCACCTGGGATTCCGCCTGGCGCAGCTTTGCCTGTATTTCTCGATCGTCCAGGCGCGCCAGCACAGTGGATTCGTCAACTGTCCCAATGACATAATCGCCCTCGGTCACCAAAATCTCCCTTACCTGAGCCATGATCCTGGCGGAAACCTGAGCCTGGGTCTGAGCGCGAACGGTTCCAACCTGTTCGACAATCTGCGGAAAAGTTAGGTTTTCGACTTTTGCAGTTCTGAAGGGCTTGGGTTTACTTTTGGGTGTAGGGGGACCGGGCTCTACTTTGCTTATGAAAGCCCCGGACAGCCAGAGCATGAGCAAAACCAATACAGCTATCACTCCTAGACCTTTACCGGCCTCGTAAAATAACTTCCGCTGTTGCCCGGTATCGAATGTTTTGTTCATGGAGAGTCTCCATTTGCAGATGAATATTGCCTGCTGGAATCGGCAAAGTCCCCCAGTGATTGCATCAGCAGCGCCTGGGCAATTTTTCCTTCAAACAGCGCAGCAGTATGAGATACTTCCGCCTGATTCCATGCAACTTCTGCCTGCAGCAGTGAATCCACTGTAACAACCTGATTGCGATACAGATTTCGCACCTCTTCAAGAGCTTTCTGTGCCCATTTTTTGCGTTCGTCAGTCACGCGAATCTTTTCAGCGGCCTCCTGGACTGCCAGAGTCGCCTGTTGGATCTCCAGGGCAATATCCAGAGCCACTTGTTCGCCGCGTGCCTGCAGTTCCTGCAGATGAGTTTTGGCTTGCCTGATTTGCGACAGGGTCAGACCGCCCTCAAACAAAGCCCAGGTAGCTTTGACTCCTACCCACCAGCTGTCCGCACTGTTGCTGAGATCCTCAGAATCCCATTGATAATTGGCGCTGGTGCCTATCCTTGGCAATAGTCCCCCCTTAGCGGCTTTTACCCGTTTGCGGGCCGCTTCGATCAAAGAACGAATCGCGGCCATCTCCGGTCGTCTATCCAGAGCCTGTGCAAATAGAGCATCTTCATCTTGGGTCGATCTATTCTGTGCCGGTAGAGCAACTGTCAAATTCGGGTTGGGTATTTCGTTCGAACCGATCCGACGAGCGATAAGCCTTTCCAGCCCAGCCTGCAGCCGGCGGGCGCCCGTTCGGGCGGTTACCAGGTTGCTTTCAGCTTCGGCCGTGCGGGTTTTGAGCCTCAGCACCTCACTCGGCAGAGCCATCTCAACCTGGAAGCGGGCTTCCCCCAATTTTTCGTCTGTCCTGGCCGCTTCCAGGGCCCGCTCGGCTACCTCAACAAAACCGAGTGTCTGCAGCCATCGATAGTAAGTCTCGGTCACTTTCGTTATCAATTGACTGCGAGCCGCCAAAAGGTTCGACTCCGTGGAACGCTTCTCGTCAACTGCAGCATTTCGATTATACCAGCGGCTGCCCCCCTCAAATACAGACCACTCTCCTTGTATGCGTGAAGATAAATTATGCTGCTGGCCGGGATTGTTAAAATCAGTGGTGGTAGAAAGCCGGCGCTGGTTGATGATATCCATCAGCGCATAAACGGGGTTGTTTGTCACATTGAAATCTTCGGCGATGATCAGACGTGGGTAGAATGCTGCTTCGGCCTGCTTGATCTGCTCGGCTGAGGCATCTATGCGCTGCAGGATCTGCTGCAGCTCGGGACTTCTCTCCAATGCGTCCTGGATGGCTTGTTCAAGCGTCAAATAATTGTTTCTGTTCACTGCGCTTTGATTTTCGTGCTGGATGTGTTCTACGAGATTCTTGGTAGGCAGCGCAGTAGATCGTTCTGGTTGCGCAGGTGCACCACCTGGAGCGTGTGCACAACTCATCAGGAACAGACCCAACAGCAAACTGAAGCAGAAGTTTTTGCAGCCCAGGTACTTACACAGCTCTGTTCGCAGCTTTTCCATTTCAGTACAGCCTCCTGCACAGGATCATGCGTGAGTAAGGGTCCAACGATGTTGTGGGAGATGCCGGGCGCTTACTGTTAGTCTATCGTCAACAGGTATAAGTATGAATTAAATCTATAAAATATTAGCAGAAGATAAGGACCGATTACAATATAATATGCTTGATAAACGGCTTAATAACTTTTGATGGTGTCAGTTGAAGACAGCTAATCGTGAGGATGTCATGGGCTTGCCGGAACTTGAAGTGAAATGTTGGAAGTGCTGGGGCACTGGGGTCATTTATGTCGAAGACCATGCTGAAGCCATTGACTGCCCTGAGTGTGAAGGGGTCGGTTGGGTTGTCACGGAAGAAGGCAGGCGTCTGCTCGATTTTCTTGAGAGACATCTTGTCATTGACTCCGATTAACTGGCACGACAGTAACCTTTCCCAAGGTGAGGTTAGTGTGGAGCCGGCTTTCAATCTCGTCTTCATACAACTGTTGGGTAACGCATACTTGTTTTAATAGTTGTTTAATCATGCCTGGCGGAAAAAGGCGCCCGCAATAGCGGTGTGTATATTGGACCTGTCGGCCTCAAGTCGCTTTTGTAGAGTGTCAGCTCGGCTACCTCAAAAGCACCCGCCTGGAATTTCTGACGAGCCAGGAGAGCTTCCTGAAGCGAATTTAGATGCCTTTTCCCTTTCACTCGACCGAGTGTCAAATGTGCTCTGAAAGGTCGATCTTCAGCTGGAAATCCGAGTGGTGACAAGGCAGTTTCAATTCTTTTTTGCAGCTCCTTTAGTTGCTCATCATCACCACGCAATCCTACCCAGACAACCCGCATTTGTTTGATGGAAGGAAACGCGCCGCAACCGACCGGCTGCAGACGCAAAGGAGCGAAGGAGACAGCAGTTGCCTGCAAGGCTTGCTTGATCTCTTCGATTTTTTCGGCAGAAACATCACCTAAAAACTTAAGAGTCAGATGCATACGTTCAGGCTTGACCCAAGTGACCATAGCCCCGGTTTTTCTCAGTTCCGCCGTAAACTTTTCCAACTCGATTTTAACCGAACCCGGAACATCGATTGCGATAAAAGTTCTTATCATTTCAACAGAACCCTCCAAAGGAGAACTAAGGCAGCTTGAGCCGATTGCTCCTGAACAGCTTCTCGCGACCCTCCAAATAAATGCTTTTCAACCTGGGTGTGCGAGAGAGTCGAGCAGGCGACGAAAACCGTCCCGACGGGCTTGTCGGGACTTCCTCCGGTGGGTCCTGCTATTCCTGTGATAGCCAAAGCCACATCGACTCTTGCCTGTTTTAGCGCGCCCTCTGCCATCGCGCGAGCAACAGGTTCGCTCACCGCCCCATGCTGGTTCAACAGTTCCTGCGGCACGTCGAGCATCTCGGTCTTGGCCTCATTGCTGTAAGTGATGAAAGCCCGCTCAAAATAGTCAGACGCCCCTGCAATGGCCGTTATTCTGCTCGAAACGAGTCCTCCGGTGCAGGATTCTGCTGCAGCCATCCTCCAGTTCTTTTCTCGCAATTGCCTGCCCACCACTGTCTCGATGCTGTCATCATTCAAACCGCTGATGTGCTCTGAACCCAGTCGGGCTGCAATTTCCTTTTGAGCCTGCTGTAGCCGAACAGTTGCTGACCGTTCATCTTCACTCTTTATCAGCAAAGTTACCCAATTCTCGCAAGGCTGCGGCAGGTATCCCACCTGAATCGTCGCATCCTGAAATGTGAGGCTTTTCAATCGATTGCCGATGACCGATTCCCTGATTCCCTGGATGCGCAGAATCTGCTTGATGTAAACCGGTCTGTTCGGAAAACGGAGTTCTAAATCGGGAATGACTATCTCGGTCACCAGTTGGCGCATTTCAGACGGTACCCCCGGCAAAAAATAGCAGGGAATATCATGATGTTCGATTAAGAATCCTGCCATTCCTATACCTATTTTGATGGCTCCCTCTGGAAGTTCGGTCAACTTATCCAGTTCTTCCGACCAGGATAATCCTCTTTGAGCACATTTTTTCCGCAGGCTTTCACGGTAATCCCGATTGGCAACCAATGGTAAGTTAAAAGCTTTGGAGACGGCGGAATTGGTTCGATCATCTTCAGTTGGGCCAAGGCCGCCGGTCATTATAATGAATCTTGAATCTTTCAGATGGCGATTCAGGGTTTGAATGATATCATTTTCTTCATCGCCTACTGTGACCATGGAACGCAGGCGAAAGCCTTTTGCACGCAGGCTTGAAGCTATATAGTGGGCGTTGCCGTTTGGAATATCTCCCAACAGGATCTCATCGCCTATCGTGATTAGACTCCCGATGATCTCTTTTCGCTTCTGCATCATCAACTTGTTCCTGCACTAGAGTTGAATGTACTCGAAGATCAGAAATGTTCCGCATCGAGTCTCTACATTTGGGCAGCATACATTTACGTATACATTCCGTTGAAAGAATATATTGTTTCAATGCCCACATTTCAAATTAATTGATTGACTTCCCCTTCGGCAAGGACGCCTAATTTCTAATCCCTCCCGATTCCGCTGACAACAAATCTGTGTTGGGCATGAATAAATCCTGCTCCTATGGCATACCCGGAGGATAGAGTGTGATCTGTCCGGGCTGCGTTTATCTGTGCCCAGCAATGAATTTCCATCACTTACCGAACGAGGCGTGTCAAATTCTCAGCGAGGTTGGCGAAGTCTTTCGAATGCTTGCACATGAAGAAGTAGGTAATGGGTGAATGCGAAAAATGGGCACTAAAATTTGATTCAATTGCTTGCAACAATTAAGTAAGACTTTTAAATTCTTGTTTTGTTCAATAAATCTTATCCTGGTGATGAAAATTGGGCACTAGCTTCAATCTCTCCGATTATCTTGGCAAGTGGACTCTCATTTTAGGAGAGGTCAACACGGGTAAGACTTCTCTGTGCCGGAGTATCTTGCAAGAAATGTTGCGGCGAGGGCTGGCAGGCAGAATCGCAATCATCGATCTTGCTCCGGAAATTCCGGAAACGGTGATGGTCAATCGCAAAATGAAAGGAATCGGCGGTAAACTGTTGCCTCCCGAAAGGGAGAGCGTCATCTATTTGAGTGTGCCTCTCGTGCCCCCCAGACTGAGCTCGAAGACCGAACAAGAGGCTATTGAAATGGCTCAGCAGAACGCTCTGAAAATCATGAACTTGTTTAAAGAATATAACCTCCTACCGCGGGACGTCTTGTTCGTCAATGACATAAGTTTGGCCTTGCAGGCTGAAACTGCCGAGAACCTGGTCAAATTGATGGAGAAGGCTGAAACTCTGGTTGCAAACGGGTATTACGGCGAAAAACTGGGTTCCAGCATACTTTCTCAAAGGGAACGTCAAGAGATGGATTCGTTGAAAAAATATTTTCACCAAATCGTTACAATTTAAAAATAGACTTTTTCATCATCCAGGAGGTGGCGGCGAAAGTTCTTGTCGATTTCTAAGTGATATTGGATGCAGATTCCGGCTAGCGGATAAGGAGAATGCTGCGGCAGCTTAATGTATTCTTTATCCGGTATCCGGAATCTTCTCTAACAGAGGGACCCGAAGTGAAAATACTCTACACATCCGACACTCATGTCTATCCGCCTTACTTCGACCGTCTTCTTAGTGCCGCAGAGTTAATCCAGCCGGAAGCGGTGATTGTTGGCGGTGATATTATTCCGGATTGGAAAGGCGGCATTCAGGCATCGATTGGACCACACAAGGCGTGGGTTCGACAGAAATTGATCCCGCGATTGCAGGAATTTCGGACGAGATGCAAGGATGTGCCGGTGTTCCTCGACTTGGGAAATGACGACATTGCCGCGGCGAGGTTTCTTCTGGAAGAAAGGGATGGCAAGGATCTACACTTGTTGCATATGCGTTTGCATAAGTTAAACGAGAATCTGGCAGTCGCGGGCTATATGAAGGTGAACCCCACGCCCTTCCTGATCAAAGACGGAGAAAAAGCAGACTGTCGTGACAACAGCAGACTTTCCGATTTTGGGGTGGTGACAAACGGCTCGGTTACTATAACGGGTTTTGAGACTCCCCATGTACTTGACCCAGTCGCGGGAACTATTGAAGAAGATCTTGATGGACTCACCGAGAGGCTTCGAAGTCAAGAATGGAAAGATTTCTCTTTTATCTTTGTCAGCCATGCGCCGCCAAAGGATACGGCTCTAGATCGCACTAGTGCTGATTCAAATGTCGGCAGCTTAGCCGTAAAACGTTTCATCGAAAAATGGGCGGTTAGTGGTCGGCTTGTCGCAGCTTTCCACGGCCACATCCATGAATCCCCATGGAGGACGGGGCAGGTGTGGGACTATGTTAGTGGTGTTCCGTGTTTCAATGTGGGACAGAAGTTGAAACTCCTGAGGGCAGTATTGTTTGATACCGAGGATGTTGCAGGGTCAGCCCGGTTGGTTCTGATCGGTCCTTCCAAAGAAATAGCCATCTTGGAGCAAGATGAATGGTCCCTTTAGGGTAGTCCCATTCATCATTGTCTGTTCCCAACTGAAACTTATTGAAAATCGCCGGCATGCGACATTGCGTTCAGTTTACTTTTCAGGTTCGGTGCAAAGGCGAAGTTGAGGTTGAGTTTGAGGTTTTGTTCGGTGAGTCCGAAGGCGAGGCCCATGAGCTGCGGCAGGTAGAGGACCGAGACGGCGAGGCTTTGCCCGTTCATGCGGGAGATCTTGGCCTGGTAGCTCTCGAGGTTCATCTGGCACATGGGGCAAACCGTTGCGATGCAGTCGGCGCCTTTGGCCGCCTGAAGGAGCTCGCTCACCCGCTCGAGGGCGGCGGCTTTCTTGGTGGTCATGAGCCCCGCCCCGCAGCACTTGGCGCCCATCTCCCACGGGTGCACTTGGGCCCCGAGGGCCTCGATCAGGGGCTCCATGGATTCGGGTTGCTGCGGATCGTCAAATTCTGCGTAGGGGCGAAGACACTGGCAGCCGTAATAGGGAGCGACCCGAAGACCGGTCAGATTGCGCACTACCCTGGCCTCGACGGCGTCGGCTCCGATGTCCCGGGAGAGCACATCGAGCAAATGGCGGACTTTGATGCCCTTATGGTAGCTTAAGCCGTCTTCTGCCAGCACCTGATTGATAGTCTCTAAAAGCTTGTCATCTCGCCGGGTGTGGTCTTCCACTTTTTTTAGATTGAGATAGCAGGCGCTGCAGGGAACCAGCATGTCGGCGTCGATTGCGGTGCGCTCGGCCAAAGCCAGGTTCCTTGCAGGCAGCACCATGGATAACAGATAGCTTACGGCATCGCCCGCGCTGGCCCCGCAGCAGGTCCAGTCCTCGATTTGCAAAAGCTCTGCCCCCAGAGCCCGCATCACGGCTTGCGTGGAAGCATCGTATTCTTGCGCGGTCCCCTCAAGCGAGCATCCGGGATAATAGAAATATTTCATGAGCGGCCCTCCAGTTCCCGCACCTTGCGATAGATGGCATCCATCTTGCCGACGGAAAAAAGGTTTGGCGGTTGCAAAGATATCTTTCCTTTGACCATCAGCTTCACCCCGAGCGGGGTAAACCCCAGGGGAGTGACGGGGTTTTTCAGGGAAAGAAAGTAGCGGGTCATGAGATCCATTTCCCGAACCCTGCCGTAGCGGCGCACATTGTCGAGGAAGGTGAGATAAAACTTGATGCTCTTCTTTTCCTTCCATTTCCCTTGAGAGACGGCCAACCGCTTGAGGGCTCCCATGGTTTCGGTAAGCTTCAGGCCTCTCGGGCAGCGCAGCGTGCAATAATAGCAAGTGGAGCAAAGCCAGAAGGTCTTGCTTTGAAAAATCTCATCTGTCAGTTCCAGCTGCACCATGCGCCAGAGCTCTCTTGGAGTATGGTCCATGGCATCGGCGTTGGCGCAAGAGCCGGTGCAGGTGCCGCACTGCATGCAGGCTTTGACGTTTTCCCGAACGGCCGCCAAAGGATCGACTGTCTCATGTGAGCCGTTTCCCGTCTGAGGATTCATTGCTTTCTCCTGTTTATTTAACCGCAGAGAGCGCGGAGTGCGCAGAGAGAGGTAACCAAAAGCTTATTTTCACCACGAAGGGCACGAAGAGCACGAAGCCTCCGCAGTCTTAAATCCTTTCCTCTTCGTGGTTCTTCGTGTTCTTCGTGATTAAAAAAAATTTTCTCTGCGCCCTCTGCGGTTAATACTTGCTAAAACATCTCCTCCAGGGCCGCATCCAGCATGGAAAACATCTGCTGATCGCGGTATCCGCGAAGCACCGAGGCGCTGTTGGGGCACACCGCCGCACACGACCCGCAGCCCTGGCAGGCCAGCTCATCGACCACGATGACCTCTTCTTCCTCATCGCGCCGTCTGGCCCCGTAGGGGCAGGCATCGATGCACCGCTCGCAAAGCGAACACAAGCTGTGGCGCACCTCGGCCGTGATGCTTCCACCCACCGTCCGCTCCTTGTTCAGGATGCTCAGGGCGCGCTGTGAAGCCGCCTCGGCCATCGCAATCGATTCCGTGATGGAGCGCGGCGAATGCGCTATGCCGCAGGCAAACACCCCCTCTTTTAGAAACTCCACCGGCCTCCACTTGTATTCGGCCTCCTGGTAGAATCCATCCCGGTTGGTTTGAACCCCAAAGATCTCGGCAAGTCTTATTTGTTCCCCGCCTGGAACGATCCCGGTGCTGAGCACCAATAAATCAGGTTTTAGGACGATCTCTCGCTGCAAGAGCGGGTCAAGTGCCGTTAGGGTTACAACTCCGTTCTCAGCCTCTACCCGGGGCTTTTCATCCACCTCGTATTGGATAAAAATGACCCCGGCCTTGCGCGCCTGGGTGTAGAAGGCCTCCAAAAAACCGTAAGCCATCATGTCCCGATACAGGATATAGACATCCAGTTCGGGGTTCTGTTCCTTGAGGTAGAGGGCGTTTTTAAGCGCCGCCGCACAACAGATGCGGCTGCAGTAGTTTCTGGGCTCTTCTCTTGACCCGACGCACTGGATCATGGCAACCGATTTAAGATCTCCCGGGTTTACCGCCCCGCTTTGAAGCTTTTCTTCAAGCTCGTGCTGGGTCACAATAGAATCGGTTTTCCCGTAGCCGTACAATTCGGTTTTAGCCTCGGACCCGCCTGTTGCAAGAATCGCAACTCCGTGCTCCAGGGTCTCCCCGGCCCCTTCTTCATGTTCGATGGTGGTGATAAATCTGCCGGTCTGCCCCTCCGAGTGGACCACCCGGGATTTTTGATGCACCTTGATGTGGGGATGCTTTTCGACTCTTGCGATGGTCTGCTGCAAAAGCTCTTGAGGAGATGGACCGTCGAGGGTGCGGTATAGGGATCGCAAGTTGCCCCCGAGTCGGGATGAGATTTCGATCAGATCCACCTCATAGCCGTGCTCTGCGATGCCGAGGGCCGCTGTCATGCCGGCAATCCCGCCCCCGACCACCAGAGCCCGTTGGCTCATCGGGACGGTGCGGGGCGGAACGGGGTCCGCTCCCTTTAAACGAGAGGCCGCCATGGAAAGGATGGATGCGATCTCCCGCGTGACCTGGGCCCGATTGTCGTCCCGATCGGGAAAGGCGGGGGTCCGGATGTCGGCCACCTCGATCAGGGAGGGGTGAAGGCCGATGGACTCCCCCAGGTCTTTTAGCTTTTTGGCGTACACATAGGGCATGCAGGCTCCGATCAGAACCCGGTTGACCCGGCTCTCGCGCAAAACCCGGCAAAGCTCATCCAACCCTTCCCGGGTGCAAACCCGATCGATTTGAAAAACCTTCTCTCCCATGCCTTGAAGCTTTTGAGTCAATCCCTTAAGATCGGCGGATCTTCCAATGTCTCCCCCGCAGCTGCAAAGAACCGCACCGATTGTTGGAATCTCGCGGGAGACATCGCGGTAGCTTGGCTCATCGGCTTGAACTTCCGCCAGGCTTCCCCCCTTGGAGTGAAGAAGAGATGAAGCGGCAAGGGCGGCCGAGCTTGCCTGGATGACCGACTCGGATATGTCCCGAAGGCCGGTGAATGAGCCGCTGACAAAAATCCCCTCCTTTGCCGTGCGGCTGAAGGAAAAGTTCCCGGTTTTAAAGAACCCGGACGGGGTCAGCTCGACCCCTGAAAGCTCAGCCAGCCCTTCGGTTCCCTTTTGGGGTTTTTGCCCGGTGGCAAGCACCACCAGATCGAATTCCTCATCATGAATCCCGCCGCCCACATCCGAATACATGAGCCGCAAGTTCCCCTCTTGCCCCGCTTCCACCGAATGCACCCGGCTTCTTATAAAGCGCACCCCGACGTCCTTTTCGGCCCGCTCCCGATATCTTTGAAAATCTTTCCCGAAGGTTCGCATATCCATGTAGAAAATGGCCGCATCCAGGTTTCCAGCACTCTTTTCCTTGGCCAAAAGGGCCTCTTTGATGGAAAACATGCAGCAAACCGATGAGCAGTAGTCGGCATTCACGCGCAGATTGCGCGATCCGACGCACTGCAGCCAGGCGATTTTCTTGATTTCTTTTGCGTCGCCGGGGCGCAGCAGCTTTCCTCCGTTGGGGCCGGTCCCACTGATGAGTCGCTCATACTCGACGCTTGTCACCACATTTTGGAGCTGGTGATACCCGTAGGTGTCCGGGGCCGATGCCGGATCGAAGCTGCCAAAGCCCGCCGCCAAAACGATCGCCCCCACTTCCAGCTTCTGCTCGCCCATGCGCAGGAAGTTCCGGTACCTCTGCACCACCATGGTAACCAGGGCTTCCGGATCGAAGGGCTTCATGAGATAGTCCATGGCCCCTATTTTCATCGCCTCAACCGCCGTTTCAACGGTGGCATAGGCGGTCATCATCACCACATCGAGATCCGGGTGCATCTCCTTGGCGTTTTTGAGCACCTCCACCCCGTCCATGCCCGGCATTTTGACATCCAACAGCAGCAGGCTGTAGCTCGTTTGCGAGAGCTTCTCCAGGGCCTCCACCCCGGATTCGGCCATATCCACCTTGAAGCCCTCGTCTTCCAGCCACTCTTTGATGGAGTCCCGAACGATCAGCTCATCGTCCACCACCAAAACCTTGAAGGCCTTTCTCGCCTCCAGCTGAAGATCGACGGCCCCGGTCGGGCAGACCTTTTCGCACTCCCCGCAGCGGCTGCAGGCAGACGGGTCCACCACATAGTGGTTGGGAATATTGTGCGGCACCGGGAGATAGATGGCTTTGCGGGCGGTGAGCCCGGCGTTGAACTCATCAGGTACCTCCACCGGGCAGACCTTGCCGCATTCTGCGCAGCCGATGCAGCGCTCGGGATCGACCATGGTCGGCTTGTGCCGCAGGGTCACCTGGAACTTTCCGGGTTCCCCCTCGATCCCCGCCAGTTCGGTCGCCACCATGATGTCGATGTTCTCATGGAAAAAGCCTTTCCGCAGGCAGTACTGCGAAGCGCTGTCCCGCTCGACCATGGGCAGCATCTTGCACATGCCGCAGTGGTCGTTCGGGAACTGGTAGTCCAGCTGCCTTAGGGTCCCCCCGAGGTTTGGCGCCTTATCGATCAGGGTCACCCGATAGCCCATCTCCGCCAAATCCAAAGCCGAGCGCATGCCGCTGATACCGGCTCCAACCACCAGGGCCGAGCCTCTCTTTTTCTTCATAGCGAGCCTCTTTGAGTAAACTTAATGAACCACGAAGCGCACGAAGAACGCGAAGGTTGAAGAAAAGCATTTCTTCGTGCTCTTCGTGGCCTTCGTGGTGATATAAAAATCTTTATCAGTCTTTTCCGCCGGTCACTTCCGAGAATTCTTTTTCGCGAAAGACCGAAAGCGGCGGTTCCTCTTCCACGCTCCGCCCCGCCTCATAGTCGAAGGCCCGCTGAGTGCCGGCCGCAATGGTTCGAAACAGCTCCATCACCGGAACGTTGTTGGGGCAGGCGTTGGAGCACTGACCGCAGCCGATGCAGGCCGTGCTCATATGAGCCAGCCGGGTGAGGTGGTAGAAGACCGTATCGGTCGGCATCTTGAGGATGCCCTTCTTTTTGGCCCAGCGGATGAATTGAGCCGGTTCGTGGTCGAACACATCGGTTGTGAAGACGCACTCCTTGCAGTAGCAAACCGGACAGGCCACCCGGCAATTGTAGCAGTTGACGCAGTTGCCAAGATAGTTCATGAGCTTCAAAAGATCCGAGGTGGCCTCCGCGGTATCTTCAAACATCTGGTTGCGGTAGGCGCTGCGCTGCGCCAAGAGCTCCGAAACGGCCCGCTTTCTCCCCTCGGGCTCCTCTGCTGCGGGAAGGTCGAGTTTTCCCATAAGCTCTTCTCCCACCGGGGTGTTGGCCTGAATCAGCAGCGATTCTTCCATGTTCGATCCGAGCAGCCCGATCAGAAGATCGGCGTTTTCCGGCACAAAGTGTTCGCAGGCCTTGCAGGCCGGAGATAGATCGAACTCCTCAAAGGCGCTTCCGCTCCCTTGGAAGAGATTGCGGTAAAAGCTTAAAGTCGCTTCAGAGCCGTTTCCCCCGGCGGCGGCAAAGCGTGCGTAGTTGACATTGCCGTAGGCGCCAAGGCAATCCATTCCAATCACGATGACCTGCTCAAGACTTCCCTGTTTGAGCTTCACCAGTTCGATGAAGGCCCGAATCTCGCACGGTCGCAAGACCACGGCAATCCTTCCCTCGAAGGGCCTTCTGGTGAGCTTGGCTACCACCTTGGCCGCATTGATGGGAAAGACCGGGGCCAGCGGGTCGGCTCCCTCAAGTTTGTCCGGATCGGTCACCAGAGTCGGCATCACCACATTTTTCAGCGGCAGGTGCCGGGCCACCAGAAGGGCCTCGATCTCCCCCTTTTCGAGCAAGGTCCTAAAAAACTCCTGCAGGGATTTCACCGGATTTTGCTCTTTGACTTCAAGTTGTGCTGTCCTGGCCATTGCTTTATTCTCCAGCCTGTCTTTTGCTGTTTATTTTTCCCAATCGTTTATCCGGCGCTTCACATTTACCGCAAAACTCAAAAAGAGAATTTTCTATTATTTGCTTCTCTTTGCGCTCTCTGCGGTGAATTCCCTTAAATCACCATCTGCCGGCGCGCTTCGTTGGGGCCGAGCGACTTGACTTCGGCCGTCATCTCCCGCATCGTTTCGGCAAAATCGATCCCTTCGCTGGCGCCGATCCAGGTCATCTTGAGCCGCCGCTCATCGAAGCCGAACCTTGGCAGGATCTCCTTTAAGAGTTTGATACGGCGCCGCGCCTTGAGGTTGCCGTTGATGTAGTGGCAGTCCCCCGGGTGGCAGCCGCTTACGAGCACCGCATCGGCCCCTTCCAGAAGCGCTTTGATTACATATTTCGGGTCCACCATGCCGGTGCACATCATGCGGATCATGCGCACGTTGGCGGGCTGGATCAAGCGTGAAGTTCCGGCTAAATCCGCCGCCGTATAGGTACACCAGTTGCAAACAAAGGCGATGATGGTCGGCTCAAATTCTCCCACGTCTTCCTCCATTTTGTCGAGCATTCACCCGCTTAATAACCACCACGAAGAGCACGAAGGAAGAAAGACTCTTCGTGTCCTTCGTGGTGAAGACAATCTTTAGTTGCGCGCTCTCTGCGTCCTGTGCGGTGAGCTCACACACTCACACCGCATCCAGCAGCGCCTCGATTTCGGCGAACACCTGTTTGGCGGTAAAGTGTTTGACCCGGGCCGCACCGCTCGGGCAAAAACCGGCGCAGCTGCCGCATCCCTTGCAAAGAGCGTCATTGACCACCGAAACCCGCCTTCTTTCATCGAACTCGATGGCCGAATAGGCGCAAAGCCCGATGCAGGTCTGGCATCCCGCACACACATCCGGGTCGATCCAGGAGATGGTGGAGGAAATCTCGACTTTCCCGCGGGTGGCAAGCGCCAGGGCCTGGGCCGCGGCTCCCGAGGCGTGCGAGACGGCGTCCGGGATGTCTTTCGGTCCCTGGCAGGCTCCCGCAAGAAAGATCCCGTCGGTTGCCGTGGACATGGGCCCGAGCTTCGGGTGCTCTTCCAGAAAAAAGCCGTCTCCACCCTGGTTCACTCCAAACACTCTGGCAACATCTGCGGTGTTTTTCCGCGGCTCCATGGCCGTACAGAGGATCGCCATATCCACCGGAATGCGAAGCGGTTTTCCAAGCAGGGTGTCTTCCCCCACAATGATCAGCTTATCCCGTTCCTTGGCTGTTCGGGCCCGATCGGTGATCTCCCCCGGTCTTCCGCGGATGAAGGTGATGCCCTCCTCCTGCAGCCTGCGGTAGAATTCCTCATAGCCTTTGCCGAAGCAGCGCATATCGATGTAGAAGTTATAGATCCTCGTATCGTGCCCCACTTTTTCCTTGATCAGGTGGCCGTATTTTAAGGCGTACATGCAGCACACCCTCGAGCAGTACACATGATGGTTCACATCGCGGCTGCCCACACAATGGATGATCCCCACACTTTGCGGTTTTTCTCCGTTTTTCATAAGGATCCGGCCGCCGGTCGGACCCACGGCATTGTTCAACCGCTCGAACTCGAGGCCCGTGTAGACTTCATCGAACCGGCCGTAGCCGTATTGCTTCAAAGGAGAGGGGTCCATGATGTCAAAGCCGGTGGCTAGAACAACGGTTCCGACATCCACCTCGATTTCCTGTTCTTGCATCCTGTGGGATATGGCGTTTCGCTCGCAGGCCCGGACACACTCCATGCACTCCGAGCAAACCCCGCAGTTGAGGCAGCGCATTGCCTCTCTATGAGCGTCTTCATCGCTCAGGCCAAGGGATACCTCGCTAAAGGACTTGGCGCTTTCGATCGGGTCCTGGTGCCGCAGTTCGGCTCGGGATCTTTTTTGAATATCTGCCGGGATCGGCGCCCAGTCCTTTCCCGGTTTTTCATCGGCAAGGGATGCCGCGTAGGCCTCGAGGTCTTCTCCGCTCAAGTAGCGGTGGATGGCCTCGGCCGCCTGGTGCCCCCCGGCTACGGCATCGATCACCGTAGCGGGCCCGGTTACGCTGTCGCCCGCAGAAAAGACATCGGGCATGGACGTTTGCATGGTTTTATCTTTTACCAAAAGCCGGTTTCTTCTACTGATTCCGATGCCGCAGTCTTCCACGCAGTCCGCTTCGGGCTCCTGTCCGATGGCAGAAATGACAGCATCGCAGGCGATCACAAACTCCAAGTCCGCGATCGGGGTTGGACGTCTTCTGCCGCTCTCATCGGCTGGGCCGAGCTCGGTTTTGATGCACTCGAACCCGGACACTCTGCCGTTTTCGCCGTGAATCCCCACCGGGGCCGTTAAGTAATGGATCTTGACCCCTTCTTTTAAGGCATCTTCTATTTCCTCGGGGTAGGCCGGCATCTCTCCCCGGCTCCTTCGATAAACCACCGAGACTTGATCGCAGCCCAGCCGAACAGCGGTTCTTGCGGCATCGACGGCCACATTGCCACCGCCCACAATGGCGACCCGGCTGCCGGGTTTTTGCGTCTCTCCCAGGCTGACATCCCTAAGGAATTTCACCGCATCAAGCACTCCCGTGATCTCTTCTTCCCCCGGGATGTTGAGCTTCAGGCTGCGGTGCGCTCCGATGCCCACCAAAATCGCACTGAATCCCTCTTTTCTAAGATCGTCCAGGGTGAAATCAGAACCCAGTCTCTTTTCAGTTCGAACTTCGATTCCATGGCGCAGGATATGGTCGATCTCCCGCTCCAAGACTTCCGGAGGAAGCCGGTAGTCCGGGATTCCCACCCGCAGCATACCGCCGAGAACCGGGAGGGCTTCAATCAATGTGACCTGGTAGCCCTTCAGCCGAAGGTCGTAGGCCGCCGTCAGTCCGGCGGGTCCCGATCCGATCACGGCAACCTTTTCTTCTCGTTCCTCGATCTCCGGTAGGGGAAGCTCGGAGAAGTTCACCCGATCGGCCGCATAGCGCTTCAAATCCCTTATGGCCAGGGCCTGCTCCACTTCCATCCGGCGGCACTGGAACTCGCAAGGGTGCGGGCAGACTCTTCCCAGCACTCCCGGCAGCGGCACTTTTTCCATGATCAGCTGCACCGCCTCCCGGTACTTGCCCTGCCCGATCAGCTGGATGTAGCCCTGCACGTTCAATCCCGCCGGGCAGGTTACGGTGCACGGGGCCCGGTCCTTCTTGTCGATGCAAAAAGTGATGGGGACCGCCTGGGGAAAGAACCGATAGATCGCCTTGCGCGTCGAGAGGTGCTCGTCAAACTCGTTTTCCACCGATACCGGGCAGGCTTCGGCGCACTGGCCGCAGCCCGTGCAGTTTTCCTCCAGAACGAAGCGCGCCTTGCGTTTGATCCTGGCCTTGAAGTTTCCAACGAAGCCCTTAAGCTCCGTTACTTCACTATAGGAGAGCAGCTCGATGTTGGGGCTCTGGCTTACCGCAACCGTTTTGGGCGTGGAGATGCAGGCCGCGCAGTCCAGGGTCGGAAAGGTCTTGTCAAACTGCACCATGTGCCCGCCGATGGAAGGATCCTTTTCCACCAGGTAGACCTTGTGGCCCGCCCTGGCGATATCAAGCGATGCCTGGATTCCGGCGATCCCGGCCCCCACCACCAAAACATCCGGGTGCACCTTCACTTCTCTACTGGCAAGCGGCTGGTGGTAGTTCACCCGGTTTATGGCCGCAGCCGCCAGCCCCTTCGCCTTGCCGGTGGCCTCATCCGCGTCCTCTGTCACCCACGAACAGTGCTCCCGAACGCAGGCCATCTGAAAGTAGTACGGGTTCAGCCCCGCACGCTGACAGGCCGACTGGAACGTCTTCTCATGCAGCCGCGGCGAACACGAGGCCACCACCACACGGGTCAACCCCAGCTCCCGGATGTCCTTTTGGATCATCTCCTGACCCGGGTCCGAACACATGAACTTGTAGTCCCTTGCCACCTCCACATTGCCGAGTCCGCGCGCAAACTCCGCCACTTCCTCCGTGCGCACCTTCCCCGCTATGTTCGTCCCACAATGGCAAATGTAAAAGCCGAT
>CAWAGW010000018.1:0-695370 GCA_963781715.1 uncultured delta proteobacterium
GAGAATAAGGATGGCGATAGTAGGCGAGACCGACAATGCAGTATTCAAAGACGGATACATGCAGAACGATATCGGCAGCCGTTGAACAACTGATGCGATCACTGGATAGAAGTGATTTAAATGAGTTCAGGGGAATGAATGAAGAGGATATTCCCTTACTTCATTTTGGGCTGGGTCAGTATATCCCGAACATTTTGGCTTATGGCAGGGAATCGGGAATTACTCCGGGAATGTGGCGCTGAAAACATGCATGCGGATGATGCAAGCGCAGTGATCATCAAGCACCTATGGTTGAAGTTGCAGACAAGGCATTGATTCGATAGTACTTCGGATACCATCTTATGAATTTTTCTTAAAAGATTTTTTTTGGCGTTGCACTTATCAGCTTCCAGGGATAGGGAATCGCGACCCGACAAGCCGGAAATCCTTATCCGGTTTCCCTGGATAACAAAGGGACCGATGAAGAAGAGCTTTTTATCAGCTTGAGAGAATAGGGATCCGCGACCCGAAAAGAGCGATCCCCGGTTGCTTTTCCTCTCACCTCACTGGGCACTTGCGGGGAGTGGGCAAAGTGAAAGACGGTCACAGAAAGAAAAAATCGGAGATTTTGCGCATTGCGGGCGACCTATGAAATATTAGAGAAGAATGGAGTCGCTGACATTGAAATTTCGGACTGCTTGGATGCTTGCCTCGATTCCTATAAACTAGGAATAGATATTTCAGTCGAAGGTCATAAATTGGAAAGGTGATGCGGACCTTTGCTCTGACGCATTGGAACGCAATGGCCTTGAATCGGAAGATTGCTTTTGGGCTATGCATTTGGCTCGCAATTCAGCTACGGGGTATTCTTATTGCTGGGATGGACGACATTTAAACAGTCTTTTGGAACGCATTGATGCGCTCATAAAAATTAGAATAAAAGATTTACGGTCGTTCATTCCAACTTTTCTCAAACAGCTCTTAAAATTGTTGATGCCAAAATTGATTCACCGGATTTGCGGAATGCCATACAAGCGGCGCAGAGGAATGAGAACGACAATATAGAAGAATTGCTAGTGCGTTTATCTAATATCATGCAGAGTCTAGATGTCACACTGCAAAAGCAAACAAAGTATTCTAATTTTCAGAATTCGAGCAGGTGGTGGCATTAAACAATGCAGCACCGATAAAGATAATCTTGAGTAGATGGATTAATCGTCCAGAATCAGAGAATAAAGAGAAATTCTGGTCAGAAATTGTCAGGTTAGAGAAATCATTTATCGACCTTTTTAGACTTGGTGTTTATGCGGCGACCGTCGACACTGTTTCAGAACTCCCAACTGATTGGATGACCGACCACCTTCATAGCAAGAAGAGCGGCATACGGGGAAAAACGAAAGCGGAACGCGCACGACAACTAAAACTTCGACTTCTCAAACCTTTACTTGATGACCTTAAAAATGTCCGGTTAACTGGAAGATATGAAGCGCCGAAGAGGCTGTAAATAACCTCCTGACAGAAGAAAGGTATCCAGATTTTTACGATAACGTGTACGGGGACAAGGAACCTAGAATTTCATATCTGAAATTTTTGATGCCAGAAGCAAGAAAAGTTTGGCGAGAATCCGTAAAAGCAACCAAATAAAAATAACTAATCCAACCATTCCATAAACTTACACGCCAAAAATACCCGCCTACCCTAGACGGTATCCGTCTGCCCTAGAGGTACTTTTATTTAAAATTCAATAGCTTATGATTGCCTCAGATTGTTCGAGATTGGAAAACAGCAAAAATGATCTGGAACAATAAAAAAAATGCTTTTCAGGTTGACAAAGAGTTATTTAACAGTATACTTACATTTAACTCTTTTGATACTTATAACTCTAAAGGTGGAGTTTTTTATGGTCACAATTAATGACATCGTGGACGAGATGACCAGTAAAGGGTACAAGATCACAAATCGAACCATTAAATATTACCTTGAAAGGAACTTGCTTCCTCAACCCGAAAAGCAGGGAGGGTATCGTGAGGGTGTTAAGTTAGTCTTTCCAGACAAGGAAGAGGTTCTCGCAAGACTCTACCGTATCTTTGAACTGAAAGGGCGTGGGTACACGTTATCTGAAATTAAGAAGACTATCGAGCGAGAAAGGGCCAAGGAGCTTGCAGGTAAGAGGTCGGAATACTTGCAAGGATTCATTGAGAGGGATGGCAGATTTTACAACAAGTCTAGCTCAACAAATCTTTTAATACCTCAAGATAACTTGGAACGTATTCTCCTGAGTGGAGAAGTTCCAAGCTTTTCACGCGAGACTGAAAAGCTAAACAAACTAGAACCAATTGCCAGCTACCATTTCGAACAAATTGAAAAGAGTGGCGCGGTCTTACCTATTTTTCTGATTGGCGATAAGCCAGCCTATGATGAATTCGATATTCCTCCGATTGTTTACTGGCTTCTTCTTCGTCTTGAATACGACATAGAGTGGGACATCATAGAAGCTCTCGTCAATAAACATGCAGAAAATTTTGACCGCTATGTATTTTTGCCGGAACCAGATGGAATAAGATTCAGTCGGGAATTCATCGGATGGCATAGACAGTTCAAGCTTAACCTGCTTGGAGGTCTATTTTTCGAGTACCTCGAACTCATAGAAGATGGTTTTATGAGTGTAGGCGGGTTCGCTGATTCTGAACTGACCTGTTTTTGGGGTGCCGAATATGAAACCTTGGGTGCAATGATTGACGATTTCTTGCGTGGAAAATGTGCATTCGTACCAAACCTCTTTACCTCAAATCAGCAGGAATTCTTCCTGAAACGATTCTGAGAAAGACAAGGGAGTACCTAACATGGGTAAGACGGAAAAACCTACTTTTACAGATCGGGTCGAAAGCAATAGGATTCTACTTTGTGCGAATGGCCAGTTTCCAAAAATGGTCATCATCGTAGAGGAAAATGGCACCAAGCGAGAATACCAGATAAAGAAAACTCGCAAAGGTAACTACCTATTTAATTAGTGGGGAAGTCGGCAAGCCAGTAATAGGCCAGCGAGCCATAGCCAGTAAGCCGGGTATGTCCAGAAGTGGACTGCTCGGCTTTTGTTTTTTCTGGATCAACCCAAACACTATGGAGTAACGACATGACAAACAAACAAACCGATCCGCAACAAATCCTTTTCGACACTGAAGACACCGCAAAACTTCTAGGCCGTTCTGCATGGTCCGTTCGTCAGCTTTACTATGCCGGCGAATTGCCAGCGGTAAGACACGGGCGCAAATTGTATTTCCATCGAGATGCAATTCAGGAATTTGTCAAACGGCACTTGGAAGCCAGGGCCAGGGCATAGGTGTGCGGCGCAACATGACCGAACCAAAACCCAAAACTGGGGCCGGCGCAATACCGAAGCGAGATAAACCGCCAACGGGTACATGGGTTGAACGGGAAATCATTGAGTCAGATGCTTTCACCGGTCTCCCTGGAAAGGCTCCTATAGTCTACTACCATTTCTTGCTAAAGCGACGGAAAAATAAGGATAGAAAGGGTAAATGGCATTGGTGGAACCTGCGTGAGCTCACCTTCTCCTATCGCGAAGCCGAAGAACTCGGCATCTCAAACCGCGCATTCAACTTGGCAATCGACAAACTCATCGAGCACGGTTTCATCGACATCATTGAACCCGGCAATGGGCTAGTTGAAGGCAAATGCACGCTTTACGGGCTCTCTGAAAGATGGCGCAAGTTTGGGACTCCTGAGTTTGTGCCCGCCAAACGCAAGAAGGCCTACTATGGTCATTGCTCCTCGGAAAAACGCCACACAGCACCGAAGAAGAACTGCTTAACCTGTTTTCATTCCCTGGGCGGGCAACTCCAAGAGTGTGTTGTTTTCAAGTCTCCCGTTAGAGCAGATCACAAATGCCAGAGGTACGAATTATGGACCTGAATCGCACACATAAACGTAGACCGTACAACTTAAAACAGGCACACGTAAACGTAGACGATAACGCACACATTTGGGTGTGCACTCCAAAAAACGGCGCACACATAAGCGTAGATGGCAGAAATCCAGGAAACCACCAACCAGCAACAGCTTGCAGCATTTTAAGTATTTTTGAAGTTGTCGAATCAGCGCACACATTTAGGTGTGTAACTATAGTACTACCATATCTACATCAGTTTTTTTCTCAGCTCACCAATCATTCAAAACCATCACAGGGAAGCGAGCGTTCACAAAAAACGCGAGCGCTTCCAACCGGGGGGAACCATGAAACAAAAACACCGTCAACCTGTCATCGAGTACAAACAGCAACCCGTAAATCAAAAACCACAGGTGCAGACACAACCGAAGCCAAAGGTGCCGCAAACACCGAAGCCAGCGGAGCAACCCGTCAAGCTCCCAAGTCAACCCAAAGTGAAACCCGATCCCTTCCCTGCCCTTGTGGGTCAAGAACTCACCATGCAGAGCCGTGGAGGGCTTGTCTACGAGGGAACCTATCGAGGCTTACTGAAAGGTTTTTTTAAGCTGGAATCAGCAACCGTGACCGGCCTCAATCAGGTTGCCACCGTGCCGTGGCTACTCGTGGACCGAAACGCGATTGCTCACATTCACCCGATGGAGGGCTAAACGATGAAACATTTTGCCGGAGAGATCGGGGACAGTCCTAGGAACTATGGACAATGAATCCAAAGCGCAGCCGCAGAGCCTCGCTAATTAGGAATGTAGACTGGCAGTGTGTCAGCAATGTGTCAAAGAAAACCAGAGAAAAGAGGTGCAACATGGAAAAATCTAAGTCATTAGCAGTCACAGAAAATCACGAAACATCACAACCGGCGGAAGAAATGCAGATCGACATCGAGCTATTGAGCGACCGGCAACGAGCGGCAATCCCGCTTATTTTGGCCGGCAGGTCAGATGTTGAAGTGGCCGAACAGGTTGGAGTTGCCCGGGAAACGATTTGCAGGTGGAAAAGTACAAATCATTTCTTTATCGGTGCTCTAAATGCCGAAAGGATCAGTCTTTGGGAAGCTGCTGAAGATAGATTGCTTGGCCTTGCCGATAAAGCCGTTTGCGTCATCGAACAGGAATTAGACAAAGGCAACCCAAAGATTGCCTTGAGCATTTTGAACCTCATCGGGAAACAACTACAGCCCTGCTATGAACATGCCGATGGCGAAGACATGGTTTGGCGTAATGTTGAGCAACTAATCCCCAAAGATGAATTTGACATATTGGGAATTAAGACCTCGCAGCGGCGTTTAGCAAAATACAAAGAGCTGCGCGATCAATATTTGAGTGACCGATGAAGGCCATGACGCAAAGAAGGGAAAAAAGAAGTAATGGGAAAGCAGGATTCCAATAGATTGCCTCATAACTACCAGTTGTTCGGCAAGACCCAAGGCCGTGAGCAACTTGCAGAACTTTTGAAGGCATTCAGAGCCGCGGTACGCCAAGAAAGTTCAATCGGTGAATATCAGACATAACTGATGCGCGGAGAGATGAAAGTATGGCAACGCCACTCAAGTCAATCAGAGCCTACTGTATATGGTGCTGCAACGATCAGCCGAAAGAGGTTCGTCTTTGTCCATCACAGAAATGCCCATTGTGGGCTTACAGATTTGGCAAAAAACCAGATAAATCAAAGGTAAAGAAACCTTCGCCGTTAAAGGCTATCCGGGCCAGGTGCCTTGATTGCGTGGGTCAGAGCAGAAAGGATGTGGAAAAGTGTGAAACCGTTTGTGCTCTCAACTTTTATCGTATGGGCGTGAATCCCAATATCGGAACCGAAAAGAGGGTTAAGGCAGCGGCCAGAATGCGTGCCCGTTGGCAAGAACCCATGGTTCAAAAGCGGATTTCTGAAACAAAAACCCAAAGAGGTACTTGAACATGGCTAAGGCAAAATCTGAGACACCCAAACAAGAAAAGAACTTAGTAAAAACCAAAGAAGCTCAAGCTAGAGAAATGTACATCCAAAAGCTGGAGAAAAGGGAAATCTCCGATCAAGAGCTTGCGAAAATGGCCGCGCTGATGGCAGACCTCCCTGGTGGACAAGAACTCCAAGAAAAAGTCACTCAGTTTCTCGAAGATCCTCCCAGAATGTGCTCTACCGAAGGGAATGGAGCAGTTGCAGCTTGCAAAAAAAGCCTTGCTAAATCAACCGGTACCAGAAATCAGGACCTGGCAAGAAGCTTGGTCGATCAGACAGTCAGGGCAAGCATATTTTATAGACACGAAAATGAGCAGAAAACAGTCCTAACAGCTGATGCCACCCTGGCAGCAATGCATGCTCTTAGTCCGGCAGACGAGATGGAGGGCTTACTTATAGCTCAATTGTTAGCGCTGCACAATCAGGCCATGCACTACCTGACAATCACAGCGCTGGAAGACAACTGGAAATCCTTGGAAATTTCACGGAATCTCGCCAACATCTCAACAAAACTGCTGAGAGCGTTTGATAATACGCTGGAGGCACTGCAAAAATACCGCAAGAAACCAGAGCAAACGGTGGTCGTAAAGTATGTTCATGTTCATGAGGGCGGCCAGGCCATTGTCGGGCACATCGAAAACAAGGGGGGAGGGTCCAGCAAAAATGGCGAATGAACCTCACCTAAAGCCTGGGTATGCCTTCATGGATGCACCCCGCTGTGGAGCTAAAACTAAGAAAACCGGACTCCCTTGTCAGGCGCCGGCAATGCCAAACGGTCGCTGCCGGATGCACGGGGGCAAATCTACCGGGCCAAAGACTCCAAAAGGTCTGGAAAGATCGAGAGAGGCCAATCTCAAGCATGGGTATTATTCAAAGGCGGCAATTGAGGCCAGAAGAACCGCTAAGGAATTGATCTCGGAGAGCATGGATTTGATTCAAACCTGCTTTGACGAGAAAGAAGGATAAGTGAGTGTTACTCAAATCGAAGGTATCTGTAACGGATAAACCGAGAGCGCATGACACAATCTTAGCACAGCGGTTTTTAACCTATTGGATTCACATATAAAAAAACGGTGCGTTGGATTGAATGTCCAATTTGCCAAGGCCAGAGAAAGGTGAAAACTATGGAAAATTGGTTCAGGGAATTGCGGCAAGAGTTGAGCAAGTTAGACCAAAGGAAAAGAATCGAATTGAGCGAGGAGGTTGTGGTTGACGGTGAAACCCACCTACTTACATTGACCGGGAATAATTGCATCATGCGCGAGGCCTGCTCGATTTGTGGAAGACCACATAAAGATTCACAGATTCCGTACTGGATATTTGAGGAAGACAAACAAGGCGTTTGTTATCACTGTGCCTCTGAGTATGTGCCCAATTTTTTGAATATTGCGGCGCAGCTCAACGAGGCCTATGGAGCCGATGAATCAAAAATTCCATTTTGTAATTGCCGACCAGGGCCGGCGCATGGATGGCCGGAAGAGAATTAACGACCAACACAAAGGGAGGTAAACAATGGCAGAACGAACACCACTAGGACAAATGCTAATTGAGGTGGAAGCAGACAATCTGCAAGGTTTAATACAAATTAGGGAGATGTACGTCAAAACCTTGGAAAGCATTGACCAACAAATCTTTGAAATCGAAACGAAGGAAATTCGCGAGGCGTTCAAGTTGCTGCACGACAGCGGTTATGACGTTCAACGTTTGCAGATCGGTTGTGCAAAGGCGTGGATGCAGAACGGGGAAGTCAGAGTGGAAGTTAAAGATCCGGATAGGTTTCCTTTTTAAAACACCAACCAGGGGAGGAGACCGAATGGACAAAGAGCATTTGCAACACTGTTTCAACTCAATTGGCAGATACCTTGAGCAACAAGAACAACGTGAATGGGAACTTCCAGGGGAATGGCCTCTCAAAGAAATGCTGCGGGAATTGGGGGATGCACTCGATTTATTTGATAATGATGATTGGAGATTAAAAACCCATAGGATTGAATTGTCAAATCAACAAATTGTGGAACTCTCTTATGTCTTAATGGAATTACTAACACCGTTAATTCAATCCCACACAAAACTCTTTTTTGAGCAGGCCAATTGCTATGGTGCCACTTTTGGTTTGTTGAAGAAATTGCTCTCAGAAAAAGTTGACGCAGAATACTTGGACCTGGAACAGCACTCCAATTTGAAAGAGTTTTACACAACCCACAGTAGCTTGGACAACACCTTTGACAGGCTCAGGTGGGTAATGCCGGAAGAGGATTAACAACAACAACGGGAGGGTAAAGTTATGTCACAAACGATTGAGAAACTAGGCGGGACAGTGTGTGTGCAACATCGGCAAGACTTCGATGACGGTCAGAAAATTGGCGAGGAATGGCATGTCTTGGATTGCAGGGAGATCCTTAGTGAAAACTCAAATGTGAGCTTGGAAGATGCCTTGACCAAGCTGTCAGATGCCAGAAAAGCTAACGCAGCGGAACCGAAGGTTGCCTATGTCCATAAGTACGATTCAGAAGATTATGAGCTGTTCGACGAGTTATTGAGTTGCGCGACATTGCTCGAATCCATCGAGCAGGACATCATTGATGGGGATCAGTGGCTTGATGGGAGAATGGCGGCGATTGTCAGCGCTACCGGGAAAAAGTTGTTCGAGATTCACGAAAAGCTTTACTCGAAGGCTTAAACGTGAGCGGCGGGCTCGATGGTTCGCGGCCACCGATGCCCGCCTATTCCTTGAGAATGTCTCAAGGAGGGATTCCAGAAACAGGTTAGCACAGATTGATTGATTGATGATCAAATGATTTAAGAGAAATCACTTGGAAAAAGGGCACAGTTTAGACACACATGAAGAACTTAATATTTGTTTGGAAACTGCTGAAATGAGACTCAGATGGGATTCGAAAGTAAATATTACAGTCTTGGTAATGGGGTCATCTCGTCCCAATCCAATCCTATTTCTTCTGTAGGTCTTGGTTGCCAAAGAGTAACCACACCTACAGAATGGTTTTTTGCCATTGTCATGTGGTCGCTGGCATTCCATGTTTGGAAGCAATCTTTCTTTCGCTGCTTCTTCGAAAGTCATTCTTTTGCCGTGAAGTTTTTTGCATTGTTCGCAAGAATCTACGTGAGCGATTATGTGAACTCCAGTAAAGGTCTTACTTCTGTTTATGATCAAATGCTTAAGTTCAAATTCGCGAGACCGGGCCAAAGTCCCAAGATGGTTTCTCCCCTCTTGATAAAGAAAAATAGACATATGGTAATAGAGATTGGCAAGAGAGCCAAAATCATCCTGGCTAGTAAGTTTCATCACCAGGGAACCAAACAGAGACCAAATTACATCTTTTGGAAATGCACTAGTGCGGAATCTTGTGGACAACTTTTTCATTTCGTTAACGAAATCTATGGGCATTAATCCATAGTTCTTTAACAGGTTAAACCATTTTAATGCTTGTACTTCTTCTTCAGTCAAGAGGGTGGTAGGAAAGATACTCTGCTTGGTGTTGACGTAGATGGTAAAGCCGCAACTTTTACACTTGACTTTTCTCTTGGGAATTTTGGGTAGCATTGTTTTGCAGTATGGACAGACTGGTTCAGATACTAATTGGCCATAGGGTTTAGACGTTTTCATTAATAATTGGATTTTTTCATCCGCAATTTTAATCAGTTCATTTGGGAGAGGTTTTGTCTTGGCTATGTCCTTTTCGTGGTAAACAATCATTGCCGATGCATGATTCTTTATTTCGTCAAGAAGTGAAAGTTTTCGGTCTACGTTCTCGCATTCTTCTAGTTGGTTGAAGCAGTCTTGAATCATGTCAGTATGAGAGAAGATCTTATGTTCAATTGTTGGCTGGCAGTTACTACAAAGTCCGGTTTGTTTCGTTACCTTAAGAAATACTCCTTTTTTCCCACACCATTTGCATTGAGGCATAGTAATCCTCCATTGAAAATGGGTATCCCACGCTTGACCCTAATAGACATTTGTAGAACCTGGCACAATACTGACACATTACCTCGATAATGGATTGAAATTAAAAGAAAAAAAGAATGGCACATTGGATGTGGAATCCAATTGACTTTAAAGTTATAGTATATACAATGCAACTATCATAACTTTTTATACCGGAGCAAAATGAATGAAACCCTGGACGGTAAGAATACCCGAAGAGCTTCTGAACTGGATTAGAAAGAAAGCTGCGGAAGAAACCATTAAGCAGAATCAGCAAGTTTCTATGAATACGGTCAGTGTAGATATCCTCAGTAAAGCTAAACAGGAAGAAGAGCAAAATGGATGATGGCGGGCCAAACTAAGGGGACAAGGTGGATTTCTTCTGCATCTTCACTTGATAGGGTTGCAAAGGTCAGAGCTAGAATAAATGGGATGCCTAGACCGCTGCGCGAAAGCGGAATGTTGGTGCAATGGAAATTATTTTAGAACATCAAAACTCGGCAAGAGGATAAAGCACGATAAAGGCATGCGACATGGGGAAAAAGTCAAACTCGAACGGGTTAAAGGATCTAGACTAGAGGTTCTAAAGGCAAAGAGTATATTGGTCATTTAGCGAGTCCATATGATTCGGATGATTGGTACAGCGCAATAGAAGAAGGCGAGACATATAATGCATATTTATTAGGACTAAAGTCTGGCAGGGATAAGACAAAAACCTTTATTGAAACCTTTAGATTCAGGTCGGCAAATTTGCCCACCTAAAGGCTGTCGCTTGCATTACGATCCCTATAATGACTCATTCCCAGTAAAGGTTGTAGGTGTAACATACAATAATCCAGATGGGACAAACAGACAGAAGATTATTCCGAGATGTAGGACCGGAGAAAGCCTTCTAATCTAGTAGGAGAGCCGAATAACCCGAAGCACACAGGAGCAATTGCTGTATACAGGAGAACCGAAAGCAAATAGGGTACCTCCCCTTTGATGTGGCGGAAACTGAGCTATCCGAAATGATGGATGAGGGTAAAGAGGTCACTGCCAGGGTTTTAGAAATCAAGGGGGGTAGCAATTTAGGGCCGAATTTTAGCTACGGCTGTGGAGTAGAAATTACTAAAAAGAAAACTCCGCCTCGGGTATGGGAACTAGCAACAAAAGAGTTGGTTACATATGCAAGGCTAGCAAAAGAACTAGACCTCACGAAAAGCCTTCTTTTTCGTCAATCTGCTAACGAGTTGCGAAATGCAACCTCATCCCGAATAGAAAAAATAAATGAAATTTTGGAGAGGAAATGATTCAAAGATTACTCAAGGCTTAGATAACAGGAGTATCGGATGGGGAAAAAACAAAAGCTTCAGAGTCCCGAAGAGCTATCAGGTGAGAGCAAAAGGATTTTCGAGATATTGAGTAATGAAAAAGACTTGGCAGCGGCACTTATTGGAACAAGCTTTCTTGATGCTTGCCTTGAAAAATGCTCTTTCTGTCCTTCTCCGAGAAAGAGATTACTGCGAGAATCCTAGAGGATTTTTAGGCTCATTTAGTAACAGGGCCTTACTCCTTCACTGTCTTGGCCTCATTGAAAAGTCTAGATTTGAAGATTTAATGAAAATTGCGGAGATACGAAACATATTTGCTCACAATCATCTAGAAGTGACTTTCAATTCTCCCGAAGTTGCTCAGAAATGTGGGGAACCCAAAGTTCCCCTTGGACTTAACGGATTCAAGTCAGAGCAATATATGAGAGATCCGAGGTCACGCTTCACGCTGACAGTGGCTCTTTTAAGCCAGATTCTCTTGCTCAAGGCGCTTAATCTTCAGAGAAATGCAAAAAGCAAACAGTGAATTAGAAGTCAAAATAAGTGTGTGCCTAAACTGTGCCCTTTAAGGAGGGCAAATCATGGGAACGATTTATAAGAGAGGAAACCTTTACTGGATTCAGTATTGCCGGAGCGGCAAGGTCTACCGCGAGAGCAGCGAAAGTGACAAGCGCATGGTTGCAAAGGCTTTGCTCGCAAAAAGAGAGGGGGAGATAGCACAAGGAAAAATACCGGGAATCCATTTTGAGAAGGTGAAGTTTGACGAACTGGCAAAGGATCTTCTAAGCGATTACCGGATTAACCAGAGGAAAAGTTTAGTTCACATTGAGATAAGGAAAAGAAATCTTGAAAAACACTTTGCCGGTTTTCCAGTTCCTCAAATCGACAGTTCAGCTATCAACAGGTACATTGAAGTGAGAATGTCGGAGGGAGTTTCAAACGGCACGATCAACCGCGAACTCTCAGCACTCAAGAGAATGTTCACTTTAGGAAGGCAATGTACGCCACCCAAAGTTGACCGTGTACCCTATATCCCCAAGCTGAAAGAAAATAACACGCGGAAGGGATTTTTTGAGCACTCGGATTTCAGGGCATTGCGTAGGGCCTTGCCCGATTACCTCAAAGGTGTGGTTACCTTCGCATACAGAACAGGATGGAGAAAGAGCGAGATTGCAGACCTCACATGGTCACAAGTTGACCGTTCACAAGGGATTGTCACCTTGAATCCGGAGAGAGACGAAAAACGATGATGCAAGGACCGTCTACTTGGATGAAGAGTTGAGGGAGGTAATCGAAGATCAATCGAAGCTGAGAGGCAGAAACGGCAACTTGTTTCCACATGTTTTCTTGAGTGCGAATGGTAAAGGCAAATTAGGCGATTTCAGGAAGGTCTGGGATACCGCTTGTAATGCCATTGGGAAACCGGGAATGCTGTTTCACGATTTCCGGCGAACAGCAGTAAGAAACATGATCCGCTCTGGAATCCCGGAGCGAGTGGCAATGCTCGTTTCAGGGCATAAGACGCGAACGGTTTTTGATCGTTACAACATCGTGAATGCGGAAGACCTAAAAGCTTGCTTCACAAAGGCAGGAAGCCTATTTGAAAACCCAATCTGACACAATTTCTAGCACAATCCACAAATTTCGGAGAGAAGCTCAATGAAGCGATCTTGTAACGTGCTGGAAAGTCTGGATAATTTGGAGGGCGACGCGGGGATCGAACCCGCGACCTTTGGTTCCGGAGACCAACGCTCTATCCACTGAGCTAGTCGCCCCTCTAAATATCGCACAGGAGACTATCTGTTTGGAAGTTTGGTATGGATAGCACCGGCAGTTCCATTTGTCAACTTGCTAAAATCGAAGAAATTGGGCTTTAATGCCGGTTTGTGCGCAGTACACATGACGCTTGTTTTGACCCTTTGGCCTCGCAAAAGTGACATCCCTCGAGCGCGCTGATAACTCAGAACCCCGCTTCTGCCCTCTCATGCAGGCTAAAGCTCTGCAACCGGATAAGTCTTTATCTGGGGGCACAGCCGGACCTCCACTCGCTTTTGTCGGATTCCCTGACCTCTTTGACCAGAATGTCAAATTCTGCATAGGTACCGGCTTTAGGGTCGTTGAAGTCGGCCACAATAACGTCATCACGTATGTGCTTGACCATGAACTGAACCAGACATTTTTGGCGCATTTCCCGATACATTTTTCCAGCTTGGAGCCTTTCTTCCTTGTAATCAGATCGAGGCAGCTCACGGATCAGGTCCTCGTCTAAGGCACCATAGATCTCTTCCGGGGGGACATAGACCTGCAGCCTATCGCCGGCCCCTTTATTCATTAAGGCCGACTCCACGGATGGATATTGGGTATCGATGCCATACACAAAACTACATGTTTCAGTCGGGAGCTCCGTTGTCTCGCCATCGGGTGTGGTTGTTCGCACCCGATATTCAATAGTGACTTTCATGCATTCTTTTACTTGCGGCATAGAATATCTTCTCCTTGCTTTTTATCGATAGTTTGTTAGTAAACTATAGCCGCCCGAGCTTATGTCAATGAATTCGACCCGGAGTACGGCGGCCAATCTTTGAAGAGCTCGTCGTATTTATATCCCGGTGACCGCTTTTTCTAAAGACCGTTGACTATGAAAAAAAATAAAGGACCTTCGAAACATAATTTTCGGCTGCTGTCTGAAGTTCCAGGGCTTGTACACGGTGTGTTCAGCAAGCACGGAGGAGTAAGTCTTCCTCCATACGCTTCGTTAAACGTTGGCTGGAGCAACGGCGATTCGCCGGATGCTGTCAGGGAGAATTTATCGCGGGTTAAGGACGCGCTGCACGTGCGTCATTTGGTGGGAAGCCGGCAAGTGCACGGTGATTCTATCCAGATAATGGACGAAACACTACTGGATTCGGCAAAGGAGTGTGGTCCCACTTTGATAGCCTCTCCCGCTGATGCTCTGGTGACCCATCTGCAAGATGTTGGTTTGATGATCAAGATCGCCGACTGTCAGGCCGTTTTTCTCGTTGACCCGATAAATCAAGTCATTGCTAATGTACATTGCGGATGGCGGGGGAGTGTAAACGGATTGTTGCTCAAAGTAGTCCGCCTGCTGCGAGAACATTATTGCTGCCGGCCCGAAAATATTCTTGCCGTTGTCAGCCCTTCGCTTGGTCCCTGCTGCGGGGAATTCAAAAACTATCGACTGGAACTGCCGCCCAATTTTTGGGATTTTCAAACAAAGCCCGAGTATTTTGATTTCTGGGCGATCACCCGCTGGCAACTGCGAAGAGCGGGGCTTCGTCAAGAGAACATTGAAGCGGCCGAACGCTGCACTGTCTGTGAATCCGACCGCTATTTTTCATACCGAGCTCAGGGCACAACCGGCCGAATGGCGGCAGTCATCGCGTGGAGCTCACCTGCGTAAGGAATCAAACTATGAATAAGATTCAGGAAGAAGCCTGGATCGTGGAGCATGAAACGCTTGCCCGGCACACCTACCGGCTTACGCTGAAATCACCCGAGATTGCCGCTAGAGCCAGGGCCGGCCAGTTCGTCATGCTGCGAGTACGCGACGGTCTTGACCCGCTGCTGCGTCGCCCGTTTTCTTTCCACAAAATAATACCCGAACAAGGCGTTATAGAAATTCTTTACAGAATAGCCGGGCGGGGCACGGGAAAGCTGTCTCAGACCCCGGTCGGCACGCCTCTTGATTTAATCGGACCTTTGGGCAATGCGTTTGAACAGCCTCCACCAAATTCGGCTCTCGTTGTCCTGGTAGCCGGAGGCATAGGTATTGCGCCCTTTTTTGCTCTTTTGAAAAATCTTTCGGCCAGTCTGTCAAACACACCGCTCCACCTTTTCTACGGAGCACGAACGAGCCCTGAGCTTTTGCTGCCCCAGATGTTTGATGATCTTAAAGTTTCGGTTCACTGGAGTACGGACGACGGCACTCTGGGATATTGCGGTCGGGTCACGGACCTCTTTCAAGAATTCATGGAAAGCGGTCTGCCCCGGCCTGAAATGGTTTACTCATGCGGCCCGTTGGCGATGCAGTATCATGTGGCCAGATGGGCTCTGAATCAGGGCGTAGCCGCCCAACTGTCGCTGGAGTCCCTCATGGCCTGTGGTGTTGGGGCCTGTCTTGGATGTGCCCTGCCGGCAATCCGGCCGGACGACCCAACAGCGGATCATTACCTGCACGTATGTAAAGACGGCCCCATCTTTTCACCAGGATCGATACAATGGCAAAAGATTCAAATGTACCGGACTCCCCCCCAGACCTTTCTGTACAGCTAGGCCCATTGCGCCTCAAAAACCCCGTCATGGTGGCTTCGGGGACCTTCGGATATGGTGAAGAGTATGCTGGCTTTGCCGATCCCGAAAAGCTTGGTGCCATCGTGGTCAAGGGCATTTCTTTGCATCCAAGGGCGGGCAATCCCCCTCCGAGGCTGGTGGAGACTCCCGCCGGCCTGATCAATGCGATAGGCCTGGAAAACGTCGGTCTACAGAATTTCATCAGCCGCAAGCTGCCGTATCTGCGAGACAAAAAGGTTCCGGTGATCGTCAACATATTTGGAAACGTTCTGGAGGAATACGCGGACCTGGCTTCTCGGCTGGATGAGGTTCCAGGTATTGCGGCGCTGGAGATCAATATCAGCTGCCCAAACGTCAAACAGGGGGGAATGGTTTTCGGCACCGAGCCTGCAATGGCGGCCTCAGTGGTCAAAGCGGTTCGAGAATCCACCACGCTGCCGCTCATCACTAAGCTCACCCCAAACGTGAGCCGCATTGGAGAGATCGCGAAAGCGGTCGAGGAGGCTGGGACAGACATCATTTCGTGCATCAATACGGTGGCTGCCATGGCAGTGGACATTTTTTCACGGCGGCCTAAACTGGCTAATGTTGTAGGCGGGCTATCCGGACCGGCCATCAAGCCGATCGCGCTACGCTGCACTTATGAGGTGGTTCAGCAAGTAAAATGCCCGGTCATCGGCATCGGCGGCATTATGGATGCTCTGGATGCAATGGAATTTTTTCTGGTGGGGGCGAAGGCGGTCCAGGTGGGCACGGCAAACTTCGTTCGCCCTACTGCAACTCTTGATATCATCGAGGGAATCGAGCGATTTTTGCAGGTTGAGGGACTGAGCAGATTAGAAGACTACATAGGCACACTCGATACGCGTTGCGTGTTCCCATTCGCCGAGGAAGCATGTGAATTGACGGATCTTGGTTGATCAGAAGATACAGAATTCAGGAGCCAGGAAACAGAATGTGCCTCTACAAAAGGGCTGTTAGTTGGACACACATGACCCCGTGGGTATTGAAAGTCCCCCTTTCGCAAAGGGGGAGACCAAATCGCTGACTCCCTGTTGTTGGTGGCAAATTGTAATGCCAATGAAAACACATACTTTTCAAAAGCACGGGGTCATGTGCGTCTAACTGTCAGACAAAAGGGGGGGCTTTGAATTGCTCTATAACCGATCAGAGTTTCCCGCCAGGCGGTGCCAGTCGTTTTTCCGGCTTTGGGCGATCATTAAGCGTTTAAAGTTCGTTTTGATTTTTGATTAATGACAGTCAATTTAAGACGGCTCTCCGGAAGCTGCCCAGCAGGGCGGCGACCACCCGGCCAAGGTGCCGCGAGGTGAGCTGAGGAAGATTTTGGGAGGTGACGGGGTAATTTTTTGAGTAAAGAAGGACTGGCAGGAGGGAATAGTCAGCTAAGAGACAAAACTCTACATAGATCTCGACTAAGAGATCCGCCGGGGGAGATGAATTTGAGAGGTTGGATGGATTTTACTCGCGCTGGATAAGGTTCCAGATGGATTTGGGTACCTTTGGTCCTGGGAGATAAGGTCTTTGCTGTGGCGCCTGGTTATTCTGTTGTTCCTTTCTTAGGGCCAGAGTGAGCTTGACGACAAAAGCCGTGATTCTCTTGAGCAGCACCGCCATGACCGCCAGCAAGGCAAGGATACCGGCATTGTCGAGGCCTCTGATTTTGGGCTTGGTGAGAATGTTAAGGCCGTCTTTGGCCGTGGCGTTGATTCTCTCGGCCTCCGGCCCGTGGGGCCTACGCCCCGGAGGGAGGCTGGACGAAGGGCTTTCAATTCTTTGTGCCTCGGGGTACCGCGAATAACCTCTGTAATAAGCCGGGGGAATTGTTTGATGGACATGTGGGAACTGAAGCCCTGGTAGTTGATCCAGTGCGGGCAATGGTCGGCATATTTTTGCAGGTCGGGATCGGCCATTTCCAGGCACTGCCGGCGACAGCTGAAGTTGGCTCTGCCGGCGGCAAAGTCAAAACCGTTGGGGCGGGTGAGGACACCACACGGGGCATAGGGCCAGCCGTTTTGATCATAGCCCCTTTGCTTTAATGCCGCGGCGGTAATCTTCTCGTTTCGGGGGTTGTAGTCGATGATGGCCTCCGGCTCCGCTTCCAGCCCGTAGGCTTCCAGGCCGGAGGGTAGAGCCTACGCATCGGAGAGGAATGGACGGTGATGTTTTTGACAGACGCGGACACGGATGCGATTGAGTTTGCTCAAGACACTTCCCAGGCTGAAAGCAGCAAGATTTCTCAATCCTGTCGTGTACCTGTCGTTAATGGTTTGTGGTTATGTCACTTCCTAATCCAAAAGTGTAAAGGTATTGGGAGCAACTCTTTGAAACATGCGGCCGCTTTTAACTTTTTTGGTCAGGGCGGAAACGATGGTCTCGCGATCCAGCTGAACCCCGAAGTCTTTCTCTGCAATGGTGATAATCTCAGTAACGTGGAGGGGTTTGTCGGCTGCATGGAGTACGTCATGAATAATATCCATTTGAGACCTACTCTTTTTTTTGCGTACCGGCTGCTCGCTTCGGTGCAGCAGTTTGCGGATTACCTTAAGCTGACATTTCAAAAGGGATTCTTGCAGTTCGGCCCATTCTTTGAGGTCCATGGAGCGCTCCTATAGTGTAATAAAAGGTTACCATCATTAGAGTATGTATGTCAAATATAAAAATCCCTACTCCAATAAAATTTTCGTTTCGACTTTGGACTGGATTATAAGGTAGGTAACAGGTGTTAGGAAGTGGTCAAATGCCCCAAAACTGGGTTGATCGCATCAAGGCAGGTGCCGCCGGTCGCGGCCATGCGCTCGTTTAGGCGCCTTAAATTGGCTCATTAATGACCGTGGGGCAAATTAAGGGGCCTTGTGTGAGACGAACTCGCGGCCCGCTTGACGGCACTCATCCAGCGCCGTAGGGTGTTTTTCTATGGCTTTCCTTTCTTCAATCCCGGGAAAACAAAGCTCACCTGCGTATTGCACATCCAACGCATCAAAAAAATAGCGCACGGGCAGAATCGCACAGTCAAACAAGCGTTTGCCGCGGGTGGCCGCAGCACTTAGCAGGAAGCCTTTGCGAGGTTGTTTTTTAGGGGAATATCCACGTGCTTCATTGGCCAGTTTCTTTTTCATCAATAGAGCTTGCGAGCGGTCGATCAGCATTTTGAGTTGGGCGGTGACGCTGTAAAAATAGATGGGAGAGGCAACCACGATGCGATCTGCCTGCTCAAGTCGAGGATAGACTCCAACCATGGCATCCTGCTGCACACAAGAGCCGGCCTTGTCACAGTGGCCGCACCCAATGCAGGGTTGAATCTCTAAATCGCGCACATAAAGTCTTTCTGATGCTGCTCCCGAACCGGCGGCACCCGCCAAAAACGCATTCAACATTTCATCCGTGTTTCCCCCCTTGCGAGGAGAACCATATATGCCAAGCACGAGCATCGAGAACCTCTCTTTCGCAGTCGTTTCATCGTATCTTTACAGTGCCCGGTTTCTTTGTTACTGTTTTTTGTACCGATGGGCAATGGGCATTATCGGTCTGGCTCAATTTCAAAATGACTTTTTGTTGTGGCTGTGATGGAGGGAAGCGATGGCTGATTGCATCTTCTGTAAAATTGCTCAAGGTGAGATTCCTTGCGCCAAAGTCTACGAAGACGACCTGATACTCAGTTTTCTCGATATCAACCCCATAAACCCCGGGCATACCCTGGTGCTTCCCAAAAGTCATTACACGACCCTTTTTGAAGTCGACCCCGAGACGCTGGAAGCCTGTATTCTGGCATCTCAAAAGATATCCGAAGCGGTTTACAAGGGTGTCAAGGCAGCCGGATTGAACTTTCTGCAGAATAACTTTCGTGCGGCCGGTCAACTCATAGAGCACGTCCACTTCCACCTGATACCAAGATTCGAAAATGACGGTTTCCTCACCTCCTGGCCGGGCAAGGAATACCCCTCCGGGGAAATGGAAACGACTTTAAAGAGAATCCTGGCAGAGCTCTGATTCAGTAATCCCACTCCGACGGATCAAAAACCGGACCTCTTTCCGGTCATGCTTTCGATTTCAACTTTTATAACCACCAGTTTGTCAATGTTTGCCGGTGGGTAATCAAATCTGCCGAGCTGGTAGTGCCCGACAATAATGTCCAGAGCTTCTCTCTTCTCTTCGGTTTTCTCGATAAAAGAAGCTTTCCCGTGACCGACCACGCTCCGGTATTTTGTCCCCCACTTGCAGACGGAATCCGATTCGACCAGTTCCACATCGATTTCCATCTCGAAGCAAACGGAACCGTTCCTCTTGAGAGCATCTATTTTGTGGCCTTGGGGCGCTGAATGGAAATACAAACAATTATCCCTGAAGCCATAATTGAGGGGCACTATGTAGGGGACATCCTCACTGATAAAAGCAAGTCGGCAAACCACGGCCTGCCTGATTATCGCTTCGAGATCCGCTCGGTCGCTTATTTCTTTATCTTTTCTTCTCATGAATCTGTTCCTTACTAGCCTCGATCCGGCGCCCCCCTCTCCCTTGAGGGACAATGTTGCTGAATTAAGGATGCACTCTTCAGAAAGTCCCCCTTTTATTGAGGAGGATTTAGCGGGATTTCGACGAAGAATTAGCATGTCAAAAAATCCCCCCCTTTACGAAAGGGGGGAACCGTTCCACTAATTCAGCAGCATCGACCCCTCCCTTTGAGGGGGAGAGGAACCAGGATTTCCGGATGGAAACCGCTATAAAATTATGTTCTTAGAATTATTGCTGAACCACTTGCGTAGTTGCTGTTCGAGAGTCCAACCTGCAAAAAGTTCTTTTCCGCTGATGGCGAGAAGTTTCTGCTTTTCACTTGCCTCCAGAGCCCGAACAATTTCAGGGCATAGGAAATTCACACAAAATGAGTGTCTGGCAACCAACTTGCAACCGTTCGCTCCAACAAACAGGCAATGCCCTTGGGCTTCCCGAACATTATCAACCGTCGCGCCCATCAAAAGATTAATGAAGAACAACCAATCATCGTACCAATTTTCTACTTCCTCAGCACAACAGCTTCCGTGCTCCTCTGCTGCGCAATTGCTGCATAGAGCCACCAAGCTTAATTCTCTCATGAGTTGTTGAGTATTCTGGATAGCTTGTCGATATTCTGCAATAAGTTTTTGAAAATATTCGTCTGCTGATATCTCTTGCCCATAGAGGGCAAAACGAGTCTTTGCCCGATAAATATCTTTTTCAATACCTGCTGGGGTCTGCATTATTACCTTTCAGCCTTTTGGTTTTTTATACTGTTTAAACCTTGACCTTCACTTCATTTGATTCCTATATTCGTAACATAGCATCGAATCTTATTTTATAATTATTTTAACACCAAAAGCGTGAGCGAAGAGGTTTAGCAAATGCGTTCGCTTCGGTCAAATTCCCAAAGGCGAAACAATTCGGAGGAGGATGGGTTATGAAGAGAGCGTACAGAAATCTCGCCGATATGATTCGTCAAGCCGATCCCAATGCCAGTCTTGCCATTGAATTCTGGGATGGAGAGGCTTTGAGTCTAAGCAGCAAGCCAAAAGTGACTCTACGTTTCAAATCGGCAGATACTGCCAGGGATTTACTAGTGAGAAAATGGTTGGCATTCGGGGAAGCCTACACTACAGGCGACATTGAAGTAGAAGGTGATTTGCGAGAGCCTTTGCGGTTGGGACTAGCTGTGAATTTTGATGGTGCAGCGCCAACTTTAAGGCAAAAGCTCGAACTGTTTCGTACCTACGTCAAAACCCTTAACACTCGCACGCGTTCCTCTGAGAATATCTCTTATCACTATGATCGCGGCAATGACTTCTACGCGCTTTATCTTGACAAAACAATGGCCTATTCTTGTGCCTATTTCGAAAACGGATGCGATTCGCTGGAGAAGGCACAGCTTAGTAAATACGAACACATATGCCGCAAACTGATGCTCAAAAGTGATGACAGGCTGGTTGATATTGGATGCGGTTGGGGCGGGATGCTGATCTATGCTGCCAAGAACTATGGAATAAGAGGGCTTGGGTGCACCATTTCAAACAACCAATATGAGTACGCCAACAACAAGATCAGAGAATTGGGTCTGCAAAAACAGGTTGAAGTGGTTTTGGAAGACTATCGAAATCTTAAAGGGAAATTTGACAAATTTGTGTCGATTGGCATGTTTGAACATGTCGGTAAGGAGTTCATTCCTCTTTTCATAAAAAAAACGTCGCAAGTTCTCGAGAGAAGGAGGGATAGGGCTTCTACACACAATCGGGAAAGATGCTCAATCCTCCAGAGATCCCTGGATTATGAAATATATTTTCCCGGGAGGATATTTGCCGTACCTTGGAGAAGTAATTGAAGGCATGGGTAAAAAGGGTTTTTCTATTTTGGACGTTGAAAACTTGCGCATGCACTATGCCAAAACACTTGAATTGTGGACCGAAAATTTTGAAAGGAACGTCGATAAGGTTCAGGAGATGTTTGACGAAGCGTTCGTTCGGATGTGGAGATTGTACTTGAATTCCTGTGCGGTGGCTTTCAAGTATGGTGAACCCCGACTTTATCAAATTTTGTTTTCAAACGGTCTAAACAATACTCTGCCTTTGACTCGATCCCATTGCTACGCACCCCACTGCAACTGAAAGCTACTATAGCTTCCAAGATAATGTTTTTGGTGTAGGTTGGGTTGAGTAGCGCGAAACCCAACGCCTATTTTGCTGGGTTTCGTACCTCAACCCAGCCTACTTGGAAACTGCAACTGAAAGCTCTTAGCCGGAAAAAAGATCCTGCAAGGGGAATCTTTCTGCTACACGATCAATGGGGTTTGTTGTTAAAAGAAATGGCTACTCAATGCAAAAATCACAGAGACCAGAAGTTCAGTCGGCCAAAGCAAATAAACAGAGGACCTGCAGATCAGAGAAAGCGCTATGACAAATCATCAGGATGTTGGGAATCAGCGAGACCCTCAATTAGGTAGAGAAGTTGAAGCTCAGCTTAGAGAAGTTCTTGACAGATTGCCGTATACCGTACCGGTATATCTATTTATCGAAAAAGGGCAAGACGATCCCTTCATAAGAGCCGCAAGAGATTTGGTGAGGGCTTTTCGATCACTTTCAAAAAAGATCGATTTTAGAGAATATGAGCTTGGCAGCGAACTAGCCCAAAAGTGGAATGTGACCAGCTCACCCACCATCCTCTTGGATCCCGAACGTTACCCAATTCGATATCTCGGGGTCCCCTACGGGGAAGAAGGACGAACTTTTCTTGCAGCCATTTTATTGGTGGGCACACGAACGAGCAACCTGAACGAACAATCCCTCAGTGTGCTGCAAAAAATAGATGCTCCCCGGGAGATCAAACTCTTTGTGAGCGCCACTTGCCCCTACTGTCCGGACCAGGCGATCAACGCCATCAAAGTTGTCATCGAAAAACCCGAATTATTTTCGCTGGACTTGATCGACATTCAGTCAAACTCCGAGCTGACGGATCGTTACTCCGCATATAGCGTTCCGCAAACCTTCGCCAACGATGTTCTCATCGCACAGGGAGCTCAACCCGAGGAGTTGTTTGCCCTGTCACTGGAAAAAATGGAACCTCAGACGGTCTTTATCCCCGAAAGTGATGCGGAAGTCGTCGAGACCGATGTGGTTATCGTCGGCGGAGGTCCTGCCGGCCTATCAGCAGGCATCTACACAGTACGAAGCGGGCTGAAAACCGCCGTTGTGGAGCGAGGACCGCTTGGCGGGCAGGTTGCCACCACGCCCGTCGTGGAGAATTACCCAGGGTTCACGCGTGTTCCTGGAAAGGCGCTGGTGGACATTCTGGTGAGCCATGCGTTGGAGTATGTCCAGATTTTTCATGGAGAAGAAGTTATCGAGATCGTTCCCAACGATACTGTTGAAGTGACGACCAGCCGCAGAAAATTCCTTTGCAAAGCAGTCATCCTCGCCACAGGAGCTACATACAAACGACTCGGAGCACCTGGCGAGTCGCGACTGGCCGGAAGGGGGGTGAGCTATTGCGCCACCTGCGACGGGCCTCTTTTCAAAGGCAAAGAAGTCATTGTGGTTGGCGGTGGAAACAGCGCCACAACCGAGGCACTCCATCTTTACAATATTGGCGTCTCGGTCACTCTGGTTCACAGAAGAGACACATTGAGAGCCCAGGAGCATCTGGCAAGAAATATCCGTGAAAATAATATCCCCGTTCTATGGAACACTGAAGTGAAAGAAATATTAGGTAAGGAACGGGTCAGCGAAGTGGTTCTCTACAACAACAAAACCGGAGAGACGAGCAGTTTCGCAACCAATGGCGTATTCATTGCCATCGGTTATACTCCGACGGTGGGGCTGGCAGAAAAATTGGGAATTGAACTTAGCCCGGATGGATTTATTAAACACGATTCTCATCATCGTACTAATATTCCCGGGATATATTCTGCCGGCGATGTAGAGGGGGGGTTTAAGCAAATCGTTACCGCAATGGGCCAGGGTACCGAAGCGGCTCTGTCCGTTTATGAAGATCTAATGCATCCATACTGGCAGGCGGAGCACGGGGTAAATTGATTTCGACCAACCTGACGGCAATATAATCGTGTTGAAGTTTAAAAGTCTTCGCCAACGTTTGGCAATTTCTTTGCTTCTACCAGTCGCCTTACTCCTGTTGGGAGTGGGCATCCTCGGTTTTACGTACGCTTCCCAGAATATGTTCGCTCTGTGGAGAGAAGCAACAACCCTGCAATTACAGCGGTCTGCCCACCAAATCGATATGCGCCTGGGCCGAATCAAGGAATGGCTTCAGATGTTCCATCGCACAGGCGGAGAAGGCAACTCTTCGGTTGTCCAGGAATGGCTGATCGAGCAATTGAGAAACCAGGATGGGGTTGCAGAGGTCAATCTGAGCTGGGTCGAAGAAAACCCGGGCTCCGAGAACATGCCCCGCAATGAATCTCAGCAAGGAAAACTCGGACCGGGCATGGGCATGGGCATGGGAATGGCGCCAGGCCGGGGAATGATGCGGTTCAAAAAGGCCAAAATCACAGAGATAACCTCTCCTCAATACGATTCAGTGATAGAGCATCAGACGGTATCATTGATTTCGGATCTTATTGGCGAAGATGGACGGATAGTCGGCAAGCTGGAAGTGACCGTGCGTTTTGACTATCTCGTTCAGGACGTAATAACCGCCGAATCGTTTAAAGACCTTAAAGGCTTTCTCGTCGATCATACTGGAAGAGTGCTAACCTGCAACGTTCCAAACGGGCCAAAGCGTCTCGGAGAAGATGATGATCCACTGGCCGAAAAAACTGTAGAAGCCCTCCAACAGGAACCATTTGGAACCATTCTGGGCAAGGGGCACCCCCCCAAACAAGTTAGCGGTTTTTACCGACTCAAGGAAGCACCCTGGAGTCTGGTTGTTTTCGCTCCCGGAAGGGAAGTCCTGGCTCCCATCATTCGTTTTCGACTCTATTACGTGGCAACGGGACTCGCTTTTATCCTCCTTATCCTGCTTTTGATTCGACTGGTCATGGGACGTACCATTACCTCCATCAAGCAAGTTTCAGCTGCGGCTGAAAAAATTGCTCAAGGTCGCTATGGTGTGCCATTGTCCGTCAAAACTGAGGACGAGGTGGGACAGCTAACCCGTAGCTTCAACACCATGGTCCGCCAGTTGGAAGAGGGAGTCCGGCTAAAGGAAGCCCTCGATCTGGCTATGGAGATACAGCAAAGTTTTCTCCCCAAAAGTTCCCCCGATGTACAAGACCTGGATATAGCAGGAGAAACTATCTATTGTGATGAGACGGGTGGGGATTACTATGATTTTCTGCACCTTTTTAAGCTTGGGGAAGGGCGGCTGGCCGTTGCCGTCGGCGACGTGGTCGGGCACGGAATTGGAGCGGCACTGCTCATGACGACGGTGCGGGCATTTCTGCGCAGCAGAGTAACCCACCCCGGCAGTGTCGCCGAAATGATAACCGATGTCAATCGGCTCCTATGCATCGATACAGTGAACACCGGCGACTTTATGACTCTCTTCTTCCTGTTGCTCGATTCAGACAAACACGAACTGCACTGGATTCGCGCGGGCCATGACCCTGCTATAGTCTATGATCCGGCGAGCGGCTCATTTGGCGAATTAAAAGGGAGCGGAATGGCCTTGGGTGTCGATGATACAGTCGAATATCGTGACAATCTGTCGAAAAAATGGAGTGACGGCCAAGTGGTTGTCATTGGTACGGATGGGATTTGGGAAACGGAAAACCCACAGGGGGAGATGTACGGCAAGGATCGCTTGCGGGCGGTTATACGCCGCAACAGTCCATTATCGGCGGAACAAATCATGCGAGCCATCATTACCGATCTCACCGATTTTCGTCAGAATGCGCCACAAAATGATGATATAACCTTAGTTGTCGTCAAGACACAAAACGACAGGTCATGAGCATTTATCGGTATTGATGCAGTTCAAATGGGTGAAATAAAAAGTACATAAGATTTAGTACTGGAAAGAACACGACACCTTACTGTAAGTGCCGACGAAAAGCGCAGACTGGCACGAGGCTGCCCCTTGTTGTGAGAGTCGAGAGAGCACCCGGTTTTTGGAAGCCAACAGTTCTCTGATCTTACTTCTAAATGATTCTGAATTATTCATGATAGTTTATTGGTAATCCATGTTTTTCGAATGTGCAAGGGCGTGAGAAGCCTCACCAATATCCCAACCTCATCAACATGTCTATCGCAAATCCAAACATTTTTTATTTCTGCTCCAAAAGAACCTTTCGAATCAAATTTCTCAACATAGTTTTTATACACAAAGGCTTAGCTTTTTATATGCTCCCATCCGTCAGCATCCTCTCAGAATCTCTATTCAGTAGTTGAATTTAACGATTTCATTAAATGAGCAGCAGACACCATCTGTCATTCCGAGAGATAGAGAGGAATCTTTTGGGTATAGGCATCATTTCGGATTCCTGGTCTCCTTGCGGCTCCTCGGAAAGACAGTGCGGAGGTAATAGCTGGACCTAGGCATTAGTTGTATGCTCATATTTTAAACCTGGATCAGTGGCACTTTTTTTGCTAAGGGTGCCTATGGTCGCAATGCCTGCTCTGTTGGTTGCCTAACCGGTGGATCAGTTGCTGTTGCAAAGGGTTTCGGCAGCTTTTTGTTTGCTTTTTTCTGAGCAAAGACATACGTGTCCCTTCGGCATTCAGAACACTTTCCCATTCCAGTTTGTAACTGCTCAGTTTGATTTGCTTTTAGCCACTATCAGGTGCCATTCGCAACCGATGGTCGAGTCGCTCCCAGAGCTCGGCAAAAGGATTCATCTGTCCAAATGAAATGAACCAGCGTCTGCCGGTGCGGATCATCCGACCTGCCATGTAGATCAGATCGTGCATCACGGTTCTTACCCGCCGGCGCTTCACTTTCTTCTGACGCGGCCTCGGCAATGCTTGGCTTGCACCCACCTCTTCCAGGCTCTGCTGACCAATGATCCGAAGCATGTTGTAGACCAGCATCCCCAAATGCAACACTAGTTCGTTGGTGGAATAACACCCACTGGGCAACCGTTCCAGATCCAAATCGGTCTTGAGCTCTGAATGAAATTGCTCGCTAGTTCCATGATCGTGATAGAGTGCAATCACCTCTTGCGGTTCCAATCCCTCCAGGCTGACCCAATAAGTATCCACTTCGATTTCCGGGATCGCCAACATTTGAGCTTTCTTGATAGTGCGTTCAGTGACCTCGAAAACAATCGGATAGGGAAGCTCCTCGCCCTTGATTCCGAAACTGGTCTTGCCGATCCATACCCGCTTTCCATCCCGGCAAGGCATTTCTTGGCCCACTTCCTTGGCCAGTTTAGCCCAGGCCCAGAGAGACTCCCTGCGCAAGTTCCGCTTGATGATAAAACTCACATTGGGATATTGCGGTCCAGGAAAGTTGTCCTGACTATCGTTACCCGAATCAAGACGCATCAAGATCGGTGCCTGCGTTATAGCACGTGCATAATTCAGAGTGCTTCGCACAAACTCCGGGGTGTTGTTCTGACAGTGTTGTTTGCCCTCCCTGAATTCCAGGTTGACAAGATAACCCTCCGTTCCAAGGTAAGCGAAAATAGGAGCATAACCGTCGTAGCCCTTGTAAGTTCTAGAAACGCCCTCTTTGTTTGTCTTCGAATTGTCGAATGGACTCACGTCAATATCCAATGGGACGAACTGTCCCACACTAGTCTCTAGAGCCGAAATTGCTGGCGCCTTGCGCCAAACTAACGAAGCCGACTCTTGCTTGAGCAGTCCATTGGTCTGCTCCACTGCCATCAAGTCCATTCGCTGCCTCAATGTGGGACTTGACGGACAGGCGGATAAGCCCAAAGCATCCACAAAGAATTGCGGCTTCTCCCGAAATTGTTCAATGGCATCATAATCTGGCTTCCCTATGCTAATTAGCCCCATCATCGAAAAAGCAATATCAGAATGCGTATATGTTGGACCATCACAGTGAATATCAAGGTCTTCAAGGCGCTCTTTCAGTCCAGTTGCCTCGAGTAAGGTGCCCACATGAACTAAGCCACTGTGGCTGGTGAGGTACTCGTTGCCATGCTTGACTCTGATCCGGGGACGCGACATTGTACACCTCCTGAGTGAAATATTTCGCGTCCCATAGAACCACAAAGTTATAATTATGTCAAATAGTTAAACTATATTAATGCAGCTTTCTTGCCACGGACTAGGGTTAAATTTAATAGAAGATGGTGCGAATCGTTAACCCTTAGTGGACAAACAATTCAGAGGCCACATTCCAATCGGGGTAATTGGTAAGATAGAAACTTTTGCTGCATCACAAACATCTGCCCTGCCAGCGTCTGAGTCAATAAGATTCAAGTATTTGCAATGGACAAGATAAATACTGACGGAAGCGCCATCTGGCCATAGTAGCGACGTTAGCCAATCCAGAGACCAGAAGAGCCAATGATTTTATATTTATTTCGCTGTCCCATCATTCCTCGAACGGCCTTAGATGTGCCTAAAACTACATTTAATGCTTGACAAGATGCTTAAACCTAAGTTTAAGTGTGCTTGACAAGCGTCGGCTGAATTCTCAGTTGTATCTTCCTGCTAATGCACAAGCATCGCGATAATAGATTCTGGGGGTCTAAGGCACCCAACCATTGCTATATGAGATTTAATTTTAAACAGTTCTTCAAACAAAGGGCTTTGGCAAGCCAAGGAGCATCCTCTCATTCAAGGTTTCAAAAGCATATGCTTTGAGAAACATAATAAGTTTTGAGTCAGGTTACTAGAAACCAACAGACAAAGCAGGAGGAGAACATGACAAAGGCTGAATTAGTGGACAGGATTGCCAAAGACTCTGAGGTCACTAAAAAAGCGGCCGGTGCGGCTTTAGATTCCGCGATGAGCGCCATAAAAGAAGCTGTTAAGGCTGGCGATTCAGTTACTCTGATTGGTTTTGGGACCTTCAAGATGGCAGAGCGGGCAGCTCGCGAAGGTCGCAATCCCAGGACAGGGAAAAAAATGAAGATTCCTGCCACAAATGTGGTGAAGTTCAGCGCAGGTAAAGCCTTCAAAGAGTCGCTCAATGAGAAAAAACGAAAGAAAAAATAAGAATTCAATTGGAGACGAGAAGAACTAAGCTTAAAGAGGACAAAGCTCTAGCGCGAGCGTGTTCGAGGTCGTATTTAACTCGATCGCTTTGTTGGTGGCTTTGACAGATCCGGTATCAGGCGGTATTTGACTGACGAGAAAAAGCCGACTTTTGCTTGAGTCAAAAGTCGGCTTTTTCTGTGGCAGCCTCACTTTTTTCCCGCCCGAAAAGTTCTCTTCGCATTTAGCGCAGATCTTCAGGCCTGCCTCTTCCAGCAGGGCGTAAAGACAAGGACTTTCAGAATAGAAACCAACTCATCAATAGATAATGGCAAAATGGGTTAGAGGGGAAACTTTCACACCTTAAATGTTCTGGATTTACTTGCATCACCGTTGCCGTTTATTCTAAATTTCAGTCTCTTCCTGAGGGGTCTAAAGCTGAACACATTTGACCCAACCGGTATTCAAAAGTCGCCTTTTTCTAGAGGGCGATTTGAGGTGATTTAATGAGAAATCAGCGTATTAGCAGTGAATCCTTCTAGCCCCCCTTTAGTAAAGATCCGACCCCAAAGGGGCCGGCTTTGGATTAACCCTGGAAGGGATAATCTATTGCATAATCAGAAATCAGAGATTCGAATCTCGAAATCCGAAACAAATTCAAAAATCCGAATTTTTAATGCTCAAAACAAACCAACTGACAATGTTTAAGTAATATTTGTTTTGGTCATTTGAATTTTGAACATTGGGATTTGCTTCGAATTTCGGATTTCGTGCTTCGAATTTGTATCACCTAATTTTAGGCAGGGCCTTTTGCCTCTGACCTGGCCCTAAGGACCAGGTTTTCAATGCTCGAATAAAAAGGGGGAACAGAGTGTCAGATTCTTATTACCTCACCCAACTCGTAAACCATATTAGAATAGAGGTTTATGGAACTCTCGGTGTCAAGTGTGCTCACAATTGTCAGCCCTGAGGGATCGAGTGGAAGATAAATCACGGATTTATCGTTAGTGGATTGTTATAATTAAAGCTAATCGCAGAAGGAGGTTAAGAGATGACTGAAAAACGCGAAATTTGCAAATGCACAAAATGTGGAAACGAAGCTGAAATGATTGTAACGTGTGAATTGGTGGATGTCGAAATTTCTCCCGGAACTACCAAGCAGCAGCAAAAAGAAACGCGAAAGTGCACATTGTGCGGGAATGAAGCGGACATGATCATAGATATGACAAGTTGAGCTGTTCGTCTGCTGCCATCCATCCGGAAGCCTTTTTGATGCTCCTGCCATTTGCAGCCACGCAGCTCAGCCCATGAGGGCTGCCAGTCCATCAAGAACAAAAGCACTCGACAAGGAGCTTCCGGATGGAAGTCTATTCGATTTCTACTTTCCCTCGTATGGAGAATTTCATCTTCCACGCCGTCGCATCGGTATTCAGACTTTTGAAACCGGCGCGCAGCTAAGATTGTTCACGTCTAATCTTCAGTCCTTATTATTATCTCTGTATCTTTAAGCACCTTTTCAAGTTCCGTAAAATTATCGATATATTTTTCTGTAGGTATTTTCGAAATTATGACCACATAGGTGTCGGCATCAATAATATCTCCTTTCTTTAATTTGAATAAGTACTCCACCATTATTCCCCTATGAGCCGTTGATCTATGTTTTTGGCCGAATACCAACACTCACCATAAACTCCTCTTTGATCTGAATCAATCGATTCCAAAGCTTGTTTGGTCGAGAAATTGTACATAAAAGAAATAAAGGGTTTGAGAAACAGACCGTTAACGGTTAACCAAGGAAAAGTAATGTACCTTGAATATATAGCTCGTGACTACAGTTTCATTTTGACGCCAGACTGGATCAGCATGGTCGGCCTGGTTGCTCTTATCGCAATTGCAGCTATCATAATCTTCGATCTTGGCAAAAAGCTGAAACCGCCCGGCCAGCGGGATAAATCCTTAACCAAGGCACCAGGGTGCACAAAAAGAGTCCGCATCCATGATCGAGCAGAATGCGTCTGAAGGCGATTCTACTGATCTGATAGTATTTCCGTTCGCCAACAACTTATTGACCTTCCAGGCCTTACTCTTCTATAATCTTATATCTTTTAAGAGACAAAAATAATGGATCAATCAATTGGCGCTACGATCAAAAATGAAAATCTTTAGATTCTTAATCATCGCATCATCAATTCTTCTTCTTGCTGCTTGCAGCCCCAAAATAAACATCTTTCCTGACACTACCAAACCACTCAAGGAACAGACTCTAGAAGGTTCCGGTAAAGAGAAAGTCCTGGTGGTGCACATAAGGGGCTTTATTTCCGACACTCCAGACGGCTCATTGTTTCAATCGAAACCCAGCATGCTGCAGGAGGTAGTATCGCAATTCAGATTGGCTGCAAAAGATGAAAACATAAAGGCAGTTGTACTGCAGATCAATACGCCCGGGGGCTCAACAACCGCAAGTGATATACTCTATCAGGAAATCGTCCGTTTTAAACGAAAGAGCAACGTCAAGGTTGTAGCGGCCATGATGGATGTTGCTGCATCCGGAGGGTATTATGTTTCTTTGCCTTGCGATTATATCATGGCACACCCTACAACGGTCACCGGTTCAATAGGCGTCCTGTTTATGAGGCCGAACGTCACGGGTCTTATGGATAAAATCGGGTTGGAGGTGGAAATCAGCAAATCCGGTCAGAATAAAGATATGGGATCTCCCTTCAGGGCGACGACCGAAGATGAAAGCAAGATCATGCAATCCTTGATTGACGAACTTGGCCAGAGATTTATCAGCCTCGTGGTCAAACACCGCAAAAAGGTAAGTCAGGCTACGCTGGCACAAATTTCAACAGGGAGGGTGTATCTCGCCAATGAAGCATTACAGGCTGGACTAATTGACGAGATCGCCTATTTGGAAGATGCAATTTCAAAGGCTAAGAATCTTGCCGGCCTGCCTGAGGATGCCAAGGTAGTAAGCTATCGGAGAACCGAATATCCTGATGACAACTTGTATAACACTGCCATTTCCGGAAATCCCACCAAGAAATTTAGCTTGATCGATTCAAGTTTCCTCAATTTTTTCTCTTCATTACGCGCAGGATTCTATTATCTTTGGCTGCCCGCAATCAACAGCGATTAAACCCTCGCCCACCTTACCTGCCAAGCCGAATAATCGGCTGATCACAACGAAGTCTGGAAATACACACACCTTCAACGCGCCCTGAGCGCTTAATGTTCTATGCATTGTCATATGAGGGGGCTCATTGAGGGGAGCCGGCAAATAACCTCAAGATTATCTGCAGACCACTTCCTCCAGTCGATGCTGATGAAAAAGCGAACGGTGATGATTATTTTGGTTTTAAGTAAAACGGATATCCGATGAGCAAAACTATTAATTTATATGAGTTGATAACAATGGAACAACAATTTAAATTTTCAAGATTAACTGTTTGGTTTTCAAGTCAACTTATGAGAGTTGTGCAGCAGTTTGTCGGGGCGACAATGCTAAGCACGGGAATCCTATATTTCGGCCAGTACCTGTGGTGGATCTATATTCAAACGCCTGTTGGTCACCAATATTTGAGCTTGTTTGGTGAGCGTGCCATTGTTGTAACGGCTTTATTCAGCCAGGATCTGTTAAGAATAGCGTTCGATATCAATCTAATCGTCCTCCAGACCAGTTTATTGGTGGCTTTGTTATGTCATTCACTCTTCATCAAAACTACCTTCTACGATTCGCAAGGAATAACAGAACATTTGGTTTTCTGGTCCATACCAGTCTCTTTTGTTGCATTTTTGCTATTGCCTGAAACCTATGGAATGGACTTGACAGTTTTCATTCTGCTCCTACGCCCCAGAATATTTGATTTGAGCAGTCTCAAGTAATCTGATCCTGCCTATCCCGCTATACCCCACCATGCTTTTGCACTGTACCCCGCCTACCCCGCGGGCCAGTCACAAGATCACGCCGGATAATGACTGAGCATCAGTTACGGCGCCGAAGCGCCACCGGAGCCGGGTCGACATTACTGGTTGTCGCGGCGCCACGGACTTCGCCGACCACCTGCATGCCATGGTTCGGCCGCAATATCTATTCTCCTGATGACGATGCAGATTCCAACTGAGACGCTTTCTTCAGAGCCCATTCAATGGCTTCGTTGTCAAATCCTGGCCTTGAACGCATAAAAGCCGCCGTTTTTCGATAGTACTCAGCGGCCATCCTATTCTGCCCCTTGGCTTCATAGACAGTTGCCAGTCTGTCGAGTCCGTCAACATCGTCCGGATACTGCTCCATCAGTTTGTGACACACAGCTTCCGCTTCGTCCAGCTTGCCGGCTTGGATAAGATCAATGACACTATTCGATAGGTTATCCAACTCCTCCATTTGAGCATGGATCTGTTTGAAGATATCTGAAGGAGCCTGCGGCGGCCGTTTCGCTGAGACCTGTTCGCGCAACAAACAGCATTTTTTGTACTTCTTGCCACTTCCACAAGGGCAGGGCGCATTGCGGGATATCTTACTCATGGGTAACGCAACTCCTTTGTTGAAAAACGGTTGCCGAACATGTCATCCGATGCGCCTGGCGCCGGCGGTTTGCGCTTGTGGGCGGCGCCAAGTTGGAGTAAACGAACGGCTTTTCCGGAAACCTCTTCGTTCATGACAATTTGCTCAAGTGGGAGACGCCATGTTTGCTCCATTTACCCGCTCAGATATCGGAAAATACAGCTTGAATGTGCTGCGAAACAAGATCCGCTGCGGTTTGCCTTCCTGCCCCGTTTGCAATACTCAACCGGATTTGTTCAGGCGGCATCAGGCCCGCCCCCGCAAATTCCGCATTCTATGCGATGCGTTGGTCCAGGTGGTAAAATGCCTCGTCATTCGGTGGAAATGCCCCGGCTGCAATAAGACCTTCACCGAACAGCCTCCTTTCGCGCTTCCCTTCAAGCGTTATACCAGCGACGCGATACTTGATCGCTCGGGACGCTATCTGGAGGATGAGACGTCGACCTATCGCAAGACGGTCCTGGAAGAAGGCTCGGAGATCTTCCATGCCTCGACGGACGAAGGAAATACGCCGGTCGATAAAGTCCTCTCCCACACGACCCCTTACCGCTGGATCGGCACTCTTGGCCGCTTCAAGGAAATCCCGCGCCGCGCTCTGGACATCATCTTACAGAAGGACCCGGCGACAAAAGTCTGCCGGGACCTCGCCGCGCTGACGATCTCCCCCAATAAGTTCGTGAAAGCCGCTCGGGAAGAAACCCTCAAACGCTCTCGCCGGCTCATCCACCTGGAGGCGGTATTCCGGGCCGTCTTTCATGCGTCAATTTTCCCCTTCTTTGCAACAGGCTGCGCCTGGCGATGATTTATGCTCGCCTCCAACCATAAAAACAAAGGAGGCATATGAAGCAAAAAGATGAAAAATGGGCCCTATTCTGGTGCGATCTCCTTCGCCCCGTTCTCTTCGACGAGGTGGAGCCGGTATCGATCCAGGATTTTCTCAAAGAGCTTCTCACAAAAGGAGATAGTCTTTCCCGGTGGACGTACCGGCAAGTCCTCCCTTTCCACCCTGAGGCGAAAACTCAATCTCTATCGCACCGGAGGATTCGATGCCCTTGCAAGAAAGGACCGCAAGGACCGCGGCCATGCCAGGGCCGCACCCGCAGCAATCATTGAGACTGCCATCGAGCTTAAAAAAGAGCAGCCCAAGCGCTCCCATGCCACCATCAACCGGTTTCTAAAGGACCTCTACGGCGTTACGCTCTCCCGCTCTACTTTGTATCGCCATCTTAAAGGTGCGGGCGCAACCCGCCTCAAGCTCGGCGTCGTCAAAAAGAAGGTGAGAAAACGTTGGACCAGGGACCATACCCATGACCTCTGGGTCGGGGACTTCGAGGAAGGACCTTATGTTCTTGCCGGCCGGGAGGTCCTTCCCACCTATCTTTCCGCTTTCATCGACTGCCACAGCAGGTATATCATCGAGGCCCGCTACTACCTGCGCCAAAGCCTCGATATCCTCATCGACTCGCTGCTGCGCGCGCTGGCCAAGCACGGGGCCCCCGGCGAGCTCTATCTCGATAACGCCAAGGTCTATCACGCAATTGGCCTCAAAGCTGCCTGCTACCGGCTCCATATCCGGCTTCGCCACCGACCGCCCGGGGACCCTTCCCCCGGAGGACTCATTGAGCGCTTCTTTGAGACCGCCCAGGACCGGTTTGAATCCGAGGTACGGGCACAAGACGCAATCGCTCTCGATGATCTCAACCGGGCCCTCAGCGCCTGGATCTCGATGGATTACCATAACTCCATCCATTCCGAGACCGGCCAGACTCCCAACGACCGCTATTATACGGGACTCACCGTCATCCGCCACGTGGAAATGGACCAGGTGCTCGCTTCCTTCCTTAGAAAGGTTACCCGGGTTGTCCACAAAGATTTTTCCGACATCAGCCTCGATAAGCGACTCTACCGGGTCGATCCAAAGTTGAGAGGCGACAAGGTCTGGGTCCACTACGATCCCTTCTCCTCCTCAGACACCGTGAAGATCTATTCCCTGAAAGGCGAATATCAGGGATCGGGCGTTCTCCATCACCGCGAGGCCGAGCAACCGCCTCTTCCCGCACAAGCTCGGGGAAAACCCAAACACAACCTCATCGATCTCCTCGTTCGGGAGCACCGGGAGCAACTCGCCGCAAACACTCGCGGCATCGATTACCGCAAGGTCGTTTCCGTGCGGCCGTGGCCGTTTCATGCCTTTGTCAAAGCCTTTGCCCGGCTGCTCGGAAAAGAAGTGGGCATCTCCGCTTTCACGGCACAGGAGCTCGAAACCCTCAAAAAACTCTACAATCAAAACGTTCAGCTCACAGAATCCGTGCTCACGCAGGCCTTCGCCCGAGTGCCTGACAAGTCGTTCCCCTACCTCGTCGGTGGGCTCAAACAAATCCTGCAGCAAAAGGAGTAACAGCCATGTTCCTCAATCATTTTAAAATGAACAGTCATCCCTTCCAGGAACGCCCTCCCGTGGAATGGATCCTCAACGACCACCGCATCTCTCAGTCCCTGGCAAGACTCGACTACTTTGCCCAGCAGGGGACCCTGGCCCTCATCATCGGACCAACCGGTACCGGAAAATCCACACTCTTAAGGCTCTTCATCCATAACCTCTCTAAAAACCGCTACCGCCCCGTTTATCTCCACTTCACCGGAATCCCGTCATCCAGCTTGCTCCGCCTCATTGTGACCCAGTTGGGAGAAGCCCCCAGGCGGGGCAAGGACAATCTCTTTTTGCAAATCCTCGATCGTACCGCAAAAGAAGATCTCACAACGCTCCTTATCATCGACGAAGCCCACCTCATCGATCCGCAAGCTTTGACTGATTTGCGCCTTCTGGTCAGCTCGGCACTGGATACCGATGCTCCCGTAAAGATTGTCCTCAGCGGCCAGGAATCCCTCGCCAAGCTCCTCGCCCGAGCATCTCTTAGCGATCTTGTCAACCGAATCACCGTCCGATGTCACCTCGGCTCCCTCACCAAGGACCAGACCACCTCTTATATCGACTCCAGAATGTGCTGCGCGGGTAGCAGCAACGAGAAGGTCTTCGAGCCCGAAGCCAAATCCCTCATCCATGACTATGCAAGCGGCATCCCAAGGCAGATTAATAACATCGCTACCGCCTGCCTCCTCAATGCCGCCGCCCAAAAACTCAACAAGATCAACGAATCCCTCGTAACCGACACCATGGCCGAATTCCGCCTTCCATAGGAGAAAAACATCATGGCAAAGCGTTATTCTAAGGAAAAACTCCGGATACTGCGAAATCAGATCCCCATCTCCCGGCTTATCTCTGATTTTCTGCGCATCCCCTGCAAAGTATCAGACGGATATTTTCGCTTTCTATGCCCCCTGTGCTCGGAGTTTCAAACCGCCGCCAACCCCAAAACCAACCTGGCCAGGTGCTTCCGCTGTCAGAAAAACTTCAATCCAATCGACATCGTCATGGCTGCCAAATGCTGCAACTTCCGTGAGGCTGTTGAAATGATCGACGGCTTACAAGACTGCTGACATCTGCCCGTGTTCCCTCACAAGTTCCTGCCAACTTGTGGGGGAGGACATCTTCATCTAAACTGGGACTCTCAGAGTCAGGTATTGTGAGACGTAGCATTCTGCTGTGGCTAATTCCTTCCCACCTGATCCTTAGCTGTTGCATGCGCTTAGTTGGGGACTTACTACCGGACGGCCTTCTTTTAAATATTGTCTATAACTTGCTGTACAAAATCTATCAGGTTGCCAATTGTGTCGTGTTAAGACGCTGTGAGATTTAGGGCAGAACAGGTTTTTCGCAAAAATGTGTCCTATTTATGTTCACAAATCAAAAGGGGGGATCAATTGATCCCCCCGATAAAGGCATTCTTAGCAGGCAGTCGTTTTTCATTTCATATGCCTGGTCCAATCGCCTTCCCGCGTAACGATAGTGTAGCTCCCCTAGGATGCCCGTAAGAGAACTGTCATTCCAAGCCGAAGGCGAGAAGATCTTAACTCCACAGTCTTATTACTAGATTTCTCTCTCCGCTCCGCTTGGTTTGAGATGACAAAAAGGCATCTTCCGACACGCTGCTAGGCTCTGCGGTCTTCCATGCTGAACAGCTTGCGCTCACGTTCACCCATGATGCCCAGAGCTTCGCGCTTCTTGTCGATATGGGCAATCATCTTCTGGGCCATATCTAAGGGATCTACAGCGAAATCCCATTTGCCCATGCCCATCTCTTCAAGGCCTTCAAACAGCAGCTTATGGAACTTGGTGCCCTCTATGGTCGGGAAGGTCACACCAAAAATCGTGTACACACCCGAAGCCACAAAATAATGGCCGATGGAGATCGCCTTTTCACTCATGTACTCGGGCGCCGCGCCAGCTACCGGCAGATCGGCTATGCTCTCACCCAGTCCACCGATTCTCACCATCTCCGCACAGGCAATCAGAATGCGGCTGTTGTCCACACACGACCCCAGGCTCAAGACCGGCGGCATACCCACCGTTTCACATACTTCCCGCAAGCCGTCCCCGGCCAGTACAGCTGCATCCGGCTTCATCAGGCCGGCCTTGGCTAAGGAGATTTGAGAACAACCCGTCTGCACCACTAACACATTATTCTTGATCAATTCCTTGACCAGTTCCACATGCACATAGTCATGTTTCACCCGCGGATTGGTGCAGCCAACCACTCCTGCTACGCCGCGAATCCGGCCGTTGATGATGTTGTCGTTAAGAGGCGTATAGGATGCCCGGAAAGTCCCACCCAGCATGTAGTTCACATACTCATGCGAAAATCCGTGGATACCCAGATCGCGCCGCTGTGGAATGACTATCCTAGCCGGTCGATTCTTGAACCGCTCGATGGCCATGTCCACCACCTTATTGGTACAATCACTCGGGGTGTGTTCATGAAACTCGATGTGGGTCGCCCCATCGATCTTAGCCCGCGGATTGGTAGTGAAAAACTTGGTGCCGTAGCACTCACTCATTTTCGACAGAGCCTGCATGATGCACTGTACATCCACCGCCATGGCATCCACGGCACCGGTGGCAATTATGGCTTCCGTGCTCATGAAGTTGCCGGCATGAGGCACCCCGTGACGTCCCAACACCTCGGCCCCGGAACAGCACATGCCAAGCAACTGAATCCCTTCGGCTCCCGCTGCCTTGGCCTTCTCAATCAAAGCCGGATCATTCACCGAAGTGATCATGGATTCGAACAGATTCGGTTCATGGCCGTGTACAATGATGTTCACATGATCTTCTTTCAAGTAACCCATGTTCACACCGGCGACTAAAGGCTTTGGTGTCCCAAACAATATATCCGAGATTTCCGTGGCCACCATCGATCCACCCCAGCCATCCGCAAGGGCCGTTCTAGAACATTGCTTCACGATGTTCTCATAGTCCTGATCCACGCCCATGTGGGTGCGGTGCATGATTTCCATGATCTCGCGCATCGATCCGCGCGGCACGATTCCATGCTTTCTCCAGGTTTCCAGGGTCTTGGCCGGAACCCTGCTGACAAAAGGTATTTCCCCTTCCACCTGGGTGTAGGTGCGCTCCAACTCCTGGTAAAGCTCCTTGGCAACTTCCATGGTCTCTCGCCCCACGACCTCGATACCGACGCTGGAAGCCACATTGCGCAGCTTCTCTTCGTCTTTAATCTGGTAGTCCTTGATATTCCCGTTGACCACCTCACGGAACACATCCAGCATGGACATGCCGTGGTCGGTGTGAGCCGCACACCCACTCGCAACCATCCGAGCGAAATTTCGGCCTGCAATGGTATCAATGGTGGCGCCGCAAACGCCCACTTTGGAATAGGGATCTTTTGGGTTCAACCGGCAGGGACCCATGAAGCAGTGCTTGCAGCATGCCGAATCGGCGCCGATCGGGCACGCCTTCATGTCCGCAGCCCGGCTGAAGGCCGTCTCTACGCCATCCTTGGCCGCCTTCTCCAGCATTTGAATGGTGGCTTCACAGGTTGACATATCCCTGAAATTGAGCACCTTCACCTTTTTTTCTTTTTCTTCTGCCATAATATTTTTCCTTTCCGACGGGTTATTAAAGCTGACAAATTAGTATTGTTCTGTGTTGAGAATTATTCGCAAACTCTATGCCTGATTCCACATTTTTAAAATAATACAATTATTACAGTATTTTAAAGAGAATTATATATTTTGATACCGAACCATCTATTCCAAACTGGAATAATTAAAGTCCATTTTGGAATATCCAGTGAATTCTTTTGAAAGAGAAGGAAAGACAGGGCTGGAAGGAAATACTCAATCAACTGAAGCAGGTGCATATCGGTTTTTCAGATCGCCTGAGATTGGATGGCAATGATGGCAAACGCCTCGATGTCATGGTTCAAGAACTCCAAAACTTCACCAGCCAATATGATCCATGTAAAGAAAGAGAGCCGGGAAGGAGGGGGGAAACCCGGCTCTCTCATCGGAGGAGGAAAGAGTTGCTTTCCGGGTGCTATTGTATCAAGTGTCTCAAATTAATCAAGTGTGATAGGCAACTTTTTTTAGATATCACAAGTCGATGCTGTCACAGAAAATGCTTCAGCTGCACGCTGTCAACAGACCGTTTGAGTGCGAAATTTCACCTTTCATCTTGGCTTGGCCGATAAAATCTTAACGGGTGTGCAGATGTGATAGTGTGAAGATCAGTCCCTTCTAGTCTTTCCGCGTACTGAAATCGGCAGTCCCATCGATTTCCACACGTCACGCCGACGAACCCGCGATCGGGGATCCGGGGCAGGCGCTGAAGAATCTTAACTCATGCGTATATCCAAGAGATTCCGAGTCACGCCATGGCGTGACTCGGAATGACAAATGGCACCTGCATTAGTGATTAGTCATCCGTTTAGTCCAAGCAGCCTCACTACTTAGAGTTCATAAATATAGAACATCAGATCCGCACGCGTAACCACACCAACCAATTTGTCTTCTGCCACAACCGGAAGCACACCGGCTGCATCTTCTCGCATTAATCGAAGTGCTTCTCTTGGATGCTGAGCGGGATGCAAGACATTGAACTTCGTCTTCATGAAAGCCCTTACCGGCGCCCTTAGTTGTGAGTCAAGTTTTACTTTTCCCAATTCGGAATCGGAAATAATACCTAGTGGCTTGTTGCCATCTATAATAACTGCAGAATGAACCCGCTGCCGCCACAGAATAGAACGAGCCTCCACCATACTGACATCAGGTGACAAGCAAATCTGTGGTTGTGACATGATTGCACTGATAACCATCTGTGGACGCTTCGTATTGGAGATCAATTCGACTACATTGCGATACACTTGGGTGGGATGTTCGGTCTTGATCATGGCCGAACCTGCTGCTGGATGCCCTCCACCACCAAGTTGACGAACTACTGCCCCAATATCGACCCCGTGACTGGAGCCGCGTCCGATGACAACACACCGGTGACTTTCAGTGCAGAATATGCCAAAAGCTGCATCCAGGCCTTTGAGTTCTTTGTACTTAGCCACGACAGACGCCAACATATTCATGCCGCTCTCGATAGGCAAAAAGGAGATCCCCACTTTGTACCCTGATACTTCAACCACTTGTGAGGACTCAAGCATTAGCGTTAGAACGGCAGTCTGCTCGTCATCGAGAGAGATGGTAAGGTATGCCGCAGCAACGTTCAAGTCAGCTCCGTTTTCCAACAAGTAGCCGGCTGCATAGGCATCTTCCTTGGTTGTTGATGGGTAGGTCAGGTTGCCGGTATCGTCATAAAGACCCATCAAAAACAACGTCGCCTGCATGGGAGCGAAAACACATTCACGTTTGCGCATCTCACGCAACATAAGAGTTATGTTGGCACCCACCTCCTGCTGACACTTCCAGATTGGTTCAATGTTTCCACCCTGCATATGATGGTCCCATAAAATCACTTCCAAATCATCCCTTTCTTGCAGCTCTTTCATGCGGTCCAGGCGATTCCAATGATTCGTGTCCACAACAATCAGTCCGGTTATCTCTGACAGATCTATCTCTCTTCGCAGTTTCAGCCTAAACAGGTCCTGGTGAATCGCTAGAAACTCCCTGACATTGGGTTGCATTTGTGCTGGCAGCACTCCGACGCTTCCAGGGTATAGAAAGGTGGCAGCAACCAATGAAGCCAGGGCATCGAAGTCAGTATTCATATGAGTTGTCGCTACTTGCATGCACTTACCCCTTATACGGTGACGGTGGAAATAGATTTTGCGATTACATTCCAAAAAACCGAAACAAATCTATCTCAGGTCTATGAGATCTAACCTCCGCTGCATTTGTATTTTTTGTCCTGATGCTTAGTTTAAGAAAAATTAGATGAGGTCGATTATGAACACAACTAGAAAAATATTACTAAGTAAATTTACCATCATTCTTGTTCTGCTGATGATGCTTTTAGGCTGCGCAGGTATGAATTCGGCACAGCAGCGGACATTGAGCGGCGGCGCAATGGGAGCTGGGGCGGGAGCAGCTATAGGAGCTGTGATCGGCGGAGCAGCAGGGGCCGCGGGAGGATACCTATACGATAAGTCGAAAAAATAACACAGCATTAGGATTTCTGACATGGTCCGACAAAAAGAAGGCAGAGCGATTTCGGCTCTGCCTTTGGTACATTTTGACAAATCCTTAATGGCTCATTTCATTTCTCCAGAGTTTGAAGGCACACATTTTTGAACTCGTTCCTTCCATTCCCCGGCACTACAAATCTTGCACTTTCCCGAAATACAATCCTCGGTGCCGTGCGGATATATTTTGCCATCGTGTGTACAGAATTCCTTGCTCTTTTTTTCCATCTTCTTTAACTCCTTATTTTCACAACGTGCAAAACCTTCATAACCAGCTAAGACCATGAAGCCAGTCTTAAATTCACTTTACTTAAAATTATATATCATTTTTCCAGCTTGCCAGCCCCACCCGCTTAAACTAAATTAGTTCATGCCTATTCACCATCTACAAGGGAGAGTGTACTATGCAACGGCTGTTATATATAGCGACAGTGTTTTTTTTCCTCGGACTTGTTCCCCTAGCCCATGGGGCTGGAGAAGGTGAGATCGAATCGGAATTCAGATGCGGAACGGAAATAGTGTCAAGGATGGATCGAACCTTTCAGGTTCTCCAAAAATGCGGCGAGCCGAAATCAAAAGAAAAGACTTCAGGAACAGAGGGACCGGTCATGGAAAAATGGATTTATGAATCCTTTGGGGGTTATTATTACGTGCTGACCTTCAGAGACGATGCCCTAATAGAAATAGTTGGATTGCCCAGCGACGAATAAATGAAACCCGCCGCCACTTTCAGCAGGATTATCCGCTTGGTTTCAACCGAGAGTAAATTGTGATCGTAAAGCTGCCGCAGACCGCTAGATCAGAAATCCTCAACCTGCAATGCTACCGGATGCTCCATGTAGCGCATAGCCAACAAATCATGCCAACCTTGGGCAATATCACAAAGGACTTGTAGGATAGGACCTCAATAATTCAGTGCTATGGATGACTCTTACCTGGAAACCTGATAGAGGCCAATGATGGCTGAAGTCGAAGATGATCACCGCCAATCGTCCTGCTCCACCCAGTAGTTGCCAAAAAACACAGTAATCGAATTTTGGTCGATATTAACATTCTGGCAACGCCCCCCCGTGGTGGACTCGTAGTCCCCTTCAAATCGTTCCCCAACGGAATAAATTCCGGGATTCACATCAAAAACTGCATCGCCATTACCGTCTGTTGAAAGCTCGGTTATGAGCGAATGGCAGTCGGGGCCCGAAAAGAGTCCAACGGCCCAATCCGGGTAGCTGTTCTCATTGCTATCCTGGACACCGTTGCGGTTGTCATCCTGAAACTTGTGGCATGTGATAGTGAACTGTGCAAGAACTTGGGTTGCTTCAAACAATAAAACAAAAGAGAGCACCACCGGACAGATAATCCTGCGCATCATTTCCCTCCTGATTAAACTCCGTAAAGACAATTCTCAGCCGCGTTCATGATACCGCTTCATCGCCCAAACCTGGACTATATTACGACACTTCCAGCCTACCGCCAATAAAATGTCTACATAAAGAGCCGCCCAGACCATTTAGACTTGTCCCTCCCCCCGACACGATCAGCCGGTGATTCCGGATCTACGACCCCAAAAAAGGCAAGCCTTCGATGTGATGAACCGAAACCCGATCGTTATTGAGTACTTTTTTCTCTACCTGATGCACTCGTAACTTCTCAATAGCGGTAGGCATATTACGCTGAGTCGCTCACCAGTCATTCCCGCATGCTCCTGGCGGGAATCCAAGAAGGTCGCTCTGGATACCCGCCGCGGGTATGACGAAAAGACTTTCGTGCAAGGGCTGGTACCTGAGCTTCCAAACTCGATATGTGCCCACACTTATTGAGAAGTTATATGCACCCATGTTAACTATGCCATATTGATTACTGAATATTCTGTATTAATATAATATTACATAGTAATTTTTACTTTCTCCAAGACATCTTTATACGAGGTACTCGTATATGTTTGGTGCTGAGCATGCCAAGACTTCACACATGGACAAAAAATGCAGCAGAGGAAACGAGCGCGGTCAGTTTCGTTTATACAGATGGTAGTCGGTACCTGCGTTTTTGCTGTTGGCATCGGTTTTTTGGACGAGCTTGACATGTTTGGAAAGACATAAAGCAAAAATCAGCGATAACGGTCCTTCTGTTACCATGAAGGAGAGACAGGGTATGAACGCGACAACCTTAAATGCGACAGAGAAGAATGATGTGTCACCCTATGAGAATAATTTCCCGGTCGGCCTTGAAACCGCCACCTTTGCTTTGGGCTGATTTTGGGGACCGGACGCCCAGTTTGGGAGCGTCGAAGGAGTAATCAGAACGCGCGTAGGCTATACCGGAGGAACCCAAAAAGATCCGACTTACCACAATCTTGGAGATCACAGTGAAACCATAGAGATTGATTACGATCCCGCGATCATTTCTTATGAGCGGCTGCTCGATATTTTCTGGCGCAGCCACAATCCGGGCAGTCGACCATGGTCACGGCAGTATAGGTCGGCCGTATTTTATCACAACGAAAAACAGAAACGCTCGGCCATGATTGCCCGAGATCGTGAAGCAGCAAGGAGGGGAGTCAAAATATACACGGAGATTGCTCTAGCGACTCGATTCTACCGGGCGGAAGAGTATCACCAAAAATATTATCGACGCAAAAGGCAGACATTGATGCAAACCCTCCATGCCATTTACTCCAATGATCAAGCTCTTGTTGATTCGACCGTCGCAGCTCGCCTGAATGGTTATGCCGCCGGCCATGGAAAATTTGACACGTTGGAATCCGAGCTGAAAGGCTTGGGGCTGCCTGCAGCGCAAGGGGAAAAGTTGTTGAATCATTTCGGGCCGACCGTTAATTAGCAGCTGCGATCCGACAATTATTGATCGGTTACACGACCCTGACACCGGGGTGAGCAGCCGGCGAGGCTATGCCGATCTGGGCCGCAGAGCTTACTCCGGCATTCTTGAGCTTTTCTACCAGGTGAACAGCCTGATCTGCCGGCACTGAAAAAAGCAATCCGCCGGAAGTTTGAGGATCAAAAAGAAGTTCCAGCTTCGCGGCCGAGAGCTTCGCCAAGACCTCCAGGTCAGCTTCCACCAATTCCCGATTAGCCCTGTTGCTCCCCGTAGTCTCGCCCCGCCGGTACATTTCCTCAGCATGAGGATAGAAAGGAAGGCTGTTGTAGCTAAGGTCAATCCGAACTCGACTGCCGCGAGCCATTTCCATAGAGTGCCCCAAAATTCCGAATCCAGTGATGTCTGTACAAGCATGTACTTCAAATTCCAAGGCTATATCGAGGGCCGTACCATTGAGAGCCGCCACTTGCGGCAGAATGGATTCTAAATCCTTCCATGGGAGCTTCTTCGCTCTACAGGCGTTAAATAAAACGCCTGTTCCCAGAGGCTTTGTCAGAATCAGCGCATCTCCTGGACGCACCCCCGTGTTGGTCAAGATCCGATCTGATGAAACAACCCCGGTCACCGCCAAGCCATATTTGGGCTCCTCGTCGTCCACAGAATGCCCCCCGGCAAGCGATGCTCCCGACTCCGTAACTTTTTCATGACCGCCCCGAAGAATTTCCTTCAACACTTCCACGCCGAGCTTCTTCATGGGAAACATTACAAGGTTCAGGGCCGTTATGGGACGTCCTCCCATGGCGTAAACATCAGAGAGTGAATTAGCAGCACCGATCCGTCCAAACCAGACTGGTTCATCTACCGGCGGAGTGATGAAGTCGACCGTAGAAATAACCGCAACGTCATCCGTCAACTTGTATACAGCCGCATCATCACTGGACTCGAAACCTACCAGAAGATTCGGATCGGTTGGAGCGGGGAAACCCCGCAACGCATCCGACAGAACCGTCGGACCAATTTTTGCCGCTCAGCCGCAGGTTCGGGCCAGACTGGTAAGTGTCTTCTTTCTGCCAAAAAGATTCATGTTTGATTATTCCTTAACTCCCGATATTTTTCCGCAGGGGCCCCAGGATACTATCCGAGAATTCACCTTTCCCGTAGCGCAGCCCTTTAGGACTGCTTGTCTAGGTAGGGCTAAAGCCCTGCGCTACATATTCTCAGGCATCCTCCCAGCCTCTTTCCTCCGCCTGCCAACGCATTTGGGCGCACAACAAGTACTCCCAATAGGAATCAATGATGGCTGGCCTGCTAGCTTCGCTTAGCCGGTGCTACCCGCCGCTGTCTAAATTGACTTATAATTTGCGCATTCCTAATAATGGTTACCTGGAAGCCGCCTGAAGTCTAATAGGTAATTACAGCGAAATTATTTATAAGATATCGGAATTATCTATTTTACCGACCAGCCAGATTCTCTATTATGCAAATTCACATAAGAATCATAATGCATGGCCCTTTTTCAATGTGTTCTGCGATCAGCAATAACTATAGTGTTTAAGAAAATGATTTTGGTTTCCAAGTAGGCTGGGTTGAGGTACGAAATCCAGCAAAATAGGCGTTGGGTTTCGCGCTACTCAACCCAACCTTCTATGAGGGACGTCAAGCCCCATTTGGGTAAAACTCGTTTCATTATCTCAACATAAAGCTGTGTCTGGCCAGAGTCTGTCCGTCTCGAGGCCTCGGTCTATTTTGGGCACAATTATCGCTGCCCGGCCGGAGAGCGACCCGGGGGGTGACGGAGGGGCAGGACCAGTTGGCTCTGCCCTTCTTGAATCCCCTAAAGCGATAAACTCAAAGAGACACTAGTTCCTGCTGGGATTAGGCGGTTGTCAAACGGACTTGGCGTATAATCCTGCAGTGTGCAGGGCGGATAGTACCTCTATTCATTCTTGGACAGGCTTCATGATATCCCGGTAAGTCTTTGTTTCCTCCTTTCCGCCAATTCCCTTTATCAGGTTTACATCATTGCGGTACTTACGGTTTCTTATGGCCGGTTTTGATGACGTTGGCAGCAAAAGCCTATTACTACCTTCTATCCGTGTCGATTCAAAGATCGATCACCCGATACAGCATGCGCCCTAAGGCTTGGTCTAACCTGTTTAAGGAACCTCCCATCTACAAAACGACTCTTGTAAGTCCTGGTTGGGTACGGAGGTTCCACCAAATCGAAGATCGCTTATACCTCCAACACTGCAAACCTCATTCAAAGAAAACCGCTTTTTTCTTGCCTTTCGCTGTTAACCGCAAATCAGCTCTTGGCTCTTAAGTTGCGCACCTTCAGGGACAACTCCGTGGTCCACATATCTCCAAAGAGCGATGAGAAGCTTGCGGGCTAAAGCCACAATACCGATACGTCGCACCCGCTTGCTCCCACCCCCGTATTTGACCATATACCATAGGCTCAACTTACTTGCGGATTGGTATCGCAGCCAATACCAAGCTATCTCGATCATCAGTGCTCGTATCCGGCGGTTTCCACTCTTGCTGATCCCTTGCTCTCTTTGCGACTCGCCACTAGCGTAAGGCGAGGGGGCCAGACCTGCCGATGCTCCGACTTCCTTCCCATTGTTGAACACTCGCCAGCCCAAAAACTCGTACACCAAAACCCAGGAGCTCACGGGACCAATCCCTTTGAGCTTTTGCAGAGTCAGAACTTTCTTGGATGACTTACTCTCTGCTCTCAGTACCGCCTCTTTCTCTGCCTCCAATTGCTCCAGTTGTTGCCTAATCAGCTCATTGCGATCATATTCCCGAAGCATCTCTTGCTTAACCCTGGGCGGCACAGGTTCGCCATTCCACAATATTGCCTTCGCTATGTCCTCTCGAAAGCTCTTGCCAACCGACATTGCGATTCCATGAAGCGCCAATAAGGATTTGATTCGATTCGTATGGGCGCTACGCTCCTTCTTGAGCCGCTCGATTTCCCGATTCAGCCGCCGAGCATCTTCGTCCTTGGCCTCTGGAACGCGCACAACACTCCATAACTTGGTTTCCCCATTCAGGTAGCGGATCAACATAGTCACCAGTTTATTCGCATCGACTCGATCCGTTTTCGTCCGACGATACCGCCGGTTCACCTCAATGCTGGATGAATCCACCACCACATTGTGGATCCCGCACTGCAACAGATACCGATGTATCCAAAAACCGTCCCGCCCCGCTTCGTAGCAACAGTACAGGGGAACCTCTTCGCCCATCCCGAAGTGGCGTCTGCTCTTCTTAACCTCCTCTTCAAATTGTTTAAGATCCCGCGCCCCTACGTTTTTCATGCGAATCTTAAACCCATTGCTGAAGGCAATCTTCCAATTCTTATTCGAGAGCTCCAAGGCCATGTACAACCGATCATTTTTTATGCTATCAGGAACTGGGATCATTTGAACTCGTGACATGTCTTCCTCCTTTGTTAAGTCGTTTTTGGTTAAATGGTTCTTTGTTTTTCACGACTTATCAGGACTTGACGTGTTGTTCAAATGATCCCTTCATAGCATCTACACCAAAAACATTATCTTGGAAGCTATAGCATAAAGGTGAGGAATCCAAGCCTCTAAAGCAAAGGAAATATGGCCGACATAAATGCAAAAAACGACTCATGGCGGACAAAACCCACCGATCGATTCGTGCTGAAATGGATTAAGGTTCATCTCTCGTCACGAATCACTCCACGACTCCTGGCGTGGGAATGGCTTCGTCCTTGGATGATTACTGTCTTCTCTTCGTGTCTGGGTGTGGCCGCGGGCGCCATTTTCGCTCTGGGCTGGGCATGGCTCGCCGGTTGTGTTGCTGCCGTCTCACAAGTTATGGACGGGGTGGACGGCCAGTTCGCCCGACTCACCGGTCAACAGAGCAAGGCAGGTGCTTTTTTGGATTCGGTGCTCGATCGCTATGCCGATGGAGCCATGATGATCGGCCTTTTGATCTATTTGATTCGCCTGCCATTCCCTTTACCCCTGTGGTTATTGCTCGCGTTTGGCTCTCTGGCGATAATCGGAGGGAGCCTGATCAGCTATTCGACAGCCCGCGCGGAAGCTCTTGGACTCGATACCGGACCTCCAACTTTGGCGAGCAAAGGAACGCGCAGCAGCATAATGATTCTCAGCGCATGGGGAAGCCTTTTATGGACCGGAATGCCCATTATCGCATTAATCTATCTGACACTTCACCCTAACACAGTCGTAATTAGACGCTTGATCGTTTCTTTTCATCGAAGCCGGGAATTTGCAGATATGGAGGAGAGAGCTTGGTTGAAATAGGTGTCATTCATGGCCGTTTTCAAATTTTTCACAATGACCATTTGAGATACCTTATGGCGGGGAAAGCAAGATGCGCTCACTTGGTCGTGGGAATTACCAATCCAGACCCAACCCTGACAAGGAAAGATTCTTCCGATCTGCAGCGAAGCAATAGCTTCTCTAATCCCCTGACCTACTTCGAGAGGTATACCATGGTTCGTGCGGTTCTGGCAGAAGCCGGACTGAAGTATGAAGAGTTTTCTGTCGTACCCTTTCCCGTCAACCTGCCTGAATTATATCGCTTCTATGTTCCACTGAGCGCCGTATTTTATTTGACCATTTACGACGATTGGGGAAGGCGAAAACTCAAACTCTTCCAATCTATGGATTTGAGAACAGAGATCCTTTGGGAAAAACCATCGGAGGAAAAAGGGCTGAGCGCCGGCCAAATCCGCAGGCTGATTGCAGAGGGTGGACCATGGAATCACAAGGTGCCACCGGCTACGGCTGCCCTCATTGAAAAGTGGAAATTAGCTCAACGACTCAATAGGCTGGCTGAGTTGTAGTTCTTCTTGCTACCTTTCCCTCTTTTCACCAGCAACTCATCCAACAGATTGGTTTTCATCTCTCTTCTGTGGGTACTTCCGCTAAACTTACCCGGAATCGCACTTTTCAATTCGAAATTCCTGCGGCAGCGTTTCTGAAAAAATCAGACCTTCTCAGAACCATCTCAGCCAAAAGTTCTTATCTTCTCTCCCGCAGGGCGGCCATCATCGTAAGCAGCCTGACGAGCGGCTATCCATATCGGAAACAACAAATGGCAAGTCTGTTTTGCATCGGAATATACAATTTGATCTATTAGTTTTATGAATTATATAATTTTCTCTTGGAAGTTCTCCTATTCTTATCCTGGTAGAGGTTACCGTGGATTTGTGACACAAGGGATTTAAATCCGAGGAATGACGAAGGCGACGCAATATATTGCCGAAAGGCGAGACGAACCCTCAAGCTGCCGGTTGCTTGGGGAGCTTTGGCCTATGTATGGACTGCTAAATATATGGCCTTACCGAATAATCCGGCTATCCCTTGCTTTCATTTTTTTGTGGTCTGGGATCACCAAATTGTTGAACCCCGTTTATTTTGTGGCGATCATTGACGCCTATGGGCTCATTCCAGAATCCTGGAACATGCCAATAGCCGTGTTTTTAGCGACCCTGGAGGCAATAGTTGGGCTGACCCTCTGTTTTGACATTCGCGGCTCTTTAGCCGTTGTTGCCCTGCTCTTATGCCTGTTTGTTGCAATCCTCGGCTATGGAATCTGGCTGGGACTGGACATCGACTGCGGATGCTTTGGACCGGAGGAGCCGGAAGCAAAGGCCTATCATGGGCTTCGCCCGGCGCTTTTCAGAGATTTCATTATGATCGGTGGGGTGGCCTATCTTTATTCCTGGCGTTATGCAAGGTCTGCAAGGCCAGTGTCGATATTACAGTGGATGAACAAAATCAATGACAGGAGGAAGAAGTAGTGAAAGCACTCAAAACCTTTTTTTGTGCGTCGTTAACGGTTTTATTTTTGGTCTCGCTATGGACCCCGGTTATGGCTAAAAACAAGTTTGAGCAGGAAGTGGACAACGAAAAACTCGCCGTTGGTTTGGTTCGCCAGGTGCAAAAGGGCGGCTACGACGTTGTTACGACAGAAGAACTGAAAGGTTGGCTCGATGCCGGCAAAGACATCTTGATTATTGACACGATGCCCTATGAGCAAAGCTACAAGAAGCAGCACGTTCCGGGAGCAAAGCAGTTTCTTTTTCCTATTCCGGACATGGAGGTATGGGATGTCAAGGAGACCGACGGCAAAACGCAAGAGGATTTCATCGCGCTTCTGGGGCCTGACAAAGCCAAAACCATCGTGATCTACTGTGGCTTTGTCAAATGCACTCGAAGTCACAATGGGGCCATTTGGGCCAAAAAATTAGGCTACCAGAACGTCTATCGTTATCCGGGTGGAATTTTTGCATGGAAAGGCGCCAACTACCAGACTGAAAATGTCAAATAGCGAAAGCGAAGCGCGAATTCTGCCGGAATAAACGCAAAGCCGAAGCGGAATAGATTTTCTGCGGCAGCGTTCAATCATTTGAATTTTCCCTCTAAGAATCGACGCGGGGCGGACTTTTTAGTTCGTGCCCGCCATTTTTCTTAACGAGGCCACTTACTGAGATGAATCGACCCAAATTAGCCTGTTGTAATTTTATAGCCGACGTAAATTCCCTCAAGGAATTCGCGCATGACAATCATTTCGACGGAATCGATTGGAGCTTCAACCAGGAGAATCTACCCCGAAGTCCGGCGGAAGAGTCAACGCTGGTAAAGACGATTTCCAAGCTGCAACCATTGGAAGTGCGGTATCACTGTGCTTTCAAAAGAATGGACCTCGGCGATGTTGACACACAAAAAGCAGAGGAGGCGATGACGGTCTTTCTTCGGATCTGTCGCCTCGTCTCCAAGGTAAGAGGACGATTTCTGACCATTCATGTCGGGCTGGGACGTAACTCCACCAATAACATCTCATGGAACAGAACCATTGAAGGGCTGTCGGAACTGGCGCGATTTGCCAATGGTATGGGGGTTCGCCTGTGCCTTGAAAACCTGGCATGGGGATGGACCAGCAGACCGGAATTGTTTGAAAAACTCATCCGCAAATCAGGTGCATGGGCTACACTCGATATAGGTCATGCGCGCGTCAGTCCATATGTCAAATCCCAGCACTACGACGTGCAGGATTTCGTCAATCCTCATCCCGACCGTTTCTTGAACGCGCATATTTATCATGAAGAAGATGGAAACCAGCACTTGCCGCCTCAAGATATAGCTCAGATTCAAGACAGATTGGCGATTTTAACCGACCTTGATTCTTGTGACTGGTGGGTTTTGGAATTGCGAGAGAAACGGGCACTTCTTAGAACGCTGGATGTTGTGCGCAAGTTTTTTGATGAGATCCCATCGAACGCTAATTCTACCCATCCCACCCCCCCTCTCCCTTTGAATGATGAAGGTCGGAGTGAGAGGCAAAGTCCTTGAACCTAGTCCCCTCCTCCTGATCCCTCTCCCCCTCGAGGTGAAGAGGGATTAAGCATTTCAGGATGAAAGCCATACTGGCTAAAGTTGGAAAGTTACGTCTTCATTCTGTGGGTTCTCTGGACTTCCGCCTCCGTCACTCCTTCATGTTTCTGGCGGGAATTCCGGGATGGCGAGATGAGCGGGCTGCTCCAATATAAGCTTGTAGATGTATCCAGATGCCTATATAGCTATTCGCGTTTCTGCATACTTGTGCAAAATTGAGAGGAAAGACCATGACGATTATAGCTATAGCCAATCAAAAAGGAGGCGTGGGTAAAACCACCATTGCATTCAACCTTGCTAAGCTCCTTGCAGCAAGAAGGCACAAGGTTCTTGCTGTAGACAACGACCCGCAGGGCAACCTCACCACCTCACTTCTGGAAGACCAAGCCATCCTCGCAGCCAACGTTCTCGATGCCTATGAGGAAAAACAGGTCAACCCACAATTTATCGCTAAAAACCTTTGGCTTATAGGGGCGGATATCTCTCTTGCACGAGTCGCCGAGGGGGACTTCGAAATCATTTTCAGACTTCGAGAATCCCTTTCCACTATTTCCACCGATTTTGACTTTGTTATCATCGATTGTCTGCCCTCGTTCGGATACATGCACATGGCGGCACTTAACGCGGCCGACTATGTACTAATTCCCGTCAAGGTAGCACCTTACGCGCTTCGCGGCATGAAAGATCTGTTTTCCACCATCGAAAAGGCTAAGAAACGACTTAATCCCGACTTGCGAAATCTCGGCATCGTTCTCAACCAGGTCGATGGAAGAAAACCGATCATGGAACGGGAGCTTGAAGCGGTGTTGCGGGAAGCATACGGTGAACTGGTTTTCAAAGCGAAACTCAATAAACGAGTTAAAGTTGAGGAGAGCCCCGCCTTCCAAAAGTCCATCATTGAATATGAGCCCAAAGGACTTTCGGCAAAAGAATTTAAGGCGTTCGCCAAAGAATTGATGCAACGGATCAAAGAAAACGGAGCACAAAGTGAGCAAAAAGAGAAACTTCTCCGATAAAGCAAGAAATATCCTCAGTAGCGCTGATAGCCAGAGCAAGCCAACGAGTATGCGTGAATTTTTGGAAGACAACCCGGATTCGCCAGAACAAGACAGGCTTGGTGATGGCTCACTGGGCCATTTCACCGGATCCGCGGGTGAACTGCCGGAAGCAAATGCTCCGGATCCAACCGAGCGCTTGCATTGCTTCATTCCCAGATCGTTAAAACTTCGGGTCGAAGCTTATGTCCTTGAACGGAAAAGAGAGAAGAAAAAAGGCGAAAAGATAGACATCACTACCGTGGTCATTGAGGCTCTAAGAGAGAAACTTGATCGGGACGGAGCTTAGATGAGAATGCAGCCCGGCGGACTTCGTACTTACTACAACGAGAGATCGACACCCTTGCTCCTCGTCATTCCGAGTCACGCCCGGGCGTGACGATGAATCTTCGGGGCTGCCCATATTCACCAAAGATTTCTCGCTTCGCTCGAAATGACAATTCAGAACGAAATCTCTTTGCAGTACCAGGACGCAATCGCAACAGAAGGATTAGCCCACTAAACTGGAAGCCTCGGCAAAACAAGTGGAATCGGACTACTCGTGAGTTCGTGCGATGGGAGCGTTTTACTGCGGCGCCTCTGCTCCAACAAAAAACCTCAGGAAAGACATTCTTTGGCTGGCCGGTTGACTCGATTTCAATGGAGCAAAATCCGACCAGCCACAGCATCCTTTTGGCGAATATTAATTAGACCTTCTTCTCCTTGCTCTGCTTTACGAAGAACAGAACAACAAATACTGCCACAACGACCAAAAGTCCCAGCGGAAGTACATATTCCATCACCGAACCTCCTTTTTGCCATTTTTTAAATAGATACCCGCCCCGCATCGATTTTTACTGGACCAGAACCACTCTCCAATAAGAAACTATGCAATATCTTATTAGAGAGTATTTACTCGCTTTACACTAGAACATCTTCATGCCAAAATCGCAATAAAAAAACCGAGGAGCGAATGACAAAACGAAAATTGGCAATTTTAAGAGAGGCAACGCGGCTTTTTGCAGAGAAAGGCTATGATGCAACGCCTGTAGCGGAGATCGCCAGAGCGGCCGAAGTTTCGGAAGGCGCGATTTTCAGACACTTTGAAACAAAAGAAGACCTACTATTTCAGTTATTTAAAGGTATCAGGCAAAACTTCTTCACGGAACTGGAGAAGAAATTTAGATTTTCAACCCGCGAAAATGGCCTTGAAATGGTTGTAAGGCTGGTTCGCCTCTACTGCCATTTCTATGAAACCATGGAGACTGAATTTGACTTCATTCACAAGAATAATCCTTACCGGATGCCCCATGTGGGCGATCCTTGTAGGATCGAAATAAAAAAAATCTACGACAAGATGATTGAACTGTTAAGAATTGCCATTACACTTGGAACAAAAGATGGTTCCGTACGCGCTGTTTCCGTTGAAAAAGCTACGCTTCTCATCATTGGACTCCTGACGGGTACAGTGCGCATGCGCCTGTTTGAAACACTGCACCTCAAAGATCTGGAAGACCAACTTGTGGAGTTCTGTGTGGCGGCTCTTCGAGAACCGTCCAGCTTGCCGTCAAAGTGAAGCCGGGGTTTTTGCCACTGCGCATTCAAGTTCTGAAGCTGAACATCGCTCGCAACGTGTTCTCCCCAGCGAAATGATGGGCAAAAGCCATGACAGAGTGACCAACCCAGTATACCCAGACAAAATTAGCGATAAATTGATGTACTTCAATAACGGTGTGACCCAGGTTCGTCGCGACATGATTGGTGCTGATGAGATAAAAAATGGCCCCTCCGGTAATAACCATGCCGGTGACAACCAGAAGACCCAAACCATGAACCAGTCCGACCAATCCTCCGGAACCCGGGCCACCTTCCGGGAGTCGTCTATGCAGTATATTCTTTGCATCAACAAATATTTGCTTGATCCCTTTGCCGTTATATGGGAACAACTTACCAAAATCGGTATCATGCGCAAAGAACAGCCAAATCCAATGCAGCAGCACGAATGCCAAGGCAGTCAGACCCACAATTTCATGGGCTTCGAAAAATTCAAACGGAAGCTTATTCGCAGCCTCGCTCGGTTTTGGCATTTCCATAACAAGACTGAGCAGCAGTTGCAGAGTCACAGTTATTGCCAGACCCAAATGAAGAAACTGAGTGATTCTGCTCCAGTTGTTTGTTTTATTAGATTGCACGTTATTCTCCCTTTTGCGTGAAAGTGATGTCCCAAAAACTGGAAATGCCTTAATTTGGCGATATCCTTTTTCCTGTTGGTTCTCAGCAGCATGTCAGATCGAATATAATAAGCCTGAATTTAGCGATTCCATTGACAGCTCGGCGTCATGCCGGCAAAGTTTGTCCCCGTAGTCCCGTCCGGGCGGGATTAAGCGGCAGCCGGCATCCAACGGGGTGAGCTTTCCTTCGGATACCGACTTGCACTGGAATGGCAGGTCGAACTTCACCGGAATCAAATCGCTAAGTTAGTTAGCTTCCATCCGAATGCTAGCTTTTAATGTAGAGCACCCTTTAGGGCTGCCCGATTAAGCAGGGCTAAAGCCCTGCGCTACCAGGTTTTCGGATGGAGACTATTTAAGATATTGTTATGCATGGTCTTGCACCTTTACAACCGCATGCAAATATTTTTTCGGAGCTCATACTTGTTCACCTCATAACCGGAAAAATTCGAGAGAGGAAAGAGACATGATGGATAAATTCGTTTACGAATACGCCATTGAAGCCATTTTCAATAACGGTCTGGCAGAAGTTGCTGAACATTGGGATTGTCCCGAATGCGGCAAAAGCTACATCAAGATAAGCTGTTCAAAGCCTCATTTACGGCAGGACCTGCTGTTGCACAACGAGCACCAGGGTAAAGGGTGGAAAATCCTATCCATTGTCTACCCGGAATTCAATATAGAAAATTCCTGTGAATGCAGCAGTGATAAACCACGTTTAAAACTCGTTCCGGGTGACAATGGAAAAAATGGCCATCCTTAATTTTGACAATTCAATGTTTTCAATGTCTAATTCAACCCAATTACTTAAACATCGAGGGCAACTTTGCCTGAACACAATGACTACCTGAAAGGCCTAATGACAAACCACTTAATCCTACTTGAAAAGCAAAATCTTGAAGACGCCTTGCAGTCGGTTTCGAAGACGTGCATCAACTGCAAGTTCTGCAAAAGAGAATGCGCATTCCTTCAAAAATATGGAAAACCTAAGGAGATTGCGGACTCTTATGAGGAGTCCAATCATACATGCCGGACAATGCCGTTCGAATGCAGCCTTTGTCAATTATGCGAGGCAGTTTGCCCGGTCAACGTAAAACCAGTTGAAATGTTTTTGCAGATGCGACGCGCAGCGGCGGCCCACTATCAAGGCCTGCACGCACGGCACGGCACCCTCCTTGACTACGAGAGACGAGGGACCTCCCGCTGGTATTCTTACTACGCCCTGCCGGCGCAATGTAACACGGTTCTCTTCCCCGGCTGCGCCCTCGCCGGGGCTCAACCGAACACAATTTTGCGACTGTTCGAACATCTTCAGAAATGTTTTCCTGCGCTGGGAATCGTCCTGGACTGCTGTACCAAACCATCTCACGATCTTGGCAGGCGGCAATATTTTGCGGCAATGTTTGGAGAGATGCTGCAATTTCTGACGAAGAACGGAGTTCAAAGGATTCTGGTGGCATGCCCCAGCTGCTACCGAACTTTCAAAGATTATGGCAGCCCCTTAGAGGTACAGACGGTTTATGAAGTCCTCGCCGCAGGATTGCTGACAGGCATCGAGCCTGCCAGCGGCGTTGTCTGCGTCCATGATCCTTGCGCCACCCGATATGAACCCGAGATCCATGAAGCGTCCCGCCAGTTGATTTCAGCAGTAGGATTCACCATAGAACAGATGCCTCATGAAAGGGAGGAAACCTTGTGCTGCGGGGAGGGAGGAGCGGTCGGTTTTGTCAACCACGATTTGGCGGAACAATGGGCTGAAAGGCGCGCCCGGGAAGCCAAAGGACAACGCATAATCACCTATTGCTCCGGTTGTGTGAGTTTTCTCGGCAAAATAAATCCAACCAGTCATTTACTGGACGTCGTGTTCGAGTCCAAAGCCGTCATGAATGGCTCTATCATGGTTTCCAAGCCACCGTTCACTTACCTCAATCGTATCAGGTTGAAAAATTACTTTCGACGCAACCTCGCTGCCGCTGTCACCCGCGAAAGAACATTTTCGCCTGATGAATCGGATTCCAGATTATCTCGAATGAAGCGTTCGATCCCGTATTTGTAAGGCAATCAAACGAAAACTTGCACCCAAGCATGCTTAGCTTGCCGACGTTTTCATCTGCCGGTAAGCTTTCCAGGTTGCCAAAACCATGGGGACGACCCCAATGAAGATGAAGATGACATCAGCCGGCATGCGGGCCCATTCCAGCATTCGTACGAACCTCCCATTTAAATACCCGAAACCGCGCGCATGCCAATATCCATTTTGTAGAACATCCCAGGTCTGCATAACCCCACCGGGGAATAAGTTCAAAATGACCATCAGCCCCAGACCGATGTTGAGGCCCCAAAACGATATACGAATGTATTTTTCCGGCCCCCTCCACTGTTGATCCGTCAGCACCTGTCGCAGCGCAAGAACCAACAGCGCCATAGCCAACATGCCGAATGCACCCATCAGCGCAGCGTGTCCGTGATTCGGCGTGAGCACGGTACCGACCTCAAAGTAGCTCACGATCGGCAAGTTGATCAAAAAGCCGAATATGCCCGCTCCCACAAAATTCCAGAAGCCCACCGCCATGAGAAAGTAAAAGGCCCATTTATGCGGGACAACCAGTGCTTCGTTGCACACCTCGCACTTAGTTCCGGTCAGCCTTACGAAGTCCCAGGCATCCAAAGTGAGCAAAGTCAGAGGAACAACTTCCATGGCAGAAAATAGGGCCGCAAGCGCCATTGTGATATTCGATTGCCCGGTCCAATACCAGTGATGAGCCGTTCCGATGATACCGCTACCCAAAAACAAAATGGCGTCCAGATATATAATCCGAACCGCCGTTTTGCGGGAAACCACTCCCAGTTGAAAGAAAATCACCGCCACCATAACGGTTACGAAAAGTTCAAAGAATCCCTCAACCCAAAGATGGACAATCCAAAACCGCCAGGTATCGACTACGGTAAAATTGGTCACACTGTCGAAGAAGAAAGCGGGCAAATAAAAAATCGGAATCGCTGCAGCTGCAAAAATAAAAAGCACGGCGATTTCACTTCGGTTTGGATCCTGCCTGGCCGGCTTTATTGCCCGGTAGAGCAGCCACAGCCAAAAGAGCAGCCCCAGAGCGAGCAGCACCTGCCAGCCTCGTCCCAAGTCAAGGTACTCCCAACCTTGATGACCGAACCAAAACCATAACTTGCCCAAATATTGCTTAATGCCGAAAAACTCGCCCGACAAACTTCCCAAAACCACGACCACCAGAGCCCAAAAAAGCAGACTGACACCCATTGCCTGGCCTTTGGGCTCTGATTCGCCAACCGACGGGGCGAGAATCAAACCACCTGCGACATAGGCAGTAGCAATCCAGAAAATTGCCAACTGAAGGTGCCAGGTGCGAAGAATATTGCTGGGAAAATAGGAAGCCAGATCAAAACCGTAGAACGTACCAGGATCAGCACGGAAATGGGCGACCGCCCCTCCAATCATAACCTGCGCGAAAAAAAGCAGGGAAACGACCACAAAATACTTAATGGTTGCTTTCTGGCTTTCGGTGGCAATGCCTGGGAGCATCTGGGGGTGAACGTGGGTCTTTTCACCCCTCCAGCCCAAATAATTGAATCGTCCGAACACGAACAGGACGAGCGCAGTGCCGGCAAGAAGGGTGATCAAACTGAGCGCACTCCATAGTATGGCGTCGCTGCTGGGCCGATTGCCAACTGAAGGATCATAGGGGAAATTGTTGGTATAGGAGTACTCTTTTTCTGGACGATTGGCTACAGAGGCCCAAGCCGTCCAGGCAAAAAAGGACGTCAATTCTTCAATTTCCTTCGGATCGTGAATATAGCCTGCGGGAAGTCCCCCGTTTTTTTCCGGATCCGAAAAAAAATTAGTCCAATCCTTTATTTGCTTTCTGTACGAGAACACCTCGGGTTCACTAAATAACAGAACTTTTGCCTTGGGATCATACCTGTTGGCTTTCAACAGGTTTTGCACTTCAACTTGAATGACATTCTGTTCTGTCTGGTTGAGACCCATAAAGTCGCGACCATATAAATGCTGTGCGAGCAACTGACTAGCGTCGGCACCAAGGGTATGGAGGTATTCGGCCGAGTAGTCGGGGCCCAGGTAAGCCCCATGCCCCCAAATAGTCCCGTTTTCCATCAGCCCGTATCGCAGGAATATTTGCTGACCCGAAAGGATATCATGCCCTGTGAAAATAACTTGACCTGCTTCGTCCAACACCGCTTTGGGCACAGGGGGTGCATCTTTATAGGCTTTGACAGACATGAAGATGAGCACCGACATGCCGATCAGAAGGGTAAAAAAAACGCCATATCTCCACCATGGCGAAAGGGTCTGAAAACGGTCACCATTGTGTTCCATCCCGATACCTCCTACTCCTCTTCAGGTTTGCCTGTTTTCACTTGCTTGATCCGCACTGTGATAAAAGGAATGATCTGTGCTTCCCGCAACGGAAAGTAGCTTGTGCAGCTAACCTAATACGCATAATGAGGACGCTCAAGGGAAGCAGCTGAAATAATGATCCCCGGGACAAATGATTGCCCTTGGCGAACAATGTGGGTCGTTGGGTGAAGGATTTTTTGATCGCAGCAAGAAGGCAGAAAAATGCGGCAGTTGTCGCTCGACGTCTGCGGGGGCGGTTCTGGTGAAATCGTTTAAGGCTTCAATCCAAAGACAAAAACTTCCACCAAAATCGTAACAAGGGTGAGCAATCCAATAAGGGCCACGGCAGTTGAAACAGCCGTCCCAAGACCGCTTGGTTTGTAGGAATAGTCGTCACTTTCCAGCGCTTTCAGTTCTCGCGTATGCCTCCGGGTAGCGGCTACGACCGCATAGATGCCCAAAAGGATAAAACAAAGACCTATTATGGCTGTAAATAGGTGATCGGACTTCTGCGGGCCAATGACCTGCACGATTTTATAAATTGCAAAACCAAACGTGATCAGTGAAAGGGACGTACGTATCCAAGCCAAAAGAGTTCGCTCCGCCGCTTCGAGGTTGCGCTCCTTGGCCAACTCATTAGACAGGCTGCTATTTTTTGGGCTGTGTTCAGGTTCTTCGTCCACTCGGCACCTCGAGCACTCATGAATCGCAATTTGGCATCGGCCTCTACCTGAATAACTCAAGGACAATATACTAAAAGAGAACACCTTTAAAGGAGAATGAACATGGGTAAGCTCAGAGATCAGGAACTTGAACCCGCGGACGTAGCGCTGTTACTTGAATTGGATGGGGAAGGAGAAAAAGCTCTCACGTCTCATACAATCTTACACGTGTTGGTGCAGATGAGTGGCTGCAATTTATGATTTAGAAATTGGCTTAAAGTAAGAAGGACCAAAGCACTCCCGCAGCAATGGCGGACCCTATCACGCCTGAAATGTTGGGAGCCATAGCATGCATTAGAAGATAATTGGCCGGATCTTCACTGTTTCCTACCAACTGAACGACTCGGGCCGAGTCAGGAACCGCCGAAACACCAGCGGCGCCGAGCAGAGGATTTATCTTTTGTTGCGTAAACAGGTTGATCACTTTTGCAAACAGCACACCAGCCGCAGTAGCAACCATGAAAGAAGCAGCGCCAAGCACGAATATGCCGATGGACCTCGGAGTGAGGAACACATCGGCTTGTGTAGAAGCCCCGACGGTGATCCCCAGCAGGATGGTCGCTATATCAATGATAGCGCTTCGTGCCGTAACCGCCAAACGATCCACCACCAGACACTCTTTCATAAGGTTGCCAAAAAAAAGCATTCCCAGAAGAGGCAACGCAGCCGGGGCCACAAAGCAGCAAAGAAGAAAGCCGACTATGGGGAAAATGATCCTTTCTCGTTTGCTTACGGGACGCGGATCCTTCATGCGGATCAAGCGTTCCTCACGGGTTGTCAAAAGCCGCATGATGGGAGGCTGGATAACCGGAACCAGGGCCATATACGAGTAGGCTGCAATGGCGATGGGGCCGATCAGTTCGGGAGCGAGCTTCGCCGTGAGGAAAATAGCCGTCGGGCCGTCGGCACCGCCGATAATGCCTATGGAAGCCGCTTCATTGGGCAAAAAGCCCAATGCCAAGGCTCCAAGATACGTAGAAAAGATACCGAATTGAGCCGCCGCGCCCAAGATCATCAAGCGCGGCTGAGCCAGCATATAAGAAAAATCCGTCATGGCCCCTATTCCTAGGAAAATCAGTGGTGGATAGATTCCTTGGCGGACTCCAAAGTAGAGATAGTTCAAAACACTGCCATGTTCGTAGATTCCGAGCCCAAGTCCTTTGAATACCGGAACATTTCCCATGAGAATACCGAATCCGATGGGAACCAGCAAGTAGGGTTCGTAATGCTTTGCTACGCCAAGATAAATGAATACGATCCCTACCATAATCATGATAAAATGGCGGTAATCGGCCATTGCAAAACCGGTGTTGTTCAAAAAGTCCAGCATCATCTCCATATGGATATCACATCCTTTTCATGGTTCGGTCAGGAGTTTCGTTCGAGAATGCCCCCGCCATCTCCCGCCTTGGATGACTGCAAGGGGCATGGTTCCGCAAGATAAACCTTCGGCGGAAATGGCAGGAACGGCGACAAGCACATTTACGGGCAGCCTCCCCGGAATCTACCCAGTCCCAGGGATCCCCGATTCAGCAGTTCGTGCCCTTACGCCAACGATGATATCCTCTCCACTCATGGTCGCATTCTTCGATCATATTTATCTTCAGAAGGAGGTCGAGGTGATGATGAGGTCTGGGGATACCGTGCTTTTCTGCATGATGGAGCAGATGAGCGAGGGAGAATGGTTCGCCTATTCTAACGGCAATCATTTCAAAATAAGTGACAACTTCTCTCTGTTCATGGGTCAGCGATGCGGTTTCCGGCGCATCATCCAACGCTGCAGGTTGCATGAATTCCTCTTCCGTGCAGGCATCTTTCCAAAAAAATGTTTCTTGCAGGTTCCGCCAGAGCCGCGCTCTTTTGTCCCATAGGTTCAACATGCGTTCCAGGCTCGCAACGACTACAGACAACATCACCAAACCGCAAAAGACAATTGAAATTCCCGCCATGCTGCTGATCCAACCATTGGCTGCGGCTATGGCACTCATTCCGTACATAGATAGACTCCACAGTTATCTACTTTTATCAAAATTGCGCGAATAGGGCTTTCTTTCTATCATGACATATCGGATTCTTTCCATCAGCTGTAATGCAATTTTGGAATCCATCTGGATGAGACGATGTAGTTCGGCGCTCGAGAACTGAATCAAATCAACGTCGGTCAAGCACATAGCCGTTGCCTGGTGGCGGAAAGGACTCACCAGGGAACGCCAGCCAAGTGTTTCAGGAAAGTGAAGAGGTAGAGAGCGGCCCTTGGAAAAAGTGAGCAGAACGGTACCCGATTTAATAATATGCAGATGAGTTGCAGGAGATCCGTGGTTGAATATGATATCCCCTTCACGCCAATGGCTTGAGGCAGCGATTGAAGCGAAGACGCCAAGCTCAGAATCGCTGAAATCTTCAAAAAACGAAATGTGTCTCAGCTGAGTCATGTCTATCATGCACAATCTCCCAGCCTCTTGGCGGCTAATTCATAACCGATCTCCAGGGCTTTCTGATTCAGTTTGACAAGATCCATAGGCAAGCGGGTCTTCAGCACGTTCATGATCGATTCAGACTTCACCACCGGCCTGATTGCAGCCACCGCACCCAACACACTGATGTTGAAGACCACAGGCTTTCCGATTTTGTCCATCACCCTTTTGTATAAGGGCAACTGGCATGGCTGAGCATCCAACCGTTTATCGGTTTTGACCAGATGACTATCTGTGATGAGGATACCGCCAGGCCTTAAAATACCCTTGTACTTATCGTAAGCGGTCTGGGTAAGGCAGATCAGAACATTGGGCTGCAGCACTTTGGGGAAGAGGATCTCCGAATCTGAAACTATGACGTCGGAACGCGTCGCTCCCCCTCTTGCCTCGGGTCCATACGACTGGGATTGCACGGCGTTCAAGCCTTCGTACATCACAGCAGCCTCCGCCAAAATGACCGCAGCCGTAATGACCCCTTGTCCGCCCGATCCTGAAAAAACAATTCTGCACCGTTCTTCCATCCCTCTACTGACCTCCCTGAGCCCTTCTTATGATATCTTCATACGCTGTGCAGTATTCAGATTGCACTTTACGGACAAAAACACCCCGCTCAATCAGATCCGCGTTCTCCTGTTTTGCTTTAGACCCAACTGCCGTGGTGTTCTCTTTGTAGAAGTTCATCATGTCCACTGCATCGCCTACCTTGTTTTTACGCCCAAAGTAGGTGGGGCATTGCGACAAGATCTCAACCACCGAAAACCCTTTATGCTCGATGGCCTCACACATGATCTTCACCATCTGCAGCACGTGGTATGTGGTTGTGCGAGCAACGAAAGTCGCTCCGGCCGACTCTGCCATTCGTACGGTATCAAAACAGGGATCGATATTTCCATAGGGGGCGGTGGTGGCAAAGGTACCCGCCCCCGAAAGCGGAGAATATTGACCGCCGGTCATTCCGTAAATCCGATTATTCAAGACTATAGCAGTGAGATCGATATTGCGGCGGGCCGCATGAATGAAATGATTCCCTCCGATGGCCAGCGCATCCCCATCGCCCATCGGCACCAGAACCGTCATCTCCGGTTTCTGCAGCTTGACTCCGGTGGCAAACGCCAACGCCCTTCCATGCAGTGTGTGCAATGTATGAAAGTCCACATATCCCGAAATGCGGGAAGAACATCCGATCCCAGAAACTAAGGCAATTTTGTTTTTGTCCAGCTGCAGCTTTGCCACAGCACGGAGCAGACTATTCAGTACAATGCCGTGACCGCAGCCAGGACACCAAATATGTGGGAAAAACCGTTCTCGAATATAATGTCTAACAGCCACGAATTATACTCCTCTTCCCTGGACCACCCGCAAGATGCTGCGAATGTCGTAATGCGTGATGAATTGGCCATCGTTTCGGTTGGCCAAAAAGACCCTATCTGGATTCCGAACGGCAGCCCTGACCAACGCGGTGATCTGTCCCATGTTCATTTCAACCACCATCACATGTCTCGCCCGCTCAGTGAGTTCGGCCACCAATGAACTCGGAAACGGCCACAGAGTCTGCAGTTCCAGAAGACCGAGTCGTTCGCCGCGCAAGCGACGATCTTCGACCAACTGCCGCGCGCTGCGTGCCGAACAGCCGTAAGAGATGAGTAGAGTATCTGCATCCTCCACGTGGAACGTCTTGTATCGCGCCAGCTTCTGCGCATTGTTTTCGATTTTGTCGATCAAATGATGCGACAACCCGTCCACCGTCCTCGGATCTTCTGAGGGAAATCCCCACATGTCATGGGCCAGTCCGGTTACGTTATAACGATGCACACCACCGAAAATCGACATGGGCAGTCGTCCGTCCTCACGAGGCAGGTACGGATGATAATTGACACTTTCCGGCACCGAGGTCCACAATCTCTCGACAACCTGGATCTCGTCGGCATTCGGCATATAGAGCCGTTCGCGGGTATGGGCAACCACCTCGTCAAACAGGAGAATCACCGGAGTCCGATAGGTTTCTGCAATGTTGAAACCCTCCACCGTCATCGAAAACACATCCTGCACACTGGAGGCGGTCAGCACCACTATGGAATGATCGCCGTGGGTTCCCCACCGGGCCTGGAAAACATCCCCCTGGGCGGCATGAGTAGGGAGGCCCGTAGACGGCCCACCCCGCTGCACGTTGACAATGACGCAAGGGATCTCTGCCATGATGGCATAGCCCAGCGCCTCCTGCATGAGCGAAAAACCGGGACCGGAAGTCGCCGTCATTGCTTTTCCACCAGCCAATGAAGCACCGATGATGGCAGCCATGGAACCGATTTCGTCTTCCATTTGAATGAATTTCCCCCCCTTCTGAGGAAGGCGCCGGGAAAGATGCTCGGCAATCTCGGTAGAGGGAGTGATAGGGTATCCTGCAAAAAAGTTGAGGCCAACATGCAACGCAGCCTCAGCACACGCTTCATTTCCTTGCACAAACTTCGTCTGTTCACTCATAGATTTGACCCTACGCGCACGTGACTTCAATGGCCAGATCCGGACACCGCATCTCACATAGTCTACAGCAGATGCAATCCTCCAAACGCACGGCCACAGCTTTTTCTTTATCATCGAGTTGTAAGACATGCTTGGGGCAGAAGGTCACACAAATGCCGCATCCCTTGCACCAATTCTTTTCAATCAAATGTTCTTTCAATACCGCTTTGGCCATTCCCTTTCCTTCTCTCTCATAACGCCGATCAACGCTTCACGGCGCTGGTCAGTTCGGCAGTATTTTTCGCAGCACATACGGCAGTATGCCGCCATGCTTGAAGTAAGCAACCTCCACAGCGGTATCCAGCTTTGCCGTCACATCGAATTCAACCTGTCCACCATTAGATCTGACGGCAACTACCCGTACTTTTGCTCTCGGTTGAATGTTTTCAATGCCTTGTATGTGAAAGGTTTCTGAACCATCCAGGGCGAGACTCTGGCAGTTCTCCCCCCGTCTAAAAGCCAGTGGCAATACACCCATTCCGACCAGATTACTGCGGTGGATTCGTTCGAACGATTCGGCAAGTACCGCCCTGACTCCCAGCAAATTAGTACCTTTGGCGGCCCAATCCCTGGATGAACCTGTACCGTATTCACGCCCGGCAAGCACCACCAGCGGAACTCCTTGGGCCCGATAGGATTCAGCAGCATCATAAACGTACATGGTTTCGTTCTCCGGATGTTTTCGGGTAAATCCACCCTCTTTCGGCGTCACCATCCGATTTTTGAGCCGTATGTTGGCAAAGGTTCCACGCATCATCACCTCGTGGTTTCCCCGCCGGGAACCATAGGAGTTGAAGTCCTTCGGAGGCACTCCCATCTCCATCAAATACCGTCCGGCTGGATATTCCTTGGGAATTGAGCCTCCCGGAGAAATGTGATCCGTTGTCACGCTGTCGCCAAGCACGAGCAGGGCTCTCGCACCATCGATATTGCCAGGCGGCTCCGGATTTCTTTTGAATCCCTCAAAGTAAGGGGGTAGCTTTATGTAGGATGACGATTCATCCCAGGCAAAAGTCAGTCCCTGGTCCACCGACAACCCTTGCCATAAATCGTCTCCCTCTAGAACAGTGCCGTACTCGGCCTCAAAGAATAGCGGCTGCACATGAGCTTCGACCAGTTTTTCAATTTCGTTGTCTTCCGGCCAGATGTCGTGCAGATAGACGGGCTCTCCATTGGGATCGAGACCCAGCGGTTCGGAACTGAAATCAATATCGATACGTCCGGCCAAAGCGAAAGCGACCACCAACATGGGAGAAGCGAGATAATTGGATTTGATGAGCGGATGGATGCGAGCTTCAAAATTGCGATTTCCCGAAATGACGGCAGCCACGTTCAACTTATGGTCTCTGATGGCCTTTTCGACATTGGCATGCAACGGCCCGCTGTTGCCTATGCAGGTCAAACATCCAAATCCGGCAATGTGAAAGCCCAAAGACTCCAGATAGGGGGTCAGCCCGGCACTTTCAAGGTAGCGTGCCACTACTTTGGATCCCAGAGCCAAAACCGTTTTCACAAACCCCGGTGTGTGCAATCCTTTCTTAACGGCATTTCGAGCCACAAGGCCGGCTCCGATCAGCACACGCGGGTTGGAAGTATTCGTACAGGAGGTTATGGAGGCCATGACGATGCTGCCATCACTGATTCGTTCCTGCCTTCCGCTGATTCCAAATTGGAAAAACCGCCTGTGCTCTATCGCTTCGATGTCACCTTGGCGAGTTGAAGGATCGCCTGACTCTGAAACGGATCTCTCACCCTGGTCTTCTGAACCATCGAAACTTTTCTTCAGGTCCGCGAGAACGATCCGCTGATGGGGACGTGAAGGTCCCGAAACCGCAGGCTCCACATCATTCAAGTTGATGTCTACAACATCGGTATATTCGGGCTCCATATCGGCACTGAAAAACAACCCCAAAGAGCGGGCGTAGTTTTCCACAATTTCAGCATGGCTTCCGCGGTTGGTCAGCTTCAGATACTCGACGGCCTTCTCGTCAACCGGCATAAAACCAATGGTCGCCCCGTATTCGGGGGCCATATTTGCGAGGGTGGCGCGCTGTGGAACCGAGAGTCGCTTCACTCCGGAGCCAAAGTATTCGACGAACTTTTCTACCACCCCATATTTCCTCAATCTCTGCGTGACGAAGAGACCCAAATCAGTTGCCGTAACACCCGAATTCAGCTGCCCCGACAACCTCACACCGACTACCTCGGGCAGCGCCATGTAGTAAGGTTGTCCCAACATCACGGCCTCCGCCTCAATTCCTCCCACACCCCAGCCGACCACCCCAATGCCATTGATCATAGTGGTGTGAGAATCCGTTCCAATAAGCGTTTCGGGATAAGCTATGACTGCCCCGGCCGTCTCTTCAGTCATAACGACCTGACTGAGATACTCGAGGTTCACTTGATGGCAAATACCGGAACGAGGAGGCACAATGCGCAAATTGTCGAAGTTCTTCTGAGCCCACTTCAACATCGCATAACGTTCCCCGTTTCGCTTGCATTCCTTTTTAAGGTTCAATTTCTGACATTGTGCAGTACCATAGAAATCCACCTGGACGGAGTGATCCACGATGAGGTCTACAGGAACCAGGGGATTGATCCTTCGCGGATCGCCGCCCAGTGCCAGAACAGCGTCCCGCATGGCCGCCAGATCGACTATCGCCGGAACTCCGGTGAAATCCTGAGTGAGAACACGGGCCGGATAAAAGGGTATCTCGACCGGCGTTGTATAGCTTCTCTGCCAGCGGGCGACCTCCAGCAGGTGTTCCTCTCTGACTATTTCACCGTCGAGCCTGCGCAGTACGTTTTCGACCAGAACTCTGATGCACAACGGCAGTCCGCTGATCTCTCCGATTCCGCGTTGTTCCAGACGGTCAATGTCATATATGATGAACTTTTTACCGGCGATTTCCAATGTCCCGGCAAATTCCTTGTTGTCCATCCGTTCCTCCAGATACGTTGCAATTGCATCTGAAACGGTGACGGCTCACATTTGAGCAATCATGGTGCGGGCAAATTCGGAGCACTTGAGCTCCTGAGCTCCCTCCACCTGCCGGGCCAGATCGTATGTGACGGTTCTCCCGGCCACCGCCTTTGCAATGCTCTCACGAACAAGCGTGGCAGCCTCTTTCCAGCCCAAATGATCGAGCATCATGGCTCCGGACAGAATCAGGGAACCGGGGTTCACTTTATCCAAATCCGCATATTTGGGCGCTGTGCCATGGGTAGCTTCAAAAATGGCGTAGCCGTCACCGATATTGGCGCCCGGAGCCATTCCAAGTCCTCCCACCATGGCCGCCAGCGCATCGGACATGTAGTCTCCATTCAGATTGGGCATGGCCAAAACTTCATATTCTGAGGGCCGGAGAAGGATCTGTTGGAACATGGCATCGGCGATGCGATCCCTGATCACAATTCGATCGTCTGGCGCATGTCCATCGTATTGCTGCCAAAGCACTTCTTCGGTGATTACAGAATCGGCAAACCGGTCCTGTGCAAGCTCGTAGCCCCAACTTCGAAAGGCCCCTTCCGTGAATTTCATGATGTTGCCCTTATGAACGAGAGTGACGCTTCTTTTGCCGTTTTCCAAGGCGTATTCGATCGCTTTGGCGACCAGTCGCCTGCTGCCGGTGCGACTGATGGGCTTGATCCCAATACCCGAATCCGGCCGTATCTGCCTTCCTGTCTCCCGCTCCACCAGTTGAATGATTTGCCTCGCCATATCCGATTGTGCTTCCCACTCAAAACCGGCATAAACATCTTCGGTATTTTCCCTGAAAACGATCATGTCCACATCTTCCGGGTGTTTCATTGGGCTTGGAGTGCCGCTGATGTATTTGACGGGCCTCACGCAAGCGTAAAGATCCAGCATTTGTCTGAGGGACACGTTGATACTTCGAATTCCTCCGCCAATGGGCGTGCTCAAGGGTCCTTTGATTGCCACTCGATACTGCTTGATACGATCCAGCGTCGCTTGAGGCAGCCACTCTCCGGTTTCGTTGAAGGCCTTCTCGCCGGCGAGCACTTCAAGCCAGCTGATTCTCTTCTGCCCTGCGAAACTTTTCTGCACCGCGGCATCCAGCACGAGCTGAGTAGCACGCCATATGTCAGGTCCGGTGCCATCTCCCTCGATGAAAGGGATAATGGGATGGTTCGGCACGATCAAACTGCCGTCCGGTAAATAGGATATCGTTTGCCCGTTTTCCATCATTTGTCTTTTCCTCAATCTTTTGTCTGTTCTGGAAAATATTCGTTTGGTGACTCCAACTTGTTCCCGTGTCCAACCGTGCAAGCCGGGTGCTAAAGCTCGTCTTGCGACTGCTCGATTGCATTGCGGATTAGAGCCGCATAGCGATATGCTGCGTGGATGAACTTGCCATATGGCAAGGTGATGAACAGCCCCATAACCACGCCGAGATGCACCGCAAGCAGAGTACCCATGAAGGGTGTTGCCCGCAATAGAAGCAGCATCAGACCCGTGAAGCTCGTCGAGAAAAGCAGCACGGTAAATGAGACATCCATGCCCAGCGAGCGCGAGGCAGCAGGCTCTTTATCCAAACGCCATCTCAGATAAAGCATCCCTCCCGTACCGATCAACAAGGCTATTCCGCCTACGGTTCCAAGCATAACCGGCCAACTCCAAACCGGATAAGGGGCCGCTAACTGCAGAAAGTGGTCATAAATAGCGGCTATCGAGGTCGAGGCAAGGCAGAGCATGAAGCCATAGAAGATAGCATGATGGAAATACCGTCTTATCATGCTGAACCGCTCGTCAGGATAGTTGCACCCGTGGCCTCCCCCTTCCAGATATTTGAGCCTCAAGCCGTCCCCGGCAGCCTGTAAATTTGCACGCAGATCAAACAGCTCAGGCGAGCTACTGCCGGTTCCCCGCCAAAGGTTTGTTACACCCTTCCCAAGGCTCACCAGAACAAATACTGCCAAAGCCGAAAACGGCAAAACGATCGCCATGTATGGAATCACTTGATAGAATGCGTTAGGTCCGGTATGGATACCAAAAGCGACCGCCGGACCTTGCACAGACAATGTCAGCAGGAGAACCATCAGGACACTCAGTAAGGCAACCAACGAGACGACCCAGCCATTTCTTTGAAATAGTCTTTTGAAAACCGCAGGCCAGCAGAATTCCTCATAGGTATCCAGTCTGAGCTCCGCCAGTGACCGGGGAACGTTCAGGGCAAACTCGTGAGGCGGCGCATACTGACAGGCATAGTAGCAGTTGCGGCAATTGTGACAAAGGTTGGCTAAGTACTTCAAATCGCGCTCTGAAAAAGTTCGGCGCAGCTCCATAGCCGGAAATACCGCACAAAAACCCTCACAGTAACGACAGGCGTTGCAGATGGTCATGATCCGTTCAGCTTCTTTTATCAAATCACTGGATGGCATACTTCGCGGCCTCCCTTCCTGCGATGCGGCCGAAAACCGTACCGATGGTCATCCCAAATCCGGCCATGTAACCCCTTCCCAAAATATTGCCCGACATGATTTCACCGGCGGCGAAGATATTCGAGGCAGGGCGATCTCCCTCCTCCATGATCACCTGAGCCCGCTCATTGACTGTGACTCCAAGGTAAGTGAAAGTGATGCCCGGCCGCAGCGGATATGCGTAGAAAGGAGGGGTATCCAGGGGCCGCGCCCAATGCGTTTTGGGCGGTTCTAAACCTTCTGTCGCACAATCATCGAGAACCGCAGGATTGAAGCTGCCGGATCGAATCGACCCGTTAAAGCTGCCGACGGTTTCTTTTAGAGCATTGGGGTCCAAGTCCAGCTTGGCGGCTAATTCGCGGATCGAATCGGCCTCGATTGGTGGGAAAACCGATGGCATGAACAGGTCGATTGACTTGGCGTCAATGATTGAATAGGCAATCTGCTGGGGCTGCCCGGCTACCAGCCTGCCCCAGATTGCGTAGCGCTTCGGCCAGAAATCTTCGCCCTCATCGTAAAAGCGCCTGGCGTGCTTATTGACAACAATACCGAAGGAGATACAATCGAGCCGAGTGACTATCCCCCCATCGAACTTCGGGGCACGCGCATCGATGGCCACCGCATGGCACTGGCGAGGATCGCCCACCGGTTTCACACCGTTGTCGAGCAACACCCGCAACATACGCCCCCTGTCGTATGGGGTGCCGCGAACAATGAAGTTGTCCGCCGCTTCTCCCCAATACTCCCGAAGCCAGTCCAAGTTTGCCTGAAACCCACCCGAAGCAACCACAACCGTTTTTGCATGAACGCGCCGAAGAAGGTTGTCTAACCTAAAATCTGTGGAGACGAACTCGCCATTATGGATTTCCAGGTCGCAAGCCTCCGCACCGTACAACACCTTGATTCCCAGTTTGGCAGCTGTGGCGTAATAAGCATTCATCACAGCCTTGCCCCCGCCTAGAAAAAACGCGTTGGTCCGAGCAAGGTGAAGCGTGCCTCGCATTGAGGGCTGGAACACACACCCGTGCCGCACCATCCAGCCCCCCAGATTCCGGGACTCGCGAATGGTAAAACGGGCAAGATCTTCGTTGGTCTGGCCTTGTGTCACGCGCAACAAATCGAGCAAAAACTCTTCTTCCAGATATGGACCCGTCAGATGCCCGTTACCGGTTTCGTGCGAATAGCGTAAGTTGCGTGTGTGGCGACTGTTGCCTCCGCGGAAATGCTTGGGAGCGCTTTCCAGCAGTAATACTTTCGCACCGGCCTCCCGCGCAGTCATGGCAGCGCAAAGTGCAGCATTGCCGCCACCAATGACTAATACGTCGAAAGGACCCGACAAATCGACTTCGGACTGACTATCGTAAGCCATAGGAACTCTCTGTATCTTTTCTTCTTGTTTTTAAAGCGAGACGACTCCACTCGCTGACGACCTATTCCGATTGTTTGCAGCGTACAATCAATAAACATGCCAATACGTTTGGGTTTGCGGTTTGGTTCAAAAGAGAGACGCCAGAGAAAGCCCTTTGCTGGCGAGAGTGCCAAATTCCAGGTGAAGCCCAATCCTTCGGCCATTGGCCAGCCATGCAACATTGGGTTCAAGTGAGAAACATATTGTTTCAATTGAAACATTGAAACACGATTGGCCAACAGAGCTCGCCGTAGCCGGAATCTGCTTTTGAGTGAGCAGCAGGGACGTGGAGACCGGTTTTCTTCTTCTGGTTCATTTTCTCGTTCCTGAAGTCTGTTTGGAAACGCACTGTGCGGGAACAGCAATCCTCATTTTGCATGCTGATCGTTTTCTCTAGGATGGTGGAGGCGCTCCTTCTGGCGCCGTAACCCACCAGGGGCTTTGTTTGCGATGGGTTACGGCATCGCTTCACCCACCCTACAGCAAGTCCGACCTCTATAATGAGAATTGCTGGTACGGGAATCTCTGCTTCCAGATCTGACAGGTGGGAAAACCCAATTTGCCAAAAGAAATGCGTTCCCAAACGGAGTTTGGGAACGTGGAGAATTTTCCGGAGTCTGAATTTGGCGAGCTAATTACCTTGTGACTTTCCGCGGGCGGGCAGGAAGCCCGCCCCACAGGTTTTCAGCTCGGACAGCTACGGGTAGCCAAGAACCGAGCGTTTCTATTTGAAGAGGTGTTACTTAATCGGAAATTGAGTGTGAAGCAAGACGTCCGGATCATGTCCCGGAAGGATTCTGCGGCCAAATCCCTTGAGCTTCTCCAATGTGTTGTAATAATCGTACAGGTTTTGATAGATGCCTCCCGGAATTTTGGCAGAGCTGCTGTCCCCTTTCCAATTTTCGTAAAGTGGTACCGTGTCTCCCACAATGACCCACGCTCCGTCTTGCGTCTCCACAACTACACCCTGGAACCCTGGAGTATGCCCCGGACGTGCATGACTCGCACATTCTCCGTAACCTGTGCGTCTCCATTTAGGGGGGTCATCCTTCCAAAGACTTCCATCCAGGGAGGATGAATAGCGGGCACGCCCGATTCGTATGGAACATAGTCGGCAGGGAGAGGAGCCGCGGCGTATTCCAACTCTTTCCTCTGCACCAGGAAGGCGGCGTTGGGAAAATGCTCCAAGTTAAAAATGATCCCAGTGAAGGTGCGTAAGGATGACGATATCGATGCTCTCGGGACTGACACCGTGATTTGCCAGGGCAGCAGGAACCTCCTGTGAAGCCTCCTTCTGCAGGGGCCTATGATAACGCTTGGCCCGCTCGACATCGCACGGACCGGTATCCACGACAATGTTTTTGCTATCTCCCAAAATCAAGAAGCCAACGCAAGGCACGTCTATTTTGACTCCTTGATTGTGGCGAACGGTAAAGACAGATTTGTCGATACCCAAAAGCGTACCCAAATCCAAAGGGTGTATAGTCAAAGTATCTTGCGGCATCAGTTCGATCTCCTCTTGAGGCTTTGCTTTGCTTCTCGTTTCATAAAGTCGTACCCTTGCATCTGCAGATCATGCTCCTGGGCGTAGTACGGTTTTCTATGTACGAACGTAATCGCTGCTGTAGGACACGCCTCCACACATGCCGGCTTTCCCCAGCAAAGCTCGCATTTGAAAGGCTTCTTGGTCGACCGGTCGAAAAACAGTACACCAAACGGACAGGCCGTAACGCAGCTTCCACAACCGGTACACAGATCCTTATAAACCATGATCGTTTTGGTAACGTCCTTACTTTGAGAAATCGCCCCTGCCGGGCATGATTTCATACACGGCGCATCTACACACTGTCTGCAGGTTAAAAGGAAGTGGTATGGTAATGTATATCTGCCCTCCAAAAACGTAATCGCTGCAATCCTTGATTTGGCAGGGTTGAATCCTTCGCCATTTATCAAAGAGCAGGCCAGTTCACAGCTCTTGCACCCTATGCACTTTTCATTAGACAATCTTAGCTGCTTAGGCATCTCAACACCTCACTCGCCCAAACCGTTGACCGTAAATTCCAGGTTCAACGATTTTAGTAATTCCGGTTTGGGTCTTCCCTCTTCGTCCCATCCTGAGGCCTCATAGTAGGCATCCCTCACTTTTGCAAAAGTGGGGGCCAGAGATTTTCCTTTAGCCGGTCCGTCTATGGGTGGCATGGCCAGCCGCGGCGAAAAACAGTCGTCTTCCATTGTCATGCCATCGCGCAGGTTGAACATGCGAAGCAGATTGACCACTCTCTTTCCGATAGTCAGGGCGTCCTCAGTAGAGAGCTCACTGCCGGTCAGGCAATTCAAGGTGCCGATCATGGTCTTCAGGGAAGCTGTCTGGTAATAGCAGTAGGAAAGACACTCTTCGAACTGCCTCAACCACTCGGTCTGAGCATTCACCCTGCCGAGATACTCATCGGGTTCCGAGGTTGGCTCGCTTATCCCCAGATCGGAGGAACCTCTGACCGTCAGATCCAGGCCTTCCTGGCTCCCCATATCTGAAACGATCTGGTTGAACAGCGTACCCCATCGGCTTCTCGAATCGTGGATGTGTGGCGCATTGCCCTTTTTCACAAACACCGCCATATTGGGAAATCCCCCTCCAAGCTTTTGAGCCGCCCTCATCACACCCTCGGCCAATACATCACCGATACCGCGCCTCTGACTTATGGCTTTTAGAGCTTCACCCGCTGCTTCAGGATTTCCCCACTTCAAATCGATCCCACCAAACGCCTTTTGGTCAATGAAGCCCTTCTCGTAGCCTTCCATCATCATGCTCAGAACGAATGAGGCTTCTTTTGCATCCATTCCCAGGTCGTCATTGACCGTGTTCAACCAGGTGACAGCGCCGGGGTCATAAATCCCCCAGTTCGGTCCGAATCCCGCAAGGATTTCGTACTCAACTTCCTCACCGACAATACCTTTGTAGGGACCCTTTTTCACCTGAACACAATGACAATGGTTATAGGTACAGGTGCAGCATGCTCGTGGCACAGCCCGGTAAATTTTGTCCCGAATGTAGGCAGCATCAAATTGCTCCTCACCGGGAAAGAAATTGGTCGTTAGGTTTTTTACCGGCACCCAACCTTTCTTGTGATAGCTGGAAAAAAGCCCTATGGAGCCTTGCTTGCCAATCACCTTTCCCATGCCGGAATTGAGCGCTTCCATCCGCCACTGTCGAACCTGATTGAGGAACTCCGTGACTCTGTCGTGCCTTATATAAACTGGCTGTCTTCCCTGAACAACGACTGCTTTCAGTCTTTTCGAGCCCATTATCGCACCCAGACCTCCGGTGGCGGCAATGTGTCCCGAATCGTTTCCAATACAAGCGAATCGAACCAGGTTCTCGCCAGCGGGCCCAATCGCTGCTACGCTAACTCTTGAATCGATACCATTCTCACCACACCTTTTCTTGAGCTCCCGCTCTGTTGCAAATAACCCTTTACCAGCCAGATAAGAAGCATCTTCGATGGATGCCATCCCATCGTTGATATGGAGATAAACAAGATTGTCCGCACAGCCCTCGATAATGATGGCATCATAGCCGGCATATTTAAGCCGTGCTCCCCAAAAGCCATTTGATTCACACGCCGCTGCAAGGCCAGTCAGCGTATTTTTAGAAACTACCGAATAAGTTCCAGAACCTGGCACCAGAGTGCCGGTAAAAGGGCCGGTCGAGAAAATGATTTTATTCTCCGAAGAGTAAGGATCGATCCGAGGCTCGATTTCGTCGTAGAGGAGCTTGATGGCAATCCCTCTGCCGCCGACGTACTCGCGAAAAAGCCCTGGGGAAGGGCGCTCCTCGGTGATTTTCCGCGTTGACAGATCTACTCTCAGAATCTTTCCCATGTAGCCGCCCAGAGGGTACTTCATAGGCATCTTCGTTCCTCCCATATTGCTCTGAGTTTCTTCACTTCACCAAATCCAGCCGATAAATCGCCCGCCTCTCGAGCCGCTTAGAGAACCCGCCAAGAGGCTGTCCAAGAACTCTCTCTCCGTTGAGAGAGAGTTATGGTGAGGGCGTAATTCCTTGAAATTTCATCCCCCCTCACCGAACCTCTCCTCCTCGGGGCGGAGAGAAATTATGTATTGTCGGACAAGCTCCTAGAAAGCCTTCTGGAACATGGACCGGAAGTCATCGTAGGTGGAGTGGCGTGGATTCCATTTGTTATAGCCCGCCTCAACACAAAGGCACGCCATTTCCTCGAGCATCTGTTCGGTGCAACCAATCTCGCGCAAACTGGAGGGGATTTCCAGATCTTGGCAAAGCTCCTTTATTGCCACCAATCCTTCTCTCCCCGCCTCGATTCCCGCAAGACCCTGTACATCCATTCCCATAGCCAGTGCAACGCGCGTATATTTGCGAGGGTTTGCCAGAAAATTGAATTCTGCTGCATGGGGAAGGCAGATTGCGTTAGAAAGGCCGTGCGAGACGTGCAAGAGAGCACCCACGAACCGTGCCATGCAATGGACGTTGCCCAGCCCGGTCTGACCGAAGGTTATTCCCGCCAAGGTCGACCCGCAGAGCATGTTGAGGCCCGCCTCAAGGTTATTTCTGTTCGCCACAAATTGTCTGATGTTTTGCGAAATCAGCTCGATGGCGTAGAGGTTAAGCGCATCGGTCAAGGGATTGGCATTCAGGGACAGATAGGATTCAAAGGCATGAACAAAAGCGTCCATGCCTGAATGGGCAGCGACTTTGGCGGGCAGGGTCTTCAAAGCGATCGGATCCAGGATAGCTATATCGGCTGGATTCAGAGCCGCGTGCCGTATGGACATCTTCAGGCTCTTTTCCGTATCCGTAATGACGCACGACCCCGATACTTCCGAGCCGGTTCCTGCCGTTGTAGGTATTGCGATGAGCGGTAACGGCGCTTTGGAAAATTTCTCGATACCTTCGTAGTCGTGGATCCGTCCACCGTTTGTAGCAAGAATGCCGGCCGCCTTTGCAACATCCATGGCACTGCCGCCGCCCAACGCCAAGATTGCGGTTGCCTCTTTCGCCTTGCACACTTCAAAGGCCTTTGCAACCGTATTCGCGCTCGGATCGGGTTCAATGTCGGTAAAAACCCCAAAACTGATTCCGTTGCGTTCCAAGATGTCTTTCACGCTGAGATAAATGTCGCTTTCCAGCAACGCATGGTCAACCGTCAGAAAAAATCGGTCACTGCGCCAACTCTTGATCGTTTCCTCGATCTTCATATGCGCATTGACTCCCATATAGATTTTCGTTGGGCAATAAAACGAGGGTATCTGTGTTGAGAACATAGCTGCCTCCCGGCCATTTATTGAAAGATTATCGTAGCTCGTTCATACCAATTCACAGGTCTGACCGATTTCCTGAGATACCTTTCTATCGGCATGCAAGAAACCTAAGTCCAGCAGAAAATGCTGAATCTGCAAGGAGATGTCGAGGAGCATGCCGGCCCTCGAGGCGTCCCCCAACACAATGGTCGGTGCCGAAAAATTGATATCGCCGATCTCATCTTTAGTTCTCGGCTTGTAACCGATTGCCGCGACCACATGATCGGCTTGTATCTGCTGCTGACCCACGACGTTTTCAACCTCTACTTTGCCTTCACCGACCTCAAGAATCTTTGTGCTTACCAGCACTCTGATTCCTTTCTCACCCACTCTGACAAGCATGTTTTTCTTCAGAACAGAACCCATATTCGCCAGCACATCATCAGCGATCTCAATGACCGTCACCGCCTTGCCGGCACTCTGGAGGTAAAGAGCCGTTTCGATGCCAACCAACCCTCCACCGATCACCACGACGCTGCAACCGGGCAGCTCGGCGCCCTGCAGTACCTGTTCACCCGTCAAGACGAGGTCCTTTGCCAGGCCCGGAATTTCCGGATAGCAGGTCTCTGCGCCAGTCGCAATTATCACCTTATCAGGTTGGATTTTATCCGCCAGTTCTTGCGTTATCGGTCGGCCCGTGTGAACCTTTACTCCGAGAACGCCAAGTCTGGCTAACAGGTAATTTTTGAAATCTTTAAGGACATCCTTGCCTTCCGGGATTGCGGCCACATCCAGCTTGCCGCCAAGCTCATCGGACTTTTCAACCAGATGCACCTCAAAACCGAGTTCCGCTGCAAGACAGGCTGCTTGTGCGCCAGCCGGCCCACCCCCCACAATCAACACTCGTTTGTGGTCGGGTGGAGCTGCGTCAAGCGCAACCTGATCCCGGCCCACCCAAGGATTCACGGCACAACGTAGGTCATCTCCTACCATCATACGATCGAAGCAGCCGCGATTACAAAAGATACAGGGTCGGATCTCCTCCGCCACTTTACCTCCTGCCTTGGCCGGCCACAAAGGATCTGCGATCAACTCGCGGCCAAGATATACGAGATCAGCCTTTCCTGAGGAAAGAACCTCTTCCGCAAACTCCGGCTTTCCCATTCTCCCCACAACTCCCACGGGGATGCGGACATGTTTCTTGACTTCTGCCGACAGGCTTGTGTAGCAGCCGTACGGATGAGGATAAAGGGGAACTATGAGGTCCACGCGCTCGTAGTTCCCAGCTGAAATACTGATTTCATCTATTCCTTCGTCCTCCAGTCTCTTTGCCAGTTTGACGATGAATTCAATTCCATAACCGCCATCATGGAATTCTGCGCCCGAAACTCGGCAAAGGACCGGGAAGCCGTTCGGCACTCTTTTGCGTACCTCTCGGAGAACATCAACAACGAGTTTCATCCGCTTGCTGTCGCTGCCGCCGTAGGCGTCCGTACGGGTATTGGTGTGAGGAGAGAGAAACTGATTCAGCAGATAGCCGTGGGCAGCATGTATCTGAACACCATCATACCCAGCGTCGCGAGCTCTTGCGGCTGCTTTGCCAAAAGCCAAAACGAGATCCTCGATCTCGGACTCGGTTAGTGTTTTTGGGATTATACCAACAAAGGGTTCACCTTTTGTTAACAGGGGCACCGAAGAGCATGATACCGGATATTGTCCAATAACCTTCATAGGAGCCGTACTGCCGGCATGGTGCAACTGGGCGCAAACATAGACATTGCCTTTGTGCACCATCTCAGTGAACTTCCTGTGCCCCGCAACGACATCGTCCCGAGCCAGTCCGAGCCTTCTTACGGCACCTCTACCTTCTGGAGAAACATAGCAACTCTCGGATATGATCATCCCGGGCTGTCCCTGCACTCTCTTTGCATAATACGCGAGTAACTCTTCCGTCACTCCACCCTGAGGATCGGCAAAATTTGAAGCCATAGGGGCCATGACCACTCTATTGGGAAGCTCGATGTTGTTAATCCTGAGTGGTGAAAATAGTTGTTCATAAGGCATGACAAAATCTCCCAAAGCTGATTTGTGATAGACTGCCCGGTAGTCCGTCAAGGGAAAGCGCGAAACCACCGGGCATGCCGAAAAACACCTTGGAAAGCGATAAAATCCAGTGCCCCCCAACGGTTGCTCAACTTAAAATATCCTCAATGGTGTGTCACGAGTACATTGTCAAAAGGGTGCCCATCACTACCAAAGAGAGGATTAAAACTACCACCGGGACCGCATAGTCCGCCTTCGTCGCCGGCACCTCCGTCCGTCTCGAAACGATCTCCCGGATACGGCTCGCAACCACTCTTTCGTGCTCGCTCTGTTCGGTAAGCAGTGAGGCAATTACAATGAGTATAACGGTGAGCGGCAAGGTAACCAGAAAAGGGTGGATGCCATAAGGAAGAACGTAGATCCCGGATACTTTCAAGAGTCCCAGAATGATAAAAACAATGGAAGAAGTCACTATTCCAATGAGGACTCCATGTGCAGTCGTCCTTTGCCAGAAAAATCCGAAAACGAACATGGGGACAAAACAAGCCCCATAAAAGGCGATCCCCCAGGAAGTAATTTCATAAATGAAGCCAGGACGAACCCAGGCAAAAAATGCTACCACCAGGGACAAAACCACGATCATTGCCTTCGTAAAACTCAGAAAATCCCTTTCCGAGACCTTAGGATTGATCAGTTTTTGATAAATATCTCGACTAGCTGAAAACGCGAGGTTGGAAATTTGAGTGTTGACCGTCGAGAATCCGACGGCAAATATCGATGCAAGCACCAATCCGGCCAGAACCGTTGGCATCGTTTTCATTGCAACCAGAGGCAAGAGGTTGTCCGATGCCTTTCCCTGCAAATCCGGAAACAGGACCAGACCCGATTGGGTGCCCGAGTATAAAATCCATGTCCAAACGATAACGACAAAAACACCGATTACCTGGGATTTTAGAAAGATCTTTTCGTCTTTGGCCACATAAGCACGCTGCACGAGATGAGGTGAACCTGCCGTCATAAAATTCCATATCAAATTATAGGATATGATCGTAAAGATGGCATTTTGATAGCCGGTCATGCCCCAAATACCAGATCTGCTCTGGCTCGACACCGAAACCAGGTTGTCTATCCCGCCAACCGCATAGATAGCGAAGGGGAACAGAAGCAAGCCAGCCAAAACGAAAGTAAACATGTTGATAGTATCATTTACAATAATCCCGGGGGTGCCTGCTCGGATCGTTGTGTAGACGACGATCACCGTGCATATGACCAAAGCCGACCCGTAGCTCAGCCCGATGTTGGACATGGCCAGAGACATGCCGATGAGCTGACCGACCGAATAAAAGGCCAGTCCAATGATCAGCATGGCACTCGATATGCCGCGTATCCATTTGCTTGGAAATCGCAACTGAAAAAAATCAGGTGGTGTCAGGAGCGCCCCGGCATCTGCCTCATCGCTGTGCTCCACCAGTTCATGGGAATAATTTGCCACCTTGCGTAACGGCAACCCCACCAGAAACGTAAAAAACACCACTCCCCAGAACCCCCAAGTCCACTCGTTGAAGGCAATTCCCTTGCGATAGGCAAGTCCCGACATGCCCATCATGCCTGTGATACTCACCCAGGAAGCAACATAGGTTCCGGTGAGTATCCAGACATTGGCTCCCCGGTTCGCAACGTAGTATCCTTCTATAGTTTGTGCCCGGCGACGAAAATACTCAACCACACCCAAAAGCACAACGATAGCCACCACCGTAGGCATCACCAGTGCAACATTCATTACTTAACCCCTCCCAGTAGCCAGATAATATATGAGAATAACCGCAGCCACCACCGGAATGCCCATATTGTAGATTATGCACCAACTGAGATCAGCACCCATAGTTCCACCTCCATAAATAAGAAAGTTGAATTGACTGAAAACCATCTTGCATTTTGGGGAGCCACTTTGCTCATCACCTCCTTTGAGCGGATCTTGCCTGACAGGCTTCATCCCCTTGATAGCTCTGCAGCAACTGGGAGAATGATACAGGAACCGGTTGATATGGCGTTTGCACGCGGATAGGAACTTCAGCTTGTGCGGGTGCAGTATCCAGATTGCGACCAACTTTCCAGTGAGATCGTCGAATTGATTTCCTCAGCTAGCATCCACATTGTCCCCCAGTTTCTGCAGTCCCCTTACGGCACATGGTCAAATAGTAACTATTTGAATGCGCGACCAGGTTGTTTTTCAATAAGAGATGGTCACGAGACGCTCTTCGCTCATTTCGCGGATGGCATAATGGGGGCCCTCCTGGCCATAGCCGCTGTCTTTAACGCCGCCAAACGGCATCACATCAACCCGCGAACTCGAAGTCTCGTTGATATGGATGCCGCCAAAACGCAAGCGCCGAGCAGCTTCCATGGCAGTGTGCAGATTGCTGGTGAAAACGCCAGCGGCCAGCCCATAGGAGGTTCCATTGGCATAATCCAAAGCATCTTTAAAATCGTCGTACTCGATCACCGAAACAACGGGAGCAAAGACTTCCTCGGAAACCACTCGCATTTCCGGATTGACATTGCGCAATATGGTCGGCTCCATAACGCTGCCGTGCAGGATGCCACCGCATAATAGTTCCGCACCCTGATAGACTGCCTCCGACACCCAGGATTCGGCACGCTGAGCCTCCGACAGGCTGATCATCGGTCCGACAATGGTTTCCGGATCGGAAGGATCACCGAACTTCAGTGCTTTGGCCCCACTGACAAAGCTATCGAGAAATTCACCGGCAATCCGGCGGTCCACTAGAATGCGTTGGGTCGATGTGCAGACTTGCCCTGCTTTGCGGAAACAGGCTCCAACCAACTTCGGCAGAGCGATATCCAGATTGGCATCGCGGCAAACGATTGTCGAAGCGATACTGCCCAGTTCCAGCTGTGTGCCACGAAGTCTGGCAGCCCGCTGAATCTCCAGGCCGACCGACGTGCTGCCGGTAAAAGTGTAGAAATCAATTCGTTGGTCTGCCAGCAGTGCGCGTCCGACTTTGGAGCCGGGTCCATGCACCAATGACAACAAAGACGGCGGCAGGCCAGCCTCAAGCAATGCTTCACACAGTTGCACGGCACAAAATGGAGTATACCCAGCCGGCTTCAGCACCACCGAATTCCCCGCCGCCAGTGCCGGCCCAAGCTTGTGTGCGACGGTATTCAAAGGAGAATTGAACGGTGTGATGGCGCAAACGACTCCGAGCGGCACCCGGATTGTAAAACCCATACGGTTGCGCAGTCCAGGGGTGGCCTCCATGGGTATCATCTCACCGGTGATTCGTTTTGCTTCTTCGGCGCATAGCATTAAAGTCTGAACAGTGCGGCGCAAGTCGTTCTCACCGTCTGATTTGGTAAAGCCGGCTTCCTTGATCATCGTCTCAACAAAGCTGTCGCCGCGCGACTTCACAATTTCGGCGGCCGCGGAAAGGATAGCGGACCGATCGAAGGGTGACAGCTGGTTATTCTCAAACCCGGACCTCACACCACTGACCGCCGCTTCCACTTGCTCCAGCGAAGCGAGCGCCATTTCAGCGAACGGCTCTCTGCTGAATTTGTCAAGTATGGAATCCTTTCCCTCGCCTTCTACCCACTCACCGTTGATCAACAGTCTCACCATTTTGGCCTCCTTTCGCGGCATCGCTTCTTGAGCTTCCCGATGCCTGCGCTAAAATTACGATAGCTTTCCGACCGAAACCCAGGGACTCAGGATATTTAATTGTATCGTTGGAACAGATGGTCAGCGTGCGAACGAAGCAGAATGAGTCAATCCCCCCCAAGCAATTGCTGCTGCCGACAGTTTCGTCACCGTCGGACAACGGTTTGAGCAGCGATTTGCCTGAAACAGCCACGGGTTTAATCAATAAATGTGCCAACTTGCCAAATACGTGCGAGCAGGATGAATGGGAAACCTCGCCAGTCCTCACTCGGTGATGCAGGGGAGGACACTCTAGCAGCCACTACACCCTTGACAATTTTGTAGATTGCTGGAACACTTGGCTTCATATGAAATGGAATGTTTCAATTGGAACAGTCACAAGAGGCACAAGAAATGATAGAAAAACCGTTCGATATCGGGGTTTTTGTCTCCACCCCTTCTGTCGGCGACAATATCAAAAGGATCGCCGCACACAACACTAATATCAGGATCAGCCATAAAGGGCTGGAAGAGGCTATCCCGGCGGCAAAACAAATGGAAAAGGAGGGCATTGAGGTCATCATAAGCCGTGCCGGCACTTCCTCCCTGCTGCGTGAGAACCTACGGGTTCCTGTTCTCTCATTTCCACAATCCTCAATGGATGCACTCATCAGCCTCAAGGAGGCGAGAAGGAAAGGGCGGAAAATTTTCATGCCGAGTTTTCGCAACAGGCGGAGCGGCATTGAAATCATGGGGGAGCTTCTCGACATTGAATTTGCTCAGGACATATACACAGATCTGGCCAGTCTTCGACAAATTATCTGCCGAGCAGTTCAGGACGGCTTTGAAGTTATCGTTGGCGGTATTGCAACAATGCGTTATGCAACTGAATTCGATGCGGAATTCTGTGAGCTGATTTCATCCGAGGAAGAAGTCATCGAAACAATCGAAAACGCCAAGTCCGTGGTTCAGTCACAACGCGAGCAAAAAGCAACGGCGCGGCGCTACCAGGCCATCATGGACGCAGCCTCAGACGGAATTCTAGCGGTCGACCCGAACGGAACCGTTACAACGATCAACCAAACTGCTCAGCGCATCTTGAATATGCGCCGTAACGATGCCGTCGGGGCGCCCATTACACGGATCATCCCCCAATCGGCCGTAAATCAGGTTTTGCAGGATAAAACTGCTGTTCGCGATAAAGTGGAAAGAATAAAGAATGAGATGTTTGTTTTCAATCATACGCCGGTGCTGCTGGGAGAGGAAGTGATTGGAGTAGTCTCTTCTTTCAAGGAAGTATCGCATGTCATGCGCGCAGAAAATACGGTTAGGCGCACTTTGACCAAGGGATTCGTTGCCAAGTACGTCATCGATGATTTAATTCATCAGCACCCCAGCATGCAAAAAGTTGTGGCCTTGTGCCGAGAGTTTGCGAAAACCGACTCCTGCATTCTCATCACTGGAGAGACCGGTACAGGCAAGGAGATCATCGCACAGGGCATTCATAATCTGAGCCAGCGCAAGACCCGCCCATTCGTTTCAGTCCACTGCGCCGCTCTTCCGGAGCAACTGCTCGAGAACGAACTGTTTGGACATGAGGAAGGGGCTTTTACGGGCTCCAAAAAAGGCGGCAAACCGGGGCTGTTCGAACTGGCACACCAAGGGACGGTCTTTCTTGATGAAATCGACTCCACATCGCTTAACGTGCAACTGCGCCTTCTCAGAGCTTTACAGGAAAAGGAAGTCATGCGGGTTGGAGCGGAACACAAGGTTCCAATTGATGTGCGGGTAATCGCAGCCGCAGGCAAAGATCTCTGGAAGGCAGTGCAAGAGGGCGCCTTCCGCAAGGATCTGTTTTTCCGTCTCAATGTGCTGCGTATTTCGGTTCCTCCATTGCGCGCCAGAAAAGAGGACATCCCTGAATTATTGGAGCATTTCCTGGATTACTACGTAACCAAGCACAATATAGATGCCAAAGCACTGCCGACCGCGTATCAGGATAAACTCATGGATTATTCATGGCCCGGCAATGTCAGGCAACTCAAACACTTTGCCGAACAGCTGCTGCTCAACTGCAGTTTTCACTTCAGCGAAGAAACCCTCGATGAACTCCTCGACGAATTGACTCGCATCGTAGACCCTGAACAGCAACTGGCGAAGAAAGCGCTCCCGACTCAAGCCAAAGAGCATCAATTGCAGACGTTTCGCTATCGGATAGATGCCGAAAGGATCATGACGGCGCTGGAGGAAGCCAGATTCAACAAGGCCAGAGCCGCTGAAATGTTGGGGATCAGCCGAACAACTTTATGGAGAAAGATGAAAGAGTTCAAATTGGGTTAGTTACTCTGCTGCAAGACTTATTGATTCATTCGGAGCCCGAACGCATCGGCCATCAATTCCGTAAAGTAATAAGTAGAAATACTGCCCTCTTGACTCGAGGTTTGGGATTCAATTCTGACGAGGTTATAGTAGCAAAGCGGGCAACTGGTGACTATGGCCGACGCCCCCGATTTTTTCGCAGAATTCTTTATTTCAGCTGCGACTATTGCTGCCATATCGGGATTAGTCACCGTTTGGTAAGAAGAACAGCACCGGTCGAATGCAGAAAAGTCCACCACCGTCGCCCCAAGGGACCTTAGCAGATCGGTCAGAATCGTTGGCCGATTTTCACATTCAATGGCCACCTCCAATGGCCGCGATAGAGCACAGCCATAATAGGGTGCCAGTGAAATTCCCTGCAAAGGGGCCTTAACCTTTTGACGTATTGCATCCCATCCGACTTCATCCCGCAGGAAGCTGAGCAGATGCACCACTTCGACATCACCGTTGTAGTCTTCTTCCTCTTCGAGGTAAAGATTCACGGTTTGCTTCTTTTTGTTGTCTTGTCCCATCAGGTGGTTGGCGCGGGCGAGCGAATTGTAGCACATGGAGCAAGCGGTCACGACTTTGCGGCTGCCCGTTGCCTTTATTCTTATCAGGTTTTGGACAGGTCCAAGGAGACGCATGACATCATCATCCGCCAGAGAATGAACCACGCCGCAGCAGGTCCAACGCTCAGGTTCAATGAGTTCCACGTTTAAAGTCGCAAGAACTGCCTTTGCCGTCTCATCCATGTTTCGGGCCGTCGTTTTCAGCGCACAACCCGGGAAATACGAAACCTTCATGTCAAGAGCCTTTCAGTGACTGGGGCAAATTGGGAGGATCCGCGGCCCGCTCTCCTTGTCTCCCCTTCTCCGCATCTTTCCACCACCCCCCGAGGTCAAGTGTGTCCGATTGTCAGCTCGCGGAGGAGAGGAAATAAGTATTGCGGGATGGTTGCTAAGCAGTATGTTTTCTGAAACACGCGACCAGAGCTATGCCGGGGAGTCCCTTCAGCGCCTTGGCTGGCATCTGCGACGGCTCCAGGTGATTGATGTTTCGTCGCTGTGTCAACAGCCGAATAGCCTCCATTACCTTTGGGATATCCACACCGTTCGGGCAGCGGCACAGGCATTCGGAGCACGTTGCACAAATCCATGGAGTATTACTCGCGAGCACCCGATCCTGCAAGCGAAGTCGGCACATGTGTAAGATCTTGCGCGGACTCAGGTCCATATGGTCTCCCAAAGGGCATACGGCGGAACAGCTGCCGCACTGTATACATCTGAAGATCTCGATGCCGCTGGTCTTTTCCAGCTTTCTGGCAAATGAGCGATCAAAGCTTGCAGGGGATATTGTTGTCACCATCAAAGCTCCTTTTGCCGCCTTTTCAGCGAGCAGGGACCATCCTCTCGGGCGCCCCGTCGTATTCGTGACGCTTGCTATCGATGTGTCTCATCGGTCTCATCCTGGTCTGCTCTTCGTAGATGTGGGACACCAATCCAGGGATTCTCGCCATCATGAAAAAGGCATTGGCGAGCTCGGGCGGAAGCTCCAGCTCACAGAGAAGAGCTGCTATGGCACCATCCACATTGATGGGAAGCTTCTTACCACTGCTGTTCTCGACCTCTTCGGCCAGTGCGTTGGCCATATTCACGTATTCCCCCGAGATCCCGAGCTCCGAAGCAATCTCGAACAATCGCGGCGTGCGTGGGTCGTTGGTGTGGATGCGGTGCCCCAGGCCGGGTAGTCTCTTTTTCTGTGCCTTACTTTCGCGAACGACTATTTCAGCAATTTCGCGGTCGGTCAGCTTCGCCTCTTTTTTCCTGTGGACGGCGTCGAGCAGCATCCGCATGGAGTCTTCAACGGCTCCACCGTGATGCCTTGATATGGCCAGGATTCCGCCAGCCAGGGCGGCATTCAGGGGCGAACCCGTCGATGCGATGGTTCGGGCGGCTATGCATGACGGGGGTGTCACCCCATGATCGACCGATGAGACCAATATGGCGTCCAGCATCAGGGATGTGCGCTCGTCAGGCAATTCCCCCGTGATCGCCAGAAAGACCACTTGAGGAAAACTGACATTCCCTATAAGCTCGTCAATCCTGTACCCTCGCAGAGTCAATTTATTCGGTTCCACTTTGGTGATCGATGTTTTCCAGGTTTCCTCTTTCATGTTCAACCCCTCGCGAGCAGCATCATTTGAGTTTGTTCAACACATCCCGGGTCACTTTGGGAATGGCATCAAAATCATCCACGACATAGGCTCCCACCTCCCGCAGCCTCTTGACCTTGCCTTCATGAGTTCCGCGTCCCCCCTCGATGATGGCCCCGGCGTGAGAAAAGCGCGTCCCGGATTTTGCTTTGGCGCCGCCTATGTAGGCCACCAGCGGCTTGGTAAACTCGCCACGGTCGATAAGATCCGCCACCCGCTCTTCCTGCGAGCCGCCGATCTCTCCGAACATCACCACCGCCCTGGTCTCTTCGTCTTGTTCAAACATCCGCATGGCATCCGGATGAGGCGTTCCCACAACCGAGTCTCCGCCGACGTGCACAATGGTGCTGAGGCCAATTCCCTCCTGGCTCAGATAATACGAGATAGCTGAGGTCATACCGCCGCTGCGCGAGGACACGCCGACGGAGCCGGGCTTGAACCATTCTCTGGCCGATTCGGCTCTGCCGCCAATCATGCCCAAGACCGCCTTGCCGGGGCTTATCACCCCGAGAGTATTGGGGCCGATAAATCGGGCTCCTTTCCGTTTCGCCTTCTCGGCAATCTCGAGAACATCGTAGACGGGGACTCTGTCCGGAACGATCACAAGGGTCTTGATGCCCGCATCGAGAGCTTCCAGGGCCGCGTCTTTAACGAGAGCGGCCGGGACAAAAATGACGCTCACATCAATGGGTCCCTCGAGCTCGAAAGCTTCCTGCATCGTGTCATAAACAGGAATTCCGTGGACCAGCTGTCCTTTTTTCCCCGGTGTGACACCAGCTGCCATGTTGGTCCCATACTCTTTCATGAGCTGGGCTCGGGCTGAGCCTTCCCGTCCGGTGATCCCCTGGATCACTACTCTCATTTTCTCGTCAATCAGAATGGACATCTTCTATTCTCCGCTCTTTACGGCTTCATCCAAGCCGGGAATTGGAAGTTCGATGTAAATGGCGCCATTGCCGTGAAACTCGCAGGCCTGCTCGCAGGCAAGGCATTCCGTACATTTCCCCTTCTTGGCGTCATCCGCAGAGATGGTCAGAACGGAGCCACCGTTTTCTGTCTTCAGGATTTGGGGGGTGCATGCTTCGATGCACGGTTTCGCTGCACAATCGGCGCATTTTTCGTGATGGATATGAATCGTTCCCGTTATAGTGGCAAACGAGTAGGCAGCCGAAGGGACCTCAGGGCGATGCAGTTCGGTGTGCCTCGTTGTCCTGGAATAGTCCCGGGAATCCACCATCTGCCGCAGTCTTTCAGCGCAGGCCGCCGCGGAGGTGTTGCGCCCGTAAGCTTCGACCTTGCCCGGAAGATCCTTGGTGTGAGCATGAAGGATCTCGATGGCGAGCTCCTCTGAATTACCCCCGAGCCGGATTATGGCGGGGATGCTGAGGCCGACCTCCCTGAAAGCTTTGACCAGCCCCCTGGCGGAATGGTACTGCTCCTGGCTGGCCACTCCGGAGCCCGAGGCAAAGTAAGCTTCGATATTCTTCTGCGACAGGATAATCCTTGCAGCACGATAGACTTTGGATGCGGACGGGTTCCCGCTGGTATCGCAGAAATTGGCAAGTCTGAATCCTTTGTTCGTTAAGGCGTCCATGGACATCATCGAACCGCCTCCCCCGGCTCCGTGGAAGCCCACGGCTCCATTGCCAGGGCCGGCCTGCTGCATCTGAAAGAAATAGAAGGTTCCCCGATGATCTTTCGCCTCAACCTGATAGGCCACCTTCTCGAGCAGAGTCGCCGGCCTGTCGAATTCACGGGCGATTTCGATTCCCAGTTCCGGATGACGGAAAACCGCGTAGTCATCGATCACCATGTGGCAGTCGGCGGCAACGATCTGCCCCTGTTTCGTGAGAACGAGCGGGTTGATTTCCGCCGAGCGCGCTTCAGCGCTCCTGCACGCGCGGTAGAAAGCCACGATGGAAGAGGCGAGCTTTTTCTGCAAATCCCCGCGGATCTCGAGCCTTCGCAATATATCAAGGGCATCATACCTTTTCAGGCCGCCGGCAATGTCTATGGGGTACTTGACAACCGAATCCGGAAAATCTTTTGCAATCTCTTCTATTCCAGTACCTCCTCTGGAGCTGAAGATCAGCACGGGACACTGCGCAGCGTCGTCAATGATCATTCCCAAATAGAACTCTCGGTCGATATCGAGCTTTTCTTCGATCAGCACTTCCGCCACGTTGAAACCCTTTATCTGCATACCGAGGACGTTTCGCGCGGCCGCCGCTGCCTCGTCCGCACTGTCGGCAAAATTCACCCCCCCGGACTGCGCTCTGCCCGTTGTCCATGTCTGCGCTTTGACCACAACCGGCCGGCCGAGCTCACGAGCGATTTCGGCAGCCGCCTCTTTGGTGGCGGCACAACGACCTTCAGGAGTGGTAATGCCTCCTTTCCTCAATAACTCTTTTCCCTGGTATTCAAAAAGCTTCGCCATTTCGGCTCCTTCCTCGTCTTCCCATGCTCGCCGGGTGCCGGCCTTTGCGGGGTTTAGGCCGTCTGCCAGCCGGTCCGGACTTCAATTCTCGATGATCACCGTGGCCCTGCGCGGTTCAAAACAACAGCAGGGCCTTGCGCTGACGATTCGCACTCCGCTGGCTCTCAAGGGCCCAATCTTTATGAACGTTCCAAGAGCTGTCGTCAGGCCGCCCAGACTGAGAGGACCGACTTGGGTGGCATTGATGCGTTCGGTCACCTGGGTCTCGAGTGAACTCTGCACTCCGAGGTCGCCTTCCTTCATGGCCTCCAGCATCAGTGCGCAGGCTTCCATATGAGTTCTGCCGATCCCGATGGCGGCAACACATGGGGTACAGCCCAGGCTTCTCACTTCGCCGACCATCCACTCGACGGCCTTACCGACAACGACATCAATACTTCGCTTGTGAAACACGCGAAGGGTTTTGGCTCTTATTTCGGGACCTCCGCCAAGCATCAGGACGGTCAATTTGACGCTGTTCCCCGGAACTTCCTTGATGAGCATCGGCGCGGGCAGCACCTCCGCAGGATCGTCATAAAGCCCCATGGACTGCTCCACCCTCTCGATCTCATTGCCCTTTACCGCCATCGGTCTGCCGGGCATAAGCCGCAGCCCCTGCGCAATCCCGCGATTGACGGCTGAGAGCCATCCGGCCGGCAGTAATGCTTCGCTGCCCAATTCGATGAAGACGTGAGGAATGCCGGTATCGTCACACAGGGGCGACGAATTCCTCTGCGCGATTTCAGCGTTCTCGAGGATTCGCTCCAGGACCCACTTGGCGTTCTTGTTGCTCTCTGCCGCGATGGCCTTCCGATATGCTTCCATTTGGTCCGTTCGAAACGAAGTGCCCGCTCGGATGAGACACTCCGTCACTGAAGTTTGAATTCTTTCTTGATCGATCATCATGCAACTCCCCTTGTACCGCTGTTTCGCTCGCCCGCGCGGCAGGCGCTCATTGGAAAATGCTTTCGCCATGAGCAGCCGCCACAATGGCGGGAAAACCCCTCACCTCCACTTCATAGAGGGCCTCCATACCCTCATTCGGGAAGGCTGCAATCCGACTTGCTACGATCTTGTCCGAAAAAAGGGCGGTCACGGGGGGCGTGATGGCAAAGATGGAGCCATGTCGTTTCAGCTCCTCGATCGTCCGCGGATCGAGCCCTCCCTTGCCGATGTGGAGCTTGACCCCCGCTTGGGACAGCTTGGGCATGCTCCCCTCTATCTCCACCTTATTGCTGGTGGTCGGTCCGATCCCGGCCGGACTGAAGGCCGTATGGAAGATGACCGCTCCCTGCAGGTGGAGCCCGGCACTTGCCAGACCATTGGAATCGACGAGCGCAGCAAGCTTGGGGAGGACAGCGTCCCGTCCGCAATAGATCGTCCCTTCAAGCTCAATCTGATCGCCCACTTTCAGCATGTCGACATCAGCGCTGCTGATGGGTGTTTTCAGCCGAATCATCGTCTCGCCTTCTCTTAAACCGCCGCCCCTTTGTTTGCCTGAAGCTCCTGGAACCGCTTGGAAAGGGTCGCTGCGTCAGTATGCTTCAATTGTTGCAGCTCTTCCTGGTACTTGCCTTCAGTGATTTCTTTCAACCGATTTGCCAGGGACGGGGAAGGGGGCAGAACGTGCCTGCCGTGAATGCGGCGCACCAGCATGGCGATATTGAAAGGGCTCAACTCGGCTGGGCATCTCGCCGCGCACATCCCGCACATCAGGCATTCCATGGAGAGTTCGACCACCAACTTGAGGTCGCCGCGCATGGCCGCTGCGACATAGTCCATGACGTCGAGGCCGATCGGGCATGCTTTTGTGCACGTGTTGCACTGGAGGCAGCGCATCATTTCGGGGTAAAGCACGGTCACATCGGAGTCCTCGGCGGAAACAGACTTGATGTTATAAAGGGCTCGATTGGCCGGAAAAAAAGGCAACTGCGTCAGGTACATGTCGGGCTCCACCTGGGTCTGGCAGGCCAAGCCGGTCTTGAGCTTGTAGTCGCCTTTCTTGCGATAGATGGTGAGGCAGGCTCCGCACACACCGCCCCGACAGCCGCAGCCCCTCTTGAGTGCATATCCGGCAAATTCCATTGCCTTCAGGATGGTCAACCCGGAGGGAACTTCGTAGTCCCGGCCCATAATGCAAACAGGGATCATCTTAATGTGGTCGTTCTGCATGGCTAATCCTATCCAGTATTCTTCCGGAAACTTCCTTTTTCGGCAGGGCAGCCCTTCGGCTCCGGCTCTTTTAGCAGCCCTCAAGGGCTGCGCTGCCGGGCTTCCGGACGGACACTATCTAATCGCTTTGAGCATGATCGACGCCGCTCAGGGCTTTTTCGAAACGGTAATCGGGCAGCAGCATGGGAGAAATGCTGTGCGAAGTAATCCCGGCCGCCTTCAGGAGACGATCGTGCTCCTTAACGTGATCGAGGGACAATCTTCCCGTTTCGACCTCTCCGACCTTCTCTGCCATATTTAGTCCAGCTCTGCGCCCGAATACGAATATATCCAGCAAGGAATTGGATCCCAGCCGATTGTGCCCGTGAACTCCCCCACTCGCTTCTCCGGCCACATACAGGTTCGGGATGTTGGTTTCCCCGTGGACGTTAATCTGAACACCGCCGTTCTGATAATGTTGGGTCGGATAAACCAGGATCGGTTCTTCAACCGGATCGATTCCGTACTTTTTGAATCGACTGTGAATGCCCGCAAACCTGTGCAGGAAAGTCCCCGCGCCGCACAACATATCTATCATCGGAGTGTCGAGCCATACACCCACCATGGATGTCGGTGTCACCACCCCCTTGCCCCGTTCACCACACTCGCGGATGATCGCCGAGGAGAGCGCATCCCGGGTTTCAAGCCGGTCGACGAATAATTCCCCATGAACATTGACAACCTGAGCCCCCTGGGCCCTCAGGGCCTCGGAAATGAGCAGTCCAAGCATCTGCTCGGGCCAGGCAACCCCGGTGGGGTGGTACTGAATGTAGCCGATGTAGATGAGCTTCGCTCCTGCTCGGTAAGCCATAACCAGCCCGTCGGCGGTAGCTCCGTAATGGTTGGAGGTGGGAAATCCCTGGATGTGCAGACGGCCGATGCCGCCGGTGGCGATCAGGGTCGTTTTCGCTCGGACAACGATGTACTGGTCGGTGTCAAAGCTGTACAGGGCGGCTCCGGCGCACTGGCCGCGATGGTCAAGCAGCAGCTCGACCGCCGGGCAGAACTCCAGAACTCGAATCTGTTGGTTCCGCACTTCATCGCCAAGCACCCGCATGATTTCAAGACCGGTCAAGTCCTTGATGGAGTGCGAGCGTCTTCGAGAGTGGCCGGCGGGCATATGCGTGAAATAGCTCCCGTCCTCTCTTCGATCAAAGTTGACTCCAAGACCGGTGAGCCAATCAACGATGAAGGGAGCATCGCACACCAGAGTCTCCACTAGATCCGGAATATTTTTGAACCGACCTCCCGCCATCGTGTCGATGTAATGGATGACGGGCGAGTCCTCGGGCATTGTCGCAGCCCCTATTCCCCCCTCCGCCATAATAGTGTTGGAATCGCCAAGTCTCAGCTTGGTGGCCAGCAGCACCTCGGCGCCGTGCTCTTTTGCCGTGAGCGCAGCCGTGACTCCGGCTCCTCCGCTGCCGATGATAAGAACGTCGGTTTGAAAGTCGGCCTCGCTTAAATTCACCAGATCCGGATTCAACCTGCTCGGGGATTCCAGCAGATTGACCAGCTCCTCCGGGGCGAGATCCCCTTTGTTGGCTCCGAACCGAATCTCCCTTTTCTTGGATAATCGAAAGTCCGGATGGTACGTTTCAAGCAGCTCGTTCTTCTTGTCTGGAGTCAACAGGGGGTAGTTCATCTTGGTCCGCGCATTTCGAGAGGCCTCGACCCGCCTGATTGAATCCATCATTTCCAATGGATAGGCCATAGCAAATCAGCTCCAATGTAGGGCATTACCAGGACTTCCTCTGTTACCGCAGGAGGATCTCAGCGCCCGCCCCGGGAACGGTGTTCTTCCACCACCGGCCCGCTGCCGGCAGCAAATGAGTCCCAGCAAACTTGTATAGTTATATATATAACTATATCTTTATTGTCAACCGCCAAACCGCCCGGCACAGCCCGCGGTTCCCCGGCAGAATACAAGCCACCCCCCGCGTTCGCCGCCAATGGTTTGTTCCCGCCAGTAAGCCCGCCAGCCCTTCCGGCCGGCATCCCCGCCTGAACCCACCGTCAGAAGTGGGAAAGATACTTGAGAATTATCGGCGCCGTCAGAATGATGAAGACAACCCTAAAAAAATGAAAGCTCGTCACCACCGTCGGATTAGAGTGGTTTTCCACGGCCAGCCACACGATGGCGCTCATGGCACCGGGACTGGTGCTGAGATAGGCCGTGGAAACCTCCATCAATCCCAGCCAGGAAAAAAAGAGCGACAGAACAATACCGGTGAGCATCAGCGCAACGGTCGAACCGATAAGCGGCACGCCTATCTTTGCTAGAGTCTTCAACATGCCGGGATGGAACGAACAACCCACCATGACACCCAGTAGAACTTGCACTATAAAACTGTAACCGCTCGGGATGCCCCAGTTCTTTTGCGCTATCATCTTGAAAACCAGCACCGCCAGCATGGCTCCAACCAATTCGCCCGCGGGGAGCTTGAGCTTGCTCCCCGCCAACCCGCCAAGAACACCCACAATCAGGTATATGAACAGGCTCACATGTGTGTTCATCGACACTCCTTCTTGTTACATCCAGCCCACAATATCTTTGTTCGGACGGTGGAGCGGGTCCCATACTCCGACCGGCTCGCCTCGCCGGGCGGCCTGCCCATCCGCATCCGTCCCGATTGCAACCTTATTGTTCTGCCAAGCCGAGGCCGTCGCAAAAACACTGCCCCGTATCCATTCTATTTCGGTTGATGCACCCAGACACTCGGCTCTTCTCTTTTGACATTCTTCAGTCTGACAATATACTTGTACAAATCGCCCCGGTAGGATGACTGTACAAACTCGACCGGCTTGCGTTTCCTCCCATACATTGTTCTCTCGACGTAAAGGATGGGTGAGCCGGGCACCACCCCGAGCTTCTCCGCCACTTCCTGGTTTGCAAAGGTAGCCTCGATGGTCTGAAAGGCCTCGGTGAGCTGTACTCCCAGATCTTGTTCGATGATCTGCATGAGAGGCTTTTGGAGCAAGTCGTCTTCGGTTATCTTGAGACCCATCTCGAGCGGCAGATAGTTGATGGTGTAGGCAAAGCTCTTCTCTTCCTTGAAGCGGACCCGTTTTATTTGGATAACTTCGCACTGGTCAGGGTCCAGTTCAAGCTTCTGCCCGACCGGTTCCGGGGCCGTCATGCGGACCATTCGCACCGACTCGGTTCTGGATTTGGAGATCTGGTAGAACAGATCATCCATGAATCCGCTGAATTCAAGATTGAAGCTGTTGATGAGCTCATCGTCTTCCGTAACAAACGTGCCGGCGCCCCGCCTGCTGATCAGAAAACCCTCTTGAATCAGCTGCAGTACAGCCTGTCGAGCCGTCAGCCTGCTCACCTTGAATTCTTCGGCCAATTGGTTCTCCGAAGGGATCCTGCAACCCAGTTTATATTCCCCGTTGAGGATGCGATTCTTGATATGTTGTTTAATCTGATAGTAAACGGGTAACAGAGCGTTCATACGGACTCGCTTCCCTCTCCCCGGCAGCGAATGGTTTGTCTCAAACTGCCCATGCAGTCGTCCTCACGGCTTCGGGCCCTTCACCGTCAACACCGGGCACGGCGCGCGCAAAATCACGTAGCGCGCGTTGGAGCCGGTAATCAGCTTACTCAGGGGCGATCTGCGCCTGATTCCTATCACGATCTCATCGATTCCATTGTTTTCCGCATGCTCTACAATATCCTCTCCCGGAGTTCTCCCCAACACGACCAGGTGTGTTTCCACTTCAATCCCGGAGCCCTGGAAAGACTGTTCCGCTTCCGACAGGCTGTCCCGAGCTTGACGGTATTCTTCCGAAGAGGTTTCCGTATCACCCAGCAGCGAGGTTAGAACAACCACTTTGCCTTGAAAGGCCCCGGCATGCTTCCTGGCCAATTTGAGCGCTTCTTTGGATGCACTGGAACCGTCGTAGCCGACGAGAATCTTCATCTTATCCCTCCACTCGTGATATCAAATCAGTTATTGTTGCTCGGCTTGTCATGAGGTGGACTCTGACCTGTCCTTTCCTGCGCCGTCGGCTCTCGACATGCGGTGCAATTAGAGCACAGTGGGTGAAGTACTTGCGCAACGAGCATCAAAACCCCAGCTCTTCTCCTATCAGGATGACGGTAATATCCGTGAGCCGCGGTTTTCTCTTTATGATCGAATAGATGCGGCACATGGTGTCGTCGCTTTTGCACTCCACGCAATAGCCAAGCTTTGCGCATGGGGTCTCCTTATTGAGTCGAGCGGCATTCATCGGAGCGGCGATGTTCTCCACCCGCTCCAGCGCGGTGGGCACATCCTTGCAGACTTTATTGATACCGGCGACAACGACCACCTTCTTGGGACCAAAGGTCATAGCGTTTGTGCGGTTGCCGATGCCATCGATATTGACCAGGCAGCCGTCCAGAGTGACGGCATTGGAGCTCGAAAAAAATACGTCGCATAGCAGGTGTTGCCGCATCGCCGCCCAGACAATTTCAGGAGGATTAGGGTAGTTATCATCGAGGATCTTTCCCCCCTTGCCCTCGATGTGCTCTTTCAGCTGGAGCTGGTTGTGGATTGTCATGGAGCCGCCCAGCGCCACCGAACAGCCGGGCTCGACATACTGCATGGCATGGTCGATCGCTTCCTGGCGCGTTGCATAGTAGACGGCGTCAAATTCCTTTGCTTTGAGGGATTTTACGGCCTTTTCGCCCAGCGTGTCCCAGTGCCACTGCTTGACCTTTGCAAAAGTTTCCGGATGCCATTGGTAGAATTTCTGCTGCTCTTGAGGGTACAGTTTCATTTTTAAGGCTCCCCCTTCTATGGCCTTGATCGATAGACCGTTGTGAATGAACATCGCCCCAACCGAAGCGTTTATCGGAGCTAAGCGGGCGATGATGGTTTAATCCCCGGGATCTAGTAGCTGCTCACTTCGGATCCGCCCACCGTGCATACCAGACCCTGTTCGACAAAAATCTCTCGTTTCGACTGCATATGCTCCTCCGATGGAACGTTTACTTGTTCGAGCAGGTACTCCTTTCCCACCCAGGAATATTTCGCAATACCGTAACGATGATACGGCAGTAAATTGACCTCGGGAATGCTGCCTGGAAGGCTCTTTATAAATTCAGCAGTCCTTCCCAGATCAGCCGGCGAGTCGTTCAACCCCGGAATGATCGGTATTCTTATGATGAGCTTTGTCGCGTGCGAAAGGCAAAAGGTCGATGCCTTCCTTATGTTGTCCAGAATGAGCTCATTTCTGACGCCCGTCAACTTTAGATGAGTGACCGGGTCGAAATGCTTTAAATCGATGAACGCGAAATCCGTCACGGCAAGAATGGACCCCAGCAGTTCCCACCGACCATACCCGGAAGTCTCGATGGCCGTGCTCAACAGGCGTTCCTGGCATCGTTTCAGAAATCGGCGAACAAACACCGCCTGCATCAGGATTTCGCCGCCGGTCGCCGTCACTCCTCCCCCTCCGCGGCGGTAGAAAATCCTGTCCCGGTCAACAATCTCAAGGAGCTCCCGAACCGTATATTCTTCCCCAACGAGCTGTCGCGCCTGACTCGGACAAGCTTTCGAACACTCACCACAGGCCGTACATTTCGAGTAATCGGTGCATATCCGCCCGGAGTTATCCACAAGAACAGCCTGGCTCGGGCACACATCCAGGCAGGTCCGGCATTTCGAACACTTGGGCTCGATGTAGACTATCTTCGGTGCAGCTTGCAGGCCCAGCGGATTGCTGCACCACCGGCAGCGCAAACTGCAACCTTTGAAAAAGACGCAGGTACGGATTCCCGGACCATCCTCCAGCATGTACTTAACTATGTCAAAAACCAACCCTTTCGGTTCCTGCTCGGTCATGCATCCCTGCTCGCAATGTTCCCTGCAGCCGCGTTTCAATCCGCCACCCCGGATAAAGCCGCTCTCCCCCCAAGGAGGTATTCCGGCCTCCCTTCAGCCGGTTCGGTCCCCGGCCCTGCCGGCGCCGCCTTTCAGAACCTGTGCTCGGTGCGCGAAATGACATCATCCTGAACACATTTCGCCAGATCGGTGAAATAGACGCTGTAGCCGGCCACTCGAACCATCAGGGTCGGATACTTCTCCGGATTCCTTTGGGCATCCAGTAAAGTCTCTTTGTCCTGACAGTTGAACTGCAAATGGCATATCCCCAAATCGTTTAAGCCGGTTCTCACCAGATTGACGAATTTCTTTAGCCCGTTGGGGCTGTATTGGTCATCTCTTTCATCGGGCAGCACTGAATAAATATCGAGATCCGCCATCGCAAATCCTCCTCAACTCTGTTTACCTGATCAGTTCAGACTTGCTGATCCACATGTTCAAGATTGTCCCATTACTCAATACACTGTGATCAATCTTGCCGTAGGACCTGACCGCGCTGGTGGGCCCTTTGACATCCATGTGCTGTTCGGCGGACAGCGTATCCGCCAACGGTGTAAGTGCCTTGCGGCCGCTGGACAAAGCCCAGCAGGACTGGCCCATGAGCACATTCGCCTGGACGGTTTGAATTCCCGGGTCGGCCCTATGACCCCGCCAGCACTTCAGCTCGCTGACCATTTCGGCATAATACCGCAGGATTTCAGCAACCAGGTCATCGGCGTAATCATCGTCGTTGCCGTACTTGGGTGCATTGAGAAGCTTTTGTCTCAATTCCTCGTAGCCGTCAAAATCTGCATCCAAAGCGTCACACAGCTCATCCATGGTGATTTCCCTGTCTTCAAAAACCAGCTTTTTTATGGCCGCCAGCGAATCACCGATATCGGCGATGCCAATGCATTCGTGGGTGGGGCCGATGTTCACCTGAGCCCCGCCCGCAACGACATCGATTCCCCTTTCGACGGCGCCCCTGGACAAGATGGTGTAAGTCGGCAGCTGAAACTCTTCGGCATGCAGCTTTTCGGCCACGAGCAGTTCTGCATGGCATTGGGTTACCTGGTATTTCAGTTGAGTCTTGACGGCGTCCATGACTTCATAGAAAGACTGAAACCGCCGTGGATCGCCGGTTTCGACTCCCATGAGGGTGCCGGCGCCCCATGCGGGCACGCCTTTTGGAAAAACCCCGTTGTTCATGACCAGACTCATGGTGTTGCCGAGATTGATGATCGATGAAGATGTGTGTCCGTATTGCAGCCCCTGGACCCCCGGTTCCACACATCCAATCATCACCGCTCCCTCTCTGAGCTCCTCCTCGCTGTATGGGCTCCTGCCGGTCAGCCCCGCGGTGCGCATTCTCAGCATCGAATAGAGGGTCTCCAGATTGAAATAGGAGGGATGTCCCATGCCTTCCGCGGTGAGCTTGGCGGCTTCGATCAGCAAAGAATCCGGCGTCTTCGGATGCACCTGAACATGCACCGTGGGTCCCGTTGTTCGAACATAACGCAACGCCCGGAGACACAAGTAACTGAGTAGATTGCTCGCGTCTCTTCCCTGCCGGTCGAGTCCGCCCACGTCCAGCGATGAAAATCTGTAGTAGCCCCCCACCTTATGCGCCAGCTCGGCGGGCTGAAACCACACGAAATTGGTGATCTTCAGATAGAGCTCCTCGATCAATTCAAGGGCCTGGGGAATGGACAAGGCTCCTTCCTCCAGATCCCTTTCCAAGAAGGGATACATGAACTGGTCAAACCTGCCCAGGGTAACTCCCGGGCCCGATCCTTCCACATTCAACATCACCAGAGCGAACCAGCAGGCCTGCAAGGCTTCAATGAAATTGGCGGGCGGTTCATAAGGCACCCTTTTGCACCGCTGTGCAATCTGCAGAAGCTCTTCCCTTCTCGTCGGATCCTGACACTGGGCAGCGAACTCTTCGGCTTTGCGAGCGTAGTTCATCCCCAACGTCTTGGCCGCTTGGCACACAGCGATGATGCCTTCGTAAAAATCGCGCTTTCCCAAATTCGCCGGATCCGTCTCATCGAGGGATTCCAATGCGGTTGCGGCTTTTTCTTCATAATCCTTGAATCCGACTGCGAGAAACGTCTTATAATCGGGAGTAAAATGAGTTCCGATGTTCGAAATGTAAGTGGTGATGCCAGCCACGCGAGACAAAGTCCATTTTTCCGGAACCTTGACTCTTTTCGACCACTTGTAAGCCAGGGTCTTGTCTTTCCAATAGGGAAGGTACTTTTCCTGTAATTCCCTCTTGTCCTTTTCACTGATCTTGAAGGGATCGAACTGCCTTTCCGACAGGATATCCAGCTCCTTATCAAGCCAGTGGGCACACACTTCTATGCTGATGTTTTCGGCACGCGGCTGAGAGCCTTGCCAGCCGACCAGACGTTCGTCGTCATAGATCGTCACCGGCAAGGTTTCGTATACTTTTGCCAAGGCAAAGTAGCGGCGTCTAAGGTAGGTTTCTCCTTCTGTTTTCTGAAAATGCTCGGTGAGGACTCTGGTTCTTTGAAGTTCAACGGCAGGTCGGAAAGAGTGCAGCATTTTGTTCAGCCGCTTGACCCGATCGGTGCTGCCGACCTCGGCCGATTTTCCGTCGCGCCATTCCATGCCCAATTTGCTGCCGATCTCTCGAATCTCGATAGCCACGTTTCAACCTCTTCTTGTTGGGACCGCTTCTACCTCGTTTCGGTCGCAACAACGCACCAAAGTGTCATTGCAAAAAGTTTGACTTGTGGAATGTTCTTGCCGCGTGCCCAAAAGGTCTCAACCCCGCCGCTACGGCCAAGCTCCAGGAGTGCCGTTGGGCGGCGGTTGGGGCGTGGGCTGAGCAATTCACGTCCGGCTTGCAAGCGCCATATGCGCGGCAGAGTCGCACCAACGTCTACTAAACAGACACCATGTCTATAAATCATAATCGACTAAATCACATCTCCATACGGCTTGTCAAAAGAAATTCTGAAGAAACCGAATTTTTCACACATCGCTCGCTCGCTGACGCCGCTCCGAGAGCAAATGATCGAGGCATGCCGGGGCACTGCAGGCTGCCATAAAAGGACCCTCCCATCGCGGCATCAGCCACGCCTTGCACGGAACAATGCTACCTTAAAACTGCCCGTAATTCCTGAAGGGGCCAAATTTTGTCCTTGACAACCGCAGGGGGCTGTGATTCAGATAGTTATGAAATAGACGCAGTGTCTGCCAGGCAGACAATTTCCCAGGCCGGCTCCCTGCCGGACCCGATCGAACGGGGGACCTCATGGCCCGGCTCGTCATGCTGCAAACTTTCCCGGCGGCCCTCGTGCTTTAGCCCCACAGCTCGTCGACTTCGACTGGGCCGGTCGGCTGGAAGACCGCCTCGAATCGGCAATTTTTAGAGGCGCTCGCTAATACGCACACATACACGAACAACTGCAGAAACGGTTGAGCAAACACAGGGACGTCGGCAGACTCATTTGAGGATCGGTCCTTGAGAGGTGGAGCAAGAAGTGTCTATATACGGTTATACGCACAGGCTGATTTGGGTCGATCTTACAACCCAGTCCATACAACTGAGAACGATAGACGACGAGACCATCGAAAACTACACAGGCGGAGTCGGGATCGGAACAAAAATTCTTTACGACGAAGGCTTAAAAACCCGAAATCCATTGGATCCCGGCAATCCATTGATCATCATGACGGGACCCTTTTCCGGCACCATTGTCCCGACATCCAGCAGAGTTTCTATAACGACGGTGTCGCCGGCAACCTCAACCTATGGAGAAAGCGATATAGGGGGGACATGGGGCGCCACCCTCAAAAAGGCGGGATATGACGGCGTTGCGATTACGGGAAAATCTGAAAAACCGGTTTCCTTGGTGATTACGTCCAGCGAGATAAAGATACGCGATGCAGGCCTCGTGTGGGGGAAAGACACTTTCCACACCCAGGAACTGCTGCAGAAAGAATTCGGAGACAAGATCAAGGTCATGTGCATCGGCCCCGCTGGAGAAAAGCTTTCCAACATGGCAGCCATCTTTACCGACGGGGTGCACGCCAGAGCGGCAGGACGCGGAGGATTGGGCGCGGTAATGGGATCCAAGAACCTCAAGGCGATCATAGTCCTAAAAGGAAATATAAAAAGCGATATTTACCAGACCGTCAGACTCCATGCCTCTGTCAAGAAGCACATACCCGGTGCCAAAGAGCTCATGAAAGGCCTTTCTCAATGTGGCACAGGGGGAGGGCTGCTGGTTGCGGAAGACATCGGGGCCTTGCCCATAAAAAATTGGAAGCTGGGGAGCTGGAAAGAAGGGGCGATAAAGATAGCCGGTGAAGTACTCAATGAAAAAATGGTTGTCGGAAAATTTTTCTGCGGATCCTGCGTTGTGGGTTGCGGAAGAGTTGTCAGAAGTCTTACTCCCTATGGACCGGTTTATGGTGGAGGACCGGAATACGAAACCTTAGCGGCCTTGGGGTCGAATTGTCTGGTGGACGATTTGGACGCCATCGCCGTGGCTAACGAATTGTGCAACCGATATGGGATAGACACGATTTCTTGCGGCTCGGCTATCGCTTTTGCGATGGAAGCATATGAACAAGGACTGATCACAAAAGAAGATGTCGGCTACGAGCTGCGCTGGGGCGACCCGAGAGCCATGCTGCGGCTTGTCGAAGAAATTGGATCGAACACCGGCTTCGGTAAGACATTGGGCCTGGGGGTAGCCGCCGCATCGAACGAAATTGGGCAAGGGGCCGGGAGGTTTGCAGTTCATGTGAAGGGCTTGGAACCTCCCATGCATGACCCTCGCGCCTGCGCCAGCATGGGACTTGCTTACGCGACCAACCCCAACGGGGCAACCCATTGGCCCGCCTGCAATGTGGTAGAGTTAAAGAAAATCAGCATTCCAGCGATCGGCATTTACGCGGAGCAGCTGAAAGGTCCCTTTTCAGAAGAAGGCAAAGCCCTGCTGGTCAAGCAATTACAGGACTACATGACTATGTTCAATTCACTGAAAATGTGCCGGTTTTTCATAAGAATCCAGACGAGCACGATTTTGGAATGGTTGAACATGGTGACCAATCTTGATTTCGATGCCCAAACATTGATGCTGACCGGGGAAAGGATTTCCAACCTTAAAAGAATGTGCAACGTGCGGCTGGGGGTTCCAGTGAAGGACGACACACTGCCGGACAGAATCACAAAAGACAAAAGAAATACCGGCGGGTCTCCCGACTATCTACCGAACATCGAGCTGATGACTTCCGAATATTATGCCGTCAGAGGCTGGAGCGAGTCGGGCGTTCCCCTGCCCGAGAAGACTGCTGAGCTCGGATTAACTGAGGAAGCTGCCATTATGTCCTCCCAATCTTCGTCTTAACGCGGGACAAGTGCAGCCAAAGCCGTAGGGACCCACAGAGACACCGGCAGTGAAATTGACAACGGCCGCCCATCTTCTATGGGCAAGGCAGGCATTTTTTGAGGAAGACAGCGTGGGTGATGGGTTTCAGATGTTCGAGGACCAGAAGTGAAAGGAGGTGACAGGACACACGGTTGGTAATCCCGATTTCAGTGCCGGTTTTCCAATTATGCAGTGGGGTGCTTCGGGTGAGAGGTGCCAAGGGTAAACAGATGCACACCAACTATTCGCCATCGGGCACACCCAGCAGTACTCAAGGTGGATACTGGGGGGCGCTGATGGATGATGGATCGGACTGCATAATTCAACGTCCACTGAGTTGGGGTGTGCGCGGAAGAACCATGGGAATCCAACAATACATTTGGAGAAGGGAGCATCAGTCTATGAAAAGCGTAAGATTTGTTAAGTTTGCAGTGTTGTCAATGGCGGTGTTGGGACTTCTTTTAATTTCCGTTCCGGCTTCGGCAGCAGATGCCAAGGCGCCTCCCATCAAGCTGGGAGTTATATCCGCCTGGGATTTTGCGGGCGGTCAGGGAATCAAAAGAGGCGCCGAACTGGCGATCAGAGACATTAATAAAGCCGGCGGCCTGCTGGGCCGCAAGGTCGAAGGCGTCTTTTACGACAACAAGTGTGCTGCGGATGAAGCTAAAAAGGCCACCGAGAGACTTCTCTATATGGATAAGGTGGATGCTGTCACCGGCTGCTGGAGAAGCGACCTTGCGATTGTCATACAACCCACGATCATGGAAGCGAAAAAGATCTTCTTCATTGGCGGCAGCTCATCTCCGATTCTCACAACGGAGAGAATCGGGAAAGATTACAATACGTACAAATACACTTTCGCTATAGAAGTCAATACAAACGCCCTTTTTATCTCCCATGAAACCGGCATAAGAAAGGGATTGAAATTGGGTTTCGACAAAATTGCCGTGCTGGTGGAAAAGGCCGCCTGGTGTGATCCTCTGTATGATGATGTCATGGCTAAATTCAAAGACAATATCGTTTATTCCACCAGATTTTCACCCACAGTCACGGATTTCTCGATCGAATATACCAAAGCCAAGGCTGCCGGTGCCAACAATCTCTACGTGGTCGCAACAGGAGCGAGCGGGACTCCTTCAGTAAAACAGTGGTACGACATGCAGCTGCCGATGTTATACACGAGCTACAATGTGGAGGCGCAAGACGGCAATTTCTGGAACATAACAGAAGGAAAATGCGAGGGAGTGGTAACGGAAATCGTGGGTGGAACCGCCGGATTTCCGATCACTCAGAAAAGCAAGCCATGGTATGAAGATTACGTCAAGACCTACGGGGAAAAACCCGTCGCCTATACGAACGGATTTGAGTACGACGCCGTAATGGCTTGGGCGAAAGCCGTAAAAATGGCGGGCTCTGTGGAATCGGATGCCGTCTTGAAGACGCTGGAAAGCAAGGATTTTAATTACAAGGGGGTGTGCGGCGAGATAACTGCGTTTGATGAAATCCACAACCCCGTGGGCAAGGCGTGGAAGAAGGGAGAGGCCTGGGGTTATATTTCCGTGCAGTGGCAAGACGGCAAACTGGTCCCGCTTTGGCCGGAGGGACTGGGGAATCTGGAATACGGAGAAATGATCATTCCGGAAAGAGTGAAGCAACTGATGCAATAACAAGAAGCATAGATTTCCCCATTGGGTCTTGTCCCGCGGTCAGGGCACTTTTTCTCGAGGGTGAGTGGGCCAACGTTTGCATGATCCTGGGCTCAGGGGAAGTGGGAGATGCGGGCCGGGGGGAAGGTATACCCCCCGGTCCATTTGCGATGGGAAGACAGCGGCTGGCCGTCTTCGGTTGACTGGGGCGATTTGCTTGAGGTCGCTTGTGCGATGATCTGCCCGGCCCGGATGACCGCAATATCGGCAGCACGAATAAGGGTGAACAAAAGCGGGTTTGAGACCCCGCATTAAGAAGGAGCTTAACATGGTTGGGGATACATTGGAGCATGTCCTTGCTGGCTACGTCCATGATTTGTCTTATGACAGTCTGCCGGATAGAGTGCGGGACGCGTCGGTGATTAGCGTGGTCGACGCCATCGGTTGTGCCTTTACGGGTTATCGCATGCCGTCTTCCAAGATTGCATTGGAGACGTGGAAGCAGACAAGGGGTGTCGGCAATGCCTCGGTCTGGGCGGTTGCGGAAAAGGGGAACGGCGAAAGCGCAGCATGGACGAATTGCCTCATGGTCCACAGCCTTCTCCATGATGATACACTGGAGTCCACCGTCGGTCATATGGGCTCCATGATAATTCCTACCGCCTATGCCGTGGCAGAAGAGATGGCACTGAGCGGAAAAGAGTTTCTGACGGCGATTGTGGCCGCCTATGAAGTTGCAGGCAAGCTCTCCATTAACACGGGAGAAGCGATAGTGAGCAACGGATTCCGGGGAAGTCCCGTTTTTGGGACCTTTGCTGCGGCGACCGCCATGGGTAAATTGCTAAAACTTTCAAAAGAGCAGCTGCGCAGCGCCATTGCATTAGCCGGCAATTTCTCGTGCGGTCTGCTCCAGGCATCGAGCAAGGGCACCATGGAATGGCGATTTCAAAACGGCGCCGCCCTTAGAAACGGCATGCTGGTGGCGAGGCTGGCCGGCAACGGTCTTCAAGCGGCGGAAGAATCGCTGGAGGGCAAATATGGGTTCTTTGCCGTATTAGCAGGACCGGCCGTCAGAGAAGAAGTTTTGGGCAATCGTGCGAATATCGAGGCATCCTTGGGCCAAGACTTCGAGATTAACAAAAACCTTTACAAACCCTATGCAACCTGTGGCTATAATCAAGCAGGGGTGGAGGTCGCCCTTGCGCTGGCAAAAAACCATGCCATTGACCATCGCGAAGTCGAGAGGATCGACGTGGCAGTTTCACCGGAGAACGAGCGATATCCCGGCGGAAGCAACAAGGGCCCGTTTATGACCATAGATCAAGCCCTGTTGAGCAAACCATTTTCCATTGCGAATGCTCTATTGTTCAACAGTGTCACTGCGGCCAGGTATCTCTCGGACATGAACCAGCCGGAAATATTGGAACTGGCCGGCAAGGTGTTTACCACACCCAAAGAGGGAATGGAATACCTGGATGTCGAGATAGAATTAACCATGAAAAACGGCGAGACCATAAGAGGCGACAAGAACTTGGTCGACCTGATGAATCATACTCTCGACAAAGAACGCGCCGCCCGAAAATTCTGTTATCTGACGGCCGACAGGATCGACGAGAAGGCTGCTCTCGCTGTAGTCGAGGCGATCTATAACATAGCGCAACAGCAGGATATTGCAGGTATTTCTAATGCGATAAACGGCGCGCTAGGACGTAGTTAAGCGGCATCGACGACCGTCTGAAGAAACGGCCGGGTCGATAATTAAAGCCAAAGAAGGACTAAGGATATGTCGAGGGATGAGGAGCGCGTTTCGTGGGATGCCGAAGCGGATGTAGTGATAGTGGGAGCGGGTGCCGCCGGCTTGGCGGCTGGCATTGAAGCGGCCGGGATAGGAGCGAAAACCTTGGTTTTCGAGAAACGGCCCGGTCTGTTTGACTCTTCCACCGCTTTGAGCTGCGGCATGTTCGCTTTTGCCGGAACCGAAACACAGCGGCAGCAGGGAATAATCGACAGCAACGAGTCCTTTTACGCAGATATAGTGAACGTAGGGGGAAACAAGAACGACACCGAATTGGTGCGGGCTTACGTCGATAATCAACTGGCTGCCTACCATTGGCTGGAAGAGCTGGGGGCTCGCTGGTCGAAAGTTGTTAGCGCTGCTTCCGGGATGAGCCATCCCCGTGGGCATAGTACGGACCCGGAGGAGCTGATTCACATTCTGAAGAGGACCGCTGACAGATGCGGTGTCGAGTTCGTTGTTGGTGCCAAGGCGAATCGCCTGATAGCGAATGAGCAGGGTCGGGTCGAAGGTGTGTCGGTGGAAATAACGGACGGGGCGCAAAGAACGTTGAATGCATTGGCGCACAAAGGTGTCATCCTGACTACCGGCGGTTTTGCCAGGAATGTGAAGATGCTGACGTCGATCAACCAAGGGTTCGAGAAAGTGGCTGTAACTGCGGGACTCGGCCACCATGGCGACGGACACCGGATGGCGGAGGCGCTGGGAGCGTATATGAAAGATATGGCCTATGTGAAGCCCAGCTTCGAGCTCCACGTGGAAGGCTCCTCGGCTGGCGAGATTCTGCTGATGTTTTGCCTGGGAGCGGTAATTGTGAATAGCGAAGGCAAGAGATTTGTGAACGAGTCGATTTCCTATAAAGACATCGGGATGGCCTCACTCAATCAATCGGAATCGCTCGGATTTCAGATATTCGATCAAAAAATCTTCAACCTGGGAGTGGAGAAGTCGCGCGAGGTGAGTCAATGGATGCAGCCCAAGTATTTCGCTCTTGGGCTCGACCAGGCCAGAATAAAACTGCTGAAGACCGGGAGCACCGTCGAAGAGTTGGCCGATAAGCTGCACATTCCACGCCGGGAGCTCGTTGCTACCATTCAAACATACAATCGATACGTTGATGCCAGTGACGATCCTGAATTCGGCAGGAGGACTCTTTCGGGAAATGTTGGGAAACCTTTGAAGATCGACCAGCCGCCATTTCACGGGTTCGCAACCAAAAGTCATTTTCTGGCCACCTATGCGGGCGTAGCCGTGGACAGGAACATGAAAGTATTGGGGAGGCAAGGCGGTATTGCCGGGTTGTACGCCGCGGGAGAGGTTATCGGGGGCTTTCACGGCTCGAGTTATCATACCGGGACGGCTCTCGGCAAAGCGGTTGTGTTCGGTCGCATTGCCGGAGCGAACGCGGCAAGAAGCGCATGACCCGGCTTGCCGAGGGGGATTCTACATAAGTTTACTATTGACAATGGAGGAGGGTTGTGTTTGAAATGGAACTATTAGACATAGTATCTATAGAGCAGACATAAGAGGTGGCAATTCCATGCACAATCGAGCCAAAGAAGCAAGTCGCCACGTGGATGCCGTGTTGGGGGCACTGGATGTGCTGGATTGCTTTCTCACTGAGCCTCGCCTGACCCTCAAGCAGATCATTGATCGAACCGGGTTGATTCGGAGCCGCACCATGCGCCTGGTGGGTACGTTGGAGCATCGAGGCTACCTGATCCATGATGCTGCAACCAAAACTTATTCGTTAGGCATTCGCTTGGCGGGGCTGGGAAAATCGTTCGACCGAGCCAACAGCACGGAAACCTTTATTCGGCCCGTGCTCAAGTATCTTGTTGATAACACAGGTGAATCCGCAACCTTCTATATGGCCGAAGGCGTGGAACGAGTCGCCCTTTTGAGAGAGGAAGGAACGGAAGCCATAAGACTCTCTGTCGTGGAAGGACAGCGTAGCCCGATTCATGTCGGCGCCAGCGGAAAAGTCCTGCTTGCCTTCGGAAATCCCAGGACCCTCAAGGAAGTGATAGATAAGAAGCTCCTCTGCCGTGTGACCGAACATACCACCGTCGATCCAACTCGTTTGCTGGCCGAGCTGAAAGTGGTCCGCGAGCAGGGGTATGCCGTCAGCGAAGGAGAGAACGTCCCCGGTGCTCATGCCATTGCGGCCCCTGTGTTCAACTACGAGAACCACTTGGTGGGGGCTCTGGGGATCGCAGGTCCTGTGATCAGGCTCACCGAAAGTCAAATCGAAAGCCGCATTCAGTTGGTGATCGAGTCGTCGCGTATGCTCTCCATGCGCTACGGGCATGTTTCTCAGACTGCAAGCGAATGTGCCGTGATTGAAACGCGAGATAGTTGAAATGACCGGCCGCAAAAGCAACCGGATTCATTGCATTCACGGAGCGCAGCACATCCGCTGTGAAAGGCGCCGCACCCTTGACTTCAACTCCCCTCCGAAGCAAACTGGCGGACATCGCCACCAGCGTCAGATGTGAAGACCTGCCGCAAGAGGTAAAGCACCAAGCAAAGCGGTGCGTCCTCGACCTTCTTGGGGTGGCTTTGGCAGGCAGCGGCCATCATTTGTCCGAGATCTGCAGGCGGGTTGCGTTTGCCGATGGCGGCAAAGAAGAAGCGTCGGTGTGGGGCAGCCGCTCGAAAAGGCTGCCGGCAACTGCCGCGATGATGGTCAATGCTGTGCAAGGCCATGTGTTGGACATGGACGACGGCAACCGATTTGCCAATGGACACCCGGGGGTGGTCACCATCTCGCCGGCCTTTGCTTTGGCAGAAAGGCAGAATTTGACAGGCCGCGACCTGATCGAAGCAATTGTTGTGGGATATGAGATCTTTGTGCGCCTCGCCTCGGCGATCAATCCGGAACTTCTTCTTCGCGGCTTCCACACCACAAGTACCGTCGGTTCATGTGCCTCGGCGGCGGTTGTTTCGAAATTATTGAAACTGCCCGGCCCGGCGGTTGAAAACGCTCTATCTCTGGCGGCCCTGCAAGGATCGGGACTGCTGGAAGTAATGAGCAGCGGGCAAATGGGAAAGTCGATCCAGGTTGGAAGCTCGGTGCGCAACGGCGCTTTTGCGGCACTTCTGGCCGAGAAGGGTGCGGAAGGTCCGGTATTGGCCTTCGAAGGTTGTAAAGGCTTTTTCAGTACGCTTGCGGGCAAAGAATGCCCTGCTTTCGCCATGAGTGACGATGCCGACCTACAGTATCAGATCATGCGGGGGTATCTCAAAGAACATGCCGCCTGCCGTCACACTCACCCCGTTTTGGACGCAGTTTCCGAGATCATGCGGCATCATCGGCCCGATCCCGCGGCAATCGTCTCCATTGAAGTCGAAACCTATCAAATTGCGCGGGATCTCACCTGCGGTCGAACAGCGCAGGCCAGCGGCCTTGCCGCCAAGTTCGACTTGCCGCTGGCGGTCGGCTTGTTATTGACTTTCGGACGTACCGACCCGTCCATCTTCACGGACCGGAACGTTTCCCATCCGCAGGTGCGCTCATTGGCGGAACGTGTGGTAGTTCATGTGAGTCCCCGAAGAGATTCCCTCTACCCACAGCAAAGAGGCTGTAAAGTAACGATAACAACCGATGCGCAAGAGTTCTCAAGGGAGGTGCACAATCCCAAGGGAGAGCCCGAATATCCTTTAACAGACGAGGACGTCATCCGGAAATTCGAACAGAATGCCCAATCCATCATTGCACACGACCAGTCCAAACGGTTGTGGGAAAGTGTATTTAACATGGACGGGCTGTATGTCAGGCAATTGACTGAAATGCTGGCGCCCTCGAGTGCCCGCAGCTGACAGTGGGTGCTTGCCCGCAGCCTCTCAGGTTCGGCTGCGGCGGATCTTTGCCATGCCCACCCCCCCTTTGGGGCAGCTCGTCTTCCGTAGAACCGTCACGAGGGCCTGAATGGCCCCCGTTCAGGTTTAACGCATACACATGTTATTGCATCAGCTTTTTGACTCTTTCCGGAATGATCATTTTGCCATAGTCCAGTCCCTTGAGTCCCGCAGGCCACAACGGCACCAGCTTACTGTCCTGCCATTGGACCACAATCCATCCCCAGCCTTCTCCTTCCTTCCATGCTCCGCCGTAGGGGTTATGCACTTTATCGAACCCGTTGATCACGCCGCATACCCCTGTATAATCAAAATCTTTGCTCTCCAAGGCCTTTCGAACCGCATCCGAATCGACACTGCCCGCCATTTGCACGGCTCTTGCCCATGCCATAACGGCATCGTACTCAAGACCGTTAGTGTAGGCGACAGGTTTTTCCCCATAGGTCTTTACGTAATCTTCATACCAGGGTGTGCTCTTTTCAGTCATTGGAAATCCTGCGCTCCCGCCGATGATTTCCGTCACAACCCCCTCACATTTCCCGCCAGTTGCCTTCCAGAAGTCTCCATCCTGGGATTCCACATTATAGCTCGTGTACAACATCGGGAGTTCCATATCGTACCACTGCTTAACGGAAGGAGTGCCACTCGGCCCCGTCGAAACAAGGTACAGATTGTTGGCCCCGGCAGCCTTCGCTTTCGCATAGAGGACCGAAAAATCAGCCGCATCCGGCGAAAACCGTGACGAGAAGACGATGTTGTCCTTGAACTTTTTCATAACATCATCGTACAAAGGATCACACCACGCTGCCTTTTCTATAATCGCGGCGATCTTGTCCAGGCCCATCTTCAACCCGTCAGTGATTCCCATCTCAAAGCAGGAAAAGATCGAGTATGTATTGGACATGGTCGTAAAGGTGTACTTGTATGTATCGTAGTCCTTCCCTATTCTTTCCGCGGTCAGGACCGGCGAAGAACCGCCGCCAATGAACAGTATTTTTTTGGCCTCCATGACCATAGGCTGTATGGCAATCGCCAGGTCGCTCCGCCAGCAGCCGGTGACGGCATCCACTTTATCCATGTATAGAAGCCTCTCGGTGGCTTTCTTGGCCTCATCGGCGTTACACCTGTTGTCGTAAAAGACTCCTTCGACCTTCCGGCCCAGCAGCCCTCCGGCTTGATTGATATCTCTTATGGCGAGCTCCGCTCCCCTCTTGACTCCCTGGCCCCCGGCATATTCCCAGGCGGATATGACCCCGAGCTTGATGGGGGGCTGATTGGCATCGGCCGCAAAAACCTGGGTCGAGATCGTAAACAGCCCAAAAATCACCAACGACAGCATGGCCGACATAACAAGTATCTTGTGCTTCATGGTTTAATGCTCCTTTCTCGTTTCCTTGTTAAAGTTATTCGATTTTTCACTTCGTAGCTGGAATCAAGCAGATCATTTGAATTTTGCGATGATCCATTGCAGTTGAGATGTTCCACTCTACATGCCCAATCCCCCCTGGCACGGTTTCCATGACGCAAGGCGGTCACGCAGAAACCAGTACGGGAGTTGGAGCCCCAAAGCAGTGTTCCTTCCACCTCCTTTCCCATCCCCCTCCTCCTCATTTCTGGATCGCTGTTCCACGGTTGCTGTTTGACGATTGAAACTGTCGGGAAGTTCATGGGACTTCGTTTCTTTGAGCCGCTTGGTGCAAATGCTTACAAGCTGTAAATCCAAATAAGCATGGCGATCTCGGAGGAGAGCTTAGCGAACGGGGGTGGCTCGGCTGTATGCTGAGATGCTGGACAACGGGCTTCAGGAAGATATTGGCAACAAGCGAGGAGCGAAACGGGGGCGTATTCCCGCAGTTATCCATTATATGGCTTTACTGAACAGGACAACAAAATCAACATATTCTATCATCCGGGGGTAGTACTCCTTTCTCTTCAAACTGATTGCCGCAGCGTCTCTTGACATTTGTTCTATAGCCTCGGCCCTCACGCCGACATCGCGCAGTTTTTCAGGTATTCCGATCTGCCGGCACAGCCTACTCACAGCCTCGACCGAGGCTTGGGCAACCGCTGAGACAGGCATATCATGGACTGGCATGGGTGCACCCAGAGCAAGTGAAATATTCATGAATTTTTCAGGACTTGCCAGACAATTGAAATCCATTACGTGAGGAAGAAGGATAGCGTTGGCTAATCCGTGCGAAACCCCGAAGTGAGCGCCGACAGGTCGAGCCATGGCATGCACAGGCCCCGTTCGCGAATTGGAGATCACGATACCCCCGAACATCGCAGCCAGCTGCATTTTCTGCGCAGCTTCCAAGTTGCTGCGATCTGCAACAAAGGGAACTAGGCTGTTTGCGATCAATTTTATCCCTTCCAGAGCATTGAAGTCTGTCAGCGTTGAAGCAAACTGCCGGCACACATAGCCTTCTATCAAGTGCGTGAGGGTATCCATACCGGTTTCGGCGGCAATGTGGGCGGGCAACGAACGGACCAACTCGGGATCGAGCACTCCCACTTGCGGTATGATCCGTCTGCTGGCCACCGACATTTTGAAATGATGCTCTTCATCGGTTACAGAACAATACTTTGACACTTCACTGCCCGTTCCGGCAGTAGTGGGTACTGCGATATGAGGAACCAGAGGCAGCCGTACTTTATCCTGGCCTGCATAATCTCTGATGGAGCCGCCGCCAGATACGGTGACCGCGATCCCTTTAGCCGTATCTATCGAGCTGCCCCCACCGATGCTCACCACCATATCGCAACGATGCTCTCTGTAGAAATCCCGCCCGGTGTCTATTATGGCTACCGTGGGATTGGGCTTGACTCGGTCATAGACTGCGGTCTCCACCCCCCCTTTCACCAGGCTTTGTTGCAAAGGGTCCAAAAGACCGGCCCTGACAATTCCCTGGTCGGTTACGATCAGAACCCGGCTGCCGCCAAGAGCCTGGATTTCCCCGGCTACCCTAGTTACTGAGCCGGGACCTGCAACAATCTTCGCTGGAGCGTAAAAATCGTAGACCGTCATGTTGTGGGCACCTCACACCCAAAAAACAAAAGCTCTTCTTTTTTCGCAAATCCAATCAGCCCGTTGCCCGAACCGCTAACTGTCCCATCCCAAAGCTTCCAGCCCGGCTGCATTCCTGGCTTCGTTGATATGCCGTTTGATCCCTTCCAGCAACGGCGTGTGCTGGAATCCAAATTCCTTTTCGAACCGGGAGCCGTCAATCAGATAGATCAAAGGCATTTCTCTACCTGTTGGCTCAAAATCAATCTGCGCAGAAGGGAGCAACTGCTTAACCAGGGTGCTCAATTCCGCTAGGGTGACGGTATGGCCTCCGGACAGATAGACCAAATGCTGAAGATCATCCGCCAGTACGAGTCGACAGAACATTTCCGCGACGTCATCCACATAGACTATATTGCACTGTTCTTCTGGTCGATAAGGGAGGACCACCTTTTTACCCACCGCAGGATTGGACGCAAAATGGCTGGACCACACGGTCAAGCCCCGCTCTCGGCCATGTCCGTAGACTATGCTCACTCTCAGGCCGACAATCTTCATCCCGTAGTTTTGAGAATACTTATCGGCCATATACTCATTGAGCCGCTTGGTGGCGGAATAGGTTTGAACGGGCAGGTACCCCAAATCAGCTTCATTAACAACTTTATCGCCAAAATATGATTGCGGTCCGTGATAGGCGATGGAGCTGGGATAAACAACGTGTTTGATTCCCGTTAATCGCGCAGCCTCGAACACATTGTCCATCCCAAGCACATTAACCTTGACGGCCTGGTTAGGATTGGCATCCGATTCAGCTCCCATGACGTAGGCCAGGTTAATGATCCTGGAAACGCTATGATCCTTTATGGCGGCGATGATTTCTTCTATGGACGTGATATCTCCTCTGACCAACGGGACTTGTCCCGCGAAATCCTCTATCGCCTTCAAATTCGGGTAGGCGTCGAAGCACACGACCTCTCTGCCCTTCCGTATCAAGTCTCGTACTATTCTCACACCGATAAATCCGGTGCCACCGATAACCAGAATAGACATACTTCCACCTCCAACTGCGGCTCTATGAATAATAATCGGGTGCGTGCTTTATTTGCGGCCACAGACCCGGATCGTGACCCGTGATGATGAAAGCCCCCTTCTTGTCCCTCAAATAACGCAACTTCCGGATAGAGCTCAGTGCCAATTCCGGGCTCCAGACAATGCCCGGCACAATCTCTTGGTCCATATTTTCCGTTAAATAGCAACTGTCACCCGTCAACACGAAGGGACCCTCCTTTGCCAAGTTGATGAGCACCGATTGATGTCCCTGAGTGTGTCCAGGCGACCTGATAATTTGCACCACACCATCACCGTGAACATCGTAATCCCCCTCCAATTCCTCGTATTTCAGCGGGTGATCGAAATCCGAACGATAGTACGAACCGCGTTGGAATACCTCCGGCCAAAAAGCGGCTCTCAGCTCGTCTTTCTGCACCAGGAAGGTGGACTTGTCGAAATATTCATTGCAGCCGGCATGGTCCAGGTGCAGGTGGGTATTGATTACGTAATGCACATCATCCGTGGTGAAGCCCAATTTTTTCAGCTGACTGACCGTATCCTCGTCGGGACCGAGATCAGGGGTTGTGATTTTGACCTTGGCTTCTCCCCAGCGAGCCACGGGATCGATGGCAAGCTGTTTGGGTATGCCCGTATCAACTAGAATATTCCCTTTGGGATGGGTGATGAGAAATACTTCGACGGGAACGGTAATTCGGGTGCCCATTCCCCGCCCCGCTGTCAAAAAGCTTTTATCCAGCGTAACTCTTCCTGCACAAATAGGGTAAAGTCTGACTTCATCCATATTTTTTCCTCCCATGGCTGCTATCCCATCCAGGAACCGCCATTCACGTCAACAGTTACACCGGTCATATAGCTGCTGAACTCGGAAGCCAACAACAGCGCTATCCCGACAAGGTCCACTGGCGTGCCATAGCGGCCCACCAAATAGTCACTCAGGTTTCGTGCGCCCTTTTGAAGAACGTCTTTGGTCATATCCGTTTCAATGATCCCCGGGGCGATGGCATTCACTGTGATTCCGTGAGGGCTGAGCTCCCGCGCCAGAGACATCGTTAAACCGATGATGCCGGCCTTGGCAGCCGCGTAATGAGCATGGCCTCGTGAGCCCTGCCTCCCGGCACGAGAAGACATGTTGATTATCCTGCCGCACTTTTGTTCAACCATCAGCTTTGCCACTGCCTTGGAACAATTGAACGTTCCTTTTAAACTTATCGCGATTACCCTGTCCCACTCTTCCTCAGGCATATCGATCACCAACGATTCCGGATAAATACCTGCATTGTTGACCAAAATATCGATGTGCCCGAATTCATCCACAACCTTGTTAATCGCGGTATTGACTTCACCGCTGTTCGAAACATCCACCTCCAGGGCCAGGCCCTTGCATCCAAATCTGCCGACCTCTTCAACAACCGCCAGCGCTTGCTCCATCTTGACGTCCAGGACTGCAACATAAGCACCGTGCTCGGCATAAGCCAAGGTGATGGCTCTGCCAATTCCTTGAGCCGCTCCCGTTACTACAGCAACTTTGTCTGCAAGACTAATCTTCACTAGGACACCCCCTCATATCGGTATTATGACGCGTGATGGAAATCGAATGTCTTCATCACGGTTCGCAGGTTGAGAATTGACCATCATTAATCCTTGATTCGCGAGCGATGCGGGACAGACCCGTTTAGACGCCATCGGCCGGGACGGTAAGCGATGATTCTCCGAAACCGCGTGTGTCGACTCATCGGGGTTTGGCTCCAGGGCTAGGCTTGGCTACGAAAAGAGAACTCACGCGTAAGCACTCTGACGATACCTGATATGATAATATCATATATTCTATTAACCTTATGCAATCGTGTATGTAATTACAATATAAGATATGTGAAAGCTGCGTGTCAATAAAAAAATTCTTGCACGTCTTGTCGTCGGGGCTGCGATAGAGGATGGGCTAACGGGGATTTTCAAAAGTGGGGTCGGGCTTCGGGATGAGGACGGTATTTGTCTTTTCTTGACCCGGCCGGGATGATGGAGCGAATCTATATTAGGATGCAGGTTGGGTGGAATTGGGGCGGAAGGACATCATGGTGTCAAATGCTCTGCCCTTCCTCTTCTTCCTGCGGCAGCAAAGCCGGTTTGATTTCTTCTGGGCCGGCATTCTCCAAAACGATGTGCGCCTTCCATGAATGATCGTTTTGCTCGGGATGATCCTTGCGAAAGTGAGCACCACGGCTCTCGTTGCGCATAAGGGCCGCTTCGCAGATCATCCTGCCGACCAGCAACGCGTTGCGTAGTTCTATCGTCTCCATACGCTCCCGCGGACTACAGGGAAAAATGGTTGCGGAAAGTTCCTCCCCAATCCCCTGTAACTCTTCCAGGGCTTCTCTCAGTCCCTGTTCGCTGCGAACGATGCCGACTTTATCCCACATCAGCTTCTGCAGCCTGCGCCGTAACATCTTTGGCGGAATTCCGGAAGCGTTGCCCCGTATGCCGAAGGCGTTTTGGACAGCGCTGCGCACCTCCGCGCCGGATGGCTCCAATCTGCCCCGGGTGGCTGCAACCTCAGCTGCTGATCTCCCAGCTCTCCTGCCGAAGACAACCGTTTCGGATAGGGCGTTTCCGCCCATTCGATTTGCTCCATGAACACCCCCGGTGACTTCTCCTGCTGCGAGGAGGCCTGCGATGGACGTCTCCCCGGATGCATTGACCATGACGCCGCCAATGGTATGGTGGGCCATGGGGTGTACGCGCAGAGGCTTTCGATCTGCACCGTATCGTCGAGCAAGCAGGTCCTTGCAGCTGTGGGCCAGAGGATTTTCGGCCCACTTGCTGTTCGCGAGACCGGAGACGTTGCAGAATATACCTTCGGCGTGATTTTCGTACAACTCTGTCCAGATGGCTCGCGAGAGATGATCTCTCATGTGCAGGGCAGCCGGCCGTTCATGAAGGCCGTATTTATCGTGGATGTCCTCGCCGCGATCATTAACGAGCCCGCCCCAATCGCCCAATACAGGAGGAAGAAGAAAAGGGGCTTTGCCCTCTTGGCAAAGTCCGATGGGATAAAATTGGACAAACTCCATGTCCATGAGCTTGGCACGGGCACGGAAGGCCAACGCATGACCGTCTCCCATAATCCGCTGCGGATTGTCATGGTAGCGATAGATGGCGCTGGCACCTCCCATCGCCAAGACAACGGCGCCACAGGATATCACCGCAATTTGGTCCCGCTTGAAGTCGTATGCCAGCAGCCCAGTAATGCGCCCCTCCCTAATAAGGATTTGCACCGCCATGGTATCCCCCATGAAGCGAGTGCCCATGGATCTTGCCTTTGCCAGCAGCACGCCGATGATTCCGCGGCCGCACACCGGCGGCGCGCCCTCCGCATAGAAATAGCCTCTGGTTAGACTCCCCCGCAAGCCCCAGGCGACCAATTCGTCAATGCTATCGGGACCGTCGCAGACGAGTGCTGTTACCAGGTCTGCACGATTGAGGCCCCTGCCCGACTTCAGAGTGTCTTTGCGGTGCTCTTCAGGACCGGGGCCGTGTATGGCCGCGGCGAATACGCCCCCGCTCATCGCCGTGCAGGTGCCGATTCCAACCGGCCCCTTGGACATGACAAGAGGTCTCAGGTTCGATTTTGCGATCTCTATGGCCGCCCGAAGTCCAGCAGCTCCGGCACCGATCACAAGCACATCAGCTTGGATGAACTCCGCGCTCTGCACAAGGCCAGTGGGACTTTCCATAAATCCTTCCCCGCTCGCGGGCTTCGCCGTCCGGAGAATTCCCGCTCACTGTAGTTTAAAGAAAATAGAATGCAGCAAAAACGACAAGGCGTTTCCGGTGGCAACCAAGGAACAGCAGCGCAATTCAGAGCGACGAACTCACGCCAGAAGAAATGGCAGTTCCGCAACGTTGCGGATTGATTCGAAGCGGTCTACCTTGTCCAGAAGCAAATCGATGGATTCCCGGCTGAGAAAAGGATCGACCAGGTCTCGAAATTTTTGCTGCACCCGGGCATCAGAGAGAGGATTTGCCGGACTGCCCAGGGGGAAGCGAACAGAGTGCTCCAGGACTCGGCCGTCATGCAGTTCAATCGATACCTCAGCTTCACTGTCGGTCAGATCCGTAGCCATATCTATACTCACGCGGTCCATGATTGCGCGGATTTCAGCATCGCCCAAGCACTCATCGTTAAATTCATGTTCGCCCGCCTTTCCTTTTACCAGCGCCAGGGCAGCACAATAATAAGTACTGAATTTACCTGCCAGTCCGGTTTCGGGGTTGGTCTGGCAGGCGGCGTCCGCGCAGAACCTAGAAACACGACACTGAATGCGTTTCACCCGATCCGGCTGAATTTCGTGCCAATTGCGAAGGTACATGATGCCATCGATGGTGGGATGAGTGTACAGGCATGAGGCAAACGGTTTGATGCTGATGTCCATGATCGTGTAGGACTGCCCCAGGCCGCGCAACCCTCGCTGCGGGTTGAAATCGGTGGAAAAAACGGCTCCGAGCCCTTTTTCACCACCCAGGATATCTTCCGAACTGGTGAAGTTCCGTTCGGCAAGCAAAGCACAAAGGAGGCCATCGGCGGCGGCCTTGCCCGGGTGAAAAGATTTGCCCATGGTGCCGAAAACCTTGCGCAGTCCCGAAGCCTGAGTGCCTGCCAGCCCAAGGGCGTTAGCCGTTTGCTTCCTGCTCAGGCCGGACATTTTTGCTACGGCGGCGGCGGCCCCGAAACGACCCATGGTTGACGTGGAATGCCAACCGGCATCATAGTGTGCGGCTCCCATTGCCATGCTAATGCGGGCTTCGATTTCAAAGCCGATCAAATAAGAGAGTAGAAACTGCCGCCCGTCAGCATTCCTCCATTCCCCGAAAGCTAAAAGCGCTGGGAGGACATTCACAGAGGGATGCATCAATGCACTGAGGAGAGTATCGTCGAAATCCAAAACATGAGAAGCAGTACCGTTGACCAGGGCCGCATTGTACACCGAAGTCTTGATCGGTACTCCGAGAACGGATGCCTGTTGGTTGCCTCCCAGCTGCTGAATTGTCTCGAGGAGGATAGAAGTGGTAGGGTGAGACATTCCAGCCAATGTGACACCCAGCCAATCAAGAAGGCACCTTTTTGCCTGGGAAACTACATCGGCAGGGAGATCGTCGAATGTCAAATCTTCACAAAAGTCCAATAGGTCTTTTATCATGATGAACCTGAATCCCGTGAGAATGGCAGTAGCTCGGATTAATCCAACCTGTAGGCAGATCGCAGAGGGTTCGGGAAATATCCCATGACCTGGGATATATCTAAAGCCATGCTTGTGACCATCCGGGCCAAAGATTCCTTTTCCTCTCCAAGAATACGGTTTGGATCGCCGACCAGTGCAGTCGCTGCCACCACTCGTCCGCTGGCTCCAAAGATGGGGGCCCCAATGGCGGCGCGTGCCTGCAGGTGCTCTTCTCGATTGATTGAATAGCCAAGCCTTCTGATCTCTTTCAGCTCTGCCAACAAATCGTCTTTGTTAGTGATGGTATTTGGCGTATAAGCAAAAAAGTCCGTGTTTTCAATGTACTTTTCGATTTCATCCGGATCAAAAAATGCCAAAAGGGCTTTTCCCATGGCAGTACAGTAAAGCGGAAAGCGAATCCCGAATTGGCGCACCAGAAACGGCTGCGTGCGGGGATATGCATCGAGGGTGATTATGGCAGTATCCTGGTCCGGAATTGAAATGCGCACCACGAATTGCGTGCTGAGCGCCAAACGATGCGCCAGCTCGACCGATTTCTGGTTGATCTCCAAGCTTCCCGCCAACACAACCCCGAGCTCATAGATCTTCAGTCCAAGCTGGTACTTCTTGGTTTCAGGGTCTCTTTCCAGAAAACCTTCCAGCAATAGTGTACCAACCAGCCCTTGAGCCGTGGCTTTGTGGATATTCATGAGTTGACTGATCTCGGTGAGTCCGAGGCGAGGTCTGGCCACCGAAAACAAACCGAGGATTTTGAGAGCGCGCTGAACAGATTGTATGGCCATTTCGTACACCTAACAAAAATTTTTAATAAAGTATGTCAATACCATATAATATATGCAAAAAATCCTGTCAAGGACAATTCCGGTTGATTTTGTTCTTGACAACCGCCCGGGGGATGATTGAGAGTAGCGTTGAATAGACATTATGTCTGCCAGGCAGACATGGGTGGCGGCCGATTCGGGAACAGCTTATAAACCGGATTGGTACTGCCAAAATCGTCTCAAAAACTTCATAATCCCATGAAGGGCTAGCAAACACAAACACATAATTTACAGGTTGAGGGAGAACATGTGAGCACAGACCATGATGAGAGGAGATAGGAAGCTCGGTTCAGGATACTTTTTTCAAGGCTGACGCACTAGCTGGTCACCATCCGGAAACTAGCTGGAAGGACAATTACGGACGTGTGATGCGCCTCATCCCCAGAGGACAAGGAGCAAATGGAGAGTATGAACAAACCCGATAGCAACAAAAGCAGTCAGGTGTTCTTTATCAAAAAAGGATCGTATCCGCAGTTTGAGAATTTTCAAGGCGTCAAGCAACGGATTTTGGCAGTCGCTCGGGAAACAATGCTAGTAGAGGCCATCATTGAAGCCGGCTGTCGCGTTACCGAGCACAGCCATCCCAACGAGCAGATCACTTACGTGATCGAAGGAGACATCGAGGTCACGGTCGGCGAACAGACGAGCAAGCTCCAAGGGGGAGACTGTTTTACGGTTCCGCCCAAGATGGTTCATGCCGTTAAAGCATTCACACGTGCCGTTGTCATCGATTCTTTTTACCCGTTGCGCGCGGATTTGGTAACCGGGGCATAGTTGCAGCCCATCTAAAATCGGTCATCGGCGTTCGGACGCGCGGCGGATTTGCACAATTTCTTGTCGTACTGCAGAGTTGATCACGCTGAAGCAATGAGTTGAATTCGCACGGTTGAAGCACAGTTCTTCGGGAGTTGCCACGAACCTTCGCAAGAATGTTGATCGGGCGTTCGCCGTCCGGGCTTTAATGGCGGCGACTGAACCGTCCTTAAACCTTTGGGTGAAAAGCATCTAGGGAATGTTCATGGCGCCAGCGAGCGTTTGAACCATCCCATACTAACCTGATGCAATATTTATAGATAGAAATGTAACGGATCTGGAGGAACGTCCATGGCTTCAACAATTCTTGTTTATGGAATCGTACTGATGGCCCTCTATTCCATTGTGGCTATTGGATTTTCAGTGATTTACGGGGTAGCTGACATAATCAACCTGAGCCATGGGATGATCATCCTCATAGCAATGTATGCTACGTTCGAATTCACTGTAGGAGTGAAATTGGGACTTGTTGCCAGCATGACAGGCGGCATTCTTACCGCGATTGTGTTGCTAACCATTATTTACCTCGGTTTCATCAGAAGGATGCTCAGCGCGCCGCACACCTCGATGCTGCTGCTCACCGCCGGGATTGCAAATGTTATTCAGCAGTTGATTATCCTCCTGGTCGGCCCGAACACCAAATATGTTCCAAGTATCGTATTGGGCAGCAGCAAGGTGCTCGGAGTGGTCGTTTCCAACCAGCAAATCATTGCTGTCATCATCGCTTTTTCTCTGGTCGGCCTGCTAGCCGTGTTTTTGCAAACGACCAAAACGGGGCGCGCCATCAGAGCGGTGACTCAGAACAAAGATGTCGCCGCCATGCACGGGGTCAATCCGGCCAGTGTCTACATATATACAGTGATCATCAGTGGATTTCTGGCCGGAGTCGCAGGCATATTGGTGGCTCCAATCCAGTCCGTTATGCCGGAGATGGGCTGGAGTATGATGGTGACAGCCTTTACGGTTACCATATTGTCGGGCTTGGGGGCGCCCCTGTGGGGAATCGTCATCGCTGCCGCCATGGTCGCTTATGCAGAACTGTTGACCGCGTTTTTCGTATCGTCAATGTTGAGTGAAGCGGCGGCGTTCTTGATAATGATATTCACCTTGATGTTCAAACCCTCTGGCCTATTCGGGAGAACCAACGTATGATTATGGCATTCAAAAGGATTCGAGTCATTGTTGCGATCATTGTGGTTTCATTGGGTTTGTTCGCTATTGCGCCCCTTTTTGACTATAATTACTATTTGCTCGGATTGCTGACATCCGCCTACCTTACCGCCACATACGTTGCCTCCTGGGATCTTCTTAACGGCTATACTGGCATGTTGAACTTCGGTCAAATGCTGTTCGCCGGCGTTGCCGCCTATACCTGTGCCCTGCTGGAGACTAACTTCGCTCTGCCTCGCCCTTTGATCCTGCTGATAGGGGTTGCAGCCGGCACTTCCTCCTCACTGCTGCTGGGCTTGCCATCACTGCGGGTCAAATCGTCGTACTTCGCGCTGGTCAGCTTTGTTTTACCGCTGGTATTCTACAGAATTACAATGACTTTCATCGATATTTTCGGCGGCGACTACGGTCTCAGCGTCCCCCGAGCTTTCAGCAAGGAAAGCCTTTACTACGCATCCATCGTCATCATGGGCGGGGTTTTGATTTTCCTGTACTTGTTGACCAAGTCTCGGATCGGTATGGCGTTGAAAAGCATAAGAGAAGACGAAGATACGGCCAGAGCGGTTGGCATCAGCGTGCCGAAGTTCAAATTGCTGGCTTGCATGATTAGTGCCTTTTGCACCAGTCTGGCTGGAATATGCATGTTCTACAGCCTGGGTCACATCGGACCCGAAATTTTTGGCATGACCGCCTCTTTCAACGTTGTGATCATGGGAGTGGTCGGCGGCGCAGGTACGGTTTTCGGTGCTGCTCTGGGCGGAGGCGTCCTTTCTATGCTGCTCGAGTTCATGCGCCCGATCGCCGAATATCGCAGCATTGTTTATGCCATCTTGTTGGTTGTCTTTATTATGGCTCAGCCCAAGGGGTTATGGGGCGGGCTAACGGTGATTTACGAACAAGTGTTCATCAGACACAAAGCGTGGGTGCGAAATGTCGGAAAAGATACTGGAAATTGAGAACTTGACAAAGAAATTCGGGTCGCTGGTTGCACTCAATGGTGTGAGCTTCAGCGTCGAAAAGGGTGAAGTGATTGGCTTGATTGGGCCTAACGGCGCGGGGAAGACGACTCTGTTTAACACGGCCTGCGGTTTTTACAGGTGCACTTCAGGGACAATCAGGTACAAGGGAAAAGACATCACCAGGTCGTCGCCGGACAAGCTTACCAAGTTGGGCATGGTCAGAACGTTCCAGATACCGAGACCTTTCAGAGAGCTTACCGTATACGAAAATGTCGCCGTCGGGACCCTGTTTTCGTCAAGCGAGAAAAGAGGGCACGTGACAAACACGGACAAAGAAGTGACTCGTATATTGGATGACGTCAATTTGCTTTCGCTGCAAAACATTTTATCGGGGATTCTTAGTTACGGTAACTTGAAAAACCTTGAACTGGGAAGAGCCCAGGGGCCAAAGCCCGACTTGCTGCTGCTTGATGAACCGTTTGCGGGATTGAGCGCTGCAGAGATAACAAACAACAGTCGGATCATCCAGAAGCTGGTGGACGACGGGCTGACGATAATCATTGTTGAGCACAAGCTAAGAGAATTAATGAAATTAGTTAAAAGGGTTATCGTCTTGTATTATGGCGAGAAAATTGCTGACGGGAAGCCTGAAGAGATCTCGAACAACGAAAAAGTCTTGAGGGCTTACTTGGGTAGAAGGTGGTCTAAAGATGCTGGAAATTAGAAATCTCGTTACCCATTATGGGAGTGCGCTGGCGCTCGATAACGTCAACATGCACATTCCGGGAGAGGGACTGACGGCGATCATAGGCCCCAACGGCGCCGGCAAGACAACCTTGTTGAGGACCATTTCACGTTTGATCGAACCGACGCAGGGGGACCTGATCTTCAAAGGAGAGTCCTTATTAAAGTGCCCGGCACACAAACTGGCCAGGATCGGAATCGCCCATTGCCCGGAAGGAAGAAAACCCTTCAAAGGCATGACCGTCAAGGAAAATCTGCTGATCGGCGGACATTCAGGGAGCTCTGCGGCGGTCAAGAAGCAGCTCGATCTGGTGTATGGGCTGTTTCCTATTCTGGAAGAGAGATCGAAACAGGATGCCGCGACGCTCTCCGGCGGCGAGCAGCAAATGTTGGCAATGGGAAGAGCACTTATGGTTGACCCGGTATTGCTCATGGTCGATGAGGCATCCCTGGGATTGTCTCCGATCATGGTCGATGAAGTGGAAAAGATCATAGCAAACATCAAAAAGACGCAAGTTGCAGTGCTTATGGTTGAGGGAAATATCGATATGGTATCGGATCTTGCCGATCTGGTTTATGTGTTCAACCACGGGAATACAGTGTTTTCCGGGTCAGTTGCAGACATTCAAAATGATCCTGCACTGTCCAAGACCTACATCGGGGTATGACGTCAGTCACCGGGAAATGCAACGGGGCGGGTCCGCGGGCATGTTATAGGAAAGCTCACGAACATTTCAGTTCGATCACCATTTGCGACGTCCGAGTGAAAAGCATTGGTGGTAGTTGACCTCACTCCGACAGACTCGACGACCAACCAAGAGAAGCCAACTATTTATTCACAAAAGTCCTGCTCGACATTAGCCCAATCGGCAATAGGCGACGCAAGAGCTCGCAGAGGCAATCGAAGGATGAATTGGAACGGGGACACGGGTGCTTCGTCCTTTCCATTTCATGCATTGAAAAGAGAGGAAATCCGTCATGGCAGTCAAACCGACTTTGCTCGCTCGGCCGGGGAAAATAGGCACAATGGAGTTAAGAAACAGACTTGTGATTCCGGCCATTTCCACAAACTACACTTATCAGGGCCATTTCACCGATCGAGCGGTTCATTTCTACGGGCTCAGGGCAAAAGGTGGTGCGGGCCTTATAATCCTTGAGGCGTGCGCGGTCGACTACCCTTCCGGCCGCTCCGTTTTAAATTCGGCTTGCTCCGAGGACAAATTCATTGCATCATTGAATCGGTTGACCGATGAAGTGCATAGGCACGGGGCAAAGATCGTGCTCCAGATTATGCACGCAGGCAGGCAAACCAACTCGGCAATTAGCGGCTCTCAACCGGTTTCCTGCTCTTCGGTGGCCAGCACCAAGTCGCTGTATAGAGATAAGCCTCGGCCGCTGACACTCGAAGAGTGTCAGGAAATGATCGAGCGGTTCGGCCAAGGCGCCCTTCGAGCAAAAAAGGCCGGCTTCGACGGCGTTGAAGTGCACTGCGCCCACGGTTATTTGCTCAGCTCGTTTCTCTCGCCTGCCTTAAACATTCGCACCGACATATACGGAGCGATGGAAGGGGGGCTGAAGCTTTGTTGCGATACCATTACCAAGATTAAGGATTCGTGTGGAGAGGATTATCCTGTCATCGCCCGTATCAACGGCGACGACTACCACCCGGCTGGCGGCGTGACTCACATCGATGCCAGACTCGTCGCCGTTGCCCTGGAAAAGGCAGGGGTGGATGCAATCGATGTCTCGGCCGGTCTTAGAGAATCGGACCATATTCTCCATGACCAAACCTCTGCCTCGCCCAGAGGTTCGTGGGTATACATGGCGGAGGGTATCAAGAAGAGCGTAACTATCCCGGTCATGATCGCCAAACGGATTGCAGAGGATATGGTCGAAAATATTCTGGCGGATGGTCAGGCCGACTTCGTCTGTGTGGGCCGACCCACCATTGCCGATCCAGAATACGGCAACAAGCTGCTGGCGGGAAAAGTCGAGGAGATCGTTCCCTGTATCTGGTGCGTGCAGGGGTGCTATGATGTGTTGTGGATGCTCACTCCCATAACCTGCCTGACGAATCCGTCCGCCGGCAGCGAGGATGAACGGCCCTTCGAGGATCTCCCACAAGCTCCGGTGCTGAAGAAGGTGATGGTTGTCGGGGGCGGTCCGGCCGGATGTGAAGCCGCTCTGGTGGCTGCGAAAAGAGGCCATGATGTGACCCTCTATGAAAAGCACAGTCGACTCGGCGGCGCTTTCAGGCTGGCCTGCCAGTCTCCTGCCAAACAGGAGTTCGAACGCTTTCTGAGATATTTTGAGGCAAACTTGCCGACCGCCGAGGTCAGGGTCTTTCTTGACACCGAAATGACGGCCGACAGGGTGATCGAGGAACAGCCCGAGGTGGTCATCCTGGCAGTCGGCGCGCGCGAGTCCAAAGCGGGTATTGAGACCATTCACGAAGAGGATGTGGTATCCGTTGAAGATGCCATGGAGGGGCGGGCGGCCGTGGGCAGGCGTGTCGTGATTCTGGCTTGCAGTAATTATTGCAGATTCACATGCCGCCCCAAGACGACGCCCGTCGACGGGGATGTGACCGGCGTACAGTCGAAATATTCTTATGCTTGCCGCTCCGGCTACGCCGCGGTGGATGCCGCCGATTACTTCGCGGCCCGGGGAAAGCTGGTGAGCATCGTTACCGAGCGGGAGCAAATAGTACCGGGAATGGGATATACTTCGCGCAGCAGCCTCATGCGCAGGTTCTATCGTAACAACATCCGCGTGTGCACCAATGCCAAAGTCCTGGGAATCGACAAGGAAGGAGTTACCCTCCAAAAAGCAGGGGTCTCCTTTCTGCTGGACGCTGACACCATAATTACGAGTGTTGCCTCCAAGCCGCGCAGGAGGCTCGCCAAAGAGCTCACGGGCAAGGTTGGCGAGCTGTTCGCCATCGGGGACTGTAATAAGATCGGCAATGCCATGAAAGCGGTTGAAGACGCTCGCAGGGTTGCAATGGAAATTTGATGGGCTCGGGGGTTACTGCCAGTGGGGCATAGCTCCGGGATTGTCTTTTTGGAGCTCAGTTGCTGGGAGACTTCGCAAATGATGAAGAACATGAGATTGAAAACAAAGTTCGTCGATGGGAAATTGCAGACCGGTCCAAGGATGCTGGCAACCCCTGATAATATTCGATTCTTTGCGTTTACATGAAGATGCGCTCCACGATGGCATCTCCCATTTGCTCGGTTCCAACGATCCGGGTGCCTTCAGATGCAATGTCCCGAGTCCGGATGCCTGCTTCGATTGTATCGGCAATCGCCTGTTCAACGGCATCTGCAGCAGCGTTATTTCCAAGACTATGTCTCAGCATCATGGCTGCTGACAGGATTTGTGCTATCGGATTCGCAACGCCTTGCCCTGCAATGTCAGGAGCTGATCCACCGGCGGGCTCATACAATCCGAATCCGGTCTCATTCAGACTGGCGGAGCCCAAAAGCCCCATAGAACCGGTGAGCATGGCACACAGGTCGGAAACTATGTCTCCGAACATGTTTCCACAAAGCAAAACGTCCAGTTGATATGGATTCCGAACGATCTGCATGCAAGCATTATCAATATATAGATGATTGAGCTCCACATCTTCGTACTGCTCGCTGACTTCATTAACGACTTGCCTCCAGAGCACCATTGAAGTCAGTACATTCGCCTTATCAACGGATGTGACTTTCTGTCTCCTCAATCGGGCCATCTCGAAGGCCATCCTTGCTATCCGTTCGATTTCCCTTCTGGTATACACCATAGTGTCGAAGGCCCTTTCTTCCATGCCCTCGCCTTCTCTGCCCTTGGGCTGTCCAAAGTAGATACCGCCAGTGAGCTCACGCACACAAAGGATATCAAAGCCCTTTTGGACTAGCTCCGATTTCAGTGGACTGGCATCGATCAAACTTCCGAATATTTTGGCAGGCCGCAAATTGCAGAACAACTTGAAGTGCTTGCGGAGCGGCAGCAGAGCGCCTCTTTCGGGTTGTTGCTCGGGGGGGAGGCGCTCCCACTTGGGCCCTCCTACCGAACCAAACAGGACGGCTTCGCTCCTTTCACACAGGCGCAGGGTTTTTTCGGGCAGAGCCACCCCATGCAAGTCGATGGCGACTCCACCTACGTCGCCATATTCGAGATCCAATTTGAACTGAAAACGTTGTTCAGCGGCATGCAATACTTTCTCAGCTTGTTTCATGACCTCAGGGCCGATTCCATCCCCGGGCAATACTGCAATTTTTTTCATAGTCCGGCTTCTTTCTCAAAAAGATTATATATTTCAGAATCGTCGTCAGGTTTGAAGGTGAGATCTCATCAAATATGATTTGATAAGATCGCGAGGAAGGTCGATCTCGCACACGCCATCATCTCTTGTATTGCCTCACCGCTTTTCCTTGCTCCAACCGCATGACGTGAGTGACCGAAGCCGGAAGCTCTTCCATATGATGGGTGACAAACAACAGATGGGCATGCTTTCTTCCAATTGCTTCGATAACATTCAATATTCTGCCCCGATTGGCAACATCAAGGCCATGGCAGGGTTCATCCAGTATCAATAAAATCGGTGATTTCACCATCGCACGTGCAAGGAGGGCCAGACGTTTTTGACCGTATGACAAATGATGATAGTTTTGTCCGGCAAGATCCTCAATCCCCAGCAGCTCAACCCATTGCTCCACAACACACATTTGCTCGCTGGTGGGCCGTCGGTACAGACCGATGCTGTCAAAAAAACCGGAAGCAATGATCTCACGGACGTTTATGTTCTTACGATATCTGGCCTGCAAATCATCGCTGATCATCCCGATGCGCTCTTTGTTTTGCCAGATGGATTCCCCGGAGTCTCTCTGCTTTCCAAATACCACGACATGATTGGTGTATGCCTGCATATGGTCGCCCGTAATGAGCTTAAGCAGAGTACTTTTGCCAGCTCCGTTAGGTCCCAGTATGGCCCAGTTTTCTCCACGCCTCACTGTCCAGTTCACCCGGTCCAGTACCTGTTGTCTCGCATAAGAGACCACAACGTCCTTCATTTCAATGAGAGGATCGGGGGATTCTTGTCCGGAGGCCATATAGAGTCGGCCGGTATCTAAATGCTTGCGGTTTGAGTCATAGCAGGTCGCGAACTTTCCGCTGTTTCTGATCACCTGGATCGGCCAGTCATATAGAGATTCCATATTCTCGGAGGTCAGGATCGTATCCTTCGGACCCTGCAGCCATAAACGGCCATTCTTAACAAGGAGAGCATGGGAAATGCGAGGTAAAACCTCTTCCAGTCGATGAGTGACCAGTATCACCCGCATCGAATCGGTCATGATAGCGTCGATGCACTTGCCCAAAGATGTTCGGGAGGATTCATCAAGACCGTCGAAGGGCTCATCAAGAATCAGGAGCTTCGGTGATTTCATCAAAGCTCGAGCGATCAGCACCTTTCGCATTTCTCCGGTAGATAGGGAGGTTATATTGCGCTGGACCAGGTGGTCGATATCCAATTGGTGGACCACCCGGTTCAGGTTTTCCCTGGCACTCGGCGGGATTTGCTGACGGTCTGCGATCCTGCGGCAGATGATATCTTCTACCGTGGTTGCATCATCAGTTTTGCCGGAGTATTCCCTTACATCTTCCTGGAATTGTTCCTGTTCCATCAAGTATTGATGAAGCTCGAATGAGACATAGCCGATCGCATCCTTCTGGGAGACAGGATGAGATCGCGGTCTATCATTATACAAATCCAGGATGATCTGTCCTTTGCTTAACGGAGTTCCACCCCATAAAGAGCGCACGAAGGTCGATTTTCCTGAACCGTTCGGGCCCAAAACCGCCCAATGCTCGTCTTCCTTGATTTCCCATTTGGTATGAGGGAAAATGAGTTTATCGCGTAACCGCAGGGTGACGTCAGAAAAGACAACAACCGACTTCGACATTCAAAACATCCAGTACCCGGGGCTTATCTCTTAGGCTTCCCGCTTCCAGTTCTCAGGTCTGAGGTCTCGAACCTTCTTGCCAGCCTGCCACATCTCAGAATTCTGCATCTCCGCAAGCTCCGCATTCAGTTTTTGCCGATAGTCGGGCTGGCTGTTCTTGTCCAGGATGATCTTGGCCTCAGTACCATCGACAACACGTTGATAAAGGGAAGAGAACACCGGTGCAACCGCCTCACGAAACTGTCCCTTCCAATCAAGGGCTCCCCTTTGAGCCGTGGCGCTGCAGTTGGAATACATCCAATCCATCCCTTTTTCGGCAACAAGTCTGATCAGGCTCTGAGTCAGTTCTTCAACCGTCTCATTAAAAGCCTCACTTGGCGTATGGCCGTGTTTCCGAAGCTCGTTGTACTGGGCTTCCATTATTCCCGCCAGAGCCCCCATCAGCACACCCCGTTCACCAGTGAGATCGCTGTAGACTTCGCTCTCAAAAGTGGTCGGGAACAGATATCCCGAGCCAATGGCAATTCCCAGAGCAATCGTTTTCTCTTCCGCCCTGCCCGTATAATCTTGAAATATCGCATAACTGCTGTTGATTCCGCTGCCTTCCAAAAAATTGCGGCGAACGGACAATCCCGAGCCTTTTGGCGCTACCAGAACTACATCCACGTTCGGTGGCGGCACAACTTCCGTAAGATCCTTGTAAGTTATGGAAAACCCATGGGAGAAATACAACGTATTTCCTTCAGATAGATTGGCGTTCAGCGTCGGCCAAAAGGCTTTCTGTCCTGCGTCCGAGAGGAGATATTGAATGACTGTGCCTTTTGCACATGCCTCCTCCAGAGAAAACAGCGTCTTGCCCGGGACCCAGCCGTCATCGACAGCTTTTTGCCAAGAACTTCCCCCTTCCCTCTGTCCGACAATAACCCTGACACCGTTGTCTCTCAAGTTGAGGCTCTGCGCCTGTCCTTGCACTCCATAGCCCAAAACCGCAACCAGTTCATCCTTCAATACTTCCTGTGCTCTTGAAAGGGGAAATTCGTTTGGGGTAACCACGTTCTCTTCTACGCCTCCAAAATTGATTTTCATAACAGTTCCTCCTGATCTGGCAGTCATGTGCCGTGGGGCAATGCTAACCTGGAATCCACTCCATTGCTGCCAAGGTTTGTGCTGGAAAGAAGCAATGCCGCACCGCATTATCCAGATGAAATTCAGCTGACTTGAAGCTCTTAAGACAATTCGCTGCGTCTCTTTAAAGCGATGAAAATTGCCACATTACTGATCTCAAGTCCAGAGAAAAATGACTATAAGGTTTTTACGGCAGACGGAAAGAAAAGTGTCCTAATTCCCTGCAGACATACTCAGACGAACAGCCACCGGCGCATAGCTTCAGTTACCCTGCGGGGAGATTCCATTGTGCTGAGATGCCCACAGTCGGGAACTACCAAAAGCTCCGAGTCGGGAATTCCTGCAGTCAGCTTTTCGGAGCATTCCAGAGGAGTGAGCGCATCCTCTCTTCCGCATATTACGAGTGCAGGACAAGCGATCCTATGGAGGTTGGAGGTCTGATTCCGCCTGGATATGATAGCTTCCTGCTGGCGGATAAACTTGTCAGTTCCCACCCTCTTCGCCATCTCCACTATTTCTGATACCAGCTCCAAATCCCGCAGCCTTTCCGGATGCACAAAAGCTGGCAGCAAAGACTGGATGATCTCTTCAATCTTTCCTCTACGGGCAAGTTCAATCAGAGTCTCACGGCGCTCCGTTTGGCTCGGTGTATCGGCTGCAGCAGTGGTATCCAGCAAAATCAACCGTTCGATTCGCGCACTCCAGTTCAGTGCCATTTCGAGAGCGATGTAGCCTCCCATGGAAAGCCCTGCCACCGAAAATTTCGCAGGAGCTTCCTGCATGATCGCGTGCGCAATTTCACCAATCGATGCGTAGCCAGTATGCTTGTCGGTGACCCATACCTCGGCGGCATCAGACAAGCCTTCCAGCTGATGCCGCCAGAGCGCCGCGTCACAGAGCAGACCGGGCACCAACAACAAGCGAGTTTGTGCGCACATGCGGTATTTTCCTACACGATATTCCAAGCTACCTGCTGATCATGGTGTTTGGAAGCCACGTACTCATTCCGGGAAATAAGATATAGATCACGAGGCATACCATCATTATGATGAAAAACGGAATGACTCCTCGCAGCACTCGAGCCAGCGGGGCGCCGGATATGCCGCTGATCACATACAGGTTCAGGCCGACAGGGGGCGTGAGCAAGGCCAGTTCCATGGTGAGCGTCACTATCACGGCAAACCAGATTCCATCGAAATGCAGCGCTATGATGATTGGATAGATCACCGGCAGCGTGATCATCATTACCGAAACCACTTCCAAGAACATTCCCAGAATGCTCATCATAATGATGATGCAGATCAGGATTCCCCAACGTGAGATTTCCAGGGTGGAGACAAATTCCAGGGCCAGATTGGGCACTCTCATCATGGTCATGAACTTCCCGAGAATCATTGCGCCTACAATGATGCCAAGGACCATCGTGCCATTCAGAGTCGAATGCCTCAGGACTTTCAGGACTTCTGAAAATCTAACCTTCTTCCGCAGCAAAACCATGGCCATGGCGTATATAACCGCCACAGCTCCGGATTCCAGTGGCGTAAAGATGCCCGAATAGATTCCTCCGATAATAATTGCCGGCGCAAAAAGACCCCATAATCCAACTCTGGTGGCTTTCATTCTTTCCTGCCAGCTCACACCAACGGCATCCTCATGCAGGCCTTCTTTTCTGCAGCGAAGAACGGCATAGGCGATAAAAGAAAGGGAGAGTAAGGTTCCGGGTATCACTCCCGCAAGGAACAGTTTTCCCAATGATTCTTCCGTGACCGCTGAGTATATGATCATCGCACCGCTGGGAGGGATCATTATACCCAGAGTTCCTCCGGCCGCCAGCAGGCCATAGGAAAAGTCCTTATTATAGTTTCGCTGATGCAAGGCGGGGAGTGCAATAAGCCCCATGGTCGCCGCAGTTGCGACACTTGAAGTTGAAATGGCGGCGAATGTGCTGCATGCCAAAATCGTTGCTACCGCCTCACCTCCGGGCACTCCGGAAGTCCACTTGGTTGCTGTTTCGTAGATTTCTTCGCCAACGCCCCCTGCTTCTATGATCTGCCCCACGAGGATGTAGAGAGGCAAGGAAACCAGCGAAAAGGAAGCAAGGGAGCTATAGGTGGTGGTTGGAAAGGCTGCTGACAAGGCTGTGATACCGCCGAAAACGAGGTAAATCCCGGCTACTCCAACTAATCCCAGGGCCGGAAAAATAGGAATGCCACTGAAGAGTAACACAAACATCAAGACAACCATCCCTATGATTCCATTGATGGTCATCAAATATAGACTGATTCCTACGGAGGCCATAAAAATAGCGACGAGTAACCCGGCCTTGCTGAAAACCCCCTCTCCCTCCTCCAAAGAGCTCACAGTGATCTCTCTGATTTTTATGAACAACTCTTTACTAAGACCCAGGATCAACAAAGCGCCGCCCACAGGCAAAGCGACCTTAACCGGCCACATTGGAACTTCCCACATGGTATTGCTGAATTCGGCACGGTTGAAGGAATCGAGAGCATAATCAACCCCGAAGTAAAACAACACCACGGCAAAGCACAAGAAGAAAAGCGTCGTTACTACTTCCCATATTATTTTGGTTCTCGGCGGGAAATGAGATGTCAACAAATCGACGCAGACGTGCCTGCCCTGATTTTGCACATAAGCCAGAGAACTGAAGCAAAACCAGATGAGAAGATATACCGAGAGGTCGAGTGTCCAGTGGGTAGGTTGTCCCAAAACGTACCGGACGAAGACTTCATAGCAAGTTATCAGCGCACAAACGAGAAGCGAGACTCCTGCAATATTGGCTCCCAAGTTGACAATGAAGTCGATACCTTTGCCTATCGATACAAAAAGCTTCTCCGTATCAGTATCAGTGGCAGTACTGCGGTCGATTGTGCTGATCGGCGTTATTTCTTTCGGAGACTCGTCATAGCTCATAGCAGACTACACACCTTTCACGCAATCCGAGACCATTACTAAATTGCTACTGGTCACAAAATGCTTGCTTGTGCAGAAATTAGACATGTCCGCGGAGAAAGGACCGAGCAAGGTGTTTCATACATTCGCATGCACCACCGCACCCGCCCTTGATTATCCCCACGGTGGAATGCATTTTCACAAGGATGGGCTCCCAGTCAGCTCGCTTCTCGACACTGAGAGAGGTTGTCGTTCTCTCAGTATCGAGACTGGGTCGACAATCTCAGGATCGTTTCCCTTTAGAAGCTTCTCGTCTCAAGCATTTCTTTCCAGTCAGGTTTATCGACCTTTTTAGCATTGGACAGAAGCTGCATCGCTTCGGTCCAGGTCGCTTCTCCCACATCGGGTTCCACAATGCTCTGCACCGCTTTCAAACCGGTCTCAACTATTTCATCCTGCACTTCTTGGGGAAATTCATAAATTTCAACATCAGCTTTTTTCATCACATCCAAAGCTCTTTCATGATCTTCAATCGAAGCATTGACAGCCCATATTTCCATCTCTCTGGCAGCCTCTTCTACGGCTTTTCGCTGTTCGGGCGAGAGCTTTTTCCAGAAGTCCATATTGGCGGCAAACCCGAAGGGAATATTGCCCAGCGGAACCAGCTGTACATGTTTAGCCACTTCATACCATTTACGACTGACAAAAGATGAAGTACCGCTCAGCGCGCCGTCGATGGTACCGCGCTGTAGAGCCATATAGACGTCGGCTGAGCTCATCACGACAGCTTTGGCACCCAAAGCCTCAACAACAGCTCCCAACGACTTGCCCGAGGTTCTGATCTTCATTCCCTTATAATCTGAGATGGTATGTACTGGTTTATTGGTAATGAGAGCGTAGGTGGTTGCGTAGTTGAGTGATGATAGAAGATTAATATTATCCTTGGCAAATGCCGGCTTTAGGACTTTATAATACAAACCAGCGTCATCTTTCTTATCGTACCACCAACGAAAATACGCATTGGGCCCGACAAAATAAGGATATGCGAAATGGCCTGCGGGAACTCTCCCTATATGACGATCGAGTCCGATCTGAGCAATTTCAACACCACCTTTGGGAAGCACGTCAACCAGGTCATGGTCGCTGTAAAGCTGAGCGGCGGGGAAGAATTGGAATTTCAAAGTGTTGTTGCTTTTCTCTTCGGCCTTTTTGATGAACAGCTCTACCGCTTTGGAGTCAAAATGATCGGCAGGCATTTGGCAGGCTACTTTGATATTTTTGATTTCTTCTGCGACTGATCGCTGACATACTCCCAGTAGCAGAGCAACCATTGACAGAATAGATAAACAGGTAATCACTGCTGTTTGTCGTAATGTTCCTCTCTTTTCCACTGCATTTTCCTCCGTTTCGGTTAATGAGATTATTAACTGACTCTTTGGGCAAGCATGTGCGATCAATCAGATGCTGCTGCGAGCACCTAGACACGACGTAGTGCCTGCCTTCCCTTCTAAAATCGAAGCTTACACGGATTCGCCTATAACTTTCCCCGTTCATGCGAAAACACAACTAGACGTCCGGGTTTTGCCAAACATGCTGTCGAAAACCACCGCGTGTGCATCAACTTCAACTGAATTAGATATTCAACAAGAGAGACTCGAGGAGGAACGAACACATTAGCAGTTCTACAAAGTGGTCCGAACGACATCCGCGGTCAGGCATTCATACCAGTGCACTGTCTTTTTCCATCAGGCCCAGAGCGAGAGCAGAAAGCTGAGTGAAGTAGAGGATGGGAATGGTTTTAGTCTTCCCCTGCTCTGCAGACAACTCTGCTTGAACCTTGTTAAGGTTAAAATGGCAAAGAGGGCAGACCACGGCGATGGCTTCCGCTTGAGCCTCTCTTGCTTTATCCAAAATCACTTGGCCCGCGTCTTTTGCGGCCGACGGATTGCCCAAAACCTGGTAGGAACCGCAGCACCGGTCGGCCGCAGGGAAGTTGGGCACGACCGCCCCCAACGCTTCCAAAAAACCGGTCAGGGTATCGAAGCTGCCGAGAGGTTCGATTGCTGCTTCCCGAGGCCGATGAAGCATGCATCCGTAATAAGGAACGATTCTCATGTTCAAGGGGGTCTTGACCCGGTCGCGCAACTGCTGCCAGCCGACCCGGTCACGCAGGAAATTCAGCAGGTGAAAGACGGCGACACTTCCTTCATAATCCGGCTCCTCATCCATGAATAAATTGATGGTCTTTCGCTTGTCATCATCTCGTTGCATGATCAGGTTGGCACGCGTTAACGTGTTGTAGCACATGGAGCAAAGCGTCACCAATTGATCGCTCCCCTGTTGCCTGGCTCGGATCAAATTCCGAATGGGGGCCACTTGATGGATTAAATCATCGTCGGCCAGCGAATGAACCACACCGCAGCAGTTCCATTCGGGCAGTTCCACCAGTTCAATCCCAAGGGCAGCAAGGGAAGCTATACCGGCAGTTTCGAGCTGTTTGGCCGTCGTCTTCAGGGTACAACCGGGGTAGTAGCTGACTTTATTCATGATATTTAGCTGCTCATTTTGCGCAAACCCGCGATCAGGGCGATCTGCGGATAATCCTGTAAAGTCTCGAAATATTCCGGAGAAGGTTCCAGACAGCTAAGGTTCTGCCGCAGCCTCATCAACCTGAGGGCTTCCATCAGACATGGAATGTCGATCTCCCTTGGGCAGTTCACATAGCACTGCTGACACGATGAGCAGACCCAGTAGGTTTGCACTGCTTGCAGTTCTTCCTTCAGCTGAAGCTGCAACAGACGCAGCACCATACGCGGAGTAATTTCCATGTGTGCCACCATGGGACAGGCAGCCGAACAGTATCCGCACTGCATGCAGGTATTCGGATTCTGACCACTGATCTCCAGCAGTTTTTCAAAAAAATCCCGCCCAGCCCTCTGAGACGCTAATTTTGCAGACATCGATCATTCACCGCCTTTCGACTCCCAGTCGGCCTAGTGCTCCCTACTGTTGGCGGCCCTTTACCTTCAAGGCCGCTTCCTTGAACTCCTCTTCGGTCAGCACTCGCTTGCTGTCGTGCGACAGCAGTTTTACCTCCTTGAGCACTTCCATGGCCTCATCATTGTCCAATTCCACTCCCGCCTTGTCAGCCCAAAGAAGCACGTTGTCCAAACCGCTCTTTTTACCCATCAGGATCTGCGGGGTGGCATGCCCGACAAAAGAAGGGTGAACGGGAAACACGGTGGTCGGATTGGTCTCAAAAACGTTTTTGAACCAGCCGGTAACGATGCCGGATTCGATGTTGTAGGCACCATCCCCGATGAAGGGCCTGGAGGGCACAATCGGTACACCGGACAAATCCCGTACCAACCTGGAAAGCTCATTCATTTTACTGTAGTCGATCCCGACATCGATTCCATACATGGTCAATAACGACAGAACGGTTTCCTCCATAGGAGTATTGCCGGCTCTCTCACCAATACCCAACACCGTGGTATGGATAACTTCGGCTCCTTCCAGGACCGCGTTGATGGTATTGGCTACCCCCATGCCGAAATCCGAATGGAAATGGACCTCAACAGGTTTTGAAACCCGCTCGACGACCTTCCTGGCAAAATAGCTCGCCGCATGGGGGGACAACACTCCGAAGGTATCCACCAAAGTAAAGGCGTCCATATGACCTTCCGCAGCGACCCGATCCACCAGGTCCAGAAGCCAACTCAAGTCCGAGCGGGTGGCATCGATGGTAAAAAACACCGTGTATAATCCCTTTTCTTTGGCAAAGGAGGTCGCCTTGATGGAAAGATCGATCGCTTTTTCCAAGGACCACTTATACCCCTGCTCTATCAAATGCTTGCTGGCAGGTATCTCCACGACGATCCCGTCAACACCGCAATCGGCCGCCAGCTGAACATCCTTTTCCATGCAGCGGGAAAAACAGAATATCTCCGAACCCAACTGCCGCTTGACAATCTCCTTGATGGCTTCCTCATCTTTGGGGGAGACAGCCGGCATACCCGCCTCAATCCGGTGCACACCCACCTCGGCAAGCTTCTCCGCTATCCGGATCTTGTCCTCTTTGGTAAAAATGACTCCCGCCTGCTGCTCACCGTCGCGTAGAGTGATGTCGTGGATCTTGACGGATTTGGGCGGCTTGAAGCCCCGCACGATTTCATCCAGATAGTTCCACTCACTCACATGCCAATGTTCGGTTTTCCATGGCTTTCCCATATCATTTCTCCGCATTGTTCAACACTTCAACACACATCTCACATTCACCGCCTCAAGAGGAGATGGCTTTGGCCAGTGCGATCACCCGTCTTGCCTGTTCCACGACCGGATAGTCGATGAACTTGCCGTCCAGCTGCAGTGCCGCCCGCCCTTCCCTCTCGGCCTCTTCAAAAGCGTCCATCACTCGGCGGGCAAAGGCTATTTCCTCTTCCGTCGGCGTAAACACTTCATGACACGGCTGTATCTGATTGGGATGGATCACAATCTTGCCCTGAAACCCCAATCCCCTTGCCTTCCTGGCATCCGCAATGAGGCCGTCCATATCCTTAAGATCGATCATCCATGGTGTATCCAGGGGAGGCATAAGCCCCGCCGCCCGCGAGACTACCGGCAGCCGAGCTCTGGCATAATCCAGCTCACGCCCTTCACGGGTCAGCTTCACACCCAAATCCGTGGTGTAATCAGCCGCCCCGAAAGCAAGAATCATGTCTCGCTTCCGAGCCGGTTCAGCCGTTGCAATCGTATAAACTTCCTCCAGACCCCGGGCGGTTTCGCACACCGATATGACCTTTAGAGATCCTTCTTCCAGACCCGATTTCTTCTCCAGGGCCGTCAGAAGACGGTCGAATTCGATCACATCGTCGCGACTCTCCACTTTGGGCAGCATTATGCCCTCCAGATTCTTGCAGCCGAGCACTGCGATATCGCCCTCGGCAAAGCGCGTCGTCAGGGCATTGATCCGCACAAACATCCTCTTGCCCGGATTTTTGTCCAAAAGATCTCTCACGACCGGGCGGCAGGATTCTTTCTCGGCGATCGGCACCGCATCTTCAAAATCCATGATCACAGCATCGGCACCGAGTCCCAGTGCTTTTGCGACTCTGTCTGGCCGGTTTCCAGGCGCAAACAGCAATGTTCTAATCGGTTTCATATTATCTTCCCCCTGTGGCTTTCCGGTTCGGCAAAAACCGCCCTCCCTAAGCCATGACATCCTTTAGTAGGTCTATAATATCATTGAACCTTTCAGCTACATTGGCACCCGCCTTCTTGAGCTGATCGATTTTCAACGACGGCCGCCCACTGCTTCCCTCAACGATAGAGGCTGCGTGTCCGAAAACCGTTCCCTCCGGCATCGTCTCCACAAACCGGCCTGCCACGTAGGCAATCAGCGGTTTCGTGAAGCCCCCCTCCTGGATATACTCGGCAACGTCTTCCTCATAGCGAGTGCCGGGCTCCCCCCATAAAACCACAGCTTTGGTTTTGGGATCTTTTTGAAACTTTTCCAAGATTGCCTTGGGCGGAGATCCGATCATTGGATCCCCTCCGATGCTCACGCTGGTGCTGATACCGAATCCCGCTCTTTTCACCATCCAGGAGCATTCCGCGGTCATCCCCCCGCTGCGGGAAATCACTCCAACTTCTCCCGGAACGAAACAACGCTCCACGTTGTCTCCACCGATGGCTCCAAGCTTGATGCGGTCCTCGGCATTGAGAATGCCCACCGAATTGGGACCGACGACCGTGCAGTTCTCCTCCCTGGCCGTTTGCAGAAACTTGACCACATCATGCCGGGGGATTCGCTCGGTGATGATCAATATCAGCTTGACGCCGTTTCCTATCGCCTCCATTACCGCATCATAGGCAAAAGCAGGCGGCACATAGATCACCGTGGTATCGATGCACTGCTCCAGAACGGCACTTTTGAGGGTGTCGTAGACCGGAACGCCTTCTACATCCTGCCCTTCTTTACCCGGGGTTACCCCGGCCAGAATCTTGGTCCCGTATGTCAGTGCGTGTTTGGTGACCATCGACGCTTCGCGGCCGGTGATTCCCTGAATTGCGATCCTCGAATTCTTATCTACCAAGATTGCCATATCAGACCTCACCCCCGTAGTTTTCTTCCATCTTATTGACAATGATCCGTGCAGCATCTTCCATCGTGATTTCATCGCCGTAGTATTCGATGCCGGCTTCAGAGCATATCCTCTTGGCCTCTTTGTCGTTCACTCCGGCCAACCGGACAACTGTGGGGAATGTTTTCGGATCGATACCCTTTTCCTCGAAGGCCATGATGATTCCTTTGGCCACCAAATTCGTCTGAGTGTTGTTGGTGATGTTGGCATCCATAAAAAAGCTCTTCACCCCAGGCTTGGACAGGACACCTTTAACCAAACCAGCTACTTTGGTTTCGGTGGGATTTCCGCCAAATTCAGTGTAGTTGGCAGGTTGCCCCCCATATTGCAGCAGGGTATCGTATACCAGCAGGCTGCCGCCCCCGCCTCCGCATAAGAATCCGATGTCTCCCCCGTCCATTTCGGTGTAGCGCGCCGTCCCTCGATACGACTCGGCAGCATCCACCGCGATCATCTCTTTTTCCAGAGGTGTAAGCGGACGCCAGGCACGATCGCTTCCAGCTTCTACCTTTGTCGACAGCTCAGGTTGGCGATACAAAGCATCGTCGTCGACTCCCATGAGGATCGCTGCCGCCACGATTTCATCCCCTGTCGTGACTGCCAGAGGATTCACTTCAAGAATCGTTGCCTCATACTTTTCAAATATTCGATACAAGCGCCAGATAACCTGTGTCGCCTTTTGCAGGATCTTGCCCCTCAGCCCCAACTCCGAACATATCTCCTTGGCCTGATACTGCTGCAAGCCCTTGCGCAGATCTAACGGCTGCTTGACAACCTTGTCCGGGTACCGCGAGGCGATCTCTTCGATATCCACCCCCCCTTCACTACTGACAATCATGACTGTGGATTTTTGCGAATTATCAAAGGTAACCGAAAAATACAGTTCGCGGACAATGGCGATCTTTTTCTCGATCAACAACTGCTCCACCGGAAAATTGCGCACCGTCATGCCAAGTATTTCTGCCGCAGCCTTTTCCACTTCTTCGCTGCTCTCAGCAAATTTCACAGCGCCCGCCTTACCTCTTTTTCCAACCGGCACCAGAGCTTTCACTACAACTGGAAAGCCGATCTGCTCAGCCGCGCTGCAGGCCTCGGCAATACCTTCAACCACCTGGAACTCCGGTACCGGAATTCCGTTTTTCTTCAGCAACTCTTTGCCAACATTTTCCAGAACTCGAGCCATGAAACCCTCCATCTCCTCCGTCTACAGATTACGACAACTTCACTTTTGTGATCACCTCTTCCAACGCCAGACCGGCAAAGGTCTGCGGATATTGAATGTAGCGTTTGCTCGGGTCCAATCCTTCTTCTTCATATATCCGCCGTGCGCTGTCGAACACGTCCTCCATGACGTTGCGGGATGCCGACGCACCCGTGGAATCTATGCCGACAACAAGAGGTCCGAAATGGTCTACATCGAAAATCCAGACCGCTTCAGGATATCCAAGATCCAGCCATTTAACATCGGTTCTCCCAATCATCTTTCGGTACATGACTGCACAGCCGCCAACCGCTGTCATGTAGATACCCTTTCCGGTCAAAGCGCGAATCATCTTGTCGCCCATCGTACCCTTGCCTATGGCAGCCTTAATGATGTCATTTTCTACCAGGAAAGCTGAATCCGTGGTGAACCGCGAACTGGTGGTAGGACCTGCCGAGACAATGGACCAGCCGTTCGGTTCCTCTGAAATGACAGGACCGCAATGATAGACCACCCCATTTTTCAGGATCTCCTCGGGAATCTCTTCCCTGCTGCCAGCCTTGATCTTTTCCACCATTCTCCGATGCGACCCGTCACGAGAAGTACAAATGGTTCCACTCAGATAAACCACATCACCCACCCGCAGTTTGCGCAGAACGTCCTGGTCGATAGGGGTGGTGAGTTCGTAGACCTTGCCTTTCGGCTCGGACTTTGACAGTTCAGCAGCCAACACCTCGCGCACTCCGGAAATCTCTGCCCGTTCAAAATGTGGAGTCAGGTATTCCACGCGATTTTCCCCCAGCAGCGCTTCAGAACCGCGAGAAGCCCAGCATTGCTGCGAAACCGAAACCGGGGCGACAGCCGTATGGGTCCCTCTGCGCTCAAGATACACGCCGAGGGTCGTGGTCTTGCCGCCCCCTCCCATGGGCCCAAGATTCAGGCTGTTCACACAGCGCAAGACTCGGTCTTCCAGCCCGCGCAAGAATCGCTCATCGTCGTTGGCAGGAGCTGTGGCAGCCCGACTCAACTCCCGGAACACGGCGTTTTTCGCATTGGTCATAGCTTCCGAGACATAACCACCCACCCCGACTCCAAGAAAGCCGGGTATGCATCCCTCGCCCCGGGAGAGAATCACATTGTTGAGAACATAGGCCAATACAGCGTCGGCCATATTCTCCGTGCTGGTGAACACCCAGTCTGACGTACACTTGATCTCGCCCCCGAATCCTTTCAGCTCCGCCCTGATCCGCATCGGTCCGGATTGGGAACTGTAATGATAGTAAATGAAGGGGGTACCCCAGCCAGTGTTGTCCCCTGGATTATGAAACGTAAACGGCTCTACCACATTGCGGCGAATGGGTACTTCTATCGTTGCCCGGGCGACCGCATCGGTAATCGCAGCCTCCATATCTCCCTCTATCTTGAGGCTTGGGTTCAAGTAGATATGGAATGTCGGCACACCAGTATCCTGGCAAAGGGATGCGGAACCTTCAGCAGCAGATATAATATTTTCTATAATGGACGCGATGACGCTCTTGCTGCCTTGATTGTCTTCACTTTTGAGTGCCGCAATCAATCTGTTCAAGAAATTCTTAGGGTAGCTGATCGTAGTGAGGGATAATAGCTTGTAAGCCGTTTCACCAATCGCCGTCGAAGTTATGGTGTGCATGGAGCTCCTTTGGATCCCGCAGCAACGGGTACCGTTCGGAAGTTTCTAAAAATGGACTCTAACGTGCAATCAAATGACTTTTTTGTCTTCTTGCTGTTTCTGATATAGCGGCTTGAGGTCTTCAATTTCTGAAGCCATCAGGCGCTCGATTTCTTCATCGAACGAGCCGTCTTCAATCTGCCTCAATCGCGTGGGAAGATATCTATAAGGCTTCTGGATATATTTCCCGTAAAGCCTGCGGCAAAGAAGCATGATATGGTACTGACCGATCTCCGCCGGACATCGGGAGGCGCAAAGCCCACACATCACGCAATCGCGTGATTCTTCCGCTACTCTTTGGACGTCTCCCCTCAGCGCCGCGGACATGCAGTCCATCACTTTGATCCCTTGAGGACACATCTTAGTGCATGTATTGCAGGCCACGCATTTATAGATGTGTGGATAGACCTTTCCTATGGAATTGATTTGCGGCACCAGGCCATCGAGTTCATATGGAGGTTTCCGTGTGGGGAAAAATGGAAGCTGAACGACGACCATTCCAGCCACTACACGAGTCTGGCACGCCAGTCCTACTTCCAGCTTGGTCGAGCCGGGATGAATGAAAAGCGCAGCACAAGCACCGCAAACCCCTCCTCTACATCCGCAGCCTCTAGTATACCGGTGTCCTGAATACTCAAAGGCCTGAAGGACAGTAAACGCTTCCGGCACATCATATCTCTTGCCGGAAAAATATACGGGAACCGTTTTAAGTGCCTTGTTTTCTAACATTTCTCGATTGACTCCCAGATCAAAAGCAGGGTTATTGCTGAAACTTGGGGAATGAATTTTTAAAACGGTAGTCGGGCAGCAACATCGGACTGGACATTTGATTGTACAGCCCCTGGTCTTTCAGTTCCTGCATGTACTTGAGGACATGATCGAGTGTCGGGCGGCCGGTCTCGATGTCTCTGAACCTTTCCCCGACATCCAGCCCGGCTCGGCGACCAAAAACAAAGAGGTCGCTCAGGGAATTGCCGCCCAAGCGGTTCCGGCCATGTACTCCGCCGGCAGCTTCACCTACGGCATAAAGACCTGGAATGCTCGTGCTGCCGATATCATCGATAATGATTCCTCCGTTTTGGTAATGCTGCGCGGGATAAATCAAAATCGGCTCTTTGGAGAAATCGATGTCGTATTGCTTGAACCGATGAAAGAGGTGGGAGTAAGATTTCTTGACCGTGCCCTCGCCGTTGATAATGTCGATCAGCGGTGTATCCAGCCACACTCCCTGCATTCCGGAGGGGGTTGCCACACCTTTCCCGCAGCCGATGACCTGTCGCACATTGGCAGCGGCAACCACATCCCGCGTCTGCAGCTCGTTGATGTACCTTTGTCCCTCAACATCTACCAACTGAGCCCCTCGAGACCGTGCAACCTCGGTAACCAGCAATCCCAGAAGTTGATCCGGGTAAGCCGTGCCCGTAGGGTGGAATTGAATAGAGTCCATGTAGCCGAGCTTTGCGCCGGCGCGGTAAGCGATGACCAATCCATCGGCCGTGGCGCCGTAATGATTGGTCGTGGGAAAATTCTGGATGTGGAGCCGTCCAATGCCTCCGGTAGCGATGATGGTCGATTTCGCTCTGATTACCCGGAACGAGTGGGTATCCAAATCCATTAAAACGGCGCCGACACACTTCCCTTGTTCATCGAGGATCAGCTCGACAGCAGGAGAGAACTCCAGAATCCGGATGTTTCTCCGCTCCACTTCCGCCCGCAAAACCTGAATAATACTCATCCCGGTATAGTCCCCCACAGAGCACACCCGCGGTCGAGAATGTCCTCCGGCGAGCAAAGGAAGTGGTAGATCAGAATCCGGATCCCTGTCGAAAGGAACTCCTAGATCCTCCAACCATTTGATGCATAGAGGAGAATCCAGAGCAAGAGCTCGAACCAATTCAGGAATGTTGGTAAAGTTGCCGCCTCCCATGGTATCCAGGTAGTGAATAGAGGGGGAATCTCCCGGCGAAATAGCTGCGTTGACACCACCTTCTGCCATAATGGTGTTTGAATCTCCCATCCTGAGCTTGGTGGCAATGGCAACATTCGCTCCCGCATCGTGGCTGAAGATTGCCGCGGTCAGACCGGCTCCACCCGCACCTATCACCAAAGCATCCACTGAAAGGTAAACATCGTTGAGATCGATCTTCTCAGGATCGACTATACTGCCAGCCTCGAGCAGCTTCACGAACTCACTTGCGGCGGAATCGCCTTTGTTCACACCGACTTGAATTTGACGGCGGACATCCGCACGGTAATCAGGGTGATACGCCTCCAAGAGCTGTCTCTTCTCCTCCAAACTGAGCAAAGGAAGTTTTTCGGTGAGGCGATAGTTTCGTGTTTCTTCAAGTCTCTTGATCGACTGCTGCATGATTTCCGGATAGGCCATCACTAACCCCTAATTGATACAAATGAGTTTATTTGCCACTATTTGTTGTGGAGCAAGTTGTATTACCATCAGATATCCTATACCATAAATGTACAATGTTGTATGACAGTGTCATATATAGTATTGAAAAATTTTTGTCAAGGAAAAACTCGCGTTAAACCGTTCCTCCCTCTCCAGGTTTTGGCGCACTCCTCAAAAGCAGCCTCTTCTGCCAACCCATCCAGCCTTATGGAAGGAATATATGGACTCCTACAGGTTCCAAATTTGCCAACACAAGGGAGAAAAAATGCTGCGCAAGGTGGACTTCTTCCGGTACTTTAATTATAAGCTTTCCTAACGGGCTGGTAGTTTGTCGTCAATCTACTCGAGCAGATGCACTTTGCCAGGGATCAGGGTGAGGAAATGTATTCCGTGGCGATGCTCGGGTCGGTCGTTGCGAGTGAAGCTATCATGGCGACCCCGGCGGGTTCTTGCTGTTTCTCTCAGAAGCGTTGTGGCCCTCACTTCAAGCGTTCCGCCAAGGATTCAGGACAGTGTAATTTCGGCAAGCTGCTTGCGGTAGGCAACTTCAGTGACGCCACGATGTGCCATAGCGGGTTGCGAAGCCGACAGAAAGGTAGGAGAAATGGAAAAATCTCATGATCAGGAAAAACTGGTTGTCGTATGGTCGTCCGGGGATAGAGAGGTGGCCCTTCACATGGTGTTTATGTACACTAAAAATTCCAAACTGAAAAACTGGTGGAAGGATGTTTGCCTGATTGTGTGGGGGCCGTCCGCAAAGCTGCTCACGGAGGACAAAGAGCTGCAAGATGAGCTCAAGGAGCTGCAAAAAGCAGGTGTTGAGCTGCAGGCGTGCAAAGCCTGTGCAGACCGCTACGGGGTATCCGAGCAGCTCGCCGATCTGGGCATAGAAGTCATCTATATGGGCAACCCATTGACCGAATATTTGAAGGGAGGCTGCTCAGTCCTTACCTTTTAAGCACGTCGGAGGACCAGTCCCCGGCGGGAGCTTCGAATCGAGCGAAAAAGCTAAAACCATCTTCATGAGTCGTGGATAAAAGCTGTTTTGGGAAGCTTTTCAACAATCCGGAGTTAAACATTCGAATGAAAGGAATGTGGGGCTGTGGAAATCCGAGGAGTAACAGAGAGTATTGTTCACCATCTGAGAGACCGAATCATAACGGGAGAACTGCCCCCCGGTTTCAGGCTTAACGAAGTGGAATTGGCCAAAAAGCTAAAGGTCAGTCGGGCTCCTTTGCGTGAAGCGTTCAGAGTATTGGAAAATGACCGTTTGATAGTTAGGCTTCCCAGACATGGAAGTTACGTGGCGAGTCTGAATGTGGAAAACCTGGAAGAGGTATTCGAAGCAAGGCGCATGATCGAGAGTTACGTCGTTGATATACTTGAATCGAGGGACATCAGGGGGCTTCCAAAGACGGAGAGAGCCTTGAATGAGTCCTCGGGAATGGTCTTTCCTTCGCTTTCCGATAAGCAGGACATGCTGGAGTATGTGCGAGCTATGACTAATTTTCATATCAGCATGATTGAGGCGGCGGAGAACAACTGGATAGCTCAATTCTATCAGTCCATTACCGTTAACTTGATGAGGTATCAATTCATATGTCTGTACATTCCAGGCTTGACCAAGAATTCTTACGAGATGCACCAAAAAATTCTTGATAGTATAAAGCAGGGCGAATACAGATTGGCGAAGGATCATTTGCTGTCTCACATCAATTCCACGGCGGTACTTATCAAAAAGGAGATTGAGTGAGACAAGATGCCGTGGGTAACGCAGCTTCCAAATTAAGCAGATTGAGCAGACATTTTCTTATGCGTAGTTCTCTTTGTCACGTTAGCCTCACACGGTATTCCCGCATGGGTCTCCGCAGGCTATAGCTGAGAGCATGCGGAAATGACCGTGTGGAGTCCGTTCTGCAGGGAGTTCTCACTTCCAATCAGCTGGTTTGCCTTAATCCGGTAAAGTAGAATTAGGGATTCCCAAAATAACAACACTCCCGGGGAAGGCTCCTCAACGATGGCGCAGCAAACCTCACGATTCGCTGGGACACCTGCTCGGTATTTCAAATCATTACTTGTTCCAGAAACGTGCGCTGCCGCAAACAACAGGTCGTCTAGCCACAACCGCCGGGCTACCAGCAAGAAACCACTCAACGCTCCTTTAATACAGCAAGAAGGCTCCTAGCTCCCATTCTCCCGGAACTGCCAGAATCGCCCGCACCCTGGTTGTAAACCGTTTACGTTTTTTTTCTTGACAGGATCTGTTTAGCATTTAGAATGTCGACAATCAGCAAATTAACAAACGACAGAAAATGAGTGGACGGCGGCTGGATAAAAGTAGGTTGCCGAAAGATAATGCAGGGAAGCCAGCACGAGAGGCGGTAGATCGATCTCACTGTTGACGAAGAGACCCCTTTATGCGGATATATTCCTGTGGAGCACTCTTAAGCAAGTTGTTACTCAATTTCCAAGAAAGGTCGGTAGTGCTGATTTTTTCAGGTGAACATTTCCATAAGAACAATGCACATGGGGAAGGGGACAATAAAGAATGGAGACATTGATAATATTATGGGGATCTTTCCTTGTATTGCTGCTATTTGAAGTCCCCATTGCTGTTTCCCTTGCCCTGGCTGCATTCGCTGCATTTTTGCACAATCACATAGTGTTGACCGCGTTGGCGCAGAGAATGTTCGTGTCAATCGATTCGTTTCCTCTGATGGCAATACCGTTTTTCATGCTTGCTGGTGCTCTGATGGAATATGGGGGAATTTCTCGCAGAATCATTGCGGTTGCCGAGGCACTGGTCGGGCATTACAGGGGCGGACTGGCTCAGGTCACAGTGGTGGCATGCGGCTTCTTTGCAGCTCTTTCGGGTTCGTCGACGGCTACGGTAGCGGCTATCGGGAGTTTGTTGTACCCCGCTTTGGTGAAGGCCAACTACGACAAATCATTTGCCGCCGGTACGGTTGCAGCGGGAGGCGAGCTCGGACCAATTATTCCTCCAAGTATACCGATGATAGTGATTGGATCCATCACGGACGTGTCGGTCGGGGCACTCTTTTTGGGGGGGGTTACTGTCGGGTTATTCACACTATTTGTGTTCTTAACATACGTTTACATCACCAGCAAAGTCAAGAAATACGGTCAAGTAAGAAGCAGACTCTCAACGGCCGAGATGTTGAAAGCGATAGGGGATTGTGTGGTACCCATAGGCATGCCTGTAATCATTTTAGGCGGGATTTACAGCGGCCTTTTCACTCCAACGGAAGCGGCGGCCATTGCTGTACTCTACGCTTTGATCATCGGCTTTTTCGTTTACCGGACTTTAACGATATCCATGCTGCCCAGAATATTCGTTCAATCGGCGATCAATGCCGCAGTGATCATGTTCATCATTGCAAGTTCTTCCTCATTCAGTTGGGTTTTTGCACGCCAAGGCTGCGCACAAATCGTCTCAGACTGGTTCAATCCTTTATATAGCTCACCAATGCTTTTCCTGCTGGTATCAAGTGGAATAATGATCGTATTTGGCATGTTCATAGAAGGAATATCGTTTACCATCTTACTCATGCCTATATTTTTCCCGATCACCAGGATACTGGGAATTCATCCCGTTCAATTTGGCTTGGTCACCACCGTGTGCATCGTTATTGGCTGCCTGACTCCTCCAGTGGCGGTAAACATCTATGCTGCTGCAAGCGTGACCGGTCTTGAAGTAAACAAAGTGATGCGCGGTGTCATTCCATATCTTCTTTGCATGCTTTTCGTGCTGACTTGCGTCATTCTCTTTCCTAGCCTCTCAACTTTCTTGCCGGACCACCTGAATTAGCTGTGGATGGGTCTTGGCAGGACCAGGAAGATTATAGCATGAAGCTTCTGGTATTAAAGACAATGGTTGAAAAGTTTGAAGAGTACGTAGTTGTTATTCTCTTTTCTCTAATGTGTGCAGTTGTGCTGTTCAATGTCTTTAATCGGTCTATTTTTAAATTAACCGTGGGCTGGCCGGATGAGCTGTCACGCTACCTGATGATTTGGCTAACTTACTTCACCATTCCAATAGCATTTGCTCGGGCCAGACATTTCAAATTGACCTTATTAACAACTTTCATATTCAAGGGGGAAAACAGGATGCATCAGTTTGCGCTTCTGGGCATCGATTTCTTCTTTGCTGCACTATTTTCATGGCTCGGATGGCAACTGATACCAGTCCTGGCCGCCTTTGGGCAAAAGAGTACGGGGATGAACTTGCCCATGTGGATTGTGTACGCAATCATCCCTTTATCATTTCTGTTGGTTTTGGTTCAAACCACTATACATTTTATTTTACTGATGCGTGCAACAGGGGAGACGTCTTCAACGGCTATCTAACGTTCCGATAGTGCTCTTCGGAGAGGGAGCGTAAATTCAAGGACTTTCACGCTCACCTCGGCCCTCCACCTTAGGAGAAAAGGTTTCCGGATGGAGAGGGGATCGCTTGTTGGGTAGAGGTAACATGGAGAATGCTTGAATGGTAACAGGCGGCTAGGATGGAAAGGAGGTGGGGCGAACAACTGAGTTGTATATATGCGGTTTGATGGTTGCCTTCGGGAAAGAAGAGGAACCTTTAAAGAGAGCACGATGTTGATTTGGTTTGATACTGGGAGGAGTAAAAGAATGGATGGAAGGCAGGGAGTTCAAAGTTGTGTTATTTATCAAGTTTGCGCAATCATTGCCCTTATTTTGCTGGTTGTTTGCAGTGGCGGCAAATCCAATGCTGAGGAAGCTATCGTATTGAAAGGGGCGATAGTGACCTCACCGGGGGGGATTTTCTACGAAGGAACGACTAAGTTCGGCCAGTTGTTGGAAGAAAAGAGCAACGGCCGGATCAAAACCGAACTTTATCACAGCGGAGCTCTAGGGGGAGAAAGGGATATCATCGAGGGTCTCGGGATGGGTTCGATTGATTATGCTTATACCGCAGCTGCCCCGCTGGCAGGATTTGTTCCGGAGTTCAACCTGTTGGAGCTTCCATATCTGGCGGAGAATGCCGAAGCGATAGAAGCCAAGTTAGACGGGCCGTTCGGAGACCAGCTTTTTGTTTTGCTGGATAAGATCGGTATTGTCGGACTTGGGTATTTTGATGCCGGATACCGACAAATGGAGACCAAAAAGCCGGTAAAAGGGATCGAGGATATGCGAGGACTTAAGATCAGAGTCATGGAATCGCCGGTATTCCTGGATACGTTTAAAGCCTTGGGGGCGCTTCCCACACCGATGTCTTTTACGGAAATATATACGGCCCTTGAGCAAGGCGTCATAGATGGAATTGAAGTTCCATACAGCCCGTTTTGGTCGGCAAAATTTTATGAAGTGGCCAAAAATATAGCAAAAACTCAACACTCTTTTACAATCAATCCGCTAATGATGAGCAAACAGACTTTCAACAAGCTGAGTCCCGAACTCCAAGAAATCGTAATGGAATGTGGAAGGGAGGCGACCATTTTCGAGAGGCAGCTTAGAGAAAAAGCGGATCGGGAACTGGAAGCAAAGTTCAAGAGTGCGGGCGTTACAATCTATGAAGTCGATTTGGCTGAATTCATGCAGGCGTGCAAGCCCGTCAGAGATTCTTATTTGAAGAAATACCCGGAGGAATTGACCAAGTATCTGCAATAACGTGTTTTTGACTCATTTTTGTTTTTCAAGCCGGCTCAACGCTTGGCGACAAAGGAATAACGCCGAGCACCCCAGATCCGGTACCGGGAGCGATAGCTCAATCAATCACATTGGTTTTAGTCGGAAGGAGACTCGCATGAAAATTAGATATCATCATCCCATGTTATACTCTGATGCATTCGAAGGCTACGATAATCTCTGCAAAAACGCTTTTGACAGATTTGTTAGTAACGACGTGCAGGTGGACCACACGTGGGCCAGGAGGGGTACCCAGGCCGTCCAATATAAATCCTGCGATCTGCTCAATACCGTGGAAACCGTCAAGTATGCCCTTGAGGCCCAGGACAAGGGTTTTGACGGAGTCATTATAGGTTGTTCTTTGGACATAGGTTTAAAGGAAAGCAGGGAGATCGCTCAAATACCGATTGTATCCTCAATGGAAGCGGCCATGTATAGCGCCTGTATGATGGGCAGAAAATTCTGCATTGTATCGTTCGGTGAGAGAGCACGGATCAGGCAAGAACAATTGATCGACGAATACGGCCTGCGGAATAGGGCCTCCACTGTCAAAAAATTCGAGATGACATTGGAGGAGTTGGGGGTTGCTCTGAGTACCGATGAAAAAAGAAATGGTCTGCGAAAGGTGTTTATGGAAGAAGCCAAACAGGCCGTCTTGCAAGAAGAAGCCGAGGTCATAATCCCGGGCTGCGGGATCCTTGCGGCCCTATGCGTGGTGGATGAAATAACCAGAGTGGACGGCATGGAAGAGGTCCCTGTCATGGATAGCTTCCATATTTCTTTTAAGCTTTTGGAAATGTTCATTGAAATGAAAAACAAGCTGGGCATCGACATCAGCAGAAGAGGTCTGTATCAGTCTCCGCCCAAAGAAGTCATTCAACAGGTCAGGAATATGTAGGGGGGCGTTGGAATGCCCGGAGCCTGGACATTTCCCGTGGTGGACGTCCGGTACTCGGTGCTCGCACCGATTCCGGGGAACCACGAGCCTGGACAGCTTCGCTGGCTGAGTCATGAACGGCATGAGGGACAGAGAAATGAGTGTCAAATTGTTAATCATTGGAGGTGTTGCGGGCGGTGCAACAGCCGCAGCCAGGGCGAGGAGATTGGACGAGACGGCTCAGATCATCCTGTTTGAGCGGGGCGAATACATTTCATTCGCAAACTGCGGCTTGCCCTATTACATAGGAGAAGTGATCAAGGACCGGGAGAAGCTGCTGGTCACCACCCCCAAAGGCCTCAAGGATCGCTATAACCTCGACATCAGAACCTGTTCCGAGGTGATGTCGATAGACAGTAAGGGCAAGCTGGTGGAAGTGAAAGATCTCAAAACAGGTCAGGTCTACTCGGAAAGCTATGACAAAATCATCCTTTCGCCTGGCGCCGTACCCATCAAACCCAATCTTCCAGGGGTCGATCTGGACCGCATCTATCACGTGCGGAGCATCCCCGACTCCGATCGCATCAAAGCGTTGCTCGACACCGGCCGAGTTCGATCGGCCGTGGTCGTGGGAGCCGGTTACATCGGGCTGGAGATGGCGGAGAACATGGTACACAGGGGCATTGTCACCACCATCGTGGAAATGCTGCCGCAAGTCATGCCCCTGCTCGATGAGGAGATGGCCGGCATGGTTTACGGTCATCTCAGTAACAAAGGCGTGATTTGCAGGCTGAGGGAACAGGTGACGTCCTTCGTCGCAGGCGGGGACGATCGGATTTTAGTATCCCTTGCCGGAGGGGATCAACTCGAGGCGGATATGGTGCTCCTCTGCGTTGGGGTGAGGCCGGAGAACAGCCTGGCCAAGAAGGCCGGCCTTGCCTTGGGTACGACCGGCGGCATCAAGGTCAATGCAGCCTTGCAGACGTCGGATCCCAATATCTATGCCGTCGGGGATGCCGTCGAGGCCAGGGATTTTGTAACCGGGCTGCCCACCATAACGGCTTTGGCAGGTCCGGCCAACAAACAGGGACGCATCGCCGCCGAGAATGCTCTGGGGCGGAAGTCGATTTTCTGGGAGCTCTCGCAACGTCCGTCGTCAAACTCTTCGATCTGGTAATCGCTGCAACGGGGGCCAGCGAAAAAGTCTTGATCAGAAACCGGATTCCTTTTCTGGCGAGCTACATTCATGCTTGGACGCATGCCAATTATTATCCGGGTGCTGAAAAGATAGCCATCAAGCTGCTGTTTTCACCGGCCGACGGGAAGATTTTGGGGGGACAGGTCGTCGGCAGGGACGGCGTGGACAAACGGATCGACGTCCTCGCCACGGCAATCCGCGGGGGCATGACTGTCTTCGACCTGGAAGAGCTCGAACTGGCCTATGCACCCCCGTACTCCTCCGCCAAAGATCCCGTTAATATTGCCGGTTTCGTTGCCGCGAACATGCTGCGGGGCGACGTGGAGACGGTTCAATGGCACCAAATTGTAGATGCGGGCGGCGCAGAAAAGACTTGTCTGATCGATTTGCGCAATCAGCAGGAGCTCGACGATACCGGCAGGATCGACGGCGCATTGCACATTCCTTTGGACGCATTGCGGGAAAGATTGCCGGAGCTGGACATGGAAGAGGATTACACTCTGTTTTGCAGCGTCGGTCTGCGGGCTTACATAGGTCACCGGATCCTTGCACAAAAGGGATTTAAGTCGAGGAATCTCAGCGGCGGCTATCGGACTTATATAGGGGCCAAAGGGAAGGAGATCGATTGATCGGGTCGTTTGACAGGATTTTTTTGGTCACGTTCTGTCGACAATCAGCAAATCAACAAACAACGAAGACATGTGCAACTGGTAAAACCAAATTATTAACCTTTTCCGGGAGGTGGCAAATGAACAGAAACCGTATTCTCGCTGGTGTCATGTCGTCCTTACTGCTGACCTGTTTGTGCGTGGTAAACGGCACCGCGGCGGAGTTCAACATGAAAACCGCCGAGATCTTCAGAGAAGGCTTTACTCACGCGGAATGTCAAAAATATTTCGCGTAACGGGTCGGTGAGTTGACCGACGGCAAAGCGGAAGTAAAAGTCTTTCTGGGCGCAGTTTTGGGCAACGAGAGAAACTACTGCGAGCAGCTTCAGATGGGAACGCTCGATTTTGCAAAAGTCGCGACCGGCAACGCGGTCGCCTTCGTTCCCGCATTCGGGTTCTTCGCTTTGCCCTACCTTATCAAAGACCTGGATCACCTGTATCGGATATTCGATTCGCCGGCCGGCAAAATTCTCGAAGAAAAGGCCAATCAGGTCGGTTTCGTGATTCTGGCCTACTGGACATGAACACACAGAGCATTTACAACTCCAAAAGGCCGATCAACACCCCCGAAGACCTGCGTGGACTAAAGATCAGAACCAGACAGAATCCAATATGCATCGACACCATCAATGCCATGGGCGGCAGTGCGGCCCCTCTGGCCATGACCGAACTGTACACGGCCTTGCCTCGCTTTTTCGGGCTGGCGAAATAACACCATAGTATTTCAAGGAGAAGCAAGAATGGGGGACATGAAGTACTCAACTATGTTTGAGGCGACGAGGATCGGCAACGTGGAGATCAAGAATCGATTGGCAATGGCTCCGGTCACGACCAATTTTTCTATGGCGGGGTACCCGACGGAGGAGTTCATTGCTTTTCTGGCGGCCCGGGCCAAAGGAGGCGTCGGTCTCATCGTGGCACCGCCCGCCGTGAATCTGTTTCCTGGCAGTCCGACCCACGTTCTGTTTCCGATGCTTTCGGAAAAAGCTCACCTTCCCGTGTGGAATGAAGTGGTGGAGACTGTTCACGCTTTCGGCGCCAAAGTGTTCGGGCAGATCCTGGTCGGTGGGGTAGGAAGGCAGACGGTGAAGGGAAGCGTTTCCAAGGCTCCTTCCTCACTGCCGGTTGTGCGCATTCCTGAGCAAAATATACCCGACAAAGCGAAAAGCTTTGAAAGCCGTAAAGGGCTCCCTGCTCTCTGGGATAGATACAGCGATCTGCCGGAGCCGGCGGAGCTCACTGTAGAGGAGATAAAATGGATTGAGGATGCTTACGCCAAGACCGCTAAACTCATGAAAGAAGCGGGATTCGATGGGGTCGAATTGCACTTCGCCCATGGTTATCTCGGGGACAATTTTCTATCTCCGCGAACCAACCTGCGCTCGGATGGATACGGGGGCTGCCTGGAAAACAGGGCCAGAATTTTTCGCAATGCTTTGATCAAGACACGTGTCCAGGTGGGACCGGATTTTGTCATTGGCGTCAGGTTGACGGGAAATGAGCATATGGTTGGGGGAACGACCGCCGAAGAGTCCTGCCAAGTGGCGAAGATAGGGGAAGACGCCGGCCTGACCTATGTTCATTTGACGGCCGGCTGCTGGGAATCGGTCAAGTGGTACGTACCCGAAGAAGACAACACCATGATTCCTGAAGCCGAAGCTTTGAAAGCCGTTGTCGGCATTCCCGTCATCACCCCGGCCATACACCATCCGGCTGAAGTCGAGCGGGCACTGCAAGAAGGTAAGACGGACATGGTGTCCCTGTGCAGGCCGCTTATTGCCGATCCTGAATGGCCCAAAAAGGTGGCCAACGGAGACGAGAAGAAAATCCGCAAGTGCATTCGGTGCCTGGGGTGCCTGCAACGGACCAGGCGGGCCTTGGGGCTTCGCTGTGAAGTCAACAGGGAAGTGGGCCGGGAGAGGTACAATCCCGAATACCAACGAATCTCGGCTCCCAACCGCAACGAGTATTGCCTGCCAAAATAGGTTGCTTAAACTGCAATTTTTTGCTTGACAGGATTTCTTTTCTTGATAAACTGTCGACAATCAGCAAGTCAACAAACGACAAGAAAGGGCGAGCGTGGAAATCAAAGGGGTAACAGAAACCATCGTTCATCACGTCAGAGACCAAATCATTACCGGTGAGCTGCTTCCCGGAGCCAGGCTCAACGAAACTGAGCTGGCCAAAGGATTGAGCGTCAGCCGGGCACCGTTGCGTGAAGCTTTTCGAGTGCTCGAGCATGATCAGCTTATCGTTCGCCTGCCCCGGCATGGCTGCTATGTAGCCGAGCTGAATACGGGGCACCTGGAGAAGGTATATGAAGCGCGCTGTATGATCGAAAGCTTTGCCATTGACGTCTTGGAGGCGGCAGGTATCAGAGACCTCCCGACGGTGGAGCAGGCTTCGAGCGAAATCTCGGAATTCTCCTTGCCGCCTATGTCCGATAAGCCGGCTATGCTGAACTATGTGACCGTTATGGCCGAATTTCATGTCCGCATCATCGAGGCGACGGAAAACAGCTGGATATCCAATTTCTACGAGTCGATCACGGTCAATCTGAAGCGCTACCAGTTCATATGCTTGTACATTCCCGGTTTGACCGAGAATTCACACCAGATGCATGCAAGGATCCTTTCCTCCATCCGCAAGGGTCAATACAAAGCGGCAAAGAATTACTTACTGGCCCATATCAATCACACTGTGGAGTTAATCAAAAGAAAAATCCATTTATGCGAGCAAGATATCGGCACGCTGATGGATGAATCGATTCAAGCTAGGGGCGAAAGACTTGTGGCTCAAAACCATTCCTACAGAAGGTAGCTAAACAAATGATCGATCAAGAAAGTTTGGTAAAAAGTTTGGCATCCCTGATCGGGAAAAACAACGTCTCGGGAAATATTTTCGAAAGAGTGAGCTACGGCCAGGATGCAGCTCAACCCGACCTGGAACCGGACAAGATACCGCTTGCCGTGGTGAAACCGGAAACTGCCCAGGCTGTTTCTGAGGTCCTCAAGTACGCCAACAAGCACAAAATACCGGTGTATATCCATGGAGCCGGCACAGCCTTTAAGGGCTCCCCCAAGCCAAAGCGCGTCGGGAGCATTCTGTTGAGCACTCAGGGACTGACAACCATAGAACCCCATGAGGAAGATCTGTATTACGAGCTTGGTGCAGGAGTGAACCTCCATTACCTGGAACAACAGCTGCTTAGTCGCGGCTATATGTTGCCAATGACCATCGGGAGTAAGTTTTCTTCCACTATCGGGGGAGCTGTGGCTATCAACACCATTGGCCACATGGTGGACATTTGTGTGGGCAAGATCATCGATTATGTGATGGGGGTTGAGGTGGTGCTGCCCAACGGTGAAATCATCGAGTCGGGGACTCGTAGCATCAGAAGACCTGCAGGTCTCGATCATACGAGGCTCTTTGTGGGTTCAGAGGGGCTCTTTGGGGTGATTACGAAAATACGGCTCAGAGTCATCCCAGATCCCAGGAAGGCCTATATAGTAGGATTTTTCCACGAACTGACAGACATTGCACGGGCTTTTCAGAGGCATTACCGGGAAAAGCTCCCCCCTCCCCTTTACGGAGAACTTTTGGATAAAGTGGCCGCAAGGGCTCCTTTCAAACTGCGAGGTCTTGGAGAGCCCAAAGGGCATATGGCATTAGCCATAACGATTTCTCATAACCAGGAGGAAGCAGACCGTCAAGCAAAGGAGATAGTGCGGGTCTTTAAGGCAGAAAAAGCTATTGATGCTTTTGTTGCGACCTCAAGAAAGGAACAAATAGACTATTGGGAGGCCAGAGATAATATCCTGAACATTCTTCAAGCCTCTGAAAATGACGATCAATTGGTCATGGTCGGGTCTGTTGAATCTGCAGTACCTCTTAGTCGTCTGACCGATGCCGTAGAGTATCTGCAGAACGGGCATTCTTACGAGGCCTTGCAGAGGGCAAGGCTTTTCATTTACGGCCACATAGGCACCTGTGATCTGCACGGTATGTGGGTAGCACCGGTGAGTATGCCGCAGCATGAGAGAATGCAGATCGGAAAGGAGGCGGCAAAACTGGAGAGCGATATCAATCTGATGTGGGGATGCGCCTCTGGGGAGATCGGGCAAACTGCCTCCCGTATACCTTTTTTCAAGAAGAGGTATGGGGCTGCAACCCATGCCCTGCTTATGGCGGTGAAGAACGCAATCGATCCCAACAACATTCTCAATCCCGGCAACTTGGAAGGAGAGGGGTATGAGTCGACCTGAGCTGGAAGCGCTCGAAAAAGAAATAACCGACAGCGTTCAGAGGTGCTGGAAGTGCAGAATGTGCGTTGATATGTGCCCAACCTACGAAGGATGGTTCACTCAGGGGACGCCCGGAAGGCTCATGGCCATCAATCTCTATATCAAACATGGATTGGGAAGTCTGGAGGATCTAAGTAACATTCTATATTCCTGTACAACCTGCCGGCGCTGTCAGGAGAGGTGCAGGGCACTTTCCACGGACTGCCGCCCCGCCGACACAATTCTCAAGGCGCGGCAATACCTGGTGAAATTGGCTGAAGCCGAGAAGGAAGATCAATGATGAGCAGGTCTGCAAAAGATATCATACCCGTTGGCTATCTCCAGATTAGAGAAAATGTGGCGAGGAAGGACAACCTGACAGGTGTTTTGGAAAGCAAAGCTCTCTGGGCCAAAGACCTCAACCTTCCAATGCAAGCAGAATTCACCTTATTTGCTGCCTGTGGTTATCAGCAAATGAAATACGTTGAAGGGATGACCAACACTCTGAAGAGTGCCGGCAAGATGGGTATGGGTATGGGTAGAGCTGTTGGTATTAGCAAGGCTTTCCAAAAAGTAGGAGTTGATTTAACCAATATTACAGCCAAAATCACTGCCGGTAAGGATGATCCATATACCCCTGTGCTCATAAGCGCCGTTCACGTTTTGAGAAAGCTCGGAATTGATGTGGGATATATGCAAGAAAAAGAACCTTGTTGCGGATCGCCCCTGTATTACGCAGGTTTCGCGCGTGAGTACATTGCACATGCACGGAAGAACTATGAAGTCTTTAAATCTTTCGGGGTCAAGAGAATGATAGGCTTGGTTCCCGGCTGTACTTCGGCGCTCAAGAATGTCTATCCCAAATATGTGGAAGGCTACGATTTGGAAGTACAACACATTTTGCAAATCATAGCGAACAAGTTGAAGGAAAGAGCGGATAAGCCAAAAGCGAAGGAGAGGCTGACGGTAACCTACCATGACCCGTGCCAGCTCTCCAGATATCTTGGGATCATTGAAGAGCCGCGGGAGATTATCACAAGTATCGAAGGAGTAGAGCTTGTAGAGCCGGCGCCTGAGGAATGCGGAAAATGGTCTTCGTGCTGTGGCGGTGGTGGACTCGAAACAACTCATCCCGACTTGGCTGAACGGGTCGGGGTAAGAAGAATCGACGAATTGTTGAAAACCGGTGCCTCAATGATTCTCACCAACTGCCCTGCCTGTGAGATGCAGCTTGCAAAAGCGGTCAGGAGGCTGGGCGCTGAAGTGGAGGTAGTAGATTTGGTGAAGTTTCTGGACAAGGCTCTGGACGGGGAAGACAGGTAATTACTCATAAAGCGAAAATCTTGGAGTGCGCAATGAATGAGAAAATCCGATCAGTGAACCGTAATCCCTGGAAAACAGACCAGTGGTTCGTCAGCCAGTGGAATTATATTGATGAAATAACAGAAGATTTTAAACCGCCCCAAAAAGTAAGACTACATGATATCACTCTGCGGGACGGTGAACAGCAGGCAGGGATCATCTTTACCAAAGACGACAAAATCCGAATCGCAGAGAAGTTGGCTGAAGTAGGGGTCCACCGGATTGAAGCGGGGATGCCGGCAGTATCACCTAATGACGAGGCTGCCATTCGGGAGATTGTCAAGCGGAATCTCGGACCCGAGATTTTCGCCTTCAGTCGCTGTATGGTGAAAGATGTGGAGCTGGCGGCGGACTGTGGCGTGGACGGCATCGTGATTGAAATACCTGCAAGCGCCCATCTCATTGATCAAGGATACAAGTGGCCGCTGCAGAAGGCTATTGACCTTTCGGTTGAGGCGACCTCCTATGCCAGAAAAAAGGGCCTCTATACGGTTTTTTTTACTATCGATGCCACCCGGAGTGATTTGAACTGGCTGTTGGATCTAATCGATAAGGTGGCCACAGAGGGTCATATGGACGCATTCACCCTGGTGGACACCTTTGGGGTCCTTGCTCCTCATGCAGCGACCTACTTCACCAAGAAGGTGAAGGAAAGGGTGACGAAACCTCTCGAGATTCACTTTCATTCCGATTTTGGCCTGGGCGTAGCCAATACCATCAGTGCAGTGCTGGCCGGCGCCGAAGTGATCCATTCAACCGTCCTGGGCATTGGCGAGAGGGCCGGCAACACTCCCATGGAGGAGACGGTGCTGGCTTTGCTGACCATGTACGGAATCGACGTGGGGATCGATTACGGCAAGCTCAATGAGCTCGCAAGATTGGTGCAAGAGCTTGCGGGTGTGGAAATCCCGGGTTGGCGCCCATTTATTGGCGAGGGAGCGTATACCATCGAATCAGGGATCGTAACCGGTTGGTTCAAGAACGCCTTTGAGTCCAATCCGACTACCATCTTTCCGGTGCATCCCAATTTTGTCGGGCATGAGCCGCCCAAGATCCTGATGGGGAAGAAAAGCGGTCTCGACAACATCAAGATTTGGGCTCAAAAGCTGGGCGTTGACCTGGAGGAGGATAAGGCACTGGCTCTTTTGCAGGAAGTGAAGCGCAGCTCTCACGATCTGAAAAGGGTGCTCACGGAAGAAGAATTCTCGGGATTGCTGCAGAACTTTAGCTCTCCCGGGCTCGACACTTAAGAGTGAGGAAAGGAAATGGAACCGCTTGTCGATGTGCAAACAGAATATGGTGGTGAAGTGAAAATGGGCAAGGCTCTGGTTATCAAGCCGGAAACGTGCACCGGCTGCCACTACTGTGAGATGGCTTGTTCCCTGGTTCATGAGGGAGAGTGCAATATAAATCTCTCCAGGATCGGAATCATAAAAACGCAGGGCGGTGGGACCGGCGAGAACCTTCCGGTAGTGTGTCAGCAGTGCCTTGACGCAGTGTGTGCCGAGGTGTGTCCGAACGAGGCCTATCTCTCGTGATGAAGAGACAGGTGTTCTGTCCGTCAACGAGGATCTGTGTGTGGGATGCAAGACTTGCATTGCGTCATGTCCCGTTGATGGAATGTTGTTTCATTACATAAAAGAATGCGTCATGAAATGCGACCTTTGTGAAGGCGATCCAGAATGCGTGAAATATTGCCCATACGGTGCCATTGAATACTTGCCCGTGGATGAGGCCGAGAGAAAGCAACAGTTGCAGGAACTGGAGAACTTAGGCAAGTCTTATAATGTGACGTTTAGGAGCTGACTGTTTATCTCGGTTTCCATAAAGGAGATTTCTCATGAAAGTTGGAGGTTACGCAGGGCAAGTTCTGTACATTGACCTGACCAGAGAGGAGGTCAAAAAAGAGCCGTTGGATTTGGATATGGCCAAAAAGCATGTGGGAGGGTTTGGGTTAAACTGCAAGTTTGCCTGGGAGATGCTCGACCCCGCGGTGGATCCGTACTCGCCGGATAACATGATATTCATGGGAATGGGTCCGATGCTCGGCACCGCCGCCCCTGCTGCCAACAAGCACTCGGTCATAAGTAAGTGGCCATCGACGGGAACCATATCTTCTGGCACGGCCGGAGGTGATTTCGGGATCAATGTCAAGCTCTCCGGATATGACGAGGTGATAGTTCGCGGCAAGTCAAAGAGGCCTGTTTACATCAAGATTAACGGCGATGATGTCGAGTTTTGCGATGCTGCCGATCTGTGGGGAAAAGACATATACACCACTACTGATTTGCTCTGGCAAAAGCACGGCCGACACTATGCGGTCCTGGCAATGGGCCCCACTGGTGAGCGGATGGTGAATACGGCTATATGTCTGGTGGACAAGCTCACGAGTTGGGGAAAAGGTGGATTGCCTGCCATCATGGGATCCAAAAACGTGAAGGCCTTCATTGCACATGGGAATAAGGGGGTTGGGGTAGCTGATCCGGTCAGCCTGATAAACAGAACACGAAATTTTATTGAACGCTTCAAGGCTCATCCGGATTATCAAAGGCTTGTGGACTTGGGTACGATGGATGGTTTTGCGGGCTGGGCGGACGTGCACGGGATGTCGATGAACAACTGGAGCGGACGTTTCCCCACCAAGGAGGCCTATGAGCTTTACAGTCCTGAATATTATCTTGAAAATATCATGGCTGGAAGGAGTGCCGATCCGACATGCCCGATCGGATGCAAAGATCACGTCAGGATCAAGAAGGGCAAATATGCTGGGACCGAAGCATGGGTCTCATCCTTCTATGGCCGAGTGGTGCATATGGCGGCTCGTTGCCAAGTGGGAAGTTACGAAAATAACGTCAAAGTACAGGAAATTTATAACCTCACGGGCCTTTGTATTCATTCCTTAACTGCACTCATCGATTGGGCGGTTCATCTCTATGAGAGAGGTGTCCTGACAAATGAAGATACCGGTGGGAGAGAGCTCAGACATGACTTTGAAACTACCATGTATTTGTCGGAACAAGCCAGCAGGAAGGAAGGCTTAGGGGGAATCCTGTCCCAGGGATTCAAGAAGGCCATAGAGGATATTGGGCGCGGATGTGACAAGTATGCTGTCCAGATCAAAGGCATGGAGCCCTTATATGACCCTAGAATGAATCGGATGAGCGGTCCTGAATTTAGCCAGGTCGTCAACCCCAGGGGAGCCCATGCTCCTCAAGGTGCCGTTACCTTATATATGTCAAAGGACGCTCCTCCTGAAAAATTCCGGGAATGGCTCGAAGACCGCGGAGTCTCTGAAGATGCTCTGGAAAGGATATTTCCAAGGCCCGGATATTTCAACATAGGCAGGATGACTCCCTATGGTGAAGACTGGGTAGCATTTATGAACTCAGTCGGCATGGGATGTCTGCGGGGCCGGGTCGATAATTTCTTCAAGGGAGAAGATTGGCCGGCAATCTATTCTTCAGTAACCGGCTTCAAAACAGATATCTATGAATTTAGGAGAGCTGCTAAGCGGAACTGGGATCTACTCAAGGCTCTAAATGTAAGGTTGGGCTTTTCGAGAAAAGACGATATCTTCCCCGCCATATGGTTTGAACCCCTGATGACGTCCGATCGCGGCACCCTGTCCCTGTGTGACTATTTTGGGACACCCCTTTCCAGGAAAGACTGCGAGAGGCTCCTGGACGATTACTATGACGAAAGAGGCTGGGATATTGAAACGGGAATTCCTACAGAGAAAACCCTTATAGAGGACGATCTCAAGGATGTTGCCAAAGATCTAAAGAGAAACGGTTTCATCAAATAAGAGACATAGCAGCTATTATCGGAGGAGAACAATCATGGCGATCCTGATTATTGGCGGTACAGGGTTCATCGGAGCCAGACTTGCCGAGCGGCTTATAAATCAAGGGGAAGAGGTGGTCTGCTTTGATCTTTACCCCAACTACGAAGCGGTTAAGCATCTTGGCGATCATGCAAGGGTCATTGTTGGCGATGTAACACGCCTTGATGACGTTATGGGGGCAATAAAGACCTACAAAGTTGCCAAAATCATCAATCTTGCCGCTTTGCTTGTTGCTGAATCGGAAGCTTATTTACTTCGGGCGTTGCGATTGAACCTGATGGGGATGGTGAACGTATTTGAGGCAGCAAGATTGAACGACATCAGTAGAGTTGTCTACGCTTCGTCTATTGCTGCTTACGGTTTGCAGGATTCGTACGGGGAGCGACCTCTTTCTGAGGATGACGTCTGTCAACCAACGCTTGCTTACGGGGCGCATAAGCTATGGACCGATTTCATGGCGAAAAAATACATCGATCAGCACGGAATGAGCATCGCCGGGTTGCGAATCGCCATTGTAAGCGGCCCTGGGAGGAAAACCGGAATTTCCGCCTGGAGCAGTACTTATGTGGATAATCCAGCCGTTGGAGAGCCGGTGGAGATTCCATATCGATCGAATCAGAAGGTTGCAATAACGTATGTGGATGAGACTGCCGAGACATTTCTCCGATTGTGCCTTGCAGACAAGCTCAATCACCAAATCTACAATTCGTTTGGATACTCCGTAACCCTCAACGAGCTTGCCGAGACGGTAAAAAGCTTTCTGCCCGAAGCGCAAATACGGTTTACGGAAGATGCCTCCGATATGCCGCTGGTATATGAGTGGTCGAGCGAAAGGCTGGAGAAGGAGTTTGACTGGACCGCTCCCCCTTTGCCAGACATGGTCAGAAAGCATATCAACACTGTACGCGAAAAAGCGGGACTTCCAGCAGTGAGACAGGCTGCTCAGTTGTCTGTCAAAGGCCTCTGCTGAACGCTCGGAGAGAGAGATGTCTAGCACGTCAAAGGATCGATCAGTCGCTGACAAGGGGTATGGCTATTAGCCCGCGCATACGATTCCAAGTGGCGCCAGCCCATAGCACTGCACAGAAGTGAGAGGGAGGGAACAATTATGACTATGACGAATGGACGGAAATCTTCTACAGGAAGGGAGGCATCTATGTAAAGAAACTTAATAACATCTATTCGCTAGACTTCACCTGCTCTGATGACGCTCTTTTGACATTTGCAACGCCCTCGCGGAAAACACATAGAATCGCTTATTTCGAATCGACTATTCTAAAGCTCCAGTAGAAATTATTAGTTACTCCACTCCCTGAATTTGTCACCTAGAATTGTCCATCCAAGGTATGAAAAGCAACACTTATGCTAACGAAATACTAAAGGTTTATCTGGTCCATGGATACGGATTGGGGGGAGTACATCATGAAAAAGAATACCTTCACTCTAACCAAAATGTTTGGTCTTTATGCAATCATTATATCTCTGATAACCATCTCTTCAGGGAACGCCTTCGGCAACGAAAAAAAAGAAATTGTATTCGGTTTTTCTGTTCCCCTTACCGGCGCCCTTGAATATGCAGGTGTTCCTTCGAAGAGAGGGTATGAAGCCTGGGCAAATATGGTCAACGCTGACGGCGGCATTTATGTGAAAGAGTATGGTAAAAAACTGCCGGTACGGCTTGTCTATTATGACGACAAGACAGATCCGACGGTCGCTGCAAAGATCTACGAAAAGTTAATTACTCAGGATAAGGTTGACTTTCTCCTTTCACCCTGGGGTTCCAGTATCGGGTTCGCAGTCAGCCAGATCGCTCAAAAGTACAAAAAGCCGATCATTTTCGTCTGGATCAGTTCAGATCCAATCTACAAGCAGGGTTACGAGTATGTATTCGGTGTGATCGAACCGGCTACCAGACATGCCTGGTCGGCGGTGAAAGTACTGATGGATAAAAAGCTTATGAACAATGAACCGCCCAAAAAGCTGTTCTTCGTCACGGCCAAGGAGCTGTACCCGAAGACTGCCGACAATGGAGCCATGGAATTCGCCAAGGCCAATGGCTTCGAAACGTACTACGAAGAAGTCGAAAAAGGCTGCAAGGACTTCACACCCGTCATAACGAGGATGAAAAAAGCGGGTGTAGACGCGGTCATTACGAGTATGTACTATGAAGATTTTTTCACCATGTACAGGCAAATCCAGGAACTCGGGTTCAAACCTAAATATATCTATGCGGCCCATTCAGATCTGCCGGATTTCGCTGAGACTTTCGGTGCTGCAACGGTTGAGGGAGTCTGTGCCCACGGCTTTTGGGGAAAAAGTTGGGATACCTTTGAAAATCTGAAATTCGTATCGGCATATAAAGACAAGTGGGGGGAAGCGCCGAACCAGTGGTCGATCACTGTGAGCTCTGCGCAGGTCCTCAAGGAGGCGATTGAAAAAGCGGGGACTCTCGATAACGAGAAAGTAAAAGATACGCTCCGGGAGGGGGAGTACAAATGTATGTTGGGTAATGTGAAGTACGTAAACGATGGGGACTATACGAACTTGAACAGTCTCGCTGCAACCGGGCTTTTGCAGTGGCAAGACGGGAAGTTGGTCTTCGTTTATCCCGAGGAAATTTCCGAGGCAAAATTTATATACCCCATCCCCTGGGCTCATTAGGATGAATGGCCTGGATTATTTATATGAAAGGAGAGAGATATGAAAAGGATAATCAAGTCGTCAGTCTTCTTCGTATTGGCAATTTTAGTGATCACGGTTTTCGGGCGGAGTTGTGTACGGACAGGAAAAAACTGAAATCGTATTCGGCTATTCCGCTCCCCTATCTGGAAGCATGGCGGACATCGGTGAAAAGATAAAACATGGCTACGCCGTCTGGCAGCAAATGGTCAACGATAAAGGCGGCATATACGTGAAGGAATACGGCAAGAAACTGCCCGTAAAGCTGAAAATGTACGACGATCAATCTAATCCGACCACGGCGGCCAAGCTCTATGAAAAGCTGATCACTCTGGACAAAGTCGATTTTGTACTTTCTCCTTACGGCAGCAGCATCGGCTTTCCTGTAAGCGGTATCTGTCAGAAGTACAAGATGCCCATCGTCTTTGTCTGGGTCAGTGCAGACGCGGTATTCCAACAGGGATTCGACTACGTATTCTGTCTCATTCAACCGGCGAGTAGACACTGCTGGACTTCCGTAGAATTCCTGAAAGACTCAAAAGTCGTGCAGAATCCACCCAAAGAATTGATGTTTATAGCTTCGAAGGAACTCTACAATGTTACTGCCGCAAAAGGGGGCGTCGAGTTAGCCGATAAACTGGGATTTAAGACCGATTACGAAGAAGTTGAAAAAGGTGTCAAAGATTTCAGCTCAATAATAATCAAGGCTAAAAGCCTTGACGTTGATGGTGTCATAGCCGCCCTCTATCCTGAAGATTTCTATTTATTTCTACGCCAGATGATAGAGTTTGGATTCCGCCCAAAATACTTGAATGGGATGCACGGTCCCGATCTCCCGGATTTTTGGGACACTTTCGGAAAGCGCGCCGAGGGAATCGTAACCGCCGGCTATTATGGTGCGAGTTGGCCGACTTATGAAAACCAGGAATATGTTGAACGGTATAAGAAGGAATTTGGACTTACGCCCGAACACTACGATGCAACAGGGGCCGGCGGCCAAATCATGCAGCAGGCGATAGAAAAGGCCGGCACCCTGGATAAGGAAAAAGTCAAGGATGCCCTGTTGAGCGAAGAGTTTAAGTGCATCCTTTATCCGCGAGTGAAATTTTCAAATGAAGATAAATATACAAATGTAAATAAGCTTGCCTTCACCGGAGTAAAACAATGGCAGGATGGCAAATGCTTGACTGTTTTCCCAACGGATTTGGCAGAGGCAGAGTTTATTTATCCCTTATCCGACCAATGGTAGTCTCAGGAGGTGTGATATGGAGACGCGAATCAGGTTTTTTGTAAGCGTCTGGGCGGTCTTATTTCTTACCGTATCTATAGGATTGGCAAATGCGCAGGAAAAAACCGAAATCGTATTCGGCTATTCCGCTCCCATGTCTGGAAGCATGGCCGACTTGGGGACGAAGATAAAGAATGGTTACACCATCTGGCAAGAGATGGTCAACGATCAGGGCGGCATATATGTAAAGGAATACGGCAAGAAATTGCCGGTACGATTGAAAATGTATGACGATCAATCGGATCCGACCACGGCTGCCAGGCTCTATGAGAAGCTGATCACAGTAGACAAGGTTGATTTTGTTCTTTCTCCCTATGGAAGCAGCATTGGCTTTCCGGTGAGCGGAATTTGTCAGAAATATAAAATGCCCATCGTATTTGTCTGGGTGAGCGCAGACTCGGTATTCAAGCAGGGATATGATCATGTGTTCTGCCTTATTGAGCCGGCGAGCAGGCACTGCTGGACGGCTGTGAGTTTTCTGAAAGACAAAAATGTCGTTCCTGATCCTCCTAAAAAGCTCATGATTCTGTCTGCCAAAGAGCTTTATATGGTAACGACCGCCAAAGGAGGATTGGAGTTAGCCAACAAGCTGGGATTTCAGACCTATTACGAAGAGGTTGAGAAGGGAGCTACCGATTTCGCTACGATAATAACGAAGGCGAAAAGCGATGCAGTCGACGGCGTTATCACTGCCCTGTATCCTCAGGATTTTTTCCTCTTCTTCCGCCAGGCCATGGAATTCGGGTTTCGCCCAAAATACTTCAATGGCACACACGGCCCCGATATATCTGACTTCTATGAAACCTTCGGGCAGCGAACGGAGGGATTGATATGCAGCGGTTTCTATGAAGAGAGTTGGCCCACCTACCAAAACGAAGAATACGTTCGACGCTACAAGAAGCAATTCGGCTTCACCCCGGAGCACTACGATGCAACAGGGGCTGGTGGCCAGATTATGCAGCAGGCGATAGAAAAGGCCGGAACCTTGGATAAGGAGAAGGTAAGGAGTGTCCTTTTGAGCGACGAGTTCAAGTGTCTTCTCTATCCGCGGGTAAAATTCGTAACTGAAGATGGATATACCAACATCAATAAATTTGCTTTCACCGGCGTAAAACAATGGCAAGACGGCAAATGCCTGACTGTTTTCCCAACGGATTTAGCCCAGGCTAAAATTATCTATCCTTTGCAGCCGCAGTGGTAAGTGCGAGCCAAATTTCGGGCACCCGATGGAAGTAGAAGTTGAATTACAGAGCACGAGAAGCTGATGTGTTAAGTTGGCAGTTCAAAGAATCTTTTGGCGGGTGCCCTCCCCCTATAGTGATAATGAAGGAGTTAGCTGGTTATGGGAGCTGATTTCATCCAGGTAATAGTGTACAGCATCTTTTTGGGTGGAATATATGCCGTTACTGCTGTCGGGTTGAACATGATCTTTGGCGTCATGAAGATCGTGAATTTCAGCCACGGGGTTTTGGTGATGCTGGGGGCATATATTGCATTCTGGGGATGGAGCTTATTCGGGATTTCACCCTATATTTCAATGTTTGCATGTTTCGCGATCTTGGCACTTGTAGGCGCGGGTATTTACGGCCTTCTCAGAAAATTCGAGGATGATCCGGATTTTGAACTACTGAGCCTAATCATAACATTTGGCGTTTCCATCACGTTAACCAACCTTGTGAGGTACGTCTGGACATCTCGCTATCGAGGCGTATTTCTCATCATGAAATCGTTCACGATCGGTGACATTACGATTTCGACCGCCAGGTTCTTCCCGTTTATTGTCGGCCTGTTAATAACTGTCAGTTTGTACTATTTCCTGAAGCTCTCCTACACCGGGAAAGCCTTGCGGGCCGTTGCGCAAGACGCGGAGGCTGCGCAGTTGATGGGAATCAGCAAGCTGAATACCTACCTCATTTCTCTTGGAGTTGGATGCGGGCTGGCCGGTGCGACCGGTGCACTGTTTTCTACTATTTATACCATTTATCCGGAAATGGGCTTCAGCTTTACCGTGTTAGCATTCTGTATCGTTGTTCTTGGGGGTATGGGAAGCTTTCGGGGTACATTGATCGCCAGTTTTGTTCTCGCCTTAAGCGAGGGTGTAACCGGCTTCATGTTTGGAAGTGGTTGGAAGCCGTTCGCCACCTATTCAATCATCATAGTAGTGCTGATGATCAGGGGTCATCTAGAAGCAGCCAGGTAGTATGAGAGGAGACGAACGTGAAGTTTATAAAGCAATATTTGAGTAACGTTGGGTTGCTAGCACCAAAGATCGGAAGCGAGACAATGATATTGAATAGGGTTGGAAGCCGTTATCTTAAGAACGTTGCTCTGCTTACACCCGTCCTGCTGATTTTTGTAGCGCTGCCATATATCGCCAGTGGCTATATTCTTTCACTGTTCGCCTCCATCTTTGCAGCAGGTGTGCTGGCAGCGAGTTGGAATCTGATGGCGGGGTTCTGCGGGTATATTAGCTTCGGCCAGCAGGTATTTTTCGGTATTGGAGCCTACACGGCGGCTCTGCTCGGTAAGAGCTTAGCTGTTGGCGGCACGTCCCTGATCTTCTCAATCATTTGTGGAGGAATACTCTCCGCAGTAGTCGCTTTCCTATTCGGTTATCCGGCTTTGATCCTCAGAGGGCCTTATTTCAGCATCCTTACCCTGGGATTTTCCGAACTTATATATGTCATCATGGTGAACACGCCTTGGTTCGGCGGAGCTGAAGGAGTGAACCTTCCTCCGGTGTATATCTTGCCGAAGTATTATCTGATCAACCTGGCAACATTTATTATTTGTTTCATATTTCTGTATAGAATGAGGAAATCGAAGTTTGGCTTCGCCCTCTCGGCTATTCGCCAGGACGAGGATGCTGCTGAGTCATCGGGAATTCCGACCCTTAAGTACAAGATGTTAGCTTTTGCGGTCTCAGCGTTTTTTCCGGGCATCATCGGAGCGGCGTACGCCTGGTATATTACCTACATCGATGCCACGGCTGCTTTTCAGATGCACTTAGTGGTGCAGATGATTGCCATCACCATGTTCGGGGGATTGGGAACAGTAGTGGGCCCGCTGATTGGAGCGTTCTTCTTCGTCCTACTCTCGGAGGTGCTGTGGAGCAGCATGCCGGAAGTATACCTTATCATCCTCGGTATTGTGATTGTCGCTATCATTGAATTCATGCCACGCGGTGTTGTGGTTTTCGTGCTTGAGAAAATGAAAATCAAGATTGTTTAGTGGGATGAAGGGGAGGCACTGATGAAAGAAGGCGGGACAGACATCCTGACCATGAGCAATGTAACGAAAAGGTTTGGGGGGTTGCATGCGGTCAATGACGTGAGCCTCGGTTTGCCGAGGAACAAGATTGTTGCCCTTATCGGACCGAATGGTGCCGGCAAGACGACATTGTTTAACACCATTGCGGGTACTTACGTTCCGAGCTCCGGATCGATTCAGTTCTGCGGTGAAGAAATCGGCGGAAAAAAACCGCACGCGATTGCCCGCTTGGGCATAGCGAGAACCTTCCAAATAGTCCGCCCTTTTCACAAGATGACATGCCTGGAGAATATAATGGTCGGAGCGATGTTCGGCCGTGGGCATGGAATCGGCTTTGAGGAAGCCTCGGAGGTCGCCTGGGAATGTCTGGACTTTGTGGGGTTGGGCAATAAGAAGGATATTGTCAGTGAGAATCTGACACTCGTTGAACGGAAGAAGGTAGAGGTTGCAAAAGCCTTGGCGAGCGATCCCCAACTGGTTCTCCTCGATGAACCCCTGGCTGGCCTTAATCCGACGGAGATACAGGGGGCCATGTCCTTAATTGGAAAGATACGGGATGTACGAGGTATTACGATCTTTTGGGTGGAGCATGTGATGGATGCGGTCATCAATTTGGCTCAACACGTGGTCGTTCTGAACTATGGTGAAAAAATTGCGGACGAGCGACCTGAGGACCTATTGAACAATAAATTGGTGATCGATGCATATCTGGGCAAGGAATACACATTCTAGGTAGGGAGGACAACTTGCTAGAAGTAAATAATGTCTCACTGGCATATGGACACCTGCAGGCTGTTTGGGATGTAACATTCAGGGTCGGCGAGAAAGAGCTCGTGACCATCTTGGGATCCAATGGGTCGGGCAAATCTACGATTCTTAAAGCCATATCGGGCCTGCTGCGCCTCAAGAAGGGCAGCATAGCGTTTTCAGGGCGGCGAATCGACGGCATGGAGCCAAATGTTGTGGTAGCCAATAGAATCATTCATGTGCCTGAAGGTCGCCATTTATTTCCTGAAATGACAGTGCATGAGAACTTACTGCTTGGCGCATATGACCGGGCCGTTAGGAATGGCAGGAATGAAAGGATAGAGTTTGTTTACGAGTGTTTCCCTCTCCTCCGAAAATTTAAAAATCGGCAGGCTCAGACCTTGAGTGGAGGCGAGCAGCAAATGGTGGCTATCGGCAGAGGGCTGATGGCAAAGCCCAAGCTCCTGATGCTGGATGAGCCGTCTCTCGGGCTGGCTCCGTTAATTGTCCTGGAGATGTTCGAGACAATCAGAAAAATCAATGAACAAGGAGTAGCTATCTTACTTGTCGAGCAGAATGTTCGCTATTCGCTGAAGCTGGCTGACCGTGGATATATCCTGGAGTCGGGAAGGATAGTGCTGAGCGGCCCCGGAAAAGAATTGCTGGGGAATGAGGAAGTAAAAAAGGCCTATTTGGCCGGGAAAGGTAATTAAACTAAAGGATCTGGAGGTTTGCTATGAAGCCAAGAATTGAAGCTCTGAAGAATGAATTTTTGAAAGCCAAGCCGCACCTCGATGTAGAGAGAGCTTACTTCTACACACTGGGGTATGGGAACAATGAAAACAGGCCGATTGTCATTCGTGTGGCAAAAGCTCTTGCAGAAGTTCTAAAAGGAATAAAAATCGGCATACATGAGAACGAGATAATCGTTGGCGACATTTCTAAGATTGCAAGAAGCGTCAACATCTTTCCCGAGGTATGCGGGGGTTGGTTGGAACACGAACTGGAAACGCTTACGACCCGGGATTGGGATCCGTTGATCGTGCAAGAAGAAGATAAGCGCACCTTGAAGGAATTGGTCTTTCCTTTCTGGCGCGGAAGGTCAGTGGATGAAAGGGTGTTCGCATCGCTGCCTGTGGAGACCAAGAATCTTTGTTATGCAGACCCTGAAACCTATCCTCCGGCTGGAACGGCGATATTGCAGAACAGGAACCAGACGACCAGCTATGTGGGGAATGTTCACCCCAATTACAGGGCCGTCCTGCAAAAGGGATTTAGTGGGATCATTGAAGATGTGAAGAAGCGAATCGAGTCGTTGGACCCGAGCGAAATCAAAGATTTGGAAAAAATCGATTTTCTGAATGCGGTGTTGATAACCTCGGAGGCCGCGGTGCATTTTGCCAACCGCTATGCTGCGGAGGCCGAGAGGATGGCGAAAAGTGAAAAGGACGAGGCGAGAAAACATGAACTGGAAGAGATTGCTGCGGTAACCCAGAGAGTGCCTGAACAGCCCGCAAAAACTTTTCGGGAAGCGCTGCAGTCTTTGTGGTTTGTCCACTTGATTACCCGGCTGAGTATGAACGGCAACGCTTTCGCCCTGGGGAGGCTCGATCAATTACTGTATCCCTTCTACCAGGAGGATGTAAACAGGGGAACACTGGATCGACAGGAAGCTCTCGAATTGCTGGAGTGCTTTTATCTTAAGGTGGCTTCGGTGAATATTCTGAGGGCGACCAGCGACGCCAAGTTTTTTGGCGGATTTGCGATTTGGAACCTGATCACGTTGGGGGGACAGACGAAGGAAGGAAAAGACGCGACCAATGAAGTGTCGTTCCTTTGCCTGGAAGCCATGCAAGAGCTGCAAATACCGCAACCGGACATGGTCATCCGACTGCATGCCGGTACTCCGCATGGTTTCTATGTAAAAAGCGTGGAGCTTCTTAAACTCGGCCTCGGACATCCCAAATACCAAAGCGACGAGATCATCATTCCATATATGCAGGAAAGAGGTGTGCCGCTTGACGAAGCACGGGATTATGTGCTGACCGCGTGTGTCGAGGCCCGACCGGAGAAGGAAGGGAATTTCTTGACGGCGGTATACCTAAACCTTGGAGCTCCCTTGGAGCTGATATTCAATGACGGAGTTCTGAGGTACAATAACAGGAAGATCGGGGTCGATACTCCCGCTCCCGAAAATTTTGCCACCTTTGACGAGTTTCAAGAGGCTTACCGCAAGCAAATCACCTACTTGTGCAGGCACGCGGCTGTCGCCAGCGGAGTGGCGGATGTTGCGAAAAGGGAATTACTTGCCGCACCGTTTCTTTCCTCAATGCGGGAAGACTGCATCGAAAGGGCCCAGGACTTATGGAAGTATGGGGCCGCCTATAACGACGGAGGGGGCTATTGGTCTGCCGTCGGTGTGGCCGATAGTGCAAACTCCTTGGCCGCAGTAAAAAAGTTGGTTTTCGAAGAGAAGAAGGTCACCATGCAACAGCTGAACGAAGCCTTGGGGAAGAACTTCGAGGGGGATGAGGTGTTGCGGCAAATGCTGATGAATCGTGCGCCCAAATGGGGAAATGACGATGATTATGTCGATTCCATGGGACAATGGGTTCTCGATACATTTGCTCAAGAATGTCACAAATACCGCAATGGACTTGGGGCAAAATATCAGCCCGAGGTAACCACCCTTACCGCCAACATTCCCTTTGGAACCGTGCTCGGCGCCTTACCGAGCGGACGACTGGCAGGAGTGCCCCTGACCGACGGCATTTCGCCGGAACCGAACAGCGAGCGAACCGGGGTGGTCGGTGCTGTCAAGTCCGCCGCAAAGCTGTCTCGCATGGATAACATCATCGGAACTCTGCACAACATGAAATTCAGCCCGCTTCTCCTGCAGGATGATCGAGGAATAGAAAACTTCATCGCGTTGCTCAAGAGCTATATGGTGAATTTCAAAGGCTGGCATTCGCAATTCAATGTCATCAGCGGTGCTATGCTGAAGGACGCTCAGGAGCACCCGGAAAATTACCCGCACCTCATTGTGAAGGTCGCAGGGTACAGTGCTTACTTCGCGGAGCTGGATAAGTCGGTGCAGGATGAGATAATCGGAAGAACAGAATATGCGTGTGTCTAGGACCGTCGAGCGAGGGAGTTGCGAGCGCAAGGGCCGTATCTTTGATATCGACCGTTATGCCATCCACGATGGCCCGGGGATTAGGTGGTTGATCTTCATGAAGGGGTGCCCGCTGGAATGTCTCTGGTGCAGCAATCCGGAAGGACAGGACTTTGAGCCGGAAGTCGCGTATTTCCCGGCCAAGTGCCTAGGATGTGGTGCGTGTGTCGAAGCGTGCTCGCGCAATGCCGTCAAGATGGTGGATGGAAAACCTGTAACGGATTGGGACCTGTGTGATCAATGTGCCGAGTGTGCCGAAGCTTGTTTCCCCGGTGCGAGAAAGCTTTTTGGCACTACGGTGACCAGCAGTGAGCTGCTGGCACGTGTGAAAAGTGATGTTGTGTTCTTTCAGAATTCCGGAGGGGGCATAACGATTGGTGGCGGCGAAGTCACCGCGCAACCGGAGTTTGTGGCCGATTTTTTGAAAAAGTGCAAACGTGAGAATCTCCACACAGCAATCGAAACCTGCGGATATTGCAGTTGGCAGAAATTGAAGGAGATTGCGCGCTACACGGATTTAGTTTTTTTCGACATAAAGCACATGGACTCCCAAAAGCACAGAACCCATACCGGGGTATCCAACAGGAAGATACTGGAAAACTTGATAAAATTATCCAGAGAGGAGGTGGATTTGATCGTCCGGATTCCGGTCGTTCCGGGGTTCAATGATGATGAGACAAACATAAAGGCCACAGCGGAACTCATTAAAGAAAAGCTTTCCCTCGACAGGTTCAAAAGGTTGGAGCTGCTTCCATACCATCGGTTGGGAACATTCAAATATGAGCGATTGGGTAAAGAATACGTTCTTGGCGCCCTTACGGCGCCAAGCGACGCCCAAATGGAATGTCTGAAGGGTGTTGTGGAGTCGTACGACTTGCCCTGTGCTGTTGGTGGATGATCAGGAGAAAGGTTTTTTCTATGAAGCTGGATAACAAGGTGTCAATCGTGACTGGAGGCGGTCAGGGTATCGGTCGTGCCGTCAGCCTCAAACTCGCTGAAGAAGGTTCCGACGTTCTGATTGCAGATGTTGTAAACGAAACTGCAAAGCAGGTAGCTGAAGAAGTTCAGGGTAAAGGACGCAAAGGGGCTTGGTGTGAAGTCGATGTGTCCAATGGAAAACAAGTGGGGGAAATGGTCGAAATGGCCATGGATACATTCGGCAGGATCGACGTATTGGTTAATGTTGCGGGTATCGCAAAGAAGTCTCCCATTGAAGAAACCACGGAGGAGGACTGGGATAAGGTGATGGCGGTGAACCTCAAGGGCACCTTCCTGTGCAGCCGGGAGGCGGGAAAAGTCATGATAAAACAAGGTGGCGGGAGCATCGTCAATTTTGCTTCGGTGGCCGGTCATACTCCTCAGATTTATTTGGGTGCCTATAGCTCGAGCAAAGCCGGCGTGATTCTCTTGACCAAAATGATGGCCATCGAATGGGTGAAGCACAACGTGCGCGTAAATGCCGTGAGCCCGGGACCGATTACGACCCCTATGACGCAAGCCATATATCATACTCCTGAACTAAAGGCGAGAAGGGCTAGAGCTGTGCCGATGAACCGATTTGGTGAGCCTGAGGAGGTTGCCAACACAGTGGCTTTTCTGGCCTCGGACGATTCGAGCTATATTACGGGCCAGTCCGTACCCGTAGATGGCGGGTTTCTTGACGGCACATTTTATTTAGGCGGACTGGTGTCCGGTTAGCGGAGATGCAGGTTGTGAGGGCTATTGGAGACAACGTATGACAGAACGAGATGATGTTGTTCGAGAAGTGTATGAATCTGCCTATAAGAACGAAATGACCTACGCAGGGTGTTCTCAAACCGTATTGGGGGCATTGCAAGAGAAATTCGATGAAATTACACCCTCGGTGTTTCGTTCGGGAAGCGCTCTCGCCGCAGGTGTTGCCAGACACGGAGAATCCTGCGGGGCTCTGGTAGCTGCGATCATGGCCGTTTCCGCAGTTGCCGGGCGGCAGCGCCTTGAAAACTATGATGAGTACCAAGAAGCCATGAATCTCGGAATGCAGGTGTACGAAGAATTCAAAAAAGAGATAGGGCATACCATTTGTTGGGAAATACACAAGATCAAGTACGGCCGAGCATATAAGTTGTACCTGCCCGAGGATAGAGAAGTGTTTCGAGAGATTGGCTGCCGCAGTGAACAGGGCTGTCCGGTGGTGTGCGGCACCGCAGCGGCAATCGCAGCAAGAATGATTCTGAAACTTAAAGGCGGTTCGGAAAGTACGTAAATCGGAGAGCTGGTGAAAGAAATACCGGCCGAGAGGCTGTCTGGAAATGGCCGCTTGCCCTCAACCCGGACAAGCGGAAATCCAGCCAAGCTCTAAAAGGAGGACAAAGCTATGCTGAAGACAAGCATGGTCAGTGAGATTCCGACTCTCCGGGGCTGGAGAGCGGAAGTGGGAATGTTGGCGCCACTACCGGGAATGTATCGGGAGTGGGACATCGTTGCTCCGAAGGGGATCAAGTTCTCAAAGGCCATACTGGGATTACCCCAGAATACTCCAGAAGATCTCAAAAACATGGCTAAGGACATTGAAAATGAAGCGAAGAAACTCAATGTTACCTTCAGGTGTGATGTCATTTGTCTCGGATGCACTTCGGGTTCATTTATCGGGGGACCGAACTATGACAAAGAGATCATTCAGAAAATTGAAAGCGCTTCGGGTTCTCCGGGACTAACGACGACTACCTGTGTTCTGGGAATATTCGAGGACATGAATATCAAAAAGATGGCCCTTGTGGGTCCGTATAAAGACAATGTGCTGGACGCGGAAGTCGACTTTTTCAGGGCCAACGGCGTGGAAACATTTTATGTCAGAGGACTCGGGTTGGTTCAGAATTCTGATTACTGGGAATACCATATGGACCCTTACAGATGCTATCCGCTCGTCAAAGATGCGGCCAAGGCTGCTCCGGATGCGGACTGTATTTTCGTCACGTGTATGATGAGCAGCATTTTGGGAATCGCAGATATTTTGGAGGACGAAATCGGCAAACCTATCATATCAAGCCCCTCTGCGACTCTGTACGGAATTTTAAAAAAATTGAGAATCCCGGATCCCGTTCTCCACTATGGCGGAGCATTGAAGCAACCTCGATGCTGAGGCAAGTAATTTGACTTCAGAAAACGATGAAGGGGTCGATGATTTGGCCTCACGTTATTGCCTCGTTCCTTTGTTGCCTGGGAAGGGAGGAAGGGATGAGTGCGAACAATCCAACGCAGGTGAGGAATCATGGAAAAGTCAAATATGATTAGGGGCATACCGACTCTGAAGGGGTGGAGGGCCGAGATTGGGATCTTGGCACCAATGACCTGGATGTGCCGGGAATGGGATCTGGCAGCACCCGAAGGCGTGCAATTTTCGAGGGCGGCCTTGGGGCATGAAGAACATACGGCAGAGGCGTTGAAAGAGCTTGAAGATACAGTGGAAGCCGAGGCCCGGAAACTGAATCACGGCCGTAAATGTGACCTGATGGTGTTTGCATGTACCTCCGGAGGGTTTATTGGAGGGTTGGATCACGCAAAGAAGCTTATCGGTAAAATCGAAGCGGCATCGGGATCTCCGGCAACGACCACGATCAGTTGCGTGATTGAATTATTCAAGGACATGGGTATCAACAGCATTGCCCTTGTTGGTCCATACCCGGATTTTACTTTTGAGGAAGAAGTGAGGTTTTTGGAAGGAAACGGCATTGAGACTCTCTACTGGAAAGGCCTCGGTTTGGTGAGTATGGCGGATTATTGGGAGTTCTCGATGAATCCTTACAGCTCTTATAAACTGGTCAAGGATGCTGCGACCGCCGCGCCGGATGCCGACTGCGTGTTCCTCACATGCATGATAAGTCCTTTGCTTGGGGTGGCTGACACCCTCGAGCGAGGAGATCAAGAAACCCGTTATCTCCAGCCAGTCCGCAACCCTTTATGGAATCCTGAAGAAAGTCGGAATTCCCGACCCGGTCGATCATTACGGCCAGGCATTGGAGAGACCCAGAGCTTAATCTCCGGTGTTTTGACGTAGGCAGGTAGGATAGGAGTCTGGGACGGGATTGAAAAGTCGATCTGTCGAGATGAGTTGGTTGAAGAGGGACTTGAACATCCCCCCGGTGCATAAGCCCGGAAGGGATGGTTTTTTCCTGGCTTCGTCCGCCAGTAGCAAGGAGCGGGACCGGCTCTCGGCACCGCAACGGAATGATAGTTGTCACAAGTAGGCAGGTGAATAAAAGGGTTTTCGAAGTCTACCCATAGGAACCTAAGGAGGACAGCTATGAAGCTGAAGAGAATTTCGGTCGTATGTGCTTTGTTCGGTTTTCTTCTGAGCACGTTTGGTTTGAGTTCAATGTGCCTGGCTCAGGAAAAGGTCATCAAAATTGGGGCGCACCTGCCTTTGTCCGGCCCAACGGCGCCAACCGGGGCACTTAATAAGCAGGGGATAGATTTGGCGGTGGATATTATCAACAACAAATATCCCGGCTTGGGTCTGCCGTTTGCCGAAACCGAGGGAATTCCGAATCTCGGTGGGGCTAAAATCGAAGTGGTCTACGCTGATGATCGAGGGGACCCGAATGTGGCACTTGCTGAAGTCGAGAGGTTGATACAAGAGGAACACGTTGTTGCCGTCCTGGGTGGATGGCAGAGCTCTTGTATTAAGACCGGCAGCATGGTTGCCGAGCGTCTCAAAACGCCCTATATAAGCGGCGCAGGCAGTGCCGTAGATCTGACTCAACGAGAATTCAAGTACTATTTTCGTGTTATCGCCCATAGCGGAAAAGTAGCTAAGGCCTATTTCGATTGCCTCCAGGATATGGAAGAAAAGACTGGCAAGAAATACAAAAAGATTGCAGTTGCCTATGAAAACACGGAATACGGGTCGATCTGTAATCAACAAATCGAGCAGGAAGCCAAGGCGCGCGGATATGACATCGTTGCCTCGGTGCCGTTCGACAGCGCCGCTGCTTCCGTGAAGCTGGAAGTGCAGCGAATCAAGGCCGCAGACCCCGACGTGTTTTTCCAGATCGGCTATGATCCAGATGCCATACTGTTCACAAAGACCATGAAGACTTTTGATTATACCCCGCCGGTCTGGTTCGGAATGGCTGGCTATACAAGTCCGAAGTACATTCCCAGTGTTGGAAAAGACGGCAATGGCGTCCTGGTCTCCGGTTGGTTCCATCCGGGCTACTCAAAGCAGGTCACTCAAAAAGTCGCCGAGCTTTACAAGGCTCGCGACGACCAGACCATGACCGCACCGGTCGCCCTGATGTTTATGCCGCCTTTCATTGTGGCCGATGCCATAAACCGGGCGGCGTCCACGGATAAAGATGCCGTCCGGGATGCCATGGAAAAGACCAAGTTCAGCCCCGAGCAAAGCATCATGCCCGGGCCGGGCATATGGTTCTCACCCGTTCAAGCTCCCCCCCGGCACAGCCACGATAATGAAGGGGCGACCATGCTGGTGCTCCAGATTATCGATCAAAAAGATGAGGTGGTCTGGCCCTTCGATGGTAAGACGGCTGATATTGTTTGGCCTCACCCCAAATGGAGCGACAAGTAAATGCGGGTTGGGAAACGGAGGACCCTTCTCCGTTCCCCCCATGACTTGAGGTGATGCCGAAAATGGATTTAGTGCTCTTTATGCAATTGCTTGCCAACGGAATCACTGTCGGCCTCCTGTATGCCCTGGTCGCGATCGGCCTCACTCTAATTTGGGGAGTCACCGATATAATCAATTTCGCCCATGGGGAATTTCTCGTCTTAGCGATGTACATCGGCTTCTTTGGCTATGCTTTTTTCGGTACCAGCTGCATGGTTGCGATGCCCGTGGCAGTGGTCCTTTTGGGGGTTCTGGGTTGGGCGGTATACCGATTGATCATCGCCAGAGTATTAACAAGTGAAAACCTTCTATCCCAAATTGTGGTGACATTCGGTGTCGGCGTTTTTTTGCAGAGCCTGTACCTGTTTGTTTTTTCAGGGAACTATCGATCGATAGACCACGATCCATGGATCAAAGGCAATTTGCAGATCGGTGGGGTGTTCTTGAGTGTCGCTGAGGTCGTGACGTCAGTGCTCAGTTTGTTGGTGATCTTCGCCGTCGATATTTTCATCAGGCGAACCAACACCGGGAAAGCCATTATCGCTACCGCCCTGGACCGTGAAGCGGCGCAGTTGATGGGAATTAACACGGAGCGGATGAATGCTGTCACTTTTTCTATTGGCGTCGCCTGCCTCGGTGTTGGTGGTGTGGTTCTCCCCGTCAGCACGCATGTCTCTCCTTACTCGGGCTTCTTGTTCGGTGTTTTAGCCTTTACCATTGTGGCATTGGGAGGATTCGGATCGGTTATGGGAACGGTTTTGGCAGGCATAATAATCGGCATGACGGAAACATTCGGGGGATTCTTTATCGGACCCCAGTATAAGTATTTGTGCGTGTTCGTGCTTTATCTCCTGATTCTGAGCCTCAGACCAAAGGGGATCTTCGGATGGTGATGCTGAAAACGTCAACAATCAGGGATTGGCGCAAGATCACATATCCGGGACTGACGCTTCTGCTGATACTTTATCCGCTTGTGTTTACCGACGCCTTTAGCCGACACATCATGATCATGGTGTTTATGTATGGGCTCCTGGCGGTTTCCTGGGATCTGATGGGTGGCTACGCAAACCTGGTTTCTTTCGGGCATTCCGCGTTTTTCGGTATCGGCGCGTATACCTCGAGCGTACTGCTCATATACTGGGGCGTAACGCCGTGGCTGGGGATGCTGGCGGGAGGTTGCCTGTCCGGCTTGGTCGCCATTCTGATAAGCTACCCCACATCCCGACTCAAGGGCCATTACTTTGCCATTGCCACGCTGGCGTTTCTGTTTGTGACCAAGACGTTGATTGAAAACTGGAGCTTTGTAGGCGGAGCAGTAGGGCTTTCCATCCCTCTGCTGAAGAAGTCCTCCTTTTTGTACATGCAGTTTCGAGAGAATAAGATCTTCTATTACTACATCATGTTATTTCTGCTGATTGTAGGGGTGATTCTTGCGAAGATCGTCATCCACTCGAGGACCGGATATTATCTCAGAGCGCTCAAGGAAAGTGCCGAGGTTGCGCAAAGCCTGGGCGTAAATACGGCGAAGTACAGGGTCTTTGCAATCGCACTCAGCGCTTTTCTTGCCGCTATAGCAGGAACGTTTTACGCCCAGTATGTTCTCTATATAGATCCTCCTTCGGCAATTTCACTGAATCTTTCGGTACAGGTAGTTCTTATATCCGTCTTCGGCGGTACGGGAACCATAAGCGGACCTTTGTTGGGTGCCCTCATACTGGTTCCCTTAATCAACCTCATCAACGCATGGCTTGGCGGCACCGGACACGGAATAGCTTCCATGGTTTTTGGGGCCGTGATCATCGCAATGTGTCTGATTCAACCGGACGGTTTGATCGAATATTTTGAAAATAAGGAATATACCAGGGATCGAAGAGATGAGCTTGCTTGAGCTGAGGGAAGTGACGAAGCATTTCGGAGGCCTTCTTGCAAACAACATGATTTCTCTTGAGATCGGCAGAAGACAAATCGCGGGCCTGGTGGGACCGAATGGCGCCGGCAAAACCACACTGTTCAATTGCATATCGGGATATCATCGGCCCAGTTCCGGCAGCATACTGTTCAACGGCGAACAAATCGGGGGTAAGCCCCCTTACAGCATATGTGCGCGTGGATTGGCCAGGACGTTTCAAATCGTACAGAATTTTCAAAAGATGACCGTGTCTGAAAACGTCATGGTGGGAGCATTCATAAAATATCGGCACAAAAAGCAGGCTTTTGAAAAAACCCTGGAAGTGCTCCAATTTACGGATTTATTCAAAAGGCGAAATGATGTGGCCTCTGACCTCTCTCCGCCTGAACAGAGACTATTGGGCTTGAGCATGGCACTGGCCACCGAACCCAAGCTGCTCATGTTGGATGAGGTAATGGCGGGGCTAATGCCCAAGGAAATCGATGGCGTGCTCGAGTTTGTTGTTGAAGATCCAAGCCGCCGGCGTCGCACTAATCGTGATTGAGCATCTAATGCGAGCCGTTATGAATATCTGTGAGCGGATCATTGTCCTGGACTATGGGAGCAAGCTTGCTGAAGGGACGCCCGAGGAGATAGCCAACAATGAACGGGTCATCGAGGCCTACCTGGGAAGGCGCTATGCTGCGCGTAGAAAAGATCAGCATTCCGTATAGAAGAGTTCCGGTTGTGCGCCGCGTATCTTTCGCCGTCAACGGCGGTCAGATCGTCTCAATTGTCGGATCGAACGGCGCCGGTAAATCAACCATTCTCCGGTGCGTTGCAGGATTGATACAACCCTCTGACGGACGTATCGAATTCGCCGGTGAGTTCATTCGTCGAGATTTGGCTCACCGGATTGCCAAGCGCGGACTGTGCTTGGTTCCGGAGGGAGCCAGAGTATTTTCCAAGCTGTCAGTTCAAGATAACTTGCGGATGGGGACCTTTGCCACCAAAAGGCCCGGATACGTTGCGAAAGATGTCTCAGAGATGATTTATAAAATGTTTCCGATCCTACTGGAGCGGAGGCAGGCAAGAGCTGAAACACTGAGCGGCGGGGAACGGCAGATGCTTGCCATTGGGAGAGCCTTGATGTCGCAGCCTAAACTGCTGATGCTGGATGAGCCTACAGCAGGTCTTTCCCCCAAGCTTGCTGAAGAGGTATTCGAACTTATCACGGAGATCAGAAGGCTGGGAATTGCTATTTTGATGGTAGAACAACAGGTTGAATACAGTCTTGAGATTGCGGATCACGCTTACGTCTTGGAAAACGGAGAAATAGTCATGGAAGGAAAAGGCACTGAACTACTCGGCTCTGAAATGATCAAACAGGCTTACCTCGGCCTCTAGGAGAAAGAAGTAATGGAGCCTCATCAAAAAATGTATCGGATCATTCCTGTCACGTTGGCCCGGGTGCAAGCCGAAAAGGGACTCATGACCTATCTTTCCGGCTATGGAGAGAAGATCTGGAGACCTTATCTCTTCTGGATCATCGAAGGCGGGCAACACCGGGTTCTGGTTGATACAGCCATACACGCCCACGACTACAAAGCGTTTCAGCCGGCCTTCGAACATTTGCCCATAGAGCACTGCCAGTGGTTTCAAGAGGCTCTCGAAAAGGCCGGGATGGACGCGGACGAAGTCAACTTGGTCATACAGACCCATCTGCATTTCGATCATTGCTATAACTCAGCTCTGTGCAAAAACGCGAAGGTGGTTGTGCAAGAGGACGAACTGGCATTTGCCAAAGCACCTCACCCGCTGTTTTCAGCAATGTATTCCAGCTCGCTGTTGAATGACTTGGATTTCGCACCGGTGCGCGGAGCCGCTGAAATACTCCCAGGCATCGAAGTCATTCCGGTACCGGGGCACACCCCCGGCTGCCAGGCTGTCTCCGTGATGACGGAAGCCGGGCGTGCGGTCATTTCCGGGTTTTGCTCCATTCTCGAAAATTTTTTCCCACCCGCGAGTTCAGACTGGACGGCCTCGCCTGTGGCCGCAGATGGTGTCGTCATCCCGGGTATTCATTTCGATGCGTTTCAAGCGTATGACAGCATGGTGAGGATCAAAAGCATAGCTGATCTGATTCTTCCTGTACACGAGCCTTCCTATATGGAGGTCATGGGGATTCCCTGAAGGTGCAGTACCGGCGGTAGCCACTGGTTGGTAGAAGATTTCTTCCTGAGAGAGAGGCATGGGGTTGGCAAGCACAATTACATATTTGGTTTTTTGTTTCTAAACCTTATGCTTGCGCAGGTTTCGGGCCACTAATCAAGCCTAACATCAGGCGCATTTTGTGTTCTGGTAGCAAAAAGAAAACATGTGCTTTCCGCTTCTATACTGAAACCTCACAGGCATCAAGTCAGGGCTTGCGTGAAGATAATTTCTTAGAGGTGAGGGTAAAATATTTCAGGCATTCGCTCGATCCGGTTGTGCGAAAGATGCTCGGATGCTCGGCTTTAGGTCAGCGCTGCACTTGACGTTGCAGCACATCAATCCGCTCGATCCGGAAATCGTATCGCTGGTCGATGCCATCGATAGCGTTTCAGCAGAAGATATTTACGCACTTGTGAATTCTCCTTCAGTGGATGCCGCATTGAAGGACGGCTATGCGGTCTGTGCCGATGATATCGCAGATGCCGCACCGAATAACCCAATAAGGTTGAGGCTGAAAGGGGCTATCGCCGCCGGTATGAATGGAGAGGACTTGCTGGAGCCGGGTTCGGCGATGCGGGTTTACACTGGGGCAAAAGTTCCGAGGGGTGCCGATTTTGTGGTTCCCAAAGAATTCGTCACTGACGATGAAGACTGCGTAGCTATAACCCGGCAGTATACCGTAACTGGACGGAATGTCCTCGTGTCGGGAAGCGACATTTTCGTGGGTGAGCCCGTGCTCTGTGCCGGAACGCAGTTGGGACCATGCAAGCTGGGACTTCTTGCAGCATCTGGCCATCAGAAGATAACCGTGTTTCGGAAACCCTCTGTGGCGATTATCGCCACGGGTAATGCGATCCTTGCCCCCGGACAGTCGCTGACGGAGGGAAAAACCTTTGCCAGCAATCTGGTGACGCTCGATGCATGGTGCAAACGCTTAGGAATGAAGACCTCGATAGATATCGTCGGCGATGACGATCAGGGCATTGTGGAGAAGCTCGCAATAGCCGTTGAGACTCATGACGCCGTCATTACCAGCGGCGGAGCATGGACGGGAGACCGGGGGTCTGTCATGAGGGTGTTAGACCGCTTGAACTGGAATCCGGTTTTTCATCGAATCAAGATGGGGCCCGGCAAAAACATCGGTTTCGGTTTTCTTCAGGGAAAACCGGTTTTTGTCTTGCCGGGTAGGCCGCATGGGAATTTGATTGCTTTTCTTGAGATTGCCCTGCCGGGACTGGGAAAACTTGCCGGACACAAAAAACCAGGGCTTTCAAGCATTTTCGTCAAACTTTCGAACCCGGTGCGTGGACGACAGATGGATTGGACCCAGTTCGTTTTTGGCCGATTTGAGGAAAAGCGAGGCAAGACCTTAATCAAACCTCTTGAAATGTTCAGTCGATTGCAGGCTATGGCCAATGCGGAAGGAATTATCACTATCCCGGAAGGAGTGGAACAGATTCCCGCAGGAGCTTGTATTCCTGTGCAGCTGTTGAGTTAGTTTTTGGAACCGGCAGGAGAACAAGTCATGGTTCAAATAGTCAGAGTGGAAGAAGCGATAGGGCTGCCTTTGGCCCATGACATCACTGAAATTCGACCTGGAGAATTGAGAGGTGTCGCATTCAGACGAGGCCACATTGTTGAGTATGAAGATATTGGTCATCTCCATAAATTGGGTAAGGACCACCTTTTTGTCTTGAAAATCGAATCGGATCAAGTGCATGAAGAGGATGCGGTCGTCAGCCTGGCAAACGCACTATGCGGAGAAGGCGTCGGATGCACACACCCGCCTCGTGAGGGGAAGATCTCTTTGCTGGCAATGAGAGACGGCTTGCTCAAAGTCGATGTAGAGGCGCTTAGCAGCTTCAATGAGCTAGGAGAGATCATGTGTGCAACAAGGCACTCCAATTCTTTGGTCTCAACGGGGATGGAGGTGGGGTTTACGCGTGTCAACCCGCTTTTGGTCAGCCGCTCGACCGTTGATGACGCAGCACGAATTGCACAGAGTACCATGGGTACACTGAGAGTACTTCCTATCCGAAAATCCAAAGCGGGAGTGATGATCACCGGCAATGAAGTATACTATGGCAGGATTGAAGACAGATTCGAGGCGATTATCAGAAAAAAGATCGAAGGGTTTGGAGGCAGCATCCTGGATGTGGTAATGCTGCCGGATGATGATGGAAAGATTGCTGCCGCAGCACTTGACCTTATCGATCGAGGAGCTGATGCACTGGTAGTAGTGGGCGGCATGTCAGTGGATCCGGATGACAGAAGCCGTTTTGGATTGCTGAGGGCCGGCGCTTCTGCGGTTCTGCCGGGGGCGATGTTTATGATCGCGGACCTCGATGGGGTACCGGTGTTTGGTATCCCATCAGGTGGTATGTCCGCCAAGGTATCCATATTTGACATTGTCTATCCTCGTATAATGGCAGGCGATCATCTTTCCCGCAAGGATGTTGCCGGAATGGGGCATGGCGGGCTCTGTCTGAAATGCAAGACATGCCGCTACCCGGATTGTCCGTATGGGAAGGGGAGTTGACATCAGACGCTGGCGGTGACCTGGCGACAGTGAGACATTGAAATAGTTGCGGGGGATATCAAGCGTGCGTTGTAATTTCTGTGAAAGAAAGTGCCAACTTGGGGACGGCAAGACCGGTTTTTGCCGTATGTACACCGTTTCAGAAGGCGCTATCAGGGAGCGGTTTCCGCATCGCTGGAGTTTCTACGGGGCATCACGGATGGAATCTGTCCCATTCTACCATGCCTATCCGGGTACCCAGTGTCTGACCATAGGTACCAGCAGCTGCAACTTTCGGTGCCGATACTGCTCAAATGCCTTCATCGCCAAAAAAGACCCGGAGTTGCTGCAGGACCAGATGTATCATCTCGCACCTTCCCAGCTGGTCGCTATGGCCCAAAAACTCAACTGCGACAGCATCGTATTCAACGTCAACGAGCCCACTGTCTCCCTGCTTTCACTTCTCGATGTGGCACAAGAGGCGAAGCGGGTAAATATGCCCATGGGATGCCTCACGAACGGCTACACGACTATTGAGACTACAGAGCTTCTATCCTCCATTTTTTCTTTCTTCAACATAAGCCTCAAGGGGCTTTCCCCCGATTTCAGCAAAACCTACGTCGGTATCGAGTCTTCCGAGGCCGTGTTGCGTAATATTGAGCAACTCGCCCAAACTAGACATGTGGAAGTAACCACCCCCATCATTAAAGGAGCTAACGACAGCGAGATTGATACCATTGCCGGTTTCCTAGCAGGGGTCGATCCCAAAATGCCTTGGCACGTTTTTCGTCTTCTTCCGGAAGACGAAATGAAGGGTGCTGAATACCCCGAAATCCAAACGATTGAATCATCGCTGCAGCCTGCACGAGAGAAGCTTCCCTATATTTACTTTCACAATTTCATAGGCTCAGATTGGGTAAATACCCTCTGCCCTGCTTGCGGATCCGACGTTATCAAGCGCTTCAGCCTGGGATGTGGTGGCGACAGGCTGGACAGGGTGCTTTGCGAAACGAACAGATGCCCTCAGTGCGGTCAGAAGATCAAATTATTGAGATAATCCAACCGTGGCAGAGGGAAGGAGCTTAACGTGAGCATACTGGTTGTGGATGCCAGAGGGTGGCAAAATACGCTTAATCTTAAGACAGGGAGAGAGTCAAGGCAGCCGGCCCCGTGATCGAAATGGTCAAAAGCGTATTGCAAAATCATCAGTATCCGGGGGATACGGACCCGGGAAGCAATCGTTGGGTCACCGATACTGCACTTGACCTCGTTGACCGCTATAACCCGCGATTTGTTTTCCTCACGTACGCGGCACAGTATTTTTCCGCCCGATATACACAAATGACAGAGGAAATGCGGGCAAGAGCGTTCAGTGAGGCTTTTCTGGAGGCAGAGCGCTTTATGGACGGATCCGGCTTTGCCGCTATCGTAGTGGGAACGGGGGACATGACGCCGCTTATCGACTATATCTACACGACCGGACTTGATGGTGTTGCTATCTGCACGCATTGGTCCACTAAATATGCTGGTCTGTATAAGGCAAGTCCGGCCGATATGGAATTCCTGAGAAAACACCCACATATCGAGAAAATAGTCTCGCGGGAGGAAGTGGTGCGCCTTTTTGATGGTACCCCTGAACAGGCGTTGAGGGTTCCAGAATACCTGATGGTTGCCCGCAAGGGTTATGCCTTCAAGACTGTAAGCGGTACCATGAAGATTCCGGTGATGATACCGTCTCAGAATTTTGATGTTCCCGTATATGCGCCGGATCATACCATGGAAGCCATCACGGGCATTCGGAGAGCGCTCGAAGAAGATCTTTCAATAAGGAACGTCGCCCTGATCGCCCTTGAAGGGGTGGGGCTGAATGACTTCCTGTGGCCGTATTTATCCTGCCGCAACGGCAAGGGGTGGCATTACTACGAGCCCGGCGAGGGCCAATACCTGAGCATAACTTGCGGTGAGCATCGTTTTATGGAGTATCCCACTGGGTCGGGATACAAATACTTTAATGACAAGGAAGAGGCAGTTCGAAGGACATACCCGTTCTCCGGACTCTTCAGATCGATCCCGCAAGGTACCTTCGCAAGCACGTTTGCCCCTAGAAGTATCGCCGTGGGGAATAAGAGTATGTTCATACACATGATAACCGGAGCGGATATTTGCGTGGAGTGTTTTGCACGGAATCTTTATAATCAAGGTACAATGGCCGTGATTCATCGGGAAAACAAGTTATGAAGCGTGCCGTGATTCCACGATAACGCCAAACCAATTAGCCAGCAGCCTTGAATTAAGAACGGATAAGATCGAGAAACCCGTCTTTTTGGGTGTCAGTCTTAAACTCATCAGAGGGGGGCTAAACTTATTCATGAATCATTTTTTGCTTGACACCATCCATCTTGTTGATAATCTGTCGACAATCAACAAATGAACAACCGCCTTGAAGGGCGAATGATAGGGGGAACGGAAACCATCGTTCATCACCTGATAGCCAAATCACTAAGGACAAGTCGGCCCCCCCGGGGCCGGACTCAACGAAGCAGAAACGAGCGTGGGATTGAGTGCCGGCGAAGCCGGCTGTGAGACGCTTTTCGAGTGTTCGAGCACAATCAGTTGATGTTTCGACTACCCAGCCACGGGAGCCGCGTTGCCAAACCGAGTACGGTGCACCTGGAAAAGGTATACGGAACATGCAATGCCGACCAGTCCATGACTGTCAAGCTGAGGCGCTACCAGTTTATTTGTCTCTATATTCCGGGCTTGCGTGAGGATGGTCGACAACATCAAGATTTGAACTCCCAAGATTGCGTTGACCTGTAGGAACCAAAACACAGCTTCCACAATTGGAAGAGGGTGTTTACGGAAGAATAGATATCGGAGCCATCACAGGAACTCAGCTCTTCGGGATTTAAACTTTTAAGAGTGAGGAGAGGAAATGGAATCGCTAGTCGATGTGCAAGCCGAATTAGGTGGTCAAGTGACAGTGGGCAGGACTTTGGTTGTCAACCCGGAAACGTGCACCGGCTGCCACTATTGTGAGTTGATTTGTTCTCTGGTTCATGAAGGAGAGTGTAATTTTGATCTCTCCAGGATCGCCATCTTTAAGACGCAGGGCGGCGGCACCCATGAAAATCTTCCTGTGGTTTGCCAACAGTGCCTCGATCCGGTTTGCGCCGAGGTTTGTCCTGAAGAAGCGATCTCCCGCGATGAAGAAACCGGGCTCCTTTCCGTTAATGAAGACTCATGCACGGGATGCCAAACCTGCGTTAATTCATGTCCCGTTGGCGGGATGTTGTATCATCCTGCCAACGGATGCGCCATGAACTGCGACCTTTGCGGAGGCGATCCAGAGTGTGTCAAACATTGTTCCTACGATGCTATCGAATATTTACCCCTGTCCGAGTCCGAGAGAAAAGCACAACTGCAAAAAATTGAGGACTTAGCAAAGCTTTACAACATTTCGCATAGGAGCTGATGGACACTTCGGCTTCCATAAAGGAGGTTTCCGATGAAAACTGGAGGTTACGCGGGACAAGTCTTGCACATCGATTTGACCAAGGAAGAGGTCAGAAAAGAACCGCTGGATATGGAGATGGCCAAGAAACATGTTGGGGGATTCGGGCTGAACTGCAGGTTTGCCTGGGAAATGCTCGATCCTGCCGTTGACCCGCTCTCACCGGACAACATCATCTTCATGGGAATGGGCCCACTGATCGGCACTGCCGCCCCTGTGGCCACTAAGATCTCGGTCATGACCAAGTGGCCGAGTACGGAAACCATAGCTCCCGGCACGTCTGGCGGTAATTTCGGCATCAACGTGAAGCTGTCCGGATATGACCAGGTGATCATTCGCGGCAAGTCAAAAAGACCCGTCTACCTTAAGATCAACGGTGATAATGTCGAGCTGTGCGATGCAGCGGATCTGTGGGGAAAGGACTTATACGACACTACCGATGCGCTCTGGGAAAAGCACGGCCGGCGCTATGCGGTTGTGGCAATGGGCCCGACCGGGGAGCGGATGGTAAATACTTCCGTTTGCCTGGTGGATAAGGCCACGACCTGGGGAAAAGGCGGACTGCCCGCAGTCATGGGATCCAAAAACATCAAGGCCTTTATTGCAAAGGGGAACAAGGGTCTCGGAGTGGTCGACCCGGCCCGCATGGTGAAAAGGACACAAGAAATCATCAAACGTTTCAGGGCGAATCCGAAACATGAAAAAGCTGTGAAGCTGGGCACAATGGACGGGTTTGCAGGCTGGGCGGACGTGCATGGCATATCGATGGACAACTGGAGTGGAAGGTTCTCCACCAAAAAGGCCTATGAGATCTACGGCCCCGACTACTATCTCGAAAACATCATGGCCGGAAGGGCTGCAGATCCCACATGCCCCGTCGGATGCAAAGAGCATGTCAAGGTCAAAAATGACGACTACGCCGGAACCGAACTATGGGTTTCCTCCTTCTACGGCCGGGTTGTGCATATGGCGGGGCGTCTCCAGGCAGGAAGCTACGGAAAAAACGTCAAACTGCAGGAATTTTATAACCACTCGGGCCTTTGTATGCATTCTATAACCGCACTCTTCGACTGGGGGATTGATCTTTATCTGAGAGGAATCCTGACAAATGCGGATACGGGGGGAAGAGAGCTCAAGCACGACTTTGAAACCGCCATATACTTGTCGGAACAGGCCTACCGAAACGAAGGTTTAGGGGGAATTCTGGCGCAGGGCTACAACAAGGCCATAAAGACTATCGGGCGTGGATGCGAGAAGTATGCGGTCCATGTCAAGGGGATGGAGCCCTTGTATGATGCCCGCATGAACCGGCTGAGCGCCGCTGAATTCAGCCAGGTCACCAATCCAAGGGGAGCCTATGCGCCTCCTGGTACCGTCACCCTGTACATGTCTAAGGATGAGCCTGCGGAAAAATTCCGAGAATGGCTCGAAGACCGCGGGGTCAGTGAAGACGCTCTCGAGAGGATCTTCCCCAGGCCGGGGTATTTCAACGTCGGCAGGATGACTCCCTACGGCGAAGATTGGGTTGCTTTCACCAACTCAATAGGTATGGGCTGTTTGAGAGGCCGGGCGGACAACTTCTTCCAAGGTGATGACTGGCCGGAGATCTATGGTGCGGTGACGGGCTTCGATACGGACATTTTTGAATTTAGGAAAGCCGCAAGGCGCAACTGGAATCTGCTTAAGGCTCTCAATGTGAAACTGGGCTTCTCGCGAAAAGACGATATCTTCCCCCCCATATGGTTTGAGCCCATGGAGACTACCGATCGCGGTACCATCCACCTGTGTGACTATTTTGGAAACCGCCTTTCCAGGGAAGACTGCGAGCAGCTTCTGGACGATTACTACGACGAGAGAGGCTGGGATATTGAAACTGGAATTCCCACAGAGAAAACCCTCATAGAGTACGATCTCGAAGAAGTTGCTAAAGATCTAAAGAAAAACGGTTTCATCAAATAAGACATCTACACAAGAAAGACCATGATGATGATCTGTTCATGCGTGTAAAGGTACCCTGGATGAACCCGTTGGAGAGTGCGCTCCTGGCAATGTTTGAAAGAATCTCTCACAAGAGCGGTTTAAACCCCTACTGTAAGCCGGGGCTTAGACGGTTGCCTCTTTCCTACTTACCTGCAACGAAAAGAAGGCAACCTTTGCTTAAGAAGATCACTGTGTGACCCATTATGCATGTCGCTCAAATACTCCACGATACAGCAGTTATTCCGGGTCTCCATTTCAATGCGGTTCAAGCGCATGACAACATACTGAGGATCGAAAGTATAGCTGATGTAATTCTCTCTACTCATGCAGCTTTTTAGGGGCAGTCGAAGGAGTTCCCCGAGATCGCAAGTATCGCCGAACATCTCTAACCGGTGAAGGAGTTGTCGTCATTTGCATCTGAACGATTCTTTCGGACTGCTTCAGTCCGTCTGCTATGGAACTGGCTCACTCGGAGACAATGACCGATCGTTTTGGGCTTGGTGTGAGTGGCAAGCTCGAGCGGTGATGGTGATGCAACCGATTGACTAGGCTGAACCTCAAAAGGAGTCAAATCATGCTGGTAAAGAATTGGATGACCAAGGAAGTGTTCACCATCGATGAAAACGATTCCATGTCGCACGCCGTGCACCTCATGAAAGAGCACAACGTCCGCATGCTGCCGGTGCTGAAGGGCAGCAAGCTGGTAGGCATCGTCTCTGACACCGACCTAAAAAGAGCTTCTGCTTCAGATGCCACCACACTGGAAATGCACGAGATCCTCTATCTCATCACCAAAATCAAGATTAAGAGCATCATGTCTGAAAAACCGATCACAGTTCCTCCCGATTACACCGTGGAAGAAGCCGCAGAGCTCATGACGAAGCATAAGGTCTCCGGGGTTCCGGTGGTGAAAGCCGGTGGTCAACTGGTGGGGATTATTACCCGCGATGACCTATTCAAAGTGTTGATGTCACTGAGCGGTTTCAGCAAAAGAGGGATCCAATTCGGCTTTCAGCTCGATGATCGGCCCGGCTCCATTAAGGAGGTGACCGATGTCATTCGGAACAGCGGAGGCCGTATTGCCAGCATCCTAAGCTCCTACGAACATGTCCCGGCTGGATTCAGGGCTGTGCATATCCGTGCATACGACCTCGACCGCACAAAGCTGCCGCAGCTCAAGAAACAGCTCATGGACAATACAACCGTACTTTATATTGTGGACCATCGGGAGAATACACGGGAAATTTTCCATTAAATGTATGCATAGCCGAGTTTTGGGTTCACTATTATGGGTTTTGCCATCGACCGGTGGTGCCCGTGAGACGGCATCTTTAAGGAGCTTTTATGAGAATCTGGTATGAGTTTCCCAGACCGGCAAGTGGCGCCGAAGGTTTTTACGAAAGGCTGCAGGCGAACTGGCAGAAAGTCGGCAAGTCGGATTCTGAGTTGGTGATCAAGGCGCCCACAAGAGGAACAAGTGAGTTCAGATACTCCATCGTGGGCCACATGTACGCCGATATGTTGAGGACCACGGAGATGGTGGAAGGCATCGTCCAGGCCGAAAAAGAAGGTTATAATGGTGCGGTTATCGGCTGTTTTGGCGATCCGGGGCTGGATGTCCTTGAATCGATGGTTGAAATCCCCGTATTTGGGCCTGCTAAGGCAGCCCTGATCTTGGGCCAGACTCTAGGAGGCAAGATGGCCTTTATAACCTTGCCACACTGGGAGCGTAAAGTTGAGAAAGTCGTCCACTCGTATGGCTTTGGGGATTTCTTGATTGCCAACAGGCCTTGCCGCGCTTTTCAAATCCCCTTGGAAACATTTTCCAGAGAGGAAGAAGTGCTCGACAATTTTATCGCAGTTGCCCGAGGTGCTATTAAGGATGGGGCGGATATCGTTAGCTTGGGATGCGTGAATTGCTCAACCTTGTTGACTTACAAGAAGATTTTTGAAGTTGATGGCGTACCGATCATAGACGGGGCCATCGCGGCTCTAAAATTAGTTGAAGTCCTTGTAGATTTGAAGAGTGCGGGTATGTGGAAGAGTGAAAAAAGCATAGAAAACGATATCCTACAAGGATTAAGAGAATCATACTATTACGGATCGCCATCGGTTTAGCCAAATTTGTCGGTTTGAACCATAAGCAAGAAGACTGTTCTGAACGAATAAATTTCCGATGAATGCTTTTCCGCACGACAAAAAAGAGGCTGTTCAACTTGTGTAGGGCAATAGCTGTTCGTGATTGCATTGGGAACGAGGGCTCAGCTTTCCTGCATTCTTGCACGTTTGATCGTTGCGATGTTTGAAGGAGATTTTCATGGCGGATGATAGCAAGCGCCCCCATATGGCATGCGCTTCCTGTAATGTGGAGAGAGATAATAGGGTTTGCATCAAACAAGGTGGCAAGGGCGGCAAAGGCTGTCCCACGCTGATCGACAAGAAAGTTTTGGAGCAAGCCAACCAAGAATATGACGACAAGGAGGTGCGGGAGTTTGCTCGTCAAGCCTCCATCCAGGAGGGCGAGTGCTATATTAATCGTCATCAGCACCCATACGTCAGGCAACCGGCCAAACCTCGCATCGTGGAAATCTGCGAGTTTGCCAAGAAGATGCATTATAAGCGACTGGGGCTTGCTTTTTGCGTCGGACTCAGATTTGAAGCGGCCATTGTAGAAGAGATCCTAGAGTCTCATGGGTTTGAGGTGATCTCGGCAATCTGCAAGGCGGGACGAACCCCAAAAACGACGATCGGCATCCAGGACGAAGAAAAAGTGTTTATCGGCACCGATGAGTGCATGTGCAACCCTATCTATCAGGCCAAGCTTTTGAGTCACGAAAAAGTAGACTTCAATATCCTGCTGGGTTTGTGTGTGGGGCATGATTCTCTTTTCTTCAAATACGCGGAAGCCCCGACAACAGTCTTGGCGGTCAAGGACCGGGTGACCGGACACAATCCGCTTGCAGCTGTATATCTGGCAAAGTCATATTACGGTAAGGTCAAACATCCTGAAGCATGCTGAAGGGAAAATGGACCTTCGAGACCTTTTAGAGCGCCCGACGCGGCTCTGATTGGCTCCTGGAGCCTGCTTTTGATCTTCAGGCTCCACTTATGCCAGTGCTCCGTCAATTGTGAGTGTTCTCCCATCCAGCTACTTCATGTTTGAGAGTGTCTTGCTCTATTATACAACGGTCAAGACTTTGGCGCATGAGGACGCTGAATTCCACCTCGGCCATGTTCAACCAACCGCCGTGTTCTGGGGTGTAATGAAACTCGAGGCAACCAAGCAAACCGCTGGCTTCCTGGGGGAGAAAGGCAGCATACAGAGAGGCGGCTCGATGCGTACTTAGTATCATCATCAAACTTGCGGGGTCTGCTTCGGGAAGGCTTCTTGTGGTTCAGCGCCCTGTCAAAGTCATCATTAACAAAGGTTTTACGGATTCTTTCCACAGTGGTGACATCAATGCCGAATGGCTCGGCGATTTGTTCATCCTGCCATGTCGGTCCTGCTTGCGGACTTTCGTCGGCCTTAGGGAGAATGTGGGCATGAGTAGGCTTTCCCGTCTTGGTTTTACCGCGGGAGATGATTTGCCAGAGTTGCTCTCGCTCTTCATTTGTGAGGCATACTTTTCTGCCCCAGGGCGAACCTCCTCGATGCTTGAAAAAGAAGCATGACATTGATTCCCTCTCTACCTACTCAAAAACGACACCCTACGCTCTCGATCCTTTGCCTGGCAATGACTTGGAAGATCCAGCACAACGAAGTTTGACATAATATGCATAATTCATGACTACTCTTTCATTTTTCGCGGGACATCCGGAATCATATTCTATATGGTTAGAGACCACCACTTTGCCGGGAGGTCTCAGCCGCCATGGAAATTGGAGGGAAATGCGTCATCCTCACCCATTTGCCGGACTTTGTCAGGGTTCTGTTCAGGGGCATGCCTGGTGTCTTTCGCCACCAGCACCAACTGGTTTTTTGCTGGCTGGTTGCTATGCAGATGATCCTCTCTGGGCCGAGATCGCTCAAGGGGCTTTCCCGGGCAGCCCCATCCCATATTCATGAATGGCATTTCCGCCGTTTGCTGTATGCCGGCTATTGGAGTTTGCATATTATTCTGTACTGGTTTGCAGAAGAGGCCATCAAATCCTTTCCGCCACCCCAAGATCGGACGGCTTATGTCGCATCCGACGGCAGCAAGAAGGATAAACGAGGCAAGAAAAACCCCGCAGCTCAAAAAGGCAGGACCAGTCACTACAAATCTCATTTCTTCGGCATCCGTTTTGTCCTTTTAATGCTCCATTGGGATGGCTACCGGATTCCCGTAGATTTCCGTATTGTCTTACCGAAAGCACATCCCGACTATAAAACGGAAAATCAGCTATTCCGCGAGATGCTCAAAAGATTCAAACCGCCCTGAGTGGGCCAAGCTCGTTGTCGTCACCGCAGATGCTGCGTTCGCCTCTAAAGACAATATGCAGCTGATCCTGCAACTGGATCAATTGGACCCAAAGAGACGTTGGGGTTTTGTGTTCGCCATTGCCCGGACCTGGAACATGGAAAACGGCAAAAGTCTCAGCAATCTGGCTAAGCACATTCCCCATAAAGCTTTTCAGAGAACTTGGCTTCCTCACTTGAACAATAATAAGGTGCGCAAGATCTTCTGGGTATTCAGAAAGCGTACTCGTCTTCGTCACATTGGCGATGTCACCATGGTGTTGAGTAAAAAAAGGCCTAACGCGAGCCCGAAAAGAACCAAAATATTGGTGACCAATCTCACAGAGTTGACGGCAAGACAGGTGCTTTCCATCTATCAGAGAAGATGGCCGATTGAAATTCTTTTCAAGGAACTCAAGAGTGGCTTGGGTCTGGGCGAACATCAGGTCTCCAAATCTATCGACCGGATTGAGAAATCCATCGGGATAGCCATCATCGCCTATCTTACTTTGATTCGTGCCCGTAGATGGGACATCGCACCCGGCAAACCTTGGAGCATTTTTCAACTGAAAAACAACTTTACGGCTGACCTGATCTACAACCAATTTCAATATACAATGCAACGGAGGATCGCTAGACTTATGAAAGCAGCTTAGAATAAAACGCTAACATGGACTACCCGTCGCTTTTGAGTACCTACCTTACACATGGAACTGAGTCCGGCGGAAAAAGGCCGTCTTCGCCGGCCAAACCAAGCTGCCAATGCACCCGCAGAGCACTACCGCAAGAATGGAGGGCAGCAAGTGAGCGGGGGGGGCAGACAGGGATCACACAGCCATTGTTGCTTACATTTCGCACGCAAGAGACTATTTTTTTAGAGTTTGGGGCAGCAAGCTATGTTAAGGATAACATCAAGAATTTATAAGGAAAAGTCGTATCTTCTGGACAAAGTCAATTCCATTTGCTATGTGCACAATGAACGGGGCTGCCAGGAGACATATAAGACATAGTTTTTAAATCGGAATTGAAAGTTCCTTTACCTATCCTGACGCCTCATACCATTTAAAAAGGGAGGCGTCGTGGAGCAATTTGAAAGTCGGTTCAAGCAGGTGGACGTGTTGCCAATGGTGAAGCATTTCATGGATCAGCTTGGCATGTTCAGTCTCTTTTCAAAGTATGTCCCGGCAACGACTGGTCATCTCACCGACCATGCGCAAGGCCTATGCCTGTTAACGGCAAATATCATCTGTGACAACAAGCCACTGTACAAGGTTCAGGAATGGTTGTGTCAGTATTCTGATGGTCTTGGGATAGACCCGGTTAATGCGCGCCTTTTTAATGATGACCGGCTCGCCAGAGACGTTTCGGCGCTGTTTCGCTCAGACCGGCATTCGCTAATGACTGAGGTTTCCTCTAATGCCATTTCGGTGCACAAATTGCTCACCGATGAAATTCACAATGACAGTACCTCGGTGACATTTATTGGCAAATACAATACCCCCGATCCGGAAGCGGTCAAGCTCAAACATGGTCACAACAAGGATTTCAGGCCAGACTGCAAGCAGGTCGTATTCGGCCTCAATATCACGGCAGATGGTCATGTGCCGCTCAGCTACAAGCTTTTTGACGGCAATACCACTGATGATGTCACCCATATTCCGAACTGGAACGGTCTGCGTGCCTTATTGGAAAAAGAAGATTTCATTTACGTGGCCGATTGCAAGTTGTGCAACCAAAGCAACTTAACCCATATTGCGGCAAATGGCGGTTCCTTTATCACTGTGGTCCCGAAGGATCGGAAGGAAGTCAAACGGTTCATAAAGCATCTAGAAAAAAATGGGGTGACATGGAAAGACGCCTTTAGCGTGGAAAACTCGCGAAAAAAGGCTGAGGTGAACGTCTATAGGACCCATGAGGCCGAACGGACAAAACAAGGCTTTCGAATCATTTTTGTTCATAGCAGCAGCAAACACAAAGACGATGAAACGCGAAGACGGAAAAAAATAGAGACGGCGATTGCCAAATTAGAAGAACTGTCACCGAAACTCAATGCTTACCATCTAAAAACCAAACAGGAGATCAAGACGGCCGTTGACAAAATTTGCAAGGATGTCAAAGAGTTCATCGATGTTAAAATAGTAACGGACCGTAAGCAGGTTAAAGTGAAAGCCTCTCCCGGCAGACCTTCCCCAACGAAAAGCGTCTACAACTACAAATGGAAATTTACGCACAGCATTCAGTGGCAACTAAACGAACAAGCTCTCGCCAGGGTATCAAAGACCGATGGGATCTTTCCCTTGATCACCAATACGTCGCTGGAAGCCAGTGAGGTGTTGAAGAAATATAAGAGCCAGCCGTTTCTTGAGAAACGCATGTATACTCAGAAAACTGTTTTGGAAGTAGCTCCGGTTTTCCTGAAGAAGGAACACCGCATTGAAGCCATGCTGTTCCTCTGTTTTGTGGCCTTGATGATCGTGTCGCTGATCGAACGGAAGATCCGCATGAACATGGCGAAGGAAAACATCGACAAGTTGCCCATCTTGCCGCAAGGAATGAATACCAAAAAACCGACCTGGAACAACCTTCGATACTTCTATCGCAATATCCACTTCTCGCAGATAATCCGGGACGGGATATGCATCCAGGCAGTGGTGCAAGGGCTCAAAGGCTTGCATAAACAGATCAACCGCTTATTAGAAATTCCCGAGTCTGTATATCGATTCCAACAGGATGGTTGGTGGCAGTTCAAGCCAACCTGATAGGTTCATCAGCGGATGTTGCCTGAATATTCCAAAAATATTTTCTCAGAGCGCGAAATGTAAGTTGTTGAGCAAAAAAAAGCCACTCGGCATTCCGCCAAGTGGCTGACTATTCAGTTCTATGCTGGTCGGGGCGAGAGGATTTGAACCTCCGACCCCCTGCTCCCAAGGCAGGTGCGCTGACCAGTCTGCGCTACGCCCCGACTCTGAAACCTGGATTTCCTAACACAGGCTCACCGTAAAAGCAAGTTTGAAGTGATTTAAAAATTGATTTGACAGTGCGTGGGGCTACTGGTAAGAGTCGATCAAATTGTGACAAAATGTTCAGGTGCCACAAAGCTTAATAGGGAATCCCGTGTAAATCGGGAGCGGTCCCGCCGCTGTGATCGGGGACGAAAGCCACAAAGCATCCACTGGGAGACCGGGAAGGTGTGGCCACTAGGTTGATCCGAGAGTCAGAATACCTGCCTGAGCGTGAGTAAAGGTGGCACGGGTTTTTGCTGGGCCTTTGCTCAATGGGACCAAGTAAATTTGGGTGCAATCCTTAGGGCTATTAGCTCTAAGGATTTTTTTTTCCCGCCTGGAAGCTCGATGCTTCCAGGCACCTTCTTCACAACAAAAAGGAGCTACTCATGAAAAAGGGACTCATTCTTTATGTCTCAGAAGGACGCGACGAACTTAACGAATGGATGGACCTGACCGCCGAGAAAAAGTTGCTGAATGTGGACGATGTTTGTTTGGCGACATCAGAGACTGAATTGGCATATGGATGGTGGTACATGCTCACTCGCGGCATGCAACAAATATCTTGCATGAGGGCAAGTTACGACTTAGCCCAAAGCACTGTAAAAGCTGAAGGGCAACCATTCAGACTGTGCGGATGAACCCTGCAGAAGAACCGCCTTTATATTTTTCCCAATCCCATGTATTTTGCTGATTCAAGTATCCATTTGGCAATTCCAGGGGGACAAGCACGGGATGAAAAAAGCTATCTTACTGGTTGCCTTCGGCACCACGGTTCCAGAAGCCCAGAAGGCTTTTGAACAAATTAATATGCAGGCAAAGAAGGCGTTTCCCGACATAGAAATACGATGGGCTTACACGTCACGAATGATTCGTGCAAAGCTGGCCGGACAGGGACTACGGCTCGATTCTCCCGAAATTGCTCTGGCCCGCCTGATGGACGAAGGTTTCACACATGTAGCTGTGCTCTCGCTTCACACTATACCGGGGATAGAATTTCATGAGCTCTATTGTAATGCGATGTCGTTCGGCAAAATGAGCGGAGGATTCCAGCATATTTTGGTGGCCCGACCGCTGCTTTCCTCCCAGAATGATATAGAGCGAGTGATCAAAAGCTTAATTCAGCGAATCCCGAAAGCTCGCAGACCTGAAGACGCGGTCCTTTTTATGGGACACGGCAGCAAAAATCACCCTGCTGATGCGCTCTATTCTGCAATGAACTATACCATTCAGGAATTTTCGCCCAACATTTATGTGGCAACAGTGCAAGGGTATCCAACCTTGAATGATGTTCTGCCCAGACTGATGGGAAGGGGCATCGGAAAGGTGTATTTGATACCGTTTATGTCCGTGGCGGGCGAACACGCAAGAAAGGACATGGTAGGGGAGGCCCCCGACAGCTGGAAGTCGGTGCTTTCTCGCAATGGTTTCGAGTGTGAAGCGATTCTGGCGGGAACTGCAGAATATCCGGAAATCGTCGAAATATGGCTTGACCATCTGCGGGACGTTTTTGCTCAGCTTTAAGGACTATGAAAAACACCGTTAGTCCCCAGCTGGAAACCGCGTAGCGCAGGGCTATACAGTCGAGATGCCGCAATCCTGTTCTCCGATTTACTTGCAAGAAGCCTCGCTAAAAGAAGATCTCCCTTGAAGGGTTGGTTTGCTGGCACAAAAAGGAGGTTTGGCTGTGACGAGACGTGTATGTATTTTTTTTATGGGCGCACTCATCATGACTCTGACCGCGGTCCACGGAGGTTTTGGAGAAGGCTCGATGCAGCTTTATTCGTCTCCTTTCAAAGACGACGCCCGCATTCCCAAGGAATATGTCATGAAGGCCATCGGCGGTGACAACATTTCTCCGCCGCTAACCTGGAAGGATTCGCCGAAAGGAGCAAAATCCTTTGCTATATCCATGGCTGACCCGCACCCTTTTGCGAATAATTGGGTCCATTGGCTGGTGATTGATATTCCTGCTGACATCAATTCGATCCCCGAAGGGGCATCCGGCAAGAACATGCCTAACGGGTCTGTGGAGCTTGTGAATTCCTATGGCAGTATGGGTTACGGCGGACCGCAACCTCCCAAAGGGACCGGCGAACATCCTTACGTGATGACTCTCTATGCACTCAAAGTGGACGCGCTGGATGTTGATAAGAATGCGAGTCTAAAAGATTTCCAAAAAGCGCTTCGCGGAAAAATTCTAGCGGAAGCAACGATAACAGGATATTACGGCCAATGAGCGAATGTGAAAGCTAAAGCCAGCAGGCCGACCGATTGGATGCATGAACCGGCAGGGCTAAAGTCCTGCGCTACACATGCAACTGAAACGTTTGTTTTACTATGGCCTGCCAGTCGCCGGCGTTGTTTCCTCCCCTTTGATCGTAAATTCTCAATAACTGTGGGCCTTAAGCGAATTGTGCTTGTTGGGTTTCGTCACGCGAAGTGCGTGGCTCAACCCAACCTTCATAGCATCTACACAGCTACACAACTGTGGGCCTTGGAGAACTGCAGGGTGAGCCAGGCGCGCCTTTTTGCGCTGGAACCGTTGGAATTTGATAGCTGCACGGCACTTCACAGGCGCATTTGCCGCAAACATCCACCAACTGCAAATGGCTGTAGTGGGCATCATTCTTGAGACACTGCCGGTAGCATGCCTGGCGGTTGAAACGCGTCTTATGAAGGGCACCATACTTGCATTTTGAGACACAGGCAAGGCAGCCATGGCCGGCTTTTTGTAAACACCATTCGATGGCAGGGCGCGCCGTTGCCGGAAGAGGCATGGTGGTTACGAGACTTCCCAAACGACCGCAGCAACCGGAAGAAGTTATTAGCAAGTGATTATGGCCGAAAGTGCCTAAGCCTGCAACATAGGCGAGGTGCTTATGAGACCAACGGCTAATGAGTTTTTCTTCGTCAAAGTTATGCGTTGCGGGGGTACCTGCAGCCTCATGTCCCTCATCTTTCAAACATGCCTGCAAATGTTCATTAATGGCCCCGATCAATAGATTGGTCGTTATGTAGGATTCCGCCCAGCTTTGGGCGGCCAGCACCCCGTGTCCGTCGTTTTGTTCACCCAGCCAAACTTTAAACGGCAAAAAGAACACAATAATCGACTTGGCTCCTTCAAGGATTTCATTGGGCATCGCATGTTCCGGATCTACCACACGCTTTAACTCTTCCAGCATAGGGTCTTTTGCTGAAGCCACGCCTACCAGACAAGGCAGCCAGTAATCATTTGCCCCTTGTGATTGCCTCCAATCAACGATGAACTCTTTGATCAGGTTGCGCAGCCAGGTAATGGGCTCGTCCGAAGCATCTTTAATCTCCTGCATATTTCCATCTCCCTTAGATACGTCTCGATATTTGAAGTCCATTCATATCCGGCATATTCGCCATCGTCAACAATTGTACGCCTCACCCCAACGTTGCTGAATCAAGCTCAAAGTTCAGTCAAAATTCCTAAAACAGCATCATCGACGGTTGATGGTTGGCGGGATCACCTCAGTACTGCGTCGAGATTTCCTTCTGCAGTGTCATCTCGAGTCAAGCAAAAAATCTTGGGCGAGTATGGGCAGCCATGAAGATTCCTTGCTTCTCTCGGAGTGACGAGGCGCAAAGGGTGACGATCTTTCGTTGTGATCATCGGAATCCTGATGTCTCAAGGTGTCGTGGTTTCGCAGTTGTCGAACACTGTCCCTATTTGCTATCATTGGATTTTACGTAGAGGCTGATTAACCGCCAGGTAAAAAACATGGATCCGCGGCCATGACGAAAACCTTTATTATTCACCATTCACATTCGAGTCTCGGTTAATACATGTTGGATGAAACTTTCTATCAAAAACGGGCAAAAGCCTGGGACCGCGGAGTTACAATAATCATCGTGGCATTATTGCTGGTGCCGATTCCTTTCGCACGCTTCAAAGCATGGCCTGACGGCAGAACGATCCTGGTGCGTCCGGTCATGCCCTGGAGTCGATTTCACTTCTGTTACGTTACTTTTCCAGAAGGAGATCCTGTCGAAGAAGCGTACCAATTCACCTGGCAAGGGAAGATCCTCCCGGGCGGCACAACAACTCCTATGCTCTTCGTAATCAGTTCAGCCGAGTCACCCTTGCTGAAATGGCAGAACAATCCAGAGCTTGTATTGGAGGAAGTGTTCCAACAAGGTGATTTTGTACAAGTTGACACCTTCTGGCAGCCTCTTTTGCTCTGGCCGTTTAGCATGCTGACGAGCAGACTGGCGTGACAGGCTTTTCCAATAATTCCAGTCTTCTCTCATGAATGCAGAAGACTTAAGGTGCATCCGACTCGGATGCCGATCGGTCGGACTCTTCTCTATCGGGGAAGAATCTCTTGTAGTAGAAAAGGCTAACAAGGATCGGCAGCACGTAGTATGCGAATCGGTATATCAATGTGGCCATTAATGCACGATCGTAATCCAGCCCCATCAGATAGAACGAACCAGCCATAGATCCTTCCATCACACCAATTGAAGCAGGTGTCAGTGAAAACAGAGTAGCAAAGATTCCAACAGAAAAACCGACCAGCAAGGAACTATTATCAACGGGATAATGCGCCGCCAGGAATGAGCATTTAAGGCAAAGGAACATGAACAGCCAATCCATAAGAGCATAGGCGGCAGGAACAGTCAGCATTCGGGCATTTTTAACTAATAAGTTCATGCTTTCATTGAATTTTTCAAAAAATCCCGTTGTTCTGTCGCGGTGCAGCCAGCGCGGTTTACGAAACTTTTTTGGTGCAGCTTCAATAATCCTCATAATCCATTGCCACAGGCGTTTTCTGAATGCCTCATGGACGAGTATTTGGATGGTCAGCCAGGTGAGAATAAAGGCAATCAACAAAATGACGATGCCAAATTCCATTTGTCGGGCATTCATTTTGTAGCTGGTGTAGAGGAAGTAAAATCCTAGGTAAATAAAAACAACGGCAACCGTGTTCGTGAGAAATCCGTGCACCATGGAAATGGAGAGAGTATTGCTGGGGGGGATCTTTTCGCGAGAAAGGAGGTAGACTTTCGCTGCAACCCCACTTAAGCCCCCCAAAGCCATCAAATAGTTCATCGTGCAGGATAACAGCGCAATCTGAAAAGTTATATAGAACGGCAGAGTGCGTCCCATATTCTTCAGCAGTCGGTGCAGAACAGCCGCGATGCACGAGTAGCTCAAGGCGCTGGTTACTACCACCATGAAGCCCCAAAACAAATCGACATCTTGAAAATCTTCAATGAGCTTCTTTAAATCAGCCTGTTTGATCGTGTAATAAAGTATGAACAGGCCAATGAGTGCGGCAAACCAGAAGCGCTTCCTGGTTATTCCAACGATCAACCTTCTCTCTCCTTGTCCGGCGTGGAGGCCAACCATCAGCCTGAAAATGCGATCGAGAGTAAAAAATAAAAAATAGCAGAAACTGACAGTATTGAAAAGAAGTTAAGGCTCTGAGTTATCTCAAACCAAATAAAGGTGAAAACGTACAGCTTGCACCATTATGCAAAGAGAATTAAGATCTGAATCCATTATTCATGCGAGTTGTGTCAAGGCAACAATATTCTCAACGCTGCAAGAGGAGGAACAATGCGACACAGAACACTCCCAATCATGCTGGCTTTATTCCTGATATTTAATATTGCAGTCTTTGCAGCCGAAAAGGCCCCGGGAACTGTCACGGCTGACATAAATGCGCCAGCTAAAGCGCCCGAAACGCATGAAGAGAGCATAATGGACTTAGACAATTTATTGGGTGAAATAGCAGTTCCCGACAAAGCTGCGGAGATCTTCAACGATCTATATTACCGTCACAAGACCGAACTTTACCAAATACTAAACAATAATCCTTACATCATCTGGCAAACGCTCGGACTCGTTGGCGATTCTCTGCCGGCATTGCGGTCGATGGCAAAGAACAGTGGAAAACTCAAATTGGATGGGACAACCTATTCCAAAGCGAATAATCTCTACAGCGAATATTTTGGACTGGCAAGCCCTCAACTGGCTGCAGATTTACAGAAAGCAAAGCTATATGTTGATCAAAGGACGAAGAGGGCGAGTTCCGGAAGCGTCGTCATAGACTTAAATGAATAGAACTCTACTTTTCTGGAGAAACAAGCTGCGAATGCTACCTGATGGGAAGGTGCCAAGGCGTGAAGCAAGCTGAGACACACTTTAGTAATCGGAACTCTCAAAGTGACTTGCAAAGGTTCCCGGGCCATGGTTCAAGTTTAAATAAAATGGAGCGGGAGACGGGCTTCGAACCCGCGACCCTCAGCTTGGAAGGCTGATGCTCTAGCCAGCTGAGCTACTCCCGCTCAAGTGCCAACTTGTTTAACATGACTCCTGCCACTTTTCAATTGAAAAATGCAGCCTTCCGTTCTACTAAGCTATTGTTTGATACCATTTTAATTTGTTTGCCCGGTTCTAGCGATTTAGTGCCCGGGGAGGCGCTGGGCGGACAAGCTTCGCTGACATGACAGCGGCAACAAGGCTTCCATGGCCGAAAGGTCCCGCTTAATACTTATAGCAGCTTAGAGCGACTTGATTATTCTTTTTATTTATATGGAATCTACATGCAAAGTTTGACTCTGTTTAACGGGAGGATACATGAACAAGCATTATGAGGATCTCATATCGCGGGTGAACATGCTGGAGATATTCAAGGCCAGACACGTTGTGGAGCAAGTCTTACAGCAAACACATCTCACCTACTATCAACGGCTTTCCGACGAACTGGGAGCTCAAATTTATGTTAAACACGAAAATCATTTGCCCACCAATTCTTTCAAAGTGCGTGGTGCCGTGAATTTTATGGCGCGGATTACGCCTGAAATTCAAGAACGAGGCGTTGTCGTCGCAACCCGCGGCAATCATGGTTTGGCGGTAGCCTGGGCGGCCCAGGACAAAGGGGTTTTCTGTAACATCGTGGTGCCCGAGAACAATAATCCCGACACAAATGCTGCAATTCTGGCATATGGAGCTCAACTGATCGAGCACGGCAACGATTTTTATGAAACTCAAGATTATTGTGACGAACTGGCGGAGAATACCGGCTACTATTATCTTCGACAGGGGAATGAACCTCTGTTGATCACCGGGATCGCAACCTTGGGACTGGAAATATTCGAAGAACTTCCCGATGTTGATACCATAGTTATGCCGATCGGCGGAGGAACCGGCTGCGCGGCTTTAGCCAAAGTCATTCAGGGCATCAATCCCAATGTAGAACTGATTGGAGTGCAGGCTGAAAAGATGCCCTCGTTTTACGAATCTTGGCGCCAAGGAAAGAAAGTCATCGTTCCAAGTGCCGACACCTCTGCAGAAGGCCTCGCAGCTCGCTCGGTGTTTGAAATTCCCTATATGATTCTGAAGGACCGAATTACCGATGTGGTTCTTCTCACTGAGGAAGAATTATTGGAAGGGGTGCGCATGTCCTTGCACTATACCCAAAATCTGGCCGAAGTCGCGGGAGCTGCAGCACTTGCCGCAGCTTTCAAAATCAAAACGAAACTGAACGGCAAAAAAGTCGTCGTGATCATGACGGGAGGAAATTTGAACTTGAGCCGGCTTGCCCAGATCATAGGATGAGATCAGACAGCAGAGGATCTTTCGATGACCACCTGGTCCAGACCACTTTTTTCAGTCAGTAGAACGTTGACTTGTTCGTCCAGTGCCGTGTCAAGCTGGATGCCAATAAATTGCCCGCAGATGGGCAGTTCTCGATGACCGCGATCTACCAGTACAGCAACCTGGACTCTTCGTGGACGGCCATAATCAATGAGCGCATCCAGAGCTGCCCTGATTGTTCTTCCCGTGTATAGGACATCATCCACCAGAATCACTTCCCGATCATCGATAGGAAACGGCAAATCAGTAGATCGCAGCAGAGGTTGGGTGTGCAAGCGAGTCCAGTCATCACGATAAAGGGTTATGTCCAGACTTCCAACGGGAGCAAGAAAACCAAAATCTTTGGAAATGATTTCCTGCAAACGTCTGGCCAGAAAGACCCCTCCAGTATGAATCCCGATGAGAACTAAGTCTTCAGGACTTCTTACTTTTTCAACAATCTCTGCGGCAAGCTTTTGCAGAGTCTCCCGGATCTCCGTCGCCTGTAAAATCACTCGAACTGGATGTGCAACCATTGTATATTTCCGACACGCCGTCAAAGGATAAAAGCAAAGGGGCACCTTTCCGGCACCCCTCAAGCATTCTTCAATGCCTCTGATCAGAATCTTGCTACTCGCATCTAACCTGCCAATATATCTTGCTTCTTCATCTAACTATCAGCTTTACTGACAAGTGTCAATAATTTGTGGTAGATAAGGGTCTGCAGATGCTCCCCAATAATTAGTAGTAGATGTTAAAGAAACAACACTTGGCAAACGTGAATCGCAGAAAGAGACAAGCCTAACATTTAATGGCAGAAAGGCAGAGATGGGCATTATTCCAATTGAACTTCAGAGTATTGAGCAATGGGCCGGTTGCATTGTTGGAATCGTATTGGGTTTGATCGTCCAGGGTGATGCCCAGGAATATTTCGTACACATGTTCGAAACCTTCTCAAAACGGACAAAGGTGCAATATGATCTAAATCCACTGCATCATCTCGACCCCTGGAGTATTCCCGTACTTCTTTTTGCCGGGTGGGGTTGGAGCAATCGAAGGGTGGCGGAACCCTCTTATTTCCCGCCACGTCCGATTCCTCGACTCCTTGTCCCATTGTCTGGACCTTTGGCAAATTTTGCCATGGTAGGCATTATGAGCAGCCTCTATTTATTACTGCCCATTTCTTTTTTGGAGATCGCAATTGCCATCAATATTCAAATGGCTCTCGCCAATCTAATAATTCCTATTCCACCCCTGGCGCTTGGGCGGGCTTTGTGTTCTCAGTTTGAAGCATTGAGGGTGCAGAGGCAGTCCGTGGAGTTCTCAGGCACACTCATTATTTTGGCTCTCGTTCTGCTCGAATTTGCGGCGCACTGGAACATTTTTCATTCCTTGATTATGGAGCCGAGCACAACAATTTTGAAGTGGGTCTTGTACAAATAGATTTGATTTGAACAATATCAATACGAATGCGGCAAGGCTATTCTTTCGGATTTCGAACTTTGCGTGCAAGACGATTCATCGCTTCGTTGCCATAACTAAAAGCTACTGGCGCCAGCTCAAATTATTTACCGAGCAGAATCGTTAATCGGGCGAGGGACCAAAACAGGGAAGCTTGATCAATAAACCCATTTGTTGCCGGAGAATCGAAAGATTTCCGTTACTATTGATTCATGTTCACACTTAAACTTTCCCGCAGATGCTTGCTCGGGTGTGTTGCCCTTGCTGGAATAGGTCACTTTCTTATAGCGAATCACTCCTACGTATGGTGAAGCTTTCTGACCGGTTTTCTTGATCCTGTATTCAAACGGTTCGGTTAAGACTAGATAACTTGCCACATAACTGCCTTTGTGAGCTTCGTCTTCCTTCACTTGCAGATGACTTTTGCCGTATGTTCCATATTTAGTCAGTTTCTCGATCCATTCATGCTGAAACTTGACAAAGGCTTTCTCCACCTCTGCATCCTCTAGAGCTAGGGCATGGGATGACAGAGACAGGAGCAACGCGCCTGCCAGCAAACCAAGCCAAAATTTTCCAATCCAATTTACATCCCGCAATTTTCTGAGATCACCAATTCCACGGTCACTCATAATCAATCATCCCTTAAAACGACATGAGGCCACAAGCTTTAAAACTTGTGGCCTCATGCTTCAGGTTTTTAGTTATTGAACAACTTTGAGCTCAACACGACGATTGAGCGCACGTCCTTCAGGATTATCGGTACCATCAGGATTCGTATTAGGAGCAATAGGATTCGATTCGCCGTAACCCACTGCCGACATACGACTGGCCGCGATACCGCTTTTGCGGAAGAAGTTGTAAACACTTCGCGCACGTCTTTCAGACAGAGCCTGGTTGTATGCCTCAGTTCCGATGGAATCGGTGTATCCTTCGATGACAATGTTGATGTTGGGATTGTCTTTAAGAATACTTGCCGCCTCATCCAGCACAGGTACCCACTCGGATTTGATATTTGATTTATCGAAATCAAAATGGATCCCTCTCAGAACAATCACTTCCTCCATAGATTCTTCGTAGAAGACACATTTTACAAATGCTTCGAGGGCCACAGGATCACTTAACAGGTCAACACCATTTGCCGCACAGCAGTCTCCCAATCCGCTGATTTGCTGCATAACAGCCTTGCCTTCGGGAGTATCCGCTAAGGAGATGGTATGGAAGCAAACGTTGTATTTATCGGCAATGGCTTTGGCTTCCATCACAGGGTTGGTACACATGTTTTCTCTGCCGTCGGAAATCAAAATGATGGCCGTCTTGCCGCTCATGCCGGACAGGACTGAATCGAGATTATGGATACCCATTCCCAGCGGCGTTCTACGGCCGTAAATTTCTTGTTGATCGGGAATTGCTTTAATGGCATCAGCAAGTTTCGCCTTTTCATAGACTGTAGGGGCCATAACTTGCTGATATGGCGCTACCATGTAGAGCGAGCCCTGATAGCCCAATTCCGGGATCAAATTGTTCATGCCATAGAGTATTCTCTTGGACATGGCCATTTTGGTCTTATCGAGCTCAAGCCCCCCATTCGCGACGGTACTCGGTACTGTAGAGCCGCCGCCATAAATCATGTACATCGACCCCGACTGGTCCTGCAAAATGATGAAATTGTCTACCTTGGGTACAAGCTTGGCCCCGGCTTGAGGTGCCCCGATAATGAAAGCTAAGGCCACAATAACACTGAAAATTAATCCCTTTCTCACGATGCTGCTCATTTTTTTCCTCCTCCTCTTCATAAAAAAAACACGAAATTTAAAGTATAATTTAGCCCTTCTACCCTTTCTAAGGTATCCATCCTCTTCTGTCAACAATATTATAAAGCGAAACCACTTGAATATTTCAGCGGCAGAAAGTTTTCGGAATTTAGCAGGAAGTCAAAATTCCCCTCTGATCTTCTTCGATCAGACTTTGAAAAAGGTGTTCCGGCGCCACACAGGGACACTGCCCAACGTAATGATTATCTCTCTAAAACGGAAAATCAAAAGATTCTTTTTACCCAAACAAGGTTAAGTTGATTGTCAACATCATATTTGCAGAAACGCTCGACAATTTCAGCATCTGAGCTTTGCTTCAAATCCAACAATCGATCAAAGTCTTTCTCAATGACTACATTACAAAAGTCAACCGGAATTGACCGAATAAAATCTAATTCCTCTGCGCTCCATAATTCCTCTGCAATGTCACCTACCCCATCCTCCAGAGACTGTTTTCCACATACCTTGTAGCATGCTCCGCAACTGCACCGATGAATCGCATCAAAATCCAAAGGAACGGGATGACCATTTTCGCAAAAAGGGCACACAACAATATGGGTCCTCATCAGCCTCCTTTCTCCTCGCATCGCTTTATTATGGAACACATCCAAATACTTCATCGTCACCTCACTGTAATGAAAATACCAATCTCTTCAAATAACCTGTGCTGCCCCAAGTGTAGCCAGTTGCTAATTCCCGGGCAGTTCAAACTTACATCATATATAAATGGTTTTTTCTTGAAATCCAATGATAACTTTGTCAGATAGAGACAATCTGACAAAGAATTTATAACAACCCAAATTCGGTGATTTTATTGGTAGCACCCCATCATGCTGGCGAATTACCGCCACGGAGGCATCTTCGACCCGGCATCCAGTGGCTGAATCGACTCTCCTGGATTCCTGCTTCCCGCTTAAAGCCTGCGGGAACAAGCTTCCCGGAAATGAAGATCATAGCCTCACTTTAATAAGAGGCGCCAATTTAGGTACAACTAAAGGCAGCTTCTAAAATGGCACGAAAACATGTGGAACGGATTAGCCATCTAATGTCAGCGGAAAAGATTAAGGACATTCTCGCGCTACTAGATCAATATTACCCGGACGCCCAGTGTTCGCTCAATTTTACCAATCCGTTGGAATTAATGGTAGCCACCATCCTTTCGGCACAATGTACCGATGAACGAGTAAATCAAGTGACCGCGAGTCTTTTCAACAAATATCCCACGGTCGAGTCGTTTGCGGAGGCTCGGTTGGAGATACTGGAAGATGATATCAGGTCGACCGGCTTTTTTCGAAACAAAGCAAAAAGCATTCGGGAAAGCTGCCGCATCCTGGTAGATCGATTCGACGGCAAAGTCCCCAACGACCTGAAAACCCTTGTTCAGCTTCCGGGCATTGGGCGCAAAACTGCAAACGTGATACTTGGCAATGCATTCCACATAACTGCGGGCATTGTTGTTGACACGCATGTAGCTAGAGTAGCTCAGAGGCTGGGTTTAACTTCAAATAAAACCCCTGACAAAATAGAAAAAGATCTTATGAACATAATTCCTTCTGATCGTTGGATTCTATTTTCTCACCAACTCATCCAGCATGGACGCCAGATATGTTTGGCTCGAAAACCAAAATGCCGGGAATGCCCGCTCATCGAGTACTCCTTTTATGCTCAGAACAGAGAGCAAACGAAGTAGCACTTATGGCTTTCCTTCTTCATCTGCCCGTTTGAATCGACTATGAGGCTGTCCGAAAATGCCTCTTTTGTCATTTCGAATCACGCCTGGGCGGATGAGAAATCTGTAGAATCAAATGCTTATGTGAGCTGCATTTCTCGGACAGCCTCCTAGACCATATATTGCTGAAAGTCATTTCTGTCTGCTTTTTTCTGCTTAAGCGTCCCTACCTCTCCACCGCATCTCCATTCTACCAAAACACTTTGGTCAGAAGGAGCGTCGCTATAAGAGGTCAGAATCATAACGGCCGGAGTAATATCATGATTCCCTTTCCGGGCAAATGGCAACAGCACCCTTGGGCCGGGATAATCGACAGGGCGGAGTAAGCAGTCGTTTTGTCCGGCCAACTGCTCAAGTTTTTCGTTGTCCGAGTGGTCACGGCCAACCAGACAAAGTTGACCGTCCGGCAGCTGAAACAGCCGACCATAATTCAAGAGTTCCGCTTCGCGCACACCGGCCTGCGGATAAAAAGAGAACAAAGCCCGAAGCTTCTGAACAAATCCTTGTTTGGTGAGGACACATCCTCCGCCAGGTTGAGGATAATCTTTGAGGCCGAATTGTTTCACAAGGGTCATCTGCTTTTTGCGCGATCTGCCATGGATGTCGAGCAGCAAACCTCGATCTACCAATCCCTCCAGTTCGACTATGGTCGGCGCCAGCAGCTTGGCGCTCAATGGCCGAAGCACGCGTCCGAGATACCCGGAGAGTTTTTCAACACTTCGCAGAGAGTCTCGTCTTTGACTCATGGGACGTTGTCCCAAAACTTCACCCGTGAACAGAAAATCCGCATCTTCCTGTTCCATTATTCTGCCCGCTTCTCGCAGCATTAAGCCGTGGCAGTCGATGCATGGGTTCATCTGGCTGCCGTAGCCATAGACCGGTTTTTTTAGCATCTCCAAGTGCTTTTCTCCAATATCCAGCACCATCACAGGAATGCTCAGCATACCTTCATAATCAACTCCCGGTTTTGGTCCAAAAAATGGAGTAGAAAAAATGATCCCGATCAGATCAAGATCCTGCTGCTGCAGCACTTTAACCGCTAAGATGCTGTCCAATCCTCCTGACAGCAATCCTATTCCTTTGGCTTTCTTACTTTTCATAATTTTTTCAGCGACCGTTTTCTTTACCAAAAAATCATCCGCGGCAATCCATGAGATCAACCGCGGACAAATTGTTGTACTTAAAGCAACAAATCAGTTAAGCAAGTGGAGGGTTTTCAAATTCTGTTATCACTTCATCCGAAATTTTCTGCTCTGGTTTGTCCCGTTGCACAGAAGGAAAGAAATGCTGCGGCTCTCCCAGCAGAAATGATCCACTCTGAATCCATTCCTTTAGAATATCGGCAATTTCCTTTGCCCGCACGTAGCTCGAAAGCGGCACTGTTGTCACTTCTTTGCCATTTACCGTGATGGTACCGGACCGGAGTTCCGAATAGCTAACCTCACTCAAAGGCTCGGACTGAGTAAAGCTATAATCCTTCACTTGCGTTACGATGTCCTCATCTGAGATTCCGGTATAAGCAGCCATTTCTTCATCCAGTATGGGTATGGGCACACCTATTCCTACTGCCAGCGAACATCCGTAACCCTGCATACTGACCCCCAGCAACCACCGCGGCAACATTGCTTTAAGGTCCCCTAATACCATCAGAGTGCCTGCCGGGGCCCTGGGGACTCCGTTGGGAAGTCGCCGTACTGAAGGATTATGCTGCGAACCATGCCAAACCACGAATCCTTGAGCCCCGCCAAGGAAGATGCGAGTACCTAGCCCCGTGGTTCTGTAGTAAGGGTCGTTTAGGAGCGGGCTGAGTTGGCCGGATGTAGAGTAGTTGGCATTTCCCATTCTGGGTTTTAGGGTACCCATATAAGTGTAAATGGTTTTCGCAGATAAGTTCACGGCACAATTGTAGTTCTGGTAGGCATTGCGAGGATTACATAAAACCGCATATGGCAAATCGTTCAGAGTGACGGTCATCTCAACTTTACGATTCGGATAACAATCGGTACCATAAGCTTCTGCTCTCAACCGCACCGGTTTTCCGCTGACCAGATCGTGGATCACATGTCCTCCACCATATTCAAAGGTGCCCGGTCTGATTTTGTTAAGAGGATCGTCGAAAGCCGGCTCTGTGGCACCAAGATAAAGATCAACAGCCGCCAATCCACCGTAGGCCGGCACATCGTTCAGCCACACCTTCCCTGCTTTAATTGGCGGATCGGTATGTCCAAAATTGATGAAAACACCCGACGAACACATGGGAGCAAAGGTTCCCGTGGTGACCACATCCACTTCCCGAGCGGCCTGGCGAGCACCTTTTTGTTTCACTATTCCAATCATCTCTTCGGCCGTTACCACCACGGCCTTTCCTGCTCGAATCTTGTCATTGATTTCTTGATAACTCTTTTGGACTGATCCCATGTGTTCTTTACCTTTCATGATACTTCAATAATCAGTGCCCTTCGGAAAACTGCTAAATTCAAGCCCAAACCAGATTGAAGTCAGCGACTTCACATTACATAGGCAGTGAGTGAGTCTTTCAATCGATCCGGCAGAGCTCTGGCCTTCCAGCTGCGATCAATCGCCACAATGGTAGCTTCTCCTTTTGCGACCAACTGGTCACTACCCAAGTAGTAAAAATTAAACCCAAATGTCACGGCCTTTTCCTTGAGTTTAGTCACGGAAACCGACAAGAGCAGCTCATCACCATACTTTACCGGCCGCAAAAAATCGCATGTGGCGCCAACTACAGGAAGTCCAAAACCTTCTTCCCGGTTGCGGAAATACTCATGTGGGGGAAGCCCTACATGTCGCAGAAATTCCTCGATGCCATGATGACAATAGCGAAAATAGGATGCGAAATAAACCACTCCATAGGGATCGGTATCCCCAAAATGGATCTTTATGGGGAACTCAAATGACTTTCCGGCACCCACGTTCGTCATGGCAGATGACCTCCTGTATGTATCGGATACTTGTAAGTTTGTCCGAGCAGACTTGAATTATAACTGAGTATCAGTTTTCCACAACCTATTCCTGTCAGCATTCTTTTATGCTCATACAGCGTAGAACGTTCAGTAGAGCTAATAGGAAAAAAATCACAATGTTCATTTTCCCTTGACATAAAAGTGACGTTTAGTATTTTGTTATCACCTACATGTGAGAATACTATTGTACTGATTGCGAAAATTGGTTTTCCCCTCGAGTTGAATCTGCCCAATCGATTTCATTGCTCAGTGCTACAGAATCCAAGTGAATCGCTGGCAGCTTGACAATGTTCACAGTACTCCTCTAAGCGCAGTTCCAAAGAAAGGTCTACCCATTTTGCGGTGTTTATCGGCCAACCCGGAAGGTCTGCATTCAGCAGGCGCAAACAGGTCACTTTAGCCTCAATGCCGATCTATGCCGAATTTCGACCAGAAAGGAGGTGAGAAGTTCCAGTTAGGGGGATCACTACCATTCCTCTAAAACCGAGAAGCTCTGGATCAATACTTGAGTAGGTTCTAACTAGTGGAGGTAAGATATGCCAGAAAAGCGAGATATCGAAATAAACAGCCGGGCGGACACGATAGGTCTGATGGATATGGACGTCAGACCATACCCGGTAACCCCGCCACCTTCATACGATCAGGTAAAACCGGTCTACGAAAGAAGGAAAGCGCTGGAGTTCTGCGACTGGGCCGAAGACAATCTAAGATTCGAAAAAAGATACGGGAAAGATGAGTCCTTGACGCATTTAAGGGTCCTGGATATCGGTCTGTGGCGGCTGGGCCATAAGTTCTGCGCCTCTCTGTTCGGTGAAGCCGGGGCCGAAGTCGTTTCCATTGAACCGCCCAGTGGCGATCCCCTGAGAAAGCTGACCCCTTTTGGCCGCGAAGAATACATGCTGCAAAATAAAGACAGCGGCGAAAAGTGCGGTATGGAGTTCGTCAACGAGACGGTCAACACCCACTGCGTGACCCTGGATGTCGAGACCGAGGACGGCCGCGAGATTTTTAAGAAAATGGCCAACAACGTCAATGTCTTGATCGACGGAATGCCTCCCGGCTATATGGATAAGCTGGGCATCGGCTACCGTCAACTGAAGGAAGTCAATCCCAGAATGATCTACGTCTGGGTCGGCATGATGGGCCAATGGGGCCCGTGGAAGGACAAGCAATCCAAGTTCGGCCAGTGGGAATTGGAACCCTTTGCCAGTTGCGCCAATTCCTGGGTGCACAACACCGGTCTGGCCCAGGATCTGCTTCCTCGCGGCAGAGGCGGCGATCCGACCCGCTCCGGCATCTGGCTGGCCGACTATGTGGCCGGCGCCCAGGGATTCGTCAATGCCTTGGCGGCCCTTTACTGGAGGGATGAATTAGGCGGTACGGGCCAAATGGTCGAGGTTACAGGCGCCGAAACTGTGATGGATATCCTCGATTTTGATATCACCTGGTACGGTTTCAATGCCAGCATCAAAGCCCGCTCCGGCGGTTGGGACCCCAACCTGAATCAATATGCCTGGAACCCCTGTAAAGACGGCTACATGATGATCGGCGGCCAGACCGATAAGCTGTGGTACAACATCGGCTTCTGTCTGGAACGTGAGTACACTCAATTCGGCCGGCTGATCCATGAAGATCCTTTCCTGAAAGAGATGGGCGCCAGGAACGCTCTGCACGCTCTGATCAAAACCTACACCTTGACCACCCGCTGGCTGAGAGACGTCAACCGGGTCGAAGCTGAAACCAAGCTGCTCGAGTACCAGCTTGCGGCCGGACCGGTTATGTTCATCGACGAGGTCTGCGAGTTCCCCCACTTCAAGTACCGCCCGTGGATCTACGTGCATGAGACAGACTACGGCCCGTTGCTGATAGCTTCCAGCCCGGCGTCCTATCAGTTGCGTGCACCGTTCAGGTGCAAATGGATGGGTAGAGATCTGGGGTATGACAACTACGAAATATACCTGAAATGGACTGGATTGACCCAGACCAAGGTGAATGAATATAAGCAGAAGGGGGTGATGTAATGGCAAAAGACCCAAGAGTAACAAATATAGAAGACCTGCCAGGCCCCAAGAGCAAGGGTGAGATGGAAGAGTGGAAGATGCCCTACGAGGAGTATTGCAAGAAAATCTTCGATGTGGGGAATGAACACGCCAAGCCCAGAGCGCTTAAAGGGATCAAGTGGCTGAGCTGCACCATGTACATCTTCACGCCCCACTCAGTGGCCAACCTGGCCGAACTGGGGGCTGAATGCGTCAAGATTGAAATGCCCAGGATGGGTGACGCCATGCGGCACACATCCCCGTTCAACGAGTGCTATCTGTATCCGCTGCACGACACTCGCCCCATGACCGGAACCGGGCTGGGGTTTACCAACGCCAACCCCAACAAGTACTTCATCACGATGGACTATCACGTTCCGGAGATGGTGGACATCTTTTACGGGCTGGTGAAAAAATTCGATGGCCTAACGGAGCTCTACCGACCGGGAACTCTCGATAAATGGAAGATGAGCTACCGCTACCTGAGTGAAATCAACCCCCGCTTCATCTATGTCTGGGGCGGCGGTTTCGGCTACGGGCCCAAGATTTTCGGCGGCTCTTACGACATCCTGGGGCAGGCCCACGCGGGACTCGCCTCCATAAGCGGTATGCATGAATACATGGGGGGGCACTGCACCAAGCAAACCAACTGGGTCATTGACTGGCAATCGGGCAACTTGATCACCGCTTCAATCATGGCCGCCATTCATCATCGCAGAAAGACCGGCTTGGGCACCATGATCGAATTCTCCCAGGTGCAGGTCCCGACCCGCATGCTCGGACATACCACCACCATGTACGGCAAGTTCGGCATTGTCCGGCAGCGCTGGGGCAATTGGGACACCCAACTGGCGGTACATGGCATCATCCTGTGCGGCAAGTCCGATTTTCCGGATGCCGAGAATCCGCAGGACAAGTTTGATGCCCGCTACGTCATGGTCAGCGCCTTTCAGGATGCAGACTTCAAGGAACTGTGCGCCATTACAGGCATGAAAGGCCTGTATGAAAAGTACAAAGCGCACAAAGAGAGGGTAGAGGGCGAAGCTCAGGTGGAAATCTACTCCGCTCTGGAAAAATGGGCCGAAGATAAAACAAGGTCGCAAGTCTGCAAGATCTTGAACGATGCAGGTCTCTTGGCCGAACCCGTGCGCAACGACCGCGAAGTTTACGAGAGCCCGCACTACAGGGAAAGAGGTACGGTCAGGTGGCTGGACGATCCTCTGTTCGGCGATATGCTGCTCCATGCCGGCTACAGTTGTGGTCATATGGAAAAGACTCCGAGAAGGATCAACTGGCACTGGCGCCCAGTGGGTGCGGATAACAAGAAGGTCTACAATGACATGCTCGGCATTCCGCTCTCCAAGATCCAAGAGTGGTATGACAAGGCCTACATCTAAAAGGAGGCAGCTGTGTGTGATATAATCTGGTGCAAGAAAGAAAAGGGTGGAAAGCCATGCGACACCATTAACTACTTGGATCCCTACTGCTTCTGGAACTGGGAAGGGAAGATCAACTGTGCCGAATGCGGGACCGTTTACTATATCCATATGATTCAAGGCTTCATGTACATTGGGCCGGAAGAAAGACCCGGTGAAGAGCCGGACATCAGACCTCTGTATGCGGACAAGCCTTATGACGGCTATTCCAACTACCGGCCTGGTGTCGAGGGCCGGACCAGACCCTACGAGTGCAAGCCAAGGGCCCAAATGCTGGGCGTCGCCGACATGGTCAAGTTCAGCATCCGGGGCCGACCCGTGCGTGGCTGGCGGCCCCAGCCGCCTTCCGCTGGTTTGGCCGGAAGCTTCGGTTTCAACTGGGATATTCAGAAACTGTCGCCCGAGGTCTGGGAAGAATATCAGAAAAAACTCGCTGCAGGCGAAGTTAAGGACTGGTAACTAGAGAAAGGAGCGTTGCATGACACAACAGTTAACGCCTGAAGAATTCCTGGACACTGTTCTGGTCCCGGAAAAGCAGAGTTCCCATATATGCTGGCAATGCAAGCACTTGAAGCCGGTCCTCAAAGGCTCCAAGTTTCCACCCGCAGACATCATCGGCTGGTGCAGGAAGATTCACTGGCCCCATTACTGGTGCGTAGCCGATTTCAACGTGGTAAAGAAATGCTACGCCTATGATGCCAAGAAGAAAGCTTGACATGGAAGAAAACGTCCACAAGGAACTCGATGCCCTCAAGGGGATGCTCAACAACTGGAAAACCGGTTTTCAGAGTTGGGCATCCCCCGATGGGGATAATGATTATGTGCTGCTGGAGTTCACTGAAGAGATCCAGACGAACCTTTATCCCTACGTCAGGAGGTTGTTTGAGACGAACCACCTCACTGAGTCGGAAGCCAAAGAGTTCATGGTTTATTGCTACGGCCAGGTTGAGGATCTTCGCAACCAGTTGAGGGGAGTGGAGACCAACGATAGCTAAAGGAGGTATAATATGCCTGAGAAATGCCGTGTGGTGGTCTGCGGCTTTGACCCCATGCTCGTAAAAGCGTATGTGGCTGCTAACGCGAGAGCCTGTTGGTGGCACATATCCGACGAGCTGTATCATGAATTCGGCATGAAGCCGAGAATGAAGGTCAGTGGTAAGCTGCTTAAAATTTACTCGGGTAAGACCGGTGAAGAGGTAGCGGCTCCCAATGAAGACTTTGAATGGGAATGCGCCAAGGAGACCGGTCTTGTTGTGCTGTTGCCGGCTGAGATCATCAAAAAGTACATGCTCACGGAATTTCATTTCATTGAGCTGATGGTTGATCAAATTGACGGCAAAGACGTGTACCCCGGGGAAGAAAGAAAAAGTAAAAAGTGGTGGCCTGCTGACAAGATGAAAATGGCCTATTCCCTGGATTACATTGCTTAGCTATAAGCAGTCCGTGACTTCAATAGCCTCTCCCCCCTGATCACGGGAGAGACAGAATCAAATCCATAGTCCCCCTTTTCGGTTCGTCCGGGGAGGGGGATTTTTTATGTGCCATCAAAGTAAGGTGACCAAATGAGCTTGTCATTTTGGCACTTGTTTACTATTAATTTCATACGATCTGCTTAGCTGCGAAACAAAAAACCATGAGCGTCTATTGAGGAAATGAAATGACCAATAAATCAAAGAATGATCAAGGGCAGGAATCGAACCGAGAGTTATGGCCGCTTATTGAGGATGAAGAACTGCCTGAGGAGGAGCCCGATCATCCGGGCTGGCTTTCGATTGGTAAAATCCTGAAAATATCGCATCCTGTCTTTGAAAACAGCAAATTTCTTATCGGATATCATCATTCCAGCAACGTCTATGTGCTCGCAGGCGATTACCTGACCCTGGTGGATCCGGGAAATGATTACACGATTTTCGCAGAGTTGGAAAAACTTGGGTACAATCCTTTAGATATTAAGAAGGTCGTGCTTACTCACGGACACCGGGACCACTGTATGGGCATATTTGAAATGCTGCGATTCCCTCCGATCATGGAAAATAAAGGGGTCGAGATCATCATGCATGCAGCGGGTCCTTCGGAGTTCAAAAAAATGGTTACTGAAGCAGGATTCCCCCCAACCGAGCTAAAAGGCGGAGAAACTTTGGAGCTGAGCGGCTTTGAATGGGAGGTGATCCACACGCCCGGCCACACCATTGACGGGTTATGCCTCTATCACGAACCAACCAAAACGCTTATATCGGGCGACACTGTAGTGCCCGATGTGGTGAGTGACGTTGATAAAAATGGCGGAGGAAGGTGGGACCACCTTCTGTATGGACTCAAGCTGTTGATGAAAAAAGACATTGCACATGTACTTCCGGGCCATCGCGTGCCCGTGGCGGTCACCGGCAGCCGCACCATCGAAGAAACCTACGAGAATGTGCTGATGAAAATCATAGATGTCACTCCGGAAGACAGAATAAGCTGGATGGAAGGAGCGAAACTGCTGGGCGAAAAAGGGCTGCTGGAAGAGGTGGTATTTTGCTGTAATAAAGAACTGACCCTCAGACCGGAAAATTTAAATGCCATGCAATTGAAGGCTCTTGCGCTCAACGATATGGGCCGGTGCGTCGAGGCTATTGAGATTTTAGATCAGATTCTAAACCGCCAACGCGACAACGTCTACGCCCTGACGGCCAAGGGGCACGCCCTGTTGGGATTGCAGAAGTTTTCCGAGAGCCTGCCCTACTTTGATGAGGCTCTGACGAAAAATCCGGAAATCACGGAGGCTCAGGTATTCAAGGGGATGGCCTTGACCTTTTTGGGCCGACATGATGAAGCCATGGAAATCGAGGCCTTCAAAACCGAGTTTATGGCACGTTTCAAGGATGAGATTGACAAACGAGAAGAAGAACTTAAACGGAATGATTCCGGCCAGAACATATAGGTCCGCTGCACGAATCGCAGCCTCTAACTTGATAGTATAGGAATTTGCATTCTTAGCCGCAGATGCACGCAGATCAGATCAGAACAAATCAAACTATAGCGTTTAAGAAAATGATTTTGGTTTCCAAGTTTCCAAGTAGGCTGGGTTGAGGTACGAAACCCAGCAAAATAGGTGTTGGGTTTCGCGCTACTCAACCCAACCTACACCAAAAACATTATCTTGGAAACTATATCAGCGTTTATCTGCGTGCATCTGCGGCCAAAGAAGACCTGACCGTGGTTGAATGTTGACAAACCTCAAGGAGCAAAGACGAATGAACGATGAGTTCTCGAGACTTTATGAGGCTGCAAAAGCTCTAATAACTTACATTGATAAGGAAGATGTCTTCGACAGAGCTGCCGCCGGGGGATGCAGTGGTTTGGACTTTCATCAATCGGACACCTTTTATGATTTGATTGTAAACACCAGAAAGATGACGGGCAAAGTTGAAAACGGATTGGAAGCCGAAGCCTCGCTTACAGAGAGTGAGAAGAATATTCGAATGCGGGAAGGATATTTAATGTTGTTTGAGGCTGTGAAAGCTCTGACCGCGCACATTGATCTAGAACGCGCTTTTGATAAAGTCTCCGATCTTGGACCTGTGGGTTTCGAAACCCATCAATCAGATGAGTTTATCAAAGTGATTCAAAGGGCTAATGAGGCCGTAGAGGGAGTTAAAAAAGGATTGGGTAAAGAAAGCATCTAGAAAGGTCCCGTACAAAAGCAGTTGTTTTGCCATCAGATACGTCGATAAATTTACGAGCCAGAGTATCATGGGAGCATATATGGCCATAGAACAAATCACTTACGAAGAGTTCATGAAGAAACTCGATGAGATTGAGAAGCGATACTTATCGGATGAGCAAGGTTTCGCCGAAGGCGCAAAAGAAAAAGGATTGGAAATTTGCAGAAAATTCAGGCGCGAGGTGGCAGAGATAGGGCCTGAGAACTGCGAATACTATATTGACACGATCTATGGGCTGCCAATGCACAAGCCCATAAAAAAGGACCTTTAAGAAACTTTCAGCTTTCTTCGTTACCCGATTTCTGTGCTAGACTCAGATATGGCAACAACAAAAGCTTTGGTGCTACCCCGGCAGTCCCTAAACGCAACCGGTGGAGTTAATTTTTAGCTATGGGGTTCGTAATGAAAAAAGAAAATATTCAATACGTTAACTGTGCGCACTGTGACGCTCGGGTGCCTTTAGAGGAGGCCGTTCACTACGAGCACAGATTGATTTACGGTGAGCACTACCATTGCAGGGACTGCGATCCCAAGGGCGTTTGGGATTGCATGAGTCATGATACTGATATGGAAGTGCATTGAATTACTCCCCTTAGCAACTAAATATCTTCTTGCAGCAAGACATCGCTCCCAACAATCGCCAGCAATAGACCTTTTGAAAGATTCTGCCTAGAAAGGCGGACCCAATTTTCAGGGCTCAAACCCTGCCCTACTGTGGTCAATAGCAAACCTTTTTCGAGGTTCTTACTCCCTTTAAGCAAAAAAAACTGACGATGATTACTGAAAGCGAACAATACCCAGCCGTTTGTTAGAAGGAAATTGTATCTGCCCGGATAGTCCTCCACAAGCTGGCTGGTCGTTCGGGCGACCGCTCTGAACAGGGAGAGAGCAGATTTGCTTTTTTCATTCTGCGCCGCGATGCCGTCCATAAGATACTCAAAGGTTTTTGCCGAATCACTTACAGCAGCACAATCGAGTCGCGCCTCTTTACTGATGTAGGATTCAATGGAAGAAGCTTTTCCGTTGTGGGCGAAAATCCACTCCTCTCCTCTGAATTGCAGGGTAAAAGGATGAGCATGACATTCATCGATGGGACCGCTGGTCCGGAGCCTGACGTGTGCAATAATGAATTTGCTCGATATGACGCGAGCCAGCCTCTGAAAACTATCATCATATCGTCCTTCATAATAGGCTCTGTCGGCGGATTTCTCTACATAAGCTCGATTCTTCTTGAAAAAACCTATTCCCCAGCCATCTACGTTTCTCCCCGCTTTGGCTGCAAAAAGCGGCAGAGATTTCGGTGCCGAGTAATTTGTTGCCGCTGATAAAGCAAATAAGTCACACATGATCGTATTTCTAATTATATGAAAATTTTAACATAATAAGTTGCAGCAAAGATCCCTAAATCACATCCCCCAAATAGAGCAGATCCGGTCCAGCTACCACTAAAAGCTTGCCCAGAGTATCGGGGGCAGGACTAATGGAAATCCATTCTTTCTCACTCAATCCTTCTTTTATGGAAGTCAGAATCAGACTGTTTCCAAACCTCTCTGCTTCGCGCAGTAGCATAAACTGTCGAAAATTGCAGAAGGCGAACAGCACTGACTCATTTGCCAAAAAAAATGCGTAACGCCCAGGATACTGCGATATCATATTTTTTATGCTTTTAACCAGCGATCTGCCAAGACTTCCGTACGGTGTGTAACGCAAATAAGAAACCAGTTGATCCCTCAGGTATTCAAATATCCTGGCAGGATAGACATCCACGTCTATTCTTGGTTCCTGAGTGGTTTGATAATTCTCAATTCCATCTATCAGTCCGACATGAACAAAAAGCCATACATGGTCAAGAAAAGATAATGAAAATGGATGGTTATGTGCAGTATGCCGTCCACCACTCAAAGGACAACTGATATGCGAAACAATGATGCGGCTGTCTACTACTCTTGCCAGTCTCTGAAAACTCTCATGCACTTGTTCCTGATTATAGACCTGTTCCGATGATTTCTCAATCAGTACAATATTGTCACGGAAAAATCCGATCCCCCAGCCGTTCATATTATTCTTGCTCTTCTCAGCAAAGATCGGCAGGTACTCGTGGGCCGTGTAGTTGACTCCCGATGACAGCGCAAAAATATCGCACATCTTATCCACTTCCCCCAAACTAAATTAGTCCTCTGGGCTCTCCTGCACCTTCCATCTCACCGTGTCGCACTCAGCGGGTCAAATGGGGATCGCTGTTAGCTCCAGACGGAGTCAAAACAAGGCATCCAAAACTTAGAAACCTCAGGTGCCTGCGGGTTCGTCAACCCTTTCCGCCGCACTGGGCTTCTTCATTCGCCAACCTTTGATGCGATCCATATGACCGAATGCAAGATAGATCTTGTAGATGGCTTTCATCCATTTATTTGCATTCGAGTAATAGTCAATAAGCGGTACATGTCCCTCGCTCAGTTCAACCAGAAACTGTGTGAAGATGATCCACTGCATGGCCTCATCTATATTCTGCAGAACCGCGGAGTGATACCGGAATTCAATGGTTGATCGATACCAATATGAATGCAGGTTCAGCCCATGATAGCGCGTCATGTCATATCTTTCAGTCCTGCCACAATTGGGATCATACCTGTTCTCAGAAGAATACCACAGTTCTTTGATCCGACAGCCTGTTTTGTTGCATTCATCTTCACAAGAAGCAAGCTTAAGCAGCACTTCGATATCCAGTTCCATTGGTCGACAAGTATCTTTGGACCGCCGGTTCCCGTCGATCAGAAGATAAAGATAGTCCTCCATCGGATAAACAATTCTGACCAGTTCTTTCAGGTGTGCACAATTATAACGCACCGGATCTACCCCGTGATGAACATGAAACCCGCAGGATTCATCTATTTGTACTCGATGGATTTGACCGAGCATCTGAATGAAACGATACACTTCCATCAGTCCCTCAAAACCTCGGATTATCGGGCTTACAAGCTCAACACCACCCCTGTGAACGATAGAAGAATCTTCCTCAAGATGCCAGGAATCCTTATCCGCGCCAAAGCGCACCCCATAATCCTTCAATAGTTCAGTGAAGCTTCTCCCGTCTCTAGCTTTCGAATGAATGTTGTGGGCTTTGATATTGCCGTTGTCAGGCGGCAAAATGTAGTAGTCAAGACCATAGAACTCGATTTCCACTCCAAAAGATCGTTCCGTAAAGTACTGCAACATGGGGTATTTCTTCTTAAGTTTTGACTGCAACTTTTGAGACCCTTCCATACCCTAATCCTCCACAGGAAATGTATCTCAGCCTCACTTGCAATGTAAACCGGTTAACTCCGGCCTCACAGGCAGAAAAGCAAAATCGAGCTTGCAGATAGCAGCCCAGTACTGAGTCTCAGGAAGGTAATGTCTGGTACGGCAATTTACTCTAACATGAACAGTGCAGCAGAACAATCTGCTATTGTTGCTCTAGTCTTCCATTCATGCATCAGAATGGTTTTCCCGCTCCATGGTATGAGCCGTTAGTTGTTAACGTCCAAGCTTGCCGGCTCGAAAATTCCAATCACTCTTCGGTCTCATACCCTAGTTTGCACCATTCTATTTGCAATATGCTCAGGCAAAAGCAAGTAAGCATTTTGTTCATCCAGCAAAGCGATACCCTCTCTCCAGTTTCACCGCAACCGGATATTTCTTGAACCTAAATTCTGCAATTATCCGCGCGCTGTCATTCCGAGGAACCTTAATTGATGCATATACCCAAAAGATTCCTCGCTATCGATCGGAAAGGCAGATGGCGCATGGATGAATCGTTATGCATCCGATGAAATGGTCAGATTCAGGTTGAACAAACGTTTGCCGGTTACAGAGTAATATTTCAATCCAAAATGGTCATCTTCACGAAAGTCCTGGAGGCGCACTCCATATGCATCGTAGACCCCGCAGCACCGGGTTTTAGCCCAATTGTTGGCGGGGCTAAAATGGGCAGTCTGAAAGGGCGCCGCCACATCAGGAGGCGGTTTTCAGACGGACACAAGCTAGGGCGTAACCAGGCGGAACTCAGAGGGTCCTGTTTGCAATCATCATTGGTGACTTGTATACTTTTACCTAGAGTGGTCAAAGAAAATTGGGCGACCAGGCATCGAAGGGAAAGAAGACGAGGAGGGTGGGCATGGCGGAGAATTCTGCTAAAAAAGTTATGAACTGCAACACTGAGTCGGACAGTGCGCGGCAGTCTCCCCTTTGTGGGTCCCGCTCATCTGAAGAATCGAAAATGATCGAGAAGCTGTTGATGGCGGTTTGGGGTGACAATTGGAGCAAGCCAATGTCGGCCGCGGAACTGCTCGAGATGGGAAGAGAGACAATCGACCCGTTGTTTCAGGAGCCCCACATTGGACCCATTCCAGAATATCTCAGGCCTCACCTTCAGGTACACAGCTGTGTCGCTGAATACGAAGATAAGCTCGAAGAAATAGACAAATGGAAAGCTCGCAAGCTGGATACGTGGCTCAAAGATAAAACTGGACAAAGGTACATGGCTGGACCGAAGATGTATTTACTCCGTTCGGAAGAGGGAAAATCCTCAACTCCTTACAAATATTGGTTCGACATGATTGAAGAGCCAAATTCACGAAAAATTTGAACCTCGATTTTCTGCCGAACAAGCTATTAAAGCCGGACGGACATTAGCTAAACGCTATAGTGGCCGACCTGTTGACAGGATAAAAGCAACGCTGCTATTCTGCGGCTTAGTAAATACATATTGAAAGGATAAAAAAATGGTGCAAGCAAAGCCTGGTGATAAAGTACGAGTTCATTACGTTGGAACTTTAGAGGGTGGTGCAGTTTTCAGTTCTACTTATAAGGAAGATGAACCATTTGAATTCACCGTAGGTGAACGTAATGTACTCCCAAGTTTTGAAAATGCGGTGGTCGGGATGAAGGAAGGAGAAACGAAGACTATTTCAGTTCCTCCGGAACATGCCTATGGTCAGCACAAGAAAGAATTTGTGTTCAGCATGGAAAAAGCAAGCGTCCCTGACAATCTTGAGCTGAAACTGGGTAAAAGACTGCAAGTTCGTTTGAGTGGAGGGACGACAGCCATTGCAACCATACAGGCCATTACTGACGACAGTGTTATTCTGGATGCAAATGACCCTCTGGCGGGAAAAACACTCGTGTTCCAAATAGAACTTCTGAAAATATTATAGCGTGCTAAAATCATTTGGATCGGATTCTCATCTCGAATCCCTGCTGAAAGGGATTGAGTTCAGCGTGTCCTCACGACTATTCGCTGACCGTTTTTCAATTGCTCGGCTTGTGACCACCACTTTCGATTCACACTGATCCGAACAAAGTTGTAAAACCCCTCTAAACTTGAATTTCACTTTGGCTGCCACCTCTCCATCTCGTGGGGCTCTACTTGTCTTGCGTAGCTTGGTGTTCAGGCACAGACAGTGCCATCAAACGAGCAAAACGCCGATCAGATGGTAGACTTGACGCGCAAGTGTGAAGAGCTTCAGCCCGCCCTTCCTCGTTGATGCTGTAATGGAGAACAATGAATCAAGCGGCACCTTATTGGTTGCTGGCATTCAAATCATTATGAATCAGTGCGATTTGGTTGAGTTAGGTTGGTTATCAAGTCTTCGACTGGAACCTTCTCAGACCAACTTGGGAGCCAAGCCAGTGGACGTGTGACGTTAATCCGCAAAAAACCATCATTATTTGCATTGGAGCCGAACGAGGAGGGAGTCATGTCAATCATGTGGTTCTATGACGAAGCAAGGGAAATGCAGGAGTACCAGAACGTGAGCGACGCCGCTCGTCGCCTGGAAGGCGAGTACCTTGAATTACGCATCCTATTGCGTGACACGGAAAAAACTCTGAGGACTAACCCTGAAAGCAATTACCTCAAGGCAAAAGTTCAATACTTAAAAAAAAGGCTGACAGATCTTGAGAGACTGGCGCCTCGGCTCGCTTCAGACATACCATTGGAAATAGCCCTTTTTATTCCGCCGCACGGATAGCCGCGGAGATGAGTCTTCAGGTGGTATGAGCGCAACAAATATCATAGCAGAACAGGCTAGGCTTGACAGACAACTACGCATAGAAGGCTGGAATCAGAACGCGCTGGAAAACGCAAAGATAGGCGTGGTAGGTGATGATGACCTTTTGGCATCACTGTTCCTGATGTCGGCTTCAGCCTTGGGAGTGAACAAAACAGTTGTCCTCGCGCCGGTATTAAACCCCTCGCTGGTTGAAATTGCGGAGAGACTGAACCCGCTTTTCAATCTGACCCATGTTGAGGGATACTACACACATCCAATTTTAGACGAAATATTCGATGGCTGTGACCTAGTCGTCGATTTGAGTCATTTCGGACTTGCAAACAAATTGTTAATGCAGAAAGGATTCGAAGACGGATGCCCAATCGTCAGAGGTTTTTGCTACGAAGATATTAATGAACAGGGTTTTAAAGTTTTTATTTATTTGCGAGGACGTGAATGGCGTGAAATCGAGCAGGTAATTTCTCCACAAAACCTGCCGATGGATCACTTTGATGACGGCGTCTTCGATACCATTGTTGCCGGTATCGCCTTGGAGGAGACCAAGAATATTCTGATGGGTGGACAGGTATCAGATGAACTTATCACCTACAGTCGCAAAAAATTGAACTTTTCCCAAAAGCAGACCAATCTGCTGGTGGTCGGCGCAGGTGCATTAGGTGTTTTCGTTGGATTGGGACTTGCCTATGCGGGTTATCGCAGCATTACATTTATGGATTTAGATACCGTAGATATGACAAATTTAAACCGACAGGTCTTTTTTTACGATGCGGTGGGCGAGAGCAAGGCTGGAGCTCTCTCAAGGAAACTAAATAATCTTTTCCAGATGGATTGCAAAGCTCGGGTTGAGGATTTCACCAAGCACACCGACGTGGCATCTTATGATGCGGTTTTCGACTGTGTTGATAATTTTGAAACCAGAATAGTGCTGAGTGAAAAGTGCAAGGACCAGGACAAATTGCTGGTCAGCGGTGGAACCAGCGTGGATGCAGGACAGGTTGTGATTTACACACCGACGGGCAATGGCTTTACTCCGGCGGAACTATTGGGTTTGCACGACATTGTCGAGAAACGGGGGATTGAGGCTCACCGGAGGGAACGAGCCTCCTGCTCCTACCAACCTGATCCCTCGCTGGTCATGACTAATCAGATTACCGCCGGTTTTATGGTGGATGGCTATAGAATGCTTTTGCATGGTCAAGAACCCAGAAGTATTTTTTATAATTCAAAAACTAATGACAAGATCTTGCGTGAAAGGAGATATAAGACGTGACTGAAGCTGAACCCAAAAAGGATCTTGAGGTGGATGAAGCGGAGAAGCTTATGCCGCTGGTCCTTGAAATCATACCGGGGCATGCAGCCGAGGGTTTGATCGCCGTATACGAACCCGGCAGGTACGAGGGTGAATCACTTAGAGGACTGTGTGAGAGGATCTTGAACAAGAGAAATTTGAGCATAGAAGAACAACTTATCCTGGAAGATATCTCCAGACAACTTGAAGGGGGTAAGTTGTTTTGCAGAGGACAGGAAGTTAGCGGTACGGCGCTGGAATTCGCAGTATCGGAAAGAACTGAAGCAGGGGAAAAATATTTTTATGTGCCGGTTCGAGCAATAAAACCCCAAGAAGGGGGCATTTTCAGTTCCGGACCGGAGTAGAGACTCATGAGGAGATTATTGGATTCTGAACTGGAGTTTTTTGTCGAATCCGATTTTATTTATCTGCCTCTGCTGCTGGATCCATCAATAGAAAAGGAAACCCAATCGCTGTTTCAATCGGGAAGCCCTGGAAAAAATACTGCGCAGCCTGAATCAAAAACAATCATCAAACATAACACCAGACGTTTCGTAAAAACTATCAACGTACACTCCTTGCTGGACAGCTATAAAGCAATCAACACGCATCATTACAATCGCCTCAGAGATGACTGCCTTCGAAAATACCGGCTCACTGGCGGTGCTGACGGAATTTTTGTCGACGAAGCACTTAAAAAGATTCTTTTCCTGATATTGCCCCACTTTGTCAGAAACAATAAAAGTTTGCAGCGAAGAAAACTGGCCGAAGAAGAACTACTGGACTTCATTGCTGAAAGAATCGACATTCCCCAAAAATATCGTGAAGATGCCCTGGCGTTTCTTGATCTGGAACCCCTGCATGAAATCCTGAGGGGACTGGAAGACCGGAAGCCGGTCTTGAAACCACCCGGCGAAGGACTACAGCCGGCCAGCAAGCTGCGGGCCTGGTTCCATGAAGCTATCCAAGCAAAAGTTCTGGCCGACGAGCGTTACCGTGTAAAAAAGGCGCTGCAAGCCCGCCGACAATTATCTCGTGAGAAACCGGAGCACATTGCGATATTTCTCTATATCGCTGATATGGGCTCCATAGAAATAGACGGTTTTGGCTTTTCCAGAACGAAGTTCCCTAAGGAGTACCTGATATATAAACGCACTGGAGAATATGTTCTCAGGGATTACTACGGACGCAGCTATCTATTTCCAGACTGCCGGGTAGCGGTTTCCACCTACACGCATTCCAGACCTTTCGTCGTTGAAAAGTACAAACATCCTTTCCTGCGCGGCTATCAAGCAAACCAAGAAATCTGTATGAAGGTTATCGAGATGCCAAACGAACCTACCGCATCGACCATTATTCGAGTTCTAGAGGAAGGCATCACGGCCTTGCTTTACGGCTATGACGCACGACGTCGCAACGGTTATCATAGTCTGGACAAAACCTTCGTGTATATCCCTACAATCGCGTTTGAAGAGTACCGGATATGATCGAATGTAAGGAAATTTGCAGCGGCACTTGCCGAATTTCATGATGATGGTGTTTAAATGGATTTGCTCAATGACATAAAGCAAAAGCGGGCTAGACAAAGGGAAAAACAGCCCATCAAAAGGGATGCTTTCAATCAGGTTAGCTGGATTGTTAGACACCACGGTCTCGATGAGAACTTCCTGAAAATTCTCGATCAAGCTGCGAATGATTTGTTCAAGGACGATTATAAGCCTGCCCGAGTCAGGATGAAGGCGAGGATGAAATCTCCTTTATTCTCTCTTGCTACTTATGAAGAATATTCACACACGATGTCGATAATAAACAAAGTCGACAATCCATATCTTAAGCACGCAAATTCACCAGAGGAGATTCTGTTGTGCCGTCTTTTATATCAACTCAATCCTGCAGTCCCCGAGGAGAAATTGATGCGATTTCATTTCGAAACCCTGGTTCTACATGAGCGATCCAAGGTAAATGCAGATGAACTCGACGGAAAAGTGCTTGAGCCATGAGCAAAACAGCAGCGAGGCTGCCAGAGGAGCCATTGCAGGGTGACGCCGCAAGACAAGGCTAAGAGAACTCGATAGTCTTAGTGGACCTGCTTGCAGGACAAGAAACCGGGATTTGAAACGATGAAAATGGATGACAGAGTATCAAAACAGCGCCAGGAGCGTATAGAAGAGAAAATCGCACGGATGAAAACAGGTCAGGAGATGGAGGCCGTGCAAGAGATCATCGAGTTTAATAAGACCCCGGCTGAGCTAAAAGCAGACATGGATCGGTTTGTGATCGGGCAGGAACAAGGGAAAAAAATCATGTCTACGGCCGTTGCTTTCCACTACAAGAGGCTGGGACATGCACTGAAAAAATGGCTCGCTGAAAACGACGGGAACATAGACATTGCCCTGCGCAATACGATGACTCCCAAGGCTAACATTATGATCATCGGCCCCACCGGGTGCGGCAAAACTTACAGCAGTGAAACGACTTCCAGGCTGGTGGGTGTATCATTTGTGCATGAAGACATGACTAAATTTAGTGAAGTTGGCTACGTTGGCCAAAATGTCAGTGATATTCTGGTGGACCTGCTGTTGGCGGCTGGAGGCAATTCGAGTGTGGCCCAGATGGGCATCGTGTATATTGATGAGATAGATAAGATTGCCACAGAGACCACCGCATATAAAGACGTGTCCGGCAGAGGTGTTCAGAAAGGACTGCTGCATTTGGTCGACGGTTCAGAAAACGCTATTCAAATTGGCAAGGACAGAATTTCTCTTTCGACAAAACACGTACTGTTCATTGCCGGTGGGGCCTTCGAAGATCTCGACGTGATTGTCAAAAAACGAATGGCCAGGCAGGGTCTCGCTGGAGACTGGCGCCATTTTTTGATGGCAGATGATCTGGTGGCATTTGGTATGGAAAGACAGCTCATGGGGCGATTCCCGGTAAGAGTTACATATGATCAACTGACAACCCAAGACCTTAAAGATATCATGATCAAAAGCGAAGACAGCGCTTTGCTGGCTTATAGTAACGATCTCAAAGCATGGCGCATCGATCTCGAATTCACCGATGATGCCTTAACAGAAGTTGCGCACCGGGCCGAACAGGAGGGAACCGGAGCCCGCGGCCTGATCAGTGTGCTCCACCGGGTGTTGTTGGAGGACATGTTCCGCTTGCCCGGAACCTACACCGGAAAATTTGTGGTGGATCAAAACTATGTGCGGGATAGACTGGAATGAGATTCAAAAATCTTTCGCAACTGAGACGATCTGAGCTTTTTGAGAAAACCCTTGGGAGCCTGCCGCAAGCTGTGTTTGTCTCATTGTATGCCAACCAGAAGGCATTCAAAATCTGCGAACTGGTCGGCAGTATTTTCCAGAAGAGTTATGAATGGTATGGGTTTACACTTGCTGACAAGGCTCATCCAGAGCTCATTGTAGATATTGGGTTGCCCAAAAATGACCTGAATCTTCACGACTATGCAACCCTCGGTTCGGCCACCATTGCAGAATTCCAAGAGACGCTGTCGCATGACCTGATTATAAATGGATGGATTCACTCTCATGGAGCTCTCCAGTACAAGCATTTTTCAAGCACCGATGAAAAAAACCACCGCACCGTCTTGGACTTCGTTGCCGCAAGTACGAGAAGACCGTTGAGCAAAAAAGAGATAGCCATTCAGGATCTGGTATTATTGGTAAAAGATGCATTTGTTGATAGTGATTTGGGAAAAGGCAGTGTTTCACTGATAACGGATGCGCCGATCACCGAGGCCACAATACTGGAGACGGTTTACGGCAGTTTCTGCTATTGTATTGTGGTTGGGGATGGAGGTTGGCACAATCAAGAAATCCACTACCAAGAGAAGGGCATCCTTTCAGGTTATACGAAGGTGGGAAGCAAAGCAGCGGATATCGTATTTACGGACACGGAAAAGACCTTGACCCAGGGTGATATCGGCGCCTTGACGAAAGAGGTGGAAGAGAAGATACGACCGAATCTTAATCCGCCGCTGGAAACGATGGAAAGAATGTAGCAAGACTGCTATTGCAGCCCCAACTCATCCAACAACCGAACGTACTTTCGGGCATCGGTGTAGTCGGAATTCATCCCCATCGCCATATTATAGTCCAGCCGCGCTTCGTCATATCGGCCAAGCTTCTGCTTGGCCATTCCTCGATTGCAGTAGGCTTCACAAAAACTTGGATTGAGCCTAATCGCCTCATCATAGTCCATTATAGCGCCCTCGACGTCTTCACCCAGAAACCTCATGTTTCCCCTGTTGTTGTAGGCATTGGCATAGTATGGATTGACCAAAATGGCTTTTTGGTAATCTTCTTTGGCAGCAATGAATTTACCGTTTCTTTCGTTCCTCAAACCTCTGCAGTTGAGTACATTTGCCGCAAGCATCAGCACAGGAAATTCGGAAAAATCTTCGCAGTTCCGGCAGTTAAAACCTTGCGGGTCGGTATGATCAATATCGATCATCTGCTCGCCAATCCTAAGCCTGCTCAGCAAATGCTCGGAATCCGTCAGCAAAGACAAATTCAGGCCCGCCCTCAACCCAATTACGGAAAACAAAGACGTGAGCCCGACGCAGGTTCCAACCGGGCGGTGTACATCTGGATCGAGTTGAGCATCGATCACATCGGTGAGAAGAAAATATCCTCCAAACCGTTTTGGCTTGCTGGTCCAAAGGTACTCAAAAAGGCATTGTGCGATCGATCGGTGCAAATAGAGTGGCAGTTTTGAATGGTTAAGAGGATTTTCTTTGCTACATTTATTCTGAAAGCGGCCAAAAATATCGTCAATCTTGTGCTGATAGCAGCTAATTTCCTCATTCGTTTTCAGTCCCGAGAGAACCAGCAAGACCTTTTCCAACGAAATAAGTATACCGTCCCTTATATCATGAAGAATTGTCTCTTCATAATCCAACGTCTGCAAATCTATACTTGCTCTCATACCCCCCTGGACCTCACTACATCAGTAGCTGAGCACATCTATTCTACACTTGTTAGAAATGAAAATCTGCATTTGCGCTCTGATTCTTCCAGTTTAACCTTTTTCATCTCATAGTGGCTCTAAAAGAAAGCAGCAATTCTCATCTTAGATCTCGATTTCGCGTAGGATGGGTGGAGCGAAGCGCAACTCATCGGCCACGGCCAAGACTCCCGGTGGGTTACGGCGCAAAAAGCCGCGCCTAACCCACCCTACGGAAAACGATAGAAAGTCAAAATGAGAATTGCTGAAAAGAAAGCCTAAAAACTGGTCGCTTCGACTTGGTAATGTTAGTATTTAGTTTTGTATAAAATAAATGCAGATGATTCATTCAATTCCAGGACGGCACTTAGAACAAACTGCTGTCTTGGCAAACATTAAGGAGAACAAGGACCTATGAATCAAGAAAGACCTTCGGCCCCCGATCTGATGAAAGCCAAGTCGGCTGCCACCGTTCGCAATCCTTACATCGTTAATTTCTGCAAGGTCCTGGTCGAGAAAAAGGGCGAAAAGCTCGAACCGGAAATTCAGAAAAAGATGTTGGATGATATGTATCGACTATTTGAAAACATGTTGGGACAAAACATGATCAAAGCCTTACCGGAAGATCTTCGAAAGCGCTATCTAAGTCTATCAGAAGACCTCAATTCGCTGAATTATGACAAAATAGGCGAAGTCTTTGAAAAAGGCATCCCAAATCACCAAGAGATCATGAAGGATACGATGAAGCAGTTTGCCGAGATTTATATGCGCAACCGTAAATTTGACCCATTGGACTACCCGGTCCCGATAGAATAGATCGGATATGATTCACACCAAGGATCACTAATGTTTGCTCTTGTTTTCACGATTGTGAATGTTTACTTAATTATGCGAAAGATTCTTGGATACGATAAAAAGTCATCCCGTTCATTCTTGGATATAAGGCCTTGAGCCAATTTCAAGATAAAGAGATTATCTGCAGCTAAGTCCCCCGATGCACATCCCGGGCTTTGGTTCAAGGATAAAGGGCATGCGAGAGAGGAGAAACAATGCAGGAAGATAAGACAATTTGCCCACATTGCGGAGAAAAGATGCAAAAGTGGCGCACTCCGGATTATGGAACATGGAGTGCGGAATTCTTTTACGTCTGCTTTAACGATGAGTGCTCTTATTACGTTAAGGGGTGGGAGCACATGGAGAAAACATTACAGCAATCATGCTCCTACAGGCATCGCTACGACCCGGATACCGGGCATTGCGGGCCTTTGCCGGTTTGGTCGGAGGATGCCTGCAAGTCTGGAATTATTCAGGATTAGGTTTGAGCACTGTGCGGATATACCACCACAAAAGCGGGGGATCGATTGATCCCCGCTTTAGTTTTGTCGATCAGTCTCCCATGGCCTAAGAATCATAAGTGGGCCGGCTGGGGACATATGCATTTCAACTATTCTGCTACTGTTGCCGCATTTTAAGGGCAGGTTCGTTGCAGAGCGAAAAACTCAACCATTTGAATGCCAACCTTAAAAGGACCTCATCATCTCTGCTGAGTGCTTCGGCTTCTTGCTCGGGCAAATCAAAAGCTTGCAGAAAGCGGCTCTCCAAAACAAACTTCCGAAACTTATCTATGTTGTAGCTTGCCAGAAAAAACATCTGCTGCTGTTTATCAGGAAGAGCACCTTTGCGCAGTCTGGCATGGGTAATGATCGCCATCCAAAGATTATTAAGCTCATGGTAGAGCTCCAAACCCTGATCCTCGATCCACTCCTCCGCCGCCCATACGTGATCCTCATCAAATCCTTTGCAATGGGCTTCCTGGAGCACAAAATAGTTCTCTAGCACATTTCCATGCCTTCGATCCATCCGGGAAGCTCTGGCAAGAGGATAGATACGGCAGGCCGAGGGACGGTCTGCATATATCTCGCAACCTGCAGCAGAAACAAATGGGCAAGTTCTGCGATCGTTTTCTTGCATTTGCAGATATACCATCGCAAGGTTTTTTCCTTCATCAAATCGCACTTCGGTATATCTATCGAGAAACTCGCCGGCATCCAACGCTAGACGGTTTCTAAGTCGAACAATATCGTAGGGTGTCAACAGTAGATTGAGATCGCGGCAGCATTCCGTAAAACAGGCCACTCCGGGGTGGCAGCTAAAACGAAGTCCCTCTTTTGCCAGTGGCCGCAGCATGTCCTGGATCGAGCAGGGAACTGTCTCCTGTAATGTCATCGTGTTTCCTCGCCTAAAGAAGTTCTTCCATTTGGCCGCGAATGTATCTCAACGCTAACCTGAGCAGCATTTCCGGGTCGGACTCCGCCTGTCGGATCGTCTCCTCATCCAATTCATAAAAAGACCTGAAGTGAGGATCTCTCAGCAACTCTGCAAAACGATCCAAATCATAGGCTAGATACAGGAGTTTCCCCACACCAGGATCCATCTTGCCGGAAGTTACAAGATCGGCTGGAATGATCGACCGAAAGACCTCGTCCATCTCCAGGTAAGGCTCTATCCCCTGCCCAACCAGCCATTCTTTCACGGTCAGGAAGGTCGATTCCCTCAACCCCAGACAGCGCTCCTGGTTAACGATCGGCTGATACTTGCCTTCCTGATTTGCCAGATCCAGAGGGTACATCCGGCACGCCCAAGGACGATCCGAGTACACGCTGCAACCTTCGTCGGTAACCAGCTTGCAATAAAGCGATGCCGGATCCATTGCCAACTGCACCACCGGCAAATGAGTTTGTTTGGCAAGAAAATGCCTGGTGTATTTGGCGAGAAATTCAGCTGAAGAAATCCCGAGACGTTTGCGCATTCTCAAAACATCATAGGGAGTTAGATAAATATTGACATCCCGGCAGCACTGCGTGAAGCAAGGAAGATCGGCGTGACATCTGAAATGAAATGGACTCGATTCATCAAACAATGTCGCTTTTTTTTCTGAAGAAACTGGACACATAAAAGTCCTCTACTATTCTTGTTTCTCAAGCAAAGAAACTCTGTAGTCTCTAAACTTGGGATTTCCATGGATCAACTTTTCGACCACTGAAAATGATTGTGGATCGGAACAAGCGATGAAAGTACAATCACATTTGCGGTCACATTTTTTGCAAAAATAATCTTCATCAAGCGAATTCCCACAATAACAGAATGGTTCCATAACCAACTGGTTATCCTCCCAACTAGCCACGTAGTAATCTAGTTGGCGAGAATTCAAATCCTTCAAATTCACCTTCATGAAATACTCTCTTTCTCTTCCCTTGCGATTCAATCACGCAAGGATGTTAACATCTCAGCGCGAAGAACCATCTATTGTTCGCAAAGGCGGACTTTATTCACTCCCACAGGTCATAAAGGCGCTCGACTTTGCTGGCGGGGATAAACCCCATATGCATGAAGCTAACGGGCTGCCAGTTCATTGAAGGCAGCCTGTGCAGCGCAGCCTAGGGCCTTGTGCCCATCCTGAAAACGCCCCCAAGGGGCTAGGCCACGGAGACATTTTATCCTTAACTAGCACCACTAGGGTAAAGCCGCTGCAAGAATTTCGGACAGCTCATTGACCTCCAGTACCTCTTGCTTATCCATGCTGTTACAGGCATCAGTCAGCATATTGAGACAGTACGGGCATGAGGTGGTGAGAATCTCAGCTCCTTTGTTTACCGCATCGGTAATCCTGAGCTCACCGAACCTTTCCCCCATGGGAACTTCAGCCCAAATTCGGCCGCCGCCTCCCGCACAGCAAAGACTCAACTCCTTACAGCGATCCAATTCCACCGCTTCAGCATTTTCAACACTGGTTAAAAGTTTGCGGGGAGCATCGTAAATATTGCTGTGCCGTCCCAGGTAACAGGGGTCGTGGAGAGCCACCTTTTTCCCCAAGGCCTGCGGAAACGACAATTTGCCTTCCGCCAGAAGCTGCTCCAGAAGCTGAGTGTAATGGATGACCTCCCAATCTCCACCTAGCTCGGGGTATTCATTCTGGAAGGTCCAAAGGCAATGCGGTGAGGTAGTGATAATCTTCTTCACGCCCTTGCTGTTAAACAACTGGATGTTGGATTGAGCCAATTTCTGGAAGAGCTCTTCATCCCCGAGTTTTCGCATGCTCTCACCGCAGCAGCTCTCTTCAGCCCCTATGACGCCAAAGCTCACACCTGCGTGTTTCAAAAGTTTGGCAATACTCTTGGGGACCTTGGTGCTGCGCTGGTCGTAACACGAGTGACAACAGACAAACAGAAAGTATTCCTTGTCTCCATCGAACTGTGGGATATCAATCCCCTGCTGCCAATCAGTGCGTTTTTCCCGAGGGCCAGACCAGGGGTTTCCCTGGGCATGGGCACTGCCAAGGATGGGACGCAGATTCGCGGGCGCCATCCCTGCCCCGACGATACTTGACCGCATGCCTCGCACGTTATCAACAATCTTTACTCCACGCGGACAATTGGTTTGGCACATACTGCAAGTGGAGCAGGCAAAAAGGACTTGCTCGTCTTCAAAGCCCTCCATGCCCATTTGTCCAAGCCTTTGCATATGGCGGATATTGAATTTTTCACTGATTTCTCCAGGAACAAGGCGCCAGGGACACAAGTTGGTGCAGAGTCCGCACTGCATACACCAATTGAGAGTCTCGGCTCCCATCTCAGCGATATAGTCTCTCATTTCGAGCGAAACGTATTTTGGTTCCATAATCTTTCACTCCCTAACGGTCCCAACCTTACGGTCAGAACGAATCGTGAAAATGCAAACACTGCCCAGTGGCATAAAACGAAACATGGAGTCGCTCCACCTTCTGGATTCTGGCTCCTGACTTCTGAATTCTGCATTTTAATACGGCACCAATGCAAATCCATTTCCCGGGATTATTTTGCCAAACGTCTAATACCCTTTGTATGGATTCGGTCCCACTTCATCCAGCTTGGCAGCGAAACTATCGAGAATTTCCGGGAGCTTGCTGTAATCCGTAATCGAAATCTGCTCCAAACGCACTCGTTCCGATTCTAGAACGAGACGATTCAGGGTCTCCTGAATTTTACTCATGCGGATATTAGCCAGTTCGCTCCCCTTAATGAAATGACACTGATAGTCATCGCCATGCTTGCAGCCCAACAGCAGAATGCCATCGATTCCCTTGGAAAGCGCGTCCGCAATCCAGACCAAATTCATGGACCCGAGACAGCGCACCGGAACGATGCGCACCCACGGATTATAGTTCATCCGCCGGATGCCGGTCATATCGAGTGCAGGGTAAGCGTCATTTTCACAAGCAAGCACTAAAATGCGGGGTTTTTCTTCATATTCGTCCGGAACGTCGATGTTCTTGATGGTGTTACCAATCATCCCAACGGAATAGTTTTTGAACGAAATGATTCTTTCAGGACAGGCGCCCATGCACACTCCGCAACGACGGCAGCGAGTTGGATTGGGCAGAGGATTGGCTTTTTCGTCTTCGTTGATGGCGCCAAAAGGGCATTCTTCCGTGCAGCGTTTGCATTGGGTGCAGCGCTGCATAAAAAATTCCGGATAAGTCAGATCTCCTGCTCTCGGGTGTACCGCCTTGCCTTCAGAAACCATTTCCACACACTGTATCGCCTTGAGGGCCGCGCCAGTCGCATCATCTATCGCCCGTGAATAATCCATCGGGGCGCGCACCGATCCAGCCGGATAAATTCCGGTGCGGCGGGACTCATAAGGAAAGCAGATAAAGTGCGAATCCGGAAAACCGTATTTCAACGCCGGAAGTTCAGGACCCTGCCGATAGTCGAGGTTAAGATTGTTGGAAACCACGATGGTGTCTTCTGGAACCGCCAGTTCCTCTTCGCCTTCTTTCGCCTCCTGCACTTTAAACTTTTTCCCCTGGGCGGTTGTTGGAACCATGCCATTTGCCAACACGACGAGATCGACACTCTCGGACATCACCGGAGACCCGGTCAGAACGTCATCGGCAGTCACCACCAGACCTCCGGAGCCGTCATCCTCAACACTTGTCACTTCGCCGCGCACAAAGATGACGCCATCTTTCTGTAATTGCTTATAGAAAAGTTCGTAATTGCCGTGAGCTCGGATATCCTTATAGAAGATATATACCGGAGTCTGCGGATTGGCCTCTTTGAAATATTTGGCCTGTTTGAGCGATTCCACACAGCATGCCGCAGAGCAATAAGGTAAATGCTTTGGATCGCGCGAGCCGGCGCAAAGTATGAATGCCGCACTGTTGACGGGCTGTCCACTGGAGGGACGTTTGACTTCTCCGGACTTGAACATCGATTCAAGTACCATCGCGGTAATGACGTCTTCAGACTTGCCGTAGCCCAGGTGTTCCAGCTTACTTGCGTCGTAGGGAATAGATCCGGTTGCAAGCACGATGGCGCCGACTCGCTCATCTGCAACACTGCCGTTTTGTTGAATCTGCACGTCGAACATGCAGGGGGCACCGGAAATTTTTGCTATCTGCGCGTTGGTATAAGACTTGATAGCCGTCTGGCTTGTCACTTGGCCGATCAGTGCAGCCAGATCAAAATCCCGCAATTCTTCATAGGGTGGCTGGGAAGGCGGCAGTTTATGAACTTCTTTCAGATAACCGCCAAGCTGATCACTCTTTTCCACCAAAACAACTTCGTAGCCGGCCTTGCTTGCCTCATTGGCTGCGGTAATTCCTGCCAACCCGCCCCCCACCACAAGGATTTTCTTGCTGAGATCCTCCGCCATAAAGGGCTCTGGCGGCTGCATTTCTTTGGCTTTTGTTATCCCCATGCGCAGTTGGTCCTGCGCCATCATCTGAGTATCCTCATCGTTTGGTGGATGCGACCAAACCACCTGCTTCTCGCAAATTGACCCGCTCGCTGACTTTATCGACACCGAAATCAAAAACATCGGACATGACCCTGGGTGAGCAAGCAGCAATGACTATGGTGTTGACCCCGTCATTGTCCAAATCCTGTTTGATTTCAGAGACGCCCTCTTGACTGCAAAGAAATGCGTTCTGCTTGCAAACAGCCGTCTTATACTCGTCCGTGGCAACACTTGCCAGAGCATCTATGTCGAGAGCATCACCAATACCGCAACCCGTGCAGATATAGACACCAATCTTCTTTTCCATGAGTTACCTCCTGAATGTCGCCTGAATAGCCTTGAGAGCTGCTGCTGTAGCATCCTGAACGCTGGTTGCCACATCGACCGGTCTCCTTACGCACCCGGCTCCGATAATGCCGCCAACGGGCTGGTTACCAAGAATGAAACCGTGCTCATCGTAAGACACATCGGCCGGTACTTTGTATGAAGCTGATCCGGGCACCATTCCCGTTGCCAGGACAACCAGGTCAAATTCGTCCTTGAGGATCTTCCCTGTCGTCTGGTCTTCCACCTGAACAGTGACCAGGCCGGTCTGGGGATCCTCGCTTATTTCGCCGGCTTTCCCTTTGATCAGGGTAACGCGCTCGTCAGCTTGGACTTTAGTCAAAAATTCCTCATACTTACCAAGAGCACGGATGTCGATATAGAAGATCGTTGCCTGTGCCTCGGGGTTTTGATCCAGAAGGTACGTCGCCTGTTTCAGGGAGGCCAAACAGCAAACACCCGAACAATATGGCAAATGATTCTCGTCGCGCGAGCCGGCGCACTGCACGAATGCAATCTTTTTGACCTCGCTGTCATCCGAAAGTCGAACGATTTTACCGCCGGTAGGACCGTTGCATGCGGCTAGCCGTTCCATCATGACATTGGAGATAACGTTCTTATGTTTGCCAAATCCGTAGTAAGCTATTTTACTGGCATCGTAGGGTTCCCAACCTGTCGCCCAAACGACAGCCCCAACTTTCAAGTCGAAGGTGGTGGGCTGCATATCCAGATCGATAGCGCCGTAGGGGCAGGCGGCCTTGATTTTATCGGCCTCTTCAGTACCGAGCACCTCAGGAGCAAGCACATAGCGCATGGGAAAAGCGAATTCGTGCGGAAGGTAAGCAGCCTTGACCGTGTCCAATCCGTAATTGAAAGGATTAGCTATTTCTGTCGTGGCCGCTTCTGCGCACACTCCGCAACCGGTGCACTTTTCATTCACGTAACGGGGAGAACCCTTCAGGGTTATATCGAAATTCCCTGACTCGCCTTCGATCCTTTCCACCTCGGTCATGGTGAAAAAACGAACGAGCGGATTATTTTTAATGCGGCGAAAATTGATTTCCAATCCACAGTTTGGGGGACACAGCTTGGGGAAATACTTATTCATTCGCGTTACGCGGCCACCCAGATAAGGTTCCCTCTCCGCAATGAAAACTTGAAAACCAGCTTCAGCAGCTTCAATAGCAGCACTAAGTCCGCTCATGCCGCCTCCTACCACCAGAATGCTCCGTTCTCCGTTTTGCGCTTCAGCCATCAGATTTTCCTCCATACATTAACATTGGCAAAAAGAACTATGTCAAATCCCGCAGTGCGGAAATACTCGCATTTAACTTATAAAAACTATTAATCGTAACGCACAAGTGAAAAAAAATTCAACCGTTAAATTGGCAAATTCCAAACGGAATTGAGGGAAGCTCGCAGAATGAAACTGGGCGGATATTTGCGGAAAGAAAAAAACCTCCGGGTGCGGACACCCGGAGGTCAATGACGAACAGACTATACTACCTTACACATCAAGATGAACAACGGGGACCTTCTTCATGGTGTATTCACCGGTCTTGGGATCCCATACGGAGTTGACGAAACACTTCCAGTTCTTTTCGTCCATCTTGGGGAAGTCGGCACGGTAGTAGTAACCGGGCCAACGGCTTTCTTCACGGAACATCACGTGACGCAGGTGGCTTTCAGCGATCCACAAGCGGTGGATATTCTCCCAAACACGCATGAGTTCGTGCAGGGTTTCTGCCGCCAGCTTCTCGGAGTCCTCCTTCAGCATCGTGAGCAGCTCAAGGCCTCTTTCCAGGCTCGGCTGGTTGGTAGTAAATTGGGTTGAAACACCACCACAATACTCATCCATCGTCTTCTGCAAGCGGAACATGAACATCTTCGGCTTCATGAAATTGGGGTTGATGTTCGGATCGCTGGACAGACCCTGAAATTCCTCAAAGCGGGCCAACGGAGCAAGAATGGCCTTCTGCAGTTCTGCAACCTTGGCATCGTCCATCTTCGGCAGATTGTTGTTGTCGAGGATGAAAGCAATCGCGCCCTTGGCGGTGATGCGGCCTTCAGCATGGGAGCCGGAGGAGAACTTATGGCTGGAAGCACCGGCGCCGTCACCACAGGTGAAAAGACCTTTAACAGTCGTCATGTGGTTGTAAACACCAATGGGTTCCCACTGCTTCTTGTATTCTGCCGGCATTACGTCTTCGGGACCGCATACCCAGGCACCGGAAGCGCCGGAGTGGGAACCGATGAAGTAAGGCTCGCAAGCAGCAATTTCAGAAGACCTTTCTTCCGGAGCAATGTTCATGCCTGCCCACAGCAAGGCCTGGCTGATGGTCATATCCAGGAAGTCTTCCCAGGCTTCACTTTCCAGTTCCTTCATCTTCTTCTTGAAGGCCTTGGGGTCGTCTTTGTATTGTGCAGCTATGTTGGCAATGGCTTCTTCCGTTCTCATGTAGATCGGGCCCTTGCCTTCCATCAGGTCTTCCATGCCCAACCAGTTACGCAGGTTGGCGGGGATCGGCTTGGCGGTGCCGTAAGGCGCCCAATCCGGCAACTCGCCGGCACGCTCAACCATATACTCGCCGCCCATTGCGTTGGTTGCACGGGACTTGAACAGCAAGAACCAGGCGCCAACCGGACCGTAACCATCTTTGAAGCGTACAGGAATGAAGCGTACTTCCTGGCAGGTCATTTCCGCACCGGCACGAATGGTGAAATATGCAGTGGAGCCGGAGTTCCAGGGCGGATACCAGGCGCGACCGAGACCTTCACCAACGGAGCGCGGGCGGAACACGTGCACAGCACCACCCATGGCAGCGATGGTTGCTTTAGCGTTGAATACGTAGAACTTGTTTTCGCGGACACTGAACCCAACCGCGCCGGCGACTCTGTCGCCGTCCATTACGGGCTCGACTACGAATACGCGCTCGATCAGCTCGCCCTTGTCGCCCAATGTGGCCAGGGCAGTCTTGGTAGCTTCCGCTACGAGAACTTTGTAGGACTCGCCGTTGATCATGATCTGCCAGCGGCCTTCATGAACATACTTGCCATCACCATCTTTCCAAATGGGCAGGCCCCATTTTTCGAACAGGTGAACGGAAGAATCGACATGGCGCGCAATATCATAAACCAGGTCTTCACGGGAGATGCCCATCAGGTCCTGGCGAACGTATTTAACGTAGTCTTCCAGGGTGTTGTCGCCTTCGGCGTAGCCGATATATTCGTTAATGGCAGAAAGGCCCATTGCTACTGCACCGGAACGATCCATAGCAGCTTTGTCAACTACGGTGACCTTCAGTCCATGCTTCTTTGCCCAGTATGCAGCTTCAAACGCAGCTCCACAGGCCGACATACCACCGCCAATGATGAGCAGATCGGTATCGACTTTTACGGTTTCAAAATTTTGCATATCTACACCTCCTTAAGGGGTTTATTTCTTCAAGGTTGGAAGCTCTTTGGCCCATGTCGAAGCAGGCTCAGTACAAAGCAAGGGGCTCTTGATATCCTCAGTGCCGGTCTCAAAACCCGCCAACGGTTCGGCCTGTCCTTCAGGAGTGGTACGGATGGGGAACTTAAAGCGTTTCAGCGAGCCGTTGCGGAATTTTACCGTCCACATGATGTCTTCGGAACCACGCAAAGGCACAACCGAAGCACCCATCGGGACGAAATCGGCGTAGGCGCGTACGTCAATGGCCTGCTGGGGGCAAATCTTCACGCAGTTGTAGCATTCCCAGCACATTTCGGGTTCCATGTTCCAGGCCTTCATGTTTTCCTTGTCCAAAATCATAAGGTCATTGGGGCAGATATACATACATGCGGTCTTGTCCTGCCCTTTACAACCATCGCATTTCTCCAGAATTACATAACTTGGCATAACTTTACCTCCTGATGGGTTTTTCTTTTTTCATTTACCTAGATTATTCCTGATGTTAGGAACTCCCGTCGCGGATCCTTACACCTCCTTTCTCAACACAAGGCTTCCCCCCTCGGGCGAGCAGCAGAGTGCTTCTTGAAAGAGGGGGGCATTCCTTACTTGATGGATTGTGGAGATTATTGGTTGTTATTTTTTAACATCGCCAGTAGCTGCGCCGTGGAGTTTAATTTCCACTTTATCTTCGAGACCCTGATAGTAAGCCTGCAGCACTTCTACCACCTCTGGTCGGGAGAATTCTTTGGGCAATTCGCCTCCTTCGGAGAGGGTCTTGCGGACCATCGTTCCGGAAAGCAACAGACGGTCTTCCTTGCCATGAGGACAAGTACGCATGGAAGCCATACCCTGGCACTTGAAGCAATGGAACGTCCAGTCAATCTTGAGCGGCTTTAATACCAGAGCATCTTCCGGTATATCATTGAAGATTTTCTGAGCATCGAACGGACCATAGTAGTCACCAACACCAGCGTGGTCACGACCAACGATCAGATGACTGCATCCGTAGTTTTGGCGGAACACTGCGTGCAAGAGAGCTTCCCTGGGGCCTGCGTAGCGCATTTCGGCAGGATACCCACCCTGGACTACTGTGTTCTTCACAAAATAGTTTTCTACCAATACATCAATTGCTTTTACACGAACGTCAGCCGGGATGTCGCCACCCTTCAGTTTTCCGACCAACTGATGGATGTAAAGACCGTCCATGACTTCGACTGCGATTTTGGCTAAGAATTCGTGGCTGCGGTGCATGGGGTTACGCAATTGCAAAGCGGCAATTCTGGCCCAACCTAAGTTATCGAAAATCTTCCGGGCTTCAGCGGGTCTCTGATAAACAGCCTTAAACTGCGCGGGATAAAAACTTTCGCTAATGACCTTTACGGGCCCGGCAAGGTTAACTTCCTTTTGCGACATAACCTTTTGTACACCCGGATGACCCTCAGCATCATCAGTCCAAAATACTGATTTGCACTCGTGCACTTTATCGATGGTGTATTTCTCGGTCACTTTCATGGTGCCAAGGATCTCATTGTTTTCTTCATCAAGGAGAGCCACTTCTTCATTGGCTCCGATGCTGTCAGCCAAGGCTTTATCTGCTGACAGAGTGATCGGGATAGGCCAGAAAACGCCATCGGTCAGCAGGTACTTGTCGCAAACGCCTTTCCAGTCATCGTAGCCCATGAAACCATTCAGGGGCGTGAATGCACCGATGCCCAGCATAATGAGGTCCGATGCCTCGCGGCTTGTCATCGGAACCACTTTAAGTTTCTTAGCTTTTTCTTTCTCGGCGGCCAGCGCGTCACCTTCAAGCAACAACGGTTTTAATTTTTGTTCTTTTCCATGGGGAGGAACCAGCTTCGACATTTCTTATTCTCCTTGAGTATATGGTTTAGGACTTTAACTTGGAGCCGCTATCTCACTCGCAACCAGATGCTTGTGCAATATATTGCAAGGTCATTATAGGTAAGGCCTGTCACTTGTCAAGCTAAAAATGATGCAAATTTTCACAAGCGACTCGCGCCTTCCCCCTTCCTAGACAATACTTAATAACAAAGAATGATTCCGCTGAAGACTTTGATAAACCAAGTGCGGAGCAGCCGTTGATGAGGAAGGCCCGGGCCATGGCTAAGTGAAGAAGGGCACAATATCCGTGTAGATCACGTTCCTCCAAGCAGTTACCAGCAATCAGTTGGGGCTTTGGACAGACAACCCGGGCGTCGCAGAAAAGGTGAGTCCCGCCGATGACCATCACAACATCCTTTATTTAATAACATTACCTCCCTCATTATGCAAGAGCCAAAGCGTATTAGTTTAAAATACCAAAAGGTCGCAATCTTCTGGATAATCGCAAAACGATTTGGTGTGTCGTCAATAATGCCGTGGGCTCGAAGATTGTCCAACAACTGTTGCAAGCGGGCGCCGAGAAATCTTCATGGGCCTTGAGGAAAAAATTATTACCGAAATTGAGCATTTCGTTTACTCTAAAACTTGCATCGTCCTTCCCGCACAGGCGGAAATCCGGAAAAGTCGGCCAATTCACGAGATTCCCATGGGCATAACGGCACCCTGCCGACATGATCGCTGAAATTTTGGTTATTGTTAAAGGAAATTTATATTATGGTATTGTGAATCTGTGGTTTTGCGTTTTTATCGTAACCCGTTGATATTATTTGAACCACGAAGGACACGAAGATCGCGAAGAGAGAATCTTTAAGCCTTTGTTATTCCTTCGTGTTTCTTCGTGATTTTCGTGGTTAGATAACAAAAATCGCAAAAGTACAGATGAATTAATGTCATGACTACCGCAGTTTAAATATTGGTTTTGCTGGCTTAGTTTCATAATACGTTAATTTTTCGGATGGTGAAAAATGAAGGCTCCTTGGTTCGTTACCACCGGACGTCATGTTATGATTTTGTTAGTGATGTCCGGACTGCTCCTTGCCTTTGGCACCTTTGGCTATATGATCTTTGAAGGTTTTTCCTTCCTCGATGCGCTATTCATGACTGTTATCACCCTTACGACCGTCGGATATGGCGAAGTCAGGCCGTTGGATGAAGTCGGCCGAATCTTCACTATTGTTCTGATCATGATGGGCGTAGGCTTTGTGGCCTATAATCTGGCCTACTTCACCCAGCTCATGCTAGATGGTAATCTGTTCGAATTATATCGGAGGCGAAGAGTGCGTAAAAAACTTGAGCAACTCAAAAATCATTACATTATCTGTGGCTACGGTCAAATGGGACAGATCGTCGCGCGTGAATTGATCAAGCATAATGTCCCCATTGTCGTGATCGAAAACGATGAATCCACCCTCATTCGCCTTCAGGAAAAGGGCATTATACATCTCGCAGGGGACGCCACCGAAGAAGAGAACCTCATAGCCGCTGGGGTCCAAAAGGCCAGCGGGTTGGTGTCGGTTGTATTTAAAGACACAGACAATGTGTTTATCGTCCTTACCGCCAAGGATCTTAATAAGGATTTATTCATCTGTGTCAGGGCCGGTACTCCCGGAACTGAAAAAAGGCTGCTTAAAGCGGGAGCAAATCGAGTTGTATCCCCTTATGCCAGCAGCGCGCAAAGAATTGCGCACCAGATTTTACGTCCAACGGTAACCGATTTCATGGAATTGGCCCTGTCAGGGGAAGGAATGGAGTTAAGCATGGAAGAACTGCAACTGCCGGAAGAGGCCGACATTGTCGGCAAGGACCTGATGCACTCCGGTATTCGCAGTGAATATAACTTAATCATAGTGGCCATTAAGCGAAGCGATGGAAAAATGATTTACAACCCTTCGCCAAAAGAAGTGTTGCATGCTGGAGACACCCTGGTGGCAATCGGTCCACAGGAAAACCTGGGCCACTTCGGCAGCCGCCTGTATGGCTGTACCCACCCCTCTCTCAAACCCTGCTCGGCGTAGCCTAGGTTTGGTTTGACAAAGGCAAACCGATTCCCTATAAACAAACAAATTGTGATAAAATGGGACAGATTCGGATTAGATTTCACTTCAATTTGCTGAGAAAACTCAAGATGTTGAATTATACGTTGGAATCTTTGTCACGGAGGTAGTTGGAATGGAACAAGCGGTTATCGTTAATGCTGTTAGAACCCCGGTTGGCAGTTTTGGCAGATCATTGGCTGGTGTTTCGGCTGTTAACTTAGGAGTGATCGCCCTAAAGGAGGCTCTTCGCAGAACTAAGCTGGACCCTGGTCAGATCGACGAAGTCATCTTAGGCAATGTATTGCAGGCCGGGCTGGGACAGAATCCCGCCCGTCAAGTAGCAATTCACGCCGGTATTCCCAAAGAAGTTCCGGCCCTGACCATCAACAAAGTTTGCGCCTCGGGCCTCAAATCCGTTTTCCTTGCCGCCCAGGCCGTTATGCTCGGTGATGCCGAAGTTGTTATCGCCGGCGGAATTGAAAATATGAGCCGGGCTCCATATGCGCTAAATGAAGCCCGCTGGGGTCAGCGGATGGGGGACTCCAAGCTGGTGGATTTGATGATCCTGGACGGCCTGTGGGATGCATTCAATGGTTACCACATGGGCAACACCGCTGAAAATGTCTCCGCCAAATTTGGCGTCAGTCGAGAAGAACAGGATCAGTTTGCTCTGGCAAGCCAGCAAAAAGCAGAGGCGGCGATCAAGAACGGCAATTTCAAGGATGAAATTGTTCCGGTTCCCCTACCCCAACGCAAAGGCGAACCTATTCTTTTCGATACGGACGAACACCCACGCGCTGGAACTACGCTGGAGTCTCTCATGAAGTTAAAACCGGCCTTTAAACCCACCGGCACTGTTACGGCGGGAAATGCAAGCGGAATCAACGATGGGGCCGCAATCATTGTCGTTATGTCTGCCGGCAAAGCCGCATCCCTTGGTGTGGAGCCGATGGCCGTTATTCGCTCCTATGCATCAAGTGGTGTGGATCCTTCCATCATGGGCATAGGGCCTATTCGAGCAAGCCAGAAAGCCCTGGCGAGAATCGGTTGGAAAGCCGAGGACCTGGATCTGATTGAGGCCAATGAGGCTTTCGCTGCACAGGCTATTGCTGTCAACAGAGAGATGGGATGGGATCTTTCCCGTGTGAATGTGAATGGCGGCGCCATCGCTTTGGGACACCCCATTGGCGCATCGGGTGCACGTATTCTGACAACGCTTCTACACGCAATGAAAAAGCGAAACGCCATGAAAGGGTTGGCTACATTGTGCATTGGCGGAGGCCAAGGAGCAGCCATAGTGGTTGAACGTCCTTAAATAAGGTGACAAAGATTTCGCGGATGGGAGGCATGTGATTATGAGTTACGAAAATATTCTTTTTGAAGTTCAAGATGGTGTCGGAGTCCTCACTTTCAACAGACCTAAGTCTTTGAATGCCCTCAATCCAAAAACTCTTGAAGAAGTGGCCGACGTTATCGAAAATGCCAAAAAAGGCCAGAACGTTCGAGTGCTGCTGCTCACTGGAGCCGGAGAGAAAGCATTTGTGGCCGGTGCCGACATCACAGAGTTTCAGAAGATGAATCCTTTGGAAGCCCTGCTTTTTGCTGAAAGAGGGCAGGAGATCTTCTTCCAACTTGAACAACTCGCCATTCCAGTGATCGCCGTCGTCAATGGTTTCGCCTTAGGCGGCGGTTGTGAAATGGCCATGAGCTGCAATTTCATCTATGCCTCCGAAAATGCCAAGTTCGGCCAGCCGGAGATTAATCTCGGCATCATTCCAGGATTTGGTGGAACCCAGCGCTTGTCCCGGCTAGTAGGCAGAGCCAAAGCCAAAGAGCTGTGCATGACCGGTGAGATGATCGATGCCAAGCAAGCCAAGGAATTGGGTCTGGTAGCCAAGGTTTTTCCGGCCGATCAGTTATTGGCAGAAAGCATGAAGGTTGCCAAAGCTCTGGCGGTGAGAGGACAGGTGGCACTGCGCGCCATCAAACAAGTCGTTGATAGAGGCTATGATGTAGATTTAAAGAGTGGCTGTGCGCTGGAAGCTCAAGCATTCTCGGTCTGCTTTACCAGCCAGGATGCCAGGGAAGGGGTGGCTGCTTTCCTGGAGAAGCGCAAACCGAATTTTCAAGGATCTTTGAAGAGCTGATTTTCCACAACAATTCTTTTAAACATATTTTTTCGTTTGGAGGAACGCAAATGAATTTCGAACTTACCGAAGAACAAAAGATGATTCAAGATATGGCTAAAAAATTCGCTGAGCGCGAAATTAAGCCTGTCGCTGCAGAATTCGACCGGACTCACAACCATCCAAAGGACATAGTTGCCAAGATGGGAGAACTCGGTTTGATGGGAGTCACCATTCCGGATACCTATGGCGGAGCGGGAATGGACTATATCAGCTACGTTCTGTCCATGATCGAAATTTCCAAGGCTTGCGCATCTTGCGGTGTAATCATGAGTGTCTGCAACAGCCTGTATAATTTTCCGGTCTACAAATACGGGACTGAGGAACAAAAACAAAAATATTTGCGCCCCGTTGCCAGCGGTGAAGCCCTGGGATGTTATGGCTTGACGGAAGCAGGGGCCGGCTCCGATCCGGCCACGATGCTAACCATGGCGGTTCTCGACGGCAATGAGTGGGTCATCAACGGTGTCAAGAAATTCATCACCAATGGAAATGTGGCCGGTTATTGTGTGCTGGCCGCTGTTACCGACAAAGCAGCTGGTTATAAAGGGATTAGTTCTTTTATAGTCGACTTGAACAATACCCCTGGATTTAAGGTTGGCACAGTTGAAGAGAAGCTGGGAATCAACGCGTCCGGAACCGCCGAGCTAGTCTTTGAAGATTCAAGGATCCCCAAAGAGAACCTGTTGGGCAAAGCAGGTGAAGGCTTCAAACAAATGCTCTCCACTCTTGACGGCGGCCGTATAGGCATTGCTGCACAAGCCCTGGGCATTGGGCGGGCGGTTCTGGAGGAAGCAGTCGAGTACAGCAAGACCCGAGAACAGTTCGGACGTCCTATTTCTTCTTTCCAGGCGATTCAGTGGAAACTTTCCGATATCGCTACCCAGCTCGATGCTGCTGAACTACTCACACTGCGCGCCGCGTGGCTGGAACAAAACGGCAAAGGATATGAGAAAGAGGCAGCAATGGCTAAATTGCTTGCTTCAGACACCGCCATGTGGGCGGCAGTCGAGGGTGTACAGGTTCTTGGCGGGTACGGCTATTGCAAAGATTATCCGATGGAAAGGCATATGCGCGATGCCAAAATCACCCAGATCTACGAGGGCACTAACGAGATCATGCGCTTGGTCATTGCGAGAAATCTTTTGAAACACCGCTAAAATAGCATACGTGCTTTTGGTGAGAAACTAAAAACCCTGAGCTGTCTTGGCTCAGGGTTTTTTTGGCGAGTGGACTTAGAGTTTGCAGGCAACCAACAACCATCCCAATCGCTTCTGATTATGGTATTCATGGTATTGTCCTCATCTTATTCTTCTATTGGTTGTCTCCCTGCCTCGGAAGACGGGAAGAATAACTATGCGGACCGCATTATTCTGCGTTCCCGACGCTGGATTCGTTTGATGGCTTTCTTCTTCTTGATCCGGCGACGTTCGCCTTTGGTCAGATAGTAGTTGTGGCGACGCAAGACGGGTTGAACGTTTTTCTGAAAATCTTTGCGGAGCTTGCGGATTTTCTTTTCAATGTTTTCCCTTGTTTCGACCTCCGACATTCAGTACTTCACCTGCCTTTCAGCAATAAAAGGGCCTTTATCGATACACTTTCATTGAAGACTACCCGATTTGTTTCATTCAAACGGGAGTTGGTATGGGATTCTTGCTGGCTGCCTGCTAAAACCCCATCTTGTTATATTAAACCACATAAGCCCCTATAGCAACAATAAATTCAGCAATTCTCATTTTGCGATTCGGTTGCTCGCTTCTCATGGCCATGACGTTACTTCGCCTACATGACGCTGGGTTATCGGTGGAATCACCAAATTTAGGTGGAAGGCAACACATTCGCTACCGTTCGAACCGCGTCCAGCAGGATTAAAATTTGGCTCATCGCGGATCAGTGGGATTCCGGTTGGTTCAAGTCGGAGACTTGAACCATTTTGACATTAAAACAACTTCGTTGAATCAGTTGTATCGACCAAGGTCAAACGGCGTGTTCTCAAGCTTTTTAGCAACAGAGTTGCTGGAAGGTCAGGCAGGTTCAAGTCGGAGACTTGAACCAACGAAATGGATGCGCAGAGGACCATTCCCCAGTAATCCGCGAAGAGCCTAAAATTTAAGACTCCGAAGTAAGGTCGTAGTGAGAGAAATGCATCGTGAAGGTTGCCCGCCCCTGAGTAGAGGAGCGCAACGCCGTCGAATATCCGAACATTTTAGACAATGGAACTACCGCACGCACCACCTGGACGGCCTTGCGCACGGTAATGTTTTCAACTCTTCCCTTACGGAAGTTGAGGTCGCCCAGCGCTTCTCCCAAAAACTCCTCGGGCACAAGTATTTCCACGGCCATGTAGGGTTCCAACAATATTGGAGATGCCTTTTCGCAGGCCGATCTAAAAGCCATCCCAGCGGCAACCCGATACGCCAGCTCAGTAGAAACGTTTTCTTGAAATCCACCACCGACTATGACTACTTCAGTGTCTACTATAGGATATCCAAGCACTGGGCCACTGTTCAAAGCATCCCGAATACCCTCTTCCACTGCCGGATAATACGGCTCCGGTATAGAACCGTCTCGCACTTTATTGACAATTGAGTTGTCTTGGCCACGAGACCTCGGCGACACGTGAACCTCCACCATTCCATACTGCCGGCTGCCGGCAATTTCACGATCGAAAACCGCCTGTCCCCCGGCTTTTCGAGAAATGGCCTCGCGATAGACGACCTGGGGTTTACCGGCATTGACACCAACATGATAATCCTTTTCTAAACGAGTCAGGATTACCTCTAAATGCAATTCCCCCATTCCGCTGATAATTGTCTGGCCGGTGTCCGGATCTTCCCGAAATCTAAATGTGGGATCCTCTTCCGAGAGCCTGCCAAGAGCTTCCATCAATTTCTCTTGATCCGCACGGGTTTTGGCTTCCACCGCAACTGAAATCACCGATTCATAGATGTCCATTGGCTCGAGGACGATCGGGTGGTTGGCATCGCATAGCGTATCCCCCGTTGTGGCTGATTTCAGTCCCATAACCGCTACTATGTTTCCCGCCGCCGCATTGTCCAAGCGGTTTCGTTTGTTGGCGTGCATCTCAAATATTCGAGAAACCTTCTCTTTATTGCCCTTTACGGCATTGAATAAATCTTTGCCGACTTCCAAACTGCCGGAATAAACTCTGACATATGTCAGTTTACGCCCCTGGTCAATAAAGACCTTGAATGCAAGGGCTGCCAGAGGTTCCTTCTCACTGCTGAGCCTCTTTTCCGGCTGCCGGGTTTGCGGATGGATGCCTTCTATGGGCGGCACATCGAGCGGAGAGGGCAAGAAATCGACGATTGCATCTAACAACGGCTGAACTCCCTTATTCTTTAACGCACTTCCGCACAATACCGGTACGACTTTGAGCTGCAGGGTCAACTTACGGATAACGGGGATCAAATCAGCCGCGGTAATCTCTTCCTCGTTTAGATAGCGCTCCATTAAAATATCGTCGAACTCTGCCACTTTTGCTATCAACTGATCTCGATGATCTACAGCGGCATCCAAGTACTCGGGTCCGATCTCCCTATATTCATATTCGGCTCCAAGGCTTTCATCATGCCAGTAAACCTCCCGCATATTCACCAGGTCGATGACACCCTTGAATTCCGACTCCTGTCCGAGTGGCAGCTGCAGGGCTAGTGGATTGGCTTTGAGTTTTTCCTGGATCTGCTCAACAACCATGTTAAACTCTGCTCCCAATCGATCCATTTTGTTAACAAAAGCAATTTTGGGAACACGATATCTATCCGCCTGATGCCAGACTGTTTCTGATTGCGGTTCGACTCCATCAACCCCCGAAAAAACAGCAATGGCTCCATCCAAAACCCTTAAGGATCGCTCGACTTCGATAGTAAAATCTACATGCCCGGGAGTATCAATGATATGGATTTCGTAGTCGCTCCAGTTGCAAGTTGTGACCGCGGATGTGATGGTAATCCCACGTTCCTGCTCCTGTTCCATCCAGTCCATAACCGCAGTCCCGTCATGCACTTCACCCATTTTATAGGAACGTCCGGTATAGAATAATATTCTTTCCGTTACGGTAGTCTTGCCAGCATCGATATGGGCTATGATCCCTATGTTGCGAATACTTTTGAGACGCCGATCGTCTGCCATGAACATACTCCAGTTGCCTAATTTGACTTTAGCTTACCCGCCCAGTTGGCTGAAATAATCGCTTCCTCAAAATAACGAGTAACCTTAAGTGATTGCATATAATGTGTCAAGAGACGCCCGATACCGTTTTAGAGCAGGTCAAAGGACAGGAATGTGAAAAATTCGACAAATAAACCCGCTTTCACATGTCGCAAAAGAAAGTTCGGAATCCGTTAAAATTCCTAAGGTTTTTCTAGATTAGAAAATCCAATTTGTTAATTTATGTGCATATATTGGCAGATAAGTGAGCAAATAAGGCATTTATTCGGTATCATCCCCTATTAATCCAGAATAATAGCCCCAAAAAAGGCGATATCAGGGTTGCCCATCTCAGGGTGAGCCTGTTATGAGAGCAAGCACCGTCTATTTTGATGGTCGATCCCATTATGGATAAATTAATTTTCTTTGAAATTGACATTAAGGAGAACCAGTATGGCGCCTAGTTTATTTTCTCGCAGGCACCAGCTGGGGGAAGCCGCAACCGGTTTTCAGCACATTATGTTGAAAGCTGCCCTACTGCTTTGCTTTTTCCTCGCCTCTTGCTCCGCCAACCTTAACGCAAAAACCAACCTCGCCAAAAATTCTTGGGACAAACTCTCTAAAAGTTTCTTGGCTCATGAGAGACCCTCGCAGGGAGACACTTGTATTGTGGCATCCCTGACAGAACCCTCCAAAGAATTAGAAGTAAGTTCTTCCCTGGCTGGAAAATCGATTAACAAGACTCCGGTGGTTGTGCCCAATCAACCCGAAGTCCACAAGTATGTTCGTTTTTTTAAGGGCAAGGGTCGCCTGACTTTTGTCGATGGATTGGAGCGCTCTTGGCTGCACCTTCCTATCATGGCAGAGATACTTGAATCTCATGGCGTGCCCGCAGAGCTAATTTATGTGGTTTTAGTGGAGAGCTCTTTTAAGAGCAAGGCGGTATCTCCCGGGGGAGCCGGGGGCTATTGGCAACTTCTGCCTTCGACCGCCCGCTCTATGGGGCTCAGAGTGGACCGCTGGGTGGATGAACGTTTGGATCCCATTAAGTCCACGGAGGCTGCCGCCAAGTATTTACGTGATTTATACGATCGTTACCATTCATGGCCACTCGCGCTGGCCGCATACAATGCGGGTGACGGTCCGGTCCTGAAATCCATAAAAAAATGCAGAACAAAAGATTTTTGGACTTTGTGTAAGCGAGGGTCATTGCCAAGAATCACCCGCGCATATGTGCCGAAAATCCTGGCCGCAATTAAGATTGCTCGCGATTTGGAAAATAATGACTTTGAATCGCCGCGCTATCTGCCGGTCTTCGACTTTGATTCGACCCTCGTGAAGTCTCCTCTACAGCTTCAGCAAGTGGCTAAATGGGTCAATGTGCCGATAAAGCAATTACGCACTTTAAATCCCTCCCTTCGCCGTGATCGTTTGCCTCCTAACAAAGGTTTTACGCTGCGGTTACCGCCCGGAGCTAAAAATAAGTTTTTGCAGGCATACGAAAGCTATCTGAACAGCTAAGTTAAAAGTGTATACGTCGTAAATTCCAGAGCGCTATCAATCCAATTGATAGCGCTTTTTTACACCTCACTTTGGCGCTTCTTATTGAGTTAAAGCTACATTCGTCATGCCTGGCAGCTTGTCCCCGCGGGCTTCAGGCGGGAAGCAGGAGTCCAGGAAAGTCGATTTACCCACTGGATACCATTTCAGACTGCACAGTGGCCGCTGCTGTTGACACGATCATCAAAAACGACATATAGGTAACGAGAAACCTCGTGATCTGCCGTTTTTGAGAAAGACTCAATGGTCAAACCGAGGGGATTAATTCACTTTTCTTATAAACCATACGAGTATCCTGCACCGATGAGAGCTACTTTGAACATCCATTGCCGTCGCTGGCGATTGATCGTTTTGTTCGGTTTGTTAATCAACGCCGCCATTTATGGAGTATCAATAGCGGAAACAGGAATTAAATATAATGTCGAGATCAAAGGTGTTTCTGAGAGTTCCTTGGTTACGGACCTGGAATCGGTATCCGACACGTTCAGCCTGCGAGAAAAATTCCCGCCGACGATGCAACTTTTAAGATATCGGGCCGAGAAAGATACCGAAAAATTCACCAAGGTTTTAAGAGCTCAAGGCTATTATGATGAGAAGATCAAAGTTGAGATAAACGAAAAAAATCAACCTGTCCAAGTCATCTTTCAAGTAAATTCAGGGCCGCTTTACACTTTCAAGACAATTGAAACGCATGTAACCGGGAAGAGTAAAAACCTCCAGTTGCCATCACCCGCACAATTAGGCCTAACAACAGGGGAGCCGGCCATAGCAAGAACGGTTATCAATGCTCAGGAAACGCTCCTCAGCAAAATAAAAGATCAGGGCTATCCTTTCCCCAAAATTCAAGAACGGCGCGTCGTGGTCGATCACAGGACCAAGAATGTCAATGTAACCTTCGATGTTGATACCGGCCCTGCGGCGCGCTTTGGCTCAACTGAAATCTCCGGCCTGCAGTCTGTTAATAAGGATTTTGTTCTGAAAAAACTGCCTTGGCACAAAGGGGAAAAATTCGATGCATCGCTGCTCTCCAAATTTCGAGACAACCTCACCGCGACGAAACTCTTTTCTATCGTCCGCTTAGACTACGGAGAAAAGCTTGACACGAAAGGTTTGCTGCCCATTTCGGTTGAAGTGACTGAGAGAAAACACCGTTCCGTGCGGGCAGGAGCAGCCTGGAGCAGCGACGAAGGAATCGGCGGCAAGATATCCTGGGAGCATCGAAACCTGTTTCATAATGGAGAACGCCTCTACTTGGGAATCGTGGCCTCGCAAATTGATCTCTCGGCAGAAGCCATATTCGAAAAACCTTATTTTTTGAGAAACGATCAATCGCTCGCTTTCAACTTCGCCATATCGAATGAAACCACGGATGCCTATGACAGTCAAAATATTGGAGGCACACTGCTTATCAATCGGCAAATCAGGGAAAAGATGGTGCTGGGCGCCGGATTGGGTTTCAGAGCATCCAAGGTCAAACAACTGGGGGAAACCCAAAACTTTGAGTTGTTCTATCTTCCGGCTCAGTTTGATTGGGATACGAGCAACAGCCTCCTTGATCCAACGCGGGGAGGAAAGCTGAATGTCAAACTGGCACCCTATTTTGACGTGGAAAAATCAGGTCCTACTTTCGCTAAAGGATTCCTCGTCTATAGTCATTATTTCCAAATATTAGAGAGCCCTTTTCTCTTGTTCGCCGGCCGCGTCGGTGTGGGTTCCATCGTTGGCGCCAGTCGCATGGACATCCCGGCCGATCTCAGATTTTATGCGGGAGGCGGCGGATCAATACGCGGTTACGCATATCAGATGGTTGGTCCCCTGGTTGGCGATACGCCCACAGGCGGCAGATCGATTTTGGAGTTGAGCGCCGAGTTTCGCTATAAGATTACGGAAACTATAGGATGTGTCGCATTTGTGGACGGGGGAACCGCTTATGAAGCAACCTATCCCAACTTTGACGAGACCATCCGCTGGGGAGCGGGACCCGGCTTTCGCTACTATACTCCCATCGGTCCACTGCGCCTGGACATAGGTTTTCCTCTCAACAAACGACCCGGCATCGACTCCGATTATCAAATATACGTCAGCATCGGACAGGCATTCTAATCTAATGAGTCTCCATCCGGAAGTTCCCTCTCCCTTGAAGCTGACAGTTGGACACACATGACCCCGTGGGTATTGAAAGTCCCCCTTTCGCAAAGGGGGATTTAGGGGGATTTCAAATAAGAATCAGCAGGTTGAAAAATCCCCCCTAACCCCCCTTTCGCAAAGGGGGGGACCAAATCGCTGACTCCCTGTTGTTGGTGGCAAATTGTAATGCCAATGAAAACAGATACTTTTCAAAAGTACGGGGTCATGTGTGTCCAACTAACAGCCCTTGAAGGACACCCCTTTGAACAAAGTGGGAAACTGATTGAGGAAGAGATCTCCGACTGGTCCGCGTGAGCAAGACTTGTTAACATCGATGGGTTGAGTTCAAATATAGGAGTTTCAGGCGGCTCAACCGAGAGTGTTAGAAGCATGTTGAATAAGGAGTGCATTGGATGGAGCAACAGGAAAGACCAAAAAAAAGAAGAGTGCTTAGATGGATTATTGTCGGTTTCTCTTCCATTGTGTTGCTGTTCTTGATTGTTCTCGGCCTTATTCAGACATCAACGGTAAAAGAACAAATCAGCTCCAGGGTCTCAAAAGTCCTCAGCTCGAGTCCTGACCAACAGGTACACATCGGCAAACTGCATGGGTTTATCCCTTTCACCATTAAAATAGATAAAATTAAGGTCGGTGACAAAGAAGGGACCTGGCTCACTCTTGACGACTTATTGTTCCGCTGGTCTCCTCTTGGGCTTTTGCACGGAGCGATCTATATCGATGAAATCAGCGCAGCGGCGTTGGATATCGAAAGACTGCCGAAAGGTTCTAACAAGGAAGAAAAACCTGAAGAATCCAAGCCTTTCGAGTTGCCCGAAAAGGTCCCTGACGTCACGGTCAAGAGTTTAACCGTTTCAAAGCTTTCTTTGGAGTCAGGGGTGCTGGGCCATGCCGGAGCTTTTTACTTGCATGGAAGCGTTGTCCAATTGGAAACCGCACCTGGAGTTCGAGCCTCTTTGAAGATGAAGCGATTGGACGATGGGCCGACAACGCGCGCCGACCTTGCGGTACAGTTGCAAACAAATCCTTCTGATCTTGTTGTTGATTTTGATTTTCATGAAGATGCCGGAGGTTGGGTCGCCGAAGTAGCAGACATTAAAGACTCAAGCCCAATTGACTTGTCTCTCCGCGGGCAAGGCCCATTGAGTGCATGGCAAGGGAAACTTGCAGGCAAGGCCGGTCAATATGGTTCGCTTCAAACAAGCATCGATTTGAACGCTGCCGACCAAATAAAGCTGGCTCTAAATGGCACATATTCAATTGGCAGTCTGGTCAATTCCCCACAATTGAAGCCTTTGCTGGGCTCGGAAATTGAGTTTGATTTTCTAGGCCATTTGAAACCTTCCGAGTGGGCGGAAATCACAAAAGCTACATTTAGCGCCAAAGACACCCATGTCCGTCTGGCCGGAAGCTTTGATTTTAAGAAACAAGAATTCAAATCAGAATTTAATTTCAAAATCGACAACTTGAGCACTCTTGAAGCGCTTGCAGATATGCCATTGGGAGGAAAGCTTGCCCTTCAAGGATCTTTCGCAGGTCCTGTGCATCAGCCGCAAGGCAAGCTTTCTCTTGAGTTACAAGATGTACAGGCCGAGGGTTACAGGGTTGGATTTGCCGAAACAAAGCTCCAACTTGCGCCTCTTGGCCGAGTCACTTCGAATTTTTCGGGCATCCAAATTACCGGTGAAGGCAGGGCCGAAGGTCTGACTTCCATCAATGGGAAGGCGCTTCCGGAACAAGCTTTGCATTGGAACCTCAACGGCAAAATCCAGGAAAAAAAAGACATCCTGATAGATTCTTTCGAGATAGCAGGGGATCACCTTAAGTTTAAGCTTGTTGGGGACTATGATCCCGCCGGCATGGCTGGAACAATGGATGCCAATCTGCAGATTGAAGACTTGAGGCCTTTGACAGGCTTTGTCGGCGAACAGATGCCTGGAGCTGTTTCAGTTGAAGCGCACCTCAAAGGGGACGGGCGCACTCGTTCCGCATCCGGACAGATTCAGGGTTTTTTAGAGACTGCTGCAGGTTTTCCTGCCAAATTCGCGGCCCTCCTCGGCAACAAAACAACATTTGAGACAAAATTCGACTTAGCCGAAGGAGCGAGCTTGGAAGTCCCTAATCTGCGCATCGAAAGCCCAGTTTTTAAATTCGGTGCGAAGCTATCCGCAGATCTTACAGACAACAAAACTCTGCTTGGAGATTGGCAGTTGTCGGTTCCAAACCTGACCCCCCTCACCCCGGTCGCAGGCAAGCCTATGTCGGGCAGCATACGGGCGAAGGGTGAAATTGAGGGCCCGTTGCACGCCATCAAGGCAACAGCAGCCATCGAGGGCAGCCAGGTCGCCCTGGACAAAATCAAGTTGCAGAAAGTGCTTTTGAATGCGAACGTCAAGAATCTCCCCAAATCGCCGGATGGCAATGTTAATCTGATCCTTCAGAAAAAAGCTGCGCAAATCAAGGCAACCACGGTTTTTTCTCTGGAAGGACAGCAACTGACGCTTCAGCCCGTAACTCTTGAGGCCCCCGGCACCGCATTGAAAGGTGAAGTGACCGCCGATCTCGATAAAACCCTTGTGAAGGGTTACGTGAAAGGAAAAATCAAAGACCTCTCCGACTTAGGCCGGTTCCTCGATCAACCCATGGCAGGCAGCGGCACAGTTGACATAGAATTCACCCCCGGTAAAAAAGGTCAGGATGTAAAGGCGCTTTTGAAGGGACGGGGACTCTCAACCCCCTTTGCTAAAGTGAAGACAGTCGATCTTTCCGCCGACCTGCAAAACACCTTCAAAACGCCTCAAGGCTCCGCTGTCTTGAAGATTAAGGAATTTGAAAGCTCTGATTTGACCATCACAGAATTGGATTTCAAAGCCTCCGGCGGTGAAGATGGCATGAAATTTCAAAGCGCAATCCAGGGGCGTTCGATAACTCAATTCAATTTGCAGACCAAAGGTTCAGTCGGCCTTTCCGAGAATCAAAAGAAAATTCGCCTGGACACTTTCAAGGGGAATCTTGACAAGTACCCCATAAGACTTTTAAAACCGCTGACTTTCAGCATGACCGGGGAGCGGTTCTCCCTAGACGATCTTGCTTTGGCGATTGGCAAAGGCAGGCTGCAGGGGTCGGGCCGCATGGGCGGCAAAGAAGCCAAACTCGATGCTGCTTTTGAGAACATACCATTGGAGCTGTCCAGTGTGTTCGGGGGACCTGAAATAAGCGGTTCGGCGGAAGGTCGTATTCGCTTGGCCGGCTCACCATCCGATCCTCAGGTTGATTTAGATCTTCGTTTAAGGGATGTTCGATCGGCAGGGCCCGATTTAAAAGATTTGCCTCCAATCCAATTAAGTGCTTCCGCACGGCTTCAGCAAAATAGTTTGAGTTTAAATAGTGAGCTCCAAGGTATTACTGAAAAACCGGCAAGCGCTAATCTCAAAGTTCCGGTCAAATTTTCGCTCGAACCTTTTGACTTTTCAGTTCCAGAAACAGGTCGAGTTGCCGGCCACTTGGATGTGGAGGCCAATTTAGCAAGGCTGACCAAGCTGGTGCCATTGGATGCTCAGATTGTTTCCGGAAAGGCGGTCGCCAAAGTAGATATAGAGGGGCGGGTTGATAGTCCCCGCCTCAATGGGTTTCTGGCCTTGAATGATGTCTCGTACCAAAACTTTATCTCGGGAACCGTTTTGAAAAGCTTAAATGCAAAAATCGTTGCCAATGGGGAGCGATTCACAATCGAAAAGTTCCAGGCTTCTGACGGGAGCAACGGCAGCATCAAAGCCTCCGGCTTTGCAAGTGTCGATAAAGCTAAAAACTTTCCACTCGATCTGAATGTTGTGTTAGTGAATGCCACTCTCATTCGCAGATCCGATGCGACCGCGCAGATTGGCGGAAATCTCGACATTGCAGGTAATGCCACGGACATTGCGGTCAAGGGCAACCTGAAAGTCACTCCGGCCGAAATCAATCTTCCACAACGCCTCCCGGCCGAAATGACAGAGCTGAACGTAATCGAAATCCACGGAAAAAACGGCAATCAGAAAGCCGCACAAAAACCTGAGCCCCAAACCAGCCCACCCTTAAAGCTTGCATTAGATATAAAGGTGAACCTTCCAAATCGTATTTATGTCCGCGGGTGGGGGCTGGATTCCGAATGGAAAGGCAAGCTTAAGATTACAGGAAATTCGGATGAACCCATCATAGTCGGCTCGCTCTCGTCAATACGCGGTAAAGTGGATTTCTTGAACAAACGATTCGACATTGTGAGGGGTAATATTACTTTTTATGGAGGCAGTCCGCCGATGCCGAATGTGGATATCATTGCCGAGTCTAAAGCTACAGATATAACCGCTACTATTGCTTTTACCGGCCCTGCCTCGGATCCCAAGATGGTTTTGTCATCCGACCCTCCATTACCATCGGACGAAATCCTTTCAAAGCTCTTGTTTGGACGCAGCGCCACCGATATTACGCCATCTCAAGCACTGCAACTGGCTATGATAGCAAAGTCGCTGACCGGTGCTGGCGGGGGGCAGTCGGATTTTATGTCTCGAACCCGCAAATTCCTGGGCTTGGACACATTAGAATTTAATAGTTCCGGAGAAGGGCTGAGCAAAGGCAGTCTGGGTATTGGAAAATACCTGACTGAAGGAGTGCGTCTGGATATCGAAAAGGGCATCGGTGAAGGCGCGAATAAGGCAGCCGTTGAAGTGGAAGTCACTCCCAATATTACTGTTGAAAGCGAGGTAGGGGCCGATAGCACCAGCGGCATAGGAATAAACTGGAAATATGACTATTGATCGGGAGCTTCAACGGAAAATGAGTATTCGACTGCTGGCAATTGAACTCTATCGCTTCATGAAACGTGTTGAGGAGCTGGAAAAGGAAATAGAAACACCCTCTTTGAGCGAGTCTCAGAGGGACCTACTAGCAATGCAGCTCAGAAAAGCAAGGCATGAAAGAGACCGAATAAAAGCCATTCTGGAAGGAGCTAAAGAAACGTAGGACTGCATTGGCCGCCGCAGAACTCAACCTCGGCTCGGCAGTTTCGCTTATTCAACAACCCACACGGTACAATCTCTGGCTTCTCTGACAATCTTGTTTGAGACGCTTCCGAAAAGAAATTCCTCTTTCTTACTCATACCTCGCCTTCCCACCACGATGGTACCATAATGGCCGGCTTCCCGTTCGCGCAAGATAAGCTCCGCCACGCTTACCGGTTTGCTGCAAATCTGAATTTTGAGATGGATGTTTTGTTCAGGGATGTCATGTGCCGTCAGTTTTTCCGCGGCCTTTTCCATCAGACCGAGGGTTTCGCCCCGCTTTTTTTCAACGTAGCTTCTGCGCTCGTTCTCGTCGGGCATGACATCCGCAGACGGCTCCTTAATGACATTCAAAAGGGTGACATCAACGACGGAGTGGCATTGCATCATTTTGGCAACGTAGTCGACGGCCTTCAGGGAATTCTCAGACAAGTCAATAGCAACTAATATCTTGTTCATCATGGCACTTCACCTTTTTCACTTATGACATCCTGGCAGTCACGATAAGATCTCAAATATTGGGCTGCCTCTTTTAACATTTACAGACCAAAACCAGGAAAACCGCCATCAATCCTTTTCAACGAACCAAATCCGACTGACAGACTTTTAAGTCATGCAAGAGCTCTTCACTGGTCTCGTAAAACACCTCTGCACCCTGGCTGAAATGGAGCAGCACATGGTTCAGACTGGCGGGGATGTAAGGAAAAAGCTTCTGCAGGTTTGCAACCCTGTGCTTAAAGAATAGCGATAAGTCCTCCGGGGCCAAGCAGGACAGCATCTTGATACCAGGAGGACCGCAGGCGGTTAAATCAGGGACATTGTGAAAACCTTTTCCCGCGGCAAACAGCAAAATATTGCCAAGGCCGTAAAGATCAACGCCAAATGGATTTTCAGCCCACTCATACGTGTAATCGAAGTCTATCCAAATATACCTTTTGGAGCTCCGTTCAATATAGATGTGATCGTTTCGTATATCTCCGTGGACCTCCCCTGCTTGATGCAACCTGTGGATCGCCTCTACACACTGGATGACGTTATCCAACACGGTGGGAAATCGTTCATGGAAATACGGTTCATGATCCTGCGCGAGGTTATTGATGAAGTCATAGAAACATGCGCCCTGAATCTTGTCTATGATCCTGATGCAGTTACCGGAGCGGTCTTCGATTGTAAACCCTTTCATGAAATAAGGATCATCCCTGGTCTTGTCGAGGATTCGCCCTTCTTTCACCGGACTGCGAAAACACTTGATTGGCAACGAACCGATGTGCATCGTGAACGATTCGTGAAAAACAAGTTTGATGACTTTGTGACTACCATCGGAAAGGTCAATGGCTTTCTTTACCCAAAATTTCGGCTCCCCATCCAGCCCGAATCGCCCCTCCATTTCTTCTCCCCGGACCAGATAGAATCTACCCGCAAGCTTCAAGACATCGTCGGCTTTGATATTCATGAATTCGGTGGTATCTGTTATTATGTTTATTCTGCCACGAAGAGGAAATCTTGAATATTCTTCAATTTTTTCTCTTAAGAGCGATTCGTTCATGTGGCTCCTGTCAGTTTTCGAAAGTTTTTTGCCAATTGTGTTAAAAGAAAAAATAGATAAAAATCCAAGCATGCAGCGATTTTAGTTTGTATCATGCAAAGCCTTAAATGCGAAGGAGAATGCGTAAACAGCCCTCTGATTATACAACCACGGAGTCGGTGCTTATGAGAGCCGTATTTTTAGGTGTCGGGGAAGCTTGCGACGAAAGTCTGCCTAACACTTCGGTATGGTTGCAAACCGAAGGAAGGGATGGGAAGCAAAAATCAATTCTTTTGGACTGTGGTCCTACGGTGACACCTCTGTGCTTCAAACATACAAGTGATCCGAACGAGTTAGATGCTGTGTGGATTTCCCACTTCCATGGAGACCATTTCTTCGGCGTACCCACCCTTTTGCTGAGATTCTGGGAAATGAAACGGCATAAACCTCTGACTATTGTGGGACAGACCGGAATTGAACAATTGATTCGAGGCGCCATGGATCTGGCATATCCCGGTTTCGCGAAAAAACTAACCTATCCTCTGATTTTTGAGGAGGTTGAACCCGAACATGGCGCACTCACCCTCCTGGAATTGAGCTGGCAGTTTGCCCAAAACGGTCATGGACAGCGTGACCTCGCTGTGCGCCTTGATGATGGAAAGAGCTCTTTCTTTTACAGTGGCGACGGTTCCCCGACTCCAGAAACTCTTGCGCTCGCCCAAAACTGCGATTTGATCGTGCATGAGGCGTTCGATATCGACGATAACACACCAGGGCACGGCACTGTGCAAAAGTGTATTGGGTTTGCCAGGAAAGCTGGTGCTCGCTCTCTGGCTCTGGTTCATATACAACGTGACGTGAGGAAAAAGCGGTATCCTGAAATATTGAGGATTGTCCGTAAGGCTCGTGATCTCAGGGTGACGATACCGAAACCAGGCGAGGCAATCGATCTGTGAATGTTACACCTTATTGAGAGCCGGCTTAGGAGCAGCCAGAACTTGAGTCTCCTCAGCCCAATGATTACCAGGAATGTAAGTTGGCTCACTGTTTCGTTCCTTCATGTAAACAATGACAGGGGAAAAAGACTCGAGTTGTACAGAGAGAATGTAAACGTTTATCAATGGGTTCGAAGGAGATGGATATGGGAAAAGACAAACCGTTGCTGGACCAGACAGCCCTTGTGACGGGTGCAAATTCCGGGATCGGCAAGGCAGTCGTTAAAGCCATGGCAGACGCAGGGGCAAATGTGGTCGTAAATTATATTAGAAATGAAGAGGACGCTCTCAAGGTTGTTGATGATATTCGCAGCACGGGAGGAAAAGCGATAGCAATCGAAGCCGATGTCAGCAAAGAAGATCAGGTTGTCGCCATGTACAAGGCAATGTTAGAGAGATTCGGGACGATCGATATCCTGGTGAGCAATGCAGGGCTGCAGAGGGATGCTCCCTTCACCGAGATGAGTTTGGATCAGTGGAAACTAGTACTGGACGTGAACCTGACTGGAGGCTTTCTGTGCGCGCGCGAAGCGGCCAAAGAGTTTTTGAGGCGCGGTGTTGTGCCGTCGAGGTCCAAATCGGCTGGCAAGATTATATTCACTAGTTCAGTACACCAAACCATCCCGTGGGCAAAACATGCGAACTACTCCAGTTCCAAAGGTGGGATCATGATGCTCATGAAAACAATAGCGCAGGAATTGGCACCGCACAAAGTCAGGGTGAACTCCATAGCACCCGGAGCGATAAAAACAGACATTAACCAAGACGCATGGAAAGATCCAGAAGAAGAAAAACAATTAAAACAGCTCATTCCATACAATCGAGTCGGCGCAACCAAAGACATTTCACCAGTGGCGGTTTGGCTTGCCTCGGATGACGCCGACTACATAACCGGAACTACCATCTATGTAGACGGTGGGATGCTGCTTTACCCGGGCTTCCGCACAGGTGGCTAGACTTGTCTTAAAGGTGCTTGTGCCAGCCTGTGCAGGAGGGGCATGTGGAGAATCAAAAAGCTTGGCAGATAGCTACCTTAAGCAGTACAATCATGACTTGTCGCTCCAAGAGCCCGTATGGCAGAGATTGTCCGGAGCAAGTCAGGAACCCGCAACAGAATCGAATTTTGATCATGTCAATCGCCATTGCCGAACGGTCAGGACTCGGACCAGAGGGTTTGGGCTTTCCAAATGAATGAATCTCTATGAAAGGGCTCCTCAACAAATTCTCGAACGATGAACTAAACCAAAAAAAGTGGTTGTCGGCTCAGGCGTTGTGGATACACCTAGCCTTAATTACGGTCACACTATTTGCATTGGCAATTTGTCTTTGGTTGTTTCTGGATATTTCAGCAAGTCAAAAACAGTTCCGGCTTATTCTTCTGCAAAATCTTCAGAATGTCAACTTGTTGCAGAAAATCAACTCAATCTATGAGCAAGAAATCTGGCTGGATCTGCTTCTCCTTTTGCCAATCCTGATACTGGGTTCAATGGTGCTTGGATTTGTCTCTTTTTACTTTAGAGCAACTCGGCGATTAAAGGAAGTGCGAAGCATCGACAACTATATACTGCAGAGTATCACGCGAGGAGTGTTAACGACCGACCGAAAGAGTAAAATAACCAGCTGCAATTTGGCAATGCAGGACATACTCGGAATCTGCAGGGAAGAATGCCATCAAGAACCGATTGAAAGTGTGCTTCCGGCCAACGACCCCATTTTGAAAATGTTGAGTTCCACTTCTGATGGAGAAAACCGGCGGGAAGAGGAGGAAGAAATCACTTACACGCGAACTGATGGCAAAATGATGCCTCTGCGAGTAACCATTTCGGCCCTCCACGACGAAGAGAACAGATCAATCGGCAACATCATTCTTGTCAAAGACTTGTCCCCCATTCGTTCACTCGAAGAAAAAGTAAGAAGGCAAGAGCGATTAGCTGCTCTCGGACACTTGACTCGCCGCATTATTCACGAAATTAGAAACCCCCTCAGCGCAATGGATATGAACCTGCAACTTTTGCAGGAATACCTGGAAGAAAAGCTTAGAGTGCAGCTGGACGATAGGGTTCGACGCTATTTAAGCGTTGTTTTCTCTGAATTGCATCGCCTTGATGCTATACTCCAGAATACCCATTTGAGTGTTCACCCTCCGTCCATTGAGCGCTCCAAGCTGGATCTTCATCAGGTGATTCAAGAAGTGACTATGAAGATGCAAGCCGAGGTGGAGTCAGCGGGGCATGAGCTATTGATAAGAATTCTGGACAGACCCGTTTACATTCTCGGCGATAAGAATCTCCTAATCCAAGTTTTCATCAATATGTTCAAGAACTCTGTTGAAGCCATGAAGGATAAAGCAGGCCGGATTCGCTTAAGCAGCCACATCAATAATAAAAATCAAATTATAATCAAAATTGAAGACACCGGCCGTGGAGTGGAATGGCAGAATTTGAGCCGGATCTTCGATCCTTATTTTACAACCAAAGCAAAGGGAACGGGGTTGGGATTGAGTATCGTGCATAACATCGTGTCACAGCATGGCGGAGAGATTAATGTCGTAAGTTGGGTGGGAGAAGGGACGGTTTTTGAGCTGAGTTTTCCTATTTTAGAACAGTGTGACGAACGATGATCGTCCGATCCGAGCTGGCACGGGCTATTCATTGGAGCCTTTGTTGAAGGTTTGAAAGGGCGCTACATCATTAGCATGAATTCATATAGAATTTTAATCGCCGATGACGAAGAAAACATACGCGAAGCTTTGCGAGAGGCTTTGGGCGGGCATGGGTACTCGCTTGATACAGCCAAGAATGGTGAAGAGGCACTGAATTTTATCCAAAAGCAAAATTATCATCTTATTTTGCTCGATTTAGTCCTCGGCGATCAGGACGGCATCCAGGTCCTCCGACAAGTCAAAACCAAATCCCCCCAAACCGAAGTTGTGATCATGACGGCTTACGCCACTGTAGAAACAGCGGTCGAGGCACTCCGGGAAGGAGCATACGACTACATCACTAAGCCCATTCAGTTGAAAAGACTTCGAAGCTACGTTCAGCGAATTTTGAGGGCTACCCAGTTAGAAGAAGAAAATAAAAGATTGCGCCTTCAACTGCGTCGGGAGCGGGAGTATCAAAGCATCGTAGGATGCAGCCTGGCATTGATGGAAATTCTTGACTTGGTTGATCAGGTAGCCCCAACCGATGTTCCCGTTCTGATTGAAGGAGAAACGGGAACCGGCAAGGAGTTGATTGCACGAGCCATCCATCAGAGAAGTCACAGATGCAGGGGTCCTTTCGTCACCATGAATTGCGGAGCGCTTCCCGCCGAGTTGTTTGAGAGTGAACTGTTCGGTTACGAAAGGGGAGCTTTCACAGGGGCTCACAACAGGAAGAAAGGCCGTTTTGAACTGGCGCACGAAGGGACCTTATTTCTAGATGAAGTGGCTGAGATGGCATTGAGCAGCCAGGTGGACTTCCTGCGACTTCTGGAGGAAGGACGTCTGCAACGTCTGGGCAGCACTGAAACTCATCTCGTTGATGTTCGTGTGATTGCTGCCACGAATAAGGATCTTGCCCATCTATGCGGGCAGGAACGCTTCCGCGAGGACCTGTATTTCAGGCTCAATGTTGTCCGCATTGACCTGCCTCCCTTAAGGGAACGCAAGGAAGACATTCCCCTCCTGGTAGAACATTTTTTGAACCAATTTCGAGAGAAATACGGTCGTGCCAATCTAAAAATTACCAAGAATGTGATGGATGTTCTGATGGCCTACGATTGGCCGGGAAACATCAGAGAGCTAAAGAATTCATTGGAACGTTCGGTAGTCTTGAGTCGTGGGAAAGGGATCACTCCCGAGTCATTTGGACACTACAAATCATCCCAACAGAAAAAGGGCAGTGCTGATAACCAAAAGGCTGAAACCGATATTTACCCCATGAATTGGGCATTGGACCAGGTAGAAAGGAATCATATTCAACGGGTACTCACGCACTTCAAGGGACATCGCCGTATGACGGCAGAGTCCCTGGGTATCAGCGAACGCGATCTCTATTATAAAATCAAGAAACTGAATTTAAAAGAAAACTAATTCTACCCTTACTGCAATATTTGCAGGCCTTTTTGTCTTGCCCACACAACCCCTTCCCTCCCCCCTACGTCAAACGCAACCGTTGAGCTAACTTCCTCTTGTTTGTTTTGTTACGCATTGGCAAAAGCCCGTATCCAGCCCTATTGGTAGCGCAGTGCTTCAGCCCCGCGGGATCATTCAGATCCCAAGGCCCTGTCATTATTATAAAGTCCCCCTTTGCAAAAGGGGGGACTAAATCGCTGACTCCCTGTTGTTGGTGGCAAATTGTAATGCCAATGAAAACAGATACTTTTCAAAAGCACGGGGTCATGTGTGTCTAACTGTCAGCTTTAATAAAAGGGGAGATCTGATGTCCCTGGCCTGGAGTGGGGTCTTCAAACTGCCGCTGCAGTCCAGGAGCAGATCGAGTCCCAGTTTGCCGATGGGAACCCAGGAGCGTGTCCTAAAATGTCGTTCTTGTCATTTCGAAACTTCTTCGCGTTGGCGCCCCTGTCCAGGTAAACCGAGAAGAGCCTGTTGTTTTAGTCATTTGGATTTCTGTCATTAGTCACGCCTTTACGCGATTGTTTCTTATTTCGGAGTTTGTACGGGGTGCCTGTCTTCTTTCAGTCTGCAAAATTTGCAGGTTTCCCACCATACAAAGTGAGAATACATATTATGAATATATTAAATAATGGATATTTAAGTATAAAATTATTTGGCACTATTTGTGCTTACGTCCTCTTGAACGAAATCAAATTTTCTTCGACGGAGGATAATCTAATGAATCTTGCAAGTTTCCTTGAAACAAAAAATGTTCTCTTGGACATCGAAAGCAGCGAACACCTCGAATCAATTGTAGAGGTGATGAAAAAGATCCCTCAGAACGGCCGTCTGCGAAACAAAGAAAAGGCCACGATAGATCTTCTGGAACGGGAAAAACTCTCCACAACCGGCATCGGTGGAGGCTTTGCCGTGCCTCACGTATTCACTGAAGAAGCAAACATGCCTACCTTGATTTTCGCCCGCTCCAAAAAAGGGATAGAATTCGACTCAATTGATCGACGGCCGGTGCATCTCCTGCTGCTGGCCTTCGCCCACCCCCGCAAGAAAACATTTTTCATACAATGTCTTTACCACATCGTGCGTCTTCTTAAAGATCAAACCATCTACCAGCAACTGCTGGAGACTGAAAATCCGGAAGATATTATCAATATATTCGAAACGAAATCCGAAAAGCCCTCAATCGAACTGTTTAAACCGGTTCGACTGGGAAAAGAAAACGGTAACGGCAACGGCCATGGAAATGGAAACGGCAAGGAACACTACCAAAACGATGTTCCCTCCAATCCCGGTGTTCTTGTAGGTCAATTTCTGGAACAGGCAGTGCGAGGGGTGAGATCGTGAGTGAATACTTCCTGATCCGCCAGTGCCGAAATTTACTGTTTTCTTTTTTTCGCCATTTGAGAGTGAGCGATCAGACTTTTCTAATCATCCTGGCGGTCATAATTGGGGTTGTCGTTGGGGGCGGTTGCTTTGTTTTCGAAAGACTTTTGCACTATGCTTCGGTTTTTTTCGTAACAATTGTTCCCACATGGTTCGGCAGCAGCAGTGTCTGGATTGTCCCCTTGATTCCCGCATTGGGCGGTTTACTTCTAGCTCCTTTTATCTACTTCTTTCCAAAGGAAGCGACAGCTGACGGTGTTCCATCCACAATGGAGGCGGTGGCGTTAAAGAACGGTTTCGTGCGTTGGACCAATGGAATCCTACGGATGGTCATGTCCTCCCTTACCCTGGGTTCCGGCGGTTCTGCAGGCAGCGAAGGGCCTATTATCCAAATCGGATCAGCCTTGGCTTCCGGCGTAGGTCAATTTTTCCGAGTGTCAGGAGAACGACAGCGAGTGGTTGTCGCTTGTGGCGCTGCAGCAGGCTTGGCGTTCATCTTTAATGCCCCTATCGCCGGAGTGCTATTTGCACTGGAAGTGATTCTCGGAGAATTCAACGTTCACTCCTTCAGCCCGATTGTGATTTCCTCGGTGGTGGCTACTGCTTTTGCACGAGCATTCCTGCCACACGGAGCGATGCTCCATGTTCCTCCGTACGAATTGTTCAGCCCGGCAGAGATTCTTTTATATGCAATTATGGGAATTCTGGCAGGATTGACATCGGTCGCTTTCACCCAGTTTATGCATCTGTCGGAGGGAGTTTTTCATCGCCACGTAAAACTGCCTACGGCTCTCAAACCAGCAATCGGCGGGCTTTTTGTCGGCATCATCGGATTCTATCTGCCGGAAGTGTTTGGCTATTCCTATGCTCCCATTACGCAGGCAATTAAGGGCAACTTTCTTCCCGGTTTCTTGTTCATTTTAGTGGCTGCAAAGATCATAGCTACCGGCTTCACATTGGGATCGGGAGGCTCAGGGGGAATTTTGTGCCCTGCGTTATTCCTGGGAGCGATGCTGGGAAGTGCCTGCGGAAGTATTTTCCACCAATGGTTACCGCAAATAGTGCCGGCGACCGGAGGTTATGGGATTGTTGGAATGGGAGCGATGCTCGGGGCCGTAGTTCAAGCGCCAATGACTGCAATCATTATGGTGTTTGAACTGACCAATGCCTATACGGTCATTCTTCCAATGATGACTGCCTGCATTCTGGCCACGCTTGTGCAAAAGAGCATTCTTCGCGGGTCCATCTACACGCTGAGCCTGACTCACAAAGGCATAGATATTCAAGCCGGCCGCGAAATGGGTATTCTCTCGAATTTACATGTTAAAGATATTATGGAAGCGGAATGCGTACAAGTCCCATCCACAACGCCTTATCAGGAAGTGATGCAAAGATGTCTGAATCATCCCGGTAACTATATCTATATCGTCGATGAAAAAGAAGACCTCGAAGGCGTGATCTCCTTTTCGGATCTTAAGGAGTTCATTTTCGAAGACGGTCTGAACGGCCTAATTTTGGCCAAAGACCTGATAAATCCCGACATCATTTATGTTACCCCGGAAGAATCCCTGGCTTCGTCCCTCAACAAATTCAGCTTCATCGATATGGAACAACTGCCCGTTGTGGAGCGAAACAACGGTTCACGCAAAGTAAAAGGGATCATTACCAGGAATCAGTTGATGAAAGCCTATCGCCAGGAAATGCTCAAGCGCGTCCTGATTCGAAATTGAAAGCTCCTGCACTGACCCAAACCCTCCATCCTTAGTTCATGTTGGCATAAATACGATGACGTATTTTGATTGCTCTTATAATTGACATTTGGCATAATCGTCCTCAAAAACAGGAGGGGTTATGCCAAGAAAAAGCCCATATAGGGTCATTTTAGCCGCCGATGAGAAAAAGAGATTACAGGATACAGCGCGAAAGTATACGTCACCGTATCGCGAAGTCGTGCGAGCCAAAATCATCCTCCTTGCCGCCGAGGGCTTCTCAAACAAACAAATTGGTGAGCGGCTTGATTTACCTCGGCAGATCGTCTCCAAATGGCGCAAACGCTTCTTTGACGAACGCCTGGCTGGCCTTCAGGAAAAGCCAAGGCGCGGGAGACCGGGCACTTTCCCCCCTGAGATTATTGTGGCCGTGAAGGCGCTCGCCTGCCAATTGCCCAAAGACCTTGGACTTCCCTTCTCCAAACTCACTCACGAAGAAATCGCCCGACAGGCCGAAAAACAGGGGATCGTCGCTTCCATCAGTGGCAAGACGGTCTGGCGCTGGCTGAGCAAAGACGCCATTCGCCCCTGGTGTTACCGTAACTGGATTTGGCCAAGGGATCCAAATTTCGAAGAAAAGGCCGCAAGAGTCCTTGATTTGTATCATGGCATCTGGGAGGAAAAACCGCTTGGCGCCCATGATTTCATTATCTCTTCTGACGAGAAAACCAGCATTCAAGCCCGACGTCGATTGCGAAGTGTAACCGCTCCAACGAGTCGCCGTTGCGGTCGTGTGGAGTTTGAGTATGAAAGAATGGGGGCGCTGGCTTACCTGGCGGCATGGGATGTGCGACAAGCCAAAGTCTTTGGTTTGTGCAAAACCAGCACGGGCATCGAAAGCTTCCACGAGTTGGTCGACGTCGTTATGTGCCAGGAACCTTATCGATCCGCGCAACGGGTCTTTTGGGTAACTGACAACGGCTCCTCCCACAGAGGACAGGCTTCCATTGATCGTCTCAAAAACTGGTACCCCAATGCGATTCAAGTACATACGCCAATCCATGCAAGTTGGCTTAACCAAGTAGAGATTTATTTTTCCGTGCTGCAGAGAAAAATTCTAACCCCCAATGACTTTGAAAGTCTTGAAGACCTGCGAAATAAGATTCTCAGCTTTCAAGAAACATATGAGACCATCGCAAAACCTTTCGAGTGGAAATTCACTCGAGAAGATCTGAAAAAAGTATTGGCCAAATTAGATGACGAACAAAAATTGGCGGCGTAAAAATACGTCACCGAATTTTCGCCACAGAGCACTTAGTCGTGGCCCGTCAAGGCGGGCCACGAACCATTTTCGTTAAAGCAACCATCCTGACGGCCCGTACAGCAAACGCTAGATTCTTACAAGCTCACCCTGAGAGATTAACTCTCACGACTTATGAGATTATGATACGATAGAGTTTTCGGAACCAGACTTCTGACTCATGACTCCTGGATTCTCTAAATAGGTTCCATCCGGAAACTCCGGGTTCCATTCCCTTTCGAGGGGGAGAGGGTAGGTGAGGGGGATTTTCTCAACGGGCACTGCTAAATAAGGTTTCTTTTTCACAGGAGGAAATACTATGCCGCCATCCCAAACAGCCGAAGACGTTCTAAAATTTGTAAGCGATAACGAAGTTGCTTTCATTCAGTTCTGGTTTACCGACGTCCTGGGGCAGCTCAAGAGCTTTTCCGTCACCCCTGAGGAACTGCCGCTGGCCTTTACGGAAGGGATGGGCTTTGACGGATCTTCCATCGAAGGCTTTGCCCGCATCGAAGAAAGCGACATGGTAGCCGTGCCGGATCCTACAAGCTTTCAGCTGCTGCCATGGCGTCCCCGGGAAAAACCCGTCGGCAGGATGTTTTGTGACATACTCAATCCCGATGGTTCGCCTTACGAAGCAGACCCTCGCTTTGTCCTCAAGAAAATGCTCGGCAAAGCCGCTGAAAGAGACAATACTTTTTATATCGGACCCGAACTGGAATATTTCTATTTCAAATCGGACACGGCACCCGAAATCATCGACCGTGGCGGATATTTCGACGTCACGCCGCTCGACAGAGGCAGCGACCTCAGACGGGAAACCATTTTTGCCTTGCAGCAAATGGGAATCCAAGTCGAATACAGCCATCACGAGGTAGCTCCCAGCCAACACGAAATCGATTTGAGATATGATGAAGCCCTGCACATGGCCGATAAGACTCAAACGTACCGGATTGCAGTTAAAGAGATTGCCCGCCAGAATGGAGTATACGCCACATTTATGCCCAAACCTATATTTGGTGAAAATGGGAGCGGAATGCACACCCACCAGTCCCTGTTTAAAAAAGACAAAAATGTTTTCTTCGATCCTCAGGACGCATACAATCTTTCCCGCGAAGCGAAATGTTATATCGCCGGCCTGCTTCGACATGCCCGGGAAATCACCGCGGTAACCAATCAATGGGTGAACTCTTATAAAAGGCTCGTTCCGGGCTATGAGGCCCCGGTTTACATATCCTGGGCACGGCGCAATCGATCCACCATGATCCGCGTCCCCATGTACAAACCGGGCAAGGAAAAAGCCACCCGCATCGAGTTTCGTGCTCCCGACCCTGCCTGCAACCCGTACCTGGCATTTGCCGTCATGTTGGCTGCCGGACTGACCGGAATCGAGAAACAATATGAACTGCCCGAACCTGTCGAAGAGGACATCTTTCGCATGAACGATGAAGAGAGGGCGTCCAAAGGGATCAAATCTCTGCCCGGAAGCCTTTACGAAGCCATCTACGAGTGCGAAAGAAGTGCCCTTGTTCGGGAGACTCTAGGGGAACATATTTTTCATAAGTTCATCGAAAACAAGAAGATTGAGTGGGATAGATATCGGACTCAGGTTAATGTGTACGAAATCGAAAGGTATCTTCCCATGATTTAGCACAAGACGCAGGGCAGGGACTTAAGCCGAGCAACATTGCAGGCTAACAGTCGGGCACACTTTATTGTGCGGATGTACTTTTGGCGCGGTTGGACCGGGATAAACCCCAACACCGAAAGACTTAGTAAAGCAACAAATCCGTAGGTTGGGTTGAGCGAAGCGAAACCCAACATTACTTTGGCCGACAATACATCGGTTCCGCGTCGCTCAACCCAACCTACAAATCTTCATGTTGATTATCAAGTCTCCGACTTGAACCATTTTGACATTAAAACAACTCCGGTATGCAAGTTGTATCAACGAGTCCAAATGGTGTGCTCTCAAGCTTTCTGGCAACTGAGTTGCTGTAAGTCAGGAAGGTTCAAGTCTCCGACTTGAACCAACGAGGAGTAATACCGTCACCCCGGCGAAAGCCGGGGTCCACTAAACCCTAAAAACACGGCTTCCGATGCCTGCCCCGGACCGCGATCCGCGGTTTGCGGTTTGCCGAAATGGCCATTGTGGCGCTGCCTAACGAGAATCGCCAAAATTAGGTTACCGTATATTCAGAATTCAATATTTGGGGCCAAGTTATTCTTAGCCACTTTAAAGAAGTAATTTACTCCTCTTCTTCAAAATTCTTCACAAATTGCCCGACTTGAACACCCAGATAGACACATTGAACCCCTTCGAGGCAGGCTTCCGCATCTTTCCGCCTCGAGGTGGGTGGTGAGCTCATGCTTTTCGTGAGTCAGCTTCACGATCCACGCGTCTTTTTGCTCGTTGAAAGTCAGGGACAGGCCAAACCCATATTTGTCTATATCAGGGTACATTTCGCGAAGTTTAGACTCAAGCGCTTTGGGGTCGACACTCATGCTTTTCCTCCTCTGCCGGTTTCATACATCCACCAAAATAGTCTCAAAAGGTCCATTACCTTATTTAAGGTTGTTGCTATCATGCCATGCTACGTCATCCTGTGCAAGGGATAAACTAAGACGTATGCTGCCATACAGCAAGGCCCATGGCAAATCGACCACTTTTCATGAGAACCGCCTTAATCGGTTAAAAACAAAAAACCATGAAAATGCAACGTATCGCTCAAATGATATTTGCATACTTGGGGAACGGGCTTATCCTTTCAGTAATTTGAATGGAGCAGAGAGTTTGAAGAAAATAGGATCCTACGAAATCCTGGGATTGCTCGGCAAAGGGGGAATGGCTCGAGTCTACAAGGTCAGACATCCGGCGAGTGAAAGAATCTTTGCATTAAAACTCTTATTCCCTCATCCACATCTGGAAAGTCTGCTGGGCTGGGAAGAGATTGAAAAACGGTTTGGCATTGAAACAAATATCATGATGGCAATCCACCATCCCAACATCGTCAAATGTTTAGATCAAGGCACGCATGAGGATAGATCCTTTATCGTCATGGAGTATTATTGTCATAATGTTGGTGAAGTGATTGGCGAAACGTATCGTATTGAAAATCCCTCAAGACCTCTGCGGCCGGAGCAAGCCATCCGGTACGCCCGCGAAACGCTATACGGCCTCGCCCATTTGCACCAAGCAGGCATCGTTCATCGTGATATAAAACCTTTCAACCTTCTACTGAATGACAGGGAAACAATTAAAATCACAGACTTTGGACTGTCAAAATCGAGGGGAGAAGTTTTCGCCAACCCGCCGCAACTTATTATCGGAAGTCCTTATTATGCCGCTCCTGAACAGGAGAAAAATCCAAAAGATGCCGATCCAAGGTCGGACCTCTACTCAGTAGGGGTGATGCTTTATCGGATGCTGACCGGTTGGCTGCCGATGGATGATCGGGAAAAGGTTGTCCCAGCAAGCAAGAGAAACCCGGAATTGGGTCCGGAATGGGATAATTTTTTCTTCAAGTCCCTGGCCGCGATTGCTACAGACCGCCACCAGAGTGCCGATAATATGTTGCAGGATCTCGATCTGCTGGAGAAGCGCTGGCATGACGATATGTTTCAATATTGCATCGGATTTCAAAGGCCTGTTTCAGAAAGAACTGAAATAGCTGAAACCAGCAGGAAGCTCCGAGGCGAGGGACTGAAAATCAGGCCCGGTGAAGCCTTGCAAGCATTTGCCCTGGATCGACTGTGGCGCCCTTCAGAACATATCTCGAACGACTTCCATGACAACGGAAATGGAACCGTATCGGATGCCGTCACCGGCTTGATTTGGCAGAAATTCGGCTCTCAGGATATCATGACATGGCACAAAGCTTATGCATACATCGAGAAGCTCAACAATAATGGTTTTGCCGGTGTAAAGAACTGGCGGCTGCCGACGATAGAGGAACTTGTGTCGATACTCACCCTCCCGACGAGCAAAGATCACTATTGCATTCAGGAAATTTTCGACCGAAACCGCAGATGGCTGTGGAGCTCCGACCGAGCCTCTTTTACCGCCGCGTGGTATGTCAATGTGACTCTCGGATATGTGGCAAAACAGGACTTCACTTGCCAATTTTATGTGAGGGCGGTCTCATCCAATTCAGTCCATACTCATTAAGGTGGAAGGCATAGCATTCTCACTGGGACCCTTTCACCATCCCAGCATTCCCGGCGCCTTTCCAAGTTTTCTAATCAGATGATAATTTTGGAATTTTTATTTGTTGCCCCGTTTGACTGATATGTTATTATTGCAATGGAAAGTAACTCTTTCCTCCTCAAAGAGAGAGTCAGGTTTCCCCCCCTCCTTCCTGGCTCTCTCTTCTCTTTTTTACACCTGCTGACAGTCACAATGAATGAAAAAATTCGGTGACTTCCGACTTCAACTGACCCTTGCTTTTTTGACTTTTTTGATTATTATAGGCTCAATTTAGAGAGGTGAATATTTTGGGTTATAAAGGAAATCGGTCTTTCGCCAGGTTAGAACGGATTCCAGAGTAGCTCCAAAGTTAGGCACCACAGAGCCAAAGAATTTTTATTACGAAAGGATCCAAAAATGGCGAAAGGTCGAGTGAAGTGGTTCAATGACAAGAAGGGCTACGGCTTTATTGAAACGGACAACGGCAAGGATGTATTTGTGCATCACACCTCCATTGAGGGGGTAGGTTTCAAGTCCTTGAGTGAAGGTCAGTCGGTTAGTTTCGAGGTGGAGCAGGGCGCCAAAGGCCCACAGGCCGTACAAGTAAAAAAGCTCTAAGCTAAGGTCATCGTTAGAAAAAAAATGTAGCCGGGTTTAAAAGCCCGGCTTTATTTTTTTACGCTACCTCCCGAGTCTATCTTACCGTAACCTCCCCCGCCCGGTGTCTCAATCCGGACAATGTCTCCCCGTTTAAGGTTTTCTCGAAACTTGCCTGGTTTTTCATAGGCCACGCCATCCTTGATTACAAGATTCCTGCCTTTTATTCCGGGTTCGCCACCCGCTAACCCATATGGAACATTCTTTCTCCTTTCAGAAAGAACCGTCACCTCCGCATCGCAGGCGAGTTGAAATTCCCTATTCACGCCGTCGCCGCCTCGATATCGCCCCAGCCCGCCGGTTCCTCGCCTTATGGAGTATTCCTTTATCAGGAAGGGATATGCGTATTCCAAAGCCTCAACGGGAGTATTCAAGGTATTAGTCATGTGAGAATGGACGGCGCTCTCTCCGTCCCCGCCAACCGAGGCTCCCATGCCTCCCGCTATTGTTTCGTAATAAGTAAACGGGCTCTGCCGCTGGTCGTCGTAACCGCCAATCACTATGTTGTTCATCGTCCCCTGGCTCGCTGCTGGAATGGATCCCGGCATGACTTTTGACAGCGCTCCCAATACCACATCCACTATTCGCTGTGACGTCTCAACGTTGCCGCCTGCCACAGCAGCCGGAAATGCGGCGTCCACTATGGTGCCGTGCTCTGCTATGACTTTCAACGGCCTGAAACAGCCCGCATTTGTTGGAGCCTCTGCTTTCATGAGAGATCGAAAAACATACAATACCGCAGAAAAGGTGATTGCATGAACCGCGTTGATACTCCCCGGCACCTGGCGGCCCGACCCGGTAAAATCGATGATTGCAATGTCGTCTTTAATGGTAATCTGAACATTGATGGGAACGTTTTCGCTGCCCAAGCCATCGTCATCCATGCGGTCCTCAAATCGATAAGTGCCGTTGGGAATCTCTGCAATCGTCTTTCGAATGATTGTTTCAGCATAATCCATCAAGCATTGCGCATTAAACGCTACAGCTTCCAATCCGTACTTACCGACGAGTTCGCGTAGCCTGCTGATTCCGGTCATATTGGCCATGATTTGAGCGGCAAAATCCCCCTCCCTCTCAATGGGTGTCCGGACATTATTCAGAAAAAACGCCATCAGCTTCTGATCTATCTTGCCCCCCTCTACGATCTTTAAAGGTGGAATAATAATTCCTTCTTGATACAAAGAACTCGACAGAGGCATAGATCCTGGACTCATTCCTCCAACATCCGCATGATGTGCCCTGTTAGCTACGTAAAACGAAGCTTGATCCTGACCTGCAAAGACAGGAGCAACGATTGTAATATCGGGTAGATGGGTGCCGCCCTTAAACGGATCGTTTAGAATAACCATATCTTGGTCCATAAGATCGACGCTTGCTATGGCCCATTTGACAGACATGGGCATAGAACCCAAATGCACGGGAATGTGAGCGGCCTGGGCAATCATCTCTCCCTTGTTGTCAAAGATGGCGCACGAGAAATCCCGTCTCTCCTTGATATTCGGCGAGAAAGCCGTGCGGTTGAGCGTAACGCCCATCTCCTCAGCTATGGAGGAGAATTTATTTTTGAACACTTCGAGCAGAACGGGGTTGGCCTTCATTGTTACTCCCGAGAAGATTCTTAATTTGCCAACGAATCTAAAAGAATTTACACCTTCTGGCTCCTATCCCCCTATCCCACTTCCATGATCAAGTTGCCGTATGCATCCACCAGAACTTCTGCGAATGGCGGGACGACAATGGTTGAGGAATATTCAACGATGAGGGCGGGACCGCTGATCCTGTTGCCGTACGACAGTTTTTCTCTGCCAATGATGCTTGTTCTTAAAGGCTCGTAATCGAAAACAACCTTTCTCTCGCCCAAATTGGCTTGCGGATTAACCTCGCTGACGAATGAATCGCTCCTGCAGATTTTGGGTCTACCCGGAACGCCCCTGGCTCTGAGTCTGAGGTTCACGATTTCAAGAGCCTTAGTTGGACTCTTGTAACCATATTTTTGCTCGTGAAACTGGTGGAAGCTTTCTGCATAGTTCCTGTCGAACGGCACGATGATTTCATATGACTGACCCTGGTAACGCACGTCCAGGTATTTCTCGACAAGCATGCTGCGGGGTTCTATCCCTTCTTCAGCCAGCTCCTCGCCGGCTCTATGCTCCATCGGCTGAAAAAGCTTCTGCAAAGAATCCATATCCGCATCGCAATGATTCATCATGATGGTCAGAGAATAGTCCTTTATGACATCTGCCATGAGCATTCCCATTGCGGAAAGGATTCCAGGGTTTCGAGGCACAAGCACTCTCGGGATATCCAGGCATCTGGCCAGAAAGGCGGCGTGCATGCCTCCCGCACCGCCAAAGGAAAATAGAGTGAATTCTCTTGGATCGTACCCACGTTCTACGGATATCACCCTGATGGCCTTCTCCATGGCCGCGTTGGCCACAGACAAAATACCTTCGGCAAGTTCGACCTTCGACAAACCGGCCCTTGCGGACATTTTACCGAAATACCTGTCAAGTAGATCCTCCCTTAGCTTCAACTGGCCACCCAGGAAGTATTTCGGCACCAACCTTCCGAGATAGAGATTGGCATCTGTTACCGTGATATCGGTCCCTTTGCCGTAACATATGGGACCCGGCTCAGCTCCTGCGCTTTCCGGTCCTATTTGCAAAGATCCCCCGATGTCGATAGAAGCCATGGAACCTCCGCCGGCTCCTACAGTATGGATATCGATCATCGGCACTTTTACCGGATATCCCGCTATCGAAGACTCCAGAGCGAGGCTTAACCCGTTGTTTATCAGAGATACATCCGTCGATGTCCCCCCCATGTCGAATGTGATCAATGTCGTGTGGCCTGCCAACCTCCCTATTTCGAGCGCCCCAACCACACCGCCGGCGGGGCCGGACAAAATAGTTCTGACGGATTCAGTCATGGTTGTTGCGGCTGAGATGCTCCCGCCGTTGGATTGCATGATTCTAAGGGTATCAGTCGGCTGCAGGGATTCGGTGAGATTAGCAATGTAGCTGCTTACTTTGGGCGACACATATGCGTTGATAATGGTCGTCGAGGCTCTCTCGTACTCCCTGAATTCGGACAATATTTCATGAGACAGCGAAACGTGGACGTTCAAATCCCTCAGCAGAGCCTTGATTTTCTTTTCATGAGCAGGGTTCACGTAGGAGAAAAGCAGGCACACTGCAATCGATTCGATTTTGTTTTCAGTCACTTCCCCCACAATCTTTTGAACGTCCTGTAAATCAAGCTCTTCAAGGACTTCGCCGGAAAACAAGATCCTCCCGCCAACTCCAAACCTGAAATTAGCTGGAACAATCTGAGGCTCCCTTCTGTAGGCCAGATCGTAAAGCCTGCTGCGATTTTGCCGGCCGATTTCTACAACGTCTTCAAATCCCCTATTCGTAATAAGCGCAGTCTTGGCTCCTTTTCTCTCCAGCATTGCATTGGTCGCTACGGTCGACCCATGAACGATTTGTTTGGGCTTGTGCGCGGCAATGTGACGTAATCCGGCAAGTACAGCTTCCGCAGGATCGGATGGCGTGGAAGGGATCTTAAGAACATCCCAGCTGTCACCTTCCTTGAATATGAAATCCGTGAAGGTGCCTCCGGTATCCACCCCTATAGCCACCATCCAGCGCTCCTTTGGATATTGTTTAATCTTGGTGATCCGATCCCGGTGAAGTCCGATCGGTGATTCCGAGCAAAACGAAGAATCTTCAGGGGCTCTTCGCGGATTACCGGAACATTCCCCTCTACGCAGCCCTTTGCTTGGTTCAAGTCTCCAAGCCTCGTTGGTCCAAGTCTCCGACTTGAACCAGCGCACAGAATTTACACCCCCCCTCACCTAACCTCTCCCCCTCGAAGGGGAGAGGAACTCGGGGTTTCTGAAAGTGAACTAATTTAGGACGGGCTCGGCAGGCGGGCAGTTTGCCGCCGATACGGGCATGAATTGAGTTAGAATCAATGACACTATGCCCATTCCCACACCAAGCAGAAACGGAATACGATAATTAATCATCCACAATGTCCCACCGACTACTGGCACCACCACAGCCGCTATATGATTGATGGTAAATCCGACAGCCATGCTCGGCGCAATATCTGACGGATCTGCGATTTTCTGGAAGTAGGTTCGAATTGCAATGGCAAAGTTGAAGAAAATATGGTCTAAAATGTACATGGCAGCAGCGAGAAAGCCGCTTTCCGTGTAGGCGTAAGTGAGGAATATGCCGATCAACGAGAGATATTCCAAGGATAAAATGGCCCTTTCACCAAAGCGCGCAATGGCTCTTCCAATCAAAGGACTCAGAAAATAGTTAATAATGTTGTTCACTACGAACAAAACAGTGATCGCCTGAACCGAGTACCCGAATTTTTTCACCAGCAAAAATACGGCAAATGCCACAAATATTTGTCTTCTTGCACCTGCCATAAAGGTTAGGGCATAAAAGAGCCAGTAGCGCGATCGAAGAACCATCCCTTTTCGCTGCGGAACAATGTTTTTATCCGTAGGGTCCTGTACGATGCACCACAAACCGGCAATGCAGATTAAACCGCCCAAAATTCCGAACATTTGAGCGAAACTTAATGTGTCCGCCAGCAGAAATATAACGATGCCGATGGCGACATTAGACGCAGACGCTATAGCCCTCAACTTTCCCAACACCACAGGCGCGACCCTGATTTCGAAATACTGCAGACTCAAGGACTGATTGAGGGTCTCAAAGTAATGAAAGCCAAAAGACATGAGAAGAGTCGAAAGCACAACTCCCCAAAAGCTCGGCAAAATTCCGGTCAAAGCCACCCCGAGACCCAAAACCGCGACTGACAGGGCTGCCAGCCTGTGCTCTTTAATCACAAGCAAAACATAGATGACCAGAAGAGACAAAAAGCCCGGGATCTCCCGGATGGACTGGATCACCCCCATTTGCTGTCCGTCTACGTGGACCACCTCTACCGCGAAGTTATTGATCAATGTTCTCCAGCCCTGAAAACCTATCGCCGAAAGTGAGGTGAGGATCAAAAGGAAAACGTACATTTTTTTATTGTCTACTGTGGTCATTCGCTAAATCAGCCTTTTTAATAAAAATGCAGGAACCGGAATTCAGGAACTGGGGACTGGAATCCAGGAGCCAGAAGGTTAAACGTTTATTTATTTTGTTGGCTACACTGCAGTGCCAGGTATGGCGAGGATATGAACAAAGTTCATGGGATTGGTCTTTCGCCAAAAAGTGCGGTCCCAACGCGAATTAGAGTAGCGCCCTCTTCTATGGCGACTTCAAAGTCATGGCTCATTCCCATTGAAAGCTCCGTCAAATCCTCCGGACTGGAAGCTTGTTGCTGCAGTTGATCAAGCAGATTACGCAATTGCCTGAAATAGGGGCGCACCTCTTCCGGATCTTCCAGGTAAGGCGGCAACGTCATCAACCCCTTGACTTTCAAAGCATCAAGGGATGACACGTACTGAAATAGCGCACCTACTTCTTCAGACGACGTTCCGCTCTTGGTTTCCTCTTGCCCCACGTTGACCTGCAACAACACCGGTATGATTTTGTCCTGCTGCCGGGCTCTACGATTCAGTTCTTTGGCCAGGCTTTTCCGATCGACGGTATGTATCAAATCAAAGCCTTCGACGACCATCTTTGCCTTATTGGACTGCAAATGCCCGATAAAGTGCCAGGAGATTTGGAATTCCCGGAGAGCTTCAATCTTCTCCAAAGCTTCCTGCACATAATTCTCCCCCAAAGATTTAAGCCCTGCCTCAACCCCTTCCCTTATGCGCTCGATGGGCACCATCTTGCTAACACCAATCAGTTTCACTCCGGCAGGATCGCGGTCTACACGGGCGCAAGCCGCTGCCATACGAACCTTTATTGCGGCCAGATTCTCTAAGATTGAAGACATACCATCGACCTTTCCAAAAAAATTCGCGGTTTCGAGCTAAAAGGAACTCCGAGGAGCAATCACTTTCTGTTCAAGAAGCCAGCTTAGGGTCATGCACAGGGGGAGCCCCACCACATTTGTATAGGAACCGCAGATGGACTCCACCATGAAGGAGCCCATACCCTGAATGCCATACGCTCCGGCCTTGTCCAGAGGCTCTCCGGTTAGAACATAGGCGTCTATTTCGGGACGAGTCAATCGTTTGAAACGGACTTGAGTCCGCACGGCCTCAGCCCGTTCAAAGTTTCTGTCCGCCCGCACCAAGCAGATTCCGGTAATGACATCGTGAACACAACCGCTGAGCGTTCCCAGCATGATGGCAGCCTCTTGCGGATCTCGCGGCTTGCCTAAAATCCGATCCCCCAAAACTACTATCGTATCGGCTGCCAGCACCCATCCACGCGGATAACGGTCGGCAACCATCTTCGCTTTTTGTCCGGCCCAGCGCAACGCCGCCAAGCTGGGAGATTCTCCTTGCACTCCATGTTCCTCTGCCTGGCTCGGTGCAACTTCGAAAACCAGTCCCACTGAATGGAGTAACTCGCTTCGACGGGGTGAGGCAGACGCAAGAATGAGAGGATCCTGAGTTAGAAAAACAGATTGAGAGGGCGACATTGCTTCAACTTTCTCGCTCTGAGTAGGAGTTGTTTCCCATCCTTAAAGCCTGTAGCGCAGGGCTTTAGTCTCGCTACGGCCGGGACTGAAATGAGCAGCCCTAAAGGGCTGCGCTACGTAAAAAAGAGAGTTTCCGACGGGCAAAAGTTCCTAACCAGTTGTGGGCAGATCCAAAGTCCCCCTTTTACAAAGGGGGATTTTAAATAAGAATCAGCAGCTTGGAAAATCCCCCCTAACCCCCCTTTGCAAAAGGGGGGACCAAATCGCTGACTCCCTGTTGTTGGCGGCAAATTGTAATGCCAATGAAAACAGATACTTTTCAAAAGCATGGGGTCATGTGTGTCTAACTGTCAGCTTTACGAGAGGGGGGGAACTCTAACCGGGGATTTACTTTCGCCCAGCTACACTAGTACTACATCGACACTTGCATCAAATGACAATAGGCCATCCTATGCACCGGTTTGTTCGTTACCCGGAGTCCCATTTATTTTATCTTCGGGAAGCGAAAAAACTTTTCGCGCGTTCAAAGAGCTCTGCCAACAAAATTCTTCCCAATCACAGCCGCGTAGATCGGCAATCTTTTGGGCGGTATGAATCACATAAGACGGCTCGTTCACTTTGCCCCGGTACGGGACCGGCGCCAGAAACGGTGCATCGGTTTCAACGAGCAATCGATCCAGCGGCGCGCGCCTCGCTACTTCTTGTTGCCATTGAGCTTTTGGAAAGGTGACCGTGCCGGGAATTGACAGATAAAATCCCATATCCAGGCACTTTTCAGCAACTTGCCAATCGCCTGAAAAGCAATGCATGACCCCAACGTTCATTGAATCGCAATAACCGGCAACAATCTCAAGAAAATCCGAGTAGGCTTCTCTGACGTGAAATACGGCAGGCAGCTTCAATTCACATGCGATCTCTATTTGCTGCGCCATACATTTCTTTTGGACATGACGCGGCTGCCGGTCCCGGTAGTAGTCCAGTCCGATTTCACCAATCGCGACCACCTTTTCCTGTTGCCCAAATTCGCGCAGAGTCTCACAATCGCTTTCGTTCAAATCTCGAGCGCCATGTGGGTGGATACCGACCGTAGCATAAATACCTTCATAGCTTTGAGCCAGCGTCATGGCAGCCCGACTGCGCTCCAGACTAATGCCGACTGTTATGATTTGCACGACATTGCTCCCTCTGGCCCTCTCCAACACAGAGCCCAGATCGTTGGCAAGCTCCGGAAAATCCAAATGCGCGTGAGTGTCTATCAACATCTGCAAATTCTTCCTTTTATGATGAATGGCGGCATAACACTAAAGCAACTGCAGGCATACGTCAAATTTTCTCAAGATTTCAGCTTGTATGTCCACAATTGTCACCCTATAATGCCTCCTGAATTTAGCGGGGGAACTTGGCAGAACGTTTTGCCTTTGGCTGTAGTGCTCTCCATCTCCTGCGCAGTACGAGTCTTCGACACCCAAAAGGCAACCTTTGTAGGATGCTTAAAAACTGCTACATCGGCCTTCCGCCGGTAATGGATATCCGAATCAGTATTGGTCATCAATCAACCAATTAGCCAAAACGGACGGTAAAATCGATGAAGAAGATTGCGTATCTCAATCTAGTGTTTGCTCTCACTATATTTTTGTTTACTCAACCAGGCTTGGCAGTCAACACGGCTTACGTAACGGATTTGTGCCAGGTCAATCTTCGCTCGGGACCCGGAACCGGCTTCCGGGTTGTTTCCACACTTTCTTCCGGGTTTGTTGTCGAGGTGCTGGGGAAAAAAGAGGGTTGGAGTAATATTCGGCTCGTAAAGGAAGGCGGGGAGTCCGTCGATGGATGGATCCTGGACAAATATTTGGTGGACCAGCCACCGTGGGCGGCCCAGGCTAAAACTCTGAACGCATCTTTGAAAGAACAGTTGGCATGCATCGTTGAAGAAAAGAACCAGCTTAGCGAAAGGGAAACTCGTCTTGCTCAAGAACTGAAGGACACCACAGCAAAACTGCAGACGGTGCAGCAAGACTACGACTCTCTCAAAGCCGGTTCGTCTGATTATTTAAAGCTGAAGCAGGAATACACTGCCGCCAAGACAGCTTTGGCTCAGGCACAAGACAATGTCCGAACACTGACCAGGGAGATCGACAATTTAAAGCTCTCACAGAGAGTCCGCTGGTTTATAGCTGGAGCTCTGGTGCTTATCTGTGGGTGGGTCATCGGAGTCTTCATGGGCCGCTATCAAAGAAAACGTCGCAGCAACTTTCGCATGTGATCTCATATTGTCGATTCAGCAGCAATTCTCATTTTGGTTTTTGTGAGCTTTTGCCAATTGATTGTGAAAAATTCGAGGACAAAGGTATTCGCTCCGTTTTTAGCCAAAACGTTTCAGGAATAGATCTCTTCTGCTGTTCTGTTTATGGGCGGGCAAAATACGCTGATGATGTCCTCTCTACAATCAATCGCCTATCCTGGCGAAGCCCGGGTAAGGCCGTTAAGCATAAAATCCAGGAGGTGTTGCCAACTGTCAAAACAAATGTAGCGGGTTAACGCCCGCAAGTCATCGAAGAAGGTTTTGCGGGACGGTAGCATCTTTCGAATCCGCCGGTAGTCTTTGTCTGTCCATTCCAAGACGGTGTGGAACAGGAAAGCCAGCAAAATGAAAGTGGCCAGCAAAGAGGACAGGTGCTGTTTGCCATGTCCGTAATTGTGTTCGAGATTGTAGCCTTTGGTCTTCAGCGTATTATTGTTTTCATTTTCTACTTTCCAGCGACAGCGGCCACCGGCCACAATGATTTCCACATTAGGATCGGTAACCTTAAAATTGGTGGCAAATGAATTTTTATAGAGGATCTCCCCGTCTTCTTTGGAAATTGTCAACTCCATCCAGCTGACGGTCAAGGCATCTTCACTGTCGCGCAGAGGCACATCGTTGGCGTATTTATAAGTGTAGATTTCGCGTTGCTTGCCGTTCCAGCGGGTGATCATAAGCTGGTTTAGATCTCCATGCTCCTCGAGCAACTCCACCCATTGATACAGGGTTCTATGCGAATCGGGTTTGCACACAAACACAAAATTGAATCCTTTCGACAGGACCAATTGGCACATGGGTTGTCGACAATAAAGATCGTCGCCTAAAATGGTTACGCTGAATTGTCGGAACTTATCGGCTTGGGTCATAAGCCATCGTTTACCTGCGTTGGTTTCACAATCCTGCTTGTCGTTGCCATCTTGGGGGACGATGAATTCAGGCGCCAGAGAAATAGCCATTTTGTGGGCTGGGTTTACGATTACGGGCGTAATGGCACCATGAGAATAGGTGATTGTTCCATTACGTTCAGTAGTGGAACAATTTGGGCAGCAAATCTTTTTGGATGAGAAATACTGAGTGCCATCCAGGGCGATCAGCAAATTGTCCCGATACCACAACATAGGCGAGAGTAAATCGTGCTTTTGCAGGGCTTCGAACACCTTGTCAAAGACTGGCGAGAGATAGCTAGGGGCAACCGGATCAAGCATATCCCGAATGTGGTTGTCGCAAGGGATTTGTTGAATCCCAAAAAGCGTCTGTGCATTGTCTTTGCCTTTACTTCGGCGCATCGCTTTTTGATGTGCTAGAAATGAAGGGTTCTGCATGTAGAAAACAGAAAAGGCAGCCATAGCAAAGTCCTGCATGCTATAGGTGGTGTTATTTCCAGTTCGTTGGTCAGGGAACTGATCAATAGCAGCTCGCAAAAAACTCAACAGTATCTCGAACTTTACCGGGTTGCTACCCATCTCGCCTCCTGCCATGCTCCAAGTTGTTATTTGGTTAAAAAACAGTCCAAATAACAATTGCATACATGACTTTGAGGGGGCTGTCCAGGACAAAATTCTCAAAATGAGAATTGCTGGTCGTGTCAGTGCTTACCGTTGACACTAATAGTCCCCTATGCTAGCTTACAGTGCTTATAATTGTGCCCCCGTAGCTCAGGAGGATAGAGCTCGAGATTCCTAATCTCGGTGTCACAGGTTCGAATCCTGTCGGGGGTACCAGTTTCATTAGATTTTTCGGAGTCGAAATTTGGTTCCCTCAAATACTCTAAAAGCGGTTGTTTTTGACTGTGACGGCATTCTGGTAGATTCCGAACCTCTCCATTACAGGGCTTTTCAGCAGGTCCTTGTTCCATTGGGGCTGGGCCATGATTACAGCCTCTATGTGGACCAATATATCGGTTTTGACGACCGGGAAGCCTTTGTGGAAGTATTCAAAGACGCCGGGCGCACAATCGAGCCCTACCAACTCGAAGAGCTTATCCGGACAAAGAATACGGCTCTGCTCGAAATCATCTCCAAAGGCATCTCGAGCTTTCCCGGCGTCGTTGAGTTGGTGCGCCATCTGAGCGCGCGCAACGTTCCGCTGGCGGTAGCCTCGGGCTCCCTTCGCACCGAAATAGAAAGTTTCTTAAAGGCTCTTGAACTGGAACAATGCTTTTCGATTATTGTGTCGGCAGACGACGTAGAGCGCAGTAAACCAAACCCTGAGACCTATCAGGTCGCTCTTCAAAAGCTTCAAGAAAAGCTTTCTTCGGGACATCTCGATCCCAAAACCTGTATTGCCATAGAAGATACCCCGGCCGGTATTCTGTCAGCCAAAAAAGCCGGGCTTTTTGCAATTGGGGTTCCCCACTCCTTCACCTCGGATCAATTGAGTGAAGCTGATCTCATAGTGGAGACTCTGTTGCACATCAACTTAGAAAAACTTGCTGAACTCATCCAATCAACTTACTCCTGAGGGGGTTGTCCGAGAAAGCTTTTTCTGTCATTTCTAACGGAACGGAGTGCAGCGAATTCATGAATCTTGAAAATTCAGCATATTACCACCATCAAGAATTCTCACTATCGCTCCAAATGACAGCTCGCGGATAAGCTCCTGGCTGCTAAAATCGGATTGTTTTGATGGTCCAAAGAAATTTCGGGTATAAAACGATAAGTATCGCCCTCTTTATCTGCACTTTAATGTGGGTGTCATCGTCTTTCGGACAAACCAACAAGCATCGTAAAATCTCAGCCGAATCTATGGCCCATAAGCCGGCTCCGGCATCGACGAATCAGATCGACTACAACGATATTCCGAGGGGACCGTTGTCGATGGAGAGAGCCATCGACTACGGATTAGAACACAATCGCAATCTGAGGTCCTTTCAAGAGGAGGTCATGGCCGTCAACCAGCAGGTCAAGCAGGCTCGGGCCGGCTTCTACCCTAAACTGGATGCCTCTTACAGCTTTACTCAACTCAAAGATCAGCCAGTTATTAACTTTACCGCGCCGGCTATACCCAATTTGCCTACGGGCAGCGTCCCAACCAACATCACAACCGCCAATCATTGGCAACTGGACATCACTCAACCCATCTTCACGGGATTCAATCTAACGGCACAGCTCAACATTTCCAAGATGGACCTGAAGATATCCAAGTATCAACTGGATTCGGCACGACTGGATCTCATCCGAAACATAAAATACGCATTCCTGCAGACGCTGCTTGGCCGGAAGCTCCTTGAAGTGGCGCGGGACAATGTTAAGGCACTGGAAATCCAAAAGCAAAATGCCCAAGCCTATTACAATCAGGGCCTCACCGCCAAAAACGATGTGCTCAAGGCAGAGGTAGCTTTGGCCAATGCGGTGCAGCAGGAAAGGGCCACGGCCAAGCAGCTCGACATCCTCAGGTCGAAGCTCAATCAACTTCTCGACTTGGATATACAAACCAAGCTGGAGCTGCAGGACAAAAAAATCCTTATGAAGCCCATCCCCGGCCTGGAAAATCTCTATTCGCTGGCAGAAGAGCGGAGGCCCGAATTGAACGCCCTGGACACCTCCATCCTCAAAGCCGAAGAACGGATCAGAGCTGCACGCAGTAGTTACTATCCAACCATTTCAGCTTTCGGACAGTATTACCGCGAAGGGGAAGACTTTCTGGGCGAAACCAACCCTTACACAAACAACGAAAATGCATCGATTGGCGTGCAGATTAAATTGAATTTGTTCGAAGGAGGAAAGACTGAGGCTTCCGCAAGTGAATACAAGTACCGTAAGAAGTCTTTGCGGGAACAGCGCCGCGACCTGGAAAAACAAATTAAAGTGCAGGTGGAAGATGCCTACAAGCAAGTGGGAGTCGCCAGAGCTGACATCACTACAACCGAAACGGCACTGACCCAGGCACATGAAAATGAACGAATGACGACCCTGCAATACAAAGAGCAGCTGGTAATATTTCTGGAGGTATTGAATGCCAGAGTATTTACGCTGGAATCGAGCGTGAATTATTATCAGTCTTTGTACGGTTACCAATTGGCCCTGGCGGACCTCGAAAGAGCCATAGGTGAACGGTTGGCAGCGGGTAAATAGACTTCGTCCGAAACTCCTTCTCCCTTAAAAGAGAGAGTCGGGTTTCCGGATGCTACTTATAGAAGGGAAAACGGGGCAAGAGGATTCAGCATGCACAATGTTCCCATGAGTGAAATTGCCACCCGTGTGGCAACCTTTCAATCTCTGCTGCTCAAACATGAAATAGATGCAGCCATTATACGACAGAATGCAGATTTGTACTACTTTACGGGCACCGTGCAGGACGCTCATTTCATTATACCTGCTTCCGGGCACCCGGTTTTTCTGGTACGCCGGGACTTCGGCCGCGCCAATGCCCAGTCCCCCGTCCGCCCGATCGTGCGGCTGCAAAGCGTCAAGGATCTGCCCGAGGTTGTTTATGATTGCTGCGGCACGTCTTCACCCAAGCGTCTCGGTATGGAACTTGATGTCCTCCCCGCAAACAGTTTCTTCTACTACGATGAAAAACTCTTCCCACAACAGCAAATTGTCGATATCAGCGGGCTAGTCCGGCAAGTGCGAATGATCAAGTCAAGCTGGGAAATCGAGGCAATGCAAAGGGCAGCCGAGATTTCACAGGCTGTTGCGGATGCAGTGCCTGAACTGCTGCACGAAGGCATTAGCGAGATTGAGCTCAGCGCCGATTTGGAAAATGTCGCACGCAAAGCCGGGCATTTGGGACTTATCCGGTTGCGCTCGTTTAACATGGACATGTACTTCGGTCACATCCTATCCGGTCCGGAGGCCGCCATGCCCTCGTACGCAGACGCTCCCACCGGCGGACCCGGTTTAAGTCCGGCTTTCGGACAAGGACCCGGCACCAGACGCATAAAGTCCGGAGAAATCGTCAGCGTCGACACAATGATGAATTGGAACGGCTACCTCAGCGATCAGACTCGAAACTTCTGCATCGGTCAACCACCTTCGAAACTCGCAGAAGCTTATAGCTTCATAAGAGAGCTGCACAGTCGTTTTCGCGATCGGGCAAAACCCGGCGCGATTACGGGGGAACTCTACGACCAATTGCTGCAATGGGCCGAAGAGGCCGGCTGGGCTGATTACTTTATGGGCTATGACGATAATCGGGTGAGTTTTGTCGGCCATGGGCTGGGCATTGAAGTGGACGAGTTTCCGTTCATCGCCCAACGGCAAAAGCTGGCACTTCAGGAGGGAATGACGTTTGCGCTGGAACCCAAAATCATCATCCCGCAATTGGGCATTACCGGCCTTGAAAACACATATCTGGTTACGGCGGCGGGCCTGGAGTCGATCAATACGGCCAGTGAGGAACTGATGATTCTCTAGTACAGCTGGGCGAAAATAAGTCCCCGGGTAGAGTTCCCCCCTTTCGTAAAGGGGGGCAGGGGGGATTTTACAAACGATTTGCCATCGAAATCCCCCTAAATCCCCCTTTGAAAAGGGGGACTTTGAATCGTCCCATAACTGATTAGAGACTTTCGCCCATCTGTACCAGTCTATCCCGTGATTAGCTAGAATCGATGCTATCCTGAGTACCAGGCCAGCAGGGCTAGTACCCTGTGCTACATTTTTTTTGCAGAGGCGAGTTGAGAAAGATGCAGGCAACCCGGAGGCAACCGCATCACTGGGCGAGCCCGAACAAACGGGCCGCATTCCCCCCCGTAATCGCATCAATTACATCAGCGGCAAGCCCGAGATTTGCCATCTCATCAAAATATCGGTTCGCAGCCAAAAGCGGATAGTCAGTGCCTAAGAGGATTCTTTCGGCGCCCACTATTTCGGTCATGTGAGTGTAAATTTCCGACCTGTATAAAAATGGTGAAGCCGCCGTGTCGTAATAGACACTATCAAGTGTTTCTGGAACTTCCTTTCTGAGCATTTCATAGAAGCACAATCCGCCACCCCAATGCGCTAGAATCAGCGGCAAGCCTTCCGCCAGCCGTGCGATGGCGTAATAGAAATCGAGGCCGAAAGGGGCTTTCCCGGGGTATGAATGCCCGATCGGTTCATTGGCATGAATCAATAAAATCCCATTATACGATCTGCAGCATTCAATCAGCCCCTTGTAGCAATCGAGCGCAACACTCTCGTCACAATGTTCATATATTGCCAGTTCACCGAGTCCTCTGGCGCCTGCCTGCAACACCCTTTCGGACTCTTGGAGCGCGTTTTTCGCCACAGGGTTGACGCAGCCCATCGGAACCAGGCGCGACGGATATTTCGAAGCCGATGCCAGAACATAATCGTTGTGCCTTTTGGCAACTTCGGTGTTTTGCCAGGGAAACCCAAAAGTAACAGAGCAATCGATTTCAGCCTTATCCATCGCATCTATAAGAATTTCAGCGGTCGCCAGCCTGGCTTTTGGATTTCCGTAAAGAGCCTGAAACATCGCTTCATCGGTAAAAAAAAGTCCCCGGTGATTAACGACTTCAGGAGAAAATATATGAGTATGGACATCAATTTTCATTGTCTGATCCTCTTTACCGTGAAACCGCCCGGTACATGGCGGCGAAAGTCCCTGCCGGTTTGTGATCGATCCCGGATACCGGCAGTGTCGCCGCAGTGCAGAGCAACCCATTCTTTATCAGGCACCCAGCATCCAGCATCCGGTATCTTCTCGAACCGGGTAGTCACTTCCGCCGAGCGGTACTATAGCTTCCAAGATAATGTTTTTGGTGAAGGTTGGGTTGAGTAGCGCGAAACCCAACGCCTATTTTGCTGGGTTTCGTACCTCAACCCAGCCTACTTGGAAACCAAAATCATTTTCTTAAACACTATAGTTCCAACGCTTGACATTAGTTGCATAACCAAAGCAACTGAACTACCTTCTCATTGTGACACAGCGCGGCCAAAGGCCGCAACCAAACTCTAACATTGGAATCGCAATTTGAATCAACTCGTAGCGGCTTCGGACGACTCATGAGGTTAAACGATGATCGATAGAATAGAAAAAACGGCCCGCAAAGCGATCCTGCAAAGCGGCGAACTCATCCGCCGGCACATTGGCTCTATTTCGAATTCTTATGTCCACACTAAGGGACCTTCCGATTACGTCACAGAAATAGACAAAGAAAGTGAAAGCTCGATCATTCAAACAATCCGTGAGGACTTCCCGGATCATTCCATCTTGGCCGAGGAAACTTCCAACATCCGGCTGGGGGAAGAGACAACCTGGATCATCGACCCACTGGACGGAACAACTAATTTCATCCATGGATTTCCATTCGTTGCCGTGTCCATCGCAGTATCCATGCGCAAACAAGTAGTCCTGGGCATGGTGTTGGACCCTGTTCGTGATGAGCTCTTCACTGCTCAGAGAGGCAAGGGGGCATATCTTAACGATAAACCCCTGCGACTAAAACAGCTTGGAGGGCTCGACCAGACACTAATTGCGACCGGCTTTCCTTTCCGGGCGAAGCACTTGCTGGAACCCTACCTCAACACTTTTCGCAACGTTTTCTCAAAAGTAAGCGGAATTAGACGAGCTGGATCGGCCGCACTGGATCTGGCCTATGTTGCTGCGGGTAGAGTGGACGGTTTTTGGGAAGCCGGGCTTAAACCTTGGGATGTAGCCGCGGGGAGCCTCCTGGTGCTGGAAGCCGGCGGCCGGGTAGACGACTTCTGGGGTACGGGTGGCTACCTGCAAAATGGCCATATCGTCGCCGGGGTCGATCTGGTTCATACCTTCCTGATGGACCAGGTCGAACAATTCCTGGCACCTGCTCTAAAGTCTAAAGATGAAAACCGCTAGATACTGCAGCGACACCTTCAGGAAATAATGCTTTTGTGGGGAAGGCTGGAAAGCCTGCCCCACAGGGAGAGATATGAAACTATCGTTGTAGTATTAGGATCTACTCGGGAAGTGAAACATTCATAGCCAGGAGTTTCCTGACGCTTTCAAAAACCACCTCGATTTTGCGTGGTGAGATCACCTTACTGATCACACCAAAGCCGAACTGAGAGTGGGTGACCAAATCGCCCTCGCGATAGCTGTCCGAAAGCTGATAGGTGGGGACGGAATCTTTATTTGCTTCTATTAACAATTGACGCCAGTCATCTTCGGTCTTGGGCCTTGAAACACCCTTGTAGAGAACAGAGGGGGCAAGTTCGTCATCTTCCTCCGAGTCATCCAGCAGCAACTCTTCCTCTCCGCCGAAATCCAGCTCTTCTCCCTGATCATCAAGGTCCATGCTTTGATCGTCATCATATTCTTCCATAGCATTATCGTCTTCAGATCTAGTTTTCTTGGGCATGGTAATTTCCTTCTCTTTTTCCTTTATCCTTGCCAAAGCCGCGCGATTCCTATACGAGGAAGTCTCATTTGTCATTCCGAGCTCCCTGTATTAAAACCCGGCATAAACGTCAAGCATTTTGTGCCCAGCTTTATAACCATCATCCTGCAACAGGACAACCATGCTTCACATCCCCGAAACCATTCTTCTCATCTTCAGCATTATTCTTCTGGGTTTCTTCCTCAAGCAGAAACGAGTGATAGATCAACCTTTCGCTAAGACCGCCAATTAACTTGTGTTTTATGTCGCGATTCCGGCGATGCTCTTCACTTCAATATCGCAGGCGCCGTTCAAAGAAAACTTTCATTTAACGGCTGTGTTTTGCCTGCTGCTGGCAATAGCAGTTCAGCTGATTTTGAGCCTTTCCATTGCCCGGATTATGGCGGTACCTCTAAAACACAGGGGCACGTTTCTGCAAAGCAGCTTTCACGGAAATCTCGGCTATATGGCATATGCAGTAGCTTATTACAGCCTTGGCCAGACAGAATTTGCCAGAACTGCAATTTTGAGTAGTTTCCTGATGGTAGCGCAAAACCTTATGGCTGTGTGGGTGCTGATCGCCTTCCGGCCCGATCGTCAGACCAATGAGGCAAAGCATGGAGAGGTCTTTGTCAGGAGTATTTTCCGCAATCCAATTATTCTGGCGGTAATAGTCAGCATGATCTATTCGGCGTTGGCTCTGCCGGTGCCCGTCCCAATCCAGCGCGGGCCCCAAATACTCTCGGGCATGGCTTTGCCTACCGCCCTGCTGGGCTTGATCATCATGAAATTGGGTCAGGTGCCGGACTATTTTATCCTGCCCCGCGTCATTTTGCGGCATCTCCTCCGGCCACGGTTACCTACGTTATGGCAGTAGAGCTCAAGGGCGATCCCGAGTTGGCGGCTTCCGGGATCTCCGTGCTCACTTTGGCCTCCGCAGTGAGTTACAGCGTTTTGCTGTTTCTCTTCACATAGGCTGTAAGCTCTGGATACCGGTCATGGTTCTTCACCTTCCTGCTCATCCTCGCCGGCAAGCCCATATTTAATCAACCGATAACGCAGCGACCTGAAGCTTATTCCGAGCAGTTCCGCTGCCTTTAGTTTGACCCCCTTGGCCTGTTCCATCGCCTGAGAAAGCAATCCTCTCTCGATTTCCGCCAGATGTTGATCCAGATCGATAACCTCGGCAGGCAAACCGGCATTAGAAGGCTCGGGCTCAAAACGGCGCCTCTTATAATTGGCGAGGGTTAAACTATCCGGCAAGATGATGCTGGAGGATTCGAGCACAACGCCCCGTTCGACTATGTTCTCCAACTCCCGCACATTTCCCGGAAAATCATAACGTGTAAGGATATCCATGGCGTACGAAGAGATTTTGCGAACATCTTTGTTCAAGGTCTTTCTAAATTTGGCCAGGAAGAAATCTGCCAGCAAGGGGATATCCTGGCGCCGCTCTCGCAATGGTGGAATGGCCACGGGCAGAACATTCAGACGATGGTAGAGGTCTTCTCGGAACTTTCCTTCTATCACCATTTTTTCCAAGTCGAGATTGGTCGCCGCAATTATTCTGACGTCGACCGGGATATCTTCCGTACCGCCTATCATCCTGACGGTTTTTTCCTGCACCAGCCGCAGCAGTTTAACCTGCAGACTGGGCGACAGTTCACTAATCTCATCAAGGAACAGCGTGCCGCTCTGGGCGGCTTCAACCAATCCTTTATGAGTGGAGGCAGCGCCGGTAAATGCCCCCTTCTTATAACCAAACATTTCACTTTCAATAAGGGCTTCCGGCACCCCCCCGCAGTTGACCGCAATGAAAGTTTTATCACGCCTCGGACTCTGACGATGAATCGCCCGTGCAACCAGTTCTTTTCCGGTCCCGCTTTCTCCGGTTATCAAAACATTGCTGGCCGTGGCCGCCACACGCTCGATCAAATCATAGATCCTGAACATGCCGGGGCTTTCTCCGACAAGGCATCCAAAGTAGAGTGGGCCTACCTTTGATTTGTAATGATTTGCCTGCTCCTCTTTAATCTGCAGCGCATCGGCAATGACTGCCCTCATTTCGCTAACCTTGAAAGGCTTGGGCAGATAATCGTAGGCGCCTTCCTTCATTGCAGCCACAGCCGTCTCGGTGCTGGCGTAAGCAGAAATGATGACCACGACGGTTTTGGGAGAGATTTTCTTGCACTCTTTTAGTACCTGCAGCCCGTCAACGGGCTTCATCCTGATATCTGTAATTACGAGATCGAAGGACTGCTGGTGCAAAATCTCGCAGGCCTCGACCCCGCTCGCGGCACAGCAAACATCATACCCGTCTTTGTCGAGCATGATTTCAAGAAACTCCCTCATACTCTGTTCATCGTCCACAACCAGGATTTTTTTGCGATTAGAGCTCATCATAGTCCGACTTTGTAGAAAAAATGCAGAATCCAGGAGCCAGAATGTGAAGCAGCCCTCCGTAATGGCTGCCGCCTCTGAGCCATCAGTATTTCGAAGTCCTCTGCCCTCCGCTCCCTGCCCTTGGCCCTCCGCACATTAACGAAGAACCCCGAACGCTGCTTCCCTTTGCGTCTTAGCGCCTTTGCGTGAGACCTTTTGTGATTTCGCTGTTTTCCCGAAATCCGCAATTCGCAATCCGAAATTGTTTTCTGTCCTCTACCCTCTACCCTCTACCCTTTACCTCGAATAAACCACCTTTCCCTCCACCAAAGTCATTTCAACCCGGCCTTGCATCTCCCAACCATGAAAAGGGCAGTTGCGGCTGTTTGACTGAAAAGTTTCTCGATCCAGCGTGTAGACGCTCTCGGGATCGATGATGGCCATGTCGACCGGTTTTCCGGTGATAAAAGTCCCGGCGGAAATTCCCAAAATACCTGCGGGATTGCAGCTGACCTTGGCGATTGCCTCAAGAGCGCTAAGCGCCCCTTCCCGAACGAGGCGCAAGATTAGCGGAACAGCCGACTCCAATCCAATGATGCCGTTGGCCGCATATTCGAATTCGATGTCTTTTTCCACCGAACTATGCGGGGCATGGTCCGTTGCAATGGCATCAATCGTGCCGTCTGCCAGCCCCTGTTTGATTGCATCGACATCGGCTGGACGCCGCAACGGGGGATTCATCTTATATAACGAGTCAAAAGTCACGAGCGCTTCATCGCTGAGGGTAAAGTAATGCGGAGCAGTTTCGGCGGTGACGGCAACACCTCTGTTTTTGGCGTCTCTTATCAGCCGCACGGCCCCGGCGGTGCTGACATGAGCAATGTGCAGTCGACTCCGGGTCCATTCTGCCAGCAGCAAGTCTCTGGCAACCATCGTTTCTTCGGCCGCATTGGGGATGCCCTGAAGTCCCTGGGCGGTGGATATCGGCCCTTCGTTCATGAGTCCGCCCTGCGAGAAGATTGAGATCTTCGGCATGGCTTATAATAAGGAGATCGAAGACTTTCGCATACTCCAGGGCTCTGCGCATGAGGAGGCTGTTCATTACCGGTCTGCCGTCGTCCGAAACCGCAACGACGCCTGCATCTCGCAGTTCTCCAAATTCAGCCAGGTTTTCACCAGCCGAATCCTTGCTTATGGCTCCAACCGGATAAACGCGGCAGGCTCCACATTCTCTGGCCCGGTCCAGGATAAATCGCGTTACCGCGGCGTTGTCATTGACCGGTTTGGTGTTGGGCATGCAGGCCACCGCCGAATAGCCCCCGGCAACTGCCGCCCTGGTTCCGGAAGCGATGGTTTCCTTATACTCATCACCGGGTTCACGCAAATGAACATGCATATCCACCAGGCCGGGCACGATCCACTTTCCGCGCGCATCGATCTCCTGGAGATCCGACAGACGTTCCGAACTCCTCTCTATCTCGGGTTTAATGTCCGTCAGACACCCGTCGAGAATCAACACATCTGCAATTTCGTCCGTCCCTTGAGCCGGGTCAAGAACTCTCCCATGCCTGAAAAGAAAGTTTGCACGAGATTTCGGATTTCGGATTTCGGATTTCGGAAAAATATTCATTTTGAACTTCCATCTGAATTTCGAGTTTTGAATTTCGGAAAGAGCTACCTACTCATCACAAATTAACACAGCAAGCACTGCCTCAAGACTCCATATAGCAGCTAAAGCCTCCTGCAGCGGTTCAAATCTACCCTACAAGTTGGTTCCTAGCATGCTCTTCGTCGGCCTTTACTCTCCGGAATCCCAAATCTTTCTGGTTTTTATTTTCGAAATCCGCAATCCGAAATTCGAAATCTGCTTTTCTTCTACTTGTTTTCTTTTTCGAAATCCGCAATCCGAAATTCGAAATCCCTTGTTCTCTGCGCCAAAAGGTACAAAAGGGCCATGCGCACAGCAACTCCGTTGGTCACCTGGTCCAAAATCAGTGAATGCGGCCCATCGGCCACATCGGGACTTATCTCGACCCCCCTGTTGATGGGCCCCGGATGCATAATGATTACGTCCTTCTTAGCCTTGCCGAGCCTTTTAGCGTTGATCCCGTACACAATCGAATATTCCCGTAAAGAGGGCAGCAGCATCTGCTGCTGTCTCTCCTTCTGGAGTCTCAGAACCATAATGACATCCGCCTCGGGGACAGCATCTTCGGGATGCAGGCACACCTCGGCACCCATTGTTTCGATTTCAGGCGGGATCAACGTAGTCGGACCGCAGACGATAACCTTTGCGCCCATTTTGTTAAGCCCCCACAGGTTGGAGCGGGCCACGCGGCTGTGGGCGATATCGCCCACAATTAGAACCTTCAGTCCTTCCAGACGTCCTTTGTTTTCTCTGATGGTCAACATGTCTAGCAGGGCCTGAGAGGGATGTTCATGCATCCCGTCGCCGGCATTGATGACCGCCGCACTGGTTCGCTTTGCCATGAGGTCAGGCGTCCCCGAAGCAGAATGCCGAATGATGAAAACATCGGGCTTCATGGCATCGAGGTTCTTCAACGTATCCAGAAACGTTTCCCCTTTCACCAGAGAGCTCGCAGAGGCCGTAATGCTGTAAGTGTCGGCACTCAGCCTTTTGGCGGCGATGTCAAAGGAAGTGCGGGTGCGGGTGCTGGGTTCATAAAACAGATGCATGACTGTTTTTCCGCGAAGCGTAGGGACCTTCTTGATTGAGCGTGTATTGATTTCTTTGAATGATTTGGCCAGATCCAGAATGTGTTCTATTTCATGAACTTCAAGATCCCGTATTCCAAGCAGGTCCTTCCGATTGAAAGGCATAGACGGCAATCCCTCGTATTAAGGTTGAGCTTAAGTAAGTAGCTAATTTTGCATGATAACCACTTCTAGTGCGATTCTTTTTTGGATTTTTCGATCCATTTCTTCGCGAATGCAACAAAATTATCGAAATCGTCCAAGTGTTTCTTGAATATTCCAAAGACCAGTTCATCATCAATCTTCTCGTAATGGTGAACCAGCATGTTACGAAAGGAAGCCATATTCTGAAAAGTGTTCAATTCCTCCGGAGGAATGATCCGGTGCTCGGCCAAAATCAGAAAGAGGTCACGATAGCCCCTGGGCTCACGCCACCTGTAAAAGGATACAAAGTGATTGGCAATATCGATTACTTCCTCAATTGCCAGGTGCAGGTAGCGCTCGACAAACGCTCTGGATCTGATGTCTGATAGATATTTTGTCCAATCGATATCCGTAGCATCACGCAGCTCGTTTACATAAGAATTGAGTTGAGATAATTTTCTCGATATGACCTCTTCATCCACCATGGCCTAAGTGTCCAACTCCTTGTACAACGAACGGGTATCGAGGTACTGCCGTCTGGCCGAGACTTCCTGCGTGACGCGCTCCATCGAGTCAAATCCATAAACCAGTCGACCATATTTCAGGATTTGATGCTGCAGCAGTGGACTGGCCTGCCCGAACACGACAAGATCTACGTCGCACCCCACCAGGTTGGACAGAGCGGTTTCCATTTGGACAAGCTCAAAGCCCTCGATGACTCGGTCAGTCATGACGGCAATGTCCAAATCACTTCCCCGACGATTCCTTCCGGCAGCGACAGACCCGAACACATAGACGGCAACAAGATGGCTCTTGGAGTCGGCAAACGCTTTAATTTTTTCAATATCCCGTTCCGAAACCATGATTCGTTCCCGTCTCAGAATTGTCGGCCGACCAATGTGCGACTTGCCGCCCGGCGTCACAAACTATCCTATAACGTACCGCACTTACTCCATTTCCGCAAGAACCTAGTACAGGTGGCAGCAATTCTCATTTTGCTGTACTATGAACCTATGCGTCTGCCCGAGAATTCGCGACGCCGTCATTCCGGCGGTCTTTAAGCCGGAATCCATGATACGGAAATCCTTTTTTGGTGCGGGCCTGGATTCCGGCTTAAAGCTTGCCGGAATGACAATAGACACCATTCGGCCAATTATCGGACAAGCTCCTAACCAAAATGAGAATTGCTGTACAGGTAGGCAAAAGTTTCAACCAGTTATGGGGCGATCCAAAGTCCCCCTTATCCCCCCTAACCCCCCTTTAAACAAATGGGGGAACTTATCTTCGCCTAGCTGCAATACTCGTCATCATGACGAAATTTTCAGATAAGCTTGACAAAGAAAAGTAATATTATTAAAAAGCAAGCCAATATCTCATGGAGGAAATGTAGATGGTTAGAATACCGATTACCAAAGAAGGCTACGATCGCCTGAAAAATGAACTGCAGCGGTTGAAAAAGGAAGAACGCCCCGTGGTCATCAGGGCTATCGAAGAAGCTCGGGCGCACGGCGATATATCCGAAAATGCGGAGTATGAAGCGGCCAAAGAAAAGCAGGCCATGATTGAGGGCAAAATCAACGATCTGCTGCAAAAACTTGGCAGCAGCGAAGTAATCGAGCGTTCGGAAAACGACAACGGGCGAATCGTCTTCGGCAGCACTGTGAGGATGGAAGACCTGGAAACCGGCGAAATTGCCTCTTACCGACTGGTCGGGCCCTACGAATCCGACGTTCAGACCGGCACGATTTCAGTGACCTCACCTCTGGGGAAAGCTTTGATAGGCAAGGAAGAAGGAGAAGAAGTTAAAGTTCAAACCCCGAAAGGGATGCGCAATTTTGAAATCCTCGAAGTATTTGGGGAGTAGCAAATTTCCACACAAGGGAACAAAGATAACAAAGTATTTTTTCTTGTTCCCTTCGTTTCCTTCTAATGATTTCCCAATCTTTGCGTTTTTGCGTGAGACCTTTCCGCAATCCGCATTCCGAAATCCGAAATATCCCTTCCTTCCCTAAAAATTCGACTCCGTTGTCTGCACCTTATACTCCGGCACGATCTCATTCAACCTTTGCTTAATAGATGTGGCATCATGCTTTTTAGCCACGTCATAGAGATGCTCCAGTTCCACCTCGAGCCATCTTTTGTACTCGTCACGCGTCTTTATCCCAGGCCGGTAACCATTAGACCTTAGCACCATAATCTTTCGGTGATCGGTGGCGACCACGTTCTCATCGGCCGTGATCAGCTCTTCATACAGTTTTTCACCGTCCCGAAGACCGGTGTAAACAATCTCGATATCGCGATCGGGATCTTTGCCCGAAAGCCTTATCAAATCCCGCGCCATATCGGCTATCTTAACGGGAGTTCCCATCTCGAGAACAAAAATCTCTCCGCCTTCTCCCATGCCGCCGGCCTGAATGATAAGCTGCGACGCTTCCGGGATGGTCATAAAATAGCGGGTCACTTCCGGGTGGGTCACCGTTACTGGTCCGCCCTTTTCGATTTGATTTCTAAACAAAGGGATCACCGATCCGGACGATCCCACTACATTGCCGAATCTCACGGCCACAAAGCGGGTGCTTCCACCGTTGATCGACTGGAGAATCATCTCTGTCACCCGTTTGCTGGCGCCCATCACGTTGGTGGGCCGAACCGCCTTATCGGTCGATACCAGCACAAAGCGCCGCACACCGCTATCGAGCGCCAGCTCCATTGTGATGCGGCTCCCCAGAATGTTGTTGAAAACCGCCTCCCAGGGGTTTTTTTCAATCATGGGGACATGCTTGTACGCTGCCGCGTGGTAGACGACCAGAGGCTGATATTTTTGAAAGATTTTGGCCATGAGCGGCCGGTCCTGAACTCTGCCGAGAACAGGAACGATGTTTGTAAAATGCAGCTCATGAAGGAGCTGCATCTGAATTGCATATAAATTCGCCTCACTCGCATCCAGCAGAACCAGGGAGGCAGGTTCGAATCGAATCAGCTGCCGGCAAAGCTCGGAACCAATCGAACCGCCGCATCCGGTGACCAAGACAACGCGGCCGGCCAGGTAATTTCTGATATCTTGAGTATCCAGCTCAACGGGCGGCCGGCCGAGCAAGTCGGTAAAACTGACGTCGCGCAGCGCTTTAATGTTGAGTTTGCCGTCAATAATCTCACCATAGCCCGGCATAATCTTGTAGGGCACATCGCATTCGTCACAGTAGCTGAGGATGCGTCTCACCTGCTCGCCGGTGGCCGAAGGAGTGGTTATGAGGATCTGATCCACCCTCAGATCCAGAACCGCACGCGGCAAAGCCTCTACCGATCCTAATATGGGAACACCGTGCAAGGTGCGCCCGATTTTTTGGGGATCATCATCCAGGAAAGCGATCGGTAAATATCGAAGCCGCGGATCTTGTTTGATTTCCCGCAAAATCTTTTCCCCGGTATTGCCCGCTCCTATAAGGATAACGCGGGTGCAACCTTTTCGACTCTTTGTTCGCCACGGCAGGCAGGCATTTACGATGCCCTCTTTCACACTCGTGATCCCCATCGCAGAGCGGATCGCAACCCGCAGCGAACCGATGAAAACGAAGGTCAATACGCAGTCGAGAATATAGATGGAGCGCGAAAACCCCTGAAAACGGTGAAGGTACGCAACCACAGCAACTATAATGAGGGATGAAAAGACCGAAGCCTTGGCAACCTGCCAGAAGTCCCGCAGGCTCGTGTATCGCCACATTCCCCTGTACAGGCCAAACACATAGAACACCACTATTTTGAAAATGACTATGTAGCCAATCGAGTGAATCAGCTGCTTAAGCGACGCAGCCGGAATTGCAAATTCGAAGCGCAGCAGATAGGCCAACGAGAGCGCCGCAGCAACGAGCAACGCATCGCCCAGCAACATCATATAAAGATTCGGATTCTTAAGCTGCCTTCGCATGATAATAGGACTTCCGCATTAGAGAAAAAACTCACTTGGCAAAAACTAATATCCGTTGGTGCCACAAGTGTCAAATGGAATTCTTAGTTCTGCGGATGGCCCCAAAACCAACAACTTCCATCACCTACTTCTTTGAGCCTTCACGCCTTCGCGAGAGATCTTTCCGAAATTCGCAATCCGAAATCCGAAATTTCCCCACCTTTTTTCCCCTTGACACGATTCCTTGCTTTCTATAGTGTTCACGCATTGAACACTGCTTCGTTCTTTGTTCGTGGTTCTTCGTTAATCTATTTCTGGTTTCAACCAAGAACCAGGAACGACGAACCAACAACGAAAAAATGTAACCGAGTTGGCGGAGCTTTATACTCACTTCGTTCGTGGTTCTTCGTTCCTCGTTCTTCGTTCTTCGTTTCGTGGTTTTGATTGCAGCGACATAACTGCCGGGCGGCCAGGCCCTACCGCTGCAAACCAGCAATAAGAACCAACCAGAGAGTTAATGAGAATTACCAAATTCGAGGAAATCGAAGCTTGGCTATCTGCACGTGAACTAGCCAAACTCATTTACAGTGCTGTTGCCGACCATAAGGGGTTTACAAGCGACTTCGGCTTAAAAGACCAAATCACCAGAGCTTCGGTATCGGTCATGTCTAATATAGCAGAGAGCTTCAATTCTGGCACGAATCCAGAGTTTATCCGTTTTCTCGGCTACGCCCAACGATCCTGCTCGGAAGTGCAATCTCAACTCTATGTGGCTCTTGATCAAAAGTACATCACCTCCGACAAATTCACAGAGCTCTATGATCTCGCAACCAAGACCAGCTCAATGATCGGGGGCTTCATCAAATACCTACGACAGTCGAAAACCAAGAACTAAGAACGACGAACCAGGAACGCTGCTCCCCTTTGCGCCTTTGCGTGAGGAAAACTTCAGCCGCTTTGTATGGACCCACGCTAAGCCGCCAGGAACCAGGAACCAGGAACCAAGAACCGTGCAAACCCACTACCGCTTACTCAAAATCCTGCACGACGAGCCCCGGCTTTCGCAGCGGGCCCTGGCCGAAAAAGTGGGCACCAGCCTGGGCAAGGTCAATTTCTGCCTGGCAGAACTGACCAAAAGAGGTTGGATCAAGGTCAACCGCTTCAAGGACAGCCGCAATAAGGTGGGCTACTCCTACCTGCTGACTCCGCGGGGCATAGAAGAAAAGGCCCGACTCACACTGCATTTTCTCGAACTCAAAGCCGAAGAATACGAGACGATCAAACGAGAAATTGAGGACTTGTATAAGGAGCTGGAGAAGGAAAAATCCGGATCGGCAAATGGGTTAGGGGCGAGGGGCTAGAGGCAAGAGACTATGGAATTGCACGATGAGCCCAGCAAATATAAAAATGTAAAGGGCATCCCCTAATGGCGCGCGACCAGGACCCATCGAGAAGGAAGAACGAAGGAAGTCTCCAGGATGGTCACAGAAAAGGATTCGGTTGGAACAGGCATCGAAGAGAGCTTGAGAGCCTACTTTGCAAGCCGCCAAGAGGTCGCTGCAGCCTTCCTGTTCGGTTCTCATGCCATCAGACGGCAACGCACCGACAGCGATGTGGATGTGGCAGTGCTGTTGACGCCCGAAACCGGTCCCAGGGCCGGAGAGCTAAGAGCCCTGTATACGGTCGAACTGGGGAGAGTTCTGAGAAAAGATGTGCATCCGGTCATTATGAACATAGCCGGCGAAGAGCTCTTGAAGCAGATCTTCTCCAAGGGCAAGTGTTTGCAGGTCAAGGATAAACGCTTCTATGCTTCCTTTCAAATTTCCGCTTACTGCCGTATCGCAGATTTTGATCGCTATCGGACCATGACACAGCGCGGGTTCATTAATCGGCTGAAACGTGAGGTGAAAGGTGGTTGACTCCGATCTTCTCCTGCTTAAAGCAGGCAATGTTCGCAAGCATCTGAAGCGAGCCCGCGAAAAGTGCGACTCTGGTCTTGCCGAGTTTTTGAGCAATCAGGACCATCAGGATATTGTGTGCTTCAACTTGCAAATGGCCATCCAAAATTGCATCGACATGGCCGCTCACGTTATGAGTGCTCAGGGATCGTCGGTACCGGGCAGTGTTAACGAGATGTTCTACTTTCTTGAAGAAAGCGGCCTCCTGCCCGCCAATTTGGTTGAAACAATGGTCAAGGCCGTGGGTTTTCGAAACTTGCTCGTGCACGAATACGGGAAACTTGATCTCAAGGAGGTTTTTGAAATCGCTCATCATCATTCCAATGACCTGGACCGCTTCATCTTATCACTGTTTCAGAGGCTCGGAATAGCAGTGTAAAGGAACCAAGAACCAAGAACTAGGAACTAGGAACCATGATCCCCAAAACCGCCCCCATTTACGTCGCCGGACACCGAGGCCTCGTAGGCTCCGCAATCGTTCGATGGCTTGAATCCCAGGGATGCACCAACCTCATCACCCGCACTCACCAGGAGCTCGATCTCACCCGGCAGGCGGACGTAGAAGACTTTTTCCATTCCGAGAAACCTGAATACGTGTTTCTCGCAGCGGCCAAAGTCGGAGGCATCTGGGCAAACAACACCTATCCAGCTGAATTCAGCTACTCTAACCTGGCCATTCAGTCGAACGTTATTCACTCTGCTTACCAACACCGCGTAGATCGGCTGATCTTCCTCGGCTCCTCGTGCATTTACCCAAAAGAATGCCCTCAGCCTATCAAAGAAGAATATCTTTTGACCGGTCCCTTGGAACCGACCAACGAACCCTATGCCATCGCCAAAATAGCCGGCATAAGCCAGTGCGAAGCCTACAACAGACAGCACGGAACGCTCTTTCTCTGTGTCATGCCAACCAATCTTTACGGCGCAAATGACAATTTCGATCTGGAAACCTCACACGTCCTGCCCGCCCTGATCCGCAAATTCCACCTTGCGAAGCTCGCGTCGACAGGCGACCGGCAATCCATAGACGCAGACGAAGCCCAATACGGTCCAATCCCCCAAGATTTCAAACAATCCCTTTCCGAAATCGCATCAAGCCAAGGCAGTCAACTCCTCAACTTTTCAACTCCTCAACTTTTCAACTCCTCAACTGCTTTGGAGACCCCATGCCCTATGCCCTATGCCATCCGCCTTTGGGGCTCCGGCACCCCCCGACGAGAATTCCTCCACGTCGACGACTTGGCAAGCGCCTGCGTTTTCTTGATGAACCTCGACGATGAAACATATGGGAATCTTCTCGATCTCACCCGCCGTCCCATCATCAACATCGGCTGCGGCGAAGACATCACCATCAATGATTTGGCCGAACTGATCGCAAAAATCATCGGTTACCAGGGCGACATCACCTGGGATTCTTCCAAACCAGACGGCACCCCCCGCAAACTACTCGATATTTCAAAAATCAAAAAGCTGGGCTGGAAACCGCAGATCGGCCTTGAGGAAGGAATTCGAATGACGTACGAACAGTATGTAGGGAAGTTGAAGAGTTGAAGAGTTGACTGGCTAAGACGGCTAAACTGAATTTCAACTCCTCAACTTTTCAACTACCGGAAGAGACTCTTTTCAACTGCTCAACTTTTCAACTCTTCAACTGCTTTCAATGCCCCTAAATTGAAAAAAGGAGCGATATAAGTGACTACCCCTAACCACAAAGTCGCCCTCATCACCGGCATCACCGGCCAGGACGGCGCCTACCTCGCCGAATTTCTTTTAGACAAAGGCTACACTGTTCACGGCATCAAGCGCCGCGCATCGCTATTCAACACTCAGCGGGTGGACCACCTCTACCAGGACCCGCATGAAACCGAGCGTCGCTTTATTTTGCACTATGGCGACCTGACCGATGCCACCAACCTCATCCGGATCGTGCAGGAAGTGCAGCCCGATGAAGTCTACAACCTGGCGGCGCAAAGCCATGTGAAGGTTTCTTTTGAGTCCGCCGAATACACAGCCAACGCAGACGCTTTGGGGACACTTCGCATTCTAGAAGCCATTCGAATCTTGGGTCTGGAGAAGAAAACCCGCTTCTATCAAGCCTCGACATCCGAGCTTTACGGCAAAGTCCAGGAAGTTCCTCAAACCGAGCAAACGCCTTTTTACCCGCGCTCTCCCTACGGTGTTGCCAAGTTGTACGGCTATTGGATTACGGTCAACTACCGTGAAGCCTATAGCCTTTTTGCCTGCAATGGAATTTTGTTCAACCATGAGTCTCCCATTCGAGGCGAAACTTTCGTCACCCGCAAAATCACCAGAGCCGCCGCCCGGATTGCTTTGGGGCTTCAAACAGATCTCTATCTCGGCAATCTCGACGCCCTGCGCGATTGGGGCCATGCCAAAGATTTCGTCCGAGCCCAGTGGCTCATCCTGCAGCAGGAAGAACCGGACGACTACGTCATAGCTACCGGCGAACAGCACTCAGTCCGAGAGTTCTGCGAACGCGCGTTCAATGATCTCGGGATTCAGTTGGAATGGAAAGGCAAAGGAGTTTCAGAACAAGGCGTCATTGCAGGCATACAACCTTCACCTCTTCTGGAGAAATATTCCAAACAATGCAAGCTGCCGGCATTGCAGCCAGGCCGGGTCCTCGTGCAGGTGGACCCAAATTATTTTCGGCCTTCAGAGGTCGAGACACTCCTCGGCAACCCCACCAAAGCCAAACAGAATTTGAACTGGCAACCGGAAATCTCTTTTGAAGAATTGATTGCCGAAATGATCGCATTCGACCTGAACGAAGCAGTCCGCGACGCGGTCTGCGAAAGAAACGGCTTTTCCATTTCCCCCAGCATCGAAGTTCATATGTAGGGTTCAACTCCTCAACTCGGAGCCAAGGATAGCCCCATGCCCTATGCCCTTTGCGGTTCCACTCTGTTCCCGAGAAATCCTTCGGAAATTCAAAAAACACCTGTTGCTTTTGAAGTCATGCTGAATTAGACTAAGTCCGATGGCTAAGTCCATCCTTAGATGCCGTGGAATTCCGTACGTCGGCCGAGAAGAAAGTCTTATGGAAACCATAAATGTGCATGAGGCCAAAACACATTTTTCAAAGCTTTTGGACCGCGTTCATTCGGGGGAAGAAATTATTATCGCCAAAGCGGGCATACCATATGCCAAACTGGTTCCTTTGGGCCCCGGAATAAAGGAACGGGCCCCGGGAATCGCCAAGGGGGCGGTGACCGAAGCCTTTTTTGAACCGTTGCCTGAAGGGGAATTGAGGAGTTGGGAGTGAAACTCCTTTTGGACACGCACATCTTTTTATGGTGGCTATTCGACGATCCCCGCTTGCCGGAGCGGGTGCGGGGAGTGCTGAAAGACATCGAAAATGAAGTGTTTGTGAGTGCGGCTTCGGTGTGGGAAATATCCACAAAATATCGACTGGGCAAACTACCCCTGGCCGCTGACGTAGCCAAAGATGTTCCTTCATGGATCCAGCGAGCGGCATTTCTGCCACTTGCGATAACGCCGGAACATGCACAGCTTGCGGGCGCATGGGGCATTGACCACCGAGATCCCTTTGATCGTATGCTCGCCGCTCAGGCGAAAATTGAAAAACTTCCCATTGCCAGTATTGACAAAGCCATTAGCCGCTTCAATATCGAAGTCATCAACACCTAAACGCTCTAAACGAACACAAAGAAAAGTTGCGGTGCACGGCGCTCGATTCTTTTCCTGATCGGTTTCCCCGATCAGGGAAAAACCCATTCCTTAGCGCCCTTCGCACCTTAGCGGTTTCAAAAAAATCAGAACCACGAAGACACAAAGACCGCTAAGAAGAATTGCTGGAGCTTTTCCTGAACGGGCTGGATTCAGCACGATTCTTTTCAACTCCTCAACTCAGACACTTGACTCGGTCCGACCCCTAACACGATAGTCTAATTGGCCAGGTTGACCACGACACTTTATGGTTCACCCGTTCAACTCCTCAACTCTTCAACTCTGTTCAACTGGAGTTTTTGTGGAACTAGAATTTGACGGAATAATATTTAAAGAAGGCGACACATTTGTCGCTTATTCTCCGAAGTTGGATATATCCAGCTGTGGGGAGACAGTTGATAGAGCGAGACAGAATCTGAAGACCGCTGTTCGATTGTTTCTGGAAGAAGCTGAAAAAATGGGCACGCTTGAGGACATACTGCGAGAAGCGGGCTATGAGAAGACAGACGTGAATGGCTGGATGACGCCACGCCTGGTAGCCACTGAACTCATGTCAGTCGAGGCCTGAGGATTTGTCTCCAAGGATTACACCGATTTCTGCTCAGCGATTGAGAAAGGTCTTTGAAAGGGCGGGATTCAGTTGTGTCAGAATTGAAGGGGACCATTTTATTTTCACTAAGAAAGGCGTTATGAGGCCCATAGTTATTCCGGACTGGCCAGAGGTACCCGTTTTCATAATCAAAAACAATCTGCGCTCAGCAGGCATAAGCCGCGACGAGTATTTTCAATTACTTCACAAAATTTAGCCAAGGAACTTTTCAACTCTTTCTCAAAGGATCTCGCCAGAGTAGTCAACAATCTCTAGCATTGCTGTTTTGATCGCTTTGAGCAGCATCGATCGCTTGGAGATACTGCACAAACGATGTTGTGTCTTTTGAAGAATCATCTGCGGCATGAACCTCGATCTTGACGACCAAGGCGGACTTGTCGGGATCGAGATCCCTGATGCGAAAGTTTCGTTCTTTGTTCTTCGTTCACGGAATAACAGTTTCTATCCCCGGTGCCTGAACCAACCAAGAACCAAGAACCCGCTGTGCGCAAAGCCGAAGAATACGAGATAATCCGCCGGCAAATCCAAGAACTCTATCAAGAGCTAGAAAAAGAAAAAGAAGAATCCTTACTCCTCCTTGCGGACTGAAGATGTACAGGTACGATGGACTAAGAACCACAATGAATGAACCGCCAAGACACAAAGAACGCCAAGAAAATTAATCCTTTGCGCCCTTAGCGCTTTTGTGGCTCTTCAACGGCTCTTGAGGGCAACATTACAACCATGACGCGATTTTCATCCTCTGCCCTTTGCTCTATGCCCTATGCTATTTGAAACGAACAACCAAGAACAAAGAACAAGAGCTTGATTCGTCACCTTGAATTTATTATGATCGACCTAAACTATGGTCAACCATAATATGAGGATAATGATGAAGACACTACCGCTTTCAGAAGTCAAAATGAAACTTAGCGCCCTTGTGGATTCGGTTTGCGCTACGGAGCAAGAAGTTGTGATCACCAAAAATGGCCGCCCTGTGGCGGTGCTGGTAAGTCCTGACGAGTTTGAGAGTTGGCGGGAGACCGTGGCTGTAAAATCGGATACGGAGCTGATGGCTGAGATCAATAAGGGCATAGCTGCATTGAAGAAAAAGAAGGTACACTTGTATACCCTTGAAGAACTTTGCGGGAAGGAGTGATGCCGAGCGGGCAAAAAAAACTCCGGGTACCGGATGAGGTTGTTGAGTTAGTCCGGCATTTCCATCCCGAGCTTAAAGCCAAGATAAAGGCTGCGTTAAAGAATATTCTTGAAAATCCGGCATGCGGCAAGGCCCTCAAAGATGAACTTCATGGATTACGCAGTTACCGCGTCAAACGGTTTAGAATCATCTATCGGATTGGTGGAAAATGGATTGAGATTGTTGCCGTTGGACCCCGCAGGTGTGTTTATGAAGAGACTTTTCGAATCATCAGCCGCCTTGAAAAACGCGACACTTGATGGCCACAAAGAATGCCACCCAGATTAACCGCCAAGCTTTTCCTCGCAGTCCCGCCGGGGCGGGATAAAATGGTCCTTCGCGCCCTTAGCGCCTTAGCGGTTCCAAAAAAACCAGAACCACGAAGACACAAAGAACGCTAAGAAGAATGGCTGGATCTTTTCCTGAACGGGCAGGATTCGGCACGATTCTTTTCAACTCCTCAACTCCTCAACTCCTCAACTCCTCAACTCCTCAACTCCTCAACTCCTCAACTCCTTTTTGGAATCCTTAGCGCCTTAGCGGTTCAAAAAAGAAACAAAAGAGTCAAGAGCAGCCCCCTTTACTGCGCGGACCAGTAGCCACTTAGAAGTCCGATTTTGCCTCTGAAATGGCTCACCTAAGCGCTAAAAACCCTCTCATATGGCTTATTTATGTTGATGATTCGGTTACTTGACTCGGTCCGACCCCTAACAATGCAGTCGGTAGTCGTGAGTTTGTAGCAAAAACGAAAGAGAAACTTGGTGTCCGGGCCAAGGGGCGTAAGGTTATGGAAGATGATGGGATTTGCCATCTTCGAGAAGCAAACAGACCCTATGTCCCGAATTTCGAGTCACAAAAGTACGATATTGACAGTGAAAACGCCTACTTTTGGAATACTAATATAGAGATTTCGAGCACATAGCTTGGCCCGACCCCATTCCAACATTCCACAACATAATCAAACTCGCAACATAACGTCCCCTATTTCTTGTTAACAGTACTTGCCCAGGGCGCGGTAAGCGTTATAAAATGCTGCACAAGTTGGTTTTCATTATCATAGCGAGGAAAAGGAAATGAATTTCTATACAGCTGTGCTGAAGAAGAGTGGAGATTTCTGGGTGGCTCTCTGCTTGGAAAATGGTCTGGTCGGACAGGGCGAGAGTAAAGAACAAGCAATAGAGAAGCTTACGGAAGCCGTGCAATCCATCCAGGATATTTTTGACCAGGAGCGGGATGTTTACAGTTCCCCTGTCCCCATAAACGAGCTCCATGAGTTTCTGGCCTTGGAAAGCGAACATCCGTCAATGGGGCATTACGAGCTGAGAGCGGTGAATGCCTAAGGGCATACCCTCACTTAAGCCAAGGGAGCTCATCAATCTTCTGAATCGAGGAGGGTGTCGCTTTTACCGTGAAGGCAGAGGTGATCACCGTCTGTATGTGCGCATAGTAGAGGGAAAGAAAAGGATTGTTCCCATTGACATGGGAGCCAGCGAGTTTTCTCCACCTTACGTTCTTCGCATCCTTCGTCAGTTTGGCTTCACGCACAATGAAATCGAAACTCTACTGGCATGACTCGGAATTCTGAATGGGGTCGCGCTGATCTGCGACTTGCGGTCTTAGGATGCTCATTTTGGGGGTGAAATGGGCAGTCTAAGGCTAACAAACACGCTTCCATGACTGTTTTTTTGCTGATTATTCAAATACTTGGCTCGGTCCGACCCCTGATCAGAAACGCGCCTGGAGGATGTGATGGAAATCATTTTAAGTGAAGGACTGGGACTGTAAGGGGCTTCAAAACCCTGGAATCTGAGTACCAATCTGCGAGTAATATGCTGAACGGCTTGATCAGGTCTCTCAAGCTTAATCCTTGATCCCTAATCCTTAATCCTAAATTTCCGCTACTCCAAGCTCGGTTGCGAAGTCAAAGGCCTTGGCCGTGGCCACATTAAGCGTATCAAGGACGAAGTACGAAATATAAAGTGATTGAATAATGAACCACGATGACATAAAGAACGCCAAGACGACCGCAGCGCTGGATCTTTTTCTGATCGGGCAGGATTCGGCACGATTCTTTTCAACTCCTCAACTTTTCAACTGTTCAACTTCTTTTTGGCGTCCTTAGCGCCTTAGCGGTTCAAAAAAGAAACAAAAGAGTCAAGAGCAGCCCCCTTTACCGCGCGGACCAGTACCCAACAGCTGCAAACCAGCAATAAGAACCAACCAGAGAGTTAATGAGAATTACCAAATTCGAGGAAATCGAAGCTTGGCTATCTGCACGTGAACTAGCCAAACTCATTTACAGTGCTGTTGCCGACCATAAGGGGTTTACAAGCGACTTCGGCTTAAAAGACCAAATCACCAGAGCTTCGGTATCGGTCATGTCTAATATAGCTGAGGGCTTCAATTCTGGCACGAATCCAGAGTTTATCCGTTTTCTCGGCTACGCCCAACGATCCTGCTCGGAAGTGCAATCTCAACTCTATGTGGCTCTTGATCAAAAGTACATCACCTCCGACAAATTCACAGAGCTCTATGATCTCGCAACCAAGACCAGCTCAATGATCGGGGGCTTCATCAAATACCTACGACAGTCGAAAACCAAGAACTAAGAACGAAGAACCAAGAACGCTGCTCCCCTTCGCGCTAAAAACCCTCTCAGATGGCTTTTTTATAATGACAATTCAGCCACTTGACTCGGTTCAACTCCTTTTGGGAATGCCGTAAGCATCGAAGTACACATGTAGCGTTCAACTCATCAACTTTTCAACTCTTCAACTACTTTTGCCCTCTGCCCTTAATCGACGATCCTAACGTTCTGAACGAACAACGAAGAACAAAGAACAAGAAAGGTTTTTATGCCCACGGTTACATTTGAACTGCCCGAGGGTTCCTTCTCGGCATTACGGAAGGACCCAGAAGAGTTTTCCAAGGAGATGCGCGCTGCTGCTGCTGTAAAATGGTATGAAATGGGATGGATTTCCCAGGAGAAGGCAGCGGAGATCGCTGGGCTGTCCAGGGCTGGGTTTATCGATTTACTGTCGCGTTTCCAGGTATCACCTTTCCAGTACACCGAAAAAGAGCTTCAAGACGAACTGCATGATGTCGAATGAACAAATCGTTGCCAATGCTTCACCGCTTATCTGTCTTTTCCGTGCTGGTTTGGAAGATATACTGGCAAGACTTTGGCAGCAAGTGATGGTGCCCGCGGCTGTGTGGGATGAGGTATTGCGTGGCCCGACAAATGACCGGGCTGCGCGGTTATTGGAGAGCACTGCGTGGGCTAGACAGACCAATGTATCCTCTGTTCACCCTGCAATTTCAGGTTGGGATCTTGGCCGGGGGGAATCTGAAGTATTGACGTTCGCCTTACTAAATCAAGGTTTCCGAGCCATCATCGATGATGCCGAAGCGCGCCGCTGTGCCCGAACTCTTGCGATTCCGACTTTCGGTACTGGAGGTGTACTGATTATTGCCAAAAGACGCGGCGTTATTGCTTCCGTATCCGAAGCGCTTGACTCGCTGAGGCACAGTGGACTTTGGCTATCGAAAGATATCATCGAGATTTTGAAACGGCAGGCGGAAGAATTGGACTGACCAAGCTATGATGTGTTGTTTGACTTTTGAAGAACGACGAACGAAGAACCAAGAACGCTGCTCCCCTTCGCGCTAAAAACCCCCTCATATGGCTTATTTATGTTGATGATTCGGTTACTTGACTCGGTCCTACCCCTGAGATGTCAAGGAAACCAGTTCTTAACCCCGAGCACTGAGAAATCGGCAACGATCTCCTCCCTGGAAGAATTCGATACGACCATTCTTGATCCTCAAGACAAGCGAGCGACACAGCATGAAGGGCCTCAAGAAAGTCAGCGCCTCGCGGAATTACAGTTGAACCATGAACCGGGAACAACTAACCAAGAACCAAGATCGTTACCTCTGTTCATGACAGAAAGGATAAGTCCATGGTAGACAACGAATTGTTGCACAGATTGGGCTACGATGATCTTCAGTCTGCTGGCAAAGATCTGATCGCGTTGGAAATTATGGGAGCGATCAGTGCATGTTCTGAAAGAATAGAAAGGTTAAAGGCTGAATATGGAAGTTTTCAGGATCTGGAACGAAAATACTATACTGAAGGAAAAGAAGATTTCGATCTTGACGATCATTATCTTGCCTGGCGTGCAGCGCAAGAGCAGTTAGATTACTGGCAAGAGCAACTGCAGAAGATTGAAGCCAATGCTGCCTAAGGCGCTGAGGGAATTTCCCGCCATAATAGAAGAGGTCCGAGTTGATCGGTTTGTTCATGTGGCTAACACTTACGAATTAAGGGCTTCGCTTAAACTTAGGAATGGCTCGATTTTGAACATAAAAGACTACCTCTTCGCAGATGGCACGAGAAAATACGCCTATCATTGGCAATTTCCCGACGGCAGTCTGATTCGAAGATGGGACAATGCACCTCATTGGCCCGGTCTGGTTGGGGCGCCACATCACTGCCACATAGGAAGTGAAGTTATTGAGCCATCTACTCCGAAAGACATTTTGTCGGTTCTTACGGAAATTGAATCAAACATGGCATCTAATATGGCATAAACTATAGAAACAGAGTTATCTTGATACTTCAAATACTTACCTTGTGCCGTCCCTATTCTCCACATAAATTTTTTAGTATTACGAACCAAGAACGCTGCTCCCCTTCGCGCCTTAGCGGTTCCAAAAAACAGAACCGGAAGCTTGGGGACCTGGGTTCATTAAGTGATGTAGGTGAAACATATGAAAAAAGATTTCTTTATGGTGGTCGAAAAGGACGAGGATGGCTTTTACGTCGGTGAGGTGCCGTCCTTGCGCGCGTGTTATGCTCAGGGCAAAACTATGGAGGAATTGCTTGACAATATTCGGGAAGTTATTGTGCTTTGCCTTGAGGATGACCCTGAAGCCATAACCTGTGCATCCGAGTTTGTCTGTGTGCAGAAAGTGACAATGGATCTGGTATTATGACCACCCGTTTGTCCTGCTTGAAGACCGGGCAAGTACTGAGCGCTCTAGAAAAGGCAGGCTTCGAACATATCAGGCAGAGGGGCAGTCATAGAAGGCTCCAACATCCTGACGGTCGGGTAGTGACAGTATCCGGAAATCTTGGAGATGATATAGGCCGTGGTCTCTTGCGCAAAATTCTTCGAGACGCTGATATTTCCAAAGAAGAGTTCTTGTCTTTACTGTAACCTAAATTTGGCTATTCTCCTTAGACAGAGCCACAATTGTCATTCCGGCGAACGCCGGAATCCAGTAATTGAACCGCCAAGACACAAAGTACGCAAAGACAATCCTTGGCGTCCTTAGCGCCTTAGCGGTTCCAAATAAAAGGAGCCCGAATCAGCATCCACAACCCCGAGACCATTCGGGGCAAAAGACGCAGAGGATTATATTTCACTCGAAACTGAATACGAGACTGCGAGCAAGATGCTGGACGGCTTGATCAAATCCCTTAACCTTAATCCGTAATCCTTAATTCCCATAGGAAGCAAAGAAATGGCTACCAGGGAAACAACGCAAATGGAAGAAGAATTCCTCTCCCTCTCTCTGGAGGAACGGAAAGCTATTATCAGCCATGGAACCGCCTTGAGATTGTTAGATTTGAGGAATCGCCGCTTTCTAGCTGAAAACAAACTGCGCCAGTATGAGGAAAAGTATCAAATGACCCTGTCGCATCTAGAAGACACAGGTCTGCCCGACGAGGCTGGGTATGAGATGCACGAAGATTACATTATGTGGCGCCACTGGGCTAGAGTGGTTGATGAGACTAAGCAAGCCATTGTGGCATTGGAAAAAATAGCCCGCCATGGTCTCTACTTAGGGAATGTGGCGCATGCTTGCCAGTGAGCGGCTGATTGAAATCGAGTGCGTTTTCGCAGATCAAGTACAAGCAATCATACCCTTGGAGTTGGATGGTGAAACCTTACGGTTGACCATCTATTTGAAGGATGGAACCAACCTGCGAGTAGCCGAGCAGTGGAGTGGCGGCAATTTGGACCGGTACAGCTACTATTGGCTCAGTGCGGACAATGAGTTCAAGATAGGTTGGGACAATGCTCCTCACCACACTCGTCTTGAGAATTATCCTCATCATAAGCATGTTGGAAAACAGAGCCGCCTTGAGCCTTCTTTTGAAACGCGCCTGGAGGATGTGATGGAAATCATTTTAAGTGAAGGACTGGGACTGTAACGTGTTTCAAGACCCTGGAATCTGAATACGAATCAGCCAGCGAGATGCTGAACGGCTTGATCAAATCCCTCAAGCTTAATCCTTAATCCCTAATCCTTAATCCTAAATTTCCGCTACTCCAAGCTCGGTTGCGAAGTCAAAGGCCTTGGCCGTGGCCACATTAAGCGTATCAAGGACGAAGTACGAAATATAAAGTGATTGAATAATGAACCACGATGACATAAAGAACGCCAAGACGACCGCAGCGCTGGATCTTTTTCTGATCGGGCAGGATTCGGCACGATTCTTTTCAACTCCTCAACTTTTCAACTGTTCAACTTCTTTTTGGCGTCCTTAGCGCCTTAGCGGTTCAAAAAAGAAACAAAAGAGTCAAGAGCAGCCCCCTTTACCGCGTGGACCAGTAGCCACTTAGAAGTCCGATTTTGACCCTGAAATGGCTCCCCTTCGCGCTAAAGACCCTCTCAGATGGCTTATTTATGTTGATGATTCAGCTGCTTGACTCGGTCCGACCCCTAACGCTAACACACACAGATTAACGCCCTTTGCGGAGGTCTTTTATGGAAAAGGAAGAACTCAAAATAAAATATCCGAGTGGATTCGAGTACGTTATCCATATGACAAAGGAAGAACTCGAGTACCATATCCGACTGATGGCGGCGTTGAAAATGTTCGAGCTGGGTAAGATCTCCTCTGGCAGAGCGGCTGAGCTGGCTGGCATGTCGAGGGTCGAATTTCTCGAAACCTGCGGGAGATACAAGATCAGTCCTTTTAATTATCCACCGGAAGAGGTGGAAGAAGAGCTAAAAAAGGACTTGCAGGAAGCGAGGAAACATATTGCCCAATGAGAATAGTCTCGGATACCGGTCCAATTATAGGCCTCGCTAAGATAGGGATGGTCGACCTACTCAGGGCTTTGGCCAGTGAAGTGTTGATACCGCCTTTTGTTCACAAAGAACTCTTTGGGAAAACAGGATTCGAAACAACTTGCATCGAGAATGCGCTTGAGGATTTCATCAAGGTGACATCGATAAATGAGCTGGCTCCTTCGGCGGCGAATGTATTAGCTGAACTGGGCGAGGGTGAGAGGCAAGCAGTTGCATTGGCTTCTGACTTTGGTGAGGGAGTAATGTTGCTCATCGATGATTATGCGGGAAGGCGCGCGGCAAAGAAATTGGGCGTAGCTGTCATTGGACTTATAGGCTTGCTGCTGCTGGGAAAAGAAAGAGGGCTTATAGGAACAGTCGGACCACTCCTTGACGAATTACGACAATCTGGATACTGGCTTTCCGATGAGCTGGTTACAGTAGCAAAGAAGCTTGCGGTGGAGTGAACCTCTTCATTTATCAATTCTCCCGTATTCCCTAGCCAATTTGTATGGTCCGCAATCTTATGCGAAGCCGCCCCTGTCAGGCTTGATAGATAATGTGTCAGGCGTTTTTGGCGTGGCAGCCAAGGAACTGAAGGGCGGTAGTCGTAGAAGGACGCTCTGGGATGCCCGCTCGGTTGGTGCCTACCTTGCAATCCGGCAGTATGGATATAAAGGGGTGGAGGTCGCAGAGGCATTGTCACTGAGTCCGCCAACAGTGAGTAGAATTGTGGAAAATGGTCAAAAGATCCTTGACAACAACAGAGACCTTGCCGTTCGTTTGCAGCGAATGGAAATATAAAAGAACGTCCGTTATTTCCAGTACTTCACAACTAGTTGAGTCAGCTTCTCAACTTTTTCAACTATTCAACTTATCAACTGCTTATCAAATGTGTAGACCCTCACGATTCTTAAATGTGCAACATAACGTCCCTAAAGAGAGCATCGACACTCAAGTAAAGCTTGACTGAACTTTCTAAATGATCGACGTTAACTACATAGAAAAATGGTGTTTCGACTCAGAGGAGAACAATCTCAATGATCGCCGAATACTGTGGCAAAGCACTTGAAAAAGCCGAATATAGGAAGTTGGAAGACGGGTCTTGGTTTGCAGAGATTCCAGGGTTCGCCGGTGTTTGGGCCAACGCTGACACGGTTGAACATTGCCGGACAGAACTGATCGGTGTCCTGGAAGAATGGCTTATTCTCAAAATCAGAGATGGAGATCCGATTCCAGAAGTCGAGGGCTACAAGATTGAAGTCTTAGAAGTGGCTGTAGCTTGATTGTATGCCCATATCCCGGAAGGAAGTCATTAGGGAACTCAAAAGGCTCGGGTTCTCCGGGCCGTATTCGGGCGGTAAACACCAGTTTATGTCGAAAGGAAGCCTGAAAGTCCGAATCCCTAATCCACACAAAGCTGCAGAAATTAGCGAATCCTTATTGAAAGAAATTTTAAGGCAGGCGGGCATCGATTACGAAGCTTGGCAAAAAGCTTAATTCGGCTAATGGCATTCAACCATAAGTCCATGGTCTTGATGTAGCCTTTTTACTCGTTCTGCAAAATTCACTATTCAAGACCCCAAAAGACTGCTCTGAACGCTTCTAACGATCTAAACGGACCAAACGATCCTAACCAACAACTAAGAATCAGGAACCAAGCATAAGCATGTTGGAAAACAGAACCACCTTGAGCCTTCTTTGGAAAAGCGCCTAGAGGATGTGATGAAAATCATTGAAACAACTCCATTGAGCCAGGTGCATCAAGCATATCGATCTCAATATGATTAGGGCGGGTGCGGTGAATCATCCAAAAGAATGGCCTCATAGTGGATACCACGAGATTGTTGTACCACCTGAAAGATATCAGCTTTTAGACCGCAAGAAGCTGTTGGAACTCCTACGTATTAACGACAGTAAAACTCTGTCGGATGTTTACGACAGCTGGGTGAGTGAGGTGTTAACGGCCGAGGGGAAAAAAAGGGATAAAAGCTGGACCCAGACAGTAGCCGTAGGCGGCGAGCCTTTTGTCAAAAGGGTCAAGAGGGAGCTGGCTGGTAAGGCTGTTGGCAGAAGCACCGAAGCCAATGAAAGCGAGGAATTTATGTGCTCAAAGAAGCAGCAGTTGCTTACGACGCCAATTTGGGACATGACATGGACGGTTCAAACCTGAAAAACATGCTTCAATGGCGAGTTTATGATGACATTTCAGACACTTGACTCGGTCCGCCCCCTACTCAACCAGAACAAACAAAGAATTCCACCAGGAGCTGGAAAAGGAACTGCAATCCCTGGAGAGCCCCCTTTGAACCAAGAACGACGAACCAAGAACCTGTAGTATGTACATGAGGTTAGCCAATGGCTGAAGCCAGGGCGGACTACGACAGTGCATGGAAAGAAATGCTTGAGAGCTTTTTTGAGCAATTTCTCGCCTTTTTCTTCCCGCAGGCTCACGCCGGGATTGATTGGACCATGGGCTACGAGTTTCTCGACAAGGAACTGCAGCAGGTGGTGCGCGATGCCGAACTGGGCCGACGTCTGGCGGATAAGCTGGTAAAGGTCTGGAGCAAGGAAGGGGAAGAAGCTTGGGTGCTGGTGCATGTAGAAGTTCAGGACAAAGTGGAGCACGAATTTGGCAGGCGCATGTATGTTTACAACTACCGCATCTTCGACCGTTATGATAAAAGAGTGGCGTCACTGGCGGTGCTGGCTGACCGGCAAACAACCTGGAGACCCAACGGCTACGGCTATGAACTATGGGGCTGCAGGGTGGCCATCGAGTTTCCAGTGGTCAAGCTGTTGGACTATGAGACCCGATGGAGTGAATTGGAGCAAAGCTCGAATCCTTTTGCCATCATCGTGATGGCGCACCTCAAAGCTCAGGCCACCTCGCGCGATGCACAAGGCCGTTTGCATTGGAAGCTCAGCCTTGTTAAAATGCTTTATCATAAAGGCTATACAAAAGAGGGCATTCTGGAGCTGTTTCGCTTCATCGACTGGCTGCTGGTGCTGCCGGAAGAGTTAGAGGACGGCTTCTCGGAAGCACTCAGACAATACGAGGAGGACATAAAGATGCCTTACCTCACCAGTATCGAACGTAGGGGAATCCAACAGGGAATTCAACAGGGAATTCTTCAAAAATCGCGCGAGGCTGTTATTGAAATCCTCGAAGTCCGCTTTGAAAGAGTTCCTGACTCCACTGCCGAAATTATTACGCGCATCGACGATCTTTCCATTTTGAATATGCTGCACAAAAGGGCGGCAATGGTTGGCTCCCTGGAAGAATTCAAAACGGCCCTTGTTGATCTGGACGATAAGTGAGACATAAAGCAAGAGGGGCCTTAAGAAAAGTTCACGCTCTGTAGAATTGCATTGTGCAACGAACCAGAAACCAACGAACCAGAAACCAACAACCAACAACCAGGAACCAAGAACCAACAACCAACAACCAGGAACCAGGAACCAAGAACCAGGAACCTGATTTGCTTAGAAGTCCGATTTTGACCCTGAAATGGCTCACCTAAGCGCTAAAAACCCTCTCAGATGGATTATTTATGTTGATGATTCAGCCACTTGACTCGGTCCGACCCCTAAAATAGGCTGGGCGGTGCTTGCCCATCCAAAATCAAACCCCTGAGGCCCCAAAAGAAAGATGGCGATCATAGATGACATGAGGGAAGCGCTGGCGGTAGGGAAAATGCGTTGGCGACTGCATGCTCAGGAACGCATGGTCGAGAGAGGAATATACCGCGAGGATGTTTTAGGGGCCCTCCAGAACGGCGCGGTCATCGAGGAATATGCAGACACCAAACCTTTTCCAAGCTTCTTGGTTCATCTAGAAGAAGGTATGAAGGCGTTGCACGTCGTCGCTGCCTGGGATAGACTAGACAAAGTCGTTTACATCATTACGGCGTATGAACCAAGTTTGGAGCATTTTCTGCCCGATTTCAAAACCAGGAGGCACAGAATTTAATGAATGGATCCAAATGTCCTTTATGCAGTGGTAAATTTGTTGAAGGAACAACTTCATTCACAGTGGATTACCAAAAGGGTCTTATTGTTGTGAGGAACGTTCCGGCCTTGATCTGTGATCAGTGCGGGGAGGGATGGCTTAAAGATGAAATCTCCGAACGACTGGAGCATTTGGTACGGGCTGCGCAGGAAAGGTCTTTCCAGCTAGAAGTTATTGATATGGCTGCTTAAAGCGGCTGAAATCTGCTTAGCATGCCTAAGAAACGTGGTGCGACCGCAAGAAAAGCCGTAAGGCCAGGAGCGAAGAACAACGAATACTGTTAACTTTGGTGCTAAAAAGTGCGATATTGGCCTCAAAAACGCCTCCTTTGGGGACACTAAGGCTGAGATTTCAACCACATAGTTTGGCCCGACCCCGAACCCACAAATGCCGGATTGACTCTGGATTGGCAGATAAGGGAGATATCATGAAGGTTGTTATTCTGGCAGGTGGTCTTGGCACCCGTCTCGCCGAAGAAACGGAAGTCAAGCCCAAGCCCATGGTGGAGATAGGCGACAAGCCGATCCTTTGGCATATTATGAAGCACTATGCCCATTTTGGGCACAAAGAATTTTTTATAGCATTGGGATACAAAGGCGACATCATCAAGCGATACTTTTTAGATTATTATTCGCTCAATGGCAGCATGACCATCAATCTCGCCACTGGGAAATTGCAGGTTCGAGAGCGCTGTTGCGAAGACTGGCAGGTCCATTTGATGGACACTGGCCTCAACACTTTGACCGGTGGGCGCGTCAAACGGTTCGAAACAATTCTCAAGAACGAGGCAATTTAAGACGACTCCACGGAGGCCGCCAAAGTGGCGGGGTGGCGAACCGATTAGAGATATCAGGGTTCAACAAGTGTGGATTTCGAGGTTGACGAGATGATTTTTTGATCCAAGAGGCGGCTGGGAGAGGCGATCGCCAAGTTGTGGAGAAAAGCTATCGGTTGATCCCGTTTAAGGGATCGGGCTTAAGAGCTGAGCTTAAGTGGTATAATGGATTCTATTCCCGCTGGATAAGATTCCAGATGAACTTGGGCACCTTTGGACCTGGAAGATAGATTCTTTGAGGTTGCACCTCACTATTATGGCGCTTCGCTCTTACGGACAAAGTGACCTCCACAATAAGGGCGGCAATTCTTTTAAGCATGACAGCCATTACATCCAGCAAGGCAAAGATACCCGCATTGTGTCCACCGCTTACCGCCAAGCCACAAAGAACGCCAAGAAAAATAATGCCCATGCTTAGCGTCCTCAGCGCCTTCGTGGTTCAACAATGTCTGCACAGGTTCAAGGTTTTTGGCTATGTCTCTCCCTTCTCCAATAAGGCAAAAGTATTGGGAGCAACCCTTTGGAACATGCGGCCGCTTTTAACTTTTTTGGTCAGAGCAGAGACGATGGTTTCGCGGTCCAGCTGAACACCGAAGTCTTTTTCTGCCATCGCAACAATTTCAGTAACATGGAGGGGCTTTCCGGCTGCTTGGAGTACGTCATGGACAACGTCCATTTGAGACCTACCGGTTTTTTTGCGACCCGGTTGTTCCGTTCCGCGCAAGAATTGGCGAATAACCTTAAGCTGCGATTTCAGCATGGCTTCCTGCAGTTGGGCCCAATCTTTGAGATCCATAGAGCGCTCCTATAGTGTAATAAAAAGTTACCATCATGAGAGTACGTATGTCAAATATAAAATGCCATACTCCAATAAAATTTTCGTTTCGACTTTGGACTGGATTATAAGGTAGGTAACAGGTGTTAGGAAGTGGTCAAATGCCTCAAAACTGGGTTGATCGCATCAAGGCAGGTCCGCCGGCCGCGGCCATGCGCTCGTTTACGCGTCTTAAATTGGCTCACGACAGTCGAAAACCAAGAACGCTGCTCCCCTTCGCGCTAAAAACCCTCTCGGATGGCTTATTTATGTTGATGATTCGGTTACTTGACTCGGTCCAACCCCTGAGATACAGCTGAGATAATGGTCCTGGCCACATTAAGGATTAAGGATTAAGGATTAAGGATTAAGGATTAAGGATTAAGGATTAAGGATTAAGGATTAAGGATTAAGGATTAAGGATTAAGGATTAAGGATTAAGGATTAAGGATTAAGGATTAAGGATTAAGGATTAAGGATTAAGGATTAAGGATTAAGGATTAAGGATTAAGGATTAAGGATTAAGGATTAAGGATTAAGGATTAAGGATTAAGGATTAAGGATTAAGGATTAAGGATTAAGGATTAAGGATTAAGGATTAAGGATTAAGGATTAAGGATTAAGGATTAAGGATTAAGGATTAAGGATTAAGGATTAAGGATTAAGGATTAAGGATTAAGGATTAAGGATTAAGGATTAAGGATTAAGGATTAAGGATTAAGGATTAAGGATTAAGGATTAAGGATTAAGGATTAAGGATTAAGGATTAAGGATTAAGGATTAAGGATTAAGGATTAAGGATTAAGGATTAAGGATTAAGGATTAAGGATTAAGGATTAAGGATTAAGGATTAAGGATTAAGGATTAAGGATTAAGGATTAAGGATTAAGGATTAAGGATTAAGGATTAAGGATTAAGGATTAAGGATTAAGGATTAAGGATTAAGGATTACCGTGCAATGGGGACACATTGGCGAGAACTGAAGGTATGGCAAAAGACCCACGAACTCGTTCTGCAGATTTATCAGGTGACACAGGGTTTTCCGAGAAGTGAATTGTATGGACTGGTCGATCAGCTCAAAAGAGCCGCCTACTCTGCGCCCGCAAACATTGTTGAGGGCCAGTCTCGCAATACGACTAAAGAGTATTTACAATTCCTTTACAACGCTCGCGGATCAATCGAAGAAGTACGCTACTTCCTTCTCCTATCAAAAGAGCTCGGCTTCCTCTCAACAGAGGATTACGACTCACTGGAAACTGAATACGAATCAGCCAGCAAGATGCTGAACGGTTTGATCAAGTCCCTCAAGCTTAATCCTTAATCCCTAATCCTTAATCCTTTATGCTATATCGCTGTCAAACAGATGGGCTATACCGGACGGGAGGTGGGGCGCTATCTGAATATCCGAGGCTACAGTGCGATAAGGAGGCCTGCCCGCTTTTGCCAACACGGTTTCTGTTACTACAGAGGAATTTTGTGACGGCAGCATCGCTCAAGAAAATGCCATCAAATCGCTATGGCAGGCGGGGCGGCTCACGGCCAGGAAATCGTTGAGAAGCGTAGTCAAGTAGTGGAATAGTGGCAACGTCCCCTATTACAGGACAAGACGACCAGGCCGTCCTTGAGGAGGTGCAGGCTGACGGCTGACAGAGCGACACGTCGAAGTTCACGAGAAATGAATCCGCAAGCGGCGGTACGGCCAAACCAGGCAAATCCGTAAACGGACAGGGCAGTAAGGTTCAACTCTTCAACTGCTCTTTTCAACTGCTTTCATGCCCTCTGCTCTCTGCTTTTTATCCTTGACACCACGCCCCCGTTTCTATACGTTCACGCCCTGAACGCAACCTCGTTCTTAGTTGTAATCAACAACCAAGAACAAAGAACTAAGAACGACGAACGAAAATTTGTAACCGAGTTGGCGGAGCTTTATACTGACTTCGTTCGTGCTCTCAGTTCTTCGTGCCTGGTTTTGCCTATGGAGTCATCATTCTTCAGCATTACATCCTTCGCGCCTTTGCGTTAAAAACCAAGTCTCACGCTAAGTTCGGCCATAAGAGCTAAACTTAAGCCGTCTAGTGGACTCTATTCCCGCTGTGTGAGGTTATAGATGAACTTGGGTACCTTTGGACCCGGAAGGCAGATTATCTGCTAAGGTAGGTAATCTATGATAGGAAGTGGTTATATGTCGCAAAACTGGGTTGATCGAATGAGACGCGGGATCGCCAAAGCCAGTTGCGCGCTCATTTAGCCGTCTTAAATTGGCTCAAATGATTGTTGACGGCCCTTTCACCTCAGTGTATCAATAAATGTACAGGGAGGTGTATGAATATGAGAACCAATATCGTTTTAGATGACGAACTGATTGAGGAAGGATTTAGGTATAGCGGGGTCAAAACGAAAAGAGAGCTCATTCAACTGGCGCTGAGAGAATTCGTGGAAAACCGGCGTCGACTCAATCTCCTGGAGCTCGAAGGCAAGATTGAGTTCGCCGAGGGGTATGATTACAAGTCCATGCGGGAAGGTCAATGATTCTGGTAGACACCTCTGTGCTGGTGGCCTTCCTGAGAGGCGCGACAAGCGAAGCGTCACGCAAGCTGCGAGCGGTTCTGCAGCAGCATGTACCTTTCGGTATCAACAGCTTCATTTTCCAGGAAGTTCTGCAGGGAGCTAAATCCGAACGCGAATACGACGCGTTGAAGAGATATCTTTCCAGCCAGCGCTTCTATCACCCCATTGACCCGATCGATTCTTTTGCTGCCGCTGCCAGGATTTACTTCGATTGCCGCAGAAGCGGTCTCACCATTCGAAGCACTATCGACTGTGTCATTGCCCAAACTGCCATAGAGCACAACTTGCTGCTTCTCCATGATGACAGAGACTATGAAGCGATAGGCAGCGTAGTACCTCTGAAGTTCTATTAGGAGGGACAGTTTTCATTCCATAGGTAATCTGCCTTCACTCTTTGAACTTTCAGCTTTGAGCTTTCAGCTTTGAGCTTTCAGCTTTGAGCTTTCAGCTTTGAGCTTTTACCCCTCTGCCCTATGCTGTTTTTCACGCAATGGGTTCGTGATACCGGCAAGCGCCGAGATTCATATGTAGTAACGACGGCCTGACTCATCTCGCTCCAGCCTTAAATTTCTCAAGGGCAGTAAGATCTCTATGCACACTGCCCTCTGCGTCAAAAGCAAAAAACGCATAATTTCAAGGACATCCCCCAAAGACCATATCGCTGTCACACAGATGGGCTATACCGGACGCGAAGTGGGACGTTATCTGAATATCCGAGGCTAGAGTGCGATAAGAAGAGCGGCTCACGGCAAGGAAATCGTAGACAAACATAGTCAAATAGTGGAATAGTGGCAACGTCCCCTATTACACATTTGCTTGGCAAAGTGTAGGGGCAACACGCACTTCAAGATATCTGTCGCATGAGCTCCTCAACTCTTCGACTCTTCAACTGTCTTTAATTCTCTCTGCCCTCTGCCCTCTGCCCTATGCTCCTCGCGCTTAATGAAATTGCCTCTGGGAGGTGCCATGAGAATGAAAATTGTTCGAAAAGAGTCAAGAGCAGACCCCTTTACATTGGAATCACCATAAACGAACGGCGCCAATGAAAAAAGAAGTGGAGTATGTGGTCCGTCTGGGGCTGATGGATAGATATCGAAGCCGGCATATTAGGCAACGCGGTCAAATCGTTCGGTTCATCGTGCAGTATGAAACGCGAATTGGCAAGAACTGGCTTCCTGTGGTAAGATACGATACAGCTCACGGCATGGCGCAACAGAGATCTTTTGACTCGCCAAGGGCAAGCTGTAAAAACGCCGCTCTTTACAAGAGATTATAATGAGGCTCTGACATTTGCAGAAAACGACTTAAAGGCAAATTGGACCTTGTACAAAGCCCGTTTTCTGAAGGAGTAGATAGAAATGGATAAAGTTGAAAGAGCGTTTGTGGAAAAGAACCTGGAGCTTAGTGCTGAATTTGGTCGGTATCTCTTCGATCACCCGGAGATTGAGCAAACATTAACGAGTGAGGCGGAAATTGTATTCATTCCAGAATACGATAAAGAACTGAAAGAATACAATCTCAGCTTGGCAAGACATCTGGAGGAAACGGGAACCAAGGTGATTTATGTTCGGATTGAAAAGCTAAAACCCAAGATATTGTCCCGAATTGAAGGTCTCCAAGTTGAGCTTCGCGCTTGCGGTTGATCTTTTTGGCGGGCTTTGAGACACCACTCTTAGTTTCTTGAATAACACACAGAGTCCTTCTCCATGTTGCTTAATAGGCCCATGGTCAAGGTCTTTGAGTTATATGGCTGCAGATACAAGCGGAAGAAAGGCTCACACCACGTTCTGACCTGTCCCGGTGCAAAAGGGCCGTCGTTATCCCGGAATATGATGAGATCAATGTTGAGATCATGAGAACAAACATGCGCACTGCCGGCCTGAGTCGTGAAAAATATTTTGATTTGCTTGGCAAAGTGTAGGGGCAACACGCACTTCAAGATATCTGTCGCATGAACTCCTCAACTCTTCGACTCTTCAACTGGCTTTAATTCTCTCTGCCCTCTGCCCTTTGCTCCTCGCGCTTAATGAAATTGCCTCTGGGGGGTGCCGTGAGAATGAAAATTATTCAAGAAGGGCCAAGAGCAGACCCCTTTTTCAGCCTTTTAATGGGTGACCCAAAAGACTTGCCGTAATCCTCTGTTCTCTGGCTACTCGCTTGAAATTATGGATGATCGCGTTTACAAAGAACGAAAGAAGGTAGGGCGGTGAGCTTTTTAACTGATCCCATCGTTTGGAGTTTGGCATGACCACACAAACCTACAGTGTTCAAGAAGCCAAGGCAGATCTGCAGCGGTTACTGAGACAGGTAGCCTCAGGTGATGAGGTGATAATAGCCGAGGACGGTAAGCCGGTGGCTCGCATGTCTCGGATTGGTGAGAGCAAACCCAAAATCCTGTTCGGTGCTCTCAAGGGCAAAGTGAAGGTGGCTGAGGATTTCGATGCGCCATTGCCTGCTGACGTGCTGTCGGAATTCGAAGGAGATTAATGCGCTTGCTGATTGATACACAAATCTTCATTTGGACAGTTATTGACAGTGATCGGCTGAGATCAAAAGCGCGGCAGATCATGCTCGATGCTGCTCAGATTTTTGTTTCTGCTGCTTCTATTTGGGAAATAGCGATCAAATCGCAACTCGGCAAGCTGGAAGGAGACCCCAAGGAATTTGTTGCAGCCATTGAACAGAGTGGGTTCCATGAGCTTGTCGTATCGGCTAAGCACGCTGCAATGGTCCATGAGTTGCCTCTCCACCATCGTGATCCATTTGACCGCTTGCTGATTGCGCAGTCTCTTTGCGAGCCTTTGCGTCTGCTCACGGCGGACAAGAACCTCAGTCAATATTCTGAATTAGTTATGACGGTCTGACCATAAGCTTCAACTTCCCTCAACTCTTCAACTGCTGGAGAATCAATTTACAAGCTTTTCAGCTCCTCAACTTTTCAACTGTCTTAACTGAGTCAAGAGCAGACCCCTTTTCCACAGCGCACTCCTATCAAAAGAGCTCGGCTTCTTCTCAGCAACGGATTACGATACGCTCGAAGTTGAATACGAATCAGCCAGCAAGATGCTGAACGGCTTGATCAAATCACTCAAGCTTAATCCTTAATCCCTAATCCTTAATCCTAATTGAGGGCCAATCTCGAAATACGACCAAAGAGTACCTACAATTTCTCTATAATGCACGAGGTTCCATCGAAGAAGTACGCTACTTCCTACTTCTGTCAAAAGACCTCGGCTTCTTCTCAGCAACGGATTACGATACGCTCGAAGTTGAATACGAATCAGCCAGCAAGATGCTGAACGGTTTGATCAAGTCCCTCAAGCTTAATCCTTAATCCCTAATCCTTAATCCTAATTGAGGGCCAGTCTCGCAATAAGACCAAGGAGTATGTGCAATACCTCTACAACGCTCGCGGATCGATCGAAGAGGTGCGTTACTTCCTTCTCCTATCAAAAGAGCTCGGCTTCCTCTCAACAGAGGATTACGACTCACTGGAAACTGAATACGAATCAGCCAGCAAGATGCTGAACGGTTTGATCAAGTCCCTCAAGCTTAATCCTTAATCCCTAATCCTTAATCCTAATTGAGGGCCAATCTCGAAATACGACCAAAGAGTACCTACAATTTCTCTATAATGCACGAGGTTCCATCGAAGAAGTACGCTACTTCCTACTTCTGTCAAAAGACCTCGGCTTCTTCTCAGCAACGGATTACGATACGCTCGAAGTTGAATACGAATCAGCCAGCAAGATGCTGAACGGTTTGATCAAGTCCCTCAAGCTTAATCCTTAATCCCTAATCCTTAATCCTAATTGAGGGCCAGTCTCGCAATACGACCAAGGAGTATGTGCAATACCTCTACAACGCTCGCGGATCGATCGAAGAGGTGCGTTACTTCCTTCTCCTATCAAAAGAGCTCGGCTTCCTCTCAACAGAGGATTACGACTCACTGGAAACTGAATACGAATCAGCCAGCAAGATGCTGAACGGTTTGATCAAGTCCCTCAAGCTTAATCCTTAATCCCTAATCCTTAATCCTTTATGCTATATTGCTGTCAAACAGATGGGCTATACCGGACGGGAGGTGGGGCGCTATCTGAATATCCGAGGCTACAGTGCGATAAGAAGAGCAGCTCACGGCGAGGAAATCGTTGACAAACATAGTCAAATAGTGGAATAGTGGCAACATCCCCTATTACGCTTGACTCGGTCCGCCCCCTACTCAACCAGAACAAACAAAGAATTCCACCAGGAGCTGGAAAAGGAACTGCAATCCCTGGAGAGCCCCCTTTGAACCAAGAACGACGAACCAAGAACCTGTAGTATGTACATGAGGTTAGCCAATGGCTGAAGCCAGGGCGGACTACGACAGTGCATGGAAAGAAATGCTTGAGAGCTTTTTTGAGCAATTTCTCGCCTTTTTCTTCCCGCAGGCTCACGCCGGGATTGATTGGACCATGGGCTACGAGTTTCTCGACAAGGAACTGCAGCAGGTGGTGCGCGATGCCGAACTGGGCCGACGTCTGGCGGATAAGCTGGTAAAGGTCTGGAGCAAGGAAGGGGAAGAAGCTTGGGTGCTGGTGCATGTAGAAGTTCAGGACAAAGTGGAGCACGAATTTGGCAGGCGCATGTATGTTTACAACTACCGCATCTTCGACCGTTATGATAAAAGAGTGGCGTCACTGGCGGTGCTGGCTGACCGGCAAACAACCTGGAGACCCAACGGCTACGGCTATGAACTATGGGGCTGCAGGGTGGCCATCGAGTTTCCAGTGGTCAAGCTGTTGGACTATGAGACCCGATGGAGTGAATTGGAGCAAAGCTCGAATCCTTTTGCCATCATCGTGATGGCGCACCTCAAAGCTCAGGCCACCTCGCGCGATGCACAAGGCCGTTTGCATTGGAAGCTCAGCCTTGTTAAAATGCTTTATCATAAAGGCTATACAAAAGAGGACATTCTGGAGCTGTTTCGCTTCATCGACTGGCTGCTGGTGCTGCCGGAAGAGTTAGAGGACGGCTTCTCGGAAGCACTCAGACAATACGAGGAGGACATAAAGATGCCTTACCTCACCAGTATCGAACGTAGGGGAATCCAACAGGGAATCCAACAGGGAATTCAACAGGGAATTCTTCAAAAATCGCGCGAGGCTGTTATTGAAATCCTCGAGGTCCGCTTTGAAAGAGTTCCTGACTCCACTGCCGAAATTATCACGCGCATCGACGATCTTTCCATTTTGAATATGCTGCACAAAAGGGCGGCAATGGTTGGCTCCCTGGAAGAATTCAAAACGGCCCTTGTTGATCTGGACGATAAGTGAGCCACAAAGCAAGAGGGGCCTTAAGAAAGTTCACGCTCTGTAGAATTGCATTGTGCAACGAACCAGAAACCAACAACCAGGAACCAAGAACCTGATTTGCTTAGAAGTCCGATTTTGACCCTGAAATGGCTCACCTAAGCTTGGAAAACATGCTTCAATGACAAGTTTATAATGACAATTCAGACACTTGACTCGGTCCGACCCCAAACCAAAGGTGCGATGAAATCAGACCATGATATTCTCCTATACCCGTCACGCACTGAGACGAATGAGATGGAGGAAAATCTCCAGGGAGGAAGTCGAGGATACCATACAGTTTCCTGATAGCCTCGAACCTTCGCTGAAGAATCGGCTGAATGCCTACAAGGCCATTGGAGGCAGGTTATTGAAGGTGACTTATTCCCGAAAGGATGATTTAATCGCTGTAGTTACAGTGGTATGGAAGGGAGAATGAATCATGAGAATCGAATACGATAGAGAAGCGGATGCACTTTACATCTCTTTGCAGGAAAAGGAGATCTTCAGGACGGTGGAGCTCTCGGAAGGAATAAACATCGACATTGACGAGCAAGGAAGACTTATCGGCCTCGAAGTTCTTGATGCGGTCGATAGATATTCACTTTCTGACATCTTCGACTTAAAAACGGAAAACCTGTTCATCGATGACACCATCCTTTCACGGAGAGGTACTGAGAAGACTGGTGCTCCTATGAACGCAGCCGAATCCGGTGCAGGCGGATGATACAACTATTGAAGAAACATCAGCAAGTAAACCCAAAACTTAGAACTCGAAACCGACCCAGATCCTTAAACGCCCCGTAACCCAAACCAAGGCAACCAACCCGGAAAGAAGAACCTGGGAGCCAGCAACGAAAAATATAAAAGTCCTTCTCCATGTTGCTTAGAAGACCCATTTGGGGCGCAAAATGGGCGGTTTAAGCATATAAAAGCTCTTCGATTTTTGCTGTTTTCTGGGTAACTTGATATGCTTGGTTCGGTCCGACCCCTACTAAACTACTAAGAAGCACCGTAGCCAATGAAAACGAAGGTATTCATGTACTCCGGGAAGAAGTTACTGCTTACAACGTCAATTTGGCGCATGAAATGGACAGTCTAATACCAAAAAACGCGCTTCAGTGGGACTTTTATACTGACACTTCAACCACTTGACTCGGTCCGACCCCTGGTAATTACGACTCACTGGAAACTGAATACGAATCAGCCAGCAAGATGCTGAACGGTTTGATCAAGTCCCTCAAGCTTAATCCTTAATCCCTAATCCTTAATCCTTTATGCTATATTGCTGTCACAAAGATGGGCTATACCGGACGCGAAGTGGGACGTTATCTGAATATCCGAGGCTACAGTGCGATAAGAAGAGCGGCTCACGGCGCAGCAATTCTCATTTTGGTTAGGAGCTTGTCCGATAATTGGCCGAATGGTGTCTATTGTCATTCCGGCAAGCTTTAAGCCGGAATCCAGGCCCGCACCAAAAAAGGATTTCCGTATCATGGATTCCGGCTTAAAGACCGCCGGAATGACGGCGTCGTGAATTCTCGGGCAGGCTCCTAGGTTCATAGTACAGCAAAATGAGAATTGCGGCTCACGGCGAGGAAATCGTTGACAAACATAGTGGAATAGTGGCAACGTCCCCTATTACGGTTTTAATTCACAACCTTCAAACCCTGGGACTCGCACCCAAACGCCGTTAACGCCTCCATTCAGATGCCAAAATGGGCGGTTTAACTTACATTTCGCGCTCTGAGAAAATATTTTTGGAATATTCAGGCAACATCCGCTGATGAACCTATCAGGTTGGCTTGAACTGCCACCAACCATCCTGTTGGAATCGATATACAGACTCGGGAATTTCTAATAAGCGGTTGATCTGTTTATGCAAGCCTTTGAGCCCTTGCACCACTGCCTGGATGCATATCCCGTCCCGGATTATCTGCGAGAAGTGGATATTGCAATAGAAGTATCGAAGGTTGTTCCAGGTCGGTTTTTTGGTATTCATTCCTTGCGGCAAGATGGGCAACTTGTCGATGTTTTCCTTCGCCATGTTCATGCGGATCTTCCGTTCGATCAGCAACACGATCATCAAGGCCACAAAACAGAGGAACAGCATGGCTTCAATGCGGTGTTCCTTCTTCAGGAAAACCGGAGCTACTTCCAAAACAGTTTTCTGAGTATACATGCGTTTCTCAAGAAACGGCTGGCTCTTATATTTCTTCAACACCTCACTGGCTTCCAGCGACGTATTGGTGATCAAGGGAAAGATCCCATCGGTCTTTGATACCCTGGCGAGAGCTTGTTCGTTTAGTTGCCACTGAATGCTGTGCGTAAATTTCCATTTGTAGTTGTAGACGCTTTTCGTTGGGGAAGGTCTGCCGGGAGAGGCTTTCACTTTAACCTGCTTACGGTCCGTTACTATTTTAACATCGATGAACTCTTTGACATCCTTGCAAATTTTGTCAACGGCCGTCTTGATCTCCTGTTTGGTTTTTAGATGGTAAGCATTGAGTTTCGGTGACAGTTCTTCTAATTTGGCAATCGCCGTCTCTATTTTTTTCCGTCTTCGCGTTTCATCGTCTTTGTGTTTGCTGCTGCTATGAACAAAAATGATTCGAAAGCCTTGTTTTGTCCGTTCGGCCTCATGGGTCCTATAGACGTTCACCTCAGCCTTTTTTCGCGAGTTTTCCACGCTAAAGGCGTCTTTCCATGTCACCCCATTTTTTTCTAGATGCTTTATGAACCGTTTGACTTCCTTCCGATCCTTCGGGACCACAGTGATAAAGGAACCGCCATTTGCCGCAATATGGGTTAAGTTGCTTTGGTTGCACAACTTGCAATCGGCCACGTAAATGAAATCTTCTTTTTCCAATAAGGCACGCAGACCGTTCCAGTTCGGAATATGGGTGACATCATCAGTGGTATTGCCGTCAAAAAGCTTGTAGCTGAGCGGCACATGACCATCTGCCGTGATATTGAGGCCGAATACGACCTGCTTGCAGTCTGGCCTGAAATCCTTGTTGTGACCATGTTTGAGCTTGACCGCTTCCGGATCGGGGGTATTGTATTTGCCAATAAATGTCACCGAGGTACTGTCATTGTGAATTTCATCGGTGAGCAATTTGTGCACCGAAATGGCATTAGAGGAAACCTCAGTCATTAGCGAATGCCGGTCTGAGCGAAACAGCGCCGAAACGTCTCTGGCAAGCCGGTCATCATTAAAAAGGCGCGCATTAACCGGGTCTATCCCAAGACCATCAGAATACTGACACAACCATTCCTGAACCTTGTACAGTGGCTTGTTGTCACAGATGATATTTGCCGTTAACAGGCATAGGCCTTGCGCATGGTCGGTGAGATGACCAGTCGTTGCCGGGACATACTTTGAAAAGAGACTGAACATGCCAAGCTGATCCATGAAATGCTTCACCATTGGCAACACGTCCACCTGCTTGAACCGACTTTCAAATTGCTCCACGACGCCTCCCTTTTTAAATGGTATGAGGCGTCAGGATAGGTAAAGGAACTTTCAATTCCGATTTAAAAACTATGTCTTATATGTCTCCTGGCAGCCCCGTTCATTGTGCACATAGCAAATGGAATTGACTTTGTCCAGAAGATACGACTTTTCCTTATAAATTCTTGATGTTATCCTTAACATAGCTTGCTGCCCCAAACTCTAAAAAAATAGTCTCTTGCGTGCGAAATGTAAGGTTTAACAGCAAAGAATGGCAGACTTTACACTGTTTTTGATGGCAATTCAGACACTTGACCAGGTCCAACCCCTGATACTGCCTGATACTGATACTGATGATAAAGAAGCTTGCTGAGCCAAGTTCCGTTGGATATAAGACTTTGGAGGTGATGAAAATGGTCGCGAAAATAAAGCAGAAGTTGCTTGCAACTATTGAAGAAACACCAGAAAGTAAATTAGGGGAAGTTCTTGACTTCTTGGAGTTTCTACTGGAAAAGGAGCGACATAAAGAGAAGAAAACAATTGATCTCGAACCGGGCAATGATCCAATTCTGGAATACATAGGTGGCGTTGCACATGGCTCCCTCGCTGAGAATATAGACGGCGAACTTTATGGAGAGAGAGATTGAAGCTTTTTATCGATACCTGGGCATGGCTCAGCTTAAGAGACAGAAAAGAACCCAGGCATGATGAGATCAATGTCTTTTACAGAAAGTTTCGTGAACGGAAAGGGCTTTTTTATACCTCCGATTACGTGCTGGATGAGACCATCACTTTGCTTTTCAAACGCCTCACTTTTCAAATGGCCGAAGATTCCCTGACAAAAATAAACGAAGCCATCGAGGAAGGTTATCTCCAGGTGGAGTGGGTCTCTCTTGAACGATTCGAGAAGGCAAAAGGGCTACGGCTGAAATACCATGACAAGCCAAAGATATCTTTCACCGATCTCACTTCCATGGTGGTTATGAAAGAGATTGGTATTAACGATATTCTTACAGAGGATGAGCATTTCGAACACGTTGGAATGGGATTTATGCGCAAGCCTTAGGCCCGGCCGTGCTATCCGCTAAGTTCTATCAAACAAACCAGAAACTGGGTGCAGCGCTCGCGCAACCGGTGGCGGCTGTCAGTTTTGAGAGCAAGGAACGGCCTATAATCCGATTTTTGGCCCCGAAAAGTTCAATATTGGCATCGAAAACGCCTGCTTTTTGGAAACTTATGTTGAGATTCCAAGCTGATAGTTTGGTCCGACCCCTATTACTTTCTTTAAGCGTATTAAGGACGAAGTCTTGTCAGGATTAAGGATTAAGGGGCAATGGGGACACATTGGCGAGAACTGAAGGTATGGCAAAAGACCCACGAACTCGTTCTGCAGATTTATCAGGTGACACATGGTTTTCCGAAAAGTGAATTGTATGGACTGGTGGACCAGCTCAAAAGAGCCGCCTACTCTGCGCCTGCCAACATCGTTGAGGGCCAATCGCGCAATACGACTAAAGAGTACCTACAATTTCTCTACAACGCTCGCGGATCAATCGAAGAAGTACGCTACTTCCTGCTTTTATCAAAAGACCTCGACTTCCTCTCCGAAGAGGATTACCGCACCCTAGAAACAGAGTACCAATCTGCCAGCAAGATGCTGAACGGCTTGATCAAATCCCTCAAGCTTAATCCTTAATCCCTAATCCTTAATCCTAATTGAGGGCCAGTCTCGCAATACGACCAAGGAGTATGTGCAATACCTCTACAACGCTCGCGGATCAATCGAAGAGGTGCGTTACTTCCTTCTCCTATCAAAAGAGCTCGGCTTCCTCTCAACAGAGGATTACGACTCACTGGAAACTGAATACGAATCAGCCAGCAAGATGCTGAACGGTTTGATCAAGTCCCTCAAGCTTAATCCTTAATCCCTAATCCTTAATCCTTTATGCTATATCGCTGTCACACAGATGGGCTATACCGGACGCGAAGTGGGACGTTATCTGAATATCCGAGGCTACAGTACGATAAGAAGAGCGGCTCACGGCGAGGAAATCGTTGACAAGCATAGTCAAATAGTGGAATAGTGGCAACGTCCCCTATTATTTCCTCAATACGACCAAGGAGTATGTGCAATACCTCTACAACGCTCGCGGATCAATCGAAGAGGTGCGTTACTTCCTTCTCCTATCAAAAGAGCTCGGCTTCCTCTCAACAGAGGATTACGACTCACTGGAAACTGGATACGAGACTGCGAGCAAAATGCTAAATGGCCTGATCAGGTCGCTCAAGCTTAATCCCTAATCCCTAATCCTTAATCCTTTATGCTATATCGCTGTCACACAGATGGGCTATACCGGACGCGAAGTGGGACGCTATCTGAATATCCGAGGCTACAGTGCGATAAGAAGAGCGGCTCACGGCAAGGAAATCGTTGACAAACATAGTCAAATAGTGGAATCGTGGCAACGTCCCCTATTACTTGCACAAGAGCAGCCCCCTTTACTGCGCGGACCAGTAGCCACTTAGAAGTCCGATCTTGACCCTGAAATGGCTCGCCTAAGCGCTAAAAACCCTCTCAGATGGCTTATTTATGTTGGTGATTCAGCCACTTGACTCGGTCCGACCCCTGAGAAAGCTCAGGCCACCTCGCGCGATGCACAAGGCCGTTTGCATTGGAAGCTCAGCCTTGTTAAAATGCTTTATCATAAAGGCTATACAAAAGAGGACATTCTGGAGCTGTTTCGCTTCATCGACTGGCTGCTGGTGCTGCCGGAAGAGTTAGAGGACGGCTTCTCGGAAGCACTCAGACAATACGAGGAGGACATAAAGATGCCTTACCTCACCAGTATCGAACGTAGGGGAATCCAACAGGGAATCCAACAGGGAATCCAACAGGGAATCCAACAGGGAATCCAACAGGGAATCCAACAGGGAATTCTTCAAAAATCGCGCGAGGCTGTTATTGAAATCCTCGAGGTCCGCTTTGAAAGAGTTCCTGACTCCACTGCCGAAATTATCACGCGCATCGACGATCTTTCCATTTTGAATATGCTGCACAAAAGGGCGGCAATGGTTGGCTCCCTGGAAGAATTCAAAACGGCCCTTGTTGATCTGGACGATAAGTGAGCCACAAAGCAAGAGGGGCCTTAAGAAAGTTCACGCTCTGTAGAATTGCATTGTGCAACGAACCAGGAACCAGGAACCAGGAACCAGGAACCAGGAACCAGGAACCAGGAACCAACAACCAACAACCAGGAACCAGGAACCAGGAACCAGGAACCTGATTTGCTTAGAAGTCCGATTTTGACCCTGAAATGGCTCACCTAAGCTTGGAAAACATGCTTCAATGACAAGTTTATAATGACAATTCAGACACTTGACTCGGTCCGACCCCAAACCATCTTCAAGAGATATCTTTCCAGCCAGCGCTTCTATCACCCCATTCACCCGATCGATTCTTTTGCTGCCGCTGCCAGGATTTACTTCGATTGCCGCAGAAGCGGTCTCACCATTCGAAGCACTATCGACTGTGTCATTGCCCAAACTGCCATAGAGCACAACTTGCTGCTTCTCCATGATGACAGAGACTATGAAGCGATAGGCAGCGTAGTGCCTCTGAAGTTCTATTAGGAGGGACAGTTTTCATTCCATAGGTAATCTGCCTTCACTCTTTGAACTTTCAGCTTTGAGCTTTCACCTTTCAGCTTTGAGCTTTTACCCCTCTGCCCTATGCTGTTTTTCAGGCAATGGGTTCGTGATACCGGCAGGCGCCGAGATTCATATATAGTAACGACGGCCTGACTCATCTCGCTTCAGCCTTAAATTTCTCAAGGGCTGTAAGATCTCTATGCACACTGCCCTCTGCGTCAGAAGCAAAAAACGCATAATTTCATGGGCGTCCCCCAAAGACGATGAAAACTGGACCAAGCCGATAGCCATAGGCAGCGAATCATTTGTTAAAAAGGTCAAGGATAAACTGGCCGGTAAGGCAATTGATAGAAGCACCGTAGCCAATGAAAACGAAGGTATTCATGTACTCCGGGAAGAAGTTACTGCTTACAACGTCAATTTGGCGCATGAAATGGACAGTCTAATACCAAAAAACGCGCTTCAGTGGGACTTTTATACTGACACTTCAACCACTTGACTCGGTCCGACCCCTGGTACCAACCTATTTTTTCTTTTATCGCTTGGCCTGAATTATAAGGTAGGTAATCAATGATAGGAAGTGGTTATATGCAGCAAAACTGGGTTGATCGAATTAAACGCGGGTCAGCCAATGCCGACTGCCCGCTAATTTTGGCGTCTTAAATTGGCTCACCTATCGCTGAATTCAAGGTGCGATGAAATCAGACCATGATATTCTCCTATACCCGTCACGCACTGAGACGAATGAGATGGAGGAAAATCTCCAGGGAGGAAGTCGAGGATACCATACAGTTTCCTGATAGCCTCGAACCTTCGCTGAAGAATCGGCTGAATGCCTACAAGGCCATTGGAGGCAGGTTATTGAAGGTGACTTATTCCCGGAAGGATGATTTAATCGCAGTAGTTACAGTGGTATGGAAGGGAGAATGAATCATGAGAATCGAATACGATAGAGAAGCGGATGCACTTTACATCTCCTTGCAGGAAAAGGAGGTCTTCAGGACTGTGGAGCTCTCGGAAGGAATAAACATCGACATTGACGAGCAAGGAAGACTTATCGGCCTCGAAGTTCTTGATGCGGTCGATAGATATTCACTTTCTGACATCTTCGACTTGAAAACGGAAAACCTGTTCATCGATGACACCATCCTTTCACGGAGAGGTACTGACAAGACTGGTGCTCCTGTGAATGCAGCCGAATCCGGTGCAGGCTGATGATACAACTATTGAAGAAACATCAGCAAGTAAACCCAAAACTTAAAACTCGAAACCGACCCAGATCCTTAAACGCTCCCAACCCAAACCAAGGCAACCAACCCGGAAAGAAGAACCTGGGAGCCAGCAACGAAAAATATAAAAGTCCTTCTCCATGTTGCTTAGAAATCCCATTTGGGGCGCAAAATGGGCGGTTTAAGCATATAAAAGCTCTTTAATTTTTGCTGTTTTCTGCGTAACTTCATATACTTGGTTCGGTCCGACCCCTATTCACTATTCCTAGCCCCTACTAATACTAAGAGAAATAGCCATTCGCAAGAAAACAAAGATATTGAAAGGTAACTCACTGCTGGCACACAATTTCGCCATAGTTATTGTGGGGCAGCTGCTGGTCGCAGTCGTCGCGTTTCTCGCAGTTCCAGTGCTCACTCATCGACTGGGCACTGAGCGCTTTAGTCTGCTTACAATAATCTGGGCATTAGTGGGATACTTCGGGCTTTTCGACTTGGGGCTTGGCCGTGCGCTAACCCAAATTTTGGCACAAAAAATCGGTGCGAATAAGGAACACGAAATTCCCTTCTTTGCCTGGACATCTCTGTTTTTTTTGCTGTTCATGGGAACAGTAGTGGGTGGTGGAATGGCCCTACTCAACCCTTGGCTTGTTTCCAGGTTTTTCAAAATTTCACCGCAACTCCAACTCGAAGCAAGTAACACTTTTTACTTGATCGCTATTACAATGCCTATAGTTGTGTCTAAAACAGGCATTTTTGGTATCTTAGAGGCATGGCAAAGATTTGGAAGCATCACCATCCTTCAGACAGGAATGGGACTGATCCAATTCGTATCGCCACTCTTGGCTATCCAATTTACTCATCGATTGGAGATCATTTTTGCATTGATGTTTGCAGGTCGCCTAATAGCCATCGCAAGTTCATTGGCTATTGTGATAGCCTCAACGTCAGCCCTCACGGGCATGCCAACTCTTAAACTGAATGCTATGAAGAAGCTTTTGACATTCGGTGGGTGGATAACAGTGTCTGGCGTACTTAGCCCGCTTATGGCGAGCGTGGATCGCTTTTTCATTGGGACCCTGACATCCGTCAGACAAGTTGCTTATTACACAGCATCGTACGACATGATCAGTAGGATCTTAATTCTGCCATCTGCAGTTTCTAGTGTACTCTTTCCTGCATTCGCTACTACGTATACTCAGAACGAGGAACGAGCGTCCCGTTTATTTCAAAATACTACAAGATATGTATTCCTAATGATGTTCCCGATGACTATTATTGTCATATTATTTGCCCATGAAGGTTTAGAATGGTGGCTCGGCCCAGAATATGCGAGTAATGGGGCCACAGTTCTTCGGTTGCTGGCAATTGGCATATTTTTAAACAGTCTGGCTAGGGTTGCTTTTTCAAGCATCCAGGGGATGGGGCGGGTTGAAATTACTGGCAAACTCCATTTAATCGAGTTCCCGCTTTATGTTTTGTTGCTTGTCCTGCTGACGAAAAGATTTGGGATAGAAGGCGCTGCCGTTGCCTCTCTCCTCCGTTTTGCTTTAGACACCGCAAGCTTATTTGCGGTAGCAAACTGGATCATGCCTTCTCCCATAGGGAGAACGGGCCGAAGCATACTGATCCTTGCCGGCAGCTTACTTTGCTTGGGCGTGATGAGTTTTCCTTTTTCACTTACTTTCAAGTTTTTGATGCTCATAACAACACTAAGTTGTTTTTGCTACATTGCGTGGAATTGGGGCATCAACCTCCGGGAACGCGAGCTAGCCCAAGCGTTCATCAGGCAACGATTGGCTTTTTCAATAAGACATGAGTAACAATTAAGCATCAAAATGATGATAAATCTCAGGTATCTGATCACGGGTTCTTTCCCGATAGACTACAGTTGATCAATTTAATTGACAAGATATCATACTTAATCATTGCACCCCAACTTGTTGATTTTTTCAGATCGAGAACTTTGGATAACCAATTTGTTACATTCAGGAGGAACTGAAATGACCAAATGTCTGATATGCAGCACTGGCAATTGCAGAACTATTGGACCGCCTCGGATGAATTCACAAGTACCTAGAATAAGGGAAGCAAAGTATAAGATAGTCCAGTGCGAAAATTGCCAATTTTACTTCATTGAGCCTACTATAGATTTAACTACTTCTGAGTGGAAACTGCTTTATGAAAACAATTACTTTATTCCCAACAACAAATGGACAGCGCAATTTCGGTCGAGGGAACGACGTGCTAGGATTCATTTAATTTCTCAAAATACGAGGAAGCCCATCAAACGTTTTCTTGACATAGGGTGTGGAAGAGGGGAAATGCTGCGTGAAGCCCTACATGAGGGTTGGGAAACTTATGGCCTAGATATTGCGGACAATCTGGATAATGCCCTCAAAAATCGCACTAGCTTTTTTCTGGGCAACTTAGCAGAAGCAGCTTACCCTGACGATTTCTTTGATGTAATTTACATGAATTCGGTACTTGAACACATGCCCGATCCACTAAGGAGTTTAAAAGAGATAAACAGGATTCTAACAAGCGGTGGCATTCTGTACCTGGTTGTGCCAAATGAAGATTGCCTGAGCAATGATTTGAAACGAATCGTTTACACAATGTTTTTCCAAAGCGAAATGTACGGACGTATCAAACCTTTCGTATCGCCCTATCATATCAACGGTTTCAATAAGAAATCCCTGGCTTCCGCTTTAAGGCTGTCGGGTTTCAATGTTCTTCATCTTCGAGATTTTGGTGGCACGATAAAGTCCTGGAGATTCCATGGTTTTCTTTCCAGAAATTACCTATTAAATTTATTCCTCTATCCGATAAACCTGATCTCAGTGGTTACTCGGCAGCAAATACAGCTGGAAACATTGGCGATGAAGGTCTAGATCTCATCGATCATCGATTGATAGTACGCTTGATATTGGACGCTCGCATTTAAATCATGTTGGGTGTGTATTGGACCTGAATTGGCTATAACCAGTTAGCTCGATTAGATGATCAGAGAGCGGTGGTTTCAAGGATGATGATAATGATGAAGAATTACCAAAAGACAAGCCACCCATTCGTTTACATCATTGTCTTGAACTGGAACGGTACCAGAGACACCATAAGGTGCCTCGAATCGATCCGTGCGCAGGACTACCCTAACTACACAGTTGTCGTAGTCGATAACGGTTCGGAAGAGCGCTCTTTGCTTGAACTGAAATCATGGCTGCAAGCAAACTTTGAGCTGCTTGTATGCTATGATGCCTTTCTAGCAACCAGGGGTGGAAATGCACATAGTGAATCATTGTTGGCGGAATCTAATTTAGTCAAAAAAGCAATCTTGATAGAAAATGGCACAAATCTAGGGTTCGCTGCGGGAAACAATGTTGCTATAAGGTATGCTAGGGGAGTTTGTGCAGACTATTTGCTCTTACTTAATAACGATACAATAGTTACAAAGGCCGCAGTCCGGCTTTTGATCGATTTCTATGAGAATAACCCACAATACACCGCTATCGTGCCCCAATTGCGATTTATGGGTGACCCGGATTACATATGGAATTGTGGAGGCCAAATCACCTGGTATGGACATCGCAAATATTATTACCAGGGAATGCACCATAGAAAGATTGACAAGGAAGATTTTGACATATCTTTTGCCACTGGGTGCGCGATTCTTTTTCGCTTAGATGCGGTTGAATTATTTAGCGAGAAGTTCTTCTTTGGCGAGGAGGACTTTGAACTTTCCCTGAGGTTCCAAAAACAGGGGAAAAAGATGGCTTGCCTGACAAAGGCAGTCGTTTTTCACAAGGTTGGCTCCTCCAAAGACGTTCTTTTCCAAAAGAGGCTGGGTGAAGTTTTTGTCTTCTATCTGCAGAGATTGCTCGACAATAGAGATTACTCTTCTAAATTTAATTACTTTATAAAAAGTACAGTCTTTTACTTGTATATCTTTTATTTTTTGTTAGCGAAAAAAAATTGTTCACTAATACAAATCGTTAATTTTTTTAAGGCATTGAACTCAGAGCTCAAAGTGAAAACGGGGGTTGATAAAGAAATGTTTTTTGCCTATTCAAAAGAAGATTTTAGATGACTGACGCGGTTCTTTTCTGAAGAAATTGAAGGGGTTCATACATGTCACTTTATTGGTCTAACCGTTATGAAAAGATTTAAACTAGCATTTCTGGCCAATATCAGTAGTGTGCACGCCTTTCGATGGGCCAACGCCCTTGCCGACCGGGGGCATGAGATCCATGTCTTCACTCAACACCGAGGCAGCGGCAATGTTTCCCCTATGGTCAAATCCATTCATTATCTGCCTTTTCGGGGCAATAAAGGCTACTTTTTGAATGCTCCCCTGCTTCGGATGTTCTTGAAAAGGCTTCAACCAGACTTCCTCCATGCCCATTACGCAAGTGGATATGGCGCACTGGGACGTTTTAGCGGATTTCATCCATATATGATATCGGTCTGGGGCAGTGATGTTTATGACTTCCCTACTGAATCTGCAAAGAAGATGGCTTTATTAAAAAATAATCTGAAAGCAGCCGATCTGATTGGATCCACAAGCCACGCCATGGCAAGACATACGGCAACCCTTTGTGACCAGAGATCAAGCAAGATCAGGGTGACACCCTTCGGGATTGATATGCAGGTATTTAAGCCTAAGGCTTTTTCACAGGAAAAAACTATTACGGTCGGAACTGTTAAAAAGCTAGCATTTAAATATGGTATCGATACCTTAATTACTGCATTTAACATAGCACGCAATTCGTTGATGGAAAATAATGAATATCTCGCATCCAAATTGCGCCTTCTCATAGTGGGAGATGGCAAGGACAAAAAGTTCCTTAACGATTTGGTCAAATCGTTGGACACCGACGGAATAACGCAATGGACAGGTTTCGTTCCCCATTCTTTGGTTCCAGATTATCTTAATAAATTAGATATATACGTTGCGGCAAGTAGACTTGATAGCGAAAGTTTTGGTGTGGCCATCCTGGAAGCCTCTGCCTGTGGAGTGCCTGTTGTTGCCACAAATGTAGGGGGGTTACCGGAAGTGGTTAAAGACGGGGTCACAGGTAAGCTTGTGAATCCTGACGATTCACAAGCTTTAGCAAATGTGATTAAAGAGTTAATTGTGGATGAAAACCTGCGCAAGAGTATGGGACAGGCAGGGGTTCAATGGGTTAGAGATAACTATGGCTGGGAAGAGAGCATTTCCATCATGGAAAAGGTCTATGAAGAGTTGTGGCAGTCTTGGCAAAAAAATTGCATTTAAAAAAGCGCACCTAGAATCGTGGAGGTTTTGATGTAAAAGTTTTTTCTTAACTCAACCGTGAGGTCTTCCGCAATGGCTAAAGCTATCATTCATCCGATTTGGTCACTGATTTTTCTGTCCTTTGTTTTTCAACCTTCGATTTGCCTGCCAGCCACTATAAGAGTTCCCACAGACTATAATACTATTCAAGCTGCAATAGACTCAGCAGCGGAAGGTGACACCGTTCTTGTTGCCAGTGGGACATATGCGGGAGAGGGGAACAAAAATCTCGATTTCGTGGGGAAAGCAATTACTGTTCGTTCTGAAAACGGATATTCGTCAACCATCATAGACTGCCAGTACTCCGGAAGAGGCGTCTATTTTAGAAGTGGCGAACAAGCTGACTCGGTTCTGGACGGATTTACTATCCAAAACGGTAATGTACCTAACGACTCAACATACTATGGTCATGGTGGTGGTATTTTTTGTTACAAATCATCACCTACTATTTCCAACTGTAAAATCAGTCAGTGCAATGCCGATCAGTTTGGCGGCGGAATATCCTGTAGAAATGCCTCACCTGCAATTTCCAACTGCATAATTGAAAGCAACACAGCACCCGACAGTGGCGGTCTACAGATCCAGCAAAATTCGTCTCCGCTGATACAGTCCACCATCATTTCTTCAAACAAGGCATTTGACGGTGGGAAGGGAGACGGAGGCGGCGTTGGTATCTACTCATCGAATCCGCAGATATATTATACTACAATCACTCACAATGAGTCTGATTGGTCCGGCGGCGGCATTTCTATTCAAGAGAATTCTTCTCCGTTGATTGCTAATTGTGTTATTGAAAATAATACCTCAAAGGTGATGGGAGGAGGTATTCTACTGAGTGATTCCAGTGGGAAACTAACCAACTCCACAATAAGTTCGAATATACTCAACGATCAACTGAGAAGATCATCTGGAGGGGGGATTTGCCTGATTAACTCTCAAACACTCATCTCATCGTGCACCATTTCTTTAAATGATTCCAACAGCACATTTCCGATCCCCTCCCCGGATGTACTCACCAACTCAGGGGGTATCAGTTTTTGTAACGGATCCAACGGAAGGCTGGAGGACAGCACAATATCATACAATTCCGCCCAGGAACGGGGTGGTATCGGCAGTTGGAATTCGGCTCCTACTATTTCCAACTGCGTAATTGAAAACAACAAAGCTGTCGTAGGAGGGGGTGGAGGAGCAGGTTTCTATACAGATTCTGCAATCAACAGCGTAGTCTTAACGCACAGTATTGTCCAAAATAATACAGCGGCGGAAACAGGTGGCGGCATTGCAATATGGAGTGAAGTACCTGCTGATGCAAATTCATCACCTCAGATATCATATTCGACAATTGCAAATAACAGTTCCGATCTAACGTCTGGTGGGATCAATATTTTTTACTCTGATGTGACAATTGATAATTGCGATATCTCTGGCAACTCTGCGGCTAACCGGGCTGGAGTAACAGTCAAGTCCTGCTCACCAGTGCTTGTAAATACCTACATTCATAACAATGTCGCGCGCAGCAGTTTTGGCGCTGGAATCAGTTGCACCATAAACGGTAATGCCGTAATCACAAATTGTACTGTCACTGATAACAAAGCAGAGACAGTCGGTGCTTCTTTATTCACCTCGGATTCCTCTCCCGTAATCACAAACTCGGTTTTCTGGGGCAATTCGCCTGCTTCACCCTATTTCGAATCGAGTCCCCCAACAATAGACTATTCAGATATCCAAGGGGGGTTCACAGGAGGCACGGGCAATATCGATTCCGATCCCCGCTTCCAACAGATTGATGACTATCATTTGTCCTCCTCTTCTCCGTGCATCGACAAAGGTTCCAATAATGCACCGAACCTGCCGGCTTATGACTATGAAGGACAACCACGAATAGTTGCTGCAACTAAAACAAGAAATGCTTTGGTTGATATGGGAGTGGATGAGTATGATCCTGGACCCACTTCACGGTCCTCACCATCAGGCGATACCGCTTGGCTGCTTTTCTTGCTCGACGCTATCCCGGAGAAGTGACAATATACAGAAACAACCATTAACCTCAGTCTCCTTCTACTAGCTGAAGACCTTTGCATAACCTGTTGAGACAAGGTTTATTTCCATCCATAATGAACTATGGTCAATAAAGAAATATGAGTGAGATAACAGGTTTTGCACTTCTCGTATTACTTATAATTGAGACAGGCACTATCTCGATGTGTCAGCGACGGTTGTTTGGTACCTGGCTAACGCCTTTTACACTATTGTCTGCACCATATACAATTGTTTTACTCTTGTCTGCAACATTGGCGCCTGTGCTTGGTTTCGTGCCCCTTGCCAGTTCCTCAATCTTGTTATGGATCTTTGGACTAGCTACGTTCGGCTTGAGCGGCTTCATGATAGCAGCAGCTTTTAGCCGGTATCTGCCGATTCGAACTCGAGCTCGCAAGCGTGTGAGAAATGAGTCACGAGTCATCCGTTTAACATTGACACTTGTATGGATCTGCATTTTCATTTTGGCATCGAAACTTAAGCAAGTGGGCGGAATACATTTTATCCTTGCTGAGGGTGATGCCTCAGCATTGGCATACGCTTCAGGTGCCGCAGGGCATATAATGACCTTTTCACGATTGCTTGTCGTCCTGCTGATAGGTGTATTGTCCCGGAAGCATTGGTTCGGCTGGATTAGTATTTTAGTCTTGTTCATCATGCTATCCTTTTATCCAGTGAAAGGCTGGCTTTTTATGCCTATTATAGCCGGACTATTGATCCGCGGTTATTTAGGTCGTCAAAAGTTTTCACTCTCGCTTATTATTACGTTGATCGTTGTTAGCTTGGTAATATTCATTGGCAGTTACATGCTGGTTTTCGCTGCACATGATCCTACCTCGTTATTTAATTGGCGTGTATATAAGTTGCTTTTCGCCCACGTTGGTAACTACTTATTTGCTGGGGTGCTTGGCTGGAGTGAAATTGTCAAGCACAGCGCTGTCAGTGAACCTTCACCTTTGATGGCTTTCGCACCATTCGCCAACCTTTATTTTATTATAAGTGGGGAGCCCTTAGTCAATCCAATAATCCCGTTGCGAATGGATATCCATTTACTTCAGGAAAACTTTGTGAACGTCTACACTTTTTTTGGTACATTAACACTCTATTTTGGCAATATTTGGACCGTGCTAGTTTATACTTTTGTTTTTGGAATTGTCGTTTATTTTATATTTATTGTTGCTGTAAAAAGCCAAAACCTATGGATTTTATCTGCATGGGGGTTTTTTTCAGCAGGATTTGTTTTTGGATGGTTCGACTATTATTATCACCGTTTGGCTTTCATTGAGGTGTTTGTCTATGGTTTAATGATGGCAACTACTGTGTGGCGTTGGAGATTTAAGCCCAAGCATCTCATGCAGAAATGCCGCAAACGGGAAACCGAGATAGCACAAATGTAAAGAATCCTTTTGTCGGAAATGGAGACAGAAAATTCGTACCCCTTCACCGGATGGCTTGAAAATCGTATGTCTGACTGGCGCCCGGAGTTATTGAATCACTTGAGAGGCTAAATGTACCATGAAAGTGTGGCTGGTTGAAATTAGTGACTTCTTGCCAAAATTAGATGCCGGCAACCGACTCTATCGTTGCGGAATGCTTGCCAATGCTTTAACCGAAGCGGGCCATGAGATTTTGTGGTGGTCTTCGACATTCAACCATCAACTAAGACGACAAAGGTATCAAGTCTCTACCACTATTGAAATTGGAAACAATTTTATTATAAGAATGCTCCATGGCCCGGGCTATGGTCGCAGCATATCTCCAAATAGATTCTTCCATAATCACGTAGTTGCGAGTCAGTTTAAAAGGGAGACGGCAAAGCTTCGTTCTGCCCAGTTCCCCGACTTGATCTATGCGTGTCTGCCTACTTTGGAAGTATGCGAAAAGGCGGTAGTTTTTGGAGTCAAGCACAAAATACCGGTGATCGTTGACGTTCGAGATCGATGGCCTAGTATTTTTGTGGACCCTTTCCCAAAGTTGCTACACCCCATGATAAAGTTGTTTTTGAGCACGGAGTTTTCACGGGCGAAGAGAATAGCAAAACTGGCGACAGCTTTAACTGCTGTTTCGCCAACCAACTTGGTTTGGGCTCTTGCATTGGCGGACAGACAAACGAGTGACAATGATAAATGGTTTCCGTTAGGCTATCCTGCAAACTCTGTAGCAGATTATTCCCAATGGGAGCGAGATGAAATAAGAAGGAAATTCAGGCTAAAAAAAAATCGGCTTACCATTACTTTTGTAGGGACATTAAGTCTAACTTGTAACTTCAAGACTGTCATTACTGCCGCAACTGAATTATCACGAACTTTAGACGATCAGGTTCAATTTATTTTCGTTGGTAGTGGCGCCCAAGCTTCCTTTCTATACAAGAAATCATTAGAACTGCAAAACGTCTATGTAACAGGTTGGTGTGAAAAAGCTGATGTAGACGCTATTCTTTCTGTCAGTGACATTGCTTTAAATCCATATACCTCGAAGGCACCACAAACACTGCCGAATAAGCCTTTTGAGTATATGGCGGCCGGACTTCCAATATTGTCTTCTTTACAGGGTGAATTCGAGGAAATACTGCAAAGTGAGTCGATTGGGTTGCAGTTCAACGCGGATGATCCTAATGACCTGAAAGACAAGATTCTATGGTGCCTCCGGAATAGAGATGAATTGAAACTCATGGGGCGGCGAGCGAAGGACTTGCTCAGGCGGGAATATGATGCAGAAAAGGTTTATCGAAACTTTGCGAATCATCTATGTTCGATAGTTGAAACACGACTAAAGTTCGATGAAAGAGCAAGACAGGAAAACAATGCGTCTTGAAGAAAGAAAACTAAAGGAAATTGAACACTCCGATCGACGCCGCTATGTCCGTACCTGCAAATACCAAACAAACATGGAGATGAGTAGCGAAGCAGCAGGCTTTCTAGTTGAAAACGAGAGCCATCATAAACATTTTTCAAACATGAAATTTTACAGCATTACCCGAACTAGCTCCGCATACAGATACAGTATTTTATTTAATGATATAAAAGGAAAAAGCGCCCTCGATTATTGCTGCGGAAACGGAGAAGTTGCAGTAGAAATGGCAAGGCAAGGGGCTAGCTCCGTTTGCGGCATCGACATTTCTAAAGTAGGAATTGAAAATGCTCAGAAATTAGCTGAACAATTCGGTGTGAGCGATTGCTGCAATTTTACGGTCATGGATGCAGAGCATACGGATTTCCCTAATGACGTTTTTGATATCATTCACGAGTATGGGGCACTCCACCATTTGGAGCTTAGGACTGCGCTCAAGGAAGTATCGCGGATTGTTAAGCCAGAGGGCAGAGTTGTATGTACAGAAGCGCTTCGCCACAATCCCTTGATCCATTATTATCGAAAAAGGACACCGGACTTAAGAACGCAATGGGAAGTGTAGCATATTCTTGGAGTACCTGAAATAATGATTGGGAAACAGTACTTTAGGAAAGTTGACATCACATTCTTCCATCTTGCCTCCCTGCTCGCAGTGCCGTTTAGGAAGACACGGTTGTTTTCGCCTCTCTTATCAATATTGGAAAATCTTGATAGCGTTCTGCTCAGTACACCCTATCTTCAGCGAATGGCATGGATAGCTGTCATCGTTTATTCCAATCCTGTCAACTCGTAATGGATAGAAATGCCCACCACAGCATCTGGAATTTGTGGTTGCTGACTTCCGAGGACTTTTCAAACAAGTCAATAGCGCAATGCTGAAGCGATGCTGCGACTTTACTGCCGCACTGTTTCTTTTAATACTGATGTGGCCGGTTCTTCTTGTGTTGGCATTGATCGTGAGGTTGGATTCGCCAGGCCCTGTTTTTTACAGGGGAATTAGAACCGGAATTTACGGCAGACCTTTCAGAATTTTCAAATTCCGCACGATGGTGATAAATGCTGAAAAATTAGGCGGGGCGTCTACTGCGCTAAATGATCCAAGACTGACAGCTTCCGGCAGAGTACTTAGAAAGTACAAACTGGACGAACTGCCACAGTTATTCAACATACTAGCTGGTGAGATGAGTTTTGTCGGGCCACGACCCCAAGTAGAACAATATACAAAGCTTTATTCGGAAGAAGAAAGGGTTATTCTGTCAGTCAAACCCGGCCTCACAGATTATGCATCGATTCGGTTTATTAATCTCGATGAGATACTCGGTGATGAAGATGTAGACGAAAAATACCAGAGAGAAATTGAACCTGAAAAAAATCGGCTTCGGATTAGGTATGCAAGAGAAAATTCTTTTGCGATTGACATGAAGATACTCATTATGACTTTGTTGCAGATGCTGAGGATCAGGTGTGAATGGAATATCAAACATTAGGTAAAACTGAATTGACAGTATCCCGCATGGGATTTGGCTGCTGGGCGATTGGTGGCCACGGATATGGTGCCGTAAAGGATGAGGAGTCGATCACTTCCTTGAAAAAAGCCATTGATCTCGGCATAAACCTTTTTGATACAGCAGATGTATATGGATTTGGCCATTCTGAGAAAGTGTTGTCCCAGGCTTTAGGAAGCCGGCGGCATGATGTGGTTATAGCAACAAAATTCGGTGTCGCCTGGGATGAGAGCGGCAAAACGTATAAGGACATAAGCCCCAAACACGTAGTGCAAGCCCTAGAGGGTAGCCTCAGACGCTTGCGAATTGATTCGATCCCGCTATACCAAATTCATTGGTACGACGGCAAGACTCCAATAGCAGATACATTAGAAGCGTTGATGCGCTGCCGTGAGCAGGGCAAGATTCGCTACATCGGCTGTTCAAATTTCGATTTGGGGCTCGTGGGAGAAGCCAACGATATCGCGGACCTGGCATCCGTTCAATCCCTCTTCAACGTTGCAGAAAGACAGAATGAAAAAATCCTTAGAGCATGTTTTGATCGGTACGGGATAGGGAGTTTGGCATACGGCGTCTTGGCGAGGGGACTTTTTTCCGGAAAGTATGACAGGAACAGCCGGTTTTCCAAGGGGGATACTCGCTCCCAAGACGTCGGCTTTAGTGGTGAAAAGATGGGTAATAGATTGAAAATATTTGATAAATTGAGTGAAATTGGCGGACACTATGGGAAGTCACCCATCCAAGTAGCCATACGCTGGGTCCTAGACGCTCCTTTCATTACGTCAGCAATCGTCGGTCTAAAAACGGCTGCCCAATTGGATGAAAATGCCGCTGCGCTGGGCTGGTCTTTGGATAATGCTCACTGGCTCTCTTTATCGGATTGTGGTACTCAGCCTGACTCTGTGGCCCAAATAATGCTGCTTTAGGAGGCTCATAGTGCAGTACCCTCATCATTTGTTGCAGGAACTGTATAGAACGATGGTTCGCATACGGCTGTGTGAAGAGAGTCTTGTTCAGCCGATTCTAGATGACAAAATCATATGTCCCTGTCATCTTTACTCAGGCCAGGAAGCCATTGCAGCTGGCATCTGTGCCTCTCTGAATGAAAGCGATTATGTCTTCGGTACGCATCGTTCTCACGGACATTTCCTTGCGAAAGGTGGCAGTATGCGCGAACTGGTCGCTGAGATTTATGGGGCAGAGACCGGCTGTGCGCGGGGTAGAGGTGGCTCTATGCACCTCATTGATCCTGATAAAGGGATATTGGGAGCGGCCCCCATTGTGGCTGGAACCATTTCTTTGGCACTGGGAGCAGCCCTTGCTGCATCGATTAGAAAAGAAGATCGAGTCGCAGTCAGCTTTTTTGGCGATGGTGCGAGCGGTGAGGGAGTGCTTTATGAATGCCTGAATTTTGCCGCCCTCAAGAAGTTGCCGATTGTATTTGTCTGTGAAAATAATTTTTACGCTACTCATATGCCCATTCGCGAATGCCGCGTACAGGATCATATCTACCGAGTTGCAGAGCCTTTCTGTGTCGATACTTGCCAAGTCGATGGCAATGATGTATTGCAGGTCTATGAACTGGGAAAATCTGCTATAGAAAAATGCCGAAGCGGCACCGGGCCGGTCTTCATGGAGTGTTTGACTTATCGATTTCGTGGCCACGTTGGGCCCAATGACAATATCCAGGGTTCTCATACGGATATTCGGCCGCCAGAAGAAGTCAACGCATGGCTGTTGAAGGACCCTATCGTGAAATTTCAGGACTATCTTCTGACTAATAAGTTGCTAGATGAAGGGACCCTGTCTTCCATAAGGCAATCGGCAGAAAAAGAAGTATTAGATGCTCATCGTTTCGCCGAGTCAAGTCCCCGCCCAGACCAAAAGGATTTGGGAAAATATGTCTTTAAATAGAAAGCTCCAATATAGTCTTGCCATTAATGAAGCTTTGCACCAAATGATGGCTGTTGATCCAGCTGTGTTTTTGATTGGACAAGGGGTGAAAAGTCCGTGGTATGTTGGCAGGACAGCTGAGGGCCTGCTAGATCGATTTGGTGAAACCCGTGTCATTGACACGCCGGTTTCTGAAAATAGTATGACAGGCGCTGCAGTGGGCGCTGCACTTGCAGGCATGAAGCCGATAGTGGTGCATCCGAGAATGGACTTTATGCTATATGCCATGGATCCGATTATCAATGAGGCTGCTAACTGGTACTACATGAACGGGGGCAAGGCATCGGTCCCTGCGGTGTTCTGGGGAATCATAAATCGTGGAGGAGAACAGGCGGCTCAACACTCACAAGCCGTACATGCCGTCTTTGCTCATGTTCCTGGTCTTAAGGTTGTGATGCCATCAACTCCTTATGACGCAAAAGGCTTGATGATTGCCGCCATACAAGACCCCAATCCCGTTGTATTCATCGATGATCGCTGGCTTCACGGAATTGAGGAGGTGGTACCCGAAGAAACGTATGAGGTAGAAATTGGTCGAGCTGTGGTCAGAAGAGAAGGTGAGCATCTTACCATAGCTGCAATATCGTTTATGGCACATGAATCGATAAAAGCCGCCGCACTTTTGGCCGAAGCGGGTGTCGATGTAGAGATTATCGATCTTAGAAGCGCTAAGCCAATTGATGAACAGTTGATATTGCAGTCGGTCAGAAAAACCGGTAGGCTGATGATTGCTGATGGTGGATGGAAGACCTGCGGGTTGGCGGCAGAAATATCTGCGATGGTGACAGAAAGCGCTTTTGGATACCTTAAAGCTCCCATCCTAAGGGTAACCCTTCCAGACTGCCCTGCTCCAGCCAGTTCTGCGCTCGAAAAGACCTATTATCCAACTGTGCAAACAATTGTACAATCTGCTCGTTCTCTTCTTTTGGGTGGAAACGGGTGTAAATCATGAGTGTTTATAATCATGCGCGCCTTTGGAATGGAGATTTCCAGGATACGTCATGATTTTAGTCATTTTTTCGGTTTCCAAACTTCTGGTGAAGGCATCGGACGAGGTTAGCTGAACGCAATCCCAATCAGCACCCCTGTAAAGTTGGACTTTGCCCTCTGAGCGTTGCCCCAAATGACGGGAGAAGAATAAAACAGAATAGTAGAGACCTTAAAGCTAGTTGGGAAGCACGCAAGGGGAAACTTACTTCCCAACTATTAAAAAACCATTTATGGCAGCCGCAGCCTGTGTTTCCACTATGCAATTTAGTGCAACCTTAATTTTAGCGATTTTGCCTGCATTCACCTCATGCCCGCGAAGACAGGCATCCACTGAGTTCTCGAACACTTCTGGATTCCTACCTGCGCAGGAATGACAAAAGTGGATATATGCGCTATGGCAATGGCCAAATTTAGGTACAACAAAAATTCTCCTCATCACTTGGCGTGTATGATCAGGATCAATGAGTTAGAAGCGCCAGATGCAAGCCGCACCCATACCGGCTTGTCGTTGCTATAAGCAGTTAACGCTATAGCGAGGCCAGCATTGCCCAACTCACTGCTTAGATAAAATGTCCTTTCCCCCGTCCAATAGGTTCCCGAATTGTCCACCAACCTCACCGAATATCCAAGACCAGGATAGAATCCTACCCAGGTGAGTGTACCATCGGGTATATCCAATGCGTGGGCTGCAGGTACAACCACCAATGGTAATGCGAACACCATCATAGCTAACGCAATAACTAGTGTCATTTTTTTCGTTTTCATCTTTTCCTCCTTTAATAATAATGATTTAAAGCATGAATAATCTTTTCAATAATTCCAATAACAGACTGCACTTCCCTCCTTTCTTTCCCTTTTACGTCCTAATTGCTCATTAAACTTCTTCTGATTTCCATTATTCTTTGAGCGTCTGAAAAAACTCCGGCTACTTTGAAGTGATCTGTGCTTCTTTTTCCTGTTGAGCATGCAAGTTTTTGAGCTCCTGCACGGTAAGGACGGTTGGGCCTTGCCCGTCTTGCGCGGGAGCTACCTCGATTTCCTGTAAATCCGCTGTTGCGTTAAACTCATCTTCCTGCGATTGAAGCAGAGCTTTTAACTCCCAATTTGTCATTGCCGGATCATTCTCATTCGAAGACACGGCCGCAATTTCATACTGGTTTGAGAATGCCTCTTCTTTTAGTTGTTCTTCATGGAGAGCCTTAAGTTGTCGAACAGTCATTGCCACACCACCCTCATCCTCAGAAAGAGGGATCAGCATGTCGTCTAATTGCTTGGCATACTCTGTTTCTTGCTTTTCGTGCAAAGCCTGTAGCTGGCGGACTGTCATCCCCGCTCCTTCACCGTCAGAAGCGGGAATCACTATTGCATCAGACTGCAGAACCGCCTCTGCTTCGGCTTGTTGTTTCTTATGCAAAGCTTTCACCTGACTTTCAGTCATCACCACTTCCCCCTCTCCATCGGGGAGAACCACTAGCTCATCCGAAGCTTTAAATTTTTGTTTTGACATATCCAAGTCAGAAATTTGACCGGTTTTTTGGGCTGGGAGCTTAACAGACTGCTTGGAGATACTACTCATCAGTTGATCGCCTGAGCGAGTTGGCTTCTGCAGTCCCTTCTCGGAACTTGAGGCACCCGAAGCGCTCCCCCCCAATTTTGCAATCTCACTCGAATCTTTTGTAGCGAAAAAATAGGTATATGTTCCGTAGCAGAGGGCGATACACAAAAGCAAGCAACATGTTATCCATAAATATAAAAATCTATTTTGTTTCCCCATAAGCCCTTCCTCCCGAGCCCATCCATAGGTGTTTTTTTCTCACTTTTTAGAATACGAAATCTGAGAACCAATATACATTCTCATGCTTATCAGGTAAGAGTGAAGCTAACTTTCAGGATCCAGCTAACTGCTCTAAATTTGCATTCTTTCCCGACATGCGAAACTGGAAATCCCTCATTCCTGCAGGCCAATTTGGTTCGTTTTTATCTTTTTTGTATCAGCGACCTTTAATTAGAAGACGTGCAGTCAGCAGCCGAAGAAAAAATCAAAAGCTTTCGGCACATTCTCAGGTAAGTTCAAATAACTTTAAGAATTATTATTTGTAAAGTCAAATCAAATTTCGTTCTTGGTTCTTTGTTGTTTGTTAAGTGCGTTTTCAGTATTTACAATAGAAAGAAGTGAGCAAAATATGTGCCATAACTACAGCAGACAGAAAACAGAAGAAAATTTCGGATTTCGGAAAGGTAAAGAGACACATTTTTTACAGAAGGCAACGAAGGGAAGAAGGGGGGGTAGGGATTAAGGATTACGGATTATGGATTATGGATTACGCTGAAGAGATTTCGTTGAGAGGTCGGGCTTAACGGGGTAGACGCAATTTTGCAGAAGGTAGAAGAAATTTTGGATTTGGGATTGCGGATTTCGAAAAGGGAAAGAGATAAATCACAAAGGGTCTCACGCAAAGGCGCTAAGGGAAGAAAAAGGGATTACGGATTACGGATTAAGGCAGATTTCGGAATTCGAATTGCGGATTTCGGAAAGAAAAACCCTTTACAGAAGGAAAGGAAGAGAAGGAATGGGGCATGCAAAGCATTGCGGGTTGCGGAAGCTCTTAACGGTCTAAACGATCATCCCTCAATCAAGCTCCCATGCCTTATGTTCGATGACCGGCTCGGTTAGATCCCCGATCGTCTCAACAAGGCCTTCCATGCTGCCGAGGAGAGGATCTTTGTCCTTTTGTTGCGCAAAGTAAACCAGCCTTGCAACCGGTCTGCCCCGTTTGGTAATAATGACTTCTTTATGAGTCGTTTCGACCTCATCCAGAATCTTGAAGCAATTTGCCCGGAATTCTGCGGCACTGACTTCCATTTGTTCATCACCTCCGTCCTCGGGTGAGAGCGGCTTTTCCACAAACCCTTGTCTACTCATAACAACACCATATTCCCGCAAGACTTGTCTGGAAATCCAGATCTCGGTACCAACAGCAACTTCCTTGAATTTGGCTAAGGTCGAGGAATGAAACGGTGAGTCTTCGTTGGCCAGATAGATGAGAACATTGGTATCCAGAAATACGCGATCCTTATCTGGCATCCGAATATATGTCCTCTCTGCGCAGCTTGTTCATAACTTTGCCAACTCGACGTTTGGGTATTGCGGCTACAACGTATTCCTTGTTCATTTCCTTTTCCTTCACTCGCATTTATGCGGCTTTCACCACTTCGGCCCTTATTTGGGCACCCTTTTCCTGTTCGACCATGGTCAAATCATAACGTGATTGAAGATTCATCCAAAATTGAGCGCTATTCCCGAAATATTGCGCTAACCTGAGTGCTGTTTCGGCAGTAATGCCTCGCTTTGCATTTAGGATTTGTGAGATTTGACCGGTCGGCATTCGCAATGCGGATGCAAGGTCCTTTACGGTAATACTTCTTGCATTAAGTTCTCTTCTAAGAATCCGACCAGGATGCACCGCGTTCATGTTCTCACCCTTCATGGTAATCTACAATCTGAACATCATAAGCGTCTCCGTCTTTAAATCGAAAGCAGATTCGCCATGGTCCGTTTATCGTCATTGCCCATTGCCCGGCTCTATCGCCGCTAAGCTTGTGCAGGCCAACACTCTTTAACGGGCTAAGTAAGGTCTGACAATGCCGTCGCAGCACCGAGCCCTGCCAGCAAATCCTCGGCAGCCTCAATATCGAGCCCTCGAAACTTGCCTGCTTTACCGGATTCATAAAATCTTCGAGTTCGGCCGTCTGCAAAGGATTTGATCATGTTAGTACAATAATCTGATAGATTTCGAAGGTCAAGACAAGTTGATTACGGATTAGGGATTACGGATTAGGGATTAGGCTGAAGAGATTTCGTTGGGAGGTCTGGCTTAACGGGGCAAACGAAATTTTGCAGAAGGTAGAAGAAAAGGAAGGGAGAGCAATTTCGGATTTCGGAAAAACAGCTAAGTCACAAAAGGTCTCACGCAAAGGCGCAAAGGGAAGAAAAAGGGATTACGGATTACGCTGAAGAGATTTCGTTGAGAGGTCGAGCTTAACGGGCGAAACGAAATTTTGCAGAAGGTAATGAAGAAAACGAAGGGAGAACAATTTCGGATTGTGGAAAGGGAAAGAGGCAAATGTTTTGCCGAAGGTAACGAAGGGAAGAAAGGGGATCGTAAAAGGTTTCACTCAAAGGGAACATAAGGTGCTAGAGGCTGGGCGCGAGGGGAGGGTGTGGAAATTCAGATTTCGAAAAAGAATTGGGAGAGCGAAGGTCATAAAATCACTCCACAATCAAGTGTCCGTAAGCCATTATGCAGTCAAAGCGAGGCCAAGATGATCCCCGCCAAATAAACCGGCAACCTCTACACTTCCCAATGAGAGATGCACATTGCCTGAGTTGGCCGATGTACCCTAACATCAAGCGTTAGGTCGCAGCTGTCTCGCCTTCGTCGATAGACGAGAAGTTCGTGATCTTCACAGCGCCATCGGGAAAATGAGCCACGATGTCGAGTGTTCCCCCCATGGCCTCGATCGTCGCGCGCAACGTGGAAATGTACATATCGGTTCGCTTTTCCAGTTTGGCTATATTGGGCTGTTTGATCTGTAGAAGCTTCGCCAGCATTTCCTGGGACACTCCCCGAGCACGGCGCAACTCATGCAAAGGCATCTCCGCAACCATCTCCCGATAACGCGCCTCGGATCGGGCGATTGCTTCAGGCGACATTTTGGCTTCCAGTTCAACAAATTTACGAGCCATCCTTTAAGCCCTCCCTGCGCAATGTTTCTAAATGTTCATTGTAGAGCCGATCTGCGATGGGCACATATTCGTCATACCAGCGATCGTCTCCAGTTTTCTCGCCACCGATCAGCAACATCGCGCATCGGCGAGGATCGAAGGCATAGAGCACGCGATAAGGTCGGCCGGTGTGCTGGGCCATTCCACCACTCGCCGAACTCATCCGTGTATTCAATGTCCCATTCCATGCCAATTTTATACCTCGTCAGGAATATATCTTCAAGAGTATAGAGAACGGCAAGGAATTTCGGATTTCGGATTGCCGATTGCAGATTGCGAAAAGGGAAAGAGATAAATCACAAAAGAGCTCACGCAAAGGCGCTAAGGGAAGAAGGGGGATTAGGGATTAAGGATTAGGGATTAGGGATTAAGGATTACGCTGAAGAGATTTCGTTGAGAGGTCGAGCTTACCGGGGTAAACGAAATTTTGCAGAAGGTAACGAAGAAAACGAAGGGAGAACAATTTCGGATTTCGGAAAAACAGCTGAATCAGGAAAGGGCTCACGCAAAGGCGCAAAGGGAAGAAAGGGGGGGTAGGGATTACGGATTAAGGATTAAGGATTACGCTGAAGAGATTTCGTTGAGACGTCGGGCTTAACGGGGTAAACGCCATTTTGCAGAAGGTAGAAGAAATTTTGGATTTGGGATTGTGGATTGCGGAAAGGGAAAGAGATAAATCACAAAAGGTTTCACGCAAAGGCGCTAAGGCGCGAAAGGGACGGAGGACAGAGGACAGAGGACAGAGGACAGAAGACAGAGGGCAGAGTTCCTTGCCCCCTGCTCGCTGCTGCTAAATTACCAAATCGTTATCGGTGAAGGTTGCTTGCAGCGATTCCGACCATAAGGTATGATTTCAAGAAATAGCTCCAGCATGATCGTGTCGAGCTGGTTTGGTAATCATATGTTGGGTTTTTTGGGAGATTCATCATGAAAGGAATTCAAGCCTGTAGGGTTAAGATAAGAGTCGGAGAAGCTTGGGAAAGTCCGGTTTTGCATGTTTTGTTGACGAAAGAAGATGATGTTGTTGTTTCCCGCTGCCTTGATTTCACTGTTTCCTCACACGGTAAGAATGAGCAGGAGGCACTGGATTCTCTTGCTCTTGCTATCAAAGAGTATATCCTAACGGCAGTAGAGAATAATGCTATCGACACCCTCTTCGATCCGGCACATGGCAGTTACTGGCGACTGTATAACGAGTTGGAGGCCAAACAGACCATGAGTAACATTAGGAGCTCGTTGAAAAGATCGTTGGAAACTCTGTCCCAAAGCAATATTCAGAAATCTGTTGCCGAAGTGAGATATGCCTAAAGCCCTTGAACTTAGAAAGGTCAAAAAAATACTCAAGAGGTACGGCATTATCTACCTGACCGGGAAAGGCAGACACCCAAAGTTTTTTGATCCGGAAACGACCAAATCCTATCCTGTAAAATCTCACGGCCAAAAGACTCTAATATTGCCCTATGCTCTGGAAGACATAATCAAAAAGTTTGATTTACCGGCTGATCTTTTCAACTAGCAGGATTACCAAATCGTTATTAATGAGAGGAATGCCTTTCAATTTTGAAAAATCTCTATTCTTCTCCCCAAACTTCCTCATGACTGGCTACCCTGTTTGCCGCATAATCCGCGGCAGATTCTCCAAGAGGCCGTAAGATTTCCTTGTCGCTCAGCACTTCAATGGTTTCCAGCAAAGCCACGTGCATGAACTAAACGACGTTTGGGCAGAATCTATTATCGCTCTGCATCAAATAACCAAATATCGGTCCGCCCCGCTAGCCTCAGGAACTCTCTGTCATTGGTAATGATGCCACTGGCACTCGCTTTCAGGGCTGTCGCGGCATGGATGGCATCGGGTGTTCGCATGCCATGAGTGGCACGCAGTTGTGCTGCTTCAACTGAGATTTCCGAAGATAACGGGAGCAATTGTATATTCGGAAAGCTGGTCAGCAATTGAACTAAAAGTTCCGCTCGTTCGACATCATTGACTCGATACGCCGGAACGAGTAGTTCGGCAAAAACCAGCGTGGATATAACACCAGTGAGATTGCCCGATTCGATGCGCTGGAAAAGTCTCTTAGCTGTTTCGTGATGTCTTGGGTGATGTTCGAGAAAATAAACGAAGACTACAGTATCGAGCCCAAACTTGCTGCCCTTGCTTAGCTTCTCCGTATCTAAATGCCCCATTGGTCACGCGATTCTTCAAGTTCTGTCTCGTATCCCCGCCAAATGTCCGAGGCACAACGTTCCAGCTCATGGACATAAGATGCTGGTGCTCTCCTGATTACAATTGCATCATCTTTTTCAATGACCTGCAGAAGGTCACCAGGTTTGATCGCCAACCGCTTACGGATAGCCGCCGGCAATACAAGCTGCGATTTGCTGCTGAGCCTTACAATCGGCATGGCCGCCTCCACACAAAAGTGTTTTACAAATCAGTAAAGCAACTTTTTTGTTTTGTCAACAACTCAACACAACGCATCGTTGTTCTTGGTTCAACAGATCATAAAAGAACTCACGCAAAGACGCTAAGACGCAAAGGGACGGAAGGGGGGGTAGGGATTAAGGATTAAGGATTACGGATTAAGGATTACGCTGAAGAGATTTCGTTGAGAGGTCGAGCTTAACGGGCTAAACGCAATTTTGCAGAAGGTAATGAAGGGAGAACAATTTCGGATTTCGGATTGCGGATTGCGGAAAATTAAAGAAACAGAGAACTTACAGAAGGGAACGGAGGGAACGAGGGGGATTAGAGGATTACGGATTAACGATTAAATCGAAAGCAGATACGCCATGGCCCGTTTATCGTCATTGCCCATTGCCCGGCTCTATCGCCGCTAAGCTTGTGCAGGGCAATCGGGATAGGGAGAGGCCTCGCGACCCCTCTCCTCCCACACCACCTGGCATACGGATCACGTACCAAGGCGGTTCGGTCGAGATGATCGTTTGATGTACAGCCTGGGTACGCCGAGGCGGTCAAAGTAGCGTCCGGTCAGAGCAAAAGCGAGTGCGGGGCTACGGCTCAGCCGCCACGGTCCGTGGGCCGATTTGGCCGTATTCCAGGCCAATTGTCGGCTGACTCCACGCTTGCGAAGCTCTTTATACCCTCGGCGCCCCCATTGTTTCCAATGGTAGCAGCGGAGACGACGCCGAATCCAGGAGTCCAGTTCCTTGAACCTTGAGCTAACCTCGCATAGGCCAAAGTAGCCTTTCCAGCCCAGCAGGTACTCGCGCAATTCCCGCACGACCTGCCGGATGCTCCGTCCACGGGTACGTCCCGTGATCTCCCGGATCTTTGCCTTGAACCGCTTTTCGGCTGCTTCGCTGACGCAGAGCTTGAACCCACGACGAGTGAAGCTGAAACCAAGAAACTTCCTCTCCCACGGTCTTCCGACCGCGCTCTTGGCTTCATTGACCTTGAGTTTAAGCTTGGTAGAGAGGTACCGGGATATACTTGCCAATACCCTCTGCCCCGCTCGTAGGCTGCGCACGTAAATGTTACAATCGTCGGCATATCTTGCGAATCGGTGTCCCCGCCTCTCCAACTCCCGGTCTAAACCATCCAGGAGTAGATTACTGAGTAGCGGTGAAAGTGGGCCGCCCTGCGGAGTACCTTCAACCGTCTCATGCAGTGCATCGTGATCCAGTGCTCCTGCTTTCAGGAACCTTCGGATCAGCGCGAGAAGGCGTTTGTCACTCACCCGCTTGGCTATCTCACCCATGAGCTTGTCGTGGTTCACTCGATCGAAAAATTTCTCGAGATCCATGTCCACGACATGCCTGTACCCGCTTCGCAGATGCTTCTGTGCACACCGGAGCGCCTGGCGGGCACTCCGACCTGGTCGAAAACCAAAGCTCCACTTCGAAAACGTCGGGTCCCACTGGGGTTGCAATACCTGTAGAACCGCTTGCTGGATCAGGCGATCCAAAGCAGTCGGCACACCCAGCTTTCTTGTTCCTCCTCCGGGCTTTGGGATATTCACCCGTTTGACCGGTTGAGGCTCGTATGTGCCGGCAAGCAACGTCTCCCGGACTTCGGGCCAGTGCTCCCGAAGATACGGTCCCAGTTCCTGAACGGTCATCCCGTCTACGCCGGGACTCCCGCCATTGCTCTTGACCTTTTTGTACGCCTTGACCATGTTGTCGTAGTCGACAACACGCTCCATTAGCTGCACTTCCTCCGACGGACTCCCGGCCACAATTTCAGCACGAACCTGTTCGCCCCTCTTTCCGAAGGGCAGCCACAATTGAATTGCCGGCTTACAGCTCATCCGATACTTGCTCCGTAAAGTCCCCTCATACCGTTCGGGCCTTCAGTCTCCTGGTTTCCGGCTCGGCCTATCTGTTTACTCCGCCTTTCGGCTTCCGGAGTGCCTCACTAGCTTTGCCTGCCAGCAAACCTACTATGCCCTCTGCTGACTCCTGCACGGCGGTCAGGGTGGATTGCTCCACCCTCAGTCCAGCGGGGTGACTTAGGGTTCGTCATACCCGGGTTCAGGGTTTCCCCTCACTTGATGGACTCACTAGACGCATACCCTATCAGTCCCGTAGACACCGTACAGGCCTCCCCGGGTAAGACACAGAGCTTTCCGCGCGTAAGCGCCGGATTTATAAAGCACACCCCAATCGCAGATGGAGGACTTCGCAGTCACGTGCCCGCTCGTCCCGAGTGTACCACACCTCATATCCGGTTCCTGTTCGTCGCCCCGCGCTTTTGGATTGGGCTTCCTTCAGACCCCACCTCGCGATGACGCCCTTGCCCTTCTCCTAGCCTTCGGCTCTGCGAAAACCTGGCACGAGGACTTTCACCTCGTCAGTTCTGTGCCATGCCGGGCACACACGCCAGGGCATCACCGGCACGAAATCACGCGGCCAAGGAATTTCATGATAACACCACCATATTGTCACCGCGTGGTTTCTTGTCCGCGAGCATGCCTCTGTTAGCGCCTTCTAGTTTCTCGTAAAGTGTCTCTGGTGCTACATCTGCACCATTTGGCCATGCTATTGTGCCGCCCTCTATCGTGGCCATCTTAAAATACTCTATGTCTCGCAGAGGTTCGAAAATCGGTCCTCTGCCTATGTAATCTGAAAAATCAATCTCTCCCTCTAGACCATCATCAAATGCTATTCTGTATACGTAGCCGCCTCTGTAATTGATTTCAGATACTTGATTTAGATTCCACATTTTAGCCCTCAATCTAATGGGGGTATTTTCTTTAGTTCTCTGCTTCGCCCGGCCAGATCCCAGTTCTCAAGCAATTCGGTTGTATGCATGTCAGCCCATTCTCTTACAAGCTTTGTCGCCGTTCTCGACTTGAGATCCCCTCGTAGTATGTTACCCCTGAAATCGAAAACCGCCCTCATTCCTTGGTACTCAGCATGAAAATGTGGTGGATCGTGGTCGTCATAGTACATTCTGATAATGATACCAAAGAACATAGACAATATGGGCATCTGTATCCTTTGTATCCTTTCTTCGTAGGGCAACGCGTTAACACTCTTTAACGGGCTAAGGTCTGACAACGCCGTCGCAGCATCGAGCGCTGCCAATAAATCCTCGGCGGCCTCAATATCGAGCCCTCAAAACTTGCCAGCTTTACCGGATTCATAAAATCTTCGAGTTCGGCCGTCTGCAAAGGATTTGATCATGTTAGTACAATAATCTGATAGATTTCGAAGGTCAAGACAAGTCTGAAGCTGAAGGGAAGGCAAAAATTTTTGCGTCTTCGTTCTTGGCTCGTCGATTGACAAGAGGGTTAGAGGCTAAATCATAAAGGGTCTCACGCAAAGGGGTTCGTGGCAGTTAGCGCAAAAAAAGGTTTTGCTCGCTATGCTCTCAAACGAAGTATGGTATCTCAACGAAATCATGTTTTTCTGGATTAAAATCTTTCGTATTTCGAGTGCTTAGCTTGATGCAGGAAGCATTTGCCAGGGCAGCCTGGAAGGCATCGGGCAGCTTCCAGCCATGTTCCCTCCGCAAAGCGGCAGCTCTGTCTGCAGCGTCTTTGCCGATGCTCAAAAGAACAAATTGATCCATCAAGGCTTTCGGTTTTTCGACTTCTTCTTCGCCAAATCCCACCAATATTTCGGCTCGAGTGATTACGGAAATTGCAGTGCTACGGGGATCTAGGCTCTCTATGAACCGCGTTGCCTCAGAAATTCCATTAAAATGATCAATCAGGATGACTGAGTCCAGTAGCCTCTCAAGCATGCGCTTTATTCCCATTCGGATCGAAGCCTTTTCTGATATTTTAGTCCATCACCCTTTTTCCAGATTCCCTTGGTCTGCGCCACAAGGTTCTGATATGTCGATTGATGTTCCAGTTCTATCAGACGCGTGATGGCTTTGTGGATTGCTTCGGCCAAGGATATCCCTTTCGCCCTGCTATAGCTTTCAAGCCAGCACTTTTCTTCATTGGATATTGTAATTCTCGTTTTTTGACCTGCCATAAGCTACTTCTCCTGTTTAGAGCAAATAATAATTAAGTTATATCAAAGTCAGTCTTTGAGCAAATCTGTTCTTCGTGCGTGATTCGTAGTTGTTCGTTAGTAGCGTTTGGATCATTAAGTTCGTTTAGAATGCCAAGAGAAGCAATTTCACATTTCGAATTGCCGATTTCAGAAAACAGCTTCACATAAACAATTGGTCGAACCATCTAGAAGGTCAATTTCCGTTCTCGGCCGGAGCGAGTTCCCGAAGTGTTCGAATCTTTTGATTCTATAGGCAGGGATAATATCAGAGTATTTACGCAGCGTCTGCAACACCCTGCAACTCCTTAACCTTCGCCTGCCACCACTTCAGGGCGCTGAGAGAAAATTCCCAGTCTTCCAAGTCCTCCTCCAGCTGGAAGTCCTCCCTGTCCTTCTCGCTGTGAATGAGCCTCTCAAACTCAATCCATTCTCATTCCGTACTTACGTTCGTAAAACTCACATTCCGCGCTGTATTGCTCCGTTCTAGAAAGGGCTACCAGTAGGGCCCAATCCTGGATAAGCTCAGACTTGGAGCTTTATCCTTCTCGACGGAAGCCTTCCTCTATTTTCTCCGTATTGTTCATTATCTGTGCACATCCTTGAACATCTTTCTTCTTAATCGTAAGGTCCATTTCTTGTTTGATTCTACGAACCTGCTCCGCGTAAGTCAACTGGCCTAGTTCCTAGTTCTTCGTTCTTGGTTCTTCGTTCTTGGTTCTTCGTTCTTGGTTCTTCGTTCAACAAAGAGGCCTAGGGGGAAGAGGACGGAAAACAATTTCGGATTGCGGAAACAAAAATCCCTTACAGAAGGAAACGAAGAGAACGAAGGGGAGGTAGGGATTACGGATTACGGATTAAGGATTACGCTGAAGAGATTTCGTTGAGAGGTCGGGCTTAACGGGCTAAACAAAATTTTGCAGAAGGTAATGAAGAAAACGAAGGGGAGGTAGGGATTACGGATTACGGATTAAGGATTACGCTGAAGAGATTTCGTTGAGAGGTCGAGCTTACCGGGGTAAACGAAATTTTGCAGAAGGTAACGAAGAAAACGAAGGGGAGGTAGGGATTACGGATTACGGATTAAGGATTACGCTGAAGAGATTTCGTTGAGAGGTCGGGCTTAACGGGCTAAACAAAATTTTGCAGAAGGTAATGAAGAAAACGAAGGGGAGGTAGGGATTACGGATTACGGATTAAGGATTACGCTGAAGAGATTTCGTTGAGAGGTCGGGCTTAACGGGCTAAACAAAATTTTGCAGAAGGTAATGAAGAAAACGAAGGGGAGGTAGGGATTACGGATTACGGATTAAGGATTACGCTGAAGAGATTTCGTTGAGAGGTCGGGCTTAACGGGCTAAACAAAATTTTGCAGAAGGTAATGAAGAAAACGAAGGGAGAACAATTTCGGATTTCGGAAAAACAGCTAAATCATAAAAAAGCTCACGCTAAGACGCGAAAAGAAAAAGCGTTCGTTGTTCTTCGTTCTTGGTTCTTGGTTAAAAAACGATTGCCTACAGGGCCGATGCAGACTTAAATGTCATCATCGTATCGGCAACTCGACCATTGTCTAATGTCCATAACAACGTCCTCGGGTGAGAGCGGCTTTTCCACAAACCCTTGTCTACTCATAACAACACCATATTCCCGCAAGACTTGTCTGGAAATCCAGATCTCGGTACCAACAGCAACTTCCTTGAATTTGGCTAAGGTCGAGGAATGAAACGGCGAGTCTTCGTTGGCCAGATACATGAGAACATTGGTATCCAGAAATACGCGATCCTTATCTGGCATCCGAATATATGTCCTCTCTGCGCAGCTTGTTCATAATTTTGCCAACTCGACGTTTGGGTATTGCGGCTAAAGGATCACAAACATCGGCAGTCCGCTCGTCTTCTCGTAGGACTATTATTTCAACTTCCCCGGGCGGAATGTCGGGCATATGAATGACGAGCATTCTGTCTTCGCCGATTTTCGTCCTCATTTTTCGCGCCAGCATACTTGAACTCCTTGGCTTAAGGTCCCTGTTCTTTCAGCAAGCATCTGAAACAATAAATAAAACGCTGTTTCTGAATTGCGCCCGAACCGTCTCGATGCAGCCCACTCGTCACGATCTAAAGGCCTTACCATTTTATGCACCCTTGTTGAGAAATTCAAGGAAGGTTTTTTCGGAGAAAAAAAGCGGACTTTGTGCGGTCGCTTCCTTTATGCGGACGAGGAGAAGGCGATAGTAAAGTTCATCAAGTACCGGCAGCCCAACGAAAGCCTCTATTTCTTCAAGTCGGCGACTTGAACCAACGTGAAACCTGCTATTCTGGAGTAAGGAAATTTGGGATTTTGGATTGCGAATTGCGGAAAATTAAAGAAACAGAGAACTTACAGAAGGGAACGAAGAGAACGAAGGGGATTAGGGATTAGGGATTAGGGATTAGGGATTAGGGATTAGGGATTAGGGATTAGGGATTAGGGATTAGGGATTAGGGATTAGGGATTAGGGATTAGGGATTAGGGATTAGGGATTAGGGATTAGGGATTAGGGATTAAGGATTAGGGATTAAGGATTAGGCTGAAGAGATTTCGTTGAGAGGTCGAGCTTAACGGGCTAAACGAAATTTTGCAGAAGGGAACGAAGGGGAGGTAGGGATTACGGATTACGGATTACGGATTACGGATTAGGGATTAGGGATTACGGATTGCGGAAAGGGAACATAAGAGGCCAGTTACCCTTTACACGGAGTCATTTGGCGTTTATATTGAAATACTTAGAATAATGAGAGGTACGCCCATATGCACGTTGAGTCCATAGATGTAAAAGCAGGCAGTCTCCTTGAAATGATCGACATGATCCATGACGGATTGCCCATTGACGCTTTTTATCGACTGCGGCAAAAGTTGAATCTGTCTGAAAAGCAGCTCTGTGAAGTCATTGGTGTGTCAAAACGCACATTGACTCGTCGTAAACAAGAAGGCCGCATCGCTTTCGGAGAATCGGAGCGTGTCCTGCGACTCGCAAGGCTGTTTGATAAAGCGGTCGAAGTTTTCGGCGGCAGCGAGGAATTAGCAGCCAGATGGTTTAAAAGTCCTGCCCGAGGTCTGGGGGGGGAAGAGCCCTCTTGAGTTTGCCCAAACAGAGATCGGCTCTCAAGAAGTTTATGCGCTGCTCGTTCGTATCGAGCACGGAGTTTTCCCGTAACATTTAATTCCCGACACGTTCTTGTATTGCCACTGAACGATCTGCCCTCGGACTGGAACACCCATCCGCCAAGCGAATCCACTCAAAAAATCGGCACTGAGTGGGCACAAAAACATCGGAGCTTAGTCATGCAAGTTCCCAGCAGTGTCATTCCGGAAGAGTGTAATTATTTGATCAACCCCAACCACCCATTATTTGGAAGTCTTGAAATTGACGATGCAGCCTCTTTTCGATTCGATCCCCGCCTCTTAAGGAAAAAGGATTAAGGATTGAGTTTCATTCGCCCAAATCTGACCTTTTTGATTTCTGAAATCGAAAAGGGTTTTAAGAGGAAAAGAATTTCGGATTGCGGATTTCGGATTTCGGATTTCGAAAAGGAAAAAGAAAAGAGGAATTGATGCGGCTGTTTCAGGCCTCGGGGGCAATCCACTATGACTTGGTGGAAGTCGACCGGGCGGGGGTGACGGACCTCGATCACGGGCAGATCGGCATTTATTTCGCCCGCTACAACATCGCCTTCTTCGATGAACCGGAGGCAGAACGATTGCGGCTGATGACCCACACGGATCTGCTGGGTGAACATGGACGTCCGACCCTTGCGGGTTTACTGGTCTTCGGGCTGGCGCCGGAACGCTTTTTGCCGCAGAGTGGAATGGTATTCGCCCATTTTGCGGGCGCCAAACCGGTAGCCGATCTCATTGACAAAAAGACGATTCTCGGTCCTTTGCCGCGCCAGGTTGAAGATGGCCTGGCTGCCATTAAAGCGAATATTTCCATCGGCTCAGTCATCGTCGGCGCCAAACGCGTTGAAGCCCCCCATTATCCGGATCACGTCTTTCGTGAGTTGCTGGTCAATGCCTGCGTACATCGCAATTACAGCTTGTACGGGGCGCAGATACGGGTTTTACTGTTTACCGACCGCCTGGAGGTGATTAGCCCGGGCCGGCTGCCCAACACGGTGAGCATCGAAAAACTGGCCGTGGGCACGAGCTTTGCCCGCAACCCCATTCTAGTGCGGCTGATGGAAAACTTGGGCTACGTGGATAAACTGGGACGCGGTTTGCCCATGGTTTACCAGCAAGCAAAGAAATTGGGTGTGCGGGTCAGGTTCATTGAAAGCGGGGAGGAATTCAAGGTGGTGCTGCCTCTTGTTCCGAACCCAAACCGAAGGCGGAGGACAGAAAACAATTGCGGATTGCGGATTGCGGATTTCGAAAAGGGAAAGAGATAAATCACAAAAGGGCTCACGCTAAGGGAAGAAGCGTTCTTGGTTCTTGGTTCTTCGTTTTTTGCGTTTGGAACATCATGGTCTATGCTTTTCTTTTACGCCAATAATCTGGTTTCCTGTTGAGCTGCATGATTGCAATGATGATTATCTCGCTGCGCTTGCTCTGGTAAACCACCCCGTATGGAAAACGTCTGAGAAGACATTTGCGAGTGTACTGAAAAAACGGAACTTCATTTCTGAAGCCTATTTTGCAACTTCTGGAATACCTCATCGCCAGGAACGAGCCTGACTTCTCCCTTTTCGATTTCAGTCACCCTTCTCTCTGCCTCGGCAGCCCACAGCTCATCTATGTCCTTGTGAGACGGATTGAGGCTTTTAAGAAGTCTCTCAACCAGCTGAAGTCGAATTTCGACAGGAAGGGAGATGGCTTCAGATATAAGCTCCTCTTTAGAAATCATAGGGTCGCCTCCAGAATTGGGGTTCCATAATTCATCATACAATCTCTCCATAGCGTTGCGCAGAGCAACTGTCGCATCTGACCAATCCTCTGCATGGTGTCTTTCCGCTGGGACAGCTCGTCCTGTTCAGTCTGCCATACCTCAAGCAATTGCGCGATACTCCTAAAGCCATGATCCAGAGCCAGGAACTCGAGCCGTGCATGCAGGGTGCTGGAAATCTTCAGCGTTTTCCTCATATTCTGCCCTCTCTGATCTACAAGAGTGGCCCGAAATGATTGCTAGCGAACAAGGAAATACTCCACTAAAATTCTTCTATCGGCCATGACTTTATTTTCACATCCTCTTCGCTGATGTCCCATTGCGAAACAGATTGGAAGTCCCTCTTCCACTCATTGCGCTCATCCATAACAGGAACTCTTTTAAACGGTATCACGATTACCTCAACTTCCTTCCCATAAAATGTGTCAGGCAAGTCTATCGTAATTCGCCTTCCTGCAACCCTTTTGATTTCCCTGACTACTTGCATTTTCAGATCCTCTGTAGGTGAATAGTTGTCCACAATTGCATCTTATCAAGCGTCAGTGTTTCTTTGAAGAGCTCATAGACGTCTTTGCGATAACCGACATAATGCACTTGCAGAGTCCGGCTCCCTCGATTGATTAATTCGATAAATAATGCGAAATCGCGACGACGCTACACGCATATGCGAACTTTTCGTTTCCCATCGTGATGCTTCCTTTTATCGCAGACTTGCGGTCGGCAGCCATTACTAAGAGCACATTAGTGTCCAAATAAACAGAACCTGTGTTCACATCAGCGAGTTTCATACCACTCACCAATCTTTAAACCGAAATCGTAATCTGAAGCCGGCTCCTGGCCCAAACAACCTGCAAGTTCTTGCAAAAGCTTTTCTTCCTCACATGCGGGCTCGGTTAAAATACGAATCTCCCCTTCCCGAATAACAAGTCGCAGACTCCGCCCGAGACCCGCCTCTCTAAGGTCCTCCTGGGCAATAACCAGATCTCGCCCGGGTTCAATCTCTATATTTTTCTGAACCATAAGATGATCCTCCTGGATGACTTTTCAAGGTGCGTTCTGAAGAGTTGAAGAGTTGAACAGCGCTGCATCGCCCGTCCGTCATTCCCGCATGCTTCTAGCGGGAATCCAGAAAAACCAGCCTGGATGCCAGCTTGCGCGGGCATGACGAAGAGACTTTCCTGCAAACGATGGAATCAAGAGTTTTCAAGGCGGGTGTCTGCCTACACTTTTTGAAAAGTTACGTTGAAAAGTTGAAAAGACTTCTCAATCCTGTCGCAGCAATTCTCATTTTGCTATACTATGAACCTAGGAGCCTGCCCGAGAATTCACGACGCCGTCATTCCGGCGGTCTTTAAGCCGGAATCCATGATACGGAAATCCTTTTTTGGTGCGGGCCTGGATTCCGGCTTAAGGCTTGCCGGAATGACAATAGACACCATTCGGCAATGACAATAGACACCATTCGGCCAATTATCGGACAAGCTCCTAGCCAAAATGAGAATTGCTGATCCTGTCGCGGCCACTGTTGACTTTTTGGGTCACAGCAGAGACAATGGCTGTGTGATCCAGCTGAATACCCAAGTCTTTTTTCGCCGTGGTGATATATGCAAAAAGACCAAGCCAAGAAACTGGAAAGCATTGCTGAACGATTCGGCGTGAACGAAATCTATGTGTTCGGCAGCCGTGCAAGCGAAATCAAAGCCCGCGTCGCTGCAGAATCTACCGCGTGGCAACCATCAGCCGATGTTGACATCGGAATTCAACCAGTGCCCGGGAACAGATTATCCATCGATGAAAAGGTCAACCTGGCAATAGCCCTGGAAGACTTCTTCAACGTGGAACGGGTGGATCTGGTGGTTATTCCTGAAGCTGATCCATTCCTAGCCGCCGACATCATCAGGGGAGAGATTCTGTACTGCAGCGATCCGGACGAGCAGGCCAAAACTGAATTGCATATACTCCGCACTGCCGGCGACCTGGCATATTTCAAAAGAGAACGTATAAGAAGCATACTTTCAGGAACTGTCTGATAGTATTGCGGATTGCGGATTCGCTCGCGTGCTGATTTCTTCTTGAACCTTGATACCTTGGGATAGATGACGGTCCGCGAAATGTGAAGCTGTATTTCTGGAAAATTATAGGAGGCTGCCCGAGGCATTCTCGGACAGGCTCCTGGCGATTGCCCATGTTTTCACGTTGTTTTCAGGAAAGCAGGCATGACTCCGTCACAGCTAAGAGCAAAAGTAGTTTCTGAGCGGATACAATGGATCCGCGAGATGGCCGAACGCATCCGGGAGCTCCCCTTGGAAGGCTATGAAGAGTTCAATTCGGACTCGAGAAATATTGCCGCGGCGGAATCTTATTTGCGTCGAGGACTGGAAGCCCTAATGGATCTGGGCCGACATATTTTAGCTAAAGGATTCGGCTATGCGGCGACTGAATATAAGGAAATCCCGAAGGTGCTGGCGCAAAATGGAGTGTTGACAAATCAGGAAGCGCATCTCATGAGAAAGCTGGCCGGCTATAGGAACCGTATGGTTCATTTTTATCATGAGATTCCCGGACAAGAACTATACTCAATGTGCTCTCGTCAGTTGGAGGATATTGAAAACCTTACAGGTGCCATGGCCCGTTGGATCAAAGAGAATCCTGACAAAATTGACCAAACCCTTTAATTCTACATCGTGTAGCTCCTCAGCCGCTCTCCCGGTTCTTGGTTCTTCGTTGTATTGTGCGTTTTGAGCGCATCATCTTTTTCAATGACCTGCAGAAGGTCACCAGGCTTGATCGCCAACCGTTTACGGATAGCCGCCGGCAATACAAGCTGCGATTTGCTGCTGAGCCTTACAATCGGCATGGCCGCCTCCACACAAAAGTGTATTACAAATCAGTAAAGCAACTTCTTTGTTTTGTTAACAACTCGACACAACGCATCAGCAATTCTCATTTTGCTGTACTATGAACCTAGGAGCCTGTCCGAGAATTCACGACGCCGTCATTCCGGCGGTCTTTAAGCCGGAATCCATGATACGGAAATCCTTTTTTGGTGCGGGCCTGGATTCCGGCTTAAAGCTTGCCGGAATGACAATAGACACCATTCGGCAATGACAATAGACACCATTCGGCCAATTATCGGACAAGCTCCTAACCAAAATGAGAATTGCTGACAACGCATCGTTCTTCCTTCTTGGTTCAACAAAGAGGCTTGGGGGTAAGGAAATTTCGGATTGCGAATTTCGGAGTGCGGAAACAAAATGACTCGCAAAAACATTAGCATAAAGGTTTGTAGCACAGAGGACAGAGTCCCTTGGCCCCTGCTGCTTGCTGCTGAATTACCAAATCGTTATCGGTGCAGCAATTCTCATTTTGCTGTACTATGAACCTAGGAGCCTGTCCGAGAATTTCACGACGCCGTCATTCCGGCGGTCTTTAAGCCGGAATCCATGATACGGAAATCCTTTTTTGGTGCGGGCCTGGATTCCGGCTTAAAGCTTGCCGGAATGACAATAGACACCATTCGGCTAATTATCGGACAAGCTCCTAGCCAAAATGAGAATTGCTGTTATCGGTGCAGGTTGCTTGCAGCGATTTTGGCCTTAGGGTATGATTTAAATGGTGATGATTTGCCTTACCCAAAACCCACCATTGAGGTATTCAGGAAAGAGAAGGGCATGGATACTGTGACTCAAAAATTAGACGCAAAGTTGCGCGAATGGCCTTCTCATGTAGCGACGGAGGTGAAACAACGCGTGACCGAGATCATTGAGCTGGCGGATCAAGACGCTTTGGACGTGATGAGATCGCGCAAAATAGAACAAGAAGTTATGGACTTGATTGATGATCCCAAAGCCTGGTGAGATTTGGTTGGCCGATCTCGGCTCACAAAAGGTCTCACGCAAAGACGCTAAGACGCAAAGGAAAGTAGCCATCAGAGGTCGCTGATTTGAATCAAGCCCGGAATAAAACGGAAATGTTTATCTCTCGAATACAGCTTATACCCATGCTGGAAGGCAGACGCTGCGATCCATATGTCATTTGTTGGGATGGGCGTGCCCGCACTTTTGAGCTTGTTCAGGATAGCAGCGTAAAAATCGGCCGTTTCCACCTCAATTGGGTGAACTACGACCCGAGGAGAATCAAGAAAAATCTCGAGCTCTTCCCTGTTCTTTTTTTCTGTGTTTCCGCCTTTGAATCCTGAAAAAAGTTCGCCAATACTGATAGTTGAAATCCCTATTCGGTCAATTTCTCTCAGGACACCTGCCACTCCGGCATCTCCCTTCATGGCCAGAGAATAAATATTCGTATCGATCATCACTTTCTTCATGACCAGAGCTCGGAATCGATTTGTCTTTCTTCCTCGATCTTGTTGCTGATTCTCCGGAATTCGTCTTCACTCCATCTCCCAAACAGCTCATCAAGGTCATTGTATCGTCGAGAATATTTTTTCTCTTTCTCAAGCCCGAGTTCTTTTCTTATCATCTCAAGAATCAACCGGTTTGTACTCTTGCCCCGCGAGGCCGCAACCTGCTTTAATTCTTCAGCTAATTCGGGATCTATGCCGCGTATGGTGATGGCTTTCATAAAGTCTACCCCTGGTTGCTTCAATATTTGCTATCATTTTGATGTCAAAATAGATCGTCACGCTAAGGCTGTCAAGGTTCTTCGTTCTTGGTTAATGCGCTAGGGCTGGGGGCTAACAAGACAGCGGCAGTCAACTATTCCAGCCAAAGATTTCCTAGATCTATTTCCACTTCCTGGAATGGTTCGACTCGAACCCTGTCATTTTCCGCAAAGCTTTTCAGCAAGCTCCAGCTGCCTGACTTCAGTTTAAATACCTCGAGGGTCTTGGCCGTTGGATCAATGATCCACATATATGAAATGCTGTGCTGGGAGTAGATGGGCATCTTCTTTACCCTATCTACTTGTACCGTGCCTGGCGAAAGGATCTCACACACCCAGTCCGGAAATACGGAAATCCAGTTTGTCTCCTCCACCTGCGGAAAACGATCTCTTCTCCAGCCGGCAAGATCCGGCACAATAATATGTTCTCCCAGCATGATTTCGGGCTCGATTAGGATGATCCAGCCGCCGGGTCCGGCACCCCGTCCGAATTGGTAGGGCGGCACTATCTCACCTCCCAGTGCCGACGCAGAATATGCATGCTTTCTCGAAGGCCTCGGGGTAACCACCAACTCACCAGCGATGATCTCGCCCACCATATGCTCGGGTACCCTAAAAAGATCTTCGTATGAAGCCTTTTTGATTGCCGTCTCCGTCATCAGTTCCTCCACGTCTCCAGCGTGAACATCTTTTCCCTACCATAAAGAACCCCTTCTATATACCGTCAAGTGAAAGGCGGAGGTAAGCAAAATTTCGGATTTCGGAAAAACAGCTGAATCACGAAAGGGCTCACGCAAAGGCGCTAAACCCCAGGGAGAAGTTGCACTGACGTATCTTCTCGATAAATTCGGTTGCTTTCTGCAAGCATTCTTGGTATATACTTTTTGTATATACATGCTTAAGGCATCAGGAGGATCAAATGACATCAGCAAAAGTTTTTCGTTCAGGCAATTCACAAGCAGTGAGGCTTCCGAAAGAATTTCAACTGGATGTCAATGAGGTTGAAATTTTCAGACGCGGAAATGAAATCGTTTTACTTCCCAGGCCTAAATGCTGGGATGACTACTTCAAATACGGCAGGCGCTTTACCGATGATTTCCCAGAAGAAATCGAAGACAGTCCCCCGACCGAGAGGGTCTCACTGTGATCCGCTATATGCTGGATACCAACATTTGCATCCATCTCATCAAGTATCGCCCAACCTCGGTTCTCAAAAAGCTTTCTTCTATTCCAATTGACGAGGTAGGCGTATCCAGCATCGTCTATGCGGAACTCTGTTACGGCGTTGCTTATTCCCAGAAAAAAAAAGAAAACGAAGCCGCCCTGGCGGATTTTCTGCATTATGCCAGGGTGCTGGACTGGCCAAAAGAGGCCGGCTCAATCTACGGAATGATTCGCGCAGATTTAAGAAAAAAGGGTACTCCTATTGGATCTATGGATCTTTTAATCGCAGCTCATACACTGTTTTTGGATAGCGTGCTTGTTACCGACAACGTCAGAGAATTCGAGCGGATAGCCGGTATGAAAGTTGAGAATTGGTTGAGAGCGTAAGGCGGAGGGCAAAGAAATTTCGGATTTGAAAGGAAAAGGCTAGAGGCTAGAGGCTAGAGGCTTGGGGGGTAGGAAAATTTCGGATTTCTGAAAGGGCAGTGGGTGGAATTTTTACAGAAGGCAACTAAGGGAACGAAGGGGACGAACAAGACAGTGGCAAATTGACCATTGATGAGAACATCTTTGATGAAGGTTTAGTTCGTTTGGTGCATCCCAGAAGTGGCCATGGCGAAGATTGCTTCCACGAAAAGCCATGATATAATCGCTGTACGACAACGCGCGCAAATCGAGCGAAAACTTCGTTCACTTCGTTGGCTTCTGTGAACATGATGAGAGAGTACAAACCATGGAAACCGAGAGAACACGCAACAGAAAAAGAGGCAGATTCCTTGTGCCTGCGGTGTATCCCCTTGAACTTTTCGAGGATACTATCGAGGAACGGGAAAGTTATACCTATGACGACTACGCAAAACTGCCCGAAGGAGCTCCCTATCAATTGATCGGAGGCAAACTCGTGATGACCCCTTCGCCCTCTCCGCAGCACCAGGAAATCTCCAAAAAGCTGGTCTTCATACTCATGAGTTTTTGCGAGCCCGCAGGGTTGGGATATGTCTACTATGCCCCACTGGATGTGTACTTCTCAGACAAGAATGTGTTCCAGCCCGACATCATTTTTATCAGTAAAGAGCGGGAAGACATTATCGGGAACAAGAATATACAAGGCGCTCCGGATATAGTCATCGAGATTCTCTCGCCGGCCTCGGCATACTACGACTTACGAGAAAAATTCAGGGTCTACGAAACAAGTGGTGTCAGAGAATACTGGATCGTTGATCCGCGATTCAAGAAGATAGAAGTCTACGAAAATTACGACATGCACTTTAAACTTTTGTGTGAGACTGAACGAGAAGGCCGTGTATTATCTAAGGTTTTGGAAGGCTTGTCAGTAACTCCGCAGGAGGTTTTTTGATTTTTTCGTTCTTGCTTCTTCGTTCTTGGTTCCCTTTGTTATCTTCTGCAAGATAAGGTTTTTCAGCACTCGAGCTTTTCGGCCAGGGCTCGGCGGGCGCCTTCTTCACCGTGCACCAGTTTGATCTTTCCCGGTTTTTCGGGCATGGCCCGCACCCATTCCACCAGCCCTCTTTGGTCCGCATGCGCCGAATAGCCGCCGAGCACGTGCACCTTGGCTCGAATTTCTACCCGCTCACCGTCCAGATTTGCATAGCCGCCGGGCTTTTCTGCATAGCGCAAGATCTCCCGCCCCGCAGTCCCCTCCGCCTGATATCCCACAAACAGCACATCATTGCGCGCGTCCCCGAGCCCAGCCTTCAGATGATTCACAATCCTTCCGCCCGTGCACATGCCGCTGCCGGCAAGGATCACCGCCGGGCCCGACATCTCGATGAGTTCCAGATGATCCCGAAATCTGCCGACCCCATAGAGCTGCTCGAAATCCAGCGGATCGTCCCCGCTCCGAAGGATTGCTCTAGCTTCCCTGTCCCAAAAAGGTCGCAGGCGAGAGTAGATCTTTGTAAGCTCCAGCGCCAGGGGCGAATCCAGACACACCGGAATTCCAGACCGCGGACCCAGCTTGGGAAAGAGCGCCCTCAGCCGCGGGTCCGAGCCGAGCCGGTCGATTTCGTAGAGAAGCTCCTGGGTTCTCCCCAGGGCAAATGCCGGGATAAAGACTTTTCCCCCATCCGAAAGGGCTCGGGTGAGGATTTTGCCGAGCCGCTCGACCCGTTCCCTGCGATCTTCATGCAGCCGGTCCCCGTAGGTGGATTCAAGCACCAGCAGATCGCATGCATCCGGGGGATCGGGATCGGGGAGGATGGGTGTATCCTTTGCCCCGAGGTCTCCCGAAAAAATCACGGACCATTCGGGCGAGGAGGATTCGAACCGGATAAAGCAGGACCCCAGGATGTGCCCGGCGCATCCGAGCTTGAAGCGCACGCCCCGCTTCAGGTCGAACGTCTTTCCGTACTCGAATCCCCAGCACAACTCATCGATGCTGTGTAAAAGTTTCTCCGATTCTCCCTCGTCCATCCCGGAGAAGCCCGCGGCGTCCCTGAGCATCGGCGCGAGCAGCTCCCTGGTCGGATGAGTGGTGATGATCTCGCCGCGGAACCCGTTTTGCAGCAGCTCGGGCACCCGTCCGATGTGGTCGATGTGCGCGTGGGTCAAAAAGAGGAAATCCACCTGCGAAGGCTTCACCGGCCAGGCGCTCATGGGAAGCACCGCGTCCCGCCCCTGAGTCAGCCCGCAGTCCACCAAAATATTGAGGCCGTTTGCCCGCAGCAGGTGGCAGGAGCCCGTGACGCCGTGTTCGCCGCCAAGATGCGTGATTTTAAAATTGCTCATGCTTTCTCCGACTTGAACCGATTTGACCTTCGACCATCTCCGTTGCCACAATTGTGATGCCGTGTGGATGTTTTTAAGTAATTGTTTTATTGATTTAACCACGAAGGACACGAAGAGCACGAAGAAAATGGTAAGTGGATTTCAATCATACCAATAGGTTGCAAAGATAATCTTCGCAAAAAAACAAGAAACTCAGCGTTAGTATCACAGAGGCACGGAGGACACGGAGATGGAACTAGGGTCGGGAACTTGAAACAACCGGCTTATGCTGGGTTTCGTACCTCTACCCAGCCTACATGACTCTACCCAGCCTACATGACTTGCAGCGAACCTGAACAGCAGCCGCGTGACATTCTGAATTCTGGCTCCTGGATTCTGAATTCTTCATTTTCCTCAGTGCGTTTCTCGTTTGCTTAAACTACCCCCCATGAGAACTCCGACAAGAATGACGCCCTCAAAGAAGAAAAGAGCAAGGATCACATAAATCAAAAGCTTTTTGGCCATGATTGGTTTTTCTACACTGGTCATCACGGGCGTCCTTTTAGTGAACAGCACCAATTCCGGATTCAGATTATTCTTGCTCAATTCCTTATAGATTCCGTTCATTTCACTTATGGTCTGCATCAGAGACTCGAATACTTGTTGTTGAGTTTTGACGATCCGATCTCTTGCAAGTGGAATGAATTTTTGGCTCTGGTCCGCCTCGTCAGGGCTCTCTTTCAGTTTCAGGTCCGATATCTTGTCAAGCAGATCCTGATAATATTTGCCCTCGAATTCCAGACTCACCTTGTTCAGGCCGGACTCGATCATTTTTTCTGTGATGCCCTGCCTGAACTTAGAGTCGGAATTTTCCTGCGCCATCTGCACCAGGCTGTCCAGAAACGACGATCCGAACTGCGGGATCATGGCCGGCACATTCTCCGAGCCGCCCCTCTGCGGAGAGCCCTGCAGCGCACTCGCACCCTCCCCGAACGATTTTCGCACATACTGGTTGAGCGAAGTCTCATACACGCCCGTCTCCGCCGATGCCTGCTCCATCTTCAACTGAATCTCGAACAGCCGGTTTTGCAGATACACCGTGGTGAACTCAGGGAACCTGGAAACTCCGGCCTGGCGAATGAGACCGAACAGAGGGCTCAGCTTGAACTGGTCGAGGTCCTTCATCCGGTAGCGCAGATCGCTCAACGAAATGCCCTTTTCTCCAATCTGAACGATCGTGGCGCCCGGCAACTGCGACAATTTATCGATGTCCTTAAGCACCCTGTTGAGCGTCTGACGCAATCTGTCCGTAGCCACTAAATAATCTTCCGTCTTCAGGACCTCTTCACTGATTATATTCGGGGAGACCAGCTCTATTTGATATTCATTCGCCCCTTTCACCCGCTCGGCATAATCCGCCCAGCCATTGAGAATATCGTTGAGAACTTTGGCCGTCACCGCCTCGGGCAAAGGAGCACCCCGCTCCTCCTGCACAAAAACCAACAAATAGACCGGCACCATGAGGTTTTTTCTTTTTTCCAAATACTCCGCCTCGAGCCGCTGCCGGGCTTCAAAGCTCAAATTCTTCTCCGCCAGTTTTTGCGAATACTCGTATTCCAGAAGGGCAAGCTTGGGATTGGTCTGGTACACCGACAAAGACGACTTGAATTCAGGAAACTCCATAAACCGCTTCAGGTCGTTTTCATCATAAACTTTCTGCAGCACCGGCGTGGAGAGGATGTCTGCTGAGCTGAACGACATCCCGTTCGGATATTCACCCTGGTCCGCCCCCTCAAACAAAAGCTTGAATTCCACTTTCGCCACATTTTGCTTTTCTTGAAACAGATACACCGCGGCGGCCACACCGCATAACAGAACCACCGCAGCTAGAGACAAAACTATAATCCGGGCGCGGGCGCGCCAAAGAGACAAAACCAGATCCTTGATCGATATCTCGTCCTGATCGTATTCCTGGTATTCTATGCCTTGTTGCAGGTTTTTCGGGTCAAACCCCTGCGAATGTTTGTTGCTCATATGATTCCCTATTCCTATGCCGGCAAAGTGTTATCCAATTCGAAAGCACACGCTCCAAATTCTGTCTGACGTGTGCATATTCTGTATCTTAGATAGGCGGGAAATTCAACCAGCGATTTTATCGGCGGGAGTTGTTAAATGTGGTTGCATGGTGCAGGGGGGGTTGGTTCAAGTCAGAGACTTGATGAACCAGCCAAGTTCCGTGCTCGAAGGAAAACGTCAATCAATCAAGCAGCAGCGAGTAAATGGGACCCATATTTACTCGCTTTTTACCGGGCACTGGCTCTTGCGGGGCTGGCTCAGCGTCCAGTAAATTGATGATTCCATCTCCATCATCATCGCCTTGCCAGTTGCTGCCCCACAGCTGCAATTCCTGCCCGTCGGTCAACCCGTCGCCATCGGTGTCGGGATTTTGTGGGTCGGTGCCGTAGATAGTGGTTTCATCCACATCAGTTATTCCGTCATGATCGCTATCCAGCATGGGATCAGGGGTTGGTGTGACAGTCGGTTCACTGGGAGTGTTTGCCCCAAGTTCTTCGGAAAAGTCGCTTTCCGTGCCGTTTGCATCATAGGCCTTGGCCGCAAAGTAATAAATGGTGCCCGCTTTCAGATCGGCAATCAGGTATTGAGTCGCGCTGCCGACATCAATGGAAGAGTCATACGTGTTGCTTTCCGTACCGTAGTAGATTTTATAGCCCGCAGTCATCTCATCATTGTTCGGGTCCCATGCCACGGTCAGCTGGGCGCTATAGACGCTGTTTACCGATATGATGAAGGATAGGAAAACAAGAAATAATAATGTGATGGGATGCAGAGAAAGGAAACATCCGAATTCGGCATCGGTATTGGCTTTCATGATAGAGCCTCCCGCTTAGGCTATTTTGGCCGCGTCGAATACAGCCGCTGCGAGAGGCACTGTATCCGCTCGGCAACCCTGCCGCCCTATCCCGCGATCAACGGGACTTAGGCCAGTGGCTTTGCGTCCCACCCTTTCGGATGGTTTGCCTTTATCAAGCGATTAACTTCAGGTGTTTATTTCGCTTTTAAATCTATTCAAGATTTGTGCCCAATTTTGCTCGGCACCTTTGGAGGAGCTCTGGAAGATTTTGCAGGTTACACAAATTCCAAAATGTGGCTTAAATTACAAATACGTAATCAGTGCAGAGGCGAGAATTGTTCCCGTTGAGTCCGTTTTGCCAAACCAATATCAATCCAATAGCAGCATGAGGGGCACTGTTCTTGTTATTCCTTTCAACCTTTTCCCCTCAAGTCGAAAGGCTAGATCGTGTTGAGGTATACTGAAAGCCGAGGAAAGGGCGGTCCATACATCACCGAAGTTAAACTCGCTGCCCGGGTTGATGGTCTCCGCGCGGTTTCCATTGGTGGTGTCGGAAACACGCAGCCCGTATTGGCAGCAGCCTTCAGAGGAAAGACTCGGATAGAAAAAGAGCCAGTAGGTTCCGGGTTCAAGATCAATCGGTAGGTTCAGAGACAGACTCACCTCTGTCAGGTGGCCGCCCACCCCCGCGGTCAGGGCAACTTGCGAGTCGTTCGGCGGGGCGGAAATGCTCCACACGGGAGCATCTCCTCCTCCACCCAAACCGCCGTCAGGATATCCGTCCGGCACCCCCCCTGTACCTCTGTAGATCATCCAATGGAGCATATCGGCGCAGGTCAAATCGCACCCGGTACTTCCATCCTTCCATGTATCGCCGGAAATAAATATTTTGGATACGCTCCATCGCTGCCTGCTGGTGAAATCGTCGGCAATAAAAGTATCGTAGGCATTGAGGGCCGGTTCAAAATCCTGGTCCGTATAAGCCACCGTATTGACGCTGGAAACGGGCTGATTCCATAAAGCATTCTCGATAGGCATTGCGGCAAACGCCTTAGCCAGATTCACCCTCGGTTTGCTGATGCCGGCCTTTGAATCCTCAACAAGATCTCCTTTGTCAACCAACAGGCTTTTCACCTCTTGCGGCGTCAAATACCGGCCGAGAATCTGCCTGGCGGCGCTCTGCAGCACTGCCGCAGCACCCGCCGCATATGGGCTGGCGGCTGATGTCCCGCCGAAATCGCTGCGATAATCCCCGCTGCTGCGGCCTCCCGTTCCTACTATGTCGGTGGTGTACGCCTGATTCGACGGGGCCAGCAGGCCGAGAAACGCGGCCGTATTGGAATAAGATGGGACCTGATCGGGGGCGGCGTTGTCGACGGCATACCAACCCGTGCTGCACGAACCTTGATATTTGACCGCGCAGGAATCCGCTGAAACGCAAGGATAATACGTTCCAAAGGCCGCGTCGTAGACCGCTCCCACCGAGACCACATGAGATATGCAGGCAGGCCAGGAGGTGGAGTCGCAGTAGCCGTCATTGCCGGCCGAGCTGAAAATCGTGATGCCGACTGCCGCTGCGTTTGCGGCCGCCTGGGTCATGGCCGGAACCCTATCATCACATGTGCTGGAGGATCTCCCCCCGCCAAAGCTGGTGCTGATGATCATGATCGGATAGGCCGGATTGTCATATTGGTGCGTGATGCACCACTCCCACCCCTCAATCATATTCGATGTTGTGGCCGATCCGGTATTGCCGGTTGAAATTTTTACCGAATAGAGCTTGGCGCCGGGCGCCACTCCGCCGACGTAGTCGCCAACCGAGCCGAGATCGCCGGCCGCTATGCCGGCGCAGGCGGTACCATGAGCTTCACCGGAAACGGGGTCCGGCCTTGGATCCGCATCGTCGTCACCGGTGTCATAGCCGCCGATGACTTTAGAATTGGGAAAAGTAGCAGTATTCCCAAGCCGTGGGTGGGAAGTGTCAATGCCGGTATCGCAGATCGCTATGGCCACTTGGGACCCGTCATAAGCACTGCGGATATCCGGTGCATTCATCAGCGGGATGCCTTGGGCCATATGAGCAGAGAGAATTCTGTCCTCTTCAACAGACACTACTTGATCGTCATTGACCAGTTGCTGCAGGCCTTCCACCGTTACTTCGGCAGAAAAGCCGAGAATATAGGAGAATCGTTTGATCTTTTGAACTCTTGCGGGATCGACGGCGCCCAGAAAACGGTTTAAAGCCGACTGCACCCGGGCTCTGATGCGGAATCGCCCCGGGCTCCCCTCGAGGTCGCCGGTCATGATCGAAATTGGGGTGGAATCGGAACTTTTGCTCGGCGCCCAATCGGCAGGCTGCTCTGAGATTTTGGATTCGCGCAGCAGCACGATAACTCTGGTGGAGGTCTTGCCCGGTTCCGAAAACTCTTGAGTGACCCACCCGGGAGAAATAATTTTAGGGTTTTCCATGACCCGCAGCAGCGAAGAATATAACCTGTCTTGTGAAAAAGACGGCACGCTGCACAGGGGTTCATGAGAGCCGAGACGTGGTAGCGGTCAAAGACAATATCAACATGGGGCAGCCACCCACGAATAGCAGAATAATAACTTCCGCTCATGTCCATGGCGATCGGATTGAGTTTCTTTGCCTTCTTGGAGAGCTTTTCGATGAAGGGCTGGATCTTTTCTTTACTCCTGCCTTCAACGGCATGCAGGATTCTTCCATTCTCGATATCGACAAAAATGGTCATGTATTCATGGCCCTTTCTCAAGCTGAACTCATCAATTCCAAGGTATTTGACTTTATGCAAGGGAACCGACCTGTAGAGCAAAGAGAGCCGCTCTTTGTGGATCTGTTTGACAAGATCCCAGCTCACTGCGAGGTACTCCGCGACCGAACGGATGGTGCCAAACTTCAAAAGATCCAAAGCTGTGAGTGCGAAAGACCTTACATAACGGTGTTTACCATCCATAAAGGGCAGAGTGGGCCACCAAAGATGTCCACACCTCAGGCATTTGAGTCGGTGGAGAAAAGAGTTATGAATGCCAGAACCAGGGAACAAAAAACAATGGTCGCGCCTTTTCCCCCACCCATATTTACACCCTTTTCTTCCAGTACTATAGCGACAGTTTCATACCTCTCTCTATGGGAGGCTGAAAGCCTGCCACACAAAAGCACCACTGTCATCTTATGCAAGTGTCGCTGTAGTGCCAGCAGGCTGCCCGAGAATACGTAGCGCAGGGCTTTAGCCCTGCCTATCTAGCCTCCATCCGGAAACTTGATAGGTAGCCGGATCATTCCTAAACAATTCACCATCTTAGCAGATTCCACCAGCGAAGCAACCCATTATTATTACCGGCAGCAATTCTCATTTTGCGGTACTATGAACCTAGGAGCCTGTCCGAGAATTCACGACGCCGTCATTCCGGCGGTCTTTAAGCCGGAATCCATGATACGGAAATCCTTTTTTGGTGCGGGCCTGGATTCCGGCTTAAAGCTTGCCGGAATGACAATAGACACCATTCGGCAATGACAATAGACACCATTCGGCCAATTATCGGACAAGCTCCTAGCCAAAATGAGAATTGCTGTATTACCGGCGTTCAACTTTGTTGGTTGATTTAACCCCGCAGTTTCGGTCCGGAAACCCCGTAGCTCAGGGCTTTAGCCCTGCCCTTTAGCCTCACTATAGTTTTTCAGATAAATAATTTTAAAAATGCAGTCCCAGGATCTGAACTCTGCAACGTTTTAGCATCCAGAAGTGTGAAATTTAATTTCTGACAAACTATAGCAGCCTGAAGGCTGCACTCCAAGCTGGATTACAAATTTAATCAGGAGTGCGGGCTTCAGCCCGAAACAGCTTCTCGGACAGCTTCCTATAGCGTTAAAGAAAAAAAATTTGGATTCCAAGTAGGCTGGGTTGAGGTACAAAACCCAGCAAAATATGCGTTGTTGCCGTGTAGCCTAGGGCCTTGTGCCCGTCCCAAAACGCCCGCAAGGGGCTAAGCTGCACGGCATTCTCCATTAGCTTGATGCATATGGGGTCAGGGGAACCCTTTAGGGCTGTCTATCTTAGTCCCGCTCAGAGCGCCAAGTCATCTGAACTGCACTGGTCTCTGCATCCTGCTGGCACGAGCGTTGCTATTGATAATTATTGCCAGATGGGAAGTTGTATTTTATACGGGCTGGGGCTATGATCCAGCTTCATAGCCAGATGCTAGTACCGGTCGCCGGAAGTAACAACCCGGTTCGAGAAGATACCGGATGCTGGATGGCAGATGCCTGATAAAGAATACGCTGCTTCAAGTCTCCAACTTGAACCGTTTTGACATAAAACAAAACCGTTGCTGCAGTTGCATTTGAAAAAAACCAAATGACGTTTTCACAAGCCTTTTAGAAACACAGTTGCTGGAAGGTCAGGCAGGTTCAAGTCGGAGACTTGAACCAACGAAAGGGATGCGCAGAGGGCCATGTCCCGATGATCCGCGAAGAGCCAACGAAAATAACGAACAAAACGACCTTCGTTTATGGAACGAGGGTTTTCAAGCATCCCCGATGGGGACACTAAACACTAAAAACGAGACCGATCATGCGAAGCAGATTACTGGATCCCGCGCGCCCATTCCAATGCATTCTGAACAGACCGGCACAAACCGTTCTGTTTGCATTGGCCACGCTTTTTCTTTTAATCGAGGTAGGCTACACCATGCAACCACCGCCACCGCCCTTAAATCTGGAACAACTCAAAGAGCTTATATCCTCATCCGATGTGATCGCTTTAGGAAAAATCGATGAAGTTAAGGAATCCGAAAGTGTTGTTGGAAGGGAAACAAAAAGAACGGTGGAAGCCGTCTTGATTGTCGAAAAGTTAATAAAGGGCCGAGTTGCTGGAAAAAATATCATTATTAAAGAAACTTACCCGGTTCTCAATCCATCGCCTCCGGCTGCTGCCCCGCGAGGCGAGAAAAAACCGCAAAAAGTGATTATCGGCATGAAGGCAGGTCCGAGCTGTTACCATGGAAAATATTCGCAAGGTGCCCGGATAATCGTCCTGCTCGAAAAACTTGCGGGGAGCGACGAATACAAGCCTTTGGGTTCTGGTTCATACAACAAATATCTTGGCGAATTCCTGATCGAGAGCGGGGGCATCAAGAGTCTCTATTACCAGCTTGCAGACGACTTACAAAAGTCTGCAGGATCTGAAAATCAATTCGTAGATTTGATCAGCAGGCTCGCAGATTCGGCCTCGGAGGGGAGTAACTGATGCGCAGGATATGGAGAATTATCTATTCGAGTTTGAGTCTGTGCCTTTTGACATTTTTCTTGTCGATCCAGCCGGCGATTTCCCAGCCGCCAGTCTCTAAAGAAATCCCACTCAATCCACACGGCATACGCTCGTTCAACCCTTACGTTGTAAAAAGATTTATTGAGAACGGAAGAACAATTGAGAAGGTTATGGTTCCACCCAGCAAACCTCCGGCAACCTTTAGAGCGCAGGCGGCAATATTGCCTGAAACCAACCTTGCAGCCGGGATAAATGTTCTGTCCAACGTACCTTCTTTGTCATGGGTATTCGGCTGCTCGCCAACATCCGCCGCCATCATGTTCGGCTATTATGACAACACAGGTTATCCCAATATGTACGCTGGCCCGACCAATGACGGCGTGTTCCCGATGAGCAACGCAGTATGGGGCACTGCGTCCATTAACAACGAGACAAGAGCTTTATGCCCGCTCAGCGCCACGCGCCTGGGCCTTGACAACCGCACGACCAAAGGACATGTTGACGACTACTGGGTAAGCTATGGAAGTTCTGCGCCCGACCCGTTTATCGGTAATTGGACCGAGCACACCAAGGGCGACTGCACGGCTGATTACATGGGGTCGAATCAATCTGCGTTTGAGAATGTTGACGGGTCTACGGGGTTTTACTACTACCGTGACGGTGACCCCCTCTATGATGGCAATGGGAAATCCGACGACGGATGCCATGGCATGCGGCTTTTTGCCGAGTCAAGGGGATATCAGGTCGTCGCAAACTATTTCCAACTCATCTATGGTTATGGTGGAAATACCAAGGGCTTCACGTTCAACGATTTCAAGAATGAAATCAATGCCGGTCGTCCTGTGATGATACAGCTCTTGGGGCATTCGATGGTCGGTTTTGGATATAATGATAGCGGATCGACTATTTATGTGCGCAATACCTGGGACGACAATTATAATAATACTTATGCTATGACCTGGGGCGGATCTTACAGTGATATGGCACAATATGGGGTCACTGTGCTGCGGCTTGCAGCTTCCGTTGCGACCGTCCCGTCACTCATCACAACTGCAGTAACGTCAATAACCACCACCAGCGCATCAAGCGGCGGGACCATCACCTCCGACGGCGGCTCCTCTGTGACGGCCAGAGGCGTCTGCTGGAGCACTTCGGCCAACCCGACCCTAGGCAACAACAATCATACCTATAATGGAACGGGCACTGGTAGTTTCACCAGCTCAATCACGGGACTCAATCCCGGCACCACCTATCACGTCAGAGCCTATGCGACCAACAGCGTGGGCACAGCGTATGGTACTGACATACCTTTTACCACAGCTTCACCCATCACAACTCCGACGGTCACAACCGACACGGTATCTTCCATAACCACTGACAGTGCGATCGGCGGCGGTAATGTGAGTACGGACGGCGGCTCCTCTGTGACGGCCAGAGGCGTCTGCTGGAGCACTTCGGCCAACCCGACCCTAGGCAACAACAATCATACCTATAATGGAACGGGCACTGGTAGTTTCACCAGCTCAATCACGGGACTCAATCCCGGCACCACCTATCACGTCAGAGCCTATGCGACCAACAGCGTGGGCACAGCGTATGGTACTGACATACCTTTTACCACAGCTTCACCCATCACAACTCCGACGGTCACAACCGACGGGGTAACGTCAATAACCACCAGCAGTGCGATCGGCGGCGGTAATGTGAGTACGGACGGCGGCTCCTCTGTGACGGCCAGAGGCGTCTGCTGGAGCACTTCGGCCAACCCGAACACGAGCACCGGCGACAGCTGCACCTCGGACGGCACCGGCACCGGCAGTTTCACCAGCTCTATTACTGGATTGCTCTCTGAAACCCTCTATCACGTCAGAGCTTATGCAACCAACGGCGAAGGAACGAGTTACGGCAACGACGTGGCATTCACCACCCTCGCAGAGAGGGCGGATATTGCTGTTCGAACCCAAGCAAACAAAGTGCCGGTCGAGGTGGGAGATGCTGTTGTGTTCACCGTTACTGTGACCAACAACGGGCCAAAAGACGCTGCCGGAATTCTTCTCACCGGCTTGCTGCCGGAAGGGCTGGCATATTCCGACGACGACTCAGGCGGATCCTACGATCACCTGACAGGCGAATGGAATCCGGGCGATCTGGCCAACGGAGAATCCGCCACCCTTAATATCACTGTGGTAGTCGAGCAGGAAGGAAGATTCCGCCTCACGGTGACCAGAACTTTATCCACACCGACGGATACGAACCCGGACAACGATTCAGCTTCTGCTTTCGTAACTACCAGGGCATTATCCATGCCGTGGCTGTACCTGCTGATGGATTGAGAGGCTCATCGCGGATTACCGGGAGATGGTCATCCGCGCAGCACTTTGGTTGGCTCAAGTCTCCGACTTGAACCAACCTGAATCCCACTAATCCCCGATGGACCTTAAATCCTTAAGTTGGCGCCAATGGGCGAAAGCAGGAATGACGAGCGCGCGATTCAACCGCGTAAAGGGAGGATTTCTTAATCGGCCGAATCTTCTTATAAAATCCCCCTAAATCCCCCTTTTATTAAAAGGGAGATTTTTTGATTAGTCTCCCCCCTAATTTACCGGCATTGCCAACAAGGGAGAGGGAGTTTCCGGATGGAAACCAATTCGCGATGATCCAATATTTCCATGGTAAACTCATCATCATACGACCAAAATAGTTTAATGGATGGCAAAAGCAATATGAAAGCAGCGACTTATATGTTATAAGCGAGCAATTTCTTTGCAAGGCCCGAAAGTTGATTTTATGCTGTTACATAATTTATCCGCCGATTCCAGATAGTTGACACGGCAAATGTCACCCATTTAGAAAACTCGAACTACACAATGGCGGGCATTACGGTAAATGGCAACGTGTGAATAAACGGCAGGTTTTACTTTGGCCAATTCCATAAAATCATTATTTGCAGGCAAACATGCCCCGGCCAATTTCCTGATCTTTTCGGTAGTCCTTTTTTATGCAATGAGTCAGGCTATTGATCTTTACCTCTTTCATTTCATCTTCGACATTCACCTTCCGGTCATTGCGATGCTCGTTATGTTTGCGGCATTGAGCATCGCAAATGGGAGGTCCGCCCTTGAATATCTAAAACATCTTAGATATCTGCTCGCTGTCTTGCTTGTCTGGTCAGTTTACTTGGTAATAAATGCTTTTTTCGGCAAGAACATCCAAACCTCCATCGTTTTGTTCTTTCGATTTGTCGGATGCTGGCTGATCGCAGCCCAGCTTGGAATTTTTTTGTATACGGGAGAAGAGAAGAAATGGAAATCCGTTTCCTTTGCTTTGCTGAGCAGCTTTTTCCTGATCACTCTCATCTGGTATTTGCAGTCCAATCAATCGCCTTATCTGCAATGGCTCCAACCAAGCCTGCGCGATCCAACAAAAGTTATTCTTGATCCAACAACATTTAATGGGTGGGGCGGCCTGTATGTAAATCCGAATATTCTCGGCTTTGCTCTCGTTTCGCACGCTACGGTTGCCATCTGGTACACTTTCCAGTTCTCCCTCTCCATACTCATTATTACGATAGTGTGGCTGACGGCACTGTTTGGGGTCATCTATAGTCGAAGCAGCAATTCCTTTATAGGGATCATAGCAGTCGGTTTATTTTCCGTCTTTGCTTACACACATTGCCATTGGGAGACCTTGCCGAAGTATAGGAGATCATTGAGACTGGCTGCAATCACTATAGTTCTGATTTGCATCCTTGCTGTGATTGCCAATCTTTATTTTAAACCGCAATTTGCGCAGCTCTTGGAGCCTTTCAGGAATTACCTGAAAACGAACTCCGGCTGGTCTACCCCGGCGGACGAACCTCCGGGAGCGCAGATCGCCAAAGTCTACGATGATGAGCGGCAAAGCTACGTATATGAATTGTCGGGACAGGGATTGCCGCACCACTACTTGTATTCCTTTGGCGGAATAGTGAACAAACAGGATGACAACAGCACTTTTAGATGGAGCATGAACTTTTCAGGGCCTTTTGTTGTCAGCATTTCAGTCCAGACCGATAAAGGACCCGACGATCTTTTGTACACATCATCGAATATGTTCATTGGCACCGTATATGAATCCGGCTTAGCTTTCGAACTCGGCTCCAATTTGACCGACGGCAAATGGCACACTGTCACTCGGGACCTGCAGGCGGACCTTCAAAAAGGAACCCCCGGCGTAAAATTATTAGGGGTCAAGGCAGTAATGATTCAGGGACAAGGGAGAATCGACGATATCAACTTCAGTAGCAATTTTCATGAAACCTTCGACCAAGGCAGTGCCGTCAGCCCATTTGATATTGGGCGAGTGCTCAGCCGAATTGACGATAACCGTGTTCAGATTTGGAAAAGGTCATTGGGCTACTGGAAAGAAAGGCCCTTGCTCGGAATCGGTCTCGGATCCTTTCAGTACCTGCCGGCGGAAAGGACTTTCTTCCATTGCCATAATTTTTTCCTCAACGTTTTGGTGGAACAGGGTTTGATCGGGTTCAGCCTGCTTGTGGCTTTCGCAGTCTTATTGTTATGGCAGATGAAGAGCTGGGTGGGGGCGGCTCTTTTGGGAAGCTTTTTCTGCTCCCAACTGTTCGATAATTTGACTCTTGATTTTTCATTCCCGGTCTACACTTCTTTCATTTTAGGCTACTGTTTCTTTCTCGTTATTCGAAGAAAAGCAGAGAAAAACTCTCAATAAATCATAGCCTGCGGTCAAGATCTCATGCACAAAATGAACTCCAGAGCCGGCGGTCAGATGTTGCATGGAACGATTCGAATCTTCCTGGCGGAATCGTTGATGCTGCCGACCGGATTATTGACGGTTGTGTTCCTAACCCGCACACTCGGGCCGGAAAGCTACGGGCTTTATAGTCTGGTGGCTGTGATCACCTCATGGATCGGCTGGACGATCGCTTCAATTTTCAATCGGACGACGGTCAAGTTTGTGAGCGAAGCGGAACAGTGGGAGCCGGTCGCGACCACGGCACTCTGGCTTTATTTCGCAGCCGGGCTTGGAGCGCTGTTGTGCCTTGTTTTTCTGGCGTGGCCGATCTCCCATTTGCTGGGAGAGCCTTCCATCATTAATTATCTGTGGCTATTTGCCTTGGACATTCCCCTGTTCGCGCTTTCAAATGCTCACAAAGCAGTGCTGCTCGGTTTGGGGCGCTTTGCCAATAAGGCTTTGGTCAGCTCAAGCTACTGGATTACCAGACTTTTGTTGATCATTCTTTTTGTGGAGATGGGCTTTTCTTTGGCCGGCGCAATTTTGGGGAGCATTTGCGCATCCATACTCGAGCTGGCGCTGAGCCGATATTTTATCCAACCCCCGATTTTTTGCCGCAGGCATTTTCCCTTTGAAAAATTCTGGAAATATTCCGCACCGCTTTTTCTGGCAGCCCTCAGCGTAAGGATTTTCGACAGACTGGACCTTTTTGCTCTCAAATCTCTCGGCGGCACCGCTGCTCAAGCCGGGGTGTATGCAGCCGCTCAGAACCTGACGCTGCTCCCCGGAATTTTTGCCCTCGCCTTCGCCGATCCGCTGCTCTCCACATTGAGCCGCCTCTACACCAGCGGAAGATTATCTGAAGCCAAATTGATTGCCCGCAATGCGATGCGGTTTGTTGTACTTCTTTTGCCATTCGCAGGAATAATCGCGGGGGCCTCGGGTGAAATCGTTCGTCTGTTTTTCGGATCTCCGTATACGTCCGCCGCGCCTTTGGTGTCTATACTCACATTCGGTGCTCTAGGGATGGTCATGATCGCAGTGACGGCCAGCATTTTAACGGCCGGCGGCAAACCGGCATGGACTCTGGTGGTTACCGGGCCGATGGTACCCCTGGCCCTGTGCGGACATATAGTTCTGATTCCCCGCCTGGGTCCTGCCGGCGCCGCGCTGGTCACGACATTCTTCGCGGGACTGCATGGTCTGCTGGGGCTGTTCGCCGTGAATAGACATTGGAATGTGTCGCCCCCTGGAATCAGCGTTTTGCGAAGTCTCCTAACATCAGCTTTATGTTATTCAATATCTTATTTTTGGCAGGTTCCAGGGATCTGGCTCTTGCCAAAGCTGGCCATTATTGCGATCATCGCCTTGGTCGTCTTGTTTGCTGCGGGAGAATTCACCGGCGAGGAAATCAAAATGGTGCGATCGAATCTTCGACAGGGAGTGTGTTGAATCGTGAGTCAAGCGTCCAGGACTTTTTTTTCAGTAATTGTTCCAACCCACCAGAGGCCAAACCAGCTGGAGAATTTCTGTTTGCCGGCCCTTGCCGGATTGGATTATCCTGGCGAAAAATTTGAAGTCATTTTGGTTGACGACGGCAGTGAAAAACCGCCGACAGCTATTGTTGACAAATTTTCATCCCGACTGGACATCAGGCTGGTGAGTCAAAAGCATGAAGGTCCGGCGGTCGCACGCAACAAAGGAGCATCACTCGCCAGAGGTAGGGTTTTGGCTTTCACCGATGACGACTGCGCGCCGGCTCCGGATTGGCTGCAAAAACTGGAAAGCGTTTTTGGAGGCATTCCCGATTGCGCTGTCGGAGGTAAAACCACTAACGTTTTGACCGAAAATTGGTATTCCACTGCCAGCCAACTCCTGGTCGATTACCTTTATATTTATTACCTGGCAAACTCCGCTGAAGGTCTGTTTTTCACAACCAGTAATCTAGCGGTACCGGTTGAGCAATTTGATTCTATCGGGGGCTTCGATGAACGGTTTCAACTGGGGGGCGAAGACCGCGAATTGTGCATTAGATTGTCACGGTCCGGCTGCAAATTGATCTATGCGCCGCAGGCAATCGTCTATCATGCGCATGATTTGTCTCTTCGAGGCTTCATTCGGCAACAATTTAAATACGGTCGAGGTGCAACTCGTTTTCGACGGGCGGTGTTGGGGAAGTGGAGAAGGAAGGTGCCCCTAGAGCCTGCATCATTTTATTTAAACCTTCTGAAATATCCACTGTCGCAGTCCGGCCGCAAAAGAAATCTACTGCTCTGTTTTCTGCTGATCGCTTCTCAGGTCATCAACGCGACAGGATTTTTCTGGGAGAAGTCTATTTCACATCAGTAGGGTAATGTTTCAGCCCAATATAGAAAGGCAAACGAGAAAACCTTTCAGGGGGCTGCCCGAGAATTCGCTTTCCCTGTAGCGCAGCCTTTTAGGGCAGCCTGTCCAGGCAGGGCTAAAGCCCTGCGCTACGTATTTTCGGACAAGCTGGCGGACAACATGGATAAACTTTCGATGTCGACAATGATCTCAAAGCCATTCGTCTCCATTATTATCCCCGTGCACAATGCTGGGCCGCACCTGGCTTCTTGCCTTCGAGCGGTGTTTGATACCTCATATCAGGATTATGAAATCATTGTTGTCGATGACGCGTCCAATGACAATTCGGTGGAGACTGCGAAAGCTTTAGGCCTGAACCCGATTTCACTTCCCAGGCAGGTCGGCCCCGCCGCAGCGCGCAATTCCGGAGCAATGGAGGCGAAAGGTGATATTTTGTTATTCGTGGATTCGGATGTGCTCATTGAAATCGATACGGTTGCCCGGATCGTCGAGGATTTTTCCAGGCACGATATTGCCGCCGTATTCGGCTCCTATGACGACGAACCAGCGGAAAGGAATTTTTTATCTCAGTATAAAAACTTGTGCCATCATTTCGTACATCAGCAGTCCTGTGCCGAGGCCGCAACGTTTTGGGCAGGCTGCGGAGCAATCCGCCGAGACGTATTCGACACCGCAGATGGATTTAACGAGAAGCGCTATTCAAAGCCCTCTATAGAGGACATTGAGCTGGGCTACCGCATAAAACGGCTGGGGTTTCGAATCCTTTTGGACAAAGAACTGCAGGTCAAGCATCTTAAAAAATGGAATTTTCGAAATCTCCTTCGTGCCGATATTTTTTATCGCGCCATTCCATGGACCAGACTGATCCTGGAGTCCGATCAGATGATCAACGATTTAAACCTGCAAACATCGCAAAAAATCAGTGCAGGTTTGGTCATGGTCATGGTCGGGGCAGCCTTCCTCTCAATCTACCAAGCAAAGGTTGCATTTGCTGTCCCGGTTCTGGCAATGCTGGTCTGCCTGATTAACTACAGGCTCTATGGATTTGTGCTGAAAAAAAGAGGCATCGGTTTCGCCTTGCGCGCGGTCCCCATGCAGTTCCTGTACTTGTTCTATAGCGCAGTCGTGTTCGCCTTGTTTTCGATTTCAGAATTCGTTGGCAACGGGCTGAAATGGAGCCAAAGATATTTGAAATCTCATCGCTTGGAGAAGTCAGAATCCAGAAGTCAGAAGTCAGAATGAAAACACCTTGGGTGAACCAGCCCGGAAACGGAGCCACCGGGCATATCCCGCTAATCCGCAAAGAGGCACAATTCATTAAGGCGCTGCCGGCTCTGAGCGCATTGGTTTTGAGGTTTTATTTAAATGAGCATGAGCGATAATAGTTTACCCGGTAAGAAAGTGGTAGTGATCGGTGCCGGCCCCGCCGGTTTAACCGCCGCCTATCAGCTGTCTAGAGCCGGTGTGGAATCTGTGGTCCTCGAAAAAGATCGAGTTGTTGGCGGGATTTCAAGAACCATCAGTTACAAGGATTATTACTTTGATTTGGGGGGGCACCGTTTTTTCACAAAATTCAGCTCGGTTGAAAGCATGTGGCAGGAAGTGTTGGGCAAGGATCTACTGCGTCGCGACCGGTTGTCCCGCATCTACTACAATCATCGGTTTTTCTATTATCCACTGCGCCCTTTTAACGCTCTTATAGGCCTCGGCCCCTATAAGAGCGTTTTAATATTGATGAGTTACCTCTATTCGCAATTGTTTCCATTTGAACAGGAGGAGACCTTCGAGGAGTGGGTTTCAAATCGCTTCGGCAAGCATCTGTTCAAAACATTTTTTGAAACTTACACCGAAAAGGTATGGGGGATGCCTTGTAGCGAGATCAGGGCCGACTGGGCTGCGCAGCGAATTAAGGGACTCTCTCTCATCAGTGTTGTAAAGAATGCATTGGTCGGCACCAATCACAATGGGGGAAACAAAGAAAAAGTCATTAAGACGCTCATTGAACAATTTGACTACCCTAAACTTGGTCCCGGCATGATGTGGCAAGCCGTTGCTGAAGGAATATCCGGGTCCGGTTCTCAGGTGCTGCTCGAGAGCGAACTGAAAAAAATTGTCTGGTCGGGCAATAAAGTCGAAGCAGCAGAGTACAGAAAATCTGGGGCTACCGAATTGATCTCGGGCACCGACTTCATCTGCAGCATCCCAATGCAGGAAGCGGTGCGCATGTTTGAACCGGAAGCACCCCAAAAGGTCTTGGACGCCGCCAATGGTCTGAGATACAGAGATTTTCTGACTGTCGCTCTCATCATTGATAAACCGGATCTTTTCCCCGACAACTGGATATACGTGCACGACCCTGATGTAAAAGTCGGCAGAATTCAAAATTTCAAGAATTGGAGCCCTTATATGGTTCCCGACCCGAATAAGACTTGCCTTGGACTCGAATATTTTTGCTTTGAAGGTGATGAATTTTGGAAAACACCGAATGAGGAATTGATTGAATCTGCGAAGGAAGAACTCGACAAAATGGGGTTGGCAAAGAGCGCTGATGTCGAAGACGGAAAAGTTGTCAGAGTTCCAAAGGCATATCCAATCTACGATGCGAACTACAGAAATTCGGTAAAAACCATTCGAGAATTTGTGGAGGGTTTTACCAACTTGCAACTCATCGGGCGCAACGGGATGCATAAGTACAACAACCAGGATCACTCCATGCTCACTGCCATGTTGGCTTGCGAAAATATCCTGGGGGCCGACCATGATTTGTGGCAGGTGAACGAAGAGTCGGAATATCATGAAGAAATAACCCGGCAGGATGTGGAGCCGGCAACCTTGGACAGGCTGTTCCGAGGTGTATTCGCCAGAATGGATCAGACGGCCTTCGCAACTGCCATCGGCACCGTTTCAGGTCTTTTTGTTTTTTTTGCTACCTTATTTCTGATATTGAAAGGCGACAAAGTCGTAGTGCCTTACCTGGAACTCCTCAATCAGTATTTCTTCGGCTATTCAGTTACGATTGCAGGCGCTTTTGTCGGGTTGGCTTACAGCTTCTTTTGGGGATTTTTGTTCGGTTGGCTGCTGGCCTATCTTAGAAATCTTTTTTTAGGCTTTTTCATCTACCGATTAAAAAGAAAAGTGGAGCTCATGACTTTCAGAGACTTTCTGGACCATTTCTGATGGAAATGGGATAGTGTGAGGGTTTTCAATGGCAGCTTTAAGGCAAACCAACGAAAAAGAGCTTTTGTTCAGCGGCATACTGAAGCTCAATGCCAAAATCATGGGGCTTGTCCTGGGGTTCGTTTTGGGGTTAATTGTTTTCATTGCCACAAACTGGCTTTTGATTAAAGGCGGCCATTACGATGCCAGAGGCAATTACGTAGTCGGCCCCCATTTGCAGCTTCTCAGCCAATTCTTTATTGGTTATAAAGTTTCGTTCTGGGGAAGCGTAGTCGGCTTTTTCTACGGGTTCGGTGTGGGAACGATTTCCGGGGCATTGGTTGGCTGGATTTACAACAAGCTGGCCGAATGGAGAACATAAAAAGAGGCAATCTGAATTTCAACCAGGGTTTCACTGTACGCCCTCAGGAGTGCGGGTTTGATCCCGCGTTCTTATGCTATAAAGTCAGATCCATCAGACGAATCAATCAATGCGACTCATGAGCAAGTCAAATATTTTGAAACGAGACCATCTAGTCGTGATAGCTCTCCTGGCGACATTTGCGGCCATGGCCGTCACCAGTATGCTGCGAAAATCGGCCACCTTTGACGAACCCTTGCACCTCGCAGCGGGCTACGCCTATTGGACCCAGAATGAGTATCGGTTCAGCACCGAAAACGGCAACTTGGCGCAGAGATGGGCGGCATTGCCGTTGCTTTTCGGCGATCATCATTTCCCGGACGGCACTCGAGGTAATTTCAGGGTCGGTTTCGATTTCTTGTTCAATTCAGGAAACGATGCGAAAAAGATTCTCATGCAAGGCCGGGCCATGATGGTCCTGCTGGGCATTGCCTTGGGTCTGCTGGTTTATATCTGGTCCCGGGAGCTTTTTGGTCGGTCCGGAGGATTGCTCTCTCTCACCCTCTATTGCTTCAGCCCGACTATTTTGGCACATACCCGCCTTGCAACCTCCGATTTAACCGTTGCTCTGTTCTTCACCCTTTCCGTGTGGTGTATCTGGAAAATGCTTCACCGCGTGAGCATCGCTGCGGTCATCTGGTGCGGACTCGCGACGGGAGCTCTTTTCGTCTCCAAAATGTCGGCCGTCCTTATTGTTCCAATGGCTTTAATTCTAATTGCTGTCAGACTTTTTTCGCGAGTACCGCTCCTGGTCGCTTTGGGAAGAGCAAAAACCATTGCCTCAAAGCCAAAGATGGCACAGATCTTTGTTGCGCTGCTCATCGTTCAGATTCTGATGGTTGCCGGAGTGGTCAGAGCTTTTTACGGGTTCAGATTTTCTGCCAAACAACCTGCTCCTATACAAATGCAGCAGCCAACCAAAAAGAAAATTACAACGGCTGAGGGGAAAAAGCCGGCTGATAAAATTGCAGAAAAAACAGAAGTGGCACAAGAAAGGCCGAGAGATCTCCATCGGGAGCCCGCCTTTATACGCAGCCTGATTCAATTTGCACGCAAATATCGATTGGTTCCCGAAGCTTATCTGCAAGGGCTCCAGGTGGTTGCGAGGTACTCTTTAGTGCGCCCCGCTTTTTTCAACGGGCGTTACGGTGCGGGGGGCTGGCATTGGTTTTTCCCATACTGTTTTATGGTTAAGACCCCTTTGCCGCTGTTCCTGCTGCTTGTGCTGGGAGGTGTTGCAGCAGTTTTCGGTTGGCATCTGTGCCGAAAAGAAGCAAATGCCGGCTGGATTAGAATCGTTGCACAGAGCCTTTATCGAACCAGCCCTTTGTGGGTGCTGCTTGCGGTCTACTGGGCAACGGCTATCAATACGAACTTGAACATCGGCCAGCGCCACATACTGCCCGTTTATCCGGCAACCTTTATCCTGGCGGGAAGCGCCGCTTTTTGGCTCGGGCGGCGAAACCTGGTCACTCGTGTGACTGTCGCCATTGCGCTCATCCTCTTCATGACAGAATCGATAAAGATATGGCCAAATTACCTGGCCTATTTCAATCAAATCGCAGGCGGACCGCGCCACGGCTATCAGCATTTGGTGGACAGCTCTTTGGACTGGGGGCAGGACCTTCCGCAACTGAAAGCATGGCTGGATCAAAAGGGCTTGAACAACCACGAAAATACCCCCGTTTACCTCTCGTATTTCGGGAATGGGAACCCAACCTATTACGGGATAAAAGCCGAACGTCTGCCCGGCCATCTCGATCTGGACTTGATTGAAAAGGAAACAACGCTCACTCGGATGAGAAGCGGAATTTACTGTATCAGCGCCACCATGCTGCAGATGGTCCAAAGCCGCCATTACATGGGCCGCTGGTCTGAGTCGTATGAGAAGGCTTACCAAATGCTGTTGCCTTATGCTCGATTTATATCTTTCAAGCAGGGTTCCCAGTTGAGCAAATTCCTTCCCAAAAGCATCACTGGCATGCTGCCCTCCTTTCCGGAACTTCAGTTCGGAAGGCTGTGCGCGTATTTAAGGAACCGCACGCCCGATACCTATGTGGGCTTTTCAATTCTTATTTACAGACTAAATGAACAGGACATACAACGGGCTTTCTATCTTCCCTCCCTAGAACTGACTGAAGACGGCGCTTCCTTTGGTGATTCAGAAGAGCAAGATAAATAAAAATGATTAGTAACTTAACAGTTTCGACGAGTTCCCACCGCTGCAGTTCCCTGGCACGGCCTGATAGTGCGGACTGTTTCGAAGGAAGCGAGCAACGTTCAGGGAGGTTGACGGAATTTTTCGAAGAGAATTATGTAATTCTATTGGTGGGAACCTTAGCGCTTGCCATTATTGTGCGCGTTGCTGCTCTTTGGTCTTTAAAGCACACACCCTATTACGATTTCCTTTTAATTGACGAGAGGATCTACCATCACTGGGCAAAGGAAATCGCCACAGGCACTTACTCACCACACGCACCCTATGAATTTTCCCCTTTTCCCAGCTTATGTGATGGCATTCATCTACAAAATTTTTTCACCCGACATATTTTATATTCGTATGCTGAATATGTTGTTCGGTGTTTTGACCTGTCTTGCCATTGCCTTGGCCGGAAAGCAACTCGGCGGCGCCCTGGTGGGACTTGGTGCCGGTCTCATTGCTGCCCTCTATATGCCATTTATTCTTTACAGCATTGTTCCACTCAAGACAGCTCTTTCGTTGTTTCTATGTGCTGTAATTCTGTACTTATTTATCAGTTATTCGCTCAAACCGTCCATTTTAATTTCATTGATTATCGGGAGTTGCGTTGCTCTCGCCATTAATATACGCGGCAATTACATGGTGTTTGTTCCCGTCCTCGGGCTGGCGGTTTTATGGTCGGCTCGCAGCAAACATGAAGGATTGAAACAACCCCTTAACTATTTGCTTTTTTTCTCCTGGGCCTTGCGGTCACGCTGGCGCCTTTCACCATCCGCAACTACCGGGTAACAGGAAAATTCGTGCTGAGCACTACCCAAGCAGGTTTCAATTTTTATATAGGGAATAACTTGCAAAATTCGACCCCTTACTACAAACCGGTCTCCTTCGCATCATCCGTACCCTTCGTACAAGGAATTGAATTCACAATTGAAGCCAGTCGGCGAGTGGGCAAACCTTTGACGCCTGGCGAAGCTTCTGAATTCTGGTTCAAAGAAGTATTCAGACAAGGCAGTGCGCACCCTGGTTACTTCCTCAAAAATCTTGCCAATAAATTTCTTGCCTTGTTCAACAGGTTCGAAGCTTTTGACCACTATGACATCAATTTTTTGGGTCAATTCGCACCATTTTTCAAATTTCCCCTGCTCAATTTCTGCCTGGTGTGGCCCTTTGGTTTGAGCGGTCTGATTTTAGGAACACTTACCTGCAGAGTCAATCGCTGGATCTTCGCCACATTCAGTGCTTACGGGTTGACGCTGGTGCTTTTTTTTATGAGCGGGCGCTATCGGTTGCCGCTATTAGTAATCCTGCTGCCTTTTGCACCTTTGGGAATGCAACAATTTATCGGTCTTATAAAACAACGATTTCGACTCCTCCCATCGATCTATACACTGGTGTTAATGATCTCCTTTCTGCTATTGTTTATCCCGCTTCCGGGAGCCAACGACGTAAGCCTTTACAATAATATTCATGCCGCCATCCTGGCTTCCAAAGGTCTTCAGCGAGAGGCAATTTCATATTGGAAAGCGGCCTCCACGGGTAACCAAAAGTATTCCGATACAGCTCTCTTTCAACTGGCTGATGCAGCTTACGTACAACGTGATTTTCAACAGGCGCAGCAATATCTTAGCCGAATTTCCAAGGACTCATATAAGTCTGCCGCCAAACACGACCTTCTCGGCGACATCCAAATGGCACAAAGAAACTGGAGCGAAGCCGCCAAAGCATACGAGCACTCACTGCAAATCAACTCCTCAGACAACACGGTGAGGAAGAAATTAATTACCGTGTTGCGTGTAACAGATCCCGCCGAAGCTGCTCGCCAAGTTGTTAAGTTTTCAAAGATTTCCTCTTTCTACAAGGGCCTTTAGACCCATGGCGCTTTTGTCTTTTTATCTCCAAGTCCATCAAACCGCTTGCTATTGCGGCTTTTCTTTGTTAAATTCCAACTTAATCGAAGCGCCGCGATAAAAACTTCTTGACAATGGCTTGATATGTTTGTAGACATTGCAATAATGCGGTGCTAGGTTTACATGAGAAACTGTTTTTATGCTACGTACATTAAACTTGTGAACTAACAATCAACCAACAACAACGCGAAAGGAGGTGATAGCGGGAGCAGCGGTTACCAGCCACCAAGGCTAGTTCGAGAGGGTTTTGATTAGTAAATCAAATTGTAGAGTAATGGAGGAAAGAGCTATGAAGAAGTTTACGTTACTAATTCTTGCCATCTTTTTAGCGGTGGGAATGCTGGCTACCCCGAACGTCTGGGCATCGGCCCAAGATCCTACAGGGGCGCCTGGGAACCTCCCGGTTCCGCCACCAACCCCGTTGATCAACAACCACGGCATGATAGGCGATGCTCTCCTCGGAGAGTTTTACCGTGCCGTTATTGACGACACATTCTTCCAAGGAAGCAACGTTGCAACCTATGTTTCCATTGAGAACAACAGCAACAGGTGGGTCGCAGCACATATCCGCCTTCGATCTGGAAGGTTCAGCATTGAAACAATCGATTTCCCGATTTTGCTGTCACCTTATGATGTTTTCTGGTTCCAATTCCAGACCACAGCAGCACCGGACCAAAAGGTGCAAATTGTGAGCAAGGATGCGGATACTATCTTGAAATCCGGAATTCAGAATTACACGTTCCCCACTGGGGATACCAGCTGGGATCCAGTAACGGGTACTCTCGTAATTACACTGAAGGACACCCTGCTCAAGGAATACAACTTACCTGCTGCGTATCAAGACATTAACGAGTTAACCCAAGGCTACATCGAGGTTTTCGGTCTGTTTGCTCTCGGTACTACTCCCAGCATACCTCTGATTGCGCCTGGTGGTGGCGGACTAATGGGCGCACTCTGGAAAGACAGCACGGGCTGTAGTTTGCCCGGCCTTCCGGCAGACCAGAAATATGCAGCCTATTTCCCAGATCCGACAAACCTTAATAGCAAATGCTATCCCGCTTTGGACGTGACCAAAGCCCTTAGCGGCCATGTTTTCATCGGCGATTTCAAGAGCGGCCTCTATACCGGTTATACTATGAAGGCGTTGAAGGATTTCAGAGCAGGCCTGCAAAAGAACACCCCGCAGCGCGACCTCGCAATCCGCGGCGACTTCAATGGTTCCGGAAAGGTCCTTGTTAACCCGGCCACTATCATTTATGCCTACGCTGATGATGACGCCTACACCAATCCTGACTGGGCCACGAGTTTTGGACCAACTTGGAACGACGGCGACAACGTTCTTGGTGGGCCGCCAAATCCAGCAAAAACTGGTTCGTACAGCCTAGACGAAGTTGACAATGCCCTGTTCAAGAATATTTACAGCTCCACATTCTTCAACAAGGGATTCAGCGGAAGCACCTACTCCATGATCGCAGTCACTTTTCCGACCAAATACCTCCATTTCTTCTGGGAGGGTTGGGCATCTGTAGTCGGCAGAAATGGTCTTGCGTCCAGGCGGCTTATCGATCCCACAACTATCTGCTGTTATGCTTATGGCGGAGCGCTCTGGAATCAAGCTGAACTGCCTGCCTTTGGCCCATCGCCCTTTAAGGACGGGTGCCTAAAGTATGAGGTCAACTTCCTGGGTATCGGCGAAGAATCACAAGCCTTCTTCAAGAATTTCTGCTTCCTGGTCGATGATGCGGATAACATTTTTACAGTTAATGCTACAACTTGGCCTGCAGGGTTGTTCTGGCTGAGCGTCGGCGGCGAAAACGACGGGCTTGACTGCGGTGGCAGCGCAAGAGATCCTCGTAGAGCTGTAAAAGACACCGGTCTTGTTGGCTGTATCGGCGTTACCTTGCCCTGTGAAGATATTTTTGGTGACCCGCGGTTTCTAATCGTCGATGGCGAAGAAGGGGATGTTTATTGTACTGGTACGCTCTGCGGGCCTCTTGGCATTGATGAACCCCTGGATCCCGGCTACTACTTCACAGCTGTTAGCGATCACAGTAGCAAAAAGTTGTTGCTCCAGACTTCTGACGCCGCCATTGCATCTTCCGCTCAGATGCTGGACTTTGAAGACGCTAATGCGGCTCTCGGTTCGGATTATCCCCATGCGAGGGCGTTTGATCCGTCATGGGATAATATCGACCAGCTTCGCGACTCGGATGATCGCTATGGACTGCTTGGCTATGACGGAGGACCTAGATATTTCAAATTCGACCACCACTAATTCTAATTTAGGGGTTGTTTTAGCTCGAGTTTGATTAAGTAGATTCATTTTGGAAGCGGGCCTTTAAGGCCCGCTTTTTTGTCGAAATGCCTTTAGACCCAACGGTCCCGTGATTTAAGTTAGGCTTGTGTTTTTGTATACATTCTTGGTCAAGTTTAGATAGGCCAATTTAATTGGAGGCAATGCAATTGATGAAAATGAGCAGATCCTTTCTCTTCGGATTGTGTGTGTCGCTTTTGTTCACTGCTTTCTGCTTGCGTGTTTATGCTGCATCAGCCGGAGCTTCGCTTCAGGAGAAATTGAAACAGAGAGCAACCGAATATTGGGATTATCGAGTTTCTGGAAATTGGGAAAAAGCTTACACGTTCGAAGATCCCGACTCGTTGGAAGGCAAGGATCTTACGCGATACATCCGCTCCTATGGAGGAGGCGTCCATTGGTTGGGCGTGCGAGTCGCCGACGTAAAAATTGAAGGGAATAAAGGCGCAGTTCTCACGGCCATCCGATATAAATGGAACTTTGTTCAAAACAATCCGAAGGATGGCTTTGAGACTAGTACATGGGATCATTGGACCTTAGTAGAGGGCAAATGGTATCATGTTTATGACAGACCCAGCCCTAATAAGGTTCTCGGAAAACCTGAAGATGAAACCTCTTCCGAACAACCGGAGAAAGGGAAAGAAACGACAAACGGAAAAGAATGAGCTTGTGAAAGCTTAAAGGTCTTGCGGCACTTTGTCGTTATGCGCTATTGGCTGGGGCAGGCGATGGTTGCACTTATTAGAGGTAATGCTTGCCCCTGCCATATTTTTTTATTGGGCCAACGGAAGACCGCAACCTGTGAATGGCTCCAGCCATATCTGTGCTGCCGTCATTTTATTGTAAGTGCCTTGGTGGCAAGGCTGAACCCGTGCGCTACTAAGAACTTTCGAATTCTCTTCTTTACAGGCCCTTACGCCACATAAATTGCGGCTCAGAGTTGGCTTTACACCAGTGGAGTTCTTAGCAATTAGGGTTGAGATACCTGTTGAGTACTTTTGTTAAAATCAATAAGGAGTTGCAACAACTATCGAAGAAACTTGATTTAAGGTTTATTATCATTTCCTTTATCCTCTTTTTCACTATTTCCTCAATTCCCTATCTCTACGGTTATCTCTCCACCCCGCCAGGCATCAAGTTCAATGGTCTTATCGGATGGGATGTACCCGGCACCTACATGTATTTCATGTGGGAGAAACAAGCCGAACAAGGCAATAACCTTTTAGCGGATAGGCTCACCCCGGAGAAACACGACCCTTTTTATTTCAACGGGGAATGGTGGCTAATGGGAAGATTTTTGAGGTACACTGGTCTCTCGTTGGAGTCCGGATTCCATGTGGAAAGGGCTTTGACGGTCTTCTTCGCGTTTTGTGTACTCTATTACTTCCTGACATGTTTTTTTGAGAACCTTTTCGAGAGGCGAGCCGTTTTTATATGGATTTTGTTCACTTCCGGTTTCGGGTGGCTGTTCTATCTGATCGCGCGCTACGCAGGCTACTCATGGCCCATTCGCATCTGGGATATAGAGGGGGTCAACCTGTTTGGCTACCTGGCAAATAAGCCTCATTTTATTCGCTCCCTTGCGCTCATTTGTTTGAGTTACACTTTTTTGCTGAAAGGAGAAATCAAGGATCGCGGGATTTACTTCTTTCTTGCCGGGGTTGTGATCCTAGCGCAGGGAATCATTCGCCCCTACGATTTGCCCACTGCATTTCTTCTCCTGGCTCTTTTCCCAGTTCTACTCGCCATCAGGGAAGGCAGATTGTCCAGGACGAGGACTATCCATTATTTTATAGCTACCCTCACAGCTCTTCCCATTTTAATTTACTACTTGCTCCTTGACCGAAACTTTGTTCTGAAAGATGTATTTAAAGGAGTTGATTTTCCTGCATTCACCCCGATCGAGTTCATCATCTGGCTGGGCTTTCCCTTTTTGATCGCAGCATTGGGTTTCGATGGTCCGCGCAATTTCCGGAACTGGAGGCGGCCCCGGTTATTTTTGTATTTGTGGTTCCTTATCGTATTAATGTTGATTTATGCCTATCCACTGATACCATGGGGAATGGAAAGTGCCGGTTTATGCTATATCGTTTCCCCCATTCTTGCGGGTCTTTTCCTGTTCTCGGAACTCCTGCCCCAGTGGCTCAACGGCAGAACAGCGCACAGACTTGCCGGCGTACTGCACTTGAGCAAAGAGTCTATGCGCAAAAGCATAATTGTCGCTCTCATCGTTCTCTCTTTTCCATCCAATATAATTCTAATGCATAAAATCTATCGTGACCTTGCCCAGCATTCACGACCATATTATATACCGACGGCCGTAGCCGATGCATTTACTTGGCTTTCACAACACAGTAAATCACAGGACGTAGTGATGTCTCATCCGGAGAATGGCTACCATCTCCCCGTGGATGCAGGCGTTAAAGCTTTTTTGGGCCATGGTCATTTTACCATCCATTACCAGGAGAAAGTGGCTATGCTGAAGAGGTTCTTTGATGACAAAGAGAGCGAAGCGTACCGGCGAGGATTGCTGAAAGATTATGGAATCACCTACTTGTTTTATGGAGAGATGGAACGTCAGATAGGAGGTTTCGATCCATTTAAAGCAGCGTATTTGAAACCTGTATTCAGGAATTCACTGGTAACTATATTTCAAGTAGAAACAAACAAGCTTTGATGTAGGTCAGTTGGTTACAGATAAAAAAGGGATGATCGGATCCGAAATGAATATGATAAACTATTCCTCGATATACCAAGCCATGGTGCGAGCTTATAGTTCACTTCCCATTGCTATTGCAAAAGGCTCCGCGTTACCTCCTTTGCAAGTATTTATCGAAGTGACCTACGGCTGCAATCTAAGCTGCAACTTCTGTCAGTTCATCATTTCACAGAACAAGGAACATTGTGCTTCCCCTGATAAGCGTCGCGAACTATCATCCGATGAAGTCAAAAAGCTTGTACTGCAAGTTCCCAGAAGTGCCATCCTTTCGTTCACCGGCGGGGAGCCATTTGTCAAGAAAGGTTTCATCGATCTGTTAGCTTACGCGTCCGGTAGAAATAAGACGCACATTTTCACAAATGGAACAAGGATCACTCGCGAGCTGGCAGAATTTCTTGTTGATTTAGGGGCAAGAAATATCCTGGACTCAGGCCTGGTGCTGCTTGGCATTAGTCTGGAAGGCGCGCGTAGCACGCACAGTGAAATCACCGGCAGGCCTTGGGCTTTCGATAGAACAGTCGCTGGGCTTGAAGCCTTGTCTGGATACAGGGCAAGAAAAAGGAAAAAATATCCTTTAATGGAATTGAAGTCGGTTATTTCGGAAAAAAACGTATCGGAGCTTTATGAAATATACCTAATCGCAAAGCGGAATAAAGTGGATATATTCAACATTATGACAATCAATCTGCTGCCGCAGGCAAGTCGCCTGCATAAGGGCACAGTGGTCTCTTACTCGACCCCCCCTCCGGCGGTCAAGGCAATTGACTCAAATCTCCTCCGTCGCCAATTGAACAAAATTAAACGTGATGCTGCGAGCAGCAATATTCAACTGAGAACCACCCCGGCCGGCTTCAGCCTCGAGGAAATTGTCAACTATTACAGCAACGGCAAGCCTCTAAAAGAGTACCGCTGCTACTACCCTTGGTACGGTATGGGAATAACCGCATTCGGTGACGTGTCGCTGTGTCCCTATGCGGTAATCGGCAATGTGCAGGAGGCCAGCTTAAAGGAAATCCTGAACAACGCAAAAGCCAGAAAATTTCGCCAGGAGCTGAAAGCTCACAAAGTATTTCCAGGCTGCTGGGGGTGTTGTATGCTGGTTCCTGAAGGCTCACGGAAACCCACCGAACAAGGAACCTGAGGCTAACCGATACCTTTAAAATTATATAAGGTCCTGACCACATATGAAAGATCATGCTTGGTTAAGTGGTTGTGGAACGGGAGCCGGACAATGCTGTCGCTGACCCTCTCCGTTACCGGAAAATGCCCTTCGCTATATCCAAATTCACGCCCCTTCTTTGACAGATGGAGTGGGACATAGTGGAAAACAGTGCTGATCCCCCGTTGCCGTAAATACTGCATCAGAGCTTGTCGTTCCCGAATAGAATGCAAAATAAGATAGTACATGTGATAAGGCTGTTCGCACTCGGATGGTACGATAGGAATCTGAATACCTTTTGCGGTCGCCCATTCCTGCAGGTGAGAATTATAAAAATTCCAGATCCATCGACGCTTTTCCTGAATGACCTCGCGAGCTTCCAGCTGCGCCCAAAGGAATGCAGCAAGAATGTCCGAGGGCAGAAAGCTGGAACCGATGTCAACCCAGGTATACTTGTCGACCTCGCCGCGAAAGAAGAGGCTGCGATTCGTGCCCTTTTCACGAATGATTTCAGCTCGTTTTATGTATTTTGGCTCGTTGATGATTAATGCCCCACCTTCACCGCAGGTGAAGTTCTTGGTCTCATGAAAACTCTGCGTTGCCATGCACCCAAGTGTACCAAGATACTTCTGCTTATACCTTCCGAACAAACCGTGAGCATTATCCTCGATTACAGCAATTTCGGAATTCTTTGCGATCTCGAGAATCCTATCCATTTCACAAGAAACCCCCGCATAATGCACGGGCACAATGGCTTTGGTTTTGGATGAAACGCACCTCTCAAGTTGTGCTTCATCCATATTTAGAGTGTCTTCTCTGATGTCGATGAAGACAGGGCGTGCACCTCGCAATACAAATGCGTTAACCGTCGAGACGAATGTAAAAGACGGCACGATGAACTCGTCACCGGGTCCAATGTTGAGCAATATCGCGGCCATCTCCAGAGCATGTGTACATGATGTCGTCAAAAGCACCTTTGGCACTGCAAGCGATTGCTCCAAAAACCGGCAACATTTCCGCGTAAAAATTCCATCGCCGGAAATATGCATTCCGTCTATGGCTTTTCTTATATACTCAAACTCATTCCCGACCAGAAAGCACCGGTTAAAGGGGACTCGAATTTCCATTTTGTCAGGCATCTTCTCGAAAAACGGCCAATCCAATTCCGGTACGACCGTAATCATTACCGTTGTAGAGCATAAAAAACCGTTCGGCGTGGCGGAATACGTAAGCATACTCGATCATTTCAGAATCCCAGCCCGATTCCGAAACGCTTATCCCAGCCAAAGCATCGCGACGCACCCAACTCAAACCGTCAACGGATTCAGCATATCCAATTCGGTAGCTTGCCCCCCGGAAAGAGTACCACATTCTGTATATTGATTTGCCCTGGAGGACACACGGTCTCGAAATCGCACTTTCCCAGGAAGATTCGAAATCGATACAAATTTTCCCGCTTCTAACCCAATGTATACCGTCGTGCGAGTGAGCGTACCGGATATGGTAGTACGGCACGGACTTGCCGTTGTCCAGTTCCCAGCGAACGCCTGAAAGGTACCACATTCTCCACAAATCCTTCTCTACCAAAACGCACGGATTGGAAACCCAAAAGGGGTTGCAGAGATTTCGACTCAGGATTGGCCCGTCAGAGAACTTACTAAATGATTTGCCTCCATCATCACTAACCGCCAATCCGATAGAATTCACAAATGGTACACTGAGACCGCGCGACCAACCCGTGTAGTACATCAGGCATTTGTTCCGCCAGGAGACAAGCCATGAAGTCATGGCTCCGTGTTCATCAAATGTTCCAAGAGCGCCCGGTGACACTATGGGATCTGTTGTAACTGAGAGTAATTTGTGAGGATGTTTCAGATCTATTTCAAAATACCCAATATGAGAGCGGTTAAGGCCGTCGCGGGCAGTAAAGTAGACCCGGTAGAGCGAGTCCTTCAGATGCAAAGCGACAGGAACAGCGCTGTGAGTTACCACCCAAGGTACTTCAACGGGCGGTTTAAAGATCAGACCTAATTTAATCCAAGACATGGTCCATTTTTTTAACGTTAGAAGTCAATCTGATCACTTCGCTTTTTGAACAATTCAGCTCTGCGGGCAATGTACACACCTTTTTCTACCGTATTTTTCATGATGATACTCCCCGCACCGACCAAAGTTTCAGGAGCAACTGTGATCGAGTCTCGCAGGGTTGCATTGACACCAAGGAAAGAATAAGCACCGACCTTGACATGTCCGGAGATGACCACATGAGACGAGATAAAACAGTGATCTCCGATGATTGAATCGTGCCCAACGTGGTTGCCGCTCCACAGGGTTACATTGTTTCCAATTTTGACGAAAGGTTGGATGGTGTTGTCTTCCAGGATAAAGCAGTTCTCGCCGAGGGGTTCGCGGGTGAGGAACGTGCAGTGAGTGCTGATGTAGCTCGCTAACTGATAGCCCATCTCCTTTGCCTTGAAATACTTTTCCGCTCTCACTTTATTCATTCTTGCATAACTGAGCCCGATAAACATCTTATAATCGGCAGGTGGATAGAGCGACTCGACCTGCTCAAAATCAACCAGTGGCAGGCCTAGGAAATTCGGCGCTTGTCGATAGGCGGCATCTACGGTGAAAGCCACTATTTCCTCGTGGCTGTCATTGGAAAAATAATGATGCGCCATCCGAGCGATATCTCCGGCTCCGAAAATGACAAGTTTCGTCATTGATTTTCCTCATTTCCTCACTAGTATCGTAAACTCAAAAAGTGGGTAGTCGTGAAGGAGAGCCACGAACCTGGAAAAATGTTCTCTACAGTAAGCAAACATTTTTAAGGGATCGGCATAATAAAGGTCTCGCCTCCGCAGGTGAGCATCCGAATAACTCGTCAGAACGTTGAACGCAAAGCCCTTTTTACTGACTGAATGCATTTTGCCGAGAGTATCGAAAACATATTGCTCCCACATACCTTCATCAAAATCAAATTTTACATTAAATATCCCGCTGGCAACAGTATAATCCGCCTGAGGAATTTGCGCTTCATCGCTACTGAACCTGCAGAAAGGGAACTTTCCATAGAGCTCTGCCCCAGATTCTATCATGGGAGTGCAGATGTCAAAGCCGAAGTAATCAAATCGAAAGCCATGATCCAGCAGGTAAGGAATCAGCGCGCAGTAACCACAGCCGTAGTCGTTTATGGAGAAATCCTTTTGCCCCTCAAAGAGTCTGGCGAGCTGTTTGAACCGAAGAGCTTGTGATTCCAGTGAATTCCAGTCAACTCCGGACGGTTCGGGACCGAACTTTTCAAGTGTGTGGGCGTAGTATTGTTGAACTGCATCGAGCAGCGAGGATCGTGTCATGTTTTCTGTTCTTTTGAGTAGATCTGACGGACGATCGTGTAGGGCCGACGCTTGGTTTCGGTAAAAACCTTGGACAAATAGATTCCAAGGATTCCGAGACAAAAAATTGTAGTACCGCCGAGCAGCCAGATGGAGACAATCAACGACGGCCACCCGGCAAGATAGACGTGGAAGAAAATCCGTTGGACCAGTAGGTAAGACGCCGCCATTCCTGACAGCAGCATGATCGCCAAGCCCAAGTAGAATATGAAAACAAGTGGAAGATTACTGAAGGAAGTGACTGCATTGACAAGAATCGAGAGCTTTTGGACAAGCGTGTACGACGAGCTCCCTTTTGAGTGCTTGTGTACGATCACCGGTTGTTGTCTATACCCGGTTATAGCCCATAAACCCAGCAAGAAGAGCTCACGGTCTTGGTGCTCAACCAAACTTGAAACATAACGTCGGCTCATGAGACGAGCCACTAGTACATTGGCCGGAATGGGATAATCCGAAAGAAAGTTTATGAGCTTGTAGAAGACCGCTCCACTTATTCTTTCAAAAGAGGCGCCCTTGCGTCGGTCCTGAACGCCATAGACGACATCCGCATTGAATTGTTCATACACTGGGTAGAAATGATTCAGCAACTCGGGTTCCTCTTCCAGATCACAATCGATCAAAAAAACCAGTTCGCCTTGCGCATTAGCAAGACCGGTCATAATTGCTTTGTGATGGCCGAAATTGCGCGAGAGGTCGACAATCCTGATCTTAGGGTCCGCCTGCAACAGAGAAACTGCAACCTCCAATGAATCGTCGGGGGAACCGTCATTGACAAAAATTAGCTCATAATCGTCCGTAATTTTGAGGGCCTCTCGTACGATGCGGGCATAAAATTCCCGAATAAAGGGCGATGAACGGTAAAGAGTCGTTACAATTGAAAGTTTCACGTCAAAAAACTCTTCATATAGCGAGTGGCGTTGTTCCCTTCGTTGAAAATAAGATCGATAATGCTTACCGCATGCTCAAAGGGCGGATGCAACTGGGTGTACTCGGGATAATCAGAATAGTCCATATAGGTAAGCTTAAGGCCCTCCTGGGCAAAAAGTTCCTCGTCCAGATAACCTCTGGCCGATGGCCCTGAAATATATTCGGTTGCACCAGCCTGCTTGCAGAGGCTGATGAGTCGCTCCGTCCTTTCCCCTTCCAGATGATATTCCATGGACCAAGTCAGCCGAGTTCGGATGCCGAGTAATTCACATATTCCCTTAAGAAAACGGTAATTGACCTTACTTAAAAGCTTCTCCTCACATCCCAAAAGTAGATCTTCAAAATAGTACCTATAACTAGCAAAATGCTTCGCTTTTGAGTAGCTGTGTAAAATCGATTTCCAATGTTTTACGTTCCAGGAAGGGTCGCTGATTACCGTTTCACGAATCCTTTGCCGGTATTTGCCCTTAGCATCTACAGGGATTGTGAGCCAAGCAGTTCCCCTCGGCGTCTTGATTTTATTTCGATTGCGCCAGTCCCTTCTCGTGTACTGCATGTCGTCGAACAGAATAAAACATTCAGCAGAATTAATGATATCAAAGTAGCCCTTCCAGGGTATGTAGTTCGACTGGACGATCGCTACCCTAAAACGGTCCATTGTCCCCGCCTGCGTGTCATTTGTTTTAGCATCCCGCCAGCTAACCACTGGTGAGTCCGCCAAGTCCAATGATTCTGTCATATCTCGTGGTTGCAATCCCACTTCTAAAATCCCCCCTGCCCCCCAATTCGAAAGGGAGGAACTCTAACTGGAGACTTATTTCGCCCAGCTGCACTCGCCACTTGAGCGCAGCCCACATAATCCTACCCAATGTGTGAGCGCATCTTAGGCAGAAGCAAGAAGGACGTCAAGCCGGGAGTTCCCGCGCTCGGTTCTGAAGATGGACCAAGGCTCGAACTCGTGACGTTAAAAGATGATTGTTTCGCTTCTACTTTTGCTCGTTCTGCTCGTTGTTTATCAATTTGATGTAGTCAAAAGCTACGGAGAGGTTCCTCGTATCATTGCTGCCAGTTAGTACAACTGAGGGCGAAGCACAGTATCGAAAAGTCAATCCTACTGAATTCACACCATTTTTTAGTTTCCCTGGAGGCAGCTTTATAAGGTACTTGGTTAAATTATTACTTTCCAACTTGCATGTGGCAATGAAGTCTCCATTTACATAAACACTCATTTCCTGCTTCGGGCTGCCCGGATAAGTGAAAGGCTGAGCCCTCAATTCCATCTCCGTTCCCTCTGTTTTGTTCGCCAATATATCCAACGAAGCGCTCCGTCCGTTTACCCATCTAACAGTTGTTCCCGTTCCCCAAATCTCAATTGCATACCACCCATTCTTTAAAAATTTGTCATATTCAACCGCTCCAATGTCAACATTATTCCAGAATGCATTCTTGATTGGAAAGAGATCGATGGACTCAACTCTCAAACCGGGTCGCATCTGTAGAATCTGATACCTCTTTTCAGTAAAAAGGCCCTCAGAATAGATGCGGAGGATATTGGGATTCGCCGTTAAATCTTCAGCGGAGATTAAGCGGAGTTCTGCGAATTTAGATTGATCTGGAGTAAGGCTATCGATCTCATCACCATTCCAAGTGAAAGCGACCCTCGTTGAGTTGTGGTTGGGTAGAGGAATGTAGCCTTCTATGTGCAGCAGAGAGTCTAGCTCCGAACTACCGAAGATCACCGAGCCCGTCTGATCCATCCGCCTGAAAACATATTCTCCTCCCCACTCTAACCCGTTCCATCCTCGAAGTAAGTATGGAATTGGTAACTGCTTTGATACGAAGTAGCCTCCATTATCGTAGACAATATCATTGTAAACCGGCTTTACTATATCATTTTCAGGAACAGGCTTAGGGGTTAGCGTATAATCAATATTATCTTTGTGCGGGTCAAAGAAAAAATGAGGGTTCGGTTTTCCGGAAAATGGCGCTAATATCCAAAAGCCCCATGGTTCGACCGCACCATTTAACTTTAATTTTCGGTCTCTTAAAAAAAACGAAAGCCATGCCTCCTCAGTAGGCCAATGGGAATTGATCAAGACGAGACTGTCTTGTGGCACCTTATTTGACAGGCGTTGCAGTTCGACCAGGGACTCGGATAGGACAGGATGGGGTGCAGAAGTAAAACGAGCGAACGTCATAACATTTGTTATGAGAATAGCCGCAAAGCTAACCCCGATAACAACTTTGCCAACTCTAAAGTGAAGCTTTTTGCCCAGGTAGTTCACTCCAAACACCAAAGACGCAATGAGGATGAATATGCCGATGACCGAATGTTTATAAAAATGGTAAGCGAAATCAATTGAACGGAAAAAGCACAAACCACCCACTATCAACACAAAGATAGATAAAAAAAGATAGTCTTTGGCTTTGGTACGCTCGTAAAACCCTGCACAAACAAAGGCCAGTGCAGTCAAGGTGATAAAGATCACCAAGAAATTTTCAATTGACCAGTTGTGGGTCAGAGTGAAGTGTTGCCCAAAGCCGAAAATCTCTTCGAGATATGGGTATCTGGGAATATTATTGGTATACTGCGATGTTACTTTGAGTATGTCAAAACCGTGCAGACCTACAAAAACAAACATGAATGGATTTACCAGAAATGCTCCTACGCCCAACTTTAAACCATTAGTCAGCGGATGCAATTTAGGATGTAAAGACCTCACACCAATCAAATAATATAAGAGAAAGGCTGCAAGCGCGTAGGGTAAGAGAATCCAGTAGACCGAAAATAGCCCGGCGATCAATATCGAGTACAACATATAATCCGATTTTCTGTTACAGTTGCACATCGCTGGAATGTAACCCATGACCAGGATCAAGTAGACGATTCCCAGAGTGATGGGCATTTGGCCTATAACAGGCCAAACATAGTACCCATAATTTACGGACCCCAGCAATGCTACCGCCAGGGCTTGACGCCGTGTTGCGTTAAAGCCGGCGATGCTGGCAACGTAAAGACTTATTGGAACTAAGGAGCCAACTACAGATGAAAGGGCAAGATATAGTTTATAAGGCGGTATCCCGGTGTAAGAAGACATCGATGAAATCAGGAAAAAAAAACCAAAATATTCCTTGTTTCCAAGAACTTCATTTAACAGGTTAGTGATGGGCTTGTCATAATTTAGTGGGATATTCTTACTAAACGGATTGTGAATTAGATAGTCCGCAGGCGCAGTAACAAATAGTGAATAGCTATCCAGAATTGAAGTCAAGAACCCGGCTTTCAGGATGATAACAAACGCCGGGATCAAAGTGACCACCACACATACGAACAAGAGCATGTGCTCAGAGGGAACTCTTCTCAGTGACGCCCATCCTTTTATAATTTGTATTAGCGATATCAATGAAAATCCTAAGAGTAGGATCCATGATGCGATCAGGGTCTCAATTCCAAGCATGCTGAAATAAATTGGCGTGATTGATAAAATGATTGAACCGATAACAGGAGTTAAAAGTAACTTGTATTGACTGTTTTCCTGTTTACACAATACTGAACTGAGACCGTATCCAGTTATGAAAAGAATCGAGTAAAATGCTGCAAATAGAGCAATAAGTTTAATACAAAACATGCTTCGGACTCTTTTCTCAGAGCAGCTACGCTGCGTAGTTTATAGTTCGATTTCAGATAATGAAAGCCCTTCCGAGGCGTGCATAGCTTAACGTTTAGAGAATCACAAAAGAAGATGCAATTAAGACAATAAAAAAAAGATCGCAAGCGAAAATTGACTTTTTAAGCATAAGCAGGTTCACAGAAATAAGCTTGACATTACTGCGATGGAAAGCTATAAGACCACCTTCCAAGCTTAACTTTTTTAGCTTGGAAAAATCATGCTCTAACAGGAGGTTTTAAACTTGGCAAATCATCCATCGGCCATCAAGAGGGCAAAGCAAAACGAGAAACGTCGAATCCGCAATCGGGCGCGCAAGACTCGGATGAAAAATGTAATCAAGCACGTGGAAGACGCACTCTCTTCAAATTCTGCGGATCGCGCTTCGGAATCATTGAAAGAAGCGATATCCGTAATCGATAAAACGGCTCAAAAAGGCGTAATTCACAAGAATAAGGCCTCGCGCAAAATTTCCCGACTGACGCACAAGGTCAATACCCTTTTGCAGGCCCAAAGTTCATAGAATATAGAGCCTCTTGTCATTCTAAAATATTGAATGTCGGAGACGACATATACCGCTTCATAGTAAATAAACTAGGTCCACTGGCGCGTTAGTGGGCCTTCTTTGTTGCAGAAGACCTCCAGTCGTCTCAATTTAATCATAATGTCGGCTGCTGCGGACAGAGGCGAGGATATCCGTAATTCGCTTTCCCTGCAACGCAGCCACACCGCCAAGGTGTAGCTGCTTGCCTAGGCAGGGCTAAAGCGTTGCGCTACAGGGATTCTCGGGCATTCCCCTCAGGTGAGTAAGCATAGGCCTTCCAGGCAGAACCAATCAGCATGTCCTTCCTACCCCTTCAGTCAGTTTTAGAACGAGATCTTCCATGAGCCATTCGGGTTTTGTACCCGTACCTTTCAGACCAACATCCACTGCTCGAATCGCCTTATGCAGGTGATAAAGTTCTCGCTCCGAAAAGAAAGAAGACTCCTTGACGTAGTTTTTCGCGACTGATTGCGGAAGCCTCAAATGACGGCCCAATTCGGCTAGAGACACACCACGATTCACCGCGTCCTTGCTTTGCCACAAAATCCTAACCTGCCTGGCCATCAACGCAAGAATGGCCAGCGGCGACTCTCCTGCTCGAATTAGCCTTGTGAGAGCAAGCAACGCCTGGCTGCTCTCGCGCCGACTGATGAGGCGAAGCAGTTCAAAAATGGTAAAACCTCGCTGGGAACTTACCACGTCTTGTACATCTTCCAACTCTATTGTTTTGCGATCCCCGACATAGCTGACGAGCTTTTCCAGTTCCTTTTCCAGCAGGTGTAGATCCAGACCCGTTTGTTCGAGCAGGTAGGACGCTGCCTTTGGAGATAGTTTCTTGTTTTGACTCAGCGCTCTATCTTGCAGCCATCGTGGCGCATTCCACTCGGTAGGCCCGGCAAGGTCCACCACTACGCCGACCGAAGAAACCGCCGCTTCCAGTTTCTCCAATCCTTTTTTGCCAAAAACCGTCAGCACCAGGCAGGCAGTGGGATAAGGCTCTGCTATATAGGAAAGGACCTCTTTCTGTTGATCTTTCGGCCAGGCTTCAGCGCCTTGAACCATAAGGAGCCTTTTGGTTCCGAACATGGCAATAGAACTCAACCTGGTCAATACATCAGAGGCTGAGTACTCTTTGGCCTGCAGCTTCTCTCCATTAAAGCGCCGCGCTTTGGCTGGGATCACCTTTTCAACCAATTTATTCCAGGCTTCCTCCATGAGCAAGTCTGCATCTCCCTTGAACAAATAAACGGGAGCAACAGAACTCTTCTCCAGGTGCCTGTAGAAATCAATTGATCTCATCGCATCGATCAAAAATTTGCCAGAAAGCGGTCATGGATTCTAATGGACATTTCCTGGGCGAGAAATTCCTCGGCTCTTCTCCTGTTTTCAAACAACATGATCGGATCGCTTGAACCCTCTGAATAAGTTCTATAGTAGGTGTATCCGGGATATTGCCAGATCACTTTGCCCGTCCGCGCATCTTCGCAACGGATATCCACTGTTATGAAAAGGCGCGTTTCAATAGTTTGCTGAACCTGTTTTTGAGCCACCCTGGAAGTGTAAATGTTGGCAATGCGCCCTCTCATTATTGCCTGGGCCTTCTCGATCGGAACAACCTGGAGCTGGCTGCGCAAAATGAATTCTCTTCGCAACGCTGATGCAAAAAAAGCCTCTAAACCGGGCTCCGTTGTGTTGTTCTCGAAAACAGGAATGGCAATGCTCTGCAAACCCGGTTGTGGGCCGGGCCCTTCGCCCGAAAAGCGGTAACCGCAACCCGACAAAATAAACAGAAGAAAGAGAGCGGAGGACAGAGGACGGAGTTTTTTCATTCTGAATTCTGGCTCCTGGATTCTTTTTTTTGATAATCAAATCACAATATTGACCAGTTTGTTCGGCACCACCACCACTCGTTTTACCGTTTTGCCGGCAATAAATTCCTGAATCTTGGCATCTTCAAGGGCAAACTTTTTCACTTCCTCCTGAGCGGCGTCTGCAGAGACGGTGATTCTGCTTCGCAGCTTCCCGTTTACCTGCACCACGATGAGGGTTTGCTCCGTTTGCAGCGCATCCTCACTCCAGGTCGGCCAGGATGTATTAGTAATGCTTTCTTTATAACCAATACTTCGCCACAATTCTTCCGCAATATGCGGTACCATGGGAGAAATGCATATAATCACCGTTTCAACGGCTTTGCGCACCACCGACCAGAAATCGTCCCCTCTCTCGTCATTCTCAAGCGTTTGATAAGTTTGATTAACCAACTCCATAACCGCAGCGATAGCCGTATTGAAATGAAACCGATCGCGGATATCTTCGGTAACCTTCTTGATGGTTTGATGGGTCTTCCGATAGAGGTCGGAAAGCTCTCCCGAGAGGTTTCCAATCCCCTCATGGGCATGAACAGCTTTTAGGGACTCCAGATCTTCAGCCACCAGGCGCCACACTCGGGAAAGGAACCTGAACGCTCCTTCAACACCCTGTTCGCTCCAATCAAGATCCCTTTCGGGCGGCGATGCAAAAAGGCAGAACAAACGCACCGTATCAGCGCCATAGGCTGCTATCATCTCATCCGGATCGACCACGTTGCCTTTGGATTTGCTCATTTTAGCACCGTCTTTGATCACCATACCCTGAGTCAAAAGGTTCAGGAACGGCTCGTCCATTTCCACATAGCCCATATCGCGCAGCACTTTCACGAAGAATCGCGAATAGAGCAGGTGCAAAACGGCGTGTTCAATACCGCCAATGTATTGATCGACCGGAAGCCAGTAGTTGACTCGTTTTTTATCCAGCGGGCCTTCACCATAGTCGGCGCAGGCAAATCGGGCAAAGTACCAGGAGGACTCCACAAATGTGTCCATGGTATCTGTCTCACGCCTGCCCGGGCCTCCACATTGCGGGCAAGCGGTCTTCAAGAACTCTTCATAAAAGGGCAGAGGAGAAGCGCCGTTTGGCAGCAACTCGACGTCTGTCGGCAGCACCACCGGCAAATCATCTTCCGGAACCGGCACGGTCCCGCACCGATCGCAGTAGATGACGGGGATTGGGGCCCCCCAATACCGCTGCCGAGAAATTCCCCAATCGCGCAGCCGATATTGGACAGTTTGCCCTCCTTGCTCTTTTTCAACAAGAGATGCAGTAATTGCTTCGCGAGCATCAGCTGAGGTAATGCCGGTGAAAGGACCCGAATCCACCAAGATTCCATCTTCTTCGTATGCTTTGGTAAGTTCCTCCACCGCCGGTGCAGCGGCCGAATCTTCCGGCTTGATGACAACTTTTATCGGCAGGTCATACTTTCGTGCGAACTCAAAGTCTCTCTGATCGTGGGCGGGAACCGCCATCACCGCACCGGTGCCGTACTCCATCACGACAAAGTTCGCCACATAGATCGGCATCCGTTCCCGTGTCATTGGATTGATACAGTAACTTCCGGTAAATACCCCTTCTTTTTCCAGTAAATCCGCCGTACGATCACTGCGCTGCACTTGCTTTGCGCGTTCTACAAAGCCTGCAATTTCCTCGCGCTGTGACGACGACCTGCTGATTGCTTCCACCAGAGGATGCTCGGGAGCAAGGCTCATAAAGGTCGCCCCGAAAAGGGTGTCCGCCCTGGTGGTAAATACCTTGATCCCCGCACCGCCTGACTCCATCGGAAATATGATTTCACTCCCAAGGCTTTTGCCAATCCAGTTTTGCTGCATGGCCAAGACCCGCTCCGGCCATCCCGGCAATTTAAAAGTGTAATCCAGAAGTTCCTCAACATAGGCCGTTATTTTGAAAAACCACTGCTCCATCTCCTTTTGCACAACCGGCTGATCGCATCTCCAGCAGGCTCCGCCTTCCACCTGCTCGTTGGCAAGAACGGTCTGACAGGTGTTGCACCAGTTGACATAAGCAGTGCCCTTATAGGCGAGACCCCGTTCGTACATCTTTAGAAAAAACAACTGCTCCCAGCGGTAGTAGGACACATCGCAAGTGGCAAACTCCCTGGACCAGTCATAGGAGAAACCGAGCTTCTGCAGTTGTCCGCGCATGTAGTCAATGTTGTCATAAGTCCATTTGGCCGGGTGTGTTTTTGCTTTTATTGCGGCATTCTCAGCCGGCATCCCAAAAGCATCCCAACCCATCGGATGAAGCACATTGTATCCCTGCATGCGCAGGAATCTGGCAACGACATCGCCGATGGTATAGTTTCGCACGTGGCCCATATGGATACGACCGGAAGGATACGGGAACATCTCCAGCAGATAGAACTTCTTGAGCGCCGGATCTGCCTTGGTTTCAAAAAGACGTTCTCGATTCCAATATTGCTGCCACTTGCTTTCAATACTCTTAGGAAAATATTTTGCGTCCATCCATCACCTGTATTGTTTGTATATGCTTCAATTATTATATGGTAGAAAACTGTTCGTAAGTCAGTAAGCCAGCCTTTTGTGCCGGCGGGACAAACACCATTTGCGGCAAGCTGATACTGCAGTGTAGTCTAGGGCCTGGTGCCCGTCCCAAATCCGCCCATCACGCCTGTGAAGTGATAAGCTACACGACGTTCGCCGCACCCCGCAACGAGACCGCACAGCCGCTGTTCCATGAGCGTCAGCCTCTGGTTGAAATGCCCAAGTAAAGCGTTTATAGTTATCAGAACGCTTTAAAGTTGCAAACAATTATTTAATTAATACCGGAGCAAGGAAACCATAATGTCAGACAAATCTCACAGAATTCCTGATCAGAAAGAACTGGAAAAGGAACTCAGTGAATATTTATCAAAGAAATATGGCACGCAAATAAAAGTCATTTCACCTATGATGATGCCCCAAGCCGCTGATACCGAGGAAACAAAAAAGAAAAACGGTGGAATTGATGAAATAAAGTTTGACATGAAGCCCGCTGAGCTTGAGGCATACCTCAATGAGTATGTGGTAAAGCAAGATGAGGCTAAAGCTGTTTTGGCCACCAAAATATGCACTCACTACAACCGCATCCGCTATCAAAATCGCAATAGACGAGCCCGTACGGAAAAAATTGTTGGACGCATCAAAAACAATATCATACTCATCGGTCCAACCGGCGTCGGCAAGACCTATCTCGTCAAATTGATAGCGCAAAAATTGGGCGTCCCCTTCGTCAAAGGCGATGCTACCAAATTCAGTGAAACCGGGTACGTCGGAGGTGACGTGGAAGACCTGGTTCGGGAACTGGTGGTGGAAGCCAACGATGATATAGAACTTGCCGAGCACGGGATCATTTACATTGACGAAATCGATAAGATAGCTTCTTCGAATCATTTCATCGGACCTGATGTCTCTCGAACAGGAGTGCAGCGAGCTCTCCTGAAGCCTATGGAGGAAACCGAAGTAGACCTCAAGGTAGCCCACGATCCGATATCGCAATTGCAGGCCATCGAACAATATCGCAAAACGGGCAAAAAGGAAAAACGAGTCGTTAATACCAAAAATATCCTTTTCATAATGAGTGGCGCCTTCAACGAATTGGGCGCCATCATAAGAAATCGAATGCAGAAACAGAGCATCGGCTTCGGAGCCGATGTCCAAACCAAGGAGAGCGATTCGAATTTCCTGAAACATTGCAAATCCGAGGACTTGATTGCTTACGGTTTCGAGAGTGAGTTCATCGGCCGTCTGCCGGTGATCACCGTACTGCAGTCTTTGCAAGTGGAGGATTTGTACCACATTTTAAAGAACCCCAACAATCCGATCGTCCTCGGAAAGAAAGAAGACTTCCGAAGCTACGGAATCGACATAAAATTTGAAGACGAGGCCCTTTATTTACTAGCGCAGTTGGCTCACGCCGAAAAGACGGGAGCACGCGGGCTGGTCAGTGTGATTGAGAAAGTCCTGCTGCCTTTCGAGAAAACTCTGCCATCCACCGACGTTCTGTTTTTGACAGTGACCAGCGATTTGGTCGGAGACCCGCATGAGGAGCTTGCCGGCATTTTGGCAAATCCAGACGCACTTGAGCTAGTGGCGACTTATGAAAAAACCGTGCGCAAAGAACAGAAACTGATCCGAGATCGGATATCCAGAGACAAGAAAGACTATTTAGAGAATTATCCGTTTTTTTTTAACGCAGATCGTATCGAGTTGATCGTTGCCCACCACATGAATACGGGAGCAGCTATCGACAGCATTTTCGATGAAATCTTATCGCTGCACAACCAGATCGGGGTATTTGAAACTGAATTTCATGACAGGCATGGATTTAAAATCCACTTCGACGAAGAGGCGATGAACGAGATTATTGCCAGGTCATTACAGAACGAAACTGCTGCATCCGTCATCTGCAAAAAAGTCTCTCGTGATTATGATTACGGTTTTAAACTGATTGCCGATCGCAGTGGACAAATCGAGTTCACTCTTCCCAAAACAGCGGTGGCACAGCCCGACGTTTACCTGGAAGAATTGATCCGGGACAGTTACCGATACAAGAAACCAGTCCCTTCCTCGGAAACCAACGAACCAGTCTCAGTCCAATAGAGGTAAAAATCCCAAAATGATAGGCATTTCCAAGCTTTATTGCGGCACCGTTGAACCTTCCGATGCCTTGCGTTACGGAAGACACAGCGGCTGTTTACCTTCGCATTTGCTTCAATTTTCGGCTGACAAGAAACCCGTTGTCGTATGGAATGTTACCCGACGCTGCAACTTAAAGTGCATCCATTGTTATGCTCATGCGCGCGATCAGGACTTCCCCGACGAACTGTCAACTCAAGAAGGGCTGAAGGTATTAGATGATCTAGCTGATTTCGGTTCGCCTGTAGTTCTTTTTTCCGGCGGAGAACCTTTGATGCGCCCGGATCTTATCGAACTGGCCGGTTATGCTGTCAGCAAGGGAATGCGGGCCGTCATTTCAACTAATGGAACATTGATCACTCCCTCTGTCGCGGTGCAACTCAAGACTATCGGGCTCTCCTATGTCGGCATCAGCCTTGATGGCATGGAAGAAGTGAACGACCGTTTCAGGGGAGTAAAAGGAGCCTTTCGCAAAGCATTGGAAGGCATTCAGACATGCCAGGAAGCGGGCATTAAGGTGGGACTTCGATTTACCATCAATCGTTTTAACGCCGACGAAATACCACCCATATTCGACTTGCTGGAAGAACACGACATCCCGCGAGTCTGCTTTTATCACCTGGTTTATGCGGGCAGGGGGAGCAAGCTCATGAGGGACGATCTTACTCATGAAGGTACTCGCTCTGCGGTGAATCTCATCATTGACAGAACTCATGATTTGCACAGTCGTGGAAAACCTAAAGAGGTTCTGACCGTTGACAATCATGCGGACGGTCCCTTCGTCTATCTGCGGCTGTTGCGTGAAGGTTCGCCCCGAGCTGCAAATGTTCTGCAACTCTTGAAAATGAATGAAGGAAACAGCTCTGGTCGTGGTATTGGGTGTATCAGCTGGGACGGCCGTGTTCATGCCGATCAATTCTGGCGCCACTATTCATTCGGAAACGTCAGGCAAAGGCCCTTCAGCGAGATTTGGACGGATCTTACCAATCCCTTGATGAAACAGCTCAAGGATAAGAAGCTCCACGTCAAAGGCAGATGCGCCGGATGCAACTGGTTGGATATTTGCGGAGGCAACTTCAGGGTGCGCGCGGAAGCGGCCACGGGAGACCTTTGGGCGCCGGATCCCGCCTGTTACCTGACAGATGAAGAGATTGCTCAAGTCAAGACTGACAAGTAGTAGCAGAGGAGGCAACTGTAGATGCATTTTCCTGTTTACCGCCCGAGAAGAATGCGACGAACCGAGAACTTGCGTCGGATGGTTCGGGAGACAACTCTAAATACGAACCAACTCGTTTATCCCTTATTTGTGTTGCCCGGTAAAGGGGTTAAAAATCCGATCAAATCCATGCCGCAAGTTTTCCAATTTTCGATAGACATGCTGATGGGAGAAATTAAAGAAATAGTCGCCTTGGACATTCCATCCGTGATTTTATTCGGGTTGCCTCACGAAAAGGATGAAAGAGGCACTGAAGCTTATTCCCAAAACGGAATAGTGCAGGAGGCAATCCGGTCCATAAAAGACAAATATCCGGATCTGGTGGTCATAACGGATGTTTGTCTGTGCGAGTACACCAGCCACGGTCACTGCGGGATTTTGAAGGAGCAGCGAGTCGACAATGATGCCACAGTAGATATTCTGGCCAAAGTGGCTCTGTCCCACGCCCGGGCCGGTGCGGACATGGTAGCTCCATCGGACATGATGGACGGAAGAGTTGCAGTGATCCGCCAGACCCTCGATGAGAGTGCATTTGAAAACATCGGCATCCTTGCCTACGCAGCAAAGTATTGTTCAGCCTTTTACGGTCCGTTTAGGGAGGCAGCCGATTCAGCGCCGCAATTCGGCGATCGTCGTTCCTATCAAATGGACGCGGCCAATTCCACTGAAGCTCTCCGTGAAGTAGCCCTGGACATTGAAGAAGGGGCTGATATTGTAATGGTCAAACCCGCTTTGCCTTATCTCGATATTATTCGCCGCGTAAAAGACCAGTATGACTGGCCGGTTGCCGCTTACAACGTAAGTGGCGAATATGCCATGATAAAAGCTGCTGCCGCTCAGGGTTGGCTCGACGAGGAGCGTGTTATGATGGAGACATTGATTGCGATCCGCAGGGCCGGAGCCGATTTGATTCTGACCTATTTTGCCAAAGACGCTGCAAAGTTATTACGTTACTAGCAACAGTTTGGAAGCTAATAGGAGCACAACCATGTACGAAAAGCTGGCGACAATAGAGCAAATCCAAAAAGCGATCCTCTCTTTGCCGGGCCATGAAAGGACTTCGCTGCTAGATTGGCTGCTTAAAATGGACGATCTCATATGGGATAAAGAAATTGAGCGAGACTTTTCTGCAGGCGGTCCGGGCACCTTGTTGCTCGACCGCATCAAAAAAGACTTCAAAGCCGGGCGTTGCCGGAAATGGGAATAGTCTCCCATACACACCCAGATTTTTGGAAGTGCTACAGAGACCTGCCTAAAGCAATCCAAGATCTTGCTGATAAGAAATTCGCCCTTTTTCGCTCCGACCCCTTTCACCCATCATTGGGTTTCACGCAGAAGGGGGCTGTTTAGACTGCTGATATTGGCCTGCGTTATCGGGCAATCGCATGGCGGCAAGATGAAGTCCCAGTCTGGTTTTGGATCGGTTCCCATGAGGACTATAATAAGCTCATGAATCGGCTGCGATAGCTTATTTTGCGATTATTAGAACTGAGGTGAAAAAGTCTATTATGAAATCTCATCCGAAATCCAGCCCTGGTGGTGATCAAGCTCAGTTCGGCAACTTGCGCCTGGTCGCCTGGGAGGTGACTAGAAGCTGCAATTTAGCCTGTGTACACTGCCGCGCGGCCGCCCAGGATCGTCCTTACGAGAATGAGCTTTCGACCCGGGAATGTTTGAAGTTCCTGGACGAAATAGCAACTTTCGCAAGCCCCATCATAATTTTGACCGGTGGAGAGCCTTTACTCCGTCCCGATATTTTTGAAATAGCTGCATATGGAAATCAAAAGGGTTTTCGTATGACGATGGCGGTCAACGGCACGCTCCTTACTCCGGAGATAGTAGGGAGAATGCTGGATGCCGGCATCCAGAGGATCAGTATCAGCATTGACGGAGCCAGTGCGTCTTCTCACGACGAATTTCGAAAGGTTAAAGGAGCCTTCGACGGCGCCTTGCGGGGAATCTCCCATGCGCGCCAAGCAGGCTTGGACTTTCAAATCAACACCACTATCACCCATCAAAATTTACACGAACTCAAAGCCGTCCAAGAACTGGCTGTTTCATTGGGGGCTGTAGCTCACCACATCTTTTTGCTGGTTCCCATGGGTAGGGGCCGGGATATCGCCGAGCAGTCCATTAGTGCCGAACAATACGAACAAGCGCTGAATTGGTTTTATGAACAAAAAGAACATGTCCCTCTGCAGCTAAAAGCAACCTGCGCACCGCATTATTATCGGATCTTGCGGCAGAGGGCCAAAGCTGAGGGAAAAGAGGTGGATTTCCACACTTTCGGGTTGGACGCAATGACTCGCGGTTGCCTTGGCGGAGTAGGCTTCGCTTTTGTGTCTCACATCGGCCAGGTGCAACCCTGCGGTTACCTGGAACTCGATTGCGGGAACATAAGAGAGAAGTCGTTTAAAGATATCTGGAAAGAATCCACAATATTTGAGGATTTAAGAAATTTCAAAAAATATGAGGGCAAATGCGGCCGCTGCCAATACATACGCGTCTGTGGAGGGTGTAGAGCGCGTGCGTATGAAGCCACTGGAAATTATTTGGCCTCTGAACCTCTGTGCCTGTTTCAGCCAAAAAGCTAACCAGAGATATTGAATTCCATCGCTTGGAAAATCCAGAATTCCGGTTCGGAAAAGTCAATAAACTCAGGCATTCATGGATTGTGAGGGATGATCTCTCAGATTAAACTTGTAAAAAATCTAACCGACGAGCACCTGATAGAGAAGATTGTTCAACAAGAACCCCCCTCCGCACCGAAAAATCTTATCGATTTAGCAGGTAGACTTTGACTTCATGCTTTTCCTGAGGATCCACACTCGTCTGGATGATCAGTTTTACCTCTAGCCGTTCGCGCGCTATTTTAAGCTTAGTCAGACCTTCCAACTTAGGTGTGATCTCCAAGCTGTATCCTACCCTTCCTTGTGGCAACGGATTTTGCGATACAGCAAGAACACTGTCATCATAGTCCACCTTGGTGATTTCGAAAGGTTTATTTAGATGGCTTATGACAAGCACCTTACCTGACCTCACTGGCTGATTCGGACCTAATTTTCCGACTACAATCGATTGGGGCCTAACCGAGATTACCCCTTCAATATTGCCGGCCACGCGTATCGAAATTTCCGGCTTTTGGACCATGTCCGTGTAGATCTTAATAAATCCTCGGTACGTTCCTTCTTTTGCTCGATTTTTGACATCCAATCTATATTGCCTACCGGCTTCAACCGTCTTGACCTCATAAGCGATCTTGTCACCCAGGTTGCTTTCCACCTTAGTTATTTGAAAAGGTTTAGATGCGGTGATTATATCGATTGACTTCTCGCCGAGTTGACCTGCTTGACCTTGAAAAAATACCGTGTTCCCCGGCCGGGTTTCGATTAGAGTCCTAATTTTCCCCTTCATCACAAGGTTTACGCGTGGATTTTTGGGATCGTTGCTGAATACACTTGCAGACTTTTGGACGTTCCCATGAAAACCTTTCAGATTAACTTTCAGTTCAATTTTTCCCTCACCACCTGGTGGGATCACCCGATCGAAATGGGCTACGGTGCACCCTCACCCAGGGCGAACTTGGTTTATATCGAGAGGAGCTTGGCCGGTATTCTTAACAATAAAATCGTGGACTACTTCTCCTCCCGCAGCGGCTTCTCCAAAATCATAAACATTTTCGGCAACACTTATGGAAGGATTCGCCTGCGAGGCCGCAGCGGGGGTTGGCGAGGTTGCATTGTCGTCTGCTCCCTGTAACGCATGAGCGCCGCTGACCCAAATGAAAACTACAAGCAAACTACAGATCAAGCTAAGTTTACGAAACATATTGCTTTTACCTCCACCATACATGTCTGTGATTGTTCTCGCCCAGGAACCGGAGATCTTGCCTCAAATAGTCTCTAATCTCGATGCAGTCAAGCTGAAATAAGCCATTCGTGGAAATATCAGCACTTCTCCGTTAATCGCCGTTGACATTTGGAACCGGTGCATTCCTGACCAACTTCCCCGAATAAACCACCTCAATCCTTTCTCTTTGGAAACGCCCCGCTTCCTCTGACAGGATTTTATACGTAGATTTATACGGATGGCCTATGGCCACAGCCGATCCTTGGATTTTTGCCTTGTGAATGAGTTGTGCAATCTGTGAACGAACAAATCCTTCCGTCGGGGTATGATCCAAAAATATATCTCTCCTCGTGGCCGGAAGGTTTAGTTCCTTAGCAAGCGAATAACCTACGCTTTTGTCAGTCGTAAAACTGTCGATAAAGTAGAGCCCCCTTCGCTGCAATTCGGCAAGAACAATTCTCATTGAAGCAGCATTTTCGGTGAACCTCGACCCCATATGGTTATTCACACCCGATATGTTGGGGCAAGCATCCAATGCAGCCTGCACAGCCTGTTGGATCTTGTCGGGAGACATGGACACCAACAGTGCACCCGAACCCGGATTGATGCGCGGATATTCCCGAGGCTCCATTGGCAGATGCAAAATAATTTCATGGCCACGGCTGTTTGCAAGGCTCGCAATTTCTGCACTATGAGCTTGAAAGGGGAGAATCGAAAAGGTAATTGCAAGAGGAATGTCTAGAAACCTCTTCGCCATGTCAAGATCCTGCCCGAAGTCGTCGATAACAATTGCAACTTCCCCCAAGGGAGCAGTCACTTCGGTCTTTGGGGGGCGAATCATCTCTTTCTCGCTTGGCCTCAAGGAGGCTAATTTCTTTTCCTCGTGCAAGGCAGAGCGATTTATCACAAGGTTTTGACTGGGAGATGCAGGAGTTTCGGTTGATTGTTTTGGCTTGGAAGGTTCAGGAATCTTGGGATGCTGCCCTGTTAAATCCTTCTTGAGAATCTCAGTGGTTGAACTAAGGTTGGACCTTGCTTTTCCTCCGTCGGCGGGTAAAACCTGCCTGAATGAGGTTTTGTTGGTCTTTCCCCAGTAGATTAGCCCGCCTAAGACTACCGCCGCAACCAACCAGATTGTGAAAAAAGGCAACATCGAAGAAAGTCGAAAGAGTCCCGTTTTTCTTTTCGGCCTCCGAGATGAAGGTCCGGGGCGTGCCGGTTTCTTACGCTGCGGCGCGGCACGCTCCTTCGATGTTGCCTTCTTTTTTCCCGCAGCGGATTTCGAAGCCATTAATTAAAACGCATTTTTGCCATTATCTTATAGCTTTTCAGCAAATCAAGAGCCCTTCTCAACTGGTTGTCTTGATCCAATAGTTTTTGTGCATCTGAATTAGCACCGGAGGCACTATCTTTGCCTCCCTTATTATCGATTTTTTGCAGCTCCATGTGTCGAGGCAGATCCTTTTCACGGATGCGTTGAATGTCTTTTGTTCCCTCGTCCTCACTTTTTTCACGCAATTCGCGCTTGACAAGGATGTCCGGCTCTATGCCCTTTGCCTGAATAGACCTTCCCGATGGCGTATAATAAAGGGAAGTGGTGAGCCTTATCGCCGATCCGTCATTCAGAGGAATGACCGTCTGAACCGAGCCTTTTCCAAACGTTGGCTCTCCTAGAATAATGGCTCTTTTATGATCCTGCAGGGCACCCGCTACGATTTCAGAGGCACTAGCGCTGCCGGCGTTTACCAGCACAACGATCGGATAATTGTGCGGTTTACCATTCTTATGCGCTTCGAAACGCATTTTTTGACTTTCCAGCCTCCCACCCGTGTAAACGATCAACCCGCTATCTAGAAATTCGTCACTGACTTCCACCGCCTGATCCAGCAAGCCACCGGGGTCGTTACGCAAATCTAGAATCAACCCCTGCAGAGGCGGGTTCTCTTTTTCCAGCTCATCTAATGCCTTGCGCAAGTCGTTAGCAGTCCCGCTCTGGAAGCTGGAAATCCGAATATAGCCATAAGAGGGCTCCAGAGTCTGCACTTTAACACTTTGAATGGTAATCATGTCCCGTACGATATCAAACTCCAGAGGCTTCCTCTCCCCCTTCCGGATGACCGTCAACTTAACTTTGGTGCCCTTCGGACCGCGCATCTTTTGCACGGCCTCCATCAGCGACATATCCTGAGTTGGCTCATCATCGATTTTGACGATCTGGTCTCCCGCTTCCATCCCGGCCCTATCGGCAGGCGTTCCCTCCAGCGGTGATACAACCGTCAAAACAGAATCTTTAATTGTGATCTCGATACCCAGTCCGCCGAATTTACCCTTCGTCTCGATCTGCAATTCCTTGTAGTCTTCCGGTTTTAGAAATGATGAATGCGGGTCAAGATCTTTCAGCATCCCATTGATGGCACCGTAGATCAGTTCTTTGGAATCAACCTTTTCCACGTAATTGTCTTGGACAAGATTCAATACGTCACTAAATAATCTCAGATACTGATAGATATCTGCATTGTCGGGGTTGGTTTTTGCTGTCAAATTGGACCAGCTCAAAAGGACAAAAGTCATCCCGACAAGAACCAACACTGCAACCATTCTTCTACTTTTGAACATAAAAAAATCCCTCACTCTGCTGATAATTTCTTCTCAACGCCATCTTCAAACTAACAATGGTGGCCAATTGTCAATCGCTGATAGAAGTGATCCGGCAGCTAGCCAATGCTGCGAGTAGCCTCAGCATCAAGGTTTTGCTGCGCGCCTTTCATAAATTCCCTAGGAGTCTGTGCAAGAATCGTCATTTCGAGCCGAGAGCGAGAAACCTTGTCCCCATAAGTGAATGATTTAAAGGACTTATCATCACGCCAAGGCGTGATTCAAAATGACAAAACGGCCATTCTCAAACAAGCTCCTGGGACGGATTTAAATTTTAATTTTTTCATTCAGTTTTTACTATAACAAAAAAATCTGAAATTTTTGCCGACTTTCATTACTGCTCTTCAATCCATCATGCATGCTCTGGCAGGTTCGAAGCGAACTCTGATCTCATACACTCCATTAACTAAAGAGCTTTCCACTAAATAACCCAATTTCTGGAAGACACCAAAAACCTTTTCATTACCAGGTGAGATATAAGCCTTGAGCATCCGGATACAGTTATGTTTGGCTATTTCCGCAAGATGATGAATCAAAAAAGTTGCGATACCTTTGCGCGCATATGCCGGATGAACCGCAAAGTCGAGCTCCGCAGTCATACTCTCTTCATCTAGAACGTAGCGAGCTATAGAGATGATGCGTTCGACCTCCATATCACCAACTATGCCGACTATGTTCATCTTTTTATAGTAATCGACCTCTAGAAGTTTTTGGATATCGTAATGAGGGAACACTTTCATAGTCGCCAGGAACCGCACATAAGACTCATCCCGCGGCAATGAATAGAAGAATCCTTTAAGTGCTCTTTCGTCGGTGAGCTTACTCGGTCTGAACAGAACTTTAACGTCGTCGGAGAAAATATGCGCCAGCTCCCACTGCTGAGGATATAGAAGCTTGGAAGTGCCAACATGGGCGAAGTCTTTTTTGATGTAGTTAAGATCTTGAGCCGCACTCATAAGTTCTTCTCGAAAATCAGGATGAGCAATTCCAATTAAAGCCAACGCGCGCTCTCGAATGCTCTTTCCGTGCAGATGCGCTATCCCGTATTCTGTAATCACGTAATGCACACCGCCCCGAGTGGTCACTACCCCACCACCTTCGGTCAGATCCGTAACGATCCGAGATTTGTTTCCAACCAGCGTTACAGAGGGCAGAACTACGATGGCCTTCCCCCCTTTCGAGTGTCTGGCACCACGAAGAAAATCAGTTGCACCTCCTACACCACTGTATATCTCATAGCCTAACGAGTCGGAGCAGACTTGACCGGTCAGATCGATTTCCAGCGCAGAATTAATGGAGACCATTTTTTCATTTGCGCTGATTACCTGATAATTATTTGTATATTCAGTAGGATAAAAAGCCACGAGGGGATTGTTGTCCGCGAAATCATATAACTGTTTGCTGCCCAGACAGAAGCTGGTGACTATTTTCCCAGGGTGTAGACTCTTCCTTGTACCCGTAATTACGCCCCTCTTAATTAAGTGCAGGTAAGCATCCGTCAACATGTCTGCGTGCACGCCCAACTCATTTTTCTCATCCAAGGCATACAGAACGGCAGTCGAGATGCTGCCGACCCCCACTCGGATAGTTGAGCCGTCTTCAACGATCTTTGCAACGTGCCGGCCTATCGCTTCGGCAATGGGGTTCATTAGTGGCTGCCCAATTTCAAGAATCGATTCATCATATTCCACAAAAGCATCAACGTTTCTTACGTGTATAAACGAGTCTCCCAAAGTCCTTGGCATCTTTGAATTAACCTGAGCAATCACGCGCTTGGCGGTTTCCGCCGCCGACTTCACGATATCAACAGAGATGCCGTAGCTACAGTAGCCGTGATCATCAGGCGAAGATACCTGAATAAGTGCCACGTCAATTGGAAGTGCTCCACTGCGAAACAATCCGGGGATGTCTCCAAGATTAATGGGAGTGTAATCGGCACGTCCTTCAGCTACTGCCTCCCGACTAGCCGAAGCAACAAAAAAAGACTTGAGGCGACATTTATCAGCAAAACCGGTCTCCGTAAATCTCGTCTTGCCGACACTGAGAATGTGAAGTATCTCCAGATCAGCAAGCCGGGGAACGAGTTCCTCCAGAGCCTGAGTCATATGCTGAGGCTCTCCGCAGCCCGAACCTATAAAGACCCGATCGCCTCGCTTTATGGATTGCAGCGCCTTTTTCGCTGTTGTTTTCTTGCTTTGATAATCGGAGTGCCAAGGTCGTGTCGTATGGTTTTCAACGCTCCGCAAAAAACCCTCGGAAGGCAGCATCAAACTTTCCTCTCAGGTGAACCATTACAGGTAATGTGGTTATTCGACTGCCGGCTGAGTTCGTTGCACGTAGACTCCCAGTAATATACCTGCAAGAATCATCGCTAAACACAAAATTTGTCCCATAGTCAAAAAACCAAAGATGAAACCCAACTGAGCATCAGGGGCTCGAAAAAATTCTAGGAAAAATCGAAAGGTACCATAAAAAATCAAAAAGAAGACAACCATCATGCCATCTTTGAATGGTTTTTGACGAAGATACCATAACAGTGTAAAGAGAACGAGTCCTTCCATGAGGGCTTCGTAGAGCTGGGAAGGATGCCGTGGAATTGGCCCCCCTTCCGGAAAGATCATCGCCCAGGGAAGGTTGCTTGGTCGTCCGTAAAGTTCACCGTTAATGAAATTCCCTAAGCGCCCTAAGCCTATTCCAACAGGAGCTGTAACAGCAACGCTGTCGGTTACTGCCCAGAAGGGGAGTTTCTTGCGGCGGCAAAAAAGCCATCCGGCAATTATTGCACCTATAAATCCTCCGTGGAAAGACATTCCGCCATGCCAGGTGGCAAATATCTCCAGAGGGTTATTAAGGTAAAATGCATAGTCACTGTACTGGTAGAAAAGCAGGTAACCCAGCCTGGCTCCGAGGATAAGGCCAATAGCCAGATAGAATATCAGGTCCTGGGCAACGGGGCCAACCAGCCCCAACTGCTTCGAGCGTTTTTGCCGAGGGATGAGAACATATGTTGCGAGGAAGCCAAGTACGTACATCATGCCGTACCAGCGGATTTTGATAGGACCGACAGAAATTATGTTGGGATCGATACGTGGATACTGGATCAATTCAGTGCCTTTCTAAGTCATTGTTAGTTGTGATTATATCAACTATAATTTATTTTTGGCATGGCTGACAGACCATCGAAAGCTATCACAGCTCAAAAAAGGGGTCAATCTGCAACAGTTCAAGGAGAATCTATGAGCGGACATCACCATCACCATTCTCATGACGACCACACCCAAAGAACTCCACACGAAAAAGAAAAACTGACAAAAATGGTCGAACATTGGATACAACACAACATTGAGCATGCACGATCTTATCGTGAGTGGGCGCAACGTGCTGACGATTTGGGGCAAAAAGAGGTAGCCGAAATTTTGTCAGGAATTGCCGCCCACTCCACACGGCAAAATGAAGACATGGAGCGGGCTCTAGCTCTACTAAAGAATGGCTGAACCTCACGTTGACAGCCACATTGGCGTGTGTCATATTGTTGCGCCTTATTTACGCCCCTAAACCCAGCTATTTTGCGCGGCAAGAAAAGGAGGGATGAAATATGGTGCCAATCGTTTGCATTGTCGGGGCTTCAGATTCGGGCAAAACCACTTACCTTGAAAAATTGATTCCCATGATCCGTGCCAGAGGCTACCGAGTCGGAACGATAAAGCACGATGCGCATGGTTTTGAAATGGACCGCGAAGGAAAAGACACATGGCGCCACCGGGTCGCGGGAGCACAAACCATCGCAATATCGTCTCCCGTGCAGGTGGCAAGTATTCGCACTACAGCTCATGAATTGAACCTTGAGGAGCTGGTCGCGCGCTACTTTTGGCAGGAGGACATTATTCTCACTGAGGGCTATAAACGCTCCAATTATCCAAAGATCGAGGTATTTCGATCGGCGGTTGAATCACGGCCTATTTGTGGTCCCAAAGATCATCTAATTGCCGTGGTTACGGATGATGAGACATCACTAGATGTTCCCTCGTACCGGTTTGACGAAGTATCGAAAGTCGCCGACCTGATAGAAGAGCGTTTCCTGAGAGACCGCAAGAGGCCAAAAATTTTAGTCAATGTGAATGGTAAAAAACTACCCATGAATGAATTTGTTCAGGACTTTATGATTGGCGGGATTCGGGGGATGCTTTCCACTTTAAGGGGATGGCAGGAATCGGAAAAAGTTGACATTCATATTACCTGGGAGGAACGTTGAGTGTTAACGGGAGCCGTTCTTGCAGGAGGCCGGAGTCGGCGATTCGGAAAAAATAAAGCCCTTGAAATTTTTCATGGTATGCGTCTGATCGACCATGCCGTTGAGTCACTTCGTGGCATTTGCGACCCCCTTTTGCTGGTGGCTAATGATTTGAGTCCCTATTATGATGTGAAGGCAACTCTTATCCAAGACATCATTTTTCACCAAGGACCGCTTGGAGCCATATATACTTCGCTGTTGTTCAGCCCTCACGAATGGGTCTTCGTCAAGGCAACTGATATGCCTTTCCTCACTGCCGAAATTTTGATGATGATGATCGAGTCAAGGAAAGGCTTTGATGTCGTTGTCCCTTTATATCGAAACATGTATGAACCTCTTTTAGCGCTCTATCATCGCAGATGTCTGGCAACGATTGCATCAGCTTTAAGTCGACAAGAAAGAAAGGTCGTGTCTTTTTATCAAAAGGTCAAGATAAAAACCCTGGACGAAGAAAAGTGGCGCCAGGTTGACAAAGAAGGTCGCAGTTTCTTCAATATCAATACGTTAGAGGACTGGGAGAGGCTCCAATGGAGTTGATTGAAGCCAAAGCATTAGTCAAAGCACTGGTACCTCCCGGAGGCACAGAGTGGGTTTGGCTCGATCAAGCTCTTGGTCGCGTCTTGGCAGAAACCCGATACTCCAATCGACACCTACCAGGAGAGGCTCGCTCGCTTTTAGACGGTTTTGCGATCATCAGTGCCGATACGATATCTGCTACTCCAGAAAGCCCTTGCAGTCTTACTACTCGATACGAGATATCAGCAGCAGGCGACCTTATTAATCATAAGCTATCGTCGGGGGAATGTATTCGCATCTTGACTGGTGCGCCACTGCCCGGGGGTGCCGATGCCGTCATACCTCAAGAAAAAGTTTTACATGTTGATGAGCGAATTATCGTACACGAAACATTCTCGGCAGGAACAGGACTGAAACCTGTCGGAAGTGATATCAATAAGGATGAATTGCTCCTCAATAAAGGGGTTGTACTGACCCCGACTCGACTGGCTTTGCTGGCCGCATTAGGTTATTGTTCGATTGCCGTTTTCAGACAGCCTCGTGTTGCCCTGTTGGCAACGGGCAATGAGATAAGGGAAATTGGAGAAAGCATTGAGGGACCTTTTACCTATTGCAACAATCGATATCTATTGGCATGGTCTACTTCTCTGCAAGGGGGCAAACCCATTCATCTTGGAGCGACGCAAGATGACCCCAATTTGATTGCAAAAGTTCTGGATAACGTTGACGCGGAATTCATTATTTCGACGGGGGGAGTTGGACGTGGCGATCGAGATTTTATTCTTGCCGCTTGGGAAACATTGGGGGTGACGATCCTGTTTGAAGAGATCAATCTTTCACCCGGTCATGGAACCGCATTGGGTAAACGGGGGAAACAGATTTTTCTGGCTTTTCCGGGAAACCCCTGGGGTGCCCAGGCAGCATTCGAACAATTGGCGACAGTCGCTTTGCACAAGTATCAAGGACTGGAAAGTTACGCTAGCCCATGCATACCTGCGATTTTGGAAAGGACGATCAGAAAGCCTGCGGGCTCCTATAAAGCAGTACGGGGTGCATTGCATCAGAATTCATCGACACTGATGTTCAGGCCTGCGGGCAAAGAAAAAAAATATGGATTTTCAAACATAAATAATACTTTCTCGTATATTCTCCTGGAATCCCACGTATCGGAATCATCATCGGGGAGTGAAGTTCAAGCAAGATTTTACGATTTCCCTTTGCTGGCGCTTCCCTTATTTGGGTTGCAAAGCGCTCGTGAGGGCAATTATGCTTAAAGGCACACCTATCGAAACAGCTTATTACAGATTTTTGGAACGCTATTTAGTACCGTGGCTGGTCGATCTGCACCTGAAACCGAATCATATAACATTCTTGGGACTTTTGATGAGTATGATGGCCGGTGTTTCGTTTGCCTATTGGCCCTTTTGGGGAGGGCTGCTCACATTATTGACGGGCCTGCTTGACACGCTCGATGGCTCTCTTGCCAGAACTTTAGGACATACCAAGAAGTTTGGTGCTTTCTTGGACTCGGTTCTCGATCGCTATACGGAACTCATCATTTACTTGGGCATATGGTGCTACTTTTACCGACAGGGGATGGCGAACCCTTTTATTTCGCTGACTGTCCTGCTGATATTATTTGGTTCTTTGATGGTCAGTTACACGCGGGCCCGTGCGGAAAGCCTCGGGGTTCGTTGTCTAGTCGGAATGCTGCAGCGCGGAGAGCGAATAATCATGATAGGCCTAGCTGGATTCTTGAATCCTTTGGTTAATCAAATGCTTGGGAATCCAAGCAGCCAATGGCTGCAAAATATTGAACTGATCTCTATGCTGTTCCTTTTAGCCGTCGGCACTAACTTAACCGCGCTGTGGCGATTTATACACGTACTCAATAATCTCCGACGGTAGAGCCAAGTTGAATTCGTGTGCCAAGGCATGCAACCGAGAGGTTGCATACCATTATTATTCGTTGCACTTCATAGAGGGTTATCTGTTTTTTGTAGAATGACTCGATCATCCTCTCTATAGATTTCAAAAGAATCACCCACTTCGAATCCTAATTGCTCAATAAGGAGAGCCTTATTAAGTGTGATGCTGCCGCTTTGGCCTATGGTTCGAAAATTCGGAGTCTTAATAATCATCGAGGGCTTTAGTGCTCCTTTTTCCCGACGACGAACCAACGGCCGGTCTGGTGCGGAAGGTTTGGACTTAGCAAAGATTGGGCTCGGTTTATTGAAGTCCATTTTGGGGATTTCTCCCAATTCGGCCAACCCTCGCATATATAGATCCTGTACTTCGCTTTTGAATTTTATTCCAAATAGTTTCTGCACCGACTCCAGCGAGCGTCCATTACGTATCTCGTTGGCAACCAGCTTTGGATCAATATTTTTGTATTCAACCTGCATGGTAACGTTCCTTTCTGTTTTCTAAGGAAATTTTTCTTACTTAACGCGGATTCTCACAGGGTTTTTTCGTTTTGCATGACCGGTGATTTGCGGAGTCCTCCCAACCGAACCGATTAGCAATCGGTAGGCTACCAACGCTCAGCTAGGAAGTGAAAGAACTTGCGTCTGTGGATTTAGACGCTTAGCTAGGCACCCTCTGAAAAACCCCATCGTTTGAGATTCAAAGCATCCGAAGTAAAAACACAACATATGAATTCGATTAATCCTACAACCAACCACAGCACACCCGCACGAACTCCAGATGTCTAAAACTAAGAGCATGATAAGGCTGGAAAGAAATCACCTGTATTTAAATTGTCTGAAAATGATAAGGAAATTACTGAGAGCCCGGAAATCTTTGATTCAACCTGCTAAAGGGGAATCTTCCGACGAGGCCGCAATCCAAGAAACATTTATGCACTCAAAATATCAGTTTTCATCTCTTATGAATGGTGAAATGCTGAGTGGGTTTTTCCTAAATTATCTTTGAGGCACATTAAAATTAATCGATCATCCGCAGACTGTCAAGAACCTAGTTACACTCATCTAGTTTATATTGCAGGCTTGCCGAGGTAGAATATTTCTTTCTGACTTAGCTCGACCTCCTGGTTATCCCTTTTGCGGACATAACGGCCACCTCTGCACCAAAATGGTACTCTATTCCAGCGGAGCAGGAATCCCAAAAAACGCAAGGCATGAATACATAATTTCATTTTTAGCAAGTATACCAACGCTGGCTGTCAGCGGAATTGAAAGTCCGTAATCTAGCTTTGACAACTATAAATAGCTTTGCATGATCCGCCCAAGCTCATGAGTCAAGAACATCACCCGTTCCGCCTCTTCCCGGGAGAGACTCGCACAGCCACAACTTGGCGTAAACAGTGAACAAGACAAGATCTTTTCGAGGCCAGCTTGATCGGTAAAAAGTTCGGGTACCAGATTCATCCATCTATCCGCCAAACTTTGTGGCGATTCTCCATTTATAATTTGCGGATCGGCAGTAGGTACCATGCCCCAGGCTATCTTCCGATTCTCAGAAATGAATTGAGTAAAACGATCTCTATACAGAGCAAATTTTTCAAAATAATGATAGGCATCAAAATTAATGATATCAACAGCCGAGTCGAAAGCCAGCAACCAGTCAGTGTTGGCACAAACATGAATGCCCGCCAGAGCTCCGGCCTCATGAACGGCATCGATCACTTCTTTAAGTAATCCTTGAATCAATTCTCGGGAGACGCTGATGAAAGCAGAGGACCCAAATCCCGCGAGAAGCGGGTTCATCCAAGAACAGGATCACAGGGTATCCCAAAGATTCGAGTTGTCTAATCTGCCACTTAGCTTTCATGGCCAGGTGCTTCGCCGCTACATCGAGAAACCGTTCATCATAAAGAAGTGCTCGGTCCTGATGATCCTTTAAGCCTGAAAGCAGTGTAAACGGTCCCACAATCTGCCCTTTAACTGCTTTGCAGGATAGATTGGTTCGGCTAAGGGCATCCATGAATTGAAAGAAAGTTTTCCCGGTTTCAGACCCCATTTTAAATCTGGAACTCAAAAGATCTTTGCTTCCGGTTTCAACTTCTAAATATTCTTCGTAAAAAGAGTATAGTTCTGCATCGAATTCAGCGGCATCGGTTTTCACCCTGAAATCATCAGGCACCCCTGGCAAACCCTCGAGGTACTGAACCATCATTTGTTCGCTTTTATAGTTTGAAAGCTGCGGCCACACCGGGATTTCCGGAGCTGTCCGGATAACCAGATCGATAGCTTCACCGCGATCGCGGTGCGGCATACTCCCCACCAAAGTCACAGAACCCGCCGCTTGCCAGTCGTGCATGTCAACCTCTTTCTGAAAATATGTTGTCCAATGCCTTTATCGCCATGGAACCAACAGGGGCTGCAATGCCTAACACGTTTGAGCCACCAGGTCAATTAAACAAATCAGTCCCTGGATATTCGAGATAAGGAAGGGTCCAAGAGCGAGGACCGACTAACACAGAGCCTGAGGGCTTTATTGGCTGCCTTAAGCGCCTCAAATTGACCGACAAGTGGGTAGTGTATGGTTCAGCGGCAAGTTCGATTTTAGGCCAATTAAGAGAAAGTCCGGGAAAGGAAGGGCAAGTTTGGTGATAAAAAAGAGGGCCTTGCTTGTTGTGCGGGAGGTAATGGGGGATAACAGAAAATAGGGGTGACAGACTATTCCAGGAGGGCGCCGTACTTTTTTAGGATGTCTTGTTTGAGACCACCTGTGGGACCCCGGTGGGTTTACGAACATTTCGGTCGCAGAGAATGAACACTTCATAGGTGTCGAAGATGGCGTAGCGATCTTCGTCAAAGACGATGAGTTTGTTGCCATTTTCCTGTCGGATTTTTTCGCGGAATTTGCGAATGCCGGTTTCTTCTCCCTGCTGCTCCAATGTATCTTGTTGATCCATCCAGGTCCTAAAGGCGTTGGTTAAGGCCATGGTGATGAGGGTGAGATAGACGTGGGATCGAAAGGCAGCGGCTGTATTTCGGGCAGGCCGTTCAATGAACCAGGCTTGTTTGGCTTCCCGAAAGAGTCCGTTTTCGATTTCGCTTCGGGCGTCGTAGCTGTCATAGACACTCAAGGGGTTTGTGACAGGGCCGTTGGTGAGGATGACCAGGGTGTCGGAGTGAGGATGTTTTTCTTTGTAAGGATCGTGCAAAACCACCACCGCATGGAGGGGATTGGCTACAAAGTCCTTTTTGTTCTCATGAGAGCCGCTGCCAAGCGGTCCATAAAATCCTGCCGTGGTGAGCGATTCGATCCCTGCAACATCCCAGTGATCCAAGACTGTGGTTTTATTCTTTCCTCCACCGACGGCTCGTTTTCTCTCTCTGGTTTTTCGGATGCCCCCACCTATCAGCGAAAGGGCTTCTCCATAGACATTCATGTTGGTTTTGGCAGGGATATAGAAAAGGATTCCCTTCCGGTTCAGCCACCAAAGAAAGGGACCGTCCATGAATCCGCGATCAATGGCAAGGGAGGTGATTCGAGCATGAGCCCCCAGATTCTCGATGGCCTGCTGGACGACCCCCTGCGCCTCATTGATGTCGTGCACATCGATGGTGGCAAACCGCATGGCCAGGGGAATACGGCTGTTCGGGTCCCATACCACCCAGATCTTGAAGCCAAACACGGTTTCCAATACTTTTTGGATGCGTTTTTTTCGTCGCCGCAACTCCGGCGCCTTCTGTTTGGTGACTTTGCCGCAGCCTTGGCAAGCTTCGGTGGATTCGATGTCGGAGGCGTCCAAAAGCGCTTTCACCCGCTTGGGGAAAAAGCTGTGCGCCGCCAAAATGCGGATCGCCCCATTGAACAGCCTCTCCAGGGCAAGGGCGCTAATGGCCTGGATGTAGGCAGCAATAGAATCGGGACAGATCGGCCCGCGGATGGGGGTGGGTTCTTTTCCTTCGGATTCCTTCCCCTCGTTTTTGGAGCCCGATTTTTTGCCCCTCTTGCTGGTGCCCTCTCTTATTTCTCTTCCGTTGAACCCCACCAGCCGCATCAAGGGTTGGGACCTTAGGATCACTGGATGGGTATGCCAGAAGAAGGAGAGGCCGGAGACGATGCGCATCAAATAGATGAGAATCACGGTGGGGAACTGGACGTTGCTGATGCGCTTGTTTTTGACTGGATGGAGCTTCATGAAAAGCTCCATGAACCCGAACTGGTCAAGGAAATAGAAGAACTCGTCGAACAGACCGGCTTCCCCGAGCCCGTAAACCTCGGAGATGTCTTTGCCGTCAGCGAGATCTTGGGTGATCCCCGCCTGATCTCTTGAGGCGGTGCACCAGGTGAGGCGTTCGGCAATGTTTTGGGCTGCTCGTTTCTTCAAGTCCATGTGGACATGGTTAGCACAGGAGGGATGGGAAGTCAAACGGGATGTCTTTATAAGTAACTAATATTACTAATAAAGTAGAATTTTCAAATCGCCTTCTCCAGCCATTTTTCGAGTAGACATAGGTGGGGACTCGCATCGGGTCACCAACATCCCATAGGGAGCCTCGGGGCGTGCCTGACGGCCGTGTTAGGGAGAGGTGCTCGGCTGCAAGCGAAAATCAAAAGTTGGACAATTATTTAGATTTTTTTTTGATTTTTTTAAATTGTGATCGGAGCCAGCTCGGCGCTTATATCGAATATCCAGATCAGTCCATTCCTCAGAAATAAACTTCTTTCGCCTTGCACAAGCCCCCTTTATCGTTGAAAGTTTTTCGCAATGGGTTAATATGAAGTAGATTTAATTATCTAGTTAATGGTAGACAAATTGAAAAGCAATCCTTTGGTGGATGCTCATAAGCACTTTTTCCTTGAAAGGTGCGCAGATGCATAGAAGAAGGCTGGTCCTTTACACATTGGTTTTAATCGCTGTAGCGGGCGGACTGCTCCTTTGGTATGGAAACTTGGGCAGAATCTTGCTTCCTTTTCTTACTCGTGACACGGTAAGGCAATCGAAACAACTGGTAAAATCATCTATTGACAATAAGAGGAAGTCTTCTTTCCCGAAGCCAACCGAAGCCTCCAGTGAACAGTCACAATTGATCAAGAAGATTACTGTTCCTAAAGAGCTCGGACTTGCCAAGGCAAACAGAGGTCCCGAGCTTCAACCCTCTCCCCCATTACCTGAAGTCGCTCCTGAAGCCAGTCAGAATGAACGGCGGGCTGCTTATGGGCTGCAGGATAGCGTCGACTTTATAGTCCGCCCGGATGAACCCTTTGAAATTGCGGGTAGAAAATTGACGATCGACGAGATATTGAAACGATTACACTCAGAAAACGAGAAAGATCAAATCCTGCCAAATATTCAAGAACTTGACCTTGGCTCCTCCCTGAGGAAATCAATTAAGCCAAGATTTCCGACCGATACGAATCCTGCTGCATATTATGCTGTGCGAGTAGTTCTCCCGGGCGAGAATCTTTGGAATATTCATTATGCCATCATTCAAGAATACTTAGCCAGGCGCCACATCATTCTAGCACCGAGGTCCGATGAACCAAATTCTGATGGACAGAGCAGCGGAATCGGCAGGCTCCTCAAGTTCATCGAAGGAGTGGTCTACGTCTACAACCTAAACCAGAACCAGCTCGAGAGAGACTTAAATCTCATTTATCCTCGCGAGATCATAATTTTTTTCAAGATTTCCGACCTTTTTGCAGCTCTGGATCGACTGCAGCCAGAGGACCTTCAAAACCTTCGATATGTAAGTGACTGCCTAAGACTGGAGCACTCTGGACAATGCTCAGATCTGCTTGATCGCCGGGCCCTTATAAAATGATACGCGGGGCAACAGCAAATCCTTGGCTCATCGCGGATTAGTGGGAAATGGTCCTCTACGCATCCTTTTCGTTGGTTCAAGTCTCCGACTTGAACCTGCCTGACCTTCCAGCAACTCTGTTGCTGAAAAGCCCACGAACTATAGCTTCCAAGATAATGTTTTTGGTGTAGGTTGGGTTGAGTAGCGCGAAACCCAACGCCTATTTTGCTGGGTTTCGTACCTCAACCCAGCCTACTTGGAAACCAAAATCATTTTCTTAAACACTATAGTTAACTCACCGTTTTTAGCATAACTTAACCAAGGATCTGATATTCAGCATCTAAAACACGCCCCTTCCTATCCGATCAACGTATTCTAAGACTACGAAAAGATGTGCAAAAGAACCACATTTTACTTGACGTCCGAGGCAACGCTCTGCTAGATTTTGTACTCTACAAAACGAGGGGGAAATCGTTGGATCTGAGATGAATGGTCATTCATCCAGAGATCAAAGAGCCCAGCACTACTTTTTCATACTAGATTTTCATTGAACCAGGTGATCATAGGCCGCCTAAATGCGGCGGCTAAGTTTTGCGTTGTTGGCAAGCATAAATAGACGGTTCACCAAGGAACTTGGCCGAGAATGGGGCTTTTGTCATTTCCAATCACGCCTTGGCGTCCTGAGAGGACGCACTTCTTCCAGCGGATTAGAGTTTTGGCTTTCCCAATATTGCTAAAGGCTATTCGGTAAGAGTAGATATATTCATCGAAGGGAAGGAGGTGAATCCGATCTTCAATTCTGGAAAAGGATGGATAGAAAGAGACTCTTTTGGTTAGGGGCGTTCTTTGCATTCAATGAGGAGGAGAGAATGAGGGCTTACATTCGAGTTTTATTATTAGGGCTAATGATTGTTGCGTTGGGGACGCAAGTCTGTTTTGGGGCTGGTTTTGGTTTATATGAAGGCAGCGCTCGCGGCAATGCTCTTGGCGGCACACTTGTCGCTCGAGCAGATGATGCTTCTGCAATTTTCTACAACCCGGCCGGCATTACCCAGTTGCCCGGGTTGCAGATGATGGTTGGCGGAACTTTTATTTTACCGGGCGTTGATGTTACCACCACGGATCCCCGTACCGGACAAAAGACGACAACCAGTGCGGATACAACCGTGTGGATGCCTCCCCACCTTTATGCTACTTACCAATTTAATGACTCGCTTTGGTTTGGTTTAGGGGTCTTTGGCCAGTTCGGACTGGGAACATTATTCCCGGCGGATTGGACGGGCCGTTATAATTCCTACGATGCAGAAATCAAATCCCTGACTTTCAATCCTACCGTTGCATTTAAAGTGAATGATCAGATTTCTTTGGCAGGCGGCATCGATTTGATGTGGTTCGACCTAAGACTAAAAAACAAAATCGACGCTCTTCGGTTGAACAACCCTATGTATGATGTCAGACAGAACCTGACGGGAAATTCTTTCTCGGCCGGTTGGAATCTCGCCTTGCACTATAAACCATTTGATTGGATGGCAGCCGGTATTTCCTATCGCAGTAAAGTAAAACAGAACGTAACTGGAGATGTTGATTTTAACAAACCACAAATTTTGGAAATGCTGGCGCCTCAAGCTTTCCCCGACACGGGCGTGAGTGGCGCCATTACACTGCCGGATACTCTCTCAATGGGCATAATGTTTAAGCCGTGGGAACGTTTCAGCATCGAGGTTGATGGGACATGGGTACGTTGGAGCACTTATGAATCGCTGACCATTTCTTATGATCAACCCATTATTGGACCACCGTTTGTTCCGGCACCGGTTAGTGCAGTCAAGAGAAACAAGAACTGGCATGATACCTGGCGAGCACAAATCGGTTTTGAATACAAAGCACTGGATTGGCTGGATCTGCGGGCAGGTTATATTTTTGATGAATCCCCTGTCGATGATGCTTACGCCGACTATCTGCTCCCGGCCAATGACCGTCACCTTTTCAGCTTTGGGCCCGGTTTTCATTGGTGCAATTGGACCCTGGATCTCTCTTATACTTACATTTGGATAACCGATCGCGAATTCAAAGCTACCGACTATCAGCTGAGCCAAGGAGTCATGGACTCGTCTTTCGATAACGGATACGCCCATATGGCGGGGCTCAGTCTGAGCTATAAGTTTTAGTTTGCTTTTCCTTCAGTTAATGCCTTAGAAAAAAGCCTGGACGATACCCCCCGGGCTTTTTTCATTAAGGAGGCCGCATGGCAGAAGATCTAAAAAAAATGTACCGCACCGTTATGGAGGACCATTTCCCCGATTCCATGGAGATTTCCTTTGATAACCAAAAACTGATTCTTAGAAAGCGGGCCTGGAAATTTCCAGATTCCAAGTCCGGCGAACTCATTGAAAAAGGGTTGCGCTATGGAGAGAATCCAGGACAGGAAGCTGCCCTTTACGAACTGGTTGGCGGACACCTAAGCATTGGTGGATGCCGTTTCATTGATCCCAACAATGGCCTTGTAAGTGCAATTCAAGAAGGGGACATGCTGCAAGAAGGAAAGCATCCCGGAAAGATCAATCTTACCGACCTCGACAATGGTCTCAATATCCTTAAATATCTTATGGAAAAGCCTGCCGCCGTCATATTAAAGCATAACAATCCCTGCGGCGCCGCTTACGGGAGTTCGCTTGCCGATGCCTATCATCGGGCTAATCGGGCGGACCGCATAGCTGCTTTCGGCGGTTGCCTGGTGCTGAATCGAGCTGTTAATAAAGACACGGCTGACCTGATTTCACAAAACTATCTCGAAGTAGTTGCCGCTCCGGATTATGAAGAAGGTACATTGGATGTTTTGAAAAATCGCTCCAACCTTCGAATCATTCAAATGTCAAGAATCGACCGCCTGGCCGAATATATCCCTTTAAGATTTGTGGACTTCAAATCACTCATGGATGGGGGAATAATCGTTCAACAATCGCCATTGAACAAGATAACGAGCAGCAAAGACTTTGGGCTTGCCGAAACCAGCTATCAGGATAAAATCTATAAAATTAACAGGGAGCCCACGGAAAAAGAAAACAAAGATCTCCTTTTTGGCTGGTTTGTGGAGCAAGGCGTTACTTCGAACTCAGTGTTGTATGTAAAAGATGAGTGCACTGTGGGTATCGGCACGGGAGAACAGGATCGGGTAGGAGTCGCCGAAATTGCAGTTTATAAGGCTTACCAAAAATATGCGGACGCTCTGTGCTATGATCGTTATGGAATATCGTATAAAGATTTGGAGCTTGCTATTGAAAAGGGCGAGCGTGACAGAGATCAAAAACAAGAGGTTGATTCCGAAACGGAAGCGGCCAATGGTGGTTTAAAAGGTGCGGCAATGGTCTCCGATGCATTCTTCCCTTTCCGGGACGGCATAGACGTGGGTATCCGCAGAGGAATATCTGCAGTCGTCCAACCAGGTGGGTCCATGCGCGATTGGGAAGTCATAGAGGCTTGCAATGAGGCAAACGTTACCATGGTATTTACCGGGCAACGGGCCTTCAAACACTAACTGGCAATTGGCCTTGATGCGCTGCCGGCTTCCTCTGTCAAAGTGCTGACAGTTGGACACACATGACCCCGTGCTTTTGAAAAGTATCTGTTTTCATTGGCATTACAATTTGCCACCAACAACAGGGAGTCAGCGATTTGGTCCCCCCCTTTTGCAAAGGGGGGTTAGGGGGGATTCTTCAACCTGCTGATTCTTATTTAAAATCCCCCTAAATCCCCCTTTGCGAAAGGGGGACTTTCAATACCCACGGGGTCATGTGTGGCTAACTGTCAGGTCAAAGTGGGAGTTCAGAGAAACCAGTACAACCGGGCGGAAATAAATCCGCGGTTAGAGTCCCCCCTTTTCGAAAAGGGGGGTGAGCGGGATGCGGATGCTCGCCCGCATCCTGTGTGGCACACGGGGCATTCACCCCGCCATAAAGGGGTAAAAAGGCAACCCTGAAGGACTACGCCACACAGGCCAGCGGTGAAAATATTTCCAACTGTGGGGCAACCGGCGTTTCCCCTATTTGGGTGAGATATTTGTAGAACCGGCGCAAACCGTTTTGCTGATCAATATTTAGATCGAAATCCAAGCACTGGTAATATTCTTGAAGCTCCAGACCACTGAGGAGACCTTTCTTTGCAGCTTCCTCACAAATCTTTTGGCGGTTTGCAACACCCCATTGTTTGGCAGCCAAAAGCGTTTCGACTGCTGTCTTCAGGGAGCCATTCCACTTTTCTATGGCTTTGCGCTGAATGACCCATAGGGCGAACACAAAAGGAAATCCTGTCCAATCTTGCCACGCTTCACCAAGATCAAGCCGATACGGATAAAGCTCGTGGTTACTCAGCCTAAGTGCTTCATCGCCTATAGCAAGAAAGGCAACTGGCGGTGCACCTTTCATAAGGGCTTCTGAACAGTTTCCCGTTCGACATCCAACTTTTACATCTAGACGAATCGAGAAGAGCATCTTCAGCAGAGCTACAGAAGTATGGGATTGGGCACTGACCAGGACCTCTTGCCCGGCCAGCTCGCACACGGGGACCTGGCTGAGCAGGAGAACACTTTTCACTTTTCCGGAACAGCTTATCGACAGATCCGGAAGGACATAATAACGTTCCGGGTGCCGTGCGTACTCGATTGAAGATACAACACTCAGATCGAGTTCGCCTCTGGCCATTAGTTGATTTAAATACGCCGGTGTACCGGAAACGATATGAAAAGAGTGGGGTATATTTCCATATTCGAGTGGATAGTATATTGGAAGTACATTTAAAAAACCGATTCTTCCCAACTTCAGTTGTTCCGGGTGTAGTTGACCCACTTCCATTCTCCTCTATTACCCTGATCAATAACGGTTTCACTTAGCTGAGACAATGCCGCTAGGGTGGATAAATTGACCGTTAAAAAGGCCGAATGCCTGCCTGGAGCCAGACTTCCAAAGCGGTGGGCTTGTTTGAGTGCCTTGGCTCCTCCAAGCGTCATCATAAAAAGAACAGCATCGGGAGAGACATTTGGATAATGATTCAGAAGGTACTCCGCCTCAGCAAATAGATGCAAATCTTTATTGCTTGCAAGGCTATCTGTCCCGAGGCAAGTTAAGATTCCATATTGCCGACTCTTTTCAATGTCTGGCTGACCAACATTGAGGTTGTGGTTGCTGCGAGGGCAAAAGCATACGGCACAACGCCTTTTAGACACTATCTCCCAGTCCGATTGTTGCATGTGCACAGCGTGTACTAGTATCGTTTCTGAATCCAAAATGCCTAACGAGTCGAGATATTGAACAGGCGTGGTCCTTGGGGCTTTCCACTCGGGAACCCACCTCGCGAGGCGCTCCAACAACTCTCGGCAGTATCCGACACCATCGTTCATAAATTCAATTTCATCGATATGTTCTGCAACATGGATGCTAAACGGTCGTCGGTGATCGCGGCACCATGCTTTGGCTCCCTGGATTAGTCTTGCAGATGCAGAATAACAAGCATGAGCAGCTAGGCTGATGGTAGGACTATTGATCGCAGCGGCTCTCAATGAATCCGAACTCACTGCCGATTCCAGATCATATTGATTAAAACCCAGAACCTCCTGAAATGTGTGCCTCATTGGAAATTCATCTTCGACTAAAAAACCGGGCTCATTACAGGTATCTGCATACAGACCGGTTCCACCGGCTAGCAGCTGCTTTTTCCCCTGCAACGACCCGGCGAGCTGGTCCTGCTTTGTCGCCAATGCTCTCAAGGAGAACAAACGTTCCAACCACTCGGCAAAACCGTTTTGAGGCAATGGCATTTTGCCTTCCATAAACGACAGCTCAAGATGTGTATGGGCATTGACCAAACAAGGCATAAGGGCGGCAAGTCCATGGTCCACTTCCCTCACATGCTTCGATATAAAAGGCTTGAGGTCTTTGTATCCGGCCACTTCCAAAATGGAATCTCCGGACACCAACACGGCACCAGCTTGAATTGGCGGACGGTTCACTGGAACAATCCACGCAGCCTTATGCAGGACCATTCCATCAAAAGATCCAGAGTTATTCGAAATCAAAATTCCTGCCCTCTTGAGCACCTTAACCAGTCTTCATCCGGAAACTCCCTTTTAATGAAGCTCAGCCCTTTAGGGCTGCCCGCTTTAGTCCCGCTGACAGCTGGACTAAAGCCCTGCGCTGCATGGTTTCCGGACGGACCCAGCCACCTCTATTCTTGTTGATCGATCCATTTGTAGGTCATTGTTCTTTGCCTGGGCCTGAATCCAGCGGCATGAATGATTCGCCTTATTTCCTCCTGGGATAAACGGAAACGAACGCCGGCCGCTGCTACTACGTTCTCTTCGATCATTGTCGAGCCAAAGTCGTTAGCCCCAAAATGTAACGCTACCTGGGCCACTTTAGGTCCCATTGTGACCCAGGAAGCCTGAATGTTGTCAAAATTGTCCAGGACCAGTCTCGAAATCGCCAAAAGTCTCAGATACGCCACAGCTGTCTCCGGAGTCCTCTCAATGGCGGTGTTTTGAGGCTGAAAGGCCCATGGTATAAAGGCTGTGAATCCTCCTGTTCGATCCTGGAGATCTCGCAGGGCAAAAAGGTGCTGCAATCTATCCTCGGGTTTTTCCAAGTGGCCAAACATCATCGTAGCAGTAGTTCGCATGCCTTGCCTGTGTGCTTGTTCCATCACATCAAGCCACGCTTCAGAGGAGCACTTGTTTGGAGATACAAGACTTCGTACCGAATCAACTAAAATCTCTGCTCCACCTCCCGGTATAGAATCCAACCCGGCAGCTTTCAGTCTGGCTATAACTTCCGGAACAGATATTGCCTCAACTCTACTAAAGTGAACGATCTCCGGTGGAGAGAAAGCATGTATATGGATTGGATAGCGGCCTTTTATAAAACTGAGCATATCCTCATAGAACGAGAGGGGCAAATCCGGATGATGCCCGCCCTGCATGAGTATCTGAGTTCCACCTAAAGACAGGGTTTCTTCAATTTTTTTCCCCAATTCTTCATGGCTAAGAACATATCCCTCAGGATGCCCGGGAGAGCGATAGAAGGCACAGAAACGACATCCGCAGATACAGATGTTGGAATAATTTATATTTCTATCCACGACATAACTGACGTACTCATGCGGGCACTTTTCCAGCCGAATTTGATGAGCTAAGTGACCAAGTACATGAAACTCCTCGTTTCCGTAGAGATCCCAGGCCCTCTCAAAATCCAATCTTTCCCCAGTTTCTATGTGATCGAGAATCCTTTGCATATTTTATCGACCTAACACATTGGAACCGCTCAATCATCAATCGCTAATAATTGGATACCCTCTGAAAAAAACAATTGCGCTCGACAGGGTCAAATCCGGCCTCTCGAATTATTCTTTCCAACTCCTGCCTGGTTAGAAATTGCTCCGATTCAGCTCCGGCCATGTGCCCAATCTTTTCCTCTACAATTGTGCCGTCAAAATCATCCGCTCCAAAATTGAGGGCTACCTGCGCCAATTTTACCGTAAGCATTACCCAATAGGCTTTCAGGTGAGGAATATTGTCAAGCATCAAGCGGCTGACCGCAATGGTTTTAAGATCCTCCACGCCCGTAGTAGGTTCAACGTCGTAGACCTTCGTGTTGGCAGGCTGAAACGGCAGCGGTATAAAACAGACAAATCCTTGAGTCTCGTCCTGCAGCTCTCTTAAGGCCAGCATGTGGTCCAGTCTTTCTTCATTGGTTTCTAGATGCCCGTACAGCATTGTAGCATTGGACTTGATTCCTAATTCGTGAGCCTCCCGAGCAATCCTTAACCATCCCTCACCACTCAACTTTGCCGGGCACAACAAAGCCCGAATACGCGGGCTGAATATCTCCGCCCCTCCGCCGGGCAACATATCGAGACCGGCTGTCCGCAAACGATTGAGCACCTCGCGGGTTGAACTTTTTTCAAGTGCCGCAAAATGGGCAATTTCCACGACCGTAAATGCTTTTATGAGGACGTCCGGTCGCACTGCTTTGATTTCTCGCAGGATATTCTCGAAGTATGAAAGCGGAAGCTCGGGATGACAACCACCAACCATATGCACTTCGGTAATGGGAGAGTTCATGCTCTCGCGTATCTTTTGCACTACTTCGGTTGCGGTCATTTGAAAAGCCAGCGGATCACCCTTTTCGCGGCCGAAAGCACAGAATTTGCACCCATTCACACAAACATTCGAGTAGTTGATGTGTTGATTCATTACATAGAAAGTTGAGTTGCCGTGCAAACTCAGACGGACCTTATGCGCAAGAGCACCAACAGCCACCAAATCAGGGCAAGCAAAAAGGCGCTGCCCATCTTCAAAGGTCAGTCTTTCTTGAGCTTCGATTTTATCAAATGTGTCTTGTAATTGGAGTTTCCTGTACCATGCGTAGTTCAACATTCTTTGTATTATCCTGTTTCGATCGTCCAGCAGCCGACCCGTTACTTAATTCTATTCTACTTCCCGTTCCACACCGACAGCCATCTGCAAATTAAACCCATTACTTGCTTGTTCATGCGCAAACTCTCCAGGCAATCCCGCGCTCATTCCTTTCCGGATAAGCTCGATAAATTCTCCAACGTACTGCTCCATTTCGTTTTCGGGTGCACCATAGATGCCGGCGCCGGCATCCAAAAAAGAGACGCAATAAGCTTGCAGAAAACGATCCATAAGTGCATCAAGCAAGAAGACCGTCATATTAACATTCAGATCCGAACGCAAGTCTCCGTCAGCTATACCCTTTTCCACCAGCGGTCGCAGGTAGTCATTGGAGAAGAGATGCACTTGTTGCAGGAATTCGGTGCGCAGAGGAAAATCTTCCTGGAAGATCATTTTGAGGTAAATACGATAAATCTTGGGATGTTTCTGGATAAACCGGATCCCGGTCAGTAGACTTTGTCCGATACGCTGGAAGAAGTCACTCCCCGCAGTATCTTGCTTAACCTGCCGCAACGAGCGTCTCACCAACTCCACAGCATGATCAAAGATCACCCGGAAGAGTCCCTCTTTATTCACGAAATATTGAAAGAGCGAGCCTTTGGCAATGGCCAGTTTTTGCACCATCCGGTTCATGCTGGCTTGTCGAAAACCGTGCGAAGCAAACTCATCAATTGCGATTGCAAGAATCCTCTGCTGTTTATTGCTTTCTAGATTCTTGAATCTTTCCCGAGGTAACTTCAAGCAACCCTACCTGCCGAACTATGAATTCACACAAATTCCAGAGTTTATTTAAACCACAAATGACCAGGTGGTCATTATAAAGAAAGTAGAACCATTGTCAACAAGGGAAAAAGGCCCTGCAACACAACACCTCTGTGTGTATTCAGGGAATTTACCGCCTACGAATGAGGCATGCCGAGCCGAAGACATACAAACTGTTACTTTCACAAAATGATCACCATTGTGTCCAGATCGACTTCCGATTAGAATCGTGAGCCATGAAAGGGAATAATAGGAGAATATCTTTGGGGAAAAGACTGCGCACAAGTTGCTCTTTTCGATGTGTCGGTACTCTGCCGAATTGGAAAGATTATCCCGACCCGGTTAAGAACGCTCTGAGGAACGCCAAAGCGATTTACTATCCAAGCTCTCTCTACGAAGATCTGTTCGAATCGCTCGGCAAGGCTGTTTTTCCTTCCAATTATTATTCACTCATGGGAAATAAAATTCGACAGACTGGCATGTTTCAACTGTTGGGAATTTCTCATCCGCGCACTCGCCTGTATTACGGCCGAAGCCGCCTAAACCGGGTACTTAATGACTTCGGCTTCCCTTTTATTGCCAAAACCCCCGTTGGATCATCTCAGGGCTCGGGAGTATGGCTTATCCAAGCCGAGCACGAGTTGAGAGAGTACCTACGGAACCATCAACCCGCATATGTGCAAGAATATCTGCCGATCGATAAAGATCTGAGGATAGTTGTAGTTGCCGGGCAAGTAGTCCACAGTTACTGGAGGATTCAAGAATCCGGTGATTTCCGAAATAATGTATCCCAAGGCGCCCGCGTCTCCTACGAAAACATACCGGACAGAGCTTTGGAGTTTGCTCGGGATGTCGCAAACCGCTGCGGTTTCGGAGACGTTGGACTCGATGTTTGTCATTTTGAAGAAAAGTATTACGTTCTCGAAGCAAATATGGTCTACGGTTTGGAGGGATTTCGGCGAGCGGGCTTGGACATTTACAAGATTCTAGCAGATCTCGTAGACAATGGAACAATCTAGGTCCGGGTAGTATCCGTTAGATTTTTTGTTTGAGCCTGAGCCCGTTGGAAAAATTCGACAGCCTGAGCACGAGTTTTGTCGGAAATTGAGATTCCTCCTAGCATTCGGGCCAATTCCTCTATTCTCTCTTTATCTGACAGCGATAAGATGCTGGTGGTGGTTTCTTCGCTCTGAGTCTGCTTTTCGACCTTGTAGTGATTTTCGCCATAGCAGGCGATTTGGGGCAAATGAGTGATACAGATCACCTGGTGTTTTTCAGCCAAGTTTTTTAGCTGCCGACCGACAAGTTCTGCAGTGCGGCCGCCAATGCCGGCATCCACTTCGTCAAAGATTAGCGTTTCTGCCTCTCCCTGATGACTGAGGAGACTCTTTAGTGCAAGGAGAATTCTTGACAATTCTCCACCAGATGCAATTTTGGCCAACGGTTTAAGATCCTCGCCGGGGTTTGCTGAAAGTAAAAACTGCAAACGATCTATGCCGACCGGTGAAAAACGATAGCCATCGTCCTCACCCTCCTTTTCACCATCTCCAAATTGTACGGCAAATTTAGCTTGATGCATGTCGAGGGAAGTCAATACCTTCTCTACTTCTTCTGCCAAGCGTAAAGCCGCTTCTTTTCTTGCTTTGGAAAGGGAGGTCGCTTTTTCAAGATACTCTTTTTCCAGAGGTCGCAGACGTTTTTCGAGATCGCTCTCGCGCAGATCGAATTGCTCGTCCTCTGATAGGCTTTGGCGCAGTTCTTCCCGGCGCTGAATCATCTCTGCTGCGCTTCCTCCATATTTTTTCCCTAGTCTTTGCAGAAGTGCCAGTCGTTCCTGAACAGCTTCAAGTCGTTGCGGTTCAAAGGAGATCTGGGACGCATATCTCTGCAGAGAATGGGATAATTCTTCGAGATGTATCCGCGCCTGCTCCAAATGGGAAAGTAAAGACTCTTGCCTGGAGTCAATCCTGCTGAGAATGTTTAGGTTCTTCTCTATACCCGGGAACTGCGCCAAAATTGCATCGTGACCGGCATAAAGACTTTGATACGAGTTCTGCGCAGCATCATGAAGTGTGGCGGCATGTTTAAGGATATTTGCTTCTTGCTCCAAAGCATCATCTTCCCCTTCTTTTAGTTCTGCCGCTTCCAGTTCCCGGAACTGGAAGCGTAGCCAATCATTTTGATCCGCCCGCTCCTTTTTGGATTGTTTTAGTCTGCGCAACTCGCCTCCGACATCCGACCATTGCCTATAGAGGTTGGATACTTCTTGACCCATTTTTTCCAGATTGCCAAAGGCATCTAACAGCTCAATATGCAGCTCCGGATTCAGAAGCGACTGGTGCTCGTGCTGACCGGAAATGGAAGCCAGAGAATTTGCCAAGGGTTGAAACTGCTGAAGCGTAACTAATTGATCGTTCACAAAAATGCGGCTACGGCCAGTGCGACTGACGGTCCTTAGAATAACCAATTCACCGGTGAATTCTTGGCCCAGCTCATTGAGATAGTGGATCAATGTATCTTTGCGGGGGAGATTAAAGACCGCCTCCACCGCTGCTTCATTAGCCCCAGTACGGATCAGTTCCTGCGATGCCCGACTGCCCAAAATCAAATTAACCGCCCCCACCAGGATGGATTTCCCCGCTCCGGTTTCGCCCGACAAAACATTGAGGCGCGGTCCGAACGAGACTTCCAGATGTCTGATGACAGCTAAATTGTGGACGACCAACTCAGTCAGCATTTTGCCTTACCAATCTCTCGCGTGATTTCTCATAATTGCATCGGTTGAAACGAATCATTATCCATGTCGGAATCTTTACTATGCTGAACTTATATCACAGATTCTTGATATTATATTCAAACACACAACGCAATCTGAACCGCGTTCAGAAAAAAAGTTTGGTTTTATACCGTCATTTTTGTTAGTTTATTTTCTTCCTAAATTTGGCGATTCCATCGGTAACCCCTAGTCATGCCGGTGAAGCACCGCCACGGCGGCATCTTCGACCTGACATCCAGCGGGTGAATAGACGTTCCTGAATTCCTGCTTGCGCAGGAATGACGATTGTGGCTTCACCTGAATAACCATCGCCAAATTCGGGTTCCCTTTAATTTCCGTCGCTTACTTTAAGCGGCTTTGGAGGATAACAAATTTTTATGAAAAGATGGTGGAGGAAAACAAAAAACTCAACGGGTCTCACTCCTAGTCAAGATCCCTATGGATATTCAGTCGATAAGAGACCTTCTTTCCTTATGAGAAGCTGGTTTGAAAAGATGATCAGCAAGACTTCTATGCCTGATGATCAGCAACGCCAACTCGAAGAATTGTCACAAGAAGGTCACATCATATATGCCTTTGAATACCGCTCACATCTTGATTTTGTCTACCTCAGCCTGCGACTTTATCAGTTAGGCTTGCCGGCACCGTCTTTCCTATTCGACATTCATCCCTACTTCTGGCAGCCGCGCTGTTACGCGTGCAGAATTATTGCCTACCATTTTTACCACTATATTCGAAACAGGAGTCTGCCGGACCCTTACGCGAGTGGCTATTATCAGAAAAAGATTGAAGATGGTGAAACCGGCCTATTTTTCCTGTTAGGAGAAAGGGGCTATTACCGCCGGACGGTTTTAGTAGGCCATGATCCCGTCGAACACTTGATCGACATACAAAAATCCCGCCAAAAACCTATTTTCATTGTACCCCTCGTGCTGCTTTATACCCGTGATCCGGGCCGCAAAAGGCGCGGGTTCGGGGAGGTCTTTTTTGGCCAAAAGGAACAACCCGGACCAATTCGAAAATGTCTTTCTTTTCTTCGCGGTTATTCCAGCGCAGCCTTCGAGACCGGAGAGGCCCTGAATTTACAGGATATACTCGGTGAGCTTTCAGATAAACCTAACGAACATCGAAAACAGATTTTTCAGCTCAGGCGCGAATTAATCGATTCGATAGCTGAAATCAAGCGCGCTATTGTTGGGCCGCGGCCGAAAACCAAGTTAGAATTGAAAGAGATCATACTGCATCACCCAAGGCTGGAAGCGCAGATGCAAAGGCGCGCCAAAGCAAGCGAGCAGGAAATTTGGAGAATTAGAAAGGAAGCCGACCAATATCTCGATGAAATCGCAGCCAATTATAACTATACATTGATCCAAATTGCAGCGAAATTCCTCACCTGGGTGTGGAACAATCTATTTGACGGGATCGATGTAGATGTAGAAAGTCTTCACCAAGTCAAGCGCGCTGCTCGTCATAATACATTAGTTTATATTCCTTGCCACAAGAGCCACATTGATTATCTGATTCTTTCTTATATACTTTTTAGAAATAACCTTTATTCACCCTTCGTCGCCGCGGGAAAAAATCTTTCTTTTTGGCCCCTGGGACCGCTTTTTCGACGGGGTGGAGCATTTTTCATTCGACGTAGTTTCAAGGGCATCAAGTTTTATGCAGAAGTATTTTCCCTCTACGTTAAGACGATGGTGCAACTAGGTCATAATATCGAGTTTTTCATCGAGGGCGGGAGGAGTCGTACCGGCAAGATGGTACTCCCCAAACTGGGACTGATGGCAATTCTGATACAAGCTGTGGATGAAGGCTTCTGTGATGACTTGGTGTTCGTACCGACCTCTATTTGCTACGACCGCATACCCGAGGAAGAATCATACCTCAAAGAGGTTTCCGGCGGAGCCAAGGTCGATGAAAATATCGGGCAATTAGTCCGCGCCAGGCGGTTCTTGAAAAAACGGTACGGCCGAGTATATGTGCAGTTTGCTGAACCCATCTCTTTCCAGCGATACCTTGAGCGGTTTCAACTTAAGATGGGCAAATTGCGTCCCAAAGAGAGGCATGCCATGTACCGCGACTTTTCGTATCGCATTATCAACAGCATCAACCAGGCCTCGCTCGTAACTCCGCATGCTTTGGTAGCTACTGCGCTCCTCAGCACGCCGCGTCATGGCATTTCCATGGCCGAATTCAAGGAGACATGTAAAGTATTTTATGACTATCTGGTGGCCCATAAAATTAGGTTTTCCAAGACCCTGAGCAACTATGATCTGGTAATTGGGGAAACACTGGCAGATCTGGAGCGGAGCAAGATCATCGGCAAACTCAAAGATGAGGATGATGACCTCGAAGAAGAGGTCTATACCCTGGAAGATAGTAAGCGCTTAACTACCGAATACTACAAGAATAATGCTATCCATTTTTTTCTTCCTGCAGCTTATGTTTCCACTTCGATCTTAGCCCAACAGACGTTCCAATTCAGCCTCGCCCAAATCCTGGAAGATGTTGCTTTCATGAAGAACTTCTTTAAATACGAGTTTGTCTATGACAGCGAGATTCCCGACCAGAGTCTTATAGAAGGAGTGCTCGATGCGTTTGAAGAAATGGGATGGTTACACCCCATAGGCCAGGATGATCACCCCTATCTTTTGACTCATAAGGGCATGAAGGTCGCTCATTTTTTTAGTAGCGTGTTACGCAACTACTTTGAAGGGTACTGGCTTGTACTAAGGGCATTCAAATATCTGCAGAAAAAATCTTACTCGGACAAGGAATTCGCTAAGAAGGTTTTGAGCTTGGGGCAAAAGGCGCTCAAACTGCAGTTAATAGAACGTCCCGAATCCGTCTCTAAGATTATCTTCGCCAACGCTCTCAAATATTATGTCGAGAAAGGGGTCATTGATAAGAAAATCGGTGGCACCAAAGGGAAAGAAAAGGACCAAGCTTTGTATGTAGATACTGGCAATCGCCTGTTAATTCAACACTATAGCAAACAAATCAGCCGTTTTCTTAGATCCCCGCATTTCTCCTTACAATGAGCCACCATCTACACATCGATCATGCTTTCCTGCAACAAGTCGATATCTTCAATTTGTTCTTCTAGATAATTCTTTAGTTTTTTCTTCAGACGACTTTCGATTTGACGCACACGTTCCCGACTTATCCCGAAGTGGTCGCCAATTTCTTGGAGCGTCATGGAATCCTCAGTTAGGAGCCGTTTGTCAAAAATGACTGCCTCTTTTCCACTCAATTGTTTTCGAAAGAGCATCAACTTGTCATGCAAGATTGTCTTAGCTTCTCGATCTGCAAGTTGTTCATCGACGGGTAGGTCGTCCGAGGGTAAAAACGATTTATGAGTATCCTCTGAATCTTCTTTTAAAGGACTGTCCAAAGAGATTTCCCAACTGTTAAGTCTTTGATCCATTTCGACAATTTCAGATTCTTTTACATCCAGTCGGTCGCTCAGTAATTTCGGAGAAGCCTCTATTCCCTGAGCTTCCAGTCTTTCCTTTTCTTTGCGGAGGTTGAAAAAGAGCTTTCTTTGCGCCTGCGTTGTGCCAATCTTGACCAGTTTCCAGTTATCCATGATGAACTTGATGATATAGGCTTTGATCCAAAAAGAGGCGTAATAAGAAAATTTATAACCTCTGTAGGGGTCAAACTTCTTGACGGCTTGCATTAACCCCACATTACCTTCTTGGATCAAATCCATCAAATTCTGCATCCAATATCTTTGGAAATCCATGGCAATCTTGACTACCAAGCGAAGATTTGCCGTTATAAGTTTATAAGCCGCATCTATGTCATCTTTTTCCCGATAGCGAATAGCGAGTTCCCGTTCCTCTTCGCGACTTAGCAGAGGATATCTTTTGATTTCCTCCATATAGAGGCGAAAAGGATCTAGGGATACTGAGTGAGGCTTTTCTGGAGATAAAACGTTGTTCGGCTTAACCTTGCCGTTATTTATATTTTTCTTGGAAGCAGCCCTCTTTGACTCAAGCTCTTCACCTTTTTTAGTCATACAATAGAGATCCTTATCTAAATGTGTAGCAGATTAATACTGATAAGAAACATTTTGACTGACAGAAACTCCCTTCAGTTAGCTGTCTCGCTAGAATATTATTATACGTAAACTACTAACACAAGGTAAAATGCCAACCAACTGGATTTGGTCAATATACATTAATTTATGTCTTGGCTTTCTTTTTCCTGGTGATCGGGAAGACCCGGCTCATATATTATGTTCCACCCTAAAAGTATTTGCTTTTTATAAACGACTTCTTTATAAGAACCAAGATCAGATAAATAATAAGGGTTTTTGCCGTTTGGACCTTTCGAACGTAGACAACTGATAGAATCCGATCGGGCACGCCCATCCAGCGAAAGAACATAAGCTGCCTTAAGCCTTATCCAATAGATAAGCAATTAACAGGGTTGGAGAGCTATTCTGCCGGAAAAAGATGGGTCGCATTGCTCAGCAAACAAAATCCGCTAGGAGCTTGTTCGAGAGCAACTTCCGTCTGCGGGCGAATTTTGAGTCAGCCGTGGCGCGCGTCCGAACGGACTGGTTGCAGGATCGTCTCAACAAATGCTCGGCCGCCTTCGGGAAACCATACTTCTGTGGAACTCTTGGGCTACTCAGGAGCCGAGTCACTGTTTTGTACTCGAATAGTAATCTGCGACTGTGACTTGCAGCAGCAACGGGAAGATCAGATGGTAGTGGCGGTTGACGGGCCTGCTGGAGCAGGAAAGAGTACGACATGCAAACTATTGGCAAAAAAGTTGAGTTTTGCTTACTTGGACACCGGTGCCATGTATCGCGCCGTGGCGTGGAGCCTAATCGAAGAAGGTTTGCCCCTGGATTTTCCGAAGATCAGTTACGATCAAATGAGCGGACTTCCTTTTCATTTCAGCATTGAAAATGGCGCGTTGGTTGTTTATTATGGGGCAAGAAGATTGAGTGAAGAGTTGCGACAACCAGAAATCGCTAACGGGGCCTCCCGCATTTCTCAGATCCCACTCGTGAGAGACTACTTGACCTCTTGGCAGAGGCGCCTTGCAAACACTGGGGATGTTGTTGCCGAGGGACGAGATATGACGACGGTCGTGTTCCCTGATGCAAGTGTGAAAGTGTACCTTACGGCCGACCTGGCTACTAGAGCGCAGCGGCGTTTCTTGGAGTATCAGGGGAAGGATATCGCCGTAGACTATGCGGCTTTGGAATATCAAATTCGTGAGCGTGACAAGGCGGATCAGGAAAGGTTAGTGGCGCCTTTGCGACCAGCCGCTGATGCCTTTGTACTTGATACCTCACAAATGGGGATTGAAGAAGTAGTCGGTCGCTTGATTGAAATCATTGAATCCAAAATTAATAAAGGTTAGTGATAATACCTTACAAACAGTATAAATTCCAATTGAAATTATGCTCGATTTCAGCTATATTAAATATTTACTAAGGTGGCGGCACGCCAAATTTGGACAAGGGGGTACTAGACTCAATGGTTAATGACGACTCAACAAAACAAACTAACACTGAAGATCCAATGTTCACCGATTTGAATTTGGAAGATTCGATGCTGGACGGTGAAATCGAGGACATGGAAACACTCGAGGATATGTACGAACAGAGCTTTCGAAATATCCAAGAGGGAGAAGTTATCCGTGGCCGCATCGTGCAAATCACCGATGACTACATAATGGTGGATATTGGCTATAAGTCGGAAGGACAAATTCCTGTTCGCGAGTTCAAGGATGAAAGCGGTAACATCCAAGCCGCGATATCTGATGAGGTGGATGTGCTGCTTGAACTCCACGACGATGAAGAGGGCACCATCCTCCTTTCGAAAGAGAAAGCGGCAAAAATTAAGGTCTGGGATGATATAAGTCGAATTTACAATGATGACGGCATCATCGAGGGCAAAGTGATTTCAAAGGTTAAAGGAGGCTTGGCCGTTGATATCGGTGTTCAGGCTTTCCTCCCCGGCTCCCAGGTCGATCTCAGACCTGTACGCAATCTGGAATCGCTTATCGAGCACAGCTATCCATTCAAGATCCTAAAATACAACAAAAAACGCCGGAACGTCGTGCTTTCCCGCAGAGCTCTTCTGGAAAAAGAACGTGAACAGATGAAAAGCGAGACTCTTTCCAGCCTGGAAGACGGCAAGGTTGTGGAGGGTGTAGTAAAGAATATCACTGACTATGGGGTCTTTGTGGACTTGGGAGGAATTGACGGGCTGCTGCATATCACCGACATGAGTTGGGGTCGGGTGGGACATCCATCTGAGATGTTCCAGATAGGCGACCAAATAAATGTCATGGTACTCTCTTTCGATCGTGACAACGAGCGCGTTTCATTAGGACTCAAACAACTAGTACCCGATCCTTGGACCAATGCGGAAGAAAAATACCCAGTCGACACTCAGGTAAAAGGTCGCGTGGTGAGCTTAACAGACTATGGGGCATTTGTGGAAATTGAAGAAGGCGTGGAAGGTCTCATCCACGTTTCCGAGATGTCTTGGACCAAAAAAATTCGTCATCCGAGCAAGATATTGAATGTGGGTGATGAAGTTGAAGCCGTCGTGTTAAGCATTAATCCCGACAATAAGAGAATCTCGTTGGGAATGAAACAACTCGAGCCCAACCCATGGGATGTCATTGCGGAAAAGTATCCCATAGGCACTACAATTGCCGGTAAGATCAAGAACATTACGGATTTTGGCGTATTTATCGGAATTGATGAAGGCATTGACGGACTTGTTCATATTTCTGACATTTCCTGGACAAAACGTGTCAAACATCCTTCGGAAGTATTCAAGAAGGGCCAGGAGGTTCAAGCAATAGTCCTGAATATCGATAAAGAAAATGAACGCTTTTCCTTGGGTATCAAGCAGCTCGAACAAGATCCATGGGAGACCATTCCCGAGCGCTACCCGCTGGGAAGCGTTATCAGCGGCCCCATCACCAACGTAACCGATTTCGGACTTTTTGTAGAATTGGAAGAGGGGATCGAAGGACTGGTCCATGTCTCTGAGATCAGCAAAGAAAAAATCAAGTCCCCGGTCGGTCAATACAAGATGGGCGATTCGATCACAGCCAAAGTGATCAACATTTCCCCAAAAGATCGTAAAATCGGGCTCTCGGTCAAGAAGGTCGACGATCAGGAAGAACGATCCAATTATGAAGAGTATGTGAATACCGCCAAGGCGGCGACATCCAACCTTGGTGAGTTGCTCAAAGAAGAATTGGAGGCTCTTTCCAACAGTACTTCGCCGACAGACGAAGAGTAACTCTCGATTATCCTTTTTGCTTTGAAGCCCGGTTCATGCATTGCGCTTGAAACCGGGCTTTCGTTTTTGGGAGATTGTAGCAAAAGTGAAACGACGCGGATTTTTGACTGTTTCTTTGCTGTTCTTGATCGTTCTAGGAGGAATGCTCTGGCTGGCCTCATCCGATTTTGAATTGTTGGCACATCCCAACAGAATTGCCGTGATCGAGGTGAGAGGCTTAATTGACGATGCACAAGAGACACTGCGGCACATTGTGAAATATCGCAAAGATCCCAATGTAAAAGCCATTGTTTTGAGGGTCGAATCGCCAGGGGGGGCGGTAGGACCATCGCAAGAAATCTATAGGGAATTAAAACGCACCAATGCAACAAAACCTGTAATTGCCTCTTTGGGAGCTGTCGCAGCTTCGGGCGGCTATTATGTAGCTTCAGCCGCTCGTCGGATATTTGCCAGTCCGGGTACGGTTACGGGTAGCATCGGCGTCATTGTCTATTATCCGAATCTGCAGGGGCTTTTTGACAAGATTGGATACAGCATGACCACCATAAAGGGCGGGCAGTTTAAAGACTTGGGAAATCCTGACAGGGAGATGACCCCAGAAGAAAAAGCGCTTCTTCAGGAGACTGTCGATGAAGTCCATCGCCAGTTTATCGAAGCTGTAGTCGACGCTCGCCATATTCCCAGGGAAAAGGTTCAACGGATTGCCGACGGCCGAATTATAACCGGCGAAACAGCGAGAAAATTGGGGTTGGTGGATGAACTCGGAAATTTCGAAGATGCTATCAGCTCAGCAGCCATCATGGGAAAAATTGAAGGAGAGCCGAGGTTGATTTATGCTAAGCAGAAGAGGTTCTCTTTAGTAGGTTTCTTGCTGGGTAATGAATTAACCAATCAAATAAAAAATTACCACCCTAGCTTCGCTGGAATTCGTTATCAGGCCCCATTTGCACCTTGATGCAATGGGGCACTTTTGTTACGGCGGGCAAGCTTCAAAAGCCTGCCCCCCTTGGTTTTATACTTGAAAAGCGGCGATATCTCCCGCGCCTTCCCTGAGTACCTCGGGAGTATCATCGATGAGAGAGATAACGCTCGATGGTTTGCCGTTCACAGTGCCTCCGTCAATGATCAGATCAAGTGCATGTCCTAATTTGCCCTTGATCTCTTGAGGAGTCTCCAGAATGGTGTTCGTTTCAGGATCAGTAGCACTCGTGCTGATTATTGGATGTCCTAATTCCTCGACGATAGCCAGGCAGATTTCATGATCGGGGACTCGGATACCCACGGTTCGTCGTTTTGTCAGCATGATTTTTGGAACCAAACGCGAACCTTCCAGGATAAATGTATACGGACCGGGCAAAAGGCGTTTCATTGTTTTATAAGCATAGTTTGTAACCTGTGCGTACTCGCTTATGTCTTTAAGATCACTACAGATAAAACTAAAAGGCTGATGTGCAGATCTCCGCTTAAGTTGATAGATTTTTTCAATGGACTCTTTGTTGAACAAATCGCAGCCGATGCCGTAATAGGTATCGGTAGGATATGCCATTATACCCCCATTCGCCAGAATTTCAGCAACCTGCTTAATCTTTCTCGGTTCAGGGTGTTTCCAATTAATCTCCAGTATCATAGGCAATCCTCTTTGGCTAAAAGTGATAGGCATTGAAAATTTGCAAGTCCCGGAGTATCACAATGAACTCCTTAAGGTTGCGTTAGGAGAGGCCGTAGGATTAATCAATAGAATAGCCAAGTAAATAAAAAGTTAATTGATTTGGGGTTTACGATTACTCACTTTGAAAATAAACTCTTGCAACTTACCCTGTCAAGTTAAGAAAAGGAGCCCCTAGTTGACGTCCGCAACGAAAGAGTCGAGCACCAATTTCGCCTCCATCGACATCGGTTCTCATACGATTCGCCTGCTTATTGCCTCGTTGGTAAACAGCGCTCAAATAATTCCTGTTCGTGTTGAAAGAGCAATTACTCGCCTGGCTAGAGGCTTCCAAAGCTCACAAGAGCTTTCCCTATCGAGTATGGAGAGCAGTATCGATGTACTGAAAACTTACAGGGACCTGTTAAGCCACCACAAGGTAGGCTATGTGGCATGTGGGGCGACCGGCGTAGTTCGACGGGCCGACAACTCAGCAGAATTTCAGGAAAAAGTAAGAGCATCCGTAGGATTAGACATCTCCATTCTGTCCGAAGACTCCGAAGCCACTCTTTCGGCTAAAGGTATTTTAAGTGTACTACCAGACAACCAGAATTTGAAACTATTATTTGATTTAGGAGGCAGCAGCACCGAATTTCTTTTGGTTGACCCCAGGCAGACCGAACCCATTTGGAGTCAGAGCATCTTCCTTGGCGCAGCCACTGTCACCGAGAAGCATCTCGCGGACGATCCGCCCAAAACGGAATCTGTTAAGCTCGCTGTAAAATTCATCGGAAACCAAATTGAGCAAATCTTATCCAGAGTACAACACTCTCTTAAGCAGGTTGGTGTTGCGCTTGAGGATGTCTTGTTGGTCGGCACGGCGGGAACAGTAACAACACTCGCATCAATGTACCTGAAAACGAATAACTATCAAGCTCATCGCATTAACGGATTGGTCCTGGGTGAAAATTGGCTTTCGGACATAACTCAACAACTAGCCGGACTCACAATTGGCGAGCGGCAACGCATCCCCGGACTGGAAAAAGGAAGAGAAGATATTATATTGGGAGGCGCACTCATTGTTTTGGAGATTTTATATGCAATGAAGAAGCGGCAACTAACCGTGACGGACGCAGGGTTGTTAGAAGGCCTCCTCCTTGATCTTATTGAAAAGCAAAGAGGAATGCCTCATGTTCTATTGAATCCTTTGACATGGCGTTGGGAAAAAAGGTAGGCGTCACGATATCAGACCGGATGGTTGAAGGGACAGGGAGAAAATAGAGCTTATTAGTCTCATTCGCGGCGCCGGGCTTTGGTCTTACCAACTGATACTCGTTCAAAATCCTGCCCTACAAGAAAGATTAAGCAGGTGTTGTTGGAGAATCCCTTAGCATATGGAGAAATTCGATGCAAAATGAACAATCGGCCATTCAAGAAGCACTTACTTTTGATGATGTGTCATTAATTCCTAGATATTCAGAAGTATTACCACAAGAGACAAATCTCGAAACCAAATTAACCCGCGACATACCCATGAGAATTCCTTTGCTTAGTGCAGCAATGGACTCCGTAACAGAAGCTGACACAGCCATAAGCATCGCACGTGAGGGCGGAATTGGTATAATCCATCGAAATATGTCTGTCGAACGGCAAGCCCAGGAAGTAATTAAAGTAAAGAAGTCCGAAAGTGGAATGATTGTTGACCCTGTAACAGTAGAACCCTATCAAAGCATTTCAGACGTACTGGAACTGATGTCAAGGTACCGCATTTCAGGTGTACCTGTTGTTAAGGAAGGCCAATTGGTAGGGATCATAACAAATCGAGATCTCCGTTTTGAAACTAACGTGAACCTCAAAGTTTCTGAGGTTATGACCAAAAAGGATCTCGTAACGGCCCCAATAGGAATTTCCTTGGAAGATTCCAAGAAACTGCTCCATGCCAATCGAATTGAAAAGCTCCTGGTGGTGGATGAGGCCGGCAAGCTGAAAGGCCTGATCACCATCAAGGATATCATGAAAGTGACGAAATATCCCAACTCAAGTAAGGACCAGCTGGGCAGGCTGAGAGTTGGGGCTGCTGTTGGAGTCGGCAAAGGAATGCTCGAACGGGTTCTGGCCCTTAAGAATGCTGGAACTGATGTGATTATAGTAGACAGCGCGCATGGTCATTCCAAAAATGTTATAGAGATGGTGAAGCTGATTAAGGCGGAATGCCCGCAAATGCAATTAGTGGCCGGCAATGTTGCAACCGCCGAAGGAGCCGAAAGTCTCATCAGGGCTGGTGTCGATGCTATCAAAATTGGAGTCGGTCCCGGCTCCATTTGCACAACTCGTATCGTTGCAGGAGTAGGGGTACCACAAATCACTGCAATTCTCGCTTGCGCACCGGTGGGGAAAGCTCATGGGGTCCCGATCATTGCGGATGGAGGTATTAAATATAGCGGCGATATCGTTAAAGCACTGGCGGCTGGAGCAAATAGTGTTATGATTGGAGGCCTTTTCGCCGGGACTGATGAAAGTCCGGGCGAAACTGTACTCTATCAAGGTCGGAGCTACAAAGTGTATCGTGGTATGGGCTCCTTGGGTGCAATGAAGGAGGGAAGCCGGGACCGCTATTTCCAAGACGAAGTTCTGGAACTTACTAAATTGGTGCCTGAAGGAATTGAAGGTATGGTTCCCTACCGCGGTCCTCTATCGGCAAGCGTGCACCAACTCATAGGAGGGTTGCGCTCCGGAATGGGGTATCTTGGTTGTCATACCCTTGAAGAACTCCGGGAGAAGGCTTTGATGGTTCGAGTAACCGCTGCCGGTCTGCGGGAAAGCCACGTGCATGATGTGATCATCACTAAAGAGGCGCCAAACTATCAAGTCGATCTGAAGTGATCTGAACCGCCAGCTGTTGTGTTATACAACTTTAAGGAATATAAGCGTGAGTTCGCGCAACGCGAGGAGCAGGAAAGGAAACTCCTATGAAGTGGGATCACTTGCATGAAGAACGAATACTGATATTAGATTTTGGGTCCCAATACACTCAGCTAATTGCCCGACGGGTTAGGGAAAGTCACGTTTACTGCGAAATTCATCCCTTCAACATGGCGATCGAAGAGATCCGAGCCTTCCAACCCAAAGGTATTATTCTTTCAGGGGGACCGGCCGGTGTATATCAGCAAGAGGCCCCACTACCTGATCCGAAAATTTTTTCACTTCAAGTTCCAATTCTTGGAATTTGCTACGGCATGCAGGTCATGGCACATCAATTGGGCGGTGAGGTAGAGAAGGCCCTCCGTCGCGAATACGGTCCGGCAACCATTGATGTTATCCATCCCAGTGAGATCTTTCGAAACATTGAATCCAAAGACGTGCGGGTGTGGATGAGCCATGGTGACCGGGTGCTCAAGCTCCCCGTCGATTTTACCATCCTGGCAAATAGTGACAACTCGCCAATAGCCGCTATGGGGAATTTGGTCAGCAATTTTTATGGCGTTCAGTTCCATCCCGAAGTGGTGCATACACCGTGTGGTAAAAACCTTATCGAGAACTTTCTGTACCGTATTTGCCGCTGCCGTTCTACTTGGACCATGAAATCGTTCGTAGAAACATCGGTGCAGGCCATCCGCGAGCAAGTTGGAAAAGATCAAGTGATTTGCGCATTGAGTGGCGGAGTCGACTCATCTGTGGTTGCCGCGCTTCTTCACAACGCCATAGGGCCTCAGCTTCATTGCATATTCGTCAATAACGGAATGTTACGTAAAGGAGAAGCTGAAAGTGTGCAGACGATTTTCCGCGATCACTTCGAAATGAACCTCATTTATCTTGATGCGTCCGAGCCTTTTTTGCAGAAACTCAAGGGAGTCAGCGACCCTGAGAAAAAAAGAAAGATTATCGGCAACCTTTTTATAGAGCTGTTTGAAAAAGAAGCCGGGAAATTATCCAACGCTAAGTATCTGGCACAAGGCACTCTATATCCTGATGTCATTGAGAGCGTTTCCTTCAAGGGGCCATCGGCCACCATCAAGACTCATCATAATGTGGGCGGGCTCCCTGAGAAAATGAAATTGGAGCTGATTGAACCGCTCCGGGAACTGTTCAAAGATGAGGCCCGGCTTGTCGGCAGGGAACTGGGACTGCCCGAGCGAATCATCATGCGTCATCCTTTTCCCGGCCCGGGATTGGCCATTCGACTCCTTAGAGATGTGATACCAGAAGATCTGGAGATCTTGAGAGAAGCGGACAGTATTGTGCTTGAGGAGATGGAAGCTTCCGGCTGGTACGATAAAGTCTGGCAGGCCTTTGCAGTCCTTTTGCCGGTTCGTTCCGTAGGGGTGATGGGAGATGAGAGGACTTATGATCAGGTCATTGCCGTCCGAGTAGTGGAAAGCGTCGATGCCATGACTGCAGACTGGGCGAGACTGCCTTACGAGCTTTTGCAGAAGATCTCGAACCGCATTATCAATGAAGTAAATGGCGTAAATAGGGTTGTTTATGACATCTCTTCCAAACCGCCCAGTACAATCGAATGGGAATAGAATCGAACTGGCTGTCATAATATGACGTCGAAACAAGCCCCTGGAACAGGCCAACGTTTTTATCGCCTCAGTCATCACAGCAAAACCGGATGGGTCTCATTTCAGGTAAAATATCGAGAAACGGACCTTTGGATCAGAGCCCGACAAGATCTGGAAAAGGAGGCAGCGGCAAGTGTTCTGACCTGCCGTCGCCAATTGGAGCACTATATTTCTTACCACCCGGATTTTTTGCATTCGATGAAACCTCTTCCCAACGACCCTGCTGCGCCAAAGCTTGTTCGCCGCATGTTAAAAGCCGCTCGTAAGGCAAACGTTGGTCCAATGGCCAGTGTGGCCGGAGCAATTGCCGAATGGGTGGCGCACGGTCTTAAGGATTTTACAAATGCGGTTGTTGTTGAGAATGGAGGCGACTGCTACCTTGACCTGCAGGAAGATGCCATTGTAGGCGTTTATATAGAACCGAACTCACCATTTCACGGCAAGGTCGCCCTGCGATTCACTGCTGAACAGTTTCCCTTAAGCATATGCACTTCATCGGGAACTATTGGACACTCTTTAAGCTTCGGAACCGCTGATGCGGTCTCGGTAATTTCCAAAAACGGCGCACTAGCCGATGCTGCAGCAACCGCTCTTGGCAATGTTATCCAACGCCCCGCAGACATTACAGAAGCATTGGAAAAAGCCTCGTTAATTCCTTCGATCGATGGAGTCCTAATTATAGTAAAAGACAAAATGGCTATATGGGGCAAACTAGAACTAACCTCTCCAAGCTAAGTCGGTGTCCACATTCCTGGAGAACTTCCATCCAAAAAACATCTTGAGTTTTTGCAGGTCGTTGCTATATTAGCAGAACTGCTTAGAAAAAGGCTTTGCAGTATTCAATCGTGATGAAAGATACTCTTGCGCGGTGGTCCTACCGGACCATCAGCGTGATCACATTTGCAACACTCGTAACCAACAGTGATGGCGAGAGAGGCTCATGCAAAACTTATGGGCACCCTGGCGGATCGAATATATCCTAGGGAAACGCGAACCGTATTGCATATTCTGCCCTGAAGGCGATGGTCTTTCCGATGAAGAACGGCTTATTCTGCATAGAGGTCGGACGACCATGGTCATGATGAATAAATATCCTTACAACAACGGACACCTTTTGGTTGCCCCTTGGCGACATTTGGCAAGCCTGCAAGATCTCAGTGAAGATGAAATGCACGATATCATGCGCTGGGTTAGAGCCTGTACGGTCATTTTGAAGCGAGTTATGCGGCCTGAAGGCTTCAATGTCGGTCTTAACCTGGGGGCGGCTGCCGGTGCTGGAGTTGAGGATCATCTTCATTTTCATATCGTGCCGCGCTGGCCTGGCGATACCAACTTCCTCACGGTCTTCGCCGATGTTAGAAGCATACCGGAACACCTTCAACAGACCTATGCCAAGCTTCGACCTGAATTCGAAAAGGAGAGCAGCTCATGAGATTATTTAAGCTGATTACAGGTGGGTTAATCATGCTGGTCATTGGACTTTTTCTTTGGCAAAATGTTCCTACGTTCACGACCCCACTTCAGTTTCAACTCAATCTATACATCAAGGAACATTTAAAATGGAGTCTTCAGGTTTATACACTGCTTTTGATAGTGGGTTTCCTGGGATTTGCGATCGGGATCGTTCTGATGCTTAGGCCTTATTTCAACGTCAGGCGTCTGCTGGCGCAAGAAAGGCAAGAGCAGCTGCGGCAACCATCCTCGCCACCAACACCGGAAACTCCAAAAGAGCAGCAGGAGAAGGTCGAGGAGCAGATAACCGAGCAGAATAGTTAAATTTTCAGAGCATATTTATCAAGGTATCCTCGCGGAGTAACCATCCAGCCTTTCCATATGTAAGTATTGCTGTTGCCTACAATCAGCACTGATTGCATATCCACCTCTTCGTAGGGAATACGCTCCAGCGTTGTCAAGCATCGCCATTCGCCTTCCCGCATCGCACGTCGAACAATGGCGACAGGTGTGGTGGGCGGACGGTGTTTTGAAATCAACTGCTGTGCCTGAATCAACAGATCAGGACGACTTTTGCTGCGTGGATTATAAATTACTATAACAAAATCAGCTTCGGCTGCAGCATTTAAGCGCTTCTCAATGATTTCCCAGGGGGTCAGATGGTCGCTTAGGCTTATGACTGCAAAATCGTGCATCAGCGGAGCACCGACAGCCGAAGCCGCAGCGTTGAAGGCTGCCACTCCTGGAATGACTTCAATGGTAAAGTCAGCGGTTCCTGTCGATCCGTCCTGACCATATGAGACGCAAAGATCTCTTTCTTTACAAAGATCGAAGATGAGCCCTGCCATGCCGTAGATGCCTGCATCGCCGCTTGAAACAATAACGACACGGCTCCCTTGGGATGCAAATTCTATGGCGGCCTCACAACGCTCCAGCTCCTTGCGCATACCACTCGCAAAAACTTTCTTCCCCTCTGTTAAATCCGAAATCATTTGCAGATACAACTTGTACCCTACAACAACCTCTGCAGAAATCAGAGCATCCAGCGCCAGCGGCAGCATGTATGAGCGATGCCCGGGTCCAAGACTTACAATGGTTAGTTTACCCGGACCACTGCCATGGTCGCATTTGCTGTTTTTCTTTTCGGTATTATCAGTTCTCCGTTTCGCGCGCTCAGTAGAGCCGTTGCTTCGCATACGCTTGGTACTCCTACATGGATCTTCACCAGATTCGATGGATTGGGTACTGATATGCCTTTCAAGTCAGCACGGGAATAGAAATCAACAGGACGTTCAAGCATCAGTCCCGATTCCAGGATTGCATGCTCATTCGCTTTCAAGTCGATGCTGGCCAGGTTTCTGATGGACAATGGCGACAAGTTCTGATCATAGAAGACTCTCCTGATTAGAGTCATCATCTCGCTTGTCGAGGTGCCTCTATTGCAGCCCAAACCTACCACCAAATTGCGCGGACGCAGATTCAAGCAATGAAGGTTTGCAGGGGGCAGATACTCCGACACCCAAATGCCGACGCCGGAATGAACAGACCACCCGGTTGATTTTCTGAGGTTTCTTTCGGTGTATTCATCTTCTATTAACCGACTCGGCTCGCCGTTTGTATCAAACCCGGATATCCAAACCACACCGCCCTGGTTTTGCAAATAGGTTGCCAGTCGCTCGCGTGGATCGAAGATCCAAACCGCCTCTTCTTCCAAAAAAGCCAGAGACACGCGGGCGATCATTTGAGGATTCTCAACATCGAGGCCGGCATCCCGGGCAATAAGGTCGATCGCGGGTTTGCCTCGCACATCCGAAGCGGTGGTGATTACAGCCTGCCCACCGGTAATTTGCGCGATCTTTTGCGCAAGTCTATTCGCTCCTCCCAAATGCCCCGATAATAAACTGACTATAAATTGCCCTTTCTCATCCAGTACAACCACTGCCGGATCCAGCGTCTTATGCCTGAAAAGCGGCGCTAAATGACGAACCACAATGCCCGTCGCCATGATGCAAACCAGTGCAGCGTGTTTTGACCATGCATCCGAAATGACAGCCGCCAACTTTTCAAAAGCGACGGCCCCCTGCGCAATAGCAAAGTCGTGTCTTACCGGTACATAACAGATGCTGCCGGGCAGCTCTTTCTGGATTTCCAGAGCAAGACTCGCTCCGTGACGAGTGATTGCAAGGATGCCAATGGATAATCCGGGAGAATCAGTTTTTTCGGAAACCATGACTGAAGGATTCATCGTAAAGCTTTGATTTTTTAAATAACTTTTGCGACCGAGCGCCAAAGACCTTTCCCACCATTATTAAGGCCTGCCGGGAAATTCCAGCTGCTCTGACTGCATTTGCAACATCCGCCAAATTTGATTCCAGTAGCAACTGATCCGGCCATCCCACTCTATATGCGACCACCACGGGAGTATCGGAAGGATAGGCTGACATCAGTTCTGAAACCACCTTTTCTATCTGCTGAACACTCAAATAGATCACCAACGTAGCACCATGAGACGCCAATGAGCTGAGCCGTTCTTTCTCAGGTACAGAGGTCCGACCTGCAAGACGAGTAAGGATTAGAGTCTGAGATATTTCGGGCAAAGTCAGTTCTTGTCTCAGCGCCGCCGCCGCTGCAAAAACGGCTGAAACTCCCGGCACCACGTGATAAGGAATTTCATCTCTCTCCAACAGAAACATCTGCTCCTGAATGGCCCCATACAGACTCGGATCACCAGTATGCAAGCGAACGACTCTCTCTTCCCTCTCATATCCCTCACACAACAATGCGTGTGTTTCTTCAAGAGTTATAGAAGCGCTATTGTAAATATTGGCATTCGGCCTACAGCTTTGCAGCAGAGCTTCCGGCACGAGCGATCCGGCATAAACAATGCGATCCGCCCTCTCCAGCAGACGTTGGCCTTTGACGGTTATCAGGTCGGGGTCACCAGGACCGGCACCAACAAAATATACAGGGTGTTTCATGCCAACTCCCTCACGATCCGGCATTTAGACTCATAATCAAGAACAAAAACTCCACGCGATATTCGAAGCCAATTTCTTTCCTTTCATTCCGCAAACTCAGACTCTTTGACAGGCTGTTACAATAAACACCGGGTTTAGAGCTTCCAGCCTGATGGTGTTCAGAATGGGCGCGGAGCGGTTAATTTGCACTTGGGTAACGGTCACATCAAAAGGCTTTTTCCGCCAAAAGTCACGCACGGTTTGAAGCGTGTCCAATGTCACCACCGTCTGTACGATTCGCCCACCGCCCCGCAACCTTTCGGCAGCATGGCCGAGTACGGCTGCAAGATCTTTGCCGGCGCCTCCGATGAACACTCTGTCCGGATCAGGGAGTTGCTGCAATATGTTGGATGCATCGTCACAGATGCTTTCTATTTCAACACAATCATAACGAGCCAAATTTTCAACAAGGTCTTTATAACGATCAGGATCTCTTTCCACCGCCACCGCTTTTCTCAAGGGCACAATCCGAGCGGCCTCGATTGACACTGACCCGCTTCCGGCACCCAAATCCCAGAGAACAAGACCCGGACTGAGTTGCAGGTTTGCCAACACGATGGCTCGAATTTCCATTTTGGTGATCAAACCCGCTTGATGCTGAAAGCAATCTTCGGACATGCCGAAGGTCGGCAAGCTTTGCCCAGTCGTCGTAACCGAGGAAACCTCGGTGGGCCATAGCAGCATTATGTTCAGAGGGGAAAAATCCCTGGTCTCGGCCTCGGTCAGGGACATCATCTGAATATTCTCGGAAGGTAGCCCGAGGTTTTCTCCGACAACAACCGCCCGGTCTTGAATTCCGATTTCGAGAAGTTCCCGTGCAACCCTCGCCGGAGTATACTGCGGATCCGTATACAAGCCTATTTTCTCATGGCGGTGGAGCAGCTTTAGCCAATCCCGGGGGGCCATGGATTTGCTTCGCCCGTGCAGACTTATTATTTTCACGTTGTCCCAGGGTTCGGCCAATCTGGCAAAAAGGTATTGTACAGCAGTAACATTGGGCAGTACAAGCAGACGATCTTTCCCCAAAAACCCGGCAAGTCGTTGCCCTATGCCGAAAAACAGCGGATCTCCTGACGCCAGCACCATGGTTCGACGAGATCCGGAAACCTCTTCGATCTTCTGCAGCGTATGGACCAGAGGTGATTTTAAAACTATCTTTTCGCTCGAATGCTCGGCAAAATCATCTAAGTGCCGCTTGCCGCCCACCAGCACTTCCGCTCTTTCAATCCAGCACGAAGCTCGCAGGCTTAGATCAAGCTTTCCCATGCCGGTTCCGACCGCCACGACCAGAGGTACTTGCCAATCATTGACATCTAACGGTGGGTTTCGGTAATTCATCGGCGGATATCTACCATGAGTGTCCCATCGTAGTTAAACAAGATGATGCGAACTGTCATCTCGTTTTCCGTGATTCGGACAGAGTTCGATAAAGCAAGTTCGGCTAATGCCAAAACCACGTCGGAAGCCTTTTGAAGCAACAACATCTCAAGTGCGTGACGTGCCGTATTAGCCCCTCTGAGCGTGTCGCAGAAAGAACCATCATAGCCTTTTTCTTCGGCTACCCTTCCAATCAAATCTAAATCAAGGCTGACTTTGTGCGCATGCGTATAAGCATGACCGTATGCCATCTTCACCAATTTTCCGAAGAACACACTGTGCACGATCCCTTTAAAATTCATTTTACGCGCCTCCTTTAAGCTGAAGGCGTAAAAATCGGCGATTTGGACAAATGCTTCGGGAGCCATATCGGGCAGATGATTCTGTGCAAAGCGTTCACTCTTGCCACCCGTGCTAAGGACGACTTCCCTGCATCCATTGGATGCGGCCACCGATAAGGCGCTTTCGATGGTCTCTTCATATGCCTCATGTGAAAAAGGCTTGACCAGGCCCGTGGTTCCTAATATCGAAATCCCCCCCAAAATGCCCAACCTTGGATTTAATGTTCGCTTGGCGAGTCTTTTCCCCTCGGGAACTTGAACTTCTATCTGCAATAAGAGGCCCTCCAGACCTTCCAGTAATCCAATCAACGGTATAATGGTGTAAGGATTGATGGGCGGTTTCCAAACGCAAACTTCGTTTCGATAAAAACAATCGAGATTTGAGTGATTGCCACTCACCAGTTCTTCAGCGAGGTTTTGACACAGCATATGTCGAGGAACAGGATTGACAGCGGGTTCACCCACGGTAACGGGCAAACCGTCTTTGGTAACAACTCCGACACCTTCCCCACCGACCAGGCAGATAACCCCGGACGCGCCTTTTACCAGCTCATTGGTTTGTTTGGAAAACTGTGACAATCCTGCGGCCGCAGGATATTGAAAAACCTCCAATTCAACCCTCAATTCAGCCCGATGAGTGACATCCGGGTCATCACCCCCATCTTTAATCACGCTTGCCCAGTAGCTTTTCCCGTCGATGAAGCTTTTGTTGATCTTTATTGGGATCAAACAGTTGCTCGGTAACCGTACTGCGACCACATCTGACACACTACCACAAAGGCAGAGGCGCAAAGCAGCTCTAGCTGCTGCCACCATCGCCGTGCCTGTGCTGAATCCGGAACGGAGGTGTGTTTTTTTTCTCTGCACAGCTGATGAGGATCTGAACATCTTTATAACGAATGCTATCTCTTGCCGGACAATTTCCCACAAGTGCTTTGAACTGATTTGAGTATCATTTGTGTTACAGGCAAAGGTGCAACTGAATTGAATCAGAAGGGGACAACAGGCTCTGGAAAGAGCCTGACACATCATTAGCTGGCCTATTGTCCAAGAACATCTCTGATCTTCCTAAGATTCCTCCTTAACCCCATCCGATGCTTGCCCCTTGATGCTTTCGAGAAGTGCAAGCCTCTGTGCAAGCCGCCTCAACTCCCTTTCCTGTCTCGATCGCTCAAGATCCATGGTCAACATTTTGATGAGGATTAGACCCAAACACATTATGACGACAAGGATGGGGGGGTAGTGCACTCCAAAAGGCGATCCGAAAATGTCAACGATGCCGGGGAAAATTCCGAGGATAAGGACGGCTACTGCTACGCATAGCCACCAAACAGCATATCTGGTATGAAGATAATCGCGGCGAACCAACATCAGAATTACACCGGCAACCATGAGACCCAGTACTGCCGATGTCCACTTATAAGAAATCAACACAAATTCACCATCAGCTTTCACTGCATAAATTTTTCAGGGTCATCGCGAATTAGCGGGAAAACCCATCTTGTCATTCCGAGGCCGAATCTCATCAACGCTTCGCAAGGCACAAAATACTACTTGCCAGCATATACCTGACAACAACCCACCATGAATTGAAAATCCTGGAAGCACCTGATAATCTGGGGCACATTTCGACTTGCTTTTCAACGATATGCAACCCAACTCTCCGCAAAAGAATCAAGACGCCTAAATCCTGATAGTCCAAAAGAGTTGCTTTTCGAGAAGCTAACAAGGCCATAGATTTCTGATTATAAGCGCGGAAACCTGAAGTTAAGTCCTCTAAGCCTATGCCAGATAAACGGCGAAAAATCATCCAGGCCAAATGCCGTGCCATGCTGCCCCGCTTCACACAGGCACCGATGACCACATCCGCCTGCCCCGATTCAATAGGTTCTATCAAACCGCGGACGCTGGATGGTTGATGCTGTCCATCTGCATCCATCGTTACCGCGATCCGATACTCACTTTTGAGAGCGTACCGCATCCCGGTCTGAATGGCCCCCCAAGCACCTAGATGCACTGCCAAAGGAAGAACGGTTGCACCTGCAGACCTCGCAGCCTTAATGGTACCGTCAGTGCTGACATCATCAATTACGACAACTTCGCAATGAAGTTCCGACAATACCATGCGAACCACTTCTCCGACCGTAGCTTCTTCATTCTTGGCAGGAATGAGAACAACGGGCGATGAACGCTGAGTCATTAGAATCCTTTGAGTGAAGACAGGGGCAATTCTGATCCCTTATGAGACCATGCGTTTTAAAATCCTCGTTTGCTAACCCCGAGGCATCTTGAGCCATTGGGACCAATAACCCCTTTTCTAGATTCAATCAACTAAAATAAATCACCTGATTTGCACAATTAGCATTCTATTATTTTGATTATGTTGCAAAAAATGCAGAAAAAAAGAGATGCTATATTCAAACAACCGGCACTCCTACTAACAGGAGATAGATGATGTTTTAAGGATATCCAGCATCATATTTCATAGTGGTTCAAACTGGGCAGATTTCCAACAAACCCTCTCCAAAATATCAACGAACGGCACCAAACATCTCGACAGATAGGTGTTTCTCACTTTCGGTTCCTGTATAAAAATTGGCAGAGGGGGCGGACGCTGAAAATTACTAATACCAGTGTCGACCCCTCAAACGTGCCTATTGATAGTCATAGTGCAGGGGCAATGCGACAGGTAGGGTGAAGGGAATAGAACTCTCAGGAATCTCGCTAGCCTCAAACATTTCGGAAAGCTTATCGTAAACTGGCGACCATTGGAGGCACTCTCCACCCACAATTTGTGTCGAAACTCGAGGGATGTTTCGCGCTTTGGTTCCTCCTAAGTAGTACTTTCCACCACATTTTCTTATGAAATCAACCCCTCCGGCAAAATAAGGAGAGCCAACGCAGCCCTCTGAATCAAAAGTGAGGTTAGTAGACTCAATTTCGCCTGTAGTTTGTTTGATGGTCGTGAACTTACTTATGCCCGGTATGAATATCACGACTTCATCCTGCATCTTGCCCCTCTCTAACAGTATCCCCAAATACTGCCCGGACGTATCATAAACATGAATGCTTCCTGCCATATTGTTTTCTTGAGCCATGACCGGAGCTACACAAAAAGCAAATAATGCAATAAAGACGAGGGAAAAGATAGGGATCCGTTTCATATCGGTTATCTCCTTTTTCCATATTCGAGCTAGTAAGTAACTATAATAGAATTTTCTCCTCACGGGAACAAAATTATCGGTGCTGGCCGCTGCAATGAATTACTCATTTGATTTTCTAAGATGAATCGCTATCTTCATTCGTAGGGGTGGCGAATATGACAACTGAAGACCCAAGATTCCGAGACCCTAGCATGGATTATGAATTAATCTATCCTTCAGGCCATAGTCAGCTTGTGGGGCGTATTGAAACAGACATCCCGCACATCTCCTTTTATCATTGTCACACCCTGTCTCCCGATGGAGACCCTTTGGAATTCAGAATCTTAAGTGAAGAGCAGTTGCAACGAACAATAAGACGGGTGCAACGTCTGGGCGGAAAAATTCGCCATAAAACCAGTTCTGATGGCCAGTAACTTCCATGAACGAATCCCGGTGAAGCTTTCAGGGTTCAGTCAACTGGACCACGAATCGTTTCTCCTCGACAAACGAAAGAGATTCCTTGCGACGCTATTGCTCCTATCATTACTCCTTCAACGATTGGCTTGCTGACTTTTTGATCTGATTTCCATCTAACCACAAAGCTTGCCCCCAACCCTCCACTCACATCCGATTCAGCCACTTGGAAATGAGTAGCAGCTAATGCATCAAGCTTAATAGGATTCTCAAGGTGCTTTTTAACAAGCTTGCCATCGGAATCATAATAGTCCACCGAGACGACCTCAATAGTATGGGCCATATCGGTATTGCGGATACTAAGCGTTGCTGTCAAGTCTATCTTTTTAAATTTGTTTCCATAATAAATGAACGAATAGATGGGTACGTAGATGGTCTCACCCTCATGGGTTTTTGCGTCACTCGCGAAAGTACTCGGAACGGCAATGAAACCTGGTAGCACTAAAATAGCTCCGAATATCCAGGTAAGGATGTTCGAACAGCTTCCCTTTCGGACTTTTTCCATCTCTTCCTCCCTCTTGCAGGGTAGTATAGCGTCCCTTGTGATACGGGCCAGCAACCTTCAATCTGAACTTCTACTCGACGAATGCGGTGAATTGATTGACTCTTTCCATATCCAAACTCCTCAAGAACTCCACAACTAATTTTAATGTACTCAAATAATCCTCCAGGTGGATGATACAGTTGTGGGTATGAATATAGCGGGCGGGCACACCGAGGACGGCCGTAGGAACTCCTGCGCCATGCAGCTGAATCGCGCGAGCATCGGTGCCGCCGCTTCCGCGGACCGCCACCTGGTAGGGAATTCGTAATGCACCGGCCAGATCGATGAGGTATTGGGTCAATTTTCTGTTCATTATGGCCGAAGGGTCCATGATCCTGATTTGGACACCCCGACCCAATACCCCCTGTCTTTCATCTTCACCAACCGCCGGTAAGTCGTCAGCCGGAGAGCCTTCCAATACGATTGCCAAATCTGGATTCGCACCAAATGCCGCAGTTTGAGCCCCTCTAACCCCCACTTCTTCCTGTACTGTACCAACGGCATACACTGTTCCGGCATGCTCATATTCTTTCAGAATATCGATTGCCTGAATAACAAGAGCCACACCAACCCGATTATCGAAACCTTTACACAATAAATAATTTGGATCTAACATCCGAGTGAAAGGACTGTCAGGCACAATGGGATCACCCAAGCAGATTTTAAATCTGCTAAACACCTCCTCCTTATTCGCAGCACCTACGTCGATGAACATATCTTCTATGTTCACCAATCTTTCACGCTCATTCTTGCCCAGCAAATGAGGCGGTTTCGCACCGATCACACCAATAACTTCATTTCCGTCACTGGTTCGTATCCTCACACGCTGAGCAAGAAGCGTGTGCGACCACCAGCCACCCAGCGGGATGAATTTAATGAGGCCGCTTTTGGTAACCGACTGAACCACAAATCCGACCTCATCCATATGAGCGGTCAGCATCACGCGTGGGCCGTCAGCTGTGCCTTGTTTTTTATAAAAAACATTGCCTGTCTTATCACTGTAAACATCAACACCGACTTCCTCATGGAAAATACTGCGCACAGAATCCTCATTACCCGATGCACCGTGCGCTTCACCCAATTTGGCAAGCAGCCTCAACGCATCCTTTTCTATTTTTTGGCTCATTGGTATAGTCATCCTTCGTGGTTATGTTGTAAATTGTCTTGCTGTCATAGCTGACAGCCCAGAACTGCATCCATGCAGCGACATCAAGGATTTTCGGCTATCTCAGTGGATGCCGTCTTTCAATATATGACGGGAGGCTGCGTCCCACGCGCACTCAACTTATAAGAAACCTTTTACAAATACAAGCTACACCCTGAGGATATTGAGTTGTCAAAGGACGGAGATTTTATCAGGATAAGTGATCTATATTTAAGCGTTTTACTTACCTTTCATGTAACTTCTGGATAAGTTCGGTCCGGCGGAAACGTATATGCTTCAAATTGATGTCATGGCTCTCACTTATTCAGAAATTACACTGAAGGGCAAAAAATCGGAGTGTTAAATGGAAAAACCTATAGAGAATTATTGGCGATTGCAACTGAGAGATCTGAAGGAAACCCTGGAAGGTAACAACTTTGAAGTTTTTATCGCGGAAGACCCGGAAGCCGCCAAGAAACTCGTACTGGAGGAAATTATCCCTAAATTAGGTCCCGAGACTATATCGTGGGGCGGATCCATAACATTTACCAATTCAGGTCTTTACAGAGCATTGCAGGACAGGTCGGGCATAAAAATCATTGACACCTTTGAAAAAACAATTTCACCTGATGAAATGATGGATCGTCGCCGCAAGGCGCTTTTGGCAGATCTCTTTATTACCGGGACAAATGCAGTTACGGAAACAGGAAAGCTGGTTAATCTGGATATGATTGGAAATCGTGTTGCTGCCATTACCTTTGGACCAAAACACGTCATTATTTTGCTGGGCCGCAATAAAATCGTTCCCGACCTGGAAGATGCCATGCTCCGCGTAAAGGATTACGCGGCCCCAACCAATGCCATGCGTCTCGACAAAAAGACCCCTTGCGTGAAGACTTCCTACTGCGAGGAATGCAAGAGTCCGGACAGGATTTGCAATCATTGGACAATCACGGAAAAGTCCTTTCCTAAGGGGAGGATAAAAGTGGTCTTAATAAACGAAAATCTAGGTATTTGACACTTTGTGACTGCCTTCGCATCAACTTGACAATACCACCTCGTTCAGCTAGGCTGAGATCATTCTAGGAAAGACCCTGTAAGTCTAGATGGGGACAATCACGATGCTCATATTAAATAGCACCTCAAGGCCAGCATTCTTATCATACAGATTTGCTAATCCTGCTCAACCAATTTCAAATTTCGCGCCACCTCAACAAAATATTGGCTATTTTGTTGAGGTGGCATTGGCTGCAAGGCATGCTGGCCGGGCAACACTACACTGATCGAAGAGTTGAACAATTAAAGTGACCTAGGGAAAATGGCACGGGGCGAAACAGGCTAATGATGATGCAACCCGGTCATATGAGGTCAACAAAATGAAAAGATTTTACGATCAAAAAGAGGTTTCTAAACTGACAGGAATATCTGAGAGCCAGATCCGTTATTGGGACCGAGCGGGCCTGGTACCTCACATTAATAAGCAAAAAGAGCTGTTGTTTTTTGATTTCAGAGGGTTGGTCGCTTTTCGAACCATAAAGGAGCTATACAAGAAAGGTATGACAACTCGTAAGATAGCAAGGTGCCTTAAAAAGCTCCAAAATACTCTACCGGAAATTGATCAGCCACTTACCGAGTTGCGCATCGAAATTCACGGAAAGCGGGTGATAATTGGGAAAGACAGTCTGAGGTTCACACCAGAAGGACAGATCATTATCGATTTGAGCGCCGAACCAAAGGCACCCACTCCTCTGCCTGTTGATGCTGAAGACTTGTTTTTTCAAGCTCTGGAACACGAGGATCAAGGAAACCTGGAGGCAGCACAGCGAAAGTATAACGCCGTACTGGAGCATCAACCGGACCATACCGATGCCTTGGTTAACATGGGAAATCTACAACACCGGCTAGGTTCCTGCTCGCTGGCGAAAGATTATTATCTAAAGGCTCTGCGGATAGATCCCGATCACATAGAAGCAAATTACAATCTGGCCAATATCTTTGAAGAACAGGGAGAACTGCAAAATGCCATCCTTTTCTATCAGAAGGCCATACACGAAGACCCGGAATTCGCGGACGCCTACTTCAACCTGGGAAGAGTGCTCGAACGAGTGGGAGATTTGGCGGAAGCCAAAGAAAAATGGTGGGCATATCTAAATCTTGACCCGGACAGCGAATGGGCTGATTATGTGCGAAGCCGCCTGTACTGAATACCTGATAGAGACATGCCCGTCTATTACGTTGGCGTTCTTATGTGTTGAATTTATTAATAAAATAAATTATTTTTGTTTTTTATATCAACTTAGTTGACAAGATCAACGAGAAGGCTTTCGCTAGGCTCCCGCCCTATTTGCTTTTTGAATACTAGTAAATTACAGTATTTCCTATTACTTAATAGTCTCGGCAAGTAAAATAAACTTTTTTTGAGGTCTGGTATAGTAGTTGCTTAACACAAAAGTAGACCCTGGGATGCAGGCAGAAAGAGGAAAGGGCCACAAAAACTTGCCTGTTAGGGGTGACGGGCCGGAGAGTAAACTCTTCGGCCTCGTCAATTATACTCTCTTGTCTTTCAACCGCTTAAAGTTCTTGAAGAAGTCTTCTCTCTACAACTCCATCAGTCGCACAGTCGCAGCCCTCTAATATACTTCTTAAGGACAAAATGTTGCCTTTTGCGGTGGGTCAATCGACCTTTCTGGATTTCTGCTCCCCTCTTAAGGCCTGCGGGGACAAGCTTCGCAGGAATGACAATTGTAGTTTCACCTGAACAAGAATCGCCAGATCAAGGTTTAACAGTTTCCATCCGGAAACTATCTATCCATATGGGATCAGGGGAACCCTTTAGGGCTGTCTATCTTAGTCCCGCAGCGGGACTAAAGCCCTGCACTACAGGGTTACAGGATGGGGAATAATACTATCGATCCGGAAACTCACTCTCCCTTGAGGGAGAGGGTCAATATTGTTTAATTAAGCTTCGCGAGCGTCAAATAGTACGAGCGTCAAATAGTAGGACGGACTCTAACTAAAAAACGTTGCAGATTGTTGCCCGTTAATGTTTCGAAAAGTCATCATTAGCCTTGCCGGGCAACAGTAATTCGGCAGACAAGATAGCACGAGCCGGCTTTGATTACTATTATAAGGCAATAACCAAGTAGACCGTGGGGACGGCATTCATCTTACGGTCGTCGTGGAGCAAAGAAAGATAAAATAGAGCGGGCATCCAGCACGCATTTGAATTTTCTGGATCGAAAGGTTGGTAAGAATGGATCACGTTTTTTTATCCCGCCTGCAATTTGCCTTTACAGCTATGTTTCACATTTTGTGGCCCGTGTTCACCATCGGAATGAGCCTTCTGCTGTTTTTCATGGAGGCCATGTGGCTCAAAACCAAAGACGATCGCTATTACCATCACGCAAGATTTTGGACCAAACTTTTTATGCTCAACCTGGCTGTGGGGGTCGTTTCCGGTATACCGATGGAGTTTCAGTTCGGCACCAACTGGAGTAAATTCTCTGTTGCCGGAGGGGACCTCTTTGGGCATCTACTGGGATTTGAAGCAGCAATGGCCTTTATGCTGGAGGCGACTTTCCTTGGAATTATGATCTTTGGCTGGAAACGCGTTCGGCCCAGTATGCATCTCTTTTCCACCGCAATGGTGGCACTTGGTGCTTCTATGTCGGCATTCTGGATTCTGGTCGCTAATTCGTGGATGCAAACACCGGCTGGAGGAAACTTTCAAGACGGTCGTTTTGTGATTCAGAATAATTTCAACGCCATTTTCAATCCTGATATGATTTGGGGAGTCACCCACATGTGGGTCGCTTGCCTGGAGATCACAATATTTGTAGTGGGCGGCATTAGTGCCTGGTATATTTATAAGAAACGCAATGCCGAATTCTTCCTTAGATCATTCAAGATTGTCGTTGTCGCCGCCATTGTGGTCACACCTCTACAAATCTACTTGGGAGACTCCTCAGGACGGTCAGTATTCCATACTCAACCAACCAAGCTGGCCGCAATTGAAGGTCACTGGCACACCAATCCCCCGGGCACTGGTGCACCCTGGAGTCTCGTCGCCTGGCCTGACAAGGAAAAGCAAGACAATGTTTTCGATATAAAAATTCCATATATGCTCAGCATTCTAGTGACTCACTCGCTCACAGGGCAGGTGAAAGGATTAACCGATTTTCCCGTAGACGAACAGCCACCGGTAATTCTGCCTTACTACTCATTCCGGATCATGGCCGGCATCGGCTTCTTTCTGTTCTTCTTAATGCTCGGGACATGTTGGGCTTGGCGTAAGGGGAAATTGAATACAGCCGAACTGACCGGCCAAAAGTGGCTTCTGTACTCTTGGATGGCAGCATTGCCCTTGAGCTATATCGCCTTGGAGGCTGGTTGGGTCACCCGAGAGGTCGGCCGGCAACCCTGGATTATATACGGAGTGCTGCGCACCCAAGAATCCGCCAGTAACCTCACGGCATCCGCAGTCGGAACTTCTTTGCTGGTATTTTTTGCAATTTACTTCGTGCTGTTTGTGCTGTTTGTGCTGTTTGCCAGACACGTGATATTGCAGGGCCCGGATTTTGAGTCACCGAAGTCCTGAAGACTTATACTACCCAAGATGTCTTGCTTCTGTTAAACACGGGCCGGGCTAACTTAGACGAAGAGGTATCGCAATGCTGCTGCTGGGACCTTATCTTCCTGATATTTTTCTTTTTATCATTGGCTTTTTTCTGCTCTATTACGCCGTGGTCGATGGTTATGATCTGGGTGTGGGCATCCTCTCTTTGCGCTCCAATGAGGAGGAGCGCAGCCTTATGATGGGCACTCTGGACAGCATCTGGCATAGTAACCAGACCTGGCTGGTTTTGCTGGGAGGAATGATGTTCGGCGCCTTTCCGTTGTTTTACGCCATCATTCTGTCCTCGCTGTATATTCCCATTATGGCGATGCTGTTCGCCTTTATCCTGCGAGGAGTAGCGATCGACTTTTACGCGAAGTCGGACAGAAAAGGTTTGTGGGGATTTTCGTTCGGCATGGGAAGTTTGCTGGCAACGCTGGCTCAGGGATTTGCTTTAGGGGGCCTGTTGGCAGGCCTCGACGTGAAAAATGGTCAGTTTGTCGGGAGCATTGTGTGGTCGTGGCTCAATCCCTTCTCGGTTTTGGTTGCAGCCGGCGTATTGTTCGGCTACATCATGCTGGGAGCCAATTATCTGATTCTGAAGACTGAGGATGAGCTGCAGCAGCGCAGTTTCCGCTACGCACTGGCCTCATCCGTGCTTACTTTGATGGTTTCAGTCGGCGTCTATGTTTGGCTCATCATACGATATCCGAATATGGCCGATAAATACACGAGTGCTCCGGGTGCCTTTTATGTGCTGTTGTTTCCTGCGCTCGCCTTTTTTTCCTTCGTTATGTATTTTCGCAGCCTCGTTAAGCGCTTTGAGCTCGCACCGCTGCTTTGGAACGTAGCAATTATACTATTCTCCTTTATTGGCGTCTCGTTCGGTTTGTATCCTCATATGATCCCCAATGTCATTTCCCCTACCGTCACGGTCCGGAACGCCGCAGCGTCTGTCCAGACACTTTGGTTCATGTTTACCTTTATGGTAGTGATCATACCGATCATCCTAATATACACCGGCTATACCAACTGGGTTTTCCGCGGCAAAAGCAAAGGAGCCTATGGCGAGGATGGTAAATCGCACTAATCCGCGATGAGCTTTTTAATGTCACTAAAAAAATCGGTCAGATTTTGGACTGGTACCATTTCGAGACTGTAAACCAGGTCGATTATTCGCTTTCTAAGGGATGAATCCGTGTAAGGAGCGGCAAGATGCTCGAATTTTTTCAACACCTCGTCCCAAGAGACCGGGTTGGCAACGAAGCCCTTGTAGTCTTTTTTCTCGATGCTGAAACGGTTCCCACTGTTTAGACTCACTTCTATTTGGCACGGCATTTCCTTGGGAAATCTTTCAGTGTATTCTTTTTTAGGTCTTACCTTGATCTTCTTGAGAAGATTTTGAATATCTTCTCTCTGGATGCGCTCCGGTTCGTACTGCTCGGGCATGACCTGACCATCCAATATGGCTGCGGACATCATATACTGAAGGCTGTGGTCCGCCTCTTCTTTTCTGCGCACAATTGTCTTGTCGCCTTCTTCTCCCCCTCCAATGATATTGTAGGCCACATCAAATATTTCGATGTCTATCTGCTGAATATCATCTACTGAAAAGTCGTGCTGCGCCTTCAATTCGAGGATTCCTTCCAAGGCTGATTGGGAATGAATTTCGGCATTGAATTTCTTGATGATCGTTGCAGTGACCCTCTCCAGGTCCTCTTCACTCCAATTGATCTGGAACTGACCGGCAATCGAATCCATAAATCCCTTGTTCCCTTCGAAAACTTCCTCCGGGCCGGTGATTCCGCGCATCGCGAGGAAAACGGCATGAGTGCAGCCGAATGCCGTGTTGGGATACGCCAAGCCTTTCCAATGAGAAAGGGCTCCCGTCCGCGTGACCCTCAAGGCATTGAAAGCCGTACCGCACAGAGCAATGGCATTGGCGGTCTGCTGCCGGTCCAGTCCCAGGACTTTCGATACTCCGGCCGCAACCGCGTAAGAACCCTGAGTGGTGTGATCGAATCCTTTGGCTCGCACCGGCGCCTCATCGCTGAGTCGACATTGGACTTGGTAAGCAACGGCCAGTGCGGTCATTAGATCTTTGCCACTTTTTGAAGCATATTCTGCAGCCGCAAGGATCGAACCCAGATTATCGCTCGGATGACAGGTTTCATGTTTGGTCAGATAGCTGTCGTTAAAATCCAAATAACGCACCAGCGCTGAGTTGTAGAATGCGGCTCGATCGGGTGCCGTCCTGCCCCCGCCGATGAGGGTACAGTGTTCGTTGCCGCCAAAGTCTTCCAGCTGTTTTCTCAGGAACCGGATGGGCTTACCACCCAACGCCCCGATTGCGCACCCAAGGCTGTCCAACACTCTTATCTTGAGCTGCAGCCGGGCAGTTTCAGACAAATCCTCGTAGGAGGCGTTAACCACAAAAGATGCAAGCTCCTGACTGACCGTCATAGCGATCTCCTTAATTTTATCATCCAAGAATTTCCAAATAGCCGCTAGTACTATAGTGTTTAAGAAAATGATTTTGGTTTCCAAGTAGGCTGGGTTGAGGTACGAAACCCAGCAAAATAGGCGTTGGGTTTCGCTCTACTCAACCCAACCTACACCTTTTAGATTGGATCAATCCTGGATTCCCGCTTTCGCGGGAATGACGTACAATGTCTGTCGATGGTCGTTTTGTCATTTCGAATCACGCCTTGGCGTGATGGGAAATCTGCAAAATCATCCACTTATGGGAACAAGATTTCTCGCCATCGGCTCGAAATGACAATTCTCGGATAGCCTCCTAGTACACGGCGGCAGGGCTTCCCGGTTCGAGAAGATACCGGATATCAGATAAAGAATGCTGCAGCGGCACTGTCGTTATCCGGTATCCGGCATCCAGCATCTGTTACAAACCGGCAGGAACTTTGGCGGTCATCTACTGCGGCAATAAATCCCTAACCCGCCATCAGCGAGCTCACCAGGACAACAATGAGCATGGTGAGAGGGTAATAACTCGATCGGTTAAAAAGGGCTGACGCAAGCTGCGGTGTTCCCTGCGCATACAGCCTGTAGGCCGGGATGAGTAGAAGCATCGTCCCTGCGGGTAGAGCTCCCAGCAGGTAAACCGGATGCAGGTTTGCAGGGGTTGCCCAATAGAGAACCAAACTCAGAGTTACGGCAACAGCGAGACTAACCAAGATAATCCGCAAAGATTTCTCGCCGCCGAAGCGAACAGGAATGGTTTTCGCCTTCAATTCCATATCTTCTTCCAGGTCGGTCCAATCGTTGGGTACATTCTGCCCACCAATTTCCCAGGAAAACAGCCACAAGAATAAGAAGATCAGAAAGATCCAGGACGGATTCGGATCCACGGCGAAGACTGCGGCCATGGCTCCCGAGGTTTTCACTGCGCCGCTGACATAAGTGCGCAGGTGACTGATCTTGAGCAGCAGACAATAAACGACTTCCAGCAGAGAGCCGAGCACAAAGATGAGCGCACACGCAGGGTTTAGCGCATAAGCACCGGCTAAGGCGATGATGGCCCAACTCAACGACCATGCAATCCCTTCCCGGTAACTGAGCAACCCCTGCGCCATGGGATGGCGCACATACACACCATCCAAATCGCCTGCAGCATGGCAGAGTTTGCCCGATTTGATTTTTTCTTTGTCAACCCTGTAATCCACCACATCGTTTAGTGCATAGACAGCCGTGTAGCCGGCAAAAGCCGTTATAAAACCCAGGAAAATCACCTTGGGAGTCGGTATGCCGCCCAGGCACAACAATGCAGCGGCAGCAGGGGTCGCCATATCCAGAAAACCGTGTGTCATTCTGGAAAGAGCCCAAAAGAGTTTCAACCTTGACAGAGCAGAACGATTCAGAACCGATGTTGTGTTCAACAGTCTATTCCCTCCTCATCGACTTTCTCGCCCCAACATCAGGATGGACGAAGGTCGTCAAGAAAATTATCAAAATCCTCTTCAGACATGAGTTTCTTTTCCTGGACAATCTCTCTGACCGTTTTTTCTTTGCCGTGAGCTTCCTTGGCAACCTCGGCCGCTTTATCGTAGCCGATTTTCGGCACGAGGAAAGTAGAGAGAGCCAGACTCCGTTCGACGTTGGCAGCACACTTTTTCTCGTTGGCGGTGATTCCCGACACGCATTTTTCCGCCAGCAAGGTAGCCGCTGAGGTTAACAACCGGATGGATTGCAGGAGATTATAAGCGATAATCGGCAGCATCAAATTCAGCTCGAAATACCCACCCTGCCCGGCCACAGCAATAACGGTGTCGTTGCCGATGACCTGCGCGGCGACCTGAATGGCAGCTTCGGGAATCACGGGATTGACCTTGCCCGGCATAATCGAGGACCCGGGCTGCAGCGAAGGAAGATTGATTTCACCAAGCCCGCACCGTGGTCCTGATGCAAGCCAGCGGATATCGTTGGAGATTTTACTCAAGCTGACAGCCGCTGTCTTTAAAGCTCCACTGGTCTCGACCGAAGCGTCCTGGGCTGCCTGTGCTTCAAAGTGATTCACCGCTTCACGAAAAGAGCAGTGAGTCTCTTGATTAATGAAATGAATTGCATGGGCGGCAAATTTCGGATGGGCGTTTAAGCCGGTGCCGACCGCAGTGCCGCCTAAAGCCAACTCGGCAAGCCTTTGTTCGGTTGACCGCAACCGCTCGATTGCCAATTCCACCTGGCGGGAATAGCCGCTGAATTCCTGTCCCAAGGTTATCGGCACAGCATCCTGCAGGTGGGTTCTCCCGATTTTGATAATGCCTTCAAATTCCCGGGCCTTTTCTTGCAGAGCTTCTCGCAGTCCATCCAAAGATGGTATTAGACGATTCCTTATTTCCAGCAGAGCGGCAATATGAATCGCCGAAGGAATGACATCGTTGCTTGATTGCCCCAAATTGACGTGATCGTTCGGATGGACCGGAGACTTGCCGCCTTTTCTTCCTGTTAGAATTTCATTGGCACGGCCGGCGATGACTTCATTGGCATTCATGTTGGTTGAGGTGCCTGAACCGGTCTGAAAGATATCCAATACGAATTGATCGTCTAATTTTCCGTCCAAAACCTCGCGGGCAGCCTGGCCGATAGCCTCGGCCCGTTCGCGGTCAAGCAAGCCAAGTTGGAGGTTGGTCACCGCTGCACACCGCTTGATCAAGCCCAAGGCTTTGATAAAAGGGGAAGGGAATCTCAATCCGCTAATGGGAAAGTTCTCCGAGGCTCGCTGAGTCTGGGCCCCATAGTAAGCGTTTTCAGGCACCAAAATGGTACCGAGGGAATCCTCCTCTTTTCGAGTTTTCATAGGCAATCCCTATCTATTCGCTAACCACCACAGTTTTAATATTCACGAATTCTCTCAGTCCATAATATGATAATTCTCTTCCGAATCCAGATCTTTTTATTCCACCAAACGGCAGCCTCGGATCCGATTTGACCATGTCATTGACTGCCACAAATCCGGATGCGATGCGCTTGGCGATCTGCATTCCCCAATCGATGTTTCGTGTCCAGACGGCCGCGCCCAGACCAAATTCGGTCGAATTTGCAAGCTCAACGGCTTCTGCTTCATCTTTCACCACCAAAATAGGTGCAATGGGCCCAAACACCTCTTCCTTGAGAATTTGCATATCGCGGGTCACATTGGTGACGACCGCCGGCCGAAAAAAGAAGCCCTTACCGGCAGGAGGTTCAGGCCCATAAATGATATTAGCTCCTTTATTTTTGGCATCCTCCAACTGTCTTTTCAGCTCCGAGACTATCTCCTCTTTAGCCAGCGGGCCAATGTCGGTCTTTTCATCCATCGGATCGCCGACCTTGAGAGATTTGAACAATTCCAGTAACTTCACCTGGAACTCTTGCACCACGGATTCCATCACGATAAATCGTTTTGCCGCGATGCAGCTTTGACCCGTGTTGATGGTTCTCGCCTGCAAAGCAGTGCGGGCTGCCTTGTCGATATCCGCGTCCTCCAGAATTATGAAAGGATCTGACCCGCCAAGTTCCAGCACCGCCTTTTTCAGCCGTTTGCCCGCCAACTCTCCAATTTTTGAACCGGCGGCAACGCTTCCGGTTAGCGAAACCCCATCGACCTTGTCTTCCTCGACCAGCTTCATGGCCATTTTAGAATCGATCAGCAGGGTCTGGAACACACCCTCGGGGAATTTAGCATCTGTAAATATTTTCTCGATTTCCAGCGCTGTAATGGGTACGTTCGAAGCGTGTTTGAGAAGACAGACATTGCCGGCCGCCATTGCAGGAACGGCAAATCTGAAGACCTGCCAAAAGGGGAAATTCCATGGCATGATTCCCAAAATAGTTCCCAGCGGCTCAAAGGTCACGTAGCTTTTGGCTGCTTCAGTAGGAATGGGATCATCCTCAAGCGGAGCCTTAGAGTTTTCGGCATAGTAGTCGCACAGCCAGGCACATTTTTCGATTTCGGCAAGAGACTCCCGAATCGGCTTTCCCATCTCCATCGTTACGATCTGTGCAAACCGTCGTTGGTTCTTCTCAAACGTTGCCCCGTTGTGCGAATGAACACAGCCCTGTCGGTCACAGATAAATCCTTCCATTCGGGAAATGCACGCCGGGACTTCGTCACCGCTTCGTGACATTGCTGACGACTCAGTAGCTCGAACTCTTGGTTGACCTGGCCGGTATACGGATTGATGGAGGCAATTTTCATCTCTTTTTCCTCGGTGTGAAGTTCACAGGGAATGTGCGGGGCACCGACCTAAAAACCTGGAAGCGGATTTGTCTGCAATCAATTTATTGAGGATTTATCTGTAGCTTAGTCACGCCACTGGCGTGATGGGCGATGCGTGAACCCAGCGCATTTTCCTTAACTACCAGCTAGTTCCAATCTGGAAACCTGTAGCGCAGGGCTTCAGCCCTGCTAAAATAAGCAGCCCTAAAGGGCTGTGCTGCATGAGAAAAGGAGTTTCCGGATGGGAATCGCTCTGTACCTGATTAGAGATTCCCGCTCGGCTGCACAAGGCGCCCCCCTAAGAACGCATCTACTGCTCATCCTTAGCCTTGTCCGAATTTTTTCGAAGAGTATTTTTAATTTCTTTTTTGATAATGTTAATCGATTTGGTGACAGGAATTTCTTTCGGGCAGACTCTGGTGCATTCGAAATGATTGACACAGGCATGCACTCCGTTGGGATCGTCCACCTGTTCCAACCTCTCCAAAAAATTTTCGTCTCTTGAATCGAAGATGTAGCGGTATGCCCAAACAAGAGCTGCCGGACCCACATATTTTTTATTGTAATTCATGACAGGGCAGGATGAGGTGCAACATGCGCACATAATACAGCGGATTACATCATCGACCTTTTTCCTTTCTTCAATCGTCTGTGGAATCTCTTTATCCACATCGCTCGAAGAGATTAAATAAGGCTTGACGGCATTGATGCCCTCCAGAAAAGAGTCCATATCGACAACCAAATCTTTCAGAACCTTGAATACCGGCAGCGGTTCCAGCACTATTTCAGAGCACTGATAATCCTTGACCAGTTTTTGGCAGGCCAGGCCACATGTCCCATTGATTTTCATACCGTCCGAACCACAGACTCCGTGACCGCACGACAACCTGTAACTAAGAGTTCCGTCCTGCTGCCATTTGATCCGGTTCAAGCAATCTAGGATGCGTTCTTCGGGTTCCGCCTCGACCTTGTAATGTTTCCAATATGGGCCCTTATCAACCTGCGGATCATACCGATAGATTTTAAAATTCAGTTCCATATCAATAAATCCTCGGCTTGGGTTCGAATCGTGTGATTGTTACAGGCTTATAGAAAACGCGTGGCTCCCGCTCCGTTTTCTGAATAAGCGTGTGCTTCAGAAAATTGTCATCGTCCCGGTCCGGAAAATCGTCCCGGTAATGTGCCCCGCGACTCTCTTCCCTGGCCTTGGCCGAGACCGCCAGAGCCTCGGATAGACCCAGCAAGCACTCGAGTTCGAGAGCCTCCAAAAGATCCGAATTGAACCTTGTACCCCTGTTGTCAATGCTCACTTCGCGGTAGCGTTCCTGCAAGGACCTAATCTCGTCCAGAGCCTTTGACAAGTCTTCCGCATGGCGGAAGGATGCACAGTACTTCATCATGGTTCCTTGCATCTTCTGTCTCAACTCTCCCGCCTTTTCGCCTTTTTTCCTCTCCTTTAAATCTTGAATCCTCGCTTCAATTTTCTTTTCCGGTTTCGATGCAGGATCGTTCCAGGGCAACTCGGCAAGATCTTGTTTGATCTTCAGTCCCGATCGACGTCCAAAAATGACCAGATCGAGCAGCGAATTACATCCCAGCCGATTGGCGCCGTGCACCGACAGACAAGAACATTCACCGGCCGCAAATAGGCCCGGGATGACTTCGTTGTTTTCATCCAGCACCTGGCCATTTACGTTGGCCGGGATGCCGCCCATCATGTAATGGCAGGTCGGATGCACCGGGATGGGCTGTTTCACCGGGTCAACTCCCAGATATATCTTTGCAAAGGAAGTAATTTCGTTCAGTTTATCCGACAAGACTTCTTCACCTAGATGAGTCAGGTCAAGATGTACATAGTCTTCACCGTTTATCCCCCGTCCTTCTTTAATTTCCTTCAGGATAGCCCGGGCAACCATATCTCTTGGAGCTAAATCCTTTATGGTGGGAGCGTACCTTTCCATGAAACGCTCCCCCTCGGAATTCCGGAGAATACCTCCTTCGCCTCTCGCCGCTTCGCTTATCAGTACTCCCAGGCCATAGATGCCGGTGGGATGAAACTGAACAAATTCAACATCTTCCAGCGGGACTCCCTGGCGATAAGCAAGGTAAACTCCGTCACCGGTGTTTGCAAAACAATTGGAGGTGGTCTTGTAGATTTTGCCATACCCGCCGGTCGCCAGCAGTACAACCCGGCTCTGGAAAAAATGGACATCCCCGGTTGCCAGCTCATAAGCGACTAGTCCCGCCAGTTTCTTGTCTTCCATTACGAGATCCAGCATTTGGAATTCGGGAAAGACTTTCACCCCCTGTTTCACTGCCTGGGCATATAGAGTATCCAGTATGACACGGCCGGTGTGGTCGGAGGCATAGCAGGCTCGCTTTACGGAGTGCTCCCCAAAATGGCTGGTATGGCCGCCAAAGGCGCGTTGTGATATTTTGCCCTCAGGGGTTCGGTTGAACGGCACCCCCAAATGCTCCAGTTCGTAGACAGCGCGCGGGGCGTCCTGGGCCAGAATTTGCGCGATGTCCTGATCCGTGAGGTAATCGCCACCTTTAACGGTGTCGTACATGTGCCATTCCCAGGAATCTTCCTCCTCATTTCCCAAAGCTGCAGCAACGCCTCCCTGAGCGGCACCGGAATGAGACCTGGTGGGGTATACTTTGCTGATCAGCGCAACTTTTCCCCGGTCGGCGATTTCAATAGCTGCTCTCAGCCCGGCTAAACCGGATCCCACAATCACAACATCAAATTTGAAAACCATAAGCCCATCCTCTTCTCGTTAATCTCTGGCATCCAGTGAGTGGTACTCGCAGCCGACAGGTCCGCAATAATCGCCCACATACTCTGCCTTGGGCCGGTACAGAGCCGGCTTTCCCTGGGCTTCAGCGAATTTTTCTTCAATAATATGCGAGCACCAGCCGGAAATTCTTGCTATGGCGAACATGGGAGTCATCAAATCGTTAGGAATGCTCAGCATGTGGTAGACGGAACCGCTGTAGAAATCTACATTCGGCTTTATGGTTGTCTTGCCTCTGCTTTCGAACTCCTTGACGGCCAGTTCTTCGATTTTGCTCAAACGTTTGAACCAATCTTCGTTGCCGGCTTTCTTGCCAAGTTTTTCAGAAGTTTTCTTCAATATAATCGCTCTTGGATCAGTCGTTTTATAAACTGCATGGCCCATGCCCATGATTCTTTCGCCCTGGTCGATTCGATTTTTGATCCAGCCTGCCAGATCCTTTTCCCCTTCGATCTCTTCAATCATTTTCACGACTCTTGCATTGGCCCCACCGTGCAGACTCCCTGAAAGAGCACCTACGCCTGCAGCCACACCGGCGTACATATGCGCCTTGGTAGAGACAACTTCACGGCAGGCGAACGTGGAAGCGTTAAACGTATGGTCGGCATGCAGGAGCAGGCAGATGTCCAACTCGCGAGCAACCTCGGGGTCAGGCTTTTCCCCGTGCAGTTGCCAGAGGAAGTTGCCCGCATGCGAAAGGTTGTCATCGGGCGACAGGGGTTCCAGTCCATTCCTGATTCTGTGCCATGCAGCTACAATGGCGGGGATGCGGGCGATGAGGCGAATGGCTTTGCGAACGTTAGCCTCTCTGGATTCATCCTCAAGATCTTTATCCGCCATCGCCAACAGAGGAACCGAGGCCTGCAAGACATCCATGGGATCTGCTTTTTGAGGCCATCGTTTGAAACTCTTGTAAAGAAAGTCGGGTAAAACCCTCGCTTTAACAAGCTGAGCATTGAAGTCATCCAGTTCCTTATCACTGGGCAAAGAACCGTTGAGCAACAAATATGCGGTTTCGACAAAGGATGATTTTTCAGCCAACTCTTCAATTCGAAATCCTCGGTACAAGAGTATGCCTTTTTCACCATCGATAAAGCTGATCTTGGTGTCCGCAACGGTCACCCCTCTCAGCCCCGTATTTTTGATCCGTACCTCCTCAGCCATTTTATGTCCTCCGATAAATTTTGTTGCTATTGCTTATATTGGCCAAAAGTCGAGACCTCACGATCACAACGAAAGATGAAAATGGTGTAACAATGGTCAGTTCCCCGAACAAACCCAGCTGCCCAGAGGCATAGAGTAATGTGAGGATTTACCTCACCTTCTCTTATGAAACTTCACAGTTTTATTTTCGTTCAAACCCCGTCCATAACGGGGCGGCGTCGCTGGATTCTGACTCCTGGCTTCTGAATTCTGCATTTCCAAGGAAAGTATGGACAAAGCAGCAGGCTCCCTTAACTTTTATGTTTCACGTAGTTAAGGGCTCCGCCTGCCAACAGGTGCTTTCGCTGACGATCGGATACTTCCAACCGAGTCTTGATTTCACGGCCATCCACTTCCACCGGAATTTCAACGGCACCCTCGTCGATTCGTTTCCTCACATCTGGAAAAACAAGTTTCGAACCTTTTTGGATCGCATCGTAGTCTTCAGGATTCACAAAAACCAGCGGAAGGATCCCAAAGTTACAGAGGTTTGCCTTATGTATTCGAGCAAAACTCTTGGCGATTTTCACCCGAACACCCAAGTATCGCGGAGCCAAGGAAGCATGTTCTCGACTCGAACCTTGGCCGTAGTTTTCCCCCCCGATTACAGCAGCCGACCCCATTTCCTTGCATTCTTTATGGAAGTCCGGATCGATGGGAGAGAAGACAAATTCACTGATAGCTTCGATGTTCGAGCGCAAAGGCAGAATCTTGTTGCCTGCGGGCATGATCTCATCTGTTGAAACATTATCTTTGACCTTCAGCACCACCTCTGCTTCCAGATTTTCGGGAAGTTCATCCATGTCCGGTAAGGGCCTGATGTTGGGGCCACGAAGCACTTCGGTTTTCCGCAAGTCCTGCGAAGGCATGATAAACGAGCCTTCATCGATGACGTATTCTTCGGGATCTTTGATACGCGGGTAAGCCATTTCGTTGCCCAGATCCCGAGGATCCGTGATAACCCCTTTCAGAGCAGCTGCTGCAACGGTCTCCGGCGAACAAAGATAAACCTTGTCACCTTTTGTTCCCGAACGACCGGGAAAGTTTCGCGGCATCGTCCGCAGGCTCACTTCACCCGTTCCGGGCGCCTGTCCCATTCCTATGCACCCCAGGCATCCCGGTTCGTGTATACGGGCTCCGGCCATCAGCAGAGACATGACGCCCCCCTGGGCTGCAACGTTCTCCAGTACCTGACGGCTGCCAGGGTTGACATGCAATGAAGTCTCCGGGTGGCGATGACGTCCTTCAACAATCTTGGCCACTACCATGAGATCTCTGAAAGAGGAGTTGACACTACTGCCGACAATCACCTGATGAGCTTTAATGCCCGCGACTTCCCTCACCGCAACCACATTTCCCGGCGATGAAGGGCACGCTATCAGAGGCTCCAGGGTCGTCAAGTCTATTTCATCGTACTCGTCATATTCTGCACCTTCGTCGGCTGCCAGCGGGGTCCATGAATCGACCCTCCCTTGAGCTTCCAGGTAAGCTCTGGTGTTTTCGTCGGAAGGGAAAATAGAACTGGTGGCGCCCAACTCGGTACCCATGTTGCCAATGGTTTCACGATCCGTGGCGGAGAGATTTCTCACTCCCGGTCCATAATATTCCACGACTTTTCCAACGCATCCCTTGACATCGTAGCGCCTCAGCATTTCGAGTATGACGTCCTTAGCACTGACCCAGTCGGGAAGTCTACCCGTAAGCCGAACACCCAGAACCTTCGGACAAGGCAGATGATAAGGATGACCGGCCATTGCCATGGCGATATCGAGCCCCCCGGCTCCAATGCCCAGCATCGAAACGCCGGCCGCCCCCGGTGTGTGGCTGTCGGCTCCTAGAATAATTTTGCCGGGAACTCCGAATCTTTCCATGTGCACCTGGTGAGACACACCATTTCCGGCCGGACTGAAATGAATGCCGTAATGGGCTGCCGCCGTCTGCAAATATTTGTGGTCATCCACATTCTTAAAATCGGTCTGAAGGATGTTATGGTCGACGTATTGAGCAGCGAGTTCAACTTTGACCGAATCCAGGCCGAGCGTTTCAAATTCGAGCATTGCCATCGTTCCGGTCGCATCCTGCAAAAGTGTATGATCTATCTTTACGCCGATCTCTTGTGCGGCCACAAGTTCGCCTTCCACCAAATGTGCTTCCAAGATCTTATGCGTGAGATTCTTAGCCAAATGAACCCCCCTGTTTATATGGGTAAATTAATAACAGCTTAGACTAAAGTTTGACTGGTTTGAACGTAAGATCTTTGCGATAAGCTGTCAATCAGCTAGTGGCTGCTTGAAAATTGTCATTTCGAGCCGAAGGCGAGAAATCTGGGGTCACTTTCTCAAAGAACAAAGATTCCTTGGTCTTCGGCCTTGGAACGACGAGATGGATTTTCTCGCTAATTCGGGAAGACAATTAAGCACACACCCGCGGACATAAGGGTATTTTCGTTGACGCAGATGAGCCTACGTGCTAGATTTTGAGTATATAAGGGCAGTTACTGCTGACATTTGACCCATACCACAAACACGGAGGTGAATCATGGCTGTTCGAGTACTGATTGAAAGAGAAATAGATCCGGGTCATGAGTTACAGCTCCATCAATTGCTTCTGCAGTTGCGGGCCAAGGCGATGCAGGTGAAGGGTTATATATCCGGCGAAACCCTGCGAGCTTTGGATGATCCCAACAGGTTCCTGGTAATTAGCACCTGGAGTAGTTTGGACGAATGGAAGACCTGGGAAAACAATTCGGATAGAAAGCGAATCAAGGGGCAGATCGACAGCCTTTTGCGCAACCCGGAAAAAAAAGCCATCTACAGCTACATCTGATAGTAAAGCTATTGGTCCAATTAGTCTCCGTCCGGAAACCAACAATTCCTCTCCCTCAAGGGAGAGGAAGCTTCCGCCATCGCTTTTAATCGGCACTTCGCTGAACGGAATACACACCCTTTTCCGCCCTGAGCGCTGAAAGAACCCTTTGCAGATGCCCGGTGTCTTTTACTTCGATTTTCATCCGGCACAAGTTCGATCCCGCGCCCTCGGATTCCACGTGGACATCCACAACACTGGCATCAAGCTGGCCCAAGACTCCGCTCAAGGCTGCCAACATTCCCTTATTATTCGAATAGGCCACTTTGATATCCACCGGGTAGACATTGTCTTCTCCGGAGTCCCACTGAACTTCGATTTTCCGCTCGGATTCGATTTTCTCGATATTCTTGCACGTATCTCTATGAACGGTGATCCCCCGCCCACGCGTGATGAACCCTACAATGGGCTCGCCGGGCAGAGGATTACAGCATTTCGCCATGCGCATGAGAACATCGTCAACACCTCGAACGCGGACTCCTTCATCGCTCTTACTGGATTTCCGTTTTTCGAGGGGGATCGACTCTTCTTTGGCGGGCTGCTCTTCCGTGAGAGCAACGGGCATTTTCCCGAAGACTTGAACCGGTGAGACTTTATAGTACCCGACACTGGCCAGCAGATCGTCGATGCTGCGAAGGGAAAAACTCTTGGCTGCTTCCTGAAGCTCCGAGGAATTGACGTAATTGTTGAAGTTCAGTCCCCTCTTGCGGAATTCCTTTTCACAAAGCTCCCTTCCGACTGCAATACTATTTTCCCGTTCTTCAGCTTTGATCCAATGACGAATTCGGTTGCGCGCTTTGGTCGATTTGACAAATTTAAGCCAATCCTTGCTGGGGTGATGATTGGCCGCAGTCAAGATCTCAATGGTATCTCCATTCTGCAGTTCATGGCGCAAAGGCACCAGCTTCCCGTTAATTCTCGCCCCTACGCAGCGATGACCGACCTCACTGTGAACCTCATAGGCGAAGTCGACCGGGGTGGCGCCTTTTGGAAGAGCCTTCACTTCCCCTTCGGGAGTGAATACATAAACCTCGTCCGGGTAAAGATTGACTTTGACGGCTTCAAAGATACCTTTCGGGTCGCGCCATTCTCTATTCCACTCCAGCAGTTCACGAAGCCATGAAAATCGTCGGGTTTCTTCTTCATTCAGGCCTGCAGTAGGCTTTCCCTCCTTGTACAACCAGTGCGCTGCGATGCCTTCATTGGCTACCATATCCATTTCTTCGGTTCGAATCTGGACTTCCATTCGCTCTCCATATGGGCCCATCACCGTAGTATGGAGCGACTGGTACATGTTGGCCTTGGGCTTTACAATATAGTCCTTATAACGCCCCTCCACCGGCTCCCAAAGCGAATGCACAATGCCGAGCGCCTCATAGCAAGACTTGACCGAATCTAGAATGATGCGGAAGGCGATTACATCATAGACCCTCTGGAGATCGAGGTTTTGCCGCATCATTTTCTGGTAGATACTGAACAGATGTTTCGATCGTCCGCTGATGCGCCCCGACAAGTCATTTTCTCGAAGCTTCGCCAATATGATCTGCTTGACTTCTTCTACATAGCGTTTGCGGTCTTCTTCTGTCTTGGCAAGTCCCTGAAAAATCTCTTGGTAGGCGTCTGGGTAAAGGCATTGGAAGCTCAAATCTTCAAGTTCTTGCTTTATCCAGTCGATTCCCAGTCGGGCCGCCAACGGAGCATAGATATGGAGGGTCTCTTCCGCCAGCACTTCTTGCATTGCGGAAACATGGTGCTTGAAGCTGCGCATCTCTTGAAGTCGATCGGCCAATTTGACCAAAACAACCCTGATATCCTCCGACATGGTGAGGATCATTTTGCGCATATATTCAGCTTGCCGCTCTTCGCGTTGGCTGAAATCGAGTTGACCGAGCTTGGTCACCCCTTCTACAATGCGAGCAACGGAAGCTCCGAAAGCCTCTTCCAAATCACTCGGGGTCAGGAGCTTTTCTTCCAGGCAATCGTGCAGCAGGCCCGCGGCAATACTTGCTTCATCCAGGCGCATCCCTGCCAGAATACCCGCGACTGCAAGAGGATGATTCAAATATGGTTCACCCCTAAGCCGGACCTGCCCTTTGTGATACTTCGCAGCCAATACATACGCCTTTTCGATAAAGGAGACGTCAGCTCTTGGATAATAACCGAGTATTTGATCGATGATTTCGAAAAATCGCACTGACTTTGTTCCGCAATAGAATACGCGTTGAGGATGAATTGTTCCTGTTTGTTATGAGCCAACTCGCCTGAATACCGGCGCCTGCCCATATTTATTGAGAAGTTACGTCAAAACACATAATGAAACTGCGACGTATCGCCCAGTAACAGAAAACATGGCCAAGAGCTACTTCACATTCTGAATTCTGGCTCCTGGATTCTGCCTTTCCACCTTAATCTAAAATCTTCTCCCCTGTCATCTGTTCAACTTCAATCAATAACCTTTGAAGAAGCTCTCCTTCCGGAATGGTTTCGACCCGCTCGCCTTTCTTAAACAAAATCCCTTTGCCTCGCCCGCCCGCAATTCCCACATCCGCTTCGCGAGCTTCACCCGGCCCATTCACTACACAACCCATGATTGCCACTTTGATTGGAGTCCGTACTTTTCTGAGCAGTCGCTCCGCCTTCTCGACCAGCGGAATTAAATCCATTTCGGTTCTGCCGCAAGTCGGACAACTGATTAATTCTACTCCTCTCTCACGCAACTTTAAAGCTCTGAGAATACTGTAAGCCACCGGAATTTCGTCTTCCGGATCGCGGGTCAGCGACACTCGAATGGTATCCCCAATTCCTTCATACAACAGTATGCCGATGCCAAGAGAAGACTTGATGGCTCCATCAACCAGAGTCCCGGCCTCCGTAACTCCGAGATGCAGAGGGTAGTCGACTTGATCCGCCAACAGTTGATAGGAACGTATGGTATCTAACACATCCGAGGACTTGAGCGAGACCTTGATCAGGTCAAAACCATGATCCTCCAACATCCTGATATGACGCAGCGCACTCTCTACCATGGCTTCGGGGCTCGGTCGACCGTACTTTGCCAATAACTCCTTTTCGACCGAACCGCTATTGACGCCAATTCTTATTGGTATCTTCCGCTCCATGGCAGCCTTTACCACTTTTGCCACTCTTTCAGAGCCGCCTATATTTCCGGGGTTCAGTCGCAAACCGTCCACTCCCGCTTTTAAAGCTCCCAGGGCAAGCCGATGATCGAAGTGAATGTCTGCAATAAGCGGTATCCCGATAGCCTGTTTGATTTTGGGGAGCTGTTCGACGGCTTGTTGGTCCAGAACTGCTACCCGCACCATCTCGCATCCGGTCTCTTGCAAGCGGCTGATCTGAGCTGCCGTGGCCTGCCAGTCTCGGGTATCGGTGTTCGTCATCGACTGCACCACCACGGGCGCTCCTCCGCCGATGGGGACGCTACCAACATGGATCTGTTTCGTTACACGTCTTTGTTTAAGGGTGCTCAAACGGTCTCCTTACTATAGCTAAAAAACTCGGCGAAAATCTCTTCGCAGGGCAGTGCGTGTGGGCGAGAACAAGTCGCCCGTCCGTCATTCCCGCATGCTTCCAGCGGGAATCCAGAAAAACCAGTCTGGATTTCCACCTGCGCGGGTATGACGAAAAGACTTCAATAGGAACGATGCAATCAAGAGCTTTCAAACTGGGTATCTGCCCATGCTTATTGAGAAGTTACCCTATAAGGTGATGGAGCAGCAAGGTTGAAAGGCCCAGGAATATGAAAAACCCTCCGGTATCGGTAGCCATCGTCACAAAAATGCTCGATCCCAATGCCGGATCTAATCTAAGTTTGCGAAGAGCAATCGGCACCATGGACCCGACCAGCCCGGCAATGATGAGATTTGCGGTCATGGCCATCCACAAAATCACCGACAGCCATAAATTTTTATGCCAAAAGTAGGCAATACCCGCCATCACAAAACCACAAATCAGGCCGCTGAACAACCCCACCCCAATCTGCTTTACCAGCACGCGCCAGTTACCCTCAACTTTGATTTCTCCCAACGCCAGAGCCCTCACAACCACCGTCAGCGACTGAGTCCCCGCGTTGCCGCCGATACCGGCAACAATGGGCATTAAAGATGCCAGGACCACAAAACTGCTTATGGTTTCAGAAAAAACGCTGACGGTATAGGAAGCAACTAGAGCTGTGCACAAATTGACGAGCAGCCAGGGAACGCGCAGTTTAACCGAGCGGGGCAAAGGCGAAAAAACCTTTTCATCGGTGTCCAGGTTGGCCAGAAGATACATGTCTTCAGTCGCTTCCTCATTCATAATATCAAAAACGTCATCATAAGTGATAATGCCGATCAAACGCGCATCAGCATCCACTACGGGCATGGCAAGGAAGTCGTAGTGAGACATCTCTTTGGCCACGTCCTCTATATCTTCATCAAACTGCACCGAAATGACGTTCCTGTGCATGATGTCATTCACTTGAATGTCGGGACGTGCCATGATCAAATCCCGCAACGATACGAACCCAATCAGTCGACGGGCATGATCGACGATGTACACGTAGTAGATCGTTTCTTTTTTCGTCGCCTGAAAGCGGAGTTGATCCAAAGCAGCCCGTATAGTCGCATCCGGCCGAAGCAGAGCGTAGTCGGTGGTCATGTAAGCACCGGCGCTGTCTTCCGGATAAGTAATGAGCTTGAGGATATTTTGCCTCTCGGCCTTTATGATAAGGGACAGAAGTCGCTCTTGCGTTTTCTCATCCAGCTCTTCGACCAGGTCGGCACGGTCATCCGGGCTCATTAAGCTGATGAGCTCTGCGACAGTCGATCGTGGCAACTCCAAGAGAGCTTCCTTTTGTATCTCGAAGGGTACAAACTCAAACACGGTCAGAGCATCGGAAGCTCCAACCAGTTCGATGTATTTGGCCACCTCCTGAGGGCTGAGAGCCGCCAGCCGCTCTGCCGCATCAGCTGGATGAAGGTCTTCAAAAATCTGTAGAAGAGCATCCCGATCCTCTAACCCGATACACTCACGCAGTTGATCAAGCTCATGTTTTTCAACCATTAATATGCTCCCAAGTCTGTGCTCTTCCACTCCAATCAATAAAACAAACGTACCTCTTCTATCAGATACCTCTACCTATTTCAATGCAATGGACTTTATGTTTACTCGGGATATTGCTAATCTAGTAAACGGAGCAGAAGTACGTATGGGGAAAATACAGGATTCAGCAGCCAGAATTCAGAATCCAGCGGTGTCGCCCTTGGTTGAACGAATTATAGGAGAAAAGACAATATATGGAAAATGTAGATACTTACGAAAACCTGGCAGACCACTTGAACCGCTTGCCGGCCGGATTTCCTCGCACTCCTACTGGAGTTGAAATGCGCATTTTGCGCCGCTTGTTTACGCCGGAAGAAGCTGCGCTGGCCACTCTTTTATCTATGAAGCCGGAGCCCCCTGCCGAGATCGCCGCTCGGATCCACAAATCAGTTTCGGAAGTCGCACAAAAACTTGAAGAGATGGCTCGCAAAGGGCTTATTTTCAGACTTCGCAAAGGTTCCGAAACCAGGTACATGGCTGCGCAGTTTGTGATCGGCATCTGGGAGTACCATGTAAATGACCTCGACTTGGAACTCATCAAGGATATGAATGAGTACATCCCGCATTTCTTCGATCAATCCTATTATTTGCGTACTCCGCAGCTGCGCACAATTCCCATTCCGGCCGCCATAAATGCCGAGCAGACGGTCATGCCCTACGAAGAAGCACGACGAATTATCAACGATCAGGACAAAATCGTGGTTGCACCCTGCATTTGTCGCAAGGAACATCAGATGGCGGGAAGCGGTTGCGAAAAGCCGTTAGAAAGTTGTCTGGTGTTTGGGCCGGGAGCAGCTTACTACGAAGAAAACGGAATGGGACGTCCCATCGACCACGAAGAAGCCTTGCGAATACTTAAGCATGCTGAAGAGGTCGGCCTCGTTCTGCAGCCCTCCAATGCAAAAAAAGTGGTGAATATCTGTACCTGCTGCGGCTGCTGCTGCCAGATACTCAAAAACCTGAAGAAATTACCCAAGCCGGCTGAATTTGTTGCATCAAACTATTACGCCATTGTGGATCGGGCAGAATGCACGGGCTGTGAAACCTGCTTGGAACGCTGTCAAATGGACGCCATCCAAATGGAGGAAGGTACCGCCATGATAAATGGTGACAGGTGTATCGGGTGCGGTCTTTGTGTCCCCACCTGTCCGGACGCAGCAATAACTCTCGTGGAAAAACCAGAAGATAACCGCTGCGAACCGCCGCGACATTTTATGGAAACTTACATGCGCATCGCCAAGGAACGATTGGCAAATCTGCAGGATTCATCGGGCAAATAATGAATGCGGGGTGAGTGCGCCGGCAACGGGGATTGGGCTGCTTGTTCCCACCTCTTCCGGAAGGACAACAGCCGTTCTTCCGTTTTCTAAGGGATTCAGAAAATACTATTGGGCCATTTTCTCTGTAGCGCAGGACTTTAGTCCTGCCAAGCTTCTGCAGGGCTAAAGCCCTGCGCTACAAACATGATGAGCGGTATTGTTCTTCTTTCTGAGTCCCTAAGAGGCTGCCTTAAAAAATCTCTTTTGCCATTTCGACTCACGCCCTGGTGTGATGAGAAACCCTTAAAACAAACCACTTTTCGGCCAAAGGATTTCTCGCCTTCGGCTCGAAATGACAATTTTCAGACAGGCACTAATTCGGATAGACGTTCCCGGTCTCCAAGATACACCAACCGTTGCGAGTTTTACCGAGCAGCAAATTAAGCTGCCAGCCGAGTCTGCAGTGGTCGGTAATTTCCTTGGGCACCTTTACTTCCACTATTCCGGAGGTAGCGGTTCCGGAGAGGAGGAACACGCCCGGCTGAATGTCTTCTACCGTGAAATAATCATCCAGTTCCGATGTCCAGTAGCGGGGCGCATGATTCTGTGCATAATCGTAGAGGAGTCTCGCCAGCCTTTCCGCCGCGGGAAGCTCCCGCGCCGCTTCGGCTGCTATTCTAGTGCCTTTGATGGCCTGTTCTCGGCCGATATGGCGGGAGTCTTCCAACCATTTGATAAACTTTTTTGTTACGGTGCCGGCCGCCTGCAAAAGGGCCTCGGACGCCATCACCTTGCGAATCATAAAGTAATTCAAAAAGTTGGAAAGCGACGGCAATATTTTGTCCGGACCGAAGATGACACAGAATTCCACATTCTTGTGGAAATAAAGTTTCTCGTACAATGCCACGTCCGAGGAATTATCCAGTTCGTGGTAGCCGTAGCCATTCAAGCAATGTCGAAGTAAATCGATTACTTCTTCGTAGTGCCTATAGGTTCGAGGCTTCAGACGCTTTTGTTGGTCTCTTAGAAATCGGGCGAAAACATCCTCAAGATTCGGGATAGCTACAGTCGGGAAATTAAGGACATTGCTTCTGCTTTTCATTATTATCACCTGCGCGGTTCTTCTCAACAAATTTAAGATCTCTTATATCCGGCTTCCGCATTGTGGGCAATAGCGAAATGTTGGATTAATCGAAGCGCCGCATTCTCGACACCTGTTACTTTTTTCCGGCAAGACCGGCGACGGATAAGGCTGATCGGCTGAGGCAATCGCACCGCAACGATCGCATATCAAAACCGGGTCTCCTCGTTTCACAGGGAACAAGGGGACGAAAAACAAACTTATATAGTGATCCGTTCGCTTCAAACGGGCCTGAGCCAACCCGCAAGTCGGGCAAAGTCTTGGGGTTTCAGCAAGATTCACGCTCTTAGGCTGAACTCCGCCGATAAAAAAGAACATCTCAATTTCCTCATGCCCTTTCATCATTTTGATTTTCAAATGGATATTAGCATAATATAGAGAGACTGACTATGATTCGACGCGATTGAGGAGGGAAATCCCTTGCAGGAAAACTTGCGCAACTTTTGCCGGCGATATCAGGTAATCTACAATGAGGAACCACATTTGCTTTCACCTCAATCCCACACCTGGCTTATTCGAGATGTAGACGGCAGAAAGTGGGTGGCGAAGGAGAAATCGCCCCACGATCCGGTAGCCGAGTTGCTCAACAACTTTAAAATGCTGCATCCCTCTTTTAACCATCCGCAGCCGGTCTCAGAATACAACGAAGTCTATTACCTTTATCCCTATATCGAAGGAATGATGCTGGCTGATGGACCATTCGAAGATCCTGAAATAATTGAAAAGGTTTTTGAGCTGGCGGGGCGACTGCAGGCACTTTTTCGTTCGTTGATCCTGGTTCCATTTTATCAAGAAACATTAAGATCGAAAGAATTCGAGGGGGATTTCAATCGTGAAGTAAGTCGATTTGGTTTGGGAAGAGTTCAACAAATGGATGATCGCCACAAGTCCGCGCGCCACCGAGAACTCGCTCAATCCTATCAGTGGACGGAGCAAAAGCTGGAGTACTGTATCAACCAGCTTGTGACACGTGCGCTCTGGTCTGGAACCGTGCTGAGTGCTTTCCGAAGCAAAATTCACAGCAGCTTCGCGATTCATATGCCGATCGCAGGAAGCAATCTTTCCCACACGGCCCTGCACCCAGAACATCTATTGCTCTGCCCTGACAATAATTCCGCAATAGTCGGCTGGCACATTGAACCCCGGCCGCGCTTCTATATGATGTACACTTGCCTTGCATGGAGTTTCGTGCACTCCGAGCGGGCCGATGCAAACCAGTTTTATCAAGCTTACCTCGTGAAAAACAGCAGTAAAGCATTCTACCGAGAACACCACTTAGTTTTTGCATTTTGCATGATGGAACAAATAGTTGACTCACTGGAAAAGCACCCGACGAGTCAATTCAATCATTCTCCTGAAAAAGAGCTACAAGCAGCCGAATTGTTCACCGAGTGTGTCAAGAATCTCTCTTAATAATGTTTTCAGAAACAGCTGAGCAGAGAACAATGTCCAGGTAATCCGCGAAGAGCCTACTTCTTTACGGTAGACCAGCTACTTTCCTCAAATTCTCCAATTACCCCTATCCATCTGAATTTTAAATGATTAAATAACATATAAGTTGCCAGTGAAGAACAGGGCACGAGGCTGGCAGCTCAAATAGAGTACCCGGCTGGCAGAGAGAGGAATTTTAGGATAAATCGCGGAAGCATTCCATTCTGATTTGGGGGGGCTGATCGATGGAAAGTTCTCGAATAAATGTAAATTTTAATGATCAATCTGAGACGGATTCTTCCAGTCCGGACCCTTTGGAAGATCCCTCATTCCTTAAAGCTTTGTTTGATTTCATGCCCTATGGAATCATTGTGCTCGACCAGAACGGAAAAATACGAACTATCAACAATGTCCTCGAACGGATCCTTGGGGTTACTCAAAAATCAGCTCGCGGAAAGCATGGCGGCCAGATTTTAGGCTGCATTTATGCCCATCACGAGGACGAAGAGCGCCACGATTGCGATTCACCTTATTTCTGCGGCGATTGCGAGGCCAGAAGAATGGCCCTGGAGGCTCTATCAGGAAACCGCAAGCACAAGATCAAAGCGTCTTTTCAACTATCCATCGAAGGCAAAGTGCACAAATTGGAATTGCTGTTGAGCGCCGCCCCCTTTGACTTTCGTGGTGAGCGCTTCGCCGTTTTGATCCTCGAGGACTTATCTAAACTCGATAATTTTCGATTTCCAGAGGTGAAAAGCGGTTTCAGTGGGATGATCGGACGCGATGCAAAGATGCTGGATCTGTTTGAAACGATCAAAAAAGTGGGGCGCTTCGATTATCCCGTTTTGATCCAGGGAGAAACTGGAACCGGCAAGGAACTGGTCGCTTTGGCCATTCACCATGAAAGCCGAAAATCCAATAAATATTTTGTCCCGGTCAATTGTGCCGCTTTGCCCGCGGGGCTTCTCGAAAGCGAACTGTTCGGGCACGTGAGGGGAGCATTCACGGGAGCGAATAGAAACAAGGAAGGCCGCTTTCAACTTGCCGACGGCGGAACCATATTTCTTGACGAAATTGGAGACATGCACCCGGAGCTTCAGGCCAAATTGTTGCGCATTCTCGAATCCGGCTCTTTTGAACCGGTGGGAAGCAGTAAATCGATTAAAGTGGATGTTCGTATCATCAGCGCCACCAATAAAAAACTGGAAGAAGAAGTTGCCAGGGGACAGTTCCGCATGGATCTCTACCACCGTTTGTCGGTCTTGCCCATTCATCTGCCCCCGCTCAAAGAACGATTATGTGATATCCCACTGCTTGCTCAGTTCTTTCTGGAGCGTGCCACCGGGGAAATGGCCCTGGAAAAAATATCCATTTCCGATAACGCTCTCGCATTGATGGATGCCTATTCATGGCCCGGCAATGTCCGCGAACTCCAAAACGTCATTCGCTTCGCACTGGTCAAGTGCCATGGAAAGGTTATCGAACCGAAACACCTTCCGCCCGCCCTGCAAGCGCAAATAAACAAACGCTTCAAGCGCCGTCCAAAGCTTGACAAAAAGGCGGTGCAGACAGCCCTCGATGAAACCCGAAACGTTTGCGAAGCCGCCAAAAAGCTGGGCGTCTCGCGCGCCACGCTGTACCGCTTCATCAAAAAACACATGCCTTCCTAAACCGGTTGTGTCCATTCAGCAATTTGAAATCGTCTCAGTTTTCTCATTTATCTCATACCTTTGTCTCATTGATCATGCCCTTGAGAAAGCCATCAGGGGTGAATACTGTTCATTAAATAATGGATATCAATCGGCTTTGCCAATTTTTGAATGCTGTCTATTTGTCTTGTGGGATTCTCCCGCCGACGGATACACCAGCCTCCTGTCATCTATAACAATATTTGTCAATTCAATTAGTTATAAAAATAAACAGGGTTTTTTCAGCATTTGGCACATATTCTGCCCAACACTAGTTTCATTTATTTAACTTTACTTATTGGACTGGCATTGATTGTTGCTTAGAGAATACTTGGCGAAACTTCAATGGGTAACGGGAGCTAGTTTTGAATAAGTTGTCACGCAAGACAATCGATGAATCGCTTCTGCTTACTCGGAGGCTAATAAATTTAGCCGATAAGGCTTTAGATGAGTGTGAGGAAGATTCATGCCTGCTGCTGAGTTCTATCATTAGAGACAGCGCATACACCATTGAGCAGGCGGTCGCCATGTATGTGCACAGGCTGGACGGGGAGGACCACGAAACTTCCCCGCGAGAGTCACTATGAGGCTAAGGGGCGGGTAACAAATCAACCACAAAACATAACCTTTCCCATTACCGCCGGCGGACAGAGCCAAAACCACTGTGAAGTGGTGACGGAAAGCCACGGGTCTTTTGTATTCGTTAGAAGACAGCCGGGTTGCCCAACCAGGACAGCCCGGCTTTTTGTTTTTTGTTCAGAGGAGTTGGGAACTTGAGGTCATGTGGGAAAACAAACTCCACCATAAGGGAGGTAATCTGCTTCACCTACTGCCGACAGGCACATTACTTCGCTGGTGCTGCAGCTTTCCCGCTCAAGAGCTTTCCCTTATGGGGATTATTCTTGATTCCGCCACAAGGATCGCATCAAAGGCAAAAGGTTCCATCGAGAAAGGGAGCTGGAAGGAATATGGTCCGAACAACCGACTTCCTATTTCCGGATACAGAGTAGCACACCCCTTCCACGGTGCGGACCGGACTGAAATTCCTTGCGAGGGGGTGAGTTCTCAAAATCTCGCGTTGGAACCTCGCCGGTCTCGATGGAACCAGGAGATTCGCTGAGGCAAACGTTGCTTAAGGATTGGTTTTCTAACCGGAGTTCAGAAAGGGGGTGAGAAAGCGATCGAAAGGTGTGGCTGCCAAGAAAGTTTAATGGGTTTAATCTGAGATCATTGATTGGGAGGAAGAGGCATGAGGTTAAAAATTACCAGAAAGATATTGCTTTTGGGAACGGCTTCGTTTCTGCTTTTCGCCTGGAGCGGTTCCGTTGTGTACGCGAGCAATTTGGTCGAGCAGACTTGGAAGCCCGGAGACGAACTTTTTACCATGTACAAGTTTCAGTCCCCCCTTCCTGTTTTCGGGCCGGGCTATAACGCAGCCCTCCCCAGGGTGAATGCGCTTAAGAACCCGATTCTTAAGGTCGAAATGAAAGAAATCGACCAGCAGGTCTTTCCCGCCCCCTACGAACCGACCAGAGTGTGGGCTTATGAGATCAGCAACGCCATTACCGGCAAGCTTTTGGGGCCTGCCCACTGGCCGGCGGTGACCATCGAGACCCAGAGATTCATTCCCACCATCGCGAAGTACGTGAATAACCTGCCGCAGTGGGATTCTACCAACAGCACAACGGATTCATTCAACGCTAACGGCCTGGTCCAGGGCTTGATCAGCGTGGATCAAACCCTCCACTGGGCCAATCCGCTCGGGGACACCGGGCCGATGAACTGCGAGGAGGTGGATTGTGAAAGCACGCCACTTGACGCATGCTGCCAAGTCTACACAGGTCCGATCCCAACTGTGGTGCATAACCACGGGCAGGAGGTTGAGTCGGCCTATGACGGTGGGCCGGAGCAGTGGTTCACCTCAGATGGCATGTACCAGGGAGTGGATTACAGGACATTAGACCACCCGCCCGGCAATGTGGCCATCTATAAGTACACAAATTGGCAGGAACCAGGAACCACCTGGATTCACGACCACGCTCTGGGTGCTACGCGCAACAACGTTTACAGCGGCATGGCGGCTTTCTGGTTCATCCGGGCACTGATAACGGAGCCCAGGAATCTCCCGAGTGGCCCGTACGAGATCGAGATGGCCCTGCAGGATCGCCAGTTCGACACCAACGGCCAATTGTTCTTTCCGGACGGCAGTGGTGACTTGGCTAGCAACCTCAACGGCCCGCCTCCCAATTCGGATGTGCACCCCTTCTGGAACCCCGAATTCGCCGGCGACGTAATGATTGTGAACGGCGCGCCCTGGCCGAAGCTCGAGGTGGAGCCGAGACGCTACTACTTCCGTTTGCTCAACGGCTCAAACGCCCGCTTCTATAACCTTGCATTCGGCGATGCTCCTGTCTACGTGATTGGCAGGGACGACGCCTACCTTGACAAGCCCTCAAAGGTCGACACGGTGCTCATCGCACCGGGCCAGCGTGTGTATGTGATCGTGGACTTTGCCGGTCTGGACAATCAGATGATTACCGTGACAAACGACGCACAAGTTCCTTACCCGGAGGGGCTTGTCCCCGGAGTTGATGAGTATCAGATGGGGATGGGGAGTATCATGCAATTCCAAGTGACCCGACCCCTCAATGGCTGGAAAGACAGGAGCTGTAATCCGGCAATAGACCAATGCGGCCGCCCCTGGTATGCCAAAACGGTGCGTTTGACAGACGGAAAGGGGGGATTGGCAAAGGGCGTGAAGATCAGTCGTAAAAGACAGCTCATATTAAAGGAAGTCATGGGAGAGGGTGGGCCGCTGGAGGTCTTGGTTAACAATACCAAATGGGACGGGCGCAATTCGCCCAGCATTGACGAGATCTACCCGGATGATGGCGTGAGCGAGTTGCCGCAGGTGGGATCGACCGAGATCTGGGAGATCATCAACTTGACGGGGGACGCGCACCCCATGCATACTCACCTGGTCCAATTCCAGATATTGAGCCGTCAGTATTTCAATCCCCAATACATTGACGACTGGGAAGCCGCCTTTCCTGGTGATACAATTTTCAATCCCATGTGCACGGCCGGAGTATTCTGCCCGGGCTACGGTCCGCCGCTGCCCTATAACCAAGTCAACGCTGACGGCGCCATTGGTGGGAACCCACCGCTCGAAAATGGCATTATGAACTACCTAAATGGCTATTCACCCGAACTTCCGGGACCGGAAGAGGACGGCTGGATGGATACAGCCATTGTATGGCCCGGCCAAGTTCTGAGGATCGTGGCGCGGTGGGCGCCGACGAGCACACCGTTGTGGCTGTCCAAGCCGGGGAAAAATCTTTACCCCTTTGACCCCACCGAAGGTCCCGGCTACGTCTGGCACTGCCACATTGTCGATCATGAAGACAACGAAATGATGCGGCCCTACAAGGTCAAGAAGACCCCCCAGATATAATCACTACTGCACACTGAAAACATGTCCACCAGGAGGGCCGCTTTCGTGGCCCTCCTCTTTGTGCTATGCTGAATCATCTCTGGAATCGAACAAGGAAAACCGCTAATGAAAAGGAAGAGGATCCTCCTGGGCACTGGGTTAACTGCCGTTTTAATTCTCGTACTGTGTTCCGTTTTTTGCCGGGCTGAAGACGGCCCTAAATTCAAGGGCGAAAAGGAGAAGGAGAGTTACAGCATCGGCTACCAGTTCGGGGGCAGCCTCAAGCGGCAGCCGGTTGATCTGGACCTGGCCGTCATTATCGAGGGGGTCCGCGATGCCTATGAAGGAAAGGGAGCAAAGCTCACCGCGAAAGAGATGGAAGAGTTCATCGCAGGGCTGAAAAAGAAGGCGTGGATCAAGCAGCAGAAGCTCTATCAAGAGCTGCTTGCCGGGAACCTCAAGCAGGGGGAGGCGTTCTTGTCTGAAAACGCGAAGAAGGAGGGTGTGAAAACCCTCCCGAGCGGGCTCCAGTATAAAGTCCTGCGCGAGGGCACTGGCCCGAGCCCAAAGGCGACGGATACTGTTGCGGTGCATTACCGCGGTACCCTGGTGGATGGGACCGAGTTCGACAACTCTTACAAACGCGGAGAACCCTCGACGGTGCGCCTTTTTGGAGTGATCGAGGGCTGGACCGAGGTGCTTCAGCTCATGAAGACCGGCGCCAAGTGGCAGATTTTTGTTCCCGCCAGGCTCGGCTACGGTAAACGCAGGCATGGTCGCATTCCGCCCAATAGCGCACTAATCTTCGAGCTTGAGCTTCTCTCCTTCCAGGAAGGCCCGTTTCCGGCCGTAGTCGAACCGGAGCACGACGATAATGAGACTCTTGGGAGCCCGCCAAGCGTCACGGATCTCCAAAGGCCGTCCGGTGGATAACCGGGCATGGGGAAAAATTAAGAATGTTTGGCCTTAATAATGCAACGAAATTTCCTTTTTAATGTCATTTCGAGCGAAGCGAGAAATCTTTGGTGAGTATGAACAGCCCAGAAGATTCCTCGCTCCGCTCGGAATGGCGCGAAGCAAAGGGTATCGATCTTTCGTTGTAGCATCTGGAATAAATGGAGAACATTAATATGAAACAGCTAATGGCAGCAGCACTTTGCCTCGGCCTCCTCGTCAGTGCGGCCAAAGCGGAAGAAAAGCCGGCTCTGAAAGACCCGAATGACAGGACTAGTTACAGCGTCGGCTACCAGGTCGGTAGCGATTTCAAGCGTCAAGGCGTGCGAATCAATCCCGAACTGATGGTGAAAGGGGTTCAGGACGCCCTGGAGGAAAAGGAACCGCTCATGACCCCTGAAGAGATGCAACAGACTCTCGTGGAGTTGAAACAAAAGATTGTGGCCGATCAGCGCGAAGAACAGAAGAAGGCGGCGGCGGAAAACCTTGCCCTGGGCGAGGCCTTTCTGGCCGAAAACGCAAAAAAAGAGGGCGTGAAAACCCTCCCGAGCGGACTCCAGTACAAGTTGATCGAGGCAGGAACGGGTAAGACGCCCAAGGCCGACGACTCCGTAACCGTCCACTACCGCGGGACGCTGATCGACGGCACGGACTTCGACAGCTCTTACGCTCGCAACCAACCGACGAAATTCCAGGTTGATCGCGTGATCCCGGGTTGGACGGAGGCACTGCAGCTGATGAAGGAAGGCGCCAAGTGGGAACTGTTTGTGCCTGCTAAACTCGCCTATGGCGAGCGCGGTGCAGGCTCTGCCATTCCCCCCAACAGCACCCTTATCTTCTATGTGGAACTCATTTCTGTGGACGAGAAAGCCCCTGCCGGCAAAGAAGAGTAGGAGTAAACATGGAGTCGAAAGAATTCAGCATCTGTATTCACCATGGCTTTGCTCTCGGCCGCGGTTTAATCTCGTGACAAATAGAAGTTGCTGAAGATGATCAGAACTTGCCTTTGGCAAAATGCAGCCACAAGGCAGCGCAGAGCCCCCACACGGCATTGTATAGAAATACGAAAACCGGGGTCAGCTTGCCAAGAGCCAACCCCATCATCCCCTTGCCGACCAAGTAGGGAAAAACGTAGAAGAGCTGGAAAAGCGTCGGGACGATGCTGAATAAAATGCCTCGACTAAATACCCCCGTCCAGAACCCGCTTTGCCACATGGGCAGGACGAATAGAAGGCCCCAAAGACCGCCCCACACCAAACGTGGATAGAGGAAAGCCGCACTCCAGGCGGGCGCAATGGCAACCCCAAGTTTTTGCGGAACCCCCTTCCTCCCCAGATACCATACCAACCAGGAATTCACCAAAGCGCCAACGCAACCTGCTGCGTAGCCCATGCTGGCTCGCCCCGTAATTGAGCTCATCCGTTTAAGCCTCCTTCTTTTTCCAATTTTTAGCAGAGTATTTTATGCACCGGCGAGTTGATACCACAGCTGGAAAGGTTTATAAAGGTCTGTAAGCATTGCAGGGATACAAAATCCATGAAAAAATCATATGTTACCATAGTTTCATGTTGCTTTATCTTGCTGATGTTCGCAATGGTTCAGCCGGCCGGCGCAACGCAGGTGCACGCCGAACCGGAAGGGCTGTGGGCGCATCAAATCGCCCACCTGTTCTTCATCATCTCCATGGGCATTCTCATCTACTGGCTGAGGGAGTGGAAGCTGGTCGAGGAAAAAGGCTGGCGTCTCGTTCAATATTCGGCGCTGTTCTTTATCCTTTGGAATATCGATGCCATAATCGTTCATCATCTCGATCAATTGGGAGATACTTTCCGGACTATCAACGCCGGTACATGGTATGCCAGCATTTCAATGAACAAAGATTCGAGTGGCCTGGCATTTTTGTATTACATTGTTAAACTGGACCACCTACTGAGCGTCCCCGCTGTCTTCTTTCTCTACATCGGTCTGCGTCAGCTTCTGAAACAGGCCCAAGATATGAAGACTTCGGATAGAAAATCATGAGCTTGCCTTTGTTCCCAATCTGGATTGTTGATTTACTGGGCTCCAGCCTCATGATTCTTTTTTCTTTCCTATGCGTACGGCTGGCCAAAAAGCTCAAAGATCAGGACCAAAGCAACGTCGTTTGGACCTACCTTTTATGGTTGTGCTATGCTTTGGCCGGCTTCGCAATTTCTCGCTCGGTGGGCCACATCGCGAAACGAGTTTTATTGACTTCCGGCCATGATGATGTTTGGGATTTTTTGCGGCCTTACAGCGGCGCAATCAATACCCTCATGTTTGTGGTGGTCGCCTCAATCACCCTTTTTTTCGAAAGAACCTGGAAGGTATACCAGCAGATCTCAAAAGACCAAAAGGCCCTGCAGGAAGCACACGAAGAACTGATCTACCTCAACCGCAATCTGGAAAATCTTGTCACCGCAAGGACGCAAGAGCTGGCCTTTTCTGAAAGAAAATATCGCAGAATTTTTGAGGTTTCCCGTGATGGAATCATGTTAGTGGACGGAAACGCAACGATTATTAATTTGAACCCGGCCGGTTTATCTTTGCTCGGGCTTTCCGGCCTGACCACAAACGGGAAAAGGATTCGATTTCCTTATTTCTTTGACAATTTGGACAATTGGACGGCTATCGAAGATGCACTTTCCCTTCAGGGTTTTGTCTCAGATACCGAAGTCCTTTTAAAGACCGATATTGGAACCCGTTTCCCTGTTTTATTGAGCGGCACCGCTGAAAAAGGAGAAAACGGAAAAATCGACTCCGTTCAGTTTTTGATCAAAGATATCAGCCAACGTAAAGCTATGGAGAAGCAGCTTCTGCAAGCCGACAAACTGGCTTCCATCGGTCAACTGGCAGCTGGAATAGCGCATGAAATCAACAATCCTCTGAGCATGATTCTCGGTTATACCCAATTGCTGCTTCGCGATGAAAAAGAAGCCACTCAGCAATATGCCGATTTGAGAATCATTGAAAAACACACACGGACCTGCAAAACCATTGTTGAAGACTTGCTCAGCTTTGCACGAAGCACTCAGACCAGACAGGAAGTGGGCCATGTGCATACAGCGCTCGACGAGGTTCTGAGTGTGGTGCAGCATCACTTTGAACTGGATGGAATCAAGATCGAAAAAGACTTCGATTCCAAGATACCGAAGATGATTCTGGATGAAGAAAAAATAAAGCAGGTGTTCATGAACCTCATTATGAACGCAAAGCAAGCCATCGGAAAGAAGGGAAGTATCCTTCTTAAGACTCACTATGACCAGGCCCTTTCCCAAGTTTCAATTCAGGTCGCCGACACAGGAACGGGTATCCCGCCGGAGCATTTATCCCGAATCTTCGACCCCTTTTTTACTACTAAACCCACTGGCGAAGGCACAGGGCTGGGACTTTCAGTCAGCTACGGAATCGTTAAAGATCACGACGGCGAAATCCTGGTCCGAAGCGAACCCGATCAAGGCTCTGTTTTCACAGTTATTTTGCCGGTAAATTCAGCGCGAGGTACAGAAATCATCAATGGCAGACGAAACTCTTTTGATTATAGATGACGAACCGGACATGCTGCAGCTTCTCAAGAGAAGCTTGGAACCGGAGATGGGATGCAACGTAAAAACCGCTTCCAACGGTAAAGAAGCCCTGAAAATGCTCGCTTCGGAACCTCTGGACCTGGTCCTGCTCGATATGAGAATGCCCGGGATGGACGGCCTGGAAGTTCTGCAGAGAATTCGCAGCAAGCATTCTTGGCTGACCGTGATCATGATGACCGCTCACGGTTGCATAGAAACAGCAGTTCAGGCCATTAAAATGGGAGCTTATGATTTCATTACCAAACCGTTCGATCATGAAGCTCTGGTTTGGACTCTGAATAAGGCGCTGGAAAGAAGTCGTCTGTTGCGCGAGAATTTGAAGCTGCAGCGTCATGCCCACTGTCATCAGGCATTCCAAAATCTAGTGGGAAGAAGCGCTAAAATGCAGCGTGTTTACGAGAGCGTTCAGATGGTCGCCAAAACGGACTTAACCGTTTTTATTAGCGGCGAATCCGGAACGGGCAAGGATTTGGTTTCACGCGCAATCCACGCTTTGAGCGATCGGCGTGATCGCTCGTATGTGGCGGTTAATTGCCCGACGGTTCCGGAAAACATTTTGGAAAGTGAGCTCTTCGGCTACAAAAAAGGAGCCTTCACCCACGCGACTCAAAACAAAATCGGCCTCTTCCAGGAGGCCCATGGGGGCAGCATTTTTTTGGACGAAATCGGCGATATCAGCCCGGCTATTCAGACCAAGCTGCTGCGGGTCCTTCAGGAAAAAGAGATCAAGCCCCTGGGAGACACTAAATCAATCCACGTGGATGTTCGCGTGATCGCCTCCACCAACCGAAATCTGCCGGAAAAAATCAAAAGGGCGGAGTTCAGGGAGGATCTTTTCTATCGATTAAACGTTTTGCCGATAGAATTACCCCCCCTTAGAGAACGTCGCGAGGATATCCCTCTGTTGGTCGACCATTTTCTTGAGAAACATTGCGGCGATCTAAAAAAACCTCGAAAGAACTTGTCCGTGACGCTGATGGACAAATTTCTTCGAGCACCTTGGGAAGGAAACGTCCGAGAACTTGAAAATGTGATCATAAGGGGCATTTTGTTTTCTCCTGAGGAGGAAATTCACCCCGAGCATGTCGGATTTCAGCAGGCCATGGAAGAGACCAGCCCGATTCACGATGAGACGTTAAATAACCTGGATTATCGGGAAGCCAAAGAAGAGGCTCTGCGACGTTTTCATTCGAGCTACATCGGCAAAATCCTCTCCAACACTCAGGGAAATGTCAGCCAGGCGGCCAGACTTTGCGGATTGGAGCGCCAGGGATTGCAGCAAATTATGCGGAGGTACGGAATCCGTTCGGACAAATTTCGTGATAATGAAGGAGACTAACAGAGGTGGAAACGGACCTTAGCGTAAAGGAAGCTGCACGCATCCTTGGCACCAGTGAGCAAACCGTACGAAATTACGTTTCTTCCGGCAAACTGCCTGCCAAACGCAAGGGGAGGCAATTGTTTATTCCGCAGGAATCCTTTGAGATCTTTATGCGGGGCGGCGCGCCAGTCGCTGGTAGAGAAAGTCCTTCAACCATTGACAATTTGCCTTCGCACCCGCCTGATAAAGCACTTCACCCCATCATCGAGCACATTTCCAGCCTGGAGTCCAAACTTGATCGATTCATCCATGACAACCAGCGCTTGGTCCTGGAATCGAAGCACAAAGATGAAAATTTAACCCAAAAGGACCTTGAAATCGAAAAGCTGCAGCGCGATCTGATCTATCAAAAACGCTTATTTGAAAAGGAATTGGAAGATCAAAAAGAGTTTTTAGAGGAAAAATGGAAAATACTGCAAGAAGAAATCAGACAAAGAATTGAACTCGAAAAGAAACATTTTGAGGAAAAATTGAGACTTGAACAAGATCGCTGGTCTCAGACGTTTAAAACTCAAGAAGAACGCCACGCTCAAGAACTTGTAGAAATCCGGAATCAAGAAGGTTTTTGGTCAAAACTGATTAAAATGATGACATGGAGTTAGATAAGCACTAGTCTTTATTGGGAAACTATTTTCAAATGCATCGGAGGCACACCATGGCTCAGCCATGAATGCTTTTTCCCAAGAACATTTTCGCATTGTACCCTTGCTCTTTTTGTTGCCAAACCACGAAGACTATGAAGAAACACAAAGAAAAACAGCGGATAACATAGATTCCTCTTGGTGATATTCGGTCCTTGAAGAAAGGTTGTATATAAATGAAAGATCGTCTGAAAGAAATGATTTTTAGGGAAGCGTTTCAGTTCTCCGATACTCCCATTTTTAAGCTGGTCCACGGGGGCAAAAGTCAGTTCTATTTTAACTGTAAACGAATAACACTGGATCCCGAAGGACAGTATCTGATTGGAAACTTGATTTTCAAGTCTATTCAAGATCTCAATGTACAAGCAATCGGCGGCCTCACTCTGGGTGCCGACCCGATCGCCAATGCCGTCTCTTACACCTCTTGGGTCGCGCACCAGCCCATCCAATCCTTCGTGGTTCGAAAGAAACAAAAAGATCATGGCGCCGTGAATTTGATCGAAGGAAAAGTAAAAGCCGGTGATCGCGTAGTTGTTGTCGATGATGTGGTCACCACCGGAGGTTCCACGCTGCAGGCCATTTCTGCTTGCCGGTTTGCGGAACTGGAAGTTGTCAAAGTTGTTGTGCTGGTGGATCGTCTAGAGATGGGTGGAAGAGAGAACATCTTGAAGGAAGTGGCGGATGTTGAGGCACTCTTTACCAAAGACGACATCATGACACTCTATCGCAAGAATTAGGCGGGGAGGCAGCCGAAGAGTCTCTTCACACTGTTAGTGCACATGTGCCTTTCTCTAAAAAGAGTAGATTATTTGAAGTAAAACTGAGGGAAGGGAGGAAATCGAAATGAGATGGAAAACCTCAATCTGCTACTTTCTCGTGGCCTCAGCGCTGTTTACTGTTTTCAGCATGGACGAAGCGGGTGCTCAGTTCAACCCGGCAGCCGATTCTGACTTAAGAATTCCAATACCCATGCGCATGTTGCTAGGGCAGGAAGGCAAAGACATTCCAAGTCTTCAACTTGACACGGTTATCCAGGATAATTTTTTTGCCGGCCAACTGGCTTTGGACAGCAACGTTTTCTACTGGGTGAATCGAGGCGGCAGTACTGTTCTGCGCTACGGAAAGCTCAGAGGAGGACGGCTCGACATGGATGGGGACCTGGATAGAGACTTCACCGGAGAAATGCTAAGCATCGATCAGGGCCGAATTTACTGGATAGATCCGGCAAAAAAAACTCTCCACTACGGTGAGGTAGTGGATGGACGTCTAAAAGATGACGGACATCAAATCAGCAATTTCAATCCTAAACTGTTTGCCGTGGACGGCGGGACCCTCTATTGGCAGGAAGATAACGACGGCACTCTATATTTTGGCAAAATCGTTGACGGCCAGGTGCAGAAACAGGGACAATTAGAAAAGAACTTTCGAGCCAAATTGCTGACTGCAGATAAAGGAGTTCTTTACTGGGTAGAGCGCAATAGCAGAACGCTTCGTTCCAGCAAAGTAAAAGACGGGAAAATGCAAAGTCCGGGAGTGCTGAGTGCAAATTTCACCGGCAAGCTTTTGAACGTTGAAAGCGGAGGATTTTATTGGCTGAATCAAAAGAAGGAAGAGTTGTGTTTTGGCAGAATCCGTTGATTAAGGGGTAGTTGTTTTTACTTATCGAGGAGAATGGGAGAAGGAAGGAGAAGCTATGAGAGATGTTTTGTCCGGGAGGTATCTTACTTTTTTTCTATTGTTGCTGCTGGGCGGTTGGTCTGTGCTGCTGGGGGGCTGTGCAACCGTTCCTGACGAACATCCTGCTCCGGTATCGGTGGCAGAAATAATTGATATGAGCAAGTCAGGAACTCCTCCCGATCAGATTATCCAGGAAATCAGCGAATCCGGCACCGTCTACCGCCTCGAGGCAAGTCAGCTGGCCGATCTCGAAAAAAAGGGCGTGCCCCCGGCCGTGATCAACTACATGCAGCAGACCTATCTTGACTCGGTTCAAAACAATTCAGATTTGGACAGCTTTGATTACTGGACACAGGAAGAAGATGGATACTGGTACGGCGGCATGCCATACGGTTGGGATCCCAACATATTGCCATAAAGTTAAGTCCTTAAGCCGCAGCAGGTTGGGTCACAGTACCATCAGCATTTCTCCGGGGTGCTTCTTGATTGATGATGTAAGGCAATAGACCTCCTGCACTCACAACAAAAAAATCTATAAAACCTAGTGGAGTCAGGCCAGTAAGCCCTCTGAGGCCGGGTAAAGTCATTGCAAGGACTTGCGCTGCCAACGAGCCGAAAAGAACTGTCCTGAAATAAGGATTGGGCATCAGTGGTTCATCTTTTATGCGGTCATTCGTTCTGGAACGGCAGGTCGATGCGTAGAGAATCTGCCCGATGGCAAGACTGTGGAACGCCATTGACCCAGACTTGGGACCGATGCCATATCTCATAATTCCGTACCCTCCGGCTCCAACGGCCCCAGCGGCGATAGTGGTCGATTCACGGATCACTCTTTTGATGTCAGATGCGCCCGCCAATGGCTCTTCTGGAGGCCGCGGAGAGTTTTTCAAAATCTTGGGTTGCGGCGGTTCCAAACTGAGTGCGAGACACTGAAGATTTCCAGAAACGGACTGCAGGGCTCCAACCGAATGATGTATTCCCACGAAGGTTGCAGCAAGCTTTGTAAGAATCTCGCTTAGATTTGTGGTCAACAGAAAGCGAACCGATTTCTTAATGTTATCATACACATTGCGGCCGTCTCTGATCACCGTCATCATATTGTTGAGATCGTCGTCTTCGAGGATGATGTCTGCGGCTTCCCGGGCAAGATCAGTGCCTGACCTTCCCAACGAGATGCCTACGTCGGCAACCTTTAGAGCAGGTGCGTCATTTATACCGTCACCGGTCATTGCCACCACTCTGCCCGAATTCTGCAGGGCTTGAATGATATGAGCTTTTTGTGTGGGACTGACCCTTGCGAAGATATGAGTTCCTTTGGCCAGACCTGTCAGAGCATCCGCTTGGATGTTTTCGAGCTGATACGTATCCAGAATTTGCAGAGGCATATCCCCACTTAAATTCAGTTGTCTGCCTATGGCATGGGCTGTTGTGCTCTGATCTCCTGTAATGATTTTCGTCTCTACTCCAGCCATGTGGAGAGCTGTAATCAATTCGACGGCCCCTTCCCTTAGCGGGTCTGCCATAGCTATGAGCCCGAGCCATGTTAGGCCGCCGTCATTCCAAGCCCCTTCTCCTGAACCAGAATCGTCTCTTATGGAGTAGCCCAAGCCGAGAACCCGCAAGGCTTTACCGGACATCTGTTGGTTGTGAAACTCAATTTGACTTCTGTCACTTTCAGTCAGAGGAATCGTCTCTCCATCCCGCATCTGGGTGGTACATCTTTCCAGAACTTCGAGAGGACTTCCCTTGACGGCAACCAGCGTGCCATGGCCAGCCAAGCGATGGACAGTCGTCATATATGGTCGCTCTGAAGAACGATACTCGGTTTCGACAACAGGATGCTTCTCTTTAAGATCTTGAACATCCATGCCCGAGTGCAGCGCCAGCTTCACCAGTACGCTTTCAGTCGCAGAGCCTGCCAACGCAACCTCATCGTCATCGGTTGATATTTCAGTTTCATTGCAAAGAACCGATATCCGCATTAGCCATTCAAGCTCTTCCACCAAGGAAGGATCAACCGATTCGCCATCAAGGTAAAGTTCATTCTCAACAACATCAATTGGTTTCGATCCTACATATATCTTCAGGATGGTCATCTCGTTCCGGGTCAGCGTTCCCGTCTTATCAAAGCAAATGGTCTGAATGGAACCAAGGTTGCCAATCGGACGGAGCTGTCGAACGAAGATGTGGTGTTTTTGCATGTCCTGGATATTCAGTGCTAGAGAAGTGATAGCGAGGGTGGCAAGCCCTTCAGGGATGGCCGAAGCGATCAAGGATAAAGATGTTTGAACCAACCCAATCGGGCCGATTCCGCGAAGCATCGCAGTCACGAGAACGGCACTGCAGGCAATGCCTCCCATCAAAAAAGCCTGACGCCCTACCTGGCTGAGGTGCCTCGCAATGGCGGGTTGAGGAGGGAGGATTTCGCCGAAGAGATTCTGCAGTTTCCCCAATTCAGTAGAGGACCCCGTAGCTACGACGACCGCCATCCCATCACCGCCGGTAACCAGCGTACCCCGATAAACCATATTGACGCGATCAGCCAGCGGAACATACTGGCTTTCGAACGGCTCGGTTGTCTTGATGATCGGCATGGATTCCCCAGTGAGCTCCGACTCATCAACGCTCAGTCGATTTGCCTCGACCAACCGCCCATCCGCAGGCACATAGGTTCCCGGGCTGAGCACCATAATGTCGCCCAGACTGATTTCCTGTGCCGAAATTTCCTTTACTTTGCCACCTCTTAGCACCTGTACGGGAGAATCATCCGCCGTTCTGAGTGTGTGGATGGTCTCTTCCGCCCGCTTCTCAGTCACATAACCTACGACGCCGTTGATGATAACTACTGTGACCGCAACCATTGCCTCGCCAACACCGCCGGTAAGCAATGAAATGCTCGCGGCGAGACCAACAGACACAATCGGCATCGCATTGATTTGTTCGAAAGCCAGCAACAAAATGGAGCGAGGAACCGGTAAGGGCAGTATATTGCGCCCCTGTTCGAGGAGCTTTTCTTCAGCACGGTCCGCACTCAGCCCCGACTCTCTTGAACTCCCTTGAAATGCCAAAACTGAATCCGCATCCATGCTGTGCCATGATTGGCTTTTGTGCTTCCATTTCTGCAGAGCGATTTTTTCGCCATTTAAAATTGAATTCTTCAGCCAACGGAAGATGGAAAAGCTGCTGTCGCTGTTATCCGGTCGCAGAGGCCCTTTCTGTTCCTGTTTCCTCTCTACTCCCTCTGAACTGGGCAAGGTTCGCTTCAATGATAGCTGCGACAGCGCTGATGCTTTCTTTCCGATCGAAAAAAACCAGCACGTTTCCAGTCAAAGGGCTGGCGGACGCATCGGTAATTACTGAGTTTTCCGGAAGCTTCTTCTCAAGAAAGGATTTGAGGAGTTCCGACCCCTGCAATCCGTCTATACTGAACCTCGCTCTTCCTTTAAGCGCGTGTACGTATTCAACCATGAAGATCTCCGGACAGAATGATGTGAGCAGTGTGCACTGATTCAATTTTTTGTGTTTTTACAAGGCATTTTAATATCATGCAAATCGATTTATCCATTTTCTACTGCAGATCACAAAAGGATGACATGAAACTTAACGATTTGGGGAAAATATACCACTCGTTCTTTAAACGACGCATACTCCGTTTTTTCGCACTACTTTTTGACAACCCCCAGCACGTTCGGTATAGACGCGGCGAGATCCAACCCTCCCTGTCCATGCAACTCAACTTCAATTCCGTTTTTGGCCAGGTAAAACGATGCGGGGGCGCCACCCTCAAGGTACATGGCATTGTGGATGGAAATGGGCAAAGATAGCAAAGCATCGATCAAATCGTGCACAGATGACGGAGTTTCACCGAAAATAAACAGTGCGTTACCTCCTTTGTCGATGCCCACTGCAGCTGTGCTCCACTGATCGGCTTGCTGTCTCCACACGTTCTCGCCTTTGCATGAGATCATCCTAATGCCTTGAAAGAGGGACTGGTATTCAGATTTAAGTTGATCAAAGTTCTGGCACTCCCGATCGATGATTTGGATGGGAGGTAGATCAGAAACAATGGGATTGAACGCAAGAAAGGCTCGATAGTGGTTCACGTGAGGGTTATTCACATGCTCATGGTTTTTCATATATCCCGCGCTAGTGATCCCGTCTTTGTGGTACATTCCTGCATTGATCGCAGCGATCAGACCGAAATTTTTCGCCCATTCTGTTATGTTTCGACTTTGATTATCCTGTTCACTGGCGCACAAAAGTCTGAAACCGTACTTGGCTGGATCAATTTTCAAAATAGTTATCTTTAAGAAATCCCCATCCAATCTGTTTTGAACTTCAAAATTTCCCAAGAACAGGCCGTCTCCAATCTGTTTCCAATGGTCCTCGGCCTTTGAGGGGTTTGGAGCAGTGAGAGTAGCCACTATGAGCAAGATGAAGATTCCGATTTGCCTAAAATATTTCATTGCCGGCTCACCCTTTTATTTTGAGTTATCCAAGGAGGCTGTCCGAGAACTGTCATCTCGAGCCAAACGGAAGAAATCTTGCTTCCACAAGTGGTTGATATCATAGATTTCTCACTCCGCTCAGCTTCGTTCGAAATGATCAAAAGGGCATTTTTGGACAGCCTCCTAGGCAGATCCGCATCCAAAAAGTCCTTTGATCAAGTAGCTCGGCTCCTTAGGGCTGCCTATTTTAGTCCCGCCCGCAGCAGGACTAAAGTCCTGCGCTACGGGTTTTGCGGTCGCCCTGTGTGATGATTTGTGAGACCGCCTCCCTTATCTTCTCGGCTATTCGGCAGGCAGCTGTCAAGCCCGCACCATATAGAAGTACAATAAATTCCTCGCCACCGTATCTGCCTACAAAATCCGACACCCTACGTTCGAGCGAACGATCCCTGCAACAGAGCGCAGCACCATGTCACCTTGCTGATGGCCGAATTGATCGTTGCGCAGATCTTCCGAGCTAACCCTAGCGCTCAAAGGTGTAATTGCCTTTAAAAAATTCTTCCACGTACCAGTCGATTTCTCCCTCATCGGAAAGCACCATGTCGAGCAGCCGCACTGCTCCGAGCAGTCGACCCATGACATCGAGCTTTTGTTCCATGAGAACGCAATCGTATTTCTTGATTTCGCCGCGCACCAGGTCACCTTTAATCTGCGTCTTGAACCCCAGGCGATTGAGGATCTTCGCAATAAGGATGGCTCTCCTGGACCTGCGGCCGATGTCTGCAGCGCCGCCTTTGAAAGAGAAGGTGATGTAGTTGTCATTCACCTGCTCTCCGCAGTAAGCGTCCAGCACTGCAAAGTGGTATCCCAGTCGCGAGTTGAAATTCAGATAGCTATCCGCAAGAAACACATAAGTCGGTCCTCCCAAACGTTTGTCGGCAATGGGATCACTCAACATCGATTCGGCGACAATGGAGGCAAACCCTTTGAAGCTGGCCCCAGCCGGCCCGACCCATCGCACATCCGGATGCCTCATGCCCCGCAGCAAGGCCTGAAAGGGCACCGAAGCAACGTCTGCAATGGTGGCCACCCTCGCATCAGTAGAGATTTTCAGACCGCCGCCCAGGTCCACCGCAAGCAACTGCAACGGCAAAGGCGCTTTAATGCGGACCGCAACACGCTCATCCACCTCGACATCATTGCTCATCTGGAACATCCTGCGCATTGACATTTCGTGTGCAAAGCGAATGACATCGTGGAGTGTCCGGCAGCTTTCAGGGGTAAAGCTGTCGCTCTGTGGGTCGAGCAGATTCAATACTGCAATTTTTTTGAGTGCGGCGTGTGCCGCTTTGTAGGTCGGACTTCCTTTCATCGGGTTCACAGGCTTTTTGCGCTCCAGGATACTCTCCACCCGGCCCTTGAAAAGCAGCTGGTTTGTGGCATCCACAGTGATTTCTTCACCGTGGGGGATGACGGCAGTGGCATTGCCCGTCCCCACCAGCACGGGAACCGAAAATTCGCGGGCGACCGAAGCCATGTGCCCAGTGACACTGCCTACGTCCGTCACAATCGCCTGAACTCTGCCGAGTATAGGGACATAGCGGGGCGAGGACTCAGGAGCGATGAGGATGGAGCCCTCGGGAATGTTCAGCAAGTTGTGATCCGATTCGACCAAATAGGCCGGCCCGCTGGCTTTCCCGCGCGATGCTGTATGGCCGCCTCGCAGTAAAATCGGGTTGCCCGGAAACCTGGTGCTGACCGTGTCGAGGTCCATGTTCTGCAAAGCGGATTCAGTCCGCACCGCCGTGAGATCCAAGTTCAACGGACGCGCCTGCAGAACTACCAGTTTTCCGTGCCGCCTCATGGCCCATTCAATGTCGAGCGGCGTTCCGTAGTGGTCTTCGAGTGTCAGGGCGTAATCGACCAGGGTCACGAGCTGTTGCGGTTCGAGGCAGGGTCGCCTGCGGAGCGCCTCGGCCACAGCTGTCCTTTCAAGCCCTCCCCGGTCAGCAAGAGATACCATAAACTGTTTGTTGCCGATCCTGGCGGTCAGTATCTTTCGGTCGGTCTTGTCTATTTCATAATAATCTGCAACGACGGACCCATCGACTGCACCTACGCCCAATCCCCAGACTGCGTTGATCATGACCACATCGCGGCTGGGATCGTTCGGGTCTCTGGTATACATCACCCCGCTTGCCTTGGCGCGCACCATGGCCAGGCACAGCACACTCATGATCACGTGATCGTCCGGGTACCCTCGGCTGCGGCGGTAGTAGATGGCGCGAGGGTTGAACGTACTTGCCACTACTTCTTTGTAGGCCGGTATTAAATTCTCCCGGCTCACACCCAGGACCGAGGAGTGCTGGCCGGCAAAGCTTGCTTCAGAATCTTCGCTGGTCGCACTGCTGCGCACGGCCAGCACAATGCTGGAGCCGAATTCCTTGATGAGCTTGTCCGCTTCATCCAGAATTGCCGCTTCAAGGTCCGCCGGGACGGCCGCTTCACGAATTAAAGACTGAATCTGTGCGCTGCACTTCATGAGCCGGTCGGTATCATCGATATCAAGGCCGCTCAGGACCTTCTGGGACGCTTCATAGATCCTGTTTGCCTGCATGAAGGTGTGATAGGCGTAAGCTGTGACGGCAAACCCGAGTGGCACCGGAAGATGCACGCGATTGCAGATTTCACCGATGCTCGCCGCTTTGCCGCCGACTTCGGATGCATGCTCCAGGCTGAGATACTGCAGCGACATGGTGAAGTTGGTTTTTTCGACGGCCTTCCTGGCCACCAATTCCTGCAGGACGCTCACACCCATCTGCTCGACGATGTCGAACAGCTCGGGGTAACAGCCGTTGGAAAGGGCATTCAAATCCTCGGAAATATCATAAACACGAGAAATCAAACTCTCTGCGCGCTTGACAAAATCTTCTCGAGTGAACGGTTTCGGACCATAACACAACTGTTCCAGATCGGTTATGATCTCCAGGGCGCGATTGTTTCCCGCGAGCAAATTCTGAAAGTGCCTGTATTTGGATTGGAAAGCAGCTTTTTGAGGTGAATCCTTCTCAAAAGCCCTGCTTCTCTTGAATACGTCAATGAACTTCCACACCAACCGGAGCTCCTCTCACACAATGGCCTGACTTTCCTGACCCGACATGAAATCTCCCAGTTTCATTCCATCCAAAGAAGAATTTAATTTTTTGAGACCTTTCCCGGATCTCACTATAAATACATATCACGATCGTCGTCGGAGTCGAAAGAGCGTTTCTCTTAAGGAATGGCGCACGATCGGATTGGGGATCTTGCCAGTGAGTATATGAGGTGCGATTGGCTTGCTTCGTGCGTTAGCAATAAATTAGAGCAAATCTAGATAAATCTTGACAATTCAGGAAAAATTGCTTTTTATAAATTTGCTACTTGTGAGACTCGTAAGACCCTTATACGAATCGTAGACCCGGTGCCGCGTACCAGCGAAGGGAAGCCAATCATTCACTTGGCGGTCACGCTCCAGCCTACGCAAACTTGCCACTTCAAAAATATGACAGCGACGCCCACAAATACAGTTCATGCGACCTTCGAAATGCAGTAGGATTGTGTTTTAATAGTGATCTCAGGATATTAGGTTCATCTGAGATCTGCAAGCATAACCTTATTAGTCCCTAAAAATTTTATTTCGAAGGGGGGAGTGTATGACATCCTTAATTATTTTTGTCGGACTTTTACTGTACGTGGGTCTCTATTTCACTTATGGCAAGAAACTTGAGAAAGATGTGGTGGGGGCGTCGGACGAAAGGCAAGCGCCATCTCAGCGTATCTATGACGGGATCGATTACGTTCCCGCCAGAAAAGAGATCCTTTTTGGGCATCACTTTGCTTCAATTGCCGGTGCCGCTCCCATCATCGGCCCGGCACTGGCCATTGCCTGGGGCTGGCTTCCCGGTCTGTTGTGGGTATGGTTCGGGAACATCTTCATCGGCGCTGTTCATGATTACCTGTCATTGATGGCATCGGTTCGCTACGATGGCAAGTCGATTCAGTTCGTGGCTTCAGACCTGTTGGGCAAAAGAACCGGCACCGCTTTTTATTGGTTGGTGTTCTTCCTTCTGATCCTGGTTGTAGCCGCCTTTGCCGCCGTGGTTGGAGGCATGTTTGTAAGGACGCCGGCCATTGCCTCTTCCTATCTATTCAAGATCATTGCCGCTTTGATTCTAGGCGTTTTACTCTACCGCACCAAGCTGCACTTTGGGGCGGCGACCGTTATAGGCATCGGGATGCTGATTTTGGCAATTCAGTTGGGCACCGTTTTTCCCATCCCCATGAGCTACAATACCTGGATGGTTATTTTCTTTTTCTACATCATCATTGCCGCCTCTATTCCTGTGAACATCTTATTGCAGCCCAGAGACTACCTCAATTCATTCCTGCTTTATGCAGGGCTGGTTTTGGGTCTTGTCGCAGCCATCTTTGCCTTCAGAGGTTTTGAAGCACCCGCTTATACATCTTTTGCACCGATCATCTCCGGCGGCAAGGCGACTCCTTTCTGGCCGGCAATTCCGTTGATCATCGCCTGTGGTTCATTGTCCGGTTTCCATTCACTGGTGGCATCCGGAACCTCTTCCAAACAGATTGCCAAAGAAAGTGACGGCCTGTTTGTCGGCTACGGCGCCATGTTTACCGAAGGATTCCTATCCACTGTGGTGATGGTGTCCATAGCGGGTTTCGGCTACACGGCTATTAAGAACGCCGGCGCTGCCATGAATGTTGCGGTAACGCTCGATGCTTCCAACTGGGGGGCGATGTTCACCAAGACTACCGGTATGGTCAAACTGGCGGCCGCTAACCTGTTCGTGCAGTCGTATGCGGATATGGTGGGATCGACCTGGCTTAAATTCATCCCTACGGAGTATGTCAAAGTGGTGGCTGGAATGTGGGTCGCCTCTTTTGCCATGACCACGCTTGATACCACCAACCGCCTGGCTCGCTATTGCCTGTCGGAAATGGCCACACCGCTGAAAGACAGTGCTGGGGGGGTGTACAATATTCTGACGAATCGCTGGATTGCGTCTGCAATCCCGGCCTTCCTCGGCATCTATCTGGCCTGGAGCAAGAATTTCAGTATCCTGTGGCCCTCTTTCGGCGCCGCTAACCAGTTGATTGCAGCGATCGCTCTGATGACCGGCGCCTGCTACGTGGCTTCAAAATTGAAATCGGGTTTTGGCGGAGTGGCCGTTATTCCGGCCTGGATGCTGTGGGGGACCGTTACTGCGGCTATCGTGTGGTTCATGGCTGTGGTCCTGCCCGACTCGATTGCCAAGAATCCGGCGCAGGGGTGGACAGTCATGTTTATAATGCTGATCATGCTGTTCATGAACTTTATCTTTATTGTCGATTTCTACAAAAACTTTAAGCGTGAGGTAAGCCTCGAAGAATCTCCCAGCAGCTCGCTTCCAAAGTAACTGAGTGATAGAAATTTGTCGCAGATCTCACTCTTAAGGAACTACAGATTCTTTCCCTTCAAGTCATTCTTTAACAACAGGCGGGGGGCACCCCGCCTGTCGGATGTTTATCGATAATGGGCTTTGCAATTTTCTCCTATTTGCGCGAAATACTTGCCTGCCTGAATACATCCCATCGCGAATCCGCTATTGCGCTCACTGTGATGGAAATGCAAGAGCTGGAAAACATCTTTGCCTTGCTGCTGCTGGGGTCATTTGTCGGCCTGCCCTCGCCACCCACCTTCCTCGCTGTCGAATTATTGCCTCACATGGAAAAAGAACTGCAGATCTTAAATCGCCGAGCCAAAGATGCCTGCGATATGCTGGCTGAAATGTGCGGCAGTTTGGGGATCGACTAGATGCGCATTCTTTTCTTCGCCGGCAAAGGAGGCGTAGGGAAATCCACAATGGCGGCAGCGGCGGCTTGGCAGCTAGCGCAGCAATATCGCGTGCTGATTGTTTCGTTGGATCCTGCCCATAATCTGGGAGATATTTTTAGAGTTGCACTACGCGATAAAAAACACCGCTTTACTGACAGCCTTTATCTCAAAGAAATCGATCTGCAAAAACGTTCCAAGAGCTACCTGCAAAGAGAGATAAACGTCCTCTCAAGCACTTATCGGTATCTTCAGACATTAAACCTGGATCAGTGTTTTTCCGTCCTGCAGTATTCACCCGGCATAGAAGAATATGCTTTGCTGACCAGTATTGAAGAGACGATCAGGGACGAGAAAAGTTTTGATTATATCGTGTTCGATACGCCTCCCACCGGTCTGACTTTGAGATTTCTGGCCTTACCTAGAGTAACGTTGACCTGGATCGAGCGGCTCAGTGAAATTCGCCATAGAATCCTTGAAAAACGTTATACAATTGTGAAAGTAAGGGGATGCGAGAAGGAAGAAACCGTTTTGAAATATGATCCTGAAGATGATGAGGTGCTGAAACGGTTAAACAAGATGAATGATAATTATCAGTCCCTCACCAGTGTTCTTCAAGGCGCAACTTGTTCCGTCATTTTGGTTTTTAATCCCGATGTCTTATCCTTGAGGGAATCGCAGCGTCTGATACAAGGATTGCAGGACCTCAATTTGCGCTTGGGACTGCTCATCGACAACAAAGTTACAGAGGAAAACCGACCGATGGCCGAACAAGTGGAGAGAAGTATTAGAAATTTGGTTCCCAGTGTTCCGTTGCAGCAAGTAAGCCTTGTAAAGGCACTTTCCAGCGACAGCGGAGAAAGCTTGTATGATATTCCCCAAAATATAATCTCCATGCTTTAAGAAAGTTTTTTCAAGACGATGTTTGCACATCAGGAAATCATCACCCAACCTATTTTTATTCTGTTCATCGGCTTCAGTTTCGCCCTTACCTTAGGTTATTTCTGGGGCAAAAGAAAAAACCATAAAATCATCGTTTCGGCTTTTCAGGATCTGGTCGCTGTCGTAGAACCGGAGGATCACAACTTCACCAACATTGGGGGCGCTATAGGGTATCATGCTAATCTGATCTGTAAGAAGGGGTCTCCCTTTTCCCAGGTCGATGCCACCATAACCCTGCTGCCTCGCCATTCCTGGTTATATCTGCCCATATCCAAGATGATCAAAAAGTATGACAGGCTTTTCATTACCTTGTACTTCGATCGGCCTTTGTCCGAAGAGGCTCATCTTATCGAAGCACGGCATGCCGGGCTGGGACAGCGCAAAATCAGAAATGCGCAGCGGCTTAAGAAGGAAGAGCTTAAGTGGGGCAAGTATAACTTCTTCCTGTACTACAATAGCTCGAAAACGCATGATGCCTTCACCGGGTTCACGCAGAAAAACCCGGAACCTGGCATCATAAGGCACATCGCCCTGGTTCCTGATCAGAAGAAAGGATTTATTTTTCTGATTCCCGAGAAAGGCAAGGTGCGCGAATGCTTTGCCCGAATCTATGAGTGGCTGCCTTCGTTAGGCAAAGATAACGAATCGGGAAGAAATGCCAAGCAGAGGCGAAGTTAGCCCGGGTGAGTGCCTTAAAAGATCGTGACTGCCCGCCCTGACCGGAAAACTAATCAGATTTGTTTTGCAACGCTTATTATTTAAAATTGCGTCGACCAGTCGGAGGCGTTCAGCCTACAAACAAGCTCGACCGGATGTGACCTTGTGCGAATTTCTTACTGAATGGAGGACCAAACCGTGAAAATAGCACTTTTGGGAATAGGTGGAATAGGTGGATATTGTGGAGGCAAATTAGCCCGGAAATATGTTCCTGCCGATCAGCACCAAGTCTTTTTCATAGCTCGAGGCGACCATTTGAAACAGATTAAGCAGCAGGGATTGAAGCTGATAACTCCTGACGGAAACTTCGTCGTCTCACCCACTGCAGCAACAGACGATCCGCAATCATTAGGACTGCTGGATCTCATTTTCGTTTGCACCAAAGGGTATGATCTTGAGTCGGCGGCCCCAATGGTGGCCAATAATCTCCATTCCGGTACTGTCATCGTTCCTCTGGGGAACGGCGCGGATAATGCTGAAAGACTGCGGAAGATTCTGAGAAAAGGAACGATTTTCAACGGTTGCATTTACATCAGCAGCCACATTGCTGAGCCGGGAGTGGTCGAGCACGTAGCGGGAACGGGCAGAATGATTTTCGGTCCGGAAGATGGCGAAACAGTACCATATTTGGGGATCGAAACACACTTGAAAGCTGCCGGCATTGATGCGGTGCTCTCGGAGAACATCGCGCAGGAGGTCTGGTCCAAATACCTTTTCATTTGTTCTGTGGCAGGTATTACTTCGATGTTGGGAAAACCCTTCGGAGCAGTTTTGGAAGACCCGGAGCAGCGTGCCATGCTGGAAGGATTAATGAATGAAATAAAAGCCTTGGCTGAAGCCAGCGGCACTTCCCTGCCGGACGATATTGTTGCGAAGTCATTGCAGACGGCGGCCAACTTCCCGTACGGGACCAAATCTTCCATGCAGCTGGACTATGAAAACGGCAAAAGAACGGAACTTGAGACTTTCACAGGTTATGTTGTCAAAAGCGGCAGACAACTGGGAGTTGCGACACCGCTCAACGATCGAGTTTATGCTGCACTAAAGGATAGATAGAAGGGCGGAATCCCACGAATCCGCGATGAGCCAATTATTTTTAGACAATTCCTTAGCACCTATGCCAAATCTGTCAAAGTGAATGGACTCGTCCCGAAAGGGAAACGGCTCAGGCCGCACTCCTTGGGTCTCCCGGCAGATATGACCCAGTAACCTTCCTATAAGCTTCTGAAGTACGCTCACCGGCGATACCGTCTACTTTAACGAAAATCCCCGGGAACGTATTCAACCACCGTTGAAGTTCCTCAGCACGCAAGACAATGGCCGGATCGTCCGGCTTGGCCATCGAATAGGAGACGATAGCCGGTGCGGCATCCGGCCCAAGTGCGGGCTGGTCGGAGAAGTCGATCTGATTTGTCTCCGCCATGCGGCGCAGCAACACCGCTGCGCCACACTGTTTAGATACCGCCACATCGGACCAGGTTCCATCAGCCGTATACTTTCCGCTCTTGTAATGATTCGAAAAACCCCACAGATAGGGCGACAGCACATGAGAATGATACAATCGATACCCCCATCCGTTGTATCCCTCGAGTTGATAGAGAGTTCCCGCTAGACTCCAATCGGTTTTTGCCCCTACCCCCCTCATGGCGAGGGCATCCTCAGCACTTTCTTCCCAGGTAAAAGGTGGATTGCCTTTTTTCGGCCTGCCACTGGGTACATGTACTGTCCGTTTAGTAAGCGGATCGCCATTGTGAAGGTGCCTTTTAAAACTTAGGCTGGATTCCATATTATGAATTGCAGCCACAAAAAACCACGGAATCCCAAGAGTGCCCGCAACATTCTGATAACGGTTTTTGTTGGCCTGCAGTTTGGTGATGATACCTTCGACCTTGTCCATCTGCTCCGGCCGCACTTGACAGCCATTGAAAAGGTTTTCGTACTCTTTTCTCAGCGCTGGTTTGAAAGGTACCTTTGCCATGGTCCACCCCCCTCAAAAAACATGTTTGAATTTACCCGCATCGAAAAACCAACGACGGTCAGTTGCCTCTAAATGCAAATCAGGAAGTTAAAGAACACGTGATTGCGGAAACGCCACGGTATTTTCCCTAAATAGCCCGTTCATAAAATTCAATAAGCAAAATTACCCAATTATCAGTAGGCAGCATTACCTATTCAATTTTTCTTTATTCTATAGCAAAATCGAGATGATTAGTCCCTTCAAAATCAGATGCAATCGAGAAGGGAGATTTTGGGGTGGATGTTCAACGGTTCGCATAAAGTCGGCATACTCATCGGCTTTCTCTTTGTTTACCCGTCCGTGCCAAATTCTTGCGATCATGATGCCCGTCCTGTTAAGCTCAAATTGCTGGGGTCATCTGCCCTATATTTCCTCAACCGATGTCTCATCTTTCGGCACTTCACTGGCCAGTTCATCCAGTTCTTTCTGGATGATATCAGCCCTGTTGGAAAGGTGGCTGTTCTTGTGCTTTAATAACTTTTCCAGCGCCTTCCGATACCATTTCCGACCGATTTTTGTTTGTAGAACCTGTTCCTCAAGCATCTTGGGGTAGCGGTCTGCACTGCATTTCGAGAGAATATCAAGCTTACTTTCCGAATCCAGGCTTATTTCGTTGACTATGAAATTAACCAGCACCGACCAGTCTTCAGGGGAAGGCCCACCCCAATGCTTAGTCAGAGCAAAAAGGCGATAACAGATCAGGGCTGCGTCACGATCTTCTTCTTTCTGAAAATGGCGGCCGCTGTAAAGTCGTACAGCTTCTCTGCCCACCTGACCGATGAACGCCAGGTAAAACCATCGCAGCATGAAAAAATACCCCTCCCGACTGATTTCCCTGCCCGCCCAGTAGAGGGGATTGCCGAGGTTTTTCAAATCCATGGCCCAACGGGCGACTCGATAAATGCGGCGGTGCCGCTTTAACATCTGCAACAGAGGATTTTCGTTTATTTTCTTGTAGACTTGGTAGTAACGTTGATAGTCGCTTATTTTTTGCTCGCCCAACAACCTGAAAGGGTTGATCGAGGCAAGTCGATTGAGGCGGGCAGTAACTCGCAGGACCAGTTGAAGCGATTCCGTCAGAGATGCTTCATACTCAGGAACCGGTACTTGATGATAGTAGACAGCAGCCACAGACCTCACCACGCGAATCGCCTGCTGGCTCAACGACTCTATGGTGAGGCGCAGCTCAACTTCCGGGATTTCCCAGACTTGCCGACGCAAACGTTTGACCAGCTCGAGAGCCTCCCGATCCTTTGCGCTCAAAGGTGGGAGGAAATCGAGCTCGTGTTCGTCATCAAGTCTTTCTTCCAGCAGTCGCTTCCACCGCCGCTTCAGATACCAGCGCAGTAGTGCCATCGATGAGATGGTCAGTAAGGTGATAAATACGAATAGAGCACTGATCCAATGACGGCGCAGTTCGCTCCACAAGACCTCGGTTTGCAGGAGGGAGTTCATGAAGTTGCTTGTACCGGAATCAAAATGGAGCGACGTCCTGCTCTTTTCCTTCGATCCATTTTCTAAAAGCGGGCAGGATGTCGGAGTCCCATGCGGGGCTCAGTCGCTGGGAGAGGAATTTTGCATAAATTACGTTCAATACTGAAGAAACTTCTTCAATAAAGAACATCTTTTCCAGGAACTTGCCTTCGGCATCTTCCTCCTCGTAATCCGGCAATTGTTTGGGAGTTTTTAGGCCCTTTAGCGCCCACAATGAGCTGTCCAGCGTCAGATAGTAATCATTGTCTCCAATCTTAAGATATAATTGTATCTCTTCGGCGAGCTTTCCCTGCTGGAGCGCCACCCGAGCTTCATGGAGGGCATTGGCCTGGGTCGTACAAATAACCTTTTCTTTGCCGTCGCCCGGCATGCACAAAACCAGGCGTTCTCCAAGGGATACTTCGCCGGACAGTTTTTCGGATATCTGGAATTTACCTTGAGATTGTTCGGAAAAAAACCACAGCCAGGTGAGAAACTCGTACCCAAGGAAGCGCCCATCGCTCAAGGCCTGGGGGGACTTAACCGATACCATGGAGGTTAAAAAATCTTTTTGTTTAGCGTCGATGGGCGGGGCCATGTTGAGTGCCCAATGAACGTGATAAAGCGGAACCGGGTAAAGTCGGAATTGAGCCTCAAAAAGCTCCAATAGAGCTTCAATCATTTTGTTGCTGGTGGTGCCCAACAACATCCATTTCGCAGCGGGGCTCCAAACCACTTCACAGTGCGAGGGTTGCGGAAGGACTCGATTCATGAGCCAGTTTTGGACGTTTTCATGGATTTCGAGCTTCTCGTGTCTCGATGGCCATCGTCCCTCGTTTTGCTCCCGGTATTTTTGGATGGCTTGTCTTACATGCTGTTTGAGAATGAGCGAAGGCACTTTCCTTTGATCCATGCGAAAATTGAAAGCGACGTACTCGCCCTTGTGGTAAGAGCCGAAATTGAAGCCGGAGTCGAAAAAATCATCCCAGGAAGAAAACCCCACTGCCTGTTCCTGGCCTTCCTCACATTCCTTGAAGCTTCCGGCTCGAAGCCTCTCATCGATGTAACTCCAAAAATCTTCAGTAACTGGATCCGGTACAAAAAAACGCGTAAAAGTGGCACTTGCCGATTGAATTCCCATGGAAGTTGATCCCGCCTCCTGTCTAAGTCATCAAAGGTATACTTGTTAAAAGGGAAAATCGCGTTTGTATTGAGAGCTTTTCTAGATTCCCGCTTCCTGTCTGAGGCCGAAAGCTGGAATCCAATGGATTGGCATACCTCAAAGGGCAGCATTCTCTCCTTCACGCGATGGTTTTCGTCGGAAAGGATTCAAGAATATCTCTGGTCCCGCAAACCGGGATTAATTCACGACTGTCCCGTTGGGCCGCTAAAATTTAACGGTTCTGACAATGGCCTCATACTCCTGCACTTCTTCGGTACTCAGTTCGCGGCGGAGCAGCTTTTTGGAGACCATGATGGGGCATTTTTCGTGAAGAGCCAACGCCACAGCGTCGCTTGGCCGGCTGTCGAACTCAACATCTTCGTCGCCGATGCGAGCATAGACTTTAGCATAATAGGTGTTTTCCTCCATTGCAAAGATTTCGATTCGGTCGAATTTAATATCGGCGCGATTCAGTACTGACAGATAGAGATCATGGGTGAGCGGACGTTTGGGCTCGACCAGCCCTTTTTCCTTCGCAATGGCTGTGATTTCCGCGTCCCCGACAAACATGAGGAAATAGCTCGAATCTCCTTCAAACTCTTTAAGGACAACCATATTGCCTTGGATGCGATCAGTCTTAATGAAAACTTCTTTAACATCAATAAACTCTGTGGATGCCATGCTCTCCTCCTGACTATTAGTCCGTTAACCTCACTAGGCCTTTATAGCATTTTGCTGGGCTTTTTCAAGCCAAGCGCAGTGGCGCTCAGTTGACAAGTTGATACTTAAAATTTATATAGCATTGCAATTACCAAAATTACTAAACACAGCTAACTTAATTATTGGTATGTAACTTTTAAACTGGAGATTTATTAATGAAGGTTTGTTTTCCCACCGAAAATTTGCAGGGAATGGAAAGTACCCTTTACGGGCATTTTGGATCGGCGCCGGGTTTTGTGATCGTTGATATGGATACAGCTCAGCTGGATGAAATCCGCAACGCTGATCAGCATCATGTTCATGGCATGTGCCAGCCTCTTTTGGCACTTGGTGGCCGCGAAGTGGACGGCGTTGTTGTGGGCGGCATTGGGATGGGGGCGCTTATGAAGCTTCAGGCCCAGGGCATACGCGTATATCGAGGTCTTCAAGGCACGGTTCGAGAAAATCTTGACATGATTCGCACGGGGAAGTTGCCTGAAATGTTGCCCGAACACACCTGTGCCGTTCACGGGGGCGGTTGCGCCCATTAGGCGGGATCCGACTCCAGCCTGGACATCACAGGGGAAACGGGATGCAGCGCAATCCAGGTTCCCCTGATTTACGATAAAGGAAACAGCATGCCTATTTTCGAATATGTCTGCTCAGATTGTGGAAATACTTCGGAGCACTTGGTGTTTAATAATGAAGACACGATATCGTGTCCTAATTGCCAAAGCAAAGAATTGAAAAAACTTCTGTCGGTTACATCCAGCGCGTCTGGAACGAAAGATCAAGGCAGAGTCGCCGGAGCGGGGGATACAGGTTGTTGCGGATCCCGACCGAGTACCCAGGGCTGCATCCCCGGGAGTTGTTGCGGAAAGGCCTAAGCGACTCACAAGGGGTCTTGCCCGTTTCATCCAGCGCAGGACTTTAGTCCTGCGTGGTGTTGCAGGGCTAAAGCCCTGCGCTACAGATGAGGCCGAGCAAGGCTTTGATGTTTTTGCTTTTTCCGAGTCTCTAATAGAACAAACAAGAGATCATATAATAACTCGCCAACGGGTTCCTTCAGGGCTGTCTTCTAATTGGACGCCCTTTTTTTCCAGTTCGTCTCGAATTCGATCGGCTTCGCCGAAATTTTTTTCTTCACGGGCTTTTTTCCGTAGTTCAATAGATTGCTCGATTTCCTGCTCGCTCAACCCGGTCGATTTCAGCTTCAATTTCCTCTGTTCGTCGAGAAAGAGGCGGGGGTCTCTGGTTAGCAGGCCGAGAACCTGTGAATATTGCTTCAGTAACGCAGTCCCTTTCTGAGCTAATCCTGCGGCGGCGCCCTTCAGTTTTTTGCGTCCGAATCGATCGAGGAATCTCTGCAGATGTCGCTGCAAACTAAATATATACCCTATTGCCTGGGCCGTATTAAAATCGTTGTCCATTGCTTCAGGGAACGCCTGCGGCAATGATTCAACAACGTCATAGAGTTCCTTGTCCTGGCTCTGGAGTGCTTTCTGCGGGAAATCGGTACTCGCTTCGGGCACTCTTTCCATCACCGCTGCCAGCGTTCCATACAACTTCTCCAAACCCCGTTCGGCATCAGCAATGGTTTCATCGGTGAAATCTACCGGACTTCGGTAATGTTTGCTCAAGACAAACAAGCGCAGCGCTTCAGGGTGAACCCGGTGCAATACGTCCTTGATGGTAAAAAAATTCCCGAGTGATTTTGACATCTTTTCATTGTTGATATTCACAAAACCATTGTGCAGCCAGTATCGCACGAATGGCACTTCAAAGGCGGCTTCACTCTGCGCCTTCTCATTTTCATGATGGGGAAAGACCAGATCCTTTCCACCCCCGTGGATATCGAAAGTTCGTCCCAAATATCGGTTGCCCATGGCCGAACATTCGATATGCCAGCCAGGTCGTCCCGGTCCCCAAGGGCTTTCCCACGCCGGTTCGCCGGGTTTGCTCGTCTTCCACAGCACGAAATCGAGGGGATTGAGCTTGCTCGCATCGACTTCTACTCGTGCACCAGCCAACATGTCGTCAAGCATTCGTCCGGATAGTTTGCCGTAATCGGAAAAACGTTCCACTGCAAAGTACACATCCGAACCCGGAAAAGGCTGATAGGCAATCCCTTTTTCCATCAGTATCCCAATGATCTCGATCATTTGAGTGATGTTTTCAGTGGCTAGGGGCTCTACTGTTGGAGGCAAAACGTCAAGAACTTCCATGTCTTCGCGAAAAGCAAGGATGTATTTTTCGGCAACAGCGCGGTAATCGGAACTTTCTTCGTTGGCGCGACGTATGATTTTGTCGTCGATGTCGGTAAAATTGCGAACATATGTTGTTTCATAACCGGCATGCATCAGGTAGCGATAAATGACATCGAAAACAATGGCTGAACGGGCATGCCCGATGTGGCAGTAATCGTAAACCGTGACACCGCAAACATACAGCCTGACTTTTCCGGGTTCGAGCGGTGTAAAAGGTTCCTTGGTCTTAGTAAGTGTGTTGAAAACTTGTAGCGCCATGTAATTCGATCCCCGTTTTTATCAGACATTGTCGGCAGGAAAAATCACTATGCCGACGGCATCCTTATCCTGTTTTGTTTATTAGTGCAACCGCATATGCCGCGATGCCTTCTTTGCGCCCCGTGAAGCCCAGTTTTTCGGTAGTCGTGGCTTTGACACTTACGCAGGTGGCGGGAATTTGCATGGCATCCGAGATCGTCTTTATCATCTTGGGAATATAATTGGCAATTCGTGGTTTTTGCAGCACAAGAGTACTATCAATGTTGGCAATGGCAAAACCTTGTTGCACTAATAAAGCTACGGTCTTCTCGAGTAAAACGATGCTCGAGATGCCTCGATACCGAGGATCACTGTCGGGAAAGTGTTGTCCGATATCTCCCAGCGCGGCTGCTCCAAGAAGGGCATCGCATATAGCGTGGAGCAGCACGTCGGCGTCCGAATGCCCGAGTAAACCGCGGTCATGGTCGATTTCTACTCCGCCTAAAATTAATGAACGCCCCTCGGCAAATGCATGTACGTCGTAACCAAATCCCACTCGCACCGACTACTCCCACTCTCAATTGGTGTTTCTATCGGAAAATCCTGCAGCCCAGGGTCACCCGCTTTGGTACTACAACGAGCGAGCGAAACCTTTGCTCTTCGTCATTCCTAGCAAAGCGAGGAATCTTCAGGACTGCCCATGTTCAGCAAAGATTTCTCGCCTTCGGATCGAAATGACAGTTCTCATACAACCGCCTAAAAAGCGGTTACCGGAAGGAGGCTACTTAATGTCTTGTAGCCGTGCAAGAAACCATTCTGCCCAAACAAGATCCGAAGGTCTTGTTACCTTGATGTTCGAGTATTCACCCTCGACCACATCTACCCGCAGATTCAGACGTTCCACAAAGGAGGCATCGTCGGTGCCGACCCAACCTTGCTTTTGGGCTTCCCGGTATGCGTCCAGTATTAAATCTCTACGGAAAACCTGGGGCGTTTGTACAAGTATTATCTGTCCCCTTTCCAATGTCTCAAGCACCCGTCCATTTTGCACACGCTTTATGGTGTCTGTAGCGGTAACGGCAGCTATGGCGGCGCCGTTCTGCCGGGCGGCTTCCCAGGTCTCTTCCAGCAATCTCACAGAGGCGAAAGGGCGCACTCCATCGTGTATTAAAACCCATCTGCATTCCGCGGGCAGCCGTTGCAAGGCATTGAAAACGCTGTCTTGGCGCTCTTTGCCGCCCGCAATTACCTCGATAGCGAGATCGCAGTTGGAGCAATACTTTCGAATCATCTCTTCAGTGTGGGTCAAGAGATCAGGTGGAACCACCAGAGACATTCCGGAAATGAATGGGGCTTGTGAAAGTCTCTCGATCGTATGTGCTAATATGGGCTTTCCGTTCAGCATTAAGAACTGCTTGGGCCGGTTACCTCCCATACGAACGCCACGCCCGGCCGCAGGAACAACCGCAAAGGTTTTGTGTATAGATTTTTCCACTAGATCTTCGCTGTTCTTCGGTTCAAATCAAATCGGAAGAATTATGGAAAAGGGAATTTGGAGCAGGTCATAAGCCGGGTTCTGTTCCTCTTCTGTTTTGCAACAAAAAAGGTAATGGTCATTCCTCTAGGCCCGCCGTTACCGGCGGGCTCAAGCAACCTACCCGAGAGCTCGGACGGGCCGCCCTCTGACGCTCTCCTATTTGGTCTTGCTCCGGGTGGGGCTTGCCCAGCTCCCGATGTCACCACCGAGACTGGTGAGCTCTTACCTCACCGTTTCACCCTTACCCCGCAAAATGCGGGGCGGTCTGCTTTCTGTTGCGCTTTCCTGCTCGTCGCCGAGACTGGATGTTATCCAGCACCCTGCCCTGTGGAGCCCGGACTTTCCTCCGATCCTTCTTGAGGACCAGCGACCATTTGCCCTACTCCAAATTCCCATCTGTATTTCCAAAGAGCAAATAAATACCTTATAAGTCTATAAAACAATTAAACATACAAGCTTTCTAGCCCGCTTTGAAATTCCGCTGCTGCAAGAGTGTCTCTTCCGCATGGATGGCGAGCTTGGGGATTCGTGCAAGAGTCCGCATTTAAACTACGATAAAATTCTAACCGCTCAGAACCATTCTGCAACAGCCCAAATAACAAAGTTGTCGACCTCTTGCAATATTCAATGGATGTGCAGGACCAATCGCCCGCTTTGTCCTTCATTCAATCCGGAGATAAGCCGACATGCTCAGCTGCGTTTGCGGTCAATCGGTTAAGAGTGTCCTGCAGATCTTGCCTCAGCACCTCAAGGTCTTTAGAAGACATCCCTGCAGTAACCCAAATAGGCGGTCCAAATATAAAGGTGATGCGTGCAAAGGGTTTCGCCAACATAGTGCGGTCCCAACTGCGGAAACGCCAACACGGATTTGCAGCCATACTGACGGGCACGAGAGGAGCTTGTGCATGGCGGGCAAGAACCAGGATCCCCTTTTGAGCCGATCGAGCCGGGCCCCTTGAGCCATCAGCGATAAAGCCGCCCGGCTCACCCGATCGCAGATGCGATATCATTTGCCGGAGAACTATGCTACCCCCTTTTCCCGAAGACCCCCTCGCTGTCTGGTACCCAAGATAATTTAGAACCCGCGAAGCCCAATCGCCATCACGGCTGGGGCTGACCATGAGCAAACCGTTTCGGTTACGAAAATAATAAACGACACCAGGAAAAGCGAAGTGCCAGGTGGTGTAGATTATAGACTTCCCAGAGCTCAAAGCGGCTTCTTCATATTCCTGTCCCAATGTTGTAAAATGACAGCTCTGGTGTAACAGACGGATCATCGAAGCCGCAGATTGCGGTAGAAAGGGCAACCTTTCTAAAATAAACCGACCATTTTTTTTGCACATACTTTTTGACAGCCTCGTTTGTCGAATTGCAGTGTCTGCATCATACCGACTAACTATTAAGAGTACAATCCAGCATATGCAAAAATCTAATATAGCACTGATCGGTTTTCGAGCTACAGGCAAGAGCAAGATAGGTGAAGGCCTGGCAAGAGTCCTCGAACGTGAATTTGTAGATATGGACGAGCACCTCACAAAATCCTTCGGTCAAAGCATACAGAGTTGGGTGCGGGTGCACGGTTGGGAATCGTTTAGAGATGCCGAAGCCAAGCTCCTCAAGGATTTAGCCGGGCGAAGGGAATTAGTCGTTGCTACTGGGGGCGGGGTGATTGAGCGTGAACAGAATCGAGCGATACTCAAGAAACATTTCTACGTCATCTGGTTAAAAGCGTCTCCTGAAACAATTCATTCTCGATTACTCCTCGACCGTCAAGTCACCACCGCCAATCGGCCTCCTCTGACAGAACTCCCGCTCGCAGAAGAAATCGACCATCTGCTTCGGGTTCGCTTGCCTCTTTATGAAGAATCCTCCGATGTGAGTTTGGCAACTGATGATATCTCTATTTTGGATTTGACCGAGCAAATTTTGAAGTTTATTCAAGAGAGCTAAATCGCTTGCAGTCGCTGATTTTTCGCAGCATAAAGCCTCTGGTCGGCTCTTTTAATTAGAGAGCTCGGGTCGTTGACCTCCGCCTCTTCCGTTGAGGAAATACCAATACTGATCGAGATGGGGATTAAATGGTCACCGAATTCCATTGGATTTTTATGCAAGTAATGCTGTAGTCGTCCCGCCACGATGGCCGCCTCTCGAAGAGTCTGGTGCGGCAGCACAATTACAAATTCGTCGCCGGCAAACCGAAAAATTAAATCACTCGGCCGTATCGTATTTTTCAGATGATGGGCCAAATATTGGAGCACAGCATCACCGCAATCATGGCCGTAGTAGTCATTCACTCGCTTGAAGCCGTCACAGTCGATAAAAAGAAGCGCCAACGGCTGACCATAACGAGCCAGCCGATTGAACTCCTGCACCAGGGCCAGTTCCATCTCTCTGCGATTCAGCAAATCGGTCAGAGGATCTCTGGAGGCAAGATGCTTTAATTGCTCATGGGCGGTTACGTTGGAGAGGCAGATGGAGACCTTGACGACCAACTGCGACAGGAAAAATGTATCCATCTCAGGCTGAAAGCGGGCTTCCGAAAAATCTCCCATATTCAGACTTCCAATAAAATTTCCATCCAACACGACAGGGGCGATGGCCAAAGATTTGATCAAATACTTTTGCTTTTCTGGCAAGAGCTTGTAGTAATTTTTCAAGTTCTTGTTCGCCAAAATGGGCTCCCCCGAATTTCCGAACAGCTGCCATAAGGCTCTTTTCGGAACGACGTTGACCCTTTTTTTCAGGAAGCTGGAAGAATCCAGCGCCGATACGTATTTGGATAACTGACTGTTATCGACAAGTGAAATCCAGACGTGGGGAATTAGAAATTTGTCTTCAATCAGGATGAGCAGTTCTTCAAACAAACCCCTGAAATTGTTGATGGTTAAGATTTTCAACTCAATCTCGAAGAGCTTCCTGGCAATCTCTTCATTGGTTTTGATGATCGAGAGGATTTCATCTATGTCTGCTGCCATTGAACCTACTTTTCAAGGAAAACGGTCTGAAAAAGCCAGTAAGCTCACCGTCGATGCCGCCTCACCGATTAATGGAACGCCATTTCTGCTTCCAATTCTTTAATGTTGTTCAGGAGGGTATAGGAATCGGTTGCTTCCCTAATTAGTGGGAGAAAGCGCGGATCGCGACAAAGTCTGGCGATCCCTGCCAGAATTTGAAGGTGAAGGGTCGTTTCCTCTGCCGCAACCACCAGGGCCAGAACGATATCCACCGGTAAAGCATCCAAAGATTCAAATTCAATGGGAGTTGCCAAGCGGATCAACAACATGGCTCCCCCTTCGACCTCGACACTGCTGGCGTGGGGGATGCCAATGCCATTTCCTATACCGGTGCTAAGCACTGCTTCGCGTGATTGCATTCCAGCGTAAAGTTGGTCCGCGCTTTTTACAACACCACGGCGAGCGAAGGTATCTGCGACAAAACGCAACACATCCTCTTTATTGCGTAAGTCTAAGTTCAAGAATATCTGTTCAGGTCGAAGGCGGTCCCAAATTTTCATAACGCCTTGAAATTAGCAAGGTTGCGAAGTCCAGTCAAATGGTTCTCGAATTAGAACCGCCAGAATTCACATTTTTCTCAGGTGCGTGAACAACCGCTCTGTAATTCCAGGGAGCATGCTGGCGGCGAGGAGTCTGAATTTGCGCGTTATACTCAAAAGATTCCTCGCCGGGCGGCGGCCGGACGAAGAATGAAAGATGAGTCTGCGTGAGTAGCCACTTATCCGGTGGAAGCGCTAAACTCAGATTACATAAGGTAGTCTTCGTTCTCGTCTTCCTCATCATTTTCATCCTGATATCTCCTGCTGATGAACGCCTTGCGCCATATAAAAGAAAGGACGGCAAGCAGTGCTGCCAGGAAAAAAATAATCTCGTAAAGATATTGACCGAGCCATATTAACAACACATTTAATCCGCTCTGGCTGCGACGCCAACTCGATTCAAGAGTTTTGAGGGTCCGGTTGAGATTGTTTGCCAGTGCGATGTCAATATCTTCTCCATCTTTAAGGCTCTGCAGGATCTTGATGACACTTTTCCTGCCGTAATGAGCACTCAAATACTGCACAAAAGTTCTACTCTGCCAATAAGCCAGTGCAAGTTTCCTTCTCTCATCTGGAAACCTGCCACTGAGACTCGTCAGAGGGATCTCGTTGCGGTAAAAATCCATCGGGGCGAAATTCCCCTGTACGAGGAACTCTCCGATCGTTCCACTCACCCATTGGCACACCCCTTCGTCCAACCATTTGGGTAAATTGGATCCCGTTATATTTTCGTGCAGAACGAGGTGACATAGTTCATGTTTTAAAGTGTCATTTAACAGCAAGAGATTTGACAAATCTGCCGGTGAAGTACGCATCAAGATAAGACTCTTGTGCGGAACGGCAAAAGCAGCAATGTATGGGCTGCCGCTCATTTTTTCAAACTCTGTTGGATTTTCTACCAGCTTCAAAGTAGGGCGGGACTGAAGACGTAGTCCAAGGCTCTCTTCCACTTCAGTCTTGATCTGCGGAAATTTCTTCAGAAAATGGTTAGCGATATCGAGAGAGCCTTTATCCGAGACTATTATCGATTGTCTGTCTTGAATGACGGTACCTGCCAGGCTGGATGTTGCAACTGCCAAGAAAACCAGGAACAAGAAAAGGTTGAATAAAGTTCTCACCGCAATTTTTGAATAGCCTCCCGGGATTACAAAATTTTAGCGGTAATGGACCGCAAGCCAGATTGTTTTTTCAGTGGGATCCGTCCAGTCCACTCTGTGTTTAACATGAGCAGGAATATTGATCCAGTCGCCCGGCATCAAAACAATGACTTCATCGCTTCCTTCAAATAGCAGACCGGCACTTCCTGTGAGCAAGACAACCCATTCATCCTTATCTTGATCATACCAGAACCCCTTTGGGCTGGAATGTCCTTCGGAAATAATTCGTTCGATTCTGACACTCTTAGAATCAACAAGTTTTTCCAATATTTCATCTACTGAAGGGCTCTTGGGCAACCCGGAAAAGATATTCTTGACCAGCATGATTTGAGAATCCTTCCGATAGCGCAATGTGTCATTGATATGATAAATTTAATTGTGAGACCGGGTTTAGAATAGTTGAAGGTCGGTAATCCGGCAAGATTTGGATTCCTGGGAAAACGGAAAATCCAGGATTCAGAATGTGAATAACGAGCATTTTGAGGTTATCGCTATAACATGAAGATAAGAGAACAAGAGAACAGAGCCGAAGGATCAGCAACCGGGATAAAGGAGGGGAAAGCCGAACCCTGTGATCTGTGTTCGGGCACGGGTCTCGTCTGCCGCAATACCCCGGTTATAGACTCAAAGAATTGTTGTGTGGACTACGCCAATGCCGTCTGCCCCAAATGCGATGGCACCGGGGTTATGAAGCATGATGAATCATCTTCAGAGTAGAATCAACCCGGCGGTCCGGTTACCAAAATGTTTTTGAACTCCATTGACTCTCTCTTTCTGATAAGAGAAGCTTTTGTTGGTCGGTTGAGCTGAAGTTTCATGGTCGCGGCCAGAACACGAAATTCATCGATCATCATACACTGTACAGACTGGACTGAATTAAAATGCTGCACCAGCTTCCGCCGCCAATTTTGGGCGCGCTTACCTTTTCTCTTCTCACAGTGAATACTTTATTTTTCGCAATCTTATTGGTCGCGATCATACCGTTCAAGGTTGCAGTTCCCAGCGAAAAATTCAAGCGTTTCAGTTATAAAATCATGGACTGGCTGGTGCGAACTTGGGTTGATGGCAATACTTTGATTTTTCGTCTCACTCAGAAAACCGAGTGGGATGTCAGGGGCTTAAACACGGATATGAAGCGAGACGGCTGGTATCTGATTATTTCCAACCATCGTTCGTGGGCTGACATCTTTGTTTTGCTGACCATATTCAATCGCAAGATTCCTTTTCTCAAGTTTTTCATCAAGCAGGAACTTATGTGGTTTCCCCTACTCGGACTTATCTGGTGGGGATTGGATTACCCGTTTATGAAGCGCTACTCGAAAAAATATCTGCGGAAGAATCCGGAGAAGCAAGGTGAGGACCTGGAAACAACGCGTCGAGCATGCAGAAAATTCAAAAATACTCCCGTGTCGATCCTCAATTTCCTTGAAGGCACCCGGTTTACGCGAGCCAAGCACGACCGGCAAAACTCACCGTTTCGTCATCTGCTTGTGCCAAAGGCGGGAGGCATAGCTTTCGCTCTTTCGGCAATGGGGGAGAGATTCAACGAGATCCTGAACGTGACAACAGTATATCCGGTACGCAATTTTCGCTTTTGGCATATGCTGAGTGGTAAGCTACCCCGAATCGTGGTTCGTGTAGAGCGTCTGGCAATTCCGGAAGAAGCTTTAAGCAAAGACTACCTGACAGATGTGGAATTCCGGCTGCGGTTTCAGATCTGGGTGAATCAGGTTTGGCAGCAAAAGGACCAGTTGATAGAGGATATAATGATCAAATTTGGTGAACCCGCGCAGGTGTGAGCGACCAGTTCTTTGAACATTTCAGGACCAAGTTCCATCTACAACTCCTCCCGCAAGCTCAACTGGCCGGAATGGTTAGTTTGTAGCCCACGCCATACACGGTTGTGATGAATTCTTGATTGGGAAGTTTTTCTGCAATCTTTTTGCGCAAATTCTTTACATGCGTATCAATGGTTCGATCATATCCTTCGAAATCATATCCTTGCACTTGGTTCAGCAATTCGTTGCGGGAAAAAACCCGGTTCGGATGGCTCATAAGAACTTTCAGCAAACCAAACTCGCTGGGTGTCAATTCCAATGCCTGCCCTTCCACAGTTACTTGCCGTGTCTCTACATTGAGCACAATAGGTCCGAGGCGGATATAGTCCTCCGCAGGTTCGGCATGGACCCTCCGCAGTACGGCTTTGACGCGTGCGACTACTTCCCGCGGGCTGAAAGGTTTGCAGATGTAATCGTCGGCTCCCAATTCCAGACCGATCAGTCGGTCGATCTCTTCCACCCGCGCCGTGATCATAATGATGGGCACGTTCGAAAACTTTCGAACTTCGCGGCACACTTCCATACCGTCCATTCCGGGCAACATAACATCCAGTAGAATCAAGTCGGGCCGGTTCTTCTTAACAGTTCCCGCCACCACATCTCCGCGCTCGAGAAAGGAGATTTTATAGCCTGCCCCTTGCAGATAGTCTCCCAGCACGGCTGCGATCTTTTTCTCGTCTTCAACAATGAGTACGGTTTGATCCACTATGACGTCCCCCGATTCTCAATGGTCATGTTTATTAGGATTGGCAAACATGGTTTTTGGCATGAAACCTTTCCGCAGCAAGGTTTCCTTGAGCGGTGCGAAACGCGACGATCCATGCTTGTGGCCGAATGCAACAGTTCAATCTTGACGAGTGAGAACATGATTACGCCAGTGGCAGGCGGATTTGCAGCTTGAGACCGCCCAGCGATCCATTAGCCGCGGAAATCGTGCCTCCATGACTCTCTACAATCGCTTTGCAAATGGCGAGACCCAGGCCGCTGCCGCCTTTGTTGCGCGTTCTTGACGAGTCGACACGATAGAGCCTGTCAAACAAGCGGCCCACCGACGGTTCCGGTACCCCCGGTCCCGAGTCCTCAAAGCATAACGAGATCTCTCTTCCAGAAGACGTATTCTGCCAAATCTTAAGACTCCCGGGCGCATCCGCATAGCGCAGTGCATTTTCCAAAATATTGCCATAGAGCTGGCCCAGCCGGCCTGCGTCGCCGAGCATGGCCAGTTTGCTATCGGTTTCGAGTTCTGTTTGAATAATCATTCCTGCTGCTTCAAACCGGTTACGGTAAAGTTTTACAGTTTCTTTGAGCACCTGGATAGGGTCAAGTGGCTTCAGGTCCAGCCGTAGTGCTCCTGCGTCAGCCATGGATAATTCATGGAGGTCACCGACTATTTTACTCAGGTGAAGCACTTCTGAGTAGAGTGAATCAAGCGCTTGCTGATTGACGTCTCGGAGTCCATCCTGCATCGCTTCAATCTCGCCGCGCAGAATGGACAAAGGTGTTCTGAGTTCGTGAGAAATATCTGATATCCACTGCTTTCTCATTTCCTCATATTCTTCCAATGTTTGTGCCATTGCATTGAAATCCGAAGCCAGTTGTCCAAGTTCGTCACCCGATCGCACCGTTATCCGGGTGTCGAATTCTCGCGAGGCAAGAGCCTGTGTTCCTTCAGTCAACTTCCTGATGGGCGATAAGAGATGTCGGGACAAGAAAAACGAAGCAGCAGCGGTCAATAGGAAAATACCGCCTCCTATCAGATAAAACAATTTGTTTTGTTCCCGCAAAAAAGCGGCCTCCAGAGGAGTCAATCGTGGCTCTCGCTTGCTGAATCCCAGCCAGCCTATTGTCTTGCCATTCAGCTCAATCTCCCGCAGAGAAGAATCATCATAATCTTTTGCGCGGCCTGCGACCAGGTGTTTATTTGCATCCAGAAGGAATATGTGAGATCTCGAATCAAAGGGGGGAGACGGCATTGGTGAGCCTTCAGTGGTTTTGCTCTGGTGTTCCCGCTCAAGATCATGAGAATGATCGGGAGGTAAACGCTCAAGCTCAGTATTCCTACGTCCCGCCGATCGAACCATTCTGTACCATCGTCTGGGATTCGCTGCCAATTGGTCCCATCCCCCGGACATCTCATATTCAGAGACGAGCATGTCTGTCAGGTCGGAAAGTTTTTCGATTTGTATTTTTTTCACATAATTGACGAAAATACGACGTCCCAAAAAGTGCAGGGTACCGATCGTCAAACCCGCGATGGCGAGCGATGTTACCAGAAAGGCACCGAAAATTTTGTAGGAAAGCTTCATCCTCACTTCAGAACTCCTGCATTGGTCTTGGAAGATAACAGACTTTCGGCGAAACAATCACTGTTCTTTTACCTTATTCTTCAGAAGTTTTGCTATTCTTCACAGTCTTTACATGGATTCTCCACATTTTCCCCACAATTCAGACCCATAATCGCTTTGGAGGTTTCCCTCTCCACGTCTCCCTCTCAATCGAGAGAGAGGGAGATCCTCTCCGATCTCACATTCTTCACATAGTTCCTTCATAATCTCTTCACATTTGATTGGTATTCCATAACTCAAGTCAAATGATGGCTTTCCTGGTCATCGTTAGTTGAGGAACGGTAGGTCTGGGAGAATGTCTGTAAATACGCAGCGCAGATCTAAAGGATTGCACCACATGAAAAGCGGATTCTCGGACAAACTCCTAAGTGGCCGATTGGAAGTTTTGTGAAGATAGTGCGGATGAGGCTCTCGGTAAGTCCAATCTGCAAAAAATCGCAGAGGGCCGGTCACGATGGCAAAGCCACCGAATGCCTGGCAATGAAAAATGACGGAGGGATGTGATGGGAGAAATCATGAAAGGCGTTCTTGGTACTGTTTGGCGGCTTGTTGTGATCGCAGCGGCGTTCCTCATATATGCGTTCAGTATTTACGGTGCGACCGGCTGAGATTTTCCGTTTAATCCGGGCTTGGGCGAGATACGAGCGCGGATTGCGTTGAGAAAGGAGACGATGATGGAGACGACTTTTTGCAAACGTCTTTGTATGACCCTGACAATGCTTTTGGTGATTTTCACAGGCTTGCTAACAATTGCAGCTGATGCTCATGCATCTCACAGTCACAAAAGGATGGCAGTTGTTTCCCCCGGTCCAGCGCCGGTGAAAGTTGTCGCCCGCCTTCCAGCCGGGCAACATACCGTAAGGGTTGGCAGGCAGCCTTACTTTTATCATAGAGGAGTCTTTTACAGGAAGGGTCCGTCCGGATTTGTCGTTGTCAGGGCCCCCACAGGAGCAGTTGTTGTCAACCTTCCTTCAGGCTATCGGCACTGGGTGCGTGGCGGCATTACCTACTACAGCTCAGGCAATGTTTACTACCGCACAGTTCCGGCCGGATACGAGGTCATAGAGCCCTCTGTTAGGACTTCGCCTGCCTTTGCTCAAGGCGAACGAGTGTGGGTAGGCATTCCTGTACTGAATGTGCGCTCGGGCCCTGGTATGGATTATCAGATTGTAAGGCAGGTCAATCAAGGTGATGTGTTGTTCGTTCGCGAAAACGGCCCGGGATGGCTCTACGTCGAACTGCCTGACGGACAATTCGGTTGGGTCATGAGGCAATTTACTGCGCCGCAGTTAGTGCGGGCGGGAGGTTGATGTTTAGTTGCGCACTCAACTTCTCTGGATAGCCGTATGCATTTTGACTCTCAGCGGGGCATTCGCTTGTTCTTCTGTGGCTGACAACCGGCGCAATCCAAAGCCGCCCGATCTGGAAGAAATGATGGCTGTCCTGAAAGAGCGGCTTCATTTAACTCAGGAACAGGAATCGCAAGTATTTCCAATCGTTGAGGATGCGACCAAAGAGCGTCGGGCAATCATCCAAAGATGCCGTGAAGATCCGATGTCCAATGCAGCTACTTTGAGAAATGAACTGATCAAGCTGAGAGAGAGAACCGAAAAGAAGCTGACGCCGATCCTTTCCCGTGAGCAAATGAATGAATATTGGAGGTTTTTGACCGAGATGCCACAACAGTCGGGCTCTCGAGAAGGGCGCCCCGGCGGCCGCCGACCGGGACGGTCCAACCTCATCTGAGCAACGTGTTTCATGTGAGAAAAGAACACTTTTAGCCAACCGTGAAACTACAGTAACCGGCGCAGTAATGAAACAGGGGCAGCGGCGCCGTTCAGCAGCATAACACTGATTCATTTGATTTTTCAGGGGCATTCCCATCTGGATTTCGAAGTCCTTGAAGGCTGCGCTGCCTCGACCTGCTCTCAGTCCAAGTTTGCGTGCGGGAATTTTACTCGATAAGGGAAAAAGTTGCGTTTTTCAGACCCCCCAGAGTTCCAGATGCACCCTTTTGCATACCGGCACCAGCTCGAACAATCCCATGAAAAATGCTCACTTGGTTCGTCATTCCCACGTGCTTCTGGCGGGAATCCGGTTCATCGCGATTTGTGGATTCCCGCCTCAAGACTGCGGGAATGACGGTGGATGGACGGAGGAATTTAGAAAAACCAAAGCATCAAAATGCAAACTATCAACCTTAACGGGCATAACCCAATCGAATCGACCGATCAGCCGACCAGGAATCGAGCGAGTCCAATGGCTTGCTCCCTGACCCTTTCCGGTATCTGGGCAGGGACACTGCAATTGCCCACATATAGTTGTCCGGATTTTTTAGCCAAAAAAAACTCCACAATGCGGTCGAACGCTGTAAACATGCCTTCAGCATTTTCTTCGAAGACGCTGCCACCCGTGACCAGCAAGCCGAGGCGTTTTCCCTTCATGAGTGAGGTATGGCCCGGCTTGTGATAGTTGGTCACTAAAGAGTAGCAGCGGTCGATGAGAGCCTTGAGCTGGGCCGAAAAGCCCCAGAAGTAAATCGGCGAGGCGTATAGTACGGCGTCGGAAGAGATCATCTGCTGCATGATATCTATCGCGTCATCCTCTTGCACGCACGCGATTTCATCCGGATTCTCCCTGCATTTCGCGCAGCCCAGACAGCCATTGATGGACTTGTTATGGAGGTGAATCAGCTGCACGTTGTGACCCATCGATTCGAGCTCTTTTTGTACCCATCCCAGAACAGTAGCAGTATTCCCACTCTTTTTGGCGCTACCCAGTAGCGTGGTGATTTGCATCGGCACTCCTCCCGCTTCTTTTAAGTCATTTATAGTCGCTAAGATTGGGAAATACCATTTTCTATATTGTAACTTCCCGAAATTCTTTGACCCTCCTGTCCATGGTGGGTTTTGCATTCGCGCTCCCACTCTTTAGTGTTTGTATCGCCAAAGAAGAGTCTATTTCCAGGACAAAAACCTCTGAAAGGGATTAAAATTTCTTCATAATTTCTCCACGATTGATTGTTATAGATAAGAGAGTAAGAAGTCTTCGCAGCATTTGAAAAGGGTGCAACAAATATGAACAGTAGCCTTTGTAGACTTTTATGGGTCTTCATACGTCTTATCTGTTTGAAAAAGAGGCAAACATGAGTTTCAATATTTTCCAGGTCTTGTTATCCTTGGACGGTATGAAATTTTGTGTCGCACGGCCACGGTACTGAGGTTACTGCTCTCAAGCAGCAGGTGATGACGCTGGTGTTAAGAAGTTAAACGGTTTAGGAAAGATTCAGGTGATGATCTCTCAAGGCAAGACTGAAAAGGTTCCGGCCTTGGCAGTAATATTTGTGGCGTGCACGCTGTTGATGAATTTCGGATGCGCGGCTGTGGGCCCGAATTACGCCTCGCCAAAACTTTCGACGCCTGAGTCATGGCACACAAAATTGGAAGACGGCCTGAGAGCGAAACAGATTGATCCGCAAACGCTGGCGAATTGGTGGAGGACTCTCAACGATCCTATTCTTTCCAGTCTGATTGAACAGGCCGTGGACGGCAACCTCGACCTCAAAGTTGCGCGGGCCCGAATTCGGCAGGCGCGTGCCAACCGAACGATCAGTGAGGCCAACCTGTTTCCGACAATTGATGCCGTGGGTTCATTTAGGAAGAGCCGCAGCAGTGAAAACAGCGGCGGCGGTACGGAAGTCGATCTTTCTGCGGTGGGCTTCGACGCCGGATGGGAACTGGATATTTTCGGCGGCATTCGGCGCTCTGTCGAAGCAGCCACAGCGGATCTGCAGGCGAGCACTGAGGATTTGCGCGATGTTCTTGTTACACTCATGGCAGAGGTTGCCCTGAACTACGTGGACGCGCGCACCTTCCAGGTCCGGCTGGCAGTTGCAGAACAGAACTTGCGAGCGCAGCAAGAGACTTATCAGTTGGCTTCGTGGCGCAGCCAGGCCGGCCTTACGACTGAACTGGCCGTGCAGCAGGCCAAGTACAATCTGGAATCGACCCGTTCACAGATACCCACTTTGCGGACCGGCCTCGAAGCAGCCATGAACCGTATCGCCGTGCTGCTGGGCCAACAGCCTGGAGCTTTACACAAAATACTGGAAGAGCCTCGGCCGATACCCGCTGCACGAATGGAAGTGGCTGTGGGGGTCCCGGCGAATACTTTGCGTCATAGGCCCGATGTGCGCCGGGCAGAGCGGCAGTTAGCCGCACAAACAGCCCGGGTGGGAGTCGCCACCGCCGATCTCTATCCCAAGCTTACACTGCTCGGATCAATCGGTGTCGAATCCCTGTCCGTAAGTGATTTGTTTGTACCGGGCAGCAGGACATACAGCCTTGGGCCCTCGGTCTCCTGGCCGATCTTCAATGCCGGCGCCATCCGCAGTAATATCGAAGCCCAATCCGCCTTGCAGGAGCAAGCCCTGGGCGAATATGAGACGACTGTGCTCAATGCTTTGGAGGAAGTGGAAAATGCACTGGTCGCCTATGCGCAAGAGCAAAATCGGCGGCAGGCGGTGGCCGAGTCGGCCCAGGCGGCAAAAATCGCTGTTCAGCTGGCGGAAACCCAATTTGAGGCCGGACTGATCGACTTTAACAATGTGTTGGATGCGCAGCGTTCTCTGCTGACGTTTCAGGATCAGCTAGCTGAGAGTGAAGGAACCGTTACCTCCAACTTGATTCGCCTCTACAAGGCCCTTGGGGGCGGATGGACTTCACTGGCTCTGGCCAAAATCCAACAAACCGGGAAGAACTAGGATTTGTCAAAATGGTTAACAACAAAGCGGAACAGGAATCCCATATAACAAAGAATCTGGGTATTGATGATTCCTCCAAGCGCAATAAGCGTGTCAGGCGTTGGTTGATCGGGGGTGCCTGTGTGTTTGCGATCGCGCTCATCCTTCTGAAATGGGGCAGCAGTAACAGTGCCGATAAATTGCAGTACAAAACCCAGCCAGTGCAGCGCGGCGATCTTACTGTAGTCGTAACCGCTACTGGTACTCTGCAGCCGACCAACCAGGTTGATGTGGGCAGTGAACTTTCGGGAATCATAAAGTCTGTTGAAGTGGATTACAACGACCGGGTGAAGGTGGCTCAGGTTTTGGCCAAACTCGACACTTCCAAGCTCGAGTCGCAGGTTTTGGAATCCAGGGCCTCCCTCGCATCAGCCCGTGCCAAGGTTCTTCAGGCGCAGGCCACCATCAAGGAAACCAGAAATGAATTGGAGCGCCTGAGGGAAGTGCGCAAACTGAGTAACAACAAGGCGGTGTCACAACATGACATGGACGCCGCGCAGGCGGCGCTGGAACGCGCAAAGGCCGATGAAGCAGGCGCTGAAGCTGCGGTTTCTCAAGCCCAGGCCACCCTTGAACTCAATGAAACGGACCTCTCGAAAGCCAGCATTCGATCGCCCATCAACGGAGTTGTTCTCACCCGCTCAGTCGAACCTGGCCAGACCGTGGCTGCCTCCCTGCAGGCTCCGGTGCTGTTCACTCTGGCCGAAGACTTGACCAAAATGGAGTTGCGCGTAGATGTGGATGAAGCCGATGTGGGCCAAGTGAAACAGGGACAGAAAGCCACTTTTACGGTTGACGCTTTTCCGAATCGCATTTTCCCGGCAAAAATCAAACAGGTGCGCTATGGGTCCAAGACTGTGGACGGGGTGGTTACCTATGAGACGGTGCTGGACGTAGATAACTCTGATTTGGCTCTGCGGCCGGGGATGACTGCTACCGCGGATATAGAGGTGAAGCACGTAAATGACGCCCTCCTGTTGCCAAATGCGGCGTTGCGCTTTGCTCCCCCCGAAAAAGAGAAAGACAACGATTCAGGCGGCCGCGGCCTCATGGGAGTACTAATCCCACGCCGTCGCCACCCTCCTTCGAAGTCGAAGGAGGACGCAAACACTCACAAGAACCAACAACGGGTATGGACACTGCGCAGCGGACAACTCACCCCCATACCGGTCACAACGGGTTCGACAGACGGGATCATGAGCGAGGTCGTAAGCGGAGACGTTCAGCCAGGAATGGAACTGGTGGTTGACACGGAAAGTTTAGATCAATGACACCGGCTGCTTCCAATCACAGAGAAAAAGGTTCACTCATCGAATTACGCGCGGTTGCCAAAGTCTACGGGACGGGACGCGCGGCCATGCATGCGCTGCGCGGCATCGACCTGAGCATCGGCCAGGGGGAATTTGTCGCCGTGATGGGGCCGAGTGGATCGGGAAAATCGACCTGCATGAACATCTTGGGCTGCCTGGATACGCCGACCTCTGGGGCTTATCTGTTCCAAGGAGTCGAGGTGGGGACATTATCACGCGATCAGCGTGCGATACTGCGCCGCCATTATTTGGGTTTCGTATTTCAGGGCTATAATCTCTTGAACCGCACTTCAGCTCTCGAAAATATCGAACTTCCCTTGATTTATAGGGGTACGCCTACTACTGAGCGACGCGCGATGGCCTTGGAAGCTTTGCAAGCCGTCGGGCTCACGGGGTGGGAGTCGCACACTCCCAGTGAACTTTCCGGTGGACAGCAGCAGCGAGTTGCCATTGCCCGGGCGATTGTCACCAACCCCAAGGTGCTGCTCGCCGACGAACCTACCGGCAACCTGGATTCCGCCCGCAGTCGAGAGATTATGGAACTGCTCACGGCTTTCAATCGAGATCGAGGGATCACCGTGGTTATGGTGACCCATGAACCGGATATGGCAGAGTATGCCAGGCGACAGGTTCATTTTAAGGATGGATTGATCGACACTGGAAACTCAAAAGAGGAATCGCTCTGATGGTGTGGGAAACCGTTCTTTTAGCTCAGCGGGAAATCCGCCGCAACGTGCTGCGATCATCTTTGACAATACTTGGCATCGTCATCGGGGTTGCGGCTGTGATCACCATGGTGACATTGGGCGGCGGTGCTACTGCCCAGGTGACGGCCGACATCTCCAGCCTCGGTACAAATCTGCTGCAGGTTCATACCGGCCAGGGAGGCCGAGGGCCCGGCGGGACGCGTGCACCCGCCGAAATGTTCACAGTTGAGGATGCCGAAGCTATCGCCAGGGAAATTTCCGGACTGGAAGCTGTGGCGCCCAATTCTTCACAACGCATCCAAGCCATTTATGGAAACGAGAATTGGTCGACCACTGTAATGGGAAGCACTAATGGTTTCCTTCTGGTGAGAGACTGGGCACTTGAGTCCGGGCGTGAATTTACCGACGCCGAACTAAGGGCCGGCAAAGCCGTCTGCATTTTGGGTTCAACCGTGCGCAAGGAACTCTTCGGCGATCAGGACCCGACCGGGGCTTCGATCCGCCTTCAAAAGATTTCCTGCCAGGTCATTGGCGTGTTCCAGTCCAAAGGGCAATCCAGTTTCGGCTCGGATCAGGATGACTTCGTTTTGATTCCCCTGCGTGCCTTTCAGCGCCGCATAGCGGGGAATACCGATGTGAGCACTATCTACATCTCGGCGAAGGACAGTGGCTCTCTGCAAGGTATCAAGCTCAACATCGAGCGTTTGCTGCGAGAAGCGGCGGCATATAACGAATGGCAAAGAGGACGACTTCCACCTGCATGATATGCGCGAGATCATGGATACGCTCACCGGCACGACGCGGGTGCTCACCGCCTTGCTTGGTGCTGTAGCTGCAGTGAGCCTGCTGGTGGGTGGAATCGGCATCATGAACATCATGCTGGTTTCGGTCACGGAACGGACGCGGGAGATCGGCATCCGGCTGGCTATAGGAGCCCTCGAACAGGAAGTGCTGCTGCAGTTTCTGATTGAAGCCGTAGTCCTCTCATGCTTTGGTGGTTTGATCGGTATCGTGCTCGGATTGATTGCCGCCGCAGCTGGAGCTCACGCGCTTCAAGTCCCCTTCGTTTTCAATCCGGGGATTGTGGTCATCGCTTTTGTTTTTTCTGCAGCAGTTGGCGTTGTATTCGGCTACTTCCCGGCGCGCAAAGCCGCCCGATTAGATCCCATCGAAGCACTCCGACATGAATGATTTTTGATTCTCGGGATTTCCGGTTTTTATCCTACTGCAACCATTTGGAAAACATCTCAAAATTCTTATTTGCAGCGCAGAGTTTTAGCGCTGCTACGGCCTTGCAGGGGCTAAGGCCCTACGCTGCTTGCGAGACGGGACTGCTTTCCGATTTTTGCAATATCTCAGAGCATCAGATTGACTTAATCCCGGACTTGTAACAATTTATAGGGACAACGGAAATCCCAAGCAAAATATGGCTTAATGGCGATGCATCCTGTTGTTATGCTTGTTAAGGATGAAATCCTCCATTTATGTTCACAGTTTTTCTGGATTCCCGCCAAAAATGCGGGAATGACGAATGGTGGATGGAGCCATAAAATGAAATTAAGATGCTAAAACAGTACCGTTAGATCCAGGAACCTTGTAGCGCAGGACTTTAGTCCCGCTAGGCGGGACCAAATCGGGCAGCACTAACGGGCTGCGCTACATTAAAAGGCAGTTTCTGGACGGGAACTGCTAGTTACAAGTCGCTGCCGGCAAAGCTCAGCAGTTGGCGGATTCATGCCGAGTGAAATTCTTCATGTGTGATCAACCCGGGAGGGAATGTTCAATGAGCGAACACAAAGTGGTCTTTTATCCTCACAATAAGGCGGTCACGGTTGCAGACGGGGATAACCTCATTCGCACGGCCATGGAGGCTGGTGTGCACATCAATGCCTCTTGTGGGGGGGGAGGTGTGTGCGGTAAATGCCGGGTTTTAATCGAGAGCGGGGCCGTCGAGGGGGGTATCACGGAGAAGCTTAGTGCTCAGGACCTGACGCAGGGATACCGGTTGGCTTGTCAGAGCACCATTCGGAGTGATCTCGAAGTGCGTGTTCCGGTTGAGTCCGAAGTTGATGCCAATGTTCTCAACAGATTGACAACTCCCCGCAAAACGGCCCGCATCCGCCAGGTGGATTTTGAAGAGTTAAAAGAAAGAGGTCTATTCATACCGCCGGTTGAAAAGCGTTATCTGGAACTGCCGCCGCCAAGCGATCACGACCGTTTGCCCGATGTAACCCGACTGATAAGCTTTTTGAAAGCCAGATATAATGAACATCGGCTCGTTGTTCGACTTCCAGTAATCCGAAAGATCCCGGATGTATTGCGCAGCAGCAATTTCAAAGTGACCGCCACCCTTGCCCGTCCGGTGCACGAAGGTCGAAAAACTCATATCATCAACGTTGAACCGGGCGATACCACAGCCCGCAACTTTGCTCTGGCCGTAGATATCGGCACCACCACGGTCTACGGTCAATTGATTGATCTCATATCCGGCGAAGTGCTGGCGCAGCACGGAGAATTCAACGGCCAGATCAGCTACGGCGAAGATGTGCTCACTCGCATAGTGTTCGCAGAGAAACCCGAGGGTTTGGAAAAACTGCATCAGGTGGTCATAGCCACCATCAACAAGATCATCCGCCAACTTGTCGGACAGACAGGGGTTGTTCCAGATGAGATTTCCAGTATTACTCTGGCCGGCAATACCACTATGACGCAATTGTTTCTAAAGATAAACCCGCGCTATATTCGCAGGGCCCCGTATGTACCGGCTTCAACTTTATTCCCTCCTATCCAGGCTGCAACCCTTGGTTTGGAATTGAGCGATCACGTAACAGCCCTGGTGTACCCGGCGATATCCAGCTATGTCGGAGGCGACATTGTTTCCGGCGTAATGGGTGCCGGGCTTTACCTTACTGATGACATCACCCTGTACATGGATATTGGCACCAATGCTGAAATTGTAATTGGCAACAAGGACTGGTTTGCCTGTGCCGCGTGTTCTGCCGGTCCTGCTTTCGAGGGCGGAGGCGTCAAGTTTGGCATGAGGGCAGCCAAAGGCGGAATTGAAGACTTTTCAATCGATCCGGTCTCATTAGAGCCGATGATCATGACCATTGGCAACGTCAGGCCCAAGGGCATCTGTGGTTCGGGGCTTATCACCATGGTCGCTGTGCTCTTTGAGATGGGAATCCTCGACAACGGGGGCAAATTTAATCGGGACTTGAAAACGGATCGCATACGGGAAGCCGATGGAGTCTATGAATACGTGATCGCCTGGGCTGAAGAAACCCAAATTGATCGCGACATTGCTCTGAGCGAAGTGGATATTGATAACTTCATTCGAGCCAAAGGGGCTATTTTCAGCGGCTGCCAAACCTTGCTTGAGGAAGTGGGATTGGGAATCGAAGATATCGATCAGATCGTATTGGCCGGAGGCTTTGGCAGCTACGTTGATCTTGAAAAGGCAATCACCATCGGATTGCTCCCGGAAATCGATGCAGAAAGGATTACCTACATCGGAAATGGCTCGCTGATGGGCTGCCGGATGAGTTCCCTGACCAACCGACTTCGTAAGGATGTGGTTGAAGTTACAAAAAAAATGACCAACTTTGAACTTTCTGAAACTTTGTCCTTTATGGACCATTATGTGGCGGCGCTTTTTCTACCCCATACGGACATGAACCTCTTTCCTAAGCTGAAGGCAAGACTGAATTCCCGAAAAGATTCAGTAGCTGTTTGAAAAATGCCCTTTTGTCATTTAGTAGGGATTCTAGCAGAGTGAGAAATGTAAAAAAAAAACCACTCTTCGTTCAAAAGATTTCTCGCCTTCGGCTCGAAATGACAATTTTCAGATAGGCTCTTGAAAGTGGTCCAAAATTAACTTTGGTGCTGTAAACCTCCCAAAAGATATTTTAAGCTTCAATCCAGAGAAGTAGGACTTTAGCGGCCTCTTCGACCTGGAATCCAGGGTTTTTCGATATCTTCTGGACCTCAGCTTTCGCCGGGGCAACTGGCTTTCTCCTGAGAGTAGCAGGCCCATTTCAGGGGTTTTGGCCTTTCAGACATGCTTGCCGCCGTATAGCCTCATCTCGGCTAGTTCAGCGATGCGATCGGCGGCAATCTTGCACACAGCGGCATAAGGGCCGGCAAACAGCGGAATTTCGAAAATAAGATTGCAGTGAGCATCATCCAAATCGTCAACACAATGACCTGTGGCCGGAACTCCAAATACTTTCCAACTCCAGTAATGGTCATTATCGAATTTGGTGATCTTAAAAGGCGCCCACATTCCGGAAACAGTTTTGACTCGGCCTTTCGAGCCGGGTCGGATATGCCTTCCGTCATGCTCCACGTCAATGACTGATGGCCCCCATTGGGACCAGGTCGAAGTGTGCGTCAGGATATCCCAGACAAGCTTGGCCGGTGCATTGACTTTGCGGCTTATTTCAATAGTGAAAAGCCCGATTCGAATCTCAGTATTTTTCCAGACAAACATTGAACGTAACCCGGTTCTATGGGGCTTTGCGGTTTTCGGACCAAGCCTTTTAAAAGTGCCTGAATGGAAAGACTTGATCGTCATGAACTATATAGTGCAACGCATTAAGTCTGTCACGCGGATTGCAAGGGTGAAGGCATGGTGAGGCATCAACATCCGAAAACAAGTTGATCTGCTTGGAAAAATTGCCGCAGCCTGAGTAACCGGAATTGCGGTTTTGCACTGTTGTGCATATACGTATTGATGTATCAATGCAACTGGGCAGGAAGCCGGGGGACATTGAACATGCGGATTGATGCTTTAACGATATGGTCAATGATGTTAAAATACAGCTTACCGTTTGTGTGACCTCTCGCACGCTTGTTTATGCTAACACTCGCTTGTATCTGCTCAAGTAGATCGCTCATGCCCCTGGCTGGCATGGCAATTTCGCCGCAACGCTGCCGACTTAACAAAATCGTACTCGCAAACCTCCGCTTCTCGCTGCGCCTGACAATAAAAGAAGTCGGTTGATCTTGCCAGAGATGAAAGCTTCGAGGTAACCGATAGAAACAAGGCGATCTAAATTTTTACGATGACTTTTGAGGCGATCATGGAAAAACACCTCCTGATAACAATTGGTGATGATCCGAAGTCCCTCTTCGGAGCCAGGTTTGCAGGTGAATTCTTTAGAAACAAGACGAATATCAAGCTCGACCTGTTGTACATTGCACCGCGTTTCGACTCCGGAGATAAGGATAAGGATATGCGGCTGCATGATATTTCCATCGGGCTCTCCAAGATCTATTCTAAAATGGGTGAAGACGCTCTGGCTTTGGGCAGCGACATTTTGAGGGATGCGGGATTTTCGGCAAAAAAAATCAACTGCAAGGTGATGCATCGAATGCAAAGCACCGTTAAAGACATCATTGAATATGCAAAACTGGGGCACTATCACACGGTAGTGCTTGGCAGGCGCAGTTTTTCCATATTCGAAAAATCCTTTTCCGGGAGCGTTTCTAACGAAATTATGGGACTCCGCATAAGTTTCCCAATTTGGATCTGCAAGAATCCAGACAGAGGCCGAAGTAATATATTGCTTTGTGTGGACGGCTCAGAAGCAAGCCTGCGAGCAGCCGACCACGTTGCCTTCATCCTGGATAGCGAGAGGGATCATAAAGTCACCCTTCTGCATGTTTCCAGGGAAGAAAGCGGTGACCCTGAGATCGTCATACAAGGGGTCAGGCAAAGATTAGCTCAGCGAATTCCTGAAGAGTGTGTTAGGAGCCTCATTTTAGAGAACCTTGCGCCGTCGGAAGCAATACTTAAAGAAGCCGAAAAGGGTAAGTTTGCTGCAGTGGCTGCCGGTCGTCTGGGATTAAGTGAAAAGAAGAGGACTAGCGGAGATTACATCGGCTCGACCCCCATCAAGCTTCTGAACCGTTTAAGAGGGGCGGCACTCTGGATTACCTGGTAAAGAGACTGATCGTCCCGTCACTCATTAGAGACTTCCGCCCGGCTTTAGTGGTTCAGGGCGAGTATCAAGAATTCGGTGGAGCCCAAAATGGACGCGTTTTAGCTATTTCTTTCAGAACATTTACTAATTCGCGCCAATATTCCTGCATGTGCGACACATAGTCTTCGTCCAGTCGCCTCTTTGCAAAACTGCCCGAAAATAGTTGAACCAGTTCGTCCAGCTTCACTATGCCCTGCTCGGTGGTCGGATCGAACCGAGACCAGTTGCGAACATGCTCTTCCGACCGGAAGAGATTCATAGTGCTTCAGGCATAGGGCAGTCGCTCAAGCCATTTAGCGAATGGTAAAGCCACATATCCCACGATACCCCGCGGTTCTTCCGTCAAGACTTTTCCATCTCGGATTTCGATGCTGATGGGCGACCCGCAATCCAAACAGGGAGCATCAATACGAGCCAGTTTGCCCGGAAATAGCCAGCATACTGCCAGCGATTCAAATCCTCACTGTCCGAACCATTTCCGTTGGCCGTCAATGTTTATGCGGTACTGAGTCGGTAGATTGCTGAATGGAGCGAACGAGGAGATGTAGTCGGTATTAGGGAACAGCCAGGTACCGGGGACTTCAACAGAGATGAGATCGTGCAGGGCTTTGCGCCCTTGTTCCACTGGAACTCCGAGCTCGGATGCGATTTCCGTGTAGTGCGGAGCGTGGCCGGTTTGTATAAATTTCTTGATAATGAAGTGATAAGTTTTGTCTAGAACGGTTGGTGCACTCATGATTTATCTCCTTTCTGCTATGCCGTTCTCCCTTCTATCCAAGCGTGTTTCACTTGAAGTCGTGCTCGCACTTAAAGATAAACATGAACTCTCCATGGTTGACGCTGACCGTAAAGCATCCCCCGTGCGACTTGGCGTAGTTGATCCACCCCGGCTCATTGCCCTCGCAGCTGACGTTAGGAGATTCCTCCCCGCTCTTCTTGTTGTACCAGCTCAATAGCAAAGGATCGCTGTCGTAATTCTTCGCGACTTGTCTCGCCGCTTCTTTGGCTTTTTCCAAGGTGAGGCCTGAATCATCTATATTTATGAAGGTAACATTTGGAAAAGTCACATTTTCTAATCCCTTGACATCTGCCATCTTTTTCTCCTTTCAAGTACAGAGAACTTTTAGAACATATCTCTGAGTACCATCTATGCTTACAATAAATAGTGTCAGGCGATGAGTAAATGGGGCAGGTCGGTTTGCTTTGACAGAACACTAAACAGAACACTAAATTGCACTTTAGATAGCATAACAGGCTGAGAACTCTTATAATTACCTTGAAGTTCATGCGAGCGAAGAACGACGTGGGTTATCTTGGTGCATTAAGACCTGAATGGAGCAACTTAGCTTATTTGTTACCGGTTGGGATACTCTGGAGTCAGTTTGAACGACCCGGATGACAGCACATGGAAAGGAGAAAGTATGCGTCTATTTGGCATCAGGTTTGGATTAAATCCGGCAACGTTACTGGCCGGACTCGGGGTTGTACTTTTAGCGCCGCCGCTGATCATCGAAGGCCCAAGGGTGCTAAGGTCCGCAGTCAAAACAGCTATTAAAGCAGGTTACATTATCTCGAATAAGATGAAGTTTGTCTACTGGGACAAGGATCCCAGTGTTGTCGTGGGTGGGCCGGGGTCGGCGTATCAGACCGAAACCAGGCAGGGGGACCTGGTGTACGTGTCAGAGAAGGGGAAAAAATATCATAAGGAAAACTGTCCTACCGGATTTAAGGCCAAGCGAGCACTGCCCATTTCAGATGCCGTCTCCGAAGGATATGAACCTTGCAAAATGTGCGTCGTTTGATCTTTTCTCAAAGAAGTTTTTTGATCTGAATAGAACGTTTCCTGCGCATTCGCCGCGTGTGCCGTCATTGAACACTCCTCAAGAGCATTTGTGATGGTTTCATCTGAACAATTCTTCTGAGGGTCAAAGCAATGGGTATTCGGAAGATGCTGACTTTTGTGGGAGTCGCGCTCTTCATTTGTTTGCTGAGCGATTGCACCCAAGGTCCCCCCGCAACAACCTCAGAACAAAGTAAGACTGTGGCGGCGCGAGTTGAGACCGTCAAATCTGCATTGTTGCCGATATATTCTATTTTGCCCGGCACGGTGATATCTGCAGACCGGGTTGAAATTGCTTCACGTTTAACCGGCTATGTGCAGGGGCTGGAGGTCCATGAAGGGCAGGCGGTAAAGCAAGGCCAACTTTTGTTGACGGTTGACCCGAGTAATGTAAAGGCGGAGATCCGACGCGCCCAGGCAGAACTCGACAGTGCCAAAGCGACCCTCAAGGATGCTCGTGCCAATTACGAACGCTACAAAGACCTTTATCGACATCGAGCAGCGACTGGACAGCAGTACCAACAAATCGAAACGAATTACCGGGTTGCATTGGGAAGTTATGAAGCAGCGCAAGCCGCATTGGCGAGCGTCCGCGCCCAACTCAAGTACGCAGAAGTGCACGCGCCCTTCACTGGTCTGGTAGTTTCCAAACTGGTGGACAGCGGACAATTGGCCACTCCCGGTACCCCTCTTCTAATAATCGAAGACCCAAAACATTTGCAGGTTCAGGCACAAGTCGGTCGGCTGGCGTTTGTTCATCTGAAGCTTGGCCAAAAAATCCACATTCAATTTGAAACATCGGATTTCAAAACGCATACTCTTAAGGGTCGAGTTGAACGGCTGGTAGCGGCTGCGAATCCTACCACCCATACCCACCTGGTAAAGATCGGTATTCCCGTGAGCAGAGAGGCTTACAGTGGCAAATATGCTCTCGTCAGCATTCCGGTCGGCGAGCAACAAGGCATTGTTGTCCCGTCCGAGGCGATCTACAACAGAGCGGGCATCACCGGAGTGTTTGTGGTCAATGGCGAGGATCTTGCTCAGTTTCGCATGGTGACCCTTGGTGAAGACCTCCCCCAAGGAAGGGTCATTCTAAGTGGACTTTTTGACGGCGATCGAGTCATTGTCTCTGCCAAAGAGCCTCTGGCTAACGGAGTCAAGATTCGGGTCCGGTCGGAGGGTGGGGCATGAGCGACCCTGCACCGGATTTGCACTTAAACCTCTCAGGGAAGCTTGCCAAGACCTTCCTTCATACAAAAATCACTCCCCTCATTATGCTGGCCATAGCCATTTTCGGAATGCTGGCCGTTCTCATCACACCACGCCTCTACAATCCGGAGATTGTAGTTCCCGCAGCACAAATTATCGTGGTGCGTCCGGGCAACAGCCCGGAACAAATTCTTGCTCAGGTCGTGACGCCCCTCGATGAGCTGATGTCCTCCTTGAAAGGGGTCAAACACACCTACGGATACGCCGTGAAAGACATGGGAGTGGTGATGGTGGAGTTTGAAGTGGGAGCCGATGAGATTGCCAGTCTCATGTATCTCTACAACGAACTGCAACGTAACATGGATCGCCTTCCCTCCGGAACCAGACTGCCGCTTGTCAAAAGCACGGGTATCAATGACGTTCCCATCCTGGCTGTTACTTTGAGCTCTAAATCCATCACCGAGATTCAACTCCGGCAGATTGCTGAGCGCTTTCTCGAACAGCTCCACAGCGTCCCAGACGCGGGGGTGAGTACGATAATTGGGACCGAGCCCGAGGCGATTAAAATACTGGTGGACCCGCAAAGACTAGCGGCTGTAGGACTTCCTCTAAATCGACTTCTTGCGGTTCTGAAAGGATCCAATGTCGTAGTTCCGGGGGGCCACCTGGAGGCACAAAACGAACGGATTCCGCTACGGGTTGATGCCACATTTGGTTTGGTGAGCGACCTGGGTGATATTGTGGTAGCGGTACGCCGGGACAGACCCGTATTGCTCCGGGAAATCGCAACCGTCGAGCGCGGGCCCAGAAATGAGGAGCAGCATGCTTGGCTCGCTTTCGGACGAGGTCAGCACGTTGAAACTATAGCCGACCCTTCTAACGCCGTTACCATTGCCATCGGAAAGCGTCCGGGGAAGAACTCCGTTAAGGTGGCCGAAGCAATCCTGGCCAAGCTACAAATTGTTAAACACGAGGCGCTGCCGGAGGGAGTCAAGGTTACGATCACCCGCAACTATGGTCATCGCGCCAACGAAGCGGTGAATACACTGATAGAACATCTGGGGATTGCCATTATAGTAGTGCTCATTATCTTGTTGTTCTTCCTCGGGTGGCGCGAAGCTTTGATTGTCACCATACTGGTACCGCTCACTCTATGTGTCGTTTTGGGCGTGGGCATGAGCATGGGGCAGACCATCAATCGGATTACCCTGTTTGCCCTGATCCTCTCTTTAGGTTTGCTGGTGGACGACGGCATTGTTGTCGTGGAAAACATTCATCGCCACATCCAAAAAGGCTCACCCACCCGCGACTTCAGTTCGCTCATCGTGCGGGCGACCAACGAAATCGGAAGCCCAACCATTATGGCGACCTTTACTGTAATTTTAGCTTTCATTCCCATGCTCTTTGTCACTGGGATGATGGGACCATTCATGCGCCCCATTCCTATGAATGTGCCCGTCGCCATGCTCACTTCGCTGATGTTGGCCGATATCGTAGTCCCGTTCATCTCCTTGCGCTGGCTGCGTAGCAAGGCTGCACTCAAAGAGGCTGTAGATCGCCCGGTAATGGACGGAGAGGACGAGAGACGGGATGTATTACGACGGATTTATCTGGCCGTCTTTGTGCCATTGCAAAAGAGCGGCATGAAACGCAACATCTTTTTCGCTGTTGTGATTCTGCTCTTGCTTGCTTCTCTGCTCATGCCATTGTGGCAATTCATCAGACCTCAGGGTATGAACGGTCCTGAAAGCTTCTTTGGTGTAAACCTCAAGATGCTGCCGGACGGAAACGTAAGTACCTTTGTCATCCAGATTCAGACTCCGGCAGGCACGGCCCTTCCTGCAACTAATCGCGTTGCGTTAGAGGTAGGTCGTGTAGTGGCTGCCAACAGGTATGTCGAGCATACCGTTGCTTACCTGGGGCGTACTGGTCCGCTCTCATTCGCCGGTATGGTGCGTGGTGACGAGTTGGCGCGCGGCACAAACATAGCGCAAATTGTCGTAAACTTGGTTCCAAAGGGAAATCGGCCTCATACGGCGCTGGTTGGAACAGAGATTTGGAAAGCACTGGGGCCTCTCCGCAAGCAGTTTCCGCAGACCCATATCATGCTCTTTCTCACTCCACCGGGTCCGCCTACCCGTGCTCAGGTGGTGGCTCGCATCTTCGGACCGGACTACCAAATTCTGCGAGAGATAGCCGGTTACGTTTCTGAGGATTTCAAGAAAATATATGGGATGACCGATGTGCATGACTCGGTGACTGCTACTCACCCTGAGTACCAGATAAAAGTGGACCAGCGCAAGGCGTTGCTTTCCGGGCTGGAGCCCGCACAGGTCGCCCGTTTGGTGCGGAACTACGTTGCCGGTTCCACCATCGGTTCAGTCTATAGCTCCAGTGTAGAACCCGAGGACATCATCGTGAGGCTGAGTCAGGCCGATAGGGCATGGATTCAACAGATTGAGGACCTTTCCATCACCAACGGAAAAGGTATGCAAGTGCCGCTCGGAGGCATAGTGCAAATTCTACGCATCCCTGCACCCAAGCCGATCTTCACATACGACGGCCAGCCGGTGGTCTATGTCATGGGCGATGTACTGGGCTTCTCGCCCGAGTATGCCGCTTTGGTGCTGGATGAGATGCTTGACGGCAAGCGCCTGCCGAATGGCGTGTCAGTGACTACCGGCAATCTGGGTGTGTTCCCGGCACAACCGGATGCTGTCAGCCGTTACCAGATTTTTTGGGGTGGGGACATGCGTTTGACGTTGAATGTATTCCGTGACCTGGGGGCTGCTTTTTTCGTGGCTCTGATCTTTATTTATCTTCTCCTGGTGGCTTATTATCAATCGTTTATGATGCCGGTTATCGTGATGGGAGCGATTCCTTTGACCCTGATCGGCATGTTTCCCGGGCACTGGTTATTCCATATGCCCTTCAATGCCACTTCCATGATCGGATGTATCGCGTTGGCAGGCATTGTAGTGCGCAACTCGCTTTTGCTTATCGACTTCATCCTTGATTACCAGAAACAGGGTTATTCGCTTGACGAAGCAGTAACCGAAGCTGGTGCGGTGCGGTTCAGACCCATTCTACTGACCGCGCTTGCCATCATTTTCGGTTCGGCGGTGATGGTGACCGATCCGGTGTTCGGAGGTCTGGCTATTGCGCTCATGTTTGGCACTCTCGCGTCCACGATGCTGACTCTGGTCGTTATCCCGCTTATGTACGATCTCTGGCAGCGATGGTTGAAGCGTCGCCATCCCGAGAAAACATGACAATTTGTCTCCAAGGGTCTTTTGTCGGTTACGCTGGACGATCATTTTCACCACCATGGACAAAAAGAACACGAAAGGAGAAAAACATGGAAAACTTCAAGGTTATTCAACCAGAAGAGCGAAAATGGGATCCGCATCCGCAACTGCCCGGCATAGAAGTTTGCTATCTCTTGTCCAACCGAGTCGACAAGGTTGGCATTACCTGTGCTCTAGTACATCTGCCGGTCGGTTCTGAAGTGGAGAAGCACTTGCATGAGAACTCGGACGACATCATCTACGTGCTGAAGGGCAGAGCCAAAATGTGGGTTGAAGGTATGGGAGATATGCCGTTAGCTGCCGGAAGCTTCTTGAGAATTCCGAAAAGAACTTGGCACCAGCCTCACGACATCGAAGAAGACTTTTTAGCTTATGATGTCTGGTATCCTGCACTTGCCTGATCGGCCGATTGAATGGGAGCTGGAATTGGAGCTATGGCTTATCCATCGCTCAATAGCCGCTCGATGCAGGCCTTGAGATCTTTAATCTTAAGGGGTTTTGGGAAAAAATCGTCAACCTTGCCGCGCATGGCCTCTATGGCGGCGTCCAGGCTGGCAAATGCTGTGATCATGATCACTTTGGTCTGCGGAGATTCGCTCTTGACGGTATGGAGCACCTCCATGCCGTCAACACCCTTCATCTTTAAGTCGGTTATGACCACATCGAATTTTTCTTCTTTAAGTCTGGCCAGGGCAGGAGAAGCGTTTAAGAATGTTTCCACCAAATAGCCGTCTTGTTCTAGAACCGCTTTAATCATTTTACCGACAATGTTCTCGTCATCAATGACCATGATCCTATGACCGTTCATGAGTTCCCTCCTGTAAACGCCTTATGGGTAATTCGAGAATAAAAATAGTGCCCTTGCCCTCCTCACTATGTACTTCGATGCTCCCCCCATGATTTTTTACGATTCCGTAGCTGACTGAAAGACCAAGCCCAGTGCCGCTTGCGCCTTTGGTAGTGAAGAATGGATCGAAAATATTGGGAAGAAGGTGGGCCGGAATACCCTTGCCGGTATCGGCCACTTCGACTTTTACCATAGACTCGACTGTGCCCGGACCAGTGCCGACGGAAATATTGTCGCCGGGAGAACAGGCCTGCACGGCATTGGTCATCAAATTGATCAAAACCTCCTGGATTTGGTGCTCATCGATATATACCGCCGGCAACTGCGGTGTTAAATGCACTTCCAGGTTGACATTGCTCACAACGATCATATTCTGAACCAGTTTTAAAGTCTTCTTCAGGACGCCGTTAAGATCAACTTCCCTGAGTTTGGCCTTCTTAGGTTTGGAAAAGTCCAGCAGGTTTTTTACAATTTCTTGAATGCGTTCCGTTTCGTCTTCGATTTTCTTCATATACCCGAGTCGTTCATCGATGCTGAGGCTATTGTAGAGTTCTTGATAGGCCTGAGCCATCATGGAAATGTTATTCAGGGGATTTCCCAACTCATGGGCGACTCCTGCAGTGAGGATGCCGATCGATGCCAGCTTCTTGGATTGAACAATCTGTTCCTCTCGATTTTTCAGCTCGTCGGACATGGAATTGATGGCGCGAAGGGCTGATCCCAGCTCATCGTCAGGAATGGGAGGATCAACCCTGCTGAAGTTGCCTTCTGATATGGAATGGGCGATTTTTACAATTTTTTTAAATGACTTTACCACATTGAGCGAGAGAAAATGAGTAACCCCAATGGCTGAGAGTAAAAAAATACAAAGCGCGGTAACTAGCCATTTTCTGGATTCGGATATGATTTGATTGACCTTGGATCGTTCCAAACGAGTGATACGTTCTGAAAAATCACGCAGTTCGTGGCCGGCTTCGCGCACCTTTTCCTGTATCAGTTGCTTCTGCGGGCCTGCAGCGGGGGTTTGCGAGATGGCTTGCTGGTAGCGAATCAGGTCGTCCTTCAAGCGCATAAAGTTTTGTTTGCCGATTGCGCGTGTGATGTCCTCCTGCGAGTCCTCCAATGCTTGCAGACTGTGTTCGGCTTGCTGCTGGATAACCCCGAGAGCTGACGCATCTTCGTAAAGGAAATAGTTTTTTTCAGAAAGTCGCATTTCAAGAAAGGACGCATTCAAATCATCGGCTATTTCCGCAAAATGGAGTTTGGTTAGCACCAGGTTGACATTGGAATACGCAAAAAAGCCGATCAGGGCAATCAGTACGATATTAAATATATTAGCGGCGATTACTTTGTGAACGATTTTCATGGCATGCTTTCAAGCAATGATGGCGCATTTGGAAGCTTCACACTGTTCTTTGCGCACCGGCCAATACCAGATGAAGCCATCCACAGCCAACAGCAATCCGGCCGAGATGAGGAAGGTGTCCAAAAGGGTCATCCAACCTACACCAAAATAGCCGACAAGGCCAAGTCCGATGCTGGTGAAGGACACGCCGGTGCGAATGAATGACAGGCCAGTGCGGGCGCGCGAATAAACCGTCCGGTAACACGCGGCTACAGTACGCTGGGCCGCCAGGGAGTTTCTTTCATGCGCGAGATAGGAACGGACCTTGTTGTCAAGGGATGAGTCAATAAAAACACAACAATTCGGCAGCATATTTGCCAGTCGTGCTAACATCGTTTGGGGTGTGGTAGATTCCGCCGGTTTCCTTTCCGAAAACTGATAATTCTCAAGAAAATACAGTGAAGCGGAGGTCACCTCCACTATGGTCTGATAATGGGGCGGGCTGACTACCGACCTCTTAATTCTGGCGTAGCCCGCAAGCCCAAGCAAAACCAGACCGAACCCGGCAGCAATCATGATCCAATAAAAGAGCGCCAGCGAATAGCGGGAGGGCAAATGAAGCAGGGTCCGGCCGATTGTGATAAGACCTAATCCGCCGCGCAGCAAACTGAAACGGGTGCGCAACAGAGCAAAATCGGTCCGGTAGCAGGCCAATCGAGTGCGCCAGCGAGACATGGTGTTGCGCCAGTACGCCAGACCCGTCCGTTCGTTACCAATGATGTGCTGAGGTGGGCCATTAAGAAAATCTTGAATAAAGCCTAAAATATCTTGAGCCAAAGCTACCCGAAATTCGCACGGAGAATCGGAAAAAATCTTGGCGGCTTCAGCATGAACTACCGGATCACAGGGATCGGCAGCGGCAATCACCACAGTGTCGCCATCTTTTATTGCGGGAAACCATCGACTCAAACACAATTGATCCGCATTCAGCCCAATCAAAAGTTCCGGTGGAACAGGACGCCGCTCGTCATATTCCAACCAGCTGCATCCATAGTACTCAGCGAGAGACTCCAACAGTGCGCGGCGTGGAATATTAAATTCGTAGCGCAAAATGGTTTCCAGTTCCATATCGCGCCGAGCGGATTCTCTCCACGCCTCTTGGAGTTGCCCCTCAGTTATCGATCCGCGCTTCACCAAAGCCTGAAAGCCGATAGTTTCAGGGGTGCTCTCTTTGTCACAAGTCTTCATGACTGAAAACCACTTTTTTCCATGTCGAGGAAGGCCTTGCATAATCCGGGAAAACGATCTCCATGTCTCCGAAACAGTAGGGAAATTGCTTCCTGATTTTTTCTGCTGGAAGGTGCCAATATAGCCCATCTGCTATAAGTATCAAACCAGCAACTATCAACAGCGAATTAAATATGGTCCAGAACAAGCTGGAAGTACCAAAGTACACCAACAACCCCAGCCCCACGGAAAATATTCCACTCCCGGTTCGGATGAAAGCCATCCCGGTTCTCGAGCGGGCCATAACCGTGCGCAACCTGGCTTTTACGTTGCGTCGGTCGGCTATAAGGGTCCTTTCCAATGCCAGCCCGGTAGTGCCATAAATGCCCGGCGCGTGAGTCGCCTTTATAGTAAGCGTAGCCGGAAGATCATCCAGGCTGGTCTGGTGTTGGCTTGGCGGAAACATGAAGTTCCAGATGGAAGGCCTTTTGTGAGTCTCCTGCAACGCTTCAACACTTTTTTCACCCGCTTTGCGACCTGGTAGATACCAGTGGAGACCCTCCAGGGTCATGGCCAGTCCGGTCATGATCAAAGTGCCGTCAAAAAGAACCCAGGGACCAGCCCCAAACTGTCTCAACAAGGCTATGCCCAAGCCGACAAAGGCTATACCGGTGCGAGTGAAGGCCAGCCCTGTGCGAGCCCGGGCCATGAGGGTGCGGTAGCTGGAAAGAAGGCTGCGCTCCTCCGCAAAATCCGTTCTATCGATAGCAAAAAACCTGCGCCTCATAACAGGGGAAAGCCGATTCCAGCGGCCGCGCAACGCCTGTGCTCCGGCTATGGGAGTCGAGCGTGTGCAGAGTAATTCCGGTTGTGCCGTATTCAGTGCCAAGACAGTCGTGCCAAAGGTGGGTTCGGTTGCCAAAAAATGAGTCTCTCCGACATCAGCTCTGCGGGCCGGAAGATACCAACGGAGTCCATCGAAGGTCATGATGCTACCCACAATGAGTAATAAACCGACCAAGGGGGCCAGATATCCGATTCCAAATATTCTAAACAGAACCAGGCCTATGGAAATAAAAGAGATTCCGGTTCGCATGAAGGCCAGGCCGGTTCGACCTGCAGCCAGCGATGTTCGGTACTGTGCCAGCAGGGTTCGATGTTCGGCCAGCAGGGTCCGCAGTTTGGCTAGAGGCGTGCGACCGGCGCAGGATGGATAATTGGGATTTACGTCCTGTTGGTCTTCCACCAAACGCATGATATCCGCAGGAAGTCCCAGAATCAGGTGGAGTTCTGATGCCCTCAGAGTCTCCTTAATATGGGTGAGTAGATCACGGTCCTGCGGGTCGGCCATAATGACAAGAGCGGTTTGATCTATTGCGGCAAGTGGAAACCACAGATTTTGCTTGAGCTCTTCCAGGTCCAGTTCCTGGATTAACTCGGCCGGAGCCAGTAATCCTTCCTGGTACTCCATAAAAGGCAACCGGTAGTGTTCAGCTAGGCACTTCAGTAAGTCTCCCTTGGAGACCCCTTTGGAAAGCAGCAGTTGCTCCGGTCGGCGTCCGGCGGCGGAAGCCTCCTGGAGCACGGCATCCAAGTTGCTGACCGAGACCACTTGTTGAGTGACAAGTTGCTGAAATCGAACAGAAATTTTTTCATTGTTATGAGAATTGGCCGAACCGAGGGGCTGACGGAACATGTGACAACCTCAGATGATCATCTAATCGCTTTCAACCCGAACCTAAGTTTGCGCTGCTTCGCTACGAGGCTATCCGAGAACGGTCATTTCGACCCGAAGGCGAGAAATCTCACTTCCACGAATAGCTAATTTAACAGATTTCTCATCACGCCAAAGCGTGATTCGAAACGACCAGAACCGCATCTTCGGACAGGCTCCTAGTGGGCATCACTTGAACTTCAGGCATAATCCACTCCAGATTTTTGGGTTCCACTGGAAGCGGGCATATATCCAAGTGACTCGCTAGAAAATAACAGCAGTTTCGACTGCCAGGATATATTAACAAATCGAAAAAACCGTATTTCATCATACCAAAATGAATATAAACACTAATCTCGGCATTAAAACAAGAATCAGTGCACTAAATGGGTTGTTTTTGGATCTTCATTGGGGATGGATGAGCTTAACGAATCAGTAATTCAAGCGGTAAACGGCCATCCATTGTGCAAATAGACGGGGCATCTTTATTGACCTGATACATTTGCGTATATAGCGAAAACCACATACTTGCATTTGTGCAAATATTTGTCCGGAAAAGAAAATCGCCTTCGCTTTGCTCAGACAGCTCCGATCAAGAGTCACGATGATGAGGCGTCGGCAGAGGTAACGACATTTCTTCAAAAGGGAAGTTCATTGAGGCGGCTGATTCCTCTATGGGTTCGGATCGTTAAGACCGGTCCTAAAAGGAGAGAGGAAACCGCTGCCACCTCTATAAACTGTGGAGGGGGCAAGAGCGAAGCAGCAACAGTCTCCTCCCGAGACCATAATTACTCTCTCCTAGTTGACAAGTCAATGTTAATTATTCTTTGAGAAGTTTTTCTCAATCCTTATCCGACAATGGAATTTTGCTTTCGCATGGCACTTTTGTCTGGCAAAGACCGCATGGATGAGCTTCCAGCCCGTAGAGGGATTTTGTAAAAGGTAAAACCGTTCCTCGCGTATAGTCCTTGCACTTGATCTTGTCATGGCCGTCCGGAGAAATTGCACCTGCTGGGCACCGATTAACACATTTGCCACAACTTCTTTTGGAAAAAAATAGGCAGTACTCGTGATGGTCTTCATAAGGTCTTCTGCTGACTGGAATTCTAGCGTTGACTACCACCGAACCACACCGTACGGCCTTGCCCTTGGCTGTGATCAGCCCGTCGCACAAACCGAATGTTCCAAGTCCGGCAGCGTAAGCTGCATGCCGTTCTGACCAGGTGGACGCAAAGCCATACCTGCTTGAGGTTTTCCTTTCCCATAATTTAGAAAGAACAGGGGCGACAGCAGCTAAGCCTGCCTGCCGGCAAACAATTTCCAAATGCTCGCGAAGCTGATTATTGAACCGTTCTCCATAGACATAGGACCTCACCCATCGCTCTCCCGGCTGATCGAGTTGTTTGCGGTGTTCGGATTTGGTCGCCTCTGTCTGAGGCAGAATCCAACTAACCACTGTCAGCTGATTTGCCTTGGCGGATAAGCCAGGAAAGCTGTGGTTGAAAATTTCCAGCGGTGTCCAGTAAAATGGTCCGATCTGCTTCTTATATTCCTCATAAAGCGGATCATCGCTGCGCGAAAACCCAACTAAAGGATCACCCCATGCCCTGTCATTTTGCATGTTTTTGATCGAGTTTTCAGGAGATTGGTTGACGAAGTCCTTGATCGTCTGCGCTAACCATTCCGCCAATCGATTCGACTGATTTTCAATACTCATCTTTGCCTCATCGCGATCTAACATAAATTCCACTTTTCCCGAACCAGCAGCGTCTGCGGATTGCTGTAGTCCAGCCCCTTGTGGGTGATGCGGGCAACGCGCACAAGGCCCTAAGCTATTCGTTTATAGTATGATGTACGTTAAGTTTTTCCCTGTCCAACCATGTCAGCTACACACACATAGGATCGAGTGTGAGCAACTGTTATGTTAACTCCTCGTAGAGGAGAGCACTGATGTTCCCTTTATAGGGAACTCCAGCTACGGGCTTATTTCCGTCCGGTTGTAGTAGTCTCATCCAACAGCAACAGGATTTGATCATGTGAGCCCGGGTAGAAGAGGTTTCAGGGGAAAGGCCTGCTGATATGCAAAGCCGACCTCCAGGAGCTTAGCCTCGCCGAAGTGTTTTCCGACCAGTTGCATGCCCACCGGCAAGCCGCGATCCGACAGCCCGCAGGGAGTACTCAGCACAGGATTGCCCGCAAGATTGAAGTAGCGTGTGTAGCGCGTCATTGCTGTACGCACATCGACGCTCTTTCCCGAGCTTAATTCGACCTGCTTTGCTTGGATTGGATGTGCATCCGTCATAGTTCCCGGAACGGCCAAGACATCTACTTTTGCGAACACCTCCTGCAGTTCTTGCAGCAGTTTGGTGCGAACCCGCTGCGCATGAATATATCTTGTGGCAGGGATGGTCATCCCCGCACGCACATTGGCCATTACCTCTTCGCCCACGTCGTGAGGGTGTTCGCGGGCATGGATTTCGAGGCTGGTAGCGGCTTCAGAAAATAAAACCGTGTACGCGGCGCGGTCCGCTTCATCTATCCCCTCAATGTGAATCTCCTCAATCTTGGCGCCGAGCGATTCCATGGCTTTCACGGACGCGAGCACCGTCGTCCTGATGTCATCTCTCAGGTCTTCATAAAAAAAAGTGGTCGGCACACCGATTACTATTCCTTTGAGGTGTTCCGGCCAGTGCTTTCGGTAATGTGCCTCCACAAAGCCTGAGTCACGGGTAAGATCTATATCTCGCCCATGTAACATAACTAAGGCCGCGGCGACATCTTCCACGTAAATTGCCATCGGGCCGACATGATCCATAGACCAGGCCAGCGGCAGCACACCTTTGCGACTGATCAGTCCGTACGTCGGTTTTAAGCCGACCACCCCGGTCAGTGAACTGGGAATACGGATTGATCCTCCACTGTCGGTTCCAAGAGTTAAAGGAACGAAACCCGCGGCTAAGGCTGCAGCTGAACCGCTACTAGATCCTCCGCATGAGGCGGAAAGATCCCAGGGATTGAAAGTCGGGCCGAAGTGCGGATTGTTGCTGGTAATTCCGAATGCCAACTCATGCATGTTCAGTTTCCCGACTAAAATGGCGCCTGCCTGCCTGAGTGCTTGCACCGCGGGAGCGTCTCGGGTTGGCATAAAATCCTTCCAAACCTTGCTACCCGCAGTGGTCGGGATCCCCCGGACGTCAAATAAGTCCTTGACTGCGAACGGGACACCATGCAAGGGGCCTCGGCACCGCCCTCTCACGATCTCATTTTGTGCTGCTTCGGCATCGGCTAGCGCAGCCCCATCACGAACCCGGATGAAGGAGTTGATCTTGGGGTCCAGATGGTGAATGCGGTCCAGCACATCCCTGACTATTTCGACCGATGAGAGCTTTTTGGCTCGGATCATCCGGCCGAGCTCGCAGGCAGAGCGTCCAATAACTGACAGCCTATTCATGGATTGCTTCCTTTGGCGATGACGAAAACATGCGCCGGTTCAAATTCCCGCTGGCCAAAAACTCCCATCTTTTCAAGACTTGCCGCTACATCTCGCACTATCGGTGTGAAAATTCGCAAATCCGTATCTTTTGGCAATCCGAACAGAGGGATTTCCAAGTGTAATTCTTTTCGAGAAACTTCAGACATGCGATACTCCATTGCATATACGGCTGAATGTTTAGAACACCGCAAACTCCTCTACGCAGGTGGGTCTCCGAGGCGATCGAAGAGTTTTGCAGGGATCAAGTTCCCAGGTAAGCCTCTTTAATGGCCGGATCGGATTTTAAACTGCGAGTTTCCTGATGCTTGACTATCGAACCCATTTCCAGTACGTAGCCATATTCCGCAGATGCCAGAGCCAAGTTAGCATTTTGTTCCACAAGCAGAATGGTTGCTCCACCTTGTCGAATCTGTTCGATGATCCGAAAAATTTCCCGGACGATCATGGGTGCAAGGCCCAGAGATGGTTCATCCAAGATGAGAAAGCTGGGGCGAGACATTAATGCCCTTCCTATGGCCAGCATTTGTTGCTCTCCACCGGACATGGACTGAGCAATCTGGGGCCGCCTTTCGCCCAGCACAGGAAAGGTTTCATACATTCTTTTCAAATCCCGTTTGACCTCACGCCGGTCTTTACGACTGTAAGCTCCCATCAGCAGATTTTCTTCTACGGTCAGCAATGGAAACAATTGGCGTCCTTCCGGAACCAGAGAAATCCCCATGCGGTTGACTTCGTGGGCTGGACTTTTAGTGATATCCTTTCCGCGATACATGATTCGACCCGAACTCACCTTGCGCAGCCCTATAATGGCGTTTACCGCTGACGTCTTGCCGGCGCCGTTGGCACCGATGAGAGTCACGATAGAGCCTCGCTCCACTTCCAGCGAAATTCCGTGCAGGGCATGGACAGAGCCGTAATGGAGATGGATTTCGGAAAGAACGAGCTCTTTCATTAGGTTTGATCCTCCCCCAGGTAGGCCCGGATCACCTCGGGATCGTTTTGCACTTGAGCGGGTGTTCCTTCGGCAATCTTTACTCCATATTCTAAAGCAAATATCTTTTCGGCTAGACTCATCATGACTTTCATATTGTGTTCCACCACCAGGAAGGTCATCCCATTGCGATTGAGTGCGTAGATGAATTCGATCATTTTGTCGATCAACTTGAGATTGACTCCCGCCGTGGGTTCGTCCAGGAAAATGAGGTGCGGTTCGGTCATCACAGCACGTGCAAATTCCAGCAGTTTGCGTTGCCCATAGGGGAGGGAATCCGCTCTGTTGGCGGAAACTTCTGCAAGCTCCACCTGGTGCAGGAGGTCCATTGCGCGGTGGCGGTTTTCCTTTAGTCCGCCTCTTCGGGCAACCACCAATAGATTTTCAAGAATGCTTAGTTTTCCGAATACTCGGGAGATCTGAAAAGTGCGGGAGATCCCGCGTTGAGAAAGAAGCCTTGGTTTCAAGCTGCCGACTTCCTCTCCGTTGAAAAACACATTGCCCGCTGATTTTTTATGCATTCCCGTGACAGTGTTTATCAAGGTCGTCTTGCCTGAACCATTAGGGCCGATCAGGCCGTAGATCACTCCGCGCTGCAGGTCGAAAGAGACTTCGTTGACCGCCATAAGACCGCCAAAACTCTTGGTTAATCCTTGCAAACTCAGGATCACTTCGTTTTGAACATCCATACCAGGAGATTCCTCTTTTCCGCGCCTTTATCTTTGCTGAAAAACCCAACTATTCCCTCGGGAAGGAAAAGAACCACAACGACGATAAGCACGCCCAAAATCGCCTGATGCATAAGAGGAAATTGGGTCCAGAAATACTCTCCTCCTAAAATGATAATGGTCGCACCGATCAGCGGTCCCAAAACAGTTCCGGCACCTCCCAGCAATGACATGATGATCAGCTCGATGGAAACCTTAATGTCGAAGGTCGAGCCGGGTTCAATATAACTCGAATACCAGGCAAAGGCCCCTCCCACCAGTCCGGTGAAAAAAGCGCTCAGAAGAAAGGTGACAATTTTGTAAAAGGTCACATTGATTCCCATTGCTGAAGCCGCGTCTTCGTCTTCCCGTATGGATATCAGCCGCAGACCGAATTTCGATCTGGAAATGACGTAGGTCAGGCTGATAATTCCCAGGGCAGAGGCCAGCATAAAGTAGTAGATGGGCTTGATATCCAGTATAGGTGGTAGGGAAATCCCCATTCCCCCCTGGGTGACGTCCTTCCATAAGATGACGATATTTTTGAGGACACCGGCGAACCCTAACATGACAATCGCAAAATAGGGCCCTCTCAAACGAAGCGCCGGCCAGCCGATCAGCAATGCTATCAGCATTGCTACCGTGGCCCCGAAGAATGAGGCAGCAAGCCAATTGACTCCGAACCGACTGATTAAGATCGCCGTCGCATAACTTCCCGCTCCAAAAAAACCGACGTGCCCAAAAGAAACATACCCGGTGTAGCCTGAAAGCAAATTCCAGCTTTCAGCCATGGTGATGTACAGGAGCAAAGTGATGCAAAGAGAAAGCCCATAGCCTGATGCAACGGACGGAAATAACAACATGAATACGGTCAACAAGGCGATGCTGGCAGGCGCGACCCAATTTTTGGAAGTCATTGACTCTTCTCCCCGAATAACCCCGTGGGCTTGATCAGCAATATCAGAATCAAAGCGAGAAATGCCACAGCCTCGGAGAATTTGGCGCCTATAAACAAAGTGGACAGAGCTTCAGCCAAGCCAAGAATTATTCCACCCGCAAAAGCACCCAGATAAGATCCCATACCGCCGAGAATGATAATGCAAAAGCTCTTGGTAGTGTAATCGTCGCCCATTTGGGGGTAAATCGTGTATTGGATCGCCAGAAGAGAACCGCCTGCAGCAGCCAAGGCGCAACCCAAACCGAAAACGAACAAAAAGAGTTTCCGGGTGGGGATGCCGCAGATCTCTGCGGAATCGCGATTTTGTGAAGTGGCGCGGATGGCCATACCCAGGTTGGCTTTCTTGAGGAAAAAAGCCACTAAGCCAGTGATGAGGATGGCTATAAGAAAACAAACAATTCGTATCTTTGAAAAGCTGATCCCGCCAATGGTAAGTGCGTCCGTAATGTACCTCACAGAACGAAAGTCGGCCGTCCAAAAATAAATTGCGAGATTAATGATCAGGCTCGAAAGTCCAAAACAGAAGATGGCGCTCATCAACTCAAAATCTTCCGGCGGAATATTGAAGAGCCGGCTGATGAGATAGCGTTGAATGATCATTCCTAAAAGGAACAAAACCGGCATGGACACCAGCACGATCGCCAACAGTGGATTTATATGAAAAAGCGTATAGGCCCAAAAGACCAGATACGCGCCTAACATCACAAAAGCACCATGGGCAAGGTTTAGCACTCGCATGACGCCGAACATGATAGTCAGCCCGAGGGCAACCAGAGCGTAGACCGAGCCGGTGAAAACACCGCCGACCACACTCTGAATAAACATTGACGGGGTGACACCCATAAGGACTCCTCGGAAAGTACCTGCCACATTTCATTAAGCGCCAAAGGCAGAAACTATCCTTTGGCGCATCGAATTAATGTAGGGGATTGTTCTTGAACTATTTCCTGTCACTCCAAGGAGGCACAGGCAGAACAAACTTCTTCGTGGCGTATTTTTCGGGCCACACAACTTCTCTTTTGCCGTCAAGCCATTGGGCAATCATTGATATCTGACCGACCTGCATGCCGGTGTCGTCCACTTTGAATTCCCCGGGCAGCAGAGTCGTTGGATGCACTTTGGTCAATGCTTCACGGACTTTCTCGGGTTCCAGACTGCCGGCTTCTTTTACAGCAGCCTCCAGTACCTGACAGCCGGAATAAGCCCATGCTCCATGATATTCAGGCTCGTAACCAAACTTTTTCTTATAGGCCTCAGTGAATTCTTTGTTGCCCGGAGTATCAATGGCCGGTTCCCAGAAACTTTCCACCATGACATAAGACGCGTCGGCTCCCAGCGCTTCTTGAAAGTCGGGCAGACTTGGACCGACCGAGAGAACGATCATTTTGGGGCAGAAGTCTTGTTCCTTCATTTGCCGCATGAGCAATACGGAGTCGGGTAAGTAGGTTCCCCCAAACAAAATATCCGGATTGCTGGCCTTAATTTTCGTTATGAGAGCTGTGAAATCCTGGTTGCCCTTTGGGAAATCTTCCTGCATAACCACTTCGATGCCGTTTTCTTTGGACAATTTTTCGACAGCCTTGGCCAAAGAAAGGGGGAAGAGATCGTCGGCATTGATAATGGCGATGGTTTTGAAATCCATTTGTTTGGCAAGGTCAAATGCTCCAATATAATAGAGTTCATTGTGAGGGCCGGTGCCGAAAACGTATTTGTAGCCACGCTGCCAGATTTCTTCGGAGGTGGCTCCGGCTGTGATCATGGGAATCTTATATTTTTCAGTGATCGTGGATGCAGCAAAGGTTACTCCGCTGGAGTAAGGTCCCATCAACAGGTCGACTTTGTCGCTGGTAATCAGTTTCTCATAAAGCTTGGCGGCCGTTTTTGGATCGCTTTGATCATCATAGATCACAAATTCCACATTGCGCCCGAGCAGCCCCCCTTGATTGTTGATTTGCTCGGCCCACAGCTCGTAGCCATCCTTGGTGTAAACTCCGGTCCTTGCGTACTTACCGGTTAGGGACATCGAGGCGCCTATTTTAATGGGTTCGGCGGCGAAGGTGATCGGCGTGATAACCCCGAGCAAGAACACAACAGACAAAAAGGTGATTAAAATTGTATGCTTAAAACTGAATCTCTTACCCGTCATGGTAAACCTCCTTTGATGGGATGTGTTTGGAAAGGTGCCAAGAAGCGCTCACCCTCATGCCCTATCGGACACAAGGAACCATGAAAATGCTATAGGACCCGTTCTCCTCCGAGCGAGTCCCGCCAGCGCAGGGATTCAGTTCTTTCTCAGTTTGCAGCGCTCAATCCCTGTGCTACCAACACCACCGAGATGTTTTGTGTTTCCGAGCCATCGATTTGCCGCTCTGCGGAAACCCACTCCCGCCTTGCCAATATGGGAAATCGCTGGTGTTTCGATGAGAGGGGCAAGATACATACCAATTCTTATCGCTATGCCCTCGCTTTTGCAGTGGAACTTTCTCAACATTTTGATCCGTCAACAAATTCTGTGCAAATCTGGACAGTTAGCGGGCGGTACAAAGGTTCTTTTGGGCGCCAGCCGAGTAGCGGGCAGAAGTACAATAAAGTTCCGCATCGTTTTTCCGGGCGCCTCAATTATACAAAATTGCATAATTCGTGATGGAACGGAACTTCATACTGCCGGGATAACGCGGGCAGCCTCCCTTAATATTCTATTCAATATTGCATACTCGTTTATGCAATATTGAATAGAATATACACAAATCGTCACTTCTTGGGTAGGTTCTGCAGCTTGCGGCTGATGGTGGACTGGCTGACGCCTAAGGCTTTCGCCGCGGCGCTGGTGGTGCGATAGCGTTCCATTGCCAAACGCAGAAGATTTCTTTCGACAGTTGCGATCGCCTCTCTCAAGGGAATGATTTCATTGGGCTCGAAGTTGGGCTTGCGACCTGATCCTTGATGTGACTTGATATTTTCCGGCAACTGTTCAAAGCCGATCATGCGCGGCTCGACCGTGACCACAAGACGCTCTACGGTATTTTCCAATTCGCGAACATTGCCCGGCCATTCATAAGCCAAAAAAGCATCCAGCACCTCCGGCAAGAACTGTTTTGATAGAAAGTATTTCTTATTTAGCTTCTGAAGAAAATGCTGCGCCAGTGGTATGATGTCTTCGGTTCTTTCGCGAAGCGGTGGAATGACCAGGTTGACGACATTCAGACGGTAGTACATATCTTCGCGGAATTTACCTTCCTTCACTAACTTCAAGAGGTTTTGGTTGGTGGCTGCGATGATGCGAATATCGACCCTGATCGGATTGGTGCCGCCAATTCGCATAAACTCTCTTTCCTGAATGACCTGCAGCAGTTTTACCTGAAGGGCAAGGGGCAGTTCTGCAATTTCATCCAGAAGCAACGTTCCGGTGTCTGCCAATTCAATCAGTCCGGGCTTACCAGTGTATTTCGCGCCGGTAAAAGCACCCTTATCGTAGCCGAACAGTTCTGACTCGAGGAGAGCTTCCGGAATGGCCCCGCAGTTGATTTTGATAAATGGCTTGCTGCGGCGTTCGCTCAATTTATGGATTTCACGAGCGATCACTTCCTTGCCCACTCCTGACGCCCCGCTGATGATCACCGTGGAATCGACAGATGCAATTTTGTAGACAAAGGACATGAGCTGTTTCATGCAGTCGCTGCGAAAGATGATGTTTTCACTCTGATAGTTTTTGCTCCGCAATTCCATGAGTTCTTGTTGATAGCGCTGGGCAAGCGTTTTTACGTTTTCGATCTCTTGCTGCAGCATATCCAGTTCGGTAACATCGCGTGAGGCGTTGACCACTCGAATGATTTTGCCTTCTTCATCGAAGATTGGAGTGCCCACCACATAGAGTCGCCTGCCGTTTTTCGTGGTCTGAAACGAGCTGACCTTGTTCTTTTGTTCCAGCACGAGTCTAGTGATAGAAGGGTTGAAAACACCTTGTTTTTCCAATTCCCTGACGTTCCTTCCCACCAACTCTTCTTCCTTGAGGCCCCAAAGTCGTTCACATGCAGAGCTCACCCGGAGGGTGTTGCCATCCCCGTCACTCACGTAAATAACATCGAAAGCAGCATCAAAGATGGTCTTGAGATCGAGGCTGAAGTCCCTGTAACTATGGATTTCTTCGATAAAGTGCTGCCACATGGTCTGGTCCTTCAGAAGGTAAACAAAGCAGGTGGTGCTGTTACCCTCAAAGGTCAAACACTGCACGAGCAAGGCCTTGCTATCATGAGCGTATTCCCGCTCGGTGAATGCTTCTTGTGAAAACATTTTCAGAAGTGGTCCGGCCACTGAATCAGCCAACGCACAGGGCAACTGCAATTCCTCACTGAAGCCAAGCAGGTTTCGAGCCGCCGAGTTTATGAGCAGTATCTCGCCTTTCTGATTTACTACCACAATTCCAAATTGGCTTCCGTGCAGGAAGCTCTCCCAGTTTCCACTATGTTGGCCTTCAATTCCGGACAGTCTCGACCATGTCATCTTGTCCCGCATTGTATCGATTCCTTGGGATAATCATTTCATGCTGTAAGTTAATCCATCCTAGCCGTTCGTTTTACCCTGCTTCGGGTGCGTCTCACCCTGGATCGCGAGTATCCTTATTGGTGCCAAGCCCTTTTGTGGCAGCCATGATAGCCAAAGTCCATCCATAATTCCAATTCTTATTCAAATTTGATTTTATACTTGTTGAGGATAGGAATCTGCATTTTCGTTGTTTTCCTGACCTTCCTCGACACCGGGAATGCAGGAGTTTCAATCATCTCAAGAGTCAACATTCAATCTATCGCATCTCTGCGACCCATTATTGATGCATGTGTGCCTATGTTCAACATAAAGCGTGCCCACTTTTATCGATCTTCACATCAGGATCTTTACATCCCAATTCGTGATGATTAACTATCAACCAAGTGAGAAAATTATAGTTTCTATTAAGCCACATATTGAATGCGAACAAGCAGAGTTCAGATGTTTAGTAATCTGGAAGCTTCTGAATTCTTTGGCTGAAACCCAAGAGGAAGTTTACAAAAGATAAGACAAGTCATTCTTGTTCCCGAGTTGCATCACCAAGTTTCCTCACAGTAGCGTTATAAGTCGGAGGCTTTGATTTATTTATTCAGAGTGAAAGCTCTTATTCGAAGCTATTGAAAAATTTTTCAGGAGTCGTTTGTGCCTCAACTGAGAAAGATGTGGTCATAAGTAGAAAATGGTGAGTGAGAGTTTTTGCATCGGTCCCGATGACATGAGTCAAAAGAAGTGAAGAGCTTTCATATTCGGCCTTCGAACAGATGTTATTCGAGAAATCTATTTGAGTATCCGGTTCATCAAGAAAAGGAGGTTTTTATGAAGAAATGGATGATTCTGATTATGGTTGTAGCTTTCAGTTCTGTATTCTTTGTAGCTCAACATGCCTACTCAAAAGAAACCTGCCCCGAAAAATTTAAGAGGTACGACGTAAACCATGACGGAATGGTCAGCATGGATGAGTTTAAGGAAAATTTTGATGCGGGAGAATATGCGGGAACAGTCCCAGCCCCGTCCGGAAAACCTGATGCTTTTGCCGTGTTTGAGGCTTTGGGTGGGACGAAAGACAAGGCAATCGATGAAGCGCAGTTCTGCAGCGGCAAGTGGAATTGAGATGTTTTAGAATCTTTGTGTATGATTTTGCAGCACAAAAGAATATTTAACCTTTCAGAGAACGGATACTCTTGAGCAAGGCCAACATTGGCTTTGCTCTTTTTTATTGCAACACACAAAAGCCTTCGAATGTCTCCTCTAGTTCCCACAGTCTTTTCGACAGAGAATCTTGCCCTAAAGAGTTGCTTCCCGTAGCTGCAATTTTCGGAAAAGACAATCGTTTAACTTTCAAAGTAGCATAATGCTTTAACTCTGCTTCGTCACGCAACTCTAGAGCCCTGCGTGTCGAATGTGACAGTGGAATTTTTTTTTCAGGGTGCCTGAAGGCGGATCGATCCTAGCGAAGCGTGCCTGGAGTAGTGCTCGACTGGCTAGATTTGATAACTCTTCTCGATCTATGATCCGGGGGCGCTTTGCTCCTTGCAAGCCTTTAAGAACGTTGCTACCATTTGAGAGGCTTGGCGTTGGGGTAAATGGACTCATATCGAGACAAAGAGATTTTCTGACAAAAACAATTCCTGGGAGATAGAATATGGACAAACACCAAATCGTATGGAACGAAAAAGTTGCCAAGGACATCATTGGACATTTGGAGAAACGCAGAATGGAGGGAAGTTATTCGCCCAGCGGCGTCCAGGCTGGAGACGAAGTTGTGGCGATGATTCCGGAGGGGTCTTCGGTCTACCGGTGTGGCTCAATGACAACGGCTGGAATCGGTTTGTGGGAAAAAATTGCTGAAAGATCCGACGTTAGGGTCATTAACCCTTACGCTCCAGAGCTTACACCTGAGCAGGCGATGGAACTCAGGCGCCAGGGTCTGCTGGCAGATGTGATGATTGCGAGTTCCAATGCAATTACTCTGGACGGCAAGCTGGTCAATCTTGATGGTTCCGGGAACCGTGTCGCAGCCATGACTTTTGGGCCTAAAAAGGTCATACTGATAGTGGGGATGAACAAGGTGGTCCCAGACCTTGAATCAGCTATAGCAAGGGTCAAGCACTATGCTGCACCGGTTAACGTAATCCGAATCGGCTATAAAAACCCTTGCGAGGAGACCGGTTTGTGCATTGACTGCAGATCGCCCCAGCGAATCTGCAATATGTGGAGCATCATCGAAGGTCATATGGCCAAAGGCCGCATCCATGTGAAGCTGGTTGGTGAGGATCTGGGATATTAGGCTGGGCAATTGGCGGTTTATGCCATGCGCTTATTTGTGCCCACAGTTGCAGGTGCCGTGTTTGTCATGATTTCTGGGTTTCAAGCATCAGTCAATCATTCGCACCTGCGCACGTGTATTCCCTTGATCACCAGCAAGATTGTGTGCTTATTAATGACGCACATTCGCGCCGCACAACTCCGGCCGGAGCAGCAAGAATATCCCTAAAAATAGGCAAGCTTGATCGGACAATGGAAGGACGCTGGCTAATAATGGGATAAGTGCATATGGCAACCGAAAGAGTAGCGTCAGACTGCTTTTTGCCAGCGTCCCAATTCCCTGTCATGAGTCGTTGTGGTCTCTTGCCATGTAAATACTTTTGCCTCTCATTTTTCTACAATTCCTTAATCAGGGCCAATTCATCTTTCAAAGTGTCCGGCACGAGCTCACTTACGACCCGCATGATTCTGTCCAAATCTGGACTATCGTCATAAAACTCATCTTTGCATTCAATCGTGTACAACCGTGTGCCCTCATCGTATGAAACTTTTACCTGTTTGATGGTAACAGTTTTGTCCTCAATTACCGTTGCAGACGGCACCTCCGCAGATTCAGTCACCTCGGTGGCTTGGGTAACTTCCGCTGCTTGGGCGGCCTCCTTCGCTTGGGCAACCTCATTAGTTTCGGGTGCCTGGCTTGCTTTAGTTGCTTTTCGTCTTTCGGTTGCTTCTGGTTTCTCGACTACTTTAGGTTTCTCGGCTGCCTTGGTTGTCTGGGCGCGTTTTTTCTTCCGTTTAGCCAATTCACTCTCCTCAAATGTTGGTAAGTTTACGACATATGTATTGGGTTTGATCTCGGTTAAATACTCCATAACTACTCCTGCACTCAAGATTATATAAGCCAATCAAGAACATCTCTATGCTCTCCGATCTTGTCAATACTTTTAAAAATGCTCCCCGGCTTCTCACATAAATTAAATACATGCGCAAGGCAAATTTCTGATTGCGGGCTGTGCCGAATCACTTTGCATCACCTTTTCCTGCCCCGTGTTAGCGGACCCGCCACAACCTTTGCTTGACGTGGAGCACCAGCGCAAAAAAACAATCAGAACACGTCGCACTCGTACCTCTTTTTATAACAGTCTGATGCCTTCAGTTAACTTTTTTTTCGGTACCCTCTCAGATCAAAGACAAAATTTTATTGAAAGTCTTTTCTTAAGTAAGCATAGTGATTATCTAACTTTTATTCGCTTTTTCAATAGCCTTATAAAAGATGCGGTTTAGTTGGGACTAGACCATTAAACCATATTAGCGATTACTTGTACGATGTCATTCCTCGTCGTCACGCTGTTAGCGTGACGACGAGGAATCTGAAACACAACGTATACCCAAAAGATTTCGAGTCGAACCTTGGCGTGACTCGGAATGGCGGATAGCTTCTGTTTGAGTAGCTACTCAGCCAGTGGAATTGCCAAATTTGGGTCTTGATAATTTGTCATTGCGTGCCTCTTGGGGCCAGTGCACGAAACAAGAGGCTCTCAGCTTTTCAAAACCAAACAATCCGAAGTGACGATGAGGTTGGATCAATGCATTCAGGCTAGGGATAACTCAATTATGGGAGGAGCAGATGCTTGAAAGAAAAATGTGTTTTGTACTGGTTGCGGTGTTGTGTATGGCAACAATTGGGTAAGCTGAGGAAACGAGTGTCACGGTTCCACAAGACCCAATACTCGGCAGTACGATTGCCAAATACGAGGACGTGCTTCCCACTTTTTACCCGAATCGGGTCGCTGCCGGAACTAACCTGACGGTATCTTATGAGGAGCTTCAGCAAAAGGTCCTGCCCAGCAGTTTTTATACATCTCTGCCTGGTCCTTATAATGACGGGACCTATGTTTGGGGTTATAAGGTGGGCGGAGCTCCGGCTCTTTACCCGGGATTTAACGTGGAAGCACAAAAGGGAACAGCTACCCAAGTGACATACCTCAATCATCTCGGCACCTCAACGCCCCCCCTTATCTGCAACAGTATCTTACAATTGATCAAAGTATCCACTGGGCCAACCCGCTCGGCGCACCGAAAATGATCACCAATCCTTCTCCGCCCTATGATATGATCGGGAATCCCTTTCCCTACATAGGTCCACATCCGGTCGTGCCGCATCTTCACGGCGGGGAAGTACGGTCGGATTCCGACGGCGGTCCCGAACAGTGGTGGACTCCAGGGGCGGAAGGTCCCGGCACCAGTGCACATCCGCCTAACACATACAGGGGCAGGGGCTATTTTCCCAATGGCAACGTTTATACCTATCCCAACACCCAGCAGGCAACCACCTTGTGGTTCCATGATCACAATGTTGGGAGCTACCCGTTTGAATGTCTATGCTGGACTGGCAGCCTTCTATTTCCTGCGCGACCAATACGATACGGGGATTCCCGACACCGGTCTTAATCTGCCGGCCGGTCCTTACGAAGTTGAGTTAGTCTTCCAAGACCGGCAGTTCGACACCAACGGCCAATGGTATTTCCCGGACGGAAGCAACAGCGGGATCAACGGTCCTCCGACAAACCCTTTAATCCATCGCTACTGGACGGCTCTGAGAAAATTCGTCGATCAATTGCCGGGTTTGGGCAAACAGGGTTGTACCACGGCGCCCACCAACACCTGCAATGCGAACAGCCGCGGGCAGTATATCCCAATCGCGATCCCGGATACCACCACCTTCCCCGGATCAGATTTTTACCGTATCGGCGTAGATCAATGGAGCGAGAGGTTTCACGACGATCTGCCGTCCACGGGGAGCCGGGTGCGAGGCTACGTTGATCTTATCACTCCCGCCGCTGCGGCAAACCCTCATTATGCCGGGCCCCTGATTATCGCCAAAGAAAATGTGCCAGTCCGTGTACTGTATACCAACCTGCTCCCGACGGGCCCCCTCTTCCTGCCGGTGGACCTCACCATCATGGGCTGCGGTCTCGGTCCCGATGGACCCTCGGCTCTCAACTATTCGGATAATCGCACCACAATCCATCTCCATGGCGGCTACACACCGTGGATCAGCGACGGCATGCCCCACCAGTTTTTTACTCCGGCCAACGAGCCCTCAGTCTACAAGCGTGGCGTAAGTTACGCCAACGTTCCGGACATGTGGTTTGACGCCGCTGGAAATATCGTCCCGGCCGGGACGTCAGGCGCGACCAACGACCCGGGCCCGGGGAAAGAGACCAGCTGTTATCCCAACCAACAGAGCAACAGACTGCAGTTTTACCACGACCACGCCTTGGGCATGACTCGCCTGACTGTCTATACCGGCCTGTTCGCCCCTTACCTCATAACCGACTCGGTGGAGGAGAGTCTAATTACCAACGGTACAATCCCCGATCAAAGCGATACAACCATTGATCCTCAGGGGACTGGCAATTACCGTTACGGCATTCCCCTGATCATTCAGGACAAGGGTTTTGTTCCCAGTAACATGGCTGCCCAGGATTCCAAGTGGACATGGGGAAGGTATGGTGAGCTCTGGTGGCCTCATATCTATGAACCGAACCAGAGCATTAACCCTGGGGATTTAGGTGTGAACCCGCACGGCCGTTGGGATTACGGTCCATGGGTTTGGCCCAACATAACAGAGCCAGAAGAGGTCAACCAGGTGCAATCCGTAATTAACCTGCCAGGTACAACCGTCGACAACCCTGAAGGTTACGGCACTTCCGCCGTACCCGAATCTTTCATGGACACACCTGTAATCAACGGCTGCGCCTATCCATTCCTTGACGTTGAGCCGAGGGCTTACCGCTTCCGCATCCTCAACGCCAGCAATGACCGCTACCTCAACCTTTCCCTGTTTCTGGACGGCTCGGGCGGCGGCTCCGGCTATATCAATGACCCCACTGACCCTATTACTGTCACAATTGGGCACCCAAAAGAGGTTAAGATGGTGCCGGCGATTCCGACTGCGGGCTTCCCTTCCACTTGGCCGACCGACGGCCGCGATGGCGGCGTGCCCGATCCGAACTTTGCGGGTCCGCCATTCTACGTGATAGGCAGTGACGGCGGTTGGCTGCCCAAGGTGGCGGTGATTCCCGCTCAACCGGTGAACTATGACTACAGCCGCATGTCCGCGACAGTGTTGAACGTCACAGACCATTGCATCTATCTCGGGCGGGCCGAGCGTGCCGACGTGATCGTTGACTTCTCGCAGTACGCAGGCAAGACCCTGATCCTTTACAATGACGCGCCCGCCCCCAACCCGGGATTCGATCCCCGCTACGACTACTACACCGGCAACCCGGATCAAACCGCCATGGGAGGCGCTTATCAGAATCAAGTCGGTGTGGGGCACAACACGCGCACCATCATGCAAATCAAGGTGCCCGCCGGGACTGGGGCTTCCTTTAATCTGACCAACTTGCAGAGTGCTCTGCCGACCGCCTATGTTCAAACCCAGCCCCCGCCTATTATACCGGAGGCGGATTATCCGGCGCCCTGGAACGCATCGGGCACGAATACGTATGGACAGATCCAGGACGAATCTCTGACCTTCACTCCGGTCGGCAGTACTACTCCCATCACCTTACCGGTGCAGCCAAAGGCCCTGGTTGAGAGTTTTGACAAGTATGGACGTATGAACGCCTTGATAGGCACCGAATATAGCCAGCTCAATTTGAATCCGCCGACATCGGTGGGGATCGGCTTCCACTACATCGATCCTCCGACCGAGAACCTTGTTTGGAACAAGCCCCAGATATGGAAGGTCACTCACAACGGGGTCGACACTCATCTTATCCACATTCACCTGATCAACTGGCAGGTGATCAACCGAGTTGGTTGGGACGGCGTGATAAAACCACCCAATCCAGAAGAGCTGGGGTGGAAGGAAGCCCTCAAAATGAACCCGCTGGAAGATGTTTTCGTAGCAGTGCTGGCGACCCCTCCTAAAGTACCCTTCCGAGTTCCCGCCAGCATCCGCCCCTTGGATCCATTGATGCCACTGGGCAGTACGACGGAATTCACAGGCAAAGATGCTCAAGGCAATCCCATCACCGTGGTCAATCAAATCACCAACTTCGGTTGGGAGTTCATGTGGCACTGCCATCTCCTGGGACACGAAGACAACGATATGATGCGGGTTATTACTGCGATGCCGACCCCCTATCCGCCATTTAGTCTTCCTGCTGAGTATTTGCTGCTTCTGAACTGAGGATGACAAGTCATCAGGAAAGGTTGCTTCGGCTAATGAAAGAACCTTAAATATCTGACACGTAAAGCCCCCGCCGCCTACGTCGCTTGTTAGGCGGGAGGGGGGCCCACGTGATTCTTATATGATGCCCAATCGTGCGAATAGCCAAGTCTCGTCCATGGATAACAATCACCAATATCGAGCTTGTCATAGATTGTGTCGGCCCGCTGAGCAAACCATAGTTCGTAGTCGCCAAATACCGTGCCTCCAGAGCTTCCCGTCAGCTTCGCATTCTCATCCAGTTTGAATAACGAATTTGAAACGGTCAACTGCATCCGCTCCGTGAGCAATCAAACGTGTTCCCCGAGCACCTCGCAGGATTTGTTAGCGCAATTCCTAAAGATGTAGCGTTAAAGCAACTCCGTTGTGCCAGTTGTAGCGAACAATGCCAATAATGGGATCTCAAGCGTTCTGGCAAAAGAGTTGCCAAAAAGTCAGTCAGGTTCAAGTCGGAGACTTGATAATCAACCCGGGCATGGAGACCAACCAACGGGCTGCGCGGAAGGCAATCTCCCGGTAATCCGCGATGATTCGATTTTATAGGTTGAATTTTTGTTCGAAACAGCTATACAGCTAAATTTGGAGATTCTTACTCAATGAAGCCGCCATCGCCATTGCAGCGAAAACCGGAATCCCGCGGGTGACGCTGCGTTTCTGGACCCCGGCTTTCGATGGGATAACCTTAGGTTGCCGATATAATGGCCAAATTGAGTTATACCCATAAAACCTCTAAAACCGCCTTTTAATGAGATCTTACGGCTAAACAAATCTTGAAGCAGCCTCTGTTATTAATAGTAGCATTCATCGTAGTGCCGATTTTGGCCTTCGGTTTGGCCGTATCTGTATCATGGGGGGCCGCGTGGCAGGACAAGACCGATCCATGGGTGATTCAGCAGGCAGAAAAGGGCCAAACGGAGTTTATCATTTTCCTCACCGAGCAGGCCGATCTGAGCGGTGCCGCCCAACTCAAGACCAAAGCGGAAAAGGGGAGGTGGGTTTTCGACCGCCTGCGTTCGGTTGCCGAACGAACCCAAAAACCTATGATCGCTGCTCTTAGCAAGCTTGGAGTAGAGTTTCGGCCTTATTGGGTGGCCAATATGATCTTGGTGCGTTCCGGCATCGATACGATAAGCGCTATGGCTTTGCGCCAGGACGTTGCAAGGATTAATGCCAATCCGGCCGTTCATCTTCCGCAACCGATTTCAGCCAATTTGCCGGCCGCTCCATTGGCGCCGAGCGCCATCGAATGGAACATCACATATGTGGGCGCACCTGAGGTTTGGGCTGCGGGCTTTACCGGCCAGGGTGTGGTAGTAGGAGGGCAGGACACCGGCTATCAATGGGATCACCCTGCACTTAAGAACCAATATCGTGGATGGAACGGAAGCACCGTTAACCATGACTACAGCTGGCATGATGCCATCCACAGCGGGGTGGGAGCGTGCGGTGCGAATTCACCGGTTCCCTGTGATGACCATGGACACGGCACACACACGATGGGCATCATGGTGGGAGACGATGGTGGGGCCAATCAGATCGGCATGGCGCCCGGTGCACGCTGGATCGGGTGCCGAAATATGGACCAGGGGGTCGGTACCCCCGCCACTTACGCCGAGTGCTATCAATGGTTCATGGCGCCAACCCGCATCGACGGGAGCGATCCCAACCCGGCTATGGCTCCGGATGTGATCAACAACTCCTGGGGATGTCCACCAAGTGAAGGCTGCACAGACCCGAATGTCCTGCTGACGGTGGTCGATAACGTGCGGGCGGGCGGCATTCTGACCGTTCAGTCAGCGGGAAACTCCGGCTGGGCATGCGGCACCGTTAATGAACCGGCCGCCATCTACCAGAACTCCTTCAGTGTAGGTGCCACAGACAGCACCGACCTTATCGCTTACTTCAGCAGTCGAGGCCCGGTTACCGTCGATGGCAGCGGGCGGCTTAAACCGGATATTGTTGCTCCTGGAGTGAACATCCGCTCTTGCGTTCCCCGGAACACATACGAGAGCGGCTGGCAGGGCACCAGCATGGCAGCCCCCCATGTTGCCGGACTGGTGGCGCTGCTTGTTTCAGCGAACCCTTTTCTGGCAAACCACGTCAGTAGTTTGGAAGATATCATTCGCCAAACAGCGGTACCGCTGACCACAAGTCAGGGCTGCGGCGGAGACGGTCCAATCGATGTGCCCAACAACGTATACGGCTGGGGGCGAATCGATGCTTTGGAGGCTTACAACTTGTCCCAGTCCACTGGTTCTCTCATGGTGACTCTTACCCCTCAAGAGGCCATCGACGCCGGGGCCCAGTGGAGAGTAGATCACGGTGCATGGAGAAGCAGCGGCCAAACCGCAACCGGCCTGCTGATCGGTCAACATCTAGTGGATTTCAAAGAAGTCCCCCGCTGGAGAAAACCGCCGAACCGGTACGTGACCATTTCTCTCGGCCAGATCAACAGCTTGAGTGCTGAATATTTACCAGCAAAGTCATTTCCATACCTGTATTTACTTTTACTGGATTGAACTGTTGCTGTAGACTTGCTTATGTCGTCAGTGGGCGGTGGAGATTTCTGCTGGAAGCTGCCGCGACCGAAAAGCCTAAATGAACTACCAATGCCCATCAGAATCTTGCTCGAATCCTCGAAACAGATTCATGACTGGAGTTGGATGACATGAGCTTGAAGAATTGGAAGATGAGAGTGTGCTCTTTTGTGATAGTGCTGGTGTTATTTTCGACAGGACGGTGGGTACAGCTTGGGCCAATCAACCTCAATTGTCCGGCTGCGTGCGCGGGAGATCTACCAGCAATGCAGGCCTGCTCCAGGCTTCCGTCTCCGACAGGGAGTACGGTGCAGGTGGCAACCGTACAGCAACTGGTGAACGCAGTGAACAACGCTGCGCCGGGAGTCACGATTCTTATTTCAGACGGACATTATGATCTCGATGGCGCCTACCTTCGCATGGACACGCCCAACGTCACACTTCGCTCAAACAGCGGCAATCGCGAAGCGGTGATCCTCGACGGTAACTACATCACCACAGAAATTGTGCAGATCGTCGCCTCCAATGTCACCATCGCGGACCTGACCCTGCGAGAAGCGGTTGATCACCCCATCCACGTGATGTCCTCAGACGGCGCACACACCCTGAATACCATCATCTACAACATCCATATCATCGACCCGGGAGAGCAGGCCATCAAGATCAACCCGGCCGCTACGGGTTATTACATCGATGACGGTCTAATCGCCTGTTCCCACATTGAACTCACAGACACCGGGCGGTCGCACGTCAGCGGTTGCTACACGGGCGGCGTGGATGCACATCAAGCACGAGACTGGATCGTTCGAGACAATCTCATTGAAGGATTTTGGTGTGCAAGCGGCCTATCAGAACATGCCATTCACTTCTGGAGGAGCAGTCGCGACACCGTGGTGGAGCGCAATATGGTGCGCAACAACGCCCGCGGTGTCGGCTTCGGTCTGGTAACCAGCGTCGATGGAATCATCCGGACCTACCCCGACAATCCATGTCCGGCTGCGGACGGAGCCTATGTGGACCACTATGGGGGCATCATTCGCAACAACTTTGTTTTTGCCAACGACAGTGCGCTGTTTGCATCTGATGAAGGCTTCGACTCCGGAATCAGTCTCTGGCAGGCTTGCGGTGCCAGGGTGCTGCACAATACCGTCGCCTCTACCAAGTCCCCTTCGGCATCATCGATCGAGTGGCGCTTTCCTTTAACCAGCGTAGACCTCATCAATAACTTGGTCACCCACAAACTCTGGGAACGAGATGATAGTTCAGCCAATCTCTCGGGCAATCTCCAGTATCAACCACTCTCTCTTTTCGTGAACGGCGCCGGCGGCGACTTGCATTTGGCATCTTCCGCAACGGTCGCTATCGATGAGTGCACGGCATCCTATGATGCGACGGGCGATATCGATTGCGACCCGCGGCCCTTCGGAGAGCGATCCGACATCGGTGCCGACGAGTACCGCTTAGCTTCACCGGTGTGGTCGCCAGCACCCCTTCTGCTGCTGGATGATTAGAAGGGCTTTGCGTTGGAATGATCCCTGCCATGACAGCATTTTGAAAACAGGTCGATCCATGCAGCACAACAAAATGACGACCAGTATTGGGAACAGGAGCCATGATAAGAGTCGGTCTTGGGCAGGCTGAGGGGCTGGATACCGTCAGAACGGTTGAGCAAGTGATAGCGCAATGCAAGCAGGGCTTGCGAGGGTATGGCCCCCAAGCTGGGTTCGTTTTTTGCTGCAGCGAATTTGACGCCCGCCAAATGCTCGATGCTGTTCATCATCATTTTCCAAAAATCGACTTAATCGGCTGTACCACAGTCGGCGAATTCTCGTCACGTTGTGGGGTGAGTGAGGATTCCATTGCCCTGATGCTTCTTCAGTCGGATCGTTTGGAAATCAAAGCCGGGGTTGGTAGAAAGCTCAGCCGCGATCCTAGAGAAGCTGTCCGATCTGCGGTAAGAGCGGCAAAGCAGGAACTGTCAAACTCTCCGGCTTTCTGCCTCGTGCTGCCGGATCTGTATGAGAAACCGGCCGGTGTTGTTGTCACAGCGTTAAACGAAGCACTAGGGGCTGATTGCCCGGCATTCGGGGGATGCGCTTCACGCCAAGACGTAGCAAAAAGTCGGATTCTGCAGTTTTTCAATGACGAAATTTTGGAAGATTCCATTCCCATCATGCTTTTTGCCGGACCCGTGCGTCACCACTTTGTCATCGCGAATAGCTGGAAGCCTGCCGGCCGGCCGACAAAAGTGGTTGCAGCACGCGGCCGAAAAGTCTTGAGAATTGGCGATTTCAGCGCACTCGATTTCTACCGCCACTATCTCGGCATGCACACAGCGCCGGCCACAGCGTTTCCTCTGGCCGTCTACGAAACCGGTGAGAAAGCCTTCTACCTGCGTGAGCCAGTCCATTACGATTCAAACGACGGCAGCATAACTTTTTCGGAAGCCATTCCTGAAGGCTGCACGGTTCAAATCACGGAATCCGCGCGCGATTACCTGCTGCAAGATACCAGAAATTCAATGAACTCACTGACTCAGATCGATTCTGGATTTAAGCCCGAATTCGCCCTGGCTTTTTCCTGCTTCACTCGCAAGGAAGCATTGGGGACCCGGGTCGGTGAAGAACTTAAGATTCTAAAAGATGCTCTGCCGAGCGGAACTCCAATAGTCGGATTTTACGGCTCCGGCGAGATTGGCCCGCTTGCAGCCGGCCGAAAAAACTTCTTCCACAATGCGACCCTTCTTACTCTTATCATCGGTGAAAGCCGGAATGAGACCGCGAAAGTGGAGTCGGAAGAGGCGGGAGAAGATTTTGCATTCGATGCAAAAGTAGATGAACAACCACCTGAGACATGTACTTCGGACGAATTGAAGATCAAAAATGAGTTTTTGAAGAAACAACTGGCTCGCTCGGAACGCTATCGACGGAGACTGGAAGACGTGAAGGAGCTGAGTTCGGCCCTGTATCGTAAAATTGTGCAGGAGGTCGACGAAGCCCACCAGGAAATATGGAAAAAAGAACAGGCATTGAGAAGTACCGAGGAAAAATACCGTCGCATCGTGGAAACGGCGGCCGAGGGGTTTGTCCTGTTGGATGAGAATTTGCGCGTTAGAGATGTCAACAAAACCTACTGTCAGCTGCTCGACTACTCGCGTGACGAACTGCTGGGCAAGGCGATGTTGGATCTGGCATCATCCGGCTTTAGAGAATTTTTGGTGGCAAACAGAGAGCGCTTGCTTGCTGAAGAACACACAAAATTTGAGGGAATCCTGCAAAAAAAGAATGATCGAAGGGTACCGGTTATCATCCATGGAAACACCCTGCGGGATGCCCACGGGGCTTTTCTTGGTCATGTGGCTTTTGTGACTGATTTGACAGAACAGATGTTGCTGCAAAAGGAATTGCTAGAATCCGAGATGCGCTATCGTGGAATGTATGAAAACGCTGTTCAGGGGATGTTTCAGGTGACCTTGTCAGGTAAAGTGATCAGGGTCAATCCCGCATATGCACGCATGTTGGGGTACGATTCGCCCCACGAGCTCCAGTCCGAAACATCGACCAGCCCATTTTACGAAAACCCGGAAGACCGAGCAAGGATGCTAGAAGCACTCAAACATAAAGGGAAACTGACCAATTTTGAGCTCAAGCTGCAACGCAAAGATGGCAGTCCTGTCTGGATACTGGTCAATGTACGCCTGATCGAAACAGAAGATGAACCGTTCATGGAAGGCATCGCGGTGGATAACACCGCTAGAAAACTTGCCGAGGATGAAGTGCGACGGAGCCGGGAAATGTTTCGTCACCTCGCAATCCATGACAGTCTGACTGGACTTTATAACACTCGGCACCTTTACCGTGCTCTGGAAGATTTGATTATTGAAAGCGAAGCAGGGGGGCTCTCGTTTTCACTGATCTTTATGGACATGGATAACTTCAAGCGGGTTGTGGATGCATACGGACATCTGAACGGAAGTCAGGCTCTTAAAGAGGTTGCTCAAACCATTGAAGATTCCCTTACGGAACCCGCTTTCGGGGTGGCTTACGGGGGTGATGAATTTGTGGTTGTCCTGCCCGGGTTAGACAAGCTCAAGGCGCTTGAAAAAGCTGAGGAAATTCGCTTCAGGATGAAAGAAACGGTTTACTTATCAGGTCAGGGGCATTCTGTCAGGCTTAGCGCCAGCTTCGGCATTGCCACCTTCCCCGATGATGCTGTGGATCTGTCCGGCCTCCTGGCTTTGGCCGATCAGGCTATGTTTCATGTTAAAGAAAAAGGAAAAGATGCTGTCGGTGTAGGAAAAGAATTGTAGTTCTCTGGCATTGCGTGTCGCGTTTACCTTAAACCGAAGGGGGTCACATGCGAGTATTTCTTTTGATATTTTCAGTTGTTTGGGTTGCCTTAGGTGCGGCAATTGTTCTCTACACCAACCAGGCGAGGAGCTTTCTGAGGGAGTTCGTTCTGGGAATGAACATTAGGTTGTGGGCGTTTGTCCCCCTCGTTGTGGGACTATTGTTTATTCTTGGAGCATTTCTGGTATGCGAAGTATTCTGGATTCTTCTGGCACTGGGAATCATTGCGCTGGCTAAAGGTGTATATTTGGCTTTTGCGCCGCCACGCCAGGTAAATTCACTTTTGGAGTGGTGGTTCGATCGTGCCGATGAGACGACGACCCGTCTGTGGGGGTTGTTCGCTTTCACTATCGGCGTGGTGTTGTTTTCACGGCTGTTCTAAAAGACGCAATCCCGCAGGGCGAATATGCAGTGAGGCTTTGTCCGGGAGCGAATCGGAAGATATGCCAGCAAACGATGGTCGTGATCTTGTGGGGACTTGGGTTTTTCTGAGGTTGCCACTCGGGCGCTCCGGCACATCGGTGCGTTTGCACATATGTGATAACACGTATTTGTGTGCGTGTGTAAATGTGGTTTCCTCCTGTATCCGGCAAGCCAGTCAAGTGCAATGTAATACTTGAGAAATGTGTTGTAAAAAGTCTCGTTTCTGCTAACCAAGAAGCTTTGAGTTGTGTGCATGCTCTGGGGAATAAGCAAAGGCCATTTGAATCTAGGGAAGGATGAAAGGATGAGAAGACCCTCTTTTTTGGTAATTGTAGTTATGCTCCTCATTGTGTTTTCTATCTTCTACCACAGACCATTTGCCTTGGCTTCATCGTTATTCATGAACTGGACTGGTGGTGAGGGCTCATACAATGGCTGGTGGCTGAACGGTATCCGAGATGATATGGGCGCTTTTGACGAATGTACGCCATGGCCCGTAAGATCAAATTCGAACAAATTGATAAACGGATGGGTGATCGGAAACAGTACGGATGATAGTGGAAACAGGTCAACCACGATTCTGCACACAAGAGACAACGGTAGAACATGGAGGGTGCAAGTTGGCAAGCAGGAATGGCCTAATTACAACGGCAACGATATCAGCGCGGTAGATTCTTGTACCGCATGGGCGGCATTAGGCTCGGACGAGTCAGATCTCGGAATTATTTTGCACACCACCAATGGCGGTTGGACATGGGAAGAACAGGCTCTCCCCGAATTCGTAGATCAGATCAAAGGCATCAAAGGACTGACCTGCCATGAAGCATGGGCGGTCAGCCTTGCAGGAAAAATATTGCACACTACTGACGGAGGTAAGGTGTGGTCGATCGTCGAACACCCAGACATCACAATCCATCAAGTCAACCGGATCGACGCCATTGGCTACCGGAAACTTCTCAATCGGCATGAGTTGTTTGCGGATAAGGATCTGATCAACGCCAATGTATGGATCGTAGATCACTACGGCGGGAACGTGGGCATGATCCATACTCTATACAATGGTGAGGTGTGGCGTCAGGAAGAGGTGCCTTTCGAGATGAGCAGCGGTATGCATATGGTCAACGCCTATTCGTTGAGGGTAGTGTGGGCGGCTGCATGGGGAGACTCGAGGTTGTTCCGTACGACAGACGGTGGAGAAACCTGGGAAAAAGTAGCGCAGGTAGGGGGGCAGGACGACATTGACGATATGTGCGCGCCGACTGCTGATAGTGTTTGGGTTGTGCTGAACGAGGGTCGCGACTCCGGTGGTATTTTCCATGTGCAGTTACGGGATGGGGAGCAACCTGAAATTCATGAATTCAATCCTGCTCCGGGTTACCTGTATGAAGGCTTAACATGTACCGATGATCAATCCGCAGTGGTGGTGGGATACAGAGTCACCTCGGACGACTCGGTGCCGGACGGCGTTATCGTCTCCACCAACGATGGCGGACAACACTGGAAAAAGCATCACGTTCCGGTTGATGACGTCGATTTTTGGAAGGCTTCATTTGTTGGCGCTCGCCGATAGCAAAGGTTGTCCGGATCTTGAACTATCTTTTTTTAAACTCAGGTTTGCTTGCGAGCGATTTTTCCGGGTAGGTCATGTTGTGATATGATCCCCTTGTACTGCTCGGCGGAAGTAACTACCCGGTTTGAGAAGATACCGGATGCTGGATGCCAGATGCCTGATAAGGAATTCGTTGCTCTAAACTGTGGCGGCAGTATCGTTATCCGGCATCCAACATCGGGGATCGTTTACAAACAGGCAGGAACTTTCGCCGTTATGTCCTGGTCGTTGCGAGTTAGCTGATACCAGTTGGCTCATTGTTAACCAGAAATCTATGCGCTTCGTCAGGGCTCTCATAAATATGAGGCGAAACGCCGCGCTCCTCCAGTGCATTTCCCAGTTTCATGCGCAGAAATGCGCTGGTGGTGAACCGACTCACCTTGCCGAAATAATTCTCCGTCAGATATTTTTGCATTTCCGAATACGCTTCGATCAAATCCGAGTCTATAGTGAACTGATCATAATTGCCAACCGCGTATACTTTCTTGCCAAATGGTTTAAGCAGGTTCTCGATAGTGGATCTGACAGACTCGATATCATCTACGCTCTTTACGGCGTAGCCGGCGAGATTCGCGAACATAATGTTGTTTTCGACATCATAGATGATTCGATCCTCAAGGGTTATGGTAAGAAGTTGCTCCTTAAGTCCCATCGGCGCAGGCCTGAAGATGCGTTCATCCATGAGCTTAGGCGGGCGCGGAATTATAGGTTTGAAGTCGATGAGATCCAAAATATCCTTTTGCAAGTCAACACCTGGGGCAACCTCAGTCAATTCCAGTCCTTCTTTGCCTAAGCTGAAAACACACCTCTCGGTAATGTAGAGAATTTTTCGGCCTGATTTCGCAGCATATGGGCCGCTGAAGGTGATGTGCTCAACTTCGTCGAGCAGCTTGCTCAGAAGCCCTTCTTTTTCGATCTTAAGGAGAGCGTTCTCGATTTGACATTTGAGCCCGCCTGCTGTGAACGTACCCATAAAGACAACTTTCTTGGAGTTTTGGCTGATGTTTATAAACCCTCCTGCTCCAGCCAGTTTAGGCCCAAATCTGCTCACATTGACGTTCCCCACCCGGTCTACTTGAGCCATCCCAAGGAAAGCCACATCCACGCCGCCTCCATTGTAAAAATCGAACTGGTACGGTTGATCAATGATAGCAGTAGCATTCACCCCGGCCCCGAAATTGAGGCCACCGGCAGGAAAACCGCCTATCACCCCAGGTTCTGCCGTCAGCGTCATGAAATCCAGGCTCTTCTCCTCGTAAGCCACATTGGCCACCCCTTCCGGCATGCCAATCCCCAAATTGAATACGCAGTTGGGTTTCAATTCAAATGCGGCACGGCGGGCGATTACCTTTCGGATACTCATTTCCATCTGCGGAATCGTGGCCATGGGAACCTTAGTCTCACCACTGAAAGCCGGATTATATGGCTCGGCAAAGGTTTGCCAGTGATTTTCCGGGCGCGCCACAACCACGCAGTTCACCAGAATACCAGGGATTTTTACCTGGCGTGAACTAAGAGTTCCAGCCTGAGCGACTCTTTCCACCTGAACAATTACGAGACCACCGAAGTTCCTTGCTGCTGTCGCAATGGAGAGCGATTCCAGGGTCAAGGCCTCCTTTTCCATCGTAATGTTGCCATCCGTGTCGGCAGTCGTTCCGCGAATTACTGCAACATTGACGGGCAACGCCTTAAAATAAAGGTATTCTTCGCCGTCGATTTCCAGCAGCCGCACCAGTTCTTCCGTTGTTCTTGCGTTCAATTTGCCGCCGTCGTTACGTGGATCAACAAAAGTTCCCAAGCCCACTTTGGAAAACATGCCGGCCTTCTGTGAAGCGATATTGCGATAAAGGTGGCCGATGACGCCCTGCGGCAGATTGTAGGCCTCGACCTTATTTCCCAGCGCCAGTTTTTGGATTTTTGGCGCTAGCCCCCAATGGCCACCGATGATACGTCGAATCAAACCCTCGTGGGCGAGATGGTTAAGCCCTCGATTACTTTCGTTACCCGGACCCGTAGCGACCGCGAACATAAGTGTCAGCTTGCTGGGTCTGCCGGTGTTCAAGAAATGCTCCTCAAGGGCAGTGGCGATTTCTTCGCAAGCCCCTACTCCGGCAAATCCGCCGAAGACTACCGTGTCTCCATCAAGGATGAGAGAAACGGCTTCTTCGGCAGATACGATTTTATTCTTTTTGACAAACCCGGGTTGAAACTGGCTGATGGCAGTGTAGCTATCCTGTTGTGTAGGGATCTTTTGCGCAATTTCCATGTGGAGCTCTCCTTTTGAGAATATGATCAGACCAAGTCCAGAAATATAGCAGTTGGATTAACGACAGCAACAGAAACCGGAACCCCCGGTGTTCTTTGAATAAACCATGCAAGTCCTTGCAAGTGATCCCTCGATTTCCTATATAATTTCAACCCTGTATGCAAGGGTGTGGTCACTGCTACGGGTGATTTCGCCAACCACTATTTGTAGTATTCCTGAATCACTTCATGGAGAATATCATGCACTGCTTCGATAGTCTCCATGACCTCCTCCGGTGCTCCACCTTGCAGACATAGATTTCGAATAATCAACAAAAGAGGCGGCATTCGACCAAGATTTCTTACGGATTCTCAGCTCATCGCCTCGTCAATGTGGAAAAGAGCACGGCTCCAGCCGTCAAATCCGCCCGTATCTACAACAGAGTTGCGGAGCAGAGTCCATGCGCCTTGTAGGTCTGATAAAATAGTCTTCTCGTATCCGCTGCTTTCTGTAGGGAATGCCATCTATTCTTTCACTCCGATGAGGCGCCCTTAACCCTACTGATGAGGGATGCGGGTGTATCGCCATTTCAAGATGTAGGAGGGCTTCGACTCCGTCATTGATGCAAAAATAGCAAGCTCAAATATGGAGCAACAGATTGTGCACCCACTCCTAAATGATCGGATCATCCCAGAATTTTTTGAGCTTACCTACAACGGATTCTTCTCTATTCTCTTCAGTGTTGCTCAGACCTTGTTCCCTCAACCATTTGTTTAGTTCGGAATTCCTGACTGTAGCTTTTAGAACAATCCAACCGCGTTTACGCATTCCGGCCATCTTCTGCTCGGCATTCTCCTTCCATTCCAAGTAGGATGAGATGAGGTCTTCATCTTCAGCGGCCTTCAGCATTTTCTCATATTCGCTTCTACTATACCAGGAATGGCCAAAAAGGCTGGGAGCTCGTGTTCCATAACCTGGGTTGCGCAAGAGTTCGGATAGAGCTTTCAGATTTTTTCGACAAAAACTAAACACAAGCTCCCCATACCACGAATTTAAAATCTAGATATATTAAGTGCCTCAAGTCCGCTCAATGGCTAGCCTTCTTGATCTGTTTCTCCAATAGAAAGCAAAACCCTACCATCGGAATACCCAATACTGCCCAGTTGCTTTTAGTCCGGACTGTTACTAAAAGAAGCTCATTGTTTAAGGTTTTTTGAAAAGGAGATGGGGATGATTCCAAAGAATCTTGAATTGCTGGAGCAGGTGAGATTAAAGCTCTTATCTGATTCATCTGATATTTTGAGCGCGACTAAGCTTGTCGAGGACTATTCGATTGCTGTTAGTGCTTGCAACCGTGGCCTAATGGAATGTGGCATTGTAGATAGATATGAGAGAAAGCTGATGGATTTCGTTCATGAGAATTAGGCATTCATCGGTCTATCTGAAAATTTTGATCTTCTTCAAATGACCTAAGCCCACACCGTAGGTGCCCAGGAACACCTCACTCCTGTTCACTCCCGCGATTTTTACACGGAGGCCTAGTCTTGCTGGGAATCCTGATTTTGTTGCACGTTTCGCCAATAACTGGCCATTAAATTCTCCCGCGGATCAGAAGATCTGGTATTCCTTTGACGAGAGAGGCTACACTGACTTTCCAAAGTATGAAGCTTCTCCCCTGGGGGTGTAGACTACTCTATACTGAGTTATTTCTCCGAGCTCATTTGTGGGTGAAGAGGAATGTCACCGGTCGAGAAATCGGCAGGACCGCCTATCTTTGCACCTGCAACAATTACCTATTCTCGTGCATAGGCATTGTTACAGGAGCCTCCCTGCTCTGAGAAGAGCATCTTCGTCACATTGGATACTCTGTCGTCATTTTTATTCCGCAGGTCTAATGATCGTTCCCGTGGTAGCCATAACCACCATTTCCATAGCGCCCGCGGGGATTTTGATTCTTATCGTTGCCAGGTATGTGACCGTAAGGACGAGTTACGACACGGCCTTTGCCGTAATCGTGACCTCGGTTCCTATTGTTGTAATACCCATATGACCTTGGATGATCATTATCGTAATCGCGGTATTTGCGGCCTTTTCCGCCATAGTATCCATAAGATTTTGAATGATGATCATCGTGGTCACTGCGATAATAACCGTGGTCATAGTTCCCGTAATATCCGAAGTAAGGGTATGTGTATCCTGGGTATGTGTCACCGTATCCATACGAATACCCATACGGGTATCCATATTCACTATAGACGCATCCAAACGTTGTTAGCGCCGCTAAAATAATGGCCAACAGCAACAACGCCTTGCTAAAGGCATTTTCCATTCCTAAACCTCCCTTGCTCGGCACCTTATAAGCATTATGACTGGAAATTCTCGAATCTGACTTCTAATTTTTACCTTGCAAAGTGGTGTGGGTTGCACTGAAGCTCACATTATTTCCCTTCGGCCATTTGACACGAGAATCCCAAACCATTTTCAATGCTTACCCCTTAAACATAACAACGAATTGCATTTTGTATAGGGGCGAAGGGCGACCGTTCCGCAGGTCCTCGACGCGTTCAATGGCAAGGGGTGAGAATTCAAACGTAGAAGCTCCACATTGAATCTGGCGGGTCAGTTCGTCATCTTCGACTTTCTCTTCCTCTCCATTTCCTGGTCTTTGAAACTTTGCTATGTTTTCGAGGGTCCTGCTTTCATCTATTAGGTAACGATCGACTGACGGAGGCCTTCGAATTCTCAGTAACCGCGGTAGTTGTAATTATAGCGGTTGCCACGGCCTCGGTAGTTGTATTGGTTCCTGTCATTGTAATCGTGGCCATGATAGCTTCTGGACTGGTCATAGATATAGCCTCCGAGAGCTCCGGCAGCGCCTCCGATCAATGCGCCAGTTGCCGGGTCGCCGCCAGCGACACTTCCGACTACAGCGCCTGTCCCAGCTCCTATAGCCGTGCCGGCCAGAACATTCCGGCCTGTATGATTCATGCCTGCACACCCTGCTAATAGAAAGAGTAGCAGGGCGCCAACTACTGCAATGCCATATGCACTTGGTTTTCTTCTCATCTCAGACCTCCTCTGCTTGACTTGAATTGGCCAGGAGATGGATACAATGCCTGTTTTTCCCTGACCTTGGTCGTAAGATAACGTTTGAATGTGGGGAAATTATGAAGGAGATGTGTGAAGTTTGTGGGATTTAGTCCCCTATTTGCTTCTTGGGTCTGGATTACCGCCGGTGTATAAAAGTCTCTGCTAACTATTGCAGAGGCAGGACGCTATTTGCTATTAAGCCGAGTTGCTGTCCGGAATTTAGCGAAATCCTGCCAAGATGATGTTAGAGGCAACGGTTCTTTTCCCACCAGAACTTAAATTTGGGCTCCATAACGACCCAAAAAGGACATCTGCCATGTCGGAAACGAGTGATGAGATTCACGTATCTAAAATAGAGTTTGTTTTCCTCGTTGGTATCGTAGGGTGCATGCTTTTTGCCACTTGGGAACTGGGCCACCTGATGGCCGATGAGTGGTTCGAGAATTGGGTCAACCAGGATAGATTCACCAACGAGCGCATAATCCGTTACGGTATAGCATTTCTTATGGCGATTCCTGCAGTAGTTGTCACTGCTTGGTTCTCGCCCAAGTTTGGGAGATTCGGGTCAACAGTCAACAGAGCTTTCCTCTGGTATGGGACGCTTCTTTTAATCAGCACCATCGCCATTTTCGTTTTTGATTGCTTGCCGGAAGTGTTTGCAGGTTTCATCGGAGCCGGCATTTTCATCATTGCCATTTACGTACTCCAGAAGAGATTTTTTACCAAGGAGCGTGTTACAAAGATTCGATTGACCAAGGGAAAGTGCCCCGGATGTGGGACGAGTTTACGGACCGAAGCTTTCTTTTGTCCAAATTGTGGCTTTGAAGTTGGTAAGAAATGTCCCAGTTGTCAGGGGTTCGCGCAAGTGATGGATAAATATTGTTCAAAGTGCGGAGGGTCACTTAATTGAAGGATGGCTCTGCTGGAGAAACTCCAAACCTAATCTTTAGATTTTTTCACCAAAGTTGAGCATGCCCCATCATGATGGCGACTTTCTCATGCCACGTTTGTTCCCTGATAGTCAGCAGAGTCTCACCATTCAGTGGCGACCAGTAGTCTATTTGGTGGGTCGACTCATTTGCAGATTGCCCATGTCCACATCAAAATCCAACTTCTTGATTCCCTGCTCCAGAAGTACCTGTGGTGAATATCTCTTCGCGTACCTTCCCATCGTCATCGAGTCGACTTCGTGGCCCAGAAGTTCTGAAATCATGACTGGCTCTACGGTATGAATTTGCTTCAAAGTGTTCGCGAAGGTGTGCCTGAAGCTGTGAAAATCCTTTTTCTTCCCGTTCTCGACAATGCCACACCGCTTTTTGTACCGACCAAACCACTTGCTGGCCGTCTGACCGTAGCCATCCCGCCTTTGCGCCAACTCCGGGAAGAGTCGGTCAAAGCCTCGGGCCTTCAGACCTTCGACATATTGGAGGAATTGCAGACTGTCCAAGATGAAAGGGTGTATGGGTACGAGACGCAATGATGCTTTCGTCTTTACCTTTTTGGCTCCATCATTGTTGATATCGAACACCCACACCCCCTCGGATTCCTTAATATCATCCAGATGGAGCTGCGCCAGTTCTTCAAGGCGGCACCCGGTGAAAAGTCCCAAGATCGGCATCCAGAAGCAGTAGTCACTTCTGTGTTCGCCCTCGATGTACTCTTTCGAGTTGAATAGCTTTTCCAGATCATCTTTGCTGAACGCATCTCTGTACTCGTCATCCCTTTTAGACTTTTTGAGCTGCATACCCTCGGCCGGGTTGATAGTCATATAGCCATTTCTGACCGCAAATTTGAAGAGAGAGCTGGCTCTATTCATGTATTTGTTCACAGTGGTGGTCGACATAGGCTCGGGGACATCCATTTCCAGAATTTCATGAATGGTTCTGCCCCGGTACTGAGGGTGCTTTTTCAAATTGGCGGGCAGACACATGAGCGCCTCTTTGTATTCCCTCATTGCCTTGAAGTCGATTGACTTGACTGGAATGTCTCCGTGGTAGTCCTTGAGCAAGTTCAAACACGCCAGAAACTCGGCTTTCGTTTTCTCGGTCCAGTTGCCTGATTTTTCCTGCTCCTGGACGTATTTCTCGACTACGGTAGAAAGGTACTCCGAATCCTCAATCTCAGGCATTGCCTTTGCGTTCACAGCCTGACCGTCATCCAAACCTAATGCGGACTGTTTTTCTATCTCCATGAGTTTGAGATTGAGCTTCAGCAGTTCCCTGCACAGTTTCTTGTACGAAAAGGATTCTTTTTCCAGCTCGATTTGGTGCACCTGGAGCAGCCTTTCAAACACGCAGCTAGTTTAGCGAGTTGCAGCTTCAGCCGACGCATCTTCGCTCCGCTTGAAGCGAAACAGCGCTACAAGCGCTTGTTGGCAAAAGCCCTGCCGGAAGCAGATTTGAGATAGCGTTCGAATTGGAGGGCTCTATCGTGGTCGGTGAAGGCTATTGCAGTTTTGATTTTCCATGGTTTGAGTTTGGCGGTGTGGGGACATTGGCCTTTGTTGTGGGCCTGGAGGCGTTGTTGGAGATTCTCTGTGAAGCCGACGTAATAGCGGGCGGGGTTGAGTTCTGAGCGCAGGATGTAGACATAGAAGAATTTCATGGTTGGGGGCCTGCCGAGCCGTAGCTTCACGGTTGGTCATGCATTTGGCCCGCCTTCGCCCAAGGGCTTTGGCGCGGCAGCCTTCGCATCTTCGCTCCGCTCGAAGCGAAGGCTGGTGGAGGCGGCGGGAGTCGAACCCGCGTCCGAAAGCATTCCGCTCAAGCTTCTACATGCTTATCCTGCGTTTTAGGTGTTCGCCTTTAGGGACCCCCACAGGCAGGCTTCCCATCAGGCTAGTCTACTGGATTCTCGCCTTTAGCACTGTAGTCGTCATGCTGAAGGCCATCTCGCTGAGTCGACGCCCCAACCTGGCCCCGCGAGAAAAGACCAGAGGAACGGTAGCCGCTTACGCGGCTACGGCATACGCGTAATCGTCTGCGTTTATTTTTGTTCCCAACGGTTTTACGAGGGATCGGGACCTCGGCATGCAACTTAAGCTTCTTTACCTCCGTCGAACCCGTTTCGCCCCCTTCGGCAAAGATGCGCTTAATTGTGAGCTAATTTTAATGTGTTGTCAGCATTAGTCAAGTCCTGGTCTGGAATTTGTTTGGTTGCCCTCAAAGGCTTGTATATTATTGTTTTCCTGCGCCCGGACCTCTTCCAAGACCTTTGCCCTGGCAAAACTCCTCGACCGTCAGAAAACCATCTACGTCTTTGTCTCTTGCTTTGAAAATCAATTCGGCATTGCCGCCCGGATGCGAAATTGCGATAAACTCTTCATAAGAAACCTTCCCATCTTTGTTTGTATCTAATTGTTCAAATTTTCCCTGGCATTGCATTACTGGAGCGGGTTGGCCGCTCTGGTTTGAAGTCTGAGCCGTGTCAGTCGCTTCTTCCTTCTTTTCCGAAGAACAGCCGAATCCTATAGCCAGAAAGGAAAGAATCATTAACAGTGGAATAATCCTTAATGCCGTCATTGCTTTCTCCTTGAAAAGGTTTCAGTGGATTGAATCATAAATGTCTACATTTTGTAAGACCTTACAAAGAATTGTTGACGGTTTGAGAATCTTTGTCATAAAAAACCGCCTTTCATTCTCCTGAAAAGATGCCCGACTTGGTTGCGCCCACAGCAGGACTAAAGTCCTGCGCTGCAGGGAAAGGAACGAGCCATCTTGGAAGCTATGATCGTGTTTTTCGCTTTCATCCATCTCATGGATGGTATCCTTTGCTGTATGAGACTGCAATAGGCTTTTGCCATTCGGCCTATATTGTGCGCATCCTGCCATAGTGTCAAAAAGTATTTTCCCGATGATTGATACGGAGTCAGACGTCTAAATCTACATAAATGTAGACCCCTATTCACGTTTATGTAAGGTTGCAGACCTTGATCAAACCTTAAGTCATGCACTCCAACTTCTAACATAAAGATTGTTAATTCAGATTGTTACATTATATCCGATGGTCTCTGTCGCATCTTGGCACGTTCCGTGCTCAATACCCCCCCACAACATCACATTTGATCAGGAGGAAGCAGATAATGAGGAAAGTAGCTATTTACGGCAAAGGCGGAATCGGAAAATCAACGACGACACAGAACACCGTAGCCGGCCTCGCGGAGATGGGGAAGAAGGTGATGGTGGTGGGTTGCGACCCGAAAGCTGATTCAACCCGGCTGTTGCTTGGCGGGTTGTCCCAGAATACGGTGCTCGACACCCTGCGTGAAGAAGGTGAAGACGTCGAATTGGGAGATATCCGGAAAGTCGGGTTCAGAGGCGTCATATGCGTCGAATCCGGCGGCCCGGAACCGGGAGTCGGATGTGCTGGACGCGGGATCATCACATCCATCAATTTGCTGGAGCAATTGGGGGCCTATGCGGAAAGTGAAGAACTGGATTATGCCTTCTACGATGTACTGGGTGACGTTGTTTGCGGCGGTTTTGCAATGCCTATCCGGGAAGGGAAAGCCCAGGAGATCTACATCGTCGTATCCGGTGAAATGATGGCCATGTATGCAGCCAACAACATCTGCAAAGGTATCGTAAAATTCGCCGAAGCAGGCGGTGTCAGGCTTGGCGGAATCATCTGCAACAGCCGCAAGGTCGATAATGAACAACCAATGATCGAGGCATTCGCCACAAAGCTGGGAACCCAGATGATTCATTTTGTGCCCCGGGACAACATGGTTCAGAGAGCCGAAATCAACAGAAAAACAGTCATCGAATTTGACCCGGCGCATTCGCAGGCTGATGAATACAGAACACTTGCGAGAAAAATCGAAGAAAACGAGATGCACGTCGTTCCCAAGCCGATGCACACAGACGAACTGGAGAAGCTCTTGATCGAGCACGGAATAGCCAACTGAGGAGGCAGAGGTCGGATGTCAGACTTCGGATGAAGGACTAATTGAAAAAAAGGATTGGGCTCCAATGATAATGATCAGATCGATCGTACGGCCGGAAAAAGTCGATGATGTTCTTGCTGCTTTAATGGATTCAGGTTTCCCGGCTGTAACCAAGATGTCTGTGGTCGGCCGCGGCAAGCAGCGCGGAATCAAAATCGGTGAAATCACTTACGACGAAATCCCAAAAGAGTTGCTGCTCACCGTAGTGAAGGGCCAGGATAAGGATTTCGTCGTGCAAGACCATAATCAAAGCTGCCAGAACCGGTGAAAAAGGCGCTTTCGGCGATGGCAAGATTTTCATTACTGCGGTTGATGAGGTCTACACCATCAGTTCAGGCATCAAAGAAACCCCATCCGGAGAACCCGAAGAGGTGAAAGTATGAAGGAGATTATGGCGATTGTTCGTATCAATATGATGAACAAAACCAAGCGGGCCCTCTCCGAGGCGGGTATTTCCTCGATCACCGCACGGGATGCTCTGGGTCGGGGAAAGGGGCTGGTTGACTTGAAACTGCTGGAGGGGGCCGAAAAGGGTTATGAAGAGGCCATTGCCCAGTTGGGGCAAAGCAATCGCCTTATCCCCAAAAGAATTCTTTTCATCGTGGTCCCGGACAAGCTTGTTCAAAAAACCGTCAAAACCATTATCCGCGTGAACAAAACCGGCAAATCGGGTGATGGCAAAGTATTCGTCATGCCGGCGTTGGACGCCGTCCGGGTAAGGACGGGTGAAAGCGGAGACAAAATACTGGACGAAGTGAGTTGATTTATCTGGGCTGACGGAGAACTTGATCTCAATTTTTGTCCAGCCAAGAGGAGAGGCAAATGGCAGCATTAATAGAAGGTTGCTTAAACGTCGCGGACGAAGAAGTTTGTGAAATTAAGCCGGAAGAGGTGAAAGAAGAACTTCTGGTTAAATACCCTGTAAAGGTTGCCCGCAAGAGAGCCAAGCAGATCGTTATCAATAAGGTGGATGAGAGTGGGGAAGTTCCCCAGATTCAGTCCAACGTGCGGACCATTCCCGGCATCATCACCCAGCGAGGCTGCACGTATGCCGGCTGTAAAGGCGTTGTGCTCGGGCCGACCAGAGACATCGTCACCCTCACTCACGGTCCCATCGGCTGCGGTTTCTACAGCTGGCTCACGCGGCAGGAATCAGACCAAACCCAGTGGACCCGAAGACCACAATTACATGACCTACTGTTTTTCGACCGATATGCAGGATGAAGAAATCATCTTCGGCGGCGAGAAGAAGCTGAAGCAAGCCATTCAAGAAGCCTACGACATTTTCAAACCAAAGGCGATCAGCATCTTCTCCACCTGTCCGGTGGGGCTCATCGGCGATGATGTTCACCAGGTAGCGCGTGAAATGAAAGAGAAATTGGGCATCAACGTGTTCGCGTTCAGCTGCGAAGGCTACAAAGGCGTCAGCCAGTCGGCCGGGCACCACATCGCCAACAACGGCATATTCACCCACGTGGTGGGTCTGGACGACTCGGAAAGAGAAGGCAAGTTCAAGATCAACCTGCTGGGAGAATACAACATCGGAGGAGATGCCTTCGAGATCGAGCGGATATTTGAAGAGTGCGGCGTTACTCTGATTTCAACTTTCAGCGGTAATTCTACTATAGACAAATTTGCGAATTCTCACACCGCCGATCTCAACCTCGTCATGTGTCATCGTTCCATCAATTACATGGCTGAGATGATGGAAACAAAATACGGAATTCCGTGGATGAAGGTCAATTTTATCGGTGCTCAAGCTACTGCCAAATCGCTTAGAAAAATTGCCAAGTATTTTGAAGACCAAGGGTTGATTGATAAGGTCGAAGAAGTGATCGCCCGGGAAATGCCGGAAGTCGAGGAAGTACGCGAAGAAGTAAAATCGAGATGCGAAGGCAAGTTGGCAATGCTCTTCGTGGGCGGTTCTCGCGCCCATCATTACCAGGAATTGTTCAGGGAAATAGGCATGGAAACCATTTCAGCCGGTTACGAGTTCGCGCATCGAGATGACTACGAAGGAAGAAAGGTATTGCCCAATATCAAAGTCGATGCCGACAGCCGAAACATTGAAGAACTTGAAGTACATCCCGATCCGGAACGATTCCGACCGCGCAAGTCGGAAGCAGAAATCAAAAGGCTGCACGAAGAAGGGTTTACCTTTAAGAATTACGAAGGAATGATGGCCGATATGGGCGAAGGCAAACTTGTGATCGACGACATTAGTCAGTACGAAACCGAGAAGCTCATCGAGATCTACAAGCCGGCCATCTTCTGCGCCGGAATTAAAGAAAAGTATGCCATTCAAAAGAGCGGAATCCCCATGAAACAGCTGCATAGCTACGACTCAGGAGGACCCTATGCCGCTTTCCGGGGAGCCATCAATTTCTACCGCGAAATTGACCGCATGGTGAACAGCAAAGTATGGAACTACCTCAAACCCCCGTGGCAGAAGAACCCTGAACTGGCTGCAAAGTATGCCTGGGAATGATTTATAAAGAAAGGAAATCGCAATGTTATTGCGACATACGCCAAAAGAGATCACCGAACGTAAGGCCTTAACCGTGAATCCGGCCAAGACTTGCCAGCCGATAGGCGCCATGTATGCGGCGCTGGGCATTCGCAATTGCCTGCCTCACAGTCATGGCTCGCAAGGGTGCTGCGCCTACCACAGAAGCACCTTGACCCGGCACTACAAGGAGCCGGTCATGGCCGGCACCAGTTCCTTCACCGAAGGAGCCTCGGTTTTCGGCGGACAGGCCAACCTGGTTCAGGCCATCGACAATATCTTCACGATCTATGAACCCGATGTCATTGCGGTCCACACTACCTGCTTGTCGGAGACGATCGGTGATGACATCCCACAGATCGCTTCAAAAGCTGAGAGATGACGGTAAAGTGCCGAACGGCAAATATGTCATTCATGCCAACACGCCCAGTTATGTAGGTTCGCATGTAACCGGTTTTGCCAGTATGACCAAAGCCATGGTGGACTATTTCGCACAGTCATCCGGTCACAAAGAAAACGTGGTGAATATCATCCCCGGTTATGTGGAGCCCTCGGACATGCAGGAAATCAAGCGCATTGCGGATGAGATGGCGGTTCATACCATTCTGTTCCCCGACACCTCAAATGTTTTGAACGGACCGCAAACGGGCAAATACCAGATGTTTCCCAACGGAGGCGTCACCATCGAAGAGCTGATAAAAACCGGTGACAGCATGGCGACTGTTGCGCTGGGTCGTTTGGCTTCGGGACCCGCCGCTCGCGCTTTGGACAGTAAATGCAAAGTGCCCTGCGAAATTCTCGATCTGCCCATTGGACTCCGGCAAACCGACCTGTTTGTAGATGCCTTGCGAAAAGTTGCCGGGGTGAACGTGCCCGAATCCATCAATATCGAACGAGGGCAGCTTCTCGATATCGTTACTGATATGCACCAGTACTTCTATGGAAAAAAGGTCGGGCTGGTGGGCGATCCGGATCAGCTGATTTCCCTCACGGAGTTCCTGGTGTCCATTGACATGTGGCCAATCCATATCGTCACCGGAACACCCGGTAAAAAGTTTGAGAAGAGGATTAAAGAAATCACTGCGGAAGTGCCCCATGAAGTCAATGTGCGGGTGGGTGGAGACATGCTTTTGTTTCACCAGTGGGTGAAAAATGAACCGGTCGATTTATTAATCGGGAATACCTATCTGAAATACATTGCCAGGGACGAGGACATTCCTTTCGTCAGATTTGGCTTCCCCATCCTGGACAGAGTCGGACACAGTTATTTCCCAACCGTTGGTTATAAGGGCGGGATGAGGTTTCTGGAGAAAATTCTGGATGCTCTTCTGGATCGTCTGGATCGGGACGCCCCCGAGGAAAGCTTCGAACTGGTGATGTGAGATTTCCTAAGGAGATGCCGGATACTTGATGCCCGATGCCTGATAAAGGATAGCTTTACTTGAACTGGCACACCCCCTTATCCGGCATCCGGAATCTGCCATCTGGAATCTATTAAACACCCGCAGGGGCCTTGCCTCGACGACCAGGCTGGCCGAGATAAAAAATAGAGGAGAGCTGAAAAATGCCCAAACCACAACATCATATTTTTGTTTGCTGCAGCTTTCGCGGAACGGAAGCGAAGGGAAAATGCATGAAGAAAAATTCTTTGGATTTCATCCCATACATCGAGGAGGAAATCGCAGATAGAGGTCTGGATGCCATGGTTTCGAGCACCGGGTGCCTCAAGTACTGCGAAGAGGGTCCTGTCATGGTCGTTTATCCGCAGGGATACTGGTATGGAGGCGTTACTGACGAGGGAGTGGTCGATGAGATTTTGGACGCTCTCGAAGAAGGGAAACCAGCGCAAAGCTATTTGCTGAGTTGAGCATTTTCCACCTCATTTACAGGAACAAACATCATGAGCACCGAATCACACTTGATATTTGAGGAAAGAGAAGACCAGATTTATCGCAAAGGCGAGCAGCCGTATAGGATGGCCTGTGACCGCGACAGCCTGGCCGGGGCGATCAGCCAGAGAGCCTGCGTATTCTGCGGTTCTCGCGTGGTGCTCTATCCTATAGCGGATGCCGTCCATCTGGTGCATGGGCCGATCGGCTGTGCCGCCTATACCTGGGACATTCGAGGGGCGTTGTCCTCCGGGCCGGAACTGCATCGCCTGAGTTTTTCCACCGACCTGCAGGAAAAGGATGTCATCTTTGGCGGTGAAGAAAAGCTTTATCGGGCCCTGGTGGAACTCATAGACCGCCATGCCCCCAAAGCGGCTTTCGTTTATTCGACCTGTATCGTCGGCATCATTGGCGATGATTTGGAGGCTGTGTGCAGAAGAGTCAGCAAAGAAAAGGGGCTGCCGGTAATTCCCGTGCAATCCGAAGGATTCAAAGGCAACAAGCGGGCCGGTTACAACGCCGCCTGTAAGGCCATGTTCCAGTTGGTCGGCACGGGCGATACCAGTCGGATTTCACCTCTGAGCGTTAATATTTTGGGTGATTTCAACCTGGCCGGTGAAATCTGGATCATTCGCAACTACTTCAAACGCATGGGGGTCGAAACGGTCGCCAATATTACCGGAGACGGCAGAGTGGATGATATTCGTCGGGCGCACGGTGCGGCTCTGAACGTTGTGCAATGCTCAGGGGCGACCATGGATTTGGCGAAAATGATGCAGGAAAAGTTTGGAATTCCATTTATGAGGGTCTCGTATTTTGGCGTCGAGGACATGGCGGAATCACTTTATTCGGTAGCGCGATTCTTTGAGGACAAAGCGCCGGAAATTATGGCTCGCACACAGGAGCTGGTGAGAGAGGAGCTTTCTGTCCTATATCCACAGCTAAAAAGGTTTCGCCAAGCGCTGCAAGGCAAGAAAGCCGCCATCTATGTGGGGGGTGCTTTCAAGGCATTTTCCTTGGTTAAGGCTTTCCGGCTGCTTGGCATGAAGGTGGTTTTGGTTGGGTCTCAAACCGGAACCGAAGAAGACTATCAGGAACTGCATGAAATTACAGATGATGGAACCATCATCGTAGACGATTCCAATCCCCTGGAACTCTCCTCCTTCCTCAAAGAAAAAGATGTGGACATCTTTGTGGGCGGAGTCAAAGAGAGGCCCATTGCTTACAAGCTCGGTGTGGGTTTCTGCGATCATAATCATGAACGGAAAGAACCGTTGGAAGGCTTTGTGGGAATGTTCAACTTTGCCAGGGAAGTTTACACGTCGGTAATGAGTCCCGTGTGGCGCTTCGTCCCGCGACGGTGCAGGGTCAACAAAATAGGCGCCGAAAGTGCTGAAAAATCAATTGCCTGAAATAGCCCGGAAGTAGCTGAAAACCATAGCCAATATCGAATATCGAAATTCGAAACAATATCGAAATTCAAAATTCAAATGCCCAAAAAAAATCATTCTCATTCTAAAAGGTCACGGAATCAATGGACATAAGTGAAAGCATTCTCAGTATTTTTTTGTCTTTTGAGTTTCAGACATTTGGATTTGCTTCGAATTTCGCGCTTCGAATTTCGGATTTGAGGATCTTGTCAGAATAACAAAAAGTCCGCCTAGGAGCGTGTCCGAAAATGCCGTCTTTGCCAATTCCAACGAAACGAAGCGGAGAGAGAAATCTATTAAATCAACTAGTTGTGCAAGTAAGATTTCTCGCCTTCGGCTCGAAATGACAGTTCTCGGACAGCCTCCTGGGTAAGCATCAGATGAAAGAAAGAGAGCCGATGAGATGAGTAATTACAATTCTCCTTATATTTCAACGACCAATGCATGCAAATTATGCAAGCCTTTGGGTGCATGCCTGGCTTTTAGAGGAATTGAAGGGACCGTGCCGTTTCTACATGGATCTCAGGGCTGCGCGACCTACATGCGCCGCTATATCATCAGTCATTTCCGGGAACCCATGGACATTGCCTCCTCATCGCTCGGCGAAAAGCATGCCGTGTTTGGGGGTGAAGCGAACCTGAAGCAAGGCTTGAAGAATGTTATGGGGAAATTTGGCGCTCGTTTGATTGGTGTTGCGACAACCTGTCTCACCGAGACGATTGGCGACGATGTGCCAATGATCATCAGAGCATTCCGGAAGGAAATGTCTGCCGAAGGTCTGCCCGTATTGGTAAATGTGGCAACTCCGAGCTACTCGGGTACCCACATGGAAGGCTTTCATGCCGCCGTGCGTGCAGTGGTGGAACAGGTAGCAGACTGCTCCGATCATCGTGACACCGGTAGCAGAATTAACCTCTTACCTGGTTTTGTTTCCCCTGCGGATATCCGCCATTTCAAGGAAATAATGGAGGATTTTGGACTCGCTGCCACAGTATTGCCGGATATTTCCGAGACACTGGATGGTCCTGCTCTAGAGGACTACGAGAAAATACCTCAGGGGGGCACCCCCATTGCCGCAATTGAAAGCATGGGCTGCTCCAGGGCAACCATCGAGTTTGGTCGAACTTTGTTCGGCCATGCCAGTGCCGGAAGGCTTCTGGAAAATCATTTTCGGGTTCCTCTCCACAGCCTCGGGATGCCAATCGGCCTGAGGGAAACAGACAGTTTTTTTGAGGTTCTGAAAGCTTTGGCCGGCTGTGAGCTGCCCAAGAAGTATGATTTGGAGCGAGGTCGCCTGATTGACGCGTATGTTGATGCGCATAAATACATCTTTGACAAGGGCGCATTGATCTATGGCGATGAGGATCTGGTGATCGGCCTCACCTCATTTCTTGCGGAAATGGGGGTGAAACCGGTCATGTGTGCCAGTGGAGGGAAAAGCGGCCGTTTGCGGGAGGCGATTGAGGAGGTCACTGAAGGATTGCTCTCCGACCTTCCGATCGTTCGCGAAGGGGTTGATTTTTATGAGATCGCGGATGAGGCGGAGGGCCTTTCACCGGATCTCATCATAGGTCACAGCAAGGGCTACCATCTGGCTCGTCGCTTTGGGATACCTCTTGTACGGGTTGGATTTCCCATCCATGATCGGTTCGGTGGCCATAGAACTCTTCATGTAGGATACCGGGGCGCACAAAGCCTGCTCGATTGCATCGTGAACGCGGTTATAGAGAAAAAACAGGAAGACTCGCCTGTAGGCTACGGCTACATGTAAAAGGATATGAAAAATGAATGCCAGGTTAGATCTGAATCGACATCCGTGCTTTAACGCTAAAGCCAAAGGAGAATGCGGACGAATTCATTTGCCGGTAGCGCCGAAGTGCAATATCAAATGCAACTACTGCAATCGAAAGTACGATTGTGTCAACGAGAGTCGCCCGGGAGTGACCAGCGGCGTCCTTTCGCCGGTTCAGGCGATCACCTATCTGGAGGAGGTGTTGGCAAAGGAACCTCGAATCAGTGTGGTGGGGATTGCAGGGCCAGGCGATCCGTTTGCCAATCCGCTCGAAACCCTCGAAACACTCCGATTGGTCAGAGAGAGATTTCCACAACTGCTCATTTGTCTTGCTACCAACGGGCTTGGGCTGCCTCCGCATCTGGATGATCTGGCAGAGATCGGCGTTTCTCACGTTACCATAACCGTGAATGCGGTCGATCCGGAAATTGGTCAGGAAATTTTCGCCTGGGTGCGGGACGGCAAAATCATATATCGTGGTTTAAAAGGGGCGGAGCTCTTGCTTCAGAGGCAGTTGGAGTCGATTCGCGGTTTGAAGGCGAGGGGCATCGTGGTCAAGGTAAACTTTATCGTCATCCCCGGCGTCAATGACCAGCACGTCGAGGAGGTAGCGCGAGCCATGAAGGATTTGGGTGTCGACCTGCTTAATTGTATGCCCATGTTTCCCAATTCGGATACGGCCTTCGAAAGCATTCCCGAGCCTGACGAAGCCATGCTGAAGCGGTTGCGCGATACTGCTGAGACGTATTTGCCTCAGATGCGTCACTGCACAAGGTGCCGCGCCGATGCCGTCGGGTTGCTGGGCGAGGATCGTTCGGCGGAGTTCAGCGGATGCTTGACGAGCTGCTCCAAGATTTTACCTCTCAAAAAGGATAGGCCCTATGTTGCAGTGGCTACCTTGGAAGGTATTTTAGTGAATCAGCATTTGGGAGAGTCAGCCAGCTTGCAAATCTGGGGCAAGAATGGAGATGGCTACCGGTTGGTAAAGGTACGCGCGACACCCAAAGCCGGAACGGGACTGAAAAGGTGGCAGGAGTTGGCGCAAACCCTCTCGGACTGCAGGGCATTGCTGATCAGCGGCATTGGTGAGAATCCCCGGGAAGTGCTTAAGGCCGAGGGAGTGTTACCGGTTGAGATAAGTGGATTTATCGAATCCGGATTGGATATGGTCTATCGAGGCGGCAACCCGGGCAGCCTCAAGCAGAGACGGCAGGGATGCGCAAAAGGGAGCGGGCTGTCAGGGTGACGGCGGCGGGTGTGGGTAGATATGATTGATGCAATGCGAGCCTTCAAAGAAAAAGACAAAATTTGTAGCAAATGGGGGTTCAGTAGCCGGGAAAATAACATTTTTGTCCTTTTTGTGTAACGTTTGTAAGACTGCAAACAAATGCGGAAGTGAGAGAACAAGTTGGTAAAAGAGCCAACAATGATGCTATAGGTTTTTAATCTTACTATTAAATAATCTTTTCTCTCGATATCATGGACTGGATGCAACGATGCAGAATGAACCGCAGTTGAAGAATCGGCATACATATTGCTCAAGGGTAGTAAGGATGGAAAAGAAAATTGCAGAACTTGAGCTAAAAGTATTGTTTGAGATCAGTCGCGTTATCGGGCAGGCTCTTCAGCTTGATCAGTCGCTGGAGAGAGTCCTGGCAATATTGTCTGAGTCTCTCGCCATGAAGCGGGCTACCGTGACGCTCAAAGATGAGGAAACGGCCCATTTGGTCATCCGAGCGTCGCATTGCTTGAGCCCGACTGAGAAAAAGAGGGGCATCTATCGTCAGGGTGAAGGTGTCACAGGCCTCATCTTCCGCACTGCTCAACCTTTTGTCGTACCGGATATCAGCCGGGAGCCGCTTTTCCTTAACAAGACGCGTTCAAGGGCCATCGAGAAAGGCCGCATCTCGTTTTTGGGGGTTCCTGTGCTGCTCCACGGAGTTCCCATTGGGGTTCTGAGTGCAGATCGTTTGTTTGGCGATGAGATCTCATTTGAAGAGGACATCAGGTTCCTTTCCATCGTAGCTACGCTTATCGCTCAATTCGTAAGTCTCAACCGTCAGGTGAAAGCGCGCGAAGAAAAGCTCAGGGAAGAAAACGTCTCTCTTAGAGCTCAGCTTTCCAGGCACACCAGGCAGTTCTTCATGGTTGGCAAAAGTGTCGCCATGGGCGAAGTACAGCAATTGATCAAGAAAGTTGCCCCCAGCAAAGCCTCGGTTCTTCTGCTAGGCGAATCGGGGACCGGTAAGACGTTGGTTGCCAGAATAATCCATGAATTGAGCAACCGATCGAAATATTCCTTCGTGAAGATCAACTGTGCCTCTCTTCCTGAAAATCTACTGGAATCCGAACTTTTCGGACATGAAAAAGGGGCATTTACAGGGGCAACGAAAGTGAAGGCGGGTCGGTTTGAGGAGGCCGATGGCGGAACGATTTTTCTTGATGAAATCGGAGAGCTTTCTCTTTCGCTGCAGGCCAAGCTATTAAGGTTTTTGCAGGAAAGAGAGTTTGAGCGGCTTGGAAGCACCAAGACGATCAAAGTTGATGTACGGATCATCACCGCTACCAACAAGGATCTTTCTGATGCAGTCGATAATGGTCTTTTCAGAGAAGATCTATTCTACCGGCTGAATGTTTTTCCCATCCAGGTTCCTCCTTTGCGCGAACGAAAGGAAGATATTCCCCATCTGCTCAATCATTTTCTCGAAAGGGCTTCCAAGGAGTACGGAAGAAGATTCCGCATTACTCCACAAGCTCTCGAAGTGCTGGTCGAGTATGAATGGCCGGGCAACGTGCGCGAGATGGAGAATCTGATCGAGCGTATGGCGATTATGGTTGAAGGCGACGAAATCGATTTGAAGGACTTTCCTGCTTTCCTTCAATATCAAGCGGAAGAGGGAAAAGGCAATGGTCAGGGCTCCCTTTCCAGACTGGAAGAAATCGAGAAAAAAGAAGTAGTTGCGGCCCTCCAGAGAAATGATTTTGTTCAGTCCAGAACCGCCCGGGAACTTGGTTTGACGCTACGGCAAATGGGCTATCGAGTGAAAAAGTTCGGCCTTGAGGGAATGATTGAAAAGAACCGCAGTCGGGCCTCGCGCTGAGGGTCTGTTTAAGGTCGGGGGGGAGAGGGAGTCAGAGGTTTCCGGACTGACAGTGATAACTGGAAGGCAGCACCGGTCGATCTTGATCCGATGCTGCCGAATGAGCCCAACGATCAAATCCTGTTCAAATCCAGCAAAAACTTTGTTCACTCTCTTCCTGCCAACCATCCCACAAGTAAGCCTCTTCACGTTTTTCAGCAATGACCCGAAAGGCATAACGGACCTGTTCCTCATAGAATTCACAGTATGGGCTGGGTGCATTCAGCGTTCCCGCAACCACCTTGACTTCAGCTGGACAAGGAGCCCCGCAGTAGTGGCGAATGGCACATCCAGCACAGGGAACAATCGACTCAGCCTTTCGATTCGCAACGGACATGAAAGGTTCGCTTGCCAGGATAGACGGCAGGTCATCCTGGAAAAGGTTTCCTCCGTTGAATTCTGCAAAGCTTATGAACTCACTGCACGGAAAGACGTCCCCGTGTGCGGATACCGCAAAAAAGCAGCGCCCGCCGCCGCAGGGCGATATGTCGCACATCAGGCGCCTGGTGGTAGGGCCAACGATTCCCGCCAGAACATTGGCGAAATTGGCAACCACTATTTTGTTCCCTGTTCTCTGGTAAAGTTCGTACGTTTTGTCCAGCGCGGAACAAAAATGGCCGGCAAGCATCTCGTTGGCGGGCTTTGAAGCGTGCCCGCCCGACTGGGTGCAGCGGACCGGGTTGAACATCACAATACCGACACCATGTTCATGGTAGAAGTCAACCATGGCTGGAAGAGTGTGCACATTGTTTTGGGTTACCGTTGTGATCACATTGAAGGCAGGATAGGAGGAGAGTTTTTCGATGACGTTAACCACTTTATCGAAAGATCCGCTACCCTGCCAATTCTTCCGCGTCAGGTCGGCTATTGCTGCAGTTGGTGCATCGAGAGAAATGCCGATACCCACTCGATGATCCTTCAGGAAAACGATGGCCTCGTCGTCAAGAAGAGAAGCATTGGTCTGGATGCCGAAAACGAAATCATCGCAAAAACTCTCGATCCCAGCAAATACCGCTTCCTTTGCCAGCATCGGCTCACTTCCGTGAAAAATCAACTGAGGCTTAACGCCCTCAGCCAGCACGGTACGGAAATAGGTCCTGAGGCTCTCCAGCGCCGCATGCAACTCTTTCGATGTCATGGTCTTACCACTCTGCCGCATTTTTTCGGGTAAGTAACAATAACTGCAATTGAAATTGCATCTTTCCGTAGGATTGAAATAAACGGCGGAGGGTTTAAGACCGAAGCGCAAGCGCTGCATTTCAGCCTGAAAGCTTTCTCGCTGATTTTGGAAGTCTTGCACCAGTTGGCCGGCCAAGGCCTCTTCCAGAGCATCTCGCGAAACCAAAGCCCAAAAAGCCAGATCGGGTTCAATGACTGCCACTCGATCAGGGAGGCCAACTTCCAGAACTGCGAACTGTGGTCCGTAACCCGTATTGGCATATTGGGGCGCATTGAGAATACTTCGTGCAGTGTTCATGCATCTTTCCTATTTTTTTTCTGCTTTCTTGGAAGTTAAAAGAATGTAATGGGACAATCCTGTTCCTTGGTTCAAGTCCTTGCAACGACGCCGATACGAAATGATTCGAGCTTTTTTCTGCATACAATCCTCCTTTTGTTTCAATCGATTGACAAATTCGATGGGCTCAAAATAAAAAACCCGGCTAGGCCGAGTTGACACTCGGCCTAGCCGGGTTCCTTTTACCATCAGGCTCCCGTCTGCGGTTCTTCAGCAGGTCTTCTGACTCTCGGATCATTGGAAATCTGCAGCCTTCCCCTCGAGGTGAACCTCGAAAGTGGCCGAGCGAAAGCTCTTTGCAGACTCCCTCCCCGATCACAGCGGCGGGACCGTCACGGATTTACACCGTGTTCCGGGATGCTGAAAAACAACAGTTTCGCTTAACGGCCTTCAATAAGCCAAAAGAGAGAATCATTGTCAAGAGAATTTTTAGAATGCTCTGCAGGAAATGCCCTACATGCTGAATTTCCGGCCACCAGTGGGCGAACGCCCGCACTCCTGCGCTGCGGGACCTCCAAATGGATTTTAAATCTGAAAGCTCCCGGTCTGACGGGCTTTCCAGCTTTTTTCATAGCATCGAGTACTTTGCTTTCCTGGTCCTCACTCATTGTTGATCTCCTCCCGATTGAACCTTTATTGGGTCATGGCGAACTAGCGGGAAAGCTGATCTTGTCATTCCAAAGCCGAAGGCCGAGGAAGCTGTTACCCGACCACTTGGAGCATATCAAATGTTTTTAAGCCTCGCGGCAATAGCTCGGCCGGCCAGAATTCCGCTGACGGAGGCCTGCAGGAGTCCTCGCGTGATTCCCGCTCCATCGCCGATAGTGAACAAGTTTTTAACTTCGGTTTCCATTTCCGCTGTAACATGAATGCGGTTGGAATAGAATTTTACCTCGACACCATACAGCAGCGTGTGTCGCGAGTAGACGCCGGGGGCCAGTTTTTCCAGAGCCTCAAGCATTTCGATGATGCTCAGCAGATGCCGGTAAGGGAAAACAAAACTGAGATCCCCAGGAATGGCCTCGGTGAGAGTCGGCCGAGTGAGGCACCTGGCGAGGCGCTCCCGGTTGCTCCGCCGGCCGGCCAGAAGATCTCCCAGTCTTTGAATGATCGCGCCCTTTCCCAACAAGTTCGCCAGGCGCGCAATGTAGAGCCCATAGGCTATCGGATCATCGAACGGCTCGGTAAAAGCGCTGCTCACCAATATAGCAAAATTGGTATTGGGACTTTTCTTATCGGCGTAACTGTGCCCATTGACCGTTATGATCCCGGCGTTTTTCTCGGTAACCACTTCTCCATATGGGTTCATACAAAAAGTGCGAACCCTATCGTCAAACGTCTTGGAATAATAAATCAACTTGGATTCATAAATCGTGTCCGTGATCTCCTTGAGCATTACCGCCGGCAACTCTACTCGGACCCCTATATCGACCGGACTTGCTTTTGTCTTGAGCCCTACTGCTTCCGCTTCGTCTTTCATCCAGCTTGCTCCGGAGCGGCCCGGTGCCGCTATCACGAAACGGCTGTTAAGGATCTGACCATCTGCCAGTTTCACTGCTCGGATTTGCCCATTTTCGACCAGCAGATTCTGAACATGACAGTTTGCCCGAATTTCTATTCGATCTGCCAATGCTTTTTGCAGTCGATCCAATACCACCCAACAATTATCTGTGCCAATGTGACGGATGCGCATTGGAATCAGATCGAGATCCGCAAGGCGGGCTCTGTCAGCCAAATCTTCAAGTTGTGGTGACATCTCGCCGAACATCCGGTCAGGCGCTCCATGATCTACATAAATCCGGTCAGCCTTTTCAAGAAGATCGTAAAGAGACTTTTGATCGATGAAATCCCCCAGGGATCCACCGACCTCTGGGGATAGGGTCAGCTTTCCATCGCTGAATGCGCCGGCGCCTCCCCATCCGCACAACATGTCTTCAGACCTTTGGCGTTCACACAAGTCCTTTCCCTGCTCGAGCAGGAGAACCCTATCGATGCCGGCTTCGGCCAGGGTTAGAGCAGCGAAAATGCCTGCGGGACCCGCACCTACAACAATCACCTGATATTCCATAGATTGACAACTTTCTTTACAGTTAGAATGCGTTGCGAGAATGATGTCCACTGATATGTAAGAGCGAACACAAATTAACGATATGCCTCCGCGAGCGCAAGTTTCATGACCATTCGCATCAAAACTTTATCAGGATTTTCTTTGCTCCAGGACGGCGGGCATGATCGAAAGCGGCTTTAAAATCATGAAACTCATAGGTCGCTTCGACCAAGGGGAGAACATCCACCCACTTGTTCTTGAGGAAGGCCAAAGCCAGACCAAAATCCCCGCATCGCGAGCCCAGCAGCTTGATTTCGTCGACCACAATACGCGACATCTGGATAGATGAAGGTTTATGCGAGGTAGTTTTGACCACGATGGTTCCCTCTGGCCTGATCAATTCAAGTGCTTCGTTGATGCCTTCAGCCTTTCCTGTTGCATCCACCACAATGTCGAAACAGCCCCGAGTCCTTTTTAGTTCTAGAATCAATTCCGGAGATGTTCTGTGAAAGGTTTTGACGCCCTGTTCGCCTGCAATCGCCAGCTTGTCCCGGTGCTTTCCGATGAGTGTAAGATCGGGGTTGCAGTGGCGAAGCGCGAGCGCCGTCAACAACCCCAGCTTGCCGTCGCCCAGAACTGCCATCCTGTCGGCACTGCGAATGTGAATCTGCTGACTCAACTGCAGTGAGGCGGCCAAGGGTTCAACAAAGACCGCGATCTCATCGCTGACGGTTTCGTCTACATTGTGGATGTTTTCCAGCGGCGCCTTGACATATTCCGCGAAAGCTCCGTCCCAGTCTTTTATGCCGATCACTCTGCGGGATAAACAATGTCGCTTGCTGCCGATCCTGCACCATCGGCAATCCCTGCAGCCGATGTTGATTTCACAAACAACTCGTTTCCCTTCGAGATGTGGGTTTCCCGGCGATTTATCGACGATACCAACAAATTCATGCCCGGGAATGCCATCGAAATGATAATATCCTTCAAAAAGTTCTATATCCGTGTTGCATATGCTGGCCACAAGCGGCTTTATTAGAACTTCATGGTCGTTGACCATGGGCTTGGGCTTGTCAACGAATGAAAGGATCTTGTTCTTGAATTTCAGAGCTTTCACGATGCTTTCTGTCCCCCGTGCTTGACTCGCTAAGTACTGTCTGTCATGTCATGAATACGATGACATGCTGTAAGCCAAATCCATGATACCTGTATCATCGAAAAATTCGTCTGTCTAACGCCATTTAATTTTTCAGCAATTCTCATTTTAGATCTCGATTTCGCGTAGGATGGGTGGAGCGAAGCGCAACCCATCGGCCACGGCCAAGACTCCCGGTGGGTTACGGCGCAAAAAACTGCGCCTAACCCACCCTACGGAAAACGATAGGAAGTCAAAATGAGAATTGCTGTTAGTTTTTTCGATCGCATATTAATTTTCCATTTCATGTGTTAGATTTATTTTATATGTAGAATCGTTAAGGCTGAAAGGGAGTAACCGTTCACCCCACAGCTATGACGAAAAGGACAGGCATTCAAAGCTTGTTCTTGCAGGCACTGAGCAGGAAGCCGGAATCCGGGCAATAAGCCATCTCAAAGTGCAGCATTCTTAGCGAGTCTATTTTGTCGGATGCAGCTGAATTCAGTACAAAGGAAATATGATGAGAATTAAGCAAGTGTTTTTTCTTACCATTATTATTGCTGTAATGGCTTGCTCCAGTTCATACAGCAGGTCTTTTCGCAACACGCCGGTAGTAAATGTTATTAAACGCTACGCGCCGGCTGTAGTCAACATCAGAACAGAGACGGTTCTTGATTTGAAAGAACTTCCGGAATGGGGTGAATATGGGAGCAAATTGGATGCATTTTTTAGTGAATATTTTGGCAGAGCTTACTCTAAAGGCACCTTAAAGTATAAAAGCATCGGGTCCGGTGTTATTGTGCGCGATAGCGGATATGTTGTTACAAATGCACATGTGGTAATGAAAGCGAGAAGTATTTACGTCGTTCTGAATGATGGAACTATTCTGGTAGCCAAAGTTATCAAAACGAGCCGCCCTGATGACTTGGCTTTGATTAAAGTCGATCTTCCGCACGCGGTGAATAGCCCGAAGTTGGCAGATTTTAATGACGTCATGGTGGGGGAAACCGTTATTGCCATTGGAAATCCACTCGGTTTGGAGAACTCAGTAACTGTTGGGGTAATCAGCGGAAAGGATCGGGATTTCTCAAACAACAGCTGTAGTTATGTATGTTCGGGTTTGCTGCAGACGGACGCCTCGATCAACCCGGGCAACAGCGGTGGGGCTCTGCTCAACCTTGACGGTGAACTCGTGGGCATAAATCTCGCTGTGGTTCAAAACGCGCAAAACATTGGTTTTGCTATCCCCGCGCACAAAATCGAAAATTTGATAAAAGGGATTCGCCGGTAGAGGCGATAATTGTGGCACTCTCCACATTCGCAGAAACGATATTTGGGAGGCGTTCCGGATTGGATAACCAGAGGCAGCGCTTAAAGATTAAAACCGCCGCATAAGCACGGGCTTAAATCGTATAAAAGCCTTGGAGGGAAAAATGATGGTAAAGACTTCTTTGGAACAACCAAAAGAATCTGGGGAACTGACCGGCGCTCACAAAGAGCGTGCAGCGGAAGCAGACGTAATTTACAGGAAGGTCTGTGATGACTTAGGAATGCGAGTCTGCTCCTGGCAAAGCTTTGCTGCCTGGCAAGAGTACCTTGATGAAAAAATCAACGAAACGGATTTGGTTGAAAAAGCCAGAGACGAGCTGCAGCAATTTTCGAGAACGTTCGGCAAATACTTGGTTGTTGACAAAACTGCCCAAAAATATGAGGAAAAAGAGGTTGATAAAAAAGAGCGGGCAAAGCGTGCCAACAAAATTTACAAGAAAGTCTGCGACGATACTGGCCTTACTGCGTGTTTTTTCCGCGATTTTTCCACATGGAGCAGATATGTGAAAGGTGAAATAGATGAAACCGAGTTCTATGAAGAAGCAAAGAATGAGGTCAAAAAAATGCTGGCCGAGCAGCCATCTACCAAATAACTAGTTGCCTGTTTGGATGCGGGGTCCTGTGCTGACCTTTCGCTGACCAATTTGCTGACGTTACCCTGCCCCCTACCGTAGCTGCAATGTGTCGTATCTCATATATTTACTTTAAATCGCGAGATTTCTTTCTTGAGGCTGTTGGAAGCCTCATTCAACTGCTCGGTGACATTGTGAAATTCGACAACAGACTCCGATGTGTGCTGTGCCGCTTCACTCAGCTGCAGCATGGCTTCACTGATCTGCTGAGCAGCAAGCGATTGTGAATGCATACCCTCGTTGACCGCAGTGAAACGTGGTGTTAAAGCCTGCACCTGCCGGATAATGTTTTCAAGCTGAGTGCTGATATCGCTGATGGAGTGCATTCCATTGCGGACATCCTGAGAGAATTTATCCATTCCCATGACGCCTTCAGAGACTGCGGACTGCATCTCTTTAACCATTTTTTCAATGTCCAGGGTAGCAACTGCGGTTTGATCTGCCAAACGTCGGATTTCTCTGGCGACAACCGAAAAACCCCGCCCCAACTCGCCTGCCTTTTCCGCCTCAATGGAGGCATTCAGAGACAACAAATTGGTTTTATCCGCTATTTTAGTGATAGCAATAATGATCTTACTGATGTTGTTCGCTTTTTCATTAATCATGGCCAACTTCGAAGATATGGTCCCGGTGGATTCGACCAGTTCCTGCATGGTTGCTCCCATGCTGGCAAGACCGGTATGGCCTGAATCGGCAAGAGCAGCCGTGTCTGCCGAGACGGACGAGACTTCATTCATGGTCTGCAACAGATCTCGAGAAGTTGCTGAAATCTCGTGGGCTGTAGCGCTCACCTGGTGGGTTGAAGTCGCCTGTTCCGCCACACTTGCTTCAAGTTGTGCGGCAGAGGCGGCAATTTGAGCTGCTGACGTGCTTACTTGTACACATGATTGCTGAACCTGGCCGACAAGCGCACTGAGGCTTTGAGTCATAGTACCGATCGCTTGCACTAATTCGCCTGTTTCATCGTTCGAAGATGTTTCAATCACTTCAGTAAAGTCTCCCGATGCGACTTTTTTTGCCGCATTAACCGAGTATTTTATAGGTCTAGCAATGGAGTTGCTGATCCAGATCACTCCTGCGACCGTTATCAAGAGGCCGAAAACCGCGATAAGAAAGACTTTGGTCAGAGTCTTCTTGATGGGCAGAAGAATCTCATCCTGAGATACCCGCATGACCAATGTCCAGTGCCCGGTCTTTATGCCGGCTCCTGCATAGAAATAGTTTTTCCCTTCAACGGGGTCGATAAATGATGCTGTCTCTCTATGATCCTTGTAGTAATAGTTAAGGGCATCTTTGTAAGGAGTTTCATCGATTTTCTTGGTCTTATACTCTGAGTCCAGCGTCGTCGATATGATTGAGCCAAGCCGGCTGATCAGTATGAAATCCGCACTCTTGTATGGTTTGACTTTTGCCAGGTTTTCAGACATGGACACCAGTGTGCGATCCACGCCGGTTATGCCGACGAACTTGTTGTCGATGACAATGGGATACGTTTGCTCGACCATCATTACGCCTTCATAAGCATAAGGTTCCGTTATCATGTACTTTTGTTTGGATCCGGCAAGAAATTGATCTTTTACACCCTTATAATAAAGGCTGGTTTCCATATCGACTCCAAGCACAAGCTCCAGTTTGCCGTTCACATTGTTTACACATACATTAAATCTACCGTTGCTGTCGGAGCCGGGCTGATTCTTGTAAGCTTCATCTTGACCGTCCGCGTTGGGTTCGTAGATGGTATAGGCATCATAAAACTGAGGGTAATTTTCAACAACGGCATACACGAACTTGACAGTATCCGCCCTCCGTCCAAATAAGCCATTTTCTTGGGCGAGGGCCATGGACTTGGCGCAATTTACTGCTACCAGATTTTCCGATTCAATCTTAATCGCGGCGTTGGTGCAATTCAGAAGGAGTTGTTCCTTAGTATCTCGAAGTAAGTGGTAGTACATATCTTTGGCAAGCAGTGCGATGATGGCAGCCAGCAGCAAGCAAAGGATCGACCCGGTGGAGATGACTATTTTACCCTTGATGCTCCAAATAAAATCGTGTATCCGGGAAAACATTAAGTGCTCCCTATATCAACCTGGCAGGTTGTTGCCATTTGTCCGATTCATCATATCCATTTATTTTTCTTGAAGTAGATAAGCATGATGATCACAATGGAGGCCATCAATGCCAAAACCGCGAAGTATCCCCAATGCCACTTGAGTTCCGGCATATACTGAAAATTCATACCGTAGATGCCGCATATGAAAGTGAGCGGAATAAATATGGTGGCTATAATGGTCAGAACTTTCATTACTTCATTTAATTTGTTGCTCATGGAGGTCAGGTAAATGTCGATCATACCGGAAACCATTTCTCGATATGTTTCGATGGTATCGATCACTTGCATCACATGATCGTATACATCCCTAATGTAGATAGTTGTCGACTCTTGAATAAGAGGAGAATCCTCTCGTTCCATTTTATTAATGATTTCTCTCAAGGGCCATGCAGATCTCCGGAGAAATATCATTTCACGCTTGAGTTGATGGATATTCCGCAATGTTTTTTCACTGGGTTCGGATACCAGTTGTTCCTGCAGGAATTCTATCTTTTCTCCCAATCGCTCGAGGATGACAAAATAATGATCGACGATGGCATCAATCAATGCGTATGCCAGGTAGTCGCTTCCATTTTTGGTGATTTTACTCTTTGTATTTCTCATTCGCTCGCGGATAGGATTAAAAACATCACCCTCCCGTTCCTGAAATGAAATTACAATACCCGGTCTAAAGATTAAGCTTATCTGCTCTACTGCCAGTTCGTTGACTTCTTCGAGGTAGTAAAACATTTTTAGGACAATGAAGATGTAGTCTTCGTAATCGTCAATCTTCGGTCTTTGATCGGTGTTAAGGATGTCTTCCAGCGTGAGAGGGTGGAGGTTGTAGTGATTTCCTATTTTCGAAATGATATCTATCTCATGAATTCCATCCACGTTGATCCATTTGATGGTCCTGGCGTCTTCCAGAGAAAAACATTCCTCAGCAGTTCCGATTTCCTTTTCCTGAAACGAAGTTTCGTCGTATTTGATCAGCGTTATCTTGGTTTTTTCAGTTCTCTTTTCACCGATGTGGATTAAGGTGCCGGGAGCAAGTCCAGACTTTGTTGAGCGCCTTTTGATGAACTTGGGCATGGCGTGCACCTCGCATTGGAAATAGACAAGTTATCAGTTTTGACAATGATCGAAAAAGAAAGCTAGCCGGTTTTCTCGTAAAGGATCGCAATCCCCTGGGAAGCTACATCAGCCAGCAATATCTTAAGGCCTTCATAGCGGGGCAAAATTTTGCTGAAGCCATAAACCAGATACAATGCGCCATTTTTCGCTTCTGCAACGATTTTTTCTGCAAATGCGTCATGCAGTGTAATGTAAGTATAGAATATGTCAACATCTTTAAAGTTCACACCAGTGCTGATTCGGATACGCCGGAACGTCTCATTTTCCAAAGAATTGCCGGCAAAGAGAAATACATTGCCAAGTGGCGCAGCCAGTTGATTTTCCTTCAACAATAAATCAAGCTCTGCGGCATGGGATTGATACTCTCTGAGAATATCCGGATCTATCTCGATGCCGATAGATTTTTTAACAAAATAGCTCATTAAGACGTTAACTCGCCCATCTGCGCAGCCGAGATCCATGAAGATGGTGCGCCGGCGGTCGACGAACCGGAGGGTTTTCAATTCTCTAGCGCATTGAATGAACTTAACTAGGTCCGCCGATTTGCGGTAACCTTCGAAACCCTCGTAGCCCACCTTGCATTTATCGTAGAAACCTGCAATGAATGACAATGTCTGGTCTAAACGTTCAGGAGTCGATTTCATGAGCCTATGAATTTCTTGATCGCTTCATGCAGAATAAACACTGCATCCAGTTCTTCCCCATTAGTGGTTTGCAGATCGATGATATCACGCAAAGGAATCGTATGCTGGATCTTGCCGCATAGGTAGTTTACACAGATTACATGACGTGCTGCCAGAGAACAACCTTGTTCTCCCAAAAAATAACAACTGTTTTCCGTGTGGCGCTTTGCGGGCAGCGGCTGTTCCAATAAGAGATTCATTAATAATAAGGTAGGGTTGTACTTGTCTTCGATGCCCTTGCCGCAACAGCTTCCTCCCTCCTCTTCCTCACACGTTCTGCAGGCAATTGCAACGCCAACATCAAACATGGCCTTTTGTGACGCGGCTATCTTTTGTCTTAATTTAAGAACGAGGGAGCCTATTCGAGGATCTTGGCGGAGGCCAAAACCCCATTTTGCGAAGAGCTCATGGGCCATTCGGATTTTTTCATCAATCGGCATGGAACCAAAGTTTTCGGTGCAAGAAGTCATTAAATGTCCTTGACGGAGAAAAAAATGTTCAAGCAAGTATCGTTTATAAGCTTGGCAATGATCAGTCAAACTTTTTCCCTGTCGAGCAGTTCATGCATAGATGATAATCGCCCAGCTTGCAATGAGTTGCCGCAAGCCTCCAAAGCCTTGTCGATCCTGAATGGTGGGCTGAAACTTCAAAGAATTGACATGCCTGCGTAGAACATATAAATTCACAAATGGTCACGGATACTTGCTGTAGCCGCGACCGCATGACAAATTAATATCCAGCGGCTTTACCCGGTTTTAAACCAAGTACATGGCGGCGAAAGTCCCTGCCGGTTTGTGATCGATACCGGATAACGACAGTGTCGCCGCAGTGCAGAGCAACCTATTCATTATCCGGCATCCAGCATCCGGTATCTTCTCGAACCGGGTAGTTACTTCCGCCGAGCGGCCCTCGATTTCCTGATGGGTCGCTCAGCCCGCATTTATTGACAAGTTATACTTATTGAGGATGAAAATCTGCATTTCTTTTGTTAGTTTCTCTGGATTCCCGCTTTCGCGGGAATGACAAAAAGGGCTGTCCGCATATGTTGTGCGTCATTCCCGCGAAAGCGGGAATCCAGGAGATTGACCTGATCTCAAAGTGCAACATTTCATCCTTAGCAAGTATACCTCTAAGCCAGTCAGGTATCTAAGATGATTTCTAAAATACTTCGGTTCGCTCAACAAGACGTTTGGCGAATGCGCTTGAGTGAATTGAAAGGAAAAGACTTCTATTTTGTTAAGATATCTAGAATAGCGGTCTTATCTTTTCGTGAGTTCAGCAACGATATCTGCTCGCTGAGAGCATCTGCATTGACCTTCTATACGCTGCTTTCTATTATCCCTGTTTTTGCCATGGCATTCGGCATCGCCAAAGGTTTCGGCCTTGAAAATCTGATCGAACGTCAGATCATGACCCAACTCAGAGGCCAGGAAGAAGTGGCCAAATGGATCATAAATTTTGCTTATACTTTTCTCCAAAATACTCAAGGGGGCGTTGTAGCCGGGATCGGTGTGGTTGTTTTGTTTTGGACGATCATAAAAGTTCTGAACAATATAGAAAGCTCATTTAACGCAATCTGGAAAACCGACAACCAGAGGAGCGTTATAAGAAAAATCACCGATTATCTGTCCATAATGTTGATTGCGCCCATATTCTTCGTCGTTGCAAGCAGTATGACCGTGTTTATTGCGAGAGAAGTCAACACGGTCATAGGCAAAGTGTCCATACTGAGTCAATTTGGCTTTGTCATACAGTTCAGCCTCAGGCTGCTTCCCTATTTAATGACCTGGCTGTTGTTTTGTTTTATCTACATGGTCATGCCCAACACCAAGGTAAATCTGGCAGCCGGCTTGTTGGGTGGAATCATCGCGGGGACCGTCTATCAGGCGTTCCAGTATTTCTACATTAATTTCCAGATTGGAGTTTCCAAGTATAATGCCATCTATGGCAGTTTCGCAGCATTGCCGCTATTTCTGGTCTGGCTCCAGACCAGTTGGCTGATACTCTTATATGGCGCTGAAATAACTTTCGCCTTTCAAAATGTCGAAACTTACGAGTTCCAACCCGACTGTGCAAAGATAAGCTATTCACAGAAAAGAATGATGCTTTTGAGCATTGTATACCTCGTAGTAAAGGAATTTGATGGTGGAGGCAGCAGCTGTTCAGTCAAAAAAATGTCGGAACAGTTGGACATTCCGACAATCCTGGTGCAAAAGCTGGTGACAGAACTGCTCGAATCAGGCATTGTTTCAGAGACCAAATCGCACTGCAATGACCAGTCAGGAAAAAATAAATCGGGCATCTGTTATCTGCCCGCATTTGATATTGCCAAAATGACCATAAGTCGGGTTGTCCGGATGTGGGAAGAACACGGCACGCACGATGTCCAATTCGGGAAGTCAGAAGAAGTGCAGAAAATTTCCGAAAAAATGCAAGATCTTTTTGCCCTAATCGAAAAATCTCCCGAAAACAAACTATTGAAAAGCATTTGAAGCTTGAGAATTTAGGAGTCAGAATTCAGAACGTAAAGTGGTTCCTACTTTTGCTTTGTGCCTCTACTCACTAGTCCCCATCGGAAACTCGGCTTTTTGTATAATTTTTCTATTCCCCCCCCGTTCGCACTGTTAGTTGGACACACATGACCCCGTGGGTATTGAAAGTCCCCCTTTCGCAAAGGGGGGACCAAATCGCTGACTCCCTGTTGTTGGTGGCAAATTGTAATGCCGATGAAAACAGATACTTTTCAAAAGCACGGGGTCATGTGTGTCTAACTGTCAGGTTCGCAAGAGGGATCTCTGTGAAGCAGCATTTTGTTTTTCTCGACGGAATCCTGCATTATCTGCAAGAATTTACCGCAAAGTTAAGCACTCGATAACAAAAATAAGACAAAGGTACGTGCTTAGATCGTCTGTAAGTATTATTATGAGCGTTGTACTGGAATCAAGTCGCGGGTCAAAGCCAGCATTCCTGGTTTCTGTAGGCCCGTCTGGGGTTCAGCCTTCAGGCTGCTATTGAGCCGGACCAATCGAAAACCACCAAAAGGACAACCTATGCCGTTCAAAAACTTACAGGAACTGCCCGAGAATGTGCGCAATCCATTGCCTCTGGAAGCCCAGAGGATCTATGCGTCTGCCTTCAATTGTGCTTGGGAGCAGTATAGAACCTTGGGAAGCGAACAGGGCGTTGAGGCAAGACAGAAAATGGCGGATCAGGTGGCGTGGACTGCCGTATCGGCTGCTTACCAAAAAGACCGGCATAGCAACACGTGGCGTTTAAAGGAGTGACTTTACCGCATACAAGGCCTTATTTCTTTTAGAGGATCATTCCATGCGCGTTTGTAGCGCAGGGCTTGAGCCCTGCAATGCCCACCATGCAGGGTAAGGGAGCAAGCATTGCAGGAGAAATGGGAGAATGCTTTTTTGAGTCCATCATTGTTCTTCGGCCTTTGTGATTGCTACCGCGGCGGCGATGAGAGACAGATGCGTCAGGCCTTGGGGAAAATTCCCGAGCATCTCTTCGGCTTCGGTGTCATATTCTTCAGAGTAAAGTCCCAGATCGTTAGCCGTGGAAAGCGCCCGCTTGAAGACTTCATGGGCGTCCTTCAAACGACTCTGCTGGGCCAGGCATTCCGCCAGCCAGAATGAGCAGGCCAGAAAGGCGCCTTCCTTCCCCCCCAAGCCATCATCGTCGGCGGCATAACGCCGCAGCAGGCCACCCTCCATCAGATCGTTGCAGATAGTGTCCGTGGTGCGGATCATTCGTTCATCGTCATAGTCTATGAAGCCGATGCTGGGCAGGAGCAGCAGAGCCGAATCCATAATAAGATAGTCGAAAGCCTGGATGAAAACTCCTCTTTTTCTGTCGTATCCTCTTTCTTCGACCGTGCGGCGAATTTCGTCGCGAACCTTCCTCCATTCGTCTAAGGGCGCTTCGCAATCGAGTTCCTCGGCCAGTTTGATCCCTCGATCAAGCGCCGCCCAGCACATGGCTTTCGACTGCACGAAGTGGCGAGGTTCTCCGCGGATTTCCCAGATGCCTCTGTCCGGCGTCGACCATAGTTTCGCAGCCGCATTCACCAATTCTGTCAGAAACTCCCAGTAGTCTTCGTCCGGAGAATGACCGAAATTATGCCAACGCCAGGTGAGATCCAAAAGTTCCCCATAGACGTCCAGTTGTATCTGTGTTTCGGCGGCGTTGCCGACCCGCACCGGTTTTGCTCCGCGATACCCTTCCAGTTCGGCGATTTCGATTTCCTGCAAACGTCGTTCTCCGCCAACTCCGAAGAGTATCTGCAGCTCATCTGCACTGCCGGCAGCGCTGCGCTCGATGAAGCGGCGAAACCCATCGGCCTCCTTAAAGTAGCCAAGCTCTGTAAGGGATCTAACGGTAAAAACGGAGTCTCGGACCCAGGAGAAACGGTAATCCCAATTGCGTGAGCCTCCGGGGGCTTCCGGTAAAGAAGTGGTTGCAGCCGCAGCGATGGCCCCAGTGGGGGCGTTGGACAAGGCCTTGAGTACTATGGCAGAGCGCCTGGCTTGGTCAGCGTAAAGGCCTACCTTCTTGCCTTGTGATGCCCAATCGCGCCACCATTCAATGGTATCCGACAGGCGCTCGTCCAGTTCGCCGATTTCGGGAGGGTCGACCAAATCTTCATCCAAATCTTCCGGTTGCCGATAGAGAATGGAGAGATGTACTCTTTGGCCTTGCTTGACAGTGCAAACCCCATTCAGGTGATGGCGGTGCTTCATGCTGATGCAGAAGTCGCCGGAGATCAAAAGACCGTAACTCCCGCCCAGGGCGATGTAATGATTCTCCCCGCGCTGCCTTGTCCAGGGTTTTACCGCGCCATAATCAAAACGTGGAAGAACGTCGAATCTAAGATCCATCTCTCCCTCCAATCCCTCAACGATTCGAAGAATTTGTCGGTAGGGATGATGTTCTCCGCCTTTCTTCATAGGGAAACAATCAATCAGTTGAACTTTGCCGTCTTCGGTCCGGAAAATCGTTTCCAGCACTAAGGTGTCGTCTATGTATTTTCGACTGGTCTGGTACTCCTTTGTTGGACAGATTTGGCAGTAGCCCCCCTGTTCCCAGCCAAGGATGCGTGCAAAACAGCTGCCGGAATCAATCCTTGGCATACAGCACCAATCGATTGAACCCGATTTGGATATCAATGCCGCGGAATGACAGTCACCGATGAAGCCGTAATCGCTGATGGGGGGATAGCTGCTTTTGCTCATACAAATCTGCTCCAGTTCTATTATGGGATCTCTACTGCGATAACGCCGCTTTGACCGGTCCGGTGGTCTACGGCAAGTAGTGCCACTTTAGTGTGATGGGGAAGTGCATCCATGATGCTGGCGAACTCTGTCGGGTCTTCAATGGGCTGATCATCGATTTTAAGGATTATGTCTCCAACTTCAAAACCATCCTTTCCCAGAGGTCCTTTGGGATCGACCCAGGTAATCACAACGCCCTCGCTCCCTTCTATACCATAATGACCTCTCTCCTGCGGAGTCAGGGCTTGTACATCGACGCCAAGACGTTTTTTCAGCGATGCACTGAGAACTTTCAACTCTTCTTGCTGGTTTTCAATCTTGATCGTGAAATCCTGAGTTTTGCCATCGCGCAAAACCTGCACTTTTGCATCTGTGTCGATGGCGGTATTGGCGACCGCATTCCTGAGCACTGAACCGTTCGAGACGGGCTTGCCGTCGTATGCAGTGATGATGTCCCCTCTCTTTATCCCTGCCTTGTCGGCCGGCCCTCCTTTTACAACATCACCCACCAGAACTCCGGAGTCTGGCTTTACATGAAAAGACTCAGCGATATCTCTGGTAAGATCTTGTATCATGACTCCGATCCAGCCGCGGGTCACTTTCCCATGGGCGATCAATTGCTTGGCTATATGGGTAGCCATATTGCTCGGGATGGCGAATCCGATGCCCTGGAAACCTCCCGAGGTGGAAAAGATGGCAGAATTCACGCCGATCACTTCCCCTGTCAGGTTGAGTAAAGGACCGCCGCTGTTTCCCGGATTAATGGGTGCGTCAGTCTGTAGAAAATCCTGGTAGCTTTCCGGGTTTGTTATGCCGCGTCGATGTTTCGCACTTATGATACCCTGCGTGACTGATTCGCTTAAACCCTGGGGCTGCCCAATCGCTACTACCCATTGCCCCACCTCGAGATCATCTGAATTGCCGAATTTCAGAAAAGGAAGAGATTCTTTGCTGGTGACTTTGAGTATGGCAAGATCGGTCAATGGGTCCGTTCCAACCAACTGAACATCTTTACCCTCAAATTCCTGTCCGTTTGACATGGTGACTTTCAGCTTGCTCGCGCCGGCAACCACGTGGTTGTTGGTGAGGATATGGCCTTGTTCATCAATAATGATTCCTGAGCCCAATCCCATGATTTTGCGTTCAAACTTCTTGGGCATTTTATGGGGCAAGTTAAAGAATTGCTTGAAGAAAGGATTGTTTCTGAATTGATATAATGGATTGGCCACTTCCTGGCTTTCGGTCATCTCGACATGCACCACAGCCGGAATACTCTGCTTGGCCACCTGTTCTATGGCGGTTACAAGGTTGGGTTCCGAGCTTTGTGCGAAGGCATGCTGCAAAGCCGGCAGCTGGCTGAGAACAATCGCCGCAGCAAGGATCAAAACTGTTTTCTTGGGGTGTAAGAGCTTCTTCCTCATGTCATACTCCTTCTACAAAAGTGAATCTTCAAAGTACAAATTGGCATCCGATGTGATTGACAAATATTTGATTCGATCTCTGCTTTTGCAATTCTTGTTGTCCGACCACGATAAAAAAAATGAGGCAGTTGAATTCCTCTCCGCGATCTTCGTGTCCTTCTTGGTTGCAATAAAATCAACATGTTACGGGAAAAATGAAAACCTCAGCAGGTGCAAATTCGCAAAAAACCGCCAACAACCTGAAACCGGAATCCATAGACGGAAATTAGGGCGTTTTCTTGACAATTCACCGTTCTAGAACGCATCCTTCTGAGAGGTTGATTCCCTTGTAGCTACTGCTTACATTCTCTTCACGTCAGAAACACAAATAACTTGGTGCAACTATAATTACGGGTTGGTTGATGTGCCACACCTATTTTTATATTTGGAAACGAGAGGAGAGTTGGGCCTTTATTTTGGATTCCCGCTAAAAGCATGCGGGAATGACGGGTCGGGCCGCGCCGGGATCAAATCAGTAAGATTAGGCAATAGCGGCGGTTAAGAAAACCTGGAACGGAGTTGCAGTTTTTTGTGGTTAAAGAGCCTAAAAACCGGCCGGGAATGCTTTGCAGAGAAGCCCTGCAGAGGCGGTAACATAACGTAACTTCTAACTTTAAGGAGAAACGGCCATGCAGAAGATGGGAGAGATTTAGCAAAGCGCCGATTGGAAGACGGAAAAACACGTACCGGTTATTGACGCGCCAAAGGAAGTGAAGGCCGGCAAATCGGGCACTTTGTTGGCCGCCTCATCCTGCAATATTCACGGTCTCTGGGAAAATTCTCAGGAAATCAAGGCACGCTAGTGGCTTTTCTGGATAAACCACTCCGCATCAAGGGAGCCAAAACAACCCCCAGTGTATGCCCTTACTGCTCGGTGGGCTGCGCCACAGTCATCCACTCTCGCAACGGAAAAATCATAAACATCGAAGGAGACCTGCGCAGTCCCCACACCGAGGGCGCTGTTTGCCCGAAGGGTGCGGCCGTCTACCAGCTGCATGAAAACCCCAATCGTGCCCGCAAGGTGCTTCACAGAAAACCGGGTGCCGCCGAATGGCGCGAAGTGGAGCTTGAATGGGCGATGCAGCGTGTTGCCGAACTGGTTAAAAAGACGCGCGATGAAACCTTCGTCGATACCCTCCCGGACGGCACGCTGGTCAATCATTCTACGGCCGTTTTGTCGCTGGGCGGTGCGACGTTGGATAACGAGTGGAATCATATTCAACAAAAACTGATGCGCGGTTTGGGAATTGTGGCTATCGAAAACCAGGCCCGCATCTGACACAGTTCCAGCGTTCCCGGTCTGGGAACCCGTCTCGGCCGCGGCGCCGCAACGCTCTATCCGCGCAATATGGAAAACTCGGATTGCATAGTGATTCAGGGTTCCAATATGGCCGAGTGCCATCCCGTTGCCTTTCGCTGGGTGTCCAAGGCGAAAATCAACGGAGCGAAAATTCTCCATGTCGATCCTCGATTTACGCGAACCAGTGCTTTGGCGGATCTATATGTCCCGATTCGGGCCGGCTCCGACATCGCTTTTCTGGGTGGGCTTATCAACTATGTGATGAACGATGAGCGATGGAATTCGGATGCATTCTTTCAAGAGTACCTGGTCCATTACACGAATGCGGGGAGCATCATTGACGACAGGTATCAGGACTCGGAGGATCTGAACGGGATTTTCTCAGGACTGATGTCCTTGTCCGGCGTCGACCAGGAATGGCCTTATAATGGCTCGATAAACCGTTATGACAATACGTCCTGGCAATATGCGGGACCTTTCGATGCCGGCTTGCAGCATCCGCAGTCGGTCTTCCAGATCGTGAAGAAGCATTTCAGCCGCTACACTCCGCCGATGGTCGAACGAATCACGGGTTGTCCCCGGGAAACCTTTCTTGAAGCGGCCCGCACCGTCCTTGAGAATTCCGGTCGCGACCGCACAACCGCCTGGGCTTACGCTGTGGGTTGGACGCAACACACCTGCGGCCCGCAGATCATCGGGTGCTGCGCACTGCTGCAGCTTCTTCTCGGAAATATCGGCCGCCCGGGAGGAGGCATCATGGCTCTGCGCGGTCATGCCTCCATCCAGGGATCGACTGATATTCCGACGCTCTATCACAGCATCCACGGCTACATGCCGGCGCCTTCGGCACTCAAAAAACACGACTCGCTGGCTGCCTACCTCAAGTCGGAAGGTTCCACTGCCGGGTACTGGGCAAACATGCCGAAGTTTTTGATTTCATATCTGAAATCCATGTATGGAGATGCCGCTGAGGCTGACAACGAGTTCGGCTACCATTGGCATCCGAAAATTATCGGGGACCATTCTCATCTGCCGATGTTTGTGGCCATGACCGAAGGTCGGGTCCGGGGAATGCTCTGCATCGGGCAGAATCCTGCAACTTCCCTCAATGCCGGACTGCAGCGCCGCGGGTTGAGGAATCTGCAGTGGCTGGTGGTGAAGGACAACTTTTTGACCGAAACGGCCACCTTCTGGCAGAAAGCTCCGGAGATTGTGCGAGGCGAAATCAAGCCGGGCGATATTCCAACCGAAGTCTTTTTCTTCCCATCAGCGCAGGTTGCAGAAGCGGAAGGCAGCTTCACCAACACCCAGAGGATGCTTCAATGGCACTCCAAGGCGGTGGAGCCGCCGGGGGATTGCCGTTCGGATTTGTGGTTCACCTATCAGCTCGGGCTGCGCTTGAAGAAAATGGTTGCCGGCAGCAGTCGCCCGCAGGACCAGGGAATTCAAAATCTTGTCTGGAACTACGAAAAGACGGGACCAGGTGATTTATCCGGAGAACCGGATGCAGAGAAGATACTGAAAGAAATTAACGGCTATTACAGCGATGATCCGGAGCGGCATCTCGGAGGATTTGAGGAATTGAAAGATGACGGTTCGACCACGTGTGCCTCCTGGATCTACTGCGGCGTCTTTCCTGAAGCAGGCCGAAACCTTGCCAAAAGGAGAGAACCCGATCCTCCGGATACAACGGGCTCGCATCGGAATTGGGGATGGGCGTGGCCGGCCAATCGACGGGTACTCTACAACCGTGCTTCGGCGGATCTGAAGGGACGTCCGTGGAGCGAGCGGAAAAAATGGATCTGGTGGGACGGCGACCAGTGGACCGGATACGATACGCCCGATTTCCCGCTCCACAAGTCACCCGATGAGCCGGGCAAAGCGGATGCCTTTGGACTGGATGCGCATTCGGGAAAAAATCCTTTTATCATGAAGCCCGACGGCGTTGGCTGGCTGTTTGTTCCCAGCGGCCTTTTAGACGGGCCCTTGCCCGTCCATTACGAACCCGCCGAATCGCCGGTGGGAAATGCGCTTTACCGGCAGCAATCCAGTCCCGTGCTCAAATACTGGCAGCATGCGGAAAACCCCCTTGCCGGTTTCGCTGACGAAAACTTCCCCTGCATCATAACCACCTATCGACTGACCGAACATTACCTGGCCGGAGCGATGAGCCGCTGGAATTCCTGGCTCACCGAACTCATGCCGGAGCTTTTCATCGAGTTGAGCCCCGAGCTGGCAAAAGAGAAGAATATTAACAGCAACGACCGGGTGCGGGTCGCGACGCCTCGGGGTCATATAAATGCCAGGGCGTTGGTGACGCAGCGCCTGCGTCCTTTCAGAATCAACGGCCGCTGGGTGCACCACGTCGGCATGCCCTGGCACTGGGGCTGGCAGGGTTTGGTGACAGGGGATGCCGTCAATGAGCTCACTGCCCTGGTCGGCGATCCCAACGTCAGCATTCACGAAGCCAAAGCCTTTGTGTGCAATGTGGAGAAAGCATAGTGGCGGATCGCATGGGATTTTTCACGGACACCACCGTTTGCATCGGCTGCAAGGCCTGTGAAGTGGCCTGCAAGCAGTGGAACCGGCTTCCGGCGGCAAATGACGGTGTGACCGAGATGAGCGGCCAAAGCTATGACAACACGCGCCGTCTGGATGGCTCGCACTGGCGCCATGTGATATTCATCGAACAGTTCAGCGAGGATCGGCGGGAACCCCGCTGGCTCATGCTGAGCGATGTCTGCAAGCATTGCAGGCATGCACCTTGCCTTGCGGTTTGCCCGACCGACGCGATCGTCCGAACAGAATTTGACACGGTGGTCATTCAGCCCGATGTCTGCCAAGGGGTAGGACGCTGCGTCGACGCATGCCCTTTTGGGGTCATTGTCATCAATCCCCCATGGAAAATCGCCCGCAAGTGCACTCTTTGCTACGATCGTATAAAAGAGGGACTGCAACCCGCTTGCTCTCAGGCCTGCCCGACCGATTCAATCCAGTTCGGGCCAATCTCTGATCTAATCCAAAGGGCCCAACTGCGCGTCGAGCAGCTCCACCAGCGCGGTGAAAATCGAGCGTATCTTTACGGAGCCAACGAAGATTTCCTCGGCGGACTCAACTCCTTTTACCTCCTTGTAGACCCGCCCGAAGTCTATGGTCTGCCGGTCAAGCCGGAATTTCCAAATACTGATCGTAAAAGCTGACATAAGCAGCCTGCAGGCCGCGCACACGAGCAACCATCCGTCATTCCCGCATTCTTTCAGCGGGAATCCAGAAAAATTTTGAACATAAATGCAGGATTTCATCCTTAACTGGTATGACGAGATAATTCGCTCGCTCTAAGCCGATATTTTTTCCTGGACAGCCGGACTTCTCATAATGTACATGGATATCATTGTGATATCGTCAACTTCACCAAAACAATACATTTCTTTGGAAGCGAAAGTGCACGCCAACCGTCAGGCAGGTCATCGGATTGCTTTGCTCTGCCTTAAAACAGGGGTTCGCCCATGCAGCCAGTCATCAACGCACCGGGTACTTTTCTTAGCCAGAAGGATGCTTGTTTCCGCCTGAAAAAGCAGGGACGAAAAATTGCCATTCTGCCGCTTGAGGTGGAGAGCACCATCATTTCCAATCGGGCGATGATTTCCAGTCAGCCTTTGGTGCCCCCACTGGAGCAAAATGATGAATTGATCGAGCCAGACTTCGGCGCCACTGATTCAACAGAATGGATCACAACCATCTCTTGGCAAGGTTCCCCGGCGCTTGTCCGACAATACACAATTCCTCTCCCCATCGAGGGGGAGAGGCTAGGCGAGGGGGTGAGATTTCAACGGGCTACACCGTTACCCGGACCCTTTCCCGCAAGAGAGAGGGAGTTCTAGGACAATCTCCTAACCTAACAAAACATTCTTTGAAACGCCGACCTCTGGAACACTGGAACGTTTGAACGCCTAAAAGCTGGAACAATTATTACCATGAAATACTACGCCCACAGCCTTGAAGGACAGCCACCGGATAAATGGCAGCTATTGGAAGACCACCTGAAAAAGGTGGCTGAGATGGCCGCAGAATTTGCCAACTTTTTTCGCGCAAAAACATGGGGAGCTTTAGCGGGACAAAATCATGATCTCGGTAAAGGCACCTTGTCATGGCAGGCATACCTTCGGAGAGCAAATGAAATTATTGACGAATTTGCCAGGTATTATGAAGGTCATCCGAATCATGCCGTTGTAGGTGCACAATGGCTTTATAAAAACTCAAGGGAAGCAGGAAAACTGTTGGCTTACTGCGTCTCCGGTCACCACGGAGGCCTGCCCAATTGGAACGATTCTGCTGTTGCTGCATTGGAGGAAAAACTTCAACAAACATTTCCTGAGGTCGCCGTGCCTTTTTCAATCCCGGAATTTCCGACCATCCTGCCTTTCCCCATTGAGCCGGATCGTTTTGGGTTTCAGCTACAATTTTTCGTACGAATGCTTTTTTCGTGTCTTGTGGATGCGGATTTTCTTGATACGGAAGCGTCGTTGGACACGATGAAGTCGGGTTGGCGCTTCGATTACCCTGGCATCAAAGTACTCCATGAAAGGTTTTGGGAAAATTTCAAAACGCTGCGCGATGGAGCTGATCATACCTTAAATGTGAATCAGCAGCGGGAACTGGTCCTTGAAGACTGCTTGCAGGCAGCGGAGTTAGAACCGGGATTGTTCTCACTGACGGTCCCAACCGGAGGCGGCAAGACCTTGGCCTCGCTGGCCTTTGCGTTAAACCACGCAATGAATAAAGAAAAGCGGAGAATTATTTACGTCATCCCTTTTACCAGCATCATTGAACAGAACGCCAAGGTCTTCCGTGAAATGTTGGGTGATGAAGAGGTACTGGAACACCATTGCAATTTTCTCCCTGACGATTCGGATTGGAAAACCAAACTGGCCGCCGAAAACTGGGACGCACCGCTGGTGGTGACAACAAATGTCCAATTTTTCAATTCTTTTTTCGCCAATAAACCATCGAAGTGCCGCAAGCTGCACAATGTGGCGGACAGCATCATTATTTTTGATGAGGTTCAGGCCATACCGGTTGAAAAATTGAAGCCGTGTCTCGAAGTGATCAAAGAATTGTCGAAAAATTATGGCGTTACTTCAGTTTTGTGTACGGCCACGCAACCGGCCATTAATTTCTCTGAACAATTCAGCGCCGGTCTGGAGAATGTCCGGGAAATCATCCAGGATGTCCCCTCGCTCTTTGCCGCCTTGAAACGAACGGAGGAGGTTTTCATCGGTGAACTCAGTGAGCAGGATGTTGCGAACCGGCTTCTGGAAAATGAACAGGTGTTGTGTATCGTGAATACCCGACAGCAGGCATTGGATATCTTTAGCGCCTTGCCCGAGTCCGATGCAAATTTTCATTTGAGCGCTTTGATGCACCCGGCCCACCGGACGAGAAAACTGGATGAAATCAGAAAAAGATTGTCACCCGCAAACAAATTGCCATGTCGCGTGGTCAGCACGCAATTGATCGAAGCAGGGGTCGATGTGGACTTCCCCTGTGTGTTTCGGGCGGTTGCAGGAATCGATAGTATTGCCCAAGCTGCAGGACGATGTAACCGGAACGGTGTGAGTGAAGTTCCAGGCAAGGTGTATGTGTTTGAGTTCCCGGAAGATGCCGGATGTTCTTTTTTTCGTCACGCCGTGCAATCAGCTGCGAAGCTTTTTGGACCATTTGCCGGAAAACTTACAGATCCCGAATGTGTCCGGGAGTATTTCGCGGATTTCTTCTGGAAGAACGAACAGCGCATGGATGAGGACGGTATTGTCGAGAATCTGTGTAGCCCGGCGTATACGGGGAACATCCAGTTTCGTGACATTGCAAAATTCCAGATGATTAAAACGGCGACCGAACCCGTAGTTATTGCCTTGGAAGACGCTGCTCTCGAACTGGTGCGTTCGCTCGAATTTGCTGAATACAAAGGAGCTATCCTTCGGAAGCTCCAGCAGTTCAGTGTTCAAATTTACCCTTATCAACTAGCGGAAATAAAGGATTGGCTTGAAAAGCCGGTGCCGGGTGTCTTGGTCTTGCGTTCGCAAGAACTCTACTCCGAGACTTCCGGACTCAGGTGTAAACCGCCTGAAGAGAACGCTTTTTTTGGTTAACGAGGAGGTACGAGAATGAGTTACGGCATCAAACTTCGGGTGTGGGGAGACTACGCGTTGTTCACTCGTCCGGAAATGAAAGTGGAACGGGTCAGCTATGACGTAATAACGCCCTCGGCTGCCCGTGGTATTCTGGAGGCCATTTATTGGAAGCCTGCCATCCGATGGGTGATTGACCGCATCCATGTGATGCAACCTGTCCGCTTTGAAAACATTCGGCGCAATGAACTCGCCAATCGGGTTTCGGTGAATCAGCGTGACATGGACGAAGGTAAGCCTGTCTGCCGTTACATAGAAGACGACCGGCAACAACGGGCGTCCATGGTTTTGCGAAATGTCGAATACGTGATTGAAGCCCATTTTGAAGTAACGGGCAATGATGATTCCGACCCTGGGAAGCATTTGGCGATCTTTGAGCGGCGGGTGAAAAACGGCCAGTGCTTTCACCGCCCCTATTTCGGTTGCCGTGAATTCCCCGTCAATTTTGAGTGGTGCGACGAAATCCCTGTATCGTCATTTACGGGTAGGCAGGATTTAGGGTTCATGTTGCACGATATTGATTTTGCCAATGATATGACACCGCAGTTCTTCCGGGCGGTCATGCAGGATGGAGTCATAGACTGTGGGCAGGAGGTGATCTCATGATTTTTCAGTCGCTGATTTCTTTGTATGACCGTCTCGGAAGAGCGGTACCTCCCTATGGCTTCAGTGTCGAAGATATCGGCTTCGTTATCACCATTGACAAAGAAGGAAATCTTGTCGGGCAACCCGAAGATCTGCGGACCAAAATCAAGTCCAATACTTATGACTTTCGAACATCGGAGGTTCCATATACAAACCAGGTAAACGTTCGTTCCGCTAAAGGTGCAGCAGAAACACCGAATTTCATGGTGGATAAAGCAGATTATGTTTTCGGTATGTCGGGAAAATCAACAAAAGAAGTACATCACGAATCTTTCTTGAATCGTATAGAAGAAGTCAGCGGCGATTCGAAGGACGACGGGATTATTGCTGTTAGAGCCTTTCTCGCAAACTGGAAACCATCTGATTCTGTTCTGCTAAAGGACTGGCAAGAAATTAGTGGAGATCACGGCAAGTGGGTCGCATTTCGGCTACGGGGTGATGCGAAATTTATTCATGAGCGTTCAGAGGTAAGGAAGCTCTGGTCAGACTTTTTCAAAAAGGGAAAGTATTCGCAAGGCGTCAGCTTTCTCGATGGGCAAATTCACGATCTTCAGCCGCAATATGCCCAATTCAAGTTCGGTTCAGGGGCATCGCTGGTCTCCTTCAACGAAGTGGCCTATGAGTCCTATGGAAAAAAGAAGGGAGAGAATGCCCCCATTTCAGTTGAAGCCGAGTTCAAGAGTTCATCGGCCCTCAAATTTTTGCTGCGTAGCAGAACCCAGCGGATTCACATAGGTGATGCGGTCACGGTCTTTTGGGCGGAGCGGGCCTCGCCTGTCGAGCCCTTTTTCGGGCAGGTAATGAACCCATCTGTTGAAGACCAGGCTGCTGCGATTCCAGTCCGGAAGTTTCTTGAAAACGTTTGTCAAGGTTCGATGCCCCACGAACTCGAAGCTGACAAGAATCTTAAATTCTACATCTTGGGGCTTTCTCTCAACAAAGCGCGGTTGGCCTTGCGATTCTGGCACATCTGTTCCGTAAGTGAGCTGCTGGGGCGATTCCGCGATCATTTCGCCAACTTGGAACTGGAACGTTCCGACAAGGATATCCCTTTTCCTGGAGTCTGGCATTTGCTCAAGGAAACCGCCCGCGAGACCAAAGATATTTCCCCGGTACTGGGCGGAGCCTTGACTCGCGCCATTCTCACAGGAGCACATTATCCACAAAACCTTTATCAAGGGGTAGTGGGACGTATCCGGGCGGACCATCGGGTCAATTACTTGCGGGCTTCAATCTTGAAAGCTGTATTACAACGAAATCATAAAAAGGAGGTTCCAATGTCTTTAGACACAGAAAGGCGGGAGGTTTCGTATCTTCTGGGACGGTTGTTTGCAGTCCTTGAAAAAGCGCAGTTGGATGCATTGGGCAAGGTCAACGCAACCATCAAGGATAGGTTTTTCAGTGCAGCATCGGCCACACCTGCCAGTGTTTTTCCCCGTCTAATAAATTTGTCGCACTACCACATCGAAAAGGCCGAGTACGGGCACACATCCGATCGCCGCATTGCAGAGATCATGGAGCACATCAACGCGTTCCCACTCCATATGAATCTGCAGGAACAAGGGCTTTTCGCCATTGCCTACTATCAGCAGAAGAATGCAATAGCTCGTGAAATAAAGGAAGCTTCAGCCAGAAAAAGAGCTGAAAAGAATGGAGGGGCAAAAAATGAGTGAGCCAATCAACAATCGTTATGAGTTTGTTCTACTGTTTGATGTGAAAAATGGAAACCCGAACGGCGATCCGGACGGGGGCAACATGCCCCGCATCGATCCTGAAACCGGACACGGCATCACAACAGATGTTTGTTTGAAGCGTAAAGTCAGGAACTATGTAGACTTGGTGAAGAATAATGAGTCCCCATACGAAATACATGTTCGCGAAGGTACCTTTCTTTCCGAGCATCATAAACGAGCTCATAAGGCCTTGGATGATGAGAGATTGTTCATTCATGTCCCCGTGGATTTGGTGGATGAACTTGCTAGTTATCAAGAATATCCTGAAGGGGTTGGTTTTGAAAATGAAGGTATATATCTCCGCCTCAATACTGATATCGATAAAGCGAAGAAGGCAGTTGGCAAACTGAAAGATATCTCCGATGCAGCTAAGGCTAAACTTAAAGAATTGTTTGTCGATAGTAAGGAGATGGTTGCCAAAAAATGGATGTGTAAGAACTTTTTTGACGTACGCGCTTTTGGCGCAGTGATGTCAACGGGTGATAAAACTTGTGGCCAAGTGCGTGGTCCAGTGCAACTTGCTTTTGCACGAAGCATTGACCCAATTGTTGGTTTAGATGTGGCTATGTTCAGAACATCCGCAGTCTCAGTTGATAAACCGGATGATAGAGGCCTTGGAGCAAGAAAAGCTATTGTTCCCTACGGCCTATACCGAGTCCATGGATTCATTTCTGCACCGTTCGCGAAACAAACAGGATTTTCTGAAGATGACTTGAGATTATTCTGGGATGCATTGATGAATATGTTCGACCATGACCGCTCCGCCGCCCGTGGTGAAATGGCAGCTCGAAAACTCTACGTCTTCAAGCACGACAGTGAGCTCGGCAACACACCGGCCCATAAACTTTTTGAATTGATTGATGTGAAAAGAAAAGATGAAACACGCCCGGCACGTGCTTTCAGCGATTATAAAGTGACTTTTTCGAAAGATAGAGTCCCTGCCGGCGTTACTCCTGATGAAATGTTTTAGGACGAAGGGATGTAGTGTAGAAGGTTTGTGCTCGGGTGTGGTGATAAGAAATAGCTTTTTTTAGGTTTTTGGGCAGCATATGCATTGGATGAAGTGAAGGACATTTTTCGTTCCGATTTTTGGAGGGCAACGAGAAGATTGTGCTTTTCGGCCATTGAAAATGGCGGATAGGAGATGGCAGGGCACGATAAATTAGAATTTATCTTGATCTTTATCCAAAAATCCCTTTGTGGCTGGTGACTGGAACCAACTTTATTAAGGAGCCGCAATGAAGCAATCCGAAGACAAGAGGAAAGAGCAACCCAAAGTCATCCCACCTCACGGCGGATATCGGGACTTGAAGTCTTATCAAATGTCTGAAATCGTCTACGATGCCACAGTGGTTTTCTGCAACCGTTTTATCCATCGCCGTTCCCGCACCCATGACCAGATGGTGCAGGCAGCTCGCAGCGGCAAGCAAAACATTGCCGAGGGCAGCATGGCCTCGGTTACTTCCAAGAAAACCGAGCTGAAGCTTGTCGGCGTGGCACGTGCGAGCTTGGAAGAGTTGCTGCTGGATTTCCAGGACTACCTTCGTCAGCACAGCCTGCAGCTGTGAGGAAAAGATCACCCGCAAGCAAAGCGGGTTCGGGCGCTCTGCTATCAGAAGGATAGGTCTTATTTGATTTATAAGCCGTGTATTGAGCCCCCGGCCTCACCTGAAACTGCCGCCAACACCTTGATCTGTGTGATTCACCAGACAAACTATCTGCTGGACCAGCAGCTTCGCGTTTTGGAGCAGGATTTCTTGAAGGGGGGCGGCTTCACGGAAAAACTCTATCATGCCCGGCGGCAGACACGCGACAGGAGCAGAAACCCATGAACTATTCCGAAGCCGATCTTCTGCCCATCTCCGCCCTTCAGCACCTCCTTTTCTGTCCTCGCCAGTGCGCCCTGATCCACATTGAACGCATCTGGACCGAGAATCTCTTCACCGCCGAAGGTCGGATCTTGCATGAAAAGACGCACACCCCGGCAACGGAACGCAAACGGGCGGTCCGTGTTGAGTATAGCCTGCCGCTTCGCTCGCTCCAACTCGGCCTGACCGGCAAGGCCGATGTGGTGGAGTTTCACGCGGCAGGTGGGTCGAGCAGTGGCGAAGTCCCCTACCCGGTCGAATACAAGCGGGGCAAACCGAAGGCGGATGATTCCGATCTGGTGCAGCTGTGTGCACAGGCGCTCTGCCTGGAAGAAATGCTCGGGGTGCGAGTTGAGGAGGGTGCTTTGTTTTACGGAAGAGAGCGGCGCAGAACCAGAGTTCAATTCGATGAAAGTTTGCGGCGTAAAACCGAAAAGGCTGCGCTCGATTTGCATGAAATGGTGGCGGCCGGCCGCACCCCGTCGCCCGAATACGGCAAGAAGTGCAAAAGCTGCTCCCTGCAGGATGCCTGCCTGCCAAAGGCATGCAGCAGCAAAAAGACGGTCTCAAAGTATCTTTCATCAGCGTTGGAGGAGAAGTGAAAAAGCACGGCAATACCCTTTATGTGACGACGCAAGGTTCTTACCTCTCGAAGAATGGGGAAACGGTCGATGTATTGGTGGAGGGCACATCAAAGCTGAAATTGCCTCTCCATACCCTCGATGGAATTGTCTGCTTCGGCCAGGTTTCCGCCAGTCCTTTTCTGATGGGAGCTTGTGCAGAGCGAGACGTAGCGGTCAGCTTTCTGACTGAAACGGGTAGATTCCTGGCCTGCGTGCGCGGACCCATATCAGGGAATGTACTGCTGAGACGTCAGCAGTACCGAGCAGCCGATAATCTTAAAGCGTCGGCAGAGCTGGCGCGATCATTTGTAACGGGCAAGCTGGCCAACTGCAGAAGCGTGCTGCGCCGAGCAACACGGGATCACGCAGACAAAATCAATGTCGAAGCTTTAACGGCTGCTGCCGACAAACTCAACGGATGCATGGCTAAAATTGAAAGCTGTTCGCTGGATGCGATGCGGGGGATCGAAGGGGATGCTTCGCGCCACTACTTCGGAGTTTTTGATGAGTTGATCACCAGGGATAAAGACAATTTTAAATTTGAGGTTCGCTCTCGAAGACCGCCGCTGGATTCTGTGAATTGTCTGCTGTCATTCATATACACCTTACTCTGCCACGATTGCCGATCGGCCCTGGAGTCGGTTGGACTTGATCCCCAGGTTGGGTTCCTGCATCGGGACAGGCCCGGCAGACCCAGCCTGGCGTTGGATCTCATGGAAGAATTTCGGGCGCCCTTTGCCGACCGCTTGGTGCTTTCTTTGATCAACCTGGGACAAGTGAACGCAAAAGGCTTTCAGGTATCCGGGTCCGGAGGCGTGTTGATGGACGATGATACCAGGAAAACAGTTGTTGTTGCGTATCAGAAGCGCAAGCAGGAAGTTTCGGTGCATCCTTTCCTGAAAGAAAAAATGCCTATGGGTCTGGTGTTCCATGTGCAAGCCGCATTACTGGCGCGATTACTAAGAGGCGATCTGGACGCTTATCCACCGTTCATCATTAAGTGAGGTCACTATGCTGGTGCTTGTGAGCTATGACGTATCCACAATAGACAAAGCGGGGCGTACTCGGCTGCGCAGGGTTGCCAAGATGTGTCAGAATTACGGCCAGCGAGTGCAGCTTTCGGTGTTCGAATGCATCATCGATCCAGCCCAATGGACCATGCTCAAGAAAAAGCTGGTAGACATCATTAACCCTGAAGAGGACAGCCTGCGGTTCTATTTTCTGGGTTCCAACTGGCGCGGAAAAATCGAGCACATCGGCATAAAGGGTGGCTTTGACCAAGAAGGCCCACTGTTGGTTTGAAAGCTTGCCGCGAACCACAAGCTGCCGCCATTTTGCCGGGGGGTTCGCGCAACGGAAAAGATATTTAATTTTAGCTTGTTACGGAGGAAGGATATGTCTTGTCATTGTCATCTTAGTAGAGCGGAAAGGAGGTTCGCGCAAAACAGCTCATTCAGCTTTGCCCCGTAACGCATTTCGTTACGGCAGTCGCTCCCCGTGCGGGAGCGTGGATTGAAACCGATTAATAGGTGTTGCTAACCGTGCCCAGGTCGGTCGCTCCCCGTGCGGGAGCGTGGATTGAAACACAGCGACTTATCCAGAGTTTGTCCCGGTAAGAGGGTCGCTCCCCGTGCGGGAGCGTGGATTGAAACACTAGGGGTTGACCATGTCTCGATGGGTTCCAGGGGTCGCTCCCCGTGCGGGAGCGTGGATTGAAACTTGCTGGTTGTAATAAACCATTGTTTCGCTGGCTGGGTCGCTCCCCGTGCGGGAGCGTGGATTGAAACCGGCTCTCCCCAATCGGAGGATGACCTTGCCGTGTCGCTCCCCGTGCGGGAGCGTGGATTGAAACTGCCCACCCTGTCCCGATCCTGAAGATTAAGGGGGGGTCGCTCCCCGTGCGGGAGCGTGGATTGAAACACCCCGAAGGTGGCTGGCTCTTTATCTGCGCCTAGTCGCTCCCCGTGCGGGAGCGTGGATTGAAACGGTATATAAACAGCAACCCAATAAGGTGCGCTCTGGTCGCTCCCCGTGCGGGAGCGTGGATTGAAACAATTCCTTGCGCCACTTAGCTCTGCACTTATCCAGTCGCTCCCCGTGCGGGAGCGTGGATTGAAACAACCCAAGGGAGGGAATACCATGTGTTTAGAACAAGTCGCTCCCCGTGCGGGAGCGTGGATTGAAACATATCGCTGCTGTGCTTGAACCACCCGTAATAGCGTCGCTCCCCGTGCGGGAGCGTGGATTGAAACCATTAATAATCGCTGGCTGGACGCTCATAATAATTGTCGCTCCCCGTGCGGGAGCGTGGATTGAAACCAGTTCCCTGATACCGAAGCTGATATTTCCCCAGTCGCTCCCCGTGCGGGAGCGTGGATTGAAACAGGTCGTGTGAGGTTATTTGCGGGGCTGAATCCCTGTCGCTCCCCGTGCGGGAGCGTGGATTGAAACATATTGCACTGCCTACGGATTTGGAACTGATAGTGTCGCTCCCCGTGCGGGAGCGTGGATTGAAACATATCGCTGCTGTGCTTGAACCACCCGTAATAGGTCGCTCCCCGTGCGGGAGCGTGGATTGAAACGATAATTAATTTGTTGTAAATAGCTGAGCCATCGCGTCGCTCCCCGTGCGGGAGCGTGGATTGAAACCGAAGTATCGTAAAGCACGCCCTCGAAGGCCGGGTCGCTCCCCGTGCGGGAGCGTGGATTGAAACGAGCTGAGAAATCCACTCCGCATTGTCCGGAATGTCGCTCCCCGTGCGGGAGCGTGGATTGAAACACTATCAAGGTCAAAGACTATTCGGTCTCTTTCGAGTCGCTCCCCGTGCGGGAGCGTGGATTGAAACCATCAATTTCGGGTAGGCAACGGACTCGATCAATGTCGCTCCCCGTGCGGGAGCGTGGATTGAAACAGCTCAGCCAATGCCGCAGTTTTTTGGGCGCTGGTGTCGCTCCCCGTGCGGGAGCGTGGATTGAAACCCTGGGCACTATTGCTCAAGAACCAGTTTAGATTGGTCGCTCCCCGTGCGGGAGCGTGGATTGAAACGTACCGATCAGGTTGCGTTCCCTTTGGCGGATGGGTCGCTCCCCGTGCGGGAGCGTGGATTGAAACTGAACTCATGCGTTTGCCGGAACGTTACCCGGGTCGCTCCCCGTGCGGGAGCGTGGATTGAAACCTTTAAGTGTTGTTCTTCTCTTTCGCGTGCCTTGTGTCGCTCCCCGTGCGGGAGCGTGGATTGAAACAGAAGGTTTGAGGCGCTGGACACCACACCAAACGTCGCTCCCCGTGCGGGAGCGTGGATTGAAACGTATAGCGGAGAAAGCTGCATGTTTAAGCTGCTCGTCGCTCCCCGTGCGGGAGCGTGGATTGAAACAGTGTGTTGATCTCGCTCAATACGATGAGACACTCGGTCGCTCCCCGTGCGGGAGCGTGGATTGAAACTGGATACGTCTTGGGGCAGAATAGGAGTGGCTTTGTCGCTCCCCGTGCGGGAGCGTGGATTGAAACTCGAGAAGGTTGTACTTGTCGTTTGCTGCTGTATGTCGCTCCCCGTGCGGGAGCGTGGATTGAAACTATCAAGGACAGGTGTTAACTGTAGTTAGAGTTCAGTCGCTCCCCGTGCGGGAGCGTGGATTGAAACTGAAACCCAAGCCTGATCTGTTCGTTGAGCAACATGCGGGTTACCTGCCTAACAGCAAAGGTTGGGGGTGAAATCATCTTGGGATGATCAACAGTGCAACAAAGGAGGAGGATATGCATCGAGAAATACTGCCATCACGTCGACGTTTCTTGACGATAACCAGCGCTTTTGCTGCCAGTTTCGCTCTCCCGGTAATTCCCCAAAGCGCTTTGGCTGCGGTTAAGGAAGAGGCCGCAGGGAAACAACCGGAAGTGAGTCCTGTAGAAGATCTCATGCGTGAGCACGGAATCTTGCGTCGTGTGCTTCTTATCTACCAGGAGGCAATCAGGCGTATCGATGGGGCGATGGAGCTGCCACCCGGAGTGATTGCTGATTCGTCCGAGATTATAAGGCGCTTCGTTGAGGACTACCACGAGAAGCTCGAAGAAAATGAGCTTTTCCCGCGCTTTGAGAAAGCCGGAAAGCACGTCGATCTGGTTAAGGTGCTCTACTTTCAACACCAGCAGGGACGGCGCCTCACCGACCTCATTTTGGAATCCTCAAAACCGGCGGTGTTCGCGACTGCCAGGGCAAAGCCAAAGCTATCTGTCGCCATTCGAGAATTCATCCGCATGTATCAGCCCCATGCCGCACGGGAAGATACCGTGCTTTTTCCTGCGTTTCACTCGATAGTCTCACCCCAAGAATTCGCTGCACTGGGAGAAAAATTCGAGGACAAGGAGCAGGACCTGTTCGGGAAAGAGGGTTTTGAGAAGATGGTCGATGCGGTGGCTGAAATAGAGAAGAAACTCGGTATCTTTGATCTTTCACAGTTCACACCAACGTTGTGAAATATGCTCGGCGAGGAACCTTAGGGAGGGGCGGGTCTTTATTCCGTCCATTGATCACATCAGCCCGAACTGCAGCGCTGCCACAATTTCAGGGAGAACAAAAACAGCCAGAATTTGGATGACACGCATGCCGACTTTTTCTAAGGCGGCTTCCCGGGGATGCGCCGAGAAATGCTGAAACAGTTGTTGCTTCTCACATGTCAGCCCTCTATCAAATAAAAGCCGGCGATGAGAAAACCGCTAACCACTACAGCGCAGATAATCACGGTGATCAGGGCCTTTGCTGAAACCTGCGCCCCACGTCCGCTATCCACACGTGTCAACAACAACCCAAGCACGACAAAAATGACGATATCGAACACCCCATGAGTGACCCAGTGATGCCCGGTGGCCATTTTCATCCAGGCAAGAATTGTCGTTTGATTCAGCTCTTTCACGATGACCAGCAGCGCACTCAGCAAACTCGTTACCGCTAAAGACAAGCCAAAAGATATCGTATATTTTCGCAGACCATTATTTTCCATGAACGCACCTCTCTATTTGGGCAGTAACGAAATTTTGGCCCCCATACCAATAATAGCCCCTGAACCATCCATCGCCAGGGCAATGAGAGCGATCAACCCGGCCACGCATAGCACAACATTTCGCGCACCTTTGCTCGAAACCAGGTTGTTCGACGCGGCAATGGGAAGATAGGTGGTCAGCAGCAAAAGCATTAGAACAACGTGCTCTTTCATTTCCATGAAAAAGCTGTGGGCGAAGGGCCAAGGCCCCTTCAAAATGTACGCTTTGTCGGCGCTGTAGTAGACCACATACCAATAGCCGCCAATCAGGTAAGCGAGCCACATGAAAGCGGCTACAGCAACACTCATGGTCCTGATCCTCACCAGGTTCCTTTCACTGGCATTCAGAGAATCGACGAAAACCCAGACGCTGGCAATAATACACAGCATCCCGAACCCGACATGGGTCATCAAAATGACATCAGAAAAATTGGACATCGCGGCCTCCTCTATGGTTCAACATTAATGACATGGAGATAAATGCAAGCCTTCTCAGGCAGCTTATACTCCTGTTATCTTTAGATAATCATTATCAGAAGAGTTGCCAATGACCTGCCTGATAGCTAATCTGTTCCGGATGGAATATGCCCGCGATTAATACATCGCAAGAAACTGATGCAATAGACCAACCATGATTGGTCTGCGGCTGGCGAGAATTAATTTATTGAACCACCGAGGTCACGCAAAGGATTCTATATGAGCCATTGTTGTCCTATGTGGTTTGGCAATAAAAATCGCAAAGGAACAGCCCTAAGCATGCAGCCACAAATAATCGGCGTCGCTGGTGGTGGTTGTGTCAGGTTCGCTCTTGCCGGCGACTTCCGGCAGGATCACCCGCAAGGGAATGTTCGAGCGCATTTGCACCTGTCTTGGGATTCCCTGTTTCCAGGCATGGCCGCTGCCGGCGATGACGACCATGGTATAATCCGGGTGGGCTTTGAGAAAGTCGAGCACCTGAACCGCCATGGCAGAGTCCCACAGTAATTGAGCCTCACAGAAGTTGGTGAAGTTCATGCCTCCGTGCCCATGGGCGCCAAGAGCCCGCTTGATGAAATCTTTATAGTTATTGTCAATCACACAAGTGACAGGCGGCAGTTCGGCCTTCTGGCCGGACTTGAGAGAGGCGAAGCCTGCCCGGGCGACCTGCTTGACGATTTCAGGCCGAACATTGAGTCCGACCATCGGGATGCGGTGCTCTCGAGCATAGCGGAAGATGTCTGCATAGAGCGACCAGTCCAGGCTCCAATTTGCATAGTAGACCGGCAGGAAATCAGACTCGCTCACAGTGCCCTCGACCCATTTGTCAAGCTGCGGTTGGCTCTCTGCCTGAAACATCTCAAGGCCGATTGCAATTGGGCCATTGGACTCCCGGAGTGCCCGTATCACGTCGAGTTGAGCGTCGTGATGGCTTTTCCGGTCGTGCAGTTCACCCACAAAGATGATGCGGACCTTTGTTAAATCGGGCAGCGCTTCTTTCAGGGTCATTTTCTTCCCGTCACTCACCCGCATCAGCGACTCTGAATTGGTCCGCAAGCCGATGGCAACAAAAAAGAGGACGAGCACGGCCGGAATGATGAACAAACCCTTCGATTTCATGATTCGTCCTTTCTCAGTCCACCTCACAGAACAAAGTGTCCATTGTCTCAAAACGTCATTCCCGCATGCTTTTAGCGGGAATCCATTACGAAAACCTGGGAGCCCGCCTTCGCAGGCATGACAGATAACGGCCGGTCACTCTCTTGTGTGCCGATGTATTTAATACTACAAAGAAATTTCATTTTACCTTTTCATCTCGAGTGGAACTAGAAATCTTTGCTGCGAAGTCGTAGATCAGCGGCGTTTTTTTCAGCTGCCAGGTTTTTTTGATTTGGTTCGACCCTTGCCGAAAGACCAGCAGACTGTATTTTCCGTAATGGGGTATTTTCCTTAGCGAGGAGGCAGCTGCTTCTTTGGACAATGCAAGAAAGATTGCGGCGACGCGACCGTCATTTTTATCCGCACCGGGCAGAACAGTGAAAAGAGCATCCGTCGGATTTTCATAATTGTTGCCGTTAACCGTGAATGATTCAGAAGAAACGGAGAGATCTTCCGGCAGTGGCGGCAGCAGTTTCCTGTTGCGAGGGACCCCCAGGAAAAGCACGTCACGATGCATGAGGTTAGACGGCGTTAAACCACCTTCATTGATGGCCGGAATATCGCCGCGGCCCAGAGCTTCGAGCAGCATCCTGGAAATGCCGGCAACATCCCGGGAGAGGTCATCCGAAACGACGGCCACAAGCGAGGTCGATCCTCGAATAGAATTGACGGTGGGCGGGATTTCCTCGGGATAAAGGCGGCGAAAGATATTAGCGTCGGGATCTACTATCAGCCGTTCGGGCGGCGCTGTAGCAGTGATTTCAAAATCTGATCGAGAATCGTTCAAGCTGACGACGGCTTCCTCATTAGAACCTTCGCTTTCAAGTTTTACAGGCACTCGAAGTGCATAGGCGGGCTCTCCTTGAATCAGCTTTCCGGAGACAATCCAATTCGCGCCTTTTCTATGCCGTTTTACATCTCTTAGTGCAATTACCGGCGCCTCGGACCGCTCCACCCACTGCCGGAAAAAAGGCTTCAGGTCCATCTTGGCGTAGCGACCGAAGGCTTCGGCAAAGTCGTCCCAGTTTGCGGTCTGGAATTGATGTTCCTGGTAGACTTCCTGCAAGCCGTGCCAAAATGCTTCGTCCCCAATCCGCCGTCTCACCATGTGAAACACCATCGCCGCCTTGCCGTATCCCACGGCTCGGGTTGCGGGGCTGTAGCGGCCGGTAAAGTCAGCCAAAGGAAAATCCTTTCCCGCCGGCACCAATGTTGTGTAGTTGCGAAGGATTTGCTCCCTGTATTCTCTTGCTTCTTCCGGAGAGGACCTTTCCTTATACAGATAATCGGCTATGTAGGTAACCAGCCCCTCCGACCAATTGCCATAGCGATAGTCCGGATAGACGCAGTTTCCAAACCAGGAATGCGCCGTCTCGTGGCCGAGACTGGTTTGGACGATAAACGGCAGGCGGATCACGCTGCTCCCAAGCAGCGTGTAGGAAGGGAAACCGTAGCCGGTGGGAAAGAAATTTTCCACAATTGCGAATTTTGGAAATGGGTAAAATCCGATCAATTCGGAATAGAGCCGAATATAATCGGCGGCGGCCTGCAGGTAGACGTCCACCAGTCCCTGACTTTCAGGGAAGAAATAGGCATAAACAGGTATACCATCCACTTGCGTTTCCCTGATGACGTAACGTCCTGCCGACAGGGCCAGGCCCGGAAGGGGTTGAGTGATTTCCCAAACGCTGGTCGCAAGTCCGTCTTTTGCTGTTCGACTGATAAGCTTGCCCGCCGTGACCGCTTCCATACCTTCGGGGCCTGAAACATGCACCCGATAAGAAGGAACACTTCCGTCAAGGTATGGGTACCAATGCGCCCCGGCAAGCAGCAAGGTGCCGCGGGCGGAAATAGTGCCGGCCACGCCGTAATTGGGATCTTCCGTGTTCAACGGGTGGTCGGGAGCTGCATCGTTGTAGGTGACCTCATACCTGATGCCGATCGAGGATTCAGCTTGCCCCGATCGCTTCGGGATGGATATGGAGAGGCTGCCTCGATCCCATTCGTAGTCGAGGGGTTGTTTGTCATTGATTCGATCTAGTCCATAAACGTCGTGGGCAGCTAATAAAGACACGGCCGAATCTCGATACAAGCCGACGGAAACGATTTTTGCATCTTCATTGAGAGTGAGAACAATGTTGCTGGAACCGCCGGAGTCGACTTTCATAAGGTCGAGGGCGGTCAGTTTATTTTGATTCGGAGTGATCTGCAGATACAGATCATGATGTTTCAGCACAGGTTTGGAATCCGCATGACAATTGCCGGTGAAGATTAATGCCAAACTGAGAAGCAAATATTGCATTTTACCGAAGCAGGATTTCATCACTTGATGTTCTTTCTTTCCTTCGCTGAGGGCCACCTGAAATCACGAAAACTTAAAAACACGAAAAGCAAACGCAACTTTCGTTCTTTCGTAATGAAAATGATCTTTTGGCTGCGCTGGGTTCTTCGTGGCGACTTCAGCTTATAACACTCAGGCTTTTAAGATAATTACCCTTGTTCAACTTGTTAAGGTTGGAAATTATTATTATTTTGCAGATGTTTGGGCATCTTGAACATTGGCTCCGGCTGAGTTATGAGTAGATGTAGCAGCTAATTTCGGATTTCGGAAATTGAAATCTTCGAAAAAAGCAGAAAATTCTGTGTAGGTAATACGGGAGGGATCGTTCGATGTCTGGTGGTGCCAAAATCATTGACTTTCAAGAAGCGGCAAAACGGTTGGCAAAACACAGGAAAGTCGAGCCGATAACGACGGCGATTACACGGATTGAAAGGGCCAAGCGGGTCACTCCTGAAGAGATTGAGAAGGTTTTGAAGGAAAACCCTGATTTGGAGTATCTTCGCGAAAAAGGGGTCGATATTTTTCACATATCCGCCTGGTTGGAAAGGTTCCCTGCCATGTCTTTGCAAGAGTTGATATCGATTTTGAAATACGCTGTTCGAGAAGTTAAGGCAGGCGGAAACGATAGAATCATCGATTATCTCTTTCAACCGCTGTCCCCCGAATAACAGCGAAGGCCTTCTGTCACATCAACAGGTTCCTGGGGGTGGACTTCTCTTTTTGAGTTATCTTTGCCAACGCGAGTTATACGGAAGGTGTTGCCGATGACCGTCAAACTGCTGGCGAACATGGCGCAGACGGCCAGCAGTGGATTGAGATATCCCAGGATCGCCAATGGAATCCCCAGCCCATTATAGAAGAACGCGAAGAAAAGGTTTTGTCGGATTACTCTGCCGGTCAAGCTTGACAAATCCAGAGCCGTCAGGATCTTGGCCGGATTGCCCCCTATAATGGTGATGCCTGAAGCCCTCTGCATGATATTCGCACCGATGCCGGTTGCAAATCCAACATCCGCCTGAGCAAGAGCGGCAGAATCATTTATGCCGTCGCCGATCATGCCCACCCGATGCCCTTTTTTCTGCAGTCCTTTGACAATTTCCGCTTTTTGTTTGGGCAAGGCTTGCCCGACTGCCCGATCGACTCCGAGTTCGGCGGCAATAGCAAGGGTGGTTTCTCGAGAGTCCCCCGATACAATCCATGTGAGGATTTTTCTTGAACGAATTTCTTGAAAAAGTTGAGGGGCACTTTCTCGGAGGCGGTCCCCCAGGTTCAGAAATCCTTGAACTTTGCCGTTCCAGCCAAAAAAGACGACGGTGGCCCCCTTTAGTTCAAGGCTTTCGGCGTGCCGGGCAAGTTGTCTCGCAAGATGGAGATCCTGGCATCGCATGAAATGTCGATTGCCGATGGAAACTTCGCCGCACTTGATGCGTCCCTTAACTCCCATTGCCTCAAATGATTCAAAATGTTCCGCTTCCTCCAGTGCAACTGAAGACTGCCTGGCCTTTTGCACGATTTCTTTGGCAAGAAAATGGTCGGATTTGGCCTCGATAGATGCAATGCGCCGCAGCACTTCCCGCTCACCGATTCCATATGCGATGATCTCGCGGAGCGAAAAATTCCCTTCGGTTATCGTTCCCGTTTTGTCAAAAAGTAAGGCAGTCAGATCTTTGGCCTTATCCAGTGCTGTGTTGTCTCGTATAAGGATTCCGTTGGTTCGGCCGGTGGCAATTGCTGCGACCTTTGCCAGCGGAACGGCAATGCCCAGGGCACAGGGGCAGGTGATCACCAGCACGGTCACTGCCCTTAGAAGTGCTTCGTCCTTGGGAACATGGGCGAAAAGCAGAGCCAAAGCGGTGGCGACGGCCAGAAGTAAGACGGCCGGCACAAACCATTTGGTAATGCGGTCTGCCAGAAGTTCAATAGGCGCCTTTGCAGCAAGCGCTTCTTGGGTCAACGAGATCATTTGCCCGAGCGAGCTCTCGTTTCCGATGCGAATCGCCTGCAGCTGCAACTTGCCCTCCAGAACCAGGGCACCTGCCATGATTTCGTCTCCGGTTGACTTGCGCAGCGGCTTTGATTCGCCGGTCAGAACGGATTGGTCCAAGAAGGCCCGGCCGGAAACGATGCGGCTGTCAACAGAAACCCTTTCTCCTGCCTGCACCAGAAAGGAATCGCCCGGCCTGACGGCTTCCGCTGCAACCCATCGCTCAGTCCCATTCTGCAGGAGACGGACTTTTTGGTTCGCTAGTGCGTAGAGTTCGGTAATTCCTCCCGAAACTCTCTCCCGCGCGTGCATTTCAATATATTTGCCAAGCAAAACCAGGGTCACCAACATCGAAGCGGTGTCGAAATAGAGATGCAAGCTGCCCTCAAACATGCGCAGGACGCTGTAGAAGTAGGCTGAGAGGGTCCCAACCGCTATCAGTGTGTCCATACCTGCTCGTTTGTAGCGAAGACCGATGACGCCCCTTTTCAGGATGGGATAGCCTCCGTACAGGACCACGGGCGTAGCAAGAAGCCATAACGGATAGGAGAAATACCTGATGGCGTTCTCCCCGAGATCTTGAAAAAATCCGAAATAGAGCGCAAAAGATATCATCATGATATTGACGGTCAGAATTGAAGAAACGCCGAGGCGCAATAACAATTGTTTGTTTTCCTGAGAAAATTCGGATTGCCCCAAGTACGCAGCAGAGTAGCCTATTTGCGAAATGCGCTTCTGAATATCTTCCGGATTCACCCGGTGCGGGAGGTATTTGATCTGCACGAGGTCGGACAAAAAATGCACTTCGGCTCGCAGCACTCCATGCATTCTGCGGATTACTTCCTCGATGAGCCAGGAGCAGGCAGTGCACCACATTCCGTCAACTTTGAATGTGAGCTCCCGAGCGAGATCGGCTTCATCTTCCAAAATAGAACGTGCTGTGGGATGCTGCTCCCCAGCTTGCAAGGCTTGCCGAACGGCCAGGTCTTGTTCGTTTTTGGGTATGATGCCTGCGGCCACACAGGCGCGGTAAAGGTCCGTGCTCTTAAAATCGGCAGGCGCGCCGTCCGGATCGGAAAAGAGAATCTGGAAAACATAATGACATCCAGGGCAGCAGAAAAACAATTCTTCCCCGTTGACCGTCTGCTTGAGACGCGATCGCCCAATGGGCAGTCCACAGAGACTGCATGTATTCCCGGTAGCACGGTTGTGTTGTTTTGTGAGCGAGGCGGAAGACATGGTTAAAAAAGGGCCTTGGCGCCCTTGAGGGCGAGGATGATGCCCATGGTGATGACAGAAGCCGCCGCTATCTTTTCCCCTAAGATTCTGACTTTGAGAGAAAGAACAGATGCCGAAAAACCTGTTAGGAACAGAGCAGGTACCGTACCAAATCCAAAAGCGGCCATGATAAAAAATCCAGCTGCGCTGTTCTGAGTGGTGGCTGCCTTTGCGATCATTGCCCAGGAGAGACCGCACGGCAAAAAGCCGGTTGCCAGTCCCAGCAACATTTTCGACCCGATCCCTTGCGATCGAAGGAGGCGCGGGATGGAGCGAGCCGGAAAGGAATCCGAACCGGCAGGCGAAACAGTCAGAAACGAAGGCAGAGGAAGCACCTGAAGGAGCACCAACCCCAGCAGCACCATCAGGGTGCCGCCTAGAAGAGTCATACTGCCTCTCAATCCTCCAAAAAACCTGCCCAGATCCGCCAGGTTGAATAAAACAGCTGCCAAAGCCCCGAGCAGACCGTATGTCAGGATTCGTCCCAAGTGAAACGTGCTATGATGCCAGAAACCGTTTTGCCACGCACCAGCATAGGTGCTGCTTGGGTGCGCGCCTTCATTCATGTGCAGCGAGTAAGCCAGCACCAGAGGACCGCACATGCCCAGGCAGTGGAGGCTTCCAACAAATCCTATCGAGAAGGGGGCCAGCAGGTCGAACATTTACTATCCTTTGCTATGAAAATGCAGGAGCCAGAAGATGCAGGCACTCCTCGTCCTCCTTTCTGCCTTCAAGCCGGCAGTCGCATTTTCATGTTTCGTCGTGATCATCCGAGTTCCGGGGCTGTCCGGGGTTCGCCAGCGATCGAATATAAATCACTATGGCCCAGCGGTCCAGTTCTGCAACCGTGTAAGCCATAGGAGGGTGCCTTTTGTAACCGAAACTCGTTCGATAGAATATTTCGCCGTCTGTCTGCTGTTGGACGTATGGACTCTGGAGATTGGTCGGTAGAGGAGCAAAACTCTGTCCGACCGTTCCATTCCCCTTACCTGCCGTTCCGTGACATTGTATACAATAGTATCCATACTTTTCAGTGCCTTGCTGCACTGCTTCCGGAGTGTAAGCGAGGAGATTTTTGAGCGTTTCAGGATTTGCCTCTTTCAACCGTTCGTAGCTGTCCTTGACCGGCACGCTTTTGCCGGGCATCGTGGGCATGGAGGCATCGTACGTCTGAATGGCCTCATCATCCTTCATCCTGGCGTAATCACAGCCGGAAAGAAACTGCGCCAGGAGCAGTATCCCGATCACAAGAAAAACTAAGCGGTTATCGCCCTTGGTAGTATGTTGCATCAGGGCACTTCCTTTTTTAGGCTGTAGGGTTTGGTTGTTTCGCTGTCAACGTGCTGCGGGGGCACCGTCAACCCTGTGCCCGGCAGGAGTTTAGGCCCGTAGTCCGAGTAAGGCGATTCACCGGGAATATCCTGCACCACTCCGAAGTGCCAGGCAGGAGCGCCTTTGTCCCCGACTGTGAAAAAAATGAAGACACCCCATACAAAGAAGAAAGCCGCGAGACCTATGACGACAAGCCAACTGGATAACTCCGCTTTGTCCTGTCTATTAAGCGAGGGCGCCTTTTCGTTTGTCTTCATCCGATGGGTCCTCCGAATATTCCAACCACAACAGCATAGGCCAACGCCCAAACGACAGCCCCAACGAAAATAAATATCAAAAATGGTGCGACCGGGTTCCCTTTGACTTCATGGCTGCTTTCCGGTTCAAAACCTTCCGCTTCCTCCTTCTCATCGGCGGCCCGATCGGCGTATCCCGCCCAGGCCACATAGGTGAGGATAAGGCCGAGCAGCCCAAGAAAAAAAGCCAGCGCCATGTACTGAAAATCGAGTAGAGGAAAAAATCTCATTTCAGAATCCTCACATCCAGTAAAGACTTAGTGCGATGGAGGTGGATATGCTCGCCAAACCAATAAGCCCGACAATAATTAATGCGTACAATTCCCATGCTCTTTTAGCCGGCTCATTCAAAGGAGGCAAAGTCGGCTCGCTGCTGAGAGGGATGTATCTGGCGCGCCCCTGATCGGAGAACTGTCCGTTGCGCAATGCCCAAACAAACGCGATCAGGCTGACACCCAAACTGATGATAATAAGGCTTAACCAACCGGAATAATACATGTTACCGTCGGACCTCCGGAGGAGTTTCATATGCGGCGGGAATTCCTTTTGACGGCTTTCCCGCGTCACTTTGACCAATGAAAGTAACGGCGACGTAATTTCCTACGTCCCAAATTTTCTCCGATTCCAGTTCTCGCTTAAAATAAGGCATCGCGGTGCCGGTAATGCCGTTCATGATCTGATAATACAAAATTCCGCCCGATATGCCCCGATCTCGCAGGATGGTAAAGTTCAAAGGAGGCGGATAAAGGTATGGCTGGGCTGGCCCCATTCCATCGCCGATCGGGCCATGGCAGCCGATGCAGAAACTCTGGTAGATCCGATGTCCGCGCTTCAGGCCAACTTCGGTCGTCGGATAGGGATTCGGAAGCTTTCTCCAGGGCTCCGGCACCAATGAGTGCAGCCAGTTCACATTTTTGTCGGGTCCTGCTTCGTAAGCTTCGATCGATTTCTGTTTCCAATATTTTTGCCGCGCGACCCGATAATCTGCCATTTTGTATCCAAGGCTCTGCTTGTAAGCAATGAGGGCCCGGATATTTTCAATGCCCAAAAATTCCCAATTGGGCATGATTGACTCGGGTCGAACATACCTAGGATTTGTGAAGTGGGCCAGATGCCAGTCGTCCGGGTGTTCGCCGCCCTCTTGAGAAAGATCCGGTCCGGTTCGTTCTGTGCCGAGCAAATGCGGTTGATCTTGAACATAGTCGCCGGATTGAGCAATCCTTTCAGCGCCCAGGCCCCAATCGATATTGCGCACAAACTGGGTGTGGCAGTAAGTGCAACCGTTTTGTACGTATACCACGCGACCCCGTTCTTCGATCTCAGTTCGAGGCCGAAAGATTTCCGAAGGTCGCTCGCTGATCGTCGTCCACGGCAAAATGACAACGATCAGCAGTACCGCAGTAAATATGGTTCCTCCCCCGATAATGATCAAAGACGGTGTCATCTTCATGGCGTTTCGGTAACCGATTGTTTTCCTCTAAGAGTCATGACGATATTGTAAAGGCCGATCCATGCGGCTCCCACGATGAGTATTCCGATCGACGCCCGCAAGAGCATGTAAACGTGAATTTCGGGCAACATCCTGTACACCACCTCCCCGTTCAACCAACCGTTGCCCTGAATCAAGCCGGCCGCTGTGAGCACAGTGAAAAAGCCCGCCATCCCGATCAGCACCAGCCAGTATTGAACGTCGGCCAGCCGCTTGCTGTAGAGAGGTTGCCCGTAATTCTTGGAAGTATGAAGTACATGCTCCCAAGGGCAATGGTGCCGGAAAAACCAAGCACCCCGAGGTGCGCATGGGCGATCACCCAGTTGTTCAAGTGGGTGACTCGCTGAACAATCGGCAAAGACTGCAGCGGACCTTGAATGCAGGTCAGGATATACCAAACGAGTCCGGCGAATATGAATTTGCCGCCGATGTCCGAGTGCAGGTAGCCGAGCCGTCCGCGCATCGTCAGCCATAAATTCACCAACACGGTTGCAACCGGTACGAGCATTCCTATGCTGCCCGAGATGGCAATGACTTTCAGCCAGGTTGGAGCGGGGGTTTGCAGTAAGTGGTGGGTTCCTATGTGGGTGTAAATCATGAGTATGGTCCAAAAACCCACCAGAGACAAGGTATGACTGTAAAGAGGAGAGCGGGATGCGATGGGAATGATGTAGTAGGCGGAAGCGACCGCCAAGGGGGTGAGGAACAACCCTACTACTCCGTGGCCGTAAAACCAGGCCAGGATTGCATCCGGCATGCCGGTGATTGCCCCGGATCTCGGGTTCCAGACGGCATTTCCAAAAAAGTATATGAAAAAGGTGAATACCAGAGCTCCAAAGACATACCAGGTTGACACATAGAGGATTTTTTCCTCTCTTCGGATGACTGTTTGAAGAAGGTTGTAAAACATCAGCGCGAAAGCCAGAAGGACTGCTATATCAATCGGCCAGATCCACTCAGCGTATTCTCTTCCCTGAGAATAGGCCATACTGAGCGTTATTGTGCCGGCGATAATGGCCAAATTCCAGATCCACAAAGAAGCTTTTCCCAATCGCTCGCTGTAAAGAGGGGTGCGCACCAGGGTTGGGACCAGATAGTAAGCCGTTCCAAGCAATGCAGATCCGACGAAGCCGAAAATCACGAGGTTGGTGTGCATCGGTCGTATCCGGCCGAACACGACCCAGGGGATGTTTGCCAACAGCTCGGGGGCTGCTAAATGGGTGGCATCGATGAACCCCACCGATGTCCCGATGACGAACCAAATTGCCGAGCTCAGGAAAAACATTTTGGTGGTGCCGTAAGGTTCATCCTTAAACACGAAAACACGAAATAGCGAAATCACGAAATTGTCTCCTCTGAGCATTTTCGTTCCTTCGTGACTCAGTGGTGGCATGCCAGCCAGCAGTCCAGCTGAGCGTTTTTTTGCTTGTGACAAGAGATGCAAAAACCCATCTTGAAGTTTACCGGCCGCAGCCGGTCCATGGTCTGTACCTGGCCGTGGCAATTGGTGCAATCCAGCTTACCCCAAATGATGTGCGGCTGGTGATTGAACTTTACGTAGTCCGGCACGTAATAGATTTGAACCCACGGCACTGGGGTGTTGGTGTCATAATGCTTCCTTTCTTTAACAATTTGGGGGTGCTGGGGAATGATGTAGTTGTGGCAGAAGAAACATTTTTGCACTGTCGGCAGTCCGGCCCTTCTGGAACGATCGACAAAAGGATGGCAGAAGCGGCAGTTGATTTGTTTGACTCCGGCATGCACCCGGTGGCTGAAATAAATCGGCTGCTGCGGACCGATCCCCCGATTCGGATAAATGTAGTAGAGATACAACATTGCGGCGATCAGTACGGACGTCCCGGCCAGCCACAGGCCCCACCGTATTCTGTTACTATCATGCTTTTTGATTCTTTCAGTCATCGGCCGCTGCTCATTCATCATCACCAGTGGTTCCTGTCTTTGGACGTGGCCAGGTATTCCTGAAACAATGGATCGGCAACGGGCAGAATGGGGAATCGCCGAACAAACGTCAGAATGCAAAGTGCGACCGCGCCAAGAAAACCTGTTGTGATCAGGATCTCAGTCATTCCAAAAGGAATGTGTTTGCCTTCCCAAATTGAGGGAGCCACAAGAAGAAACCTCTCCAGCCACATTCCACCCAGGATGACAACGCTGAGCACTATCATGGGCAAGGGTTTCATCTTAACTTTACGGTTCAATAAGACCACGAAGGGCACAGCAAAACAAACGATCAAAACCGACCACGCTAACGGTTCCCAGGTGGCGTTGCGGGTTCGCAAAATGACATAGCGAGTCTCTTCCGGGAGGTTTCCGTACCAGATGACCAAAAATTGGGTGAAAAAAAAGTCGCCGGTCACCAAACAGAAACCCAGCATCAACTTTGCCAAATCATGGAACTGGCGGGGATGTATGTAATGGCCAAGGTGCAATACCTTCACCGATATTCCAGCCAGAATCATCAGGGCAGCAAGTCCGGTGTATAAGCTGCCGATAAAGTAGTAGGCTCCAAACAGAGTGCTATACCAGTGAGGACTCAAGGACATGATCAGATCGAAAGCAATGAGACTGAGAATGAGAGCGTAGAGGATTCCATATATGGGAGACAGAACGACCAGAATACGTTCATATCTATCCCGCTTGTCCTCATCGAGCTGCAAATCGTCAGTGTTTCCTGCAATGGCGCTGAGGTCTCTTTTGACCGAAAAGTATACGATGGCTGTGGCAAGGGCGGTGAGTGCAAACAGGCCTATGCCGTCGCGGGCGAAAAGAAAAGGCACATTCAACCAGGCGGCTTTTTCCGGAATCGGTTCATGTATCCAGTGAAAGATTTCATCCCGTCCCGTAAAGATCACCCAAAACAACAGGAAGGAGACCGGCAAAAAAGCTCCGAACGCTTCCGCAAGTCGCTTGAGAGGCCGTCCCCAGCGAGCATTGGTTATGGTCAAGATGGCGGAAAAGAGAACGGTTCCGAACGAAAGTCCGGTCCAAAAAACAAAATTGATCAGATAAGTCTGCCATGCCCTTTGAGGATGAGGCCCAAAGATGCCCGAGACAAAGGTCAACGCTCCGACCAGGACCATCAGAGAGAAAACAACCAGGAGATAGCGCTGCCTCTTTTTTGTCATTAGCAGCATAACATCCTGAAAAATCTCATTCGTAGGCCTCATGGACCTCCTCTGCACCCGATTCATTGAGAATTGCTGCAATTTGTTCTTGCTCCGATTCCGAACACACAACCATGACCCCAAAGCGGTTCCCCGAAAACCTGGGGTCGTAATTTTCCGGCAGGCGCAATCTGGGCAGGCGGCTATTGATCCATAACGAAGCCAGGTTCCAAAGCACACCGAACAGAATACAAAATTCGAAGCCTACGATTACGTAGGGGACCGTTGGTACCGGAGGTTTGCCGCTCACGATGAACTTCCACTGTACAGCCGTATAAATGGCGAGTCCAAAGCCCAGGGCAATTCCCAAAACCGCCCCCAGCAGAGTGAAGTAGCGCACCGGGCTGGGCTTAAGACCGAGAGCTTCTGTGATTTCATGATTTCGGACGGGAGAGTCGACCGCCTGGATCTTGAAATTTTTTTCCCGGATGACCTTCAAGGCACTCACAAGATCGTCAAGATATCTGAAAACCCCTACCAATCCGCGGTTCTTCATGTCCTGCCTGCTGTTCATTGTCTTCTCACTGGTTTCTCTATTTTCATTGAGCTCTGTTGAACTTAAAAACCATTGTTCATCCCATTTTTAATGTAGCGCAGGGCTTCAGCCCTGCTTTTGCTTGCAGGACTAAAGTCCTGCGCTACGAATTAGAAACGATCAAGTTCTATCCCCTCATAGGTGGTGGTAGGTCCTCTTTCAACTCACTCATGGAAACCGACGGCAGAAATTTTGCGAACAAAAGAAACAGAAAAAAGAAGAGGCTGAAAGAGCCCAGCATAATTCCGTACTCGACCCATGTCGGGCCGATGAACAGCCCCCAGGAGTACGGGTCGAACTCGTGTCCGGGAGAGCTCAGTATTATGACGTAGCGCTCATACCACATGCCGATATTGATCAGGATGGAGATTGTAAATAATGGTGCGATGTGAGTCCGTGCCCATTTAAGAAAAAAGACAAGGGGCGCGATGGAATTGAATACGATCATCATCCAGAATAGAAATGCATAATGCCCGCTGGCTCTCCATTCAAAAATGGCTCGTTCTGCGATGTTGCCGCTATACCATGACATGAAAAATTCGGTCAGGTAAGAGTAGCCCATGATGAGTCCCGTAAATACAATGGTCTTGGCTACATTATCAAAAATCTTCATGGTGAGTATCTCTTCCAACCCAAGAATGCGCCTGAGCGGAATCAGAAGAGTGATCACCATTGCCAGACCGGAATGGATGGCGCCGGCCACGAAGTATGGGGCAAAAATGGTGCTGTGCCAGCCGGGCGCGATTCCCAGCGCAAAATCCCAGGACACGACACTGTGAACGGAAATGACCAGGGGTGTCGCCAGGGCGGCAAAAAGCAGGTAGGCCGACCCATGATGGTTCCATTCACGGTCCGATCCGGTCCAGCCCAAAGAGAGGAATCCATAGATTTTGCGTCGAATGCCTCTGGCCCGGTCCCTGACCGTGGCCAGATCCGGTACGAGGCCGGTGTACCAAAACAGAAAACTCACGATAAGATAAGTGGAGATGGCAATCACATCGAACACCAGCGGTGATTGAAAGTTGGGCCACAGATTCCGCTGATTGGGATATGGAAGAATCCAATACACAATCCAGGCTCTACCCAGATGAATGAGAGGAAAAAGTCCGGCGGTCGAAACAGCAAACACGGTCATGGCTTCCGCGCTTCGTGCTAGAGGTGTTCGCCACGGGGCCTTGAATAAATAAAGAATAGCAGAGATCAGCGTGCCGGAATGGGCGATCCCGACCCAGAAAACAAAATTGACCAGGTAAGTTCCCCAATTGACCGGGTGCATGACCCCGGCAGCGCCCAAGCCCGTTGCGATCTGATAACCCCAGCAAGAGAGACCGACCAAAACACCGGTAAAACAAGAAGCAAGAAAGAAATAGTAGATCTTCCCCGGTGCAGAAAGAGTGCGAAGTACTTTGTCATCAATTTCGCTGTAACTGAAACCTTCCATGGGCCCTCAATTCCTTGGTCCAAGTTTCAAAGTCAAACTTCGACAGTCACTCTCTTGAGGTAAATAACCGCTGGTTTGGTGTTGAGATGCCGAAATACCTGATAAGCTCTGGGATCGTTAATCAACTGTGATACTCGGCTGTCCGGATCTTTCAGACTGCCAAAAATCAGAGCATTTGTCGGGCAGGTTTGGGCGCACGCCGTGGTGAAGTCTCCATCTTTGACTTTTCTACCTTTCTTTCTGGCTCTAATTTTGGCTTCCACGATTCTTTGTACGCAAAAGGAACATTTTTCCATCACGCCTTTTTGCCGCACAGTCACATCGGGATTTAACTGGATGTCCAGTGGATAAGGTCGCGTGAAAGTAAACCAGTTGAAGCGCCGAACTTTATATGGATCGTTCTGAGAACAGAATCGAGTTCCGAAACAGCGGTTATAAACCTGGTTGTTGAGACCCTCCACGCTATGCTGGGGGGCAAAAATGGGACAGACGGATTCGCACGGAGCTGAATCGCAATGCTGGCACAACATAACCAACCATCGTGCTATGGGCTTATCCTCATCGAAATAGCGCTGCACTCTTATCCATGACATTTCACGACCATTGAGCATTTGTTCTCGACCTACAATGGCGACATTATTTTCTGCATAGCAGGCGACCACACATGCACCGCAGCCGATACAGCGGTCTAAGTCGACCGCCATGGCCCAGCGGTAGTCCTTGTGGGTGTGAGCAGGATAAAAATCCTTGCCGGGCTCATAGCCGATGGGCAGCGGGTAATCGATCACGGGCTTGTATCCTGAGGCAACCGCCCGCTGAAAGTTATCATACGATATCTCCCGGGCTATTTCGCGGCCGTGTTGAAAAAAGCTTCCGTCCGTGTTGGCGATGGCGAATTCACCACTCAGCTTCTTGACAGTGACCCGAAATGACGGGCCGCGAATGCCGGAGGACAAAGGATCGGTATCCGAAGGGAAAAGCTCCATGGGGTTGGCCGGGAGGTTGGTGGCGTATCGTCCGTAATGAGTGTGCCCCTGCCCGATCGGCATGGCCAGCGTATTCGGTGGAACAGTGAAGATCGGAATTGCGGGAACCCGCAGTGCACCGAATGGCGATCGGATTTCCAGCAGATCTCCTTTTTGTATGTCCAACTTTTCAGCAGTCTCCGGATGAATTTCTATCCATCCGCCCCATGTCGTCTGCGTCATGGGATCGGGAAGTTCCTGGATCCAGGGCCGATTGGCCATTCGACCGTCGAAAAATTGAATGGACGGATAGGCTGTGAAATGGAAACCCTTTACATTTGATGCAGTCGCATTGGGAGTTGGAAAATAAAAATCAGAAGAAAGATTCACTGAGATGCCGGCTGATTTGCTCTTTTCGCTATCCCATGTTCCGCCTTTTTGCAGGGCTTGCAACCAAAATGCATCGAAGTCTTGACCGGAAGCGTCATTGTGCCACCTCTGCATCCAGGTTTCTCGCAGTAGCTGATAAAAACCATCCCATGGGTACTTGTCGCCGCCGCTAATCTTTTTGCCGCTGGAGATCAGGATATCCCCCAGGTCTCTGGTATCGAAAAGGTTTCCCATAACCGGCTGCATGAAACCCGTTATGCCGCTGATCGGCGTATAATCCCCCCATGACTCCAATGGGGTGTGAACCGGCAGGATGAGATGAGCCGCTGCAGTGGTTTCATCCATACAGCTGGAAAAGCTCACGATCATTGGCACCTTTTTTAGGCTCTCGCGAAAATTCCATGATCCGGGCAGGGAAAAGACCGGATTGACATCATGTAAGATGAGCAGCTGGAGTTCACCTCTGTCCATTCGTTCGGAAAGTTCCCTGAGTTGGCTCGCGGATGCAATTTCGCCCAATGACGAACTCATTGCAAAGTCATGCGTCTCGGGGACTCTTTCCTTGATTGAACAAAGCAAGTTTGCAGCTACTGCGGTTTGAGTTGCATTTGGTCCGGAACAGGCCAATCCGTCCGCCAGAGCGAGTGGACTCTTTGCTGCGGCGAATTTGTTTGCGAATTTTTTCTAGAAGAGCTTGTTCAATACCGGTTTCAGCCGTAATTCGATCCAGTGGAAACAATTCAACTACCGAGTTTATTGCAGGCTGGAGTTCGTGCGGGATAGGGCAAAGGCCTCGGGCCTCAATAATCCATAATATCCCAAGAGCCACCAGATATTCATTGCCGGGTGCGACCGGTACCCATAGATCGGCATTTGCTGCAGTCATGGAGAGTCGCGGTCCGACATAGACGAAAAGATTCTTACCACTTTCGGAAGGACTGCGAAAGGTGGCGAATTGCTCAGCATACTGCACATTTGAAAGCCAGGTTTCCAGAAAACCTGCTTTGAAGGAAATAAGGAAATCGGCCCTGTCAATTCTATAAGTAGGGATGGCGTCCGATCCAAATATGCTCTTGTTCGCGGCCCGAAGAGGCTCATAGGAAAAAGGCTCATACACGAGACATTGAGTTGATCCTACCTCCTGCAGCCAGTGATTTAGCAAATTCTGTTTGGTTCCGGTCATTAAACCGGTCATGCAGGCAATTTGATTGCCCTTGCCGCTTTTAACGAGTTGTGCGACCTTTTCGATAAAAATCTGTTCAGCATTCTGCCAGGATATTGAGATGAGTTGGTCGCTGTCCGATCGTTTCATCGGTCCACGAAATCGATCGGGATTATAGAGACCATGCAGTGAGGCCTGACCTCTTGGGCAAAGTCTTCCCAGATTTACGGGATGGAGCGGATTTCCTTCGACTTTGATGACGCGACTGTCTCGGTTCTTGGCCAAAAGACCGCAACCGGCCGGACATTCCCTGCATGTGGTGGCAAACCAGGTTGCTTCGCCGGGGATGATTTCTTCAGGGGGCAAAACATAGGGGATGAGGGTTCGGGCGGATTCCGAGGAACAGCCAAGAGTTGCGGAGGCGCCTGCTGCACCGATAATTTTCAAAAATTCCCGGCGGCCGAGATCCGTCATGATGAGTCCCTGTGAAAATTGAGAATCCAGGAGCCAGCATCCGGAATGCGAAGCGGCTCTTACTCATGTTTTTTTTCTTTGGGTGATACGTCACATCTTCAGAATTCGATGTGGCCAACTGGTCATGGCGGTCCATATGAAAATTTGCAGTGCATTCCACGAACGCACCTTGCTCGGCTCGTTGTGCGAACGAGTCCTACAGCATCTTCATTTTTCGTTGCGACCTCGAGGTCATGGATGTTGCTATGTCCTTAGAGTGTTGAAAAACCGACTGAAGAAATAGTACCAAAATGTCGAGTAGATAGAAGCTAACTCGTAACCTATATCATTATAAGGGATTTTGGCCAAGAGATTTTACAGAAGAGTGTGTTTTCAATAAAGCCTCGATCGACTGATTTTTGTTGATGCAACGCAGTTCGTTGCGGTATTTGCCTGAACGGGGATCGCCGAAGGGATCGATAACTTGAGGAAAAGACTAGCGTTCTGGACTAATACGGATTATTAACATATACAATTGGCAACACAATCTTCGTCTTTCTTAATACAGCCCGCTGGTTTTGGTTCATTTTGTAAGCTTTGAAACTGGAGGAGACGATCCGATGAAAGAATTGGACTTTGAGGCTCTAAAGGAATTTGACGGCAAAGACGGGAAGCCCATCTACATTGCACATGACGGTAAAGTTTATGATGTCTCGGCAAGCAAATTGTGGAAGAATGGTTCTCATATGCGGCGGCATAATGCCGGCCAAGACCTCACCACGGAGTTTCAATCTGCACCGCACGGCACGGAAGTTTTTGAAAGATATGAGCAAGTAGGCATCATTGAAAAGCAGGAAGCGGCTAAAAGAGATATGTCCGAAGGGTTGTCTCGCATCCTGGAACTTTTCCCTGTACTGACCCGGCATCCTCATCCCATGACGGTCCATTTTCCGATCGCTTTCATGTTTGCGGCATCTATTTTTAATATTTTATATCTTCTCACAGGAGTTAAATCCCTTGAAGTCACCGCACTGCATTGTCTGGCAGCCGGTATCCTGTTTACTCCGATCGTCATGCTCACCGGTCTTTTCACCTGGTGGCTCAATTACATGGCAAAGCCGATCAAGCCGGTCATCATAAAACTGTGGCTGTCTACCACCATGTGGATCACGGCTATGATTGTTTTTACCTGGCGCGTTGCCGTTCCCGACATTCTTGACCATTTTAGAGCAGAGAGTGTGGTCTACCTGGTTTTTGTTTTGGCATTTATCCCGATGGTAAGCGTGGTCGGCTGGTTTGGAGCCAAGCTGACATTTCCCATGGAAAAGGGATAGGCGGCATTTAGCGAGGGATGTCGGCCGGCAGGATGCGGCCGACCTGCTCCTTCCAGAAGAAGTCATAAAGCCCTTCTTTTTCAAGTAGCTCCTCGTGACTCCCACTCTCGACAATCCTCCCTTCTCTCAGCACGATAATCAGATCCGCATTGGCGATAGTGGGAAGATCGTGGGTAACGATCAAAATCGTCCTTTGCTCCATAAGATTGTCAAAAGCTTCCATGACCTGTGTTTCAGAATGCGGGTCGAGTCCCGAGGTGGGTTCGTCGAGGAGCACAATCGGAGCATTCCTCAGCAGAGCCCTTGCTATGAGCAAGCGCTTCGCCTGCCCTCCGGAGAGCTGAACGTGCCCGGTTCCCAACTCCGTTTGATAGCCGTCCGGCATCTGAGAGATAAATTCATGAGCATTAGCTTTTTCGGCTGCCTTGTAAATTTCTTCCTGCCGGGCCTTCTGCTCGGGTCTCCCCAAAGCAATGTTCTCCATAACCGTTGTGTGAAAGATGATGTGCTCTTGGGGAACAATGGCAATTTGCCTGCGCAGTGAATCGAGAGAAAAAGAACGAATGTCTTGGCCATCGATCAGGATTTGCCCACCGTTGGTGTCAAAGAACCTGGGGATCAGGCTGAGCAGGGTCGATTTGCCTGATCCGGAATCTCCGATAACGGCAACCTTTTGTCCCTTTTGGATGCGAAAGGACATTCCTTCAAAAATCCTATTTTCGGCATCATACTGGAAGGAAACATCTTTGAATTCAATTTCTTCACGAAAAGGGGGCATGGGAATTGCCTCCGGAATTTCACATACTCCCAGATCGCAGGGCGTAACGGCCATCACCTCCTCGATTCGTTCATTGCAAGCCATGGCTTTGGAGATCTTATTAAAGTACTTGGTCACTTCTCGGACGGGTTTGAACAGGCTTCGAAGATAATTCAAAAAAACCAGCAGCTCACCGGGTGAGATATATCCTGCTTTAATTCTAAATACGCCCACCAGCACCATCAAGGCAGTGCCTGCAGTCAGTGCGACAGTGGTGGCAGCGGTGTAGAAGCCTTGCCACGAACCAGCTTCAACGGCGGCCCGCCGACTTTGCAGGCACTTATCGGCAAGCCTTTGTACTTCCTGGTCTTGCAGGCCCAAAAGTTTGAGACAACGCTGCGTGCGCACCGCCAATTCCGTCACATTGGCCAGTTGCGACTCGTGGCGTCTTTGCATCCTGCTGGCTCGTTTTACTCTTTGCCCGAAAAAGTAAGTGCTCCAGGCAAGAAAAGGAGCAAGCACAAGGGTCAGGAGTGCAAACGGCAGATCCATCGACATCATTATCAAAAAGATCCCGACAAATGTGGGGATGCTCCTGCACACAAGGATGATCCCACCTTCCAACAGTGGCTTCGTATCGGCCGTATCCGTCGTTATCCGAGAAACGATTTCACCCGCGCCCACCTTATTGAAATAAGCCACGGGAAGTTCCATGACGTGGGAAAAGAGACTCACTCGGAGGCGATGGACCACTTTCTGAATGAGGCGAGTGGAACGGATGTTTTGAAGATAAAGAGCGATGCCATTCAGCAGAGCGACCGCTATGAGGACAACAATTGAAATGGTAAGCAGATTCTTGGAAATTGTCGGCCAAAATGGACCGCTGATCCTAACCAGAAGTTTTCCTGGCGGCTTACCCAAAATGATGTTGTCAAAGATGATCTGAAGCGGCCATGGCTGCACCATGGACAAAGCGGCCTGAAATAAAAGCGCAAAGATAACGCTGAAAAGAAGCGCTTTTTCCTGTCTCAAGGCGGAGGAAAATTGTGAATTGAAAAGTCGACCTTTTCTCATTGTCTTGAGTGTAACAAGTGGTTGAGATGTTAAAAATTTTCCGGGATATGAAAAGACACGAGCTCTCCTATGAAATGACCAACCGGAGCACGGCAGGTGACTTTTACGGGAATATGTCTGTTATCGGTGCTGATCCAAACTCTCAGCCTGGCATCCTGTGCATGTTCAAATACTCCACCTGCATCTTTGATATCGGGCTCGACCAGAAGGGTTTCATAGCTCCCAATCCCCACTTCCAGGTTTTCTTTCGCAAAAATTTGAGCTGTGCCCAAAATCAGTGATTTTCCGTTTGTGACATTTGCCTCAAGTTGCGAATGCTCCTGCAGATCGTGCGACCTAAAAGCGTAGAAAAGCGAAACGGGATCGAAAGTTCCCGGCTGAATTGGGATGGGATCACGTTTTTTGCCGAAGTTATTGTATTGAGCAGTCATGTTTTGCCAGTCGAAGGTTACTTTGACGTCTCGCTTGTGCTTTCCTTCCTGTTGCTTCTTTGTGTACAGGATAGATCGTGTCAAGTTAGCGTCGGCATAGGCTTCGATGCGATCGCGAACCTTATAGATTTTGTCGATGGCCGCATTGGTTGTTACTGTTACGGCAAAGTGGTGGACGGGTCGGCCGTTCAGGATTATCATGGGAAGGACCTCGAGAACCGCTGTGCCCACTGGAATAAATTCCCAACTGAGTTGAAATGTCAACTTCTCGCCAGGTTGAAAAGGTGGGCTGGGATTGTGCTGCTCCACCGTTGAAGGAATGCATATGGCAGGGATCATCAGGACTGTCAAAAAGACCAAAGTCCATTTCATTTAAATGCTCCATTGAACTATTGACTATAGAATTCGTTCGGCCGGCTTATCGGCCGAATATAATTGCTGCCCGCCCTAAGCCATAAAACCCGATTGCCATCTATTCTAATACATATTTACGATCTATGCCAACTAAGGGCACTGGCGTTAATGCCCGAGGATAATGCAGTCCGGCATAAATCAAAGGAAAGGAGCAGATTAGGCAGTGTACATCCGCTAATCGCGAGCCCCTCCCCCGACCCTATTTTTCATCAGCCGTACGATAATATCGTTCATAAAAATCCTCTGCGCCTGATTCTGCCAGTTTAAGCCGCCTCCTGACAAGGTAGCTGAGACATAGCCAAACAACTCGCAGGCTGTTTGACCAAAACCCCGTGCTGGTCCATCTCCTTTTAGAAACCACTACTCCAGCGGGAATTAAGCAAAGCGGGGCGATTTCTTTCAATCGCATGGAAAGTTCCACATCCTCCATAAGCATCAAATCGGGGTAGCCGCCAATTAGGTCGAGCGCCTCTTTGCGGAAAAACTGGGCCTGATCGCCAAAGGAGATACCCGTCCACCTACTTCTGGCATTGTTTAGGAATGCAAGAAATCGACTTGCAGCCGAACTTTCCGCATAGTGCATTTCTACAGCACCGCCAACACATTCAGGTTTGGAATTGAGTTCAGAGATAATCGTGGAAGTCGCATTGTTTTGGATGAAACAATCTGCGTGCACAATAAGAATGATGTCTCCTTTACAATAATTGATGGCCGACTTAATCTGGCGGCCACGGCCCTTTTCAGTGGCTATAACGGCAGCCCCCGAGTTTTTTGCTTTCTCTTGAGTTCCGTCCACCGATCCACCATCTGCTACGACGATCTCAAAAATTGCTTTCTCCTGTTTGAGGCTCTCAATACAGTTTTGTATGTTGTCGGACTCGTTCAAGGCGGGCACGATTGCCGAAATGGTCTTGGCGGGCGGGAAATAGCGATGAACCATTATCCGCCTGCTATTGCGGGCATCCCAAATGACAACTCCGTAGAACGGCAGGTATTCCAGAAGTGTTATCCAGCTACTCTGGTAAAATGCAGCCGTGTGATACTGCAGATACAAGCAAGGTATTGTCGCGGCCTGCAAGTAAAGCCAGGCTCTGGAAGGGAAAAAAACCAGGAAAGGGGTTATGAGTGCAAGATACCAGGGATTCAGAGTCGCCAACAGCAGCAATGAGCAACTGAGTGCCAGATATGAACTTCTCAAGGGGTCGTGAACGACAACAAAGATGACCGAGAGGCAGAATAAAAGCAGAAATAAACTAGCCCACACCGAATACGACCCCAAAACAGTTCTCAACAGGGCAGCGATCGAGTCATTATAGGAATTAACGGTGCCAAGCAGCATGAGTGAAGAGAAGAGATCCGTCCCGGTGGTCCAAAATGGAAGGTAAAATGCCGCCAAAGCGACTATCAGGTAAACACCTTTTTTCCAGTTTTCTGAAGTGACCAGGAAGGGTGCAATAAGAATCGCAAAATACTTGACCATCACCCCGCAGCCAAGAGAAAAAAAAGCGAGAGCCGTCTTATTTTTGGCTAACAGGTAGAAACAAAGCAGGATAAAAAAAACCTGGATAACGTCCAGATGTCCCTCTCCGGCGATATATACCAGCACCAGAGGATTGAGCGCATACAACGCGATCCGGTTTGGCGGCAACCCCCGGTCGCGCATAAGCAGCGCCAGCAACGATATGGACGCTGAATCGAAGAGTAAAACCAGTCCCTTGAAGCAAGGGACGGTTGGTGAGATTGCGGCTGCCATTTGGAAAATTAGCATGCTCAGCGGAGGATAGCAGGCAGTCAGGTTTTTATGACTGACATGCCGCCAGACTTCGTCCACATAGGATTTCAGAACAGGGCTGTCGGGAGCAACAAGATAAGGATTGAATCCTTTGTTTAATATGTGTCCCTCCCAGATGTATCTGTAAAGATCACTGCTAGCTGGATAGTTGAAGAATGCAATTCGCAGAATTATCGACAAGATAGCGATAAAAATCCATTGCTGCTTTTCATGCCAATGCACGGGGAACGCAATCAGCATTCCCACTAGGAATAAAAACGAGAAGATATATGAAGGGATGAAAAGATAGGGATGGTGCTGGACCCGGCCGAGAGCAGACAAAAGCAGCATCACTGATAGGAAGCCTACTAGACAAAAGTAGAAAGGAAGCTGCGAACGAGCGATGGAGGTTATTGGGATCACTGGCACCGGTCTTTTGAAATATATGTTCGAAATAACTGCCGCGCTCGAAACCGACTCATACCTATCCGGCTGCCCCACAGGCTCTCTAACTGCCTGATGATTGCACTCCGGGCAATGTTAGGAGTGCGGGCTTTTGCCCATATGCATCAAGCTAACCGCTCCCCCCTTAGGACAATGTTGCTGAATTAAGGATGCACTCTTCAGAAAGTCCCCCTTTGCAAAGGGGGATTTAGGGGGATTTCGATGAAGAATCAGCATGTTAAAAAATCCCCCCTAACCCCCCTTTATACGAAAGGGAGGAACCGTTCCACTAATTCAGCAGCATTGCCCCCTTAGGAATAAAAGGGGGCAATTGCCGACATCGGGGCTTGGTTTGATGCACATGGGGTGTAAGCCCGCTGCCGGTTTCCAGATAGGCTTTTGCCGGAAGGTGCATCTTTGGTCTGCCATTTTATTGGTGTCCTTCACTCTCTTTGCTGGATGCCATAGGTTCGATGGCGCGCTCCGGGGAAGCTTCCACCTTTTGCAGAATCTTGTTGGTGGTTTCGATCGGCAGCCAATTGATTTTGCCGGTTCCGATGTCGTATATGGCACCGACGACCTTAACTTTGCCGCTTTTCACCAAATCCCTGGTCGCTGGACTCTGCATGAACAGGTCCTCTATCCCCTGCCACACATTGGCTTCAATGGCATAGGGTACAATTGCAGTGCCCTTCACGTCCGGATGCTCGGACATGGCCCGCCGGACCGCCGGCACAATGCTATCGACAAGCGGTGGAATGTTGCGCTCCATAGGATGACCATGCCCCTGGACGGAATTTGTGACGGCGGTCACTGCTCCACATTTGGTGTGTCCAAGCACTACCAAGATGGGAGTATTGACATGCGCCAAACCATATTCAATAGAGCCGATTTCGTCAGTATTACACACGTTTCCCGCAACCCGGACGACAAAGATATCCATAACTCCCGCATCGAAGATCAACTCTACCGGCACCCTCGAATCCGAACAAGCGATGACTGTTGCATAGGCATAATCGGCTTGATCTTTGGCACCCGCCATAGTCAAACGAGCAGCATCCGCATGAGGATGGACCGCTTTTCCTGAGACGAACCGGCTATTCCCTTCTTTCAGCATTGAAAGTGCCTGATCGGGGTTGGGCTTTTCAGCCGTACTTTTGGCATTCGCCAAGCCGATGGAAGCTAATGACGTCACAAGGTAAACAACAAGAAAAGTAACCGCAAGCTGTCGTTTCATCAATGTCTCCTTTGTTTAGAATGGCACTTTGGAGCCCCTACTGGAAAACTCCCACCCTTTTTTCATGACTGACAGTTCTTTCTTAGCGTGAAAGCGGACTGCTCCAATGCGATCAAACACCTGCGAAATCGTCTGAATCGCAAAATTCCGCGCCCACACAACGTCCGTCTACATGCCTCACTATTACGTGCCTTTGTGACGTGGATTGAGACTGATCGTTATAGGCAAATTCGAGCTCCAATATTTCATTTAACTTTATATCGTTATCCTCAATTGTTCTAAATCCTACGCCGCCTTGTGAACGATTCTCCAGGATGATGTCTCCGACTTTCTTGAAAGCAAAAATCCGGTTGTAAGAGCCGGTTGATTTGGTCTCTTTCCTGGCTGTGTTTTAAAACTTCCAAAGCATCCTTAACGCGGTTATCGATATAATCTCCCAAGCAAACTTTTCTGACCTTGCTGTCCATTGGGTTCTCCTGTTTAATAACAATAGAGCGGAGGAGAAGGCTCGGATAAACAATGCGAGAAGCCTCCAGCGTCCCTCCTAACGCACGCCTCCAGTCCCCCTAATAGTGAGACTGGAATGAGCAACCTCTAACACTACAACGAGAATCGACACCCTTTGCTGCTCGTCATTCCGAGTGAGGATAGGAATCTTCAAGGCTGTCCATACTTACTAAAGATTTCTCGCTTCGCTCGAAATGACACAGAACGAAATCTCGTTACAGTACTGAGAATCTGCGCCAAGATAAAACGTTTCAGGATGATAATCGATTGGTATGTGCTTTACGCGTTTCGGCCATATTCACTCTGGCAGGATATATCTTTTCTCCAAATGATTCAATCACACATCAAACGTCGAAGGCTATCGAGCATTCAACATTCTCCATTCACAATGTGCAGCAAGAAAACTCTTGACGACCATAACAAAATGAATAGCTTCGATTTGACGGACTAATTTCGACCTAAATTTAGCGATTCTTGTGCAGCCAAAGCTGTAATCGTCATTCCGGCGAACGCCGGAATCCAGCGGCGCCACCCCATTTAGGACGGGGTTTGAACGGGAATGAAACTAATGAAGTTTCATAAGAGACATTCCCGACCACACACTGGATGCCGGGTCGAAGATGCCGCCGGATTACTTCGCCGGAATGACGCAAGGTTAGCGATGTAATCGCGTTTGTTCTCCCAAATACATCTAGCCAAAAGAGGAGTTGCCATTATGAATAAGCTGCTATATTTGCTCCCGATATTGTTACTTTATCCGGTTTGGGCTTTGGCTCAAAGCGACATGAAGGCTGACAATTCGAAGCCAACATTGACCGTGACAGGGCATGGCGAAGTCCATGCCGCACCCGATCAAGCCATTATCAGGCTGGGGGCCGTTGCTCAGGCAAAAGAAGCAGCCGGTGCTCAGCAGCAGGCAAGCAAAATAGTTAATCAAGTTCTCGAAAAGCTCAAGCAAATGGACATACCCTCAGAGAAAATTACAACCGTTGGATTAACGCTATCCCCTGTATTCTCAAGGCCAAGCCAAAGAGGAGTTGAGGAGCCTCAAGAACCCATCATCGTAGGTTTTCGGGCACACAACAGCATTCAGGTAGTGATCGACGATATCAGCAAAGTTGGCGATGTAATAGATGCCGGGGTGAGTGCCGGAGCCAACCAATTAGAAGGTCTATCATTTGAAATCAAGGAAGACGGTAAATATAAAGAAGAGGCGCTGCGTCTGGCAGTTAAAGAGGCCAGGGAAAAGGCTGATGCCATTGCCGAAGCCGTTGGTGTAGAAATTGTGGGCGTGGATGAAATATCTGAAGGAGGGATCAACTTCATACGTCCGCAAATGCAGATGGCAAGGACCTTTTCAGCTGAGGCTGCAACTCCTGTACAGCCCGGGCAGGTCAGTGTGCAGGCAAGCGTTACAGTTCGGTATCGCATTACCCCGGGTAATAAAGCAGATAAAAGCGTAAGCGCAACCTAATCTTCTGCTATAATGTTTTCTGGAACATTTTCTTTCAGGGCTTTCCTGGCGATCCGGGTGATGTAAAAAACTACCGCAACAGTCAGGATCAGCCCAACCCAAAAGAAGGACTGTTGCATCCTGGCACCTTCCACTTCACCGGCGATGATTTCGGCAAAAGATCTGGCGGCGCCTCCCAGGTACACATACATTATAGTTCCGGGAATCACGCCAATCGAAGAAGCTACAATGTATGGCCAAAAAGGGATACGAGTTAAACCGAAAGCATAGTTGAGGACATTAAAGGGGAAAACAGGGCTTAGCCGGGTCAGCAATACAACTTTGAATCCTTGGGCAGCAACGGCCCTGTCCAAGGCCAAAAATCTGCGATTTTCTGCAAACTTTTCAGCTATCCAGTCGCGGGCGATGGTGCGACCGATCAGAAAAGCGCTCACGGCTCCGAGGATGCTCCCGACCAGGGCGGTAACAGTTCCGGTGAAGACTCCCAGCAGGAACCCCGCCCCCATGGTAAGAATCGTTCCGGGCAGCAACAAAACGGAGGCTAAAACGTAGGTCAGAGCTATAACAATCGGTCCCCACACGCCCAAGCCTTCGGTCCAATGCAGGATATCCCGCAAGTAAGCATTGAGTGGCAGCAGCCAGAGTATAAATATGACCGCCAAGAAGACACCTGCACCAAAAACAATTTGCCGAATTTTGGTGTCGTCGGATGCCTCTTTCAATACTTGGTTGTCAGGTGCTGCAGGTTCTACATTTGTCATGGGTCGTTGGCCTCTATTTCGACTGTGATCAAACTGAAATTGTCTCGCGCACCCCTTCGTAAAATCTGCCTAGAGAATTCTGCCGTGCTATCCCAAATCGAATTTAAAGAAAGAATATCCTGTAGCTCAGCAACTTCGAAGTCTTCCCATACTCCGTCGCTGCAGATCAAATACCTTTCATGCGGGCAAATTTCCCCCTGTACCGAATATACTTCGGGGGTAGGCGCCAAAGGATTTCCTGCTACCGTTGAGGTAACGATATTCTTGTCAGGATGAAACCGCATTTGCTCCTCGGTTAGACGCCCTTGGTCAACAAGCTGTTGAACCAATGAGTGGTCCTTGGTTATTTTCTCGATGGCCTTGCTTCTAGTCAGCCGATAAACGCGGCAGTCGCCGCAATTAAAAAACAAGGCCGCATTTTGCTTTATACTTATCCCCGCCAGGGTGGTCCCAAGGCCGTCTGCAGCGACGAATTCTATGGAGCCATTACCCTTCTTTTGGTCGAATTTTTTAGTCATCTCATTAAAGTACCATAAAAAAATGTTCGTTGATAACATCAGCAGGGCAATAAGGAGACAGACCACTGCTATTATTTTTGCCTTGCAGCCGGTATGAACCTTAGTCGACCTGATCACCTTCATTCCTGCAGGGGGAAACCGACCATTCTTCCAAATCTTCCAGGCGGTAAAGGTAAAATAGGCAGCAAACAAAAATGTAATGATACCATTGATGAGCAGGAACGCAGAGGAAAAGCTTTTGAGCTTGACAAAGGCTTGTTCCGGATGATCGTCGGCAATGGTTCTGATTTCTTGGAAATAGCCGGTGATATTGTAGACAAGCAAAATCCCGAGAGCAACCGCTAGAATAATTAAAGTGACTACTCGTCTTCTGGCGCCGTTGCGGGACGGATAAAAATCCAGATTCATTCTATTTGCACCATGAATCTTAGACCTAAATTTGGCGATTCTTGTGAGGCAAAGCTAACATCATCATTCCTGGGAAGGCAGGAATCCAGAAATCCCATCCACCCACTGGATGCTGGGTCGAAGATACCGCTCGGCGGTACTGCCGCCGGCAAAACGAGGGTTGCCGATGGAGTCGCTAACTTTAGGTTAGAGATTATTTGTGCCTGCATGCGCTAACTTTTGTGGTTTACCGCTTGTTTAAGACCGCAAGCATCAGCATAAAGCACGCAATTGGATCGATTATTATCGAACACCGTCTGCAGTGTCCCCAAAGACTCTGTCACAACCACCACCGTATCAAAATCCGCCCAGGCATAAAGCGCTTGGGCCGGCATCAAGGGCAGATTGATGCATCCGTGTGAGCAGTAGCCACCGGTAATGTCACCTGCATGAATCCAGACATGCCCGTAAATTCTCAAAGCCCAGGGCATTGGTGCAGGCACTCCGAAAGCATTTGTGTAGCTCCCCGAGATGTGATCGATGTCTTTATCTCTCACTCTGTAAATCCCGGCCCTTGTCCAACCTTCGCTTTTTCCGATACATATGAACGAATCACCTGTCAGTCGCCCATTTTCATACCAGCCTATGAAGGGGATGTCTTTAACGACTAGAATGAATTTTGGTACATTGTAGACTTCGGGGATTTCCTTCGGCAGCGGACTCCAGTTTTTAAAGAGTGTGAAATTGTTCGGCACTTTTAAAAGACGACCTTTTTGAATATCTTGATCGATATAGTAGGGTGCTCTCCCATTGAGTCGGGCGAGGATTTGCTTGGAAATGCTGTAGCTCAATTCGGGATCTCGTTCGGTCAACTGCGCCAATTCCACTTCGTCTACTATGCGGTGGGTCCATCCGTCTCGATCGTACTCTGCGATTTCGGAATTCCCGCTCTCCGGCATTTTGTCAACTGTTTCATTGGAATATCCATCGTCTGCATGTTGATGATAAGCTTTCATTTCATCAAGAGTCGGATAGTCGGGATAGTTGACCGTGTACATGGTATTGACATTTGTGGAGCCGCATCCGGAAAAACCAAACACTATTATAAATACAGCTAATAACCACCACATGCTTCTCATCGGTATGTTCCTCTATCTTCCCTCCGCCTAACTGATTCCCGTCCGGAAATCCCGGGTTCCTCTCGTCATCGAGGGGGTTTCCGGATGGAGGACAGCTAATACGATATGCTAATAATCTTAATACAAACAGTATATTTCTCTAAATCGAACCCGGCAAAACCACCGCAGTAAGTGTATTCTCAAAAACTAGATTCTCCAGCTTCTGCAAATTGGCACAAAGTCTTATCTTAGAACTTAAGCACTGATCTGCGATTCATCCAGAGGTTTGTGATGTTGTATCGATAAAACACAAAGTGTTAGCAAGAGGGCTGGAAATGCACGATTGGAACGTTATCATAACCATCCACGAGAGGGGCTTCAGAGAAACAATTCGTTTGCTCGAACCATTTGGCTCCATCAACCGCACGGACTATTTCAATGTTTTGGTGATGAAAACCGATGACATCGAATTACTGAAGGAGACCCTGTGGAGAGAAATAACGGAAAGCCCGGGTATTCTTAACTTCATTTCACGGGTTGTGCCGGTAACCGATACCTTCACGTTCCAGAATAAGGAAGAGTTCGAGAGCCGGGCATCAGGTATCGTATTGCAGTGGGTTTCTAGATTGGCAGGAAAGAGGTTTCATGTAAGGATGCATCGACGCGGCTTTAAAAGGAGGCTCTCAAGCATGGACGAAGAGCGTTTGCTGGACGATGCGCTGCTGCAGGAATTGGAAAAAAAGGGCACGCCCGGCAAAATTGATTTCGATAATCCTGATGCCGTCATTGCTGTAGAGACAGTGGGCCAGCGAGCCGGAATTTCCTTTTGGACACATGCCGAGCTTGAAAACTATCCTTTTCTGGGACTGGTTGTAGGTTAGGAGATGTCGGAAAATAGCTTTTTCACTTTAGCACTTCACCCAATCGGTACCCCTGCGAGCCCCGGATCGGAGTCCGGGGCAGGCGCAGACCATCTTGAACCATGCCAAATTTATGACTGGACAGTCCCTAAGTTGAACAACTCGCTACCATTTGCCGGATCTCTTGTATGTAGCGCTGATAATCAGGGGACTCCGTCGCAGTGTAATTCAGATTCTTATAAGTCCCGGCGATGCGGGTAAAAAGGTCTCGAGCCTGATCTTTACTTTCGAATCGATATTCACTATCAATGATGCTCTTCAGCAACTCAAAGCTCTCCAACTGACGTTTTCGCGGCATCGAAACATCCACATCGTCAAATACGTCCTGCTGCAAATAAACCAGATCAAGCAACATCGCTTTCTGCCAGACGACAAAATCCTCCAGAGTAATCCCTTCTTCACCGGTGACTTGCATCATTTGGTTCACATTGTCGCCACGCATGAGAAGTTCGCGCATTGCTTTGACATCGTCTGTCCAGGTGGCGCTGAGGTTTTCGTGGAACCAATCTTTGAGTTGATCCAGGTAACGAGACCAGGAGATTAGAGGATCGATAGCCGGATAGAAACGTCGATAGGCACGCTCCGCTGAAAGTCCCAAAAATGTCTTTACAGTTCCCAGAGTGGCCTGAGTGACAGGTTCCTCAAAATTTCCACCGGCCGGAGAAACGGTTCCAATCATTGTCAGGCTGCCGACAGAGTTGTCATGCAACCGATAGAGACCGGCTCGTTCATAGATATTCTTAATGGAAGATTCGAGATAAGCGGGAAATGCTTCCTCGCCGGGAATCTCTTCCATCCGGCCGGAGGTTTCCTTCATTGCCTGTGCCCAGCGTGAAGTGGAATCGGCAATGTC
>CAWAGW010000019.1:0-36588 GCA_963781715.1 uncultured delta proteobacterium
GATGGCAATGATGCGGTTGCAGTCTACGAAGCTACACTGAGAGCCAGGGAGGGCGCAATTGCTGGAAGGGGTCCGACCCTCATCGAATGCAAGACCTATCGTTGCCGCGGACATGGAGAAAGCGATCATCAGGTATACCAGCCGAAAGACGAGATCGCGGCATGGCAAGAGAAGTGCCCCATCCCCAGGCTCCGCGATGAGGTGCTCTCCCATGGACTGATCACCTCCGAAGAACTGCAGAGGATGATAACGGAGGTCAATGAAATAGTTGACCAAGCCATCCGCTTTGCAGAGGAGAGCCCCTATCCCGATCCGGAAGAGGCACTCGAGGATGTCTTTGCCTAATGAAAAAGCCCACCGGTCTACGAACGTATTGAAAGGGAAAAGCGCCATGCAGCAATTAGGAATGGGGCAGGCTGTCAATCAGGCTCTCAGAGAAGAAATGATACGAGACGACAATGTCTTCATCGCCGGAGAAGGTGTTGGGGTGAGCATACACGACAGTCCCATGCTCCCGACGGCGGGTTTACTGAAGGACTTCGGTATCAAGCGTGTGAAGGATACCCCGGTTTCAGAAGCTGCGATTGCAGGGCTCGCCGTAGGTGCGGCGGTGGCAGGGCTGAGGCCGGTGGTGGAGATCATGTTCAACCCGTTCTTTACTCTCGCTTCGGATATGATCGTAAATCACGCTGCAAAGCTACGATATCTCTCCGGAGGAAAATCGTCCTTTCCCATGGTTGTGCGCATGAAAAGTGGGGCAGGCTTTGGAGCTGGATGTCAGCACGCGCACAACCTGGAAGCTTGGGCAGCACACTGCCCGGGATTGAAGGTGGTGATGCCCTCGACGCCGGCGGATGCCAAGGGACTGCTCAAGTCAGCTATTCGAGACGAAAATCCCGTCATTTTCATAGAAGACATGATGCTCTACTTCGTGCCCGGACCTGTTCCCGATGGGGAATACCTGACTCCCATCGGCACTGCGGAGATCAAGAGGGTGGGAAGAGATGTAACCGTGGTGACGTGGTCCAAGATGCTGGGCGTTGCACTGAATGCAGCAGCAAAACTCTCACAGGAAGGAATAGAGGTGGAGGTTGTGGATCTGCGCACTCTGGTGCCGCTTGATAAAGAGACCATACTCTCTTCAGTACGAAATACCGGCCGCCTTGTCGTGCTGCACGAAGCGACCCGCACTGGAGGTTTTGCCGGTGAAATCGCCGCTGTCGTTTTGGAGGAGGGCTTTTTAAGTCTTAAAGCTCCCTTCAGGCGGGTTACGGGTCCTGATATTCCGGTCCCCGCCAGTCCACCTCTGGAGCGCTTCTATATTCCCGGTGAGGAGCAGCTTATATCGGCTGTGAGAGAGATATTCAGGATACATAAATGAGAGAGCGGGGGAACTGATGTGGTACGATATCAGTTTACTGCTGCCGATCATCACCAATAATCAAGGGGAAATGGCCTGGATGCTCATTCCCCTTTTCTTGTCGCACGATTGAGCCTTCTTCGCCTGTTTACAGGCTCAGGATTTTGAAAGCTGTTTTGGCAATCTTCGCAAGGATATTCTCATTAGATTAATATGGGCCGCAGATTGAGATCGTGCGGAGTCGAAAGAGTCCGTATGGCTAAAGAGGCTGAATATACCTTTCGGATTGATTCTGGAGGCAGCGACAAACTGTCCCTGGAAAAGCGGGACCGCCCATTGATTCTATTCCGCCGCGCAGCAGGGTTGCCTTTTATGTATCGGATTTCATCCCTTCCTCGAAGCAAGGTCTGGGGGTAGAGGATACCTATGGAGCATTTACAGCCAATAGCATCGCATTCGGAAAAGAAAAAGATCATGTCGGAAGTTACACAAACTCACGGTAATGATGGTGTGGATCTGACCCTTATACGTTGGATGCTTTCAATGTCTCCTGAGGAAAGGTTGCAGGTACTGCAAGATGCGGTTCGATCTGTTGTGAGGTTGCAAAATGCCAGGCCCGTCGCCTGATTTCTTCGCACTTCTTCGGACGCTGGCAGGCCACCGCGTGGATTTCATCATTGTCGGCGGTGTCTCAGCAGTTCTGCACGGAGCCCCGCTGACAACCTTTGACCTCGATGTAGTGCATTCGCGGACTTCTGAAAACATTGCACGCCTATTGGCCGCGCTCAGAGATCTTGACGCCTACTATCGAGGTCGAGAGAACCAGCGATTGAAACCAGGCGCCGATCATTTGGCATCCCCAGGGTATCAGCTTCTCATGACTAGACTTGGCCCCCTTGATCTTCTCGGCACTATCGGCGCCGATCACGATTATGAGGATCTTTCCAACCACACTGTCCAGTATGAGGTAAGCGGGCTTCTTTTATGTGTGCTGGATCTTGAGACCCTTGTCAAAGTCAAAGAGGAAGTCGGTTTTGAGAAGGATAGAGCCGTGCTTCCGCTTCTTCGCCGCACGCTTCAGGAAAAACAAAAGAATAAATGACTCAGTATAACTAAGTGCGAAATTCGCTGGCAGCATGCAAAGCGCATGAAGGCCCAGCGATGTAGTTACCGGGGTTAATGACATGATGGGAAGAGGAAACAAGACGGTTGCCCGACGAGTGCAGAAAAGGCGTCCGGTCTTCTTGGAGCAGGGGTGGGTCATTTGCCGATGTATCCCCTCTTTTGGTGTGATCGAGTATCGGGCCAAGATACTGAATTAAGTTAAGTTATTGCTAACAGTGGGTAAAAAATATACCTAGCACCTACCCCCCAAAATCCCCCTTGACCCCACAGCGGATCTATCAGACAAGATGCTCAAAATCCTATTTAACCATATTTTTAGGCTATTCATACAGGATACAAATGATTAAAAATTAACTAAGTTACTAAGTAATTTTACTGATTCGTATTTTTGTGATGGACTTCCATATTTATAGCAAAATCAACCATATTCAAAGCATGTACGTTGGCAAAGTTAAGTGAGCTATATCAGGAGTTTTCCTGATTGACATTTTGGGGTATCTGATACAACCGGCCTGTTTAGCTAGACCGTATTCTGGAGATCAATCATGTAATCGGAAACGTCCTCAGAAGATTTTCCGATTGATTTGTGGCTGAGTTCTATTATTATCTGCCACCTATTGTCGCAGATCATAGCCCAGCAGTCGTGTTTCAGGATCAAATATTCCAGGGCAGCCATCCGATTAGCTTCCAGCGGTGTAACCGAGTTGGCGGAGCTTTCTCAGGAGGTCGCTTTTAACCTGTAAACCAAGCCGAGATGCCAGTTCAGTCCGCAACCTTTTGCGCTCATCATATTTGGGAGGATAGAGATGGTGTGTAAAACCGGTCAGAATTTTTCTTTCCTGATTTTCATTCCGCTTTTTGCTGTTTTCATTACTGCCTGCCAGACCACCCATACTCCTGTCCAATCTTCTCTTTCCCCTTCAATGAATATCGAGCAGCCGTCCCGAGTGACGTTGAAGTCTGGCGACGTGGTCGAGATCAAATTCGCCTACGCCAGCCAGTTCAATGAAAGTCAGGCGGTGCGCCCCGACGGGAAAATAGAACTCCAGCTTATCGGCGAAGTGGTTGCGCAGGGGAAGACTCCCACCGAGCTTCGGGAAGAGTTGGTAAAGCTCTATTCCACTCAGTTAAAACACCCGGAATTGGCAGTCATTGTAAAGTCATTTTTTGAACGCCGGGTCTATGTGGGCGGGGAAGTAAACAAACCAGGCCCCATCGATATCCCAGGCGAAATGACGGCTCTCGAAGCGATCATGCACGCTGGCGGGTTCAATCTTGAAAAAGCCGAAGTGCGAAATGTCATCGTGGTTCGAAAGCAGGACGGACGGTTGGTGGGGACGTTACTCGATTTCAAAATGCCCTTGCGGGCCAGGAAACCCAGCCGTTCTACCTGCAGCCAAGAGACATTGTTTACGTATCGAGAACCAGCATTGCGGATGCGAATCAATGGATACAACAGCACCTTTATAAATTCCTGCCTCCTCTCGGCATTGGCGCCAGCGTATTTTAAGATTTGTGATTTCGATTGGGTGGGTTTGCGCAAATTGAGATCTATTGATCTCTGGGAGAGCAACGATGGCTGACCTAAGATCACAGCAAAATTTCCCGGAAACTTCGATGAGGGATTTTTACAATGTCCTGTTTCGACATAAAAGGAAAATACTCGTTTTCTTTTTCTCAGTGGTGGCGGTCGTAACTCTCGGCACACTGCTCGCCTCCGATGTTTACCGATCCGAATCCCAATTGATGGTGCGGCTCGGTCGTGAGAGCGTCACGCTGGACCCTACGGCGACCACCGGCCAGGTCGTAAACATCGGCTCGGAGCGTGAAAACGAGATCAACTCAGAGTCGGAAATACTGAAGAGCCGCGAACTTGCCGAAAAGGTTGTGGATGCTGTCGGCCCCCAAATAATTCTGGAAGGGCTGGAGGAAACCCTGGCCCCGAACGCATCCCTGCTGGAAACTATACGCTATAGGATGAAGGCGGCCGTAAGGCTTCCCATCAAAGCGATTTCAAAGCTTTTCGCATCCAATGACAATACCGACCCGGCGGATCGCCTCAAAGAAAGAGATAAAGCTGTCCAATCCCTGATGAAGCACCTGAATGTGGAGACCACTAAAAAAAGCAACATAATCTCTGCCGGGTATGAAACGAACAGTCCACAACTGGCCCGCGATGTCCTCCAGAAGCTCATCAGTTTTTATCTCGACAAACACATAAACGCCCACCGCACAACGGGTTCGTACGCTTTCTTTAAAGAGCAGAAAGCGAGTCTTCAATCTTCCCTGGCGCAGACCGAGGAAAATCTTAAAAACCTGAAGAACAAGACCGGCACCGCCTCAATCCAGGAACAGCGGCACATACTGCTTGACCGGATCGGGAGCTTGCAGAGGGAACTGGAACAAACCGAATCGGCAGCAGCAGCCTCGGCAGCTCGCGTCAAGGCACTGAAGGGTTTTCTTGCAGGGCTGCCCAGTACGCTTCAGAAGGAAGAAACTACCGGCGTTGCTCAATCCGCCACGGATGGAATGCGAAAACACATATACGAACTGCAGCTAAAAGAGCAGGAATTGCTGTCCACCTTTACTGAAAATAGTATCCCCGTCCGGGAAATCCGGCGGGAGATTCGAGAGGGACAGGCCCTGCTGGCCAAGGCCGAACAGCCCAAGCAGGTGACCAGGGGAATCAATGACACATACCAGAAGATCCAGCAGGAACTGCTGACGGAGGAAGGTAATCTCTCATCACTCCAGGCCAAGGCCGGAGTGCTAAGAGCGCAACTCGATGGTGGTCGAAACGAACTCAAAACCCTTAATGATACTGATATAAGCCTGGCACAGCTTGAACGAGAACTCGAAACCAAGAAGGCAAACTACCGCAAGTATTCCGATAGTCTCGAACAGGCTCGAATCGATCAGGCGCTTGAACTGGAAAAGATCTCGAACATCAGCATCGTCGGGCCTGCATCATACCCCGTAAAGCCGATCCGGCCTCGGAAACTGTTGAACCTTGCCCTGGGTCTTTTTCTGGGAGCATTCGGCGGCCTGGGTTTGGCGTTCTTTTCCGAATACCAGGATCACTCACTCAAAAAACCCGAGGATGTTGATAACCGACTGGATCTCCCGGTAATGGCGACTCTTCCCATCTGCCTCCCGAACCAGATTACCGGTGGGCTGTCCTTTGCCGCGGCAAAAGGAGCCGGTAGCGCTCAGCTTCATTACGACTCGCCACTGGGGCTCAATGGGAATGGCAACGCATTTCATGATCTCTTGCGTCTTTGCACAGGCGGAGCTTTGGCTGCTCCCTGTGTCGTTGGTTTGGCAAGCTGTCATTCAGGGGAAGGAGTGAGCACTACCGCCGGGCTTTTGGCTCAGAAATTTGCGCAGCAGGGCGGGGGGCGAGTTCTTCTGGTTGATGCGAATACCCGATGTCCCGAACAACACCTGAGCTTCCGGACGAAGCTTTCTCCCGGGCTCGTCGATTTTACATCGAACGGCCGGCCCAATCTTGGCTGCATCCAATCCACGGAAATCGAAAATTTGGATCTTCTCAGCGCCGGAGAAGGGAAACCGGAACTTTCCGCACATGCCCTCAAATCTCTTGCCGGATCTCTTCCTGCTCTAAAGCGGGAGTACAGCCATATCATATTCGATCTGCCCTCGCTGCAGGAGCAGAGCCCAGCCGTACGGATGGCGGGCCTTATGGATGGGGTAATCCTGGTTGTGGAAGCGGAGAGTACGCGCTGGGAGGTGGCGAATAAAGCCAAAGAGGACCTCCTTCAGGCAAATACGAAGCTGCTTGGCGTTATTTTGAACAAAAGACGTTTGCATATTCCTGATTGGCTCTACCGAAGGCTGTAACGCGAATCCTTTTGGATAGCCGGGGAATTTTCATCCTCACTTTCTCCTTTCGTAAGCTGTCAATCTCTTCCGCCTGGGACGAAGACTGAATCGCACAGGTGAAGAGCCATAGCCGGGAGATTTCGTATGCAAAACCTGCGTCGCAAGTTTGCCTTGAAGACTCTGCAGATTTCCGACTTAATTTTGATGATAGCCTGTTTTTTTCTCGCTACTTATGAAACCTACAGTGAAATCGGCCGTAGCGTTTCATTCGGCGATTTTCTGTACATGCGGGTGAGGGTGATCAATTTTGTCACTTTTGCCGTCTTCCTGCTAGTGTGGCATGGCCTGTTCGCCCTGTTCGGCCTCTACCGCTCCAGACGCCTCTCCCACGTCAGCAATGAGATTCTCGATGTGCTCAAGGCCACATTTGTCGGGAGCGTCATCTTATTCGCTTTGGGATGGCTGGCCGGCATTTCGATAATAACCCCGCAATTTATTGTTTTATTTTGGCTTGCGTCGGCGACGGCCATTATCGCGACGCGGATTGTCCTCAGGTCCGGTTTGAAAGCCTTCAGACTCCGAGGCCGAAATCTACGTCATCTGCTGATCGTCGGCACGAACCGGCGGGCAGTCGAGTATGCAAGAAAGATCGACTCAAAACCGGAACTGGGCTACAGAATAGTTGGATTTGTCGAAAACGGCTGGTCGGGGAACCCTGACTTTCGCAATAGCGGTTATTTAATTGTGACGGATTTCGAGAAATTTCCGGATTTCATCAGGACGCAAGTGATCGATGAAGTGATGGTCTGCCTGCCTATGAAGTCGCTTTACAAGAAATCCTCAGACATTGTCCGGTTGTGTGGGGAACAGGGTGTCACTGTCAGGTTTCTTTCGGATTTCTTCGATCTTGTGTTGGGCCGGTCCTGGCGGAAAAACTGGACGGCGAATCGGTAATAACCATCTATACCGGTGCCATGCGGGGCTGGCCGATCCTTGTGAAGCGGATGATTGATTTTGCCCTTTCATTGGTACTTCTGATAGGTATCTTGCCGGTTTTCCTAATCATTTCATTATTAGTTAAGGTGACATCACCTGGCCCGGTGTTTTTTACGCAAATGAGGCCTGGTCTCAACAAAAGGCCATTTAAGATAATCAAGTTCAGGACCATGGTTAACGGCGCTGATAAGATGATTGACCAAGTTGTTCACTTAAACCAGGAAAATGGTCCAGCCTTCAAGATAAACAATGATCCGCGGATTACCCGCTTTGGTAGATTCCTTCGCAAGACCAGTCTGGACGAGCTACCTCAATTGATAAACATATTGAAGGGAGAAATCAGCCTCGTCGGCCCTAGGCCGCTATTTTACTGGGAATTCAATAGAATCGAAGACTCATGGGTCCGAAGAAGGTTTAGTGTGAGACCTGGTTTAACCGGCTTATGGCAAGTTAGTGGTAGAAGCGAAGTTTCTTTTGATGGGCGGATTCAAATGGATCTCAGATATATAGATAATTGGAGTCTGATGAAGGATCTTAAAATTCTTGCCAAAACAGCATTAGTTGTGATCATTGGTAAAGGGGCGATGTAAGATGCGGAACAAACCCGAATTGATGGTGATTATTGTCAGCTACAATACAAAGTTTGACTTAAATAAGTGCTTGACATCAGTCTTCGGATCGCGACAATCTATCAGCTTCAAAGTATGCGTGGTAGATAATAACTCCCATGATTTAAGTCCGGACATGGTTGCATCATGCTTCTCGGACGTTTTGCTGTTAAGAAGTGATACCAATCTTGGTTTCGCCAAAGCCAACAACCTCATCCTACGTAACTTAGATACAGAGTTTGTGCTATTGCTTAACCCCGATACAATTGTCCAGGACCATGCTTTTGATTCGACAGTCAATTTTCTAAAAGAACACCCGCAAGTAGGCATGGTAACCTGCAAATTAGTGACCGGAAATGGAAGTCTGGACCTTGCTTGCAGGCGGTCTTTTCCTTCGGCTTTCGATGGTTTTTGCCGCGCGTCCGGTCTGTCTAAACTTTTTCCTAAATCTAGACTCTTTGCTAGATACAACCTGACCTACCTGGATGAGGATGAAATTAATGAGGTTGATGCCATAAACGGTGCCTTCATGATGGTCAGAAGCAAAGTGATCAATGAGGTTGGACTTTTGGATGAAGATTACTTTATGTATATGGAAGACCTTGACTGGTGCTTTCGTTTTAAGGAGAAAGGCTGGAAAACCTTTTACATACCGAGCCACACGGTAATTCATCTAAAAGGACAAAGTGGGAAGAAGCACAGTACTAAAATGATTTCGGAATTTTTTAAGTCAATGGAGTATTTCTACCGGAAAAATTATCTCACCAAGAAATCAACCATTGCCAACACATCAACCATAGCTGGCATTAGGATGTGGAGATACGCCACTTTGCTTATAAATTCCATGAGATCGGACAAGCGAGTGACTCCGTAGTATATTCTATGAATAAACACACGCCTCTTCCCTGAATAGATCGGACTATAAATGCGAACATATGTATCTATCCTTACAACGGATGAATATTTACCAGGTGTTCTTGTACTGCATCACTCTTTGTTAGAAACACATCCAATCTATCCATTTCTCCTGATAGTTACAAATAATGTAAGCAAAAGCATATTGAACATTTTAGATGATATAAACATTTCGTACAAACGTGTCGACTACATATCACCGCCATCGTCGACCCGTATTCCCCACTTCGCCTATACCTACTCGAAGCTATCCGTTTTCAATTTATGTCAGTATAAAAAAATAATTTATTTAGACTGTGATATCATGGTGTTATCAAATATTGACGAGTTATTCTCAGCCCCTCATATGTCTGCCATAAATGCCGGTGGCTTATTGAGGAAATATCAGCATTGGACTCAGTTCAACTCCGGGTTGTTGGTAGTTGAACCAAGCAAGGACTTATACTCGGTAATTATGAAGGTATTCCGCGACACAAATTCAATGTTTCAAGGCGATCAGGAGGTTTTGAATGCCGTATATCCTGAATGGTCTGAATCTCTACATCTGCATTTAGATCATGGCTATCATATGTTGTTTAACTTCTTTGATAGATATTATTATCACTTTGGATATGGACTTGGTGTGGATGACAAGCCTGTGAAAACGATTCATTTTGCGTGGGTTCCCAAGCCTTGGCAAATGGTGCAGGCAATCCGGAATTTCGAAAAGCCCCAATTCAGGTACAGCAAATTTTACTGGCGTGCAGTAGCGCGACATTTCACACAGATGCCGCTAAAATCTGTCGCACATTTTGTGAAGGTAATTCGCAATCCGCTACCCCTAGAACGAGCTTCTCTTAAACTATGGGTTGAGTGCTATGATCGCTGCCAAAAGCGCCAAGCGTGTGCAAGATGAAAGCATCTCGGTATCTCAGAAAGATCCGTAGTAATTTTTTTTATCTTGCCTATTCCTCTTGGTCCTTCGGCATCGCAGACCAAATGGTCGTGAGCGCGGGGAACTTCCTTGGCACCCTCATAGTAGCCCGTTCCTGCTCTAAGGCTGAATTTGGGTTGTTCAGCCTCGGGATGACAATCGTATGCCTGTTTATTGATGTGCACATAAGCACGGTTTCTGTGCCTCAGTACATACGCAGTCCGCACCTTACCGGCCGGGCACTGATGCGCTACACGGGAAGCACGCTCATGCATCAACTTACAATCTCAGCATTCTTGGCGCTTGGACTTGGCGTAGGTGCTATTGCTTTCTCTCATGAGGGAAAGAGTATTGCGGGGTTGCAAAAGGTGCTCGTAGCAATCGCTCTGGTAATTGTATTTACCCTTTTTCGAGAATACGTCCGCCGCCTTTCATTCTTACGCGAATGGATGCAATCTATTCTTTTTCAAGACTGCGCTATAGTGGCGTTACAATCATTCGCCTTAGTTGTGTGTTGGAAGGCGGGTAGTATGACACCTGCTATCGCACATACCATTATGGGTGCAGTGTGCTGTCTTTTCTCTGTTATTTGGCTTATTTATCGCCGATCACACTTTTGCGTTGTTGTAAACGACGTCTGGCCAGATTTAATGACAAACCTTCGGATCGGCAAATGGGTACTCCCAGCTTCCTTGGTTTCGTCAATTTCCACCTATGCCTATCCCTGGCTTATAGCCTCATCATCATACGGCACGGAGGGTTGTGGGGTTTACGCAGCATGTATGAGCATAATGGCTGTTGCTAACATTCCGCTTGGAGGGGTGATTAATTTGCTCACTCCTAAGTTTGCCTCTGTCTACGCTGAAGGCGACATAGGGGCATTGCGTGTATATGTGAAGCGAGCATCCATTGCTTTTACTGGCTTCGCGTTCACACTCGCAGGCATCCCTTTACTGTTTGGCGAAAAGCTTCTCACCTTTTTATATGGTCCTTCCTATCATGATTATGGCATCATGTTTGAGATATTGGCTCTGAATATCTGTCTATCCGCTCCGTGGATATGTTCATCGAAGGGCTTACTCGTTATAGGACGAATGGAAATAGATTTCATGCTTAATCTTATCCCGGTGGTGGTCATGTTAACTCTTGGCAGGTGGAGTGTGGACAGCTACGGCGCTGTGGGAGCAGCACTAGGCATAACGATAGCAAATGGATTATCGTCCATCGCTCGTATTCTCGCTTTTGAATGGGCTTCTCGACACACGATGCCGAACCTGCATCCTGCCCCCGTGCTGGAGGGAGAATGACCTAAAATCAAGAAACCAGCCACTTCTGCTATATTAGCACTACCCCTCTCTCTTTTTAACACTTTGGCTTTAGAAAACCCCCTCGTCGGCAGGAACTCTGAATCTTCTCGGAGCGAGGATAACCGGCATCTACGCCAACGGCGGCAGTGCATTGTACTGATTTTTGTTCGAAGTAAGCCTGGCACTATTATATTGGTTGTCATGATTACCTTGTACAACATGTTTTCCATTGATAGGCTTACCTTAACACCATGTATACATGGATAGCATGGTTGTTCTCTTTTTGTGCCCAGTAATCGCAAGCACGCCTTTCTCAGTTGGTAGATCGATATAGATGGAAATTCTGATGGGAAAAATCTTCCAGGAAACCTCGAACAGGGCGGCTTCGGAGACAAAGATTCCATGGCTGGTCTACCTATTTTTGATAATTGTATTTTTTGCCGGTGAACACGACTGGTTTTTCTCTCTGAAGGCTGGCGAAGGCTTCAATATTTCACTGGACACATTCACAACAATTGTCCAGCAGGGCAATGAAGTTCGGCGCATTGCGTTTCTCTCTCTGGGGTTTTTCGCAGCGATCCTGCTTCTGTTTACAAAGCGGCGTGATGTGAAAATCAATGGGGCACTGGGATGGACTACTCTATTGTTGGTAGCATGGGCCTTTTTGAGCCTGACGTGGTCTGAGAGTCCCTCCATTTCTTTCAGAAGGCTCGTGCTCTTTGCGATAATTTGGTTGAGCGCTTTCGTGCTCTCTCGACGATTTTCTATCCGCGAGATCTTGCTATGGGTTTTTTTCAGCACGGTAGTCTACCTGCATATTGGCCTTCTAGCGGAAATCATGCTGGGCACCTTCCACCCGCTGACGGGAGGGTATCGTTTTGCAGGAACCGTTCATCCGAACGTTCAGGCTATTTACTGCACGTTCCTATTCTATGCTTCCATCCTCCTGTTTATCGATTCGAAGAGATGGCGATTCCCTCTAATCGCCATTGCCTTTGAAGCACTTGTTTTTCTCTTCCTCACGCGGTCTAGGACATCTTTGGGATCTGCCCTTTTTGCTCCCATCCTCTATTATTTCTTCACATTGCCTTGGTCAAGTAAAGGCTTTGTCATTACCTGCGTATGCTTTTTAGCGTGTCTGCTACTGCTGTTTGGCGGCTACCTAACCCCGATGCTTTCTCACCTTGTCAGCCTTGGTAGAGGTTCCGGCGTTCCTATGTTAACGGGTCGCATCCCGCTCTGGACCCAATTGATTTCCTATATCATGAAGCATCCCGTCCATGGGTACGGATACAATTGTTTCTTCTCCTTACCTTATGTTGAGGACATTGCCTCTGACCAAGGATGGGTTGTGACGGAGGCACATTCATCCTATATTTCTATGTGCCTGGGATTGGGGGTGGTTGGGTGCACTCTCTTTATAGGCATGTTTGCATCCGGTATCAGACGAACTATTAAGTCGTTTAAAGCATCTGGTAACATTGACCACGCTTGTCTTGGCGTTATACTGCTATTTTCAGCGTTGAACGCCTTAACCGAATCAATCGTGATTTTACCAAATGAAGTATCATTACTCTGTATATTCATCTTGGCGCGCCTAGGTTTTTCAAGATGGCATCAGGTTCAATGAGGGTAGAACATGAATTATATAGATATAAGTGTTAATATATGCACATACAATAGAAGCGATATGCTGTGTGATACTCTGAATAGCCTGATGTGTCAGCAAACAGACGGTATGTTTTCATACGAAATCGTTATCGTTGATGACGGCTCCGCGGACGAAACTCCATCGCTTGTTAGAGAACTCTCGGCTCATTCGCCCATACCGATCCGTTATCTCCGTGAGCAGAGGGTAGGGATAGCTGCTGCCAGGAATAGAGGAGTCATGGAATCCAGGGGAGAATGGATAGCTTTTATTGATGATGATGAAATTGCTGAAACCTGCTGGCTTAAAGAACTTCTATACGAGGCGAAACGGAGTGGAGCTGTGTGCGTTGGCGGGCCATGCATAGCTCACTTTCTCTGCGCGCCTCCTGACCCTAGGATGAAGTCGATCTTGCGTGTATTCGGATACAACAAAGCAATGGCAACGCCTAATAGCACTATGCGTTGGTACGAGAAGTTTGTTTACTACGATGTTCCTGGTACCGGCAATGCTTTGATCAAAAGGGATGTTTTCAGGGAAATAGGGCTTTTCGACGCTACACTCCCGTGTGGGGAAGACATGGACTGTTTCAGACGATTGCGTAAAGCTGGTTTCAAAATATCAAATACTCCCAGAGCACAGATAGGGCACATGATACCCGCATCTCGGCTTGATCCGGTTTACTTAAAACGGCACTCAAAACTGGGTGGTCGCACATTAGCACGCCTTGATAAGAACGAGTGGGGCTACAGTGTCCTGGCGTTATTGAGCATCGCTCGCATGTCATATTTGCTTTTTAGACTTCCACAACTTATCGTTGGGCTTGTAAAGCGGGATAATCATAGTGTCTTAGATCATGCTGTGTCATGTATGTATTCACTGTCATACATTAGTGAGTCTATATCTATATTTATAGAGTTATTTACGAGTTCGAAAGTTGTGTCACGGTAGTGAGGTATTCTGTGAAGTCAATTCAAATCTGCAATTGGCATAGGGTTCGTGGCGGACGAGAAGTTGTTGCCGACTATACAACTGAACTATTGAGGCAGAAGGGACATGATGCTCAATTGATAATTCGAGACAGCCGGCAATTTCTGAACCAAAGGATATGGAAGAAGATCAGCGCATTCGGTCGTGGATTCTATTCAGCGGCTGACAGACGGTTCATGTCCAAGATGATTGAGGAAAGATCACCTGATATTGTCCATTTTCACGGATTATTCCCATTTTTCTCTCCCTGGATGATGGTAGAGTGTCGGCGCGCTGTCGTTCCAGTGGTCTTGTCCTGCCATGATTATAACCTTACCTGTCCTACCGATCTTCATTTGCGGAGTGGAAAAATATGCGAGAAGTGCCTAAAAGGACGAGAATACTGGTGTGCAATTTTAAATTGTCGTGAAAACCTGCCGGAGAGTTGTGCCTATGCTCTGAGGAGTGCCTTTGTGCGGAAATTGGGGCTTTTCACGAGAAACGTAGATTGCTTTATCGCTCCTTCGCAGTATGCTCGGGACCGTTTGATTGGGGTGGGAATTCCTACAGAACTGATTTCAGTAGTTCCGAACATGGTCAGAGTGACGGGGAGCTTGGGTGATCCATCCTCCGGCGAGTACGCAGCTTTTGCTGGTCGAATCGGCCCAGAGAAAGGTGTCGAGACCCTTTTGGCCAGCGCGAGAATGACAGAGATTCCGGTGCGACTCGCAGGCGATTACTCGCGAATGGCATGGATTGTTAAATCCGCGCCTTCAAATGCTCAATTCACTGGCCTCCTGGATTACCACCGTCTGCAGGAATTTTACTGTAAAGCACGGTTTCTTGTGGTGCCCAGCGTTTGTCAGGAAATATTCGGGCTAGTGCTTGTCGAGGCTATGGGACACGGATTACCTGTGATTGCATCGAGAATGGGGGGCATGACCGAGATCGTAGAGGATGGAGTGACGGGGTTGCTTTTTGATGCTGGAAATGCGGAGGATCTCGCGGCAAAAATGAAGTCCCTCTGGGGTGATCCGGATTTGTGCAGTCGAATGGGCCATGCAGGTCGCGAAAAAGTTATCCGGGAATACTCTGAGAATATGTACTACGAAAGATTGATCACAGCATACAAGAAGGCGATATACAAATGTTCCACCCAGTAAGAGCACTTTGGTATACATCGCTGGATTGCTATCTTATTAGAAGTATAAACAAATCTGGATCGGAAGGGAAGCGATAGTTATTTAGTTTATCATTTGATAAAACAGCTTCGATGCGATGACTATCGATGGAAAATATGAACAGGAAGTAACCGATGATCACGAAACAAAATGGTATAGATATCCGCTTGTTAAAGGTAGTGCTCGTATCATACATTACCATCATTTGTCTTACACTTGGTACCAGCGTATACGCGGGTGCTCCATCCGCACAGACATTCGATGTATTCATTGAAGCAGAAAATGCCATGACAACCAGTGGCTTTGAAATAATAGGCCTACCGCGAAGCTGGAGTTGCTCTGGAAACAAGTTTCTGAACCTATGGCAACTGAAGGACCCCACCTCGTCGGGCTATTATGCCAAGTATTTGTTTCAGGTAACCAGCGCTGGTAAATATTACATCATTATTTGGGTTCAAGCTCTGGATACGCCCTATTCTTCACCGTTCAAACTGATTTTGGACAAGCAGGAATGGCGTTTTAACAAAGAAACAGCAAAACCATTACCGAACCAGATAAGATACGGAGAAGATATTACTGGGTATTTTGTCGGCCCCATTCCCCTTGAACGGGGATACCATAACCTTTCCATCATTGTCAGCGAAAGAAGAGCCTATAGCGACAAAGCTTACAATCTTTTGGTTGACGCTATTGCATTAACCAAGAGAGATCCATTGATTACTGAAAAGCTCCCAAAGGTAGTCCTAACAGTTGACGCTGCCAATGTCTTGGGATCGTTCTCTCCTCTGACTGACCTTTCACAAGGCGGCATTAGTGAGGTGAATGATCCTGCATTTTGGAGATCGGTCGCCCCTATGCTCAATACCATTGGAACGTCTCTTGTACGCATAGACCATATTTTCGATGATAAGTATTATAGCGTAGTTCAAAGAAAATCAGATGGCTCCTATGAATACGACTGGAAACGCTTAGATGCTGTAATATCAGAGATACTGAAAACCGATGTAAGGCCTTTTCTCTGCTTGAGCTATATGCCTTTGGCCTTGAGTCGTGACAGCAGGCCCAACCAAGCACCAACCAAGCTCGATGAGTGGCGAATTCTGTGCAGAGAACTTGTCAGGCATATGAAAGATCGTTTTAATCTTACTGGTTTGTATTATGAGGTATGGAACGAGCCAGATTTAAAAGAGTTTTGGAGGGGCTCCCAGGGGGATTACTTTGACCTGTACAGGGCCTCAGTAGAAGCGCTCAAGAGCATTGATCCGAGTGCAAAGGTAGGAGGGCCTGCCGTATCCAGCCCTGCCACCGGCTGGCTGAGTCCATTTCTGGAATTTGTTAAGAGCCAAAAACTCCAACTCGATTTTGTGTCCTGGCATCTCTATAGTCAAGACCCTGTAATCTATTCCCTCTTTATACAGAATGTGAAGAAGATTCTGGCAGAATTGGGATTCCCTGGTAACATTGAGATGATGTTAACTGAGTGGAATTCCAGTGGCCATCTCGATCCGGCAAACGATGCTTTCTATAATGCCGGCCACACTGTAGCCGTGCTGGCGGCACTCCATCAGGGAAATATCTCTAAAGCTTTTTTTTTCATGCCCAAGGACTATGTTAATTCGCAACGCCTTTACGGAGGTTGGGGGCTCATTACTCATGATGGCAGACCAAAACCGTCGTACAACTGTATTGATGCATATAGCCGTATGAGGGATGGAGAGCAAATAAAGGTTACTTCTACCGATAACAGCGTAAGTGCTTTAGGAGTTATCAAAGGGACGACACTGCGATTGCTTTTGTGGAACTATTCAGATAAACAGGCCTTTGGAGAACCAAGGGAGATACAACGTATTCTTAAACTTGATGGGACACTATTCTCCAGTGGTGCAATGAGTCAAGATATATATCTCATAGACAGTCAGCACAGTAACATAATGACAAATCAGACCACTCCGAATTTGAAGATGTCAGGTTCCAAGTCACTAGTAGGTAAGGCCATTGTGGAAGAAACGATCTCTTTGGAAAATGGTGGTGTCATGTACTTCGAAGTTAATCATAAACTTCCCGCACCGACAAGTCTCAGGATCACAGACTAAGGGTAAGCCCTAGCATTGGCTCGCTACAAAATGGGTGAACTATGCAAGCTGCAATCAAGGCCGCGAGTATAATTCCTTCAGTTTTTCTCACCCATTCCGGCACCCGTAAGAACCTCTGAAAATTTGATCTGCTCGCATTATGCGAGCGGTTTGTTCTTCGGTGAGGCATTTTTAAGATGTACAACGCCTACTTCAACTTCTCCTGCTCCCCGTTTGAAAACACCCTGGACCAGCGTTTCCTGTTCTTCAGCGAGGGGCATGACGAAGTAATTTCGGCACTGCTCTATTTCATCAAGGCCAAAAAGAGCTTTGCCCTCGTTTGCGGGGACGTCGGGACGGGCAAGACCATGATCGTCCATCATCTTCTCGGCAAATTGCCCCCAACTGTCCAGCCGATACTGATTCCCTTTCCGGACGTGGAATACATCGAGATACTGCGCTACATTGCGCGGGTCCTCCGGATCAACCCCGACGGAAAAAGAGTGCTCGAACTGACGGACGAGGTGAAAGCGGCACTCACAAAGGCGAGTCTTGACGGCAGGCAGGTCGTGCTGATCATAGATGAAGCCCATCTCCTTTCCATCGGCAGCCTGGAATACATCCGCCTTCTCTCGAACATGGAAACCAGTGAAAGCAAACTCCTGCAGATACTGCTCATCGGCCAGAATGAACTCAGCCATAAGCTGCGCCGGAAGGAAATGCGCCAGCTTCGCCAAAGAATCAACATCAACCGGTTTCTGGCGCCGATGAGTGCGGCGGAGACAGTCAAATACATAGACCACCGGCTCGAGGTGGCAGGGTCCTCCTTCGACACGTGCTTCGATCCGGCGTGCAAGAAATCGCTCCATAAAATGACCGGCGGGGTCCCGCGCAGCATAAACCAGTTGTGTGATACCGCTCTTCTGGTATGCATGGCGGAAAAGGGCGAAAAGGTAACCGGAAAAATTCTTTCAAAAGCGCATGACGCCCTGAGCAGCGACATGATCTTTACGCCGGGAGAGGCTCCGAGCAACAAATTGCATTATGTCAAGGGACTAAGGCCCGTTCTGGCCGGGGGAGCACTGGTTATCCTCCTGGCATTGGGAATTCTGGGATATAATGGGAAGCTCGGCGGAAACCTCGAAAACTGGGTTCATGAGCCTGATTCTCCGAAAGCAGTGACCACTTCCGTTGAAAAGCATCAGCTCCCCGCTTTGGAAATGAAGAGCCAGGAGGCATCAAAACCGGAAGAAGCATCGAAGCTTACGGAAACCGTGAAACAAGGCACTCCGGATGGCGTACCATCCATGAAAGCAGAAAGTACATCGGTTGAACAGCACCAGGTTCCCGATTCGGCAAAGAGCGTAGAAGTATCTGCGCCGGCGCAAGCGGAGGGAAAAAGCTCTCCGAACCTATCACACCCGGAAGAGCCGCAGATTCCAAGTTCCGCAGCGAAATCCCCTCGGCTCATTCCCGAGCAGGGCGAATCCGCTCGGAAAGACGAAGGGAAAACGTCCGTGCCCGACACGACGCTTCCTCCTATCGAGAAAGCGGGGGGAAACCCCACAGCGCCCGAGAAGACACAAACCAAGGCTCCAATGCCGGCCGCAAATCCAGTGTCCGGGCAATCGCAGGGAGATGTCAATGCGGCTATTGCCCCGGCTACAAAAAATCCGAAAACGGATGCTCAAGATCGTGAACTCGAAAGACAAGCAGCCGGGACCGAAGGGTTTACAATCACAGTGCAGGAAGGGGATACCCTTAGCGGAATTGCCGCACGATTCTTCCCCGAAAATCCGGTCTCCGGTCAGCGGGCGATCCTTGCGGCTAACCCGCAAATCAGTAATAAAGACTATATCCAGGCGGGGCAAAGCTTGCGAATACCAAAATCCGAGAAGATTGCCCCCTAAGAATAAAGATGGTCCAGGTAATCAGGACAGAGACAGAGTGTTCACATGGTGAAAAGAAAGCAGGAGCCGATTTTTTCAAGGCTTAAGTTAGTTGAAGTCGAGCCGACTCCCGAAAAGCAGATCGTGGAGGATTCGGTCCAGGCAGCCCATGTTAGTGCCGGTTGCTGCAGTTCGAACGGAGACGTACAATCAACCGGAACCGGTCGAGGCAGTCGAGCCAGTCAAGGCGGAAATAAAGACCGTCATTTCTCACGAAAACGACTCCATTACATCTTTCGAGAGTCCGTTTGTCCTTATACATCCCGGCAATTTCCTTATGGGAAGCCCCGATTACGAAACGGGCAGAAGCGGTGATGAAATCCTGCACGAGGTTACGCTTACCAAAGAATTCTTCATCCAGACCACTCCGGTAACCCAAGGGCAATGGAAAGCCGTGATGGGAAACAATCCTGCGTCCTTCTCGGAAGGCGGTGATAATTGTCCGATTGAAAGTGTCTCCTGGAACGAATGCCAGGAGTTCATAAAAAGGCTCAACTCAAAGCAGAATTGTATTTACCGGCTTCCCACGGAAGCGGAATGGGAATATGCCTGCAGGGCTGGAAGTTCGACTTCCGTTGCCAACGGCGATATCGTAGAACTCTATTGCGCCATTGACCCGGTGCTATCCGGAGATCGGGTGGTACTGCGGCAATTCCGGCCGAAAATGCCGGCCGGCTGGCTCTGAAAAATCCCAACGCCTGGGGACTCTACGATACACACGGCAATGTCAGCGAATGGTGCGAGGACTGGTATGGCGAGTACTCCCCTGAGCCGCAAACGGACCCGTCAGGGCCAAAATCAGGGCCTGGTCGAGTAATCCGAGGAGGGGCCTGGTTCAGCAATGCCCAAAATTGCCGGTCGGCCAGCCGCTTCCATTGGCCGCCGAATTCAAAAAGCGACACCATCGGGTTCAGATTAGTCCGGAATCCTTGACAGGGCAGGGGGCCGGGAAAAGACTTCATGGTCCGGCATACGACCGACCGTTTCGAAGCTAAAGTCGGGTTGCAAAGGAGTTGAAGCAGGCTCATAAACCAAGCCCAAAAATCCATAACAGCTAATGGTTCAACCAACGATATGGCAGGGTCGACAGCAACGGCTCTGCCTTCTTTTTTGTGTGTCTTGGGCCACTGGGCCGAATGGCATCAGCCAAAGAAACATTTGCCAATTCTTTTCGATTCTGCACTCAAGTTGGGACTAAATCCGACCGGCTATTTACATTTGACCAGAATGCGTTATCTTTTCGGCCACTTGTACTCATGCAAAAAGGAGATGACCATGTTCTGGTCCGGCTTAATTCTTGGCCTCGTCTTCGGAATTCCGATTGGAGTCTTTATCGCATATCAAATGATGTCTGCCAAGCGAACCCAGGAGGAGCTTGATAAAGCACTCTCCGACTTCGATCCCCAGAGCAGGATAGCGCAAACGTAAAAGGGAACCACCCTGTTCGACTCCGGACTGCGGTTTTGGGTTAGGAAGACTCAACGCTCCCGGGAGTCTTGCTTATTTGAAATCGGTTCATTGGATGAAGCAGCACATCCAAAATTGCGCCCCGATTGGTGTAGGCTTTTCAAAAACAAGAACAACAACCCCAATGTCTGATCGCATTTTGCTTTTCAAACTCGCACCGACGAACCAAGCAGCGAGGGGTCGCCGGAGCTGGATCCCCACGCAATCCGGCGAAGTCGGCCCGGAGCGCTCAGGCGGCCGACTTTTTCAACAATCAAACAAATGGCCGATCTCGTGTCGGCGCACAAGCTCAGATGCAGAGAACTGCTCAGGATGATCCTCAAGATCAGGCGTTCATGACGGAAGGAGTAAAGAAAGTCGCGCTGCCGGTGGGTCGGGCTTTCTCCTTGCTTTGCTTGTCGAGTTTGCGTGTAAATTCAGTTGCTTGATCCTATATCAAACCCGGCAAAAATACATGTGCACTCAGTCTTTTTTACCAACCTGATAAAGTGGGGTCAGCTATCAATGCCGATTTGACAGGGTAACTCAGGATGATTTCCCGGTCGCCTTCCCTCAACTTTGTTTCTCCGCCAGGAGCTTTTCGGGAGCTACAAGTCCGATGAAGTTATCTACAAGCACCGGGTTGAAGTTTGTGCCCTTTTCCTTTATCAATATATTCAAAATCAGTTCCAAAGGCTTGGGCTCGCTGTAGACCCGCCGGCTTCTCAATGCATCGAACATATCGGAAATAGCGATCATCTGGGCGACGATGCTCGGCTTCCAGCCGTTCTTTATAAAGGGATATCCACTTCCGTTAAACCTAATGTGGTGTTCGACGGCCCCGAGAACGGCAATATCCGGAATATTCCTTAAGCCGAGCAGATGCATCCCGCCCCTTGTCGTATGGCTTTCCATTATCGCCCACTCTTCCGGCGTTAATTTGCCCGGCTTGTCCAGTATTTCCTCCGGAATGTAGATCTTGCCCACATCATGAAGCATCGAGGCAATGCCGATGTCGTAGAGCTGTTTTCCGGAAAATCCCAGCTTTTCGGCCTGGGCAATGGTCAGAATCCCTACGTTTATAGTGTGAGTAAAGGTATATTCGTCGCTTGTCTTAACAGAAGCAAGGACGCCGAGTGGATTTATGTTCTTACTGAATCCCCTGATAAAACCCCTCACGGCATAATCGACGCACTGGGCGTCGGCGGTGTCGGACCGCTTGACCAAAGAATAAAATTCCTTGATTTTATTCATCTCGGAGTCTCTTAGATGTATTAGCGATTCGAGAATTTCGCTGGACTCCTCCACCAAGGGCACAGGCGGAGACGGCTCACCGGTTCCCTTGGCTCTGATTTCAACTTTGCCGAGCTTCATATTTGGTCTGGACTGAATGGAGCCGAGTCCACTGGAAGCCAAATCTGTAATAAACCCAAAGAATTCGGGAAAGGAAAGCCCCTTGTAAAAGCTGATCCGCTCAACGCCTTTTTCTTTCAAGATTCGTGAGAATTTCTCGACCAGCGGGCCCGCAGACTGAAGAGGTATATCGCCCACCACCAAGTCGTCGCCAATGATGAAGATGGTCAAAGGATTTGCTGCATCAAGAAGGCTGTCCAGTTCGGTGTGTGTTTTTTCGGCATATTGCGCAATCAAGGGGTGGTCACATGCGTAAAGCCGCGCATTGCTGACCGCTGCGCAAAATTGAGAGATTATCCCTATGATATTGTCCCGAAGGCCGGGTTCTCTCATCAGAGTGCCTCTTCTGGTTTCATCCAAACTCAATCATGATTGGATGTTCAACAAAATCCTTCCATAATACCGGATTGCGCACCAGGCACCGCATGGTATGGATTCCCATCAACAAAGGGGAGCATCAGAGGCGGAACCGTGCGCGGAGAGCCTTTCGGCTATCATCCTTACTATTCGGTCATTCGCACGCCTTCCCGTTTCTATGATTTCACCAAGGTTATCTTTCGGGTAGCCGCCCAGGGACGCGAACAGTACCAGCTTTACACTTGCAAGGCAGCCGGGGTAGAGGCTCCAGGCGGTTTTTGCCAGTTTCTGGAGGACCCCCAGTGCGCGGGGGTCGCCGATCTTTCCCAGCGACTTGATTGCTGCTTCGGTTATCTTGTATTCCCATTTATGCCAGGGTCTTATTTTTACCAAGGCCAACAGGTCCTCAACTACATCGTGTATACAGTACTCGCCGGACAGCTCGATTGCCCGCAAGCATTCTTCATGCGTCTTTGATTGGAGCGCCTTGCGAACGGCTGCTACCGCTTCAGGTGCTCCGAGGTGCAGGAGAGCGGAAAGGGCATCGATTCTGATCATCGGCTCATCGTGTGCCAGGAGCTTCCCAATGAAAGGGACCGCGCCCAAATCCCCCACCGCCTGGATAAAATCCAAGGTGTTCCTGATTACAAAGGGCCTCGGATTTGTCAAATACCCGTAGACTTGGCCAAACCTTCCGTCGCCGAATTCGATCAGGAAGTCCAAAATTGCCTTATTTAAAGTGCCGGCTTCATCTTCCACGTACAGTTTCAACAGTTCCGGATAACCGGAATCCACCAGGGCGAACAGACAGGAACGGGCCTTCTCGAAGTCCTTTCCGCATGAGTTTTTCAAAAAGTCGATCAGCCTGGATATCATCTCTGGGGTAAAAAGTACTCTGGAATACTTTTCTGCAATTTCCCGAACATTTTCCGGCTTCTCCGCCGCATGTACCTGGAGAGTACCCAGGACCCGTACGAGGAAATCGAACTCGCCTTTTCCCACAAGCACCAGAACACGGTCTATCAGTTTCCCGCAGTATTTTTCGTATTCTTCGGCTTTGATTTCCTGATCCAGAAAGCCCAGGAGGAGGTTGGCAATTCTGGAATTCACACTGGATTCATCAAAGCATTCCGATAGCTCGCCAATGAAGGCGCGCGGTTCGGAATCGGACCTCGCGCTCTTCTCTCTAGATGAGAGGGACGGGGAGACCGACGCCTGCCCCGCGGCGAGACCGGCCGGCCGGAACACGTGGTCGTGAATATTCGAATGCCGGGCGTTCAACTCCTGGAGCATCTGCCGGTATCCGCTGTCAACGTAGTCTTCATAGCGTTCCCGGTCGAACAGTCTGACGCTTGCCTCCCGCATGTCTTCGACCGAGATTTCAGGAGGATGCACCACGGGAAGATCGGTTTCCTGCTCCGCAATGTTTGAGAGGGTTTCTACAAGTGCCAGCAGGGACGGAGAGATTTCCCTGCCATCGGAGTTGGCCTTTTGGAGCATAGCGACTGCGAGCTGAGCCTCCAAATCTTCCCCAGGCTCTTCCGGCCTCTCTGGCAGGTGATCGAAGGTAACCTGCAGAAACTGGTTCCTGAGTTCCGGTCTGAGGTCTTTCAAGAGTAGAATGAATTTATCGAGCGGCTGGTTGAGGATGGTGCCGGGGCGGGTTGCCATGATCTCTTCGTAGAGTTCGAGCGCAAGCCTGACATCAAGTTTGCGATGATTTAGGAATTCTGCGATCTCGGACGGGGCAATGCCGCAACCGTCATGTGAAATGCCCTGTCCATTGCCTCCCAGCCGACCGGAGACCAGGTTGCCGACAAAATCCCTCCAGATATCGGTGTTTGACCGTTGCTCTTTTTGTAATGTTTCGCGCTTTATTTCTTCCTCTTCGGTAAGGTGAAAGTCGGAATAATTGATTTCCTGGATTTGTATATGTGTTACACCGGTATTTTCCAGCACCCGGGCGGAGGTCCCCGATGACCTTATCTCTTCCGGGCTCATCGTGAGGAACTTGATAAAATCGAGGATTTCTTCTCTCTGCAGACCTTCGTGGAAGGTAACAGCGGCAATGAAATGATGATATAAGGCGAGGGAAAATTCCTTGTGGATGGGATTTCTTGGGTCCAACGCCTCATTTTGAACAAGCAGACATTCTTTGGCAACGCCGATCGTAAGGCTGGGATAAAAAGCATGCAGTTTTTCGAGAGCGGCGAAGGAACGGTCCACGCTGTGAGCTATTGCGGAGTGGGTAGGCGGATAAAGGCTGGTGCTCTTGCGTAGGATGTTGAGTTCTATAATGGCCTGGGACAATAGCTCCACATCCACCGGAGTATCCGGAACGGGTTGGGCATAACCGCTCCTATCGGCGTTTTTTTCATTCCCGGTCATGGATTGACGGCTTTCCGCATCTTGAGTTCAGTGTCACCGGTTTCAGTACTTTCTCACTTCACCTTTTTAGATCATCGGAACATTTTGAGTTTTTCTAAACAGGGTTTTGCATCTTGAAGGATTTCAGTAAGCGTCCAGAGGAGGTTTACCACGAGATCGCCTCGTTTTCCCCGGCACGGGCAGCAGAGTTAGGGGGTGCCGATACGCCTTGGGGCGGGCAGAATGGAAATATCAAATTCCCCGTTCACTAAAATCCGGGAGATCACACCCGGTAGGACATTTTATTGCCGTATGGCGTCAGCACCGCCTGGCCTGCCTAATTTGGCGTACTTCACATTCCCGCGCTCGGTGACCATACGGGAGGAAGAGGGCGTGTCCATAATAGTAGGTCTCCCCTCACCGAATCACCCAACAAGCTCGATCTCTTCCACGATCTCGCGCTTCTTCGCGGCAGCCAATTCCCGAATCAGCAAAATATTTTCCAATGGCGGCAGGCCGTCGGCATATCACAACTGTCAGGCTATAAGTTGTTGAAATTTAAACACAACTGTGCGCCATGTTTCCAGTTTTGTATGCCTGACACTGGGTTGAATAATTCCCAGAGATTTCTTCGACCGAATAGGTTGAGTTGCAGCAGTTTGAGAGTCTGAGTAAGGCTCTGACCCAGTTTTGTTTTGAATTTGTAGAGGGCCAGGATCAGCAGCGTGATGAGCGCAATCCAGACTTGAGTGAGCACGGCATTCCTGCTTGTCCCGAAGAAGGTTTTGATCTTCAGGTTCTGCTTGATCCATTTGAGGAAAAGCTCGATTTGCCAGCGGTCATGATAGATGTCGCAGATCGTTTTAGCGAGAAGGTGGCGGATGTTTGTGAGAAAGTGGAGCGTTTAGCTGCTCTCACGCCCAAATGATAAAGCCTGAGAGCTTGTGCTCCAAGCTGGGAAACAATGTCTTGCAAAGAGGACCTTCCTGAAAGATGCGCAAACATCATCGCCACGAATTGACCCCATCGCGTAAGGGAGCGGGGCTTGCGACCGGTTTTGAATCCTTCTTCTTCAATGCGCTTGAAATCATGTTTCGAAACAAGTTGCAGCAGTTGAGAAAAGATTGTACTACTATGAGCCATGGCCTGATTCTCCTTTTGTTTCAGTGCGTTATAGGCAAACACATTGTACCACAAAAGGCAGTATTCAGGCCTATTTATTGATTCTTAACCGGACAGTTGTGTGATGTATCAGACTCTTTTTTAAAATCAAGAATTGGTTGCGTATAAACACGACGCTGCATTAGTATAAGCGCTGCTCAGACATGGAAAGTAGAAGAAAACGAACTGAAAGGCAAGAGAGCCGCTGCAGTTCGAAAGCAGAATGGCCGAAGGCGTGAGATGGAGAAGGCAGCCTCATTCTTGCACTAAAGCAGTGCGACCTACATCAGGGGAGTCTATCGCAAGCGTTCCGGATGGTGGCGGGCCGATAACGCTTTCGCCTGGGGCATTCTGGAGGGGTCACTTTTTGGCGTTGCTGTGGATTTTAGGATGGCAGCGCTTCAGCAGAGGAAGGCAGAGGATCAAGATGGTGATGACATAGATTTCGCCAGCAATCCGAGATGTCACAAAAATACGTGGCGACAGGTAAATAAGGATCGCGGCGAGGATCTGGAGCTTTTTGTCGTCATGAAGATTGAAAACGTCCTTGATCGGGTCGGGAAGCCGAGGGCCGCCAACAACCCCCGGCTTCCCGACCCCAGAAGACCGGATCTAATTCGATAACTGCCAGTCATTACGAATCGCCTTGAAAATACTGACATGATGCTCCTTCCCAATATACGAATGCTGGTGCTGGCGGCACTGACCTTTCTCTTTGCCGGATGCGTCGGATCTCACCCGATAACGCCTCCGGCCCGAAACGGTGTCATCGACCTTTCCGGAGTCGATATCCTCCATTCCGACCCAGTCAGCCTGGAGGGCCAATGGGCGTTCTACTGGAAACGACTCCTGACCCCGGACGATTTCGAAGGGCCGCATCCGCCCGCCGTATCCACCTATTTGTCTCTCCCCGGGGCATGGAACGGTGTCAGGCTCGACGGTAAAAAACTCGGGGGGAAGGGATACGCCACATTCCGTCTATGGCTCCTAAACGGCCCGGTACATGGCGATCTTGCATTGCGTCTCAGTGGTGTGAATTCCGCATACAGGCTTTGGGCAAACGGCAAACTGCTCGCGGAAAGCGGCGTGGTCGGCAAGGACCTGTCAGGGGAAACGCCGGCCCAATCCTTTAAGACGGCCAGACTGCCTGTTGCCGGCCGGATTGTCGATCTGGTGCTGCAAGTTTCCAATTACCACTATCGTGAAGGCGGGGTAGTATCTTCCATCACACTGGGATCCGCAAAGCAATTGGAATCCGCGCAGGAATTACAGTCGGGGCTGGTTTTGTTCTGTATCGGCAGCCTGCTGGTGATGGGACTCTACCATCTCGTCCTTTTCTGCTTCCGCAGAAAGAACACCGCGCCGCTCTATTTCGGTTTTTACTGCCTTTTGTGGACGGGATACCTGCTCACCTCCAATTCAAGCGACTGGGTTTTCAATCTCGTGCTTAACCGGATCCCCGTTCCGCTTCTGAACCGCGTCGACCTGCTCTGTTTCGTGATTTCAGTTCCCGTCGGGTATGCGTTTTTCCGCTCCCTTTATCCCGAAGAGTTATCCCTGCGCCTCCAGCAAGCCGCATGGGTTTTGGCCGCAGTCTTCACCTTTCCGGGGCTTACCCTCTCAACTATGGCATTCACTTCCATCATCCCGGCCTATTATCTTTTTTCGATCATGATGATCTTTTACTGCCTGATCCGGTTGTTTGCGGCGATGCGGAGAAAACGACAGGGGGCGCTGTTCATTCTCCTGGGTTTCATGGCCCTGGGATTCGCGGGACTTAACGACATGCTCTACGATATGCAATTGATACGGTCCGTTTACCTGCTTCACTTGGGCATGTTCGTTTTCGTCCTGCTCCAGGCATTTGCTCTGTCGTTGTGTTTTTCCCGGGCGTTTGCAGCGGTCGAAAGGCTGTCGGACGCGCTTGCGGACAAGAACCTCTCACTGGGCAGGGAGATGGCGGAAAGGATCCGGCTGGAGCGTGAGATCGTGAACGTCAGCGAGGCGGAACGCCGGCGCATCAGCCACGATCTTCACGATGGGCTCTGTCAGTTGCTTACCGGCGCAAGGCTGCATTTTTCGGCGCTTCGGCGCAAACTGGCCGGCGCGGACGATCAACAGCCGGAATGGCGCCAGCTCTCGTCCCTGCTGGAAGAATCGGTCAACCGCGCCTATGGTCTATCCCGCGGTCTTTGGCCGGTTGATCACGACCCCCATGGGATTACCTCCTCCCTGGAAGAATTGACCTATCGTCTGAGCGAGTCGAGCGGCATCGCCATCGAGTTCCGGCAGCGGCGCGGCTGCCCGGCATGTTCGAATGCCGGGGTGACGCAGTTGTTCCGCATCGCCCAGGAAGCCATCACCAACGCGGTCCGGCATGCCCGGCCGGGCAAGATTATCGTAGGTTTCGAGTGCGCCGATCAAAAGACGATCACCCTGAGCGTTCGTGACGACGGCATCGGCAGAAACAATGGCTCCAAGACCGATGGGGGGCTCGGCCTGGGAATCATGGCCCATCGCGCCCGGATCATCGGCGGTGAACTGACCGTGTCCGACCGGGAGGGCGGGGGAACCATTGTGATCTGCACCGCACCCTGTGAAGTGTATTCAACGGAAGATTCGAACCGATGATGAACAAGCTTCGAAAGGCGGCCCGCATATTTCTGATCGATGATCATCCGGTAGTTCGGCAGGGGCTGAAGCAGCTCCTTGCCCAAGAATCGTACGTTATCTGCGGCGAGGCGGGAAACCGGCACGAAACCCTGGAGCGGATAGGATCATCGGGTGCGGACCTTGCGCTTCTGGACCTTTCCCTTGGCGAAGAGAGCGGTATAGGGCTCATTGCCCGGATGCGCGAGGTCGGCATTCGCGTGCTCGTTTATTCCATGCATGAAGATGCCGACACCATCGAAAAGGCCTTTGCCGCCGGGGCCGACGGCTATGTCAGCAAGCGGGAGATGGAGGATGTGCTGTTTCGCGCGGTCTCGGATCTGCTGGCGGGGCGTCGTCACGTAGGCCCACTGGCGGCCCAGAGCCTGGCAAACAGGATCCTCTCTGCGCCCGATGAGAATTCGGGACACCTGCTGAGTGAACGTGAAACCAATATTCTCGCCATGCTCGGCCGGGGTGAATCGAATGCCGATATCGCCACCGCCCTGTTCATCAGCGTCCGCACCGTGGAGACCTATTTCTCCAGGATCATTCTCAAACTTGGGCTAACCGGCATGAAGGAGCTTAGACGGTACGCCATCCGAAATGCCCCCAGGTAGTCTCCGCGCTTTTGTCCCACCTGCACTCGGCCCATGCTTCCGCCGGCCCGATTCATTTCCGACGCTTGTCCGTGAATTCCCCTACAAAAATCCGAGTCTTCCCGGACAGACACAACATCTGTTTTATTGCATCATTTGGGTTTAATACGCACGTAGTCACCAACGCCGTCACTCCGGCGAAAGCCTGAATCTGCAATCTACCAAACATGGCCAGGACGCGATAAGCTCGGCAAATGAATTGGAAAGAAAACACGGCCCGTATATTCCTGATCGATAATCCCTCATCGGTGCGGCAGGGATTGAAGCAGTTGCTGGCGCAGGAGTCGCACGTTGTCTGCAGCGAGGCGGGCTGCGGAGACGAAGCCTTTAAGCGAATCGGCGCATCCGGTGCCGATCTGGCGTTCCCGGATCTTTCCCTTGGTCAAGAGAGCGGGCTCGGCCTGATTCCCGGATCGCGGGCGCTCGGTATCCGAGTGCTGGTATATTCCATGCGTGAAGATGCCGACACAATCGAAAAGGCCTTTGCCGCCGGAGCGGGCGGTTATGTCAGCAAACGGGAGATGTCTGAGGTCCTTCTTGCGGCGGCGGTGGACCGGCCGGCCGGCCGGCGCCATCTGAGCCCGCGGCACGCCCTGAGTTTGGCGGTCAGGGTCTTCACGTCTCCGAAGCCGGACCAGTGACCCCCTTATGCCTTTTCTTTTGCTCCTGTCGGTGAATTCTCCCAGAAAAAATCCGAATTTTCCCGGACAGACAGGCGTGCGTTTTTTCGTAAATCAAGGGGGCATCTCGTGAAACAATGACCCGGATAACGAAAGATATTCGTGCCGGTGCTGCGTTTCAAAATCGACTGAAAGTGAACGTAATGGAAGGTTTCAAGAACGCCAGGGTTATGGTGGTGAATGACGACCAGATGATTGGCGAATCTCTGACCGAGATAATTTGGGGGTGGGGCCTTCGCGCCGAAAGCTTTACTCGGCCTGAGGTCGCTCTTGAAAATATAAGGGAGAATGGGTGCGATATAATCCTACTGGACATTTGCATATGTGATGTGTGCGGCCCGGACCTGATTCTGCAGATCGGTGACGATCTGAAAATCATAGCGATAACGGGGCCGGCAGATAAGGATACCGCTATCCGGACTCTCAAATTCGGCGTTTTCGACTTCATCCAGAAGCCCTTTCAGGTTGAGCTGTTGCACCATTCGATTTTGAGGGCATTAACGGTCCTCGAAAATGAGAGGAAATCGAAAAAATTGGCAGACGACCTCAAACAGAGTCGCTCGGAGCTGCGCGATCAACAGCAGCGGCTTGAAAACTTGAACGTCCAACTTTTCGACACAACCAAGGCCCTGTCGGTTTTTGCTCGAAATATCGAGTGCGAACGAGAGGAAATCGAAAAGCAGATCGCATTGAAATTGAGAAATCTCATAATACCCATGATTGTAAGGCTTAGAAACGCTCCAGGCCTTCGCGATTATGCAATCCAACTCGATATGCTTGCCAGGCAGATCGAGGACCTGACTTCCGGGTTCGCCATGGATGCCCGCGTAGCCACAACGATTTCATTTACCGAATTGCGGATTGCGTCCCTTATAAAGAATGGCGTAACCACTGAAGAAATAGCAAGGCAGTTGCACATTTCGGAGAGTACGGTGCGCACCCACCGGAGAAATATCCGCAAGAAACTCAATATAAACAACGCGCAACTCAATTTGAGTAAGTTCCTCAACCACCGCGCTTACTACCATGGCTCATCTGTAAATAACAATGCAGGGTGAACCCGACAGTCAAACAGCCTGCGAACAATATGAGCGATAGGATTGGAAGTATTGAACGGACGAACTGCTGAACTGAACGATGGCAAGGGAGGGTTTGAGCGGGTTAAGGTCGAAAATCAAGACATTGGAGATGGTTCAAGTGCTTTGAAGAGATTGCATTCGTGGATATCAACGAGATCGGCAGAGCGTCCCAATCGCTGACTTGGCCCCAGGGGCCAGGACTTCAACAACGTGCAAAATATACATGGGTTAATTAGCTTAGGAGCATTTCAGGGATTCATGCCTATACCCCATATATGATAAAGAAATGGAATATCCGAGCGACCTAGGAGATTTTACTAACGGAACCTGAGCCTGAGATGCGGTTAAACAGATATGATTCAGTATTCACAATTGAACCAGCGAGACCGGTTTTCATCATCTCAACTTTGGGGAGGAAACACAATGACGAAAGCTGAATTGGTGGCACAGATTGCAGACAAAGGCGGCATCACGAAATCCGGGGACTGCAAATCAGCGGACGGCTTTCTTCCAGTTGTTTCTGGCGCACTGACAAACGGTGACAAGATAACGCTGGTGGTCCTGGAGACTTTGAGCGTTGCTTTAAGGTTTCAAGGCGAAGGTCCCAATCCACGAACTGGCGAAAAGATCGAGATTCCTGCCTCAAAGTTCGTCAAGTTCAATGCAAGCGAGACCTAGCGAAAAAATCGAATAGCAGGTATAATGTGGGTAAAAAGATCCCATCAGAATTGCAGTTAAGCTCAGCCGAACGAGGTCTACGACATGGCAGGAAAAATCCTGGTGGTTGATGATGACGATGCTGTTCGCAATATGCTCGATATTTTTCTAAAGGATAACGAATACAGTGTCGACACAGCAAACGGTGTGGATGCAGCCCTTAAGTTAATGGAATCCAATGACTATGCTATCATGATAATCGACAAGAACATGCCGGGAATTGATGGAGGAGTGGAAGGTGGCATAGACTTGTTGAGGTACGTTCGATCCCAGTCCCTGTCCTCCGAAGTAATTATGATGACGGGTTTTCCAAGCGTTGAGACCGCCATGGAGGCCATTGAACTGGGTGCTTTCGACTATATACACAAACCGTTTTCTTTGGAAGACCTTGGACTGAAAATAAGGAGACTCTGGAAATATAGGAGTTTTGTCAATCCGGATAACACCATTGGAATTTATAGATGCCTCCAATGGAAAATGTGTGAGTTAATTAAGAGCGTCTCCAAACTCTCTGACACTGACATTGAACCATCCATGTTGTCTATAAATAACGAAATCGATAAATTATTTGTAGTACTTAAAGAAGGTGAAAAAATAATGCTTGCCGAGAGAGAATCGCTTTCTCGAATTGCAATTCTCGCTGAACAGTTGAAAATGAACTTCCACGAAGCAGATGTTAATTACGATTTAGCGGAGGAGATTGTCCACTTATCTAAGCAGCGTCTGTAAGTGCCCTGTTAAATTAAGAAATAATTTATTTGACATCGCAACTGTCCGGTTATACGTAGTTGAAATTAATGGATAACTGTCCGACCGTCTGTGTACTTCGGTCTACAGGCGGTGGGTTGAACAACTCCCATATACTTCTTGTACTATACATGACGACTTAAATAATTGCGCATAGCCTCCGGAGTGTATCGTTACCGAAATGCCATTGAGAAAGAGTATGCTCGACGGCGCCGCGCATCTCCTCCAGGCAAGAGAAATAGCGATTATGAGTGGCCAGACGTCGCACCAGTTTCCAGACCCGCTCAATTGGATTCAGATCAGGGCTATACGGTGGCAGAAAGTTCAATGCAAACCGGGCAGGACTCTTTCTGCGCCACTTCTCATGGAGTTTTGCGTGATGGTATTTGGCATTGTCGAGAATCAACTCGACTTTTCTTCCGGTATGGCAACTCACGGAACGCAGGTCACGCATGAAGACAAAGAAGCTTTCAGCATTAAACTTATCGGCCCGATGAAACATGAATTTGCCATCCCTCAAGCGCACGGCTCCGACGTAACCAATGCTCTTGCGCGTTGGATGGTGATAAAAAACAGGGTCTTTCGATTCAGGGGGAATCCACATTCGGCAGCGTGAACCATGCAACTGAAACCGGACCTCATCAATTGCCCAGAGATCAACTTCTTTGGTCCGGGCGCTTTCGTGCAGTTTTTTTATATTCCCCCTGGGATTCAGGATCAGCATGAGCGATTTTGGGTCTTGGCTTGCGCAGGCGAAACCCGAACTGTCTGAAGAGACGCTGACTTTGTCGGACACCCAGGGTAACTCCCCACCGTTTGGCGACAAACTCAGACAGCGTCTTGCCGTCCCAAAGATTGCCACTGAGCCCGAAATCGCTTGGGGTTTTTCGCAAAGCGCCACTAACCTGCTCCAATTGCTCATTACTGAGTCTTCGTGGTCTACCAGGCCTGTCCCCATCTGCCAACCCGGCAAGGCCTTCTACTTCAAATCGGTGAACCCAGTAAGCAACGGTCCTGGGGGCATCCCCCAAGAGCAAGGCAACTTTTGTGCAACTCAACCCCTGCGCAACCAGCAGTACGCCATGCAACCGATGATCGTAACGGGATTCATCAGACCGACGAATCTCATCCTGCAGGGCCAAAATGACATACTCGGGTTCGGAAATATGGATTCTTTTCATAGTGGCGCCAAACTAGTGTTGCATTCCTTAAATAGATGTATATAATGTGCCTCTAAAAAGGGGGGCATATGAGAAAACCTTCAAAGATTGAACTGACCGACGAACAGGCTGCAACCTTAACGATCTGGCTTAGTGCCGGAAAAACCGAACAGCGGTTGGCAAAAAGGGCTCAGGTCATCCTGTGCGCAGCCGACGGCATTAGCCTGAAAGACATTGCAGCCAAGGTTGGTTTGGGCTTCCAGAGCTGTTTGAAATGGCGCAAACGCTTTGTGGAGCACGGTCTTAAAGGCTTGAGGGATATCCCCCGAAAAGGAAGACCCGCAGTGATAACCCCCCAGGAACGGGTCCATGTTATGTCGCTGGCTTGTACTAAACCTGACGACGCCGGTAACCAGTGGACTACTACAAAGCTCGCGGACGCCACGGGATTTTCAAGGACGACAGTACATCGCATTCTCAATGAAGCATCCCTCAAACCACATAAAATTGACCAGTGGTGCGGGAAAAGCCCGGACCCAGAATTCGAACCGAAACAAGCTGATATTCTCGGTCTTTATCTCAGTCCGCCGGAAAACGCCCTCGTGGTCTCCGTGGATGAGAAGTCACAAATACAGGCCCTTGATCGTACACAGCCAATGTTGCCCCTGCGACCCAATCAAGCCAAGCGGCAGACTCACACCTACACCCGGCATGGCACAACCTGCCTGCTGGCTGCTTTGCTGGTGCATCAAGGCACCATCGAGGGGCGATGTGTCGATTCCCATACTCACGTTGAATTTCTAAGCTTCTTGAAGCACTTATATCGCAAATACCCGCACAAGGAGCTTCATGTAATCGTGGACAATTACAGTGCCCACAAGCATCAAAAGGTTGTGGGGTGGGCGGCAAAGCGGAAACGGCTAACCTTGCACTTCACTCCGACCTATGCCTCCTGGCTCAACCAGATCGAAATTTGGTTCAGTATCTTCACCCGCGACATCATTCGCGGAGGAATTTGGAGGAGTAAACAGGAGCTTGTGAATCAGACCATGCAGTACATAAAGCGCTATAACGAGACAAACGCGGCTCCATTCAACTGGACCTACACCGGAAAGCCGCTGGTCGCATAATATCTATGAACTCCGGGAATGCAACACTAGCACCAACTACATTATTTAGCAATTACTTATGACGCTATGTATATTATCCTTGGCTGAATGGTTTCTACTTGTAAGCGGCTCCCTTGGCGCTGAAGAACATATCTATTTTCAAGACGAAAACCTGACCATTAGCGGTGAAGGGCATCTTGATCCAGAAGCAAAGTATCTTTGGCAAATTTACCCGAAGGCAAAGATGGACATTGAAAATATCCTTGGCTGGAGGCTCTTATCAAAGCCAACCGTACTTCTCATCGGGAACAAAGACATCTTTGAAAGACTCAGCGGCAGCTCATTTGTTTCTGCCTTTGCCGTCCCGTCGGAACACTTGATTGTAGTACACGTCTCAGCCATTACTTCAAAGCCCTCCATCTTAAATGAAACATTCAAACACGAATTATGTCATCTTCTCCTGCATGAACATATCAGGAAACAAACCATTCCAAAATGGCTGGATGAAGGAGTTTACCAATGGATTAGCGGGACCCTTGGAGAGGTTCTGGTTGGAGGAGGCGCGACAATTAGCCGAATTGACATGGCTCAGCATCTTATTCCCTTGAGGCGCCTCACTGCCACCTTCCCAAAGGACAGGGATTCGCTCCTCCTGGCCTATAATGAGAGCCACGATTTTGTTGGATATGTGACGGATCACTACGGCACTGGGAGCCTTCGCGATATTTTGAACTATTTGAAAAAAGGTGCCGGCGTTGATCTGGCGGTCTCCAAAGCACTGTCCAGGCCATTTCAAGACGTTCAGGAGGAATGGATTGAGGACATGAGAAGTAGAAGCGAGTGGCTGATTTGGTCGAGTCAGCATCTATATGAAATTCTATTCTTTGCCGCTGCGGTCTTGACTATCTTGGCTGCCGTTCGCCTGAGAATAAAGAAAACCAGGGATATGGAGCAAGAAGACGATTGAGTTTAAACCAATGAAGAATGGGAGCGATTACTATTGAGGGCAAAGACATCTCCCAGTTCAAAATCTGAGGTGCATTGTAATTTTCAATCAAGATTCCAACCAACCCTGGCTGGACTCGCTTTCATCACCCTTGGTAGACTGAATCGATCACATCACCTATCGAGCAATTGATTCCGACTCGAAAAAATAATTCGACTATGCTGGAAACTCCTGCAAGATCATTGATGTCCACCTCAGCACCGAACACTTCTCTGGTAATATAGAGACCATTATCGCTCGCCACCTCCATGGCCTTTTCGAGGTCGTCCACAATTAGCCCCAGCACGGAATACTCAGACATATAGGAGGCCGGTAGAGGGCGGCAATCGGAATAGCTTAAAAGCTCACTTGATTTTGGTTGGCCAGTTTTCGTTTGGACCATGGGTATTTTCGTCATTTCTGTGCTCCAAACAGGGGGCCTCTAAAATAAAGCTCTGGAATCATTTCTTTTCCCATTGCGTTATTTCGGCTCCTACCTATAATAACTCGAACTCGTTGACAATCCAGCTTTTCTACAATGATTAGAACCCTTTCTGCTATAAAGGAAACCCTATGTCCAAAAAACTCACCGAGATCGCATCAGAGATAGTTCAGACCCAAGTCTCATTGAACCCGATGTCGGCGACAGACATTGCTTCCTCGCTTCGGCAAGTATTCAGTACTCTTCAGGAACTGCAAAAGGCTGAGGTCGGTGCAACTGATCTACCGGCGACACAGGGGGCTCAAGAACATGCGCTCACGCCGGAGAATTCCATCCAAAATGATAAAGTGATCTGCCTCGAATGCGGGGCCGAGATGAAGCAGCTAACGCAAAAGCACCTCTCCGTCCATGGAATTAGCACCAAAGAGTACAGGAAAAAATACGGATTCTCAATGAAGACGCCTCTTTCGGCAAAGTCATTGACAAAAGCAAGAAGCAAAGCGGCCAAGAAGCGGGGGTTGCCAGAGAAACTGAAGCAATTTATTGAAGCGAGACGGCAGAGCAAAGCTGCGGCATCAACCGGAGCGGAAATTGAGGCTAATACAGCCAGCAAACCGAAGCGGAGAAAAACTCGAAAGAAGACTGCATAACATTTTGCAGCCCTACTGAAAGTGAAAATCCTCGGAAGTAGGAATGGTTTTTGTGCGTTCGGCATTTTTCGAGAACGCGCA
>CAWAGW010000020.1:0-63119 GCA_963781715.1 uncultured delta proteobacterium
CGCTAACGGCTCTCAAATATGGGTAATCAAAAGTAACAAAAAGTAAGATATGTGACTGAAATTTAACGAATAAATTAACTTTTCCCTTCCGCTGATTTTCACCATTATTACTGCTCTTTCCCGGTCCCTTTAGGCGTTTTTGGCAAAATTATGGCAAAACTTTTCAGGCCTGAAACCCACGCCCACCAAGGTGATAGAAATCGGACTCGTTTCGATTTTGGCAACTCGGCAAGGACGAAATACAAATTTTCAAATCGACATTTTGGCAACTTGAACCTCAGAGTGCAGATGCCTGACTGAAAACAATTATGGCCCCGAGTGAAGCTCACAGGAGTTCTTTGCCGCTTATCATGTCCAGCAAAATATTTTCAAGGGAAAGTTGAGCAGGGAAGCTGAGATGAGCCAGAAATGGCGAAGTTGGGCCGCTGAAGAGGTCACTTGGGGTTTAACCTTTTCGTAAGATCCCACGTCTGTTATACCAACTTGCGTGCAAGATTGAACTATAGTAATATGCAACCCACCACTCAGGAGGGGGTTGCCAATGCCAAAGAAAACGAAAGTATCCGGCGAGGTGCTTCAATTGGCTATGGAAGCTGCTGAGAAAGCTAAAACTTCCGATGACCTCAGAGCTGCTCAAGCTGTATTGATCCCTGGCCTTCTCGACATCCCTGACCGCATCACCGGGAAAATCATCGGCCGCTCCCGTGTAACAGTAGTCCAACTGCGGAAGAAATTCAGCATGGCTAAACAAGCGCAAAACCGCAACTGGGGCGGTCGCCGCTCCGGCTATATGACTGTTGAGCAAGAACGCCAATTCCTCTCGGAATTCTTGGACCGGGCTGCACATGGCGGTATTTTGGTTGTAAGTAAGATTCAGCAGGCATTTGAGGCCAAAGTGGGGCGCAAGGTAGCCCAAACCACTATATACCGGATGCTGGACCGGCATGATTGGCGAACGATCATTCCCAGACCCCGCCATCCTAAAAGCAGCGCAGAGGCCCAGGAGGGCTTTAAAAAAACTCCCGAAAACAGTGGCTAAATGCGCCAAGGCACTTGCTCCGCTCAGAGTACGTTTGCGGTTGATGCTTCAAGATGAGGGCCGCTTTGGAAGAATCAGCACCCCTCAACGTTGCTGGGCGCCACGCGGAGTTCGCCCCTGTGTTCCAAGCCAGATCGTGCGCGAGTACACCTATGCATATGCTGCCGTATCGCCTCATGACGGAACAATGGATTCGTTGATTCTGCCTCAGGTTAACGAGCAGGCAATGTCCATCTTTTTACGTGAAGTAAGCAACCGACATCCGGATGAGTTCATTCTGATGGTAATGGACGGCGCCGGATGGCATAAAGCCAAGGCGCTCAGTGTGCCCACAAACATGGCGCTGATCTTTCTTCCACCATATAGTCCAGAACTCAATCCGGTAGAGCATATTTGGGATCACATCCGCGAGGACGGTTTCAGAAACAAGGCTTTTAATAGCATCGAGGCCGTGGAGGATCAGTTGATGCAGTCCTTGGAAGCCCTCGAAATGAACCCAGCGTTAGTGGCAAGCATGACGGGCTTTCCTTGGATCGTTAGTATGAACTTGCACGCAAAATAGTATCAGGAGGAGTTGTCGAACCAGAAAAATTACTGGTGCACTTTTTCTTCCGGCCGATCAAGTCGTCATTTTGGCAACTTGATCGGTTTATGTCCTACGATGGGCTTCAACCGGCACAAATCGAAGATAGCCAATGCGGAGAAGCTGAATTTTGGCTCGTGACATTCGCCTGGTTGGGGTTGGACAAATGAATGATCTGTCCAACCCCACAAGAACCATTCAATCAACCGGCGTGATCACCAATTCTGGGTCTTTTAAAAATTCCCCGCCTTGCACCTGAGAATCAACATGCCCTCCGGTGGGCCAAGACTTTCTCGGGCGTTCCCAGGATGAGCGGTTGCATCCACTCAATGGACGCCTTAGCATATTCGAAGTTTTTCTTAATTCCCGAAAACGCATGACTAGCTTGGTTTTGACATGATTTTTATCTTGTGTGCAGACATCCCCTTGTCCTGAACGCCCGGCGGCATCGTGCCCTTAACACCCTTTTCCCGCTTGGGGAGCTGATGCTGACGTTCCAAAGGAGAAAAAGTGATGAAGAAAATTCTCTCGATTGCTATGGCGGCTGTAATGCTGGGGACGGGCTTTCTGTTCGTTACCGCCCCAGGGGCCGCTGAATCCGAGATGGGGAAATCCCTCTATCAGAGCAAATGCCAGATGTGCCATGGAGTGAAAGGCGATGGAAACGGAGTCGCCGCAGCATCGCTGAATCCAAAACCTGGCGATTTTGCCAGCGCCGCGTTCTGGCAAAATATGAATGAGAGCAAGATGTCTGAAACCATTAAAAATGGAAAAGGGATGATGCCGGCATTTAACCTCAAACCCGGCGAGATCAAGGCAGTCATCGATTACATAGTGCACAACTTCAAGCCGCGTAGTTGATAAAACAGGATCAGGCGATTGGCGCAGATACGCAAGCACCGCACCAACTCTCCGTGTCCGGAGGGCAAGGGGGGGGCGAAGCAGGAGGAATGCGATGCAGGGCAAAGTCGGGAAAATCGCTTTGATGGCGATAATAACAGGCTCATGGCTGTCGTTGTTACCACAAAATGTCGATGCGGTACCAAGCTTTGCCCGTCAGACTGGAATGTCGTGCAACGCTTGCCATACGGTTTTTCCCGAGCTGACCCCCTTCGGACGCACTTTTAAGTTAACCGGTTATACCTTCAGCAAGAGCAGCAAGCCCTATGAATTTCCGCCGCCGATTGCCGGGTTGGCGCAGTTTTCCTTTACTCATACGGACAGGGCGCAGCCGGCTTCTTCCGTCGGAGAAAACTGGGCCAGCCATTTTCTCTCCACGGGTAACGACAACATGAACGTACCGCAGTCCCTCAGCATTTTTTACGCGGGGCGAGTCTACTCAAACCTGGGGGCTTTTGTACAGGGCACTTTCGACGGTGCCGGAAATAATGTCGCTCTGGACAATACAGATGTCCGGTATGCGAATAATCTGACTTTTTTGGGGAAAAACCTGATCTATGGTTTTTCCGTCAATAACAATCCTTCGCTTGCAGGCGTTTGGAACACGGTACCGAGCTTCAGCTTTCCCTATGCAACGTCGAGCGTCGCTCCAACTCCCGCCGCCGCGGCAATTGTCGACGGCACCCTGGGCCAGCAGGTAGGTGGAATCGGCACCTATTTCTTTTGGAACAATCTGGTCTATGGAGAAGTGAGCGTCTACCGAACCGCTCTGAACGGCATTACGGAATTTCTCGGAGCCGGGACTCCGACTGACACGGTAGTGGACGGCGTGACCCCTTATTGGCGCCTCGCCTTGCAGCACCAGTGGGGCCAGCATTCCGCCGAATTGGGGGCCTATGGGATGATCTCCAGTGTTTACCCCGGGGGCACCACCCACGGGCCAACCGACCTGTTCGTCGATACGGCTATGGACGCTCAATATCAGTATATCACCGGGAAACATATCTTCTCGGCCCAAGCTACCTGGATTCATGAGAACCAGAACTGGGATGCCAGCTTCCCGCTTGGCAATACGGCCAATTCATCGGATACCCTCGATACATTCAGAATAAACCTTAATTATTACTACCGATATAATTTGCGCACCATCGGAGGATCGGTGGGCTATTTTTCCACTACCGGCGATACCGACACCGGACTCTACTCGCCCGGGCAACTATCCGGCAGCAGAACCGGAAGTCCGGACAGCAGCGGTTTCATTCTGGGACTGAACTATCTGCCATGGGAAAAAGTCAAAATTTCACTCCAGTACATCATTTATGACAAATTCAACGGCGCTCACACGAACTATGACGGGTTCGGCAGGGATGCCTCCGACAATAACACTCTCTATTGCCTTCTATGGCTGATGTTTTAACTCTATGGAAACAGTGCTGGATTCCGTATATCAATTTTTGCAGAGCATCGGATACCCTCATCCGATCCATCCCACCGAGGTCCACATGCCCATAGGCCTTGTGGTGGGGGCATTGATACTCAGCCTGGTGTCAGCGATATTCAAACGGGAAAAACCGGCCGAGGCGGCCCGTTACGCTGTCATACTGGCCTTTAGATGGTCGTTTCCCACTACCACTACCGGAGGATATGCGAGAAGTACATATTGTGAAGGCGATGAAGGCATTGGCAAGCTATCTTTCCGGATTTTCGCCAAGTGCCGCTGGATGAAAAAATGGAGACCGTCAATGCTCGCCGGAGGCAAAAGAACCTGATTCTTCCCAGTATCCCTGACGGCCACCTCGATTCCCCCACTTATGGCCACTTCAAAATCCCCCACCCTGGAAATGGAAAATTGGGAGATGAAAAAGGAAATCATATTTGAGATCAGGACCCTACATAACCCCCATATGGCCTAAGTTGTTTATAGTGTGGGGGAAAAGTACCCGGCCACAAGTGGGGGATTTTCAAGTGGCCATCCCGGCAGTATGGAAAACGCGGCGCACTGTGCCGCGTTTAGCAACGGTTAGCAATTTGCCCGAAGATGTTTGCGCCTTGGGACTCCATGGTGAGTTTCAGATTAATTTGGTCAATACGCTCAAAGGAAAAAAGAAGAAGCGCCTTAGAATAAGCCGCATCAGCCCTTGGACTAGCCTTTGTGGACCAACTTCGTTCCAGTGGACTCCCGCAAACGGAGGATGCTGAATTCAAACGCTAAAAACAACTGTTCTTCCCTTTGGCACTTTTAATCGTGCTGCGGAGCCAGTTCAGCAATCTAAGGAATGTTTTTTCAGGGCCTCACGGAATGCAGCGGTACTCAAGTCAAATAACAGGTTGAAAAACACAAAAGGAGAAATGAAATGAGCAGCCAGAACGCAGTCGTTGGAATCTACAAGACCCACACCGAGGCCGATGCTGCGGTCAAAGAGCTCCAGAAATCGGGTTTTGACATGAAGAAGCTCTCAGTGGTGGGGAAGGATTACCACACCGAGGAAAATGTCGTCGGGTTCTACAACGCCGGGAACCGGATGAAGTTCTGGGGAAAACTCGGGGCCTTCTGGGGAGGTTTGTGGGGGCTTCTGTTCGGCTCGGCATTTTTCGTCATTCCCGGGTTGGGCCAATTGGTGGTACTGGGTCCCTTGGCAATGATGATTGTGGCTGCCCTGGAAGGCGCCGTTGTGACCGGAGGGTTGACCGCTCTGGGCGCTGGACTGATTAGCCTCGGAATTCCCAAGGACAGCATCATCAAGTACGAGACCGCCCTGAAGTCGGATAAGTTTCTGGTCATTGCCCACGGCTCAGGTGACGACGTAGCCAAAGCCAAGTCGATCCTGGAATCCACGTCCAAGGAAGATATCGTGGTGCACCAGTAGTTGCCAGGCGTTTGGTGTTCTCTCTGGAACACCTCGCCGACGGCAACACGAAATGTACGCCAGAGAGTCTCATGGAATTTTTTTGAATTCTGACTCATCGCAGGGGGCATCTTTCCAATGGCGACGCCGGGGGTGCTCTTTATTCTCGAGAAAAAGGAAAGGGAGAGAAATGAGCGATTTGTTGGTTATTCTTTTTGATGATGAGCTCAAGGCAGAAGAAGTTCGCTTGGCTCTGCTGAAGAAGCGAGACCAACATCTTGTTGATCTCGATGACGCCGTTGTCCTGGTAATGAACAAAAAGGGCAGCGTCAGGCTCCACCACGCTACGCACCTCACACTCGGTGGTGCGGTCTCCGGAGGCTTCCTGGGCGCCTTATTCGGCGTAATACTCCTGAACCCTGTCTTTGTCGTGCTGGGCTTTACGGCTGGTGTAGCATTGGGAGCGGTCTCCGGCTCCTCGACGCATTTGGGTATCGATGAAGCGTTCATGAAAGAGCTGGCAGGACACCTGAAGCCGGGCACGTCCGCCTTAGGTGTCCTGGTAAGAAAAGCCCTTGGAGAAGTCCTTGAGGAACTCAAGAAATTCGATGGCAAGGTCTTCCAGACCTCGTTGTCCCAAGAGGATGAAGCCAAGCTCCTGGCGGCATTCGACTCCTCAAAGGCAGACCTCAAGCTCAAGATTTGAGATCGGACGACCTGAAGTATGTTGCAGGCGGAGAGTCAATCCGGGACAACGACCACCAACCTGAAAGAAGGACGCCCTGAAAGCTGCTATGGTCTTTATCGGGAGTGGCCCGATATTGGTTCTGACATCCTTCGATGCCCTTGAACATCCCATCCTTACCGAGAAGCTCGGGGCCAGGGGCATCACAAAGTACATAGCTTATGAAGTATCGGTGGATAAGGTAAAGAAGCTGTACGGGACGCGTTTTTCGATAATCCTCGGCGACCTGTCCCAAACGGACGACCTGCGGGTAATGGGCATTGATGGCCACCATGTTTTCTACAACTTTTCTTTCGAGGAACTGGAACCACCGATATATTATCCCAAATAATGTGCGAAGTTTGAGCATAGGAATGCCTCCATTTGTACCAAGGGAAAGGTGGTAGCGCTATGACTGAGAAACCAACACATAGCGAGCGGCCAGGGTCGCTTTCAGGAGAAAAGAATAGAGCTGCCGGAAATTACCGCATCTTCCGGCAATGGCGTTCTCTGAAACTCATCATTGCTGCAGCGGTCATACTCATCGCTCTTCTGGTGGTCAGTTCCGGCTGGATACAGAAGGAACTTTGGATGCGGCAACTCGGCTACACCAGCGTCTTCTGGACACTCCTGTCCCTGCGGTGCGAGCTGTTTTGTGTGGCTTTCGTTGTCACGTTCCTGTACCTCTGGATCAGCCTTCGCTTTGCGGCGAGAAACGGCGCCACTTTCCACTCGGGTAGTTTAACAAACGAGTCTACCGGTGCTGCGAAAATCGGCACCCAGACCTCTCCCGCAGATTTGAAACTGGTCATGGATGCGCTCGTCGTCGTTGCAGCCCTAATCTTTGCGGTCATCTTCTATGCACAATGGGATACGTATCTCCGCTTTCGTTATGGCGGATCCTTCGGGTTGTCAGACCCCCTCTTCGGAGTCGATGTCGGGTTTTATCTGTTCCGTCTCCCCTTCTATGAGCTTTTGCAAAGCAGCCTGACCACATTGACGCTAATTACGCTTCTGGCCTTCCTGGCCCTCTACGAGTACTTCGGGTTACTGCGGTTGGGCCGCAACGGACAGATGGAGGGCCAGAGCTCAAAGGCCATTTCACACCTTTCCATCCTGTTCTCCGTCCTGGTTGCCAGTTGGGGATGGGGGTTTTACCTGGATCACTACGAACTCCTCTACTCCACTCAAGGAGTAGTTTACGGAGCCGGCTATACGGCGGATCATGTGACCCGGATCGCCTTCTGGATCATGGCTGGCGCCTCAGCGGCGCTATGCGCGCTGCTCGTGCTCAATATCTTTCGGCCGCGATTCAGAGCGATAGTTGTCGGAGCCGGAATTTACGCGGTCTTGTACATCATCGCGGTTTTGCTGACACCGGCTATCTTTCAGAGATTCATGGTGCAGCCGAACGAGCTGGCCCTCGAAACCCCGTATCTCAAGAACAACATAGAATTCACCCGAAAGGCCTACAGTCTCGATGCGGTCCAGGAAACACTTTATCCTGCACTGTCAGATCTGACATCCGAGGTGATTGCGAGACATCAAGACACGATTCAGAATATCCGTCTCTGGGACTGGCGCCCGTTGCTTCAGATGTACAAACAAGCCCAGGAGATAAGACTCTACTATCAGTTTTACCAAGTTGATGTGGACCGCTACCACCTGCGGGATGGTTATCATCAGGTGATGCTTTCGGCCCGCGAACTCTCAGCGGAACTCCCCGCTGAAGCCCAAACCTGGGTTAACCAGAAGCTGCAGTTCACGCATGGTTATGGCCTGGTCATGAGCTTCGTTTCCAAGACTATCGGAGAAGGCTTTCCGCAATACCTTCTCGAGAACATCCCACCCGAATCCACCTACGGCCTAACCATAAACCAGCCTTCCATCTACTACGGCAGGTCGATGCAGGGATATCGGATCGTCGGGACCGGCATAAAAGAGTTCGACTATCCCAAGGGGAATCAGAATGTCTATACGAGTTACAGCGGAACGGGAGGCATCCCGCTGGACAGCTTGTGGAAGCGGCTGTTATTCGCCTGGACTCAATCCGACGCCAACATACTGTTAACCTCATATCTCCGGCCGGAAAGCAGGATTCAGATCTGGAGGCGCGTTCAGGAGCGAGTGAATCAGATCGCTCCGTTCTTGCGCCTCGACAAGGATCCCTACGCCGTGCTGAGCGAAGGCAAACTCTACTGGATACAGGATGCCTACACCATCTCGGATCACTTTCCCTACTCCAACATCCGCGCGGCAACCTCCCAGGAAGGGCTGAACTACATTCGAAACTCCGTAAAGGTCGTTGTGGACATGTACGACGGAACCGTCCGGTTCTATGTCATGGATCCGAACGACCCCATTCTGGCTGTCTACCGGCGTGCGTTTCCCGGACTCTTGTTGGACTTGAATCAGCTCTCGGCGGATCTGAAAACGCATCTGCGGTATCCGGAGGATCTCTTTTCCGTCCAGGCCGACCTGTACAGAACATTCCACATGACGGATCCGCAGGTCTTCTATAACCGGGAAGACCTCTGGGTGCTCGCCCAAGAGAATTACGCGGGCAACACACTGGCGATTCAGCCTTATTACATCCTGATGAAGCTCCCCGGAAGCGACCAACTTGAGTACCTGCTCATGACTCCCTTCACGCCTCAGAAGCGAGACAACATGATCTCCTGGATGGCCGCCAGATGCGATTTCCCCGAATACGGGAAGATGCTCGTTTACCAACTTCCCAAGGATAAGCTGATCTACGGCCCGATACAAATTGAGGCTATGATCGATCAGAATACCACAATCTCCCAGCAACTGACCCTGTGGAACCAAAAAGGGTCCAAGGTCATTCGCGGAAACCTGATCGCGGTACCGATTGAGAACTCCTTTCTCTATGTGGTGCCGGTGTACTTAACGGCGGCGGGAACAGACTTCCCCCAACTCAAGCGCGTAATCGTGGTTTCGGGTGACAAAGTGGTGATGGAGCCTACACTTGATGAGGCGATCCAATCCGTCTTCGGGACGCAGCAACCCAGGAATCCTGCCCAGGCGCTGCCCCGGCAACCCGAATTGAGCCAGGCAAGAGCGCAGTTCGATGAGGCCCAAAAGGCAATGCAGCAGGGGGACTGGGAGAAATTTGGCAAGGCGATGGATGTGCTCAAGCACTTGCTGACCGGGCCGGCACAATAGGGTTCAACAACGAGGAATCTTACAGCAGGAAATTTAAGAGTTTGTTGAAAAATCATAACTCGTGTCCATCCGCAAACACCGGATGTGACCCTGGCAGTTTACGATTCGGAAAGGGGGAGGCAATGCGGACACTACTTCTGGCAGTGGATGGAACTCAGAGAGGGCTGGAGACGGTGTCGATCATGGGGCGACTGCTCAAAGACCAGGAAGACATGAAGATAGTTCTCCTTCATTGTGTTCAGCAGGTTGTCACCCTTCTTCCGGAAGACCTTTGCATGGACATCGAGGAGACCTCTAGGCTGCCTTCCGAAGCCCAGGACAGGGTGGGTCAAGCCGTTCTCAAGGCCTCTTCAAGGAGGCTGATCGATGCCGGTTTTCCGGAAGCCAACGTTGAGTTTCGGCTGAAACTCGACAGTGTGGACCCGGCTCTGGACATAATAGATCAAGCAAATATCGAACAAATCCGCACGATAGTCGTCGGCAGGCGGGGAAGGAGCCAAGCCGAGGTGCTGCTGCTCGGGAGCATCTCCGGGAAGGTGGCCCATTATGCACGCGACAAGGCCGTGTGGATCGTTGATGCCCCTGTGAGCGATTCCACGAAAGTGCTGATCGCAATGGAAGGTGTGCCGGAGGACCGGGAGCTGGCCAGCTACACGGCTGAACTGCTTGGTCCCTGCCCCGGGTTGAGTTATACCTTTATGCACATTATGCCCCCGATGCCGCCCAAGTTCTGGGATGACGGCCACATTCTCGATTCGGCGGAGCATAAAGTCAGGCAGAGCCGAATCGAGAAATGGATGGCCGAGTGGACCGAGACGGTAGGCGGATACATGTCGGAAGGACGCGATCTGCTGCTGGAGCGGGGCGGTGGGGAGCAGAGAGTGGAAAGCCTGATCCTCTCGACAAGAGAAGGCATTGCACTGGACCTTCTCAACGAAATCGACGTGCACAAGTTCCATATCGTGGTCATGGGTAAGACGAGCTTTCGCGAACGAAATCCCTTTCTTATGGGAAGCCATTCATCCAAGATACTGCACCACGCCAGGGCGGTCATTCTTTGCCTGGTGAGTTAGGACTGGCAGCTGGTTTATGGAGGGGATATGGCAAGAGGTAAGACTTGACGGAAGAAATTGCTGGACAGCAAGGACCTTCCAAAGGCTCTCACGTTGAAGGAAAATGCCATAATTCGGCATCTCCGGGAGAGTCAAGCCGATGCATTATTCAGGGTCATAGTTGTAGTTGATGTAATAAGAAAAAACCAAAAAGAAGGAATACAAAATGAAAAAGTGTTTGATAATCATTTTTTTGACTATTGTCAGTCTATTTCTGGAGATGAATGGCTTCACTCAAGAAACAAAAGGACCACAGACAATAGAGACAGAAGGTCCGCTAATTAATGCCTTTATGGTGGAAAAAATTATAGGCTCCAAGGTGGTGAACTTGAAAGGGGAGACGTTAGGAAAGATTGAGAATTTGGTCGTCGATATCGATACGGGAAAAATTGTGTACGCTGTCCTTGAATCGGATGGTTTTTTGGGCATCGGTGATAAACTCTTTCCGGTCCCTTGGGCATCCCTTGCAGCGCTTCCAGCAGAAGGCATATTCTTTCTCAATCAATCAAAAGAGCAAATGGAAAAAGCACCTGCTTTTGACAAGAAAAATTTGCCGGACATGGGGGATATGCATTGGGGGGCTGACGTTTTCAAGTATTACGGCGCCCCATCCAGGTATGCGCAATGGGGACCAACCGACGATTATGGTTATAATTACCCGATCTCTCCTGGTCCAGGGATAAATCCTGCGTCACGGACAGAAGACCCCTACAAAAAAATCTTTGACCCTAAAACAATTAAAACCATATCAGGCCAAGTAATAAAAATAGATCAAGTTCCCGAATTTGCATTTGGTTTGCAAATGCGATTGACTGTTTTTATTGACAAAAAAGAGATACTGCCGGTTTACCTGGGTCCTGCGTCCTACATTATAGGCCATCAGCAAGCAAAACATTTTAAATTAGGCGATAAGGTCACAGTGAGCGGTTCACTGGTCGCAGTTAGTGGTGAACCTTTAATGATTGCCATGACCGTGAAGCGAGGAAATGAAGTCTTGCGATTGAGAGACCAGGAGGGAATACCAGCCTGGCTTGGATGGAAAAAAACGAGTGATTGTTTTTCAAGGCAGGATCTGTGCCATCGCAGTCTACTCCTTGAAAAACCCAGGTTGCGCGAACGCAAAATCTTATGGAAATCGCAGAATTTCCGCTCCTCGATCCGTTCTTCAGCTTTGTTTCCCTATTTCAATGAAATGGGACTGCGTAGGCCCTTCGAGGAGAAGCAGGGATTCAGCCCGAACGTTAATCACCTCTACTCTACATTGGGGTGAACAGCGATCTCCCTGATACGAGGAATTCTTCGCTTCATTCGGGCAAGAATCAACTCCCTCTCCGGATTTTCTCTCACCACCGAGCAGATTCCGGTAACGGTCAAAGCTTTAATGGTTCCGGCGCCCGAGTCGCTCTTGCCAAAAACACGGGAATCCACGAGCAAACTGACATGAGGGTTCTGCTCGATGTTCTTGTATTTTCTTGAGGTGTTCAGGGTTGCCATGTATATATTTTTGGCCTGATCATCCGTTATATAAGCCATTAGCGAGCAATGAGGCCTGTTGTCTGAACTGGTTGCCAGAACGCACATCGAGTTATCCATCAGGAGACTTTTCATCTCATCGAGAATTTTCTCCCCTTTCAGATCAATACCGAGTCCTTTCTGACCGGCACCGATATCAAGGTCTCTCTCGGTTCTTACGTCATGGATTTGCAACAGATCCAGGTGATCGATGCCTATATTTCCAAGCGTTTGATCAAGATCCGCAAGCGCCCCGTTTTTGCTTCTCACGGCCGGCTTGCCCGCTTGAAAAATCTCGGCTCGATCTCCCTGATGCCTCGACCAGAACTGTCCGTAATACATCTCACTTCCTGCGTAGGCCCGTGCACAATCGAAGTAGTTAATCCCCTGAGCGAAGGCTTCCCGGATCACCTTCGAGGACTCGTCTTCCTGCCCGTAAGTCCTCAATATCCCTTCGCCGCCCAATCCAGTGACGGTAACTTCAATGCCGGTCTTTCCAAATGTTCTGGTGGGTATGGTGTTGATTGTCGCGGTGTCATTCTGACTCACCGAAAACTCCTTCTCCCTTATTTGTATGCAGGTTGTCGGACACGGAACATACTCCTCGCGGAATCAGGGACCACGACTCCCCGGTTAGCTTTGCGTATCGGTATCTTGAGAGTATCGTGAGAGAAATGCGGATAGTTGCGAGACCTACCGTTGGGTGTACTTCCGCGAGAGTCTCTGGACGCTGGCCAGAAATATCTCAAGGCCGCTCGGCCCCAGAGTCGCCTTCTCCACATCGTGGAACTGCCCGGCTATCCGCAGCCTTTCAGGTTCGGAAAGCCTTTCGTCAATCAATGGAAGCAACTCTGAGTTTTCTTTGCGGATATGCTTTCTGACGAAATCCACGTACAGCTCGACCCTTTGCCTGAATTCATGGCGGCCGGCATCAGGGCAAAAGTGAAGAGTCACTGCATTGGATTTCATCTGTTCCATGCTCGCACGGGCCTCACGGTGGTCTTCCATTAGCGAGTTGATGAGAAAATCAATTCCGGCGGTTCGAGCACGGGACAGTGCTGGGAACAGTACTTGTTCTTCATTCCCATGGTGATACCGATCCACGTAAATCTCAAAAAAATCAATGATCGAATTGATGTCTTTTGCCTCGCCCTCGTCTAAATCCACCACTTTCGCGATACACCTCTGGAGGGCCGCGAGCATCTTCATGGTCGTACCATGCTCTTCTCTGAGTGTCTCTCTCGGATTCATACGGTTGTCCCTCTCATCACCTTTAGAAGAAAAAATTCCTGTCCTCTGGTGTTCGGTCCTCACCCCCAATGCGAGGCACAAAAGAAGCTCCGGGCTTTTATCGCCCGCTCACTTCCCTCTCCAGAGATCTATTTGTGTGGCGTTATTTGTGATTACCTGCCCCCATCCGGGAAAAGAGCAGCCAACCAAAGCATGGCATTTATGGTCTGAAAACCCACCTTGGATCCATCTAAATCTCTGATGTGGGCAAGGTGGATCACTCTTCGACCAGTATAGCTCCCGGCGCACATTCCTCGGCTGCCTTTCTTACTTTATCCTCCAGATGAGCGGGCACGCTATCGACTTGAACGATAGATTGCAGCTTGTCCTCGTCAAAATCAAAAACCTCAGGGCAAACCTTGTGGCAATTTCGGTCACCCATGCACAAGTCGTAGTCGATTTTCACCTTCATGGCATCTTCCTTTCATTAGTACGATTCAAGCTTTTCGGCACTCGGTCAATCCCTCAAACACGTCAGACCGCACCCAAACAATGTGAGCGCGGATGTGATTTCGGAAGCAAGTTAATCACCTTACCGCAAAAACACCCGCCCGTGGGACCGCGAGAGCAAAGGCGTTCGTTTCGGTGGGTCCTTAACCCGGTTTTACACTATTTTGGTTGGTGGCTCCTGGTTGCCTCTGTGGACCGTTGAAACGGGGATTGCTGGGGTTTGCTACAAAAAGGCATACGGATGGATCTTGTTTTCGGCCATTACGACGGTTTGGTTAAAAGGTATCATGTTCGCTCGCGAAATTACCGATATAGTTGATATAAAGTTCGAGATGGAGGGACCTGACACCAGGGTGTTTTTCCCTGAGCTGACTGAGATTTATAAAGAATTGGTTTTAAAATACAACTGAAACAAGAGTTAACTCTTGGAATAGAACAGCTCGTTTCGGGAGTACCCGGTGATTTCCTCCAGGACACGATTGACCATCAGGATCACCCCATCATTCGTAATGTTGATAATCTTTTTTAGATGACGATTCACCTCCTGCTCGTCCATGCGAACCCCTGGTGAAGCGTTGAATGGTTTAAGCAACGTTTAAACGCTTCAATAGCACAGCGCAACACCCAAGCCAACGGGCCATCTTCTCAGCCTTCGATAACACCTTGGTTTCACATCAATTTTCCAATATTTAAACGTCTCCGGACCGATGGCATCCTATTTGCCTCGATGAGGAGGAGTACTGTGAGCTTTCCCGGTAATCTTCAGGGGAGTAAGTCGACCATGCGGGCGGATGAAAGACTCGATCTCACTGGCGTTATTGACCCGTACTGTTTCCTTCTGTGCAAATCGGCACTCGCTTCGCTCGAACCGGGGGCAGTCCTGGAGATCGAGATCAGTGACCCTCAAACATTGGAGGACCTCATGGTGATCCTGGACAGATCGGGCGAAAAGATTTTATGGACGGTACAGCACGAGACTCATACCCGCTTATGGGTTCAAAAGAAACTATCCGACCCGCCGGCATGGCCGAACAATCCCGAGGACTGACAATGGCTGAGCACAGGATTCTCATTCACATTTCAGATCGTGACAAGTGGGTCCCGGCACTGAAGCAGGTCGAGGCCTATATTGGCGCGCGCCCGCCGGGTGGCGTCGAATTGATCGTTCTGGCGGATATCTTTGCGGGCGCAGTCTGTGTAGCGTGCGACCGCGGGCTTCGGCTGCAGATGGAGGAGTTTGTCAAGGCAGGTCATAAGATAATTGCCTGCGAGCAGTCGCTGCGCAACTTCAACCTTCGTCCGGAAGCCCTTCCGGATTTCATGCTGACGGTTCCCAACTCCCTGTCGGAAATCGTTCAAAGGCAGATGGAAGGATTTTGTTACATCAAAATCTGATTGGAGAACAGGACCTTTTGACTTGAGAAGGAGGCAAACCAGATGAAAAAGATGCTCTTCATTATTTCCAATGGTTTCGAAAAGGCGGGCCGGGCCACGCGTGCATTTCAATTTGCCAAGGTTGCCTGCGAGAAGGGAAACGAAGTGAAAGTCTTCCTGATAGATGACGCCATTCACTGGGCGCAGTTGGGCCTGGCCGAAGGTGCCAGGGCTTCGACGGGCGAGGAAATGAAGCCCCTTATCGATTACCTGATGACAAACGGCGGCGAGATGTTCGCCTGCAAAGCCTGAGTGGACCACAGGTATTTATCCCCCGATGAGATGATTCCGGGGGTACGCATTGAAGGGGCTCCGTTTCTCGTTGATTTGATGGCTGAATACCAGACGCTCTCTTTTTGAAGGCGGAAGGATTTGCAGATATCTGGAGGCAGCTCTCCTCATCCTTGATCGGATGGCTGGGGTCCGATGTCTTCTCATTCCCGAATCATGTATGAACATCAGCACTCTGGCAGGTAGCCACTGTCGGATGACATCAAAGTTTTTCGGGAAGGATTGTCAGATCAGAAAATACTGCCGCTGCACTTTTTCTTCCGGCCGATCAAGTCGCCATTTTGGCAACTTGATCGGTTTATGTCCTGCGATGGGCTTCAACTGGCACAAATTAAAGATGGATAGATGCGGAGAGGCTGAATTTTGGCCTCCTGACATTCGCCTGGTTGGGGTTGGACAAATGAATGATCTGCCCAACCCCACAAGAACCATTTAATCAACCGGCGTGATCTCCAGTTCAGGGTCTTTTAGAAATTCCCCGCCTTGCACCTGAGGATCAACATACTCTATAGTGCCAACTGGATATTCCCAAACGGTAATTTCAACCGACAGATCCCTGCCACAACTGGGGCATTTCCATTCCACCTTTCCGAAGTGGGTTTGTTCCAGTCCCATTTCCCGCGTATCTGAACCGATCACTTCCCACTTAAGCTCAGATGCGGGAATCCCGACTGTTTGGCCGCACTCACACTTGACGTGGAGATCTCCCTTGGCAGATATTCGATCAGTCTTCATAGCTTCCTGCTCCAATGGAAGTTCTTTTAGATTCAATGTGTTGGATGGATCTGCGTTCTCATCCGCGGGTCGTCTTATCCGAAAACTTACGTATCCGTCATTGATTTCGAGTGAGGAGTCTGGAAGAGCTTCCAAAGATTCCTTGCTCATCCTCAGTTTGAGAAGGATAGTGCCAAAGGAGATTCCCTCTTCTGCTTCGTTTCGCTGGAAACTCGATTCAATTACTTCAGCCAGATGAAGGTTCCTTGGCAGGTTTTTGGCTCGCACGTCGGCCTGATCGGGAAAGAAAACCGCGAAATGCTCACCGGCCTGTTGCTCTGCCCTGATGCCAATGCGTTGAACGAGTTCTTTTAGTACCGATTTCCCTTCGGCATCAGTCTTGGACTTTTCAGATGCTATTAGCATGGCGGTTTTTTTGCTCTGTTTTGCGGACTTCTTCTTGGATTGGGTAGTTTCCGGACTGGGCGATGCCGATGATGAACTGGCATCTTCGTCTGAAACACGGTCTTCCCGTTCCTCTTCGCCTTCTTCAAGCAGGCCCTTCCCGATTTCATTGATGCTGACGCTATTTCCTCCCAGCACCTTGGTCTCCGATTCCGTTCGAATCCTCAACTTGTACAGCGCTTCGTCTACTGTCGCCGCATTGCCTTTATTGATTTCAGTGGCGACCTGGACCTGTTGCGTTTCGGAAAGCCTGGTGAGTTCCAGTAAATCTTTTTGCGAATCGGTAATTGGTGTGGTGCGTATGATGTCTCTTGCTTCTTTTGAAACCTCCTTGGCAATTTGAATCAGCCTCTGAATGGTTCTTTCACTTTCTCCCGTTTTCTTCGTTTCGGCTTCTGTGAATCTGGGCGCCTTTGCATCTTCATTATTTCCCTGTTCAGCTTGTCTACTGCCGCCCTGGCGGGTTTGGGGGTGTAATTCCTCATAGATTTCTTTTCTCCGGAGCAGGTTTTCTGCCTTTTCCAGCACATTTAGATCCGCTCGGCAGCTATTTTCCTCCAGTTCGGCCAATTCGCCTTTGAGATCGCTGACATCCAGAATGATTGCCGGTATTGTTTTCCAGCCCAGACTTTGGACAGCCTCCAGCCTATGGGCTCCTGATATTAGTTTGTGTAAACCGGCGAAATCCTTGGCAAGAGTGATCGGGTTTATTAACCCAATTTCGTCAGCGCTACGGGCAATCTCCTGGACGGTCTCGCCGTTTAAGGACCTGCGGTTGGGACCCACTTGAATCTTTGAAATCTCGACCAAAATGATCTCAGGTTTGCCGCCAGACTCAATTTTTTGTACTTCATCTTCCATGTTGTCTCCCATGCTCATCTACATTCCGCCTGTTTTAGTCAGAATTCGATAAAGGGCTCACAGACTTCTTTACCGTGCTCATCCGTTTCAGTCGTTTGGACTTTTCGCTCGAAAAAAAGTAATCCATCTTCTCTGGCCGGCAGCATCCCGCTGATGCTTGCTGCCGGCTCTTCGCCGTATCCTTGGTAGATGAAGACAAGACTTCCGGTTGCAGGGATCCTCTTAACCTCGATCAAAGCATCCTGGTAAATCGTTGTGGATTTGTGCGTAGAAAAGGCCTTCCTGTTGCCCTTGTACCGGTGTATGAGATCCTGAAATTTCGCCTCGGTTTCTGCGGGGGAGTTCGCTTCGATGAGACAGCAAAAATGCCCAAATATTGGTTCACCCTTCCGGTCCTTGCCACTGAAAGAAAAAAATCCCAGATAAAACATCGCGTCCTCCTCATGGTTGGCAGGGCAATTTCTGCCTGCGTTTGAATGTAAGCGTCCAGTGAACCCCACCTTCCCCGAGCCTCCAGTCCATGGCATGATCGTTTCCGATGACCCGGTTCTTTGATAAAAGCATTTGTTCGGAGATCGAAAGCAGGAACGGTGGGCTCTGAAGCCGATCAGTGGATCAGGCTATCACGTTTTGTGGAATGAGGGCGGCGTGGTCGGCTTCGCTATTAGCGTAGGGGATTTTTTCAAAAAGAAGCCGCAGGTACTGGTAAGGGTCCAGCCCGCATGCCTTGGCGGTTTCGATCAGGCTGTAGAGGGTGGCCGCGGCATCGGCTCCGTTCGGGCTGCCTGCGAACAGCCAGTTCTTACGTCCTACCACGAAGGGTCTGATTGCATTTTCTGCGGCGTTATTGTCAGGTGTGATATGCCCGTTTTCCAGGTAACGAACAAGCCTTTGCCAGCGCGAGAGCGTGTAGTTTATCGCTTTTCCCAAAAACCCTTTCGGCGGTGTTTGGTCTTCCCTTTTTTCCAGCCAGACTTTGAACTCTTTGAGGATGGGTCCTGCCCTTTCCTTTCGGAACCGCTCAATCTCAGAGACGGAAAGCTCTGCCGCCCTGGCCGTTTTTTCAATCTTGTAGAGTTGGCCGATATACCCCAAGGCAACCTCGGCACTGCCGGTCTTCCCCCTGACTCCTCTACCTCGGGCATCGATTACCTTTACAAAATTGCGGCGAGCGTGGGCAAAGCAGCCCACAAGCTCTATTCCCTCGATGGCTTGCTCCAGGCCGTCGTACCCCGAGAAGGCATCGGTTTGGCAATACCCCCGGTAGCCCTGCAAGACCTCCCGCGCGACTTCACCCGATCTTGTCGGCGAATACCGATATATAAGGACCGGTTTTTCAGGCGGTCCTCCCCGGAACACCCACATGTAGGATTTCGTTGTGTTTGCCCGGCCCGATTCATTTAAAACCTGAACCGGCGTTTCATCGACGTTTATGAGCGGGCCTGCGTGAAGCTCCTTGTAGAGTAAATCCATAACAGGCGTGCAGGCCTTTGCCGCCATCACCATCCAGCCCGCCATGGTGGAGCGACTTATATCTATTCCGCCGCGCTCGAACATCTTTTCCTGGCGGTAGAGCGGGAGGGCATCGGCATACTTTGAGACCGCCACGTGGGCAAGAAGGCCGGGAGTTGCAATTCCTTTGGGGATGATTTGTGGTGGAGGCGGTGCGATCAGCACCGTAGGCCCATCCGATTCCACGCCTTCGCAATCTTTACATGCATACTTGGGCCGGATATGCCGGATTACTTGGATCTTTGCCGGTATGATATCGAGCTTTTCGCAAACCTCTTCGCCGATTCTGGAGAGTCCCGCACCGCAAGCGCAGACCTTTTCCGACTCGTCTATATCGTGGATGACATCTATCCGGGGCAGATCCGAGGGCAGAGGCTTACGCCCGGGTTTTTGGCGCGTATGTTCGGGAATGGTAAGCGGTGCTTCTTCCTTTTTTTCTTGAAGTGCTTCGGCTTCATTAAATAGATGGAGTTGTTGGCCGCCTTCGCCTTCATCGGGACGGCGTTTTTCACTCTTGGGAGCAAAAATGACTTTTTCCAGGGTATTGATGCGCTCTTCTAAATATTGGATTCGCGATTCATAGGGCTTGATGATCGCTTCAAGTTCTTCAGTAGTTTTCGGTAGTTTATGAGTATTAACAGCCATGGCAGACGTTAATAGCAGAAAATTGCCTGATTTACTAATGATATTTTATCTTAACATAGAATATTTCTTTAAATCACGCTCCTGTATTTCAGCTCTTCCAAGGGCCTTACGGTCCGGATATCCAGCCCTTCAAGGATAAAGCTCAGCTCTTGTGCCCCGATCTCCATTACTTCATCACTATTGTGCGGCCATTTGAACCGGTGCTTCTCAAGCCTTTTTTGCCAAAGGCAGAACCCGTTGCGGTCCCAGTACAAAACTTTGAGGATCGTTCGGCCTCGATTACAGAATACAAAAAGATGGCCGGAAAACAGATCGAGACACAGGGTACTTTCCACCAGGATCGAGAGGCTGTTTATCGCTTTTCGCATGTCCGTACTTCCCGGCGCAAGAAAGACCCGCATATGGGAGGGCAGGAAAATCATATCCGCCCCAGCACACGGACAACACGCTCAAGGTCTTCGGAATCGAATCCTTTCCCGATCTCGATGCGGTAATGTTGGCCGACAACGAGGCAAAGCTGCGGGTGGGCCGGTGATATTGGAATCGACAAAGCTTTTGCAAGCGGCACTTCGACCAGGGCGGGCGCAACGAGGTCTCGTTTTGATTTTCTTTTCCAGTATTGGAAGCTCTTTAAATTGATTTTGTTCGACCGACAGTACTCGACCTGGCTCAGCCCGGACCCATTCCATTGAGCGATGTGCTTTTCCCAGAACCCCTGCTTTCCAGATCTACTGAGATTGCTCCTCATGGTTGACCTCCTGGTGTATTTTCAGGAGATCATGGCAGAGCGAGCCTTGGCGTACAAGGTGGGCTTCACAGGACGCTTACGGGATTTCCGCTCGGCAGAAGTACTCCTTCCGAGCCTGCAATTGCGGTTGATGGAACCGTATATGCGGTCGGCGACCATATTCTTTATGCCATCGACCCCAACACTAGGTTGGCAAAATGGAAATATGACTGCAAGAGCAGCACAATAACCGGCTCGCCTGCAATCGGATGGGATGGCACGATCCTCATTGGAACGGACGACGGGATGCTTCACGCAGTTCGATCCGATGGCTCCCAAAAATGGGTAATCACTGTTTACAACCGCCCTGCCGGATCGACCACTCCTGCCTTGATTACCTCCCCTGTTATCGGCCCGGACGGCACGGTCTATGTAGGGTCTCAGGGAGACAGCAGCCTTCATGCAATAGACGCCTATGTAGGGCCTCCCGCAAATTCGTCTTGGCCAATGTCACGGCACGATCCTCAACATACGGCAAGGGTCCACTAAACGAAACAGGTTGCCGCTCAAACAAGGAGCCCCAGTAAACCACCGGGGCTTTTTGCTTCATTTCAGATGAAGAATCCAGATTTCGTCAGGGTTAGACACTCCTAGTGTAGCATTTCAGAAGTAATTCGATATTTCGCTCTGCCTCGAATGGCCATCGATGAAGAATCGGTGCGCATCCGGTACTATCGAGGAACTTACGGGATGCTACACTAGTACCATGTAACACTTAAATATGCGGATATAGGCGCTTCAGCTTTATGCGCGCCTTGGCATTGGTGAACTGCCATTGAATCTTTGCTTGCTGGTTGTTCCGGTCTCTTTCCCATGCGGCGATATGGTCTCGTAGTGTTGCCAGATCGGGAATTCGCCGATCCAGGCTCTGTCCGTTTAAAGCGCTCAGCTCTATTTCAGCCATATTGAGCCAGCTGCCGTGCTTGGGCGTGTAGTGGATTTCCAGGCGTTCTGCCAAGCTACGAGCCTCTTGAGGTTTAAACGTCTCATAAAGAGAGGTAAGACAGTGTGTGTTCAGGTTGTCCAGGACCAAGCGTACTCTCACTGCCTTGGGGTATCGTTTGATGAGCATGCCCTTGATCCACAATGCCCAGTCTTTTCTGGTTCTATGGTGGGTGGCCTCAACGTGGCGCTTGCCCGTTAATGGTTCCACTTCAAGGAAAATCTGAGCAACACCGTTGCGGGCGTATTCGGCATCCATCCGTTTCGGTCTTCCGGGTGCGCAAGCTATCGGCTCGTGCACTTCCCCGATGAGTTGCTTACAGCTTTCGTCCATACAGACCTGCGGATAATCGGGATCGTACGGCAAATGATAGACAGCGATGACATCTTCCATATTCGCTACGAACGCGGCTGGTAAATTAAAGCTTAGGCGCAGGATGAAAAGGGACGCTTTCTGGCGAAATGGAGCGGGTATGATCAACCGTGACAAAATTGGAAAAACAGCAGCAAATGTCAAAACCTATAGATTCGAAATCCACAGTCCCCAAGTTCTGTCGGGGCGAACATAACTTTCCCTTGAGTTCCTCCTAGTTAATTGTCGAAGTTTTTCATCGCATGTGGCCTCCTCCTGCAATCCATTGAATATTAGATGTAAGGTGTCCAGAATGACAAGCAATTCGGTATCCCCCGAGTCGCGGTAACGATCCTGAACATTTGCAAGGGATTCTTTAAATGCTTTTATTGTTTCTTCCATGATTTCTCTTTTGCTGTTTTTGGCCCGGTCGAAACAGACCTGGTTGGGTTACGGTTCAAGGCCCTCGTCCTGTGCCTGTTCCTCGTGTACTTCCTCCTGGAGAAGGGCCTTTATCTTCTTCCATGTTTCATCATCCGCATCTCACGAAGATATTCGGCTAAGTAGTCCACAATGAAACCATACTGGTTAGTGAGATATTCAGGTCGCACCTTCGGGATTTCCCAAGCGTCTGAGTCTCTCCCCTTATTGAAAACTCCGACTCGTTTCCTCGAAAAGTCCGCAATGGCAGAGAAACCAGTCTACGCAATGTTTGATCGGGAATAGTGCCAGGAAATAGAAAGTAACCAGAAACATAATTGAGAATTCAATGTAGGAGCCAAGTGGATCGGGCAGCGATTTTTGATAGTTCCATATTTTCAGCAAAAGAAAAGCGCCCAGAATCCAGAAAGCAAAACCGGAGCACCAACAGAGTGGTTTTTGCATTTTTTTCATTGTCTGCTCCTCGCTGGAAGCATGTGGTTTTCCGCTGCATTATTTCATCACCTTCGATCCGGAATTTCAATAGGGTGAAGATAGTATTTGTGCCCAGGACAAGACGGTAATTTCGATCAGTCAAAAAACGACCATGAATTGAATCTGAGCCCTTGCTGGATTTACACCTTCTGAAAACCCGAACTCTTTCCAGGGACCGGTATTGTGTCTTACTCTTCACTATTCCGGTAGGGTATCCTGGACATCAATGGCATTGACTTAAGCACGGGCGAGCTGGAATTTTCTTGCATTAAATCTCACTCTGTCGTATAAATTGGCTGTGAATACAAGCAGTTGACTCTATACTCAGGAGGCTGAAAATGCCGAAATCCTGAAAATTGCGTGCCAACCCACCGAGCCAAGCCAACTTTTCAAATCTCGAAATCCTCAATTTCTTCAAACAGTTTCTTCCCAGCCATAAGTCCGAAATTGCCTCATCCATTAAGGACAAAGATTTCTCGCGCGACAGAAAGTTAACTCTTCCAGTGGTTGTTGCTCTGCTCATCAACATGGTCCGTCTCGGAAAACGTGTTGGCTACCAGGGCGTTATCGATCGTTTCTTCCATGATTCCGGGTCGGGCGGTGATAAAGACCCTTTATCAAGACCACCTGACCAAGCCGCCTTCCATCGGGTTCGCAAGAAGCTTCCGCTCGATGTCATAATACGAATTTGCGTTCAAGATTGAACTGGGCTTGGTCCCGTTCGTGCTGAGGTATCGAAGTACGAACGGTGGACCGTCCACCCTTCGATACCTCAGGGCGAACGATCTTGAACGCAAATTGGTATAAGAGGACTGTTTGAGAAAGCCGTTTCCATGGCAACTACTCTTGCCGGTCGATTCGCCTCCCTCACATGGAAGGGGCACCGCGTTTTGGCTATCGATGGAACCAGAAAAAATATGCCCCGCTCAGGCGAGCTTGCTGATTTTTTCGGCATTCCCAGCGGAGCCTTCCGTCCACAAATGCTTGTTTGCACGCTCTACGATGTATTGGCCAAAATCCCTCTGGATGGTGTGGCAGCACACCACGCCACCAGCGAACGCGCTTTGGCCGGGACTCTTATCGAAAACCTCAAGCCAGGCGACCTTCTTCTCATGGACCGCGGCTTTCGTCTCTTTGACGAATTATTGAAAACAGAAATCGATTTTCTGGTGCGCCTGCCTCTTCAAGGGCTTTTTGGTTCTGTGCGCTCTTTCTTGGACAAGGGCAGAGCCGATGGGGCAGTCAAAATCAATCCATCCCAATCCGTAATTAGGGAGTATCGCCGGGAAGGACTTGCGGATCCCATGCAGTTGGCACGGAAACGCCACATCGGGCGGCGGTCTTGCGAACGCTCAGGCCCTCTTTCAGCGACAAGGCCATTTTCAGCCAACGCTCCTTTTTTCGGAGAAAAGCCAGCGGGCTATTGGTCAGGGAGTTGAATGTTTTTCCGCAATCATAGCAGCGATAGCGTTGAAGGCCGCGAGACTTGCCCCACTTCTTCACGTTTTCAGAATGACAGTGGGCACACTCTCGCTTTGCGGCAAGCCGGCTTTCGATGATCGAGACAACGTGCTCAAAATCGTTCTCTCCCTCAAGCGCCTTCCTGAGAAGATCACGCTGTTCTTGAGAGAGGTCTTCTATGATGGCGATAAGCTTCTCAAAATCGTCTCTTTTCATACTGCCTCCTGATGTGGAAGCAGTATATCGCAACGCCAAATAGAGGAATCAACACGTTATATAAACAGAGCCATATTCTTTCTTCGCAAATCTCGCGCGTGAAGAGGTATTCCGCTTTGTATGTCCCTTATGAACACCCTTTAACGTCGCCTTTGTTGTTTGGATCATTTATTGTACATTCAATTCCTTCAAATATTCTCTAAGCTTTTCCCCCACCTCCGGATGCTTTAAACCAAGCTTTATTGTAGCTTTGAGAAAGTTAAATTTATCGCCGGTATCAAGCCATTCTCCTTGTAACTCTTTTCCGTAGAGAGGTCGATTCTTATCAAGTAAAAATTGGAATGCGTCAATCAACCTAATTTCCCCTGACTTGCCATTTGTCATATTTGCAAGAACATTAAATATTTCTGGAGTAATAATGTATTTTCCAACTGCAACAAAGCGTGAATTGGATACTTTAGGTTTGGGTTTCTCGATCATTCTTGTTATTTTATAAGTCGACTTATCCAACATTATACATTCTATTACACCAAAATTTGAAACTTCACTCAATTCAACCTGGCTCATCCCTATCACACTAAAACCATACTCGTTAAAAGTGTCTATTAACTGTTTGGAGGCAGGAATTATACTGTCATAGATACAGTCACCGAACAAAACAAGAACCGGTTCATCACCAACTACATGAGCTGCCTGAAGAACAGCGTGACCATCTCCTAAAGGCATAGACTGACGTACATAAGAAAACTTCGCTAGTCCGGAGATCTTGTGGACGGATTCCAAGAGATCGTGTTTACTTTTCTCAACCAAAGTCTCTTCAAGCTCAAAAGAAATGTCAAAATGGTCTTCAATAGCTCTTTTCCCGCGACCGGTTACAAAAATGACTTCTTCAATACCTGATTCCACAGCCTCTTCCACCAGATACTGGACTACAGGTTTATCAACCACCGGAAGCATCTCCTTGGGTTGAGCCTTGGTTGCGGGGAGGAACCTTGTCCCGAATCCGGCAACAGGCAAAATGGCTTTTCTAATTTTACCCATGATGTTCATGCCTTTCAGTCCCGTGATCCCTTCGAGGGGTCGTTTCGGGATTTTTTGAAGTAACTTTTCAGCATGTTGTACGTAAGACATGATGAAGAAGTCAAATAAGCTTTCACAAATAAGCTCAATGCTGCTTCCACGCCTCCACAATCCCTCGCAGTCTAAGTCCCCAACTCATCTTCCCTGGATATGGTGAATACGAAGTTAGACCCGTTTGGACGGGCCTCGTACCATATCTCACCGCCGTGCTCGAGAATGATTTCCCTGCAAAGGCACAAACCAAGGCCGACTCCGTCCGGAGTGGGACCTCCCAATTGCGCGATTCGCTCAAACCTGTGAAATATCTTCTCCCGATCTTCCTCCGCAATCGGTCTGCCGCTGTTGTAGACGTTCAGACGATAATGCGATTCGCGTTGTTCAAAACCAAAAGAGATGGTGCATCCCTTGCCCCCGTACTTGACGGCATTGGAGAAGAGGTTCCTGTAGACGGCCTTCAGCCAGGTCTTGTTGGCGCTGATGGTAATGGAACCGGAGGGAATGGCCCCTAAGCGATTGTCGATGACAATCTCACGCTTGGTGATATCGTCGGCGAGTTCGTCCAGCACCGCGTCGATGATATCCTGCCTCAGGTCCAGCACTTCGCGTTCCATTTCCAGAGAGCCCTCGACGATGGAGGCTTTCCCCAGGTAATCCTCCGCCGTTCCCAGCAGGCGGGCGCAACGGGACAAAAGTTCCTGCACTGTGTTTGCCGGATTTTGATCCAGCTTCCCGTATACGCCGCGAAGCATGAGCTTCAAGGTGGAGGCAATGGCGACAAGCGGCCCCCTGATGTCATGAGACAGGACCATGACCATGTTCAGAATGTGCTCGTTCAACCGCCGAACGCGTTGTTCGGATTCAAAGAGCGTCGCTTCCACCCGCTTGCGCTCGGTGATATCCGTTACGGAGGTTCTGCAAAACCCGGTGCCGCTCGCGCTCTTCATCAATATGCTATCGAGGCGGGCAAAAAACTCGCCGCTCTCTTTTGCCCTCAGTCTCACTTCACATGTATCGCCCTCATGGGTATCGAAAACCTTGTTTAAGTGGGAGAAAAACCTCTTCCAGTCGCTCTTGACCACAATAGTCATAAAGGGGATGTTGATGAGGTTGCCCCTCTCGATACCCAATTGCTTTGCACCGGTAAGATTCACCTCGATGATCCGTCCCTTCTCATCGAAAGTAAAATAGCTGAGGGGAGCAAAATTATAGAGGTCGGCATAGCGCGCACGGGATTCCTCAAGCTGCGTCTGAACATTGCGGAGTTCTTCATTCTGCATTTCGAGTTCAATCTGGTGAACCCGCAATTCATGGATAAGTCGCTGTGCGTCCTCGGGGGACATCTCTTCTGGTGGTAACATACTCGATTTCAGTGTTCGATCAGCTCTGCTACGTAAGGTTGTGTCACTGCCCCGTGTTCCCCCTGGCATTATTGCTTTCCTTTCTGCAGACTTGATCGGTGTTGCCCTTCTATTGCGGCACTTATATGGGTTTATGGAACGCCTTTTTGGCTACAGATAAATACACGCGGAGCAGGAACCACTCCAACAGGATATGGGAGTATCATATTCTTTCTTCGGCCAAACTAATCACTGAGATTGAGGTGGTCAGCACCCCTTTCCCGTTTGAATGCTTCTAATTTGATCACTACGGCTGGATTTTGGGCCAGATCGGGGGGGATCGAGGGCAGGATATCCCGTAATCATGATTACCGGGCAGCTCAGTCCTCTTGATCAGAGCATCGTTGCCCTCTTAGAGCCGCTTCATCGTAAGCGCTCAGGGAAGTACACACCCCGAGTTAGTGACAGAGTTGCTCGGGAGTAAGCTGCTGGGGAAGGAGTGCCGCGAAGTCGCCCTCGCTCCGGGCGTAGGGGATCTTTTCAAAGATGTAGCGCAGGTAATGGAAGGGCTCAAGCCCGCATGATTTTGCAGTCTCGATCAAACTGTAGAGGGTGGCTGCCGCACCAGCCCCGTTTGGATGTCCACTGAAGAGCCAGTTCTTCCGTCCGACCACGAAGGGACGTATCGCATTTTCGGCGAGATTATTGTCCGGAGTGATGTGGCCGTCCTCCAGATACCGGACCAGCTTACCCCAATGATTAAGAGCATAGCTCAAAGCCTTCCCGAGAAGCCCCTTTGGAGGAGTGAGCCTTACTCGTTCATCCATCCAGGCTTTGAACTCCTTTAGGATAGGCTCGGCCTTTTCCTGTCGAAGTTCGCAAATCTGGTCGGGAGGGAGCTGCCGGGCAAGCTTTTCAATCTCATATAACCTTCGGATATACCCCAGAGCTACATCCGCTCTGCCGGTTTTCTTCGTTCCTCTGGGGCGCGCATCGATGGCCTTCACAAAATTTCGGCGCACATGAGCAAAGCAACCCACGAGGATAATAGCCGAGCCCCTCGCATCGAACTGCTCATAGGCTGAGAAGGCATCCGTTTGTAAATAACCGCGATAGCCATCGAGGATCTGCCGGGGTATGTCCCCGGACCTGGTCGGGGAATAGTGGTAAAGCACAACCTCGTTTCCCGGTCTCCCTCCTCGGAAAACCCACATGTAAGACTTGGTCGTGTTCGCCCGTCCTGGTTCATTGAGAACCTGAACAGGAGTTTCATCGGCATTGATGAGCGGCCCCGATAGAAGTTCCTTGTGAAGGAGCCCCATCAGCACCCGGCAGTGGTCGGCCGCCATCACCATCCAGCCGGCCATGGTCGACCGGGAGATATCGATTCCGTGCCGGGCAAATATTTTCTCCTGCCGGTAAAGCGGGAGGGCATCTACGTACTTGGCGGTTGCGATGTAAGCGATGAGGCCGCCGGTGGCCATCCCCTTTGGAATTAACTGCGGGGGAGGGGGAGCGATTTTGACCGCGGGACCTTCGCTTTCCACTCCCTGGCAGCACTTGCAGGCATACTTATAACGGATGTGGCGGATAACCGTGACCTGGGCGGGAATTACGTCGAGCTTCTCGCAAACTTCCTCGCCAATTCGGGAAAGAGCGGCGCCGCAGCCACAGACCTTCTCCTCATCCTCGAGATCGTGAACCACTTCTATTCGGGGAAAGTATTCGGGAAGGGGCTTTCGTTTGGGCTTTTGCCGAGTGTGCTCGGGAACGACTACAGCTTCGGGCTCCGGTTTTTCTTCCCTGACCAGCTTTTCGGCTTCATCAAACAGACGCAACTGCTGCGGGTCATCGGGCTGTGGACGCTTCTCCGTTTTCCGTCCGAAGATCTCTTTTTGAAGAAATCGCAGCCTCTCTTCCAGGAATTCAATCTTGGATTCATAGCGCTCTTTCTGCTCCTGGATGGCAGCATCCTGCTCAAAAATGATTGCCTTCAGGGCCTCGGAGTCGTTGGGTAAAGTGGCTGCCTTCATGGAAGACACCCTACCACAAATGGCCTCATTTTATCAACTGTTTCTTAATAAAATCAGGCTATTATACTCTAGATCAGAGTTGAAAAACGGAGATCTCCATGGGGCCGAACAGCTCTGAGATCGAGCCCTTCGAGAAGAAAAGCGAGATCCCTCGAAGTGATCTCCATCACCTCCTTTGGACTCTCAGGCCATTTGAAACGGTGCTTCTCAAGCCTCTTTTGGAAAAGTGCGAAACCGTTTCTATCCCAAAAAAGAATCTTCATAACCGTGCGACGGCGGTTACAGAATGCGAACAGATGCCCTGAGAAGGGATCAAGTTCCAGGGTGCTCTCGACGAGCACGGAAAGTCCGTTGATCTCTTTGCGCATGTCTGTGTTTCCGGCAGCCAGGTAGACTCGAGTGTTGGAAGGAAGGGGAATCATCGGTTTTCCAAAACCCGCAAAAGTCGTACAAGCGTCTCGGAATCAAACGCGTGCTCTATCTCGATCCTGTACCTGCCGCCGATTGTCAGAAAGAGAGGGTTTGGACGGGAAAAGATCTGGGAAGCTTTTAACTCGGGAACCTCGACGAGTGATGTGGAGAGTTCTGATTTCGAGACCTTTCTCTTCCAGTAACCGAAGCACTTAATGCTGAGGCCATGCTTGCGACAATACTCAGCCTGCGAAAGACCGCTCAGCTTCCATCCTCGAATATGACCTTGCCATGAATTGTGCTTTGCCCGCCCTCCTCCCGCTATGATCTTCATCGATCGCCTCCTTTGTAGAATGTGAGGCAATCATGACACGGAGGCGACAGGACTGGAAGATGGGGTTCCCCGAGCGGTTACGTTGTCTTGAATCTGCTCATTTCCAAAACCCTCAACCTGGAGCTGGCAAGGGATCAATCTTAACTGGTTGCCCGGGTAAGGTGTTTTGCCAGACAACGGATGTGTCGGTCGTCAGTCCCGCAACAGCCCCCCAGAATTTTCATGCTGAACTCCCCGTGCAGGCTGGCAACGTATCGTCCGAAGGCTTCAGGCTCTTCTTGCACCAGACCGGCGCTGTTATCCAATTCCTCAGGACTGAGCGCGGCTGTATTGGCCAGTAGACCAATAATCCGCTCTCTGACAAGTGGCGATGAATTGACTTCGTGCAGAAGAGCAGATCTGAAGATCGAAGCGTGAGTGCAATTGACCAGATATGCCAGTGGACGTGTGGTTGCTGTGGTATCGATAGAGGCAATGGCGTCTTTTAGGGGCGTACCGTCAAGCAGCTTACCTTCGGGACGAACAACAAAACTGATAATGTACGGCTTACCGGTCGCGGCTAGGGCCAATGCAAGTCCGGTCGCCTCGCTTAGGGCCGGTAGAGTAGCGGCAAGGAGGAAGTCGACTCCTGCTTCTGCCAGCATCGTGGCCTGCCAGGTGTGAAACTCACGCGCCTCAGCAGGTGACAGGGCGTCAGCCGATTTATAGGCATCCCCACGGCAGCTCAGTAAGCCGCAGATGGCGACCTTTTGTGCGTATTCCCCATAGCTATTTCGCAGTGCATCAAGAAACCTGAAATTGTCGCCATTAACATCCAACCTTTCATAACCGGCGGCCGCAATTCGTTCCCGACTGGCCCGCCATGTCGGGGTGGAAAGGAGGAGCGGCAAGCCGTGCTGAAAACCGATGTCAAGGTACTGCAGGCAGATGGCCGCAAGAGCCGCACGTTTTGCTTCGTCATAGATAAACGCCGAATTGACTATGTGGGGATTGATCTCAAAGTCGGGGTTGCGGCGCAAGCGCTCGATGACAGCCCCTTCACCAAGGATACAGCGAGATCTCTTGAGGAATTCTGCAAAAGGGATGCGATTCATTTTTCATTCCATAATCGGAAGATGGGCAACGATCAAGCTCAAAGGCCACCCAGAATATCTAAAGCGCCTGGTTTCCTAATCTGTTGGGGACAGGAGGCCCCTTTCTTCCGCCCAAACGGCACAGCGATTTGAGCATGTTCTAAGGATTTTGATGATCTCCTCTCGTTCAGCAATGCATCCTTTCTCTGTGTTTTGGTTCAGGCGAGCACTTTTAAGCTCGACGTCCATGCTCGTGATCGAGATTTCGAGTTGGCGGAGCACATCCTTGACAACCTGCTTGGCATTATCGTATTCGGCGACGACACATCTCAGAAAAACTTCTATCTTCACGGCCTGCATCAAAACGCTGGCGGGATTCATTGTCGCTGCAACCGAACTGGCGACTCCCATCCCAAGCACAGCGCCCCCTCCAAAAATCACCGCGGTACCTCCCGCTATCCCCATTCCTCCGGAGACGATGGCCCCACCGCCCATGGCAGCCAGTCCTGCCTTGACGGCAGCCGCGCCTGCAAGACCCATTGTATGACCGATAAGGCCTCCGATAAGTGGTGCGGCTATACCAAATGTGAGCGCTCCACCTACAGCGCCAACCCCTGCGATTACGGCAACGCTTTTCCAATAACCGGAAAGTGATCGGTTCACACTCTGAAGTTCGGATCGAAGCAGAGACCCTCTGTCTTTCGGCAAACCAAGCTGATGAGAGGCATTCTCTAAGGATTGGGCCACCAATTCCTTGGAAAGTGAAGGTATGATTTTAGTTAGATCATGCATCCTTTGAGCCCATCCTCTTTCTCCAGCAGTTAGTGGCCAGTAGGCTTCAAAGGCAGCCAACTCTAATACGATCAGCTCCCGGACAAAAGGATTTGAGCATTGTGGCAGACTTTCCAGTGCTGAATGAAAGCTGTTGGACTCGAGCGGGTACAGAGCGGGCCGTACCGCCTCTGGTAGGTTCGCGAATCCTGCACATACCAATTTAAGCCATTTCAGGTACCAAATTCTCTTCGACGCTAGACTATCACTGAAGAAATTACCTGCTTTGGTATTCTCAATGTCCTGTTCGATCATTGCCGCCTGCAAGGACGTCAGGACCGACATCGCATTGGTATCCAACGAGAAATAATCCAGTGTCACCGTCTGCTGAAAAGGTTCGTTTTGGGGTCGCTCAAGGAATTCACCGGGTTGGTAACTGCCGGAGTGCCCAGGAGCTTCCTGCTCCTGGAGGGAAATGAAGTCAATTGTGATCGCACTGGCGGCGGATGACTTACGCGCTTCCGAGACAGATCGATAAATCAGAACCGAACGGGGAAGAAATATATACAACATCGCGGTGATGGCAAACACGTGAATCCAGATTGCTCCAGGTTCGCCTGTAGCTTGTGCCATTGCCTTAATTGCTTCGACATTCGGAAAGCTTTGACCGAGCATTATAGTTGCAGGCCAGAAGAGAATCTTAGCAATAATCAGTCGAGATCCAGGAGACTCAATCAGCGTGCTTTTCCAGAAGAAGGAGTAGTCCCACACGACCGCTTGAATATACATTCCCGCGATAGCCCCAGCAGCAAGGCAAATTGCTGAGACGTTTATAATCGTTTCTACCCGGGCCATGACAGGGCGACGGTACGCTCTGAAGTAGCGGGATAGGAACAAGCCCGCAACCCGTGCGTGAGCAGCCTTCGTCACAATTTCCTCAGCAACCGGCTCGATAAACACTGCCCAGAGTCTCAGAAGAGGCCTCAATACAATCTGGGCCAAAAGTGGCAAGTCAAGTTCCGCCGACTGCCGTTTTTTTCGTCGAGACGGGATATTGGATTGTGACGAAGATACGTGATCTGCGGGTCGAGCCGCGCTAGGTCGACGATGCCATATCATGAAAAAACCGACCACCATGATGTTCCAGAAAATGAGCATTACAATCGGGTTCACGAAAACGTGAATGGTCCGCTGAGGTCCGAGGACCTTCTCCAGGCCCAGAGGTGACAGGACATTGCTCAAGCACCCGACAAGGAACGCCAGCAGCGGCGCCATCAGCTTTAGCCTGGGCCATGGTAGTGGCTTAATTGCAAGGCGTCGATAAGCAGAAGGCAAGTGATCGAGCAGCACCTCGGACATGCGAATTATAGAGTGCTCAGGCGGGTCTTCCCCTTTCAGCTCAAACTCTGCTTCTTCGATGGCTTCTTGAGACAGGATTTCCGGCGCAATATTAACCACGGTCTGGACGAGCAAGGCCTTACGGTATTCTTCCTCACTCAGAGTAACGACCAGAGATGCCCTCCCTGGATCATTAACATCCAAGGCGATTTTCGGTATTACCGACCATGCCGATTTTTTCGCCTCGAGAGCAACCTGACTCGCCGAGTGCGCGGCTCTTGTTTCCACGACGATCCCTCTTTTCTTCCACGGATCAAGGCTGGCACAGACAACGTTTGTTTTGCCCGTGCGTTTAACGGAAGAGAACCAAACAAGAAATTATAACCGCGTATTGTTCTTTGGACCCAGCTAATAAATCAAATTGCCTGCGCCACCCGCTAGAAAGGCAACCCGCACTGGTGCTTGATGCAGATTTTGCCGAAATGCTTTCCGCTCGACACAAATTCAAGTGCAGCGAGCAATTCCTCGAAATCGAAAACTCCAACACCGAGGCAGTCACCGAGCATTATCAGTGGCAGTTGTTTCATTCTCGCCCCATACCCATGGACAGGCACGAGAAGATCTCGGTAATTCAGGATGGATGCTTTCATCCTGAGCCGCACCTGCCCCAATCCGGGTCGTGGATCGGGCCGTGTGCTTATGGATACGTTGTTCATAGACCAGGCACCCTCAACTTGAAACACCCTCATAAATGCCTCCAGAATTCATGCCCGAATAAAATATAGACCAAATTGCAGTTATCTGTGAAATTTTTGGCTTCGAGCGGATTCTAATTCGCTCCGTGTCGTGGAATCGAAGTTCCTCATGCATGGGGTTAAATATCAGAGCACAAGAGATCTTGAAAGGCATCTTGCCATCTTGTGAACTTTCCAGAAATTCCAGATATGAAAGAGCATTCTTGAACTCCGACGTTGCTCTCTGAAATCGTTCCTCCAGCCTGGCAATTGGACCAAAATGCCCACGCCCTGACTCCGCTTTAAAATCGTCATCCTAAATATATAAATATCTGATCTGAACCCAAATTCATCAATGTTTCTACTCACGTGAACCGGTCCCATAAACGAAGAGCATACCATTTGAAAGGAGGTGATTTATTGGACATCAGCGGTTTCCTGTCCTCCCTGGGAGACAAAATCGGCAAACTCTTTGGCTCTAACCCGTTTCTGGACAATTTCACAGCACTCAAGACGGCTATCATTCTAATTGCCGCATCCCTTCTCATCTCATCACTGGCCCTGCTGATTCTGGCCCTGTCCCACCATGGAACCAAAAAAGCATCGAAACACCAAACCCTGCCCCATCTAAAACCCCTCCCCAGAACAGACGATCAGGCAAATTAAGCCCCGGCCAAGCTTTCAATCCAATACTCCCAAATAGAAAGGAGGCGATTGGTATCAGAGTGTATGTGTTTCCTGTGATCCCAGTAATCTTCATAGCAGCACTGGCTTTCCTCGGAGACAGAGCCATGGAATATGCGCTCATCCAGAAAGAGGCGACACTTTCCGTAGTTATCGTGTTTGTCCTGACGATCCTGGTTATCGTGCTGCTGGTCTACCTGCAACGAAGACAAAACGGCAAAGGAGAAAAAGAACGAGATGGATAGGTTTTTACTCAGCACACCCGGTCTTGTAATTACCGCAATAGGCTGTCTGGCGGTTTTGTGGATTATAGCAAAGCTCCTGGGAGCCTCGTTCTTCTTCATCGCAGCAGTGGTTATCGTGTTTTTGATCCTGTTGATTGCCTACCTGGTTATGCGGCTACACGACGAGCCACTTCTTGAAAAGATCAAAGCATCCCTGGGGATGTCCGAGCCCGAAAAAGAGGAGGGAAAATGAACCAATGCTTTCTTACCGGAAACCTGGGAGCCGATCCGGAAATGCGCTACTCGAATGCGGGAGACCCCATCGCCACCTTTAATCTGGCGTTCAGGCTTTCCAAGGATAAGACCGGCTGGGTGAAGGTTGTCTGCTTTAACAAGACAGCCGAAGTGGCGGAAACCTACCTGCATAAAGGAGCTAAAGTTCTCATCTTGGCAACACTTGACCAGAACAGGTGGGAAACCGAAGACGGACAGCAGAAAAATATCATCCAGCTCATTGCAAACAGGATCGAGTTCATCAAAACCGACGGCCGGGGATTTGAAGGCGGTCACCACGAAGGCGATGATGCCCCATTTTAGTAAAGGAGAAAAAAGAAATGGCAGTTCAGGAAAAAAGAACGCAGGACGCAGCAAGAAAACCGGTACTCGATGATCGGTTCATCATGACCATTCAGGGTAAGGATTTTGTGATCTATGCCGGCCTTCTCGATCTGGCACACCAGCGGGGACTCCAGAGTATGTACGTTGAAGCCATTCAGTATCCGACCAAAGGAAAACGGTCTTGAGGCCATCTGCAAGGCAACGGTTGAATCCAAAACCGGGGAGGTCTTTATCGAGCTGGGAGATGCCAATCCGAAGAATACCAACCAAAAGATCGTAAACCACATCCTGAGAATGGCTGCAACCCGGGCCAAGGCAAGAGCACTGAGAGATTTTACCAACATCGGCATGACCTGCCTGGAGGAGTTGGGTGATCTGGACGAGGTAATCGGAGATGAAAGATCGGGGAATGGAAGAGCCAATCGGGCCGGGACACAAAAGCCGCAGTCCGGAAATGGGAGGCAGACTGCGACGCCGGCAACAGAAGATGAGAAACCGAGCACAGCACCTAATGGCGGCAATGGTTCCTCAAAGGAAGCGAAAAAACCGGCGAAGGCGGCCCCGAAACAAGATGACCCCGGTACAGACAATCGGGAAAACTCCGGCCCCAAGCCCTCCACGGCACAGATAAGGGCAATCGAAAACCTTGCAAGACGCCGTAACATTTCCGCCCAGGAACTCGAGCAAATGGTTCAAACCCAGTTCGGGACCACACTTCCCAACATCAACTCCTCGGAGGCCAGCAGCTTCATCCGCCTCCTGCAGCAGTCCGCGTAAAAGAACCATAGTGACAAGACAGATTAACGATCCGGGGGCAGGGTAAATGCCAGTGCTGAGGTTTGCTCTGCCCCCGCTTGGATTCAAAAAAACGCAGTATCCTGCGGTTTTTAAGGAGAAGACCCTATGGATTTAAAAGAGCTTCGCAAAAAACCACACCTGTCCGCTTCCGCCATAAACGATTACCTGGACTGCGGACTCTTATACAAGCTGGGAAGGATCCTTAAACTTGAGCCTGAAATCCAGCCCGATGCACTGGAGTTTGGCTCAACCATCCACAAGGTCCTGGCAGAGTTTTACCGGTATAAGCTCGAAGGTGAAATCCTCCCCTTGCTGGATCTTCATATTCTCTTTGAAGCATTGTGGGAAAAAGTAACCGAAGAGCATCCGGATATTACCTACAAGGACGGAAAGGATGCAGCCGTTTTGCTACGTGAAGGGAAAAACCTTCTTTCCGCCTACTACCAAATGCTTCCCCGAGATGAGTTCAGGGTTTTAGCTATCGAAGAGCCCTTCCAGTTCAGCCTTCCAAACCTTCCGGTTCCCATCATCGGAGTGCAGGACCTGATCGAAGAAGACGAGTCGGGCGCCATCGTAATCACTGACTGGAAGACTTCAAGCCGTGCCTATTCGGAAGATGAGATCGATAAAAACCTCCAGATCACAATCTACCACATGGCTGCCAAACTTAACGGGTACAGGGACCGGGAAATTCTTCTTCGGTTCGACTGCCTGATCAAAACCAAAATCCCACGGTTTGAGCAGTACTACACCACCAGGTCAGAGATCGATGAGATGAGGACCGCAAAAAAGATTCACCGAGTCTTTGAAGGAATTTCAAAAGGTGTCTTCATTCCCAATGATACCAGCTGGAAATGCAAGGGATGCTCATTTAGGAAAGCATGTGATGACTGGTTTTTAAAGGAGGAACAGGGCCTATGACCAACTTAAACGAGCAGCAAAGGCTGGCAGCAAGTTTTAGGGACGGAATCTGTGCGGTGATTGCAGTGCCGGGGTCCGGAAAAACAACGGTTATGACCCACCGGATCGGGATACTGGTTAAAAAGCACGGTATTCCCCCCGAAGAAATACTGGGGCTTACTTTTACCAGAAATGCCGCCGAGGCAATGAGGCTCAAACTCTCCCCTGTTTTAGACGAGCTGGCATCCCGGGTCATGCTTTCAACCATCCACAGCTTCTGCTTCTGGCTTCTTAAAAGCGAGGGGAAAGTCTTCGAGATCGTATCCGGAAAAGAGCAGCTGGTGATGATTAGAGGTGCCATGAAGGAAGCCGGTATAAAGGATCTTTCAACCGGGATGGTTTTATCCGAGATCAGCCTTGCCAAAAACAACCTGATAAGTCTCCAGGAATTTAAGGACTTGTATGAAGGCGACGGGACAATGCAAAAGGTTGCCGGAGTCTACGAGGCATATGACTGTGAAAAAACAAAGCGGATGCTCATGGACTTTGACGACCTGCTGGTTGAAACTCACCGATTGCTCTCAGATAATGCGGAGGTGAGAGAAAAGTATCGAAGCATATTTCGCCACGTCATGATCGACGAATTCCAGGATACCGGTCCCGCCCAGATGGAAATTTTAAAGCTTCTGATGGACGGATCCAAAGACGGGGCCAGTTTTTGGGTTTGCGGTGATGACTGTCAGGCGATCTATGCCTTCACCGGCGCGAGTGTTGCTAACATTTTGAAATTCAAAAAGACCTTCCCGGAATCAAAAGAGTTCATTCTAAGCGTTAACTACCGTTCCACCCCACAGATCATTTCCGCCTGCCAGAATCTCATCAGCCACAACGTCCGAAAGATCGAAAAAGTCCTTGAGACAAAAAACCAGCGGGGAGAAGAAGTTACGGTCCTGGATTGCCTTTCCGAAGAAGACGAGGCAAAAAGCCTTGCCGAAGAAATAGCCGATCTCACATCCAAAGGGTACGAGCACAAGGAAATCGCCGTCCTTTACCGGGCAAACTTTCAGTCACGGGTGGTTGAGGAGGTCTTTTTGCAAAAAAAGATCCCGTACCGGATTGAAAACGGGATGAGCTTCTATCAGCGGCGTGAGGTAAAAATCTTACTTGACTACCTGCGGCTGATCCATGGTCCCGAATCCGAAGAGGCAGACGAGGCTTTAAAAAGTGTTATCAACATCCCCAACCGCTACATCGGGAAAAAATTCATCGGAGAGCTGGAAAGGTTTGCGGCAAAACAAAAGCTTCGCCTCTACCCTGCACTGAAATCAATGCCAATCGATGTTCCCTATGTAAGAAGGAACGTGAAGGACCTGGTAAACTTCCTGGAGCCGCTCACCCACCAGCAAATGGAGCCGGGTGAGTTGATTTCACTTCTTCGATGTGCCCTGGACTATGACCGGCTGATCTGTGAAGACGAAATTCCAACCCCCGATGACGTAAAGATCGCCAATTTAAATCAGCTCCAGCTCGCGGCAAGTAAGTACAATGATATCGCGAGCTTTCTTTCCTACACCGACACCTTTAAGTCCGATATGGCAAACGACAAAGACGGAGTTTACCTTATGACCATCCACAAAGCGAAGGGGTTGGAATTTCCGGTGGTCTTTGTAATCGGGCTCGTCGAAGGGATTTTACCAAGTAAGCGAGGCGATCTTGAAGAAGAGAGAAGAATCTGCTTTGTGGCCATCTCTCGGGCCATGAAAAAGCTCTATCTCGCATACTCCCACACCTATCTCGGACAACCTTCCAAAAAATCAATCTTCCTCGATGAGATCCTCGGGAAAAGTCCGATCACCCGTTAGCCTACAACCAAGCCATTGATCAAACCAACAATCGATTAACCCCAGAACGGAGGAAAACCATGCCCTTTGAACTGCTGCATTTTAGAGACTCGGATGCGATTTTGAAGAAAAAGGCCATGATGCAGGATGTCGTTAAAACCCTGGAGTACCTGGATACCGTCCTTTTCGAAGCACCCAATAAAGGCGAGCTTTTAAAAGAAGCCCTAAAAGACATGGGTTGGAGAGAGGATGGGACCCTCAATATCCTGGAGGGGCGAAGATATCAGCACAGAGGTTTTAAGAACAGAATCGCAATCGAAGGCTACATCGGAACCTTTGAGAACCTGGAGGGAATATTCCGGCTGCAGGTGGCCTTCGATAAGCAAAGAATCGATACCGGAATCCTTCTCATGAACAGCGCCAGAAGCTTTGAGAGCCCCTTTGGATCAAGCCTGGAGCTGGCTGAATGGGAAATCGAGCAGCTGGTCCCCACCATATTCATGCCGGTAAGCGTGGCGTTGTTTGAGCTGGGAAAACCCGATTCCGAGCCCACGCTTAAAGAAAGCATTTCCAAATAGTCCGTTCAACCCAGGCACAAAGAATCCTTCCATTAAAAACCCATCGAGAAACTCCCCAAATCGGCATCTGAGACAATAGAAAAGCTCTGAAAGGAGAAATTAATGATCCAGGATTATTTAAAAGCAGGATATCCGGCACTTTGCATTCTAACCCAGGAGCCGGATCGTGCGGAACAGACCCTTCCATGTGAGGGAGTTGCCTTTTATGCCTGGGACTGTATCCGTGGAATCAGACCGGCCAAAAGACCCCAGGCAATTGATGAGATTCGAGACCCCGTTGAGGCCATAAACTGGCTGAGCTCTCATCAGGACTCAGTTCTTATCGCCCATAATCTTCACCTTTTCCTGGACATACCGGAAGTCATACAGGCCATTCAAAACGGTGTCATCCGGTGGAAGGCTATCGGCTCATGTCTGGTCATGATCTCACCCCTCATTCAGATCCGGCCGGAATTGGAGAAGATGTTCACCGTTATCGATCTTGAGCTCCCAGGTGAAGAGACGCTGTTTCACCTGCAGATGGAACTGGCAAAAAGTGTCAAGGTCGAGCCCAATCCCGAATCCGTCCGTGCAGCTCGGGGACTTACCGAATTTGAAGCTGAAACTGCCTTCGCTTTGTCATTGGTAAAAGAAGGAAGGTTTTCAACCCGGGTGATCGCAGAAGCAAAGGCACAGATGATTCGAAAATCGGGCCTCATGGAATTCTGGGAGCCGGCACATATCGCTGATGTAGGGGGGCTGGATAATCTCAAAACCTTTATCCGAAACAGGTCGAAGGCGTTTTCCCCCGGAAATGGGACCCTGCCAAAACCAAAAGGGATACTTCTGGTGGGAATTCCGGGAACGGGAAAGTCGCTGTCATGCAAGGCCACTGCATCAATTCTTGGTTGGCCTTTGATTCGGCTGGATATCGGGGCTTTGAAAAACTCGCTTGTTGGTGAATCCGAACGGCGCATGAGACAGGCAACCGGTGTGATCGATGCGTTCGGTGAAGCCGTGGTTTGGGTAGACGAGGCCGAAAAAGCATTCGCCGGGTCCAAGAGTAGTGGAGAGACCGATTCCGGGACAACAGCCTCCATGTTTGGCCATTTCCTGTGCTGGATGCAGGAGACCAAGACACCGGTTCTTATCATGGCGACCGCAAACGACATCTCAAAGCTTCCACCGGAGTTTCTGCGAGCGGGAAGATTTGATGCCATATTCTTTGTCGATCTTCCCACGCCGGCTGAAAGAAAAGAAATTATTGGGATCATGAACCGCAAATACGGGACCGACATTTCAGCCGAGTTCGCAGATAAGCTTAACGGATTTACCGGCGCCGAGATAGAGCAACTAACCAAAGACTGCCTGTTTGATGGACTCGATGCTGCGATGGAGGCAATTGTTCCGCTTTCCCGCACAATGAGAGAGGAGGTGCAAAATCTTAGGGATTGGGCAAGGACGAGAGCCAGGTTTGCCAATACTCCCGAAGATGAGCCGGCTGAGCAGAGGAAAATCCGAACAATCGCAGGAGTTTCAGAATGAGCCACATTGCGAAAATCGAGTTGGAAATAAATGATTTGGAAACTCTCAAGAAAGCTTGTGAACGGCTCGGGTTGGAATTCATTGAAAACCAGAAAACCTACCAATGGTACGGGACCTGGGTGGGCGATTCTGAAATGCCGGAAGGGATAACGGTAAATGATCTGGGAAAATGTGATCACGCCATCAGGGTCCCCGGCGCACAGTATGAAATCGGGATAGTCTCAAAGGGCCGAAAATACATCCTGCTCTGGGATTTCTGGCACCAGGGAGGACTTGAACAAAAGCTTGGGAAAAATGCCGGTAGATTAAAGCAGGCGTACGCGGTTGAAAGAGTCCGAAAAGAGGCCCGGCTTAAAGGCTACCGGATATGTGAACAGAAAACAGATAAGTCAGTCCGGCTGGTCCTGACCCTTTAGCTTAAGATATCAACGCCTTAAACCCCGCTTACAGGTCCTCAAGGTAGTCCCAACCCGCATCCATACCATGACATAAGAATTGGAGGAAACCGCGTGAAACAGGTGATTATCGATATCCAAGATACCGGGGAGGTAAAAATCGAGACCAGGGGATTTACGGGAAAAGCCTGCATCCAGGAATCCCAATTTCTAAAGGATCTTCTCGGAAAAGAGATCTCGAAGCAGCTCACCCCCGCCTACTACATGAGCGGCAAAGAAAAAGAAACCGTGAAAAAGCATCTGCCCCTTTGCGGTTAACGATACCGAGCAAGTCGTCAGAATGGCGATTTGAATTCAAAGGAGGAACCTTAAATGAATGAGGAGAATGTGTTTCAGAAAGCCTGCCTGGTTCAACTCTCAACCGGGTGCTGGCAGGGAATGACCGCGCTTGGATCAAGTTTAATGGAAAGGATCGGAAACAGCGAATGGTTAAAGGGGGCAAAGGTTTTGGTCGATCCCGATTGCCTTTCCCCCGTCCGCTCGGCACTTTCTAAGGCCAGGACCTATTTGGCAAAAAACGCTCTCCCGTTTCCGATCCACGGCCTGATACTGGTTCCCAAGGAAACTCTTTCCCGAATCGATGAGACCTTGTGCCAAATAAAATCCGAGTTTGAAGCAGAGGTTTCAAAATTTATCGGAAACTACGAGGAGGAGCGGGAAAAGGCAAGAGAAAGCCTGGGGCCTCTCTTTTGTGATGCAGACTATCCGATAGATGTCCGGCAGAAATTCCGGTTCGAGTGGCGGTTTATCACCATGGATGTTCCCGGAAAATCAGGAATCCTTTCTCCCGAGCTATACGAGAGGGAAAAAGAAAAGTTCCAGGCCCTGATGGAAGAAACACGTGAGCTGGCCATATCGGCTCTTCGAGAAGAGTTTGCAGGAATTGTGCGGCACATGGTCGAGCGATTATCTGGAGAGGAAGACGGAAAGCCCAAAAGGTTCCAGGCCTCTATGCTTGAGAAAATGGGGGAGTTTCTGGATTCGTTTGGAGACCGGAACCTTTTCGATGATGATAAGCTGGCCGAGTTGGTGGACCAGGCCAAAGATGTTGTGAGCGGGCTTTCGACCGATGAGTTGAGGCAGGATGCGAATCTGCGGAGATACATAGCCGATGAAATGAACCAGCTAAGAGTTGCCGTGGATGGGGCGCTGGAGGATTTGCCTCGCAGGAAGATTAGAATGGCTGCTTAGGTGGATTTCTGGAAGGCTCATGATAGGGCAAAGCAAATAACGCTTGAAGTCTGGTTGAGAAATCCGGCTTCAAGCATTTTTTTGCTAAGCTATTTGACTGGAGTTTCAGGAACTGGCTTGACAAGGCTATCCAACCCACCGGAAAAGCATAGAAAATTACGCACCGGTCTGTAGAACCGAACCGTCTTTTACCTGGTATCCAAAGGAGGCCAAAACCTGCGACTGAAGCTCTGTAGGGTCTTCGATGTAGACCACAGGCTTCTTCGACTTTCGCTGCCAGGAAAGCACGCAATCGAGTTCTTGCATCTGTTCCATTATGCTTTTCGCGGTGTGTTTGTCCCCTGTTTTGATCTCGAGAAGTCTCAGGCAGGCGAGCGCGATGACACAGGTGAGAAGATGGCATCTGATCTTGTCGTCGGTCCAATGAAACATCGGATTGATTCGGACCTGACAGCTGGACTTGCTCACCCGAAACTGCTCCTCTATCCGATACCGGTCCAGTGAGGCGCTCACAATCTCTTCCATGGACCAGTCATGGTTGTCCGTCACAATGATGTTCTTGCCCATCATGGCCTCGATGCCTGCGATTTCCGAGGCGTCTTTCCGAAAGCTCATCATGGAATCCCCAAACCGGAGCCGGTAGCACTTGTGACTGATGTGCAACTGCTCACAGAGCTTGCGGTAGCGGGTGACAACCGCCTTGGCGCTTTGCCAGTTATGCTCCTTGCGGTTGTATTTGCGGCGATACTCGATCAGTTCAGACCGGACCCGTTCAAGCTTCCGGGTGAAATCATAGAGCTTCTTTCGCATGGTGGACGGATTGAAGGTGATAATTACCGAGCGCTCACGACCCCATAAGGTCTCGGTTGTACGGGAAGCACTCTCGGTGGCATCTCCCCAGCGCGACGGCCATGAATTACGTAAAGTCCCGCCAGTTCGGGTGCGCTGATTATTCTGGTGCATAAAAGAACTTGGAGTAATGAGAGTACCGGTGGCCAATTATCTCTCGACCCGTCCCCCGAAGACTATCCAGGCGATCATCCCCCACGAAAGGTAGTAAACGTTTTTGAATCCCCGCTTTTTCAGCCTGAACCCAACGATTGGCGAACGGTGACCGGAGAGACAGACGACCACCAGGGGCCTTTCCTTATCCAGCGAGTCTAGTAAGCCGGGATCACGGAACAGGCCGGGCCGGTTTTCAGCGCCCTGCACATGGAACAGCCTGAATTCGGCGGCGGTCCTCACGTCGATCAAGAGCGGCTTGCTCCCTGCCGGCTCCTGAAGCATCTTCTTCAGTCGCAGCGGACCTATCGGCCGAACACCCGCAATCCACCAGAATGCTTCCCAGCCAACGACAAACGCCGTAAGCGCCAGCAAAAGAACCTTCATTTTTCCATCTTCCTTCTGGCCTGAATAGCGGAATGGTCGAAAAAATGTGACCATCCTGAAAATTCTTCATGACTTTCACCTTTTTCCGCCTTGGCCTCATCTAAATTCTCCTCATTAAGAATAAAATACTTGGAAAGGGAAAAGCATGGAAAACTTGAAAATTGTGTATGAACCAAAAGGTGAGGCCCGCGAGTATTCGCCGCTGGCTGTAAATCTTAGGGTGGGGTGTGAGCACGGGTGCCTGTATTGTTACGGCCCGCTTGCCTTTCGCAAAAAGCGGGAGAACTTCCACTTGAACGTCAGAACCCGAGAGCGAGCCCTGGAAAAGCTTGAGCATGATGCCCGAATCCTGCGCGGTGACGACCGGCAAATCTTGTTGAGTTTTGCCACGGACCCCTATTCACCAGACGAGATGACGACAGGGCTTACGCGGCGGGCGATAGAGATCCTTATCGACAACCGGCTGCGATTCACCGTTCTCACGAAAGGCGGGAGCCGAGCCACAAGGGATTTCGACCTGCTGGCGGAATACGATAAATGCAGCTTCGGGACGACCTTGGTCTTCGCTTCTCAAGATGATGCGGACCATTGGGAGCCGAACGCAGCTTCAATTGCCGACCGGATCGAGACTATCAAAACTGCCCACCAAAAGGGAATCCAGACCTGGGTTAGCATGGAGCCGGTCATCGATCCGGCGCAGGCTATTCGCCTGGTGGGCGCACTACATCCGTTCGTCGGTCATTGGAAGATCGGAAAGTTGAACTACAACAAGGACGTGAGTGACAAGGTCGATTGGCCTGGGTTCAAAAAAGGAATAACATCTTTATTAAGTTCCCTTGGAGCGGATTACTATTTGAAGAATAGCCTTAGAGACCTTTGATCAGGATAACGGCTCTCCTGTTGTTCTGGAGAGCCGCAATTACTAAGACCTTCATAAATCGCCGAACATTGAGCAAGATCGGCCATAGTGGCTGTAAGGGTCTTCTCAGTGACAGTGCCGGGCCGAATGTTCGCTAATCAATGAAGGTCTTAGTAAGTTACACACCCTAGCCTGAAAATACTCGTCTCCTCCGCTGCCTACCGGGAAATGTCTCCTCTGACCGGCTGCTCCTGTCACACTTCCCCCCCACTCGCATAAAATGCCATCAGATCGCGTTTTTCAGGCTTGTCGAAGGGCGTCCTGATGAGCCATGCGTGGGTGGGGTTGGGTTGTGAAATTGGCTTGCAGGCGGTAGATTTGGGTTCGTCTTTACCAGATCATAATGATTTCACTGTGGGTTGGTTTGGGGAAATACATGGCCCGCTGAAATGTGCTGGCCGGAATTGAACCCGTGCACCGCCGCGCCGAGCCAATATCAACAGTCAACAGACTTTGGGGAAACCAGAGACTTGAGCCGCATCTTCCATCGCCCACATTTTAAGATCTCCAAACCCCCCTCCATCTTGAACTCCACTTTAGCTGGGGATGAGCTTCGTATTGACTTCAGGGATGGTTATGCTGGCCACGGGGGGGCGATGATGAACCTGGGATAGACTCATTGAGGCAGTATGGCGCACATGATTTTTCAAAATATGACATAAAAAATCGCAGACATTCTCTCGGCGACCTGGTAACAAGTGTTATACAATACACCGTTCCTGCCCTAGCATGAGAGTTCTCCTCGGTCGCTTTCGGGCAGGTGGTCTGACTGCGTTAAGATTTGGAGTTGAATTAAATGCTCGAGCATGGTCGCATCCCCGTTGTCGATCTGTTTGCCGGGCCTGGCGGCTTGGGTGAGGGCTTTTCAGCCGTTCGTGATGAGGACGGCAGACCATTGTTTCGAATTGCACTGTCGGTCGAAAAAGATCCTAACGCATATCAGACTCTGGAACTCCGTGCATTTTTCAGACAGTTCGATAAGCAGAACGTTCCTGATGAGTACTACGCTTATCTGAAAGGTGAGATTCAAAACCGGAGCGATTTATTCAAGTTATTCCCAAAGCAGCATAGATCCGCGCTCCGTGTCGCCTGGCATAAGGAACTGGGAAGCAGGGACGCTCCTCCAAGGTCCGTAGATACAAGGATCAGGTGGGCACTTGGTAATTCTCATCACAGGTGGGTATTGATCGGGGGGCCTCCCTGCCAAGCTTACTCGACTGTTGGAAGATCCAGAATGCGGAAAAGTAACCCGGATGGCTTTGAAAACGATCCACGTCATTTCCTGTACAGAGAATATCTTCGCATTCTGGCATTTCATCAGCCTCCGTTCTTTCTTATGGAGAACGTGGCAGGTATTTTGACTTCGAAGGTTAGCGGTCAGCAAATGTTCTCTTGCATTATCAAAGACCTGCAGAATCCGGGTAGGGCTTGCTGCGAGTATGGGTATTCCAGGCAGCACAGGGGGGGACACTATACGATTTTTCCTCTTGCTGAAACTGCAGATGTTTCCACTCGACCGGGTGAGGCCTCAAAGTTTGTGATTCAGTCTGAAAAGTATGGCATCCCTCAAGCGAGGCACCGCGTGCTGCTTCTTGGCGTGAGGAGTGATATTCACATTGTGCCAGACCAACTCGATGAGATCAAAACAGCTATTACCGTGCGGGATGTCACCGAGGGGCTGCCGCCTCTGAGAAGTGGTCTCTCCCGAGAGGAAGACAGCACATACCGATGGTTGGAAGCAATCAAATCCATCAGAGAGTGCAATTGGCTGCATGACCTCAGCTTCTTCAAGGAATTACGCAGCAAGATCACATCAATATGCGACAGGCTGGATGGGTCGTTCAGTACTGGTGGAAGATTCGTTGCCGGCTCAGCAAAGCCAAGGTGGTTCTCCGACTGGTACTATGATGAACGCCTTGCAGGAGCTTGTAATCATTCTACCCGACGTCACATGCGTAGTGATCTTCATCGTTATCTTTTCGCCTCCTGTTTTGCCCAAGTCTTCGAGCGATCTCCCGTGCTCAAGGATTTTCCGGTGGAACTTCTCCCGGATCACAAAAATGTGGAAACCGCAATAAAGTCCATGCGGCTGTTTTCTGATCGTTTTAAGGTGCAGCTTTTTGATACTCCGGCTTCCACCATTACTTGCCACATGGCAAAAGATGGGCACTATTTCATCCATCCAGATCCTATTCAGTGCCGGAGCTTCACAGTCAGAGAGGCAGCTCGGATACAAACGTTTCCTGATAACTACTTCTTTGAGGGATCGCAGACTGCACAGTACGAACAGGTGGGAAACGCAGTTCCGCCTCTTCTTGCGAGGGCTGTTGCCAAGATCATGCATGATTTAGTAAAACAAAGTGAGGAGTTTTCAAGTAAAACAGCTGGCCGAAGTACGGCTAATCAAGAGCAGAACTGATTCAGTCCAGCGTGTCATAGTGAGGAGGTTCGGAATGGATACCCTGAGCAAGGAAAAGAGAAGCTGGAATATGTCCAGAATCCGCTCCAGGGATACAAAACCCGAACGGATTGTGCGTTCCATGCTCCACGGCTTGGGATATAGATTCAGGCTTCATGTCAAATCACTGCCCGGAACCCCTGACTTGGTGCTACCTAAATACAAGACCGTCATCTTTGTGCATGGGTGCTTCTGGCACAGACATCCAGGATGCAAATTCGCATATACGCCGAAGAGCCGAATCGAATTCTGGATTAAGAAGTTTGAATGTAACATCGCATCGCATGAAAACGCTGTCCAGCAGCTTTCCAGCCTAGGTTGGCAGGTTGTGGTCATTTGGGAATGTGAGCTCTCAGACCCCGATGCACTTAGAGAAAGATTTTGCGACCTTTTCAAAAAGAATATTCCCCGCGCGATGTAAGCCAACCACAGAACCCACCCGCACCTGCCTAATTTCCAAGTCGGTCAACGAAGCTTTCAGATTTGTTCAGAGCAAGCTATCTGAGTTCTGGTATGTTGTTTATTGGGTTGCTGTAACCATGGGCACGGACGATGTCCCAGCACTCTTTTTTCTTCGCCCATTCGGAAATCATTCGTCCAACGGCGGATTGTTGCAAGACACCGTTCACCTCTATTGCCCATGCCTGTAACTGTTGTTTGAGCTGGATCGACAGGTCCTGCTGATGCCATATTTTGTCCAGATCCAGTCTGTTTCCGATCCTGTTGGCAGCCACAGAAACCAGATAAGCTGCAACATTACCCTGAAACGCCGGGAACATCGGCCTCACTAACTTGTGTGCAACTCTGAAGAGAATCGCCTTCCCGATCATCTGTTTATAGAAGGTAGCGTCCAAATCGGGCATGGCTGATTGCCGCTCAAGTTCCTCGATGTCATTCATGAACTCCACGAAGTTCTTCTGAGCACCGAGGCTTACTACATGAGGCTTTTGGTTCCATGCATTCAAGAATTTAGCCAAGTCGGTTTTGTTGATCTTTCGAGAATGATGGTATGGATTCCCTGATCTGTTTTCGGCGCGCCGGGGTAGTTCCATCTCTTGCGAGCAAAACGTTGTAGCTGCCTGCGGCTCTCTCATAGAACCACCTGCCGATGCCATCAGGGCAGTAGACGGTATTCGAGAGTTTCTCGATTTCCACATGAAAAGGCCTGTTTGCGGACAGGTCGGCTTGCCTGACGACATTCTGGCTGTTTGCATACCTTGAAATAGAAGATATCAGTTCCTCTTCAGTTGCAGAATCTGGAGAGCGTAAGATGATGATCTTTGTGAGAATTCTGACGCGACGCAAATCAACTTCGGGGGATTTCTTTTTTGTGAAGTACATTGAAGCCGTGGTTTGCCCACCATTTACTATCTGTAAGCCTCTTATCCAAAGAATACCCGGTATTCCTTCGGGAGTCTTGCCCAGCCTGATCTCATCTGCAATTACGACAATGCCGTTGTTGTAGGCCATAAAACGTTCTGGTGCGCTTTTCAGTGTCTCCCTTATTCCCTTGTTAACCTTACCGGTGACATTTAGAAACGAGCGGACATTGGCCTCAAGCAGTCTGGCACCGTATTTATCGTAGACGAATCGCAGTGTTTCTCCTGGGAACACGGTGAGGGCATAGTCGTAGTCACCCATCTCACCCGGCACATAGACGCAGGGCAGTGCAGCTCCGCACACCTCTTCAAAATTCACTACTATTTCGTCACGTGGCCTGCCTTCCGACCAATGACGATACAGGCGCTCGATATCCATCACCTCTAGCTTGATAACCTTATCGCCTATTTCTCGTTGTTTGAAGTTCTTGGATTTTGCCTGTCGGTCGGTCAATACATAGATTCTTATCTGGTCGAGGTTTGGATAGGACTCTTGAATAGTAAGGGCCAGCGGATAGGCATCACTGGATTCATCAATTGTCGATGCAAGTTTGCCCGCCACGCATCTTGTGAGAAAGCGAAGGCACTGCTCCGCCGCTGTTTTAGTCTCCGAGTCCGGTATTGGAGTCACCTCGTCCACGCCGGAGTAGAGGCTTACAAAAAAATCTATCTGGTCAGCCTCCTCAGAAATCGCATATCCGCTCAATCTTAGATTTGCATTCCCGACTTTGGCCGCATAGTGACAGACTGATGGTTCGAAAGTCATACCGATATCAGCCATGTGTTGCATTACCAATTCCGCGAAAACTAACTCGGAATAGGGATATTGCTCACCGGGCAAAGAAAGCTGCTCACCGATTGCCTCCCTGACCTCAGCCTGAGTCTGTCTAAGAAAATCGACAAGTTCCATTTCATAACTCCCCAAGTGAGCGCAGGGCATCGTTCAGGGATACGCTCGGAGCAGATATTCGATCAAGGTCCATCTGATAACGTGCTTCGACGATTCCCATCGGTACATTGCGGTGAGAAAGTTTAGGAAAAGATTCATCAACCTGTAAGATTATCGTTTTGGAACAAATGAATTGTCTTGTATACCGATTCGACACAGAAGGGGAATATCCGGCATAAAGGAGAAGGATGTCAAAAGATACGGATACCGGGCTGGCGGGGCCAAGAAGTACTTCGATTTCCTCAACGCGTTCCTTCAGATTTTTGCCAGATGCATCAAATTGTAGACGGACACCCGCTAGATACAGCAGGGTGATCAATTGGTTATCAATCTGGTCAAGTGATGATATAACGATTGGAAAACTGTCTTGTGAGGTTGTAGTCTTCACCTCTATAGCACCTTTGCCAATATGGAAATCATGAAGACCATCCTTTGGGCCATGCCAGGCGTCAATTGCCTCATGCGGAACCATGCCAGACCTTAGCAATAACGAGAGGAGTATCAATTCTCCATGAAGCCCAATCTCCGCCTCCGGGCTGAGCAGTCCATCCTTGCCGCGTTCCATGAAATTCTGCCATGCCTTGATTCTCGCGAGAAAGATTCCGAGAAGGCCCTCATTACCCTCATCCTCGGATGCTTCGAGTAGTGAGATGACGTCCACAGCCATCATTGTGAATATCTCGAGGCTTCCAGCAGGCTGGCGAATAAGGGCGAGCCAGGACCCTCCGTTGGCATCGGGTCCTTTATCCAGCTTGAGAACCATGAACCCACGACCTTCGGGTAGATGTTCGCTGGACGGGGTCCTCGCCGAATGAAACCCTACCAGTATAGCCTCTTCGTTTCCGGGAAAGTGCCTTCCCGCCAGTACGGAACAACTGAGAGAGGTGGCTATCGGTATGGTTCGCCAACCATCTTTCACATCGCAACAGTCGGCAAGCGCTCTCCATGCAGCGGAAAAATCCCTTGCTTCATTCGGCTGGGCCATATTCTTGCTCCCAGAGAATATTGTTCACCTTGTATTCGACCTTGCGACCGGAATTACTACCTGGGAAACTGATCCCAAAAGCAGCCACGGGTACTGTGTCGACGGGAAATCCGGCAGTTTCAGCGTCCAAAAGGTAAATCATCAGGAGACCCCGTTCCGGATGGGCCTTTACTCCCTCTGCGCCAAACCCACGAATCAGGCGTACCGCAGGACCACTGGGTTCGTTTGGCTCCTGCCTATCCTGCAGACGGGCGGGGTCTGCACGCCAGGCACGTCGAGTTTCTGAGAGCGCAGCAATCCATGCCGATTCTTCAATATCTATGGCTTCATCCCGAGGCGAAAGAAGCCTACCGATAGAGTAGCGATCTACATGGTCGCCTTTGGGTGATCTTTTCAGTGTTTTAATGTGAATATCATCAAGGATGGGCACTGATTTCCCTTCTCCTCCACCTATGAGGGCGACCGTCCATTTTGTCAGCTCATGCTCTTCTGACATGGAAGTGATAAACTCCGCAAGAAGGAGGCTGTTGACCTTGTGGGCAGCAGGGTGAGTTTTATAGCTAATGAGGAATTCTATTACATCACCAGCGGGAATATCGGACCAGAGATATCCCTGCCATTCTCTGCGTGACCCGTTGCGCACCCGCACGGGGTTGTCTTCCTTTGGACCAGTGAAACCAGATATAAGTCTTTGAACGAGCTCGAAGTTGTGCTCAAGTATAATCAGATCACGGTATAATGCCACGGTTTCAAGCAACTGGCCGCTAAACGAGATCATCAGGTTTCTTGCAGTCCTCATTTTTAGAGGTGAGGTCACCATCAGGACCGGATGGGATTGTACTTTCAGACCGTAATCGCGCGGCGTCCCGCCACTCTCGGACATCAAGTCGAACTCTTCTCGCAACTCCTCGGCAGCATCTGCGATGTGCCCAAACCATTCCGCCAATTCGTCTGTGGTGTAGAGGCGACACACATCAAGATATCCGGGGCGGTAGCCGAACCAGCGTCCCATTTGCATCAAAGTGTCATACATTTTTGACGCACGCAGAAAATAACTGATGCTGAGCCCTTCGAGGGTGAGCCCTCGCGAGAGTTTGTCTCCACCAATCGCAATAACCTTCAGTCCGGCACCATCATAATTAGTGTAATCGAGAGTATCCTTTGCTTTGCCGTTAATCATCCGCACTTCTATATCGGATACCACATCGGGAAGACACTTCAGTATTTCCGCCCAACGCGGCATTAGCGGAATATCCGATTCCTCGAATTCGTCCAGCAGCCTTTTGTTAGTTGCAAGAAAATCCTTTTCCCACAATCCCTGTAACCGGGCTATGGTTGCTTCATGGTCGATATTGCGGACCAACCTTTGGCGCAGGTGTCTGATCTGCGTCTCCACCTGTCGGTAAACAGCACGTTGTACAGAATTAAATCTGGTTACATGGACAAGCATGGACGAATGCTGATTCGTGTGGCCTCTGAGGTAGCGTACCGCGCAAGAGAGCAAGAACGCATCGATGGCTTCTACAAGGGAAGGGGGGAGCTGGTCATTGCCTTCATAAATGGGGATATGACCATTCTTATGTTTCTGTGGCATCCACCCAGCGCCTGAGTCACCAAAGTCTCTAATTCTCCTGACAAGTGGAAATTCATTTTCACGCTGGTCAACGGATCTGAGCCCGAACACACGCGCTGGCCCGATGTAATTGGAAGGGGCTGCAAGATTGATAATGAAGCTTGCAGGAAAAAGATCAGGCCCCTCCTCTCTGGTCTCTCCGCGTTCGTGAATAAAGATATTTGCAAACGGGGTTGCAGTATATCCCACGTAGGCCGACCTGCTGAACGAGTGGAGAACCCGGCGAATGAGTCGGTTGATTGTTGTGGGCTGGTGTTCTGCATTAGGACGCCCATCACTGTCGAAAACCTGCTCTCCGGTATCAACTGAGCCATGGTCTGCTTCATCGTCGATAAGCAACAACGGCAGGTTTGTGACGATCTTTCTTCTTGTTTCTGGCTCCTGTGAATTCGCAACATGATTTCTTATCCAGCGCAGCAAACGATCCAGAACGGTTTTATTCTTTTTAACCACGAACAACCATGGCCGCTGTTCGGGCGTTACACCGAGATTCCTCGCAGCATTGGTATTAAAATCGCCCTTCTCCGACCTGTTGGTGGCAAAATTGGGTCGAATGGAAGGATCTCCGTCAATTTCACCGACTCCTACTATCCTGAGATCCTCAACATTTGGAGAGGTTTCGTACCCAAGAAATCCTTCGTCCAATCGTACTTGTGTTTGTGCCCTCAAGTTGTTATGCAGACCGGCCAGGACAATGATGATTTTGTAACCGGCATCGGCGGCCTTGCAGATCAGCCCGTTGTAATTTCCAGTCTTCCCGGATTGGACATGTCCCGCTACCAAGCCACGGCGGTCCCACGGTCCCTCTCTGACTGGATCTTCCATAAGACCGAGAACCTTGTCAGTGGTTCGGTCCAAAGCTTCAACTGCTGTGAAAGAAAGTTTTCTCTCCAGCCATTCTCGATAGCGTTGCCAGTATCGCCATTCCTTCTTTCTTGCCGCATTGAGCCAGGGGATATGGCCGCTTTCACTTTTGAGGGTAGTGTCTTGTCCGATCCAGAGGCTGAAACGCCGAATCAGCTCGTCTATAACGGCATCCCTGTCGAGGCCCTCCCCCCATCTGGGATGCATTCTGACGATCATCTCAATCTTCTCGGTCATCAGCGCAGGGGTAATGGAAGCACGGTCCGGCTCGTCAAGAAGGAGTTCCTGGGCAAACTTGACCACCTTCTGCTGATTTTCGATGGAATGGTTCATAATATGCCCTGATCTCAGATTCCGTTATCGGGTTCATCGGAAAGACTCATGACCAGATCGCGGTAATTATTGAAAGGTTCAGTACGGAGAAGCTGCGCGCGTGCCAGGGAAGGGTCCATCCCTTTCTTGATCACCATGTTTCTGAACATCACGCCCAGTACTTTTAGCACCTCCGCGGGAGGATCGCAGGAAAAACCGATTCGGGGAACCTCTTTCTCTTCTGTGGTATCAAGCCAGATACGTTGTACCGGGACTGTTTCTTCGATGACTCGAAGCATCGCCTGAATATGAGGGCGCATCGAGCCGGCATCTTCAAGAACGGCTCTAATCGCCGGGTGTCCCTCGTCAATCCGATAGCGGATTCCAGCAGGAGTATGTTCAGCACGCCATGCCTGAACCAAGGGGTCATTGCGCCCGAAGGTTGTGGTGGAACCCCTGTGAGCAAAAACACGCCGGGCACGTTTCCTCGTATCTTCGGCAAGCTTGGTCAGCCTTGGCCTTAGAGCAAGTGGCGGTCTTGCAGTGGACTTTCGAATATCGAGCTTCCATTCAGAATCAGCTGAATTGGTTATATCCAGTCTGATCCGCGCAAGGCGATGTGCTTCTTCTTTCGTCCAGGAGCGACCTTGCCCGAGACCCAGCCAACTACCCGCAACAAGCAGACGTTCATTCCGGTAAACATAGAACCCCTGTTGTCCTGTCCACCCCTCCGGCCCGGCAGCTCTTTGGTATGCCTGCGGTTCAAGATGATCTTTATGGGGCAGAACATGGCACTGCACAACAACATTTCCGCAAGTCGTCGCTAAGCTCTCGATTGGAGAAGACCATGTGGCGGGGTTCGGAAGGAAAGGATCCCACGGAGTAACAGGTCTGTCGTTCATCAGGATTCTAAGCCGTGGATTGGAACCCTCCAGGTATCGGTGAAAGACCATTGCCAGGTGCTGTTCCACTCGATCCATGAGATCGAGAAAATCCTGCTCGGCAAACCCGGAAGTAACAACACGGTCGAGAACTTCCCAGATCACCAGTGTTCCACTCTTAATTGACTCGATAGGCTGAAGAAGTTTCTCGGAATTTTCAGCCGGACCTTCGAGAAGATGCCATCCCCCATCATGACTCGAAGCAAGTACGTCCAGATCCCAACGAAGACAATTGATCTCACGGTCTTTCCTGCTTGCGACTGTGAGTCGACGGCATTGAGAAAAGGAAGCGGTTTTAAGCCCCAGCCCGAATCGCCCGAGATCGTGGGACTCTCTATCGTGGAGGGGACTTCTTTCTCCAAGGCGCATGGCTCGGTCCAGTTCTCCGTCATCCATTCCATGGCCGTCATCAAGAATGCTTACCGAGCTGGCCTGCCCATCCCACGTGAAGAGGATCTTCACTGTTGTGGATAGTGCGGTGATGGAATTGTCGATAATGTCAGCAAGAGCTGCAGCTGTTGTATAACCGAGTCCCCGAAGGGCTTCGAGCATTGCGCTGGCCTTTGGGGGAGCATGTCTGGAATTCACCATTTCTCTGCCTCATTATCATGGAAAACTCGGAGCCTTCGATGAACGAGATCTGCATCGCAAATTTCCAGGCGGCGAGAATTTCAAATGCCCTTTCCCGATTACAGAATCGGCGGAAGGTTATGTTGAGATAAAATTCTTCAACTCCTTTCGGCGAGCGGGATGGCGAAGCTTCCGAAGAGCCTTAGCTTCTATCTGTCTGATCCGCTCTCTGGTAAGCGAATAATCCTGCCCAACCTCTTCCAAGGTATGTTCCGGATATTTGCCTATCCCGAAGCGCATGCGCAGGATCTTTTCCTCGCGTGGTTTTAGAGCCGCAAGCGCACTACTTATCTGCGCGCTCAGGTCCAGGCTTTCAATCGTCTCCTCAGGCGAAATCAGATCATTGTCTGCGATGAGATATATCGAGCAGCTGTCTTGATCTTGGTCCGTGTAGCTTCCCAATATGATGGGTTCTCTGGCTGCAATCAGTATTGTCCTCACCTTGGGTACGGAGAGGTCCATCCTCTCCGCAATCTCTTCTATAGTCGGTTCCCTGTTCAACTCGTGAACGAGAAGTCGTGCCTCACGAATCAATTTATTTATATTCTCGCGCATGTGAACTGGGATTCGAATAATTTGAGACTGATCCGCTATTGCACGAGTAATGGCTTGCCGGATCCACCACACCCCGTAGGTGGAAAATTTGTTGCCTCTTAGATAATCGAATCTTTCAACGGCCTTGATCAATCCAATGACACCCTCTTGCACTAAATCCATGAGGTCCAAGTCTTGCCAAGTGTATTTTTTTGCTACGAAACCTACCAATCGTAGATTAGCCTCGATAATGGTAGTTCTTGCGAGCCTCACCATCGCAAGCCCATCCAATATCTGTTTAAATGCTGCTCCTAAGTCCTGCCAGTGGAAGTTGAAATCATTTGTGAGACCTGCTGTGTAACATTCCTGTCTTGCAAGAAGTTCAAGTTTAGCTTCCATCTTTTTGTATATCGCTATTGCAAAGTTTGTCGTGAATCGATATTTGAGAAGTTCACGGAAGATTTCTTCCTGCAACTCGACAATAAGCCGTTCCTTGATGCCAGTGCTGTCTCGGCAAAGAGATAGCACTTGATTGTGGAGCTTTACAAGATGTTCAAAGCTTCGAAGGACTTCGACCCTCGCCCCTTGGGGGGAGACCAAAGCATCGCCGTTGCTCCCGCCCTCGTATGGAGTATTAGCCGGATCGAGTGCCTCCGCGCCTTCCTGTTCGGTCTCGACATCTTCGTCCAAAATCTCTTTCTCACGAAATCCACAAAAAATGTTGCTCATCCGGGTCTTCCCACTACCAACGCTTTCCATTATCTGCAAAAATGGTCCCAGGACAGTCGGGCAGCACGAGATTGAATGGATTGCCAACTTCATACCTTCCTCACTCAGCTTTGCCAACCGAAGCTCGTCTTCACGAGATAGGAGTGAGAATTCCCCTGCAGCTCTGAGGTGATGCGTCCATGGGTCGTTAATCAACGAAGGAAGGAGCTTCAGGAAATCGATGGCTTCATCAACCTGGTCTTCATGAACTTCGGAAGACTCGTCTTCAAATTCAATTTGTTCCCTCTCAAAGGCCTCAAAGACCCAATCGTCTGTGCGAATGCCCATCTCTCCCAAGACGAGCAGAACATGATCGAGAAATTCCGGATCGACTTCGTCCTCAGGATCGAAGATAGATTCAATTTGGTGTCGAAAAATTTTGCCTTCCTGAATTCCAAGAAGAAATAGTCTTCTTAATGACTGCCAAGTTCTGTCGTTGATAGTGTATCTACTGGGACCGATCTGTATCTCGGGAAGCTCGATCTCCACATCCGACCAGTTCTCGTCCGTATTGATCGGAGTGTGGTCTAGCAAACGACGGTGATTTTCTTCGGCTCCAGCGACACATGTCAGATCGTCGGGCGGAGGAGGCGAATCGGGATCTTCCTCCCAAGCGGAGATCTCAAATCCAGAATAGTCCGAAGTGCGCTCGATGGTTGGTTCAGGTTCTTCCCTTCTCTTCAAATACTCATGGAGGACTTCAGCTGCTTCTTGTTTTCCATTTAGTCGAGCAATATCGAGGGCATCCTGACCTTTATCGTTTAGCAATAATGGGTCTGCTCCTGCCTCAAGCAAGATACGGCAAATCGATCCATGTCCCCTTGACGCGGCCAGCATCAGAGGTGAAAGACCTGCACCGTCCTGGCAATTGACATCTTTACAACGGCTGACATGCAGCCTGACAACGGTCTCGACACCGGAGATGATTGCCATTTTAAATAAAGGGTTCACCGCTGATGACACGCCTTTCTTAAAGCCAGTTTCTTTTCCAGCGCGAATCCACCGTATCCCGCCCTGTCATCCATCATTCATTGAAAGGAATCGGTAGTAAGTTGCCTTGGATACCCGCAAAGTCTTGCAGATCTCCTTAATGCTCATCTCACGGTTTGCACTCATCTTCTTCGCGGCCTTCACACGTGGATCTGAACTGGTCACGGGCCGTCTTCCTCCTTTGCGACCTCGAGATCTTGCAGTTTCCAGTCCCACCCGAACTCTTTCCTGAAGTATTCGCCGTTCAAACTGGGAAAGTGATGAGAAGATATTAAAGACGAGTTCGCCAGATGCCGTGGTTGTATCAACTGCTCCATCACACAATGACTTGAAGCCAATGTCGCGTGCGCGCAAGTCTTAGATGATTCCAACCAGATGAGAAATAGACCTCCCAAGTTGGTCAATGCGCCAGACGATGAGGGTATCGCCGGATTTCAATTCCCTTAGGCAAGAGTCCAGTCCTGCCCGGTCCGCTTTTGCTCCACCCATTCTGTCGGAGAAGATCAAGTATTCATCAACCCCCGCACTCCGGAGTGCATCAAACTGAAGAGCTAATTCCTGGTCCGGTGTAGAAGCCCGAGCGTAACCGATGATTCTGCTCATGTCTCATCTGCTTTAGAAGGGGACGGATTAGTGAGACTTTGTTTTTTTGGACTTAATTTGAGACTTCAGGATACCAAAAAATATCCGAACCGCAAGGAGATACTACCCCCGGTGAGACCCAATGGCATTGACTTAACGGACACAGGTCCATTTACCTCTTGAATTTTCTTGGAAAAGATCGGTTTGGCCGCTTTTTGTACCTGTTCCAGGAGATTTCCGCAACACAGAGACGAAGGCTTTGGAGGCATTGATCAAGCGTTTGGCTTGCCCAGATGAGATCAAGGAAGCGTGAAACGGCAAGAAACGCCGGCTTCTGGGCTATGGTATCCGGCTCGATTTCTTGAATGATTGCACTCTGAAGCAAGAGGATACGGGTAAGAAGACAATACAGATTGATGGCCAGCAGTTCCTGGGAGACCAATAGAGGGGTCTTGCCTCTGAAGTTCTCAGCCTCGAGAAGGACTTTTATCAATTTGAAATATTCCTCCTGCTCCCATCGCATGTGATAGAGCTCGACCAGATCGGACCGGGAATGTCGGGCGGTTTCCAGAAGGGTTGTGGCAAAGAGAACCTTTTTCCCGTTGGGCAATGACGCCTTGATGATGCGCAAAGAGATGGGCATGGGATCCGCAAGTCCTTCCCGGCGATACTCCCTAATTACGGATTGGGATGGATTGATTTTGACTGTCCCATCGGCTCTGCCCTTGTCCAGCAAAGAGCGCACAGAACCAAAAAGCCCTTGAAGAGGCAGGCGCACCAGAAAATCGATTTCTGTTTTCAATAATTCGTCAAAGAGACGAAAGCCGCGGTCCATGAGAAGAAGGTCGCCTGGCTTGAGGTTTTCGATAAGAGTCCCGGCCAAAGCGCGTTCGCTGGTGGCGTGGTGTGCTGCCACACCATCCAGAGGGATTTTGGCCAATACATCGTAGAGCGTGCAAACAAGCATTTGTGGACGGAAGGCTCCGCTGGGAATGCCGAAAAAATCAGCAAGCTCGCCTGAGCGGGGCATATTTTTTCTGGTTCCATCGATAGCCAAAACGCGGTGCCCCTTCCATGTGAGGGAGGCGAATCGACCGGCAAGAGTAGTTGCCATGGAAACGGCTTTCTCAAACAGTCCTCTTATGACATCGAGCGGAAGCTTCTTGCGAGCCCGATGGAAGGCGGCTTGGTCAGGTGGTCTTGATAAAGGGTCTTTATCACTGTATGGAAATGGAAAAGGGGACCACTTTGACGGGGTAGCGGAAAAGTAAAAAGGGACCACCGTGTCCGCTCCTTTGGTTAAAAATATCGAAACGATATTTGAGCCAGAGGGGTCAAGGAGATGATCACGGTGGAGTTAAATGTGATAATCCGCAAAGAGTACTTTCTGAAACGTAAGTCCATCCGGCAGATTGCAAGGGAGTTGCACCACAGCCGGAAGACAATTCGCAAGGCCATCCATGACCCTGAGGTTCCGGTCTATACCAAGGGAAAGCCCCCCAGAGCGCTTTATCGGAAAAGACCGGTTCACTCCATCCTCCGAAAAGCTGAGCCAGTACAAGTCAGACTTTTTCCTGGTTCTTTCTTGCATCGACTCAGTTTTGCCATTATGCTCCACTTCGGATTTATCACGGTTGAGGGCGGAAAAGATGTCTTTGTTCACCATAGCGCCATCGAGGGCGAAGGCTTTAAAAGTCTGCAGGAAGGCGACCGTGTCAGTTTCGAAATCGAGCAGGGCACCAAAGGGCCGGCGGCGGTCAAGGTAAAGAAGCTCTAACTGCTCGTCCATAAAGGAATTCCAAGGGCTGGAGAAGTAATTTCCGGCCCTTCTATTTTTGACCTGAATAAATCCGAGCGATTCGGTTAGGCCTGATAACGAGTGAATTCAGAAGTGGTGGTTCTCAAAAACCTGATAGGCAGATTTTATGAGAGGTCTTTTTTTATTATCCTTGGCTGCATGGTTTCTACTTGTAAGCGGCTCCCTTGGCGCTGAAGAACATATCTATTTTCAAGGCGAAAACCTGACCATTAGCGGTGAAGGGCATCTTGATGCAGAAGCAAAGTATCTTTGGCAAATTTACCCGAAGGCAAAGATGGACATTGAAAATATCCTTGGCTGGAGGCTCTTATCAAAGCCAACCGTACTTCTCATCGGGAACAAAGACATCTTTGAAAGACTCAGCGGCAGCTCATTTGTTTCTGCCTTTGCCGTCCCGTCGGAACACTTGATTGTAGTACACGTCTCACCCATTACTTCAAAGCCCTCCATCTTAAATGAAACATTCAAACACGAATTATGTCATCTTCTCCTGCATGATCATATCAGGAAACAAACCATTCCAAAATGGCTGGATGAAGGAGTTTGCCAATGGGTTAGCGGGACCCTTGGAGAGGTTCTGGTTGGAGAAGGCGCGACAATTAGCCGAATTGACATGGCTCAGCATCTTATTCCCTTGAGGCGCCTCACTGCCACCTTCCCAAAGGACAGGGATTCGCTCCTCCTGGCCTATAATGAGAGCCACGATTTTGTTGGATATGTGACGGATCACTACGGCACTGGGAGCCTTCGCGATATTTTGAACTATTTGAAAAAAGGTGCCGGCGTTGATCTGGCGGTCTCCAAAGCACTGTCCAGGCCATTTCAAGACGTTCAGGAGGAATGGATTGAGGACATGAGAAGTAGAAGCGAGTGGCTGATTTGGTCGAGTCAGCATCTATATGAAATTCTATTCTTTGCCGCTGCGGTCTTGACTATCTTGGCTGCCGTTCGCCTGAGAATAAAGAAAACCAGGGATATGGAGCAAGAAGACGATTGAGTTTAAACCAATGAAGAATGGGAGCGATTACTATTGAGGGCAAAGACATCTCCCAGTTCAAAATCTGAGGTGCATTGTAATTTTCAATCAAGATTCCAACCAACCCTGGCTGGACTCGCTTTCATCACCCTTGGTAGACTGAATCGATCACATCACCTATCGAGCAATTGATTCCGACTCGAAAAAATAATTCGACTATGCTGGAAACTCCTGCAAGATCATTGATGTCCACCTCAGCACCGAACACTTCTCTGGTAATATAGAGACCATTATCGCTCGCCACCTCCATGGCCTTTTCGAGGTCGTCCACAATTAGCCCCAGCACGGAATACTCAGACATATAGGAGGCCGGTAGAGGGCGGCAATCGGAATAGCTTAAAAGCTCACTTGATTTTGGTTGGCCAGTTTTCGTTTGGACCATGGGTATTTTCGTCATTTCTGTGCTCCAAACATGGGGGCCTCTAAAATAAAGCTCTGGAATCATTTCTTTTCCCATTGCGTTATTTCGGCTCCTACCTATAATAACTCGAACTCGTTGACAATCCAGCTTTTCTACAATGATTAGAACCCTTTCTGCTATAAAGGAAACCCTATGTCCAAAAGACTCATCGAAATCGCATCAGAGATAGTTCAGACCCAAGTCTCATTGAGCCCGATGTCGGCGACAGACATTGCTTCCTCGCTTCGGCAAGTATTCAGTACTCTTCAGGAACTACAAAAGGCTGAGGTCGGTGCAACTGATCTACCGGCGACACAGGGGGCTCAAGAACATGCGCTCACGCCGGAGAATTCCATCCAAAATGATAAAGTGATCTGCCTCGAATGCGGGGCCGAGATGAAGCAGCTAACGCAAAAGCACCTCTCCGTCCATGAAATTAGCACCAAAGAGTACAGGAAAAAATACGGATTCTCAATGAAGACGCCTCTTTCGGCAAAGTCATTGACAAAAGCAAGAAGCAAAGCGGCCAAGAAGCGGGGGTTGCCAGAGAAACTGAAGCAATTTATTGAAGCGAGACGGCAGAGCAAAGCTGCGGCATCAACCGGAGCGGAAATTGAGGCTAATACAACCAGCAAACCGAAGCGGAGAAAAACTCGAAAGAAGACTGCATAACAGTTTGCAGCCCTACTGAAAGTGAAAATCCTCGGAAGTAGGAATGGTTTTTGTGCGTTCGGCATTTTTCGAGAACGCGCACAGGATCGTTCTTGATAAAAGAAACAGTCTTGAGTAAATTCGTTCTGTTTTTGAATTACCCCCTCCGAGCCCCTGCACAGTGCGGGGGTTCTTTTCTTTAACCATGCCTCATACAGAATGATTTTGGGCTCAGACTGGCACCTCCTGAGCCGGTGAAGAATGAGCTATTGACACTTCGAGGAGGGTGACACTGACCATGTACGCTGAACTTCCACTCATCACTACTGAAAAGGTATTCCCAAGGCCGATCTTTGCTGCTGAGAGGATACAAGATGGAAAATATGACAGATAGAAAAATGTACGATGTTGCCGTCATCGGAGTTGGACCGGCTGGATTGTCCGCACTTGTGTATCTGCTCGAAGCCCATCTGAATGTGATTGCCGTCGGTCCCGAAGTTGGAGGCCAGATAAACAATACTCCAGAGATAACCAATTGGCCGTTTATTCCAACCCTGTCGGGTAAAACCTTCCAGGAAAGCATGCTCGCATTTTTTGCAAACCTGCAAAGCAAATTCCCTGAATACTTCTCCATGGTGAAGGGTTCTATCACCTCCGCCGTCGAAGCGGTGGGCAAAATGTACAAGCTCACGGCGCAAACCATTGATGGGAACATGGTGTTTTTCACACGGGCGATTATCATTGCAACAGGCGCTACCCGCAGGAATCTCCCAGTAAAAGGCGCGGAAGAACTGCTTGGGAAGGGTGTCGCTTTTTGCGGAACATGCGATGCTCCGTTCTTCAAAGACGATAGGGTTGCAGTCGTTGGCGGCGGCAATACAGCTCTGGAGAATATCCTTACGCTCACCAAGTACGCCAAGGAAGTGATTGCGGTAATAGTAACCGACGATTTTACAGGCAACCCGGATCTTCGAGGGCGAATTACGAAGCTCCCCAAGGTAAAGATCATCAGAAATGCGGAAGTACTCGAAGTTATCGGCAACGCGACGGTAAGAGGAATCAAACTTAAAGATTTGAAAACAGGTAGCAAATGGGTAGAGGACGTTGATGGGGTATTCCCAAGCATTGGGGCCACGGTCAATTCTCAGCCGTTCACCGGCATAGTAGAAACCAATAAACTTGGCGAAATCACGGTGGGGGTGCTCGGTGAGACATCCGCCCAAGGTGTCTGGGCAATCGGAGACGTAACCAATGTTCCGTTCAAGCAGATCGGCATCGCTACCGGACAAGGGATAACAGCGGCGCTGAGTACCATCGGATACATTGAATCACTGCCTTCCACAAGTCCGTGTGAGGAATGTGCGGAAGGATGTCCAAGTTTTAAAGAAAAAATCCTGACAAGACAAAAACAAGAGGAAGAATTCACCTATCCTGATGTGACAGATGAGCAATTTTTTAGAGAAGTGCTCACGAGAGCCGGTGACACGCTTCTCATGGTGAGGATCGAAGGATGCGGCGACTGCAAAGCCGCTCGGCCTCACTTTTTCGAAGCTCGGAAGCTCTTTCCCTCAATGAATTTCATTACTATAGAATGGGAGAAGAATCCCGAGGTCATGGCCTGGCTCAATGAACACGAGAAAATTAGAGCTGCACCGACGTTCGTGAAGATAAGCTCCGGCATGGAAATTGACCGTAGAGTGGACATGCAGCGGCCCAAGG
>CAWAGW010000021.1:0-21627 GCA_963781715.1 uncultured delta proteobacterium
GTATTACCTTCAAAGCGCTTTCCTTCAGCGTCAATGGTAATTGCCCTGCGGACGTGAAGAACACCTTTTTCCCAGTCGATGTCATCTGGCTTCATCCCGATCTGCTCACCAGGTCTTAATCCAGAGCGGAAAGCGAAATCAAAATAGGGCTTCCAATGATCAGGGAGTTCCTTTCGCAACGACATTTGCTCCGCAATGCTGAAAGGTACGATTTGTTCCATTGTGTCTTCTTCGGGAAGTCTTTTGAACCCAAAAAATGGATCAAACCTACCACCCCATCCAAACTTAATCGATGCCTGTTTACAGATCATCCTGAAAGGGATCAGATACTTGTTAATTGTCTTATTACACACTGAGCGGAGCTTGAGCTTTTTGCTCCGTGACCACGTGACAAACTCTTCCAGTGAATGCGCATTTATTTCTCCGAACGTCTTTTTCCCGAAGAAAGGGACCAGAAACTGTTCAATGTAACTCCTATAATCTCTCAGCGTGCGTCCTGAAATCCTCCCAGAACCTTTAAGCAGCTCAAACCACTCCCACGCATACTGCTCAAACATGATGTCCTCTGGACCAGCCTTCAGGCTATAGACCTCCTTTTCTCGCTCAGAGAAATACTCCGCCTTCTTACTCTGTGGAAACACTTCCGCAAACCGAAAGCTCCTATCCTTGATAGCCATTACGATCCTGTCGAGCTGCTCCCGAACACTCTTTGCATTCTGCTCATTCCAGGCCAACCCGGAACTTTCCCGCACTCGCTCATCCAAATAGATGAAATCAACATACACTTTGCCGCTCACATTTCGGACCGAACCTTCCCGATTATGGTTGAGTCCTGATTTTCTGGCCTTTTCGGCTCGCTTCTTCTTTTTGGGAAAAGCTATCACCGTGGCCTGTTCTGTTCTGGCCATATCACTTATCCTCCATATCTCACCTCCTTCCGCTGATTTTCACCGGTTGGCATTATACCAGAAATCAGGTGGCGACAGCGGCAGGAAGATGGCTTTCGATTAGATATTGATCAAGCTCTTTGTCTGGCTTGATTTTTTGGACTTTTGGATAACGGCGGGTCCTTTGGAGATGGCTTCGCTTCTCGGCTTTGAATCAGTCGTGGTTTGACCGGCTGGTTCCCCATCTTCACCCATCCACTTTCTGATCTCCGACCATTTGAAAAGGATTTTCTTGGGCGTGGGTTTCAGGTAGTGCTCACCCAGAATGAATTTTTCTTCGTAAATAAAGTTGTAAATCGTCTGGACGGCCAGTTTTATGCGCTGGCTAAGCTCTTTAACGGTCAAGTACTCTTCCATCTTTTTTCCTCTCTAACCTTTTTGAACTTTGTTAGAGAGAAGTCGGGAAACGATTGCAGAGAAAACTCATGAAGGATAAAATTCAGAACCCAGGCCGTTATGCCGTGTGGAAGGATCGATCAATTGGTTTTGAACGTGCTTTTTTTGAGGCCGCAGGGAGCGAGCATCGATTGGATTGAAACGAGACCGCCGATAGCGTATGCCGACGTGGACCACCTTATTGAGGCAATCGAGGGTAGCAGCGTAAGTTTCATCGATGGGGTCGTTCTCGCCACTGCTCTCAAGTTCGCATATTGGCTGGGGCTGAAGAAGGCCGAGATTCTTCCGCTCAGGGTGGAGAATATCTGCGATCAGAACGGCTCCATCTTGAACGCTCTTAGAATCGCCCATCCTTCGGGTCAGATCACCATTCCCATACCCAATGACTTCAAGCCGGTGATAGTCGATTACCTGTTACACCTGCAGGAAATCTCCGGTGGCAGTGGAATAAGCCCCACAGACTGGCTTTTCCCCGACCAGAATGGAAAGCCGTATGATGATTCGAGCTTTTCTCGCCATCTCAGCGATTTTGCGAAGGGCCTGAATATCAAAGTTAACCTGGAAAAGGTGCGGCAAGCCGGAGTTTGCAAGTTTTATGATGACTTGAAGGCAAACCAAGAGACTACCAGTATGAGTGCTTACGGAGCGCTTTCTCGAACGGCGGATTTTGCCAGGAGGAAAATCCGGCATACCGGGGAACTTCTTCGAGGACAAATCCGGCAATGGGGTGGCAGACCGAAATTGACAGGCGAGGCGGGCGAGAAGAACACCTATCGATGACCTTGTATTGATCCTCCAAACCAAAACGCAAATTTCGGAAGCCGAGATAATGGACATGGTCGAAAAAGAATTCCCGAGTGCGTATTTTTCAAGCCTTGGCAACCTGGAGCGGTTTGGAGAAGAGCTCGTGCAAGCCACTACGCGTAATGAAATCACCCATGAAAAAGAGATCATTGAAGTATTCCAGACCCAGCTCAAGATTCGGGGAATAGGCGTTGATTCCAGCGGAGCCCTTTATCCCCTGATCGATTTCGTCTGGGAGAAGTAATCGCCGCGAGCTGAGATCGACCACAACATTCGAGTTGCCATTTTGGCGACTTGATCCTCTGTTTTATTACTCCCAGGCTCTTTAAATCTATAATCCTCACCCGAGCGCGAACAAAGCTACCCAAAACCAAGTAAACCCCTCTCAGAAGCGGTGTACAACCGCAGCCCTCATTATGAGTTTTCTCTGCAGCCCTTTTTGAAAATGCCTCGAACAAACACACAAAATCAATACACCCATGGATTCCAAGGAGGCATTTTTATGGAAGAGAAAATAATAAGTTTCAGGCTCAGTTCCGCCGAATACGAGGCTCTAAAGAAGCTTGCAAAAATGGAAGTCCGCAGTGTGTCAGGCTGGCTCAAGTTCAGAGTGGTTGATGCCATTCGCGCCGCAATGATGTCCACAGAGGAAACTTGCCAGGAAAATACAGCCCTCTCGATGGAAGGCAATAAAGATCGGGAGGTATCATCACATGTCGAAAGAAAATAATCAAAACCCCATACTGGAGGCCGCACTATCATATGCGGAAAAAGGCCTCCCCGTTTTTCCAGTCTACACGGTAGCAGAAGGCACATGCACATGCACTAAAGGATCACAATGCTCAAATCCAGGGAAGCATCCGCTTCTATCCAATGGCGTGAAAGGAGCGACCACCGATCAAGACAAGATCACCCAATGGTGGACTCAGTGGCCGGAGGCGAATGTGGCGATTGCCACCGGGGAAAAATCTTTCGATGTCCTGGATGTCGATATCAAAGACGATGGCAAGTCAACCCTGGAAAGACTCGTTGTCCAAAATAGTGATCTGCCGGACACCCCATGTCAAAAAACGGGAAGCGGTGGTGCGCAGTACTTTTTCAAATACTCCGGAAAAATCAAAAACAGGGTGGGATTTCTGCCAGGACTGGATACCAGAAGCGGTGGAGGCTATGTGGTGGTCCCCCCATCCAAGCATTATAGCGGCGGCACCTATCAATGGGAGCCGGGCAAAAGTCTATCGGATTTGCCCCTGGCCGATATGCCGGAATGGCTCGTTATCCTGATCAATGGCCCGGCGGACGGGTCAGAAAATTCAATCGAAGAAGAAATTCCGGAAGGGAAGCGAAACGATGTCCTGTTCTCGCTGGGTTGTTCATTGAGGGCCAAGGGGTTGGACATTGAAGAAATAGGCCCGGCTCTCAAAAAGGTAAACGAGAGAAAATGTAAACCACCACTTCCGGACTCGGAAATCGAGACCATCCTCAAAAGCGTTGAAAAGTATCCCAGGGGGACAGCCTCCACGCCCGGTCCCGCATCAAACGGGAAACCAGAAATCGATGCCCGATGCCAAGACGTGCAGCTAATCTCCAAGGAAGCATGGAACGCCTTGGAATTGGAAAATGATCCTCCATGGTTGTTCAAGCAGCAAGGCAGAATAGTGCATATCACAGCAGATATTTCCGGACAGCATTTCTTGCGTGAATTGAATGAACCAAGACTTCGGTTTTTCCTTGCCCGCAACGCTAACTGGTACACCATGGCTGGAGAGAATAAGGTCCCCGCACGCCCTCCTTACCATGTGGTTGAGGACATGTTGGCAGACCCCGATCCTCCGTTGCCTTTTTTAAGAAGCCTTGTTTACCATCCGTTTGTGTCATCGAAGCTGGACCTGGTCACAAAACCCGGATATTCCCCGGATACGAGCTGTTACCTGTGTCCCGGCCACAGTCTTGAAATCCCGAAGATTCCCCAAAATCCAAGCTCAGCCGATGTGAAACAGGCCCTTGGTCTTATATATGAAATGCTCCACGATTTCCCTTTCACAAATCCTTCTGAGAGGGCCAATGCCATTGCACTCTTCCTGACCCCTTTCGTTCGAGAAGTAATTCAAGGGCCAACGCCTCTTCATTTAATTGAGGCGCCAAGTCCTGGTACTGGGAAGACTCTTCTTGCCAGAGTTTTGAGCACTCCTCCTCTTGGTCGAGCTGTTCCATCCATGACAGAGAGCCGGAATGAGGAGGAATACAGGAAAAAGATAACATCGATTCTTAGAAATTATCCCCCAATGGTCTTGATCGATAATGTGAAGAAAATCGTGTCAAGCCAACTCGCAGCCGCTTTAACCAATGACTGGTGGGAAGACCGACTGCTTGGAAAATCCGAGACCGTCAGACTCCCTGTTCGATGCGTTTGGGTAGCTACTGGAAACAACCCGGAGTTGTCATCGGAAATTGCGCGGCGAACTGTTCGGATTCGTCTGGATGCAAAGATAGACCGGCCATGGATGAGGCAAGCCGGCTCTTTTACTCACTCTGATATTTTCGGCTGGGTAAGAGCTCGAAGAGGTGAATTGGTAGGCGCAGCACTCACTATAGCTCAGGCATGGATTGTGGCAGGATGCCCTGCTGATTCTATTCCTAAGCCGATTGGAGGGTTCGAGGATTATGCCAAAGTCATTGGAGGAATCCTTCGAGTTGCTGGAGTGGACGGTTTCCTCGGAAATATGCACGAGTTCTATGAATCATCAGATAGGGAAACGGAGATTCTTCGCTCCTTTGTCGCTGCATGGTGGAAGGATTTTCGAGACCATGAGGTAGGAGTCGCACAGCTCTATCCGCTGATTGAAAAGTATGACATTCCTCTTGATCTAGGCAACTCCGGGAGCGAACGTAGCTTGAAAACGCGGTTTGGAAGATTCATTGGATCTCTTCGGGATCGACAGATCGGCAGCTTTCGAATTTCTGCAGGAGGGTCGAAAGATAGGGCTCAGCAGTATAGACTTTCGCCGCTTGTCCAACCACCTGCTACCACCTCAACCCAGATATATGAACCACCAGACGAAGCTCTTTCTAATAACGATAGAGAAGGGGTTGGGGCAACAGTTCCAGAAGAAAAACCCTTTTCGTATCGCCAGGACAACGGCGAGGCTGTGAATCCAGCCGCAGGAAAAGTTTTGGAAGCTACCGCCCAATATTCATGGATGGAAGCGCTAAATGAAATGCAGGAGCAATAACTTGACCGAATGCGTGGGATGAACATCAAATGAACGTCAAGGCAACGTTCATCCCACGTTCATCCATATAAATCGAATGATTTCAAATATATAATGAACGTGATGAACGTTATGAACTTAATTTGCGACCAGGAGTGGAAAATTGATTTTACCATTCAGTTTTTCAAGATCCTTTGGGTGGGAGATAGCTGGGTTGGATAGCGAATTAAGTTCATCACGTTCATCACGTTCATTAAGTAGTTAATTTCATTTAAAATATCAAAATGAACGTTGTCCAGCAGACGTATGAACGTTCATCCCACGTTCATCCATTGAATACGTATAAATCCAACCATTTAATGAACTTATTTTGTGGGCAGAATTTGGAAAAGTTTTTTTGAAGTTCATAGTGCTCTTGGACCCAAGGGTTGGATCGCGAATTAAGTTCATTAAGTTCATTAAGTTGTTAGATTATTTGGATATTTGAAAATGAACTTGGTCCAGTAAGCCGTTCAAAGTTCATTAGCACGTTCATTACACCCGCAGAATAAACTTTAAATCCAGAATTTTTGAGGGCGATGGATGCAGCAACTCCTCGCCCTTTTTGTTTTTAAACCCAAATCAAAAGGAGAAATATGAAAGATTATGTTCGATCAAACCATTACGGAAAGCCATTGCACCACAGTAACACCCTCTGTTGGTTCAGCCCAAAGCATAATAACGATAACGGACCCAAATCAGCTCCAGACCTCACTCCTGCCGATGAAATCATCTCGTGTTTTGGCCATCGATACGGAAACCACGGGCCTCGATCCACTCAAAGACGAAATCCGATTAATCCAGATCGCCGCTCCGAAACGCCCCACCTTGATAATTGATGCCGCTAAATTCAAACCCCAGGAGCTTGCCCCTGCATGGGACATTCTGAAGGGGCCGGCGGTAAAAATCTTTCACAACGCCAAGTTTGACATCAAGTTCCTGGTACAAGCAGGTCTTCCCATGATTCGAAATGTATTCGACACGATGCTTGCGGCCCAGTTGCTAAAAGCCGGTTTGAGCTATGACGGGTTCGGATTGGCGGATCTCTGTAGAGAATATCTGGATGAGAATCTTCCCAAGGAACTGCAAAAAAGCGACTGGTGCTGGAATCTCAGTCCGGAGCAGCTACAGTATGCGGCAAGAGATGCAGAAATGCTTCTCCGGCTCTTTCCTGAAATCTATCGTGAACTTGACTCCGCGAACTTACTTGAGGCAGCTCACATAGAGTGCGATTGCATTCTTGCTGTTGCCCAGATGGAGCTTACGGGCATCATCTTGGATCAGAAAGCTATTCTGGCCTTGGGCCACGATCTGGGAAAAGACCAGAGAAGACTGCGTTCGAAACTGCGCGAATATTTTTCAGATGTTTTCCCCAATCTTAATCCCGACAGTTCCGATCAACTGAAAAAAGCCCTTTGTGCCTCCGGTATCAGCGTCCAGGGCACCAACAGAGAAACGCTTGGCCCGCTCAAAGAAAAGCATGCAATCATAAATGATATTCTGGAATACCGCGCGGTGGCCAAAGCTGTCCAGGCTTTCTCCCAAAAGCTGCCCGAACATATTCATGAAATAACTGGAAGGATTCACCCCGAATTCCATCAACTCGGGCCGGCAACCGGCAGATTCTCGTGCAGCAACCCCAACTTGCAGCAGATCCCGAGGAAGAAAGAGTTCAGATCCTGCTTCATTCCAGCTCCTGATCATAAATTCGTAATCGCCGACTACTCTCAAATCGAACTTCGCATCGCAGCAGAAATCAGCCAGGACTCCAGAATGATAGACGCGTATTCCAAGGGCCTCGACCTGCATCAATTAACGGCCTCTCTGGTGTCTGGAAAACCGCTTGGCCAAATTACCAAAGCCGAGAGACAGGCTGCAAAGGCTGTGAACTTCGGCCTCATTTATGCCATGGGAGCAGATGCATTATGTGCCTACGCTAAAAATACCTATAGGGTCGATATGACAAAAGACCTGGCATCAACCTTCAGAAAGAGGTTTTTTGATGGTTATCAGGGATTGGCCCGATGGCATCGGTTAACTGGCTCCAAGGTAATGAAAGAGGTAAGGACGCTTAGCGGAAGGCGGAGGCGGTGGAATTTTCCGGCCAAGCTCACGGAATTGCTCAATACGCCGGTACAGGGCACTTCTGCCGATATTCTCAAAGTGGCCATGGGTGGTCTTCCGCACTCGCTCGCAGGTACCGGGGCCAAAATAGTTGCTTGCGTCCATGATGAAATAATTTTGGAAGTCCCGGAAGAAAAAGCAGAACAAGTGGCAGTAATTCTAAAGAGCGTGATGGAAGCCGCTGGAACCAGCTTTTTGCGAAAAGTCCCCGTTCTGGCCGAACCGGTGATCGTGGACAACTGGGCTCAAAAGTAGCCTGTTCACTGGTCTAATTCTTCCACAGCATCGAAGCCACTTTTTGTGGCAGGTGTGCAGCAAGGAGGATTCGCGGGACACAAATTTCAGCTCGCAAGTTTGCCGCTCTGCAGCTGGAAGGCTTAGATAAAGATTTTCAGCGGTTGGTTCTTATTAACCCTTGCTAAACAAGTGATGCAGATAAGAAAATCAAATCCTCTCACTCTCGCGGCTCCACGACGACTGTTATTGTGTAACCGGTCCCGCCCTGAAGCTGGGCAAAAATTTCAGCATTCCCCGGAGTTGAGCCCCCGGTAATATGAAAACGCACAATGCCCAATCGAGCAAAGCCGGGTCCAAAAGGCTCGGGCTTGAGGACAACCGGTACGCCTCGCCGGGTGATTTTGCCAATTGGCTTGCCGTCGCCTAAGATGTCCAGATCGCCACCCTCGATAGTGCGCAGCGAAATAAAGGAACGGCTCGCATCGGGGAGCGTAACCAAAAGATCAATTGGCAGGGGTGCTGTCTGGCCGGCTTTTACGTGCTGCCAATTCTCGTTTCGTCCTTGGTGAAGCTGATTATAGGCGGCGATATTCGGAACCGGCCTGGGAATTATATGAGCAATGGCCTCCGTGCTCCCCGAAAGTGGCCCAGCATCAGTTAGCTGAATGTGAATGGTGTAGTCGCCCGACTGTTTCGGGTTTAGAGGCCCCCACTGAATATGGATCGATTTGAGACCTGGACGTTCAGGGGGCTCCGCAGGCATAGATCCATCGAGTTTCAGGATGATTGTTCGAGCATCCTTTGGGTCAAGCGCCACTGAGAAGGGAACTGGAGCAGGCTTTTGCGGCCAATTATAGAGCAAGACGGCTTTTGGGGCCTGATCCGTTTGCGGAACGAAGGCCGACGGAAAGGTGAAACGAAATGTAGCACCGGGCGGCAGGGCGAGGCCCGCAACTGCTGGGTTGGAGGACATATTGAAAACCACCCATGACTCGAAAGGATACCCGGCCGAAAGGCCATCGGCGGACATCGGCTGATATTGGATAGTTGCGTTCGGTAAAGCCGCTATGGCGGGACCGGCCCAAATTGTCACCAGGAATACGGCACAGGCGATTAGTCCCATAATATTGTGGCGTCCGTTTGGCTCCACTCTCGAAGATCCCTCCCAATCAGACTTTTTCATGAATAAGTGTCTTTTCATTGCGTACTCCGAATCACATAATTTTTCGGTGCCTGGATGCCTTCATTATAATTTAACAAGCCAAGGCATTTGGTGCGAGTATCAAAAAAATACTCAAGAACCCAAACAATAGCTGGAAGTGCTGCTACGAGCACGAGAGGCCGTGTAAGAGAGCACCGACGAAGACCTCATGCAGGCAGATCAGGAATTGATTGCAAGAGAGGCTGTTGCGGAACTCGCAACGGCCGATGAGCGGTCCCGATTGATTTCGGGTAGGACACTGACCCAAAAGGCAGCCCCCCCCAAAAAAGCCCCAAACGGTTCCAGTGGGAATAGCCACCCTGTTTGCTGAAGGGGGTATTCTCTTGATCCTTTATGCGGTTGGAACCACTCCGAACGTCCTGAAGAGCTTCATAAGATTATGGCGACGCAAATCAGCTTCCATTCGCTTCGATGCCTCGGCGCATAAACCGGTTCGATGGTCTGGCGCCTCAGTTTGTATTTCGCTTTTCCGGATTTCGCGCCCAGTCTTCGTTGCATTTGCTCACGAGAACTCGTATTGGCGGGAAGTCTACCGCTTGGGTGTTCCTCCTCATCACATTGCTCTCGCTGCTTCGAATCCTTTTCAAGTGCGATCAGAAGCTTTGGACCATTCGTTTCGATGCTCGCCATAGGAAGACCATCGCGCCAGTACCCCGTGTCAGCCGTGCAGGTTTTGATCTTCTTTTCAATTTCAGCCTCCGTAAGACTTTACAAAAAACTGTGCTGCGGGTGCGAGACGCATGATACTGCCGTTCCCGGCAGACATGGCGTGTGAAGGGGTCTGAGTATGCCTCCCCTGTCCGTTCAAAGTTCACCAGAGCCTCCTCCCGCGTAGTTCCGCCGATATCGAAGCAGCGACCATTTGAACTCAGATGCCCCTCGCGATACCACCGCAAGTACGTTTACATCTGATCGACAGGGTCGAATTCACTACACTCGATGAGACTTTCCGCCTAGCATAACGCCATAGAGGGTTTCCCTCTAGATCGCTCCCCCAAACACTTGAAAGCTTTTGGGACGTCTTCGGAGCGAGAGTGCCAAGTCATCTATAGACTCAAGTCTCCGGCGGCTTATAAAGATTGTGGGCGAGGTGGTCCACCATGCCTGGTTTTTGCTTTAGTCTGCTTGGCCAGATGCCGATGGAGTTAAGTGGGAGACATTTGAATGGAGCTGCTTTGAAGATGAAGACCGAGAGCAATCCGAGATACAAACCGGTCGTGCTGGTTGTTGACGCTGATCCCCCGAGCAGAATGCAGGCTTGCGATCTGATCGAAAAGTGCGGATGTCTGGCTGAAGCGGCTGAGAACGGAGTGCAGGCCCTAGAGATTTTCCGAAGAATTGAGCCTGACGTCGTGTTCATCGACGCCGAGCTGCCGAGCATGGATGGATATGCCCTCTGTGCTGAGATCCGAAGACTTCCTCAAAAAAAACGTACTAAAATCCTTATGGTTGCTGACACCGGCGAGATAGACGCCAGGAGCTCATATGAAGCTGGGGCGAGCGATTATATTGCCAAGCCTGCCAGCGCATTTAACCACCGGGTCATGCACATACTGCGAGACGTCTGTTCCCGAGAAGAACTGCACCAGACCCAGGACTTGCATCGCGCGATCGTCGATGCCTCCCCCCACTTGCTGCTGCGAATCGGACAAGATGGGACCATTTTAGATCGCAAGTCACCGAAAAGCTTTAATCTTGGGCTTTTCTCCGATGCACTGCCGGGGCGCGGAATCGGTGAGATCCTTTTCAGGGATGCACCAGATGTTGCAGATAGATATATTGAACAGGTGCTTCATACCGGGCATGCCGAGGCTCTTGAACTTCAATTTAAGCAGGGACCGGAGACGTATTCTTACGAATGCTCTATTATGGCAGTGAAAGGAAACGAAATCCTTGCCGTCGTACGAGATGTCACGACGCAGAAAAGAGCCAAAGAGAAGGTGGTAAGGCTGGCATATTTCGATGCCCTCACAGGGCTTCTTAACCGCCATTCCTTTGAGGAGAGGATGGAGCGGGCTCTGGCTCAATCAGATGGCCCCGGCAATATTTCAGCACTGCTTCATGTCGACCTCGACAATTTTAAACGAATCAACATCACTTTCGGGCGGAGCACGGGGGACGCTGTCCTTCAGAGAACAGCGGACCGCATCGTACGGTTCGCCCGGAAAAGCGACTGCACACCCGGGTTCGGGCTCGATTTTCCTGAAAAAGCAGTGGCCCGTGTAGGAGCGGATGAGTTTCTCATCTTGCTTTCTCGGATACCCCAGGTCAGGGATGCGGCTGTGGCCGCCAAGCGTTTGCTCGACGATATCTCCCGTCCTCTTGTGCTCGCAGACCGTGAAATTTTTGTCACCGCCAGCATCGGCATCGCCATCTACCCGTCGGATGGAAACGAGCCCGGAGTACTGCTCAGGAATGCGGAAGAGGCGGTAACGCGCGCCAAGGCGAGGGGGCAAAACAACCTGCAGTTCTATACCGTTTCCGATCAAGGAGCGGCGAGGGTTCGCCTTGACCTGGAAAGCGATCTTCAGAGAGCGCTGGACCGTGGTGAACTTTTCGTTCATTACCAACCACAGGTTGACCTGAGGACGGGGCGAATCGTTGGCACCGAGGCACTGCTGCGCTGGGAGCATCCGGAAAAAGGATTTATATCGCCTGCTGAGTTCATTCCGCTGGCCGAGCGGACTGGACTTATCGTGCCGATCGGTAGATGGGTCCTGTCAGTTGCATGCATGCAAAACAGTATTTGGCGCAAATCGGGCTTTCCGCCGATTCGTATAGCCGTGAACATCTCATCTTATCAGTTGAGACAAAAAAATATTGTCCAGACAGTGAGCAAGGTATTGAGACATTCTGCTCTCGACCCGAATTCTCTTGAGTTGGAGATCACCGAGGGCACTATAATGCAGGATGCGGCATCGTCGATTCACCTTCTCAAGGAGCTTAAGGACACGGGGCTGCGGCTTGCGGTGGATGATTTCGGGACAGGTTATTCATCTCTTAACTACCTCAAGCGCTTTCCTCTCGATGTTCTGAAAATAGATAGGTCGTTCATAAAAGACGTGATGACCGACTCCGACGATGCGGTCATCACCAAGGCGATTATCGCCATGGCGCACAGCCTCAGCCTTGAAGTCATTGCCGAAGGGGTCGAGACTGAGGAACAACTCGGTTTCCTTCGGGAAAACGGATGCGATGTAATGCAAGGATATTACTTCAGCCGCCCTGTTTCGGCGGCTGGAATGACGAAACTTCTCGAAGAGGGGAACATCCTCCGATTCCAGTGATCGACGCGCTACTAAAGCAGAGATGCACTCAGGGAGTTCACTAAGCCATGTTCGATCTCAGCGACCTGATTGGCAGACAAATTGATCAATTCAGGCTCGATCAATTCATTGCAAGGGGGCCGATGGGCCTTGTTATGAAGGCTTTCGACACGGTTCTCGTCCGGACTGTTGCGCTTAAGCTGATCCCGAAGAGAATCGAAGCGATTCTCTCCCCGGTCGAGGCGGCGACAATGGAAACGGCGCGCAGCAGGCTGGTCCAGGAGGCCACAGCGGCAGGGAGGCTCTCACACCCTAATATAGTTACCATCCATTCCTACGGTGAAACCGATGAGTTCGAATTCATCTGCATGGAGTATGTGAGTGGGCAGACTCTCGCTGACGTACTCCGGACTGAGCGAGTCCTGCCGCTGGAGGCGACTGTTTCGATTTTCGAACAGGTTCTGATGGCATTGGAGGCAGCTCATAAGGAAAAGATCATACATCGTGATATCAAGCCTTCCAATATCATGATCACCGACGACAAAAAAGTGAAGGTAATGGATTTCGGGATCGCCAAGCTTCCTTCACTCTCCGAGACGATGGCGATGACACGAACCGTCCTGGGGACACCATATTACATGTCTCCCGAACAGATTTCGGGACAAAAGGTCGATATCAGGTCCGACATCTTTTCGCTTGGAGCCGTGCTCTATGAAAGCCTAACCGGCGAAAAGCCGTTTAGTGGCGAAAACACTGCCACATTGGCCTATAAGATTGTTCAGACCGACCCTATTCCCCCAAGGGTCTTGAATCTGCATCTCCCTCCGGTTTTGGAAGCAATTATAACCAAGGCCATGGCAAAGGACCCCGCTCAAAGATTCCAAACCCCCGTTGAGATGCTGCAAGAGTTAAAACTTGTTGCCGCGGAAGTTCCCCTTAAGGCACAGACCGACGTCGAAGCAGCGGTGTACGAGAAGCCGGAGCCAATGGTGCAAACTCCGCCAGGGCAAGAGGATGCATACCCCGAAGTTTCGTCAGCCAGGTCGACTGGTGTGGGCACCGGCCCCCAGGAATTTTTATCCCCAAACACGATGCCTGCTAGAAGTTGCGGAATAGAAGAGCAAATCGTTCGGACTACGGCTTTCCACGAACAAGCATCCGAAAGGACGGCGTCCTTCTGCACAGAATCGGTTGTAGAAGACGATAATTCAGAGAGACCATCGGCGGCAGTGCACCCGAGATTGCCATCGGAATGGGGTCTCAAGATGCTGTGCGGTTACCTGTTGAGTTTGAAGAAGGTGTTCTTTGTCCTACCGAAATATGAGATCGTCGTAATAATTGGCATCTTTTTGTTCATTTTCTCGGTTGCCTTGCTGGAAAAGCCCCCGGATAATCCGGTCCCGGTTCTTCCCCCTGCTGTTGTCGGTGAATCGAATTGGCAAGCGGAACCCGTCGTGGGCAATGAGGCCCAACCCAAAGACGAATCTTTTGCTTCCCCTGACCAGCCCCTCCCCCCTGCCGCCCAGCCCGCGCCGGTTTCTGGGCAAGACAGGCCATCGGCCGAAGAACTGATCGCACAGGCCAAAGTACAATTCGGTTCAAACCCGGCGAATGCTGAAGAATTGCTGAATGAAGCGATTGGTTTAGAACCCCGGAATTTCGAAGGATATCTCCAATTGGGCCGGCTGTTGACCTTCAAAAAAAATTACAGTGGGGCTATTCAACAATACGAAAAGGCGTTGCAGATCAACAACCAGATACCTGAGATCTATTTCAACTTGGGCTATATATACATGAACCAGGGGGTCTACGACTTGGCCAGGGAAAACTACTACCATTGTCTCGATTCCTCCCCTTCGTTCAAGGACGAAGTCCTGACCAATCTTGGAATCGTCGAACTGAAAGCCGGAAATAAAACGAGAGCCAGGGAGCTTTTCCTGGAGGCGCTGGCGTTTAACGCAGGCAACAAGCTGGCTCCGAAGTACCTTTCCAAGCTCGGTGAGCGAGATTCTCGCAAATAAGAGCCTAAGCCTGCAGGATTCTACTTCGAAAAGGGGACCTTTCAACGGTTTGCCGGAAGACTAGGGTGGAAAAATGCTAAGAACGGGTAAATACTTTTTTGCTCTGATCATGTGCCTCATGGCGCTTGCCTGTGCTGCCAATAGGCAGGTGGGACAGCAAGCTCCACCGCCGCCAGAAGTGCAAATGCCGGGACTCATCCTCCATCAAGTCTTACCTGGGGAAACCCTGGCCAGCATCGCCAAATGGTATACAGGAAGCGAGAGCGACTGGCGGGAACTGGCTCAATACAACCCCGGCCTCAAACCACGGAATTTGAAACCTGGAGACATCGTGAAAATTCCTCGCGAGATGGCAACCGTGCACACGAAGCAATCCGAACATTCCATCGCGCTCAAAAAACACAGGAAGCCAACTGAAAAGACAGCCCCTGCGCCAGATACAGCATCGGCCGAACCCGACGAGGCTTTCGGACCGAAATGAAAGGCCTGCCTTGCTGTAAGCCCATTGTCCAAGGGGTTTCTGATTGCCAAGTTACACTCGGGGAAAAATCTCTCATATCACTGCTGTTCGGTTAAGAACCAATAAATAGACCCTTGCAACGGGCCAAAGTCCGCTACGCTGAGCACTTTTGAAAAACTCGTCCGATTTGATGTCTACTCCTTTGCTCTTTCCGCTGGCGGTAAGAGAGAGAACGAAAGTAATCACCTTGGGGAAAGGGAGTTTGCGGTTACGGGTAAAGTCCGAGGCGGATTGACGGATTTCAGGATCAATATTTCTGGGGATAAGGTTGAGAAAAGATTCAACGGTGTCGCTTAGTTGGCCAGATTACCTCCATTTCCCGTAACTCCAGAGTGCAGCACACATTATTATTATTATAAATTTGAAGTTCGGCAGAAGTGGGTATTTTGTTTTTCTATTTCCTTTTTAAATCATCTGAAGAACGGAAGCTTCTCCAAACTATGCTGTCACACGCACTGCAGACAGGGAGCACTTCCCCTTCTTCCTTGGGTTCATACACGTTTGCGCAGGCATTGCACCTGTAAATGCCACGTGCCACCTTGGTTCCGGCGAGTATTTTTTCCGGCACAATTTGCGACATCCTAATCCTCCGTTGCCCAGGGACTCATTTAGCTGCTGAGACTCGCCCGGAGACCCAGGGCAAATCCTCTAATCACATCAAATGAGCTTTGTTGTGCCTTTGGGGCTCCCTGCTCAGATATTGATAACCACCAATAAACTAATTGCGATGTTATTTACGTCATCTTAATCATTGAAAGGTGTCAACGAAATTGAGCCGCGATGGAATATTTTTGTATTTCAGGGCGCCATTTGGAGTTGGTCGAGGCTGGCAACCTTGCTGTCATCCGGAGTTGGGACATCGCCACATTGGACCATCATAAAAAAACGAACTTCGAAATTAAGTCCAGGTGGCGAGAGAATCAAAAAAATGCTTGAAGTAAAATTGATCTCACTTCAAGCATTTCAATTAGAAAGCGGTCCTATTTCAAGCCGCCATTCTGATCTTCCTCCGAGGCAGATCCTCCAGTGCCCCATCCACGGCAACTCTTAGCTGGTTCATCTCGTCTGCGATGTATCTCCGCAGATTCGCATCCTGCCTCAACTCCGATGTCGAAAGGCCGCTCACAACATCCCTGGCATGGTCAACCAACTCGGCCAGCTTGTCATCATCGAAAAGGTTCCTGTCGCCGAATGAATCCAGAAACTCCCCCATCTTTTCCAGCATGGAGGCTTGGAACCTTTTGGGCTTGCCATCTTCCTCTCCTGATAGACGCTCCACCATGTGCCGCACAATTCCTGCAAATTCCTCGCGAAGAGCGGATATGGCCAGCTCACGTGTTTCCGACATCAGGGCCTGGAACTTTTCCTTTTCTCTCTCGTATAGCTCGGGAGAGAGGATTCCTGATTTTCCGGGAACATCCATGGTGATGAAGCGCCACTCGAACCGGAATTTCTGCCGGACATCTATCGGATAGTCTGCATCACTAAAAAGAGGCCCCAGGCTTTGCCTTGCTTTCTCGCGCTCCTCCTCGTAGTTTCCGATAAATTTTGAAACCTCTACTTCGAACTCGGATTTTATTTGGCACAAGGTCTCATCGATTCGGGAAAGAGTTTCCTTGGGAACCAGTATCAGGCCGTGAATCGGAAACGGGAGAGCATTTTTTGCCAAGTAAGTCCTTGCCTTGGAAAGAGCTGACCGAACAGATGAGAGGCAATCGGGATCGACCAGGACCTTTGCCCCCTTTAACCATTCGCTGTTTCCGATCCTTTCCATTAAACTTGATCCAAGCGCGGTCATTCCCTGCCAGCACCCGGTTGAGAGTTGAACCAGGCAGGCTTTCTGAAAGACATTCTCATCGTTCATTCAAGGTTCCTCCTTTGAATTCAAATCGCCATTCTGACGACTTGCTCGGTATCGTTAACCGCAAAGGGGCAGATGCTTTTTCACTTTGCCCTTCTGATTGGTGCTGTAATAGGCAGGGGTGAGCTGCTTCGAGATCTCTTTTCCGAGAAGATCCTTTAGAAATTGGGATTCCTGGATGCAGGCTTTTCCCGTAAATCCCCTGGTCTCGATTTTTACCTCCCCGGTATCTTTGACATCGATAATCACCTGTTTCACGCGGTTTCCTCCAATTCTTATGTCATGGTATGGATGCGGGTTGGGACTACCTTGAGGACCTGTAAGCGGGGTTTAAGGCGGTGATATCTTAAGCTAAAGGGTCAGGACCAGCCGGACTGCCTTATCCGTCTTCTGTTCACATATCCGGTAGCCTTTAAGCCGGGCCTCTTTTCGGACTCTTTCAACCGCGTACGCCTGTTTTAATCTACCGGCATTTTTTCCGAGCTTTTGTTCAAGTCCTCCCTGGTGCCAGAAATCCCAGAGCAGGGTGTATTTTCGGCCCTTTGAGACTATCCCGATTTCATACTGTGCGCCGGGGACCCTGATGGCGTGATCACATTTTCCCAGATCATTTACCGTTATCCCTTCCGGCATTTCAGAATCGCCCACCCAGGTCCCGTACCATTGGTAGGTTTTCTGGTTTTCAATGAATTCCAACCCGAGCCGTTCACAAGCTTTCTTGAGAGTTTCCAAATCATTTATTTCCAACTCGATTTTCGCAATGTGGCTCATTCTGAAACTCCTGCGATTGTTCGGATTTTTCTCTGCTCAGCCGGCTCATCTTCGGGAGTATTGGCAAACCTGGCTCTCGTCCTTGCCCAATCCCTAAGATTTTGCACCTCCTCTCTCATTGTGCGGGAAAGAGGAACAATTGCCTCCATCGCAGCATCGAGTCCATCAAACAGGCAGTCTTTGGTTAGCTGCTCTATCTCGGCGCCGGTAAATCCGTTAAGCTTATCTGCGAACTCGGCTGAAATGTCGGTCCCGTATTTGCGGTTCATGATCCCGATAATTTCTTTTCTTTCAGCCGGCGTGGGAAGATCGACAAAGAATATGGCATCAAATCTTCCCGCTCGCAGAAACTCGGGTGGAAGCTTTGAGATGTCGTTTGCGGTCGCCATGATCAGAACCGGTGTTTTGGTCTCCTGCATCCAGCAGAGGAAATGGCCAAACATGCTCGCCGTTGTCCCGGAATCGGTCTCTCCACTACTCTTGGACCCGGCAAACGCTTTTTCGGCCTCGTCTACCCAAACCACGGCTTCACCGAATGCATCGATCACACCGGTTGCCTGCCTCATGCGCCGTTCGGATTCACCGACAAGCGAGTTTTTCAAAGCCCCGATATCCAGCCGAATCAAAGGCCAACCAAGAATTGATGCAGTGGCCTTGCATGACAGCGACTTTCCCGTGCCTGGAATTCCCACCAGTAGTATTCCTTTTGGTTTTGGCAGGGTCCCATTTCCGGGAAGAAACGCCTTGGATCTGTTTCGGATAAAGGTTTTGAGATTATCCAGCCCCCCTACATCAGCGATATGTGCCGGCTCCCAGAATTCCATGAGGCCCGATTTTCGAATCATCTGTGCCTTTGCTTCTGCGATCACCCGGGTTGAAAACCTTCCTTCTTTTACCAATGACAAAGCAAAGGCAGTTTCAGCTTCAAATTCGGTAAGCCCCCGAGCTGCACGGACGGATTCGGGATTGGGCTCGACCTTGACACTTTTTGCCAGTTCCATCTGCAGGTGAAACAGCGTCTCTTCACCTGGGAGCTCAAGATCGATAACGGTGAACATCTTCTCCAATTCCGGTCGGATCTGAATGAGGGGTGAGATCATGACCAGACATGAGCCGATAGCCTTCCACCGGATGACACCGTTTTGAATGGCCTGTATGACTTCCGGTATGTCCAGGAAAAGGTGAAGATTATGGGCGATAAGAACTGAGTCCTGATGAGAGCTCAGCCAGTTTATGGCCTCAACCGGGTCTCGAATCTCATCAATTGCCTGGGGTCTTTTGGCCGGTCTGATTCCACGGATACAGTCCCAGGCATAAAAGGCAACTCCCTCACATGGAAGGGTCTGTTCCGCACGATCCGGCTCCTGGGTTAGAATGCAAAGTGCCGGATATCCTGCTTTTAAATAATCCTGGATCATTAATTTCTCCTTTCAGAGCTTTTCTATTGTCGCCCTTGTGCAGATGCCGATTTTGGGGGGGGGACTCGATGGGTTTTTAATGGAAAGATTCTTTGTGCCTGGGTTGAACGGACTACTTGGAAATGCTTTCTTTAAGCGTGGGCTCGCAATCGGGTTTTCCCAGCTCGAACAACGCCACGCTTACCGGCATGAATATGGTGGGGACCAGCTGCTCGATTTCCCATTCAGCCAGCTCCAGGCTTGATCCAAAGGGGCTCTCAAAGCTTCTGGCGCTGTTCATGAGAAGGATTCCGGTATCGATTCTTTGCTTATCGAAGGCCACCTGCAGCCGGAATATTCCCTCCAGGTTCTCAAAGGTTCCGATGTAGCCTTCGATTGCGATTCTGTTCTTAAAACCTCTGTGCTGATACCTTCGCCCCTCCAGGATATTGAGGGTCCCATCCTCTCTCCAACCCATGTCTTTGAGGGCTTCTTTTAAGAGCTCGCCTTTATTGGGTGCTTCGAAAAGGACGGTATCCAGGTATTCCAGGGTTTTAACGACATCCTGCATCATGGCCTTTTTCTTCAAAATCGCATCCGAGTCTCTAAAATGCAGCAGTTCAAAGGGCATGGTTTTCCTCCGTTCTGGGGTTAATCGATTGTTGGTTTGATCATGGCTTGGTTGTAGGCTAACGGGTGATCGGACTTTTCCCGAGGATCTCATCGAGGAAGATTGATTTTTTGGAAGGTTGTCCGAGATAGGTGTGGGAGTATGCGAGATAGAGCTTTTTCATGGCCCGAGAGATGGCCACAAAGCAGATTCTTCTCTCTTCTTCAAGATCGCCTCGCTTACTTGGTAAAATTCCTTCGACGAGCCCGATTACAAAGACCACCGGAAATTCCAACCCCTTCGCTTTGTGGATGGTCATAAGGTAAACTCCGTCTTTGTCGTTTGCCTTATCGGACTTAAAGGTGTCGGTGTAGGAAAGAAAGCTCGCGATATCATTGTACTTACTTGCCGCGAGCTGGAGCTGATTTAAATTGGCGATCTTTACGTCATCGGGGGTTGGAATTTCGTCTTCACAGATCAGCCGGTCATAGTCCAGGGCACATCGAAGAAGTGAAATCAACTCACCCGGCTCCATTTGCTGGTGGGTGAGCGGCTCCAGGAAGTTTACCAGGTCCTTCACGTTCCTTCTTACATAGGGAACATCGATTGGCATTGATTTCAGTGCCGGGTAGAGGCGAAGCTTTTGTTTTGCCGCAAACCTTTCCAGCTCTCCGATGAATTTTTTCCCGATGTAGCGGTTGGGGATGTTGATAACACTTTTTAAAGCCTCGTCTGCCTCTTCGGATTCGGGACCATGGATCAGCCGCAGGTAGTCAAGTAAGATTTTTACCTCACGCCGCTGATAAAAGCTCATCCCGTTTTCAATCCGGTACGGGATCTTTTTTTGCAAAAAGACCTCTTCAACCACCCGTGACTGAAAGTTTGCCCGGTAAAGGACAGCGATTTCCTTGTGCTCGTACCCTTTGGATGTGAGATCGGCTATTTCTTCGGCAAGGCTTTTTGCCTCGTCTTCTTCGGACAGGCAATCCAGGACCGTAACTTCTTCTCCCCGCTGGTTTTTCGTCTCAAGGACTTTTTCGATCTTTCGGACGTTGTGGCTGATGAGATTCTGGCACGCGGAAATGATCTGTGGGGTGGAACGGTAGTTAACGCTTAGAATGAACTCTTTTGATTCCGGGAAGGTCTTTTTGAATTTCAAAATGTTAGCAACACTCGCGCCGGTGAAGGCATAGATCGCCTGACAGTCATCACCGCAAACCCAAAAACTGGCCCCGTCTTTGGATCCGTCCATCAAAAGCTTTAAAATTTCCATCTGGGCGGGACCGGTATCCTGGAATTCGTCGATCATGACGTGACGGAATATCCTTCGATACTTTTCTCTCACCTCCGTCTTATCTGAGAGCAATCGGTGTGTTTCAACCAGCAGGTCGTCAAAGTCCATGAACATCCGTTTTGTTTTTTCACAGTCATATGCCTCGTAAACTCCGGCAACCTTTTGCATTGTCCCGTCGCCTTCATACAAGTCCTTAAATTCCTGGAGACTTATCAGGTTGTTTTTGGCAAGGCTGATCTCGGATAAAACCATCCCGGTTGAAAGATCCTTTATACCGGCTTCCTTCATGGCACCTCTAATCATCACCAGCTGCTCTTTTCCGGATACGATCTCGAATACTTTTCCCTCACTTTTAAGAAGCCAGAAGCAGAAGCTGTGGATGGTTGAAAGCATGACCCGGGATGCCAGCTCGTCTAAAACGGGGAGAGCTTTAGCCTCATTGCCTCGGCGGCATTTCTGGTAAAAGTAAGCCCCAGTATTTCTTCGGGGGGAATACCGTGCTTTTTAACCAGTATCCCGATCCGGTGGGTCGTAACCGTTGTCTTTCCGGACCCGGGCACTGCAATCACCGCACAGAGTCCGTCCTTAAAACTTGCTGCCAGCCTTTGCTGCTCGTTTAAGTTGGTCATAGGCCCTGTTCCTCCTTTAAAAACCAGTCATCACATGCTTTCCTAAATGAGCATCCCTTGCATTTCCAGCTGGTATCATTGGGAATGAAGACACCTTGAAATTCCTTCAAAGACTCGGTGAATCTTTCTTTGCGGTCCTCATCTCATCGATCTCTGACCTGGTGGTGTAGTACTGCTCAAACCGGGGGATTTTGGTTTTGATCAGGCAGTCGAACCAAGAAGAACTTCCCGGACTCTGTACCCGTTAAGTTTTGCAGCCATGTGGTAGATTGTGATC
>CAWAGW010000022.1:0-205856 GCA_963781715.1 uncultured delta proteobacterium
TCTATTCTCCTGATGACGATGCAGATTCCAACTGAGACGCTTTCTTCAGAGCCCATTCAATGGCTTCGTTGTCAAATCCTGGCCTTGAACGCATAAAAGCCGCCGTTTTTCGATAGTACTCAGCGGCCATCCTATTCTGCCCCTTGGCTTCATAGACAGTTGCCAGTCTGTCGAGTCCGTCAACATCGTCCGGATACTGCTCCATCAGTTTGTGACACACAGCTTCCGCTTCGTCCAGCTTGCCGGCTTGGATAAGATCAATGACACTATTCGATAGGTTATCCAACTCCTCCATTTGAGCATGGATCTGTTTGAAGATATCTGAAGGAGCCTGCGGCGGCCGTTTCGCTGAGACCTGTTCGCGCAACAAACAGCATTTTTTGTACTTCTTGCCACTTCCACAAGGGCAGGGCGCATTGCGGGATATCTTACTCATGGGTAACGCAACTCCTTTGTTGAAAAACGGTTGCCGAACATGTCATCCGATGCGCCTGGCGCCGGCGGTTTGCGCTTGTGGGCGGCGCCAAGTTGGAGTAAACGAACGGCTTTTCCGGAAACCTCTTCGTTCATGACAATTTGCTCAAGTGGGAGACGCCATGTTTGCTCCATTTACCCGCTCAGATATCGGAAAATACAGCTTGAATGTGCTGCGAAACAAGATCCGCTGCGGTTTGCCTTCCTGCCCCGTTTGCAATACTCAACCGGATTTGTTCAGGCGGCATCAGGCCCGCCCCCGCAAATTCCGCATTCTATGCGATGCGTTGGTCCAGGTGGTAAAATGCCTCGTCATTCGGTGGAAATGCCCCGGCTGCAATAAGACCTTCACCGAACAGCCTCCTTTCGCGCTTCCCTTCAAGCGTTATACCAGCGACGCGATACTTGATCGCTCGGGACGCTATCTGGAGGATGAGACGTCGACCTATCGCAAGACGGTCCTGGAAGAAGGCTCGGAGATCTTCCATGCCTCGACGGACGAAGGAAATACGCCGGTCGATAAAGTCCTCTCCCACACGACCCCTTACCGCTGGATCGGCACTCTTGGCCGCTTCAAGGAAATCCCGCGCCGCGCTCTGGACATCATCTTACAGAAGGACCCGGCGACAAAAGTCTGCCGGGACCTCGCCGCGCTGACGATCTCCCCCAATAAGTTCGTGAAAGCCGCTCGGGAAGAAACCCTCAAACGCTCTCGCCGGCTCATCCACCTGGAGGCGGTATTCCGGGCCGTCTTTCATGCGTCAATTTTCCCCTTCTTTGCAACAGGCTGCGCCTGGCGATGATTTATGCTCGCCTCCAACCATAAAAACAAAGGAGGCATATGAAGCAAAAAGATGAAAAATGGGCCCTATTCTGGTGCGATCTCCTTCGCCCCGTTCTCTTCGACGAGGTGGAGCCGGTATCGATCCAGGATTTTCTCAAAGAGCTTCTCACAAAAGGAGATAGTCTTTCCCGGTGGACGTACCGGCAAGCCCTCCCTTTCCACCCTGAGGCGAAAACTCAATCTCTATCGCACCGGAGGATTCGATGCCCTTGCAAGAAAGGACCGCAAGGACCGCGGCCATGCCAGGGCCGCACCCGCAGCAATCATTGAGACTGCCATCGAGCTTAAAAAAGAGCAGCCCAAGCGCTCCCATGCCACCATCAACCGGTTTCTAAAGGACCTCTACGGCGTTACGCTTTCCCGCTCTACTTTGTATCGCCATCTTAAAGGTGCGGGCGCAACCCGCCTCAAGCTCGGCGTCGTCAAAAAGAAGGTGAGAAAACGTTGGACCAGGGACCATACCCATGACCTCTGGGTCGGGGACTTCGAGGAAGGACCTTATGTTCTTGCCGGCCGGGAGGTCCTTCCCACCTATCTTTCCGCTTTCATCGACTGCCACAGCAGGTATATCATCGAGGCCCGCTACTACCTGCGCCAAAGCCTCGATATCCTCATCGACTCGCTGCTGCGCGCGCTGGCCAAGCACGGGGCCCCCGGCGAGCTCTATCTCGATAACGCCAAGGTCTATCACGCAATTGGCCTCAAAGCTGCCTGCTACCGGCTCCATATCCGGCTTCGCCACCGACCGCCCGGGGACCCTTCCCCCGGAGGACTCATTGAGCGCTTCTTTGAGACCGCCCAGGACCGGTTTGAATCCGAGGTACGGGCACAAGACGCAATCGCTCTCGATGATCTCAACCGGGCCCTCAGCGCCTGGATCTCGATGGATTACCATAACTCCATCCATTCCGAGACCGGCCAGACTCCCAACGACCGCTATTATACGGGACTCACCGTCATCCGCCACGTGGAAATGGACCAGGTGCTCGCTTCCTTCCTTAGAAAGGTTACCCGGGTTGTCCACAAAGATTTTTCCGACATCAGCCTCGATAAGCGACTCTACCGGGTCGATCCAAAGTTGAGAGGCGACAAGGTCTGGGTCCACTACGATCCCTTCTCCTCCTCAGACACCGTGAAGATCTATTCCCTGAAAGGCGAATATCAGGGATCGGGCGTTCTCCATCACCGCGAGGCCGAGCAACCGCCTCTTCCCGCACAAGCTCGGGGAAAACCCAAACACAACCTCATCGATCTCCTCGTTCGGGAGCACCGGGAGCAACTCGCCGCAAACACTCGCGGCATCGATTACCGCAAGGTCGTTTCCGTGCGGCCGTGGCCGTTTCATGCCTTTGTCAAAGCCTTTGCCCGGCTGCTCGGAAAAGAAGTGGGCATCTCCGCTTTCACGGCACAGGAGCTCGAAACCCTCAAAAAACTCTACAATCAAAACGTTCAGCTCACAGAATCCGTGCTCACGCAGGCCTTCGCCCGAGTGCCTGACAAGTCGTTCCCCTACCTCGTCGGTGGGCTCAAACAAATCCTGCAGCAAAAGGAGTAACAGCCATGTTCCTCAATCATTTTAAAATGAACAGTCATCCCTTCCAGGAACGCCCTCCCGTGGAATGGATCCTCAACGACCACCGCATCTCTCAGTCCCTGGCAAGACTCGACTACTTTGCCCAGCAGGGGACCCTTGCCCTCCTCATCGGACCAACCGGTACCGGAAAATCCACACTCTTAAGGCTCTTCATCCATAACCTCTCTAAAAACCGCTACCGCCCCGTTTATCTCCACTTCACCGGAATCCCATCATCCAGCCTGCTTCGCCTCATCGTGACCCAGTTGGGAGAAGCCCCCAGGCGAGGCAAGGATCATCTCTTTTTGCAAATTCTCGATCGCACCGCAAAAGAAGATCTCACAACGCTCCTTATCATCGACGAAGCCCACCTCATCGATCCGCAAGCTTTGACCGATTTGCGCCTCCTGGTCAGCTCGGCACTGGATACTGATGCTCCCGTAAAGATTGTCCTCAGCGGCCAGGAACCCCTGGCCAAACTCCTCGCCCGAGCATCTCTTAGCGATCTTGTCAACCGAATCACCGTCCGATGTCACCTCGGCTCCCTCACCAAGGACCAGACCACCTCTTATATCGACTCCAGAATGTGCTGCGCCGGTAGCAACGAGAAGGTCTTCGAACCCGAAGCCAAATCCCTCATCCATGACTATGCAAGCGGCATCCCAAGGCAGATCAACAACATCGCTACCGCCTGCCTCCTCAATGCCGCCGCCCAAAAACTCAACAAGATCAACGAATCCCTCGTAACCGACACCATGGCCGAATTCCGCCTTCCATAGGAGAAAAACATCATGGCAAAGCGTTATTCTAAGGAAAAACTCCGGATACTGCGAAATCAAATCCCCATCTCCCGGCTTATCTCTGATTTTCTGCGCATCCCCTGCAAAGTATCAGACGGATATTTTCGCTTTCTATGCCCCCTGTGCTCGGAGTTTCAAACCGCCGCCAACCCCAAAACCAACCTGGCCAGGTGCTTCCGCTGTCAGAAAAACTTCAATCCAATCGACATCGTCATGGCTGCCAAATGCTGCAACTTCCGTGAGGCTGTTGAAATGATCGACGGCTTACAAGACTGCTGACATCTGCCCGTGTTCCCTCACAAGTTCCTGCCAACTTGTGGGGGAGGACATCTTCATCTAAACTGGGACTCTCAGAGTCAGGTATTGTGAGACGTAGCAGCAATGACCAAAACATTGTAGCCCATCTGGCGATAATATTCACCAATAGTGATACCGGTGTAAATAGATGATTCACGGGCGGCAACGGGCATAGAGGAGGTATTGTAAATAATTACGGTCCGGTCCATTAAGGATCCGCCCGTCCGCGGATCAGGGGTTTGCGGATATTCGGTGATTGTTTCCACTACCTCCCCGGCTCTTTCCCCACATGCGATGATGATCACGATATCCACTGTTGAGTAGCGAGCGATGAGACTTTGGAGCACCGTTTTGCCGGCTCCGAACGGCCCCGGAATGCATGCCATGCCACCGCGGGCCACAGGGAAAAAGGTGTCGCTCATTCATTTGCATGGCAAGAAGTTGATAATTGTGCGGCAGATCATTGAAGGCCAAGCTAAAACTGCGGGCAGGAACCCAACCCCTCCTATAAGCTTCTCAAACCTTAATTTAGCGATTTCTATTCAGGCGAAGCTGCAATCGTCATTCCTGCGAAGCTTGTCCCCGCAGGCTTCAAGCGGAGAGCAGGAATCCAAGAAAGCCGGTTCACCCGCTGGATGCCGCCGTGGCGGTACTTTGTCTGCATGACGGAGGGTTACCGATGGAATTGCCAAATTTGGGTCAAGCTGTTGTTTTTTTATGATTAGCAGTGAAACTCAGAATGTCAAACAATGTTTACAGGACCTTTATAAGTCGGGATATAATGACGTGCTCTGGAGCGCTTCCCACTGAGTAAACCGATCAAATGGATTAATTGAGGCAACCCCCCTATTCGTTTGCGCAACGCATCTTAAGAGAAAATTCATTAATTTAGTCATAGAATATAAGCAGAGATCTTGCAGTCGGAGTTCATGAGTTTAATGTATATGCGATAACATGGTTTCCAAATTAATCTTTAGATTTCCTTGAAAGAATGTTTAAGGAGGGAAACAATGGGAAGTGTAAACTCGCAAGGCAAATTGAGTTATCGTTGTATTAAATGCAATAAAGTCCATAAGCTAACCTGCTCTGATCTGACCTGGCAGATTGCTGAAAGTCAACCGAAGCCGTTGGGACCAGCCAATATTTATGTCGCGGCATGGAAAGATCCGTGCGAATGCGGTGCGGAAATGGCCTTTGAATTCAAGGTGCGAGAATATCCGATCAATTGTCTGGATGGGGAAGACCTTAAAATCAGTGGAGCAGAGATAATCAAGTATTGTAACGTCGGCATAAAGGAATCGCTGTTCCTATCCAACATGAAGAAGGATCTAATCGGTTAAAAGGGGTCTGTGGATCAGTAACAAGTTCTGCCGAAAACAACTCATGACGATGGATGAAGGGGGGAGTTAAAGATGGCGAAAAAAGCATCTTTCACACTGTTCGTTTTGCTAACTTACTTGTTGGTGTCAAGTTGCGCTGGTGCGTTTGCCGAGTCTAGAGTGCATGTGCATTTCTTTGTGATTCCTGCTGTTGCAAAAGATGGGCAAAATCTTTCTGAAGAACTTGCCAAGTTGAGGCAAGAACTCATTTCTTTGGCGGGCGGATACACCGAACTAGGTCCTTCGCGGGGCGGCTCTATGGGACCAAATGGAGTCGTCACCGCGGAAGACAATTATTCTTTCGTTGTGGCAGCTCCGAAAAACATCACTGCAGAACTTGAGAAATACATCCCGGAACACTTTGCAACGGAGCATCCCTTTGTCCTGGTTTGGGAAGCGAATTCCAGCTTTCCGCTGGGGCCTTAACTCCCCTGGACCTTGTCGTGAAGCACTGGCTTGACATCCCGTATGATTCACCTATCCGAGAGCTGACGCCGTAAGGTGGCGGAGACCATTCAGGCCTGTAGTACCGCGATGGAGCAAAATCCCGGTTCTCCGGATCAAAGTCAACCGGTCAACTTTTAATACCATCGAGCCGAAGATGAGAAATCTTTTAGGACAATAATCGCCACAGGTAAGATTTCTCATCACGCCCGCAGGCGTTGAGTATAAACGCCGGTTGCCCTGCAATCAAAATCTCACACCCGAAACTAGCGGTAGTGGTTTCCCCGCACGAGTGGATAAATCTTATTCATCTCTGCAGACCCAGAAGAGTCCGATGGGTAAATTTTATCCGGAAGCAAGACCAGCCCTTCGACTCTTGCACATCCAAAGCTCCCTCAAAATATTTTTATTCTTATTAATACAAATACTTATACAACATATCCACCTCCTGGCACACATCCTGCCTATGTTTTAAAGCAAACATGGCAGACGGTTTCAATCAGCAAAGCAAAATATCGAACGGGAGGTGATCTAAAACTAAAAAGATGAACAACTCTGGATTATTCACGTCTCATGTTATTCAACATCCTTTTTAACCCAGGAGAGTAGAAAAATGAAGAAAAGTATAGTGATCACGGTGATGATGTTTTTGCTCACAGCGTCAGGCGCGGGTCTTAGCTATGCTCGACAGGCGGGATGGGGATATGGTCAAGGTAGTGCATGGAATTGTCCGTACCGCTCAACGGCGGTAACACCCAGGCCCCAGCAGTCACGGAATGGATGGTACTGCCCCAGGACAGAAGCCTGGACTACTGGGAGGAACCATTATGGACCAATGTATGATGGCAGTAGGCGAGGTCACAACCGGAACAATCGCAACCAAAACTGGTCTGATAGGTAACGCGCCATAACCTTGCAGCAAACAGCAGTAAGCATAACCACTTTGCAATAAGGAGCTGAGAAATATGAGGAAATTCTTCCTAGCCGGAACATTGCTAGTCGCAAGTCTGATGTTAGCTTTGCCCAGTCTTCATGCTCAACAGCAAACATCCTCGGTCCAATCGCCTCAGCAGCAGGGAGATTGGTACTGCCCCTGGATGTCGTTGAAAGGCCAGGGCCGAATGAGCGGATGCTGTACTTTGGGTGCCAGGGGTGCAGGGATGCACCAAAGGGGTCGTGGCATGATGGCAAGCTATGCTCCTCAACCGGGTAAGCAAATCACTCAGGAGCAGGCCAAAAGGCTTTTGGAGGACTATCTGCAGGCGACCGGCAATCCCAATCTTAAGCTTGGCAACATTTCCAATAATGACGGCTTCTACGAAGCTGAAGTTGTAACCAAAGATGGTTCACTGGTGGATAAAATCCAGGTGAACAAGGACACAGGCTGGTTTCGGTCAGCCTATTGATACCAGGCTACGGGGGAATAGGAAAAAATGTGCCGTTCCCCCGCTCACCCTTGCCAAAGTTTCATTCTTTTTGAATCAGAAGATCAAAAGCAGAACAACGCTTAGTTCTGTTTTGTCTGATTAGCCTCACACCATTCCCGGCATTTTCAAGTCGAAAACCAGCCAAACACCACTTTCTAGATTCCCGCCAGAAGCATGCGGGCATGACAGGGAAGGCTCAATGCTGTATGTATGATTTATGCTGCAAGGTAATTGTTGTCTCGGTCATTTGACTTTTTGCCATTAAGCATTGTTTAGTATCTTGGATTTGGTGCTTCGAATTTATATCGAGTATTCTATGGCACGGTCCTTTGTCGCTGACTTGGCTCTGATGACCAGGTTTTCTACGTTTAAATAAACTGGATACATTACGATTCTGCTATGGAAGCCCTGCAGCTAGAGAAATATTATTTAGATTTGGAAGAAGCTATTCTGTGTCGGAACGGAGACTTTTCTGCTCTGTACGTGAACATTTGCAGTCTGCGCGACCTTGTGGGGGAGCATGCATACCTTGCAAGAAGGCGAACCGTTGAAGCTTTGGCGGATGTTCTTAGCGGAAGAAGGCACGATTCCCAAAAGCAGGCCTTGTTTCTTTACAAAGAAGCTGCGGGGATTCTCACAAAAATGGGAGAGGGAAATGGGGTTGATGAAGCCTCGGCACGTCAAGCCATTTCGGCGCTGACCCGTATCGTTTTCGAAACGAAAGGATACGCACACAGGGCTGCAGCCGAGGCGCTTGGTTCTCTGCCCGTTTGTGTTGCAGGCCCAAATCTAGATTTTAAAGTCGATGGCGATGTGCCCACTGTGACCGTGGCCGAACTCTTGAGCAGTCAAGGGATTAAGGCTCCGAGCACGTTCTTTTCGGCAGGGAGGAGTCTGGTATTTCGCAATACTAAAACCGCTGGATTGTTTGTAATCAAAATGGCGCGTGCGCAGGACACGCCGGGACAACTCAAAAACGAAGCAGCATGGATGGAGTATCTTCAACGCGAGCCCTATATGAGCCGAGCCAATTGCACGGTGCCACACCCTGTCGAAATTGATCGAAGCCACTTGTTTAAGGTTAGATGCGGCGAGATGGTTAAATTCCTCTGCAAGCAGGTGCATCCGGAACGTTATGCGGTAGGGTTTCACGCTCCACCTGGTTACTTCAGTTACGTCAACGACGGATTGCAAGCTCCCCATTTCAAACGAACTGTGCTCAAAAACACGTGGGTTCTGGGGAAATTGACCGCGGCGGGTATAGTCCACACCGCCCCTATTCCTCTTTTCCACAATCGTGTCCAAAGGGACCGCAGGTCGGACAATGGAATTTACCAATGGCCGCGCGCCGGGAGGCTCGACCGCTGGCTCTATTCTTGCTCCTATCCCAATTTTGGATTGTCCGGCATTAGAGACTTTGAACATCTGATTTCTTTTCGGGGCAAGAGCCGGCTGCTTTATGAACAAATTGGAAGCCATTTCCTCAGCTTTTTACTGGTAGTCGGAAGCTACTTTCGAAATAAGGACCGCACTAGAGTTGGCGTCGACCAGAGAGGCAGACCGATCGATGCTCGCGAGCTTTTCGACAGGGTTCTCCTTCGAGAACTCATAGATACAATATTCAAGAGCTACTATGTTGGTTTTGTAGGAAAAAAGTTCTCCGGAAAATTTCTCATCAATTGCGACCGACTGACATCAAGGATGGTTGAAGAAATGGGAGTCGATCGACACATGGTGGAGGTCCTCAGAATAGCCGACCAGAATCAAATGAGTGACGAGGAATTCAGAGATTTTTTGCTGGATCGCGGGCTTGCGCCGGGCGAGATTGCGGGCTTGCGCAGAGGCGCAAGAGAAATCGAGATTCTCACGGGACCTCACTTGGGCGGGTTTAATGACAGAATCTCCTTGCCGGAACTCATAGAGTTCGTCGCAACAGCCGCGGCGCTCTGCATTGCCGGAAAGTTTCAAGAGGATAAGAGAGAACAGCCAACTTGAATGTCAATGCAGATATCCTCACTGTGCTTAAATGATCTCCGTTGCGCCGCCGACCGCAATCGATTGGATTCTTTTTGCCGTATACTCGGCCACATCCGCCAAACCATCCAAGGGCATGAAATCGATGGCATTGGCTGCAAAAAGACAAGTTACCGAGGGGGGGAACTCATCGTCGGGGAGATGAAAGATATAGTAAAGGGGAATGCGGGGCAGAGGGTAAAGGGTGAAGGAAAAATCTCCACTAACAGCATCGGTGTTCAAATATCCCGAGAATGTGACGGCAATTTCTTCCTGTTTGCTCTCAATTGCGGGCACATGGGGCGCCAAAATTCGTTCCGCATTAGCGGAAAATGCTGACTGGTAAGGCAAGCTGCCGGGAAGTTCCTTGAAGGATATGAGAGGATGAATCCGCACCGGCTTATCGATCACGCAACTGGCATACATGGCCACGAGTAGTCCCTCTGGACCGGCTGCCGTCTCTCGGTTGAGCAGAACACTTTCTCTGTAAAGAGTGCAATGCTGACCGAAGGCCTGAAAGTTAAAACATCCCTGCCGGTGTTTGGCCGGGATGCTTTGTCCCAAATCCTGCAAAGGCCTCGACCAGGCTTTTTGCAAGTATTCTTGCTGAATCCTTAAGTAGTTTTCGCTCATTTGCTCTTCACCACTGCTCTTAAAGCTAATCTGAACTCTAACTCACTGTAAGGCTCTTTGGCGTTGAACCTCAGCCAAGGCAACGGCGCCTGCGGTTGCGGCATTTAATGATTGGAGAGGGCCTTGGGGCGAGATTTTCGCCAGAAGATCGCAGGTTTTTCGAACCAACTGCCGAATTCCCTTTTGTTCGTTCCCTACAACCAGACACAATGGAACCGACAGGTCAAGCTCGTAGAGAGTCCGTTCGGCTTCCAGGTCCAATCCAACAATCCACAGTCCCTTGTTTTTTAATTGCTGCAAGCTAGTCACAATGTTGGTGACCCGCACAATTGGCAAATAGGCTGTTGCTCCGGCTGACACTTTAATTACGGTGTCGGTGATCTGGGCCGCGCGATTCTTGGGGATTATGATACTTTTGGCGCCGAGAAAACAGGCACTTCGGAGAAGCGCCCCCAAATTCTGAGGATCTTGGACGGAGTCAAGGATTAGAAGCGGTTCCATTACCTTGACAGGGCGAGACAGGATCTCCTCAAATGAGGTGTATGGAAATTCAGCAACGAGAAGGGCTACTCCCTGGTGATGGGAGTGACCTACTAAAGTCGAGAGCACATTGCGGCTTTCGTGTCGAATGTGAATGTTCTTGGCTCGGCCCAATTCGACGAGTTTTTCAGTCTTTTGGTCGGTTCGGCCGCAGACCATCTCCTCGATGGCAGTGTTTCCTGATTGCAGGGCTGCTCTGACAGGATTTGTTCCCGAGATCCAGATCTTTTTCTTAGGATAAGATTTGGATTGTTTCATGAGTTGAACACCCCAGGTGTTGACCCGTGTTGTATTCAAAACGTATTGTCGGAACGCAGAAAAGGTTTCAATTTTGAGGCTTGGGATGCCATTTGGCAGTGGCATGCACGAAGAATTGCATTGAGATCTTTGAGCGCTTCTTCCAGATCATCATTGACGATAATGAAATCATACCAGGCTGCTTCTGCCATTTCACCTTGAGCTGCTGCAAGGCGGCCGGCAGCCTTCTCAGTAGATTCAGTACCGCGTTTTTGTAATCGTTCCCGCAAAACATCGATTGACGGCGGCAGGATAAAAATCATATGAGCCAAAGGAAAAGCACATCGCACCTGGCGAGCTCCCTGCACGTCGATGTCCAGCAAGACGTCCTTACCTTCCGTCACCCAGGTCTCTATTTGACGGCTGTCCGTTCCGTAATACTCACCGTGGACGTGAGCCCATTCAAGAAAACGATCCTCTTTAATACCCTGGACAAATTCTTCTTTGCTCAGGAAGAAATAGTCTTGCCCGTCTATTTCTCCCGGGCGAGGGGCACGAGTAGTGGCGGAAACAGAAAAACACAAATCCTGCCATCTGGATCGTATGTGTTGAATTAAAGTGGTTTTTCCCACGCCCGAGGGAGCTGATACCACGAACAACTGTCCGATATTATTTTGTGCCGACATCTACTTGCTTTTTTCGCGTTTAAGGAGGTTGGCCTCTTTCACAGAGTTATCGGAAAGGAGTCTTTGGGCAATCGTCTCTGCCTGCACGCCCGAGAGAATAACATGATTGCTGTCGGTTATGATAATCGATCGGGTGCGCCTTCCCATGGTGGCATCGATCAATTTGTTCGACTGTTTTGCATCTTCTTTAAGCCGTTTCATGGGAGCCGAAGCAGGTGATACAATTGCAACGATTCTTTCCGCTATTACCGTATTCCCAAAGCCGATATTGAGCAATTTTCTATCCATATAGACCTCAATTTGATCCTGGAAAGGGTTCAATGCCGTTCTCAGACATGTGAAGCGGCCAATAAATGTTACGTTTACTCTATGTTTTGAACCTGCTCCCGCAATTTGCCTATTTCACCTTTCATTCTGACTATGCTTTGGATAGTATCAAGATCTCCCGTCTTACTGCCGATGGTATTGACTTCTCTGTGCAGTTCCTGGGTCAGGAAATCAAGTCTTCTTCCGTCAGCCGGTTCCGAACTCCGAAGCAACTCGTCAAATTGGTTCAGGTGGCTCTGCAACCGAACGATTTCTTCATTGATATCTGAGCGCTCCGCAAAATAGGCTACCTCCTGCAAAAGCCGATTTTCGTCGACCTCTGTTTCTCCAAGCAACTCTTTGATCCTGTCGCGGATCCGGCTTTGATATTCAAGCAGTACTTCCTGTTTGCGTTGTGCCACAAACGAAAGCTCCTGATTTAAGACGGACAAGCGATCCTGACAGTCCTGAAGCAGTGTCCCACCTTCTTTCGTTCGCATGTCAACAATTTGTAGAATGACTTCTGCAAGTGCACCGTCCAAAATGCTTTTCAGGGTATCACGATCCACAATTTCTTTCTTGGTATCAAAAAGGTAAGGGATACTGAGAAGATCTCTGAGTTTAGGGGCATCGCTTGCGGGCAACTGTGCGTGCAAGTCCTGTAGCTGCTGCCAATATAGTCGTGCAATTTCAAGGTTGATATCAGGCATTTTCTGTTCGACTGATGTTGGTTCAATCTGAACAAAGATTTCGATGCGGCCACGGCGAAAAGATTGCGAGACCTGTTTCCTAATAGTTTCTTCCAAATCAGAATAGTTTTTGGCAATGCGAACAACGATATCCAGATTACGGCTGTTCAGAGTTTTGACCTCGACCGTTAAGGCATACCCGGATTCTTCTTGTTGAACTCTTCCAAAGGCCGTCATGCTGCAAATCAAGAGGAGACTCCTTCCACCCTGACGCTTCGTGGCAAACGTTTGGTGCGCTGATATATAAGTTTCTGACGAAGGACACCTAAAAAGTGCAGAAGTTCAGGTGCGCGATAATCGGGATATGTCCAAGGCAGAACATTATATGAACCTTTTTGATAGATAAGGGTCAAATCGGCGAATATCCCGTCACGCAAGTATATGCGGTGTGTGTAATTCTTTCCCGTGGCAAGCACAAGTCTTTCCTCTGAAAGGAGTCCGGGATCGATATTTACTCTCCTGCTGTTCTCTTGCGCGAACCGCTTTTCTAATTCGTTGCTAAATAATTTGATGTCTGCCAGCAATTCGGGCCTTACCAGTCTCTCAAAACTCGCCGTTTGCCGATAAAGAGAGGATCCCATCTCTTTATCATAATAGTCGGTGTAGTCGAAAGATTTGGACTCGGTGAGGAAATCAATGGGACCGAATCGCTCATTAAGTGACATCAATGTTTGCTTTTGGATAGTGAATTCGCGAAACAGCAGCCCCACAACAAGTTTGGCGTCTTGTGGCTCCCGAGGTACACTCATGATGTGCGTTCACTATTTGTAAATCTCTTATAAACTCGATTTCTATTCGGACCCACTTCTCACTTCTCTAAGGGCTTCGCCTCATCGATCAGCATGATCGGGATGCCGTCTCTGATTTCGTATATCAATTTGCATTGATTGCAGATCAAGCCATCCTGACCTTCATTCAAATAGATTTCGCCCTTGCACTTGGGACAGGCAAGAATGTCTAAAAGCTCTTTGCTGATGCTCATTTTGCGATTCCTGTTTAGTTTGGCACGTATCTGTTTTGACGAGGTGCCGGATCTGAGGTTCTTGTCATTTTTCGGCAACCAAGAGGCCTGGAGGCTAAGGCAGCCAAAGCTCGGTCATGTGCCGGCTCAATTTCATACTCCGAATCGGAGGGCCAATCCGGCCAAAGAAGGCACCAGGAAATTATCCAAGAACATTATGACCAGAATGGCAATTAGAGGTGAGAAGTCGATACCACCAAAAGATATGGGTATCCTTCTCCTGATGCCATACAAGACCGGTTCTGTCACATTGTACAGAAACCGGACTATGGGATTATACGGATCGGGATTAACCCAGGAGAGTATTGCGCGGGCAATGATGATCCACATATAGAAAGTTAATAGTAAGTGTAGAATTTTTGCCAATGCAAGAAGAAGATTACCTATGACGAACATTTTCCACCTTTGTAATTCTTAGTCAAAATTGAGCGATTGCCGAAATTGCTCCTCGTTCTGCCGCCGAACGGTCATCCCGCCGGTCGGTAATTATTCCTGAAATCGCGGGGGGTGCCCTTCGATGCTTCCCCGTTCAGGAAGCGCTAACCATGGATTTAAGAAACATACTAAAAACGGTTCGATCCATTTCTTTGATCGAAGTGAAACTACTGTTTTTCTGAGGAGTTGTCAACGTTAAGGCTATCGCGGCAAAATATTATTTCGAGGACAGCGGTCACTTCGATAGTCTTTTGGCCGGCGCAATTGCTAGAGAACAAAGAAGTATTCCCGTTCCAAGCGTGATCAAACCGATTGCTTTGATGCCCGAAACGGACTCGCCCAGAAATAAGAAAGCCAATATCGTAGCGCCTATTGGCTCTCCCAGAATTAAAACGGCCACCACTGTTGCTGATAAAAACTTCAATGCCCAGTTGAATGTAGTGTGTCCTATTAACTGGGGTATGATTGCAAGAAGTATAAGAACCAGGTAGGTCTCCTTCGAAAACCCGGTCACTGGTGTACCCGTCAGCAAACAGCAAATCAAAAGAACCAAAGCTGCCACACCGTAAACGGCAAAAATATAAGCAGTCAGACCCAGCGAACGTCTGACAAAGCGGCCTGAAAGAAGATATCCTGTCGCCATCAGTGCACCCAAAATGGCGAAGAGATCCCCCTGCAATGCCTCTTTGGAGAAGGTGAAGTCGGTTCCCGCAATCAAGACGCTGCCGATCAGTGTAATCAAGCTGCCCCAAATGACTTGGCGGGTAGGTTTCTCATGAAGCCAAACGGAGGAAAATACCGCCACAAAAAGTGGGGTAGTGCTAACGAGAGTTACTGAACTGGCGACAGAAGTCAATTTTAAGGAGTGAATCCAAAACATAAAATGAAAGGCCAGAAAACCGCCGGATAACAATGTGAATTGTAAAATTTTGCGATCCCATCGATCTTGCCTCCTGTCATGCCACAAGAAAAAATACGGCGTAAGAAAAACCACTGCCAGGCTGACTCTGTATGTCGCTATGGAAAGAGATGGTGCATCTGCCATTCTGATGAGTATGGAAGCCACGGAAATAGAGAGAATCCCCACTGATACCAGTGACCATAAGGCAAATGAACTGGGGTGAGCGTCTCGTTTTTCATCACTCATTCGGCTGGACTCTCTTTGTTCAGAAAAAAACCGACGGGCAAACGGAAAAAATCAGCACGGATGAAACTCCCTTCAGTCTCGAAAAAAATCTTGACATGTAATTCCTCTTTTGATTATACAAAGACGTTTAAGAATTACAATTCTAAGAGGAGGCGACATCATGCTTAAAAGCCCTTGCAGGGATTGTGATCGATCCAGCGAAGACAAGAACAAGTGTTTGGAGAACTGCGAGAAGCTGCGAGAATACCAGGAAATGCTTCTAAAGCAAGGAATTTATGCGACTATGTAGCAAAGGACCTTCACCATTATCTTACAAGCGGCCGTGAAGAGCCGCTTTTTTTGTCCTGACTCAGGCCGGGCAGCGAAAAAGGTCCGTGGTTAGAGTGAGAGAAGCCGGAGGATATCCCCATGTATGCTATTTTTCAATCGGGTGGTAAGCAGTACGAAGCCAAACCCGGAACGGTGGTAAAAGTAGAGAAAATACCGGGCGAGATTGGTGACCAGGTGATTCTGGATCAAGTCTTGCTGACGACCGACGGTGACGAAGTCCAGGTAGGGCAACCCATGGTGCAGGATGTTGTTGTTCAAGGTCGCATTGTGGAGCAGAATCGGCACAAAAAGATAGTTATTTTTAAGCACAAAAGACGCAAAGACTACCGCAAAAAACAGGGTCACAGGCAGCATTATACGGCGGTGCTGATTGAATCGATCAATAAACAGGGCGAAGAGCAAACACAGGCTGTTTCCACAGAAGCGGAGGCAACCGCTTAATTTACTCAAGCATTCTAAGCGTATATAACGACCTGAGAGAAAATTATTCGCTTTGCCCGTCCAAACGAAGCTCATTATCTGCAAGGACGGTAAATACAGAAGTGGAAGGAGCAAGCAATGGCACACAAGAAAGCAGGCGGAAGCTCTCGCAACGGCAGAGACAGTGCCGGACAGCGTAGAGGGGTTAAAAAATATGGCGGTGAATTCGTTCGCGCAGGGAATATATTGGTTCGGCAATTGGGAACAAAATTCCATGCCGGAAGGAACGTAGGAGTGGGTAAAGATTATACACTGTTTGCTCTGACCGATGGAATAGTTGCTTTTGAATACAAAGACAAAACTCGCCAAAAAATTAGTGTTTACCCGCTTCCCAGTTCAAACTAGTCTGCTCCTGCGCGCCGTCACTGATTAAATTGCTTTCAGATATGGCATCCGGTTTACAGGAGATGGGCGCGTACACTCAACATACCTAGCCTTCATAGCGTAGCAGTTCCGCCGATTCTGAGGAGGAACTGCTATGCTTGTCTATTAACTTTCCCCCAGGAAGGCGATTCACGCGATTTGATCCAATGAAACTTTTGTTAATCCTTCTGAATTAATTAAGTTGAACTTTCAGGTGACCGATGCGTTTTGTGGACGAAGTCAGGATTCGACTGGAGGCCGGTAAAGGGGGGCAGGGATGCGTCAGTTTCCGCCGGGAGAAATATGTCCCCCGCGGTGGGCCGGATGGAGGTGATGGCGGCAAAGGTGGGGATATTTATATCCAGGCTTCGGAGCGCAAGCACACCCTCCTCGACTTTCGCTATCGCCATTACTTCAGAGCACCCTCGGGAAAGCACGGTCAAGGGCAGAACAAACACGGAAGAAGCGGCAATGATCTGATACTTGAGGTTCCGGTCGGCACGGTCGTAAAGGAGATCGATACGAGAGAAATCATTGCCGATTTGACCAAACCTGGTGAGCCGTGGCTTGCCGCCCGGGGAGGTCTGGGGGGAAAAGGCAATGCGCGTTTTGTCACCTCGACCGTGCGAGTTCCCCGCTTTGCCGAGGAGGGGCATGAGGGGGAACAAAAAGAACTGGTTTTGGAGCTGAAACTTTTGGCGGATGTCGGGTTAGTGGGATTTCCAAATGCGGGGAAATCTACGTTAATTGCTGCCATATCTGCAGCTCGTCCCAAAATCGCGGACTACCCTTTCACAACTTTGGTACCTAACCTGGGGGTAGTGCAATATGCCGACTCGCCGCCATTTGTGGTAGCTGACATTCCGGGATTAATTGAGGGGGCTCATCAAGGTGCCGGCTTGGGTACTCGTTTCTTGCGCCATATCGAGCGGACTCGCATCCTGTTGCATGTCATCGACGTTTCACAGGTTCCGCTAGAAGATCCCTTGCGACCCTTCAAACAGATTGAAAATGAGTTGGACCGTTATTCCGGTGAAATCAGCCAGAAGCCTAGAGTCGTTGCTCTGAATAAGATCGACCTGATACAAGATCCTGCAACAATTGAAGAGCTGACCGCAGCCTATCGACAAATAAATTGCCCGGTGATCAGGATTTCGGCTTTGCAGAGGGTGGGACTGCAAGATCTGCTAAAGCTTTTGTTGCAGTTTCTCAACACCTCGGAATAATTTTGGCTTACCCGTTTAATCTGCTTGCTGAATCCATAAAGAGCCTTTTTATGCAAATTGATTTGCTTTGTTTCCGTATTTTACTGATAAAGTAAAGTTTGAGGCTGAACAATAACCCCATTCATATCGAATTCTCGGAGCTTGAAAGTGTTACAGGATTCTGTTGAGCGCAAAACTATCTTTGATCGATGCCGTCGCCTGGTCATAAAAGTTGGCAGTGCTGTGTTGACTGGTCAGCGTGGATTGAATTTGGTCATGATACACCGTTTGAGTGACCAAATTTCAGAGCTCAAGGAAGAGGGCCTCGAAATTGTCATTGTAACCTCCGGAGCGGTGGCATCCGGTGTGAGGAAAGTGGGGCTGACCGAGCGTCCGCGGACTATTCCGCAAAAACAAGCGGCTGCAGCGGTCGGTCAGGGTTTCTTGATGGAGGCCTGGGAGGGGGCTTTTAACAAGTATGAACTGCTGGTTGCGCAGGTACTGCTCACCACTGAAGATTTGGCACACCGGCACCGTTATCTTAATGCTCGAAATACCCTGGAAACATTAATGGACTGGGGTATATTGCCCATAATCAATGAAAATGATACCGTGGTTGTCGAAGAAATAAAATTTGGGGACAATGATCGGCTTTCAGCCATGATTGCTGGTCTCATCGGAGCCGATCTCGTGATCAACTTAACGGACACCGAAGGGCTCTACGAATGCGATCCCCGCGTGGATGCTTCCGCAAGCCTTATTTCGATAGTGCATGGGGTCGATGCGAAGCTCCTGGCCTGTGCCGGTTCAGCCCCGGGGTCGGTTGGTACCGGTGGGATGCTGACCAAAATCAATGCTGCCAAAAAATGTCTCGCATCCGGGATACCCATGATTATTGCGCCGGGTAAAGAACGCGATGTTATTTTGCGGCTTTTCAACGGTGAAATGCTTGGAACTCTGTTTGTCCCGCAAAAGAGAATCTATCAGGGCAAGAAGCTTTGGCTGGCCAATCTGCCTAAACCAGCCGGCGACATAATTCTGGACAAGGGCGCTGTGCGGGCTTTGAAAGAACATGGAAAGTCCCTTCTCCCTATCGGCATCGCTAAAATACGCGGAAGTTTCGGAGTAGGAGCACCGGTGCGCTGTTTGGATGAGGCTGAGGACATTGTCGGGATTGGGCTGAGCAATTATAAGTCCACGGAGATTGAACTGATCAAGGGACATCATACTGAAGATATTGAGAAAATTATCGGTTATAAACATTCTGATGAAGTCATTCACAGAAATAATTTTGTACTGACCGGCAATATCGGCGAAATGGAATAAGGATTTAGCATGCGTGAGCAAATTCAGATGTTGGGAAAGCGTGCGCGTGAGGCCGCACACCAAATGGCTAAAGCCGACAGTTTAGTGAAGCAGGAGGCCCTGGAGCAAATGGCTAGGACTCTTGAAAAAGAGCGTGAAGCCATCAATGCAGCCAATGAGATCGACATTCAGCAAGCACAGCGGAGAGGTTTGTCAAAAGCTAGAGCAGAACGGCTGACATTAAGCGATAAAGTTGTTAAGGAGATGATTGACGGTTTGCGCCAGGTAGCTATGCTGCCTGATCCGGTGGGTGAGATTACCCGCATGTGGATCAGACCGAATGGTCTAAGAGTCGGTAAAATGCGTATTCCCCTGGGAGTCATCGGAATCATATACGAATCCAGGCCCAATGTAACTGTTGATGCCGCCGCACTTTGCATAAAGGCCGGTAATGCAGTTGTATTGCGTGGTGGCTCGGAAGCGTTTCATTCCAACAAGTGCCTTGCAGACATACTGCGCAAGTCACTTGCCGCTGTAAAGCTTCCCGAAACAGCAGTTCAATTTGTGGGTACCACTGACCGGGAAGCGGTTTTAGAAATGCTGAAAATCGAGGAATACATTGATGTGATGATTCCCCGGGGAGGGGAAGAGCTTATTCGGTTTGTGGCGGAAAATGCCCGCATGCCCGTCTTGAAGCATTACAAGGGCGTTTGCCACGTCTATGTGGACTCTAAAGCAGATCTCCTGATGGCTGAGAAAATTTGTTTGAACGCCAAAGTGCAGCGCCCCGGCGTCTGCAATGCTATGGAGACTCTTTTAATCCATAAAGATGTGGCGGATACTTTTCTTCCCAAGGTTGGGAAAACTCTACAGAACGAAGGTGTGGAGATTCGAGGCTGCAACCGCACCCAGGCATTGCTTGCCGGCTGTTTACCGGCCGACGAACAGGATTGGTATGCTGAGTACTTGGACCTCATATTGGCTGTTCGAGTGGTGGACAGCATGGAACAAGCGGTTCAGCATATCACCGAATACGGATCGCAGCACACAGAAGCAATTGTCACCGACGACTTTGCGACAGCACACCGATTTTTGCAGGAGGTTCAATCATCATTAGTGCTCGTCAATGCATCGACTCGCTTCAATGATGGCTACCAGCTTGGCCTGGGCGCAGAAATCGGTATTTCCACCTCGCGTCTCCATGCGTTTGGCCCCATGGGCGTTGACGAGTTGACCACTACCAAGTTCATCGCTCTTGGAGATGGCCAATTGCGAACATAACAGCACGCGGAGGAATGACAAATGCCTCGACGTTGGGGGATATTGGGAGGCACCTTCGATCCCGTTCACCTCGGCCATCTGAGGATTGCAGAGGAGGCTTCGGAGGCTCTCGGATTCGATTCTTTTCTCTTTATCCCCGCAGCGGACCCACCTCACAAGCCCAACAAGCAAATTACCTCCTTTGAACACCGTTGGCAAATGCTCGAGATGGCTCTGAGCAATAATCCCAAGTTCCAGCTTTCCGACCTGGAGCAAAAGGCATTGGGCAAGTCATATACCGTGGTCACCTTGACCAGGCTGCTGGAGACCCTCTCGGAAGAGACGGACCTGTATTTTCTGGTGGGCATGGACAGTTTCTTGGAACTCGATACTTGGTGGCATTATCGGGAATTGTTTAAACTGGCACGAATTGTGGTTGTTCAGCGACCTGGCTACCCTGAACAAAAAATGGAAGAATTTTTGCGGCAGAAAATTTCAGCCGACTATAAACGGGACGATAAAACCGGAGTATTCACTCATCCTGATCTTTTGCCAATTCACCCTATGGAAAACACCTATATGGGAATATCTTCGACTCAAATACGTCGACTTGTAAGCGAAGGTCGATCGATCCGGTATCTGGTTCCTGACGATGTAATGAGTTATATTAATTTGAATAACCATTATAAGACTGAAACAAGGTAAACGGTGAGTGTTTGTCTTTTTTTGCTCCACGAACGGAATGTTCCTCAACTTGCTGAAGAAGAGTATAGCAAAGAGTCAAAATGACGGAGAATAAAAAATCTAGAGAAATGAATGCCCTTGAGAGAGCTATATTGTGCGCTGAGGAAGTTATCGAACACAAAGCCCAGGATTTGGTAGTATTAGATGTTTCCAGACTTTCTTCTTTTGCCGATTATTTTGTAATTTGCAGCGGAAGATCGAGCCGCCAAGTGCAAGGAATAGCAGATAATCTGGCAGCCAAGCTGCGGAAGCAAGGTATCAGAGCTGCCGGGGTCGAAGGTTCGCGCGAAGGCCACTGGGTATTAATGGATTATGGCGATGTGATCGTGCACATTTTTTACGAGCCTGTTCGACTCTTCTATGACTTGGAAAGCCTCTGGTCGGAGGCGGAGAGATTGAATTTGGAACAACAAAATACCAACTCCGAGCTCAACACTATTTAAGGAAATGTTATGAAAACAACGACCTTATATAGAAGACGAGGTGGAGTGTTGTCTTTAGTGACGATTCTACTGTGCTGTTTTGTAATCAATTTTTATCCAAAACCGCATTCGGCTTGGGCGCTTGATCTCAGCGAGGAGAAGGAGCTGGGACGGAAGGTCCTGGAACAAGTTAAACAGCAGATGCCTCTTATTGAAGATGGCGAAATCGTTACATACGTTCAGTCGGTCGGCAACAGAATTGTGAAACAATTGGGAACGACCCTTTATGATTACCAATTTTTTGTTATTGACGCGCCCGACGTGAACGCTTTCGCTGTTCCCGGTGGGTATGTATTTGTATATCGCGGATTGATTGAAATCCTGCACAGTGAGGGAGAGCTGGCAAGTATAATCAGCCATGAATTGGCACACATACAGGCGCGCCATATAGAGCGCCGGATGCAGCAAGGCAAGGTGGCCACCATTGCAACGCTGGTGGGTGCTTTAGCAAGCGCCTTTCTGGGTCTACCGGGGAATGCCGCAAGTGCGCTCATGATGGGGACGATGGCGGGTTCCCAGAGCATGCAGTTGAAATACAGTCGCGACAATGAAGAAGAAGCCGACGAACTAGGATTTCGCTATCTCAACGAAGCAGGATACGATCCTTTGGACATGGTGAAAGCCATGCAGGCTTTGGGCAAAAATCGTTTCAACAGCACAGGTGGCGTCCCTTCATACCTGCTCACCCACCCCCTTACAAGCGAGAGAGTTCAATACTTGCAGGTTATGGTGAACAATTACCACAAAGACCACCCGCAAGCGGTTGCGAAAAACTCAGGAAACGATGAAGACTTCGATTTCATGCGAGCAGCACTGGTCAGTGAATATTCCGATCCCAAAATTGCAGCGCAGCGATTTGAGGCGGAATTGAGGCATGGCCGGGACGCTTCGGCATATGGTCTGGGGCGTCTTTACCTTCGGGAAGGGCAGACAGAAGAGGCGATTACCTATTTGCGTCAGGCTGCAGGTCGTCACCCGGATAGCCCAATGATCTTAAGCACATTGGGTTCGGCCTATTTTCAAACTGGCCGATTGGCAGAGGCGCAAAGCGTTCTGCAATCGGCACTGCTGTTGGATCCTTCCTCGACCAGCGCCAGGCTGCGCCTCGCATTGGTGTTCAAGGAATTAGGTAAAAAGCAGGAAGCCCTGCAAAACCTCCAGCAAATTGAAAAATTTGCCCCGAGCTTTCCTGAAATTGATTATCATCTCGGTGTCCTGTTGGGCCAAATGAATCAAGTGGGCATGGCCCATTACTACTTGGGACGCTATCATCATCAGAAGAAGGATTTGGATGCAGCATCTTTTCATTACAGGAAAGCCAGGACGCTGCTGAAGGGTGATCCCAAGAAGGTGGCGGAGATCGATGACGAACTGAAAGAAATCGGAAAGGTGAACCGAAAATTGGTTAGGGAAAAATTCGACAATAACACCCAGCAGAAACCATTGCCCGGTTTCAGATTCAACGAACATTTCACAATAACAAATCCAAGCATTAGACCTTGACGACTCGTTCAAAGTGGTGCTAGTAAGCTCGCTTACTTGTTTAACCGACGTGTTTGTTGGTAGCAACTTTGATCAACAGAGCGATAATAGGGCAGAAAGATCTTGGGAGGGGGAAATGAAAGTATTGGTCAGTGACAATCTGGCTGAATCCGGCATCGAAAGGCTCAAAAACGTATCTGAGTTGGAGGTGGAAGTAAATACCAGCTTGACTCATGAAGAGCTTCTTCAAATTATTAAAGAGTATGATGCGTTGGTCATTCGGAGCGGAACCAAGGTCACTGCGGATATAATCGAAGCAGCCGTAAATTTGAAAGTCATCGCCCGAGCAGGCATCGGCCTGGACAATGTCGACATTGCTGCCGCCAGCAAAAACGGCGTTGTGGTTATGAATACTCCGGAGGGCAATGTCATCACGACCGCCGAGCATACGATTGCGATGCTTATGGCCGTCAGTCGGAATATTGCACAGGCCAGCGCTTCCCTCAAGGCGGGCAAGTGGGAAAAGAAACGGTTCCGGGGCAAGGAGGTTTTCAACAAGGTTTTAGGGATTATCGGGGTAGGCCGAATCGGTAGAGTTGTAGCAGATCGCGCCAAGGCCCTCAGGATGAATGTGATTGGCTACGACCCCTACATCAGTTCAGAAGTGATCGATAAACTTGGAATTGAAGGGGTTCCCCTGGACGAATTATTTGCCAAGTCCGATTATATAACCGTACATACTCCGATCACACAGGAAACCCGCAACATAATGAATGCGGAAGCCTTCCAGAAGATGAAAAAAGGTGTTTTCATTCTCAACTGTGCTCGCGGTGGGATCGTGAACGAGAAAGATCTGTATGAGGCTATCCAATCAGGTATCGTAGCGGGAGCGGCGTTGGACGTTTTCATGCAGGAACCACCGGTAGACAACCCATTGCTGGGCCTGGAACAGGTGGTGGCGACGCCTCACTTGGGTGCCTCTACCGATGAAGCGCAAGAGAATGTGGCGACAGCGGTAGCAGACCAAGTCATTGATTATTTAATCGGCGGAACTATCCGCAATGCGGCCAATGCACCTAACATCGAGGGTGCTGTGTTGGCTCGTTTGAGGCCCTACTTAACATTATCGGAGAAACTTGGAAGCCTACTCATGCAAATCACACGAGGGGCCATTGAAGAAATTTCGATTGAATACATTGGCGAGGTTACTTCGCACGAAACCCAACCCCTCACCATTTCAATTCTCAAAGGTATGCTTTCTCCCATCCTCGGCGATATGGTCAATTTTGTGAATGTTCCCATTCACGTCAAGGAAAGGAACATCCGAGTGACGGAATCCACGCGAAGTGAGGCGGAAGATTTTACCAATCTCATAAACGTTTATGTGAAGACATCCGAGGATGAGAATGTGGTATCGGGTACCATTTTCGGTAAGAGAGACCCGCGGCTGGTTCGGATCAACGACTTTCGACTTGAGGCGACGATGGAAGGGCACCTGGTGCTCATTTATAATATCGATACACCCGGAACCATCGGCGCGATTGGAACTTGTCTTGGCAGGCATCAGATCAACATCTCAATGATGGACGTAGGCCAGGTTTTGGAAAGAGGACAAAATATCATCTTTCTCCGCACTGACACTCCCGTTCCGCAACACGTAGTTGATGAACTGCTGGCGATGGAAAATGTAAACGTAGTTCAAGTTTTGGAACTCTGAGCTTAAGGAGAGTAAAGGGATGGAAGAAAAGGACCCAAAAGGATTCACAGTCAAAGACCGACGCAAAGTGTCCATGGAAGACTTAGATCGCGAAACGCCACAAGCAGCATCGCCGGGAAAGCAAGAAGAACAAGAGAGTGGGCAAGAACAAAAGACTAAAATAAAATTTGAACAGGCCTCTGAGAAGTGTGACCAGAGAAGCAGCACGCCTCTCCCGGAGGTTTCCTTCGCTACGTTCGTGCTGTCAATGAGTTCTTCTGCTTTGGTTCATTTAGGCGAAATCCCTGACCCTGTATCGCAAAAATCCGAAACCGATCTGGTTATGGCAAAACAAATCATTGATACGATTGGAATGCTGCAGGAAAAAACAAAGGGCAATCTTGATGCAGAAGAGGAGCGGTTAGTCAATACTCTGCTTTACGATTTGCGTTTGCGCTATGTACAAAAATGCAACAAATAGGCGATTGACTTGCCAGTCAGAATAAGCATACCGGCAAAAATAAACTTGTGGCTGGAAATATTAGAGAAACGTAGCGACGGGTATCACGAGATTTCCAGCCTCATGTTGCCGATTGGGGTCCATGACCACTTAGAGTTAAAACTGCAGTCAGGAGGCATCGACCTTTCCTGCTCTCATGCCGAAATCCCAACTGACCACAACAACTTAGCACACAAAGCGGCGCAGCTGTACCTTGCAAGATCGGGAAGTGGTGTAGGAATAAACATCCTGTTGGAAAAAAACATCCCGGTAGGAGCCGGGTTGGGTGGGGGCAGCGCGGATGCAGCTGCTGTTTTGTTAGCTATGAACCAACTTTTTGGGAACAGATACACTATACCACAGTTGTCTGAAATGGCTCATATGTTGGGTGCCGATGTGCCCTTTTTTTTGAGTCAGCGACCGGCGTTGGCAACCGGAATCGGTGAAAGGATCGAGCCTGTGGAAGGCGTTCCACAGTTTCCCATAGTGCTCATCAAGCCACCCATCACAGTATCCACCGGCTGGGTCTACCAAAGATTGAAGTTGACAAGAGGGGTGAGCCGCATTAGAATTTCGTCGTTTTTGACTCGCTCCTGGCAGCTTCGAGATTTCATGGAAAACGATTTGGAATCCGTTACGCTGGACGAATATCCTTTGTTGATTGACATAAAGGAATGGTTGACGGCTCAAGGGGCTGTGGGCACTTTAATGAGTGGAAGCGGCCCCACTGTTTTTGGGATATTTGCTGACGAAAGCCGGGCGAAAAGGGCCGGACAACTGGCAGAAAATAGCTGGGAGAGGTGTTGGGTCATGACTACGAAAACCCAAACCGAACCCGTTGCCGTTTTTTAGGTAATCGAGTGTTTGGGGTGTCGCCAAGCGGTAAGGCACGGGTCTTTGGAATCCGCATTCGGAGGTTCGAATCCTCCCACCCCAGCCATTTTTTTTCAAGCAGTTGATCGGAGACCCAGTTGCCGATAAAGCCGAGTGATCGAGTTTGAGATCTGGCAGTGCGTAACAAGGCGCTCATAATAATATCGGGCAATTCTAACCCAATGCTGTCACAAAGCGTATGCTCGTTCCTCGGTCTGGCCCTGGGACGGGCTCTGGTAGGGCGATTCAGCGATGGCGAGGTTCGGGTTGAGATTGACCAAAATGTCCGCGGACTGGATGTTTATGTTATTCAGTCGTTGTGCCCTCCGGTCAACGAAAACCTGGTAGAACTTTTGGTGTTGATCGATGCTTTAAAAAGAGCCTCGGCCCGACGGATCAACGTAGTAATCCCTTATTATGGGTATGGACGCCAGGATCAAAAGGATAAGCCGCGTGTTTCTATTACCGCAAAAGTCGTGGCTGATCTTCTGACCGTTGCCGGGCTGAATCGGTTGGTAACAATCGATCTGCATGCCAATCAGATTCAGGGTTTTTTTAATGTTCCGGTAGACCACTTATACGGAACTGAGATTTTATTGGAGGACGCAAAGAATAACTTGCGCGGAGAGGATACAGTAGTAGCTCCCGATGCCGGCGGGGTGGAGAGGGCGAGAGTCTTCGCCAAGCGGTTGCATGTTGATCTAGCCATTATGGATCACCGAGGAACGGAGGTTTCTCCCTCCTCTTGCATTGTGGGAGACGTGAACGATAGGCCGGTTATTATTCTGGACGACATGGTGGACACCGGGCAAACCCTTGTGCGAACTGCTGAAGCTGCTCAGGCAGCAGGGGCTTCTTCCATCGATGCTTACTGCGTGCATGCGGTCTTATCAGGCGGCGCTCTGCGAAGAATAGAGCGATCTCCCATAAGATCTTTGACCGTCACGGATACCATCCCGCACAGTGCAGAAGCTCTTCATACCAAGAAGCTTCGTACCGTGACCATAGCCCCTCTGCTGGCGGAGGTCATTAGGCGCGTGCACAATGAGGATTCAGTGAGTTCGCTATTTAGATAAAACTCTCACAAAAGCACCCGCATTTTGTGAGGTGTTTTAAGTTTTTTGGAGGCGCTTTTAAAATGAATGTAGAAATACTAGCCGAAACGAGAACAAAAACAGGCAAAGGAGCGGCGCGGAATCTGCGCCGTCAGGATAAGGTTCCCGGCGTTGTCTACGGACCCAAGTCGGAGCCCCTTCCCGTTGCAGTTGCAGACAATGCACTGGAAAAACTGTTGAGAGAGATGGGCGAGGAGAGCAAATTATTAAAGCTGAACGTTGAGGATGGGGGAAACCTTCAGACTCGCCAAGTCTTGATTCGAGAGGTACAGGTTCACCCAGTTCGGCGGCAGTTTCTCCATGTGGACTTTTACGAAGTGCCACTGGATCAACCGATTGTCGTAGAGGTTCCTGTGGAATTGCTGGGTGAGGCAGCCGGCGTGAAAGAAGGGGGGCTCCTTAATCTGATCAGGAGGACTCTCGCAGTGCGATGCCTGCCAGGCGATATTCCTGAAAAAGTTCAAATAGACGTCAGTTCGCTTGAGATAGGATCCACCGTTCATGTAGCCGATTTGGTTCAGCAAGTGCCTTTCGAGTTGGCGGATGAGGACCACTTGACGGTTGTAACCATCAACGCTCCGCAAGCAGTTGCAGAACCTGTTGAAGCTGAAGAGGGTGAGGAAACAGAAGAAAGTGCAGAGACTGGAGAAGGAGAGGAGGTGACAACCGAATAGGGGACATTGGGTTGTGAAACCCAAAACCAGTAGGTGAGTAAATTTGACGGCTTATGGAAGAACAGACTAATATTGTGGCACTATTCGGACTGGGAAATCCCGGAAAAGAATATGCTTTGACACGGCATAATGCTGGGTTCCAGGTTTTAGATCGACTGGGAAAGGCCTTCAGCATCACCCTGCAGCAGCGTAAATTCAGGGCAAGTTGGGGGACGGGAGTAATCGAAGGGCGTAAGATTTTTCTTTTCAAGCCACTCACCTTCATGAATCGAAGCGGTGAAGCGGTAGCAGAAGTTATGAAGTATTTTGGAATTTCAGTTGATCAAATATTGGTGATACACGATGACCTGGATTTGCCTCTCGGACGTATTCGATTGGTGCCGAGAGGTGGAACGGGTGGCCATCGTGGTGTGGCATCTATCATCCAACACTTGGGCCACCAGGATTTCTCGCGAATGAAGCTAGGAATAGGAAGACCTGTTAGGGGAGAGGCTGTTGAAAGCTTTGTATTACAGCTCCCTTATCCAGAAGAAGCACGTGCGTTCCAAGAAATGGTAGTGCGTGGAGTCGAAGCTGTGCAAACGGTCTTATCTACTGGTTTGGAAGCTGCCATGAACCGGTTCAACCGGCATGAGCTGCAGGATTGAAGCTTTTTTTTGAGATCTTTAGTTAAAATTTGCACAAAGTAAAGGAGGTTGGAATCTATGTTAGGGTACACGATATACGCACCTGGTCTGGGTCTAGCCGGCTTGATCGTAGCGCTTCTAATCTACGGATGGGTCAAGAAGCAGGCCAATGGTACTGATCGCATGAAGGAAATAGAAGAAATGATTCACGACGGCGCCATGGCGTTCCTCAAAACGGAATACTCCGTGTTGCTCATCTTCATCGTAGTTGTGGCCGGATTACTCTATTTCTTCATCAATCATCAAACAGCATACGCCTATCTCTCTGGTGCAGGTTGTTCGATCCTGGCCGGCTACATAGGAATGAGTTCGGCAACAAAAGCCAACAGCAGGACTTCCTGGGCTGCCAACCAGTTCGGGCAGGCCAAAGCACTGACGGTTTCCTATTTCGGCGGCGCCGTAATGGGTCTGGCAGTAGCAAGCCTTGGTCTAATCGGTGTTGGAACTTTCTTCTACCTTTACGGTGGCGACCCGATCACAGCCAGCTATATTAACGGTTTCGCAATGGGTGCAAGCTCCATCGCTCTGTTTGCTCGTATGGGTGGTGGCATCTACACCAAGGCAGCAGATGTTGGAGCTGATTTGGTAGGAAAGGTTGAAGCAGGCATTCCCGAAGACGACCCACGCAACCCCGGTGTTATTGCTGACAACGTCGGCGACAACGTCGGTGATATTGCGGGTATGGGCGCAGATATTTTTGAGTCCTATGTGGGAGCTATCATTGCCACCATCGCCATCGCGGCTACCATGTCTGATGAGGCCCTGATGGGTGCCGATCGTTTAGCCTGGATGGCTATGCCGCTCTTGATTGTAATGGGAGGTCTGCTTGCTTCTTTCGTGGGAGTTTTCAGTCTGAAGGCCATGGCTGGTATGTCTCCGCAGGCTGCACTGCGCTACACCACGTTTGTGGCTGCCGGTATTTTCGTCGCGCTCACCTACTATATAGTGAATGCGGTAGCTCTCCCGTTCGGTGTTTTCTACGCCGTCATTTCTGGCCTTATCGCGGGTATCGTGATTGGTCTACTAGCAGAATACTATACCTCATCAAAACCGGTATGGAAGATCGCCGCGCAGTCTGAAACAGGGGCGGCCACGGTGCTCATTGCCGGTTTGGCTGTTGGTATGGAAAGTACCGCTCTGCCAATACTTGGAATTTGCGCTGCAACTTATTTCGCATACATTTCGGCAGGCGTGTATGGAATCGGTATCGCGGCGGTGGGTATGCTTGCGACCGTAGGTGCCACCATGACTGTTGATGCATACGGCCCCATTGCCGATAACGCGGGCGGCATTTCAGAAATGGCCGAACTGGGACCCGAAACTCGGGAAATCACCGACAGCCTGGATGCTCTGGGCAACACCACGGCTGCCATCGGAAAGGGTTTTGCCATTGGCTCTGCGGCCCTCACGGCAGTGTCTCTGTTTGTTGCATTCAGCCAGGCTGCCAAACTGGATATCATCAACATCACCGATCCTTATGTTATTATTGGTGCTTTCATCGGTTCCATCGTGCCCTTCGTGGTTGCTGCTCTCACCATGACAGCGGTTGGCGATGCAGCCTTTGATATGGTCGAGGAAATTCGCCGTCAATTCCGCGAAATTCCTGGATTGATGGAAGGAACGGGCAAACCCGATCCCGCTAAATGCGTGGCCATCGCCACCAAGGGCGCCATTCGCAAGATGATGCTGCCTGGGTTGGTGGGTGTGAGTTCACCGGTGATCGTTGGTTTCTTGATTGGACCACACGCACTCGGTGGTATGCTTTTGGGTGTCACACTGTCCGCTACCTTGATGGCCCTATTTATGTCCAATGCAGGCGGCGCCTGGGACAATGCAAAAAAATACATTGAAAAAGGTCATTTTGGCGGTAAAGGTTCATCCAATCATAAGGCTGCAGTTGTTGGCGACACCGTAGGCGATCCTTTCAAGGATACCTCGGGACCCAGCATGAACATCCTCATGAAGCTTATTTCGGTTATTTCACTTGTTATCGCACCTCTGTTGATTGTCATGTAGCATCTGACAATTAAGCTTTTGAGGTAAGCCGGTTCTCTTTAGAGAACCGGCTTTTTTTATTTCCATACTCATCGGGGATAATTCTTTGCTTTCACATTTATTAAGGAACTGCTAAATTAACTAAGCGGGATACTTTAGTTTTCATTGGATCACTTGAAACTTTAATTCACAACCATCACTCGCATAGCACGCCAGCATTTGCGATCTCCTTTGTTTTCCTGGTTTTATCACGGGACTTTGCATGGTCTGCAGCTAATGGTACAATTAAGTAATTTTTCCAAAAGCTTAAGCAAGCCATGGAATGAATGGAAGCATGGAGGGTATGATGTTTAAAATCGGCGATTTGGCTGTTTATCCCGCCCACGGGGTAGGTAAAATCGAATCCATTGAAAGCAAAAATATTGGAGGCAATAGGCAAGATTTCTACATAATGCGAATTCTGGAAAATGACATGAAGATTATGATCCCTATCCAGAATGCGGAGTCGGTGGGATTGAGAGAGTTGATAGCCTCTCAAGATATTCCCAAGGTATACGATATATTGAAAACCAAGGAAATCGCGGTAAACGGCGGTACATGGAACCGACGTTACCGCGAGTATATGGAGAAGATCAAAACCGGCTCCATTTACGAACTGGCAGAGGTATTAAGGGACTTGACAGTTTTGAAGAATGATAAAGAACTCTCGTTCGGTGAGCGCAAAATGCTCGACACTGCAAGGGGTCTGCTCCTCAAGGAACTTTCCATTGTATTGGCGGTCAGTGAGGACCAAGTAGAAAATGACATCCTCGATATGTTGCAATAGTTTGTAGAATCTCTCCATGCCCTATCATTCTTATTAGTCGGGTTTTTTCAACCTCTTGTTTTACAGGTACTGCTTGCCTTGGCAAAATTGTTGCCTGTGGCAGGTTGTCCCATAGATTCCCAATGGGAATCGGGAATCGATCAAGCGAGATTCATGTTGCGGTGAGTATTCAGACTAAGAAGAAAGGAGGTGATTAAATTGAGATGGGCTTGGCTTGTCCTTAGAGTACTTTTGTTTGCTATCTGCAGCGTTGGCGGCTATCTCATAGCGGCCCAAATGGACACCCTGGCAAGATTTTGGTGGGCGCCCTGGGCCGGTTTGATGGTCGGTGTACTTTTTGCCTTGGCGGCATTATCCGTTGAAAAGCTCATTAAACACATTCCTCTTAAAGTCATTTCGGGAGGCACTATCGGCCTTGTAGTTGGGCTTTCCATTGCCAAACTAATCAGTTTTACTTTCACTGGGCTGGAAAATACCACAATCAGGGTTGCCATCTACGTCATCTTATCTTGCATCATAGGTTACATGGGTATGGTTTTAGGGAGTATTAAAATAGAGGAATTGCGTTTTCCAAATTGGCCGTGGTTTGGGCGCACATCATTTCGTAGTGGCCAGGCGAAAGTCCTTGATACCAGTGTTATTATTGATGGGCGCATTGCGGACATAGTAGAGACGGGCTTTTTGAGCGGAGCTCTTGTGATTCCTGAATTTGTCTTGCAAGAGCTTCAGCATATCGCAGACAGCTCCGATAACACACGTCGTGTTCGAGGACGTCGAGGGCTTGATGTGATCAGGCGTTTGCAGCAGGAAGACCTGGCTGATGTCCGTATAGAACGCCAGGATTTTGAAAACTTGAGCGATGTAGACGCTAAACTGGTCGCTCTGGCACTGCGGTTGAATGCAAAGATCGTAACCAACGACTATAACTTATCAAAGGTTGCCGAGGTGCAGGGCATTCGAGTGCTGAATATCAATCAACTGGCTAATGCTCTAAAACCGGTTGTCCTTCCAGGCGAGGTACTACGCCTGCAAATTCTTAAGGAAGGCAAGGAGCAGGGACAGGGAATTGCTTACCTGGAAGATGGAACCATGGTGGTTGTTGAAAACGCCAGCAAATACCTGGGTCGCGAAGTTGAGGTGTCTGTTACGAGTATTCTACAGACCACCGCCGGCCGCCTGATTTTTACTACAATTAAGGATGGCGAACTGAGCCGGCATCAGCACTGATTCATATTCCATGATCGGGCATCGGGTGTTGCACGACGATTAGACATCATCCGATGTCCCTCTCGTTCACTTTCTGCAACCGCTAGCATTTCGTTTTCGCCTACCATGAGCGGTTGACTATACGAATCGGCCTGCAGTATTCGGCAACGAAAAAACTAGAGTGCACGATCCAATCAACTCATACAATCAGCCTGAGCACTCCATAATAGCCGGCGAGCAAGATGCCGGACAACGCCTCGACTACTTTCTATGCCGGGCGATCGACCGATTCTCTCGCAGCCAATTCAAGAAGTTGATTCAAGAGAATCAAGTCCTGGTCAACAATCAACCGCACAAGCCGAGCTACGAGCTAAAGGCAGGTGACATTATTTTTGTCCGGTTGCCGTCTACGAAACGGAATGAGGAACTTGTTCCAGAAAAAATGCCGCTAGATATTCTGTTTGAAGACGAAGAGATTCTGGTCATCAATAAAGCTCCGGGTATCGTTGTTCACCCAGGTGCCGGTCATGAACAAGGCACTCTGGTACATGGAATTTTGGCCCACTCTCCTAAGCTGGCGATGCAGGGGGCGCCGAAAAGACCAGGAATTGTGCATCGACTCGATCGAGATACATCAGGTGCCATGGTGGTGGCCAAAAGTGAACGAGCCTATCTCAATTTGATCAGGCAGTTTAAAGAACATGAGGTGAAGAAAGAGTATTTAGCCTTGGTCTATGGAAGTTTCAGTCGGCAGGAAGGGGAAATAACAGCGCCATTGGGTCGGCACCCGACCGAGCGCAAAAAGGTAGCTGTGCTTCAAAACAAAGGAAGGGAAGCGATTACCCGCTGGCAACTGAAAAAGCAGTGGAACGGTGCTATTGCACTTCTGCTGGTGACCATAGAGACCGGGCGTACTCACCAAATCCGAGTGCATTTCAGTTACATGAATCATCCTGTAGTTGGCGATCAAACATACGGAGGGGGCAAAAAAAGAGCACGTTCACTCAAACGAAAGGAACTTCAGGATTTATTGCTCGCTGTCGACCGGCAGATGCTGCATGCCTGGCGCCTTGTTTTTTCCCACCCGGTTTCTAAGACACGTTTATATTTTGAAGCGTCCTTGCCTGATGATTTTAAAGGACTTCTTGAAAAATTCCGTCAAAACTGCGAGCAAGTTGATTATGCTACTAACGCATCCTTCTTTCGATGCGACTCTTGAGGGATTCTAACCTCTGCAAAAACTGACTTGTCCGACGGGCTTCTTCATCCTTGTTGATGATGACATGCGGGGTGATGGCAATGATAAGTTCGGTACGCTCGAAAGTATCACCTCTGGATCCAAACAGTGGTGATATGAGCGGTATATCCTGCAAGAAGGGTATACCACCCTTAGTATATGTTTTTCGATGCTCAATGATCCCACCGATGACCGCCGTTTGGCCGTCTTGAGCCAGAAGAGTCGTCTTGACTTTCCGCTCACTAAAACCCGGCGAGTCAATGTTGGAAAACTGGCCTGCCGGCAGAGGGGTACGTATTGTCTGATCCACTTCCAAACGAACCTGCCCGCTTTCGTTGATGTGAGGGGTTACGTTGAGTATGATACCCGTCTCTTCATATTGAACGGAAGTTACCGTAGTGCCACCCTCAGTGACGCTTGTTCCTGTGGAGATGGGTTGGCGCCCACCCACAGTGATGGAAGCCTCCTGGTTGTCACTGGCCAAAAGGGTTGGAGTGGAAAGGACATTAATATCCGTCATTTCAGCCAGTGCGTTAATGAGAAGTTTCAGATTTGCGGTGTCCCAGAATAAAGCGTATCCATTGAAAGCAGATGTTTTGAGATCAATGTTTGTAAAGTTTGTATCTCCGGATTTTAATCCCTGTTGCACTCGATCGTTTTTAAGAAACCACTCCACCCCATATTGAAGGTTCTTATTTAAAGTGATTTCTGCAAGCATGACTTCAATGAGTACGGCCCTTGGTACGATGTCGAGAGCCTCGACAACGTGGCTTATCATGGCATAGTCCGCAGCGTTAGCTCTAATAACAAGTGCATTGTTGACTTCATCGGCTATTATCACAACCTCTCCGGTCAACGTGGTAGATATCGAGATACCTTGACTAATCTGCGTTTTGGGCTGCTCTTGGGGCGTCGCGGTCGCGCTGACAATTTGTTCGGAAGGTTTATTCTCTTGCGATTTGGCACCCGTCTTAAAGACTTGGTTAAGGATATCGGCCATATCTTTCGCGAGCGCGTTCTTTGCAAAGTAGACATAGACTTGTTCGCCCGTCTCCTGACCGCGCACATCCAGGGCCATCAGCCAACGCTTGGCTGTTTGCAGCACTTCTGGATTTTGGGCCAGAATGAGAACGCCCCCATATCTCTCTAAAGGTACAAAGGCTATGTCCGTTTTGAGTCCGCTTTGCTTGAAGATGTCCAATTTACTCATCAGCGATTCAAGGCCCTTAACGGCCTCTTCGGGACTCAGTGCTTGAAGTGGAACAACTTCCATGCCCACTTCACGGAGAATGTTGACGTCCAGACTTCGGAGAATATCTATGATGGTTTTTGCGTTATCCGGCTCTTCGGCAAAAATGATGCTATTGGTCAAAGGATCTGTGGTGATGGGTCTTCCGGGAGTAAGAAACAATTTGATGGTGTTTATGGCTTGTTTGACGTCAACATATCTAAGCCTGTAAATAACAATGACCGGACTAATGCCTCCTTTTTCCTTCTCTACATAAAAAGATCCGGCAAATGGCAGGCCGCTGGAGCTGCTTCTTTGAATAGACTGAATATAATAGATGCCGTTGCGAGGTACGATTGAGATGTTACTGGCCTCATAGGCTTTTGTGACCAGCTGCAGCAATTCTTGCTTGGAAAAATCTCCTTCAAGATAGAGGCTGATTCTTCCTTGCAGAGCAGGATCCAGAACATAGTTGAGTTTAAGATAATCGCCGAATATTTGGGCAGTCACTTCGGCAACATCGGCCTTGTCGTAGTTGAGGATGACCTTCTGCTTTTCTTTTCCTGCAGAAAGGTTCTCAGATTCTAGTTGAGCGCCGGGAGGTGTAATTAGACCGGTCTTGAGCTGCGCCGGTTTGTTGAGAAAAGTCGGAACATAGGGCTTGGGCTGAACTGTACTGGGTTTAGCATAAGCTGAGGTGTCAAGCGTACTTTTGGCCTTTGTTGGACCGGCCGGAGCTCGGAGTTCGCCTCCAGGCCGGGGAGGGCCTTTGGTTTGACTGGACGCGCAGCTTCCTAAAAAAATTATTAATAAGAACAATAATAGGGACTTGTTTGCCTTCATAAGTCCGCCTTTTTTGTCTTTGATCTATAGGATAGAATGAAGATCATTTAATCTTTGATTGCCATTCCTGATAGTGTTCACCTAATCAATAAAAAATAATCGCCCGCATGACTTCCAAATAGTAAAATCGACCCATCTTTTCTAGCCTTTTTCCATCAAGGCCGCAAGGATTACATTGACTACCAGATCGGGTCCCGTTCGACGACGAATGTTTTGAATGTTGATTTCCTGGACCAGGATAGATGCCTGAAAATTCTTTATGCGTTCGAGAAAGTAGTATAAGCCGTCAATATTGGTCATGAAATTAAACCTTATGTGAACTTCCTGATAGAGTCCATATTCCTTGCTGGCCAGCACCTGGTAAGTTTTAATGTCAAGTTTTGGTCCGTCTTTTGTTGACAACAAGTCGCCAAGAGAAGCTGCCAGTTGATAGGGGTCCGTACCCTGAAAGAGGTGGGTTTGCATTTGCTTCAATTCGACTTCTTGTTTTTGCATGTTCGCTTTTATGCTTTGAGCCTGGTCCAGCTTTTTCTGATATTTGTTAATGAGTTCCTGCTGTTGATCAATTTGAGTCTGGAGAGTGTCTATGTCAGACGAAAAAGGTGCAAGCCATGCAAAGTAAATCGCAAGTAAGGCCATCAAAGTAATGAGTACCGCCAAAAAAGATAGACGGTATTTCTTCAGTTCAATCCAAGAGGATGGGAGAAACGACATATTTACTCACTGTTTTGGTCTATTGTTTCATTATCGTCACCTGGAGGAGGCATCAACACCGTAGTCTCATTGTCATCCAAAGGTGCCCCTATGCGCGTTCCCGGTACGCCCTTTTGAGGTCCCGGTGGAGGAGGCGCTGGAGGGGCAGTTTCCATCACATCTTCACCTTTCTGCGGTATCTCCAGCGCACCTCCCTCTAGAGGAATTGTCTCAAGAGTCTTTTTCAAAGCACCCACATTAAGCTTCATTTGCAGATTAAACCGCTCTTTATCGCTTGAAGGATTGCGAGTTACAGGAGAAGCGAAGCGGACATCCTCGAACCCTTTTATTTTTGAAAGGTCAGTCAGATACTTGATGGCTGACGTGCTTTCCCCTCGCAACATAAGATCCCCTTGACGTAGGGATAAATAGTTCAGCCAAGTGTCTGAAGGGGTCACTTCCGTGAGAAGCGTGAGTATACCGAGCATTGGGTAGCCTTGATCACTAAACTGCGCCAGAGCTTGCTGATCCTGCTCAAATTTACCGACGCGGTTTTGCAGCTGTTCGATCGGTTTCCATTGGGCTTCGAGTTGGGTCCGTTGTTTTTTCAAAAGTTGAGATTTTTGAACCAGCGAATCATAGGACTCGACCCGATAAAAAGCTTGAAGAGAAAACAAGCTTATCAGCACAAGGATAGCCCAGGCTGCTTTTGGGACCTGCCAAGGCTTCAGAAGCAATGGTGGATTAAATGTCTCTATTGTATCTTGTTCCAAAAGATGATCCACCCACAATAATAACAGCGGACTATCGAGTTCAAGGACCTCTATGGGCAGACCTGCATCTTTCCACTGCAGAGCGAAATCTGTAGTTGAGTCGCCTGGCTGGCCGATGAGCTGGATGGGAAGGTGGTCGGTTCCTTCGGAGCCATCCAGGCCTAGCAGGCTCTCACGAAACAACTTTAGTTGCTCTACGTCCCTGCGGATAATGGTAGAATCTAATAATAGACCTTTATAAAATTTATGAACCTCTAGGTGAGACCGATCTAATGGACGTCCAAATATCTCAACTTCCCCAGAATCGGCTTCTTTGGCTTGCTGATTTAAAAATGCACTGTAACCTGGCGCAGTGGGTATAACATTGAAGTTCTGGAAGTTGACGCCTCCCAATGCTTGATAAAATTTTTCATAAATGTCATTGCGCAAGGAAAAAATTGGTATGGAAAGATAGTGGCTTACGGAGGTCGCCTTTCCAAAAAAATGAAGCGTTTGCTCATGTTCATGGAAAATGTTTTCCGGCCAATCGAATGCCAACGCTTCTTCAAGGTTATTTCCCAGGGCCGCCGGGTAGTGTTCTCGATGGAAGCCGTAATATAAGCGTGGCAGGAGCAGCAGCAGAGTCGCTCCTCCTCTGCCTCTGGGCCGAAGATTGAGGCGTTGCAAGAAATCAAAAAGCCCTTCCCCATCCGGCACCACAAATTGCTCCACGGAGTCGATCTGCCAGGATCGCCATTTGCGGTGCGCTCTGACAATATCAACTTGCCGAGGTTCAACGTATACCGCCAAAAGCCTTTTGGGGCGCGGCCTTATGAGACGTTTCACCAAATCGAGACCTTCCAAGCAAAATACTCGTTCATGGCGCTAAAAATATGTCAGAGAATCTTTCGATAAAGAACCTCATAGCCCTTTTCAGATTCCGGAGAATAGCGGATAATCAACCATAAAACAACCGGGGGCGAACCAGTGGACAATTGCCCACATGACAGAATCCGATATGTTTCCCCCGCTTCCCACGCTACATACCGGACCTCAGCCTGGTCGAGAATCTCTTCGTCTTCCAGGCTCAGGTTATTACCATAAACAGTGAACATCTGGAACAAAGAATCCTCGTTGGTAAAGAGTGGAAACTCAGGACCATTCCCTCCTCCTTCAGACTGCTCAGCTTTTAGATCAAACCCAAAAAAGAGCTGCTGCGTTACGCCGGGTATCAACAGCATTTGATCAAGGCTGGTTAACGGGCCGTCGAAAGGAACATGGTGCAGTCCTTGTTGTTCATAAAAAGGTTTTTCTGCTCCGTGTAGCCTTGGCGTATCATCCGCATCCAGAAAATCTGCAATATTGTCTGCAAGAGTATCCGCCTCCGATTCTTCAAGTCCTCGCTTTTCCAAAACAGCTTTGATCTGAGCCGGGCTGGCCTCGTTGATGTTGACCTTGTCGGTTTCTTTCTGAATGACAACCAGCGCTTTTCCCGTCTTATATTCTACTTCATGAAGCTTACCGTCCGGTTGCCAGCTTGCGTTCTCTGTCTCTTCTGTTTCCAGTGAAATTGGCTGACCCATCCTGGCAATTGCCTCATAAGCTCCGCCGATAGCCAGATAAAGAGCCTGCGATCTCCGGAATTGGTGCACTCGTTCATCCGCTTGCAACCGAGTTTCAGCCCCTATCTGCAGTGCAAGCCACATGATAAGAGCACACATCCAAAGGACAGCAACAATTACTATCCCGTCTTTACCCCTTATCATGATTCTCCAACGATCTCATGCCGTTGACCCTTCTCTCTAATTTGAGGAAAGAGTAGGTCTGGAACGATTAGACGACTAAAGGATTTTTCATCCAATGTCCAATTGACCAAAACTGCTTGTGGTAGCTTGTCAGGAGTATTCCAATCATTCACGTAGCCCCCGTTTTCCTCGTCTGAATACTCGAGGGAAAACTCATCGACTTTAATAGGATAGAAACGCGGCCAGACACTCTTCTCGCTTGGCTCAACATCGATAAACTCCCTAAGGGTTTCAGGATGGTAGGGATCCAGTGGTATTTCAGAATAATAGAGAACTTTATCCTTGGGCAGATAAGTATAGCGTGCGAAAACGGGGACACCGCCTGATAAAGCCTTCACGGAATGATCCGTTGCTATGATAAGTGAGTGCTCATCACCGACAAACAAAGGTCCTGAGGCACCAAATTCCGATGACAGAGGAGTAGCGTCAAAATCGGCCAGTTGCATTGCCAAAAGTTCCATGATCATGGGGAACTCACTTGGTTTTCGATCTTGCTGGCGTTCCCACATCCTCAGGGAAAATGTCAGCGCAACCGAAAGTATCCCGATCACCAGAGTGGAAATGAGTGTTGCAAGCATCAGTTCCAGCAGAGTAAACCCCCCGCACTGAAAAAATACTTTATCTGCACCTGTTTCGTCACGCATGATCTAAATTCTAGAAACCTGGAATCGTCATTGAAGGTCAGACGTTGGAATGATTAGACTGAACTCGATCGAGTTCCTTTCATAGCCGATCCGCACTCGATACAGATCGCCCCCCCGGCTACTGATTTCATAGCCGTCAGGACCTTGAACATTAACTAAGCTTAACTCCACTGAAGGCTTACCGGGGAGTTCCTCCAAAGTCAAATCGCCTTCCTTGGCCTTTTCAGGGTGTGAAATAATTTCTTGGGCTGCCGCTTCCAGTATCGGCTGAATAGTACTTTTTTTGTCCACCCGCTGCATGAATTGTAGAGACACGGAGATGACACCCATCACCCCTCCGACTATCAAAGTGCCCAGAATGAGGCTTACCAGAACTTCTATAAGGGTGAAGCCATGGCCGTTTATTAAATACGAGGGGATATCGCACTTATTACTATGCTTTAATCGCTTACAGCTTTTGTGAGAATCGATGCTCATTACGCATTCACTCGAATGTTTTGAACCACATAATATAATCCAACAACAAGTTTGGAGATTTTCGCGCATTCCTAGCGCGACTCGGCTTTGGATAATCGCACGATACCAAACAGAGGGTTGATCGAAACACGAAAAGTACGACTTTTGTCGAAGACGATTTCCAGGTCGCTTCCCACCAGACTGCCGTCCGGGTAGAACAGAATCAGCCGATCAAGGGTCTCTGGATCTTCTTCCAGGTTATCTGCATAAATATCAACATTTTCCGGAATTGCCTTTTCTGGAGGGAACTTTAAATCATATAACCTCTCCGAACCTCTTATCCGGAAAGCTATGACTTCCCCGCCGTTCATCGCTTGCAGCCGGGCGCGTCTGAGCGTTTGTACGAATTCCTGCAAAAACTCGCGGTCTTCCATGCGTTTCCAGCCAGCGCCGATGCGGGGGAGAACCGTCCCAACCATGAGAGTCAGGATAAACAGCACCACTATCAGCTCGATCAATGTGAATCCGCGATGGTCCAGGTAGCTCTGTAATGCATTGAAACATGGTGGAGGTTTATTCCTCAAATCTTTCTTGAGGTGTTTCATCCTGTTTCCTTCATAAGACGAATCTGCACAATACTAAAATTTGATTTCATTGATACCAAAAATGGCGCTGAACATGCTCATTACCATTGCACCGATGATGAGTCCGGTGAAAATTATAACGACCGGTTCCATCAAAGTCATGATTCTCTGTAAGGTCCTCTGCAGCTCCGTTTCAAAATAGTCACCCAAAGAAACCAAACCGTCCCCTAAATTGCCCTGTTCTTCAGCAATACGCAGCATGGTACCAATACGGGCTGGGAACGGATTGTGTGTGCGAAAAAAATTACTCATAGAGTGCCCCACTTTGATCTCGCGGTGGAGCATCGAAATCGAGTCTTTGAGGACCGAGTTCATCAGCAACTGTTCCCCCAGGCTGATGGCGCGTAGTAAAGGCACGCCCGCTTGCACCATGGTGCCTAAAGTTCGGCAGAAGCGAGTAAGCTCACTGTGCAGTATCAAATATCGCGTGAGAGGGATGCGAAAAAGAATCCGGTCGATTTTCTGGCGAACTACGCTCTTTCTGTACAGGAAGCGTCCTCCCCAAAAGCCGAGAGCTATGAGCAGCGGAATAACCCAGCCGTAATCTTTGAGAAAAACCCCCGTCTGGAGAAGAATTTGCGTGAGCAGAGGCACCTTCTGGTTAAGGTCATGAAAGATCTGAGCAAATCTTGGAATTACATACACCAGCAGGATAAGCATCGATACAAGGCTTATCCCTATTAGAATCAAAGGATATATCATCGAAGAAATTAAACTTTGCTTGAAAGCACGGCGCTGTTCCAAATAGAGTGCCAATCTTTTTAAAATGGGAGCAAGAGTGCCACTGGCTTCTCCTGCTCTGACCATGTGATCGGACACGTTCCCAAAAACATCTCTATACTTTCCGAGCGCCATCGAAAGATCATTCCCGCCCTGCACTTCTTCCAAAAGGTCCTGCACTACCCTCTGGAAGGCCTTGTGCGTCTGATTGGTACTGATAAGAGCAAGCGCACGATCCACTGGCAGACCGGCGTGAAGCAAATCCGATAGTTCGCCAAAAAAACGGATAACGTGTTCTTCGGGAATCCGCCTTCGCGTGCGAGTTTTGACCGGTTTGATTTTGATTGGATAAAGGCGGCTGGATTTGAGCTTCCGCGCAGCTTCCAGTTCTGATAATGCTTCCAGCACTCCGCGGTGAGTCTCTCCCTGACCGTCTCGTGCTTGATATTGAAAGTAGCCCATAATGCTATCTATCCCGTCAATTGAGTCCCTGAAGCACCGTGCACTGGGTGAAAAGCGGAAAATTGCTTGTCGTGAAAAAAGATGTTCCGATCAGACGCTGCTGCAGAATATCGCCCTGCCTGTGAAGCCTAAGAAAGACTGGTCACACGCAGCACTTCCGATAGCGTCGTAACTCCCTCAAGCGCTTTTCTGTATCCATGGTGCAGAAGAGGTCGATAGGTCTGCTGGAACGCCAGTTGGGAAATATTCCCGGCACTCTTGCCGGCAACGATGGCAGACCGTATCACCTCCGTTATCGGCATAAGCTCAAAGATCCCCTGACGACCACGAAAGCCGGTGTGGCCGCACTTATCGCAGCCTTTATTATGATACAGAGTTGCCGAAGCCGGCAGATCATCGAGGGTCTCCTTCAAACGCGCTATGTCTGCATCTCTAGCCGGATAAGCTTCTTTGCAATGAGGGCAGAGTACTCTAACCAGGCGCTGGGCCATAATGCCCAAAAGAGAATCCGCCATGAGAAAAGACTCTATACCCATGTCTCGAAGTCTGGAAATGGCGCCCGGTGCATCGTTTGTATGCAGTGTGGATAGTACCAAATGACCGGTGAGGGCAGATTCAATGGCGATCTTGGCCGTTTCACTATCCCGTATCTCGCCGATCAGTAATACGTCAGGGTCTTGACGAACGAGAGATCGTAAGGCGTTTGCAAAAGTTAGATCGATCTGAGGTTTAACTTGTATTTGGTTTATCCCGCTAATTTGATATTCAACAGGATCTTCTACGGTGAGAATTTTTCTCGCTACAGAGTTCAGTCTCTTGAGCACCCCATAAAGCGTAGTTGTTTTGCCCGAACCGGTAGGGCCCGTGACAAGGATCATTCCGAATGGCCGCTCGATCATCTCCTTGAGAACAGACAGCTGCTGCTCGTCCATGCCAAAATTATCCAATTTGTATTCGACGTTGTCTTGTGCGAGCAGGCGGAGAACGATACTTTCACCATAAATGGTGGGAACACTGGAAACCCGGATGTCTACTTCCCGATTTCCAAATCTCAGTTTAATCTTGCCGTCCTGCGGCAGCCGACGCTCTGCGATGTTCAGGTTGGCCATCAGTTTCAACCGGCTGATAATGGCAGCCTGCATGGTTTTAGGAGGTTGGTCGAGGTCACAAAGGACGCCGTCAACACGGCAGCGAACCTGAAGACTCCTCTCAAAGGGCTCAAAATGAATATCCGATGCGCGCATGTCCAATGCGCGCGAGATCAAAACATTCACGAGCCGAACGATGGGGGCTTCCTGTGCGAGGCCTCGCAGATGCTCCAAATCCTCTTCAAATGGATCTGCATTAGCCAACAAACCTTCGCCATTACGTGAAAGTGCTTCCGCTTCACGGGTCGCCGCGCCGTAGAGACGATCGATAGATGTGCGGATCTCTTCTCGCTGCCCCAGGCATAGACTTATTTCCATTCCACTAAAATAATTACCTAAAATATCCAAGAGAGACAAATTCAATGGGTTATTCGTCACTACCCGCACTCGTCCACTCTCCACCTGGATGGGCAGTATCGAATGTTTTCTCAGAAATGACATGGACACGTCTTCCAGCAGCACCGGTTTTTCAGGGTAATCTTCGCGGTCCAACAGCGGCAAATCCAGATGTTCAGAAAGCACCTTTAGTATCCGGCCTTCGTCGGTGACTTCGATCCGCTCAAAAGCCTCCACCAACGGCAGGCCTTCGACAAAGTAAGAGGCTCGCAATTGTTCGACTTGTTTGTCTAGCAAGCCTAATTCGTTGCGAAAAGCTTCTATCAAAGAAATTGAATCATTCATGAGGACTCCTCAAACCATAAACGATTGTTGCTCAGTTTCTTATCAAATCCAAAATACAAAGTAAACTTTGGACATCTGGCTGCGCAACTGAAAGAGAACGAGAGCGAGTCTGAAAAAAACAGCTACACTTCAGTTTGTAAGTACTTTATTATTCCAAACATTAGTTAGTGTATGAGATCTTAAATCTGCTGGAGGAACATTTCATGAAAAACAGAAATCTATTATTGATTTTGATGGCATTATTTTTCGCTGCCATGTCTTTTAGCATATGTAATGCAGAACCCACAATCGTTGAAAAGAATCTCTTCTCTCCCGACCGCAAGCCACCTTCAGATGAACAACCCGCTCAACAGACCCAACACGCTAAACCATCACAGACCGGGCTGCCACCCCGATCTGTGCAATTGGACGGGGTGTTTGTTCACGATAACGTTAAGCAGGCCCTGGTGAGGGTAAACAATCAGCTTCTAGGCAATAAGAAAAAACGAGGCAGCGATCAATTCCCTTACATGACGGTAAGTGAGGGGGAGTCGATTGGGGATTATAAAGTCGTCAAGATTGATTCCAGAAGTATCTCATTGCAAAAAGATGACCAGCTTTATGCCATCGGCCTTTTCATGGACGGCAAGGTTGTTCCTCCCGCCACGCCATTACCTGCAGCGCCAATATCCCCGCCACCGGAACAAACGCCTCAAAACCCATCTGAGACTGCCACACCCGAGCAGTTGCAGCAAGCCTTACAAACTGTTTTGCAACAAGCCAGTCAAGCGCCTTCGCAGCCTTCAGCACCCCAGCCGGGCAGCCAGCAGACTCCAACCCCTGGCCAGCCGCGGCATGCTCCAAGGCCAAACGTGGGCGTTCCACAGCCGTGATTTCATGAGTTTTCTATCTTTCTCAAAAAAAGTACGACAGCTTTGCCCTGCATGGATTTATCGATTCCTCTAGCTTTACCGGCGCCGTCTTTATCGAACCTATTCCACAAATCCTGGATAGTTTGGTTTTCGATGAGCGCTAAAGAGAGCTCTGTCTGCGGATAGCTGCCTCCACTCCCCTTGTCATGAGCCTCCAGTCTACTTCGAAGTAGATCGCAATTCCCGCTAAGCTCTTCGATAGATGAGGAGTTTTTGGGGTTTGCAAGAAAAGCTTCCAGGGCTCTCCAGTAATTATCCAAGATTCCCGATTGTTTTAGCTCTTCGACTACTATTTGAAATCGATCGGCCTCCAGATGCTCCAATGAAGGAACCGAAGCCAGTGTGATTGCCGCAAACCCTTGCGGGTAAACCTCAATGGGCTTCTCAATGCTCACTAGAGAATCGAAAATCTCTTCAACAACCTCTGGGAAAACTGTTACCAAAACCGGTATACCATCAATTGTGCTGCAACTGAACAATCGTAGCCAAAAAGCTATGCGCTTGGGGAGCATGAAGCTCATATAAGTTTTCTCGGAAATAAGAGGAGCATCTCCAATACTCTCAAATTCCTCCAAATCTTCCTCGTTCGCAATGCCAAGGATATTGCGGAACTCCCTTTCGAGATTTTCCACCTTGGTCATACCTTCTTCGAGCTCCAGTCCCTGTAGGTCCAGATTATGGGCCATTTCCATAAAGGCGGCCGCTTCCAGTAGAGCCAACTGACTATCCTCAAAACCTTTGCCTTCGTCTTTTCCCTTAATCGCACTCTGAATGTGAAAACGACTTTCGCGCCAGGCGGCTTTATTGTCAAAACGGCTCATAGAAGCGAGCACGACCCCTTCGCCAACCAAATCTGCAAAATTTTGATATTCTTTTAAGAGAATCCTGACTCTTTCTCGCTGCTCTTCAGAAATAGTCGGGGTGGCAGAGAAAAAGCTCTGCCCCCATTCGGGTATTTGCGGCTGACGAGCAATCTGCAAAATATGGAGCTGCGGAAACAAAATGCTCAGAAGACGATAGTCGGACTCGGGCAACGCTGTGTGGGGAAAAAGAAAATATTGCAGTGCGTTCATTTCAATCACTCCCAGCTTTTTAAAAAAGCTTCAAAACTTTAGCTTGCTGTCAATCCCAAAAGTGATGCGTGTTGTACGGTTATACTCTGCTGTCTGGCAGAGGCTTCCAACAAAACCCTGATAGCCTCCTCTCCTTCGCGACCAAGGTCCAGACTGAAATCATTAACAAACATATCTATATGCTGGCGAATGACGTCGGGTTCCATTTCTTGGGCAAGAGATCTAATATAAGGCCATGCTTCATCACCGTGAGTTTGCGCATACTTTAAACTCTCTCTTATCTGCTCTTCCACCTTTTGAGCTGCAGCGGCACCCAAACTCCTTTTCATAACAATGCCGCCAAGGGGGAGAGGCAAACCGGTCTTCTGCTCCCACCATTCCCCAAGGTCAAGAATGAGCTTAAGTCCCAGAGAAGGATAGGTGAAGCGTCCTTCGTGAATAATAAGACCGGCGTCCACTTTGCCTGATGCTACTGCCGGCATAATCTGATCAAATGGCATTTCCACAAATTCCCCGCTATGTTCACCGTAAAGCTGGAACAGTAGAAAAGCGGTTGTCATTTTGCCAGGTATTGCCACGGTAGCGTTGAGAAGCTCATCCATGCGAACAGATTCTCGAGCAACCACTAACGGTCCGCAGCCTCTTCCCATCGCTCCTCCGGCTCGAAGCAACAGATAGTCCTCCAAAACATTCGGCAGAACACTAATGGAAACTTTTGTTATGTCCAGTTCACATCTCCTCGCTTTCCGATTGAGCTCTTCGACATCGGCAAGATGTACGTTAAAGCGAGTCGAACCAGTATCAATCAGCCCTCGGGCCATAGCGAAAAATATAAATGTATCGTTGGGGCATGGCGAATAACCAAGGCTCCAGACCTCACTCATATTAAACTCTCTTTCAGGCTCATTTTGAACATCTCAAAATGTTCCGGCATTGCATGCTAATAAATTAGCCAAAGCATGCAGCTAAGAGATCCCTCCTAGCTTATGATCCAATGCATCAGTATAGCATGGCAGTGAGATATGGCTTTTTCCAATTCCCAGTTCAACTTATCCCTATCACCTGCTTTATTGCTCATACCCCTGCATTCTATGAACGGGATCTCGTAGCGGTAACAAGCCTGTGCGATTGCACTACCCTCCATATTTTCAGCAAACGCTCCATAATCGAGGAATCGGCTATGGGCAACTTGTGGATCGCCGCTAACCATACCAACGCTAAGGCTGGGACCGTAAAGCAATCGAAAAGATCCTTCCGTTGTGCATCGCGTGCAGTTTTCAACCGGAGCCGCCGTGGGGGCCATGTCTCTTCCAAGGTGATATAGGCCGGGGGCAATGTTTTCGCGAAGACGATGAACAATTGTACTTGCCGGAAGCGAATCGTAAAGAGCATCTTCTTCTCTTCTCAGGATCGGAATACCTATTTCCCTGGCTGAGAGAACACCATTGGTGGTCAATATACCTTCGTCGCCACAGAATAATTCTTCTGCAATCAAGACGTCCCCAATTCGCAGTGGACCCTCTTGGAAGTGACCGGCACTCCCGATATTCCAAACCTGCTCGATTGAAAAGCGCGCCAAGAGCGCTGCTGTAGTAATGGCAGCATTGACTTTGCCGATCCCGGTAGTGCCAACAAGGAGAGTTTTCCCTTGTAGTCTCCCAATCGTGAAGATCTCTCCGAAAAGGTTGAGAACTTGCTTATCTTCTAGAACATCTGCCAGCTTCTGCACTTCCGACTGAACGGCCCCCAAAATGGCGGCAAAGATCTTATTCGGAAAGCTCACTTTTGATACTCTCATTTTACAGCCCTGAAATCGTCGGCAAGCTAACAAACGCATTTTTCAGTGTCAATCTATAATGCAAGGAGATACGTGTATAGTCACTAACATGACGGAAGTTGTCAAGATTCTGGTAAGTTGTTACGATAGCGTGAAAATTACTTCTAGGAAAGGGTAAGTTCTCATATGCAAGAAAGCCAATCGTTTTTCCGACCGAACGTCCTCAAAATTGGTGCGATCAAAGTGGACCCTCCGCTGATTCTGGCACCCATGGCAGGAATCACAGATGACATCTACCGAAGTCTGGCAGCTGTTTGCGGGGCCGGTATGGTAACCACCGAAATGGTTAGCGTCGAGGGGCTTAGACGCTCGCAGCCGGCTACGTTGAGGCTTTGCCGACAGAACACCCCTTTGAATGTTCCTCTCTCCGTTCAACTCTTTGGAAGAGATCCTTCAGCCATGGCTGAAGCAGCAAAATTAGTTGCATCAACCGGCGCTGAGATTATTGATATCAATGCCGGTTGCCCTGTCAAAAAAGTAGTGAAACAAGGCGCAGGAGCTTTCTTGATGAAGGAGCCCGAACGACTTGCTGAAATTGTTGAGCGAGTTAGGGAGGCGGTAGATATTCCTTTGACCGTTAAGATGCGTTTGGGCTGGAATCACCTCTCCGTCAATATAATTGAAGCTGCCCAAAGGTTGGAGTCCGCAGGCGTCGATGCCATTACCATCCATGGCAGAACAGCCATGCAACTTTATAGTGGCAGCGCAGACTGGCGCTGGATCCAGAAAACCAAAGCAGCGGTCAAGATTCCCGTAATTGGTAATGGGGATGTCCGTTCTGCCTCATCGGCAGCCAGAATGATGCGGGAAACGGGCTGCGACGGCGTTATGATAGGTAGAGCAAGTCTCGGCAACCCTTGGATATTTAGTTGTATCGCCAAGCAGTGGGGATACAAGCCGTCTTCTGACGTGCCTGGCAACTGGCTGGATTTTTTTGAAACTGCACGGTCTCACTTTGAAAATTATGTTTTTGAAAAACGTAAGCCCCCAGGACACTGCAGACAGATATTGATCTGGTATTCAAAGGGGCTTCCCGAATCCGCTAAACTCCGTTCAAAACTATATGAATTGGATCAGCCGGAACCAATGATTCAGCATTTCCATGCCTGGCTTCGGGAAATTGATGTTAAGGGCTTTCAATTCGACAAACTGAGTGGACTTTAATAAGTTTTGAAACACTATTGAGGCAGCATATGGGGGTCTCGATACCCCGGATCAAGGATGCCGCCTTGGCAGTTCTTCCAAAGTGACGGAATTGTCGGCTTCGGTAAGATCCTTACAAGACAATCCTATCGATTTTCATTTCACAATGAAAAGTCTCTTGAAAGACAGCAGGCGTAGCTCTATAAAACATTGCATGTTCGTTTTCGTGGAGATAGGGGGGAACCTTGATTCCCCATTTTTTTCTTTGGACGAGGTACTGGTTGATGAAAGTGACTGTGGCTAAAACGGCTGGATTTTGCAGAGGGGTTAGAGACGCTCTTGAGGTAACATTGGAGGCGATAAAGAGCCCACAAGTTGGGGAAAGCATCTGCACTTTCGGTCCTCTGATCCATAATCGGCAAGTATTAGCCATGCTTGAAGAAAAAGGAATCTCAGCCGAAGATCAAATCGAGAATTGCGCAGGCAAGAGAGTGGTAATTCGCGCTCATGGCATCCCTCCTCAGGAACGCAAAAAACTGCGCCAGCTTGGAGCAAGCTTGCTGGATGCTACTTGCAAAAGAGTGGCAAGAGTCCAGGCAGCGATTAAAAGACATGCCAGAAAAGGCTTTTATACAGTCATTGCAGGGGATGCGGATCATGCCGAGGTCATCGGCTTGATGGGCTACACTGAAGGGCGTGGAGTTGTCATCAATCGTCCTGAGCAAGTTGATGAATTGCCGGCTGAGTGGGATAATGTTCTATTGGTCGCACAAACGACCCAAAATGAAGAAATCTTCAGAGCGATTCAGGAGAAATTTCGGCGCAAGTATCCGAATGCAATGATCAAGAACACTATTTGCGGCTCGACTCACGAACGCCAAAGCGAAGTAAGAGAAATGTGTTCCCAGGTGGAAGCCATTGTAATCGTTGGAGGCTATCACAGCGGAAATACCATTCGGCTGGCTGAGGTTGCAAGAGAGTGTAAGGTACCCACCTATCATGTAGAAACTGAAGCAGACTTGGATACACAGGAAATGGCCCACTACTCTTCTGTTGGAGTTTCAGCCGGAGCTTCCACACCCAATTGGATGATCCGGAATGTAGTTCGTCTGCTGGAATCAATCCAACCTGAACGTAATGGCACAAAATACAGGATTAATAGAACTCTCGAACAGTTGGTCTACAGCAATGCTTTTGTGGCTTTAGGTGCTGCTCTCTTGACCTCTGCCGGGCAAGCTTTGACGGGGTTCTCCATCTCCTTTAGCCAGTGCTTGATGGCCGCGTTTTACGTTTTTGCCATGCATACACTCAACCTCTACCTGGACCGCGATGCGATGCGGTTGAACGACCCGGGACGAGCCGCTTTCTACCAACATTGGAAGGGCACATTTACCGGTATTTCCATTGCTGCTGTAGCAGTCTCGCTTTGGATGGCTGTAAATACCGGTATTTTGACTTTCTTGGCGTTGGGTTTATTGGTATTATTTGGAGTGCTCTATGCGGTACCCGTGTTTCTGCCTTCTTATTGGCGAAATCTATCAGCGCTCAAGATTAAGGATATTCCTGCTTCCAAGACCTTCTTCGTTCCCATTGCGTGGGCCAGCGCAACCGTCATATTGCCTCATTTGGCGCGTTTTTGGGGTGGTTTTAAGGAGACTCTCTACGCTTTTTGGATTATTGCTCTTTTTGTCTTGATAAGAACAGCGCTGCTAGATCTGCTAGCGGTACAAGGGGATCGTTTGGTCGGTAAAGAGACTATCGTGGTTTTGCTGGGAGAAAACAAGACAACTTATTTTATTTCGGCGATCCTGGTGGTTCTTGCGGCCTCTCTTTTGATAGGACCGGTGAGCGGCCTTAGCACCAGATTTGCTTATTTGATGCTTCCCGGCGTTGTTGCTTATGGCTGGTTTCTTCGAATGTGCTTTCAGAAACCCCTTAAAGAAGATCCAATTTTTGAGACGATGATTGAATCGGTCTTGATAGGTATCGGTATTGTGGCATTGTTATGGTCTTGATTTGATTCCTTTATTCACTCGTTCAGTGTACCCCGCTGCTTGAAATTCACTTCATCTTGAGTTGCGCTGCTAAGCGGCTTCTGCTATCTTTCGATCACGAACCTTCGCTAGACACCATTTCGGACCTCACCTGCCATCATCGGAAGATTAATATGAAACTTTTGGGTCGACTGAATTTCCAGACCAAAATCATTCTAATTACCTTTGCAATGGTCTTGCTGGTAGTTTTGGCTGGTGCGATAGCCATTGACAGGGTGGTCCTGCCTGCTATGGGAAGAGACGTTCAGGATGAGGCCTGGAGAATAGCAAACGGGATCATGGGACAAGTTCATGAAGTGATGGGCGAAGATCGGAAATCTCTTCCTGAATCCCAATTAAGGTCTCATCTTTCTCTAATTTTTCAGGTGCGCGCTAAGTTGCTTTACTTGGAGTTGATGGGTAAGAATGGGAAACCTATTTACTGGATGGGTGATGAAAAGTACCGGCAGGGGGGGAAAATAAGTCTGCTTGAAGAGAAGGAAGCCGGCAAGCTTTTCATAAGGTGGCTGGTGCCTAATCCACCGATTTATGAAGTGGTATTGTCGGAAAAGGCTGAAAAAATGTTTCCTGCCTTGTCCGCGTTGCGAGTTGGAGTCAGTGCTCGATCAGTGCAAAGGCTCAGTCGGCAGTTGTTCAAAGTTTTGTTTGTTGTGACGCTTTTCATGCTGGTCATCAGCTTCTTTCTGATTCGATGGTTCTCAGACATGATTACCCGCCCTGTCGGTCGACTCCTAAGGATGACCAATCTTCTCGCGAAAGGCCAGTTGGAGGATGCTATAAAAGAAGTGGAACGGGCACCGCCCTGCCTGCAAAGAGTGCAAAGTCAAGGAACCAAGTTCATGCGGAGGAGCAATATTCCGGTATCCTGCCCCGTGTTAGGTCCCTCGATCCTGCAGCGATCTTCCACCGCACCGCGGAGAGACTTTGAGGCTCCTTGTGATCTATGCGAAGCATACCTACACCCAAGCGGAGATGAACTGAGCAAACTTCTGCTGGCTTTTCACTTTATGGCCGTGAATCTCAAAGCTTATCAGGAAGAGTTGCAGCAACGCTATGAATTTGAAGAACGTCTTTGCGAGGCCTGTCCTGACGGAATAATGGCCAACGATAGGGAAGGCAAAATCATACTGTACAATGAAGGCGCGCAACGCCTCATTGGCTATGATCCAGCCGAAGTGCTCAATAAGTTGCCGGTGCACGAAATTTATCCGCCGGGCGAACCACATAAGATCAAAAAGGCTCTTTTGATCGACGATTATGGTGGTCCCGGAGTGTTGCTTGATTACACTACCGAATTGATTCGCAAGGACGGATCACGTATTCAGATCCGCCTTTCAGCAACGATCCTCTATGATGGTCAGCAAGAAATTGCCGTAGTTGGCTACTTTCATGACCTCACAGAGTTACATGAGCATATGCATGCGCTGGTATTCACAAACGAACGCCTAAATAAAGCTAACAGGCAATTAGCGCGACTGAACCACCGCTATCTGGAAATGTTGGGATTTGTTACACATGAACTCAAGTCTCCCATTGCCAACAGCTATATGAGTGCCAATGCTCTTCGGCAGGAAATTTTCGGTTCTCTTGCCCCCGAGCAGTCGATCATGGTTGAAGCAATCTGCAGAAATCTTGACCAGTCAATGGAAATGATCAGGCATTATCTGGACTTGTCACGAATCGAAAAGGATGAAATGCAGGTCAATCCTCAACCGACTAAAGTATTAGCTGAGGTGATAGATCCTGTCATAAAGGGTCTGGCCAGTGCCATTTTAGAGCGTAGCGTTGTATTGACCACACAGGTGCCTGAGGATTTGCAATGGACGCTTGATCCCGAGTTGTTTCGTGGTGTAGTTACTAATCTTCTGAATAATGCTCTGAAATATGGCGAGAAATCGGGCAGCATTCGTATTTCCGCCAACGATCTTGGTGACCGCATGCGTTTGGAAGTGTGGAACAGCGGCCCCGGCATCAGCGAGGACGACCAGAGTAAACTCTTTCAGAAGTTTCAGCGCTTGCAATCGTCTCGGCAGTCTTCGGTTCGAGGCACCGGCCTGGGATTGTTCATCACCAAAACTGTTGTGGAAAGACATGGGGGAAAGATCTGGGTGGAAAGCCAGGAAGGGCAGTGGGCCGAGTTCATAATAGAACTGCCCAAAGAGACTGCGCGACAAACAAACCAAAATTCAACAGGGTGATGCAAGAGGATATTTTGACCCTGAGTCCTCTAATAAGGGCCGCTGTGCAAGACAATGTTGGTAATCTTCACGTCAGGCTTAACCGTCTTGTTTAAGCAGTAGGTGCTAGAAATGTGAGGAATGTTCTCTCAGATTATTGGTGGAGTCCAAGAATCCAAACCCTATGAGAGGAGGTATGATGAATGGTCCAAGATAAAATTTTACTTATTGATGATGATCCGAGCTTTTTAGAGATCACTGGCGCTATTTTGAGGCGTTTTGGGTATGAGGTTTTGTCGGCTAACAACACCGCCGATGGACTGAAATACATTGAAACCGAAAAACCAGATCTATTAATTCTTGATATCATGATGGCCACCATCGACGAAGGTCTGCAGTTTGCTGTAAAGCTAAGGCAAAATGAGGAATTGCATCGCCTGCCGATCATTATTGTTTCTGCCCAACCAGACACCGAAAAAGGTTATGCTCGCAGCCTGGAGGAGGACATGGATTGGATTGCGGCCGACATCTTTATGGAAAAACCGGTTGATCCTCAAGCACTGAAACACAACATAGAGCTCCTCTTGAAAAAGAGTTGATTTATCGGGATTTGTTCTTGCTGAGCGTTGCACTCCTCCTCCAGAATTGGCCTCCCGCTAATTTTTCGAGCGGTGCTGAATCGTTCTGAATATCTTACCGCTGTCATTCTGCTGTCTTGCGGCTTTTCGGACCCCGAGAGGACTAATGACAAATCACAAAAAATGTAAAATTTGGAGGAAATGAATGAATAATATGCTTAAAATTCGCATAGATGGCAAGGCGGTGGAAGCTCCAGCCGGGAGCACTATTTTGGATGTTGCAAAACGGGAAGGTATTTACATTCCCACCTTATGCCATACTCCTTTACTACGTCCTTTGGAAAACTGCCGTTTATGTGTGGTCAAAGTTGCCGGTGAGAAGAAGTATAAAGCTGCATGCAGTACTCCGGTAACGGAGGGAATGGACATCACAACGCAAGGGGAAGACTTGCAGCAGACTCGAAAGTTTCTTCTGGAACTGCTGCTCGACACCCATTACGGGGATTGCGTCGCGCCATGTTCTGTCAGGTGTCCCGCCAATGTAGACATTCAGGGTTACCTCGCACACATACGCCACGGTGAATATAGCGAAGCTGTGAGGCTTATCAAAGAAAAGATCCCTATGCCCGCAACCATCGGTAGAGTTTGCCCGCATCCTTGTGAGACCGTTTGTAGACGGCACCTGGTGGATGAGCCGATCGGCATTAACCTTTGTAAGCGATTCGTGGCGGACTACGAGTATAAATCGGGGAAAAGAATTATGCCCGAAATGCCCCCGCTCACTAGCCATCGAGTTGCCATCATAGGGGGAGGGCCCGCCGGTTTGAGCACAGCATATTATCTGCGAACACTCGGGCATACCAGCACAATTTTTGAAGCCCGCGATAAATTGGGGGGGATGTTAAGATACGGCATACCCGAGTACAGGCTCCCCAAGAAGGTCCTCGATTGGGAAATTGACGGAATTCTTAAGCTGGGTATTGGGGCGAAAACAGGGGTCCGATGGGGGCGGGACTTCACTCTCGATGACCTCAAAAAGGAAGGCTTCGATGCCATATTCCTGGCGGTTGGAGCCTGGGCATGTCGCAAACTTGGTATTGTCGGCGAAGATTTAGAAGGAGTGGTGCCGGGAGTAGATTTCTTGGAACAGATCGGATCCGGCGGCGGATCGAAAGTTGGTAAGAAAGTTGCCATCATAGGCGGTGGAAATGTAGCTATCGATGCTGCCCGTTCCTCCTTGCGCCTGGGTGCAGAACAGGTCACAATACTGTATCGACGTTCGCGCAACGAAATGCCTGCGAGCCACGAGGAGGTGGAAGCAGCGCAAAAAGAAGGCGTTGATATCCATTTCCTGGTAGCTCCAACGCATCTCTATGGTGACAATGGAACAATCAATAGAGTGGAGTTCATACGGATGGAGCTCGGAGAACCGGATGCCAGTGGCAGAAGACGTCCGGTGCCTGTTGAGGGCTCAGAAGTGACAATGGAAGTAGATCAGGTCATTAGTGCCATTGGACAGTCCCCGGATGTGCCAATGCCGGACATGGATGCGGCGGTTTCCAATCTGCCTATGACCCGCTGGAGTACCTTCGGTGGCGATCCCAGGAGCATGCATACGGGATACGAAATGGTTTTTGTCGGAGGAGACGTTTTTCGTGGCCCGGATACCGTCGTCGCCGCCCTGGCCGATGGTCGCAAGGCAGCGTACTCCTTGGATCGCTACTTTCGCGCGGGCGAAGTTCAACCCGAGCCACTTCACTTCAACATCAGCAAGGGAGAGTTGGAGACAATCGATCGAGAGCCGTTCAGTGTTCTTAGGACAGCGTCCCGTGAATCGATGGCGGAACTGGAGAGCCAAAAACGCATCAACAACTTCCTGGAAGTGGAACTTGGTTTAACTGAGGAGCAGGCTCGCAGAGAAGCGGCCAGATGTTTAGTGTGCGGATGCTCTGCCGCGTTCGACTGCAGGCTGCGGGAAATGATGAACGAATTTCAGGTCGACTGGCGCGATCAACCCAGCAAGAAAATTCACCATCAGCGTGTGGCCGCCGTGGATTTCCATCCCAACATTGCTCTCGATCCGAACAAATGTATTCGCTGTGAGCGTTGCTATGTGGCCTGCTCCGATTACCAAGTGTCCCATGCAATTGATTTTAAGGACTGGCCGCGGTTCAACGACCACTGCGTTCACTGCGGGCTTTGCGTAGACCTTTGCCCCACTGGCGCCCTAATGGAAAAACGCGAAGGCCGTCCCATAGAGCGTCTTGATTGGCAAACTACGACGACTCATTGCATTCACTGTGGCTGCGGATGCCAACTGAACCTCAAACTTAAGGGCGAAAGGCAGGTATGGATCAGCGATGCTTCGATGGTGCCGCCAAATTGGGCATCCACTTGCAGTCGGGGTCGATTCCAGATTTATGACTCGCTTTGGTTTGGAGAGCGGATTTTGCAGCCGATGGTTCGCCAGAAAGGCCGCTTTAAGGAGATGACTTGGCCCAAAGCAATCAAATCGTTGCTCGATGGACTGCGTAAGGTACAGGACCAGTATGGCTCTAAGGCATTGGGGGCCTTGGGGTCACCCCGGGCAACTAGCGAATCTCTCTACTTGTTACAGAAATGGATGCGGGCGGGCTGGCAAAGTAATGGCATCGACTTTCCGGGGCGCAAGGTTCGCGAAAAACTCTGGCGCCTCATACAAGAATACAAGGATCGCCAGGGGGTTATTCAGGAGTTGGCTGGGCTGGAAAAGGTACCTGCTATCTTTGTCTGTGGTGACAACATTGAGGACTCGGCACCAGTTGTGGCCACCATGATCCGAAGAGCGGCAAGGAACCGGAAGGTTCCTGTGTTGCAGATAGCCAGTCGCCCGGACTCTTTGTCGCCGTTTGCGTCCGTTGCAGTGCATACGTCGCCCGATTTTTGGCAGAAAATGCTGCAGGCATTGCAGGAGACCGCGATGGGGAAAAGCGCGGCCTTCAATCCCGGCGAGGCTGGTATTGCCAAGGAACAGTGGAAAGATCTGGTGAAGGCGTTCTTGGAATCTCCCTCAATGGCCGTCGTATTTTCTGAAGATCTTTTGGGCTCTGAAGAGACTGCCGATGTGGTGGAGACTTTGTTCCAACTTGCTCTGGATTCCGGCCGAACGAGTGAGGCAGAAGGGGCAGGTATTTATCCCATCACCTCTGAAATCAATTCCACGGGCGCTCTGCTCATGGGGGTTACCCCGGCCTTTCTGCCCGGATTTAGGGCTGCTTCAGATGAAAGCAACCGGAAGGTATTCAAAGATGCCTGGCAGGTAGACGAACTGCCCAATCAACCGTCGTCCGACCTTGCAAAGGCATTGGAAGCAGGACAAATAAAAGGCTTGGTGGTGCAAGATGCCGCCGGGCTTTGGAAGCGGGACCAGGAACGTTGGCAGAGCCTAATGAGTAATCTGGAAGTCCTGGTGCTGTTGGAGAGTGTGCCCAGTCCTGCCATGGAATTGGCAAATGTGGTTTTGCCGGTAGCTGCCTACGGTGAGCAGGTCGGCTCGGTGATCAATCTAGAAGGACGGCTTCTCTATTTGTCAAAAGTCTTCTCATCTGAAGGTAAATCAATGGCAGATTGGGAAATCATAAAACAAATCATGGCAACCCAAGGGATATCGTTCCCTAGAGACATGGCTGCCATTCATGATGAAATCAAAACTCTGGTGCCGCATTTAAAGGACTGTGAATGGGATTAAATCGGCCGGGAGAAAACAAGGATAGTATTCTCGCAGGTTGTCGCATTACCCCCTCTCTTTAAAATGGGAGGGGGAGTTCGGTGAGGGTTTAAGTGCTGTGGATCCCCCCAGCTAATACTACAACGAGAGATCGAGACTCTTGCTCCTCGTCATTCCGAGCAGAGCGAGGAATCTTCACGGCTGTCGATAATCACCAAAGATTTCTCGCTTCGTTCGAAATGGCGAAAATGGCATTTTCGGACAATCCCCTAACCTGCTACATTAACTCCTAAATTTGGCGATTCTTATTCATGTGAAGCTACAATCGTCATTCCTGCGAAAGCAGGAATCCAGGAAAGTAAATTCAGCCAATAGATAGCGGCTGCATAGAGGAACAGCTTCTCATTTCACCATGATCAGTGTCATAATTCCTACCCACAATCGCGCATGCCTTGTTAAAGAAGCGGTAGATTCGGTTCTCTCACAAATGCTTCCCGATATCGAAATCGAATTGATCGTGGTGGATGACGGCTCCGAGGATAACACCCAGGCCATCCTCAAATCATATGGAGCGTCGGTAAAATATTTCTACCGGTCGCATGCAGGAGTGAGTGCCGCTCGCAATGCAGGAATCGAATTAGCCACCGGTGAATGGTTGGCCTTTTTGGATTCAGATGATTTCTGGCTGCCGGGAAAAATTCAAACACAACTTGATTTTCTTCGCCTTGAACCGCATATAAGAATCTGCCAGACGGAAGAACTTTGGATCAAAAACGGGGTTCGACTAAATCCGAAAGGATACCACAAAAAACCTTCGGGCTATTGCTTCCCTGCACTTTTGGAGCGCTGTCTGATCAGTCCCTCGGCAGTGATGATTCATCGCAGCCTTTTTGATGAAGTCGGTCTTTTTGATGAAACCATGCCGGCCTGTGAAGACTACGATTTGTGGCTGCGCATTGGCTGTAGACATCCCATCGGGCTGGTAGAACGACCGCTGATTGTAAAAAGGGGCGGACACGCCGATCAGCTCTCTACCTCTGTCTCAGCTCTCGATAAATATCGCATTGCAGCCATTACCAAGCTGCTGCGCACGGAAGCGCTAGATTGTCGACAGCAGGCACTGGCCCTGCACATGCTGGCAAAGAAGTGCAGAATTTTCGGTGCCGGTTGTTTAAAACGAGGCAGAACAGAGGAAGGAGAACGGATTCTTTCTCTGCCAAGCCTGCTGGCTCGGGAAATTAACTTAGTGATCGAGGATTCAAACGAACCTTGGTGAGGGGCCTGATGCAAATTGGGCGTACAATTCATACCCATGAAGGAAGGACCCTACTGGCTCGCAGGGGTTATCTATCCTTAACCGGGGTCTTAGCTGAGGCGATATTCAAGCGTTTAACACCGCTTTCTTTCCACTCGGCGGCGACAAAACGCCCATCTCGGTAAGTCCTTACCTGCAATGGACACCGGGTCTTCCCTTCCGAATCGAAGTAGACCGGTCCCGCGAGGCCTCTGTAAGCATGCACTGGGCTATTGTAGCTAAGAAAGAAATCGCGAACGCTCGAGCGTCTTACGGGTCCTTTTTGAATCAGCATTCCCAGCCAGTTCATTGCATCATAACCTAATACTGCCAGCCGTTCAGGCTCGCGCCAATAATGTTCGCGAAATTTCTTGGTGAACTCATTTGCTGCAGTATCATCCTCATCGTTCACTAGAGTGGATCGCATGACATAGAGCCTGCCCAAATAATCTCCCAGCAGGTCCTCAATGAAGAGTCCTCCGTAGCTGCGAGGGGCAAGAAATCGCCCATCATAGCCCTTCTCTTCCAACGCGCTGATGATTTTGACTCCCCAGAAAGGAGAACCGGCCAACCAGATAACCGGGGGCTTTACCTCCAGTATTTGGTTGATTGTAGAGTCCAGAGAGAATTCATCCGCATCAGTGGCAAATTCAGTTGTTGCAAGCTGAACTTCCTGAGCCTTCTGCAAAAAAGGCTCATAGAGCAGTTCGCCGTATGTGGACGAATCGTGAACTACTGCAACGGTGCTTTTCCCTGCCCAGCTCTTCGCAACCGTTGCTGCATAAGCCCCTTCCTCCTCATCCAGACAAACCAGGGGCAATAGCGATTCATATTGCGCCAATTGTTGGTGCGAGTTGGCAGGCAATATCGCGAGCATGTTTTCTCTTTCCCAAAAAGGAGCAACCTCCACCAGGGTAGTGGTAGGCAAATGGGCAATAATGGCAACTAGATCAGGATTGCGGACCATTTCTTCGGCCAGCCTCAAAGTATCGCGAGAGGTCTGGCCGGCGTCTCTGACGACCAGTTGCCCCCGCGCACCCTTTTGCTGAAGCTCTTTCCATGCCAGCTCAATTCCATCGCGCAGCATTTCAGCGTCTTTCTGAAAGGGGCCGGATAAAGGTAGGAGTACGCCAATACGAGGATCACTAATTGCCGGTTCGTCTTTGACCATTTTTTCGGATTCGGGATTTTTGATCGGCTCGGTAGAATCCTTGCCTCTAAACCATAAAAAGCAGCTGCCAGCGATCAAAGCCGTGAAGGTAACCAAAACGATCAGGATCCCGGGTTTTATTCGGCGCTTTTTCCGGGGATGCCTAGGGTTGCTCGATAGACTAATTTTCACCGGTGCTGTTCCCCTCTTTGTCTTCCGCGAAAAATGAGACGAATGGGAGTCTTGGTCAAACCAAACGCATCTCTAAACTGGTTGGTAAGGTAGCGTTCATATGAAAAATGAATAGATTCCGGACGGTTGCAAAATAGAACAAAAGTAGGTGGCCTTACTGAAGCCTGCGTAGCATAAAAGAACTTGAGTTGCCTTCCTGCAACCAGAGGCGGTTCGTGGCGTTGCAGTGCCTGTTCCAGCGCGCGGTTGACCTGCCCTGTGGTAATGCGTTCATTGTATTGCTGAAAAACCTCGTAAACGGTCGGAATAACTCTAGCCACGCGTTTTCCCGTCAGTGCCGACAGAGTCAGGATGGGCGCAAACGGTAAGAACTTAAACCGCTCGCGGGCTCCCTCCATAAACAGCTTGGTTCGCCTGGAATCTTTGTCGATCGCATCCCACTTGTTGATTCCAATCACACAAGCTCGTGAGCGTTCCTGAACGTATCCAGCAACGTGCAGATCCTGGTCGGTAATTCCTTCGCCGGCGTCCACCATAAGGACTGCCACATGGCAGCGATCTATGCTCTGCAGTGCTTTAAGAACGCTAATTTTTTCAAGCTTTTCCCTGGTGCGGCCTTTGCGGCGAATTCCAGCTGTATCGATGAGCACGTAGCGCTGTCCATCCTTTTCGAATGGAGAATCTATGGCATCTCGAGTGGTGCCCGGAACTGAATCCACAATGACACGAGGCGCCCCCAGTATTTGATTGGTAAGGGTCGATTTTCCCACGTTCGGCCGACCAACAATGGTGACGCGGATTTCATCGGATTGCTCGCTTTGCACCGTCTCCACTTCGGGAAGACTTCCGAGCAGTTCGCTCATCAGTTCCCCTATGCCGAATCCATGAGCAGAGCTGATAGGGTGAAGCCGATCAAGTCCGAGCTCATAGAACTCGGCCATGTTCTGTGACTGCTCGGGGCCGTCGATTTTATTTACGGCATAATACACGGGCTTGGAAGTGCGTCGCAGGAGATCCACCAGCGCTTTATCTTCGGGATGCAAACCCGTTTTACCGTCAGCAACGAATAGGATAAGGTCGGCTTCATTAACGGCAAGATGGATCTGTTCTCTTGTTTGTTCGTCAAGATCTTTGAATTCCTGACTCACAAAACCGGCCGTGTCGATAATGGTGAATGGTTTTCCTTCCCAGTTGACCTGCGCGTAGTTGCGATCCCTGGTAACACCCGGCAGGTCATCTACCAATGCCTGCCGCTTGCGGCGGATTCGGTTGAATAATGTCGATTTGCCGACATTGGGTCGACCTACTATAGCTATTAGAGTCATTCGATTAACTTTCCAGCAAATTCCATTAAGATGTTGCCCAATTGGGCAGGTTCTTATCGACCGAGTCCGCCATGTCGGTTGCACCGGAAACCCGCTTCGCGGCTGTCTTTCGCGGGTCTTGCCGAGAGGACATGCTCCTCTCACATGCAACTGAACACTGTCACCAATTGATTCCCGCCGCTTTTGGACACATTTTCCCAAGCGCCCTTAAAAGAGCAAGGATATGAGAAATTGTCAACATGGTAGAAGATTGATCCCTTTGAGTCCCAAAAATTCGCGTTGATGGATTCCGGTTTATGTTGCCTTCGGATTATCCGTTTGTTAATAGACCCCGTGAGAAAAGCTTCAGACTGCAATTTGCTGCAACATCAATGCATTGATATGGTTACGATCTCGATTGGCAGCATAAATCCTGTTTTACCATCTCCTTAAGAAATCTTGGAGGGTGATAGAGAATGCAAGATAAAAAATACTGGTACTGGACGTTGGTTTACTTTTTCATTTTCGCTCTTGGGATATCTCTTGTCTATGAAACAAGTGCCTGGGCACGCGCTGGAGGAGGCAGATCTTTCGGCAGTCGGGGCAGTCGCTCGTTTTCAACACCAAGGATGCCGTCAAGCCCATCATACAACTCACCTTATGGTTCTAAACCCAGCTACAATACTCCACAATCTTCGACGTCCCCATTTTCAAGCGGCTGGAGTCGCAGTCCATTCACTCAGGGACTATTGGGTGGATTGGCCGGCGGGTTCCTTGGAAACATGTTGTTTGGAGGCAGAAGCTATGCAACTCCCGGGGGTACTGGAGGTGGGGGTATTGGCCTTTTGGATATTTTTCTGATCGGTTTTCTGATCTACCTCCTGATGAAGTTTCTCAGATCGAGACGACCCCGCAGTTCTGCCACTGCCGGCTATTACGGTGGTGATGGCCCTTACTTGGACCGCCTTGAAGGAATAACATCCGAAGCCCAGCAGCGCATCGAACCATCTTATGGTGGGATGTACCCCTCTGCTCCGGCGGGCAATGGAGGCTTAGAGGCTGGTCTTGCCCAGATTCGTCAGTTCGATCCTTCATTCAACGAGGAAGGCTTCAAGGAACTGGTCCAGGATATGTTCTTCCGAATTCAGGCCGCCTGGATGAACCGCAATGTCAGTGGAATTGAACAAATGATAACGGATGAGATGAGTGAATTCTTCCGCAATGAATTCAGTAGGATGCGGCAGCAAGGCAAGATCAACCGACTGGAGAACATTGCCGTGCGCAAGGTGGAACTGGGTGAAATCTGGCAGGAGACAGGCAAAGAGTATATAAGCATTTTATTTACAGCCAGCCTCTTGGACTACACCGTGGACGACAAAACCGGCCAGGTGGTGGAAGGTGATCGTCTCAATCCCGTCAAGTTTGAAGAATTCTGGACTTTTTGCAGAGAGGTCGGTTCGGGGTCGGGATGGCGTTTATCGGCCATCCAGCAGAGCACATAGCTTTCGGCAAGTATCTGCCAGCCTGGATTGATCAAGGAGGGCCGAAAAATCTTGGTCCTCCATCAAATTCTGGCATTCTTCTTCGGCGAATAACCGGCAAGGGAGTGGACGCCATTCATGAATCGAGCAAACACTCAAGCCCTTACCGTTTAATTCCCAAAGGAAAGCGCAAAACCTGTGATTGGCTCCCAAACCGGTGCCGAAAAGCTTCCGCCAGGCGAAAGGAAATTGCGATTTTTCAGGAAAATCCGCCAATCCGCTTGCAATTTCACAGCAGCCGCCACAATGAGTGCAATAAGCTGAATTTTCCTGCGGTTTCTGCATTGAAGCAGAAAGATCTGCATCAGGTTGTGGCAGTTTGGCCTCCAAACTGAGCCATTCCTTTATCTCACAAAAAATGTAGCACCTCTCCCGCAGCATTCTCAGTAAAGCTGATCTCCTCTCATGCAAAAACATTCGCTGCCAGTGGACTTCTGCCTCTAGAACCATCACATTGCGAATCAAAAATGTTAACGGAAACATTGGGTCGTTTAGAGCTGTCCTGATAATAGCTTTAGTGGCGTCAGATTGCGCCGAAGAGGCATTAACGAGCACGCTCCGCATTTTTTCCATTTCTACAACTAGTATCGCTTGTGGTTTCATTTCCATCCGACCAAACACCGTTCTAGTGGTCCCTTGTTACTCAGATCGACCACATGCTTTGGAGCCGGTTTCGAACGATAATAGTATTCGATTGATGACCTCATCAGCAATACCATCCAAGCAACGAAGGGGAATCTGCATCGTGTTCTCGGTAATTAATTTTGGCGCGCTCATGGCTGCCGGTCGCGTAACAGTAGCGGCAGTCAAACAAGCAGGAATCGTACATGCCAATGTCCTTGCTGGCGTCACATCCACAGTGCTTCCTTTGATACGGGTCTTTTCGAGTTGCCAGTTCGACATCAAATAGTTCCGATAGGTAACTGCCATCAATACATTTTCCAGCTTCGATCCGATAGGATGAAAAATCGGATTCCTGGGCACAGCTGAATATTTCCATTCCACACTGGCGCGCCGTGTCAGCGAGAAACTGAAGCAGTGAGACAATCTCACAGTTGGTCCCATCATGGATCTCCAAACCTTGCTCGGCAAGATCGCGCAGCCTCCTGAGAGATTTTCGATAAACCCTAACAAAACTGATGATGCATCTCCTGCTGTAACCCTCAAGAGACCTAGCTATAGTTTCAAAGTTCCAACGATGAAAATCAACATTTGTCAGATTGCTGAACACGATGGGATCATAGCGCCATATTAATCTGTCCGCTCCTATGCGGTCACTCAGTTCGCGAAACGTTCGAATAGAATCCCCAGCATCCGGACTGTTCGCGTCCAGCACTCGCGGGTTGTTCAGTATCGTGAAGTTAAAAATATGGCGGTAGCCGCATCTGTCCAATTCTGTCAGGAAAGGAAACATCGGACGTGGATTTCGCGTCCAAAATACAATAGCATCGACATCTTGGACGCTCAGGGCTACCCGCGTTATTTGCTTTGTGTTAAAAGGATTCGGAACATTGCAATACCCGGCACGGATGCGGTTCATAAACCACTTGGCATAAAAAGCCGGGATATCCGTTCGACGGCTGGCACTGATAATCACAACGATAGTCTCCTAGTTTTCAGCTATCGGAATCTATTTGGCAGATCGGTATTTGCCGGGTAATCTTATCTTTTTAAAGACCATCTTCAAACCAGCCCTTCATTTGTAGCAAAAGGTATTTAATTACGACACGGATAAGCCATGCTTAGGAGGGAATAGAATGCATTGGGTATTTTACGTTATTGCAGCAGCTGTAACCGCCCTCGCCATCTATGTGCAGATGAAAAGGATTGAAAAAGGCACACAGGAGAACGCAGGTTCACAGAATGAAAGTTCACCTCTCGGTGAAGCGATAAAAAAGAAAAAGCCGCCTAAAAAGAGCTGACATACGACAGAAACGAGAGCTCCAGTTTGCGTCATTTTTTTGGATGATAGAATTCCTTCTCTGAGCTCTTCCCAAAAAACTCAATTTCTATTTGTCGCAACCGCAAATAGTGCAAAAAGCCCGGCAAACCGGGCTTTTTGTGTTCTAACTGCTTCATTTTACGCTAACGACGTATTAATAACCTTCGTAAGCATGCAGGTTAATGTTTGCCTCGTCGTCAATGCAGCGCTTCGTCAACTCCGTTCTTGAAGCTTTACCTTCATAAAATTCGTCGAGCGGACATAGATAAAGTCTGCCTTTTTCATCTTCTACGTAATGTAGCTCTCTTTCATTTGCCAACATCGCTTTTGCTCCTTCCTTTCTCCCTACCCGCTTTCTTAATCTAATGCATCATCTTTCACTGTCAATCAGCTGAAGACCAGCGGAAAAAGCTTGGTGTACAGGTTGCGAAAGCATTAGGGTTGACTGCTATTTGACGGATTCAAGTGCAATTAACAAAACACGCCCGTCTTAATCCAATAAGAACTGTAACCGTTTATTTACGAGCAATTCATGGTGCAGTGTGGCGACATCGGTATTTTGAAAACCTAGGCGATTAGGAGCGGATTGTGAGCTTGTTTTCAAATGCGGATGCGTATAAAAGCAGAACGGAACTGCCGTAAGTTAAGAATCTATTTTCAGCTATCTGGGGTATGAAAAGGAGAATTAGGTGCGTCATGCCGGATAACTCGGATTTGAAACAACAAGCTTTTTCGCAGAAGATGGTTGATATTCTGAATCATGGTGCAATCAATCTGGCCATGGCTATAGGATATCGAACCGGACTTTATGATATTTTGGACACCTTTGATACGCCACAGACGATTTCCACTATAGCGCAGAGAGCCAGGCTGAATCCACGATATATTCAGGAGTGGCTTGGGGTTATGGTAACGGCGGGTATCATTGAACTCTCAAAAGAAGATGACGGCGAAAATCGATTTTCCCTGCCAAAAGAGCATGCTGACTTCATTACCCGACGGGCGGGCAATTCTAACATCGGTGTATATACCCAGGAAATTCCCCTCCTCACGGTTTGTTCGATGGAAGGTGTGTTTCAAGGGTTTCAAACAGGGCGAGGAATTGGCTATCAACATTATCCGAAATTTCAAGCCTTCATGTCCGAGTTGGCCAACGCCAAGCACCGGAATATTCTTGTAGATAAATTTTTGCCCTCAGTGGACGAAGGCAAGCTCATTAAACGTCTCGAAGATGGTATTCAAGTGTGCGATCTGGGCTGTGCCGAAGGGGTGGCCGTGATTCTCATGGCGGAAGCATTTCCCAATAGCCGTTTCGTCGCAATTGACCTCTCGAAAGAAGCCATCCAGGTGGCTCGCAAGGAGGCTGAGCGTCAGCATTTGGCCAACGTAGAATTTGTCATTTTGGATGCTGCAACTCTCGCAGCAGAAGGAAAATTTAAAGAATGTTTCGACTATGTTACTGCATTCGATGCTATCCATGATCAGACCCGGCCATTTGCAGCCTTGCGTGGAGTACATAACATTTTAGCCGAGGAAGGTCTTTTTTCGATGATCGATATCGCTGCAAGAACAAATCTTGCGGATAACTTAGATCATCCAATGGGACCTTTTCTTTACACGGTTAGTCTGATGCATTGCATGCCGGTGGGGCTGGTTGATGGCGGAGCCGGTTTGGGGATGATGTGGGGACGTGAAACAGCAGTAGAAATGCTTAAGCAAGCAGGTTTTGAAGACGTAGAAGTGATCGAGATGTCCTATGACGCATTCAATTTGCACTTCCTTTGCCGCAAATAAAATCCATGCTTCACACCACCTCCAACGCTTTCTTGTGAAGTTCCGCCTCGGAAGGACGGACATAGAGAGGAGTGCTCAGCAAGGGATCATCGCCCTTACCGACCAACAATCGTTGCATCGCCAAATATCCGACATAGGAGGCTCTGATCATATGACAAGGGGCCGGAGCTTCAACCGCTAGTTCTCCCAGGCTCTCTTGCAGCAAATTCTTGTACAACAGCCAGCCGTCGCCGCAAAATACGGTTTGCTCGGTTATGCGCCGGGCAAGGTGAGCCGGCTTATCCACCAGATGAGTTCCCTGCAGCAGGTACTGCCCATGGCCGCCGGGCCTGTAGAGAGCAAAATAGACTTCCTTTTTTCGGGCATCGAGTACCGAGCATACGGGAAGAGAAGAAAAGCTAATACCTGCAGCCAGAGCGTCCAGCGAGCAGATGCCGACATAATCTTTGCCTAAAGACCAGGCCAGCGTCTTAATGGTACTTAAACCGATTCTTAGCCCAGTAAAGCTTCCCGGGCCGATCGTTACGGCAAATCCATCGGCATCCCTGAGATTCCAACCAGCTTGCTGCAAAACATCGTTCAGCGACTTGAGCAAACGGCGGTTGTGGGTTTTGGCAGACTGCAGATACCATTCGGCCACGACCTGGTTGTTTTGCAACAAAGCCACGCTGCCAGCTGCTGTGGATGTATCGAGTGCTACTATTTTCATAAGGGCGGGCCCGTCAGGGTGTCGGACCGGGATGACCAGTGATCAAGCGCATGATATCGTTATAGAACACAAAAATCATCAACATGATGAGGAATACCATGCCGATTCGTTGGGCCATTTCTATCTTTTTCATCTCGATGGGCCTTCCCAGAATGGCCTCAATGAAAAAGAAGAAAAGATGACCGCCGTCCAGAACTGGAATCGGAAGTAAATTCAAAATACCGAGGTTGATGCTGATCAAGGCGGTGAAATAGATCAGATTTAAGATGCCTTCCTGTGCCTGCTGACCCGTCATTTGCGCTATAAGTAAAGGACCGCCGAGAGTTTGCAAGGGAACAACCCGTTCGATCAGCTTGACCACCGTAAGCAGGAAAAGTTTGCTCAGATTCCATGTTTGGGCCAGGCTATAATAACCGGCCATGAGAGGGTTTACCCTCTTGACATTGAATTTTCCCGAAGCGGTAATACCGATGACGGGGCGTTTGATCGATTCTCCAAAGATATTCTTAATTTCCCGATCTTGCGGTGTCACTGTTACAGTTTTGGTTTCTTCGTCTCGCTGAATTTCCATCAACAGTGGCTTTTCACCATGTTCCTGAATCATGTTGGAGAGCTGGTCCCACTCTGTGACCGTTTCACCGTTGATTGAGAGTACTCGATCCCCGGGTTTCAGACCCGCATGGGCTGCTGGTGAGTCAGGATTTACTGAGCCAATTTCGGGGGTAAGCTGTGGAATCCCTGCAAAAGCATACACCATAGCAAAAATGATAACAGCAAAAAGCATGTTGGACGAAGGTCCGGCCAACACAATACCGATTCGTTTCCATACCGATTGCGCCGGAAAACTCCTCTCTTTGTCTTCTTCAGGAATCTCTTCGTCCGCATCCTCGCCCAGCATTTTAACGTATCCGCCAAGCGGGATCGCGGATATACAGTATTCGGTTCCACCACGCGTGACACTGAAAAGCCGAGGGCCAAAACCCAGCGAAAAGCGCAGCACCCTCACTCCAGACCACTTAGCCACAAGGAAGTGGCCGAGTTCGTGAACAAATATTAAAATCCCGAGTACTACAACGGTTGCAATGATCGTTGTCAGCAAAATTTTGTCCTCACTTGTTGTCGACTAACTGCTCGGCTTCCAATCGAGCCCACCTGTCTGTCGCAAGGATAGTGTCTATATTGAGGTTGTCGGAAGTTTCGTGGCGTTTCATCACGGTTTCTATCAGCCAAGCAATATCCAAAAACCCGATCTTCTCCTCCAGAAAAGCTTTAACCGCAACCTCGTTAGCCGCATTGAGAACGGCCGGCATAGTGGCCCCTTGGGCGCACGCTTCATAAGCGAGACGCAAGCATGGGAATCTACCCGTATCTGGCGGATAGAAAGAAAGTTTTTGCAGATGGAACAGGTCCAATGGTGGATTTTTAACCGGTAATCTTTCAGGATAAGCCAGAGCATAAGCGATAGGGATCGTCATATCCGGAATCCCCAACTGGGCAATAACTGATCCGTCGATGTATTCGACCATTGAATGCACTATGCTCTCTGGGTGGATATGCACGTCAATTTGGTCGGTTGGCACACCAAAAAGCCACTGTGCCTCAATAACCTCCAAACCCTTGTTCATTAGCGTGGCGGAATCTATGGTTATTTTCTGCCCCATGGACCAATTGGGATGCCGCAAGGCTCCCTGGGGGGTCACTTTCGCGAGTTCTTCGCGACTCTTTTGGAAAAATGGCCCTCCCGAAGCTGTTAACAAAATTCTTCTCAAGCTTCTCCGATGGTTGCCTTGCAGGGACTGAAAAATGGCACTGTGCTCGCTGTCTACGGGAAGGATCTGGATACCGTGTTGGATGGCCAAGTCCATGACGATTTGCCCGGCAATCACCAACGTTTCTTTATTGGCAAGAGCCAGATGCTTCCCAGCCTTGATGGCGGCAATAGTAGGCAGCAGTCCGGCCGCTCCCACCATGGAAGAAAGTACCATATCCACTTCCGGAAGAGTCGCTACTTGTTCATACCCTTGGGTGCTACTGACAATTTCCGGCTTCGGATCACTCGGGCCCAAAGACCGGGCAAGTTCTTCAGCCAACTCCCGGTTAAGCACCGCAACCATGCGAGGCTGAAATGTTCTAATTTGCTCAAGCAGCAGGGAAATGTTGCGCCCAGCCGCCAAACCCGCTACCCGGAAACGGTCCGGAAACTGCTGAACCACGTTCAGCGTACTCGTACCTATAGAGCCGGTACTACCCAGGATACTCAGAACTCTTTTTGCCATAGTGACAACCGTCAATCCGCTCTGCGGTAAATCTCTAAGGGTTACACCAGATGATGTATCCATTCTGCAAATAACAGCAGCAAGAGTCTTCCGACGGGAACCAACTCACCTTATGATTATCGACTTTAACCATTATTGGTACTCAATCCAATTCAAAAAGAACCAAACGATTGGGAATACAAAAAGCAGGCTGTCCAATCGATCCAAAATACCGCCGTGCCCCGGCAGGATGTTACTGGAATCCTTGACTCCGCATAGGCGTTTGGTCAAGGATTCGATGAGATCGCCGATTTGTCCTATGATCACCAAAACCAGGCTCAATAAGACCAACCAACTTATCGGTACGGCTCTAAGGAACACGTAGCCGAACAATGTTCCGACCAACATGCCGCCGACCAAACCGCCTGCCGATCCCTCGATAGTCTTTTTCGGGCTCACGCGCTCGTAAAGTTTGTGCCGTCCGAAGTATTTGCCAGAATAAAGAGCACCAGCATCATTAGCAATGGTCACCAGCAGGACAAAGAAGACCCACCGATTGCCAAAGCTCAAATGCCTCAAAAACAACACATAAGACAACATATAAGGTATGTAAAGCCAGCCCAAAACGAATCGGGCCGCGCGCGAAACTCCGCCGACATCCGTTGGGGAGACGAACAGGGTGGCAGACAATGCGGCGAACAAAGAGACAAAAAGAGCTCCATGGAGTCCCGTGGGGCCTAAAACCGAAGCTCCAATGGGGAACAGGAGGCCGGTCAAAACATAAAAGGCCTGCCACCCAACCGGCAAGCCTTTTTGGAAAACCATCGCTTGAAATTCCCAAAGTCCCGTCCCGACCAGAATTCCAACCAGTAAAGTCCAACTCCAGTAAGGGCCGACAGTGAGTACCAAAAGGACCGGGGCCGCCATTAAAAAAGCCGTAGCCCACCGCTGCATAATTGGATCCCAATGAGGCCGGTTGGACATTTCAGCTGTTAACCCGCAACAAAGCCATTGGAGCCGCTACGAATCATCAATAATGCTCGTTGGGCGCTACAACTCATAAGGTCACTTTTGGCTGCCGGCAGCATAACGCTCCGTTCGCATCTGCTCGTCGTAGGTACCGAAACGGCGTTCTCGTCTTTGATAATCGCTCAACGCTTCACGAAACTCTTCTTCCCTGAAATCCGGCCAGAGCACCTCGGTGATATAGAACTCAGCGTAAGCAAGTTGCCATAACAAAAAATTGCTCACCCGGTATTCGCCGCTTGTACGGATTATCAGGTCCGGATCGGGCACACCCTGTGTGAATAAATAGCTCGAAAACAGGTCTGACGAGAGATCATCCGGAGAATACTTGCCCATCCGAACATCTGCGGCAAAAAGTCTGGCGGCCCTTTCAATTTCCTGTCTTCCGCCGTAATTCACGGCAAGGTTTACCACCAGTCGATTCAGGTCTTTGGTTTGTTCGATTACGTTCAGCAGTTCCCGAACTACATCTTCCGGTATGCCATCCAAATCGCCGATATGGCAAAGACGAATTTCCTTATCGAGCAGCTCCGGCAATTCCGATACCAGAAACTTTCTGAGCAAACGCCAGAGGGCATTCACCTCGGAAGACGGCCTTTGCCAGTTTTCTTTGGAGAAAGCGTATAATGTCAGATACGGAATCCCCAGTTCTCGACAGCTGCGCACAACTGCTCGAACCGAATTGGCTCCTTCTTCATGGCCGACAATACGGTTTAGGAATCTCTTTTTAGCCCAGCGCCCGTTTCCATCCATAATGATTGCAACATGGCGTGGGAGTTGATCAAGATCCAATTGATGCATCTTCAGATTTCCAGAACTTCCGTTTCCTTATTATTGTAAATCGAGTCGATATTGCCAATGAAATCGTCGGTAATTTTCTGGATCTCATCCTGTGCCCTGAATTGATCGTCCTCGGATATTTCCTTGTCTTTTTTTAAATCTTTGATCATCTCATTGGCATCCCGGCGGATGTTGCGAACGGCGACTTTGGCTTCCTCGGCCATTTTCTTGATGACTTTGACCAGATCGCGGCGACGTTCTTCGGTCAGCGGAGGAACATTGATGCGAATGATCTTACCATCGTTCATCGGTGTTAAGCCAAGCTCGGATTTTAATATCGCCTTTTCCACTTCGCCTACGATGGTGGTATCCCAGGGCTGTATCATGATGGTCCGCGGTTCGGGAATCGTCAGGGTTGCCAACTGGTTTAAAGGTGTTGAAGTCCCATAATATTCGACTCTTATGCCATCTACCAGGGCAATCGAAGCTCTTCCCGTGCGCAGCCTCTTATATTCGCGCTCTAAATTCTCGAGGGCCTTTTGCATGCGATCCCGTGCATCTTCATAGACATCATTCAACATGACCGAATCCCTCCACCACTGTCCCCACAGGTTTACCAAGAATAACGTCCTTGATATTACCCCGTTTTTTCAAATTAAAAATCACGATCATCATATCTTGGTCTCTCGCCAGAGAGATTGCCGTTGCATCCATCACCTTCAGGTTCTTCTGCAGAACTTCAGTAAAGCTAATCCTGTCAAATTTTACTGCCGAATGATCTTTCTCAGGATCCGTGGCGTACACTCCATCCACCCTTGTGGCTTTCAACAGCACTTCAGCGTTGATTTCCACTGCTCTCAATGCAGCCGTAGTATCCGTCGTAAAGAACGGAAGTCCGGTTCCTGCAGCAAAGATTACAATGCGACCTTTTTCCAAGTGCCTTATAGCCCGGCGACGTATATAGGGTTCAGCCACTTCCTTCATATCGATGGCCGACTGCACCCGAGTGGCAATTCCATGTTTTTCAAGTGCCTGCTGTAGTGCCAGAGCATTCATAACCGTAGCCAGCATACCCATATAATCGGCCGTTGAGCGATCCATCCCCTGGGAAGCACCGAAAACTCCGCGGAAAATATTGCCTCCACCAACCACCAGTGCAACCTGGACCCCCATTCGATGAATTTCATCAATTTCGTCGGAGATTTCTCTCAACACTTCGGAGTCAATGCCATAGGGTTCCTTACCCATTAAAGCTTCTCCGCTGAGTTTAAGCAAAACTCTCCCGTACAGGGGTTTCTGTTGTTTCATTGCCATCTACCACCCTAGTCATAAGGATAGAGGAAATATATCGAACCCATTGGGGGCCACTGGTCCAAAACAATTAGCTGACCTATGCTCGAAAACTCTGTAGAGCAGGGTTTTAGTTCCGCAGAAGGCGGAATCCGATTCCGCAGCCGAAAAGAATTGCGCTGCACTAATATGCAGTTTCCGGGTGGGCATCGGCCAGCCTATTCAGACCCGAGCTGGTAGCGGCAGAAACGGCGGATGACAATTTTTTCGCCGATTTTTGCGACCAGCTCATTGAGGTAATCTTGGATCGTTATATTGGGATCCCTGACATAGGCTTGCTCCATCAAGACAGACTCTTCATAGAACTTGCGCATTTTCCCTTCAACCATCTTCTCCAGGATATTTTCCGGTTTTCCCGACTCTCTGGCTTGTTCCAAGTAGATCGCCTTCTCCCGCTCCATTACTTCCTGCGGAACATCCTCGCGTTGAATGCCAAACGGGTTTGCTGCGGCGATATGCATAGCAACATTTTTTACAAATTCTTGGAAATCTTCACTCTTAGCAGCGAAATCTGTTTCACAGTTCACTTCGAGCAATACTCCCAAACGTCCGCCGGCATGAATGTAGGCATGAACCATACCCTCTGAAGCCTCTCTACCAGAGCGTTTCATGGCTTTGGAGAGGCCTTTCTTACGCAGTAAGTCAACCGCCTTCTCCATATCACCCTCAGTGTCCTGAAGGGCTTTTTTGCAATCCATCATGCCAACATTGGTGGCTTCTCTTAACTCACGTACCATTGCAGCTGTAACTTCCAACTGTGTCCTCCTGTCGATAGATATATCTAAAATATCTAAAATGTGATTAATAAAGTAGTCTTAGACCATTTACCGTTTTGTTCTTGAAACAAACGGCAGGCGCCATCTCGGGTTGCATCTTCCCCTACTCCGACTACCAGACTCCCTCCGCAAGAGGGTTTAAACGGGGGAAAAAAGTAGGACGGCAAAGATGAATACGTCACGATTGAAAACCAAGCGGCGCAGAATTTGAAAAAGCCGGATAAATCCGGCTTGTCTCTGTTCAAAAACCAGCTAGTTATTCTTTGCCTTCATCTTCTGTTTCGGATTCTCCGACGGGATTGACAATCTCCACCACCGGTCCGCTTTCTTCTTCACTCAGCAACTGCCCTGCCGGAACTTCTTCCAGATAAGACGATCCCTTATCCTGCACGGCCTGCTGGGCTTCTTCATAACGCCGGCGCCCTTCGATACAAGCATCTGCGATCTTTGAAGTAACGAGGCGGATTGCTCGTATAGCATCATCATTACCCGGAATGGGGTAATCGATCATATCCGGGTCACAGTTGGTATCCACCACGGCAACAACCGGAATACCGAGACGGTTGGCTTCTGCTACTGCTATTTTTTCCCTTTGCGTGTCCACTACAAAAAGGATTCCGGGTAGACGCGTCATTTCCTTGATCCCGCCCAAGTTCTTTTCCAGTTTTTCACGTTCGCGTTGCAAGGAAAGAATCTCTTTTTTAGGAAACCGGTTGATGCTCCCGTCTTCAACCATGGCGTCAAGTTCTTTGAGCCGATCGATCCTGAGTTTGATGGTTTTGAAGTTGGTCAGCATGCCGCCGAGCCAGCGTTGATTGACATAATACATGTCGCATCTCTGGACTTCTTCCTGAAGCGTATCGCGGGCCTGCTGTTTAGTGCCGACGAACAAAACTGTCTCCCCGCGGGCTGTGCTTTCAACCACGACCTGATAGGCCGCGTGAAACAGGCGAACAGTGCGCTGCAGATCGATGATATAAATGCCGTTGCGCGCGCCAAAAATGTAGGGTTTCATTTTGGGATTCCAACGGCGCGTTTGATGACCGAAATGGACCCCGGCTTCCAATAACTGCTTCATACTAACGATAGCCATACAAATCTCCTTCTGGTTGTGCCTCCACCCTGTCCTAACCCGCTTTGTCAATTTTTTCGGGCACCAAAAGGTTTTCAGGGTGTGCGATTAAGAGCAAATCACGCCTCTTTAACATGATCCATGAAACACTTGCAACAAAAAAGTAGAATATTTATGGTGTGCGAATTTTAAAAGGTTTGACCTTTCTTGACAATCTCGCTGACTCAATATAGGAGATGTTCTGTAAGAATTTAAGTGCATCTGGGGTCTGTCCGGAACCGGATTAGCTTGTATCTGCCAGGCTTTGGGGACCATTAGTTTGATTCTCATATATTTTAATGTATTTGAAAAGCGAACCACGCATGAACAAGACAACTCTATTAGTAACAGGTGGTGCCGGTTTTATCGGAAGTAACTTCATACTTGCCGAATTTAGGCGAGGCGACGTCCGCATCGTAAATCTGGACCTCCTGACCTATGCCGGAAACCCGAAAAATCTTGAATCGTTAAGTGGTAATCCAGGCTACATTCCCATCCATGGAGATATCGGCGACCGCGAACTACTGCGCACAATCATGACCCAATTTAAGCTCGATGCCATTGTGAATTTTGCAGCAGAGTCTCATGTTGACCGATCAATCGTGGGACCTGAAGAATTCATTCGCACCAATGTGGTGGGCACCTTCAATTTACTCGAAGAGGTGCGTACCTATTGGATGAGTTTCCAAGCTCCACGGCGGGATACTTTCCGATTCCTGCATGTTTCTACCGATGAGGTTTATGGTTCTCTCAGGCTCGACGATCCACCTTTTACCGAAAGAACTCCGTATGCGCCAAACAGTCCTTATTCGGCCTCCAAAGCGGCCAGCGATCATCTAGTAAGAGCCTATCATCACACTTACGGCATGCCTTGCCTTACTACCAATTGTTCCAACAACTACGGTCCGATGCAGTTTCCGGAAAAGCTTATTCCGCTGATGATCTTAAACGCGTTGGGGGGAAAACCGTTGCCGATCTATGGTGACGGCCGGAACGTAAGAGACTGGCTGTACGTGAAGGACCATTGTGATGCCATCAGAATGGTGCTGGATCAAGGTCGTGTTGGAGAAGTCTACAATATCGGCGGACGCTGCGAGATGACCAATCTGGAAGTAGTGCACAGAATCTGCCGTCTTCTCGATGAAATGTATCCTCAATCTGTTTTCAAGCCGCACGCATCTCTCATTAATTTTGTCAAAGATCGTCCGGGGCACGATTGGCGCTATGCCATCGATTGCACCAAAATCAAGGAAGAATTGGGTTGGAAGCCCAAAGAGACATTTGACAGTGGCCTTAGAAAAACCATCGAGTGGTACATGCAAAATACCGATTGGATCGACTCTGTAAGGACCGGTGCCTATCGCCAATGGATCAAGAGTCATTACGGAACACCTTAGAGGTCTTTATCGGGATAAGATGTTTGGTTTTTCGCGGATAGCATTCAGGTTATTTTTGCAGGTACTTAACCCGCACTGGCCGAAATGTCGTAAGCGTAACAGATTAGTACTTCAAAAATCATAACCATTAGGAATTGCAAAATGATTGATTCGGACTCGGGTATGCGAAGCATTTCACCTGCGCAGCAATGGAAAGGCATCATTCTTGCCGGAGGCGCTGGCACGAGACTCTACCCTATTACTAAAGCGGTTAGTAAACAATTGTTGCCGGTATATGATAAGCCAATGATTTACTATCCCCTGTCGATCCTTATGTTGGCGGGAATTCGTGATATTTTGGTGATTTCTACACCCGAGGATCTGCCCAGATTCAGGGTGCTGTTGGGAGATGGCAGCCAGTGGGGCATTAGGTTTTTTTATGAAGAGCAACCGAAACCCGAAGGTTTGGCGCAGGCCTTTATCATCGGTCGCGAATTCATTGGCAGCAAAAAAGTCTGCTTGATTCTTGGCGACAATATCTTCTACGGTCATGGTCTTAAGGGAATCCTCCGCAAGGCCGTAACAATTGACAAGGGAGGCCTGATTTTCGGCTATTGGGTGCGAGACCCTGAGCGCTACGGCATCGTTGAATTTGATGAATGCGGCAAAGTCATCAGCATTGAAGAGAAGCCGAAGGAGCCAAAATCTCGCTACGCGGTTCCCGGGTTGTATTTTTACGACAATGATGTCATTGGTATTGCCACCAGGCTAAAACCCTCTAATCGAGGAGAACTCGAGATCACTGACGTTAACAAAGAATACTTGAGACGCGGCGAATTGCGAGTTGAATTGCTGGGCAGAGGCTTTGCCTGGCTAGACACCGGTACACATGATTCACTTATTGAGGCGAGCAGTTACATTGAAACCATTGAGAAACGGCAGGGGCTAAAGATTTCCTGCGTGGAGGAAGTTGCCTACCGAATGGGTTTCATCGATGCGGAACAAGTCAGGAGGCTTGCTGAACCCATGCAAAAAAATGGCTATGGGCAATATTTGCTTAATATTCTGCAGGATCATGTCATCTTCGAGTAAGGATTCTCCTGATGAAAGTGCTGGTCGTAGGAAGCAACGGAATGCTGGGGCAGGATCTCATGTCCCGCTTGGTGCAAACGGAGCATACAGGGTTTGGTCTGGACATACCGCAGATCGATATCACCAGCCAAAGGGACCTTACTACCATCGTAAAAGATTTGGCTCCTGGCTTGATTATCAATTGTGCCGCCTATACAGCAGTCGACAAGGCTGAGTCTGAAGCAGACTTGGCCTTGTCGGTCAATCGTGATGGGTCTGCAAATCTGGCGGACGTTTGCATGAATCAGAGTATTGCACTGGTCCATATTTCAACCGATTATGTATTTGATGGAAACAGCAGGCAACCATATAAAGAAAGCGATCCTGCCAGTCCAATCGGCATTTACGGGCGGAGTAAGTGGGAGGGGGAAGAAGCTGTTCGTGCCCACTTGAGCGAGCATTTGATCGTCAGAACAGCTTGGCTTTTTGGCGCCCAAGGGCATAATTTTGTTAAAACCATTCTCCGCCTGGGCAGAGAGAGGGAAGAAATTAAAGTTGTTGCCGATCAATTCGGGTGCCCAACCTGGACGGGAGATCTTGCCGACGGCCTGGTTAGAATAGTCAGGCTGATCGCCGATGGTAAGACGCCAATCCAGTGGGGAACATATCACTTTTGCGGCAAGGGTCAGACAACTTGGTATGGCTTTGCCGAAGCCATCGTTGCCGAAGGACGACAGAGAGAAACACTCAGGGTGAGAAGAGTCGTTCCAATAAAGACCTCTGATTATCCGACTCCCGCTGCTCGACCTGCCTGGTCTGTTCTTGATTGTGCTAAGATGGAACAAAATTTCGGTATAATCCCGCGCTCCTGGCAGCGAGGGCTGTCCGAAATGATAAACGAACTCTATTCGCTTTAGAGAGCTCGTCGGTTTAGTGTGAAAAAGACAACCATCCTGAATGAAGGCAAGAACTGCTGGCAAATCGCCAATGCAGATCGCATATCTTTCCTGATCGATGCTGCTTCCTACTTTTCGGCTTTCGTCGAAGCGATAAAGCGAGCTCAAAAGTCTATTCTCATCGTGGGATGGGACATCGACAGCAGGGTCTCACTTGTGCGCGGTGATGAATCGATGGAGTTGCCGAATCGTCTCGGCGACTTCCTCAATGAAGTGGTGTCTCGCACAGAAGGTTTGGAGGCGCATGTGCTCGCTTGGGATTTTGCCATGATTTACGCTCTGGAGCGTGAACCTCTCCCAATCTTTAAACTCGGCTTGAGCACTCATAAAAGACTTCATTTCGAAATGGACGGAAGACATCCGGTCGGGGCATCCCATCATCAGAAAATAGTTGTGGTAGATCATAGGGTAGCTTTCGTGGGAGGCATTGATCTTGCCAGATTTCGCTGGGACACTCCGGAACATGAAGTAGGTGATCCACGCAGAGTCGATGAAAGCGGGCAAAGGTACCGACCTTTCCATGACGTGCAGATGGCGGTCTCGGGTGAGGCTGCTGCAGTTCTGGGCGATCTGGTTAGGGAGCGCTGGCGGCGGGCTACCGATAAGAGGCTTGATGCTCCGGAATTGAAGGGAGAGAAAGAAGTCTGGCCGCCAAATTTAGTCCCTGACCTGACCGATGTAGCGGTAGCTGTCGCGCGTACCGAACCGAACTATCGGGATTATCCTGAAGTCCGCGAGGTAGAAGCTCTCTACTGCGATGCCATAGATGCCGCACGACGCTTCATTTATATTGAAAACCAATACCTTACTTCGAAGGTGGGGGGGGACGCTTTGGCCAGAAGCCTGGAACAAAAGGAAGGGCCTGAAATCCTTATCGTCCTGCCGGAGAAGAGTTCGGGGTGGCTTGAAGAGTCAACCATGGACGCTTTGAGGGCCCATTTGCTCAAGCACCTTCAGGAGAAAGACCGGTTTGGCCGGCTGGGTGTTTATTTTCCGCATATGCCGGGTTTGGGCGAGGATTGCATCAACCTTCATTCCAAGGTGTTGGTCATCGACAACAATTTCTTGCGCATCGGGTCATCAAATTTGAGCAACCGCTCCATGGGGTTCGACACAGAATGCGACCTTGCCATAGAAGCCAATGACGATGAGCGAATCGAGGCGGCTATTGAAAAGTTTCGGAACCGCTTAATAGGTGAACACCTTGGTGTGCCGGCCGGGGTGGTCGCAGAAAAAATATTTGGCAAAGAATCAGTACTCCGGGCAGTCGATGAATTAAAGGGGCCAGGCCGCAGCCTGCGACTGCTGAAAACGAATGTGCCGGAGTTCCTGGAGAATTTGATGCAAAATTCAATCTTGATTGATCCCGAACGGCCGGCCGACCCGGATAAACTGATCGATCAGTATGTACCCCAAGAGGTTGGCCGTTCGGACAATCTTCGTCTTATAGGAAGCATCGCTCTGCTTGTCGGCCTGCTCGCGCTTGCTGCAGCTTGGCAGTGGACACCTTTAAAGCATTGGTTGAACCTCGATTTGCTCATTGGGTTGGCAAAATCCATTCGGGAAAACCCACTCGCTCCTTTCATCGTTATTGGTGTTTTTATAGCCGGGGGTCTCGTGAGTTTTCCCGCCACCATACTTATCGTTGCCACTGCAATTACTTTCGGACCATTGCACGGATTTATCTACACGCTGCTGGGCTGCGTGTTGAGTGCAGTTTGTGCTTTCGGCGCAGGGCATGTGCTGGGAAGAGAAGCACTGCGAAGGTTTGCGGGCAAACGCATCAATCAGCTCAGTCGACAACTGGCAAATCGTGGACTGTTGACCATTTTAATCATTCGTTTTGCGCCAGTAGCGCCATTTACGGTGATCAATATGGTTGCCGGCGCTTCGCATATAAAATTCTGGGATTTTACACTGGGAACAATCCTTGGTATGGCCCCCGGGCTTTTCGCTATAACTCTTTTTGGAGATCGTCTGGAATACGCGATCCGCAATCCGAGTCTTAAAAGCATCGCCTTATTGGCCGGACTCATCATCGCCATTTTGTCGGCCAACGTACTTTTCCGAAAATGGCTTGCGAAAGGAGGCGATCCTGGTTCGGAAAAAGAGCAGAAGACCGACTAGTATCCTGTCCGAAAATGCCTTCTTCGTCATTTTGAATCACGCCTTGGCGCGCTGAGAAATTTGTTAGATCAACCATTTGCGGGAGCAGGCTTGCTCGTCTTCGGCTCGAAATGACAATTCTTGGACATCCTCTGGAAGTGTTTGTCGAAAATAATCTCTTGACAGAGCATTGGGTTTATTGTTAGAGAACAATCACTTTTATACGACTATGAAATGTGAGAGATATGCACAATAATTTACTTATAACAAAATGTTTCTGGTGCTGGTGGTGGAGCAAAGGCGGGGACGGGTGCGCCGAGGAGGTCTTGTAAAGCTGAACCATCAGCTGATCTAAAATATTAGAAGGACCGTGGGCCACCTGGCCCACGGTCCTTTCTTTTTTGCAAAAGGGACCGTGGGAATTTCCTGCGGTCCCTTTTTTGTTGGGAGTGAACCCGAACGGATACTGGTCAACAGAGGAAAATGGTTCAGCAGAGGGGAATTGTAACTTTTCATCAGAATGGAAGCAGCCCAAGGAGGCAAAAATGCTTGTGGTAATGAACAAAACGGCAACTCCGGCAGAAGTAGATTCCGTGGTTGCCGCAATTGAAGCAAAAGGATTAACGGCCCGCCCCATTCCTGGCGGTCAAAGGGTCGCAATTGGTGTTTTGCACAACCAGGGCCACATCGATGCTTCTCCCTTCCTGGGGTTGCCTGGAGTGAAGGAGGTGATCCCGGTTACGCGGCCTTATAAGCTGGTAAGCCGGGAATTTCAGCCGGACGACAGTGTCATCCAGGTGGACGAGATATCGATCGGCAACGGTCATCTAACAATTATTGCAGGTCCGTGTGCCATTGAGAGCGAACAGCAGGCTTTGACAATTGCAAAGCTTGTCAAGCATGCAGGTGCGCAGCTCTTCAGAGGCGGAGCATTTAAGCCCCGCACTTCTCCTTATGCATTTCAAGGGCTTGGAGAGGAAGGGCTGAAAATCCTGGCGCGAGTGAGAGGATGAAACGGGTATGCCGGTGGTAACTGAGGCTATGGATCATGAAGTCTTCGATCTGGTGGAAGAGTATGCCGATGTGGTTCAGATCGGAACCCGCAACATGCAAAATTTCAGTCTGCTGCGTCGGGCCGGCCGCACGAATAAAGCAATCCTACTGAAACGGGGACTTTCAGCAACAATTGAAGAATGGCTTATGGCTGCAGAATACATTATGGAAGCGGGCAATCCGAAAGTGATTCTCTGTGAAAGAGGAGTTCGCACATTCGCTCATCACAGCCGCAACACTCTCGATCTTTCAGCCGTGCCGGTCGTTCAAAAAGAAAGTCATTTACCGATCATTATCGACCCCAGTCACGCGGCCGGACGGCGTGACCAGGTTATTCCGTTAAGCCGGGCGGCCGTTGCCGTGGGAGCTCATGGACTTATGGTTGAGGTGCATCATCAACCCGAAACTGCACTGAGCGATGGTGCTCAGTCCCTGTATCCGGAGCAGTTTACGGAACTATGCGCCCAAGTTGCCCCGATTTTCAAAATCTTTCGGCCCAACGGCGTCACTTCCGTTGCGTCGATAGCTTGATGGCATAGGCCTGTGCATATCTGGCAGGCTAAAGCCCGCACTTTAGAGGATCTGAAGTGCCGCCTGTAGACCGCTGACTCGAGTGTTTCAATATTAGTTGTTCTCCATCCGTAAAGTCCTGTTCGCATGCAGCGCAGCCCCTTGAGGCTGCTTGTGTTAGTCCCGCCCGCAGCGGGACTAAAGCCCTGCACCACAGGGTTTCCGGATGAAAACCAGTTGGGGGGAAAAAAATAATGAAAATCAGATTGTATCCGGATAAGGACGAGTTCCTGAAATTAGCCGCACGGGGCAACCTGGTGCCCGTGTGCTTAGAAATTCTGGCGGATGCTGAAACGCCGGTTTCTGCGCTGGCCAAGTTCTACCGCGGGGACGGACCTCTTTTTTTGCTTGAAAGTATGGAAGGAGGAGAACGTTGGGGTCGGTACAGTTTCCTGGGAACTTCTGCTCAAGGACAAATCCGAGTCTTCGCAGACATGGTGGAGGTAGAAAATGGAACATCAAAACAGCAAATACCCCACCAGGGTGATCCTCTATCGGTATTGCGTTCGCTTATGGCGCAATACAAGCCGGTTTCTCTGCCCGGACTTCCTCGTTTCTGGGGGGGCATCGTGGGCTATTTGACGTATGAAATGGTTTCTTTTTTTGAAGCCATTCAGAATATGCTTCCTGCCGATAAGCCGCTGGCTCACTTTATCCTGCCGGATCAATTGCTGATCTTTGACAACATCCGTCACACCATGACTTTGGTTGCGTATGCTTTTCTGGACGGGGAAGACCCTGCCCGGGTCTATGAGGACTGCCTGCTGCGTCTCGATGGAATGCAGGGTACCCTGAATCAGCCTATTGCAATAGAACAAAAAACCGCGATTCCTCCCTGCAAGCTAAGGTATCGGATTGACCCCGAATCATTTCGCTCTCAGGTCAGGAGGGTCAAAGATCATGTGGCTGCAGGAGACATCATACAGGCCGTAATCTCACAACCCTTCGAATGCTCCCCTCCCCCAGACCCTTGGTGGCTTTATCGTGGTCAGCGCTACATCAATCCATCCCCATATCTCTTTTTCCTGCATTTGGGGGACACCGTTTTGGTCGGGTCGTCACCAGAAACCATGGTTCGACTTGAAAATGGAGTCGCCACCTTACGTCCTATTGCGGGAACCAAGCCAAGAGGCAAAACCGAGCAGGAAGACAGGCAGCTCGCTGATGAACTATTGCAGGATCCTAAAGAAAGGGCGGAGCACCTGATGCTGGTCGACCTCGGTCGAAATGACCTTGGCAGAGTAGCCGAAATAGGGACGGTCCAGGTTACCGACCTGATGATCGTAGAGCGATATTCTCACGTGATGCATCTTGTTTCCAACATTTCCTGCGATCTCAAGACTGACTGCGATGCATGGGATCTTCTACGAGCGACCTTTCCGGCGGGAACTCTGTCGGGGGCACCCAAAGTAAGGGCAATGGAGATTATTTCGGACATGGAAAGAGAACCCCGAGGACCGTATGGCGGGGCTATTGGTTATATCTCCTTTACCGGCAACATGGATCTTGCCATCACCATTCGCACAGCCTGCATCCAGGACGAAAAGCTTACAGTTAGGGCCGGCGCCGGTATAGTCGCCGATTCCGATCCCGAGCGAGAAAGACAGGAAACGGTAAACAAGGCTATGGCTATCGATAGGGCGCTTCAATTAATCAGGGAAGCGGCAAATTCATGAGAAGTTACTCAGATTGGAGGTCGTCATGATTGTAATGATTGATAACTACGATTCCTTTACCTATAATCTTGTCCAATACTTACAAATGCTTGGTGCGGACGTGAAAGTCGTCCGCAACGACGTGGTTACTGTCGAGGACGTCAAATCATGGAAGCCCAAAGGGATAGTAATTTCTCCGGGACCCGGCGGACCGGAATCGGCCGGAATTTCTGTTTCTTTGATTCAAGAATGTTCAGGTCAAATTCCTATCCTGGGCGTTTGCCTCGGCCACCAGGCCATAGCAGTCGCTTTTGGCGGTAAAGTTATCCGGGCGATGCATCTGATGCATGGCAAAGTCTCCACAGTGACAACAGACGGTGAATCTCTTTACCAGGGAGTCCGTTCTCCATTTCAGGCTATGCGTTATCATTCTCTCGCTGTTTCAAAAGAGCAATTGCCATCCTGTCTGCAAGTTACAGCGCATGCAGAAGACGGAGAAATCATGGGCATTCGGCATTTAGAGCATCCGACCGAGGGAATCCAATTTCATCCCGAATCCATTATGACCCCGGTAGGCAAAAGGCTGCTCCGGAATTTTTTGAATAATGCGAACGGTTCGGGCAAAGAGTGAACCCAAATTTTTTTGGGAAAGGAGAGTTTAGCTAATGATTCAGGAAACGGTTAAGAAAATCACTCAGAAGCAGGATCTGGATGAAACTGAAATGGCGGAAGTGATGACGGAAATAATGTCCGGCAATGCTACCGATGCTCAAATTGGAGCATTGATGGCGGCTCTTGCTACCAAGGGTGAAACTTTTTCGGAACTTGCCGGTGCTGCCAGGGCCATGAGGCGCAAGGCCACCAGAGTACAGGCTTCGGCCGATACCGTTGTCGATACTTGCGGGACGGGTGGAGACAGAGCGCATACCTTCAATATTTCTACAACCGCCGCTTTTGTTGTGGCAGGCTGTGGAGTGACGGTTGCAAAACACGGCAACCGCTCCGTTTCGAGCCAGTGCGGCAGTGCCGATCTGCTTGAGGCCTTGGGCATGCGCCTGGACGTAGTGCCCGAAGTGGTTGAGGAGGCAGTTCAGGAAATAGGTATAGGATTTTTGTTCGCTCCCCTCTTTCACGGAGCGATGCGGTATGCAGCCAAAGCGCGTAAGGAAGTGGGCATCCGTTCCATATTCAACATGCTCGGGCCATTGACTAATCCTGCCGGGGCCAACTGCCAGTTGCTTGGAGTATACGCTCCGGAATTGACGGAAATGTTTGCCGAAGCCCTGCGTTTGCTCGGCAGTCGCAGAGCATTCATAGTGCATGGCCATGACGGGCTGGATGAGATCACGATTTGCGCTCCTACGCGCGTTTCGGAGCTGAATGACGGCCTTATCAAAACCTACGACCTGACGCCGGATCAACTCCTGGGAAGAAGTGCACAACCGAAAGATCTGGAGGGAGGCGACCCAGCCCAAAATGCCGAAATTACCAAGCAAATTTTTTCGGGTGAAAAGGGACCCAAGCGGGATGTGGTTGTGGTGAATGCAGCGGCTGCACTTATTGCAGCGGGCGTCGCCGGAGACTTTGCGGATGGAATCAAACAGGCTGAAAACGCAATCGATTCCGGCTCGGCCGCGGCCAAGCTAGATGCACTCATCCAGTACACCAACGACAATGCGCCGTAATTTGTCCCGAGGCTAGAATGTTCAGTTTCACCCAAATCATCTGTCGTTTTGTTTCGCTGCACTCAACGCAACCTATGGAAAAGCACGATGCAGAACTCGCTATTCCATCCTTAACGAGTATGACGTGAATCTTTTGCCGTTCCCGTCCGGAAACCCTGGGTTCCTCTCCCCTCGAGGGAGAGAGGTTAGGTGAGGGGGTGTAAATTCCGGATGTAGAACAAGTCAAAAAGAGTCCAACATGAGATCAGATTTTTTGGTTACGATCCTCGAGAAAAAAAGAGAAGAGCTAGAAAAGGCGCGCAAGAAAGTTCCCGAAAATCAACTGCGGCTCGAAGCGGAAAAGCCGCGAGAACGACGCCCTTTCCTCGAAAAACTGTCTACTCCGGGCCCTCACGGGGCAAATATTATTGCCGAAATCAAGCGGGGTTCACCCTCTCGTGGCAAAATCAGAGGGTCACTGGACCCTGCCGAATATGCACAATCATATGAGCGCGGAGGCGCGGCAGCTTTATCCGTCCTCACGGATGAGACTTTCTTTTTTGGCAGTTTTGAGGATTTGAGGAAAGCTCGCGCAACAGTCCATCTGCCAGTTCTAAGAAAGGATTTCATTCTCTCCAGCTACCAAATTTATGAAGGTACCGCCCTGGGGGCCGATGCCGTTTTGCTGATCGTAAGGGCACTCACTTCGGAACAATTGAGAAGTTATTTGCAGCTCTGTGCAGAACTGCGATTGGACGCCCTCGTCGAGGTACACTCTGAAAAAGAACTTGATGCCGCAACGCAATCGGGAGCACGCTTAATCGGGATTAATAACCGCGACTTGACTACATTTACAACAGACATCCAAACGTCGGTTCGAATGGCACGCTACCTGGATGCAGATCAAATCGCGGTGGCAGAAAGCGGCATTCACGGTCGAGAACAAATTGAAAAACTGCTGGAAGCCGGGATATGGAATTTTCTCATCGGCGAGAGTCTGGTCAAAGCCGAGGATCCTTCGTTGTTTTTGAAACACCTTCTGGGGCGATCGAGTTAACTCCTCCTGCAATGCAGCACTACGAAAGAGACCTATATGTCTGCTTTTTTCACAATCTCTAAGGTTGAGTTATGAATGCTTTAACTTCTTCAAATAATACGAGCAAACTGTTGACCGCCGCGCCTCAGGTGAAAATTTGTGGTCTTACCCGCCCAGATCAGGCGCTGGCCTGTGCAGAACTAGGAGCGGTAGCCATCGGCTGCGTTTTCTATCCTCCCAGTCCTCGATGTGTAACCGACGAACAAGCCGAAGAGATTTGCCGCCGGCTTCCCTCGCATGTTTGTTCGGTTGGGGTCTTCGTTAACGATACTTTCGAGGCGATTATGCATAAGGTCAAACAATGCGGTTTAAAGGCTGTGCAGTTGCATGGGCAGGAAGGCCCCGAGCTGACGGAAGACTTGCTGAAAGAAGGTCTTTTGGTGATTAGGGGACTCTATATAAATAAACAGCCTTCCATTGAATCTGCGGATTCGTACAAAGCAAGTGCATATCTGGTGGAATGTGCTGGTGGACCATTGCCCGGTGGCAACGCCCTGGCTTGGGATTGGAGCTCGGCCGCTGAAATCTGCCGGCAAAAACCGGTGGTTTTGGCGGGGGGGCTCAATCCTGAAAATGTTTACCACGCGATAAATGCGGCCTTGCCGGCTGCCGTGGATGTCAGCTCAGGAGTCGAAGCCGCACCCGGAATAAAAGATATCGGCAAGGTAAAAGCATTCCTGGAAGCCGTCGAAAAAACGAGCTTGCCCAAAAGCCCTCACAAGATATTCTAATAAGCCCAACCCAACGGTATTGTAGTAAGAGCGTGAACCGTTTAAGATATTTCTCTGCACTGTGCCTTTCGTCCTATGATACTAAGAGCAAGGATGATCTATTTTGTAGATACGATTTTAGATATTCGAATTTGATGCAGTGTTCGACCGCCCGATGCTTCATATTCGTCTAAATGGAGACCCAACAAATGCCTGGTATTGCAACTCGCCTGAATGGTTTTACCGAATCTGTTATCCGGGAAATGACCAGAATTTCGGATAAATATGATGCCATAAATCTTTCGCAGGGTTTTCCCGACTTTGACCCGCCCGCCGAATTGCTTGCAGCCGCAAAACGTGCCATCGATGACGGCCATCATCAATACGCCATCACCTGGGGAGCCCCTCGTTTTCGCGAAGCATTAGCCCGTAAACAAAGTCAATGGATGGGGCTTGACCTGACTGCCGATGAAAACATTGTAGTGACCTGCGGAAGCACGGAAGCTATGATGGTGGCAATGATGACGGTGTGCAATCCGGGCGACAAGGTCATCATTTTTTCGCCTTATTACGAAAATTATGGAGCAGACACGATCTTGTCCGGCGCTCAACCAATATACGTGCCGCTGCACCCGCCCGGCTTTGAATTCGATCCGGACGAATTGCGCCGGGCCTTTATGCAGGGAGCAAAGGCATTGGTGCTTTGTAATCCGTCCAATCCGAGCGGTAAGGTGTTCAGCAAAAAAGAATTGGTCTGTATTGCCGAATTGGCTCAGGAGTTCGACACCTTTGTGATCACGGACGAGGTCTATGAGCACATCACCTACGCGCCCCATTTTCACACATATATTGCCAGTCTGCCAGGGATGTTCGAACGTACCATTTCCTGCAGTTCCCTGTCCAAAACCTATTCCATAACCGGCTGGCGCTTGGGATATGTGATCGCCTCACCCGTTGTGATCAACGGGGCCAGAAAAGTACATGATTTTCTAACCGTTGGTGCGGCCGCACCCTTGCAGGAAGCTGCCGTAACGGCTTTGAATTTTCCTTTGAGCTACTATGAACAACTGCAATCGGACTACACTCGTAAACGGGATCACTTTCTGAGTTTTCTTGATCGAACCGGGTTGCCATATACCTCACCACAAGGAGCCTATTATGTACTGGCTGACATAACCAGTTTCGGCAGCAAGGACGACATGGAGTTCTGTCGCTGGCTGGCAAAAGAAATTGGGGTGGCAACTGTACCCGGCTCCAGCTTTTTCCATGAACCCGTCAAAAACTTTATTCGGCTCCACTTTGCAAAAAAGGAAGCGACCCTGACGGAGGCTGGAGAGCGCTTACTGCGGCTCAAAGAAAAGGGCTGAATGATTTTGCTCGTATCATGCCTGGTCGTGTGGTATCACATCCAAAACTAGATAGTCTGCTCTACCTCTAAAGCATCGGGCATTCAGCCATGATTTGGACCCTGCGGCGAAAGATCCTGATCGGCTACAGCATATTTCTTGCGCTGACCATCGTGGTATTTCTGCTGGCCCTCTTCCACCTGTTGAAGCTGGGGCGAGCGACCAATGCCATTTTGAGCGAGAATTACAAGAGCATTCTCGCCGCCGAAAACATGATTGACGCCATTGAGCGCCAGGACAGCGCGGCATTACTGGTGTTGCTCGGCTACGACCAGGAAGGCCTCACTCAGTATCGGGAAAATGAGAGCCAGTTTCTGCAATGGCTCGCACGTGCTAAAGACAACATCACCATCGAAGGTGAAAACAAAATCATTGCCTCCATCGATCAGGATTATTCATCCTATCTCGTGCAATTCTCTCGACTCATCGAAGCTGTACATTCGACAACCCAGAAGGCTGCGGCATACTATCATGAAACCATGCTGGTAACCTTCAAGCGGGTACGCAACGCATGTATCGATCTAAGGGAGATCAACAGCCAGACCATGTTTCAGGCAAGCGATAGAGCGCAGAACATTGCCCACAGGGCCATTATTTCCATGACCATCATCGGTTTTGTTGCGTTGGTCGCAGGGCTTGGATTCAGTTTGCTGCTTTCCAATCTGTTGGTGAAACCGCTTCGGTCCATGCTTCAAGCCACCAAACAGCTTGCTGAGGGCCGCTATGATGTGAAGGTCACAACCAGCTCCAGTGACGAGCTCGGACACCTCGCCCATGAGTTCAACACCATGGCAGGGAAGCTCAAAGCTTACCACGACCTGAATATCTGGGAAATGTTGGCCGAGAAAAGAAAAAGTGCGGCAATCATTCGCAGCATTGATGACGGAATCATTGTGGTAGATTCCGAGCTCAGGGTAACCAACATTAATCCTGCGGCGGCCAGAGCGCTCGATGTCGAGCCCGAGAAAGTCCAAAACAAACACTTCCTTGAAGTCGTCAAGAATGAGCAGCTGTTCGAGTATGTCAAGAGCTCCATCGAGACGGGTGTGCCTCCCAGAATAGAAGAAAATCAGAATATTTTCACGCTGGATCGATGTGATGCACTGTGCCACTTCCAATTTTCCATCACCCCCATGCAGGCACAAGGCGACTCCAGACCAGGGATCGTATTGCTCCTGCGCGACGTAACCAAGCTGAAGGAGCTCGATCGGCTCAAGAGCGAATTTGTGATGGCCGCCTCCCATGAGCTGAGAACACCTCTGATGAGCATGGGCATGAGTATCGATCTGCTGCTGGAAAAGAGCGGCCAGAAGCTGGACGAAAGGGAGCAGCAGCTTCTCGAGGTGGCGCACGAGGAACTACAGCGTCTGAAAGTACTCGTAAACAACCTGCTGGATCTGTCTAAAATTGAAGCGGGCAAGATGCAGATGGAACTGGAGCCCGTGCCGGTCGGCATTCTTTTGGAGAAGGCAGTGGCAGTGCTGAAAGCACAGGCCGAAAGCAAAACTGTGGAGCTCTCCTTCGATGACCCGAAAGACCTGCCGAGAGTAGCGGCAGATGCCAACAAAATTACCTGGGTTTTGACAAACCTCATATCGAATGCTTTGCGCTACACTGAAAGCGGCGGCCACATCCGCCTGCTTGTCGAGCGTTTTGGATCGCAGATTCATATCTCCGTCCGCGATAACGGTTCCGGTATTCCTTATGAATATCAGTCCACGATTTTTGATAAATTCGTTCAGGTGAAAGGAGACAAAACTCCAGGGGGCAGTGGACTCGGGTTGGCCATTTGCAAAGAAATTGTGCGCGCACACGGCGGTTCGATATGGGTGGAGTCCATACCGGGTGAAGGGAGCACTTTTACTTTTACACTTCCCATTGAAGGATGATTAAGTTGAATGTTGGATGGGCATTAGGGTGGCATGAGCCTCCTGGCTTGAGTTTATAGTCGTTTGGAACTTCCACCGCAGTAAACGCCGAGGAAGGGAAAGGCACTCTGGGTGATTTTCAATTCTCTGCGATCTCAGCGTGCTCTGCGGTAAATTCGATTCCGGAGGACGCAGTGGAAGAGAAACGCATTCTGATAGTCGATGATGAAAAGAATATCCGATTAACCTTGTCGCAGGCGCTGGGAACCTTGGGGATGGAAACGGATACGGCTGCCAATGGCGAGGAAGCGCTTGCCAAACTCGAACAGACCGACTTCGGACTGATGTTGCTGGATTTCAAGATGCCGGGCATGGACGGAATGGAGGTGCTGGGAAAAGTTCGCGAGCTGCGTCCGGATATTAAAGTGATTATTATTACGGCCTTCGGTACTATCGAATCGGCGGTAGAGGCGATGAAGTTGGGAGCGGTGGACTTTATACAGAAACCTTTCGCTCCGGCCGAGATTCGGGACCTGGTTGCGAAAGTTTTCGACCGAGAAATGTTGGATGAACAGAAAGCCGAAGACTATGCATCCTACTTTGAGCTGGCCAAGAAAGCCATCGCCGATAGGCACTTCGATGCAGCCATCGAATACATGCATAAGGCAATCTCTCTGGATCCCGCTCGATCCGAGGCATTCAACCTTCTGGGTGCCCTGCAGGAAATCAAAGGAGACCGGCTCAACGCACTCAAGAACTACCGTGCGGCATTGTCCCTCGATCCAACGTACGAACCTGCCGCCAAGAATCTTGAACGCGCCACCAGCAGAGTGCAAAAAGGGGGCGTCATCTTCGGAGAAGTCAAACGAGCGGATAGCAAGAAAGAGCTAAAGAAGTAGAATAGTCATATCGCTAGCTGGTATGCATCCAGAAACACCCTCTTCCCCTCAATGCCGGTGAATTAAGGGGAGACTAATCAAAAAGTCGCCCTTTGCAAAGGAGGATCTAGGGGGGTTCTGCAGGAAGATTCGGCCCATTAAGAAATCGCCCCTGGCCCCCCTTAAAAGGAGGGAACTGTCCCGCTAATTCAGCAGCATTGCCTCGGGGGTTAGAGGAATCCAAGTTTTCCGAACGGGCATTATTTGCACTCAAAAGCGAAGGAATAATAAATGTCAGCCAGCCGCAGTTACTTTGTTGTCATCATCGGATGCGGTCGCATGGGTTCTTACCTCGCCAACCGGCTCAGTCGCGAGGGTCACAGCCTGGTCGTAGTCGATATAGACTCGGCGACCTTTGAGGCTCTTTCGGCGGAATTCAGCGGTTTCCAAGTAGAGGGAGATGCCACGGAATTCGCCGTCCTCAAACAGGCCAAGGTAGATAAGGCCGATCTGGTAATTGCCGCGACCGAAGAAGACAACGTCAATCTGATGGTCGCTCAAATCGCCAAAAAGATCTTCAATGTCTCCCGGGTGATGGCCAGAGTCTTCGACCCCAAGCGGGCAGAGGTCTATCGGGATTTCGGAATTCAGGGCATCTGTCCCACTGTAATGGCAGGAGATGCTTTACTTGACCTATTTCAGCATATACCAATTAATGCAGGCGGGGATCAGCGATAATGCACATTTTGATCGTGGCGGGCGAGAAGCTCGGCTACTTCCTTGCAAGGACCTTCGTATCCAAGGGCCACAAAGTGACCATCATCAATCGCAATCGGCAGCAATGCAGCCGGTTGGCCCGCCGGCTCAAGGCGACGATCGTCTACGGTGATGGAAGCGACGTGCAGATTATGCAGGAGGCGGGAGCCGGCAGTGCGGATGCAGTGCTGGCCGCCACCGTGAATGATCAGGATAACTTGATCATCTGCCAGTTGGCTTCCTTCCGTTTTCACGCGCCGCGAACCCTGGCACTGGTGAATGATCCGGATAACGAGGAGATATTTCGTCAGCTTGACATTACAACTGCGCTCTCGACCACCCGCCTCATCGCGGGCCTGATCGAACAAAAGACCAGCTTTGATGAGATCATCAATCTGTTTCCCATCGGCGCGGGCAAGTTGAATGTAACGGAAGTCGCTCTCACGGAGACATCACCGGTGGTGGGACGAACGCTGCGAGATATCGCCCTTCCCGAAAATTCTCTCATTGCCAGCATCATGCGTGGAGGTGAACCGATCGTGCCGCGGGGGCCTACTACCTTATTAGCCGGAGATCGCCTTATTCTCATTACTCTGCCCGAAAATTACGGTCCGGTTCTGCGGGAACTTACCGGTGAAAAATAGTGAGGAGACGGCTGTTGCGCGCTGATCTTGCCCTGCAGAAGCGTTATGGAGCAATTCTTTCCTACACCGGTGTGATCATATTGATGAGCGCCATACTGCTGCTCACCCCACTTATCGCTCTCATTTTTTGGCCTTATGAGTGGCCGCAGGGGCTGTCGGGATTTATAATCCCAGCGGTTTGCGCGGCAATTTTCGGCGCAGGTCTGTGGAGAGGCTTCCGACCGCACAGCCTGATCATTCTAACGGTGCAGGAAGGCGGCGTCATCGTTCTGCTCAGTTGGGTCCTGGTATGTGTCCTTTCCGCGTGGCCCCTCATGGTGGTGCAGAAACTCAATTTTACCCAAGCCATATTCGAGTCTGTCAGCGGTTGGACCACTACGGGACTTTCCGTAGTGGACGTGACCCATGCAACCCATTTGATTTTACTTTGGCGCAGCATCATGCAACTGGCGGGTGGGGCCGGCCTGGCCATTATCATGATTGCAGCCATCACCGGCCCGGTCGGCCCGGGATTGTCGGCGGCGGAGGGCCGGAGCGAGCAGCTCGTCCCGCAGGTGGCAAAATCAGCCAAATTGGTGATGATCATTTATAGCGGCTACGCGGTGGTTGGAGTTCTTGCCTACTGGCTGGCCGGCATGAACTTATTCGATTCGGTGAATCACGCCTTTCCGGCTATTTCCACCGGAGGCTTCTCAAATCACCCCGAAAGCATAGGCTACTTCAATTCGGTTGCCATCGAAGTCGTCTCCCTCCCACTGATGATCATGGGGAACCTCAATTTTCTGACCGCTTACCTGTTGTTAAGAGGAGATTTCAAGGCGTTTTCGCGCAACGGGGAGGTGAGGCTTTTTGCCGTTTTGGTACCGGTTGCCGTTCTCATTCTGTTGTTGTTTGTCTGCAGAGAGGTCTATCCCGCTCTGGGAAAAAGTCTGCGCGTCGCTGCCTTCGAATCCATCTCGGCGCTGACCACGACCGGCTTTTCCACTGTCACCTACAATAAGTGGAACGGCTTAGGAGTCCTGATCTTGACCGTTTTGATGCTGATCGGCGGTGGGACCTGCTCGACCGCAGGCGGCATAAAACAGTACCGCGTGTATCTTCTCTACAAGTCGCTGGTGTGGGAATTGCGGCGCCCTTTTTTGCCGCGCACCGCGGTAAGAGAGAACTATGTATGGAAAGGGGATCAAAAAGATTTTGTTTACGACGGGAGAATCAAGCAGGTTGCTACCTTCGTTTTCCTTTACCTCAGCACCTATGCGATTGGTTCCGGAATTCTCGCCGGCCAGGGCTACGGGCTGAGAGAATCGCTGTTTGAATTCTCTTCGGCGGTGGGAACGGTTGGGCTCTCGATCGGGATAACCAGCGCTTCGGCGCCCCCGCTGGTGCTCTGGACGGAGACTCTGGGAATGTTCCTCGGCAGGTTGGAGTTTTTCGTCATTTTCATTGCCCTTGGGAAAATAGCCGGCGATTCGATAACCATGCTGCACTGCAGGAAGGGGTAGCGGACCAGATATTTTCTGATAGAATTTTATACGTGCTTTGAATGAAATCCTTCATTTTCTATTAACCGCAGAGGACGCCGAAAACACAGAGAAGGCTGATAGATGAGAGCATCTGCGTGCTTCGGAAACTCTGCGGTGAAAACGATGCATTTCAAACTTGAAAAATGCAGTTTGAATGACAATAGCTTTGAGTTAGGTTTGAAAATGAATTTTTGCAGCAACTGCGGCGCTCGGGTAACATTGCGCATCCCGCCGGAAGACGACCGACCGCGTTTTGTCTGTGACCGCTGCGGCACCATTCATTACGAAAATCCCAAAATGGTCGTCGGCTGTATACCGGAAAAGGACGGCGAAATTTTGCTCTGCCGTCGGGCTATCCAGCCGGGATACGGCAAATGGACTTTGCCCGCGGGCTACATGGAAAACAATGAGACCGTTCATGAAGGCACCAAGCGGGAAGTATTGGAAGAAGCCGGTGCTACTATTCAGAGGTTGGTGCCCTTTGCGATTTTGAACCTATCCTTCATCAGCCAGGTTTATCTGATGTTTCGGGCTCGCTTGTTGGAAACCAATTTCACTTCCGGAGGTGAAAGCCTGGAGATCGGGTTATTCGACGAAGAACACATTCCTTGGGACCAACTCGCATTTCCCGTAATCCACGAAACGCTGAGACTTTATTTTGCAGACCTGCGGCAGGGTGCTTTTGCTTTTCACGTGCGGGACCTGCTTCCTGACGGCCGGGTTCGTTGATTGCTGCAGCATTTTTTCGGCATGAAGATAGTGAAAACACAAAAGTGATATTAACCACGAAGGACACGAGGAGTTTTCCTGGCTAACCTATCCTTTTGGCTTCGCGACCTTTGTGTTTTTCGTGGTTCAATGTTTATATTCGCCAAGATTCTAAAATATCGTTTTTTGCGTCATACGATAGATGATTCTGGTGAAAGGAAACATTTCAATCCTTCCGAGTTGTCATATTTGATTCTGCACTTTGGGTGATCTTGATGTGAGGTCCTCAAGGCTCTTCAGCACCACTTCAGTCTTGAAAGAAGAGGGAAGGGCTTTGCCATGACTGCGCAGTGAAGCGTTAGCCTTTTGGGCCAGTCTTAACGCCGCATCGGTGTGCCCGTATTGCATGTGAACATGGGCGGCAACCGCTTTTATTATTCCCTTGATGGCTTGCTGGACTTCCGCGGACTCTTCCTTCCAGAAAACTTCCAGCCGTTCGTGCACTTCGAAAAGCAGCCCTTTGTCCCAAAGCGCCATTGCCTGAGCGAACGGATCCTCAATCCGATTCTTCTGGATCTCGGAAAAAACTTCCTGATACTTTTCGGTACGTTTCTCGATGTAATTTCGATAAGGCGGGGCCAAATCCAGTTTCATATATGCCGCTGACACGTCTTCGAAGGGGGCCGTGTCAGCCTCTTGGAGCGCACGCACAAAAGCGGATGAAAGCTCGTTTCGGATGTCTCGAGCCAATCGATTGGCAAATGGATCGAATTCATTGCTTTTCAAATCTGAAACCTCTGAGCTGTTCCCATGTCTTATAAACTATAGCAGCTAAAGCCGAGAAACTGAAAACAATCGTTTCCTCGCGACACCTCCGCTCCTGGCCTGAATCAGAAACCCGGGAGCTTGGTCTCCGAGACCAAATGGATACGGCACCTGCCTCTTCAAGCCAAGATAATCTTTTCAGTGAACATTCTGGAAATTTCTTGACGGGATGATTCAGTTCGCTGTAGGGTGGAGGAAAGTGAAGTATGAAAGGGCAAAACCGCCTAAAGGCGGTGACGCAAAGCCAACGGTCTAAAGCCGCAAGGTTATGATAGCGTGGCTGCCAAATGCTGCTCCTGAAATTAAGCGCCTTTGGGGAGTTTTGCCTAAGGGCGTTTTTTTGTTGATCGAGATACCGTTGACCGCATAGTAGAATAGATTCAAGGGCACATTAATCCAGCATAGTTGATCCCCAATCATGGGAAGTACTGAGGAGACCCTCTTACAGACTTTGGTCTATTGTATGGCTGATAACACTGCCCAGTAGCCGCTCATAACCGAAGATTGCTCCGCAAATAGTGCTCTTGCCGGTCGTGGACATAGATCTGCTCTTCCGGTCACATCCGTTTGGCAAAGGAGGCATCGAAGAACACCAGCAGGAGACGTTCATCCGCGCCTCCTGGTCAATTCATGCGTCATGAACAGTCCGGATCGATTTCTAATGTCATTTTGAGGAGTATTTGCTCAGGAGATGAAAAGCGATGGAAAACACTATCATTAAAGTGCAAGGCCTGGCCGTTTCCGTCCTATTGGCCTTGACATTAGTTGGTTGTGCCACGCCCCGAACCGCTCCTCCTGTGGCCGCAAAACCGGACAAGGGAGAGCCGAAGCCGAGAGTGGAATCCGTTACTGTCGACGCACTGAACCTGAGGGGGCGACCATCCACCCACAGTGAAATCATCGGTGTACTGACCAAGGATGACTCGGTAAACATCCTTGGCGCAGTGGTTACCTGGGTCAAGGTGGTTTCTGCGGATGGGAAAGAAGGGTATGTTTATGCTCCCAGCTATTTGACCGGTTTTGCCAAGAACAGACAGGTTGGCAAAAAGAACACGAAGCATAAGTCCACCGGGAAGGCAGGCGGCAGCGAAGCAAAAACGGACGAATCTCAGCACATATCTCTGATTCCCTTGCCCGAAAATGAGGAGACAAGCACAACTGGGGCGAGCAATCTCCAGTCGTCGCCAAAATCCAGCCAAGAGGTCGATAAAGAAGAGCCTGCGATGAAATCGATTCCTTCTACAAAGAAGACTTCACACATGGCAGTGAGGCCAACCGAAAAAGCATCACCTAAACAACAAAACGTTGGTGCATCGGAGGAGAACCTTCAGAAAGGAACCCCTCGAACCGGTGCTTCGGTACCCTCACCCGAGCAAAGAGTGGCAACAAATACAATTAAAAATCAGCCCTCCGTGCCGGTTCCAGCCCAGCAACAGAGGGATGAGCATACAGCCGCGCTTACAGCAGAAACAGGTGACATCAACACCGGCAAAAGTCAAACTGCGAAATTACTCGTAGTTAAGCCCACAACCAAAGGTGAGCTGACAGCCATCCTTTCAGCTCCGGATAAGAAAGCACAGATCCTCACCCAAGTCCGCCCCGGCAAACAGCTGAGAAATTATGGCAAAAAGGGTGCATGGTATAAGACTTGGGTCGACGGTCAGGTAGGCTATGTTAATCAGGATTCGGTAGAACAAAAGGATTTGCAGTAAAGAGCCGTTGATTGAATAAAGCCAACCTCCGGCTCCAAGAGGGTGAAACGCCCGATTCGTTGGCGAAGACCCTGCGCTCAATTTCCTATACGTCCAGCCCCGCACCATTCTTTCGGAGCCAATCCTTCCGCTCGCGGTAGTCGGGCATCACCTTGTCAACTTCATTCCAGAACGTCTCGGTGTGGTCGCCGTGGTAGAAGTGGCAAAGCTCGTGTACGACAATGTAATCAATGATGGTTTGGGGAGCCATCATACACTTCCAGTTAAAGGCGAGCCTCCCGCTGGGCGGGCACGAGGCCCAGCGATGACCGAGCTCGCGAACACCTACGCAGGTCGGCACGACTCCAACCTTCGGGGCGAAATAGGCAACGCGCTTCGGAATACGGTCCAGCCCGCGTTCCGTGTAGTAGTCCTTGAAGGCAGTCTTTGCGGCCCCAACCCCATCCTGCTCCACGAGGTCACGGCGAAGCATAAAGCGGCCGCCCTTAAGCTGCAGCGGCTTATCTTGGTCAGCAACAAGGAGCAGCCGATAGGCTCGACCAAGATACAGGAACGCCTCGCCATTTTTGTATTCGCGAAGGACCCGTGTGCCGTTTAAGTCGAGCCACTCGGCGAGGCGTTGATAGATCCAGTAGCGTTTGGCTTCGACGATGCTCTCGATCTGCTCGTCGTCGGCCCACTCAGGAGCGCGGACGAGCACGCCGCCGTCGCGGTCGATGATGATGTCTGCCGTCGCACGCCGGCTTCTAACTACTTTGTAGGAGATGGGAGCATCTTGCGTACGCTTCACCTAACCAGCTCCTCGTGGCGTTTTTCAGCGAGCTTTACGATCTCCACCGCGATGCGCTCGTGCTTGGCTTTCAGCGCCGGGATATTTGCGAGCAGGATCTCGGTGTCGATGTTGCCCCGGAGTTTCTTGACTTCGATGGGCTTCTTCCAGAAATCGAGCACACCGATGGTCTCCTGCAGAATATCCACAATGCGCAGCATCAGCTTTTTCAGAGGCTCTATGGCCTCGGGCGGGACTTCGCCCCCGTCGTAGGCGAGCAGCAGTACGTAATCATAAAAAGTGGAGGCCTCCCGGGTAAGACCAGGGACCGCTTCTTTTCTGCCCTCAAAAGCCTCCCTGCGGAGCTGCTCGTAGCCCTTGGCCAAAACCGTCCAGTTGTTGCGGTGCTCCTCGATGAGTCTCTCCAGCTTTTCGCTCAACCGCGTATAGAAAGCCGGGTCCTCATCGAAGTGAACGGTGCAGTGCTTGCGGATGGCATGCTCCATCTCGCTGGCTTTGGCTTCGGGGTTGCCCATGGAGTGTTTTTGCACATGTGCCAGAAAATCATCGGACAGCAGCTCCACCGGAGGGATCTTCGGGTCGATACCCAAGTCGATGAGATGTTCGTTGATGAGCGCTTTCACTTTTGCACCCGCATCGGAGATATCGAGCGAATCGTCCTTGTAACGCTCTTTGACCATCCGCAGCAAATAGCCGAAGCGCCGTGCCGGACCCCGGTAGGGATTGCCGGCGGGGTGCGGCAGGATGAGGTTCAGGCTCTGCAGGAACTTCTTCAAATAGACTTCAAAATCGGCGCGCACCTTGATGTCCTTGAGTGCTCCGACGGCCGCGTGAATGAGCGCAACTTCGGCCTTAGGACTCGATAGGGCACCCTTGATAAAACCTTCAATGTCCGTCACGCCCAGCGAGCGGAAATGTTGGAGCAGGCGCTGATATCGCTCATCGAGGATGGGCGCCTCGCTGAGTATGTTTTTCAGGCCCTCGCGGATGTCCTGCGCATCTTCCGCGGCGTAGATGGAGAGCGCAAAGGTCAGGTTGTTCGCCAGGCCGATGTAGTCGACAATGAAGCCACGGTGTTTGTTCCCGGCCACGCGGTTGACGCGTGCGATGGCCTGCAGCAGATTGTGCTCCCGCAGCTTCTTGTCAATATACATCACCTGCTCGATGGGAGCATCGAAGCCGGTGAGCAGCATATCGCAAACGATGAGGAACGCGATCCCCGTGAGAGCCTTGTCCGGGTCGTCCAGGTCAAATGGTCGGCAGAAGTTCTCGACCGCGTTCCAGCGCCTGGCCTCTTTGCGCGCTTCGGTGATGGCGGCCGGCTCGTTGGTGGGATCCGATGAAACGACCACCACGGCTTTCAGAAATTCGACGCGTCGAATCAGGTCAACGTCCGGCCTGGCCTTCAGCCTTTCGCGGTCGATACGATCGCGCAGCGCGCTGCGGATGGCCTCCCGGTAGCGAATGGCGGCGAGCTTCGAGTGGCACACCACCTGGGCTTTGAAGCCGTCCGGAAGGATGTTGTCGATGTAGTGGTCGACCAGATCCTTTGCGATGGATTCGATGCGCTTTTCCGCCTCCATGATGTCGCCGGTGGCGCCGTACTTCTTCTTAATGGCGAGAATTTCCTCCTCGCTGCGCTCCTTAAAAAGGTCCTCGAACTTGGTGTCAAAGCCGTGCTTGTCTTTCAGAGCGGTGTCAGCCGTGCGGCCTTCGTAGAGAATCTGCAGCGTGGTACCGTCCTTTACGGCGTCCATGAGCTTGTAGGTATCGATGTACTCGCCGAAGCGCTTCACCGTGCGTCTGCTCCCGTGCTGTTCGGTGACGAGCGGGGTTCCGGTGAAGGCGATGCGGGTAGCGTTGGGAAAGGCCTCGAAGAGGTTATCCCCGAGCTCCGAGCTCTGGGTCCGGTGGGCTTCGTCGATCATGAGCAGGATGCGCTCGGACGTGTTCACCACTCCAAAAGTCCCGCTCGGCGGCAGTTTCCCGTAGGCCGCAAGGGTTTCGGCGACCATATCCGGCAACGCCTCCTCCCGCTCGGAGAACTTGTGCACCATCACCATGTTGATGTCCAAAGCGCCGGTGGCGAGGTGCTCCCGGAGCTTCGTGGTGCTTTCTATGATGTTGACTTTGCCGCCGATGAGTTTGGCTGTGCGCGCGAGCTGCTGTTCCAGATCGATGCGGTCGTTCACCAGCAGGATCTTGAAATCTATGAGATCGGGAGCGGCCCGCAGCATTCGTGCGACGAAAACCATGGTCAGCGACTTGCCCGATCCCTGGGTGTGCCAGATGACACCGGAGCGAGCCTCATGGCTTTTCCCGGTGCGTATCCGCTCTATGATCCTTCGCGCCGCGCGGTACTGCTGGTAGCGGCACACCACCTTGATGTGCCGGCCTTCGTCCGTATCCATGAACACGGTGCAGGTGCGCAGAACATCGAGCAAAGCGGCCGGCGCCAGGAGTCCCTGGATGAGCTTTTCCTGCTCCCGCTCGATGCCCAGCGGCGGGCTATAATTGCGGGTGCTCTCCGGCCAGATGTCCTGCCAGGCGTAAAAATGCTCATGCCCGGAGGTGACAGTGCCGAATTCGGCCCTCTCGCCGCAAGTTCGCACCAGCAAAAGGTTGGAGTAGAAAAGGCGCGGCTCCCCCTCGCGGAGCCCGGCTTTGACGGTCTCCGGCCGGGCGTTCCAATAGCGCAGAAGCTGCTCGTAGGCAGCATGCATCGGGTTAGCTGTGTTGGGATCGCCGATTTTGGCCTCCACCACCACCAGTGGAATGCCGTTCACAAACAGGACAATGTCCGGAATGATGCAGCTCTTGACGCATCCCGGCGTGTCGATGCGAAACTGGTTGATGGCATGGAACCGGTTGTGGAAAGGTTGAGCAAAATCGATGAGCTTCACGACCGGGTCCAGCTCGCCGGTGACCTCGTTGACATCCACCTGGGCCTTGAGGAACAGGCTCTGGACAGCCTCATTGGCTTCAAGCAGGGTGCGGTTGGGCTGCCGAAGGATCTGGTCGTGTAGATCGTCAAGCTGCCGGTCGGTGAGCCAAGGCTGACCATCGGAAGTGAGATTGATGGACCGCACCGCATCGCGGAAAACCTCGGGCAAAATCCACTCGCGAAAGCCGGTGCGCAGGCTATCGTTCGGGTGGGTCGGGATGAATCCCTGCCCTTGGTCGATGACCTCCCAACCGAGCGAATCGAGTTGATCCAGAAATGGCTTTTCGACGTGCAGGTACTCAGACATCATCCACCCTCCGGGCTCATCCCTGGGATCGCCGAGTTTTACTCAGCCCTGCCACCAGCCGGGCACTCCCCCACGGCCAAGCCTCCGCACTGGGAACCAGCCCGGCCCCTACCGGGTTGTTTTCGATATAGCTCTTTGCAGTCAGAAAATGTCGCTCATCCCGGATGAATCGATCCCAATAGTCGCGTTGCCAGATGGAAGGGGAAGACTGCCGAGTACAACTCGGCGATCCCACGTTTCCCAGGTGTGAAAGACGCCGAATCTCACGTGACGTGTGTCGTTTCCATGACTGCACTACCTTGCCCATCGGCCACCCTGGAAGCTGTTCGATCAGTGCGTGGACATGGTTGGGCATCACCACCCAAGCCAGGAGCCGGTAACGACTGCCGTCACCGAAAAAAAGCGAATTCTCGACGATTCGGGCACAATCCTCTCGACGCAGGATGGACGATCCCAATCCACTGTCGAGCATCTCTTGAATGCGTTTGCGTTGCTCCACCGCCTGTTGCTTTTTCGGAAGGCATTCAAGCTGCAGCTGCATGCGGGTAACAGCCTCGCGAGGCAGGGAGTCCGCCAGGTGAAACGTAATGTGCTGGATGAGCCCGGGTGCATCGAAATGCGGCAGGTACCCCCTGGAATACCAGCCCTTCGCCTCCGGGGATTGCTGCCCCTGGGATCGCCGAGTTGTACTCGGCTCATCTTTTGAGTGTTTGCCGAGTAAAACTCGGCGATCCCAGGAAGATTTTTCGCGGAAATGCTCAGACATTGGTTCCAACCTGTTTCGGTTCTGTCACTTCTGCCGTGGACACTCGGACGCGTCCGGCCAGGAGGTCGTGCATGAGGCCGAGTTTCAGCTGGCGAAACTTGCCAAGTTCATTTGTCAGATGACATAAAGTCTCACCCACTGCTTCAAGTCGCTCTGCGATCATACACTGCTCGCGGAGGTCTGTTGGAACGGCTAATCTAACACGTTCTAGGTCCCGGGGGTAAAGCCTCAACCTGTCGTCAACTACCCCGTAAGACAGCTTTTTAAAATTCGCTATCGACTCGGGTTTCGAGAGTAGACCCTCCGCAAATTTTGAATCGATGCTGGGGGCAGGAGTCATGACAACGTAGGCGGGGCTCACAAGGCAGTCGTAACTGGCTCTTCCAAGTACTCCTTGCCACATTCGCATCATGTTGTAGGCAATGTCACCGCGCCTCACTAGGAGGTGTTTCTCTGGTCCTAAGTTGCTGTCAACTCTTCTGTCCACAGAGTCCCTGGGTACAAGCCCATCAGTCATTGTTATTGCCATAATTGGCAATCCCAGACGACCTCGTTCAACTCTCCTTCCAAATAGAATGCCTATCTCATCCGTTCGCCATTCCTTCGGTATCCACCCAAGTGGCGACTCCTTGTACGACTCTGGAGCCTCGTCCCGTGGGGGCCGGAGCTTGCCATCCGGTGTGACGCCACGGGTAAAAAGGTCGTGCATCAGGCCAGCCTTGATCTGTTGGGTCTTGGCAATCAGTGCTTCGGTCTGCTCGATGGCTTCGTCGACTGTGGATAGGATTTCGGCAATGCGCCCTTGCTGAGGGATGGGAGGCAGCTCCAACGGGTACGTCAACAAATCCTTTCGAACTATCCCTTTGATGCTCGTGCCTTGATTGAGTTTTTTGAGATCTTCAACCCCCTGTTGCATCCTATGGTAGAGAAACACAACATCAACTTGATCAGTATCCGGATAAACCCCTGTAATGTCTTGGCTGATAGCGATATCACAAGGAGCAATTGCCAATTTGCCGACGCCTGTCCGCGTCACTAGCAAAAGTTCGCCCTTACCAATTACGTTCGTTGCTGTTTGGCTGACTGCATCATGCGACACAAAGCGTCTGAATTCGTCAATACCGTGTGTAGTGAAATCCGCGCCAGTGACCCAAGGAATGTCACCCCTCCAGAACGCCTCGACTTCAGTAGGAGGTGTCCCCCCATTTACAAGACGTTTCACGATTGCTCCAAAAGTCGTGGAAGTCCATGAATTATTCTGAGGTTCACTCATACCCCAGCTCCTCCAAAAACCCCTTCAGCTTCTTCGCAGCGGCATCGCGCCGCTTCTCGATCTCCTCGGCAGTGACCGCGTATTTGTCGTGCAGATTTTGGAGCGCGGCAAGACATGCCCGCTGGTGCTCGCGCAGGTACGACTGGTAGGTCTCCACCAGTACCCGGTGAAGGCGGTCGATGATGACGCGTCTCGCCTCGTCCCGGTTGATCTTTTCCCGGGCGGCCGCCACCAGGTCGTCCTGCTTTTTTTCCACGGCCCGCAAATCGGCCTTGAGCTGTTTCGCCTCGTCCTCGAGGGCCTTGTGCCGGGCAAGTGTGGCTTCGACGGCCTCGGCATCCTTCTGATGCGCCTTCCAGTCGCCGAGCCCCGGATCGCGTTTGGCGAGCTTCATGTCTCCCTTGAGCTGTTTGAGCTTGGTTTTAAGCTCCTTCACCTGGTCGCTCGGCAGAGCTCCGGAGTCCTCTTCGTCCTCAAAGTCCTCTTCATTGGCCGCACTGAAGATGGCTCCCAGTTCGGCGAGGCGTATGCGTTTGGCTTCCATCTCGGCTAAGATCTCGGGAAACTGGCTTTCCAGGATGTCTCCATCCGGGATGAGCTCCGGTCCCCAACCGCTGAAGGCAATGGACTTGAATTCCGGCTTGAAGAGATCGAAGTAGCGAGCCAACCCACCACGAACCTGGTGATCGGACAACAGCTTCTGATCGGCCAGCGCCTCTTCGATGGATTGCATCAGCAGCCGACGCAGTTCGTACACATTGCCTTTCTTGCCGTTATCCGGAGCCAGTGCTTCCACATGGGACAGATGCTTTTGCCACCACTCCTCCAGCAGATCGAGAAAGCGTTCGTGCGCGGCCGTGACACACTTATCGCTGTTGACGATATCGGCGAGCGCCCGGCGGTCGGTCACTTCGGATGCGAAATCGAGGTAGGAGGTCGTACCGGCCCGCGCTTTGAAACAACGCCCGCGCAGGCTGGCGTATTTGATCCAGAAGCGCTGCAGTCCGTCCACTTCACTCACCGGCACTCCGCCGTGAAGATGCGAGCGCACGTCGTGGGGCTCCGGGGGCGGCGCATTGTCGACATAGCGCCGAATGTTGCAGTTGAAGTCCTCGCCCTTGATTTCCTCTATCGGCACGCTCCGGGCATAACCGGGAATCTCGGTCAGGGCGCCGCCGGTGAGCATGCGGTAGGCGTGGGCGATGCGCGATATGTCTTCGGCCCGCAGGAAGTTCTGTGCCTTGCCTTCCCGGTAGTCGCGGTCGGCGTTGATGAAGACGACGTGCCTGCGGGTCTGCGCATCTTTTTTGTTCATCACGAGCACGCAGGCGGGGATGCCGGTCCCGTAGAAAAGGCCCGCGGGGAGCCCGATGATCGCCTGAAGCCAGCCGCGCTCAATGAAATGGCGCCTAGCTTCACGTTCTTCGCCCCCGCGGAACAGCACGCCGTGAGGCATGACCGTGGCCATTCGTCCGTCGGCCTTGAGCACCGCAAGCATGTGCTGCACGAACATCAGGTCGGCCTTTTTGCCCTTCTCGGGCATCCAAACCGCGAAACGGCCGGGATACTCGATGTCTTTCTTGATGTAGTTCTGGCTGAAGGGAGGATTGGCGAGGACACGGTCGTAGCGTTTCAGCTCGCCGTTTTCCATCTTGTGCTGCGGCCTGCGAATAGTGTCCTCCTGCCGGATGTCCGCGTGTGGAATGCCGTGCAGAAGCATGTTCATCTTGCAGATGGACCATGTGGTCCCGATGCTCTCCTGGCCGAACAGCGAAAGGTCACGCGGATCGCCGCCGCACTCGCGGATGTAGTCGCGGGTCTGGATCAGCATGCCACCAGAGCCGCAGGTCGGATCATAGACACTCATGTGGGGCTGGGGGTCCACGATTTCCACCAGCGTACGAACGACTTCGGCCGGAGTGTAGAATTCGCCGGCTTTCTTACCGGCGGAGTCGGCAAAGTACTTGATCAGGTATTCGTAAGCCGCACCGAGCAGGTCGGGAAACTCGAAGTTTTCGTCGCGCAGCGGAATCTTTTCGAAATTCTGGATGAAGTTCGACAGGGTGTCGTCATCGAGGGTCCGTTGGCCGATCTTCCGGTTGAAGTTGATGCCTTTGAGCACATCCTGCAAGGCATCGACATTGGCGTCTTCAAGAGCCTCGAGCGCCTTGTTCAGGGACGAACCGACGTTGCTCTTGAGGTGCCGGATCTTTGACCAGTGCGCCTCTTCGGGCACGAAGAAAGTGTATTTGTCCTGGTGCTTAAGCTGTGAAACAATCAGCTCGTCCGCCATGCCCCTCGCCTTGAGGTCTTTCGCGAGTTGCTCGCGCTCCTGATCGAAGAGGTCGGAGAGCCGCTTCAGGAAAAGCATGCCGAAAATGTATTCTTTGTACTCCGAAGCATCCATATTGCCGCGCAGATCGTCACAGGCACGGAACAGCATGATCGAGAGCTGGCTCAAAGTGAGTTTGGTCATATTGGTACTTTCCTTTGAGAATAGCATGGAGCAAAGAGTTCAGAGCGAACATTGTTAAACTTTTCAATTAGCAGAAACAAAACTTCTTGCCAACGCACTTTTGAGAATCCACAGCAGTTCTCACTTTGACAATTTAGTCCCGGACCCTCGCACATAGTCGTCTATGCAATTGTTATTTGGACTATTCTTGTGCCAAATAACAACTTGGAGCATGGCAGGGGGCGAGATGGTCGGCAATTTAAACGCGAAAGAGCGGCGCACAGGATCATTGCGGTACCCAAACCGCACAAGACTCCAGCATGGATCGGAAAAGGTCCGCCGCCAAGCTTGCGGAAGTAGCAATACCGCGCAGCGTCCACACCGGATTCTCCCCAGCCAGCTGAAGCGCCACCAGCAGCAGTCCGCACAGCACAAAATGGTGGACAATCTTCATTATGAGTTTAGTGCGGGTGAGCTTAAAAAAGCATGTTATATTAGAGCGATTTTAGTAACTACTCGACCCCAAAGAAAGGAGTGAGCTATGGCGGCGAAGAAGATTTTGATGTTAGTCGGGGATTTTGTTGAGGATTACGAGGCGATGGTGCCGTACCAGATGCTGAGGATGGTCGGCCATACCGTACATGCGGTGTGCCCCGGGAAGAAGGCCGGCGATACTGTTCGGACGGCCATTCATGATTTCGAAGGGGATCAGACCTACAGCGAAAAACCGGGCCACAATTTCGCCATCAACGCTGATTTTGCTGAAGTTAAACCGGAAGACTATGATGCGTTGGTTATCCCCGGAGGTCGGGCTCCGGAATATATCCGCTTGAACGAGCGCGTTTTGGAGATCGTTCGCAGTTTTGCCAACAACGATAAACCCATCGCCGCCATCTGCCACGGGGCACAGGTCCTGGCTGCCGCGGGTGTGCTGGAAGGAAAGCTCTGCACGGCTTACCCGGCGGTTAAACCGGATGTGGTCAATGCAGGCGGTCGCTGGGGGGAAGTAAATGACACTTTCTCAAATGCACATGTGCACGGCAAACTGGTGACGGCGGCTGCCTGGCCGGGACATCCGGAATGGATCCGCAAATTCTTGGAGATTTTAGGGACGAAGATTGAGCCGTAGCTTCTCTTTGCCTCTCTTGCTGGATTGAAACTTCTACGAAGGAGAAACATTCGTAACAGCTTGACGAAAGTTTCTGACCAGTCATGGGGAGATATAAAGTCCCCCTTTTTAAATAAAAGGGGATTTAGGGGGAATTATGACGGCAGCTAACTTTTAGAATCTCCCCTGCCCCCCTTTACTGTTTTAAAAGGGGGAAACTCTAAAGGAGGACCTATTTTCGCCCAGCTGTACCTACATATCCGAATAAACAATACCTTAAGCTGGTGCCGCAGTCTCCTTATCCAGCATCGGTTAAAAATCGACTGGAGCTTTCGCTGCCACTGACAGTTGTGGCCATCGGGTCATGCCGGGTCGCTGCAATGACGTCGGGATAGATCGGCAACTTCCATGTTCCCCGGTTCTATTTCTTCACATGGCAATTCTGGCACTGCACCGGAGCTGCTTCCGTATTGTTCTCTTTATTGTATTTTCGGTGACAGCCTATGCAACTCTTGTGGAAAGCATATTTGAGGTTCAGTTTTTTTGAAGGCAAGCGTATCTCGTTCTTGGTTGTAGGATCGTTGTGGCACTGTTCACATTTTTTCACCGGGTCGCTATCGCTCCAGACGTTCTTCCCATTTTCATACACATGATGACATTCGCTACATTCAATCCCATAATCATCCATGTGCGCATAATGATTGAACTGCACAATGGGTTGTCTGTGCTCTTTAATGATAGAGGAATTGAGTTCGATCACGTCCTCCTCCGGCTGCGCCATAACCGGCACCGCGAACATGAACACGAATACCAACGCCAATCCCCAAAACGGCAAACCCGCTGCTCTCATTCGTTCCTCCTAAACCTGCTTATAAGTCATTTTACAGAAACTCCCAGTGCATGTGATGCTCGAATTCTAGTGAATAATTTCTCATATTGTCAAGCAGCAGCAGCGCCGATGTTGAAATTTTGATTAAAAATTGCAGCCGGTGATTAGCAGGCACAGCGATGAGGTCCATCTCGACCTGTCCCGCAAACGCGCACTCCTGCACGTGTTGATTTAGTGCAAGTTCATGTTTTTACAGCAGCCAAAAAGAATGGGTGGCTCTTGAAAATTCGAAAACATAGGTTATGAATGTAGGCTTTGGGTCGCGGAACCGGAGAATCCAATCATCCTGGCGGTATAAGATTTCCATTTTTCGTGATCTTCGTGTCCCTCGTGGTCAAAAGAATGGCCCATAGCGGCTTAACAGAAAATTGCATCGAAGTGAAAAGTGTCGTCATTTCGAGTTAAACGAGAAACCTTTTGCCACTGCCTCGATGCACAAAGATTCCTCGGCCTTTGGCCTCGGAATGACAAGATGGGATTTTCAGCTAACTCGCGATGACCCAAAAAAATTAACGGGTTGCGAAAAAAATGCAAACCACAGAGAATGAAAAAAAGGAGAAATGAATGAAAAACTCAAATGAATATACCCTCTACGGGGGCGGTCACCGGGGCGCAGAAGCCGAATTCGGCAAATCGGCTGAAAAATGGGGCGTTCGAGAAGTGAATTTCACCTACGAAGGGCGTGACGTTGCGCACGATCGGGGCATCGTTGTTTTGCAGCCGGAAGAAATGCAGCGGGGTGATATCAGCATGGAAATCGTTTCCATACGCATGAACCGGACATATTCAAAGGTTGAGACGATCCGAAAGGTGATGCAGCTCATTTTCCACAGTGTCAATAGCGGGTATCAGGTGTTTGCCATCGGCTGGATCCAGCCCGACAACACGGTAAAGGGCGGAACCGGCTGGGCTGTTGAATTGGCAAAATTGTTCAACCGTCCATTGAGTGTCTTCGATCAGGACCGCAATGCCTGGTTTTCATGGATAGACAATGCCTGGGAAGAAAGTCTGCCGATGATCGAACATAAAACCTTCGTGGGAACCGGCACGCGCCACCTGACGGACGAAGGCAAAAAGGCCATCGAAGAACTTTATAAACGCTCTTTTGCTTCCCTGGGGTAGCAGATTTGGGCGCAAGTTGATGCCTGCCCGAGTTTTGCGATTTCATCGATCGCCTCGTCATTCTGGCGACATAACTCCAAGGCGTCATTTTCAGCCTTTATCCAGGCCGGTTTTACCGGATTCCGGTTGTCACCGGAATGACAACGGGGTGCTCCAAAATACTTTCATGTTTGGTCATGGCCTCCTGGTCATGACCGTTCACAGGAATGTCGATTGTGGCTTCACCTGAATGATATTCTCGGACAACCTCTCAGTGCCTGCCAAAAGACTCGCTATTGTTACAATGTTGTTGACTTGTGCGAAATAGCTGCTAAGCCGGTGTAAGAGTAGACTCTTTGAGTCCCGCTAATAGCGGCGGGATTCAGGGAGAGGATAAGAACTCGGAAATTTAACCGTCATCGCAGCCATATTCCTAGCGCAGGGCTTTAGCCGTGCTGGTTCACACAAGGCTGAAGCCTCGCGCTACTGGGCAAATGAGTGATATTTCCGGGCGACTTGCAGCGGGAGAATCTCAAACGCAGGTGATCCTGATGGAAAGCATTTCCATCCAAGACAAAATCAGGGCCATCGAACAAGAGTTGGCTGATGTCGAGGCAAGAAGAACTTATCTGCAGGAGAAGTTAAGGCAGCTCATCGAATCCAGGAATTCGCTTTCCGCGAATCAGACCGGATCTTCCTCGTCAAATCCCGCCAAGGTGACGAAAGACTCGCCCACAGAAGAAAAATTAGCTCTTTTTCGAACACTTTTCAGAGGCAGGGAAGACGTCTTTGCAAGACGTTTCGAAAGTCAAAAGTCAGGCAAAAGCGGCTATCAGCCCGAATGCGGAAAACAATGGATTCGAGGGCTCTGTCGAAAACCGGCGGTAAAATGTGCGGACTGCGATGTTCGAGACTTCCGGCCTCTATCCGATGAAGTTATCTTCAATCATTTGCTGGGTAAAGACCATTCGAAACGTTCCAATAAAGACTTTACGATTGGCGTCTACCCTTTGCTTGAGGACGAAACCTGTTGGTACTTGGCGGTAGATTTCGACAAAGAGGAGTGGAAGGAGAATTCAAGGGCATATCTCGATGTATGCCGGTCTTTGGATGTACCGGCGGTGCTGGAGCGTTCCCGGTCGGGCAACGGCGGGCACATTTGGATATTTTTTTCCGAACCAATCTCGGCCAAGCTCGCACGGCAACTGGGAGCATTCGTTTTGACACAGGCAATGGAAAATCGCCCGGAAATGGGTTTTCGATCCTACGATCGGTTTTTCCCCAGCCAGGACACTTTGCCCAAGGGCGGATTCGGCAACCTGATCGCTCTTCCTCTGCAGAAGAAGCCGCGAGAAAACGGCAACAGCCTCTTCATTGACGAAAAATTCAATCCTTTTCTGGATCAATGGATTTTTCTTTCATCCATCAGACGCATGAGCATATTGAAGGTTGAGCGCATTCTCGATCGGGCAACCACATGGGGAGGAGTTCTCGGAGTCCGCTACGTGAGCACCGATGAGGACGATGCTGCTCCCTGGCTGTTCAGCCCTTCCGGTCGCAAGCCCGACATCCCGCTCAAAGGTCCTTTGCCGGATGAAATCGAGCTGGTGCTTTCGAATCAAATATACATCGGCAAGGATGCTTTATCTCCAGCGCTGCAAAATCGCCTGATTCGACTTGCAGCATTCCAAAACCCGGATTTTTATAGAGCGCAGACGATGCGTTTCCCAACCTTTGGCAAGCCCCGAATTGTTCACTGCTGTGAGGATTTTCCGAAATATATCGGCTTACCCAGAGGATGCATGGAAGATGTAGTAGATCTGCTCAAAGCACTCGACATTCGCATCAAAATTAACGATCAGCGGTTCAAGGGAAGAGAGATTTCCGGTAAGTTCCGCGGTACTCTGAGGCCTGACCAGAAGTTGGCAGTTGACGCCCTGCTGGCTCACGACACCGGGGTATTGGCCGCTTCCACCGCATTCGGGAAAACGGTGGCTGCTGCCTTTGTGATTGCAAAGCGGGGTGTAAACACATTGGTTCTTGTTCATCGAAAGCAATTGCTCGACCAGTGGATCAGCAGGCTCAACGAGTTCCTGGATATGGCTCCTGGAGCTATCGGACAAATCGGTTCCGGCAAACGCCGTCCGACCGGCGTGATCGATGTAGCCATGATTCAAAGTCTGAATAAGAAAGGTGTGGTCGATGATATTGTCGTCGACTACGGTCATCTGGTTGTGGACGAATGTCATCATATTTCAGCACAAAGCTTCGAAGCGGTCGCCCGGCAAAGCAAAGCGAAATATGTTACCGGCTTGTCTGCCACGGTTGTGCGAAAAGATGGCCACCACCCCATCATCTTTATGAACTGCGGTCCGGTTCGCTACCGTGTGGACGACAAAACACAGGCCGCCACGAGACCCTTCGAACACAAAGTGATTGTCAGGAAAACCGAACTCCGTCTCCCGCCATCTTTTGAATCCGAAAAACGTGATGCAATCAATCAAATCTACGCTGCGATGATCGACGACGAGAAACGGAACCTTATGATTGTTGAGGACATTTTGGAGTCCGTTTCGAGGAAAAGATTTCCACTTATCCTGACGGAGCGAAAAAGGCATTTGGAGAAGCTGCATGATCTGCTTGCCGGCAGAGTAGGAAACATCATCGTTATGCAGGGAGGAATGGGAAAAAAGCTGAAAGCCGGCGCTCTCGAAGCACTTGAAAGCCTGCCCGAACATTCCGACAAGATCATTCTGGCAACGGGCAAGTATTTGGGAGAGGGGTTTGACGATGAGCGGCTCGACACATTGTTTCTGACGATGCCAATCTCCTGGAAAGGGCTTCTGACTCAATATGCGGGGCGGCTGCACCGCGCGCATCACATGAAGAGAGAAGTGCTGATCTATGATTACGCAGATCTTAACGTTCCAATGCTCGGCAAAATGTACGAGAGGCGTTTGGCTGGATATCGTTCGATCGGCTACGAAGTAAAGCACTGATCACAACCGCGAATTCTGCGCACCTTCGGGATGGCCGACTATTTCGCTTCTGAGCCTTTGGCCATATTGTTCAGATAATTCCTAAACCAGCGCGGGTTGAACAGGATGATGTAGATCAGGAAAAATTCGGTCAAGGGAATGAAAATACCCACGAAGTGCAGGGCCAAAATCCCAATGGAAATAAGAATTCGAGTACCGATGCTCATTGTCTTTGCTTTCTCATAGAATTTCGCAGAGTTCCGGACTTGCTCCAATGACTTGGGGAGAGGCTAAGCGAGTCATTTGTAGGGCAGGCTTTCCAGCCTGCCATTTTGAGCATGTTCGCGAGCCGGATGATTGAAGCAGGAAAGCCTTCGCCACATAAAGCACAAAGAGAAATATTAAAGTGCCGTTTCGGCAATAGATCTATTCAGCAATCTCCTCAATCTCCAAGTGATCGTGAATCTGGATGCAGCCAATCACGCTTTGGGCTGCAGGGCATGAGGTAATGTAAGATGAAAACGCCTCTTTGGCGTCTCCTGATTTGCCTTCCGGAACCTTGAGGTGATAGTTGACCCGGATCTCGGTTATTTTCAAAACATTGTTGACGTTTTCGATTCTTCCTTCAACATCTGCCCAATAGCGGTCTTCAGGGGTGCGAATCTTTTTCTCGGCCAGCGCCGCGGCCAGTGTCCCCATCATTCAGGCTGAGGTTGCTGCCACGATGTGATCGAGCGTGGCCGCGTGCTCCTTTTCAGGCTCTATTTTATAGAAGTTCTTGATGCCACCGTGAACACCATAATAGATCGGCTCGGAGAAACCCTCGATCATTGCTCTGCGGGTGGGGCCCTTTTCCCGAACGATTCGGATGCGTGATGTATGGACAGTTTCTCCCATGTTTGACTCCTTCGAGGAATGTTGAATTTCCGTCAGCTTTCCCCTAATTCTTTTTCTTTGGTTTTCTGCACAATTTCTTCCTGCAGCTTCTGTAGGCCGGGACCCAGTTCAACCCGGTACTCCTGCGGATCCTTTATCGCTTTATAACGATGGTCGAGGGCGGCAAATTCCTGGCGAAAACGCTCCCGTATCTCGGACAAGGCCTCAGGTGGATGCTGCCTCTTCCCGTTTTTCATAACCATCTTCAGCAATGGTTCACCTGCCAGCTCCTCATCGCGCAGCGCAATGAAGTCTTTGATCGGTTTATCGCCCTCTTTGAATCTAAACACTTGCTTCTTACCCACAAGAGTCTTTTTACCCGTGCTTAACTTAAGAACCGGTCGTCCGTTGTATTCCACCAGCTTGTAGGCCATATCGTTGTAAGGGGCATCGGCGGAAACCCCCATTTTGGTGCCGACCCCAAAGGCGTCGATCTCACAGCCCTGTTCGACATACCTGGCAATCTTGAATTCGTCGAAGCCGCCGCTGGCAAATATGCTGACCTCATCCAGGCCGGCCTCGTGAAGAATCTTTCTTACCTCCTTGCTCAGCTGCACCATATTGCCGCTGTCCAGTCGGACACCCTGCAGCATCTCACCTCGTGCACGCATCTCTTTACCGACAGTTGCAGCTTTGCGAGCACCCTCCACTGTGTCATAGGTGTCAATCAGTAGGACCGTGCTCTTGGGAAACGTTTCTGCGAAAGCTCGAAATGCATCAATTTCTTCATCAAAGCTGATGATGAAAGAGTGCGCCATGGTCCCGGAGGCTGGAATATTGTAGATCTTTTCGGCCAAGACATTGCTGGAGCCATTGAACCCCGCGATGTAGCTTGCCCTGGCAACTTTCAGCGCGGCATCGGTTCCCTGCGTGCGCCGCAACGAGAAATCCACCAAGCCCCGGCCGGCAGCCGCATGAAAGCAGCGAGCTGCTTTGGAAGCAATGGCCACCTGCAGGTTAACGGCGTTGATGATAAAGCTTTCTATAATCTGCCCTTCGATGATTGGGGCGGTCACTTCCAGTACGGGCTCATCCTTGAAAAACAGGCGCCCTTCGGGGATAGCATAAACATTGCCGGTGAAGCGCATCCGGCTCAGGTAGTGGAGGAAATCCTGCGAAAAACGGTCTGTCTTATCCAGATGATCGAGGTCTTCCTGGATGAACTCGAATGATTCCAGAAATTCGATCACTTCTTCAAGTCCGTCGCTGACGAAATAACTGCGATTCGCGGCATATTTACGGATGAACAGACTAAATGTCGCAGGGGCAACCATGTTGTGCTCGTAATAACTGGCCGCCATGGTCAGCTCATACAAATCGACGAGCAGTACCAGATCCCTCAAATTCCTGTGCATTCAATGCTCCTTTCCACACCGAAATGCTGTGTGTCCCTTCGGAACTCCCCCGTCTTCTGTTTACATGATAAACTAATCATGCTGTCTTGCTTTTGAATCCGCTTTAAGGAATTCCTCGATCAACTCTTGCAAGTCTTGGCGGTCTTTGATTTTGATATCGAGCAGCCGAGTGAAACCTAACAGACGGCCAAGCGTCTTGAGTTTTTCCTCCGAATCTTCCCGGGGCGATCTGCGAGAATCGGCTTCTATCCAGTCTCCTTGGGGAAAAGCTTGGAAGCCGGATTGCTGCAGGACTTCGCTCAAGAACCGAACCCTCATGCGACGACCTTGGAGACTGCCGCCCCCGCCTTCAAATCGCATCGAAATGTAGTTTTTATCGGCATTTTTACCACAAACGCTATCAATCACCACAAAATGGTAGCCAAAACGAATGTTGATATTCAGATAGTCTTTCGAAACCAGGGCGAAGCTGGCCAGGAGGGTGGATTCAAAGTCGAGTATCCCGGCACTGACCCGATCGAATTCCTGCCAGTCGAAAGCAGGAGGCAGTGAAGCCCAGTCGATGCTGGGATGGCTAAGCCCTTTCCAGAGAGCCTGCAAGCCGGGATTGGTCAGGTCTCCCAAATTAACTTGCTTCTTTTCCAGAGCGTGCGTTCGAATTCCCTCGCCCAAGTTGAGGATGTGCAAAGATATTGGGATGTTGGCTGTTAGCTTTTGTGTGCCTCGAAACTTCCCGCGACCCTCTTCACCGAGAGAGAAGACCTCTGCAATGGCTTTTTCATGGGCAAACCGAAGGATGTCATTAATGGTCTTACAGTTCTCCGCAGTAAAAGAAACATCCCTTGAGTCGGTCAAATTTAGAGGCGAGATGTACTTCAGGACATGCTGCAATCGCCTTTGCAAAGGGCTCTCGGAATCCATTTTGTCCTGTCCGCACGAGAGTTTGTCCAGCCCTTCCACGGCACCCGCAAATACTTTTCGCCGGTCGGCATCCACTGTCACCGTCTGGCCGTCCTTCAAAATTTGGGTAGCTTCGCCTGTGTTGACCAGGGTGGGAACTCTATGTTCCCTTGCAACAGAGGCTAAATGCCCAGCCACAGAACCGATATCCGTCACAATTGCAGATAATTTTTTGATCGCTTGTGCAAACTCCGGAGAGGTATTGGCTGCGACTAATACGGAGCCAGCGCTCAGTTTTTGAAGGTCAAAATCAGATAGGATCTTAACAACCTTTCCCGTGCCTGTGCCGGATGCTGCTTTTTCTCCTTCTAACAAGAGTACCTCATTGGGTGCTTCGTATGGACTATCATCGCACACACCTTGCTTCGCTTCCAGCTTTAGAGGGCGTGCCTGCAGCAAATAGAGCTTCCCTTCAATGTCGACGCACCATTCTATGTCCTGGGCAACCCCAAAATAAGATTCAAGCCTCAGGCCCCACTTGGCCAATTGCTTTGCGTGGCCATCATCCAGGGAGATAGCATTTGCTTCCCCACGCTCCAGATCAACCAACTCTGTTCCCAGCCTTTCGGGCGCAAGAATCGCTTTTTGAGTTTTTGAGCCCTGTTTTTTTTTCTTAACGGTGAGTTTCTTGTCCCTGGATATTTCAATTACATCCGGCGATAGGCGCCCTTTAACGAGGGGTTCCGCCAGTCCCCAAACCGAATATATTCTCAAGGTATCGGATGATGAGACGGGATCTTGAGTATAAAGAATTCCGCCTGCTCTTGCATTTATCATTTCGATGGCAAGAACAGCCATGGGGGTTTGTGCATCCAACAACCCTTTGCCGATGCGATAGGAGAGAGCTCTTACCGAATATTTACTGGCGATTACTTCCTTGTACGCGTCGGCGAGATCCTCCGGACCCACATTGAGCACGGAACGATACTGGCCGGCAAAAGAGAATTCCGAATCCTCTGTCACTGCACTGCTTCGGAGGGCAACGGAGACTCTTCGATTCCCTGCCAAAAGGTTATAAAAATGGACTACGTCCCTTTCGAGGTCCGCCGGCAATGGGGACTCCTTGATCATTGCCACGATTTTTTTAGAGGCAGCGTCCATTGAGGAGGTCGATTCGATGTCTAGTTCCGCCAGTATCGCATCAATCCTGGCTTCAAGCCGATTTGACTCCATATAATACCAAAAAGCGCTCGCCGTTATGACGAAGCCGGATGGCATTGGTAGCTGCAGGTTTCTTGAAATGATAGCTAGATTTGCCGCCTTGCCACCCACCACGTATTCGGAATCCGTAGCTATTTCATCGAGCATCAGCAAATAAGGCATCGATCGAGCATTCTTGGCAGTAACCAGGGTGGAGCGAATGTTTGCATCAACGCGATGGAAAACGTCGGTCAATTCCTCATAGCGGGAAGGCGCCATGCTTCGAAGCTTTTCGATCATTTCTGAGATAGCATGTGCCAGTTCCGCATAGGTTTTTTTCACCGCACAGAAATCAACTCTTTTGCCCTCATCATGGATTTGTTCGAGCTTTGCCATAAGACTATGGCCCAAACTGTCGAACTCCAAAAGTGACCTAAACGCCTGGTACTTTTTACGAATGAGATTATCCGGAAAGAAGATTCGGGTAAAAATATGCTTTAACCATTCAATTACCAGCATAATCTCAATTCCTTATTTCTGGATTGATGAGAGCCGCCGCCTCGACTCAGTTAATTTCCTCTAGCCGGCCCATCGACCAACCGTAGCTGATATTTTATACTCGCTAACGATGGAAAATACCGTTTTCTGCATTGTACCTTTCCATATTCAACGTTCGCAACAGTACTCGTCCCAGTTCTCAAAAGTTGTTTTGAGTGCTCAAACTCTTTCTGCTCGCAAAGATGAACGTACAATTGGGCCATTTTCAGCGTAAACTGATAGCTTTTCTCTTTGATTAAGTCTGGGGTTTGTTTATTCACTTTAGAATTAAAAGATAAGTCAACACGATGAGTCAATTTAAATCAATGTGTAAACCGCAATGCAGAATCAAGGAATAAGCAGTTAGAGCGGGCGCATGCCCAGTTTGTCCCTGCGGGAAGGTGAATGACCGGCTTAGCCCAAATTTCTCGTCACCATTTACGACGCAACCACTGAAGATTTATGGCTTCGACCTGGATAGGAGAATGGGAAAGGAGGAAGGCCACACGGAAGGTGCTGCGATTGGTATATCGTGAAACGTAAAAGGCATTCTAGGATTAGGTGTTAAACGGCTTCTTGCCTGCTTGTTGGATGGTGGAAACAACTAAGCACATGACTTCAAAGTCTGACTTTTTGTATTTAAGTGACGCCAACGTTCAATCAGATTTTGAATACTCTCAGCACAATCCATCATTTTCATCTGGTACTCCGAATCACCAGATATGCGTGAGTCTCGAAGTTCAGGATTGCCGCAGAGTAGTCTATCTTTACACTCTCTAAAACGGCTGTATTGGTATTCGCAAACCTCAAATAGTTGTTGGGTTTGAGTGTCTTCCGGATGGTTTTCCAGGTAGTTAATAATGTTCGAAATGATGTTGCCATTGCTGTTTGCCGCGAAGCGAATGCTCATCATACCAATATTCCCCTTAAAGATGCTTTATAAATTGTTGTTAGCGTGTATACCCCAGATCAAAAGCGAATACCTTGAAGATCGACAGAAAGTCATGGCCGCACCCGAAACATTTGTAACGTCGGCTTCCCGGCAGGATACGCATCCATATCTTTCGCTGCTTTCGTTTACTTTTTGCTGAAGCCTTGACTCCACAATGCGGGCAACTTGTGCCAAAAACGAGAACGGCCACCGGGGTACTCCCTGCGGATGGTGGACGGCTAATCAATCTAGCCGTCGCGGTTGAACAAAAAACAAAAAAAGCCGGATCACGTTTTAGGCAACCCGGCTGTCTCTATCGAAAGATCCGCGGCTTTCCGTCACCACCTCACGATGGTTTTGGCTTTGTCAGACAAGATTAGGGTATTTGCGTATGTCAAGAATGTTGCAGAGTCAAGGGGGATTTATTAGGGTAGGTATTAGGTAAAAAGCCTATACAAGATCCCCTTTCTGCATATAATGATTGCTGGTTACCGCAAATCTAAGAATCAGAACAAACGTAAAAGCAACCTCTAGTCCAAATTTATGCCGGTATGTTGGCTTAGAATTGAAACCTAGATTTGGTCACTCTTGTTGGGCAAAGCTGCAATCGTCATTCCGTAGAAAGCCGGAATCCGGAAATCCCCAATCACTTGCTGGATGCCGGGTTGAAGATGCCGTCGTGGCGGTCTTTCGTCGGCACGACGAGGGGGCACAGATGAAATCGCTCAGATTCGCCTAAACTTTACCAGGTACTTACGCCCGGATTTTACCCCAATCACCAATGCTCCACCGAGGGAGGTCTTGTCCGATAGCGTCCCCCTTGGCTAGCTCCGAAGGAAATTCCCACTCGCCAAACCGGAAAAAATTGAAAATTTCCTTCAAGGCTGAATACCAGAACTGATGGTTAATTCATCATACAAGCTAATATATCAGTTTTGGACCTATGGTTTAGATCTCAGATTTCGCTTCCGGCTTTTCACTTTTAATCCGTGTTCGCTTCTGCTAACGTCGCGCACTCAAAAGGGTATGGTTCGCACGGCCAACCAGGTGTGTAACAGGCAGTGAGGAAAACGGGCTTTGGTGAAAAATATTGTATCTATTTTGTACCACATTGAGAAACCAACAAAAAAGGACTCACGAAAGACCCTCATAAGTCCTTGATTTTCATGGTGCGCCCAGGAGGATTCGAACCTCCGACCTACGGATTCGTAGTCCGGCACTCTATCCAGCTGAGCTATGGGCGCAATGTTTAAACGCAGATTATGTAACAAACTTTGATTGCCTTAGCAAGGGCAAAAACTAAGCCGGAAAGCGACACGAGAAAGACTCGATTGAATGAGAGGTTTTTGGAATAGGCGATCACAGATGGGATGGGCCGCTTTCATCATGGGCACGAGTATCCTCATCTCTCGCTTCATGGGATTGGCCCGAGATAAAACGATTTCTTATTTTTTCGGTGCCAGCAACCAGTCCGATTTATATTTTGCAGCGTTTGTCATTCCCGATTTCATTAATTACTTATTGGCCGGAGCTTACTTTTCCATTACCTTAATACCGCTCCTTGCCGATTATTTCGACCGCGATGAAGAAGATGGGTGGCGCTTTTTTTCTGTTGTTTTTACCTGGATCGGGCTAGTCATTTTGGTCTTGACCGGAATCGCCATGATATTGGCTCCCCGGTTGGCTCACATAGCTGCGCCAGGTCTGGCAGAGGACGATTTGGCCAGCCTCGCCTTCTTCTTACGTATTATCTTGCCCGCACAAATTTGCTTTTTGTTGGGCTCTTGCCTCTCTGCGGTTCTCTTTCTTAGAAGACAGTTTACTGTCCCAGCCTTAACCCCGCTCATTTACAATTTGTTCATTATCGCCGGCGGAGTTCTGCTGCATGGCTGGGGAATAGTAGGATTTTGCTGGGGAGTACTGGCAGGAGCTTTTGTGGGTAATTTATTGCTTCCGTACCTGGCAGTTCGTTGGGGGGGTGGATTGAGACTCCGCTTTTCACTGTTTCATCCCGGGCTTAAGAGGTTCATCGTGTTGGCTCTGCCTCTTATGCTCGGTCAGTCTATAGTGGTGCTGGACGAACAGTTGGTAAGAGTGTTTGGATCTTTGGCAGGGGTGGGTGCAATAAGCTGGTTGAGCTATGCTCGCCGCATAATGCTGGTTCCCGTTGGGGTAGTGGCGCAGGCAGCGGGTGTTGCTTCTTTTCCTTTTTTGGCTGATCTTTTCTCCAAAAAGAATTATCCGCAATTTCATAAGACGTTGAACGAAGCCTTAAAAGGTGTTCTGACTCTGCTCATCCCAGTGTCTTTATGGATGATGGTTGTATCGAAGCCCACGATTACCCTGATATTCCAGCAGGGTCATTTTGGATGGCAAGATACCCAGCACACTGCCATGCTACTGCAAATTCTCCTGGGGGTTGTCTTTTGCTGGGGGTTCCAGCAGGTTCTCGGACGAGGATTTTATGCTCGCCAGGACACACTCACACCGGCCATCCTCGGAACCTCGGTGATGTTGGTTTCCGTCCCGATTTATTACGTTCTTACCAGAGAGTACCAAGCTGTTGGCGTCGCTTTGGCAAGCGCGCTTTCGGTAGCTCTTTACACGGCAGCGTTGTTTCTGTGGTGGTTGATTCGTTTTGGAGGAGAAACTTTTGCCGGTTTGGGAGCAGTTTCTCTTAAAGTGACCGCTACTTCTCTAGCTGCCTGTGGACCGGCTGCACTCCTGGCCAACTTACGAGTGCCCTTGTGGCAGAACCACCCCTACTTGGAAGCTTTGTACGCAATCGCAGCAAGCGGCCTAACATTTGCCATTATTTTCTTGTGCCTGGGCAACTATTTTCTCCCTTCGTTGATCAAGCCTTTCCTGCGCAAACTCGGTCCGGTTGGTGCCTGGTTCATCCGCTGAGATGTATCCAGTAGAGGCACGCGAGGTAATTCTTGTTCTTTGCCGTGGTTCATGCTAAGCAGGATCGAAGCGGTTGCCCAGGGGCAAGTTATGCCTTAATTTTCCTTAATAAAACGGCTTTTGATCAATAGATAAAAAGGTATCAATTAAGGAGGGTATGTACGATGAAAAAGATGTGGATTCAACTGAAACCCACTACCGATAGGAAAGCTTTGATCGAACAACTGGGTGAAATCGGTCGCATCGAAAAAGATCCCAGCGACGAGTTGCGTCTGATCCTCACTTTCCATAACCAGTCGGAGAGCGGAATGCGTATGGCAGGCTTCCGGCTTTCTCAGGACTTTATCAGATATTTTGAAGACTTCGACATGATGTCGGAAAAATGAACTTTTTTGGGCGCAGGTCGTTGTAATTTCTCCTCACTGACTTGACAAAGCGAGGGGTCAGAGCTAAGTTACGCTAGCACTCATTGCAAATGAGTGCTAATAAACAAGGGGAGATCTTCTTCGGATGGAGCTCAGTGAACGCGATCAAAGAGTTCTCGAGGCGGTCGTTACTGATTACATAAAGAGCGGCGAGCCTGTAGGTTCTCGAACTATTTCAAAACGGTACGGTTTGAAAGTGAGTTCGGCGACCATACGCAATGTAATGGCTGATTTGGAAGAGATGGGTCTACTCTTCCAACCGCATACGTCAGCCGGTCGTGTGCCAACGGAGCAAGGACTCCGATTTTATCTAGATTCGATAGTCGAATTTAAAAAGCTGGAGGGGCAGGACAGGGCTCTTATCCGCGGAGCCTTTCAGGAAAGTACAAGCGATTTTAAAGAGTTATTGCGGAGAACTTCGCACGTTTTGTCCAAATTCTGCAAGCAGGCAGGCGTGGTGTTGTGGCCTAAGCTTGCCGTGACAAGATTTAAGCACATCGAATTTATTCGGATAAGGGTGCGCCAAATCCTGGTGATACTCATTTCAAAGTCAGGTTTGGTGCAGCACTACACGCTGCACTGGGATGAGGATATTTCGCAGGATGAATTAGATAAGTTCAGCCGGTATTTGAACGAACTGCTAGAAGACATCCCTCTTGGAGCAGTCAAGAAACGCGTTTTGGAGGAGATGCACAAAGAAAAAGTGCTATTTGACGAATTATATTCGCGGGCACTGGAAATGACCCAGAAGGTCTTTCAGTCCGAGTTCGAAAATAGCGATATCTACATTGAGGGACAAATAAATCTGCTCAATAGCCCCGAATTTGCGGATGTTGAGCGATTGAGGCGCATCCTTGAGGCTTTTGAGGATAAGTCCAGGATAATCAGGCTGCTCGACATGACCCTCAATGCGTCGGAAGGGGTTCAAATAATTTTGGGTCCCGAGATCGAGCTAAAGGAACTGCATGAGATAGGGCTGATTTCTTCACCTTACCGCAGGGGCGATACTTTGCTGGGCGTGCTTGGCGTCATCGGGCCGCTAAGAATGGATTATTCGAGAATTATCCCGGTTGTTGAATTTACTGCCGATCTGCTTAGTGAGCTTCTGGAGGAACCTGTAGAAGAATAGATCATCCGGGTGGCAATCGCATTGAGGACAATAACTGATATATCCTTCGGACCACTCGGAGGGAGGTTTAATATACATGTCTGATGAGCAAAAGGAGAAAGAGTTCCTAGATTCTGTTCTAGGGGAAGAAAGTGAAGGTACGGTAGATGAGCTGTTGGAATCTAATACCGCAGTGAAGGAATGTGAAGAGCTCTTGAATGAGAAGGAAGATGAAATCAAACGGTTGCAGGATCGCATTTTGCGGCTTGCAGCAGAAATGGAGAATACGCGCAAGCGACTGGAGCGCGAGAAGTCCGAAGGCATATGTTTTGCCAATGAAAGCCTGATGCGTGAGTTGCTGTCCGTGTTGGACAATCTCGAGCGCGCAATGAAGCACGCTGAAAACGGATCAGACTCTGACAGCCTGCTGGAAGGTATTCGAATGATTCATAAAGGATTGTTGGATAGTCTAGCCAAATTTGGATGCACTCCCTTTGAATCGATGGGCGAAATTTTTGATCCAAATCTTCACGAAGCGGTGATGCAGCAAGAAACTGCAGATGAGCCGGAGAATGTAGTTTTGCAGGAATTACAGAAGGGCTACAAGTTGAATGATCGACTGCTGCGACCTGCCATGGTCGTGGTCTCCAAGGCTCCTGCCTGACATATACGAGAGGCAATTAGACCAAAGAAAATCTAAGCATCTATGGAAAAATTGATTTCCAAGATTTAGCTTGTATACATCTTATAATTGAAGGAGGCAATTCACATGAGTAAAGTGATTGGCATTGATTTGGGTACTACCAACTCGGTAGTTGCCATTATGGAAGGAAAAGAAGCAAAGGTTCTAACCAACTCCGAGGGAGGGCGCACAACACCTTCAATGGTTGCTTTTACGGATAGTGGTGAGCGCCTGGTGGGGCAGGTTGCGAAGCGGCAGGCGATCACCAACCCCGAGAATACGATTTTTGCCGTTAAACGCCTTATCGGCCGTAAGTTTGACGCAGACGTAGTTCAAAATGACACTAAAATTCTGCCTTATAAAATTGTGAAAGCGCCTAACGGAGATGCCCATATTCAGATAAGGGGCCGAGACTACAGTCCTACAGAGATTTCCGCTTTCATTTTGATGAAAATGAAGCAGACAGCGGAAGATTACCTGGGCGAGAAGGTAACTGAGGCAGTAATTACCGTGCCGGCTTACTTTAATGACAGCCAGCGTCAAGCGACCAAAGATGCCGGTAAGATTGCCGGGCTGAATGTCCTCAGAATCATTAACGAGCCTACCGCAGCCTCACTTGCATACGGACTCGACAAGAAAAAGGACGAGAAGATAGCCGTATTCGATTTGGGCGGCGGCACATACGATATTTCTATTCTTGAGATCGGTGAAGGCGTGTTTGAAGTAAAAGCAACCAATGGTGATACTCACCTGGGAGGCGAGGACTTTGATCAACGTGTCATGGATTGGCTGGCCAACGAATTCAAAAAAGATTACGGCATTGACCTGCGCAGTGACAAAATGGCCTTGCAGCGACTGAAAGAAGGAGCCGAAAAGGCTAAAATCGAGCTTTCCACGACCATGGAGACCGAAATCAATCTACCGTTTATCACCGCCGATGCGTCCGGTCCCAAGCACATGAATATAAAGTTGACTCGAGCGAAGTTTGAGTCGCTTGCAGAAGATCTCATCGACCGTCTCGTGGCGCCCATGGAACATGCCCTGAGAGATGGAGGGCTGAGCCGCAAGGAGGTGGATGAGGTCATCCTGGTTGGAGGCATGACTCGTATGCCTCGAGTGCAGCAAAAAGTACAGGAATTTTTTGGCAAGGAGCCCCACAAGGGTGTAAACCCTGATGAAGTTGTGGCCATCGGCGCCGGTATCCAAGCCGGAGTCCTCAAAGGCGATGTCAAAGATGTACTGTTGCTGGACGTGACGCCTCTTTCCCTGGGAATCGAGACTTTGGGCGGAGTGATGACCAAACTCATCGAGCGCAACACCACGATTCCTACCCGCAAGAGTCAAATTTTCTCTACTGCAGCCGACAATCAAACCGCTGTTTCCATCCATGTGTTGCAGGGCGAACGCGAAATGGCGGCAAACAACAAGACCTTAGGTCGTTTTGAACTGGTCGGCATTCCATCGGCTCCGCGTGGGATACCTCAGATCGAGGTCACTTTTGACATTGATGCAAATGGTATAGTGCATGTGTCAGCCAAAGATCTGGCTACTCAGAGGGAACAGTCGATCCAGATCACGGCTTCGAGCGGGCTTTCCGATGAGGAGATCAACAACCTTGTTAAAGAAGCTGAAGTGCATGCCGAAGAAGATCGCAACAGAAGAGATCTGGTTGAAGCAAGAAACCAGGCGGACAGCCTTATCTACAGCACGGAAAGAACGATGAAAGATATGGGTGATAAGCTGGATGCCAAAACCCGTCAGGATATCGAAGCACAGATTGAGAAAGTTCGGAAGACAATGGAGGGAGAGGATCAGCAGGCGATCAAGCAAGAGATGGAACAGCTTACGCAAATTTCTCACAAAGTTGCCGAAGAGGCTTATAAACGTGCAGCCGAACAGCAAGGTGGAGGAGCTGCGGAAGGCGCTGCCGGTCAGACGGGCTCGGGTGCGCAGGGAGCCGCCGATGAAGATGTAGTGGACGCCGATTTTGAAGAGGTGAAGGAGAACAAAGAGAAATAACACTTCAAGCTTGCCACCTGCCATTAGATAGTTGACAACATTAAGGGCACATGAGAATTTTCGTGTGCCCTTAATGCTTTTTTAAGGTATATTCAAATTTCATGCGATTCGCAGGATTCGTTTCGAGATGGTTTTAGTGCTCCTCAAGAGGCTTCCTATGAAGAAATATGGCTGCTGGCTTTCAATCATGCTTGTTGTTGCCCTTCTCGCGAGCTGTTCCACCATTCAGCGCAGTGGTCCTGCCTTAATCCCCCACGATGAACTTCACCAAGCGCCTCCTCCACAAGCTAAGGCCCTCTGGGACCAAGCTGCAAAGCAGCAGAAGGAAGGCAACGTAAAAGCCGCAATGTCTTCTTGGGAACAAATTGCTCATTCCTACCCCAACAATGCCATCGCAGCAGAGTCATTTTATAAATTGGGAGACGCCTATCTGCAGCTCGGGCAGGTTGATCGTGCTCTGCAGTATTTTGACTATTTGGTTTACGCCTATCCTCAGTGGGATAATGCTGACCTTGCCAAAATCGGCCAACTGCGGGCGTTGTGGTCTAAGGGAGAGAGGAAACGTGTGGAGCGAGAAGCCAGGGCTCTGGTAGAGTCTTCTCCGCAGAATCCAGAAGTTAGAGTGCAACTGGCTGAATTGATGATCAATATTTCAAAGGACAAGCGCGAGTACGAAAAAGGCTTCAATTGGGCGCAACAAGGATTCAACGCTGCCACCACCGATCAGCAAAAGAAACTACTCACTGAAGCCACAGTTGGACTCTTGAAACAAGCAGATGAAGCTACCATAAATAGGCTGATGCAAACGAATCCGGACGCGTTCATGCGGCTATTTTTGGAGTTCCGTATGGCTCAGATTCGATTTGAAAAAGAACCTAACGATAGCAATCGCCAGGTTCTATATTCTCTTCTGCAACAAAATCCGGGGCATCCCCTGGCGTTGGAAATTCAAGCCAGTCTTCGAGGAGCGCCCTCCGAAGTGACGCTGCCCCTCCATACGGATCGCATTGGATGTCTGATACCCCTGAATGGTCCCTATCGGAAATATGGAAGCAGTGTTTTGAGAGGTATAACGCTGGCAGAAGAAGATTGGAATCAATCCCACCCCGATCAGCAAATTACGGTAATCGTCAGAGATACCCAGGCTGAACCGGAATTGACTAAAAAGTCTTTTGAGGATCTTGCCAAAAACGAAGGGGTTCTGGCGATTATTGGTCCATTGGGGGCCAAGTCTGCGAAAACTGTCTTTCCCTTCGCTGACAAATGGAATATGCCGCTCTTGACACTATCTCAAAAAGATGAAGAGACCGCCAGCAACCCTTACGTGCTGCACGTTTTTCTTGACAACCGGGATATGGTCGAAACTTTGGTGAATTTTTGTCGGGAGAAAATGGGCTATACGAAGTTCGCAACTCTGTATCCCAATGATCGCTATGGACAAACACTTTCTAAGATTTTTTCTGAAGTCGTGCTCGAACAGGGTGGAAGCCTCCTGGCGAGTGTTCCTTATCAACCTAACAGTACCGATTTCAAAGAGCCCATCCAAAAGCTTAAGGATACGGCTAAACGGAACTCGCCGCCCTCAGGTTTAAACGTTACCCCGTTTGAAGTTTTATTCATACCCGATCAGGTGCAGGAAGTTGTTTTGATCGCTCCACAATTGCCATATTACAATGTTGTCGGCACCACCTTGCTGGGCACCAACCTTTGGGGAGAAGCACCGTTGGCACAGGAAGGCGGTGCATATGTTGAAAATGCAATCTTTGCCACATCCTTTTCCGCCGATGGGCAGTCTCGGGAGACCCAAGGGTTTCGGCAAAAATACGAAAGCATTTATCATAGCCCCCCCAATTATCTGGAAGCGCAAGCCTACGATGCGCTAATGCTTTTGCTGCAGGCCCGCTACATGCTGCCGCCCTCTTCCATAGAACGAACTGCCCTTTTGCAAAGTTTACTGGGAATTAGGGATTATTCAGGTGTGACTGGGACGTGCTCAGTCATGCCCGATGGAAAACTGCAAAAGGAATATTTCCTATTACAAATTAAGGATGGCAGGACTATGCAAGTTTACCCGTGATGTGTGCTTCGGGATAATGCATATCGGGATAACCTTAATGTTTCCAACTGGTTTTGTCGTTTTGTCATAAAAACTTGACATCCGGATAACCAGGCTTATAATTTATTTGGTTAAACAAGATTGCTCTAATTGAACATTATCTTATCATAGAAGTGTAAAAGGAGATGTAGGAGATGCCGATCTACGAGTATGAATGCACAAAGTGTGGGAAAGTGACTGAAGCGATGCAGAGGTTTTCCGACCCCCCGTTGGTCGAATGCTGTGAGTGCCATGGGGGATTGCGCAAGCTTGTTTCAATGAGCACCTTCCACCTTAAGGGTTCCGGTTGGTACACTACTGATTATGCTGGCAAGAATCAGAGCACAAGCTCGACTAAGTCCGAATCGACCGCAACGGAAAAGACTGAAAGCCCCAAGAAGGCAGATAAAGCTTCCGCAGAATAAGTACGATCGATTATAAAATTATGAAATGAAGAGAGCAGGTCATGTACGGCCTGCTCTTTTTCGTTTATAGCGTGTGCGGTGGCCCACCTGCTAAGACCCATGTTTTGATTTGATTATACCTGATCTGAGCGATTCCATTTGAGTTGACGAAAACTATTCCGAAGAGGTCTGGGTTTTGTTATGCAGAAAGGATTACTGATTGTCTTTACCGGGAACGGCAAGGGCAAAACTACGGCAGCGCTGGGAATGGCATCGAGGGCCGCCGGCCACGGTATGCGGATTCTTATTTTGCAGTTTATCAAAGGGGCAAGGAATTATGGGGAGTTAATCTCGCTAAAGAAGTTTGAAGAGGTGTCCATTCAGCCTTTGGGGACCGGGTTTACCTGGCTAAAAGAGAATCTGGAAGAGGATCGGGAGCTTGCCCGCCTTGGTTGGGAAAAGGCAGAGAACGCAATTATCCATAGTGGGTATGACATGATTATTCTAGACGAATTGTGTTACGTATTGTCTTATGGCCTACTTGGTCTTGAGTCCGTTTTGGAGACCATTAGACATCGCCCTGAACATCTCCATGTAGTGGTGACAGGAAGAAATGCCCCTGAGAAGTTGATTTTGGAAGCCGATTGTGTCACTGAGATGTGTGTCGTTAAACATCACTACGGCGATCAAGGGATCAAAGCGCAACGTGGAATCGAATTTTAGGGATGGAAAATGTTAAAGCAGACAAGCTGAAGAAACTCTATGAGGTAATCCAGGAAGACGGCAGATACAGAACGGCCGAGATGGGTAAAAGCTTTGTTCCCGGGGTTGGGCCGATTGAAGGCTCACCTATTGTTCTGGTAGGGGAGGCCCCCGGGAAGGAAGAAGAAAAGCAGCGCGAACCTTTTGTGGGACCGGCCGGTAAAAATCTGAATTACCTTCTCGATAAAATTGACCTGTCCCGCGGACAGGTATTTATCACCAATCTGGTTAAGTATCGCCCTCTCACCAGGAACCATGGAAATAGAAGTCCAAGTGCTGAAGAAAGCCGCAATGCGTTGCCATATTTATTGGAAGAGCTGCAGATCCTCGACCCGCTGGTTGCAGTTTGTCTTGGACTTTCGTCGGCTAAAGCGCTGCTTGAGAAATCCGATTTAAGGATGAAGGAAGCAAATGCCTGTTTTTTCGAAAAACACGGTCTTAAAATCCTCGTGACTTATCACCCTTCCCCTTTTAATTACATGATCGCGGCAAAAAGAGCAGCAATGGAAATGGCTTTTAGAAAATTGAAAAGATATACCGACAGCGCTTGAATCATCCTCCTGTGGCCTTTCGGCTGAGTTGAGAAATCTTGATCGACCTACGTCGGCACGTTAATCTTCTGCTGGTGGGCGAATTGGTTCATGACCATCCAGGAGCATGCTCAATAAGGCTTGCTGGTAAGGCACAAACTCCCTGCCCTTTCTGGTAATGACCGTGAGGTAATCGGGCTTGAAGTAGTGATCCATGGGAATGAACTCCAACTTCTTTTGTCTCAGCACTGGCAAATCTCTTTGAATGGTGGCGAAAGAAATCCCGAGCCCCATCTCAACATATGCGGAACTTAGTTCAACATTTGAGGACTCCATGATAATGCGATACTCGAGTCCCAGTTTCGACATTTGTTTCTCAAAAAATCGCCGGCATTGGTGTTTAATGTTCTTTGGCGGCAATATGAGAGGATAAAAGGCTATGTCTTCAAAATTCACCGGTTCTAAACGGGTCAAAGGGTGCCCTTTTGGCACCATTAGCACCGTTTCAACTTTTTTCCAGCGAACAGTTTGAACATCCTTTGGGACGACCGATTCCAGCGCAAATCCAAAATCGACTTCTCCCTCTTTCACCAATTGCACAACTCTACCCTGCGGGCGGTCCAGAAGAGTGAGTTCCACATGAGGATAACGCTCAACATACACCTTAATTTTTTCGGGAAATAAATGATAGAGCGTAGTAAAAGGTGCGGCAATTTTCAGAACACCTTTCGGGATGCGTTTCAGATGATTTAGTTCTACGACAAGATTTTCGTGGCCTTGGAGCATAGATTCGACAAATCTTAATAGCCTCTCGCCAGCCGTGGTTATGGCGATCCTGCGCTTGCCTACCCGCTCAAAAAGTTGACATCCCAATTCTTCTTCGAGTGCTTTGACCTGTTGACTGAGAGCGGATTGGGTTCTGAGCGTGACCTCTGCCGCCTTCGTAAAACTCTTTAGCCTGGCGACATGGTAAAATCCTATGAGTTGCTGCCATTCCATGATTCATAAACTCTGCTAATATCTGATATAAGAACTATTCATTTTACATATCAATAACTTATATAAAATAATTAGGCGCAATGGAGAACATAAGAGGGTCCTTCCCCCACTTCCCGAAAAAGGAACGTACCATGCTTTTTAAATCATATCATAAGGAATTCTGTAGGCCGCCTAATCCCAATGCCGAACATCTGCGTTGTGTCGCCTACCTGGATGCCGATATCACTGAAGCCCTTCCTTATCTCAATACCGCACTTGGAGGCCATCAGTACTTCAACGATCCTCCCTCGCTGACGTTGAAGCTGCCCGGGAAACTCGTCACTTTGCGTCCAAGAGAGATTGCCATCAACATTCTGCAAGACGAAGAAGAGGCAGAATCCATTCTCGATTGGCTAAGGCAAGAGATCAACCAGACGTGGAGCAAACGCGACACAATCAAACCAACCTACGCAGCTCCACCAAAGCCCCGGGTGCTCGATATCCTGAAGCAGCTTCCCAAAACCAACTGCGGGCGGTGCGGGCACTCGACTTGCATGGTTTTTGCCGTTCAGGTTGGCGAAGGTACTTGTGATTTAGAAGAATGCCCGTTGTTGGATCAGTCGAGCTATAAAGCAACAGTAAGTCAGCCGGAAATTAGCGAAAAAGGTCGGGATGCTAGAAAATAACACAGCCGAATGATCGAGGAGAATTTCAACACCTTCTCGTCTTACCAACCGCATAAACGTCACCTGCCAAAAGGAGGCTTCGATGAAACATTTACTCCACCCGGGTATGACCTTTGAATTCAGCTTTACTGTGACCGAAGAGAAGACTGTTCCTCACCTCTATCCTGAATCTGCGGAATTTCAGGTCATGCCCAAAGTGTTCGCAACCGGCTACATGGTCGGGCTTTTCGAGTGGGCCTGCATCCGTGCGGTCAATCCACATATTGACTGGCCGCAAGAACAGACCGTCGGGATAGATGTCAAATTGAGTCATGTAGCGGCAACGCCGCCAGGCCTTACGGTTACGGTCAAGGGAAGACTTGAAAAGGTGGATGGACGCAAGCTCACTTTTTCACTCAGTGCCAATGATGGAGTCGATACAATCTCGGAAGGAACTCACGAAAGATTTGTAATCGACGCAGCCAAATTCAATCAAAAAACAGCTGCGAAGGCTTCAGAAACTCGATCCATCGGGAGTCCGAAATGACAGCTCCATGAAACTGGATGCGATTTCCCGTTAATTTGCTATGAGCCAGTGACTGTAATCTTCGCTTTATTCCTTGCAGGAAACGTGGCAAACGCCGGTGGGAGTTTCCACCGCAAAAGGAAAATACTTTCTTTTGAGCCATAAAGCGACGTTGACCAAACTGATAAGCACCGGGACTTCAACAAGTGGACCGATCACGGCCGCGAAGGCCTCCCCGGAATTCACTCCGAACACGGCCACTGCCACGGCAATGGCGAGCTCGAAGTTGTTCGAAGCAGCCGTGAAGCTCAATGTTGTCGCCTGTCCATAAGTGGCGCCGACCTTGTACGACATATAGAAACTGACGAAGAACATAACCACAAAGTAGATGCACAGGGGAATCGCTATTCGGATGACGTCCAGCGGCAACTCCACAATGTATTCGCCCTTCAGTGAGAACATCACCACAATGGTAAAAAGCAGTGCGATCAGAGTAATGGGGCTGATCCTCGGGATGAATTTTTGTTCATACCATTGCCGACCTTTGGTTTTCAGGCCGATAAGCCGCGAAAGCATTCCGGCGATGAATGGAATCCCGAGATAGATGAAAACGCTCTCCGCAATTTGCCCGATGGAAATGTTGACGACGCTGCCAGTGATGCCAATCCAGGTTGGAAGCACCGTAATGAAGATGTAGGCATATACGGAGAAGAACAGCACCTGGAAAATGGAATTGAAAGCGACCAGTCCTGCGCAGTATTCCGTGTCGCCCCCGGCAAGATCGTTCCACACGATCACCATGGCGATGCAGCGGGCGAGACCGATCATAATCAAGCCAACCATGAATTCGTGGTGTCCGGACAGGAAGGCAACAGCCAGCAGAAACATCAGGATGGGGCCGACGATCCAGTTTTGCACCAGGGAGAGCGCCAGTACCTTAATATTTCGGAACACCTGGCCCAGTTCTTCATACTTCACTTTGGCCAGCGGCGGATACATCATCAGGATCAATCCGATGGCGATGGGAATGTTGGTGGTCCCCACCTGAAAGTAATTGATCACATTACGAATGTCCGGATAGAAATACCCGCCTCCAACGCCGACCGCCATGGCTGAAAAAATCCAGAGCGTCAAAAAACGGTCCAGAAATGAGAGTCGCTTAGCAACTGATTCCATCTAAATAGTCCTCCTGTTCATTTATCAGTGAGCAGTGATGAGTAAACAGCAGTAGGCACAAGGCCAGCATGTTTTCAGTCAATTGCCCGTTCACTGTTCACCGAGCACTTCCGGCAGCTTCTCCACAAAAACCCTGATTTCATCGCGCACGCGTCGGTAGTGAATCATTGCTTGTTCCTCGCTGGAACAACCGGCGGCGAGTCTTGGCGGATCGTCAAATCCCGCGTGCACCACCCTGGTTTTGGCGGGGAAGAAAGGGCACGACTCGTGGGCTCGATCACATACGGTGATGACGTAATCAAATTCGATATGCTCGACCTCAGAAACATCCTTCGCTCGATGCTGTGATATGTCTATACCGACTTCGGCCATCGCCTTCACCGCTCTGGGGTCGATCTCGTGAGGCTGCACCCCGGCGGAGTGCGGCTCAATCGAATCTCCTTTTAGGTTTCGTGTCCATCCTTCAGCCATCTGGCTGCGGCAAGAGTTGCCGGTGCATAAAAACAAGATTTTCAGCTTTTCCACTTTTATCACCTTCGGTGTTCGTTTTCCGGTCGTCTCGATCATTCAACCTGGAGTTGATGCAAATTGGCATCGGGCTTCGTTCTATTTTCACTGCTGGGGGCAGGGAATCTTCAGCTCCTTTGCCGGCAGTAGCCTCTTTCATTCAATTCTTGCATCAGTTTGTTGATATCGATCATCATCTATATGCTATTTTGAGGTCATTTATCTGTGATCTCGCTCCTGAATTTTCTCGGTAGAATTTCAGCGAGACGCAGGTTTTCAAGATCGTCGTTCCACCAAAGCTCCAAGTTCCAGAAAAGGAATGTGACATAAGGATTGCCTTGTTTGCACAAACGCAAAGGGTCTGCCTTGCAGCGACCTGACGCTTTTGAACCTGTCGCGATCGAAAGTCACTTGCTTGATTTTGATATACTGCTTTGCCAATGAGCCTCTCTTTTATATTGTTCAATAACGATATAAAAATTCCTAATTGATGACAAGTTCTTTCTGGTCCTCACCAGACCCCTGCCTTCTAGCTTATTTTATTGAGCATTGAAAAACCCCGTCCTCTGGACGTGGATTTGCAGCGCCTTTATTTTGGCTCCTGGATTCTTTTTGGCTAGACATTACTGAGAGTGATTTGACGTGTCTGAAGACTTTTATGCCGGGATCGACATCGGGTTCCGGTCCATTGAATTGGTGTGGTGATATTGAACGGCAGTGAACCCGTTCATCAAGTAAAAACGCCAACGACCTTTGACCCTCTCCGGCAATGCAAAAAGCTAATGCGGGAAGTGGAAGTTCGACATTTCACGGCAACTGGCTATGGTCGTAAACTGTTTGCCGAAAGCGCCGAAGCGTTGAATGTCCGTACGATCACGGAAATTCAAGACTACGCATTGGGGTCTCGCCATCTTTTTCCCGATGTTCGCACCGTCCTCGATATAGGTCGGCAGGACACCAAAGTCATCTCACTCATGACCAACGGTAAGGTCGCCAAATTCGAAATGAATGAACGTTGCGCGGCCGGCACCGGAAACTTTTTAGAATTTATGGCGACTGTCCTGCAGATTCCGTTGGAGTCATTTGGGGAATTTGCATTGAATTCCGATAAACACATCCAGATCAGCAACATGTGCACGGTGTTTGCTGAGAGTGAAGCCACTTCCCTTATGGGGCTCGGGGCGAGACGACGGAAAACATCGCCATGGGGCTTCATTTGGACATTGTGCAGCGCACTCTCGCCATGCTTCGACGGATCGGTGTCGAACAACCGGTTGTGTTTGCAGGGGGAGTCGCACACGACCGCTGCGTGCGCAAGCTGCTTGACGAGCAGTTGGCACAAGAGGTAATCGTTCCGGAACATCCGGATATGGTTGGAGCGCTTGGAGCCGCATTGTTTGGCAGGTGTATGGCTGCGTAAGACCGTTGAGCTCAACGTGCCGTGGGGGCCCTTCGGGTTCCGGCAACTCAATTCTTTTGATGGCCATAAATCTCTTCAATGTGTTCTTACCCGACTGCCGCATAGTCCAGCAGATCAGCCTGCTAAATCTAAAGGATACCAAACTTTTTCGTACACTCAGTGAAAGCGTTTTTTGATATTTAATTTTGCTTCTTCTTACGGCCTCCTATTATAGAAAACCATTTGACATTCTGGTCTGGTCTGGTCAGACTTACCTAATGGAGGTAGGTGATATGTACGTGACTACGATTTCCGAAGCAAAGGCTCAGCTGTCGTCTTTGATCGAGAGAGTGCTTGCAGGTGAGGATGTCATTATCGGCAAAGCAGGTAAACCCGTTGCGAGGCTGGTGCGCTATGAGCACAGGGGTGAGGCTCGCCACCCGGGTGCACTGAAAGGCCGAATAAAAATCGCAGACGATTTCAATGAGCTTCCTGACGATATTGCTGAGGCATTCGGGATGCAGGAATCATGAAAGCATTGTTGGATACACACGCGCTCCTCTGGTGGTTGGAAGACAATCCCACACTATCTGGAAGAGCCCGCGACTGCATTTCCAATGGTCTGAACCTGATTCATGTGAGTGCCGCAGCCATTTGGGAGATTCGAATCAAACAGGCACTGGGTAAGCTGGAAATTCCATCTGATTTCACCCAGGTTCTTAATCGGCAATTATTCGAAATGCTGCCGATTACAGTAGAACACGCTGATGCGGTGGGGAATCTTCCCACACTCCATCGAGATCCATTCGATAGGATGTTGATCGCCCAGGCAAGGGTGGAAAACCTTACAATTATTACTCGCGATTCCATCTTTCATCAATATCAGGTCCCGATTGTAAAGGCTTAGGAAGCTGCTAGACACTGGAATTGATGATTTTGAGCAGTGACTGGAGGAGACATGCTGGAAATCGCTATCCCCGGCTATAAGAGCTTGGCTTTAGCGCATCTGGTCTTGGACTATAACGGGACCATCGCCCAGGACGGTGACCTTATCAGCGGAGTTGGAGAAAGGCTTGCGGCTTTGTCAAAGGATATGAAAGTCCACGTTTTGACCGCCGATACCTTCGGTACCGTTAAAGAGGAACTGGCGCAAACCGACTGTCGTCTATCCGTCATTCCGAAAGGGGACCAGGCCCAGGCCAAAAGAGCCTATGTCAGGGAGCTTGGCAAGGAGCATTGCGCCTGTGTCGGAAACGGTCGAAACGACAGTCTGATGCTGAAAGAAGCCGTTTTGGGGATAGCGGTGATGCAGGCCGAAGGAGCTTCTGCTGAGGCGGTTATGGCTGCCGATGTCGTTGTTTCCAGCATCCTGGATGCACTCGACCTGCTTTTGCAGCCGCTGAGGCTCACCGCCACTCTGCGTTCGTAAACGTGTTGATGACAGGAGCCCGAGCAATGCTCTACGAGGTTCCGGTGGTGCCGGATAGCGATTATGTTGAATTCCTGAACAATCGCTCTCAATCTTTGTACGCATGCCACTTCAGTCTGAATTTAAGCGATGTTCATGACTCACGCCATCGGCTGGCCTCAGTTCCCGACGCGTCAGTCATAACCGGCCTCTTAAAACAGCTCGATATCCCGCGGAAATACCTTCTGATCAACAGTCGCATTCAGGAACCCCAGCATTATTTGGATAAGGGACTACTCTGGCCCTTTCTCGTCACTTTGGAGAAGCTTTTACAGGAAGGTATTCTGGATGGGCTGGTTTTCTCGGATTTCTACTTTCTTAAAGGCCTCTCCGATGCAAGCCGAGACGTCATGTCTCAGCTGGAAGCGATCCCCGGTGTCAACTGCATGATCGATTCGTTCGACAAGCTGATAGCCGTTCACGACCTGATAGAGACGACCCATTTCAAACCGCCCGGAAAAATCAACCTGGACCGATCCTTGAACCGAAAATTGGAGACCCTGAGCGTCGTTTCAGAACAATGCCGAACGCGCTTTCCCGGCGTTAAACTGGTGCTTCTGGCCAATGAAGGGTGCCTCTATCAGTGTCCCTTCAAATTGTCCCATGACTGTCTCATATCCCTCAGCCGAATGGGAATGAGCCTGGATATGCACAGGCTCAATGACCGGCTCGGTTGCATGAGCTATCTTCAGCAGCATCCGGCAAAGATTTTCAAGTCCCCCTTCATCCGCCCGGAAGATGTCGACCGGTACTCGGAGTGGGTGGATGTCTTGAAGCTTTGCGGACGAACCCTCGGGCCGGCTTTCCTTGAAAAAACGATTGAGGCTTATCTGAAGCGGTCCTTCGGTGGCAATCTTCTGGAGCTCTTGGATGCCCTGGAATGGACAGCGCAATTTCTCAACATAGCCAACCAGGGCCTTCCTGAGGATTTCCATCAGCAGCTCACTGCCTGTTCAAAAGACTGCTCGTCCTGTTCTTACTGCCGGCTACTGCTGGATTCGTGCTCGGAAAGAAAGGAGCTTCAAATCCGAGATATTCGGAGCTGAACTTGGCTTGTTGCACATCCGGGCACTCCTGATCGCATCGCTTCATCCGCGACACAGTTATTGCTCACTTTTGATGTTCCCATTGCTCCACCCGGGACTTAAATTGCTTTATAAGGAATGCGGATGGTTAAATCGTTCTTTTGTGTTTGAGCATGTGTTGAGATAGGGAGCAGTTAAACCGCATCGAATACAGGAGGGAGGCATGGAAAAGAAAATTGAAAGTGAACGGCTTCACGTTACGATTGACGAGAATGGCAGGCTCGTCGAATCGTCGTATCTGCCCCTGGTGGACTCCCGAATCGAGCCGGTTCCGACTCCGATAACGGCAGAGGCCTCGCCGATAATCGCCAACTTCAAGATCAACGAGCAAGGGCTCATTTTTGATGCTTCACCTGAGAACCTGAACGGCCATAGAGTTATACTTCACGGTCGGTCTTCCCCTCCTCTCGGCAGGAGCGATTCGGTCACACCCAAGTGCACGTGGGTCCCTGACGGTAAGGGCGGGTGGACCTGTACTTGACGGCCTGTGAACGATCTTCAACGAATAAAGACCGACTCCGATACTGCCAAATCTGCGCCTGCCCGTGCTCCCTCTGCAAAGAGCCTTAGGGCGGGTTGCAACCGACATGGAGCGCCCCTTTATCACCCACAACACGCTGGGAAGATAGCCGTCTCTCTCGTCCATTAGGACAAAAGAAGCTGCTCGCTTAATATCTGAAAATGCAAAGGGAGCCCCCAACTTTGCTATGCCGATCAACACTTGTGCCGGCCAAACAATCAATTTGCAGCCCAGGGGGTGAAATTTCGATTACCACGGAGAGCAAATTCTCGGCTGCCGTTGACATAAAAACCGGCTGCCCTCTTCTGCCGCCTGCTAAACGCGATCTTTCCAGTAATCAGGATCTCGATGTTGGTGCATCACCGCCAGGATGAAGATGAAATCTCAATCCTGGGCGGAATAGACTATGCCATATGGAAAACGGCGGATCTGACACCGACATATGTCTTCTTCGAGAATAGTCCAGGCGTTTGGAAAGCTCAGGAGACTTTCTATCGTGGAGTGAACCTCTACGGCAAAATCCTAACCAAGGCCGGAGTTGCAGCCTTCATAATAATCTATGGCATGAACAAATTCGGCTTCAGCTTCAGGATGAAAACCATACCTCATTTGCTCAACCGTTTGAGAGCTCTATCAAATACTATGTCGCCCGGAACCGCTTTCACTTTCCCGGAACGGAGCTCCTGAAGGCGTCTCTTTGCCACCTTCGCCCACTTAGCATCCATGTCGGCGTTTGGCATATTCAGGCTCCGAAGGAGCGAGTCCGCTATGAACGCTCGTTCCTCAACAGGAAGAGACAGGGCCTGCTCTATAATCTCTTTGGTTGTCATTGGGATCTAAACTCCATTTCAGTGAGCTTCTTCTCCATCATGCAATTATACTATAGCTTTTAAGAAAATGATTTTGGGGTAACCAGCGCCGCAAACGAGCATCCATAACCAAGGGTCTAAACTTAAAACTTAAAACCTAAATCTTAAAACCTATAGCAATGCCATAAGGTTTTGCCAATGGATTCGTGTCAGAACGCCGGCTCTCACCAGGGAGATTTCATCAATTGAGCTCTCCACCGCGATCTGCCAAGTTAAAAGTTAAGGGCGTCCCCAACTCCACTTTAATCGGGAGGACAAGGTGAAGGGCCGAGCTCGGAGCAGGTAAGGGTCTCGATGTGCTCGTCAAACACGATGAATCCGACCGGATGAGTGTTTGGCGGCGCGGCATTGAACCGCCCGATCCCGGTGATCCCTTGCAGGTTGTCAAAGAACTGTGGGGCACTGAACGCCCGGCTACGGCTCGGCATGCTCCGGGAATCACGCCATCGCGTGATGCGGACCCGCATGCGGGGTGGTGTGGGGGCTGGGGGGGATAGAAATCCCCCGGCTACCCGCTTAGTGCCCAACCTTCGCGCATTACCCTGTGGCCCGTAGTTCCTCACGTATGATCCGGCGTATGGTAGATTCCAGATTCCGGTCACGTATACTCGCTTTGAGTGCTTCATTTATGAGTGTCTGGTAACCTCTTCCACCAGCCTGAGATTTGAAGTATGCGACTACCTCTGCATCCAGCAAGATGTTGATGCGCACCTTTCCCTTTGAGATGGGTTTACCACCAACGCGCAAAGTAGCCCCTTTCATCTGTTCTTCTGTAATTTCGGGGACTTCTGAGGTGTCTATATCCTCATCACTCATGGCATTGATGCGTTTCCAGTCAGTCTGTGAGTCCTTCAAAGTAGATTTTTTGCTCATGCTTTGTTGCCTTTCGCATGGAAATGAGACGGATCTCATCCCCCTTTTCGTTATGGGCAATCACAACAATTGTTCCCTTGAGAAGACCAAGGGTGACGAAGCGCTCTTCTCCGTAGTTGAAACGATCATCTTCAAGGGTGAATGTAATGCCCTCAAACACCTCCACTGCGTCAACAAAATCGAAGCCATGTTTGAGGATGTTGGCTCTGCGCTTCTTTTCATCCCATGTGAATTGCATGCTCCCATTATATGCATGTTTATGCAGATTTCAATGCAGAATTTGAGATGCTAACCAGGACCACGCCTGACCATGACCAAGTGCTACCGCCCTAACCGACAGCCCTGAGCCGCACGGCCGAGGACTTCCAGAAGACACCACCCATGTGGTTCCGCGTCGGCTCCAGGGCTTGGGGTACGCCCGGCATGGGCGTGAACTTATGGGGTGCAAGTCCCCTGTACGTGAATCCTGCAAATGTTTTTTTGGACATTTGCATAAATACAGCTAGCCGAAGGCAAGAGCCTGCCCCGGACTTGATCCGGGGAACAGAAACAGCATACAAGACCGAGTCTCCGGGTGAGTCAGCACGATATGACAAAGCCCCGGATTCAGGAGATACGGTAAATGCTGCGGTTGTGTCGTCCCGCCCACGGCGGGAATCACGCCATGCGTGATGCGGGCCCGCATGGGGGCTAGTGTGGGGGCTGGGGGGATAAAAATCCCCCGGCTACCCGCTTAGCAATTTGCTCTTGTCAGATCGACTTATATATTCCCATGTCAATATATCAATGCCCGTCCCCTATTACCCATATGAGCTTCTGGATAGCATCTCCAAATGCTCCGGGCGTGGTTCGGGTCCGCTGGATGCATAGTTCGGCTTGCGACGCGGCCTTTGTTCCTACGTGAATTTAGCACGATCCATGCGGGCAAAACGTATCTTTGTTTCGGTCACCACAACGAACCGGTCGGCGATACGATCTGCGTAAGCTGAGAGGAGTCTTTGCAGCACATCTACTTTGGTGGCTGGCCGCTCATCTGCAAGACGCAAAAGAATGACACCCCTGTGAGGCAACCGCTCGCGATAGACCTTCTCTCCGAAGTCCTTGTCGTTGGTGATGAGAATCCGGTTCTCTGCAGAGGCTTTCTGGATCACTTCCTCATCGTCCATGCCCCTTCCTTCTTCATAGACGGAAAGGACATCGTGCTTTTGAGCCCTCAGCCAACGCGCCACGGCAGGGCCAGTGCACTCATCAACAAGAAAGCGCATGAGGGTCTACTCCAGGCTAAGAGGCATGAAGTCTGTATCTTGCAGCGACCTTGTGGCAAAAAGAAGACATGCTTGAATGTCTTCCTGGGTAAGCCCTTCGTATTCCTGGAGGATCTCTTCGGAACTACTCCCATGCGCCAACAGGTTTAGAATATACTCCACGGTAAGACGTGTCCCCTTGATCACGGGCTTTCCAACCATCACCTTGGAGTTAATGGAGATTTTCTCGAGTAGCTGACTTTCTTTCATTCTGCGTTACCTCCATATGGGATCATACAGTAGAGCACAGAGTTTGCACAGCGTCCAATGGCCCTGCATGGCAATTCTTGTCGTAAGGTCGGACTATCTCGTGTGCAAGCCGAACTGGAGCGTAACCGGCGCCGAACCGGCATTGGCTCCCTTGCATACGCCGCCAAATCTCCTAGCCCAGAGGATTGCGCGTCCGGTTGACGCGAGGTTAGGTAAAATGTTTCATGTCAAGGACTGACCCCGCACGTGCCTAAGAGATTTTAGATGATGCCGATGATTTTTGGCCGCGATGCCGGTTCGCCTTCATCCCAAAGATAACAAAGAGTGCGGTGTGTTACGGATTTTAGTTTAGGATGGCACTCCCCGTCGCCTGAAATTCATTGTTGGCTTGTATTCGCATCAGTCAAGATTTCAAGCAATTCTGCTTTTGTTATAGATCTTATCTGATCTTCTGGGATAACAAAGTCCATGCTACAGCTAGGCACTCCCGTAGAGTAGGACCAAGGTTTCTCAAAATCTGAATCTTCATGAGGTCGAAGAAATTTGCATGTTCCGGGCTGTGCTCCATTGACGATTTTCAGCGCAGACGTGATGTTAGTCACTGACGTTGAAACCAACTGAAGCAAAAGTGTCGTTTTCTCTATATTCCAATTCAGAGATATTCTTCTGGATCTCAGACTTCGGTTTCCTTTGCCTTCACCAATAGATTCGATCTTGAAGAAAGTAGTGCCAAAATCAGACTTCCCGATCATTTTGATCTCTTCCGGCGGTGGGGAGACTCCATACTTGTGCTCAAGTCCACCGGCGATGCCAAAGCCACCCGAACGTATTCTGAATCCATGTTTGATGCTGTTGTATTCGTCGACATGATTGCTATCGATATATTCGCGGGCCAACTTCTTCCAAAAAGTGGCAAATAATCGTGCTGTCTTTTTGTTTTCTTCGGTTTCATCCTACGTCCTACAGTATTTGACACAGACAGTCTCATAGACTGATCCTGCATACCCCGCGATATCCCGCCTTTTGTATCTTCATTGTACCCCGCTTACCCGGCCTATCTGTTGGGAGGTGTTTGCACATTCTGCCAGACCTGGCCTTGCATGCACAACCATCTCGCCGTTATATAGCCCCGAATGGTTTCCATCCCCAAAATCCACTGCAAAATGAAGGAGTACTATGTCAAGTTCGGTTACCCGCACCAAGGTCGAATCCTATGCCAACGACGTGTTGCGAAACAAGATCCGCTGTGATCTCCCTTCCTGCCCCGTATGCTATACACCGCCGACTGGGTTCACACGCCATCAAGCCCGTCCTCGCAGATTTTACATTCTATGCGACTTGCTGGTTCAGGTGGTTTTTTGTCTTGTGATTCGATGGCGATGTCCTGGCTGCAAGAAAACCTTCACTCAACAACCTCCGTTTGCGTTTCCCCGTAAGCGCTACGTTCGAGAGACCATACTCCATTTCACCGAATTCTATCTGGAAGAGGCAGCATCAACCTATAGGAAGGTGGTTTTGGAACAAGGTATGCCCATCTTCCATGCTTCCACGACCAGCAAAGAGAGTATCGATTATAGAAGTCTTGCTCATTCGACTCCCTACCGATGGATCACAACCCTTGGCGGATTCAAGGAAATCTTGCGTTGCGCCCAAGATCTGATTGTGCAGAACAACCCGCTCTCTTCTGTTTGCCGTGAGTTGGCCGCCATCGAAGTCTGTCCCAAAAAGTACGTCAAAGCCGCTCGAAAATCGATCCTCACACGCTGCCGACAGATCCTCCATTTGGAGGTGAAGTTCCGGGCCGCTTTTAGTGCTTCAATATTCCCCTTCTTTGCAACGCGCTGTGCCTGGGGATGATCTACAGATCGCCTCCAACCTTAATAACGGAGGAGGCGTTTGAAGCAAAAAGATGAAAAATGGGCACTTTTTTGGTGTGATCTCCTTCGCCCCGTCCTCTTTGACGAGGTGGAACCGGAGCAGACCCACGACTTCTTAAAAGGGCTCTCGAAAAAGGAGATCGTCTTCCCCGACGGCCGCATGGGCAGGCCGTCGCTCTCCACCCTCAGGCGAAGGTTGAACCGGTATCGGGCCGGAGGATTCGACGCTCTGGCAAGAAAGGATCGGCAAGATCGGGGCCATCCCCGAAATGCCCCGGACGAGATCATCTCAAAAGCAATCGAGCTCAAAAAGGAGCAACCCAAGCGCTCGCATAAGACCATCAACCGTTTCCTGAAAGACCTTTATGGCGTAACTCTTCCCCGTTCCACCCTTTACCGGCATCTTAAGGAGGCGGGCGCAACCCGTTTGAAGCTCGGCGTTGTGACAAAGAAGGTGAGGAAACGATGGTCCAGGGACCATACCCATAACCTCTGGGTGGGCGATTTCGAAGAAGGCCCTTATGTACTCTGCGGCCAGGAGATTCTTCCCACCTATCTTTCCGCCTTCATCGATTGCCATAGCCGATATGTTGTGGAGGCACGTTACTACTTGCGCCAAAGCCTCGACATCCTCATCGACTCACTCCTTCGTGGACTGGCCAAACACGGAGCGCCTTTGGAGCTCTACCTCGATAATGCCAAAGTCTACCACTCAAATGGTCTCAAAGCCGCCTGCTATCGCACTCATACCCGCCTTATCCACCGGCCTCCGGGAGATCCTTCCCCGGGAGGCCTCATTGAGCGCTTTTTTGCCACGGCCCAGGATCAGTTCGAATCCGAAGTGCGCGCACAAGACGCCCTGAGCCCCGAGAACCTCAATCGAGCGTTCAGTGCATGGCTTGCCGTGGACTATCACGATAGCATCCATTCAGAGACCGGCCAGACCCCGAGGGACCGCTACCATACGGGACTTACCGTCATCCGCCACGTGCAAATGGACCTGATCCTCTCCTCTTTCATGCGAAAGCTCACCCGCTCGGTGCACAAGGATTTTTCCGATATCCGCCTCGACAACCGCTTCTACAGAGTCGATCAAACTTTAAGAGGAGACAAGGTCTGGGTCCATTTCGATCCTTTTTCCTCCACCGATACCGTCCAGATCTACTCCATGAAAAGAGAATATCTTGGGTCGGGGGTCCTCCACCATCGGCAAAGCGCACACACTCCAATTCTCGCACAACCCGAGGGAAAGCCGAAACACAATCTCCTCGATCTCCTCGTTCGAGAGCACCAAAAAAAGCTTGCCGCAAACACCCAAGGCATCGATTACCGCAAGGTTATCTCCCAGCGGCCATGGCCGTTTTATGCCTTTGTAAAATCCCTTGCTCAGCTCTTGGGTTATAAAGAAGGCCTCTCCGCTTTCTCCGCCGAACAGCTCGAAATTCTAAAGAAATTCTACAACCAGAACCCGGCCCTCAGCGAGCCCATGCTCAAAGAGGCCTTTGCCCGAACCTATAACAAGTCCTTTCCCTATCTTATCCATGAACTCAAACAAATTCTTCGCAAAAAGGAGTAATCCCATGTTCCTCAATCACTTCAAAATGAGCGACCATCCCTTCCAAGAACGCCCTCCCATGGACTGGATCTTAAGAGACATTCGCATCTCCCAGTGCCTGGCAAGACTCGATTACTTCTCAGCCCAGGGCGCCCTTGCCCTCTTGATCGGCCAGACCGGTGTCGGCAAATCCACTGTCCTCAGACTCTTCATTGAAACCCTTTCCAAGAGCCGATACCGCCCGCTCTATCTTCATTTCACGGGAGTCAGCTCCAGCGCCTTGCTTCGCCTCATCGTCACAGAACTCGGAGAAGTCCCTAAACGCGGAAAAGACAGTCTCTTTCTTCAAATACTGGAACGTTGCACAAAAGATGATCTCACAACCGTTCTCCTCATCGACGAAGCCCACCTCATCGATCCCGTCGCCCTCACCGATCTGCGCCTCCTGGTGAGCTCCGCCGTCGATACCAATCTCCCACTCAAGATCCTCCTCGCCGGACAAGACCCCCTGGCTCGACTCCTCTCTCGCAGTTCCCTCACGGACCTGGTCCACAGAGTCTCCGTGCGTTGCCGCCTCTTTCCCCTCACCAAAGATCAAACCTCAGCCTACATCGATGCCAGGATGGGCTCGGCAGGAAGCAATGAAAAGATCTTCGAGGTCGAAGCCAAATCCCTCATCCATGACTACTCAAGCGGGGTCCCTCGACAAATCAATAACATCTCGACAGCTTGCTTGCTCAATGCCGCATCTCGAAATCTCAAAAAGATCAACGATGCACTTGTCACCGATACCATGACCGAATTCCAGCTTCCATAGGAGGAACTTATGACACGCCACTATTCCAAGGACAAACTCAGAATGCTGCGAAACGACATCCCCATCGCACCACTCATCTCCGACTTCCTTCGCCTTCCCTGCAAGGTCTCCGAAGGCTACTTCCGCTTTCTCTGTCCCTTGTGCTCCGAATTCAACACAGCCACCAACCCCAAAACCAACCTGGCCAGATGTTTCAGATGTCAGAAAAACTTCAACCCCATCGATATGGTCATGGCCGTCAGATGCTGCAACTTCCGCGACGCCGTCAAATTGATCGATGGACTCCAGAATCGATGAGCTTATTACCCATCTTTGCCCCCAATAGTCTTACTCCTTGGGGGCAAACACGTCCAATTAATCTGAGACTTCCAGAGTCAAGTATTCTGAGACGTAGCAGTTTCAGGCAGATAGCAGCCAAATACAGAATCCGCCACGTTCTCCCATGAAACTTTGTCAATATTCAGTTTTGTAAAAAGATCATTTCGGAAGGCACTGATTTTCTGCACCAAACTACGTAAAACTGTGTTCGAGCACTTTGGAATCCACGCATAAACACAGTCTGGAGCTTGGATGTATGCCCCCAAGAGTGAAAACATCGTTTCGATCGCATGATGCAACGTTGTCCTAAGAGCAATTGACGCTCGTCTTTCATCTTCGGCCTCAGCATGAACCTTAAGGACGTAATCAAAATATTCAGTATCTATTCCGTCAAGAAACTCCATATTTCGTCCAGGAAGATCTACTTCCCAAATGCAATAAGGCTCTTCATCGACAACAAAGATTGTGCTCTGCATTAGGCATCCTCCACAAGCGAACAATAGATCTAACCAGCTTGCAGCCACGCTTCCACCGGGCGTTTAAAAGGCGCCGGGCAATGTTCCCAGCGTGGCTGCGCGTCCAGTTCAGACCATCGTTTAGCAATGGCTTCATATCTTTGGCGTTGTTTGCATCTGTAGGTCATTGAAAGCGCATCCTTTATTGCATGCGAATAAAACGCAGGGATGTCAAGGCATGAATAATTCATACTAAAAAGAACTTGGGCGACGTGTCAAGAGCAAGACCCGATACGGGCGGCGATTTCCGCCCGTAGCATCCTCAACTATTTTCCATAGGCAAGCATTGTCTGCCTAATCCGCCCATTGGTGGAAATATCACCGCTTACAACTTCGATCACCGTTTCTTTGAACTTGGGAAGGGCTTTTAAGACGCCTTCTTCATCGCTGTTCTGGATGGTAATATGCTGCACAACGTTAGGTCGCTCCTTTTTCGCTAAATACTGCTTCAAGTCCTTATTTGTGTTGGCATCAACAACGCGCTCGCCTTTATCCAGTAGCCATGTGCCTTGCTTGGGAATGTTGCTGATTCCATCGTGGGCCATGCCCGCCAGCCCAGAGCCAGTAACAAAGCTTCCCATCAAAGCAGCCACCTTTAGTGCAGCTGCAGCCTTAGCCCCATGGTTTCCCAGAGGATCAATAAGCATCATTACGCCCTGATAAGCGGCCTTCATTAGCAGACGAGCTGTTTTCTGTGTCGCTACTATTCCAAGCTCTTTAAATAGAGATTGCGCCAGGGCTTTGAAGTTCATTTCGCCCTCTTCCCTGAAACTAGTCCAGAGAATTGTTATAGCACTGTCCATGCCGCTGAAAGCCTCGTCCCACATATTATTTAGACTTCCAAGCTGCTGGATCTGCTGCTTGGTTTGCTTCGACATGGTGCCAAGGCGGATTGCTGAAAGCTTTGCGATCTGTTCCCGTGCGCCTGGAACATTTGTCTAAAAGAGCTGACTGCCCCCTACTTGCGTAATCCCTTTTTTCTGGGCTATCTAATTTGTCAAAGTTTTCAAAGTTTATGCGAAAAATGCATAACCCAACTTTATTGAGGCATAGAAGTTTTCGACAATTTTCTACAATTTTCGACTTCCTCTACCCGCAAAGGCAATAACAAACCGTTGGGCATCCCCTACGTGAATAACCTCGTGGGCGCGCGCGATCAGTCTTCCCGGCGACTTTGGTGCACTTACACCCAGGAAGACTTTTGACTACATTCAGAAGACGCACTACGGCCTAGGCTTCGAGGTTCTTGCAAAACGCTTTTTTGCCCATTCGGGTCCTTCAATCACCATGCGCTATCTGGGAATTAGTGACAAAGAGACCAAAGGGATTCTGATGAACGATATTTAGGGGAGCGCCTGCTGTCTTTCCTGATGGACCAAATCTTTCAAGGATCGCCTGGACGCGATGTATGTTTATCACTCCGCAACCCCGTGCGAGTTTTTATTTCCCTTATATTCTCCCAACTGACTTCCCATTTTCTGCCACGGGCATTAATGACATATAGTTCACGTAATCTTTCGCTCATTATGTCGTTGAACTGTTCCCTCCCTTTTGTGCAGACTATTCGCTCTACCACAAGTGGTTGAATTGTTAGGTCAACTCTAACAGGAGTAGTGATTTCTTTTCCTTGACTCCTATGCACATAAACCCATTTTTCTATGAAATGAGGATTCCTCCCCCAGTTTCTCACCACGAGTTCAAGGTATTGTTCCAAATCTCTCCGTGGTTCATATATTCTTCGTGCAGAAATAGCTGCTTCGATGTTAAGCTTTGGCCTCCTATCTTTAAATGCAATCCACGTAGAAAGACCCGCTCCCCATACGGCAGCGAGTGTTCTCCAATCCAAATCCAGAACCCAGGCAAATATATTAGTCTTGATCGTGCCCATGACGCCCCCTCTTCTGTCTTTGAGTAAGATTTAAGTAAGTAGTAGCTTACGACAAAAATGCCTAGGATCAAAAACAACCCCTCTAATTTCGATTCTGAGCGCCTATCTTTGTCTACCCTATACCAAGCTATTCCCTTTTCTAGTCAATTTTTTAATTTGACAAGGCGAATACAATTAACGCCTAATGTCTAAGCTCGCACAATGGGCACCCATAAGCCAAGGATCTTTTATGCCTGGACAAGGTGCATCATTAAAGAGGCCAGCTTGACGATCAATATGATAGAATAAAAAATTTGGCGTTACATAAAGAAGGTTTGCTTGAGGCCGAGTTGACCGACGGCAACTATGCCATTTCCCAGGAGTCGCCTAGAGGGTTTGGACAACCCAAAGAGGCCAAAGTAGACAGCGAGCCTGTCTACATTGGGGCATGACAACATATTTTGCCGTCGAGCATTCAAAATAGCAAGGCTTCGTTGCACAGCTTGGCGGCTTGAGGCTGAAATCAGATCGCTTGAGATTCAAGTCATACTGTTGGAGGATCGCCGCCGTTTCTGAAGACAATGTTTCCAACGATAATCAAGAAAACCTACCCCACAAGGCAATAACTATGATTACAAAAGATTGTCTTCATCTATTAAAGAATCGTCTTGAAGAACTAAAAAAGTCGGGGATTGAAAAAGTTGATACCGGTTTTCTTATTGACCAGCTAGATGAGGTAATTAGCCACTCTGAGACAATACCTCCAGACATTACGGGCGAAATTTATAAAGCAAACCTCCAAAACAATGCTTCGCATAGACTAGAGAGGCTGAGGATAACAGCTAACGCTGGTCAAAATGCGCTAAGAACTGCTTTCTTTATGAACGGGGGAGCTACAATAGCCTTGTTAACTTTCATTGGAAATCTATCCACCAACAATCCAAGCAAAATTCCATTGCTTGCCAGTAGCCTATTTATATTTGTCTCAGGAGTATCACTAATTGCTCTAGCTTCAGGAGCAACCTACTTAAGTGAGCTATTCTACAGAACAAGACCAAAATTTGGGTCTACTTTCAACAGATTAAGCATCACACTGAGTGTGTTATCTTACGGCGCATTCATCTGGGGAACAATCAAGGCCTACTTGGTATTCTCGTCATTTGCCTGATTAAGTCAAGCTACACTCCAACTCATTCCACTATCACCCGACAACACTAGATCCTTTTGGGCATCGCATATTTCGGGAATGGCCAGAGGTCTCAGCCGGGTTCAAGTGAGGGCTGGGGAAGAAAAACTCCCTGCTACCCTCTTACGCAATATCTACACTCTCTTTCTTCTCATCAGAAAGCTTCTTTATTTCTGGCATAATACAAAGGTTGATCTTTTGCCATCTGATTTTCGGATTCGATTTATGGTGAATTCTTAGGAGATAGTATCGCAAAAATGTTGTAATCATTTTTCCATACATCGATTTTCAATTTTTCTCCGTAGAAGTTCACTTCACCCTCATAACTGTTCCGCATATTGTGCCATGGGTCTGTTATTATCTGCGATAAAATATGATTCTTGGGGTATTTTTTGTTCATATCAAATCGTGATTTGAATCGTCTTAAGAATGGCTGAGAGTAGACTGGATATTCTATCTTAAGGAACTGTTCTTCACTTTCCCAATTCACAGATAAAGATAGAAGTGCACACGGTTCGATACTGAGTTCGATGGCTCTTCTAAGTGTTGATTCTATAGACATGTCAAATATATCCGCAAGTGATTTGACATGGTTGAATGACATTGGCGATGATAGAAGATAATCATCGAATAAATCCGCCATGAATGCCAACTCACTAGCGTAGAAATTGGCCTCTTTTTCTAGTTGATTCCGTGCCTTGGCACTGAGGTCAAATTGTGTGCACTTATACAGAAGGTCCCTATGCCATGGCAGCCGAAAATGGCCATGTTCATGTAAGAGCGCGAATTTATTTCTTTTGGCATAATTTGCGTCTTGGATTATTACATGCTTTATATCAACGAATAATACGCCCCTCAACATTTCGGCCTTCTTGTTACCAACCTTACGACTCAGTTCCAAAAAGTCCGGATGATCTTTTGCAAAGAATGTGGTTCGCAGTTTATCGTTACCATAGAGATCCTTGTAATCTACTGGAGGTTCAGTTATGGATACCTCCAGTAGATTTCTCTTTACTTCGTCCCGGATCTCATTACGAACATCCTGCCTTAAGTAAGAGAACTGACTCACTCAATTGCTTCCTTGAATTTCTTGATGAACTCTGAAACTTCCTTCTGGGTTTCTTCATCCATCTTCTGATCGTGATAGGCCGCCATCTTCATAGAACTGTCGTGATCTCTGAATTTTGCCAACCTGAACAGGAATAGTAAGTTAGCGTAATTGACATTATATAGTCGAGCTATCTTGCTCAATATTAACATGTCTTGCTCGGTGACATTTCCAGATTCTACGCGCTTTATCTCCTCTACGCTCACGCCACAATGCTTTGCAACATCTTCGATCTTCATCCCCCTTTTTTCCCGTGCATTACCCAAAAATGAAGACCGCACTTCGGCAATGTATTTCGCGACATCCTTGATCTTCATTTCATCTGGCATGTTAGCCACAGAAATGACATCCCTCCTTGTTTTTCCCCTCTCCACATTCCTTCCAGCCATGAAAGCCTCCTATCTTTTTACTGAGGCTAAGAAAGGTCGCACCAGTATCAGCGCTTCGGATTTTTCAAGCCTAAACTCCTTTAGGTTATCTTTTACACGACCTGTTTCCTTCATACCTACTTTTCTATAAAAATCTTCTGCTTTTGAGAGGGAGTGAAGCTCTAGAGCAAAGCGTTCTAGGTGTTTAAAACCATACAGAGCAGCTATTGAGAGTAGAATTCTTCCAACACCTTTGAATTCTCTTTGGCTTCCTGTCCCCGCTCTGTTCCATGGAGCTGCCGCCAGAAAAGGCACATAGATCGCTGGCCTCCCGTCTATCCCAATGTGACCATTAACTTGGCAGACAATAAAACCTTGTATTTGTTCGTTTGCCTCAATTAGCCTCAATCGACACCCATCGTCACCCATGAAAAGCTGCCATATATCCGGCACCTTCCAGTGTGAATCCTCATACAATCTCATACCGGATAAGTCATACATTTTAGGTAGCCAGTTACAGAACCATGATAAGGAATCCTCAATAAGGTCTATTTCCCTTATGGTTCCATCTACTGCCTGATTCTTGATTCCTCTCAGTTTGATTTGAATGGGGTCCACGGCAGCACAACCTCGCATCTGGGGGTATCTGGGTCATCGTATTCAAGAAAAAGCCTCACTCCTCCTTTCTTGCACCTTTGATACAGCGCAAAATAGATTTTGAGCGCGTCCCTGACCACCTCGGTGATTGTCACGCCTTCATCCTCAGCCAAGGAAGCCAGATCAGAATAGAAAGTCTCTTCGAATCGAAACTGCGCCTGTTTTTTTGCCATAGATCACACCTCCATGGCTTTCGTGTATCAAAAAGATATACATATGTCAAGCAATAAAATTGCATTCTAAATTAAATCTTCTCTCAAAAGAGGAAGGACCCATCCCGTGAGGCGCGAGCGCTGTCGGACCCTTGCGGCGCATAGAGAGTGATGCGGGTTTGACTCAAAAAATGGGCAATATACAGTGCAGGTCCATATACCCCATGGAGACCTTGACAATTGTTTTGCTTAACGGATGTCATCTAATATTTGTTGTGCAAAGTTGTGCCATCGAAAGAGGTAGGTGCTCCGGATAGCGATCATAGTCGATTAATTAGCTGCAAAGAAAGTTATCTCAAGCCTACTCACCGCATCCCGTTTGTGATCGGGCATAAGATGGCTGTATCGTTCGGTCATCGCGAGCGATTTGTGCCCCATCAGCTCTTTGATCGTTAAAATATGAGTTCCCTGTAGGGCCAGCCATGATGCAAACGTGTGCCGTAGTGTATGAAAGGTCACTTTTTGCCGGGTATCTTCAATCCCATCATTGAAACCAATATCATCCACAAACCTGGCAAAAGCGTTGCTTACCTCGTTTATCTTTTTGCCTTTGGATGACTTAAAAACATACTCTTCAGCGTGATTGTCTTCGGGCATTATGCATTCAAACATGTCCTTAACGCGGGAAGTCATAAACGCTTTCCTTACATCGCCTTTTGGATCTGCCACGTGGATCAATTCGTTATCCAGATCAATATGGCCCCATTTCAAAGCGAATATTTCCCCGGCCCTCATCCCGGTGTGAAGACTTAGAAGCGCCATATTGTGGAGCTGACCGCTAACCATCACGAGGCCATCAAGCAGTTGTTCTGCTTCCACATGCGTCAAAAACCGCTCGCGTCTATTGTTCAGCTTGGGCATTGTCACCTTTTTTATTGGATTCTCGCCCTGCCACATACCCCAGGCAATAGCCTTGTTGAAGATTTGCCGAACATCTTCAACATCGACCTCTTCATCCGTTACACCTTCGTCATTGCTGAGATGCTGCAGGGTTGCCTCAACCTTTGCAAGACGTCGCTTGAGAGTCTCGCGGATCGCAAACAGGCTCGATGCAAATCGCAGCCGCAAAAAGCTCAGAATAAATCCCACTGAGGTTCGGCGTCGCGTATCTTTCCCTCCTCCCAAGCGTGATGCAAGCCCTTGGCAGTAGGCCTCCAGCAGATCATAGACTCTGCGTTCCAGATCGTTCATGACGATTTTTGGAATGGGCCAGATCCTTCGCTCTGCCAAGTTGGAGTTCAATTTTCCCTCGTGCTGGTAGATCTCAAGGAGCGACCGGTTATGGCGCAGCATGACTCGAGAGAGCGGTGAACTCACAAAGATCAGGCGCAGCATGCCACGTCTGTCAGTTGCTCTCGGTATGCGCCCCAGCTCTAACCATTGCCGGGCAGCGAGCCGAATGCGTCCATCGATAACGGCTTCTTCAGCAAATTCCCAGAAAAACGGGTCCTGACTCTTGACCGCTTTTATGCAAGAGCGCAAGAATTCCCATTCATCGGCATCGACTTCCTCATCATTGACCAGCTTGCCCAGAATCGCGTAGTAGCAATGCATCAGTGTCGGATCGAATAGAAAAGGCCCCACTCGCCGGGTCAGCTGAATCAAATCGGCGGCCTCTACCGGGTCCAATTGCATGGGAGTCGCCGTTGCCAGCAGAAGGCTGCGGCATGCCTGCGTCAAGTCCTTCTGCACCACCCTGTAGAGGTTCCCGTACTCAGCATTGCCGCGTGGGCCTTGGGTCGGGTTTTTGCGCCGGGCATAGTGAGCCTCATCCAATAGTGCGACATCAAATGGCTTTGCGCTTTTGAGCTCTTTAACTCGCTCGGGCCGGACCAGCAATCCGGTGGAAATAATGGTGAGATCGGGATCGAAAGTCGAATCGGCGACACGCTCCTTTTCGTAGGGCAACAAATACTCATGACGTGTCTTGACGCCTCCCAATGTGCGGCCGAAGGGAAGAGAAAACTTAGAGGCCATTTCTCTTTGCCACTGGCGGGTGAGGCTTGCCGGAGCGCAGATCAGTACTCGCCTGGCTATCCCGGAGAGGTAGAGCGAGCGGATGGCCAGTCCCGCCTCGATGGTCTTGCCTAAACCCACCTCATCGCACAGCAGATAACTGTAGGGCCACGTGTCGATCAATCGACGGGCGACGACAACCTGATGAGGCCAAGGAGTTATGGGCGCCGTCCACATCCCGACATATTTCCCGCCGGGCAGTTTCGGGCCATCGGCTAGCAGTGCAAATTCAAGCCGCTCCATGGTTGACGGCGGAGCAGCTTCAACCGGCGCCGCACTGGATCCATCGATCTCCAAGGGCCTTCCGGTCAAATCCTCGCCAAACTGGATCAACCGCCTGCGCACCGCTTCCGGTATGGTCAGGACTCTAACAGCGGGATTCTGATTGTTCCATAACGACTCGAACTCCTGTTCAGCTTCTTCGACTCGCAGAAGTTCGGTGCTGCCCTGCCATTCGCAGTGCACGTCTATATTCTCGGCGTTGAGAGTGAGTGCGCTTTTCGACTCATTCAAGGACCCGGAAATATAGATGCGGCTGTCGAATGAGTCCGCGAATAGTCCCCACTTCATGTGGACATAGCCGTCATCTACCGCATCCACAGCCAGCGGTTCGCCGGTCAGAGCATGGACTCGGAAGGCGACTCGCACTTCGAGACGTCCTTTGGCAACCATCCAGCCTAGCAACTGGACCCCTCGAACCACCTCTTCAGGCCAATGCTCAGGACCTTCCAGTTCATCATTCAGCCTTTTTGCCAGTCGGTCCTCGGCGCCCTGCAGAATAGCTGTGACATCTTCAGGTTCAAGGTCCGCACCCACGATGAGGCGCATTTGACCCTCTTGGCCGACGAACGCAGAAAACCCTTGCGATGCAGCGGCTAACGATGACGAACGGAAATATCCGGCCACTCTGTCATAGCGAACCGAGCGTCGGAGGGCAGGGATGTAGAAATCGTGTAGAATATCAACAGATTTGCCATCGGGCTTAACGGCGGAGGTGCGATAGGAAATGCGCCATGCAAATCCTTTGAGGCCTTCGGTCTTTTGGCTAACTTCTCCCACCTCTAACCTCAATTCTTCCTCAGCCCAAAGTGAAGGGTCTCTGCCTCACGACGAAGCTCTGGATCAACCATTTCTGTGGCCCAAACATCCAAAAGATCCAGAATTCTCTCTTCATGGCCTTTGGCATGTTTCTCAAGGTAAGGGCGAGCGCCGGTGATATCGCTTTCTCTGTAGCTTTGGATGAGTCCGTGAAGCACATCCCAATCCGTCTGAGGACTTTCCAGCCGCTTGGTGCTGCGCTCTTCGGGGCGAGCGAGCCTCAGCTTTGAGCCACTTCTGAGCAAAGGAGCATGATAACCGTTTTCCTCTGCCGAGGACGATCGAGTTCGATTTCCTCCGGCTTCCTGGTTGATGCCGATCATATTCCCTTCAATCCGATATCCGCCCGATTTGGCAGACAAGGAGATGTTGAGGGATCGTGACAAGTTGAGTGCTTCGTCAAAAGGAAATGAATTTAACCCCCATATCCCGTATGCGGTGAGTGATATAGCGGTTTCCGGGTCGAGGTCCGTCACGGTCAAACGTCCCGAGGTGATGCGTTTGATCTGGTTTTCCGCAACGACTCGGCTGGCTTCGTTCATGGCTCTGATCGGCCCGACTTCTTCATCGCCGTCCATGACCGGCCATTGTTCCGACAGCACATGCAAAGCTCGACCATAGCAGGCGACCATTTCATCCACGGGATTGAGCTTTAAGTTAGCAAATTCGGTTAGTCCCTGCTCCACGGCATCCCGAATTTTATGCTGCACACCCTGGCCCCCGAGGCCACTCCAAAAGGCAGGAAATGAATTTGACTCCGATCTCTTCCGACATGCAAGGAAAACCGAACTGGCCGCGGCTGCCATGTCTTTTTGGTGAAGGGATGATGCAGCTTCTGATTCTATTGGAAATGAAGCAGTGATATTCCAGTCCGAGCCAATGAGGGATCGGGTCAAGGCTTCCCACGCATCCTGGGTCTTATGTGTGAACATTATCGTCATCAGACCATCGTCTTTAAGTACTCGCTTGCACTCAAGGAAGATTTCTTTCATTAATTGTTCATACCTAAGTTTGGCAGAGGCTGGGCTGCCATCTCTTAGAGGGTTTGCGACTGCTTCGTCCTTTTTGTTGACAAGTCTCCTTGTAAAGACATTTGGGTAAATATCAGCCAAGGTTCTCCGTTGCCATACATAGTAAAAATCCGAGAGTTCGCCGTACTGAACGTTATCGTAATAAGGAGGATCTAGGCAGACTAGATCAACAGAACCATTAGAAATCTCGGGTATATGTGCAGCGGTGCCGTTCAGAACTTTGACTGGTATCGCATGTCCATCCTGCATCTGTCTGTGAACAGGTTCAGCCAGCTTTGCAATACCCAAGTATGCATCGACAACCTGGTTGATTCCCCAAGCTGCTCCAGAGTTTGGACCCGCAAAAATCATCTCTCCAAAGGTCCATTTAAGGGAATAATCATGCCTTCCAAAGGTCCCAATTAGCACCGCTCGGGTAAAATGCCACCGTGTCTGCCGACTGTTGTAGTCAACTCCCTTATCAATCGCGAACTGCAGATAAGTCACGACTGCCCGACCGCGATCTGGCCCCAGTTCATTAAGAATTTGTGACTTCAGTCGGTTCAGTTCTTCGACCAGGGTCAAATGACCAAGGAGTTGCCTCGGTGTAAATAAGTCACACCAGCGGGGCATGCCGTAGTATATCGGTCTCATATCATTGCCCTTTGGGATGCCTTCGGTAGGTATCAGCCCCTCCCTCTCCCATTCCGGCCACTTTTCCATCAGCCGCCGTTCGGCATCCTGCAGCGCCTTGAGATCACGCTCGTTTGGTGCACGGAAAAACCTTACCTTCTTTTTTCTGATCTCCCCTTTATTGGGTCCGGACTTGTATCTTTTCGGCTTCCCATGTTTGTCAAGCTCGGGTTCCCAGCGTACTGCAACCACACAGTAAAGCCGATCGATCCATTTGCCGTGAGGCGATTCCCCTCGTGCCTGAGCCTTTATTTAATCTCCCGATATGGCTTGCTTGCAGTGGATGCACTGGCCCACCCCGCGATTGACAGTTGCAAAGTTGGGATCTTGTCCTCGAGGTCCCTTGCCTTTGACCACCCGGTAGGTCTCGAATTTCACCTTTCCGCCTCGGGGCTTACCATCGGGAATGACCTCCACCCCCCAGAGATCTTTGACTTCTTTGGATAGCCAGCAAGTGTTCAACAATGGTGCTTCGCCTGCGCAGTGAGGGCAAGTGACCTGGCGGACGAACAGTTGCCCCGTATGATCATATTCTGCTGTATCAAAAGCAGGCAAAATCTCTGGGCAATTCTTTAATTTCTCTCGGAGAATTGAACGCTCTTCACTAGGAAGTGGTGAAAATGATACATAATTCTCCATCACTGTCTCAACATGCTGTATTAATTTGCTGCCCCATTCCTCGATATCTCTGACTAAACTTAAACCAAAACGAGCGGGATATTCTAATGTTGCGTAGAGAATGGTTGCGGCGACTGGATTTAACTCATTAGCAATGACATTACAGCCAAGTCGCATAGCTTCGAACGGTATCGATCCTCCCCCTGAGGTAGGATCAAGCACAGTCATTCCTTTGAAATGGTTGGGTGGGTGGTTATTGTAGGCTCTGTCGTATGCATAAAGGTCCTCCGGTGCCCACTTAATAATTTGGCCCAGTTCTTTGACTACCCTATTGGATTTAGCAAAGTCGATCCGCTCGTTAACATGCGCAGGATCGCCCATCGTTCTCTCTATCTGAAGAATTTCCCCCAACGCGGGCAATGGCTCAGAAAAGAATTGAGATTCGATTTCCCATCGCTTCAGTATTGGATCGGCCAAAAAATCTGAGCTCTTGCTCCTGAGTTCAGCGATTGTAGCATGATTCTGTCTTCTGCGTTCCTGCTCAGCCTTTAGTAATCGTAACACCCTGTCGTCTACGACAAGGCATTCCTCACCATTATTCTTCTCCACCTTCCTGAGAAGTTCTCCTGTAAGCGTCCATGGCACCTCGTTAACAATTGCCTGCACTCGCTCAATTCCGAGCTGGCGCACAAAGGTTTCAGGGTCGGTGTCTGCGCTATCCAGGGAGGCAACTATGGCAGCCCGGCTTGGCGTAAGAGGCCGCCTTGCCCACCAAACGTGCAGAAAATACAAAGGTGGGAGAGCTGAGCTTGCACCCCGCTCTCTTTGGGTTTCTGCACCCACCTGATGACAGGGAAAGCCTCGTTCAATAAGCCTCTGATCCTTTGTTCCCATATTATCCCTCAATTCGGCCTAAGAAATATCGCGTAAACGCTCCAGCATCTTCTCGATTCCAGGATCGTTGGGCTGGCCACCCATCATGATGCGCAATCCGGAAACCGCCCAGCGGTTGGCATCATCCCCGTAGCTGGTGGTTCTTGACAGCCAGTAGGCGGCTTCTTCGCGAGTAAAATTGGCTACCCGTCGAGCAATGAGCTCCACTCGTTCGAGGTCATCGACCCGTTCCTGCAACCGGAAAATGAGAGCCGCCTTGGCCCCCGCCTCTTCGTCCAAAGGAAGATTCAGCCTCAGTTTCAAGCCCTCCTGCGATAAATAACGGTGCAATTCCAAGGGAATAGAGGCATCGTCTCTGACCCGCTCCAACAGACGGCGAAGGACCGGCAGGCAGCGCCGTTGCGACTCACCAGCGAGGCGGCCTCTCTCGACCAGTCGGCCCGTAGGTTCGCGGCTGATACCTGACTTTTTCTTAGTATCCTCTTCACTGGCATCGTAGCGCTCCTTCACCACAAGTACTGGAACCGGGTAGTCCTTCCATTCGGTAATCCGAAGCACAAAAGGGGCCTTACGCCACATTTGGGATAAGTATTTTTGATAGTGTTTTTTGAGATCGAGATTCTGCTTCTTCTCAGGCATATATTCCTCAGTTTTTCTTCAATTCCTGGACGCACAGGCAACTATCATCGGGATCGGTAATTTCAATGTATCCTTCGGTGGATTCTCCTTGTTCGGCAACCGTGGCCAGTACCTCAAAGAGTTCCCCGAGTTTTTCCATGACTTCAGGAGAAGCGCTCTCGACAGATATCCTTAGCCTGGCCCCATCGCCGACCTCGAGGTCCGTCAGTTCCAGGGCGGTTATATCTGAACTGGCCCCACGTCCATACAGGCTGCCAACTCGCGGCAAAAGAGGGACAAGTTTTTGGGCCCCGCTGCGCCCCTGCAAAATCAGTCTGTTTGTCGGCTTAACTACCCAGCCTTTCTTGGATGCCGTTGCCGGAGTCACCACCACGTCTGTGGGCTGTGAAGGATGGAGAACAGCGTTCGTCCCGTGGAATAAACTGGCGGGTTTTTCCTGCTGATCCGGCTTTCCTGAGTAGGTCATCAGACGGTCTTTACGGACCAGTTTATCGATCACACCAAGAACCGTCTTTTAGGGAACTTCGCCGATTTTCTCGGATACAGCTTTGGCGACATCCACTATGTAGCAGCTGTTTTTTTGCGCTACTTCGTCAATGACCAGTTTTTCGATTTTCCCCTCATCGATCGGTGTTCGTCCCGTCCACTCTCTTTGAGTGGCGCCTTGAACAGTGACGATTGACCAGTCCGGTTGGGATAAATCCAGCTCTAAGGGAAGCTCTCCGGAATCCGGGCCGTAGAATTCCGCCGGCTTCACATTCTCAGCACTCCCCATCCGAAAAAGACACCATTTGTTGCGAGCGACACCTGCTCGAATCAGCTGATCGAGAACCGTCGGCTGTTCCAGCACCGGCCAGCGCCTTACGCAGGCGAAGTTCTCGCGGATCTTTGTCAGGGTCGGCGTCTGATCAGTTGCAAAGAACAGGCTGCCGAGAGTCAGAATTGCCTCCTGCGTTCCCGCCATATCGGACGTGATCAGTTCACCTTCGGTCCGCAATATCCTCTTGATCTCCTCGATAACAGATGTCCCTCCCTCGCCTCCGCCTGTCTTGATCTCTTTGCGAACAATCTGACCCGAAGCTGAAGGAAACCACAGATTAGAATAAACCTGGGTTACGGTTGTGAGCAAGGCGTTTTCTCGCTCTTTGTGCCTTGTCCTGAATCGATCGGATATCTTGGAAGCAGGGATGCCGTAGTCCTCCGGTTTTTTCAGGAGCCTGCGCATGGCGACGACGTTACGAGCCATTTCCTCCAGACGGTTGCGAATTTCCTGAGATCGCATGACGCGATCTTCGTTCCAGATTTCGCCTTTTACATGTACGGTCTCAGGAACCAGCAGAAAGACCAGATTTTGGTGAAGGCGAGGGCGATTGGTGCCGACAGTGGTGACGAATTCTTCTGCATCGATTTCCCGAGCCGCCAGATCAACGAGGGCCAATACAGGCTGTTTTGTCTTATCCGGGACGTGTTCCGGTAGTCTGACATCGTGCACTACTTTGAATGTTGTGACATCTGCAGTCACAACTTTGCGGGCTGTCGCTGCCAGCAGTTCTGCTACCGGCCCATTCTTGCCTAGAGCCTGCCGTATGCTGCTGAGCGCACGATTCTCCGACGGCTCTAGACTGGCATAGTATCGTCCCTGACTGTAGCGCAGGTACTGGGCGCTGTTTTCAATCTCTCGCAAGGCCGTCTCCACTTGAGGCGGTGACATGCCCGGAAAGGCAACCTCAAACAACGCATCTCGTTCTGTGATGCCGAATAAATTCGAGCTCAGTCCTTCAGCACGGCCGACCAGGCTGTGAAGGAATACCGTCTTCCATGCATACTCATGCAAAGGGTAGCCGGCTGGGTGGGGATTCTTGCGATCAGCTTGTTCTGCATAGCTGCGCCCGGCAACCAAGGTTCCGCTGTCCGCTCCCCCGACGTCAGTATTGAGGACGGGGAGGAGATCTCCTGATCCGGTCCGCCCGAGGATTTCGTCTATGGTCTGAGTGTCACGCAAATCCATATGGCAGGTATGGATCATAGGGATGTCTTTTTTCTTCCGCCAGATACTGCGGATGGTATAGGCGAGAACACGGAGCACCCCGCGGGTGCCTTGGAAGTTCTCTACCGTCGACAATTTACTGTTGAGAAATTCAATGAAGGTTGGATGGAAAGGGTAGTGGGCCAGCAGCATTTCCCGGAAATCCATCTGTGAGGCCCTATCCGGTAAAGAAGCCGAGGTTTTCCTGTACATTTCCACATAGTCGTTTGCGGTCGACTGAGCCGCTTCCCGGTCAGTTCCGGTAAAGAGGCGTTTAGCCAAAACTCGTGATATTTCCGCAGCATGGACCGGGACCACAAAGGCAGCGTCACGAGCCACCACGCTCCCGATCCCGGACTGAGCTCTTTCGGCAATTCCAAGCGCCTCATTTTCGTTTATTTCTTCTCCGCGGACCTTGGAGATTAAGCCGGTCAGCAGCTTGGTTTGAGTGGCGAAAGCGTCCCTTTGGCTGGCCAAGGTAAGTACGACCGCAATGCCGGAATGCGTTCTGGCATAGCCGTGAAGAGCCATCAGGAATGCGGCCAGTTGATCTGCGCCATTGGGTCGGGCTGCCTCAAGCCTGGCGGCGTACTGAGCAAGCTCATCCAGCATGAGCAGGACTTTGTGACCGCTAAAGACTTTATCAAAATATGCTTCCCCCGGGGCAGCATGGGAAGTGGCGTCGGACTCGATATTCCGGTAGAGATCTTCTGCTCCAATCTGATAGGCTATTTCACCCCAGAGCGTATAGGGAATTAATTCAGTACCATGCGGCTTATGAACGGGTATTCTTTCCCCTGCTATTCCGACTACCTTAACCTCTTTTGGAGATGGCAGCACCTCCTCGTCGATTATGTCTGAGACGGAAGATGCCAGTTCACGACCTCGGAATCCAAGGTGAGCGAGGGAAATAAGGGTGTGCGTTTTACCGCCGCCAAAGGCGGTCTCCAGACGGTGGATAGCAGAGTAGCTATTGTCGCCTGCAAGTCGACCGAATACTCCCCTGACCACCATGCGCAGCCCCTCGGTGGGATAGGTGCCCTCGCCAAAGAATTCTTCTCCATCAGTGTATAGCGGATGTGCAATGACCTGTTTGCCCCGGTAGAAATCCATCACCTGGCTGAGGCTCGCGGTGAATATCTCGGGATTAAAAGATCCGGTAATAATGTCTGATCGAGCCTCACAATTTTGAAGAATCGATTGCATATTTTCCCTCTCCCTCCCACTTGCCTTGAGAGTGCTTAGCAGCGCTCAGAGATATTTCTTGCCACGTTGCTGTTTCCCAGTATTCACGATCTGTCCAGGGTTGGCTTAGCCCATTATCCCCCCTAAAAACCACAGTAACGAGCTTGCCTTCTTATTTTGGGCTCTGAAAGCGCAACTCAGCCCTCTTTATGAATTAAGACTTTTATTTTGGCCAGTCTGGCCCCGAAAGAGGTCAGGTGTGGTTACCCTAACTATTTGTAGCAATAGGAGATTTGGCCGGTTCCCGAATCGAGGGTCAAGTCTGTGATTGAAGCCACCGAACACCAAAACAACTGCTGTCTGATCTTGAATATCTGCTGCAGAACCGCACCAAATGTCGGCAAGCTATCACTTTTTTCTTGTGTGTGCAATGGTTTGATATCAGATGGAGTTATGTTCGGTTGTTCCCTCATAAGAAATTCCCGCAATTCGGCGAAATACTTTTTTGGAAGGATGTCACTATTCCGAGGATGGGCCAAATCCTACAATTAAATGTAGCAACATTACCAATATCATAGGCGATCTAAGTATAAATGGGGTTTAAACTACTTGGAGGGCAATGGGCGCCACATAGTTAGCCACCCCGGAATCGAAGGCACAACGAGATTAGATGATGACAGGCAAACTAAGTCTTGAAGCCTCCAAATTCACTGGAACGATCTGACTCCAAAAATAAGAGTCTAATCAGCCTCTTTCAGTTTCTCGCGTCGCTGTTCAGCTGCAGCGAAAGCCATTTTGACGGTTTTAACGGATCTCTCAGAGATTTGCCACGATTCAGAGTTGGAAACACCTAGCACGTAGCAAGTCTCTTTAGGATCTTTCCCCCTTATGGAAGTTACTATTCCGTGGCTTGCACATTTGAGTTCGATTTTCTTTTCACTCATTACTGCCCTCCTTCATTTGATTGGCAGTGAGTTCCTCTACTTCCGAAAGCTTCGGATAATATATGAGAAATTTCAAACGAAACTGATGTAACTACATTCACTATAGCCTCTATTCTAGTATCTTTCAAATGTTTTTCGGGCATGGGGTCTAGGTTAAATACTTCATACTCAAAATTAGAATCGAGATTTAATATGCCAAAAACGGGCCCATCAAAAGTGAAGCCAAGCTGTGTATGATGCATGCCCTCATACGCGGGTTTCGAATATTCGTACCTTGCCCGATGATATAAATCTTTAGGGTCGAATATTGGTGTACTGATAAGCCAAGTTCTATCCTTCTTGACTCGGTTGTGCAGTTCAGAGGGCATACCAAAGATGTCGTTATCCACTACCTGTTCTGAAATTGCATCCATCAGTGCTTTCAGGTTGCAAATAAAAGGTCTTCTTGTAGCAAAAGAAAAACCTGTGAGACCTTGCGTTTGATCTTCAAATATCATGCTTTGATCTGGATCACCTTCCATATTTGCGCTGTACATTAACTGCATGCTCCCGCCAAAAGGCAGAAAAACATTTGCCCGAAAGGCACAGGATTCACTGGTCATGTCCCGGCACATAATGAGTCTTGCCTTTTCCACAAGGTTCCTCAGTATTGTTGGTATAGAGGAACCTTCATCTGAAGATGGAAGTTCAAACTTAATGGTCGAGCGACTTAAGTTTTCTCTCACGAAATTGCCGCCGATTGTTATCATCTTGTCTATTCGCTCTTGATTGATTGCGCTTAGATCAAGAACTGAATTGGGTCCAAAAGCCTCTTCTAATGGCTGGCTAAAAGTGACAGTGCGAGCAAGTGATGAAGATATTATGTCTTCCAATCGATTACGGGCTGCACCAGTCAGTAGATTCAGGAGTGATTTCCCAAACACATCAAAGTTCCTCAATGAAGCGTGGTCTTCTTTAATATCTTCGGACAATCTAAGTCCTATGTGTAACCACGGTCGGAAGGCAAGCAGGCGATACTTTTCTGACCTTTCCATTTTGCGCCGAAATTCATAAGAAAAAGCCCATGCCGGAAAATTTGAAATCACACCTCCGTCAATGCACCAAGCTAACTTTCCATTTAACTCCAGTTCAGTGGGCCGAAAGAAAACAGGATAGCCGGCAGAAGCTCTGACGGCTCTAGCAATCGGGATGTCCGAAAACTCCTGCTCAAAAGAACTAATTAGATCAACATTCAATGTATTGAGATTGGTAACTGCCAGAAAAAGCGGTGCAAAGAAAATGTCTTCCTGATTGGATAGGTCCTCTATATCCCCAAACCTTAACATCCTGTCCTTTGGTAGCATGTCAACGTAATCTGATAATAGTGGGGAGCGCCTTATGAGACTATCGATGGTTTCTTCTATTCCTACCCCTGTGAAGAAACCCCGATGTGGAGCATGTGACTTTAATTTATTGTAGGTTTTAAATCCCTTGTAAATCAGTTTGGGCAACTCTCGCGTGATACGGCCCTCTCTTTTGCCAACGAGAAAATTCATCATGTGTATAAAATCTTTTTGAATCTCTTCGAGCGACGACAAATCAAACTTCTTTTCATTAGGTTCCGATGGCCCAAGCAGTTCGTCGAAGTTTCCTTCTTTTGCAATTAAATGCAAATCTTTTGTGATGTCGTCAGGCTGATGACCACACCAATAAAGCGTAGCTAATATTGCACCTGCAGATGCCCCGGCAAAGGCGAATGGAACTACTTTTATTTCCTCTAACGCAGCCTTAAGTTGGCCAAGCAAGCTGAGCCCATAAACACCTCCACCTTGAATCGTGATTACCGCAATTCGGTCAAATTCTCTCATGGTCAGCTCTCTACGGGCATTATTTTTTGGTTGAATCGCGTCAGATTTTAGACTTAGTTGAGCAAATACCAACTCTGAAAAACTCAATAATCCGCAAGATCAAGTAATATTTCGGTTAGAGTCCGCCAGTCAATGACTCTGGTTATACCTGGTGGTTCTGGCTTGTTCTGATTCCACGGATGGTCTAACAGAAAGCACTGAGTCCCGGCTTCTGAAAAGCCTAGCGCTTGCTCGTAATGATCTTCAATAGCTGCCGTGAACTTCCCTAGAACGGAATGTTTTTCACCATGAGTTGCAAAGTGTAAGCTGTGGCAGACAATCCGTCTATTTTCAAGCCACTCAACCGTTGCACGCCAAGCGGTGGGCAGTCTTGATGTAGCAATATGGATGTAATAGTTTCGGCTTAACTTGCGGAGAGAATCTTCAGCTGACTCGATTGTAGGAAGTGAAAGAATGTATTCCGTTTTAGAGAATTGTTCATGAATCTCGTGCCATTCTTCTCTCGTAATGGCGCAGCCAGCATTGTCGCGGCATAGGAAATAGTCAAACTCGACCACATCTTCGTACTGTAGATTTACCCGCCCATCTGTGAAGTCAGATATTATCTCTCGCATGACTTCATCGGTTTTTGCGATGACGTTATCGATGTCAACACATAATCGGTTTTTGGGCCTTTGCAGCTGCGAATTCACCATCTTCACGATCCTGAACTATGCCTTCAATTTTGAAAGGATGCGGAAGCAAATCGTTCAATTTCAGACGAGTCACTTCAGAGGTGTTGCATGCACATATTATATCCGCATCAGCAGCGAATTCTTGAATTACCTGTAGGCAAGCCCCGCAAGGTAATGATGGTTCCTCAGTTGGAGTATAGATGGCTACCGCCCGAATGTTCTGCAATCCTTTTGATATTGCCCCAAAAATTGCACTACGTTCAGCGCATATCGCAAGTCCATAAGAGGCATTTTCAATATTACAGCCGGAAAATATGTGATTCTCACCAGCTAAGACAGCCGCGCCGACAACGAATCCGCTATATGGAGCGTAGGCATTTTTTGATGCTTCTCGAGCGGCCAACACCAGTTGCTGCAAATGGATGTCAGAAAGTGCCATAGAATCTCCTGAACTCGGAAGATAGGCGCTAGGGTATAATTTTATGACCTAATGTTCAATCCGATCTCGAATCGAACAGTTGCTTTCCGTGGCCTGCGAATTAATAAGAGAAGCTGCACAATTGCACCCCTGCCCGCGTTTTTAACAATGTAGCGTTTGTTAAGAAAAACTAATAGTTGAATTTTTCCTAACGCCTAATTAGCAACGTGTCAATCCTTATGAAAAAGTGCATGGTCAGACATTACAGAAATTAGAGAATCTGCAAAAGGGTTGCCAGTGGAATCGGCCAAACCAGGTTTGATTGTTGCAATCGCAATCAACAGCAAATAAAGTATCTCTATGCTAAACAACTTGCAGAATTTCTGCGAGCGAGTTGAGTGGCTGGATGGCTTCACCTATTATACATCGACTGGTTTTTAGCAGGAGCAAGTCTTGTCTTGATTAAATCGAGGACCATTTCAACATAGTCTTTTTTGGGGAGGCACGGGATGGAAAAAAACATGCGCATCATGACCGAAAAACCTCTGAACGCTGAAACCCCTACGGAATCCTTACGTTCCTGGATCACTGCGAATTCGGTGTTCTTCGATCGAAATCAGGGAGCATTCCCCAGTGAGCCGATCTCGTTGGAAGAATGGAATCTGCTCATTGATGGCGAGGTTGAAAATCAACTCCAGTTGACGATGGATCACATTCTTCGAATGCCCAAGGCCACTGTGGCCAACACTTTTGAATGCTCCGGTAATGGACGATCTCTGCTGAAAGAAAAGGCGAGAGGCAACCCCTGGACCATCGGAGGCGTTGGTAATGCCGTCTATGGCGGTGTCTGGCTGCGGGACGTTTTGCAGAAGGCCGGCTTGAAGGACAGCGCAAAGCATGTGAGCTTTGAAGGTCAGGATCAGCCTCTTGGCTCTGCAGGCATCAAATTCATTCGCAGTATTCCGATCGAAAAGGCCATGTCTGGCACGCTTCTCGCCTATGAGATGAACGGTGAACCTCTACCGCTCAAGCACGGATTCCCAATGCGTGCGTTAGCGTTAGGCTGGACGGGCGCAAATTGTGTGAAGTGGTTGTGGAAAATCAACGTACTGGATCGCCCCTATGAGGGGTTCTTCATGGACAATGTTTACCGTATTTTCCAAAAGGACCAGGATCCCAAGTCTGGTGAGGTTGTCACCAAACTGAAAATAAAGTCCATCATCACCCAGCCATTAAACGGCGAGGAACTGGACCCCGGTGCCATAGTGATATTAGGTGCAGCATATGCGGGGGAATCTGATGTCGAGCGTGTCGAGGTGTCGCTTGATAATGGAAAAAGCTGGAAGGACGCTCAGTTCATTGGCCCTCATGAAGCATTCGCCTGGCGGCAATGGCAGTACATCTGGGAAGCCAAGGACAAGGGGGATTACGCGCTGATGTCACGCGCGATTGACCCGCAGGGGCGTCAACAGCCCATGACGGCTGACTGGAATGTGCTCGGCTATGGAAATAATGGTATCGAAGAGCATGCTATTAACGTCCATATTAAATAGTTAATTTCTCAATAAATGTGGGCAGGCATCCAGTTTAAAAGCTCTGGATTCCCACTAAAAGAATGCGGGAATGACGGTCGGGCTGCTTAGAATCATACGTTTCCAGTAATTGAGAAGGTACTCAAACAGCAACTAATAGCGTTGCACGCCAGCCCGATATTGCAGAATTTATAGCTTCCCATGGGGTGACACATGAGTCTCGTAACATTTGTTAAAACCGATGACAGGGTGCAAGGTGTTGAAGCTTGCATGTCAGGTCTGGAAATCAACCCGGTGAAAGGTAAAGATGTTCTGATCAAGCCAAACTTCAACACCGCCGATCCGACTCCGGGATCTACCCACAACGACACTCTAATGGCCCTTGTTGACGTGCTCTGGAAAATGGGGGCGAGTTCCATCACTTTGGGGGAAAGAAGCTATCCGCCAACCTTGCAGGTCATGCAGCAAAAAGGCGTCATTCCTCTATTGGAACAAAAGGATGTTCGAATCATCAATTTTGACGATTTGGATGCAAAAGACTGGATAGAATTTGAACCCAAAGGAACTCACTGGCCAAACGGCTTTCGGATAGCACGCCCTATTGTTGAGTCGGAATGCCTTGTTTCGACCTGCTGTCTTAAGACTCACCAGTACGGCGGCATATTTACCCTGTCGTTAAAACTTCATGTGGGCGTCGTGCCAACATCCCGCAATGGCTTCAACTACATGTCCCAGCTGCATCAGTCTCCGCACCAGCCCAAAATGATTGCAGAAATCAATCAGCCGTTTAAGCCGCAAATCGTTGTTATGGACGGAATAGACGCTTTTGTGGACGGTGGACCGATGACTGGTAAGCATGCCAAGGCGGATGCCTTTCTTGCTTCAACCGACCGGGTGGCTTTGGATGCGGTGGGAGTGGCATTGCTCAAATATCTGGGCAGTAACGACCAGATCATGAAACGACCTATTTTCGACCAGGAGCAGATCGCCAGAGCCGTCGAGCTCGAGTTGGGAGTGACTTCACCTGCAGAAATTGAACTCAAGGCCGTTGGCCGGCAAAGCGAACAATACTGTGCCTTAGTCAGGGAAGTGCTGAATAAGGGCTAAAAGCAGTTAACCATGCGATGCCCGCCTCAAGCGTGTGCATCTACCAGAGGTTTGTTTGCGGAAAGTCCATGTGCTCGATGAAATACTGGTTGAAATCGGCTCGGTGAGAAAGTTCTACGTGGTCGATAAAGTCCGCGAGTAGCTTGGCCATGTGCCAGCTGTTCCTGGAAAGAAGAACCATCGAAGCTCCGGTGCTGGCAGCATTGCCCAAGGATTTTACGATGTCCGGATTCACAGCGGGAATGAGACCGATGCGCATGGCGCTGTGCGGATTGATGTAGTTTCCCAGTGCACCGGCCAGATAAATATGGTGAATATCATCGACTTCAATTCTCATTTTATGCAATAAAGAGCGTATGCCTGCTGCGACTGCTCCTTTGGCAAGCTGAAGCTCGCGCACGTCCTTTTGCCTCAGATAAATTGGACGGCCATTATGGCTTTCTTCTGCTGAGGCAATCAAAAAGTCGTAGACTCCCGATCTTTCCACCAACCTTGAATTCAGGTGAATTGCCTGCTCATTTACCGTGGGCCGGATCAGACCTTCATAGTCAATGATTCCACAGTGCAGAAGCACCGCGACCAAATCGACCAGACCACTTCCACAGATACCTCTCGGCTCGACATTGCCGATAATTTGATAGCGGATTTCTCCGTCTACCATCCTCACGCCCTCGATCGCCCCGATCTTGGCAATGACCCCTTGAGAAATTTTCGCGCCCTCCAGAGCGGGGCCGGCGGCGGTCGAGCAGGTCAATAAACGCTTGCGATTCCCCAGAAAGATCTCGCCATTGGTTCCGAGATCCAGACCCAGTATCATTTCGCTATCCTGCTCGACGGCCTCAGAAGCGAGAACAACACCGATCAGGTCGCCTCCTATGTAGCCTGATTTTGCGGGCATGACATACAGCAGGGCTTCCGGATGAAGTTTGAGACCGGCCTGTTCAGCTTTGACCACCATCCCTTCAGTAACGATGGGAGAGAATGGGGCTTGGGCAATGCCGGATGGGTCTAGAGACAAAAGGATATGCTGCATCGTGGTGTTGCCCGCCGCAACGGCGATGAAGATTTCCTCCGGACGAAGTTTGCCGACCTCCAGCAAGCGTTCGGTGATACCGGCCAAGTCCCTTAGAAGAAGATCATGTAGACGTCGCAGCCCAGACTTATTTTCCTTGATGAACTGCAGTCGACTGATGACATCGGCGCCGTGTCTGACTTGGCTGTTTAAATGCGAAATAGCAGCGACTTCATGCCCATCCAGCAGGCTGATCAGCTTCCCCACCAGGGTGCTGGTACCGATATCAAAGACCAGACCATAGCGCCGACCGACAGATTCCCATTCCTGCCAGGCGAGCAAGCTGTCCTCATGCAGTACGATTGCTCCATGGTATTCGGTTTTCTCAAAGATTTTCGGCAAGGTTCGGAGGCAATGCAGAGAAGCGTCCAGGTTTCTGCCTTCAGGACCCATAGCGTGTTTGATTCGGTCCAGCTCGGAAAGCTCTTCTCTTTGGAACTCCGGGGAAATAGTTACCAGTCGTTTGTCAAGCAGTGGATCGAGCTGCAACGGCGGCCTGTAGCCAGTTTTGAGGATTTGAAGAAATTCATGATCTGCTTTGGGCTCACCCAGATAAATGACTAAATCTTTCTTGATTTTATTGCGGCAAGCGAGTCTCATGCCGTCATTTAGTTCTTCCTGGGTGAGGAGCCCCATTCCTTCTGTGGAAGGGGGACCGGTGGACGAAAGAACTTTTACCTTGCACTTGCCGCACTTGCCAAGACCGCCGCAATCGCCGTCCAACTGAACTTCGGCCTTCTCCAGAGCTTCCCAGATCGTTTTTCCTCTGCGAACTTTGATCCACAAATCGTCGGGCAGAACATTCAGCCAGATGTTCTTTGGTTTGTGCGTTTTAGGCGGCGGTGACCCGGTACCTTGCTTTTTTTTCTTGAGTTTCTGATTTTTCTGTTTTTTCATGGTTGACGGAGTCAAGTTCGCAGGCTGAAGCCTGCACTCCGCCCTTCTTGGAGTGCGGGCTTTAGCCCGCCAGAAAGGAAATTTTCCCAGGGTCAAATCAGATTGCTGATTTTCCTTTCAAGCTCGGAATAGTCTGCCTCAATGACTTTAAGCGACAGCTCAAGAAAATTAGCCAGTTCTTTAACTTTGGGAAGCAGTTCCTGATCCGCCGGCTGCCGCACATAGATCAATTGTTTATAATTTGCGAAAAAGAATCGACGCATTTCATCATCATGGAGTTCCAACGGTTCGAGGCAATACGACTCGAAATTGACAATGAGATCGCTTTCCAAAAAGTAAGAACCTGCCTCGGCATCCATTATCTTTCGGAACCTTGCACTGCCAAGAAAGAGCTCGTAACAGTGGGCGGCCGCTATCCTAGGCGTGTTGTAGCGCGCGCAAAATTGATCGATGCCGGGAAAGCAATAGCCGTAGAGGCATATTACCCGTTCCCTGTTCATTTTTGCAGTGATTATTTCTTTAAGCAACTCTCTTTTCAGTTTTCTTGGATGCATGTGCAGGTAGGAAGGAAGAAAGCTTAAACTGAGGAAGCTGAATCTCTCGGATATTCGCAAGTGCTCCAGCGCAGGCCTAAACACCCCGCATGCAATGATCCGCGTACCCAGAGGTAGTTTTGCGCGGCGCTTATGACTTTGACTTCGAGACAACATGATAAAAAAATAAACTCCAAAACCGATCAAACAAGTTTTATAGCGGGAAACGTGCTTCTTAACTTGCTGTTTAAATGGGAATCCAAACAACTTTCCTGAGTGCTCAGGATCTTTTCCACCATCGCAGTCGCTCGACTCAACATATTGGGCCTTCCCCGCTGTTCCCAAATATCAAACAAGTGCCGTTCGCACAGATCGGGATAAAAGAACTCATCCATCATGTGATCGATAGTATGGTCTTCCATCACATAGTTGCCGCCCGGCCCGACTTTTTCGATAACGCTGAAAGCCAGCGTCTCTTCGGTAACGCTAATACCGGCCAAAATTCTTTGCACCATGCCGATGATTTCATTGTCGATGATGTACTGTTCATAAGAGATGGAATTCCCCGAATCCAACATTCCTGCTGCTAAGTGGATGCAGTCTCCCCCTGCCATGGCAACCATCAAATTAGAAAAACTCTTTTCCGAGCCCGCCTGGACGTCCGGCCGCTTGGATTCGGTCACACCTGCGGAAGCGTAAATCGGCAAGTTGTAACGCTTTGCCAATTGAACCGCTGCGGCGTTCATCATGGCCATTTCCACCGATCCCATAGTGAAGTCCATGGTTCGCAAATCCATCGCCGTCAGAACCGCTCCATACAAAACCTTTGATCCTGCAGCAAAAATCTGTGAAATCGCCACTCCCGCCAGCGCTTCAGCATGCATCTGCGTTAGTGCTCCTGCCAGGGTGGCGGGCGCGGTAGCCCCGGAAATGGGCGCCGGGGCACAGGTCACAGGAATGCCGTGGGTACAGCAGAATTGAAGAATGTTCAAAGTGTTGGACTCGATGGAGAGCGGGCTTATGGGATTTGTGATGACCGAAAAAAAAGGCTTTTCTTTCAGTTGTGTTTCACTTCCGGCAATGAGTACCGCAAGATCCCACACTTGCCTTACGCCTTCAAGGTTGTCGCAGCCGCCCATCACATGCTTTGAGGTCCGATTGAAGGCATGGTAGAAATCGTTCAGATGGTAGTTTTCGGGCTCCAGGTCATGGGCCTGACATGCAATGATGTAAAAATTGATATACGCCAACCGATCCACCAGCGCTGCAGTGTTGGATACATCCCTTAGCGTCGTCAGCCGATAGTTGCCGGAGTTGACGTCAAGGGCGCGAAAGACCCTGCCGCCATTGGCGAAATGGACACGACCTTCTCCCACATGAATGTCATTTTGACTATCTCTTGAGTAGAGTGTAAAGCGCGCAGGCGCCTCGGCCAGAAACTTGTCCAGCAACTCCCCGGAAAACCTCACGCGATTGCTGTCGGAATCAACTTTCGCACCCGCCTTATCCATCTGGTCCAAGAAAGACGCGTCGTGGATTTTTATGCCGATATGTTCCAATATTCGCCGCGCCGCTTGATCTATCTTAACTATATCGGCGGGGTTGAGCGGCCTGTAGAACGGCAAACTGGTTCCCTTATTGAAATTCATCAAGCCCTGTTACCTCCCCAGCACTTGTTCGATTTCCTTTAAAACTTCATCCGATTTAGACTCCACCGGATGCTCGGCAAGGATTCTTTTGGCTTCCTTCTTGCACCTCTGATACATGTCCAGCGCGCCCGATTGTTCCCAGGAATCATAGCGGGAGCGGTCCAACAGGTTGGGCAGAAACTGAGCTTCCATAAAATTCTCGAAAAGTGTGATCGTCCATCAAAAATATGGAGCCGGGATCACCGCTTACCACCCTCTCGATTGCGTCGAGTGCCAGAGTCTTTTCATTCACCGGAATACCTCCAACAAAAAAGCGACTCATGGCCACCAGTTCATTGGCCATGGTAACCATCTCGAGAGAAGAAGTACTGCCGTATTCCAGAAAGCCGACGTCGTGAATCAGATTGGAACGGGAAAGCATTGCGGTGATGATAGAAAACATACACTCGGCTCCCGCTTGAGCATCCATGACCTTGGCATCTGAGGCTCCGGCGAAGGCCCAAATGGGCAGACCGTAAAGCTCATCCCGCATGTCGGCCAGAGCCGCCTGGGTGAGGCTCCATTCGGGGCAGCCGTAAGAGACCACCGTTGATTTCATGTCCAGAACGCTGACGTTGGGACCGAATAAAAAGGGCGAACCCTTGCCGAACAGTTGATGGATGACCAACCCCGCGAGATTTTCAGCAATACCGAGTGCCATGGCTCCGGCAAGAGTGACCGGCGATCCGCCGCCGGCGTTGGAGCCGGAAGGCAGGCAGATGGGGATCTTTTTCTCGGCGCAAAAAATCAGCCGTTCCATCACATTTTCCGGAAAACGAAGCGGGCTGATGGCTTCCGAATAGTTGAGCAAAAAGGGTTTTTGCTGCAAAGCTTGTTCGCCGCCTGCCACAAGAGAGGCAATCTCGTATATCTTGGCAATATCCTTGCCGCTGTCAGCGATGAAGACCATGGGTTTGTTCGTGTTTTTGACCATTTCCGCAAACACATAGACATAGATGTCTTCTATAACGGGGACGTCAACGGGATTGGCCATGGACATACAAAAGGAGATGTTTTCGAGTCCGTCCACCAGCTTCGCGTAATTGGCTACATCGCTCATAACGCTGCGGCGTCGTTCTCCGCTCTCCACGTCCAGCGTAAAAGTCGCGTCCGATCCTGTACCATAAAACGGGTTCCCATTGGTCAACGGCATGGTCTTATTGCCTTCTTGATCATACAGGGCAATTTGCCTCGGCGCCGAATGCAGGGCATCCTCTACCAGGTAAGCCGGTATCTTGACCCAGTCCCCGCTAGACACCTTGCAGCCCGCCCCGGCAAGCGCTTCCAGAACCCCTGGATGCTCCATTTTAATACCTGTTTTTTCCAGAATCTCCAACGCGGCCGTGTGTATAGCCAGCGCCTGTTCGCGGTTCATGACTTTCATGCGAGGTTGAAAGGTCGGAATTTCCATTGGTTTCATTAATGAGACTCCTTTTTGGTGGCTGTGGTTATGCTAGGCCCAGTAGTTTTTTGGTCTGGCTTACAGCAGAACCCGCGTCGGGTGCATAGGCATCTGCTTTGATCTCCCGGGCAAAATCATCCGTAACCGGAGCCCCACCGATCATGACCTTCACCTTATCTCTTATTCCGGCCTCTTTTAGAGCATCAATGGTCTGGCGCATGGACGGCATTGTTGTCGAGAGTAGAGCCGACATGCCCATGATTTCGGCTTGGCTTTCTTTGACTTTTTGTACAAACACATCGGGGGCTACATCCACCCCTAGGTCGATAATCGTAAAGCCTGCTCCTTCCAGCATCATCAAGACAAGGTTCTTGCCTATGTCGTGCAGGTCTCCCTTAACGGTTCCGATGACTACCTTGCCTTTTGCCGTGACATCACCCTCTTTCAGGTGCGGTTGGATAAGTTTCATGCATTCTTGCATGGTCTTGGCCGAGCGCAGCATTTGGGGTACAAAGATCTGCCCTTTCGAAAACCTTTCTCCTACATCATCCATGGCCTTTATGAGTCCATCGTCAATGATTGACTGAATGTTTTGTCCGGCATCCAGAGCTTTCTGAGTCTCGGCGACCGCCCCTTTGATGTCTCCTTTGGTTACACTCTCAGTCAATACTTTGAATTCAGCCATTGTTTCCCCCTTTCGTGGTGCGTTGCTGTTAGAAAAAATCAGGTACTGAGGCATTATCGGTCGGTAATGAGACCTTCCTGGTAGGCATCAATATATTTTTCGCAATACTCATCGTGGCCGAGCAGCATATCCGCTGACAAAAGAGCTGCCATCAACTGCTTATCAGTCGGATCCAGAATGGCTGCCGATAGTCCGTGAGCCATGCACAGCACCAAGAAATTGCGGTTGATAAGACGTCTTTCCGGAAGCCCAAAAGAAATATTGGATAACCCACAGATCGTATTCACTCCCGGGAATTCCTGCATGATCTTTTGGATGGCGCCGAGGGCTGCATTTCCCATTTGAATATCCACTGAAACAGGTTGAATGAGAGGATCAACATAGATCCGCTCCAGCGGGACTCCTTTATCCGTAAGTTTCCTGATGAGCTGAGAACCGACCTGAACTCTCTCTTGAACGGTGCTTGGCATTGAGGTTTGCGCCATGCACAGAGCGACCACATGGCAGGGCTGTGCAGCAACGACAGGCAGCAGCGCCTCAAGCCGCTCGGTCTCCAAGGAAATCGAGTTGATCATCGGTTCTCCTTGATGAACCTTGATGGCCTCGGTCAGAGCGTTCGGGCTGGGGCTATCTAGACACAGCGGGAGGTCTACGGCAGCCTGAACAGTTTGAACAAGCCAGCAGAGACATTCGGTTTCGCGATCGAGAAAAGTTCCGGCATTGACATCGATGAAATGAGCGCCTGCCTCGGCCTGTTCGCGGGCAACTTTGCCGATGAACTCGGCATCTTGTTTATCTACGGCCGCAGCGATACTTTTGCGGCTCGTATTGATTTTCTCTCCGACAATAATCATTTATAGATCCTTTCCGTGACAAACCCGCCTCGCATGCTTTCGTCGTTCTCAGCGCAGTCGTTTGCGCAGCATGCCGCAGATCCAGAAAAGCTAAGAATATAAATGCAGGATTTCATAGTTAACTGATATAAAACTTTGAATATCATAAGATTATTCATTGTGTCTAGGCTAAGCACCGATTTTCCATTTAGCAAGTCCCCCGAAAGCCGGCACATCCTCATTTCATGGAAGCTAATTCATTGCTGTGCTCATTCCTGTTTTTCTGGATTGGAACGGATGGATCTGTTAAAGGAATTGAGGGAGAAATTCAAGATTAATCGTCATTCGCGAACTAAACGATGGTCTGCCCGTCACTGCAGCAGCCCGCTGGGTGTTCCCGGATGGAGACTGGATTTGGGGACTCTGCAAAAGATTTTTCAGAAGGAGAACCATTTGTGGGGCGGGCTTTTCAGCCCTGCAATTCGGGACTGCCTTATTCTGACGGGGCTGGAAAGCCTGCTCCACAAGAATGAGGAAGGAGAGTCCCGTTGTAGCTACTGTGGCAGGGCTAAAGCCCTGCGCTACTGGTGATGTGGCATAGTGGTTTCTTGCGAGTCCCGTATTAATCAAAGAAGGATGGTTGAATTTGAGAATTATCATTGTCGGCGCGGGTGAAGTGGGGTTCCATATTGCCCAAAGACTGGCTTATGAGCATAAAGAAGTAGTTGTAATCGACAAGCGTGCCGAAGCACTGAGACGCTTCACTGAATTGCTCGATGTTCAGACCATACAGGGCTCGGGGAGCAGCCCAATCGTCCTGGAGGAATCGGGAATTCGGGGCGCGGACACATTTCTGGCAGTAACGGACAGCGATGAAACCAATCTGGTGGCCTGTCTGTTTGCCAACGCTCTGGAGCCGGGCATAGTTAAGCTGGCTCGAATAAGAGATGAGGACTACACACGCCACTGGCCCGAGTTGGTTCAAAAAAGCCTTGACATCCATACCGTCATCAATCCTGAAGTTGAAGTCGTCAAGACAATTGAGAAATCGCTGACTGTCCCCGATGCAGAGCATGTCAGCGATTTTGCTGAAGGAAGGATCAAGCTGATAGGGCTTCGAATTGGATCGAGCAGTCCGATCGTGGGGATCCGTTTGCAGGATCTTCGTCAGGAGACGGGAGAGCTTAGATTCCTCATTGCTGCGATATTCAGAAATGAACGCTTGATTATCCCAGGGGGAAAAGATCGCATCCGAGCCCAAGATCTTGTCTATTTTGTTTGTGAGTCGGATGAACTTAACAAAGTTTTGAAAATCTTCGGCAGCAAGACCGAACCGATACGAAATATTCTGATAGTCGGGGGCGGCAACATAGGAATGCGCCTTGCGCTTGAGCTGGAGGCCAAGCAATATCATATTCGGCTTATCGAACAGGATATGGATCGGTGCAATTTCCTGGCCGAGAGGCTTAACAGCACCATCGTTTTGCACGGTGACGGCACCGACAGGGAATTGTTGGAAGAAGAAAATATCAGGGAGATAGATGTCTCCATATCTCTTACAGGGAATGAAGAGGCCAATGTACTTTCCTCATTACTGGCCAAAAGTCTTGGGGCGAGACGGACCATGACCCGCATCAATAAATTTCACTATATGCCGATCATCGGTGCTATTGGTCTTGGGCAGATCGTCAGTCCGCGGCTTTCCGCCATAAATTCCATCATCTTGCATGTACGCAAGGGAAAGGTTTTATCGGCCGTTTCGCTCAAAGGAGAGGAAGCCGAAGTACTGGAGGCGGTGGCCTTGGAAAGTTCGGGAATTGTCGGTACACCCTTAAAAGATCTTCGTTTTCCAAAGGGAGCCATCGTGTTGGCGATCCTAAGGGATGAAAAGAGTCTCATTCCTGATGGGGAAAGTGTCGTACATCCAGGAGACCGTGTTGTCATTCTTTCCACCCGCCAAAATATTTCACGAGTTGAACGGGAGCTCATGGTCAAACTGGAGTATTTTTAATGCGCTGGCGCTACGTCCTTCGGACCATAGGGGCGCTCATTGTCTGTATCGGCCTGACAATGGTATTGCCTATAGTGTTTGCCATTGTTTATCGGGATGGAAGTGCGCTGCCGCTCATCAAAGCAATGCTGCTCACAATTGGCATAGGTCTCGCTCTGTTCCTGTTGTTTCGAGGTATAGAAAGCTCCGTTATTTCGCATCGCGAGGGAATGGCAATTGTCGCCTTGGGATGGCTTGCAGCGGGCTTAGTCGGGGCATTGCCGTTCCACTTTGGAGCAACCTTTCATTCATTTGTCGATGCCTTCTTTGAATCGGTTTCCGGATTCAGCACGACAGGCGCCTCGGTTTTAACCAACATAGAGGTCGTTCCGCGCGGCATCCTCTTGTGGAGAAGTTTGACTCATTGGCTGGGGGGGATGGGCATCATCGTGTTGTCACTTGCCATTCTGCCCTTCCTCGGAGTGGGCGGCATGCAGCTCTATAAGGCTGAAGTTCCAAGCCCGGTGCCGGACAAACTGCGGCCGCGAATTCGCGATACGGCGTTGGTGTTGTGGAAGGTATATTTATTGTTTTCGGTCTTAGAGACAGCCTTGCTCATGTTTGGTGGGATGGACCTGTTCGACGGCCTGTGTCATACATTTGGAACCATGGCCACGGGCGGATTTTCGACAAAAAACGCCTCCATCGGTTATTACAACAGCGTCTACATTGATGCGGTGATCACCGTCTTTATGCTCATAGCCGGTGTCAATTTTTCCCTCCACTACCTCGCTCTGCTGGGGAAACCGTCGGCCATGTTGAAAGATCCCGAATTTCAGTTCTTCGGGGGGATCGTCAGCGTCTTTGTAGTGATCTCGACTTTGAGCGTGTTTAAAGCTGTCTATGAAGGCTTTGGCGAATCATTCCGATATGCTGCGTTTCAGGTGGTCTCTATCGTCACAACAACCGGTTATGCCACAGCCGACTATGAATTGTGGCCTGCTCTGCCGCAATGCCTTCTGCTTTTTTGCATGTTTTTGGGTGCCTCGGCGGGATCGACGGGCGGCGGCATGAAGTGCATGCGCATTATGGTTCTCATCAAGCACGGCTATCGCGAATTGCTCCGCTTGATCCATCCACGTGCGGTGACGCCCGTCAAACTTGGCAGAAGAATCGTTCCGGACGATGTAATCAAAAGTGTCTGGGGATTTTTCATAATCTATCTGGGCCTTTTTATCTTGTCCTCATTCCTGTTGGCCGCCATGCAAGTAGATGTGATCACTTCTTTCGCAGCGGTTGCCGCCTGCATCGGGAATATCGGTCCCGGCCTCGGAAGCGTCGGTCCGACCGACAACTACTCCCACCTCCCTGCTGCCGGCAAATGGCTGCTCACTTTGTGCATGCTTCTGGGGCGCCTCGAAATCTATACGGTCATTGTATTATTTGTTCCGGAATTCTGGAGGAGGTAAGGCTGGTTTCCTCTTATCCGAACAAATCTCATCCGAGGAATCCTCATCGTAATTGCGAGCATCTGTAGGGTCAAGCGATCGACCGTTGTCGCGGCCACCCTCAGAGACTGCATCGGGCCACTGAGTCAAGGAAACGGCGGAATCTCCTGCTTGCTTTTTACCTACTTCTTTGACCTTAATAGGAGGCGGCAAGGCCTTCCTTGTATCATGCTCGATCATTATGCGAAACAGCCCCCCAAGCAGGTTAATTTCAGTATCTGTTTCCATCTCGTTCAAATGTTCCACAACCTGTTGGAGAGCTCGGGCTTGCCTGAAAATCTTAACATACACATATGCTAATCCTCCTACCAAAAGCAGCCCGGCAATCCATAGAATGATTTGGACTGGGACGTTCACAAAAACCACACAGACCGCAATAACGACAGGCAAAACAAAACTGAACAAAATAATCGAATAAAAGTATAGAGCGACATTGTCAGACCGCTGCTCGCTCTGTTCATGATGTGTTGCTTGTTCAGAATTCTTTTGCATTACAATTAATTAACCCAATTTTTGGTAACTTCTCAATTTCGGTGGGTTACGGCGCAAAAAGACGCGCCTAACCCACCCTACAGTTCGCCAAGCTCCACAGTTGGGTAGCTCTGTAGGTTGGGTTGAGCGGAGCGAAACCCAACACGTACAATTCGCTAAGGTCCACAGTTATTGAGAAGTTCCAATCTTTGCTTTTGATTATCAGCTGCATGGCCATTTGGGGAAACGTCGCCTCGCCTGTTAATTGATATCTGGTATTGTACGGCATTGTATTTGGCACAATTATGTCTTCCATTTTCAATTGTAACCGATTTCAGCAATGTCAGGTCCCCTCCAACCTGTTTAAAAATTCTCAAAGATATTTGTTGAATGCTTCTGAATTTTTAAGATTACTCACATGCGCCGCGTTGGGTAGACCTGTAATTCCGCACCAGGAGTTCCTTTCTGCTTATCCACTTAGCAGATTCTCCAACCATCGATTTTTGCATCCATGTGATCTCTCCGGACATCGTTAACCGGTTAAGAGGTTGTATTTCATGAGATCCTAGCTCCTTTGAGAGTAATATAAGGTTCAAATCAACTTATCGCACGAAAGGTTAGGGGTGTTTCCGAAAGTGCTTTTTTTGTCATTTCGAACGAAGTGCAGCGGAGAGAGAAATCTTTTAAGCTAACGACTTGTAGAAGTAAAATTTCTCGCCTTCGGCTCTAAATGACAGACCTCGGACAGCCGCCTAGAGAGGATACCGAGGAAGAAACTTGACCATAAGAAAATAAGATATTTAACGACTCGATAAAGACAAACATGGCACAAGGATTCGTATCGCCGGACTTTGGCTTTGCCAGCCGGTGTCCATCCGGAAACCCTGTAGCGCAGGGCTTTAGCCCTGCTGACAGCGAGGCTCACATAGACAGCACTGAAGGTCTGCTTTCCGGATGGACTAGCTGGACTACCGGATACACGGAGCAGCTATTTTTCCCGATCGATTACTAAAGGGGCTTTGACTTTAGATGAGAAAGGAGTGCCCGAAAATAGGAGTGAAAAGGGGGGCGCAAAGTTGATTTGAGTCAAGGGCTTGAACCAACCTTGCTTTTCCCTAAATTTGGCGATTACCCTCGCGTTGTCATTCCGAGGAGGCTGCAGGCGAAGAGGAATCTTAACTCATGGGTACACCCCAAAGATTCCTCGCTACCGCTCGGAATGACTGATAGCGCCTTCATTAGTGGCTAGTCATCCGATGGAATCGCCCAATTTAGGTTTTCGTTAATCTGCAAAAATGCAATCGAATAAAGACCGCCGCTAAATTGTCACTGAAGATCGAAGATCCTCCTTGGGGATTGTTCCTGGCCGTAATCAATGAATAATCTCGGACCACATGGATTTTGGCATATTCTATGTTCTATGCAACGCTTAGTATCGGTAATGATCCGACTTAAAAGGCCCTTCCACCGGGACGCCGATGTAATCAGCCTGTTCCGGGGTGAGTCGGGTCAGTTTAGCGCCAAGTTTTTCCAGATGAAGCCGTGCCACTTCTTCATCCAATTCCTTGGGCAACCGGTAGACTCCAATCTTTCGATCAGTGGTCCAAAGGTCGATCTGAGCAAGTGTTTGATTAGTAAAAGAGTTGGACATGACAAAACTCGGATGGCCTGTGGCGCAGCCCAGGTTTACCAGTCGGCCTTCAGCTAAAAGATAGATTGCATGCCCGTCAGGAAACTCATACTTGTCCACCTGAGGTTTGATGTTGATCTTTTTGACTCCGAGCATATTGTTGAGGGCGTCCACCTGAATTTCGTTATCAAAGTGCCCGATGTTGCAGACAATAGCCTGATCTTTCATCCTGGACATGTGTTCCAGAGTAATTACGTCATGGTTGCCCGTCGTGGTTACGTAAATATCGCCAAAAGGCAGAGCATCTTCCACCGTCATGACCTTATAGCCGGCCATCAGGGCCTGAAGAGCGCAGATAGGATCAATCTCGGTCACGATCACCTGGGCCTTGTGGGCTGCCAAAGCCTCTGCAGAGCCTTTCCCCACGTCCCCGTAACCACAAACCACCGCGATTTTACCTGCAATCATTACGTCGGTGGCGCGCTTTATGCCATCCACTAGAGATGCACGGCAACCGTAGATGTTGTCGAATTTGCTTTTGGTCACCGAGTCATTGACGTTGATGGCCGGCACCAGCAGTTTGTTGTCTCTCGCCATCTGATACAAACGATTGACGCCGGTTGTGGTTTCCTCGGAAACTCCTCGCCAATCGCGTACAACGCGATGCCAGAATTCAGAATCTTCCTTTTGGGTTTCTTTCAAGAGAGCATTTACAATTTGGAGTTCTTTGTTGTTTGTCGGTTCGTCGAGTATGGCCGGGTTTTTTTCTGCCGCATGGCCCCTGTGAATCAACAGCGTAGCATCACCCCCATCGTCCACCACCAGATTCGGACCGCGACCGTCCGGCCAAGTCAGAGCCTTTTTGGTGCACCACCAGTATTCCTCCAAAGTTTCCCCCTTCCAAGCGAACACCGGAACGCCGGAAGCGGCTATGGCGGCGGCAGCGTGGTCTTGAGTGGAAAAGATGTTGCAGGAAGCCCATCGGACATCGGCCCCTAAAGTTTTCAGCGTTTCAATGAGAACCGCCGTTTGAATGGTCATATGCAGACTGCCCGCGATCCGGGCGCCGGCCAAAGGTTGTTGCGGACCGTACTTTTCGCGGGTAGCCATGAGCCCCGGCATCTCATGTTCGGCAATTTCTATTTCTCTGCGTCCAAAATCTGCCTGACTTGGGTCTTTGACTTTGAAATCGAGGCCGTTCGATATATTGTCATCAAGTTTTTTTACTGCATCAGTTTGCATCGTATCTCCTTATAAAAATTATCTCTTTATCCACAAGGCAACTTTATCTCACGCCACCTCTTTGATACAGGCCGCCTTGCGAAGATCCATGGCCTTATCCACTTTTTCCCAGGGGAATCTGTCGCGCCCGAAGTGTCCGTATGAGGCAGTCTGTTGATAGGACCAATCTCCGGGAACGAGAAGTCCCAGTTCATCGATAATAGCGGCCGGGCGAAAATCGAAAATCCCGCTGTTTTCCAGAATGTTCTGTAAAACGGTTTCAGTTACCGTCCCGGTTCCGTAGGTGTCAACGTTGATACTCAGCGGTCGGGCCACTCCTATAGCGTAGGCCACCTGGATTTCGCACTTGTCGGCCAAGCCTGCGGCAACAAGGTTTTTAGCTGCATAGCGCGCATAATAGGCCGCGCTCCGATCGACTTTGGAAGGATCTTTGCCCGAAAAAGCTCCCCCGCCGTGGCTGCCTACTCCCCCGTAAGTGTCTACGATGATTTTCCGGCCGGTCAGCCCGGCATCGGCATAAGGCCCTCCCAGCACGAAAGCACCGGTAGGATTTATGAAAAAGCGGGTATCTTTATCGAGCATTCGGGTCGGATTTAAAACTTCTTGGGCAACCTTAATCAGATCCCGGCGAATTTGTTCCAATGGTAAATCATCGGTCTGATGACTGATCACCACACTGGTGATACGCTTCGGCTTGCCACCCACATATTCAACGGAAACCTGGCTTTTCGCATCGGGCCTGAGATAGGATATGGAATTACTGTGTCGGCGCAGTTCCAACTCACGCAAAAGCCGGTGGCTGAATGCCACTGGCGCCGGCATCAATTCCGTGGTTTCGTTGCTGGCATAGCCGAACATCATGCCCTGGTCACCGGCTCCTTGCTCTTCGTACAGTCCTTCCCCCCTGGTCACTCCCTGGCTGATGTCGGGCGATTGACCATGAATGCGGCTGATATATTCAAAAGATTCGTGCCAGAACTTCAGATCCGGGTGGTCGTAGCCGATATCACGGACAGCAGAGCGAGCAATATTTTCGGTATCGATGGATTCCCAGCCTGTACAGGTAATCTCTCCCACGTTGGTCACCAGATTGTGACCTACCACAGTCTCACAAGCTACTCTGCTGGATGAATCTATTGCTAGGCAGGCATCGAGCACGGCGTCGGAAATCTGGTCGCAGACCTTGTCCGGATGGCCACGGCCTACAGATTCTGAAGTGAACACGTGCCTCGCATTAATTTTGCTCATACTTGTACTCTCCTTTTTCTATGCACAATGGACCCTTTTTGTGGGCGTTAGCTTCAATATGGTGGTTAAGTTGAAAGATATTTGACCTGCGACTTAACAATGTCGCCAATTGCCAAAACATTTTTGAGCTGTTGCGCAATCTTTATAGACATATCCACTGCCCAACGGTTTTGACTGCTTTGTCTCTGCCGAAATGGTCGGTGAATATGCGAAAATAGTAAAATTCCTCCTTGCTTCGCACCATGGGATATATTGCCTGAGCTTCCGCCAGCTCTTGGTCCGTTATCACATCATCAAAGTAGCGCGGCAGCAGTGCAGCTGATCCCGATCCTTGAGAGAATTCCTGCTTCAGCCGCCAAGTGATGGCTTCCGGTAAAACCGATTCATAAGCTTTCCGGAAAATCCATTTTTCAATTTTTTCGTTGCCCTCGGGTCTTTGCTTGTATTCGGGTGGAATCGTCAATGTGTAGCGAAACAATTCGCCCGAAATGAGAGGCGCCACAACCTTTATGGAGTGGGCCTGATTCATGCGGTCCAGCCGGAGCGAAGCGTTGTTATGCAAAAAAGCAATGCATTCCATCTGCCGGGAGAACAGTTCTTCCGGCGGAAAATCTTTGAGATAGGTGTATCCGCAAAAGATCTCATCGCCCCCTTCACCGGAAAGAAGGATCTCAACGCCCTGTTTTCTGGCGTATTTGGAAATGAGGTAGTTCGAGACGGAACTTCGCACTAGAGAGGGATCGAAGTTCTCCAAATAATAGATCACTTCGGGCAGCACTTTTATGGCTTCATTCAGTCCCACAATGACTTCATGGTGTTCCGAATTGATGTGGTCGGCCATAATCCGGGCGCTCGCAATGTCGGCGCTGTTCTCTCCAACTCCCATGGCAAATGTCTTGAGCCGAGCATTTGCGCCGAATTTTTCTCTGTACATTTGGCTGGAAAGATAAGCGATCACGCTGCTGTCCATGCCGCCGCTCAGCAGACTGGCAGTGGGTTCACTAAAATCCACCCGGCTACGGACGCTTTTAAGAATGATGTCTCGCACGCCTGCGGTCATGATGTCCAGGTCTGCGTCGAGTTGCTCGGGAGATGAGCTGGGCAGTTCTGCAAAGCGGATCGCCTGACCGTCGGTTGCCATATAATGACCGGCTGGAAATTCGAATACATCCCTGGTGACCGCTATAAGGCTCTTCAATTCCGACGCAAGCAGGAGTGTGCCGTCCTTCCAGCCGTAAAACAGGGTCTTTATCCCCAGCAGATCGCGCGCGGCAAAAATCTGATCTCCGTCGCAGATAACGAAAGCAAAGATGGCGTCATCCAGAGTATTCAACATTTCCTTACCGTGCTCTTTGTAGAGATTGAGGAGAAGCCTTTCTTCGCGGTATGGCCCGTCAGCAATTTGCGAGGAAGTGGACAATTCCTGCCAGTTGCCGATCTGTCCATCGTAACAGATTCTTAAATTGTCATATCGAGGAGAAATAACGGGAACTTTGGTCCCGACTCCTGCTCCTGAAGTGTCGGCCCTGCAATAATTTTGTGCTGCCATCGTTTTTCCATTCGCGTGGACACCCTGGATATAGGGTCCTCGATGATGGATTTTCTCGAACATGGACAGCACGTCGTTGCGATCCGGTTGTCCAAAGGCGACAACAAATCCACTCATATTTCAAACTCCTGATCTTTAGAGGTTTATTACCAAAAAGGTCCGTTCCTGGAACGGACCTTTTTGGTAAGCCCATTGACTATGCTGTGCTCAACGGTTGATTGAAATCAGGCGGCCCATGAAGGACGTTCTGCCCAGCGTGCTACATTGCTTACCAAGGGCTCGGGGTTTTCATAGGCGTTCATAAAGAGCTGATGGTAGTAACATTCTTCCTTGGAGCGGAGCGTTGTTTCCGGGTGGCTGGAACAATAATCGATTGCCTCTTTTTCCGTTAAGATTTCGGTCAGCATTCCCTCGAGTAAATCCACAGTCCCGCTTCCTTCGTCAAATTGCTCCTTGGCTCTCCAAACGATCTCAAAGGGCAGCAGGTCTTCAAAGGCCTTGCGCAGAATCCATTTTTCCACCGGCGGTGAACCAACTAACTTGAGCTTCGATGGAATCAACTGTCCAAGGCGAATCATGGTCAGATCGAGGAACGGGACCCGTCCTTCGATGGAGTGAGCCATGGTCATTCGGTCAACTCTTTGCAGGTTGATGTTGTGCAATGAAGCAACCGAGCGGCGCAGTTCCCCGTGAAGAGTCTCATGACTTGGAATGTCTTTGTAATAAGTGTAGCCGCCAAACAGCTCATCTGCCCCTTCACCTGTCAGGATAACTTTGACATGGTCGGCGGCCAGGCGCGAAGTGAAAAAGCAGGGGATGGCGCTGCGCACCAAATCCTGGTCGTAGGATTCCAGGTAATAGACAATTTCCGGCAGCTTTTCCCTGACCTCTTTTTCTGTGAGCACGTATTCATGATGGATCGTGCCAAGGTGCTTAGAGACTAGACGAGCCGCTTCCAGGTCTCGGCTGCCTTCGATGCCGACTGAGAAAGTGTGCAGTACGCCCAGGTGCTTTTTAGCTATAGCCGCAATGAGGCTGCTGTCCAACCCTCCGGAAAGAAATGCTCCCAGCGGAACATCGCTCATCAATCGTTTAACGACTGCTTTCTCGAGTGTTTCCCGAAGCTCCTCGACGTACTTGCCGGCAGGCGCCTGTTGAACCGCCACGTCCGGAACTTCGTAGAAAGTCTGAAACCCCCTGGCTGAATGGTAAAATGTGCCTGGGAGAAATTCTTTGACGTTGGTAACGCCACGCGGGAAAGCTTTGAGTTCCGAGGCGAACACCAGACTGCCGCCTTTCTCGCCGTAGTAGAGGGGCTTGATCCCAATGGGGTCCCTGGCCGCATAGATATTCTCGTCATCCGCAATTACAAAGGCATACATGCCGTCTAGCTTTTCCGCTACGCCATCTTCGTGGTCTTCATAGAGGTGCAAAATGGCCTCGGTATCGCTGGTGGTGGCGAATCGATGAGTGGCGGACAAATCAGGATACAGCGAAGGGTAATTGTAGATTTCTCCATTGGCAATGATGGCTTTGTCGCGGTTTTCATTATAAATGGGTTGATTCCCGCCCTGAGGATCCATGATGCTCAAGCGTCGGTGACCAAGCACTCCCGGTCCCTTGTTCGATACAAAAGTTCCCTCTGCGTCTGGTCCACGGTGGACCAGAGAAGTCATCATCGTTTTAACGAATGGAACATCCGCTCCACCCCACATTGTTACGATGCCACACATCCTTTACTCCTTGGTTAGCGTCCATCCGGAAAGTCTTTTTCATGCAGCGCAGACCTTAAGGGTTGCCTATTTTAGAAGGACTAAAGCCCTGCGCTGCAGGGTTTCGGGATGGAGACAAATTAACATCATTGCCCACATGAGCCCGTTTGTCATTGGCTGTGCAGGCTGGAATCCAGAACCTGGTCATCCTGCTATCGACCTAAGCGCTTATTTGTTGATCTCGAAAATTCCTACCAGACCGTGTCCCATGCCCGTGCCGGGCTGCAGCTCCATCTCCAGTTTGCGCAGCGAATAAGCCAGATGCGACTCGATCATGTTGGCCCGGATGTCTCCAAATTTTACCCAGCCGACCCCTTCGACGATTCTTCGCATAGTGTGCATGGCTTCTTTGAGTGGTTCAGGGTAATATGGAAGCACTTCCCCCGGAGGCGATACAAGATTTTCATCGTCGAATGAGTACTTGCTTAACAAGGAAATGGTGTATTGCACTAACGCATTGCAGGACATAAAAAACATCTCAAAAAAGTTATTGATGTGTCCAAAGCCCTGGCGAGGAACATAGTCCACGAACAAGCTTTCCATATCGGTGCGCACATAGCTTTCAAATAAAGAATTTACCGGGCCCCTCAACTTAGGGCAGTTCTTATTGTAGTCACCGGTATCCATATGTCGACCGATGAAGATGGACCGATCGAAAAAGACCAGGGGCTTGATCTGGACACCGGATTTTCTCGATGCCTCCTCGACTATTTTCATAATTTCGTCTCTGGTCATCAGGCGCAACGGAAAAGATGACACTTCTATTTTATCGCGTTGATCTTCGGGATAAATGTATGAAATGCGGTAGTCCATGAAATATTCCTGGTCTACCGGGTGGTGCCAGAGATCCTGCCACTCGTAGGTGTAGCGCCCTAGCCAGTCGAGCATGACGACGGCTTTTTGCGGTGCATGTTTGGCGATGTCGGCGACCAAGTCAACCGCCTGGTGATCGTGAAAATGGCTGAGCGTTCCGTACGAGGTAAAGTAAAAATCAAAAGGGTCTTCCGACATGACTTCAGTCGGCAGCCCATGAGTCAGATCCCCTTGGATGAAGCGCATTTTAGGCGCCTGGCCATAGAATTCTTCTGCCTGCCGAAGCAGGTCCTCATTGAGATCCAACCCCACATATTGTTTGAGCATATCTTCGGTGAGCGCGGCGGTTATGTATTCGTAGATTCCAGGATCCTTGGTGGTTACCCCCATGATCAAGTCGAATCCGTCTCCGCTGCCGCATCCCAAGTCCAGCACTCGAAGTCTTTCCAATCGTTTTTTCTTGTATTCAACAAGATCGTTTAGAGCCGGACGGAGAAAAATGCTGGTGACCTGATCTTCCCAAAATCTTCTGACGTTGTCGTATTTGCCAAGCAGAACGGATGCCTTATCATATCTCCCCGTGTTGAATGCCTGTGAATAAGCTGTCTTTTCAGCCATGATCAATCCTCCCTGGTCAAAACTTAAAAGAGTCTTTTCTCCAAAACAAAACACAGGCTAAAGTCTGCTCTCCGGACTTGCATGTATTAGCCAATTTGGAGCGCGGATTTAGCCTGCTGCCTTTTGACCAGTGAAAATCAAGCTGCCATTGCTTTCAAATTATCAATGGCATGAAAGGCATCTTTACAGTAGGCATCGGCGCCGATTTCATTGGCAAATTGATCGGATACCGGGGCCCCGCCAATGAGCACTTTGACCTTTTCCCGCAATCCTTCTTCATCGAGCTTAATGACGACATCGCCCATCACTCTCATGGTGGTGGTTAAAAGAGCAGACAGTCCGACATAGGGCGCCTGATTTTCTTTAACTGCCTCGACGATTCTTTCCGCAGAGACGTCGGTGCCCAGGTCGATAACGTTATAGCCTGCGCCTTTGAGCATGATGGCCACGATATTCTTTCCGATGTCATGCAAATCCCCGGATACGGTAGCGATGACAAATTTGCCCTTGCTTTCTACCCCAGCCTTCGTGAGGTGAGGCGAAAGAATATCCATAGCCGCTCCAACGCATTCTGCGGAGGCCAGCATATCGGGAATCAGGTATTCGTTGCGCTCAAATTTTTGACCGACTTGTTCCATGGATTCGGTCAGGGATGCGAGCACGATCTCTTTCGGATCGATCCCTTGTTCCAACGCCTGTTCCACAAGTTCTGTGACTGCAGGTTGGCCTTCAAGCCCCGGATCGAATCCTTCGTCCTCTGCCTCGACTCTTCCTTGCACAACGTTAAAAGCGATTTTTTCGAGAAGTACTTGTTTATCCATCGGTTGTTACTCCTATCTATTGAATTGATTTATATGTGAGCTACTATATCGGCTGCTCTGCTTTCAGGTGTCAGCCGGCTCAAAGCCGGGATTCTTTTTTGCTGTGTACTCTCGCCTGAAGTGCAACCCTTTAGCGCTGCTCGTCTTGGCAGGGCTAAAGCCCTGCGCTGCGTATTCTCATTCCGCTTCGCTTCGTTCGAAATGACAAAAAGGGCATTTTCGGTCAAGCTCCTAGACCCGTTTCAGGCTAGGCAAAATTCCTGGTATCTCTTTAAAAATCTGTTCCTGAACACCCGCATCTATGTGATCCGGCGGTCTAGCTTCCAGTTCCGCCATATACGCAAGAGCGTTTTCTATGACCTTGTCTTCCATCCCTTTGGCTTCAAAGCGGTAAGGGCTGGAGATATCTCCGCTGTGCATAGCCTTGCGGGCATGACGCGCATACAATCGGTGACTCGAAGCCATTACTTTTTTGACCATTTTGAGCACATCTTGCATCTCGTCGGGATCGACTTTGGGTTCTCGCAAACAATGCTTGACTTTGCCCACTTGTTCGTCATCGAGAACCGCCTGTAATGGGCAAAAGGTATTGGTCCTGTCGAGCAGGCCAAAAGCGTAGTGAACATACTGCGCACCACTCATGCCCATGTACAAATGCGTCAGAAGTTTTTCAAACAATGCCTGCATTCCTGGTACCTTGGCGTCTCCTACACCGGCCGTTGAGTAAGATGGTACCTTGTAGTAGCGGGCTAGCTGCACACAGTCGATGTTGTACTGATTGAATTCGGGACAGCCGTAAAGATCGTGCAGGTCATCCAAGCGGGCCCTGACCGGCACGCTGCCATACAATACCGGCGCCCCTTCCTTGATCAACTGTGTCAAAGTGATCCCCGCCAGACTTTCAGCATTGATCTGGGCGACCATGCCCGCTTCTTGAATGGGGGCAGACGAACCACCCTGGGGAGAAGATGAAATGACCAGCGGCAGCCCGGCCTCCACAATGTCGAAAACCTTGTCGGCTGTGTCGGACACTATCTGCAGAGGGCTCTTAAAAACACATGTGATGAACGAAATCACAGGATTTTCTCTCAGAGCTTCAGGACCTCCCGCAATGATTTCGGCCATGCGCACTACATCCGGTAACTTTTCGAGACTGGTCAACCCTGCCTGCACATGCTTGGTGATGTTGTTCAGGCTGGCAAAGAATTTGTTGACATCTTGATTATCGGAGTTGATCTCGGCATCCTGGATGTTTAGAGGGCGGATGAAAAAGTCCAAATTATCCAGTTGTTCACAGAGGTGGGCAGCCCGGCTGAGGAGCGCAGTCGTCCCGCGCAGTTCTTTAAACCGGGGCACACGGATTTTGACGTCGCCGTTATTCGCGCTGACGAACTCCTCCATCTCCGTTTCGATCCAAATATTAGCTTCGGATCCGGAGCCAAAGTAAACTCGAGGTACTTCCGCATCCAGCAGCAACCGGTTTTCCGGCTTTCTTGCTCCCAGCACAAGGCGAGAAGGTGCTTTCGCAACGGCCTCTTTGACCAGACCCGCAGGAAAGCTTACGCGCCAGCATCTGGTGCCCGTGACATTCTCCTCCCAGACTTTGGCGCCGTGCTGCTTGAAAAGATTTGCGGCCCGCTCGTTGTAACACCACACCCCCGGGTCTGCCAGAATGCTTAAAGAAGCTTCATCCAACCACTTTATCTGCTCTTCATTGAGCCGTTCGTATGGATTGACCAGTACTCCTTCACGATAGGATTCGATCATCAGTGTCCTCCTGATGGGAAAATAAAACTTTGTATTTAAGAAACCTTAGTAGCTTATTAGAAGCCAGCAGCGCAGGACTTTAGCCCTGCCGGCAGGAATAAAGTCCTGCGCTGCATTGCCTGAAGGTTGAGACGTTAGCCTGTTCAGAATTCGCTAGCGCCCGGCGCGGAAAGCTCGCATGTATTTCCGGCAATGGCGGTCTTTGCCAACCAGAACCTCGCCAGTTTTTATGGCGCCCATCAATTCCTTATCGAGGGGATCGATGATTGCGCCATCCAGACCGGCATAAATGGCCATTTGCATGAACGCAGCATTCACCCTTCCCCGCTGTGGAAGACCATAGGAGATGTTCGATAGCCCCAGAACGGTTTTAGCGTCAGGATATTTTTCCTTGATTTTGGTTATGGTTTCGAGGGTGACCAAACCTTGTTTGACATCGGTGCTGATGGGCATGACCAAAGTGTCGAAATAAACGTTTTTGAGGGGCACGCCGTGTTCTGCACATGCAACGGCAATTTTTTCTCCTGCGCTTAGGCGATCCTGGGCTGTTTTGGGAATGCCGCTCTCGTCCATGGTCAGACCGACCAGCAGTGAGTCGTATTTTTTTGCCAATGGCACTACCTTCTTCAATCCCTCCTTCTCAGCCTTAGTTGAGTTGATCATAGAAGGCCTTCCATCGCGGGCTTGAAGCCCCGCCTCCAGGACCTTAGGATCGGCACTGTCGATACAGAGTGGAGTTTCCAAGTCTTGCTGAATGGTTCGAACCGCCCATCGCATTGAATCCATCTCATCTTCAACGGAACCGACTCCGGTGCCCACATTGACGTCAATATATCCGGCGCCTGCAGCGGCCTGCTTGTGGGCCATCTGCAACATGGCTGAGGTATCTCGGTTTTGTATGATGTCCTTAATGGAAGAACGTGTTGCATTAATTTTTTCGCCGATAACGAGCATAAATTTTCAGCTCCAATAAATGTTTGAGTTTGACCCCGCACTGAGAACCTACTGATCACGTAGCGGTAATCTCCCAGAATTTCTTCGGGTCATTCCAAGAGGCTCCCGATAACGAACCGGGCAAGCTCCTGATAGCAGGGCTAAAGCCCTGCGCTACACGGTTTGGGGTAAAAGTAAATTTGTTTACGGATAAAAAGTTGGTTAACTGCCCGACGGTTAATTCATCAAGTCGTGCTGTAACCCAGTAATTTCCTGTTTGAGCCTTTGCCGAATCTCTGCCGAAAGGACGGGTTGCTCCTTGCTGCTTATGATTTCCTTGGCTTTCTCCGTAGCCCGGGCATGAGAATCCTTCGCCCCTGCCGTCTGCCATTTGTCTCTATTTTCTCTGTCACTCAATTGAGGTGTGTACTGTTCGGTTCGCATGTAGCGGCGAGTATGCCTCATGGAGACGAAATGGCCGCCTGGCCCGGCTTTCTTGAGTGCATCGAAAGCGAGGGTTTCTTCATCCACTTTGATGCCCTCCACTGCCCGCATGACCATGCCGATGATTTCATTGTCGATTACCAGCTTGTCGAAAGAAGCCGTGAGACAGAATTCCAGAAAACCTGCTGCGTCATGAATAAAGTTGCCTCCGGCCAAGGCTACCATGAGCCCGGTGATGGCCGATTCATACCCGGCCTGCCCGTCGTTCACCTTGGAATCAGACATCCCCGCGGTTGAATAGAGGGGCAATTTATAAAATCTTGCCATCTGAGCGGAAGCTGCGTTCATGAGACCCATTTCCACGGCACCTGACAAATATTTCATATCCCGCAAGTCTGTTATGGAAGAGATACAGCCGAAGAACACTGGAGTGCCTGGATTTACCAGCTGTGTAAACATTATGCCCCCCAGAGTATCAACCGTCTGTACTACCAGATTGCCTGCCAAAGTTATGGGCGCTGTCGCCCCGCAGAGAGGCTCTGCCGGAACCACCACGGGAATTCGGTTGCGGGCCGCTTCCATGGCTAACTGCATGTAACTCTCATCCAGCTTAAACGGGCTGATATTGCAGGTTACCATTGAAATGAACGGACGTTCTCGCAGTTTGTCGGGCGATCCTGCGATGATTTCAGCCATCTTGATGACATTGCGCACCCCTTCAACAGTATACACACCGCCCATGATGTGTTTTCGAGTGAAATTGAGGGCGGCGCCGAAACGATTCACATCAATTTCTTCGACGGGTAGGTCGCTGGGATAGACGTTGAGCATGTAAAAGTGAATGTTATCCAGTGCTTCTACCATTCGAGCCATGTTTTTCAGATCTTCCAGTTTGGCCCTTCTGGCATCCCGACTACCTGGATCTTGCACGTTCAATGCCGTACCCCCGGTGCCCATGTAGACTTTGCTTCCACCGATTTCGCAATCCAGATCGCCGTTTTCCTCGCGACCGCATAAGCGCACAGTCGAAGGAGCCTTGCTGATCAGTTCCTGGACCAAATCCCGGGGCACCTTGACGACCCGGCTGGATTCATCCACTTCAGCCCCGGCTTTGCGAAAAAGCTCTCTGGCTTCCCTGAAGTTGACCTGAATGCCTATTTCTGCAAACACTTGCATGCAAGTTTCATGAATCTTCTCGATATCATTTTCCTGGAGGGGTTTATATTGCCCCCCCGGCAATCCTTTTCTAACGATCATTCGTGTTCCTTCCTAGTTGTATCAAGGCAGTTTCTAATTATTATTTAATCTCTTGAGCGGCCTGGCGCTGTTAAGCTCTCCTTGCCTCACACTTGGTTTTGCGACAGTCGACACAAGGGTTGTAAGGATTGGCATTTCTTGAGGTAATTCCAAAGACACCGGAAATGGATTTTCTGGGGCTCATTAGGCAAGAATCGGTGAGCATCATATCGATCTCCCCGGGGTTCAGGAGAGCGAACAATTTTTTTTGTTCGGTGATTGGCCAGTCGCAATAACCTGGACTGAATCGAAGGGTGGATGTCAAACGGTCTTTTTTTAGTTCAGAAGTTATACGATTTTGAAATCTCTCGACAATGTCCTCGACAGCAACCGAACCCATTGCATCAAGTATGTAGGCTTCAGAAAGACGGTTAACATGCATCAATTTCTTAATTTCTCTTTCAATTGCTCGGCCGATTGTTGCAACGAAGCAAACCGCCTGCGAACTCTCTTGCAGAGTTCTTGCCAGCTTTGGACTCTTAAATCTTGTCTGATTTTTCAAAGTAATGAGTCGACCATTGTTGCTTTGGATCTTCTTAATCCGATAAGTAATTCTAGGTCTGATCAGATCTTGCACCCTTTCCCTGGAGGTGTGCACTTTGTTGCTGGTGGCACAAGACAAGCGGCGGTTTTCCCTGCCGCCAAGGCGCACCGCCAACTTTTCCGGAGCAAATCTGGGCTCCAGCTCTTCTGCAAATTCTATGTTTTCCATATCTCTCCTTAATAAGCACAAGGCTCGATAAAACAGACCTAGTCCACCTTAAATAGAGTCGTAGATTGATCACTTGGATTGAAAAGCTGAGGACGAGCGTGATTCTGCGATCTGAAAATGTTTTAGGTTCGCCGGTTCACCTGTGAAGCTCAGTTCTTCTGCTGCAGTGTCCAGTAAGCTGGCGAGCTTGTGGAGGCCGTAGACCACTTTGTTAAAATCCTCCTCCGGCAGGGATTTCAGACCCTGCATAATACTGAGAGGGATCAGGGATGGTGCTTTCTTAGCAAGTCTCGTACCCGTGTTTGTCAATTCTATGGTGATCATGCGACGATCATGTGGATCTCTTACCCGGGTCACCAGGTCTTTTTTTTCGAGCCTGTCAATGATTCCGGTTACCGTGCTGGAATTGACCATTATCTGCTTGGCAATTTTCGATAATGGCAAAGATCCCTGTTCATGCAGAACCTGAATGCAGGCAAGCTGCGGTGTGCTGACCCCGAAAGTTTTTTCGAGCTCTTTACTGTAATGTTCTCCCGCCTGCACTATTCTTCGAATTGAATGAATAATTTCTCTCGTGTGTTGTTCTCGATCCACTGAATTCATACAAAAATCTTTTAAGTGCCTCCATATCTACTGAGATAGTTTCAACAAAAATATTACTAGCATAAAAACATAATTCCCACAAGTCTTATCCAGGCAAACAAAATTTACTTTGACCAGAAATTTGCGAGCTATTCAGGCTGGGGCGCCAAATTGCAGCGTGTAGCCCAGGGCCTTGTGCCCGTCTTCAAAACGCCCACAAGGGGTTAAGCTACGCGGCGTTCTTCGTTGGCTATGATGCACACGGGGCGATTCGGATTGCTGCCACTTTTGGGAGGCCTTCTTATATTGATATTCGAAGGACCACAAGAGATGTAAAGTCTCTACCAAAGGTGGGGATAATCATGAAACTAATATTTTTAGGTACCCGCGGCTATATCTAAGCCGGAACGAAGCGACATTATCGGCACACTTCCCTGATGGTTTCCTACTGTGGAAAACAGGTGATGATCGGTTGGGCAATGTCTTCATTTCTTATGTTCCTGACGTCGTCTACATTGAGGAGCGAGAGCAAGCGCTAGGCGGGACCAAAGTCTATATCGGCGATGGGGCGACTATTACACGTTCGATGGTTAGAAAACCCAATGACGCCCTGATCGGTCATACTCCTCTTAGAACACAGCTCACGTGGTGTCGGAAAGAAGGGGTGCCGCGTGCCATCGACCCACTGCGGGTCGGGCATTGTACAAGGCGATGAGCGTAAAATTGGAGCCCAGCTGAGCGATATGGTCAGAGGGCGAGGTGTCGAAGTGCAAATAGCTCATGATGGGATGGAGGTCGTGCCGATCCGGAGAAAATGCCCTCATCCTTCTTTTTACACCAGGCAAGTATGTATGTCGCGCCAATCGGTGCGGAGCAGAGGACTTTTTATGAGGAGGCAACTTAGATGGCGGGAAAAGATTCACTGAAAACTTATCGCGACAAACGTGACTTTCGACGGACCGGTGAGCCAGCCGGAGAGGAAAACCGGACGACGTCGGACAAGCCGATTTTCGTTATTCAAAAGCATGATGCCAGCCATTTGCACTACGACTTTAGACTCGAAGTGGATGGAGTTCTTAAGTCCTGGGCCGTGCCGAAGGGGCCCTCGACCGATCCGAGGGAAAAACGGCTCGCAGTTCCCACCGAAGATCATCCTATGGAATATGCGGATTTCGAGGGTGCTATTCCAAAGGATGAATATGGCGGAGGAACCGTCATTGTTTGGGATGCGGGAACATACATCAATTTGAGGGAAGAAAAGGAAAAAGATCACACTCTTATGGAGCAGGCCGTTGAACAGGGCAAAGTGGAAGTGTGGCTGGAAGGCAAGAAGCTTCAAGGCGGGTATGCTCTAATTCGCACAGGTAAACCGGGTAAAGGCGAAAAAGCGCGATGGCTGCTTATTAAAAAGAATGATGAAAAAGCGGATGCGCGCCGAAATCCCACGAGCACAGAACCAAAGTCGGTTCTTACAGGCCGAACCATTGAGGAAATTGCTGCTGAGGAAGAGGATGATCCGTGATATTGAAGTGAACCGCTTGCCTTGCAGAACCTGCTGAAGATTACAAACTAAAGCATCCTCGTTTTTCGGGCTTAAGAAGAGACAAACAGCCCGAAGAAGCAATCAGAGAGGAGGCCGATAATGGATGACCGCAAAATAAATGTGGACTCCTACACCATCGAAATTTCAAATCTGGGTAAAGTATTCTTTCCCGACGAGAACATCACTAAAGGCGATCTCATTGACTACTACCGACGAATTGCGCCAATCATGCTGCCTTATTTGGAGGAGCGACCGCTGATGATGCATCGCTTCCCGGATGGCATCAGCAAGCAGGGATTTTATCAGAAAGAGATCTCGGATTATTTCCCGGACTATATCCAACGAACATCAGTCGAGAAAAAGGAGCAGGGAGGAAGTCAGACTTTGGTCGTATGCAACAATGCCGCCACCTTGGTTTATCTGGCAAATCAGGCTTGCATCACTCCTCACGTCTGGCTCAGTCGCAGGGATAATCCGGAATATCCCGATAAACTGATTTTCGATTTAGATCCGCCCAGTGTCGATTTCGAACCGGTCCGGACAGGCGCTCGATTGTTGAAAGAGATGTTGGAGGAAATCGGACTGACATCTTTCGTTATGACAACCGGTTCTAAAGGACTGCATGTAATGGTGCCATTGGATCGCAAGGGGGATTTCAATACGGTGAGGGCATTTGCGAGCGGTCTGGCTGACTTCCTTGCACAAAAAGAACCGGAACTCTTCACCACTGAGACCAGAAAAGATAAACGTCAGGATCGAATCTTCTTGGATTATTTGCGAAATGCTTATGCTCAAACCGCAGTTCCGCCGTATGCGGTTAGAGCGAAATTCGGAGCTCCTGTGGCTGCACCCCTGGACTGGCACGAACTTGAAAGTCGAAAACTCCACTCGAGTACCTACAACCTAAAAAACATTTTTCGCCGCCTCGGCCAAAAGGATGATCCCTGGCAGAAGGCGATGCATAAGCCGGAGTCTCTAGACAAACCGCGCAAACGTCTCGAGGATATGATAGCAAACAGCTGAGTTATTCTTTTAAGAGATTCCTTTCATCTGAAGTTGCGATATCCTCTTCGATCTGTTCATCCAATTGCCGGTCCAAGGAAACATCCGATTTCTTGACTTCTTGTTCCACAAACTCTTTGGGGATTGTTCTCTTGGGGGGTGGTTCAATCTTATCGGGAGATGCAAGTTCTGGAACCCGGACCGTTTGAGTCGGTTCCGGCATTTCGACGCCGGCTTTGTATAGGGCCGCCTTCACCAGCCGAATGGCTTCGCTGTTGACTTTTAGGAAATCTGCCGCTCGTTGATCCACCCAGCCGAAAAATTGCACGATAACGTTGAAGTCGCCCAACTCCACCACTCGCATAAAGGGGCCGGGATCTTCCATAACGCCGTTCATGGCCCGCAAAGTGCTGCATCCCAGTTCTTGCACAAACACCAGGTCTTCGTTCACTCCGATTCCCACCTTGAAGTCGAAACGACGCCTGGGGTTGCGAGTGAAATTGTGAATGACACTTTTGAACACCAGGGAATTAGGGATGCGCACGTGATTTCCGTCGAGTGTCATCATGACTATCTCTCGCGATGTGAGTAGGACTACCCGACCTTCATGATTTTCAATCCGCACCAAGTCGTTGACCGCGAATGGACTGCGAAGACTCAGAAGCACTCCGGACAAGTAATTTTCTACGATATCGCGTACTCCGAATCCAATGGCAAGCCCTGCGAGCCCGGCGGCTCCAACTATGGCCCCAAGAAGCGCCGTTACATCAAGAATGTCCAAGGCAAGCAATACACCGGCCAGAAGAATTACGGATCTCAATAATTGTCTGATTAATCCGCGTAAAAGAGGATTTATGCGCAGTCGTTCAAATGGGGCATCCCAATGGAGAACCACAAGCGAAAGCAGCCAAAAAGCCAATACCACTAAGATTGCGATAATAATTATCGGAAGCTGATCCGTGATGTTATTGAGGTATTGCTTAACTTTTTTAATTGCAGGGTTGACGCGGGTTTCCACTTCAGACTCGACTTCGACATTGTTGATCACATAGACTACGCCTTTGAAGCGGGATACGAGCTCTTCCGCCTTGTTGCGGGCTTCCGCACGCGGAGCTGTCCCGGTGAGAGTAACTACGCCATCATGTACCTCCGCCTTAATGTTTTTAAATGCGGTAATCTGAGATAGAACACCGTTCAGCCGTTCTTTAATGATTGAATCAGGCATACCTTCCAGAGGCAGCAACTGGTTCTGGGCGCTATTTTCGGTTTTGGTGTTTGGAAAAAAGTTTTGTGCGTGGGCGAGTAACGCCCAAAAGATGAATATGAGGGGAAAAACGAAGGCAGGAATCAAGAGCAAGCCGAAACAGCGGCTGACGGTTTTATTGGACATTGCCTTGCAGGGTCTGCGAATAGAGACAGGACGACTATTCTTCCTCAAGAGCTTTGTCTGCATTATCATTAACCTCAGGGCTCATAATATATTGTTTCTGCACAAAAATGTACTGAGAATTTTTGGGATCGTTGCAAATTAACTTGATAGTGTAGGATTTTGCATTTTGCAAGGCTAGGAGGCTGCCCCAAAATGCTCTTTTTGTCATTTCGAATCACGTCTTGGCGTGATGAGAAATCTGTTGAATCAACCACTCGTGAGAGCAAGATTACTCTCCTTCGCTCGAAATGACAATTCCCGGACAGCCTCCTAATGCCTGCACTCAAGACAAAACAGGAGCGTGGTTCTTGCACTGCTACCCAGCTGCGAACCGGGCATCGGGCGTATTACGTCAATCGAGAACAGACGAATTTTTTTAGTTCCATGGTTTTACCGGGTTGATGATGAGCAAAGAGACAAGAAACGACGCATCGGTCCAGGAATTTTTCGGCATTGATACAGCCGGAAAAGATCCCGAACAGATCGAACTGGAATGGTTTGAGAACCATTACCGGGGAGATATTCCACAGCTAACCGTTAGGGCGGTTGTCATGGGAGCACTCCTTGGCGGCATCATGAGCCTTTCTAACCTTTACGTGGGACTGAAAACGGGTTGGGGCTTGGGCGTAGCGATAACGGCTTGCATACTGTCTTATTCTACCGGTGCCGCGCTGACGAGAATCGGTATTTTCAAAAGCAATTTAAGCATACTGGAAAACAACTGTATGCAGTCAACGGCCAGCGCTGCCGGATACTCTACGGGCGCCACGATAGTCAGTGCCATTGCAGCATTGCTAATGATTCGAGGTGAGCACCTGCCCTTCTGGACCTTGATGTTGTGGACCATTTTTCTGGCTATGCTCGGGGTAATGATGGCCATCCCCATGAAACGGCAAATGATCAATGTGGAACAATTGAAATTTCCAAGCGGCGTTGCCGCAGCACAGACCTTGCGCTCGTTATATGCAGCTGGAGAAGAAGCCGCGGCAAAGGCTCGAGGCCTTGGTATTGCCGCTATTTTGGGAGCGATTTCGGCTTTTGCCCGGGGAAATAAATTCTCCTGGTATCCCGGTTTTCTCAGAATCCCTGAGATGATCCAGATCCCCGGCGCCATTGCAGGCCACCGCCTGATCAAGTGGACCATCGCATGGGACATGAGCCCGATCATGATGGCAGCCGGAGCCATTATCGGCATCCGGGTCGCTGTTAGTATGCTGCTGGGCGGGTTGTTGAATTTTGGTTTTTTGGCTCCCCTGGTCTACCAAGAGGGATTTATTCACGAATTGGGCTATCGGGGAATTGTCTCCTGGAGTCTTTGGGGCGGCACAGCTGTGATGGTCACATCAGGCATGCTGACCTTTGTTTTTCAGTGGCGTACTATCGGCCGAGCGTTTTCAGGCCTGGTCAGGATGATGCGTCCAAAGGATGAATCATTAAGCAGCAAGCGGCTAGATGCCATGGAGAAGATTGAAGTTCCTGGGATCTGGTTCGTTTTCGGAATACTTTTTGCCTCTGCAGGTATTGTGTGGATGCAGGTGTCCAGTTTTTCCATACGCTGGTGGATGGGTGCGTTATCCATTTTCATGAGTTTCTTCTTAGCAATCGTTGCTTGCCGGGCTACAGGGGAAACAGACATCACTCCTATCGGAGCAATGGGAAAAATTACCCAGCTGTTTTATGGCGTAATCGAACCATCCAATATTACCACGAATCTCATGACAGCATCCGTAACAGCCGGTGTGGCTTCGTCCTCGGCAGATCTGCTGACAGACCTAAAATCTGGTTATCTGCTGGGAGCAAATCCGCGCATGCAATTCATTGCTCAGTTCTTGGGCATCTTTGCAGGTTCGCTGGTTGTAGTGCCGGCTTTCTACCTTATAGTACCTTCGGCCGACGTACTGGGAGGCAACCAGTTCCCCGCGCCATCTGCTCAGGTATGGAAAGGAGTAGCTGAACTAATGGCGCATGGGCTTTCGAGTCTTGATGTTACCGAACGGTGGTCTCTGTTGATCGGCGGTTTGGCAGGCATCTGCATTCCACTTTTAGAACGCAGTTTACCCTCCAGGTTGCGTCCCTACATCCCTTCACCCATGGGATTGGGATTGGCCTTCGTGATTCCGTTTTGGAATACCCTGTCAATATTTGCAGGCGCTTTAATAGCCTGGTTGCTGATGAAAAAAGCCGACAGGATTGCTCACGTCTATACGATTCCCGTTGCTTCCGGAATTATTGCCGGAGAAAGTCTAATGGGGGTGATAGTCTCGCTGTTTTCTGCCATGGGTATAATGGGGTAGCGTTCCTATTCTTATCCATTCTCCAGCCTTACAAACTGACTGTAGAAAGCGGTGCCATTACCAAGATCGGTCGTCTGCGCAGCGATTAGTTGGTTGACTCCGCCTCCGCATTTCATCCAATCTCCTCGCCTGTAGATAACAACGTCCGGATGAAGACCCGGGAGCGTTGCTAATTCCACTTGAATGCGACCGAGAGAGGATGCGAGAAACACCCGTCGGTCCAAATCCAGGGACTGCAGCACAGGATTCTCAGGGGCGATCCAAACCCGTGGGGGTATCTTCTGGTTTGCCGGAAGAATCTGAGAGTGTGTAGCGTTTTTGCGAATTAAAGTAAGAAGCCTCAATGGAAATCCCTCAGGATGCTCTAGTTCATTATGCAGGTCTTGCGGCATTCTGTAATTCCCATCGGGGTGATCAAATTGCAGATTGCTGTACGCAATCCGCGGCCTTTTGGCTCGAGTGAAACCTTCCTCCCGCAGAGTTTCCAGCGAGGTGTCGAGATAGGGAGAATCTATCGCCGAACGAAAGCATGTATCTATGTCCGGAATATGAATTCCCGGATCAAGCCGCCTTTCTAGATCAGTCAAAATCTCCAAATCGCTTCGTGCTTCACCGGGAGGCTCTAAAACTTTCCTTGCGTAGTGGACGTAGTCATGCAGAAATGAACCAATGATCTCTTCTCTTTCAAACATCAGAGCGCAAGGAAGCACTAAATCAGCCCTTTGAGCGGTGTCGGTCGGGAAGGCGTCCACCACCACCTTGAAAGACACTCTTTCGAATGCGTCGGCAATCAGCCTGGATTCAGGCGCCTGATTGATGATGTTGCTGCCGTTCACCCATATCATCTTGACGGAAGGATTCTCAGCCTGCAGAATTTCTTTTCCGATCGCTGGGAGCAGAAAAGCTGCGGCGGGGCATACTGCTATCCGCAGCAGCCCACGAAGTGTTGAAATTTCGCATAGACGAAATGTTGAAAAAGGTTCCCCCACCCATCTGCCCTACATTTCCCGAAAGCATAGCAAGCGCATTGATAAACCGCACATTTTCGCCGCCAAAGGTATAGCGTTGTAAACCCCAGCCCATGAGGGTAGTGACTGGTTTGTATCGAGTATACAACTCAAAAACCTGCTCGACGCTCTCATTCGACACATCGCAAAAACCAGCAAGTTTTTCCAAGGGGTATTGGTCGATGAGTTTTCTGAAAAAAGACCAGTTGCCTACGCGCTCAAGCAAAGACCGCTCGATCTGATTACGTTCCATAAGAAGACGGATGACAGCTGCTGCTAAAAACCGATCCGTTCCCGGCCTGATTCTTAACATGATATCAGAAAAAGGCCCATTTCCATCTCCGCCGGGAGAGATCGTCAAAACTTTTGTTCCTTTTTTTCGAGCTTGCCTGATGAGTGTTGGGATGTGCACGGAAGATCGTGCCAGATCCTTGCCCCAATTGACGATGGCTTGTGCGTTAACGATATCCGTTATGTCGTTCGTTTCCAAGGAGCCGAAATCTTGTATACAGGCCTCGATGCCGGCATTATCACACAGCGAGCCAGTGATCTTGCTGCTGCCGAGTGTGGCGAAAAAGTATTGAGGAACAAGTTGCAAGACGCCTTTAGCTCCGTCACCGTGAATGTGCAAAATAGAAGCCGGTTCGGAGCGAAATTTTTGTATGTTTTCGGCACAGAGGTCCAGCGCCTCATCCCAGGAGATGGCCTGCCACTCGTTTTTTGATTTGAGGAGCGGCCTGGTAATACGTTCCGGACTACGCAAACGATTTCGAAACTTGTGTACCTTGGCGCAGGTAAACCCTTGCGTAAAAGGGTGACTAGGGTTTCCTCTGATCGCGAGGGTTCCGTCCTTTCTTTTCTTGATCCATAAAGAGCAGACGTCCGGGCATTCGAGTGTGCAGGCAGTAACCAGTCTCATTTTCGGGCCTAATTTGACGCAACGGTGTTGGGAGTATTACCTGCCATGTTTGCTTCGCTCGTTTTTTTATTCAATGCTTCCCATAAAACGGTATCTCTGGAATATATGTCCGGACAAAAATTCAATTGCCCATACTCATCCACCCAGGCAGTCCAGTAAAGAATATGCACCATCCAATCGGAATTAATGTTGATGACCCGTCTTCTGCCGGCCGCGATAAGTTCCTCCAAACGCTCTCGATTCCAGGAAGGGTCGTTTTTAAGAATTAAAAGCGCCAATTCGACAGGTTTTTGAACTCGAATGCACCCATGGCTGAAGGCTCTTCGAGCTCGCTGAAAAAGATAACGATCGGGGGTATCATGCATGTATACATTGAAACGATTCGGAAACATGAATTTGATGCGTCCAAGGGCATTTTGGGTTCCCGGTCTTTGCCGGATGCGGCCCGGGAAATTGCTGCTGTTAATGTATTGCCAATCGATGTGCCAGGGATTGATCGCCGCCCCTCCTGAAATCAACTGGTAGTTGTTGTCTGTCAGGTATCCCGGGTCTTTCCTGATTTTGGGCAACATTTCTTTGATGGCGATGCTGTATGGAACGTTCCAGTACGGATTGATTTCGATGTAGCGCATTTCCTCACTAAAAACCGGGGTCTTCTGATAATCTTTACCGACGATCACCCTCATGGAAAGATTTTCACTTCCTCGATGTGCTCTGAGTGTAAAAGCCGCAGTGTTCACTATAACATAATCGTCATTCCATTTATGGGGCAGCCAACGCCAACGCTCCAAATTAAGCAGGATCTGTTGGCGGCGGCGTTCGGCGGGAACATTGAGTGCTTCCCGTGTATTCGGCCCGACTACGCCATCTACAGCCAGCCCCTGTCTGGATTGAAAATTTTTGACGGCAACCTCAACTGACGTATCATATCTATCAAGTTGCGCACTGGAATCCGACGACTTCAATTCACCGCTTGCTTCCAGGCGTTTGCGCAACATCACTACTTGAGAATCACGATCCCCGGGGCGCAAAGTTCTGCCTTGCGGCAGCATGGGCCAACCACCTTGCGCAATGACTTTTTCCATCTGCTGAGCTGCGCTGATAAGGTTCCAGTACTGTTGATGGGAGGGCGCAAAACTTCTTATGGTTCCGGCCAAATCGCGACTTCGCAAAAGATGATTCAATCCGGCAATGATATTGGCCTTCTCCTTTTGTGAAAACCACAAAGGATAGAGACGTTCCGGATCGACTTTACCCGTAGCCAGATGAGATGCGTAAATCATGAAGGCATCCGTCATGAGAATATCTAGGTCCGCCAATCCTTTGGGGTCAAGCTCCCCTGGGCTGAGCAGAATGTTATTGAGCCGAGTGATGGTGGCATTGATGCAGCGGAGATGATAATCATCCGGATCCAGACCATGTAGCCTGGATTCTGCCAATTGGGCAGGTAAAGTGTTGCCAAGGTCATTCAAGCCTTCTTCATTCAGCCATACTGGAGTGAAATTACGGTCCTTATAGAATTGTATCAGATCCGCCCTTGTATGAATGACCTCGCACCCTACCCATAAGGTGCGTTGCTGAACATCTTGCCCGAGCTTGTGATGTAGCGCTTCAGCAACCTTGCCCGCAGCAAGGACCGGGGCTCCGAACAAAAAAGAGAAAATCAACAAAGGCAAACTGAACATCAGAAGCTTCCGCACCCACCGCAATAATCTTCGTCCTAACGTTTCTTCCAGTTTCATCCATCCGATCCTCTCACCACATAAGCGAAAATTCCCCAAGAATTAGCTAATAGGATAGTTAAAACTCCGGAACAGTTCAATACGTCTGCGTAACATTTTCTAATTTAAGCGATAATGAATATGCCATAAGTGCTAAGAGTAAATCAATTCTATCTTTGACAGGGAGGTTTCCGAGAGGATTAACTGATGGTGATGCCGGGTGCGGAGAGGGATCGAAGCCTGGGACATTCTGTAATTTACTGAAAAACAAAGATTAGACGAGAGTAGGCTTTCGGTCGTTGCGAACTCTTCGGACTGTGTAAAACAAATCACGCGAACCTCAAGTTATGGTTTTGCTGGGAATAAGTCGGGCAGCTTTCAAGACGGATCATGACGGGGTTTGGTGCAGGGGCAAGAGGCTTGCCCCATAGATTGCCTGTCTTGCGCGCAACCGCCTCATTGGCCACTGCGAGCCCCAAATGTTCACAGCGGCCTTCAACTTGCGTCTATCAAACGGATCGTTGTTTCGCTTCCCTGAGGCTTTTGAGCCGCACCCCGAGACCGATTTCTTTTGCCTTTTGTTTTCTCTTCTCAGAAAGCGAGCGGGCTGTTAAGGGTTGTTTGGCCGGAAGACGATACTTCTTCCGGTATTCTTTCGGGGTCAAGCCGTGGCCCTTGAGATGCGTGTGAGATATCTGCTTGAACTCTTGTCCACATTCCAGGCAAATGATTTTGTCTTGCTGGATTGAATCCATTGGCTCCATTGAAGGAACTTGCGGAGTGAGCGGTTCCGATTCCATTTCGGCTGGCGGTTTATGGACTGGAGACTCGGCAGCTTTCGAATAGGCGGATTCGGGCAACGGTCGCCCTTTGGTTTCGGGGAACCCGGGCGCGGATTCGACTTCTGTTCCTTGAATCTCTCTTCGACTTTCCCTATCTTTTAATGCCTTAAGCAACCCAAAAGTGTTTCTTAGAACTTCGGCGATCTCGTCTGGAGACATGTCACGGTGCGATAACTGAGCCGTGAGAATCTCTACTGTCATTTCAGTCAGTGACTTTGCCATGATAATACTCCTTTTACACTTTAACAATATAAGTATAAATTAGAAAACACATTAATAATATTATTTCAACTATATAATAGCAAAAGTTAAAACATGACTATTAAATTGTCCAATTTATCTTTTGAAAGTTTAATAATCAGTACAAGACATTGAATGTACATGGGAAATTAGCAATTCGAGGTTTTCTGTCAAATGGCAATTAAGATAATTATCAACATACGGTCAAATACTGGCTAATCTTAGAAAACTGCAAGGCTACGCTTTAAGTATTAGCATGTGGATTCCTCTTTATGCCATAAGCAGTTTAGCCGCCTATGGGTACAATCAGTTACCATCATAGCTGCATGCTCATCTGGAATTACTGATTTTAGCTAATTATAAGACTAAAACCCAGGCTTAAAGATTCAATCGGTAACCTCCCGTATAGCGACGAAGCTTGTGCTTCCAGTATCTCCCATGCGGGATTAATCGGGGAGCTGTCAACCATTGGATGAATCAAGTTTGCTGGAGTTCTGCTTTCGCACGAATAAGAATCTTGGCTTCACCTGAACAAGACTCGCCAAATTGAGCTAATATAATATTGTATCGTTTCGAAAACTGAGTTGATGCTGTCGGGGTGCGATGTAATAACCGTTTATGAAAATATTTTGTGTTGAGCCGTCAAGGAACTGACTTTTTGCATTTTTCAATGCTATACTATCAAACTTGTTGCCATTGGCATATTTTAGACATCGGGATCAGCCATCATGGTTTGTATTGTGAGCGGTAGGGAATGTTGGTGGAATAGAGATTGAGTGGTTCTTTCTCAGTCGAAGAGCAAGCTTCTCAAGGCAAGTGTTTTTTTTAAAGTTTACAATATGGCCCAAGCTTCATCTTCCAGCTTGGGCTGTTGCTTTATGGTGGTGGAGATGAGACGAATACTGATAATCAAAGTTGGGAGGACTTTACCCTCACTTATTACCAGGCGGCATGATTTCGAGGATTGGATCATTTCGGGAATGGGGGCTGCACGAGAACAAGTCAAAATAGTTGAAGTGAACAACGGCGGTACGCTGCCAAATTACAATGAAATTTCGGGCATTGTTATCACGGGTTCCCACAATATGGTCACCGAACGTTTGAATTGGAGTGAATATGCGGCAAAGTGGCTGCCCGGTGCGGTGGAACGTCAGATTCCAACACTGGGAATTTGCTATGGGCACCAGTTGTTGGCATATTCATTGGGAGGAAAAGTCGCCAATAACCCTAAAGGCCGAGAGTATGGGACAGTTGAAGTGAGGCTCAATGACCTGGCGCAAAATGATCTGTTATTAGGAGGCATGGGAAAATATATCATGGTTCATGTATGTCATACACAATCGGTTATAAAGTTGCCGCAAGGCGCTAAGG
>CAWAGW010000023.1:0-16784 GCA_963781715.1 uncultured delta proteobacterium
ATATGGACTCGCCGACTTTTGGAAACTGTGAAATTTTTGTGACGCAGATCTTCTAAATGGCTCCTCGCACTACCTCATGTCCCCCAAGCTTTGATTCGGTGTAAAATTTGGAATAATGCTCAAAAAGTGTATTGAGATGATTCTACCGTGCCCCCTCGGAGGAGGTTTGTGCGAAGTATTTTGGAGCTGGACAAGTTGCTGGTTGCCGCTGAGCAGGAATTAAAGGAATTGGATGCCAGGCGGGATGCGGTCGCTAGAGAAATTCAGCGGTTGAGAATCGAAAGAGATTCTGCAGCCACGCTGTTCCCGAATCAATCTGCACAAATCGGCCAGAAAACGGTCACAAACAACTCTGCCCCAGAGGATAAAATTGCTCTATTTCGGCAGCTGTTCAGGGGGCGTGAGGATGTTTATCCCCGGAGATTTGAAAGTGCAAAAACGGGAAAGTCCGGCTACCAGCCTGCGTGTCAAAATGAATGGATAAGACCGTTTTGCAAAAAACCCAAGATCAAGTGCGGGGAGTGTCCCAAGAGGGAATTTCTTCCTGTAACCGATGACGTTATCAGGAATCATCTGCGAGGGACCAATCCCGACAGCAAATCAAAGAAAGATTTTACGATCGGAGTATACCCGCTGCTTCCAGATGAGACTTGTTGGTTTCTGGCAGCTGATTTTGACAAAAAATCGTGGATGGAGGATATCACTGCGGTCAGGGGGGTGTGCAAATCGTTGAATGTTCCCGCAGTCGTGGAGCGTTCACGATCTGGAAATGGCGCACACTTGTGGATTTTCTTTTCATCGCCCGTTTCTGCTATAACCGCGCGGCAGATGGGCTCTTTTATCCTGACCCAGGCTATGGAACAACGCCCTGAAATTGGCCTCGATTCGTACGACCGCCTGTTCCCCAATCAGGACACGATGCCAAAAGGCGGCTTTGGAAGCCTCATCGCTCTACCCTTACAAAAAGTACCCAGAGAGAATGGCAATAGCGTCTTTATTAACGAAGATTTTCAACCACATCCAGACCAGTGGGCTTTCCTTTCAACCATTCGCCCGATGCAACTGATAGAAGTTGAAACGATTGCTGCTGAGGCAGTTCGCCGTGGAAGGGTCGTTGGGGTAAAAATGGTGGCCACCGACGAAGCGGACGAAGAGCCCTGGGCGGCACCTCCTTCCAGGCGACAGCAAGATCCCCCCTTGCCTCTCCCTCTACCGGAACAAATCACAGTTGTAATCGCAAACCAGGTATATATCTCAAAGGATGAACTCACCCCAGGTTTGACAAACCGTCTCACACGATTGGCGGCTTTCCAAAATCCGGAATTCTACAAGGCCCAGGCAATGCGATTGCCGACCTTCGGGATTCCAAGGATTATCAACTGCTCCGAGGACTTTTCCAGGCACATCGGCATTCCCAGGGGCTGCCTGGACGAGATCATTGATTTACTAACGTTATTAGGGATAAAACCCGTGCTGGTTGAGGAAAGATACTCCGGCGAACTCATCGATTGCGAGTTCCAGGGCACGCTCAGACCAGATCAGCAATCAGCGGCCGATGCAATGCTCGCCCACGACACAGGTGTGCTTTCCGCCCCGACTGCCTTTGGTAAAACTGTTCTGGCGGCTTACCTGATCGCTGCACGAAAAGTAAACACGCTCGTATTAGTCCACAGGAGGCAACTCCTCGATCAATGGATTTCACAGCTGAGCAACCTGCTGGGACTGAATCCCGGTCAAATCGGCTATGTTGGAGGAGGAAAAAGGAAGGTAAGCGGGATAATCGATATCGGAATTATTCAAAGTCTGTTTCGAAAGAAGGAAGTCGATGATCTTGTCGGAAAATATGGGCACCTGGTAGTGGATGAGTGCCATCACCTTTCTGCAAGGAGCTTTGAAGCTGTCGCCAGGGAATGCAAAGCAAAATATGTCACTGGTTTATCCGCTACGGTCACCAGGAAGGACGGCCATCACCCTATAATTCATATGCAATGCGGCCCTACAAGGTATCATATTGATGAGCGGAAGAAAGCAGTTGAAAGGCCGTTTGAACATAGAGTCATTTTGCGAAAGACTGGGTTCCATCTCCCTGACATTTTCCAGCTGAGAGACGACCTTGCTATACATGAACTATACTCAGCCCTGGTCGCCGACAATAAGCGAAACGAGCTGATCGTCGGTGATGTGCTGGAAAACATCCGATCGGGACGTTGTCCGTTGGTTCTAACCGAGCGAAAGGAGCATCTGGCAATACTTGTTGAGCTGCTTTCCCAGAGCATATCCAACATAATTGTGCTGAGGGGCGGCATGGGGCGGAAGGAACGAAAGATTGCATCAGATAGACTCCTTGCCCTTGCTGATCACGAACCGAGGGTCATCATCGCTACAGGAAGATATCTGGGCGAAGGTTTCGACGATGCCCGCCTGGATACTCTGTTTTTGGCACTGCCTGTCTCATGGCGTGGAGTTCTCGCACAGTACGCCGGCCGGTTGCATCGGCTGCACGAAAGCAAAAAAGAGGTCATCGTCTACGATTACGCTGACCTCGGTGTCCCAATGTTGGCAAAAATGTATGGCCGGAGACGCCTTGGGTATAGAAGAATGGGCTATGAGCTTGAGGAGTGATCCTTGGATCTGTAAAGAGAGACCAATATGGCACGGATCGAAGAAGACAAGGAGAGGGAAGATCGAATCGTGATGGAAATCGTCGTCGATGCCTATGGTGAAGAAGAGAGGGCAATGGGCTGGTACTACTATCTCGAAGATAAGATGAGATTTCCATTCAATGCCAAGTGCATTAAAGAGAGACGGATCTCACCCCTTAAAATGGGAGAAATCATAGAGGTAGTTGGCATGGCTCCGGAGGAAGATTGCGCGAAGGAGATGCTTACTGAGATCAAATGGAAGGGTCGCACCCTCGGTGTTCCCCTGTCTCAACTCGAAGGAGTTGGAGTAGATGAGGAAACACAAGAGGCCATTAACGACTGGCACTATTGGACCGGCAGAGGCTACGAGTTCTGAAAAAGTCCTGCATGCAGATCTCTGCCACCAGCATGATTGTCCGAGAATGTCTCCTTTTCCACTGTATCTTGGTCAAAGATTTTTGCCGTTAAGCAGCTTCACGGATGCCAACAACCAGTCTTTTGCCCAATGCCGCCAGGGCGGTTTCGATCTGTTCAATGCGACTGGCATGGGTGAGGCTTAACAGGCGGTCTATGACTGATGGGGAGAGGTTGAGCTTGCGAGCCAAGTCGGCTTTACGAAGGCCCGCATCAAACATGGCGTTCCACAGGAGAATCTTTGCCGAGACTCCTGCGGGAAGTACTACGCCAGATCGCCCCTTGAGTGGAGAAGGCATAGGGATGCGCTGACGGTCATCCATGTAGGCTGAGAAGATGGCAATAAGGGCGCCGACAGCGTGATTCTTGGCGTCGGCCTCATCATCTCCGAAGGTTACTGCCTCGGGAACATCGGGAAATGTGGTAAGCATCGTATTATTGTCGTCGGGTTCAAGATGGACCGGATAAATCAGCATAGCGGACCCCCCTACTTCAATCCAAGCTGTTTCTTGATTTTCTCGACCAATCCCGTGCCAAGTTCTTTTTTGCCGCCATGCATGGGCAAGTCCGCTTTCTTGTCACCCAAGCGGACAACAATGTGGCCGGTGCCCGCCTTCGTCTCGAATGTGCAACCTTGCTTCTTTAGCCATGCTTTGAATTGGTTCGAGTTCATGTGTTTTTATAAGCAGCTTTGCTTATGAAGTCAAGAATTTTGTACGCATTTGTGCTTATAAGTGTCATTCACTGGAGGCACTGAAGAGATGCGGTCCAGCCGTTTCAGCCGCTCAATGTGAACCGAAGAAGCGACCGCCCCGGCGTCCAACATCGTCGCCCCTGCTCGCCCACCAAACTAAGAGGCAAATGAACCGGAGACGGGGAATGGGAGCAAGGCCGTATCGGAATTGCCGCTCGGGTCCGTTCCTTAAGGGCCCCGGATCAGGACCTGGGCTATGGGGTTCAAGGTGGCGGCAAGCTACATGAATCAGTCCGGTTCAGAACTACTCGTGCCGCAAAGCTTCGATCGGGTCCATGCGTGCGGCTTTGAGTGCTGGGAAATATCCAAATACAACGCCGACCGCTGCTGAAAAAAGAAACGCAACAACTACAATGCCGGCATTGAAAACGAACGGCACACGCAGCACCCCCGCCAGCCAGACCGACCCGGCAAGAGCCAGCAAAATACCTATCAGCCCGCCAAAAGATGAAAGAACCACTGCCTCGACCAGAAATTGCATAAGTACCTCTTTTTCGAGAGCGCCAATGGCAAGACGGATACCGATCTCACGGGTGCGCTCGGTTACTGATACCAGCATGATATTCATAATGCCGATGCCACCGACAAGAAGGCTTACCGCGGCAACGGCGCTCAGCAGAGCCGTTAATAGCTGAGTAGTTCCGGTGAGCATTTTAACAATCTCTTTCATGTCCATAACGTTGAAGTTATCATCGTCACTCGGTGAGAGATGACGGCGCACCCGGAGCAGTCGCCAGATATCCTGTTGAACCTTTTCGGTCGGCACGCCTTCCTTAACCGAAACCTGGATGAAACCAACATCCTGATTCCCAGCAATGCGCCTCTGGTAGGTATTGAGCGGGATCACGACGATGTCGTCCTGATCGGTGCCCATGGTACTTTGTCCTTTAGCCTCCAATATCCCGATCACCTCACAGGAGAGCTTACTGCTGGTTGTACCGCTGCTACTGGTTGAGCTGCTGTCTTGATTTCTATTGCTTGAACTGCTGCCCGAACTGCCGGTATTAGCTGTGGTCGAACTGCTGCTGCCATTCAACCGAATCTTTTCTCCGATGACATCCTGGCTGCCGAAAAGTTTCTTAGCGACAGTTTCCCCAATTACGCAGACCGCTGCGCCACTGCGCGCTTCGCTCTCTGTGAATTGCCTTCCCGACTTGATAGACCTGTTTGTAACAGTGAAATAGGGATTGTCGCTGCCTGTTACCTGGGTCGACCAATTCTGGTTTCCAAAGACAGCCTTGCAGGATTGGGACGAGATCGCCGCCACTGAAGACAACGAGCCGATGTCCCTGCCAATGGCCTCGGCATCGGCTCGTTTAAATGGAATACTTCCTGTGGATTGTCCCGGACCAAGTCTTTTGCCGGGATTGATCATAAGCAGATTGCTGCCCATACTTGCAATCTGCTGCTTGACTTGCACGGTGGCTCCCCCACCGACAGTCACCATGATAATCACGGCGGCAACGCCAATAACAATACCGAGGATCGTCAAAACCGAGCGCAGAACATTGCGCCGGATCTCACGCGAAGCCAGCAGGACCGTGTTCCAAAACATGCTTTACCCCTGGTTTTATTTATCCGATTCGACCAGACCATCCCTAAAGCGGACAATGCGCTTGGCATAGGCCGCCATATCCGGTTCGTGAGTGACCATGACGATGGTTACTCCATGTTCGTCATTCAGGCCAGTGAGCAGTTCCATGATTTCACAACTTCGAGCCGTATCCAGGTTGCCAGTTGGCTCATCAGCGAATAAAATCGCCGGCTTGGTCACGATTGCTCGTGCAATGGCGACCCTTTGTTGCTGGCCTCCAGATAGTTCTCCAGGCGTGTGGGTTTCCCATCCTTTTAAACCGACCATTTCGAGTGATTCAAAAGCACGTGCCCTCCGCTCACGGGCAGAAACGCCCCGATACATCAGGGGGAGTTCCACGTTCTCCAGCGCCGAGGTGCGGTTCAAAAGATTATAGCCCTGAAAAACAAAACCAATGTAGAAGCGGCGCAAAAGCGTCCGTTGGGCGCGGCTCAGTTTATTTACTTCGACCTCTTTAAACCTGTACGCTCCTGCCGTAGCCGTATCCAGACAACCTAGAATGTTCATGCAGGTGGACTTGCCCGAACCGCTGGGTCCCATTACCGCCACGAACTCGCCTTCGCCGATACGAAGATCGATGCCGCGCAGGGCGTGCATGACCGCCTGGCCAGTGCCGTACACTTTGGTAAGTCCCTGGAGTTCAATTAGAGGGTTGTTGATATTTAAAGTCATATTCACTCCGCTGAACTTACGGTATCAACGACAACCGGGGTCCCGGGTTGAATCTCGCCGGCCAGAATTTCGGTCATGGCACCGTTTGTCGAACCGACTGTGACAGGAACGGCTGTGAGCCGCCCGTCCCTTAGCGTCCAGACTCGCTGCTGTTTCTTGCTCGCACCATCTTCTAACGGTTGAGTTCCGGACATGGGTGGATGAGGCAGCAGCGTGCTTATTAGTCCATTTGAAGACTTCTTTTCCTGCTGGGCTGGTGGCGTATATCGAAGCGCGGTACTCGGCGCCAGCATGGCTTTTTCGACTTTTTTCACGACAATGTCCGCCGTTGCCGTCATGCCAGGTCTCAAGGAAAGATCCTGGTTGTCAACTTTCAGCACGGTTTCATAAGTGACCACTCCCGAAGTTGTTGTTGACCCGAAGCGGGCCTGCACAATTTGCGCATCGTATGTTCGGTTCGGATATGCCGCCACGCTGAAAGTAGCCGTCTGCCCTTCCTGGATGTGCCCAACATCCGCCTCGTCCACGTCAACGTGAAGTTCCATCTTGGTCAAATCCTCCGCCAGCTTGAACAGCACGGGCGGATCGAGAGCAGCGGCCACTGTCTGACCGGCTTCCACTTTGCGAGTGAGAACAATTCCATCGACGGGGGATCTAATGACTGCCTTCGACAGGTCTGTCAGATTGGCATCCAGGATGGCTTGAGCCTGGGAAACAGCGGCCTTGGCACTGGCGACATCAGCCAATGCACGATCAAGTGCCGCTTCTGCCGCGTCGATCTCGGTTTGAGACGGGACCTTGTTGCCGCTTAACTCTTTTACTTTCTTTAGCTGGGCGAGCTTACTTCGGGTTTCCTTGACGGTTGCCTGTGTCTGCAAGACCTTTGCTTTTGAAGATTCCAGTGCAGCCCTGGATTGAGTTACCTGCGCTTCGAGCTTGGATGTGTCGAGTTTTGCCAGGGGCTGGCCGAGCTTCACCTTGCTGTTGTAATCGACTTCAACTGTCTTGATGATTCCGGAGAGCTCGCTGCTCACATCCACCTTATTGGTCGGCTGAAGAGTCCCGGTGGCAGTTACGATTACAGTCAGGTCTCCACGCTGTACTTCCTGAGTCTTGTACTGAACGACCCCGGAGGAACGTGATGATTTTAAAAAAACACTAAAACCAACTAAGGCGACCGCCACGAGAATAATCGCAATCACCCATTTCCCAATTCGCCGGGGCTTATCGGCCAATTTGCTCAAATTCAATACCCTGGCTATTTCGGATTCTTCGTTTGGCTTGAACGTCATATGTTGCTCCGTGAAAAAGCCGGCTATGATTTATTTGTTTCCGGACTGCCTGAAAGTGAGGTCCATCCGCCGCCAAGGGCCTTGTAAACGCGTACCAGATTGGCTGACACATTCCCGTTGCTTATAGTCAGTTGCTCTTGAAGAGACAGAAGGGAACGTTGGGCATCCAGGACGCTCGTAAAATCAGTCAATCCCGCCTGATATTTCTGTTGTGCCAGTTCCGCCGCTTTTTGAGCCGCCTGGGTAGCATCGCTGAGCGACTTCTTCCGCTCCTGGGTCTCGACGTAAGCCCGGAGCACATTTTCAACCTCTTCCAGAGCACTGAGAATGACACTCTCGTAGTGGACCAAAGCCTCCTCCTGCAGTGCCGACTGAAGCTCGATATTCTGGCGAATAGCCCCGCCTTTGAAGATTGCCCATGTAATCGAAGGCCCTCCTGAGAGTGACATAGCTCCGGAAGACAGATTCGTTAAAGAAAAGGCTTCCAGACCTATGGAGCCGCCGAGAGTTAATTTGGGGTAGAGATCCGCTGTCGCCACACCGATCCTTGCAGTTTGCGCAGCCAGCTCCCGCTCCGCCTGCCGCACATCGGGCCGGCGACGAAGGAGGTCGGCAGGAATACCCACTGCAACCTGGAGCGGTGGTACAGGGACGGGTTCGGCTTGATCCAGTTCCGCGTGGATCGCGCCCGGCTGATCGCCGAGCAGCACCGCAATGCGGTTCATGGCTGCATCCAGCCCGGTCCGCAAAACCGGTATTTGGGAACGTGTATTTTCTGCGTTATAGCGAGCCTGCTGCACCGCCAGTTCATCGGTTAAACCGGCCTGGTAGCGCCATTGTGTCAACTCCAGTGTTTCGGTTTGCGACCGCAGGTTGCTTTCCGCCACGTTGAGGCGGTCCTGATAAGTCCGGACATCGAAGTAGTTCAGGGCAACCTCCGAGAGAAGCGAGACAAGAACATTGCGTAAATTCTCATCACTCGCTTGAAGGTCTCCCTGCGCTGCCTCCACGGAGCGCCGGACACCTCCGAAGATGTCCAGTTCCCATGATGCATCGAGGCTTGCCGAATAGAGTTCATTGGCAGTGGCGCTTGCTGCAACGGCGCTTCCATTGCCGGTTGTATGAGTCCAGGTAGCGGAGCCACTACCGTTCAGTGAGGGAAGGAAGCCGGCTTCGGCAATTCCCCTGCGGGCGCGTGCTTTTCGAACCTGAGCCCGTGCTTTTTTCAGGTCGAGGTTCGCTTTCACAGCGCGTTCGATCAAATGGGTGAGCTTCGCGTCGCTGAAAGTTGTCCACCACTCCGCCAGGCTTTCTGTATTTGCCTTGCCGTCCAGTCGGGTATGCCAATCCTGATACACCGGCACGTCCGGACGCTTGTAGTCAGGTCCAACCGCTGCACATCCTGTGAATGTTGTTAACAGGATGGCCGTCAGGAGCGAAGATGCCGATTTAATGGCTGTATTCATCGGGATTTTCCTTCGGCGGCAATCGCTCGAATACCTCCAAGCGAAAACCTGTAAATCTGGTCGGCAATGGCTGCAATCTGTCGCGGTTCTAGAGTCTTCTGGGCGGGGGATGGCGTGAACTGCCTGACATGTAACTGGAAAATACATTGCCCGATTATGTTCATCCTGCATAGTTGGATTAAGTGGTCATCCTGCTCATGGGGATGGTCTTCTCTTTTCAAAAGTTCTCTAATGATCCCTTCGAGGTACTCGTCCATGGGACGGATTACCGTTTCCGCCAGCTTTGAAAGGACACCGCTCGGATTGGCGGTTTCCTGCGCCAGAAGCTTTGCATGCCAGGTCGGGAACCCGTCGCCAAGACCTCGCAGCAAAAAAGCCCGGATGAATGCCCTGAGCCGTTCTTCCGGTGTAGGATTGATTTCCAGACTCAAGTCATGGGGGTACTTCTCAACCGCCCAGCGATGTGAGTAATCGAAAACAGCCTCATAAAGACTCTCTTTGTCTCCAAAGTGATAATTCACCGCGCTGACGCTGGCATTGGCGCGTTTGCAGATCTCTCTTATGGTGGCGGCTCGAAAGCCATGGATCGCGAATACCTCTCCGGCAGCCTCGATCAGCCTTCTTTTGGTCCCCTCATCCCAAACCATTTTGGTGTTCATCAAATTGCCCCTCTTGCGGCTCAAGACGGTAATAGTTGAATAACAGTCGTTCTGATTATTAGAGCATATGTTCTAAATTGTCAATCATTTGTTCTCCGGCGCTGAAAGTTGACCCTGCCCCGGAGAGCAGAATTTCATTAAATTGATGGGAAGCCAAACGGAAGACGGAAGTGGCAATTGAGAGCTGCAGATGGGTTCCTGCTCAACGCGGCGAAATTAATCGTTCCAGAGGAAAGTAAACAGTCAACATTGCTCTCCCTGTACACAACAATAAGCCCGAGTCCGAAACAAAAAATGACTTAATCATATGTGAGCCGAACGGGCGCGGTCCAACATGATTGGACTCAACCCGCCCTGCCGACCCGGAGCGGCGTAGTCACTAAGAGCGAATTATTCTCCCCTGAGACTGATAATTTATAAATTGAGGGCACACAAACCAGTCGACTTTTGGAAACTATGGAATTCTTGAAATCGCGATTTTCAGTTGGAATTCAATGGTTTGGCATTATACCTATAAAACCCGAAGCTGTCTGTGAGCCGTCCCCTCACGAAAATGATCCAGTCAGAAATGGGCAAACGAACGGCTATGAATTTCCAAATTACGCGCGTAAGTCATGGATTTTACACTAGATCATTGTTTTAGCGAAACTTACTCTAACATTGACTCGCCGACTTTTGGAAACCTCTGAGATTGCCGTTTTCGGTAGTATTTTAATGGGTTAGCTTTTCTGTTCCATGTTTGCCACGCGAAGGCCGCTTCGGTTTTTGGGCTGTTCCCCTCCCAAAGCATTAATGAAAAAAGGCGAAGAAGGTCGTTGCAAAGTGATTCCCCAGTCCGGTATTGAAAGGCATCAACCTGTAATGACCTGGCCTGTTGGTTTCTAATCCATGTTGCGGATGAGGAGAGCCATGGCGGATCGGATAGACAAAGAACAGATTGTCTGTCGTCTTGCAAAACGCATGAAGACTGGCGAGAAGGTGGCTGAAAGCTGGATCGACGCCTTTACCGATACTCTCTTTGAGGCCTTCAAAGAAGGATCTGGAGTTACCCTCCCCGGTTTTGGAGGGTTTTATCTGGAGCCGAGAAGAGATGGCTGTATTCAAGTTTAATCCCGCCCAGAAGCTTAGAGCCCTCTTTGGCTGGTCTTCAACCTACCAAGGCAAACTGTAAAGAGAGACCGATATGGCACGGATCGATGAAGATAAGGAACGGGAAGAGCGAATCGTGATGGAAATCGTCGTCGATGCCTATGATGAAGAAGAGAGGGCAATGGGCTGGTACTACTATCTCGAAGATAAGATGAGATTTCCATTCAATGCCAAGTGCATCAAGGAGAGACGGATCTCACCCCTTAAAAGGGGAGAAATCATGGAGGTAGTTGGCATGGCTCCTGAGGAAGATTGCGAGAAGGAGATGTTTATTGAGATCAAATGGAAGGGTCGCAATCTCGGTGTTCCCCTGTGTCAACTCGAAGGAGTTAGAGTAGATGAGGAAACACAAGAGGCCATTAACGACTGGCAATATTGGACCGGCAGGGGCTACGAGTTCTGAACCGTTTGTTGGACGAGCCCGGTGGTCATCTATAGAAAAGACCTTTTTGGCGCTGAGGAGGTTGGATCAGCCGGCGGGGTGGCAGGAAGGCGGAAGAGGCCCCTGCACTGTTCTTTGAGTGGGAGTTTGGTGCTGTATCATACTGTTTTCGGTGGTTGAGACGTTTTTTCGGCGCAAGTGCAACGAATAAGGTTAGATTGTGAGAGCGTAGCGAACCACAATCTGAACCGTCCAACAATTCATTCAAGCCCACGCCGCTTTTTAATTCAGGCGTTAGGCCGTGACCGAATCTATTCACACCCATTAAGGAAATTTTCCACAATGGACATCCCACGGATATTCAACATCACTGAGAGTGCTCACCGCATCCACAACCCGATCACACCCGAAAAGCTCGCCACTCTCGGCGCGGCGCTGCGTCTGGAATCGGGGGCCCGAGTGCTCGACCTCGGCAGCGGTTCGGGGGAGATGCTGTGCACCTGGGCACGCGATCACGGCGTCATCGGCACCGGCATCGACATGAGCCAGTTGTTCACCGAGCAAGCGAAACTCCGTGCTGAAGAACTCGGCGTCGCCGATCAAGTCAAGTTCATCCATGGCGATGCTGCGGGCTACGTCTCTGACGAGAAGGTCGGTGTGGCAGCCTGTGTCGGTGCCACTTGGATCGCCGGGGGAGTCGTCGGCACTATCGAGCTTCTGGCGCGGAGCCTGCGCACCGGAGGGATCATCCTCATCGGCGAGCCCTACTGGCGGCAGTTACCGCCGACGGAAGATGTTGCCAAGGGGTGTCTTGCCAACTCAATCTCCGACTTTCTCATGCTTCCAGAACTTCTCGCGTCTTTCGGCCACCTTGGCTACGACGTCGTTGAAATGGTTCTGGCTGACCAAGACGGCTGGGACAGATACGAGGCGGCCAAATGGCTCACCATGCGCCGATGGCTTGAAGCCAATCCCGACGACGAGTTCGCGAAAGATGTTCGAGCCAAACTGACCTCGGAACCCGAGCGCTACGCCGCTTACACGCGTGAATACCTGGGCTGGGGTGTGTTCGCGCTGATGCCGCGGTGATGCGTTGGCGCATCCGGCGGATCGTCAACGGCTGTGCCGCGCAACAGCTGGTGGCTCGCCGAGATGTGATTGCGCCTGAATTCATTTCTTATGGTCTAGTTATCATCCGTGCAATCAACAGAAAGGTCTATCTCAGGCAGGCCTAACGACTGGCGCTACTGGACTGGCAGGGGCTACGAGTTCTGAAAATTACGCCACAGACCAGCCTCTGATGATCATAGCTGGACAGGAAAAGGTTCTGGCCGGGACGGTCCACCCAATCGGCTCCAAGCACCACCCGTCCGAGATCACGATCGTGGGAGATTCGGAGCCCGAAAAGAAAGAGCAGCTAATCTAATTCACCCCCAGTAGCGCTGAATTGTCAGGTCAGGTCAAACGCCGTGCATCGCGGGAAAGCGGTCTTTCGAGATTTCGATATTCTCAAGAACTCGCTTTCCGAATTGCTCAGAATTTTTATAGATATGCTGGAGGAAGCTTGGGCTTCCCAGTAACACGCTTGATGCAGGTTTCATCCCTCATTTCTCGATTAACGCCAGTCCGTTGGGGTACGTTTTACAAACTCCAGCCCAGACAAGAATGCAAGTGAGAGGAGTGATTCGGCGAAATACGGATTGCCCGGTTTTCCTGCTGTATACGGAGGCTGCAACGTGCCCTTCAATACTGCTTCGAGGTAGTTTTTCGTTACCAAGCCTGCCCATCATTGCGTCTCCCTTTTCAGCCCGGCCTCCCTTTTTAACCAGCAAATTGACCGCTTCCTCGAAGACTTCCCATGGCAAGAACGGTTGAGAACCTAAATTATCAACCATAATCCCGCCGTCGACCATCTCCGCCGAAAAATATGCGTTCTTCTGGTTGGGAATCTGCGCACTCCCGCCATATTCCTCAAACTTCTGCTTTATCTTTCTAATGGCCACAGCTGAGGGCTTCTCGATGGTATACCCCAACTCCGTGAGCATCTGCGCAATGCGCTGCCAGGCTACCGTTTCTTTCACTTTGTCCCCGCCTGATTCCAATTCATCTATGAACGTATTCAGGGCTCTGCGAATTTGTTTTTCGGCGTCATCCAGGATGGCGTCAAAGCGTTTACCCACCAGGAGATATCTTGTTTCGCGAGTGCACGACAGCAGGTAATCCAAGAAAATCTCCAACCGCCGAGCCGCCTCAGACACATCCGCCTTCTCACTTTCAGCCATCCGAACGCGATTTAAATCTTTTTCCCACAGTACTTCCTGAAGTCCGGCCGGGATTAAAGAGATTACTGTGCCCAACTGTCCGGAAGCTGCTCCGGCACGAATACGGCGAACGCAATCGATGATACGATGGAAATTGTCATCGGTTAGCGAAAAACCAACAAAGAGCATGTGCCGGGTGACCAGAAATGCCTGTACGATCCCGGCCAGGCCAGGTAAAGATTCATTGTACCGGTTGTAATCCGCACGGGTCAGCACGATCTGCTCAGGCCTTGAAAGGCAACCGTGCATCTTTAATAACCACCGCCGGGTATTGGGTTGGAATCTGCCCGGTACTACTGAGAGTCCTTCCGGATCATGCAACTTCCAAGCTTCTTCAAAGAGTCGATCGTAGTTGGTGGTTATGACCTCTTTGACGGGAAGTGAAGCCAAAAGAGCATGGGAGAGGGAGTAGAAATTATAACCTTCGAACTCTTGGGCTACAGCCTGGCCGATCTTTTCAGTACCCTCCAGCCATCTTTCAATAATGGTGGCTTGGTCCAAAGGATTGTTCAGCTGGATGAGGGCGTCGCATTCCTTATTGTTTCGATCTGTCCGGCGGATCAGGTTTTTTAGAAGGCCTTTCCAGTCAGGAAGTCCGGAGCCTTTGCTGACTCCGGCACCGATAAAAACAGCCAATTTCCCCTCCCTGGAGAAATTGGCGAGTTTTTGAGCCTCATTCTTGAGGTCATCATCAAGAACAGGCCATGTTTCAAAAACATTGCGCTCTGCTTGAGCTGCGGCGTAAATAGCCGGATTATTGGATACTATTGCCACATCAATATCATTGTTGGAGGTAAAGTCTTTGAGGGCCGCCAGCATCGCCGCCAATATCTCACCGGCACGTTCAAGTGCGCCGCCGCGACCGGTCCCTACCACAGGCAGTGCCAGAAGATGTTTTGTCCGTCCAAATGGTTGCTGCCTTTTTTTAGTGAAGGCAGTGGCGGCATCGAGGAATTCAGAAACCGCCTTGATATACCATTCAGTATCCCGGCCTGGATGCCCTCCGACATTTCCGAGGAATGGTTGGGGCTTGTCTTTAGGCCAATCCGGAAGTATTTGAATCCGCAGCCCGCCCTTAAATGGAGGGACATCAGGTAATTGATCACAACCGGGCGGATACCAGCTTCTTCCAGGTTTGGCTTTATGGTCACACGGCATCAACCAAGCATCACAGGCAAATTTTGTAATATCAGCTTTGATGATGAAGACATGCCCGGCCATATGTATCCTCCGCAAAAACGATGGGAATCGGCAACTTGCAATGATCAGGAGTGATCGCTTAAAACCCGCACTCCGCATCCTCTTTCCAGCGATTCCGGAAAAAGTTTACTCTACTACTGACCAATAATGAAATCAAAGCGGCCGTCGTTGATCCGACTCGGAGCGGTATCAGTCTACTTCCGCTATGGGTAATGACTGTAGCTAACTTCGAATCAAGAATATTTCTCCCTTAATACCAATAGTTTATAAATTACCTCCCCAAAAATCAGCCGACTTTTGGAAACTATGGAATTTTTGAAATTACGATTTTCTGTAGGATTTTAATTGGTTGGCGTGCGCCTTCCTGATTCAAAGATCAAGTCTGGCAAGATAAAGGTCTCGCTGGTTTTGTGGCAAATCCAGTGACCACTCCTCTCCGGACTGGATGTATTTACTTGTCGCTCTCCAGATGGCTTTTGTCGTGTGTGTCCCTCAGTCCATATGTTATAATATACAATTACAGACAGAAGAAAGCTGGCATTGCTGTTCGGCGGAGCGAATCTTTTCAGGAGAATTTCGTGTCTGAATTACAAAAGTTGCAAAAGGCTTATGTAGAAATGACACTTGCTCACTTTGTAAATGAAAGGAATTCTATCAAAAACGGCATACCATTTCAGTTGCCTCCTCAAATAGCACTCTGTGGTCCTAAAGGTCATACCGACAATATCGAGAAACATGTGATGGATTTCTTGAATGATAATAAAGCTTTTTGGAACAGAAATTCTAGTGCATTGAGTGATTTTCTTCATGATATAAAGATCTCCACAGTAGTTGCCCATGAGATTCATGATCCGTCACAGATCGCTCGTCTAGGCTTATACTTTGATACCGTTGCAATACCAGACACCACACCATTTGTCGATTTTAGGCGACTGCTGCAGAATAGATCATTACTTAATTCATTCTATGAGCAATTTACATATTGGACTGCGTTCGTCGAAATAGTCCATCAGGCTTTATTGGAAAATCTTTAAGCTCCAATCATCGTTTTTTTTCCTATGCAGTTTCCACCATTCTCAAATGATACAGAGTCATTAGCAATAGCAAGGAAGGCCAATAATATCACAGGCTTATTTTTAAAGCATCTCTTTAAATTGGATGATGCCCATTCCTCAGGAGAAGAGTTCTCAAAGGAAGTCTCAAAAAAAAGAGAGATCATTTTGACACCAGATTCCCTAGCCAGGCTTCAGCCATTTTTCGCTTTGTTAGATAAACTTGTTGGCCGCATGAGTCCGGATCCTAGAGCAAACAATGATTTAGAAATCAAAAACAGGCTCAAAGCAGGCCTTTTTTATTCAAAGGATGCTAATCGGTTATTCGAAATGCTTAGTGGGGGTTTTATAACCCTCGAATGCCGAGAAGAGAGTTCGTTCCGCATGAACCTTGAGAGCTCAGTTACCGATACCACTATACCAGTTCTGACCATGAAGTATGATGCGTTATCGGAGGAATTTCGAGTTAGGGCTGGAGTGAAGCCTCAAGATGTAGTGAAATACGCCTTCCTCCATGAATTCAGGTGGTTAGAGAACATGACAATCGAAGATCTTATTGAATTTAAGAAACAGGGATTTAATAGAGAGTTCAGGCGAATGCTTGCCGATAGAATAGAATCTCTAAAATGTTCTGAATTCAAGTCATTCTCCAGCTATGCCAAGGAGCTTGACGCAACCTTCCAGATGCTGTTGAGCCAAGAAATGTCTGCTCAAGAAGAATTTTTGGCTAAGCAGCGCAAATCGAAACAGAAAGCTTTTTTGTCTTTTGGCGCTTCAGCCGGGATCGGGGCGGCATCATTAGCTTTTCCTGAGATTCTGCCCCTATCGATCCTTGGTACCGCCTACGGCGTGCTCATCGGGGGGGCAAGCGTCACGGACTTGATTCGCGAACACTTGTCACATCGCGAACAGAAAAGAGCTGCAACCGCTCGTCCCTTCTCTATACTTCTTAGCCACTATTCAAGCTGGAAGAAAAGTTAACCAACTCCATTGCCTTCTCCATTGCTCGCTCTTTATTCTAGAAAGAGTAGCAATCGGATTTCTTTTAATCCAAAAAACTATAAAGTATCCATGCTTCAATATCTACAGCAGCATCCCCCCGATGAGGTTAGAAATTGTAGCTAACCCTGAATCAATAATACTTATCCTTTGATATCGATAGTTCATAAATTACCCGTCCAAAAACC